>NZ_CP146357.1:1185000-3092500 GCF_039789245.1 Leminorella grimontii | reverse complement strand
CAGAACCTGAATCATCAGCGGCATTAATGGAAGCGTCTGGAAAGTCGCGCGAAACAGGGTGATAGCCCCGTACATGAAAGTGCAGTTGGTGTGAGTTCGATGAGTAGGGCGGGACACGTGTTATCCTGTCTGAATATGGGGGGACCATCCTCCAAGGCTAAATACTCCTGGCTGACCGATAGTGAACCAGTACCGTGAGGGAAAGGCGAAAAGAACCCCGGCGAGGGGAGTGAAATAGAACCTGAAACCGTGTACGTACAAGCAGTGGGAGCCTTGATTTATCAGGGTGACTGCGTACCTTTTGTATAATGGGTCAGCGACTTATATTCTGTAGCAAGGTTAACCGAATAGGGGAGCCGCAGGGAAACCGAGTCTTAACTGGGCGTCTTAGTTGCAGGGTATAGACCCGAAACCCGGTGATCTAGCCATGGGCAGGTTGAAGGTTGGGTAACACTAACTGGAGGACCGAACCGACTAATGTTGAAAAATTAGCGGATGACCTGTGGCTGGGGGTGAAAGGCCAATCAAACCGGGAGATAGCTGGTTCTCCCCGAAAGCTATTTAGGTAGCGCCTCGTGAACTCATCTTCGGGGGTAGAGCACTGTTTCGACTAGGGGGTCATCCCGACTTACCAACTCGATGCAAACTGCGAATACCGAAGAATGTTATCACGGGAGACACACGGCGGGTGCTAACGTCCGTCGTGAAGAGGGAAACAACCCAGACCGCCAGCTAAGGTCCCAAAGTCATGGTTAAGTGGGAAACGATGTGGGAAGGCACAGACAGCCAGGATGTTGGCTTAGAAGCAGCCATCATTTAAAGAAAGCGTAATAGCTCACTGGTCGAGTCGGCCTGCGCGGAAGATGTAACGGGGCTAAACCATGCACCGAAGCTGCGGCAGCGAACGTATCACCCAAGACAACTTTGCAGAGTTGACGATTGACGGAGCGAAGCGACGTCAATGCGTTTTACAACGTCGAGTTGGCTTAGGGATACGTTCGTTGGGTAGGGGAGCGTTCTGTAAGCCTGCGAAGGTGGACTGTGAGGTCTGCTGGAGGTATCAGAAGTGCGAATGCTGACATAAGTAACGATAAAGCGGGTGAAAAGCCCGCTCGCCGGAAGACCAAGGGTTCCTGTCCAACGTTAATCGGGGCAGGGTGAGTCGACCCCTAAGGCGAGGCCGAAAGGCGTAGTCGATGGGAAACGGGTTAATATTCCCGTACTTGGTGTTACTGCGAAGGGGGGACGAAGAAGGCTAGGCCGGCCGGGTGACGGTTATCCCGGTTTAAGCGTGTAGGTGGGTGGTCTTGGTAAATCCGGACCGCTATTAACACTGAGGCGTGATGACGAGTCTCTACGGAGATGAAGTGGTTGATGCCCTGCTTCCAGGAAAAGCCTCTAAGCATCAGGTAACACGAAATCGTACCCCAAACCGACACAGGTGGTCAGGTAGAGAATACTCAGGCGCTTGGGAGAACTCGGGTGAAGGAACTAGGCAAAATGGTGCCGTAACTTCGGGAGAAGGCACGCTGGCAGTAGGTGAAGTGGCTTGCCCATGGAGCCGAAGCCAGTCGAAGATACCAGCTGGCTGCAACTGTTTATTAAAAACACAGCACTGTGCAAACACGAAAGTGGACGTATACGGTGTGACGCCTGCCCGGTGCTGGAAGGTTAATTGATGGGGTTAGCGCAAGCGAAGCTCTTGATCGAAGCCCCAGTAAACGGCGGCCGTAACTATAACGGTCCTAAGGTAGCGAAATTCCTTGTCGGGTAAGTTCCGACCTGCACGAATGGCGTAATGATGGCCAGGCTGTCTCCACCCGAGACCCAGTGAAATTGAACTCGCAGTGAAGATGCTGTGTACCCGCGGCAAGACGGAAAGACCCCGTGAACCTTTACTATAGCTTGACACGGAACATTGAACCTTGATGTGTAGGATAGGTGGGAGGCTTTGAAGTGTGGACGCCAGTCTGCATGGAGCCAACCTTGAAATACCACCCTTTAATGTTTGATGTTCTAACTCGACCTGCTGAATCGCGGGTGAGGACAGTGTCTGGTGGGTAGTTTGACTGGGGCGGTCTCCTCCCAAAGAGTAACGGAGGAGCACGAAGGTTGGCTAATCCTGGTCGGACATCAGGAGGTTAGTGCAAAGGCATAAGCCAGCTTGACTGCGAGAGTGACGGCTCGAGCAGGTACGAAAGTAGGTCTTAGTGATCCGGTGGTTCTGAATGGAAGGGCCATCGCTCAACGGATAAAAGGTACTCCGGGGATAACAGGCTGATACCGCCCAAGAGTTCATATCGACGGCGGTGTTTGGCACCTCGATGTCGGCTCATCACATCCTGGGGCTGAAGTAGGTCCCAAGGGTACGGCTGTTCGCCGTTTAAAGTGGTACGCGAGCTGGGTTTAGAACGTCGTGAGACAGTTCGGTCCCTATCTGCCGTGGGCGCTGGAAGATTGAGGGGGGTTGCTCCTAGTACGAGAGGACCGGAGTGAACGCACCGCTGGTGTACGGGTTGTGATGCCAATTGCATTGCCCGGTAGCTACGTGCGGAAAAGATAAGCGCTGAAAGCATCTAAGCGCGAAACTTGCCCCAAGATGAGTCTTCCCTGGAGCTTTGAGCTCCCTAAAGGAACGTTAAAGACGATGACGTAGATAGGCTGGGTGTGTAAGTGCAGCGATGTATTGAGCTAACCAGTACTAATGAACCGTGAGGCTTAACCTTACAACGCCGAAGGCGTTTTAGAGACGAAGAATTATTTAGCTTGTTTGTGGATTGAAGCTCTGTGGCGGAAGTATGATGAATACGAAAGCGGCGGAGTAAAACAGAATATGCCTGGCGGCGATAGCGCGGTGGTCCCACCTGACCCCATGCCGAACTCAGAAGTGAAACGCCGTAGCGCCGATGGTAGTGTGGGGCTTCCCCATGCGAGAGTAGGGAACTGCCAGGCTTTTAATTAGAAGAGGCCACTCGAAAGAGTGGCCTTTTTGCGTTTATCTTTTTTTTCTTTCCCTTCATACTTTCTTATTAGTTACGATAAGAACTATAAGTTCAGTGACGTTTTTTTTGTGATCTATACAACACTTTACCCGTGTTTATCCTATAGTTAAAAAGTACCTGTCTGGCATTTCTGCATGGGGATAATGGTGTTCATCGTGGGCTGTTGCCAATTGGTGACAGTTAATTATTAGTTAATTCAATACGTTATTTTGTTTGTTGCCGAAATGTTTCTTTTAATTTGCATAATGTCGTCAATAAGAGACGCTATCTCAAATATAAGAAACGGTGATTCTAATAACCTATTGAATAATTAATGAATTATGAATGTGGCCCAACACTTGCATGATGCACTTTACGGAAAGATCTTTACTGCAATGATATTCAACAGGGACGAGTCGCCAGACATTGCTAAACAACTTTATCTATAGAGGTGGTTATCAATGAATAATACTTTTCTTGTTCGCTCCACTACGGCCGTTGTGTTGGCTGCTTTGCTTGGCAGCGGTGCCGCACTTGCCGAAGAGACCGTTGCCGCTAAAACTGAGAATGCGGTTAAGGGGCTTGGTACTTCTATTGAAAGCTCGGTAGATAAGGCCGGAACAGAAATTGACAAGTCAATGAAGAAAGTCGACGGCTTTATGGACGACAGTACGATTACAGCGAAGGTAAAGAGCGCACTGTTAGACGATAAGGCCATTCAATCCACCGATATTTCAGTTAAAACCAGCGCTGGCGCCGTAACGTTGAGAGGCTTTGTCGGCAGTGAGGCGCAGCGCGCTCAGGCAGAGAACATAGCTAAGCAGGTTGAAGGCGTGAAATCTGTTAGTAATAAACTTCAGGTACAACAGGGCAAAGGAAGCTCGGTTGGGGCTTATGTGGACGACACGGCCATTACCAGTGAAGTTAAGGCAAAACTGTTGGCTGACAGCATAGTTCCCTCCCGCACCGTTAAGGTACAGACCAGCGAAGGCACGGTACTGTTAAGCGGTACGGTAAAAACTGAAAAACAGCGTGCTCAGGCAGAACGCGTCGCCGCTGAGGTGAACGGCGTGAAAAGCGTAAAAAATGACATAGAAATTAAACCGTAGCGCTATTAATAGGGTAAAGCGACAGCTTTACCCGCTACCGACTAACAGAGGAGGCCATCATGATGAATAGCGATATTATTCTAGGTAGGCTAAAGCAGTGGAAAGGCAGCTTTAGAGAATGGTGGGCGGAATTTGCCGGTATGGAAAACGAATACTTTGCTGGAAACAGCGACTGGCTTTCTGGCCTGTTGCAGGAAGACTACGGCAAAGAGCAGGAGCGACTTGACCTGGAAACCAAGGTCAGGCACTAACGGTTATCTATTTTTTCTTTCACGGTCGTTTTTTAGCGATCGTGACCTTTCTTTACTATTCGCAAGTACATATTTCCTCCAGCCTGCAGCTCGCTCTCTGCTATAGTCAACGACAGATCGGATATAGACAGCTTTGATTTTCAGAGGAGTGCGAGTGAAAGCCGCTTTTATAGATACTCACTGCCATTTTGATTTTCCCCCTTTTCTGGAGCATGAGGAAGAAAGCCTTCAACTGGCTGGGCACAGCGGCGTTGAGCGCCTGGTTGTCCCTGCCGTAACCCGAGACAGGTTCGATGACATTACGCGGCTTATCGGGCGTTTTTCTTCCGTTTATGGCGCACTGGGCCTGCATCCGCTCTATATAGACCGCCACAAAAATAGTGATGTGGATGAATTGGAACGATACCTCTCTGAGAAAAACCATCGCATTGTTGCTGTAGGGGAGATTGGGCTGGACGACTATATGGAAACTCCGCAGCTGGCGCGCCAGGAGCAGTTGCTTATCGAGCTGCTAAGGCTGGCAGAACGATTCAATCTTCCCGTCATTTTGCACTCTCGGCGGACTCATGATCGTCTGGCCAAGCTGCTTCGTGAAGCAAATCAGAGCAGAACGGGCGTTATTCATGGGTTCTCCGGCAGCCTTTCTCAGGCGCAGGCGTTTATTAAGCTGGGCTATTTTATCGGCGTCGGCGGCGTTATTACCTATGAGCGAGCGCAAAAAACTCGTCGCGCTATCGCTAAGCTCCCTTTGGAAAGGCTTGTGTTGGAAACCGATGCGCCAGATATGCCGCTGGCCGGATTTCAGGGGCAGCCTAATCGGCCGGAACGGATAGTGCAGGTCTTTGAACAGCTTTGCCTGCTGAGAGAAGAGCCGCCTGAGCAGATAGCCCAACAGATCTATTTAAACTCATTAGCTCTTTTCTGGCCCGGTCAGCGATAGGGTTTTTTCTTATGGGGGCGCTTCTTTTTCGGCTGCGTCGGGTTGTTCGCTTCTGTCGATGTGCTTTCGGGATGCGCCGGAGCGGCCGTTGATTTATCCTCCAGCCTGCGGGCCAGCAGCGCTCGAGCCAGTATAAAGCCAACGGCTGCCGCCAGCACGAGCATTAGCCGAAGCATATTGGTCGCTTTTTTTTGTTCCGCCGTCTCTGCTTTAGATACGTGGGTATCGAGAGTCAGACGAACGAAACCCAAGGGGCCGTCTTTACCCTCAATCATTTCCACAATCTGCTGATTTTCCGGTTTAACTGAACCTTTATTATCTATAGCCAAGCGTTCGCGAGCGCCGGTTTGCTCGCCTTCCTGTGCGATAAGCGCGCCGCCGACGCGATAAACGGAGGCGTCAAGTACGCGGCTATTTTCAGTTACGTGCCGTAAAATGGCGCGGATCTGCGGCTCATCGCTTTCTTCCGTTGGTTCATCCATCATAGAAACAAGAGAGAACGTAACCTGCTTAGCCAGCGTTCTGGCCAGCGCCTGAGCCTGTTTTGCTTGTGTCGCCTGACCGTTTAGGCTGAAATAGGTGATTCCTTGCATAAGGGCGGCCAACAACGCCAGGCAAAACAGAACGATAACGATCCGATGCAGTTGAAATTTTATCTTAAGCCGCTTGGACATGCCGTCACCCTATATGTAGAAGATGTTTTATGTTGCCAGAACTCTATTAGTTAGGATAGTTTTGAACGCTGTTTGCCGGCTAAAAGTGATTTAGCCGATTTGCCCCGTCTTTTGAAGGAGTTTGTTATATGCCTATTAGTCTGACCTATAGCGATTTGCCCGCGGAGATTGATTGCTGGCCCGGGCTACCGCTGTCGCTTAGCGGCGATGAGGTTATGCCGCTTGACTACTGGGCCGGCCACACGGGTTGGCTATTGTACGGGGAAGGATTGGACAAGCAGCGGCTTTCCCAGTTTCAGCGTCGACTGAACGAGCCGTTGGTTGTGGTGTCCGCTTGGAGCGTGGAAGAATACCGGGTTGTTCGCCTGGCCGGCGTGCTTTCAGTGAAGGCGAAAAAAATTGCGGAAGAGCATCGGCTGGACGTCGCGCAGATGGGGAATTTACCCTCATTGCGCTCCCCTGGACTTTTAGTGATGGACATGGATTCTACGGCGATTGAGATTGAGTGTATTGACGAAATCGCCCGTCTGGCCGGCGTGGGAGAACAGGTTGCTGAAGTTACCGAGCGGGCAATGCGTGGAGAATTGGACTTCGCCGCCAGCCTGCGTCAGAGGGTGGCGACCTTAAAGGATGCGGATGCCGCTATTCTTGACTCGGTAAAGGAGCGTTTACCCCTGATGCCGGGCCTGACGACGCTGGTTGAGCGTCTGCACGAGGCCGGTTGGCACGTTGCTATCGTTTCCGGCGGATTTACCTACTTTGCCGACTATCTGCGCGAGCGCCTGGATTTGATTTCCGTATCGGCCAACCAGCTCGGTATAAAGCAGGGTAAATTGACCGGTAAGGTAGTAGGGCCTATCGTTGACGCCAAATTTAAAGCGCAAAAGCTTCAACAACTGGCGGAAGAGTTGTCCATTCCCATGAGCCAAACGGTAGCTATCGGCGACGGCGCGAACGATCTGAAAATGATCAAGGTGGCTGGATTGGGCATTGCCTATCACGCAAAGCCGAAGGTGTATTCCAAATCCAAGGTGGCGATTCGTATGGCGAACCTGCTTGGGGTACTCTGCATTCTTTCCTCCAGCTTAAACCATGAAGGTAAATAGAGTTGGCTTTTTTGTTACACAGCACCGTTAGGAGACGTTGAGTTAATGGGGAGTCGTCATGGCAAAGCCGGTTAAACGCGCGTTCGTCTGTAATGAATGCGGAGCGGACTATCCGCGCTGGCAGGGGCAGTGCAGCGCCTGTCAGGCCTGGAACAGCATTACCGAGATCCGCCTGGCCGCCGCCGCGTCGGCCCGACTTGACCGCTTCTCGGGCTATGCGGGAGATTCCGGCGTTTCTAAGGTTCAGAAGCTGTCAGAGATAAGTCTGGAGGCGCTTCCTCGTTTTTCTACCGGCTTTAAGGAGTTTGACCGCGTTCTCGGCGGCGGCGTAGTGCCGGGCAGCGCGATCCTTATCGGCGGCAATCCCGGCGCGGGTAAAAGTACGCTGCTGTTGCAGACCATGTGCAAACTGGCCGGGCAGATGAAAACGCTGTACGTTACCGGCGAAGAGTCGCTACAGCAGGTTGCCATGAGGGCGCATCGCCTGGGGCTTCCCACCGAGCACCTTCAAATGCTGTCTGAAACCAGCATTGAGCAGATTTGCCTGATTGCCGAGCAAGAGCAGCCTAAGATCATGGTCATCGACTCCATACAGGTCATGCACATGGCCGACGTGCAGTCCTCTCCCGGCAGCGTTGCACAAGTGCGGGAAACGGCGGCCTATTTGACGCGTTTTGCCAAAACCAAGGGCGTAGCCATCATTATGGTAGGGCACGTGACTAAAGACGGCTCTTTGGCCGGCCCCAAGGTTTTGGAACACTGCATCGACTGCTCCGTACTGTTGGACGGCGACGCCGATTCCCGCTTCAGAACGCTGCGCAGCCACAAAAACCGTTTCGGTGCGGTGAACGAGCTGGGCGTCTTCGCCATGACGGAACAGGGGCTAAAAGAGATCAACAACCCGTCGGCCATTTTTTTAAGCCGCGGCGAAGAGATCACTTCCGGCAGTTCGGTGATGGTGCTGTGGGAAGGCTCTCGCCCCCTGCTAGTTGAGATCCAGGCGCTGGTAGACCACTCGATGCTGTCGAACCCAAGGCGGGTAGCGGTAGGCCTTGAACAGAACAGACTGGCGCTGCTGCTAGCGGTGCTGCATCGCCACGGCGGCCTACAAATGGCGGATCAGGACGTGTTCGTCAACGTCGTTGGCGGCGTAAAGGTGATGGAGACCAGCGCCGACCTTGCGCTGTTGCTGTCACTGGTTTCCAGCTTGCGCGACCGCCCTCTGCCGGAGGATCTGGTGGTATTTGGCGAAGTAGGGCTGGCGGGGGAAATTCGCCCGGTCCCCAGCGGGCAGGAAAGAATCATCGAGGCGGCCAAGCACGGCTTTAAGCGCGCCATCGTGCCGTTTGCCAACGCACCAAAGAAGGCGATTCCCAATATGCAGGTTTTCGGTGTGAAGAAGCTTTCTGACGCGCTATCCGTTTTGGAAGATCTGTAGAGCGATGCTTCGCTTCTCTCGGGCCGCAGTCGGCCGGAGAGAAGCGCCCAACTTAATAGACAATAACCGTCTTGCCGATGGTTGTCCCTTCAAGCTGCTTTTGGTGCGCCTGCGTAATGCTGTCAACGCTCAGGCCGTGCAGCGTCGTACTCAGGCTTCCCTTTAGCTTGCCTTCATCAATCAGTGCGGCGACGCGCTCCAGGATCCGTCCCTGCTCCGCCATATCCGGCGTCTGGTACATGCTGCGGGTGAACATCAGCTCCCAATGTAGCGCGACGCCCTTAGAGCGAATGAGCGACTGCTCTAGCGGCTTGTGGCTTTCGACAATAGAGCAAATGTGGCCAAAGGGAGCAATGATGTCGCCCATGGCGTTCCAGTAGGCGTCGGTGTCGTTCAGGCAGAAAATATAGTCCACCTGCTTAATGCCGTGGCTGAGCAGATTTTGCTTCAGGTCGCGGTAGTCGACCGTGAGCGAAGCGCCGCGCTCAAGGCACCACTGAGCGGATTCAGGGCGCGAAGCGGTCGCCACGATGCGGACTTTACTTTTAAGCGCCGCCAGCGGAATTGCCAGTGAACCAACGCCGCCCGCACCGCCGATGATGAGCAGCGTTTTGTCTGCGCCGGCGTCCTGAATTTTCAGATGTTCGAACAGCCCTTCCCAAGCGGTGAGCGCCGTGAGCGGAACGGCTGCCGCTTCCGCCCAGCTCAAGGAAGACGGCTTGCGGGCCACCAGCCGGGAGTCAATCAGCTGATGCGTCGCGTTGCAGCCCGGTTTGGTGATGTCGCCGGCGTACCAGACTTCATCCCCCACGGTAAAGTTTTGAACCTGTGAACCGACGCCGATAACGACGCCCGCAGCGTCCCAGCCGAGAATGCGCGGCTGAGGCAGCCCATTTTTTTTCAATCCCGCATGGACTTTGGTATCGACCGGGTTCATGGCGATGGCTTTAATTTCAACCAGCAGGTCTAAAGGACCGGGAGAAAGCTCCGGCTGGTCAATGCGAATAAATTGCTGAGGATTTTTAGGATCGACAGCGATAGCGAATCTGGACATAGCGTAATTCCTTAGCGTAATGACGATGTTTCTCAGTCTATCCGCCCGGATGGGGTGTGATAAGATGCTATTATAAGAACTTAATGTTCATTAAATGAGAACAATTGTGTTTAAACAACTACAGGATATGGCGCTGTTTACCGTTGTTGTAGAGGCGGGAAGTTTTACGGTAGCAGCCAAGCGCGTGGGGCTGCCCAAGTCCAGCGTGAGCCAGCGTATTAGCCATCTGGAACAACAGCTGGGGCTGCGCCTGTTGATGAGGACGACTCGGCAGCTTAGCCTGACGTTTGCCGGGGAGCGCTATTTAATCCACTGTCGTGAAATGCTGCAGGCTGCAGAACGGGCCGAACGGGCCGTCGAGGAGCTGAAGTCGTCCGTGAGCGGGCGCGTGCGGATCACTGCGCCGGCCGGGTTGGCCGTCACGCTGCTGGCGCCAATTGTGGTGGATTTTCAAGCTCGCTATCCCGAGGTCTCCGTTGAGGTTTACGTCTCTGATGTCGTGACCGATCTGGTTGCCGCCGGGTTTGATATCGGTATCAGAACCGGAAAGCCGAAAGACTCGAACCTGATTGGGCGATTCTTAGGGAACTATCCCCGCCGTCTGGTTGCTTCTCCCGGCTACCTGTCGACCGAGGCGGAGATTGCGCATCCGTCAGAGTTGGAGCGGCATCGATGCATCACGCATCGGGCGTGGTCAGAGTGTACGCTGAGAAAAGGAAAGTCGGTTTTTCTTTGGTCGGCCTCCTCTCGCCACGTGACGGACAACCTGCTGTACGCGCGCCAGTGCGCTATTTCCGGCGGAGGAATCGCACTGCTGCCGTCCTTTTTAGCGACGGAAGCGATAGAGCAGGGAACGCTGGTTCCCGTTTTGGAAGACTGGCAGGCGCAAAGCAACGAGCTGTATTTGGTGTATCCGGAACGTAAGCTCAATACCTCCGCGCTGGAACGCCTGATAGAGATGATTTTGAGCCATCCTCTGGTGGCCGCGCATTCGATAACCCGCTGAAACCTATTGAGCGAGGCTTTGCGTCAACGTTCGGCGATGGCCCTCAGGGCGTCCGATTCGATTATCGTCAGGGCATCCGGCGATGAAGAACGTGCCTGAAGCCAAAGCGCTTTAGCGACGTCGCCTGCCGGAATGGACTTCCACTTGCCCGGAAAGTAGTGAAACAGCGGAGCGGCCAGCAGCTCGGTCGTTCTTGGTTCTTTGCGCTCGCCAAGCAGCATGGAGGGGCGAGCGAGGGTTAAATGGGGCCAGTCTTGAGCTATTAGCTGCTGTTCCATTTCCCCTTTGGTGCGGTTGTAGAAAAACCATGAGTTAGCGTTAGCGCCCAGCGCGCTCACGGCCAGATAGTGAGTCGCGCCCAATCTGAGCGCCGTAGCGCCGCCATATACCGGTAACGTAACGTCGGCGTGACGAAATGCCGCTCTGCTGCCGGCTGTTTTCTGGGTAGTACCCAGACAGCAGAAGGCGACGTTTACCGGGGCCTCTAGCGCATCGAGAAGCGCTTTGAGATCGCTGCCGCAAGGATTTATGACCTTCTTGTCCGTACTGGGCAGAGGGCGGCGCGTCGGCGCATAGACGTTCGCGACGTTTTCAGAGGCGGTGAGTATTTTCAGCAGATGGCTACCGATAAGTCCGGTTGCGCCTAAAAGCAGAATGTTTATCGGCATAAACGGCCCTTGGCGTGGGGAAACTGTTGTCATATTGTGGCACAGCCGGAGAAAAAATGCCCCTGACGGGCAGGGGCATAATAAAGAAATGCGGCGGGCTTCTCTTATTTTGTCATTCTTTTGTACTTGATGCGGTGAGGTTCAAGGGCGTCAGCGCCCAGAGTGCGCTTCTTCCACTCTTCGTATTCGGTAAAGTTACCTTCAAAGAACTCCACTTTGCCTTCATCGCCGTAGTCCAGAATGTGGGTCGCGATGCGGTCAAGGAACCAGCGGTCGTGCGAGATAACCATTGCGCAGCCGGGGAACTCCAGCAGGGCATTTTCCAGCGCGCGCAGCGTTTCTACGTCAAGGTCGTTGGTCGGTTCGTCGAGCAGCAGCATGTTGCCGCCCACTTGCAGCAGCTTGGCCAGGTGCAGACGTCCGCGCTCACCGCCGGACAGCTCGCCGACGCGCTTGCCCTGATCGGTGCCCTTGAAGTTGAAACGCCCCACGTAGGCCCGGCTTGGAAGTTCGAAGTTACCGATCTTCATGATGTCCAAACCGCCGGAAACCTCTTCCCATACCGTTTTCTTGTCGTTCATCGCGTCGCGGAACTGGTCCACGGAGGCGATTTTTACCGTATCGCCAAGCGTGATGGTGCCGGAATCCGGCTGTTCGGCGCCGTTAATCATGCGAAACAGCGTGGATTTACCCGCGCCGTTGGGGCCGATGATCCCGACGATAGCGCCTTTGGGAATAGAGAACGACAGGTTGTCGATAAGCACCCGGTCGCCGTAGGACTTAGTCAGGTTCTGCACTTCCAGCACCTTGTCGCCTAAGCGAGGTCCGGGTGGAATAAACAGTTCGCTGGTTTCGTTACGCTTTTGATACTCGACGCTGTTAAGTTCTTCAAAGCGGGCAAGGCGGGCCTTGCCCTTGGCCTGACGGCCTTTAGCGCCTTGGCGGACCCATTCCAATTCTTTCTCGATAGACTTACGGCGGGCGGCTTCAGCTGAAGCTTCCTGCGCAAGACGCTGGTCTTTTTGCTCGAGCCAGGAAGAGTAGTTGCCTTCCCACGGAATGCCTTCGCCGCGGTCCAGCTCCAGGATCCAGCCGGCGACGTTGTCGAGGAAGTAGCGGTCGTGGGTAATAGCGACCACGGTGCCTTCGTAGTCGTGCAGGAATCGCTCCAGCCAAGCGACGGATTCGGCGTCAAGGTGGTTAGTCGGTTCGTCGAGCAGCAGCATGTCCGGCTTTTCCAGCAGCAGGCGGCACAGCGCGACGCGGCGGCGCTCACCGCCGGAAAGGTGTTCGATAGTGGCATCCCACTGCGGCAGGCGCAGCGCGTCGGCGGCGCGCTCCAGCTGGTTGTCCAGGTTGTGGCCGTCGTGCGACTGAATGATGGCTTCCATCTCGGCCTGCTGCTTGGCCAGCTTGTCAAAGTCGGCGTCCGGCTCGGCGTAGGCGGCGTAAATTTCGTCCAGACGGGTCAGGGCGTTTTTCACTTCGCTGACCGCTTCTTCAACCGCCTCGCGTACGGTTTGCTCTGGATTAAGCTTCGGCTCTTGCGGCAGATAGCCGACCTTGATGCCGGGCTGCGGACGCGCTTCGCCTTCAATGTCAGTATCGATTCCGGCCATAATGCGCAGCAGCGTAGATTTACCCGCGCCGTTAAGGCCGAGTACGCCGATTTTCGCGCCGGGGAAGAAGCTTAAGGAGATGTTTTTTAGTATATGCCGCTTGGGCGGAACAACCTTCCCAACGCGGTGCATGGTATAGACGTATTGTGCCATAGCCTTATTGGTATCCAATAAAATAGTGGTGTACAGAATTGCCGCCTATTGTAGCGCTTCCCGGTGGGAAGTCTATTTTATCCGCGAACTTATGGCGCACCTTAGAAGAAGAGGAACCGCAGCGAATGTAAAAGTGCCTTTCGCATTGAACGCTATGATAAAAAAGCGCTCTAACCTGCGTCAGATAAAGCGAAACATGGAGTATGCGATAGCCTATACTATATACGTTTACGCACGACCTAACTGATTCGCGTTTAACGGTTAAGAAAGAGAGGGTAGTAATGAGGGACAGTTGGCAAAAACTGATGAAAAATGGCTCCGTAGCGGTAGGTCTGGTGGCCGCGATGGCGCTGCAGAGCGCATGGGCGGACTCGCTGAGCGCCCAGCGGGAGCGATATCAGCAGGTTAAAAGCGCCTGGGACGGACAACAGATGGATGAAGTCGCTCGGCTGCTGCCTACGCTCAGAGAATATCCGCTCTATCCCTATTTAGAGTATCGCCAGCTGACGCAGGATCTGTCGGCGCTTGAGATTAAACAGGCCAATGGCTTTATTACGCGCTATCCGACGCTGCCTCTTTCTCGTAATCTGAAAACCAACTTTATTAACGAGCTTGCGCGTCGGCAGGACTGGCAGGGCATCGTGCAGTTTGCCACGGAGGCGCCGACCTCCACCGCGGCTCGCTGTAACTTTTACTATGCGAAGTGGGCCACCGGCGCTAAGCAAGAGGCGTATAAAGAGGCTGGCGCTATCTGGCTAAGTGGAAAATCGCTGCCTTCTTCCTGCGAGGGGCTATTTGACGCCTGGCGCAGTGCGGGCCTGCAAACGCCGGAAAGCGTTCTGGAGCGCATTCGGCTGGCCAGCAGAGAAAATAATACGTCTCTGGTAAGCGCATTGACGAAAAAACTCCCCGCCAGCTATAAATCGATAGCGGAAGGGCTCAACAAACTGCAAAAAGATCCCATGACGGTGGACGCGTTTGCCCGCAATTTTGGCCCGACTGATTTCACCCGGGAGGAAACGCGCCTGGCGTTTGCCAGAGCGGCGCGGAAAGACGTCGACAAGGCGCAGGCGATGATCCCGCAAATCGCCCAGCGGCAAAAGATGAGCAAACAGGCGTTAGAGGAGATCGTCGCCGGTCGGCTGATGAATACCTCCGCCAGCGCTCAGCAGGCGGTTTGGCGCGATGGCGTCATTTCTCGCAGTCAGGACATGGATCTCATTGAGCGGCGCATTCGCCTTGCGCTTAGTGAAGGCGATAAAAAGGGCGTCTCGCTGTGGGTTAATCGCCTGTCGGCGGATACCGCGGCGAAGGATGAATGGCGCTATTGGCGTGCTGATGCGCTTATAGAGCGCGGTAAGCGCAGCGAAGGTGAAGCTATTTTGCGAGATCTGATGACCCAGCGCGGCTTTTATCCCATGGTGGCTGCGCAGCGTCTTGGCGTTCCCTACGTTGTGAAGCTGGAAACGGCGGTGAAGCCGACGAAGGCGCTAACGCAGCGGCCAGAGGTTAACCGGGTGAGGGAGCTGATGTACTGGGGGATGGATAACCTTGCCCGCAGCGAGTGGAGCAATCTGATCTCAAGCCTGCCGAAGCCCGATCAGGAGGCGCTGGCCCGATATGCCTACGATCAGGGCTGGGCTGACCTGAGCGTTCAGGCCACCATCGTCGCCAAGCTGTGGGATCACTTACAGGAGCGCTTCCCGCTGGCCTATCCGACGCTGTTTAAGGCTTCAACCAACGATAAAGATATATCCGTTTCTTTCGCTATGGCGATTGCCCGTCAGGAAAGCGCGTGGAATCCTCAGGCGCAGTCTCCGGTAGGCGCTCGAGGGTTGATGCAGCTGATGCCCGCGACCGCGAAGCATACGGCGAAGCAGAACGATATAAGCACCTACAGTAACGTGAGTCAGCTGTTCGATCCGCAAACCAACATTCAGTTGGGCACCACCTACTTGGAGCATACCTACCAGACGTTCGGCCAGAACCGCATACTGGCGGCCGCGGCCTATAACGCGGGGCCAAATCGGGTTAGCGCCTGGCTTAACAACAGCGCTGGCCGCCTTAACGCTGTGGCTTTTGTAGAGAGCATTCCGTTTAATGAAACGCGGGGCTACGTTAAAAACGTGCTGGCCTACGATCTGTTTTATCGCAGCTTTATGAGCCAGCCGGGCATAGTGATGACCGACGCAGAGTGGAGCAGGGCGTACTGACGATGAAGGAAGAGTAAAAATCTGTCTTTCAGTCTCATTTATGCTATCGTACTAGCAATGTGGTTCACTAGCAGAGGTTCATAATATGTCACAGGCACAGCGCCAGCAGGAATGGCAAGGGTTCGTCGACCTGTTGGAAAAGTCGTTTGCCAAGGGTAACCAGCAGGATTTGCTGACGTTGCTGTTAACGCCGGATGAACGCGAAGCGCTGGGCACGCGCGTCAGGATTATAGAAGAGCTGATGCGTGGCGAAATGAGCCAACGGGAGCTGAAAAGCGAGCTGGGTGCGGGGATCGCAACGATTACTCGAGGTTCGAACAGCCTTAAAATCGCCGCGCCGGAGTTTCGCGCCTGGTTGGAAGAGACGCTGCTTCCCGGCCGTTAGATAAAAGCGAAGAGACAGGCCGTCCGCTGTGCGGACGGCTTTTTCACATTACTCAAGCGATACCTGATAGATATCATTGTGGAAGGGAACGAAGGCCAGCAGCAGCGCCTGGTGATAAACGCTGGTGCGAGACAGCTTTCCGCCGGTGAACAGGCCGATGGCTCCGCCCTGTTGGCCAATGTTTTCGATACCGCTTAGCCGCGACATTTCATCGCCCAGCTCTTTACCTTCCTGCAGGCTTTTTAGCACTATCGGCGGCAGCTTCAGGCTGGCTGAACGGGCCTCGCCTCGGCAAAGCTTATTTTCGATGACAATCCAGGCAAATGTCATATCATCATCAATGCCGGCTTCGATGCCGATCCAAAAGTCGGCTTCGGGGCGAACCTGACGGGCGGACATCACGCGGTGGCGCGCTCCGGTGCGCGTCTCTTTGTCGCCGATAGGCTGATTTGGTACGCCGCTGTCGACCTCGACGCTTTCAAGCCTATAGCTGTCGGGGCCGAACAGTTCGGTAAAGGCCAGGCCTATCGCATTAATTTTTGCTGGATTGGTGGTAGCTGCAATAACGTGGTACATACTCATTACTTTTGAAGCGGTAAGAAGACAATTTTCACAGTATAACGGATAAGAGGCATGACACAGGTATACTTAATTCGACATGGCGAGACAGAATGGAACGTTGCTCGCAGAATTCAAGGCCAGACCGACAGCCCACTTACGTCACAGGGCGTGCGTCAGGCGCGTCAGGCGGGTAAGCGGCTGAAGCATTTAGGGATCACGCACATTATCGCAAGCGATCTCGGGCGCACGCGACAGACGGCGAACCTGATTGCCGAATTCTGTAACGTTGAGCCGGTTTTTGACGCCCGTCTTCGTGAATTAAATATGGGGATCCTCGAGCAGCGCTTTGTGGATAGCCTGACGGCCGAAGAGGAGCAGCATCGCCTGCAAATTCTGAACGGAAATCCGCTTGGCCGAATCCCGCAGGGCGAATCTCTCACCGAGCTGACTGAACGCATGAAGTCCGCACTGGATGAGTGTATCCGCCTACCTCAGGGGAGCCGCCCGCTGCTGGTCAGCCACGGTATCGCGCTAGGAAGCCTGCTTGGCTGCGTGATTGGATTGCCGCCCTATGCCGAACGGCGCCTGCGCCTGCGCAACTGCTCGCTGTCGCTGGTGGAAAGCCAAAACAGCCCGTGGCTGGCGCCGGGGTGGGTAGTCGAGTTCGCCGGCGATACCCAGCACCTCGTAGAAGATAGCCTTGATGAGATCCAGCGCTAGCGCTGGATCGGAATCATATAGGCAGCGGTAATCACTGAAGGTGGTTCTCTGTCGACGACCCGCAAGTTTTTAGGGTAGAAGATCTCAATATCGGCCCCTTTGCGGCGGGTCAGCTTCAAAAGCGGCAGGCAGGTGCCGTAAAGAGAGAGAATGAACTGCTGTAAGCCGTCCGGCGCGCCGTTGTAGCGAAACAGCGCGTATTCTCCTTCAGGAATGATAACCGGCTCACCCTCAACGTTCGGCGGCAGGTGCTGTTCTTCAAGCGCGGTCGTGTAGAACACCTCCTGCTCGTCGTCTTTTTCCTGGCTTGGTTGAGTATGGTGCAGCCCGTAAAGCACGGGAGGAATTTCTACCAGCCGATCGCCCAAATAGTGTTTCCAGAACTGAGTGCGAATTTCCGCTCTGGATTTCATCAAGTCTTCAAGCGTACAGGTATAGCTCTGCGTCATGCCGATCAGGCGCCTTTCCGGCTGAGTGACGTATTCGACCGGCACCAGGTTGTTGCCCGAAAGCTTGATTGGCGGGCAAATGCCGACGGCGCTCCAGGTATCCGAACGGCGATAGAATGCCGGCGTTTGAGAAAACTGCTTTTTGAACGCGCGAGTAAACGTCTGCTGGGAATCAAAGCGATACTGTAAGGCAACGTCCAGAATAGGGCGAGACGTCAGGCGAAGGGCTACGGCCGCTTTTGAAAGGCGGCGGGCGCGGATGTAGGCGCCGATGGCCTGACCCGTTACGTCTTTAAACATTCTCTGTAGGTGCCATTTGGAGTAACCTGACTTTGCTGCAACGTTATCCAGTGCAAGAGGTTGATCCAGATGACTTTCCAGCCAGTCCAAAAGATCGCGGATAATACTGGCTTGTTCCATAAAAAGACTTCCTCATAATATAGAGCATGTTCTACAGAGTGACAGATCGGCTTGGGGGAAGGTCGCTATTCCCGAAACTATTTAGGTAATGACACAGTTGCCGATATGGAATAGCACTTTTTACCAAGTTAGCGATGCTGACGCAATACCCGGCATGAAACAAGGTGTTGCTATACTGATGCTTAGGATTTTATTCAAATCTGGAAAATAATTTTTCCTAATAACGTCAACCATCATATCTATCGGAGAAACGTATGAGGAAAGGGATTCTGGCCGTGGGCCTGCTTGCTTTATCCTACGTTGGCTACGCCAGCGCTGAGCAAATCGGCTCAGTGGACACCGTGTTCAAATTGATAGGGCCGGATCATAAGATTGTTATAGAAGCGTTCGACGATCCTGACGTTGCAAACGTAACCTGCTATCTAAGCCGAGCGAAAACTGGCGGCATCAAGGGAGGGCTTGGGCTTGCGGAGGACACCGCCGACGGCGCGCTTTCCTGCATTCAGGTTGGTCCTATTGCGCTCAGCGATAAGATAAAAAGCCGCAAGGCTGACGGCGAGACGGTGTTTAAAAAGCGCACGTCTATCGTATTTAAGTCCATGCAGGTCGTACGCTTCTACGACGATAAGCGCAACACGCTGGTTTATCTGGTTTACTCCGACAAGCTGGTGGACGGTTCGCCGAAGAATGCGCTAAGCACGGTGCCGATCATCCCTTGGGCGCAGGGCGAGAAGTAGGCCATTCGAGATAAATAAAAAAGCCTCCGAATGCGGAGGCTCTTAGCGTTTGTTGGCAATGGCCGAATCGGCTTATTCTTCCAAATCGCCGCAGAAACGGTAGCCTTCGCCGTGGATCGTCGCGATGATTTCCGGCGTATCCGGCGTGGATTCGAAATGCTTACGGATGCGGCGAATGGTTACGTCAACCGTACGGTCGTGCGGCTTGAGCTCACGGCCGGTCATTTTCTTCAGCAGCTCTTCGCGAGACTGGATTTTGCCCGGATTCTCGCAGAAGTGCAGCATGGCACGGAATTCGCTGCGCGGCAGCTTGAACATCTCGCCTTCCGGATTAATCAGCGAACGGCTGTTGATGTCCAGCGTCCAACCGTTGAAGCGGTAATTTTCTACCTGCCGGCGCTCTTCGCTTCCGGTCGCGCCAAGGTTCATGGTGCGAGAAAGCAGGTTTCTTGCGCGGATGGTCAGTTCACGTGGGTTAAACGGTTTAGTGATATAGTCGTCAGCGCCAATTTCCAGACCAAGGATCTTATCGACTTCGTTATCTCTGCCGGTCAGGAACATAAGGGCGACCGCCGCCTGTTCGCGTAATTCCCTCGCTAACAGCAGGCCGTTTTTACCGGGTAGGTTGATATCCATGATAACCAGGTTGATGTTATGGTCGGACAAAATCCGATGCATTTCTGCACCATCATTGGCTTCAAAGACAACGTATCCTTCCGCCTCGAAAATGCTTTTTAACGTGTTACGAGTTACTAATTCGTCTTCAACGATCAGGATATGCGGGGTTTGCATGTCTGTTACCTAAGTTTGCCAACAAAATCAAATTGTAATATTACAGCGATCTGAATTAACGTCAGGGTACGATAGCGATCGTTAACCCAGACCACTGCACACAGTAAGGGACGAGTCCCTCCAATGCTATTCCCGTCATACTTCAAGCCGCCTTCATTCAACTTGAATTATTTAGGGTATATTTCAAATTTCAACAATCTCTGGTTCGGCTAAAAGTAACTACCTGACACACCCGTGATTTGTTAAAACCGATCGCCTGCAGCCGTTTTATGCGGCGTAATATAACAGGAGTCTCTCTTTTACCAATCAACAAAATTGGGGCTTGTTGATATATGTCAATAATAGTTATAGCACATTAGCCGATTTGTGAGAAAAATCTACAAATTTTGCGCATATGAATCGCTATTTTTTGACCTTTTTCTCACATTTTATTCTCATTTCAAAACGTGTGTCATTCGCTTCGGGGCCATGATTTTCCTACATAAGCCCTGTTTTTCATAGCGAAATTGGTACTTTTTGTACCGTTAGCCGTTTATTGCATTCTTGTTTATAGAATGATTTTATTTTAACATATCATTATCATTTTTGCCACATAATCGATAAGCCACATTTTCCGCAAAGTGGAATATAATTATTTAAATAACATAGTGATACTGAATCCTGTCAGCAGCCAGCTAGTAAATAATGCTAATAAAACGTATTTAACTGGTTAAATAAATTAGTAATCATTTGAAATGAAGATAATTTTATGGACAAATAATTGTATTTATCCTTAATTGTATGATTATTATCGGTAATATATTGATATTTTAGCGCGCTAGTCATTAAGATAAGTGGCTTTTTTCGTTGAAAAATGAAAAAAAAGTTGACTCTGGTAAGCATTTGCTTTAACCAATATAGGGCGCTAGTTAAAGCACACATCACAGAGATAAACGATATTATGTACAGCATCAGCTTGGCTATTATTACCACCACCACAACCGATACCACAGGTAGCGGAGCGGGCTGACGCGTAAAGAGAATCTAAAAAAGCCCGCACCGTTGAACCGAGTGCGGGCTTTTTTTTGGCTGATTTTTAATGGTTTTTCTAGGGTAAAAGCCACAGTAAAAAAATCGAATACTAAACAGGCAGGAGAGGCCGAAAATGCGAGTTCTGAAATTTGGCGGTACATCAGTAGCAAACTCCGAGCGCTTTATGCGCGTAGCGGACATCATCGAAAATAATGCGCGTCAAGGCCAGGTTGCTACGGTTCTTTCCGCTCCTGCAAAGATAACCAACCACCTGGTAGCGATGATTGAAAAAACCGTCGCCGGTCAGGACGTCATCACCAACATGCGCGACGCCGAACAGATCTTTTCAGAACTGCTGAGCGGCCTAGCGCAAAGCCAGCCTGGGTTTGAGGCTGGCGAGCTCAAGCGTTTGGTCGAGCAGGAGTTTGCTCAGCTAAAACACGTGCTGCACGGTATCTCTCTACTCGGCCAGTGTCCCGACGGCGTAAACGCCTCGATCATTAGCCGCGGTGAAAAGCTGTCTATTGCCATCATGGAGGCCGTATTTAAGGCTCGCGGCTATGAAGTCACGGTTATCAACCCGGTGACGATGCTGCTGGCGCACGGTCACTATCTGGAGTCTACCGTCGATATCGCCGAGTCCAGCCGTCGCCTGAAGGAAATGGCGATCCCCGGAAACCACGTCATCCTGATGGCCGGCTTTACTGCGGGTAACGAGAAAGGCGAGCTTGTCGTGCTTGGACGCAACGGTTCCGACTACTCCGCTGCGGTGCTGGCCGCCTGCCTGCGCGCGGACAGCTGTGAGATCTGGACCGACGTCGACGGGGTTTATACCTGTGATCCCAGATCGGTACCGAGCGCCAGGCTGCTTAAGTCGATGTCCTATCAGGAGGCGATGGAGCTATCCTATTTCGGCGCTAAAGTCCTCCACCCACGCACTATCGCTCCCATCGCCCAGTTCCAAATTCCCTGTCTGATAAAAAATACCGCTAATCCTCAGGCCCCCGGGACGCTGATTAGCCGTGAAAGCGGCGACGACCGCTATCCGGTCAAGGGCATTACTAACCTTAACAACATGGCGATGGTAAACGTGTCCGGCCCGGGAATGAAAGGCATGGTCGGCATGGCGGCGCGCGTGTTTTCCGTAATGTCTCGCGCAGGCATTTCGGTGGTGCTGATCACCCAGTCTTCGTCTGAATATAGCATCAGCTTCTGTATTCCTCAGGGCGAGCTGGCGCGTGCGCAAAGAGCGCTGGAAGACGAGTTCTATCTGGAGCTGAAAGACGGCCTGCTGGATCCGCTGGACGTCGTAGAGCGGCTGGCGATTATCTCGGTTATCGGCGACAACATGCGTACGCTTCGTGGCATGTCGGCACGCTTTTTCAGCGCATTGGCCAGGGCGAATATCAACATCGTCGCCATTGCGCAAGGGTCGTCCGAGCGATCCATTTCCGCCGTCGTCAGCAACGACTCGGCGATCACGGCGGTCAGAGCCAGCCATCAGGTACTGTTTGAAACCAACCAGGTGCTGGACGTTTTCGTCATTGGCGTCGGCGGAGTTGGCGGCGCGCTGCTGGATCAGATCCAGCGCCAGCAGCCGTGGCTGAAGCAGAAAAACATCGACCTTCGCGTTTGCGGCATCGCCAACTCTCGCGGCATGGTGACCAGCACGCTGGGCATCCCGTTGGAAAACTGGCGTGAAGCGCTGGCCTCTGCGGAAGAGCCGTTTAATCTCGGGCGACTGATCCGCCTGGTGAAGGAGTATCATCTGCTCAATCCGGTCATTGTCGACTGCACCTCAAGCGAAGAGGTGGCCTCACAGTATGCCGACTTCCTGGCCGACGGCTTCCACGTTGTGACGCCGAACAAGAAGGCCAATACCGGCTCGATGAACTATTATCATCAGCTGCGTCAGGCAGCCAGTGCGGGCAACCGCAAGTTTCTGTACGATACTAACGTCGGCGCGGGGCTGCCGGTTATTGAAAACCTGCAAAATCTGCTGAACGCAGGCGATGAACTGCTGCGTTTTTCCGGTATCCTGTCCGGCTCGCTGTCGTTTATCTTCGGTAAGCTTGACGAAGGGCTTAGCCTGTCCGACGCGACCAAGCTGGCCAAGGAGAAGGGCTACACCGAGCCGGATCCGCGTGACGACCTCTCTGGAATGGACGTCGCCCGCAAGCTTTTGATTCTGGCGCGCGAAGCTGGCTATACGCTGGAGCTGGACCAGATCGACGTAGAGTCGGTGCTGCCCGCCTCGTTTGACGCCAGCGGCGACGTCGCGACCTTTATGCAGCGCCTGCCGCAGCTGGACGCCGAGTTCGTCCAGCGCGTACAGGCCGCAGCCAAAGAGGGTAAAGTTCTGCGCTACGTCGGCATGATTGAAGACGGCCAATGCCGGGTGAAGATTGACGCGGTGGATGATAACGATCCGCTGTTTAAAGTGAAAAACGGTGAAAACGCGCTGGCGTTTTACACCCGCTACTATCAGCCTCTGCCGCTGGTGCTGCGGGGCTATGGCGCAGGCAATGACGTAACGGCGGCGGGCGTATTCGCCGACCTTCTGCGTACCCTGTCGGGAAAACTGGGAGTTTGACATGATTAAGATTTATGCGCCTGCCTCCATTGGCAACGTCAGCGTCGGTTTTGACGTACTGGGCGCGGCGGTATCGCCGGTTGACGGAACGCTTTTAGGCGACTGCGTGAGCGTTGAGGCCGCCGAAAGTTTTAGCCTTAGCAACAGGGGGCGTTTCGTCGGCAAGCTTCCCAGCGAACCTAAAGAAAACATCGTTTATCAGTGCTGGGAGCTGTTTTGCGAACGCCTCGGCCGCCAGCTGCCGGTGGCGATGGTGCTGGAGAAAAACATGCCGATCGGCTCCGGCCTCGGCTCCAGCGCCTGCTCCGTCGTAGCGGGGCTGATGGCGCTGAACGAATACTGCGACAGGCCGTTTGATGAAACGGCGCTGCTGGCGATGATGGGCGAGCTGGAGGGAAGAATTTCCGGCAGCGTTCATTATGACAACGTGGCGCCCTGCTATTTGGGCGGCATGCAGCTGATGCTGGAGGAAAACGGCATTATCAGCCAGCCGGTGCCGGGCTTTGACGAATGGTATTGGGTGATGGCCTATCCGGGCATCAAAGTGTCTACCGCCGAGGCGCGCGCCATTTTGCCGGCGCAGTATCTGCGGCAGGACTGCATTCGTCACGGACGCTATCTGGCCGGCTTTATTCATGCCTGCCACACTCAGCAGCCGCTGCTGGCCGCCAAGCTTATGCAGGACGTTATCGCCGAACCTTACCGCACCCGCCTGTTGCCCGGCTTCGCCGAGGCGCGCAAGGCCGCTCAGGACATCGGCGCACTGGCGTGCGGCATTTCCGGGTCTGGCCCGACGCTGTTTACCGTCACCGATCGCTTGGATACGGCGCAGCGCCTTAAGGCTTGGCTTGAGAAAAACTATGTGCAGAATGAAGAAGGCTTCGTTCACGTTTGTCGTCTGGATACCGCAGGCGCGCGCCGACTGGATTAAGAGCCTATCCCATTAGGCTATTTTGCTTGCCAGTTTTGGCTTGGGCAGTGCTCGAAATCCTCACGTACTACGTGTACGCTCCGGTTTCTCCGCGCTGTCCGCGCCCAAACTGACTGCGCCAATATACGCCTACTGAGATAGGCTCTAATTAACGGAAATTAGCAAACACAATGAAACTGTATAACTTAAAAGATCACAACGAACAGGTCAGCTTTGGTCAAGCGGTGCGTCAGGGGTTAGGAAAGCAGCAGGGGCTGTTTTTCCCTGCGGAGCTGCCGTCGTTTGACGCATCGGAAATCAACGAGCTGCTGGAGATGGATCTCGTTAGCCGCAGCGCCCGCATTCTTTCAGCCTACATCGGCGATGAGATCGCGGCCAAGGCCGTCGCCGAGCGCGTAGCCAAGGCGTTCCAGTTCCCCGCTCCGGTGGTGAGCGTCGAAGAGGACGTCGGCACGCTGGAGCTGTTCCATGGCCCGACGCTGGCGTTTAAAGACTTCGGCGGGCGCATCATGGCGCAGATGCTGGCGGAGGTCGCGGGCGACAAGCCGGTTACCATTCTGACCGCGACGTCGGGCGACACCGGGGCGGCGGTGGCTCACGCCTTCTACGGCCTGAAAAACGTTCGCGTGGTGATCCTGTACCCGAACGGAAAAATCAGCCCGCTGCAGGAGAAGCTGTTCTGTACGCTTGGCGATAATATCCACACCGTCGCTATCGATGGCGACTTCGACGCCTGCCAGGCGCTGGTGAAGCAGGCGTTTGACGACGAAGAGCTGAAGGCGGCGCTGGGCCTGAACTCCGCCAACTCCATCAACATCAGCCGCCTGCTGGCCCAGATTTGTTATTACTTTGAGGCCGCGGCGCAGCTTAGCCAAGATCAACGCAATCAGCTGGTGATCTCCGTTCCCAGCGGCAACTTCGGCGATCTGACGGCGGGCCTGCTGGCCAAGTCGATGGGGCTGCCGGTGAAGCGCTTTATCGCCGCGACCAATGCCAACGATACGGTGCCGCGCTATCTTTCCAGCGGTAAGTGGGAACCGCACAAGACGGTGGCGACGCTTTCTAACGCCATGGACGTCAGCCAGCCCAATAACTGGCCGCGCATCGAAGAGCTGTTCCGTCGTAAAGAGTGGCCGTTAAGCGCGTTAGCCTATGAGGCGGTCAGTGATGAAACTACGCGCGAAACGATGCGTGAACTGGCGAAGAAGGGTTATACCTCCGAGCCGCACGGCGCTATTGCCTATCGTGCGCTGCGTGACAGCCTGAAAGAGGGCGAATACGGCCTGTTCTTGGGAACGGCGCATCCGGCCAAGTTTAAGGAAGTGGTTGAAGAGGTTCTGGATACCGAGCTGCCGCTGCCGAAAGCGCTGGCGGACAGAGCCGAGCTGCCGCTGCTGTCTCATTATCTGCCCGCGGATTTCTCTCCGCTGCGTAGTTTTTTGATGGCGCTGCCGAAGTAAGACATTGTTAAGCAAAGGGCCCGCTTGTTCATGAAATCGGCGGGCTTTAGAGTGTTAGCAAATATTCTAAATTGGCTTCAGTGGATATTCCGACCATAATTACATTGTGCTGATATCACCGATGTGCCCGGTCGGAAGAGCGCTTGTATTAGCTATGGGAGTGCGTCGGGCATAGCCTTCCTAGGGGCGCTTCGTTGGCTTGCGCCAAGTCGACCCCAACGGAAGACTCTCCCTCCGTTTAGCTTTTTAAGACCTTTGTCTGCAATCTCAAAGGCCCGCTTAATGCGAGCCTTTTGCATTTGAAGGGCTTATTGGAAAACGCTTTTAGGCGTACTGCTCTGGGCGCTTAAACACCAGCTCGTTGCCTGAAGAGGCGCTTTCGTCGAACTGGTAGCCTTCAAGGTTAAAGTCCAGCAGCTGCTCCGGCGTCGTCAGGCGATTTTTGATAATAAAGCGGCTCATCAGGCCCCGCGCCTTTTTGGCGTAGAAGCTGATGATTTTGTACTTGCCGTTTTTCTCATCGAGAAACACCGGTTTAATGAGGGTCGCATTTAGCGCGTCGGTCTGCACCGCCTTAAAGTATTCATCGGAGGCCAGATTGATGAATATGCGATCGCCCTGTTCGTCGAGCGCCTGATTAAGCTTATCAGTAATGCGCTTGCCCCAGAAGGCGTAGAGGTCTTTACCGCGCTCGTTCTCAAGCTTGGTTCCCATCTCCAGCCGATAGGCCTGCATCAGGTCGAGCGGGCGCAGCACGCCGTAAAGGCCTGAGAGCATGCGCAGATGGCTTTGAGCGAAGTCGAAGTCCTGCTCGCTGAAGTCTTCAACGTGCAGCCCGGTATAGACGTCGCCTTTGAACGCCAGCAGCGCCTGGCGGGCGTTCTCTGGTGTAAATTCGGGCGTCCATTCCGCAAAGCGGGCGGCGTTAAGGCCGGAGAGCTTGTCGCTTATCCCCATCAGGCTTGCGATCTGCGCAGGGGTAAGTTTACGACAGCGTTTAATCAGTCGTTCAGACTGGTCCAGCATTTCGGGTTGCGTGTAGCGCTCCGTGACCAGAGGGCTCGTGTAGTCCAGCGTTTTGGCAGGGGAGATAGCGATAAGCATTGTCAGCTCCTGAGAATACGATTATCCGCCACTTTATCAGAAATCGATCGTTAAAAAATCGATAGATTCAATAGGATAATTGGCGAGGCCGAATTGTGAATGATTTTTTATTTTTACTATCAGTGAGTTAATTCAAAGCCTGCGGGTTAGCAGAGGCTTTGGTTTGGCAAGCCGTAAGCGACATCGTTGCGCCCGAAATAAGTCATGTTATTATCATTCGGTGATAATTAACCACGGCCCACCGACTTAATACGAGAGCGATCATGACTGATAAACTTACCTCTTTACGTAAAATCACCACGGTAGTAGCGGACACCGGCGATATCGCCGCAATGAAGCTGTACAAGCCGCAGGATGCCACCACCAACCCTTCTCTGATTCTGAATGCGGCCCAGCTGCCGGAATACCGTAAGCTGATTGACGACGCAATCGCCTGGGCGAAGGGGCAAAGCAGCGACCGTGCGCAGCAGGTTATCGACGCCTCCGACAAGCTGGCGGTGAATATCGGTCTTGAGATCCTCAAACTTATCCCGGGCCGCATTTCAACGGAAGTTGACGCGCGCCTGTCCTACGACACCGAAGCTAGCATCGCCAAGGCCAAGCGCCTGATTAAGCTTTACAACGATGCGGGCATTACTAACGATCGCATTCTTATCAAGCTGGCTTCAACCTGGCAGGGCATCCGCGCCGCCGCGCAGCTGGAAAAAGAAGGCATCAACTGTAACCTGACCCTGCTGTTCTCCTTTGCTCAGGCGCGCGCCTGTGCCGAAGCGGGTGTCTATCTGATTTCTCCGTTCGTTGGCCGCATTCTCGACTGGTACAAGGCCAACGGCGAGAAGAAAGAGTTCGCGCCGGCAGAAGATCCGGGCGTAATTTCCGTGGCCGCGATTTACGAATACTACAAGCAGCACGGCTACAGCACCGTCGTGATGGGCGCAAGCTTCCGCAATTCCGGCGAGATCCTCGAGCTGGCGGGCTGCGACCGCCTGACCATCGCACCGGCGCTACTTAAAGAGCTGTCCGAAAGCCAAGGCGAAGTTGAGCGCAAGCTGTCCTACGCGGGCGAAGTCAAGGCGCGTCCTCAGGCGATTACCGAAGCCGAGTTCTACTGGCAGCATAATCAGGATCCGATGGCGGTAGAAAAGCTGGCGGACGGCATCCGCAAGTTTGCTATCGACCAGGAAAAGCTGGAGAAGATGATTGTTGGGCTGATGTAATCAACAATCTGTGCTGGCTTTGGTCTGCCGAATACAAGAAGACGCCTGCGGGCGTCTTTTTTACGATTAGAGGCTACGCCTTCTGATTTGCCGACTGGTCATTAATAAAAGGGACAATTTATGACGCGACTACCGAGAGTGATATTGGGTGGATTCCTACTGATGGTGTCAGTTTTTGCTCATGCCTGTCCGGAACTTCAGGGGAGTTATAAAATAGAGGGGCAGACCGATCTTTATATCCAAAAGCAAAGCGATAGCAGTTACCTTGCGATGGTTGAGTCGGCAAACCGTCAGCCCAACTTTATGCCTGTCATTGTGCCGGAAAAAGAGCAGCTCAGAGAGGAGTCGTTTCCCGAATGTACCGTTATCATTAAGGGCGCGGAGCTGTTAATGCCTTCTGATAAAAATAAAACTTATAGCGTCTCGTCTGAATCGCAAAATTATCTCACCGAGAAGAAGCCTGGAACGCCGTTTGTCATCATGTATATGGCAGGTTTTCAGTCGGATGTTTTTGGGGTTGAGAAAATATCCGATGATATTCCTTCGTCGATTGTTGATATTTACCTCAAAGCGGGAGGCCATTAGGGCACCATGTCATCCGTTTGAGGGATAGCGATTCCAATGACGGTGATTGCTGTATTGCACGGCTGCCTTATTTATCCCATTTTCTCGCAGTTACATTGCTGTACCGGTCTTCTGACCGGTATTTTTTCGCCCCCATCACGCCCTTCACCGCACAACACTGCAAAAACCGCCTCAATCAGCGTATGATACGCGCCATATAAATAGGGTTTAGCAACAGGGTTCAGCGAGCAACAGAGGTAACTATGAATAAGCTACGCATCGGTCTGGTTTCAGTGTCTGACCGCGCTTCCAACGGCATTTATCAGGATCAGGGGATCCCCGCGCTGGAGTCGTGGCTACAGGCCGCCGTCAGCAGCGAGTTTGAAACCCTAAGCCGCCTTATTCCCGATGAACAGGCCATGATTGAAGAGGCGCTCTGCGAGCTGGTGGACGAGCGAGGCTGTCATCTGGTGTTGACCACCGGCGGAACCGGCCCGGCGCGGCGCGACGTTACGCCGGACGCGACGCTGGCGGTGGCCGATCGCCTGATGCCGGGGTTTGGCGAACAGATGCGTCAGATTAGCCTGCACTATGTACCGACGGCGATCCTTTCGCGTCAGGTCGGCGTTATTCGCAAGCAGGCGCTGATCGTTAACCTGCCGGGGCAGCCGAAGTCGATAAAAGAGACGCTGGAAGGCGTTAAGGACGAAAGCGGCAAGGTGCTGGTATCGGGCATTTTCGCCAGCATTCCTTACTGCATTCAGCTGCTGGACGGCCCCTACGTGGAAACTCATACCGACGTCGTTGCCGCCTTCCGCCCCAAGAGCGCCATTCGCGCTAAATAACATAGCGCTTCTCTTTAAATAAGCCCGATTGCGTAGCCCGCAGTTGGGCTTTTTTTCTCTGAAAACCTATTTTTCTTTTCTCATCAAAATATTAACTCGGTTTCTTCACGTTTTTACAAAATAGCTGCGTTCTTTGCTGGTGTATTGTTATGATTACGATATAGTAAAAAATATTTTACATGAATTTTCATATTATTTTTATTCACCCTATGGCAATAGATGGTTTTTTATGATTCAGCAAAAAAATCGCCCTCTGAACAAGCAGGATTATAAGACGTTAACGCTGGCCGCCCTGGGGGGCGCGCTGGAGTTTTACGACTTCATCATTTTCGTCTTCTTCGCCGTGGTTATCGGCCAGCTGTTCTTTCCCAGCGAGATGCCGCAGTGGCTGGTGCTGATGCAGACCTACGGCATCTTTGCCGCTGGCTATCTGGCTCGCCCTCTAGGCGGCATCATCATGGCGCACTTTGGCGATTTGGTTGGCCGCAAGCGGATGTTTTCCTTGAGCATTCTTCTGATGGCGCTGCCAACGCTGGCGATGGGCATGCTGCCGACCTATGAAACCATCGGCATTGCCGCGCCCCTGCTGCTGCTGTTGATGCGCATCCTGCAGGGCGCCGCCATCGGCGGGGAAGTGCCGGGCGCGTGGGTGTTCGTCGCGGAACACGTGCCGAATCGGCGCATTGGCATCGCCTGCGGCGTTTTGACCGCTGGGCTTACGATCGGCATTTTGCTGGGCTCTTTTATCGCCACGCTGATTAACTCGTCAATGAGCATCGAAACCATCCATCAATACGGCTGGCGCATTCCGTTCTTCATGGGCGGCATTTTTGGCCTGGTGGCCATGTATCTGCGCCGCTGGCTGAAAGAGACGCCGGTATTCGTTGAAATGCAGCAGCGCAAAGCGCTGGCTGCCGAGCTGCCGCTGAAGTCGGTCGTAATGAACTATCCGCGTGCGGTAGTAGTATCCATGCTGCTGACCTGGCTGCTGTCGGCGGGGATCGTGGTTGTGATTCTGATGACGCCCAACTACCTGCAAACGCAGTTCGGCATCGATCGCGTTATCGCTCTGAAGGCTAACAGCGTAGCGATTATCGCGCTGTGCGTGGGCTGCGTGCTCTCAGGGCTGGCGGCGGACCGCTTCGGCGCCAGTAAAACCTTTATCGGCGGCAGCCTGATGCTGGCGGTGGCAAGCTGGGTGTTCTACCACTCGGCGACCAACGTCGACCTGCTGTTTATCACCTATGGCATCGCCGGGCTGTGCGTGGGCGTCGTTGGGGCGGTGCCGTTCGTGATGGTGCGGGCCTTCCCTGCGGTGGTTCGCTTCTCCGGGCTCTCTTTCTCTTATAACGTTTCTTACGCTATCTTCGGCGGGCTTACGCCGGTATGCGTGACCTACATTATGAAGCTCACGCCGATGGCGCCGGCCTATTACGTTCTGGCGCTGTCGATTATGGGCTTTCTGTTAGGCGTTTATCTGCGCAACGATTTAAACGAAACGGAAGCCCCGCTCGTCAGCGCGGTGCCAAAGGTGGAGGAAGGCTCTACCGTCGTGGGATAAAAAGAAAGGCGCTTTCGCTTTAAGCCTCTCGTCATTTTACTACTCAACGCTGCGTCTCGGGCTTTGCCCGGGGCGCGGTCGTTATTTCAATCCTCTAACCGATTTCGGCCTTTCATAAATATTAACCTGTTAAAATTCATTCTATTGCGCTATCAAAAAAAGTATTAATGGCAGCTATCGTATTAAATTTGTCAAATGTTGATTTTTATCACAATTATTAACGATAATCATGGCCCGTAAAGACGAGGGAAAGGATAAGGAAGTCGTTTTTGTAGACAAATTAATTCAATGTATTTCATTGTGATAGTATTTTTTCTTCAGTATTTACCGTACTTATATTTAATTAAATAGATAATTCTAATTTTTTATATAATTCCGATGGGATGATTATCCCGGCGCGGCGGCGCATATTTTCCGTGAGCAGTGTTTTGAATCTTATTCGTAACAGGCAAAAACAAAGCGACTAAGGCGTTCTCAACCACACCGGGAAATGACTATGAATAACTCTATGGAACAAATAACGCTGAAGAAAATTACGTGGCGAATCGTCCCCTACGTCATGCTGGTTTATTTCATCGGCTTCTTCGATCGCATCAACATTGGCTTTGCGGCGCTGACCATGAATCAGGATCTCGGCTTTTCAGACGCGGTCTTTGGATTAGGGGCAGGGCTGTTTTTTCTCGGCTACTTTATTTCGGACGTTCCTTCCAACATTATTTTGCAAAAGGTCGGGCCGCGCATTTGGCTGGCGAGGATCCTTATCAGCTGGTCCGTTATTACCGCCTGCATGATGTATGTAGAGACGGCGACCGGGTTTTACGTTGTGCGTTTCCTGCTGGGCGTTGCGGAAGCGGGCTCTTTCTCAGGCATTATCCTCTATTTGAGCACCTGGTTCCCCGTTAAGCGCAGGGCGCAGGTGATTGCGCTGTTTATGGCGGCGGCGCCGCTGTCGGCGATGCTGGGCTCTCCGCTGGCCGGGGCGATTCTCAGCATGGACGGCGCGCTGGGGCTTCGAGGGTGGCAACTGATGTTTTTACTGTGCACCATTGCCGCCGGCGTTATGGGCGTGTTTACGCTCTTCTACGTGAACGACCGCCCGGAGAAAAACCGCTGGCTGACGGAGCAGGAAACCCAGTGGCTGATTGGTACTCTGGCGGCGGAAAAGCAAAATCAGGCAACGGCGGTAAAAACCAGCGTTTGGAAGGGACTGACGGACATTCGCGTGCTTACGCTTGCCGTGGTTTATTTCGGCACCTCGGCCGGGCTTTATTCTCTTAACATCTGGTCGCCCCAGTTCATCAAGTCCTTCGGGCTGACGACACTACAGATTGGCTTTGTTAACGCCATTCCTTCGGCGCTGGCGGCTATCTCCATGATCCTGTGGGCAAGGCATTCGGATAAAACCAAAGAGCGCACCTGGCACGTGGTTTGCGCCTGCCTGCTGGCCTGTGCCGGATTTGTCCTGACGGGCTCAGCTCAGATCTTGCCGGTCGCGATTGTGGCGCTGGTGATGGCGAATATCGGCATTTCTTCATGCAAGCCGCCGCTTTGGAGCATCCCCTCCCTCTTCCTCTCAGGGCCAGCGGCAGCTGCGGGGCTTGCTGCCATCAACGCTATCGGCAACCTGGGCGGGTTTGCCGGACCGACCATTATCGGCTGGCTAAAGGAGACGACCGGGGATTTTTCCGCTGCGCTTTACTGCGTTGCCGGAATGCTGGTGATATCTGCGCTGCTGACCCTGCTGGTTGATTTTAACCGCAGAAGGCAGGAGAAGAGGGCGTCTCTTTCTCCCGAGCTGAGCAAGTAAACCCGAGGCGCTGTCCGGCACGTCGGCATTATCAAACGTAGCGGCGTGTCGGATATGTTGAAAATTAACCAAATTAAATAATTTAAATAAATAATCATTTACATTGATGCTAACTATTTCTTCAAAGAAAATGACGACGCCTTATTTATGCGCAGCTGTGTGCAAGTACGTGCGCGGGTAATTGACTGTAGAAACATAATGAATTAACGAGTCAGATTTTTAACAAACAGGCTATACGAGGCACGAATATGAAGCTATTGAGCTTTATTAATCCGACGACGGGAAATAAAACCTGGGGGCGGGTTGAGGGTAATCAGGTTTATGATTTAGGAAAACGCTACAGCGCCTATTTTCCCGATCTTAAGTCGGCCATTGCAGGGCGGGTTTTAGAAGAACTCAAAGAAATGAAGCTGGAACAGGCTGACTTTAACCTGGAGGACATTCAGTTTTTACCCGTAATAGAAAATCCGAAGAAGATCTTTTGCGCGGGCATGAACTATATGGAAAAGCGCGTTGAGTTTGAGCAAACCATCAACGCGCCGACGCTGTTTATTCGCTTTCCCGATTCGCTTGCCGCTCACGACGGAGCGCTCTGTAAGCCCGATGAAAGCAATGAGTTTGACTATGAGGGCGAGCTGGCCGTCGTTATTGGAAAAGATACTGATAACGTCTCCCGTGAAAACGCGCTGGAACACATCGCGGGCTACAGCTGCTTCATGGACGGCTCGGTGCGCGATATGCAGTTTACCTGGTTTACTTCAGGTAAAAACTGGCGCAAAACCGGCGCGTTCGGGCCATGGCTGGTGACCAGCGACGAAATCACCGATCCGCAGGATCTCACCATCAAAACGTTTTTGAACGGCAATCAGGTTCAAAACGACTCAACGCGCAATATGGTTAACTCTATTGCTTGCCTGGTGGAGTACATTTCTCGTTTTAGCCCGCTGGTGGCCGGCGATGTGATTATTACCGGCTCGCCCGGCGGCGTAGGTAAAAAGCGCAACCCGCCTCTGTTTATGCAGGAAGGGGACGTCATCGAGGTGGAAATTGATAAAATTGGCCGCCTGGTGAACAGGGTGTCTGCGCTGTCGGCGGTGCTGTCTCGCTGAGGCTATTTCGGCCGGGTGCAGTTCGCCCGGCCGGAAGGCTTAGCCGTTCTCTATCTTCTAGCATCGTGCTGAAACTTTCTCCAGCTCTCGGCTAACGATGGACATCATGTTGTCCCGCGCTTCATCGCGTATCCCCTTCACCCAGACGGCGGCGACGGGCAGCATTTTCCGCACGTGCTCATACTCCTTCGCCAGAGGGACAAAACTGACGTTAGGCAGGGACATCCGGGTTACCCAGCGGGGCATCACGGCGCCGCCTATCTCAGCCGCCACCATGTTTATAATGGTCTGCTTTTCGTCGCCGATTTGTATCAGAAGCGGCTTGAGCCTCGCGTTTTGGAACAGGTTTAGCGTAAGGTCGTGGCTGTGGGGGCGCACCCTGCGCTGCGGCACGATAAGCGGAATGTCTGCCAGATCCTCAACGCGAACTTCGTCAAGCCGCGCCAGCGGATGCCGGTCGGAGATGGCCAACACGATGTCTTCATAAAACAGAAAGCGGCTCTCCAACCCTTCGTTCTGGCGCTCCGCCGGGCGAATGAAGGCAAGATCCAGATGCCCGGACTGAAGCTTGGGCAGCAGCCTTGATGTTTTATCTTCTACGATTTGGATGTCGACGTCCGGATGAGCGCTGCGAAACGCGTGCAGAATTGGAGGGATCAGGCTTACTGCCGTGCTGTCTATGGTGCCGATGCGAAGCCGGCCTCCCTGCTGGCGGCCTAGCTTCTGAAAATGCTGTACCAGACTGTCGGTCCCGCTGACGATGCTTCTGACTTCATCAAGAAACAGCCGCCCGTGGGGCGTCAGGGAAACGTTGCGAGTCGAACGCGTCAAAAGCCGGATGCCCAGCTCTTCTTCCAATAGCTTAACGTAGCGACCCAGTGCCGACGGCAGCATATCCAGCTTTTGCGCCGCGTGGCCGAAATGGAGTTCGTCGGCAACGGCAATAAAACACCGGAGTTGATTGAGTTCCACGGTAGCCTCCTCGTTATGAATAAAGCCGACCTGACGCCGGCTTTCGATATCGGACTGCGCCTTATGCCAGCACCAGCGGCATCCAGAGCAGGCCGGTGGCTATCAGCAGTACAAGGAACACGGCGCCGAAAATGGCGCCGAGCCGCCAGTAGTCAGCGGTGGGCAGATAGCCGCTGCCGTAGTAAATTGGGCTGGGGCCGGTCGCGTAGGGCGTAAGGATGCTTCCCAGGCCGATAGCTGCGCCTACCATTAGGCAGAAGACCGGCAGCGACATGTCCGGCATCGCCATGGCGGCGGCGATCATCATCGGCGCCAGCGCGGAGGTATAGGCGGTGGCGCTGGCGAAGAAGTAGCGCAGAAGGTAAAACGCTGCGATCAGCGCTACCATAACTCCCAGCGGCGAGAACCCGCCTAGCCCTCGAGCCAAAAGCTGGCCGAACCAGGCGATAAAGCCGGTGTTGTTCAGGCCGGTCGCCAACGTAATGAGGGACGCGAGCCAAAAGAAGACGCTCCAGGCGGACTTATTGCTGATGATGTCCTCCCAACTGATGATTTTCATCACCAGCATCAGCGCGACGATGCCGTAGCCTACCATTGCCGCGTCGACGTACTCTCCGCCAAAGATCCACAGCAGCAGCGCGCCGAGCATTAGCGCCAGCATCCACTTTTCGCGACGAGAGAGCGGCCCCATCGATTCGAGCTCTTTTCCCGCCCACTTAGGCACCTGGTCGCCTACCTTAAGCGTCGGCGGATACAGCACGTAAGCAAGCCAAGGCACCAGCAGAATCAGGAGGATGCTAAGCGGCAGCATGCCCAAAAACCAGTCGCCCCAGCTCAGCGCAGAGCCTGCCGCGCCCTTCATCAGTCCGGCCAGGAGCAGGTTCGGCGCCATTGCGGTCAGGAAAATCGCGCTGGTGACGCAGTCTGCGCTGATGCCCATCCACATCACGTAAGAGCCGATGCTGCGGGCGCTCGCGGAGTCGGGCTTGGAGTCGTAAAGCGGCGGAAGGTTGCGGATGATGGGATAGATTATCCCTGCGCCTCGGGCCGTGTTGGACGGAGTGACGGGAGCCAGCACCAGTTCGGACAGCATCACCGCGTAGCCTAAAAACAGGGTTTTATGCCCCATCTTTTTTACCAGCATCAGGGCAATGCGCCTGCCGAGGCCGGTTTTTTCGTAGCCGATGCCGAACATAAAGGCGGCGAAGATAAGCCAAATAACCGAGTTGGAAAACCCGGATACCGCCCAGGAGAGAGCTTTAGAGGTAAATTTGAATCCGCCCTGCGACATCTGTTCCGGGCTAAACAGCAGCCACGGGGATAAAATCGCGATAACGGAAATGCCGATCATCGCGACCACCGCGCCGGGGACAGGCTCAAGAATAAGGCCTGCAATGACGCCCATAAATACGGCGAAGTAAAGCCAGGCGTGAGCGTCCAGACCGGCGGGCGCCGGCATTAAGGCAAGAAGAATACTGACAACAGGCGGCACAAAATACCGCCAGTAGTTGCGGAACGTAGCCATTGTGGTGTCCTGTAAAAGGAGAGAGTCGTAGCGCCCAGAGAAATGGAAATAGGCGCTACTTCTGTCTTATCGAGTTGTTATTTTATGTAGTGAACGTGCTCACAGATCTCTTCGACGATCGGTTCGCGGCGCTCGGCGAACAGCTTTTTATTGTCGGAAATCAGGTTATTGCCGTGCGTATCGATAGAGACGATAAGCGGGCCGAACTCTTTTACGCGGCAAACCCACAGTGATTCAGGCATGCCCAGCTCGGTCCAGTGCACTTCTTCAATTTCTTCAACCTGAGTTGCGGCCACGACCGCGCATCCGGCGGGGAAAATGACGTGCAGCGCCTTGTTCTCTTTACAGCCGGCTTCGGTCAGCGGCCCCATGCCGCCTTTACCTACGATAAGCTTCACGCCGGTCTGCTCGATAAACTCTTTCTCAAACGCTTCCATACGCATGCTGGTAGTCGGGCCGATGGAGACCATTTCCCAGCCGTCGCCTTTTTTACGCACGATAGGGCCGGCGTGGAAAATCGCCTTGCCGCGCAGATCGTAAGGAATAGGGCGCTTGAGCTCGATAAGCCTGCGGTGGCAGACGTCACGGCAGGTTACCAGCGTCCCGGTCAGGTAAATTACGTCTCCTGCGCGGATATCCTTCAGGTCGTCGGCGCTGATGGGCGTAGTCAGGATCTTTTTCATAGCGTGCTCCGAGTGTGGGAAATGTTTTCAAACGACAGGTCTGGATGGACAAGCAGGGTTCCGCGGCGGTGAGCCCAGCAGCCGGTGGAAACGGCGACGCCGATCGTCGACGGGTGGCGAGCGGCGGACTCAATGTGTACGCCCATCACGGAGCTGTTGCCGGTCAGTCCCTGCGGGCCAATCCCCATCTTGTTGAGGCCTTCTTCCAGGCGCAGCTCGAGTTCCGCCGCCTTAGGATTAGGGTGTCGGGTGCCGATGGGGCGCAGAACCGCTTTGCGCGACAGCACCGCGGCGGTTTCGACCGAGGTGGCGATCCCAACGCCGACCAGCACGGGAGGGCAGGCGTTAACCGCCAGCGTAGAGATGTTTTCAAACACGAACTTCACTACGCCTTCATACCCCTCGGAGGGCATAAGCACTTTTGAGCGGCCGGGCAGGGTGCAGCCGCCGCCGGCCATGTAGACTTCAATTTCCGCATCGTCGCCGTCCGGAACGATGTCCCAGGTCACCCAGGGGACGCCGCTGCCGGTGTTTTTGCCGGTGTTCACCTCGTCAAAGATTTCCACCGCGTTGTGGCGCAGCGGCGCTTTCACCGTGGCGTCTTCGACGGCCTGCTTTAATACGGCCTGCAGTTCACCCAACAGCGGAAAACGGCTGCCAACCTTGACGAAAAACATGATTTCGCCGGTATCCTGGCAGGCTGGCCTGTTGAGCTCTATCGCCTTTTCCATGTTGTCGAACATGGTGTGGTAGATGATTTTTCCCATTTGGGAGGTTTCAGCGTCTCGCAACGCCTTTAGTTTATCGACTACGTCATCCGGCATACGCGTTGAGATCATCGCGGTAAAGTCAGCGACGATCTGCGTCAGTTTGCCGACGGCTTCCTGTTTGTTTTGTGTACTCATGGACATTACTCCAGCTCTTGAATTCATTGGGGGTAAAACGAAAAAGAACGAAAACGTCATGAGGAAACTACCATGGAAAATAGGGTTTTATTTTTTCTGGCGCCGTGAATGATCGATTAGCGTTTTGTTAATTTACCCTTGGAATTAGATGGATTCTGGCAATTCCACATAAATAAAAGGGTTTTTGGAGCCGCACTTGGCAAATTCCGGCGGGATGCAGATTGAAGAGGCGTGAAGTTAAGTTCATTATTCCCTTGCCGAGTATGGATTCTTATTTGAGGGACAGGCCAATGGCGTTAAATCAGTATCCCCTTCCTAAAGATCTTCAGGTTTTGGTAGAGATTGTGCACAGCGGCAGCTTTAGCGGAGCGGCGGAGAGGCTAGGGCAGACGCCGGCCTTCGTCACTAAACGCATACATATCCTTGAGTCTGCGTTAAACACGACGCTGCTTAATCGCTCGGCCCACGGCATTGCGCTGACGGAAAGCGGCAAGCGCTGCTACGATCATGCCCTGAACGTGCTCAATCACATGCAGACGCTGGTAGACGACGTTACCCAAATGAAAACCCGCCCGGCCGGGATGATCCGCATAGGCTGCAGCTTCGGCTTTGGCCGCACGCATATTGCTCCGGCAATTACGGAACTGATGCGGCAATACCCCGAGCTGCAAATCCACTTTGAGCTGTTTGACCGGCAGATTGACCTAAGCCGGGACGGCATCGATCTCGATATCCGCATCAACGACGACATTGCGGAAAACTATATTGCCCGCCGGCTGGCGGAAAATAAGCGGATCCTGTGCGCTTCTCCGGCCTATATTGAAAAACACGGGTTGCCCGCATCGCTCGGCGAGCTGACCGGCCACGATTGTCTGATTACCAAAGAGCGCGACGTCACGCCCGGTATCTGGGAGCTGGAAAGGAGCGGCGAGAAAAAGTCCGTCAAGATTTCAGGTCATCTCTCTTCCAACAGCGGTGAAATCGTTTTGCGCTGGGCGCTGGAGGGAAAGGGCGTTATTTTGCGTTCCGAATGGGACGTTATGCCGTTTCTCGAGCGGGGGGAACTGGTGCGGATCCTGCCTGAATATTCACAAAGCGCCAATATCTGGGCGGTCTATCAGGAGCCGCTTTATCAAAGCGTCAAGCTGCGCGTATGCGTGGAATACCTGACGGAATACTGCCAGCGGCTGTTTGGCGGATTGGAAAAAAGATAGCCCGTTGGGCGTTTGAAGATAAAAAAACCGCATTTCCATTTGCCGTAAGGCCAACGTTTGAAATGCGGTTTTGTTTAGCGGTTTCTATTTTTATTTTGAAACAGACTTAGTGCGCTTGACCTTTAGGCGCGCCAATCGGCAGTACGGTGCGGCCAAACTGCTCGTTCAGCACTTCCGCCATGGCCAGATAAATAGCGCTGGCGCCGCAGACGATGCCTTCGAAACCGGCAATGTTCAAAAGCCCTTTATTACCGGTAATATTGCCGATAGCCAGCATAAAGAACAGCACGGTCAGGCTTGCGAAAACGAACTGCAGCACGCGGTTGCCCTTCAGGGTGCCGAAGAACATAAACAGCGTGAATACGCCCCACAGCGCCAGATAGATGCCGAGGAATACGCCGTCGGTAGCCGCGACGTGGTCGTTGCTCGGAAGATACCAGATGCCGACCAGCGTCAGCCAGAAAAAGCCGTAAGAAGTAAAGGCGGTAACGCCAAAGGTGTTCCCTTTCTTAAACTCCAGAATGCCGGCGATAACCTGCGCCATGCCGCCGTAGAAAATCCCCATGGCAACGATGGCCGACATGACTGGAAAGAATCCCGCGTTATGGATGTTTAATAAAATGGTGGTCATACCAAACCCCATTAATCCTAACGGACCCGGGTTCGCTAATTTAATTGAGTGCATATATCCTCTGTACTCAGTCGAATACGTTTGTTTAATAACTTGTTTTTTATCCCGCATCTTGCGGTGATTTTTTACGTCGCCGCCCGTAAAGCACAGACTTTGCGGGTGGGCGACGCATCATAATGAGCGTGTCAGCGTTAAACAATGGTCTAGATCAGAAATAGGTAGAAAATTTTTTATTTCTCCCCCCTTGATGCTCGCCGGGTTGACCCCATGTTATGAACAACGGTTAAGGCTCATCTATAGATGCATAACTTAAAAACGGCAGTTGAAAAGTTATTTGGCATCCCCATATAGGTGAGTATGTGAACGAAGACAGTTTTTAAGTGGAGAACATGTAATGGGTAAAATTATTGGTATTGACCTGGGTACAACGAACTCATGCGTCGCCGTGATGGACGGTTCGCAGGTACGCGTCATTGAAAACGCTGAAGGAGATCGTACTACTCCGTCAATTATCGCCTATACCCAAGACGGCGAAATTCTGGTAGGCCAGCCGGCTAAGCGTCAGGCGATAACCAATCCGCAAAACACGCTTTTCGCCATTAAGCGCCTGATTGGCCGTCGCTTTAGCGATGATGAAGTTCAGCGTGACCGCGACATTATGCCGTTTAACATTATCGGCGCAGACAACGGCGACGCCTGGGTTGAAGTGAAAGGGCAAAAGATTGCTCCGCCCCAGATCTCAGCCGAAGTGTTGAAAAAGATGAAAAAGACCGCGGAAGATTTCCTCGGCGAGCCGGTAACTGAAGCGGTTATTACCGTACCTGCGTACTTTAACGACTCCCAGCGTCAGGCAACCAAAGATGCTGGCCGTATTGCGGGTCTGGACGTTAAGCGCATCATCAACGAACCGACCGCTGCGGCGCTGGCTTACGGTCTGGATAAAGAAGTGGGTAACCGCACTATCGCCGTATACGACCTGGGCGGCGGTACCTTCGATATCTCTATTATCGAAATCGACGAAGTCGACGGCGAGAAGACCTTTGAAGTTCTGGCGACCAACGGTGATACCCACTTGGGCGGCGAAGACTTTGATACGCGCCTGATTAACTATCTGGTCGATGAATTCAAGAAAGAGCAGGGCTTTGACCTGCGCAATGACCCGCTGGCGATGCAGCGCCTGAAGGAAGCGGCCGAGAAGGCCAAGATCGAGCTTTCTTCCGCGCAGCAGACCGACGTTAACCTGCCGTACATCACTGCAGACGCGACCGGTCCTAAGCACATGAACATTAAAGTGACTCGCGCAAAGCTTGAGTCTCTGGTTGAAGATCTGGTTAACCGCTCTCTGGAGCCGGTAAAAGTTGCTCTGCAAGACGCAGGCCTGTCCGTCAGCGACGTACAGGACGTCATTTTGGTCGGCGGCCAGATCCGTATGCCTCTAGTACAGAAGAAAGTGGCTGACTTCTTTGGCAAAGAGCCGCGTAAAGACGTTAACCCGGACGAAGCCGTCGCTATCGGCGCTGCGGTTCAGGGCGGCGTGTTGGCCGGCGACGTGAAAGACGTACTGCTGCTGGACGTAACGCCTCTGTCTCTGGGTATTGAAACCATGGGCGGCGTGATGACGTCTCTGATTGCCAAGAACACCACCATCCCAACCAAGCACAGCCAGGTGTTCTCAACGGCGGAAGACAACCAGTCTGCGGTAACGATCCACGTGCTGCAGGGGGAGCGCAAGCGCGCAATGGACAACAAGTCTCTGGGCCAGTTTAACCTTGACGGTATCCAGCCGGCGCCGCGCGGCATGCCGCAAATCGAAGTCACCTTCGACATCGACGCTGACGGTATCCTGCACGTATCCGCGAAGGATAAGAACAGCGGCCGCGAGCAGAACATTACCATCAAGGCTTCTTCCGGTTTGAACGAGGATGAAATCCAGAAGATGGTGCGCGAAGCTGAAGCTAACGCCGACGCCGACCGTAAGTTTGAAGAGCTGGTTCAAACTCGTAATCAGGGCGACCATCTGCTGCACAGCACCCGTAAGCAGGTAACCGAAGCGGGCGATAAGCTGGAAGCGGGCGACAAGGCCGCTATTGAAAGCGCGTTAAGCGCACTGGAAACCTCTCTGAAGGGCGAAGACAAGGCGGACATCGAAGCCAAGATTCAGGCTCTGGTAGAGGCTTCCGGCAAGCTGATGGAGATGGCGCAACAGCAGCACGCTGAAAGCGCATCTGCTGACGCAGGTGCTCAGCAGGGCGCTTCCGGTAAAGATGACGATGCCGTCGACGCCGAGTTTGAAGAAGTTAAAGACAAGAAGTAATCGCCCTAAGCGGGCACGGTAACGATGCCTGAACGGGGATCGTTAACGGAACTTGGCACGGGCGTTGAGGAAACTCTGCGCCCGTGCACGCATATATAGGGTAAAGTCCACCGATGGCAAAGAAAGATTATTATGAGATCCTGGGCGTAGGCCGCGACGCGGATGAGCGTGAAATCAAGAAGGCCTATAAGCGCCTTGCGATGAAGCATCACCCCGACCGAAATCAGGGCGACAAGGATTCCGAAGAGAAATTCAAGGAAATCAAAGAGGCCTATGAGGTTCTGACCGATCCGCAGAAAAAAGCGGCTTACGATCAGTACGGACACGCGGCCTTTGAGCAAGGCGGTATGGGCGGAGGCGGCTTTGGCGGCGGCTTCGGCGGCGGCGCCGACTTTAACGATATCTTTGGCGACGTTTTCGGCGATATCTTTGGCGGCCGTCGTCAGCGCGCAAGCCGCGGAGCGGACCTGCAGTATACAATGACGCTGACGCTGGAAGAGGCCGTGCGCGGCGTAGCCAAAGAGATCCGCATTCCGACGCTGGCCGAGTGCGACGTTTGCCACGGCAGCGGCGCGAAGGCAGGAACCTCGGCCACGACCTGTTCTACCTGTCACGGCAGCGGCCAGGTGCAGATGCGCCAAGGCTTTTTTGCCGTGCAGCAAACCTGTCCGACCTGTCATGGCCGCGGCAAGATAATCAAGGATCCCTGCACCAAGTGCCACGGTCAGGGGCGCGTTGAGAAAACCAAAACGCTGTCGGTTAAAATTCCGGCGGGCGTGGATACCGGCGACCGCGTGCGGCTTTCCGGCGAGGGGCAGGCCGGTGAGAACGGCGCTCCAGCAGGAGACTTGTACGTTCAGGTACAGGTTAAGCAGCATCCGATCTTTGAACGGGACGGCAACAATCTGTACTGTGAAGTGCCAATCAGCTTCGCTATGGCCGCGCTGGGCGGTGAGATTGAGGTTCCGACCCTCGATGGTCGGGTGAGCCTGAAGATCCCGGCGGAAACCCAGACCGGCAAGCTGTTCCGCATGCGCAGTAAGGGCGTGAAGTCCGTTCGCGGCGGCAGCCAGGGCGATTTGCTGTGCCGGGTTGTGGTTGAAACGCCGGTGAAGCTGAACGAGAAGCAAAAAGAGCTGCTGAAGGAGCTGGATGAATCTCTGGGCGGCGATAAGGGCTCAAGAAACAGCCCGCGCTCCAAGTCTTTCTTCGACGGCGTGAAGAAGTTTTTCGACGATCTGACCGGTTAACGTTTTTTAGACTGTGTCCTGCCTGATTCGCCCGGCCTTTTGGCCGGGCGTTTTTATCTGCGCTTGGTGAAGTTGTGTAAATATTTCTCTTACCATACTTCTATATAATGGCCATTTTTTTCAATCTGCTTTCATAATTATCTAATATTAAATTAATTTTTAATGGTAGTTAGTTATTTCACTATTTTCACGGTTAGTTTCGAATTAGGCTGCCTGCTTTGCTCATTTATGCGTTGTTTTGTACTATTCATCCCTATGATTATTGCGATTGATTGGCGGGCTTCGGCCTTGCTGCGTAGGAGAATTACGAGTAATGACTCACTATTTGCGTCAATTTCTTAAGCTTGAGGCTTCCGGCGGCATTTTACTTATTCTTGCCGCCATTGTGGCAATGGTGATGGCTAATTCGCCTCTGAGAATGGCTTACGAAAGTTTTCTTCATATTCCCGTCGTCGTCCAGGTGGCGTCTTTAGATCTCAGCAACTCTCTGGCGCATTGGATTAACGATGGGCTGATGGCCGTCTTCTTTTTGGTTATTGGCCTTGAGGTGAAAAAGGAGCTGATTGAAGGCTCTCTGGCCGGTAGAGATAAAGCGATGTTTCCCGTTGTGGCGGCCGTCGGCGGCATGGTATTACCGGCGCTGCTGTATTTAGCGTTTAACGCCGGAGATGAGGTAACCCGCAGCGGCTGGGCGATCCCTGCTGCAACCGACATCGCTTTCGCACTGGGCGTGATGGCGCTTTTGGGCAGCCGGGTGCCTACCAGCCTGAAGGCCTTTTTAATGGCGCTGGCGATTATTGACGACCTGGGCGCTATTGTCATCATCGCGCTGTTTTATACTAAAACGCTGTCCGGCGCGGCTCTGGCCGGGGCTGCCCTAACTATCGTCGCAATGGTGCTGATGAACCGACACGGCGTCGGCAACAAGGTTGCCTATATGGCAGCCGGCGCCGTGCTTTGGGTCTTTATGCTTAAGTCCGGCGTGCATGCGACGCTTGCAGGCGTTATTACCGGGTTCTTCATTCCGCTCAGCGGTAAGGAAAACAGCAGGCCGTTGGACAGCCTTATCCACCAGCTTCACCCCTGGGTGACCTTTTTGATTCTGCCTCTGTTTGCCTTTGCCAATGCGGGCGTTTCCTTAAGCGGCGTAACGCTTTCTTCTCTGGGCGGCGTTTTGCCTCTGGGTATCATGGTTGGTTTGGTGGTAGGAAAGCCGTTGGGCATTTTTGGCTTTTGCTGGTTGGCGCTAAAGGCCAGGCTGGTTTCGCTGCCGCCATCGGTTAATCTTAAGCTGATTTTCCCCGTCTCCGTGCTGTGCGGCATCGGCTTCACCATGTCTATCTTCATTTCTTCTTTGGCATTTGAAGGAATGGGGGAGGAGTATATGACTTACTCAAGGCTGGGGATCCTCATCGGCTCCACGCTGGCGGCAGTATTGGGCTATGCGCTGTTGAAGCGAGCGCTTTGCCGTGCGGAGGTTAAAAAGGACGCTTAACGCCCTTTGTTTACGATTTCGCTCATCCCGCGGTGCTCGCGGGGTGAACGTTAAAGCCATTCCTTCAACGCATGCCGGGAACAGAAGCACCCGCTAAAAATTTGAATTGGCCGTTGACCGTTTTTCGGACATAAAAAAACCGGCATAGCCGGTTTTTTCAAAAAGCGCGGAGCATTACTGCATTGCGCTGATTTGTGCAGTCAGGTGTGACTTATGACGCGCTGCTTTGTTTTTGTGAATCAGACCTTTTGCTGCCTGACGGTCAACAATCGGTTGCATTTCACTGAAAGCTGCTACTGCGGCGGCTTTGTCACCTGATTCGATCGCCATACGCACTTTCTTGATGAAGGTACGCATCATAGAGCGGCGGCTTGCGTTATGCTTGCGGCGCTTCTCAGACTGGATGGCGCGTTTCTTAGCTGATTTGATATTAGCCAAGGTCCAACTCCCAAATAGTTTCTTGAGGACATTCTAAAGGCGAAGGAATATGCCCTTTCGACCTTCTTTTGTCAACGGATTTGTGCAAATTAGCGCCGCCATTTTTTTATTCTTGTAGGAATAAAGAAAGAGCGACACCGCGATTATCGATGGCGCAGAATTCTAACAGCTTTGCGCGCCGGAATACAGTCATTAACGCGTTTTCTTTGCATAGGTGCTGAATAACTGAGCGCTGGATGGGATTTATCAATGGCTTTCGTCGCCGCAGGCAACAAGAAGATTTTAGCCGATCGCGCAATCGCCGGTTAACCTTCGCCGCGGCAGTTGCTATAATCGGCGCCTTCGATTTGTACAGAATCCCTGAGCTGATTTATGGAGCTGATTCGCGGCATACACAACGTCCGACCTCGCCACCATGGCTGCGTTCTGACGATAGGAAACTTTGACGGCATCCATCTGGGCCATCAGGCGCTGTTGCGTCAGTTGAAACGGGAAGGGGAGCGTCTAGGGCTTCCCACGATGGTTATGATCTTTGAGCCGCAGCCTCTGGAACTGTTTGCGCCAGAGAAGGCGCCGGCAAGATTGACCCGGCTGCGCGATAAGTGCCTTCATCTGGCGGAGGCGGGCATTGACTACCTGCTGTGCGTGAAGTTTGACGACGCGTTCGCCGCCGTCAGCGCCGAGGACTTTATTTCCCGGTTGCTGGTTGAAAGGCTAGGTGTTAAGTTTTTGACCGTGGGTGATGATTTTCGCTTCGGCGCCTGTCGTCAAGGGGATTTTGCCCTGCTGCAAAAGGCCGGGGAACGAAGCGGTTTTTCTGTCGCCAACACGCAAAGCTTTTGCGAAGCAGGCAAGCGCATCAGCAGTACGATGATTCGTCAGGCGCTACAGGATGACGATTTGGCTTTGGCCGAATCCCTGCTGGGGAGGCCTTACGGCATGTGCGGCCGCGTAGTGCACGGCGACGAGCTGGGGCGTACGATAGGTTTTCCCACCGCCAACCTGCCGATGAAGCGGCTGGTCGCGCCCATAAAAGGCGTTTACGCCGTTGAGGTAATGGGCCTTTCGGAGCGTCCGCTGCCCGGCGTGGCCAACATAGGCACGCGTCCGACGGTGTCCGGCGTCCGCCAGCAGCTTGAAGTTCACCTGCTGGACGTCAATATGGACCTCTACGGCCGCCATATTAATGTCGTAATACGAGAAAAGCTGCGCAACGAGCAGCGGTTCGCCTCGCTGGAGGCGTTGAAGCAACAGATTGAAAACGATGTCGCCACCGCCCGTCGGTTTTTTGGGCAGACGGTGCGGACTTAATACATTTGTCGAGATTAATGGAACAGAGAATCGAATGACTGACTATAAGAACACGTTGAACCTGCCGGAAACCGGTTTTCCGATGCGCGGCGATCTCGCCAAGCGCGAACCGGATATGCTGAAGCGTTGGTATGAAGCGGACCTTTACGGTGCGATTCGCCAGGCCAAGAAGGGTAAAAAAACGTTTATTCTTCACGATGGCCCTCCCTACGCGAACGGCGATCTTCACATTGGTCACGCGGTCAACAAGATTCTTAAAGACATTATCGTTAAGTCAAAGGGCCTCGCCGGTTTCGACGCGCCTTACGTCCCCGGCTGGGACTGCCACGGCCTGCCGATTGAGCTTAAGGTCGAGCAGCTGGTGGGCAAACCCGGCGAGAAGATCAGCGCCGCCGAGTTTCGTAAAGCCTGCCGCAGCTATGCCGCCGGTCAGGTAGAAGGGCAAAAGAAAGACTTTATTCGCTTGGGCGTGCTGGGCGACTGGGATAACCCCTATCTGACGATGGCCTACAAGACCGAGGCCAACATCATCCGCGCGCTGGGTAAGATTATTTCTAACGGCCATCTGCACAAGGGCGCCAAGCCGGTTCACTGGTGCATCGACTGCCGTTCTTCTCTGGCGGAAGCCGAGGTTGAATACTACGACAAAACCTCTCCGTCTATCGACGTGCGCTTTGCCGCCGTAGACCCGGTCGCCGTAGCCAAAGCCTTTGACGTTCATAACGTCAAGGGGCCTATTTATGCCGTTATCTGGACGACAACCCCGTGGACGCTGCCGGCTAACCGCGCAATCTCTTTACATCCAACGTTTGACTACCAGCTGGTGCAGGTCGGCGACGAGTACCTTATCCTTGCCGCCGAACTGGTAGAGAGCGTCATGGCGCGCGCCGGCATTACCAGTTGGATCGTTTTAAGCGACGCCAAGGGCGCGGATCTTGAACTAATGCGTTTTAAGCACCCGTTCCTCGATTTCGACGTACCGATCGTGCTTGGCGAACACGTTACGCTGGACGCCGGTACCGGCGCCGTTCACACCGCGCCTGGCCACGGCCCGGACGACTATACCATCGGCCTGAAGTACGGGCTCGAAGTCGCTAACCCGGTCGGGCCGGACGGCTGCTACCAGCCCGGCACCGGCGAGGGTCTGGACGGGCTGAACGTCTTTAAGGCCAACGACGTTATCGTCGAGCTGCTCAAGACCCGCGGCGCGCTGCTGCACGTTGAAAAACTGCAGCACAGCTACCCCTGCTGCTGGCGCCACAAGTCGCCGATCATCTTCCGCGCGACGCCGCAGTGGTTCGTCAGCATGGATCAAAACGGCCTGCGCAAGCAGTCCCTGGCGGAGATCAAGAAAGTACGCTGGATCCCGGACTGGGGTCAGGCGCGCATCGAGAGCATGGTGGAAAACCGCCCAGACTGGTGTATTTCCCGCCAGCGCACCTGGGGCATGCCGATGTCGCTGTTTGTGCATAAAGATACCGATGAGCTGCATCCTCGCGCGCTGGAACTGATGGAGCAGGTAGCGGAGCGCGTTGAAGAGCACGGCATTCAGGCGTGGTGGGATCTCGACCCTAAAGATCTGCTTGGCGATGAAGCCGCCGACTACGTCAAAGTGCCGGACACGCTGGACGTCTGGTTCGACTCCGGTTCAACGCACTCCTCGGTGGTTGACGTACGCCCTGAATTCCACGGCCACAGCGCCGACATGTATTTGGAAGGTTCGGATCAGCACCGCGGCTGGTTTATGTCTTCGCTGATGATCTCTACCGCCATGAAGGGCAAAGTGCCCTATCGCGAAGTGCTGACCCACGGCTTTACCGTCGACGGCCAAGGGCGCAAGATGTCCAAGTCTATCGGCAACACCGTCAGCCCGCAGGACGTGATGAACAAGCTCGGCGGCGACATCCTTCGCCTGTGGGTTGCGTCGACGGACTACACCGGCGAAATCGCCGTGTCTGACGAAATCCTCAAGCGTTCCGCCGACGCCTACCGCCGCATCCGCAACACCGCTCGCTTCCTGCTGGCGAACCTCAACGGGTTCGATCCGGCTCGCGACATGGTGAAGCCGGAAGAGATGGTGGTGCTGGACCGTTGGGCGGTTGGTAAGGCGCTGCAGGCGCAGCAAGAGATTGCCTATAGCTACGACAACTACGATTTCCACGTGGTTATCCAGCGCCTGATGCAGTTCTGCTCGGTAGAAATGGGTTCGTTCTATCTCGACATCATTAAAGACAGGCAGTATACCGCCAAGGGCGACAGCCTGGCGCGCCGCAGCTGCCAAACGGCGCTTTATCATATCGCCGAAGCGCTGGTGCGCTGGATGGCGCCGGTGATGTCCTTCACCGCCGATGAAATCTGGCAGTACCTGCCGGGCGAGCGCGATACCTTCGTCTTCACCGGCGAATGGTATCAGGGCCTGTTCGGGCTGGCCGACGGCGAGTCGATGAACGACGAATACTGGGATGCGCTGTTAAAAGTGCGCGGTGAGGTGAACAAGGTGCTGGAGCAGGCGCGCGGCGATAAGCTTATCGGCGGGTCTTTGGAAGCGACGGTTACGCTGTTTGTCGAACCGGAGCTTGAGAAACAGCTGAACGCTCTGCAGGACGAGCTGCGCTTTGTGCTGCTGACCTCCGGCGCTAAGACCGCGCCGCTGGCGGATGCTTCTGCCGACGCTCAGCAAAGCGAAGTCATCAAGGGGCTTAAGATTGGGTTGGCCAAGGCGCCCGGCTGTAAGTGCCCGCGCTGCTGGCACTATACTCAGGACGTCGGTCAGAATGCACAGCAGCCTGAACTTTGCGGCCGCTGCGTGACCAACGTTGTGGGTCAGGGCGAAGAGCGTAAGTTTGCCTGATGAATAAGACACCGCTTTTATCGACGGGAGTCCGCTGGCTTTGGCTGGCGGTCATCGTAGTGATTGTCGATCTGGTCAGCAAGTTTGTGGTTATCAGCCGTTTCAGGCTTGGGGAGTCCGTCGACCTGCTGCCGTTTTTCAATCTTTACTATGCTCGTAACTACGGCGCGGCCTTTAGCTCTTTTATGGGGCAGCGCTGGGCGCTGGCGGCGGTCGCCGTCACGATAACTATTGTGCTTATCGTGATGATGTACCGCTCGCAGGCGTCGGCCAAATGGAGCAACTGCGCTTTTGCGTTAATCATTGGCGGCGCGTTGGGCAACCTGTTCGACCGCCTGTATCATGGATTCGTTGTCGACTTTTTCGATTTCTTTATCGGCAACTGGCACTATCCGACGTTCAACGTAGCCGACTGCGCTATTTGCATCGGCGCGGTGATGGTGGTGCTGGAAGGCTTTATCTTTAAAAAAGAGAAAACGGCCGAATAGCGTTCGGCCGCGTCGAAGCGTTTGCTGCGGGCGCCTCGTTTGAGCGCTCGCTTTTGTTATCCGTTTGGAGAATAGGCATGCAGATCTTGTTGGCAAATCCCCGAGGTTTTTGCGCCGGGGTAGACCGGGCAATCAGCATTGTTGAGCGTGCGCTGGAAATTTACGGCGCGCCTATCTACGTGCGCCACGAAGTGGTGCACAATCGCTATGTGGTAGACAGCCTGCGCGAAAGCGGCGCGGTGTTTATCGAGCAGCTTAGCGAAGTGCCGGACGGCGCGATCCTTATTTTCTCCGCGCACGGCGTTTCCCAGGCGGTTCGCGCCGAGGCGAAAGCGCGCGATCTGACCGTTTTCGACGCGACCTGTCCGCTGGTGACTAAAGTGCATATGGAAGTCGCTCGGGCCAGCCGTAAAGGCCGCGAGGCAATACTGATAGGTCATGCCGGCCACCCGGAAGTAGAAGGCACGATGGGGCAATACAGCAACGAAGAGGGCGGTATGTACCTGGTCGAGTCGCCGGAGGACGTGTGGCGGCTTAACGTTAAAAATGAGCACAACCTGTGCTTTATGACCCAGACGACGCTTTCCGTTGACGACACCTCCGATGTGATTGACGCTCTGCGCGAACGCTTCCCGGACATCATCGGGCCACGCAAAGACGACATCTGCTATGCCACCACTAACCGCCAAGAGGCGGTGCGCAATCTGGCGCAGCGTTCAGACGTGGTGCTGGTCGTCGGCTCGAAAAACTCTTCCAACTCCAACCGCCTGGCTGAGCTGGCGCAAAGGGTCGGAAAGCCGGCCTACCTAATCGACACGGCGAGCGATATTCAGGAAGCATGGCTTAAGGGCGCTGCTTCTGTAGGCGTAACGGCCGGCGCATCGGCGCCTGACGTGCTGGTTCAGGCCGTGATAGACAAGCTGCGCGCGCTGGGCGGCCAGCCCGCCGTCGAAATGGAAGGGCGCGAAGAAAGCATCGTTTTTGAAGTGCCGAAAGAGCTGCGGGTGAAGCAGGTTGACTGAAAGGCGATAGCGCTTTAACGACAGATATCCTGACGGGCTGAATTTTCAGCCCGTTTTTTTACACGTTGCGGTTCAAATATAAGAATAACTGTTCGAACCGCCTGAAGAATAAATAAATGTGTTTGTCACGCCGTAGGGTAGGGCGTTAATCTGACGCATAACTATGGCGTTAACTATTCAGAGGAACAGCATGTCAACTAAACAGGTTAGGATTGCCATCGCCGGTGCGGGCGGGCGCATGGGGCGTCAACTGATTCAGGCCGTATCTCAGGCCGAAGGCGTAGTTTTGGGCGCCGCGCTGGAGCGCAAGGGATCGTCGCTGGTTGGCGTAGACGCGGGCGAACTGGCCGGTATCGGCGCCGTAGGCGTCAAGATTAACGACCGTCTTGAGGCGGTTGCCAACGATTTTGATATTTTTATCGATTTTACGCGCCCAGAGGGCACGTTGGCGCACATGGCCTTTTGCCGTCAGCATCGTAAAGGAATGGTTATCGGCACGACCGGTTTTGACGATGCGGGAAAGGTCGCTATTGAGCAGGCATCGCAAGAGATCCCCGTCGTATTCGCCGCCAACTTTAGCGTAGGCGTAAACCTCGTACTGAAGCTGCTTGAGCAGGCGGCGAAAGTGATGGGCGACTATACCGATATTGAGATTATTGAAGCCCATCACCGCCATAAGGTAGACGCCCCTTCAGGGACCGCGCTTGCAATGGGAGAAGCGATTGCCAATACGCTCGGCAGAGACCTGAAAAAGTGCGCAGTGTACGGGCGTGAAGGCCATACCGGCGAGCGGGACCGACAAACTATCGGCTTTGCGACGCTGCGCGCCGGCGATATCGTGGGTGAGCATACGGCTATGTTTGCCGACATTGGCGAGCGCGTAGAAATTACCCACAAGGCTTCAAGCAGAATGACGTTCGCTAACGGCGCCGTGCGTGCCGCCGAGTGGGTAAGTCAGTACAAGTCAGGTTTGTACAATATGAGAGACGTTTTGTCCCTCAATGACTGATTATTGACGTCTTTTTTACTTAAAGGTGAGTATTTTATTGTGCTCGCCTTTTTTATTTTTTATTCAATATCATTGAATTGTTTTCGTTTATTTATTTTATGTGTGTTTGGATTGTTTTTTTAATATAACTGATGTTTTTTATATTTATCTTCCTTTTTATCCCGTCTTTATAACTAAATTATCCCCATCTCGCCCTAATTCCTCTTTTTAACTTTATTTTTCACAATAAGTCATAGCCAAACGTTTTCTATTGTGATGTTGTTTTATTTTTTTTGAGATTATCCTGTCATTTCTTGTTGAGATCTCAAAAAAACAACATAAAATGCGTGTTTGTGTGGACAAAAGGCGGCTCGATCTTTAGAATGCGCCCAATTTGCTCAAAATTTGCCAACGGGGCTTTTTTTGTGCCTATTTAGAAGGTATAGTTAAATGCATTAATATGCACTATTTGTGACTGTTTATTCTATTTGGGAGGACGCTTTGAGTAAAGCTGCGCTACTGGTTCTGGAAGATGGAACCCAATTTTATGGCCGCGCAATCGGGGCCGTAGGCACGGCGGTTGGGGAAGTGGTATTCAATACTTCCATGACCGGTTATCAAGAAATTCTGACAGACCCATCCTATTCTCGCCAAATCGTTACTCTTACCTATCCCCACATCGGCAACGTCGGTACTAACTCGTCCGACGAGGAGTCCTCTGCCGTTCATGCGCAGGGGCTGATTATTCGCGACCTTCCCCTTATAGCCAGCAACTTTCGCAGTCAAGAAAGCCTGTCCGACTACCTAAAGCGTCATAATATCGTCGCCATTGCGGATATCGATACCCGCAAGCTGACCCGACTGCTTCGCGAGAAGGGCGCTCAAAACGGCTGCATTATCGCAGGCGACTCGCCCGACGCGAAGCTTGCGCTGGAAAAGGCGCTGGCCTTCCCTGGGCTGAAAGGGATGGACCTGGCCAAAGAAGTCACAACCAAAGAAGCCTATAGCTGGACTCAGGGAAGCTGGTCGCTGATGAGCGGTTTGCCGACGGCGAAGGGCGAAAGCGAGCTGCCTTACCACGTTGTGGCCTACGACTACGGCGTGAAGCGCAACATCCTGCGTATGCTGGTCGACCGAGGCTGTCGCCTGACGGTGGTTCCGGCCCAAACGCCGGCAGAAACCGTGCTGGCGATGAACCCTGACGGCATCTTCCTTTCTAACGGCCCCGGCGACCCGGCGCCCTGCGACTACGCCATCAGCGCCATCGCGCACTTCCTGACCACCGACGTTCCGGTCTTTGGCATCTGCCTGGGGCACCAGCTGTTGGCGCTTGCCAGCGGCGCTAAAACCGAAAAGATGAAGTTTGGCCACCACGGCGGCAACCACCCGGTCAAGGATCTCGACGGCAACCGCGTGATGATTACCGCCCAGAACCACGGCTTTGCCGTCGATGAGTCAACGCTGCCCGCCAACCTTCGGCCGACGCATAAGTCTCTGTTTGACGGAACGCTGCAGGGGATTCACCGGACGGATAAACCGGCCTTTAGCTTCCAGGGACACCCGGAAGCCAGCCCCGGGCCGCACGACGCCGCCCCGCTGTTTGACCATTTTATTGAACTGATTCAGACCTACCGTGTGAACAAAGCAAACTAGATCGGGAGCCATTGACTATGCCAAAACGTACAGACATTAAGAGTATCCTGATCCTTGGCGCAGGCCCGATCGTTATCGGTCAGGCCTGCGAGTTCGACTACTCCGGCGCACAGGCCTGTAAGGCCCTCAGAGAAGAGGGCTACCGCGTCGTTCTGGTTAACTCCAACCCGGCCACCATCATGACCGACCCGGAGATGGCCGACGCCACCTATATTGAACCCATTCACTGGGAAGTGGTGCGTAAGATTATTGAAAAAGAGCGCCCGGATGCCGTGCTGCCCACCATGGGGGGGCAAACGGCCCTCAACTGCGCGCTGGAGCTTGAGCGTCAGGGCGTGCTGGCCGAGTTCGGCGTGACCATGATTGGCGCGACCGCCGACGCGATTGATAAAGCCGAAGACCGCCAGCGCTTCGATAAGGCGATGAAAAAGATCGGGCTGGAAACCGCCCGTTCCGGCATAGCCCACACGATGGAAGAGGCGCACGCCGTTGCGGCCGACGTTGGTTTCCCCTGCATTATCCGCCCTTCGTTCACCATGGGCGGCACCGGCGGCGGCATCGCCTACAACCGGGAAGAGTTTGAAGAAATTTGCGAGCGTGGCCTGGACCTGTCGCCGACTAAAGAGCTGCTGATTGACGAATCGCTGATCGGCTGGAAAGAGTATGAAATGGAAGTGGTGCGGGATAAAAACGACAACTGCATCATCGTTTGTTCCATCGAAAACTTTGACGCAATGGGGATTCACACCGGCGACTCGATTACCGTAGCACCAGCCCAGACGCTGACGGACAAAGAGTACCAAATCATGCGCAACGCCTCGATGGCGGTGCTGCGCGAAATCGGCGTTGAAACCGGCGGCTCGAACGTCCAGTTCGCCGTTAACCCGAAAAACGGACGTCTGATCGTCATTGAGATGAACCCGCGGGTGTCTCGCTCCTCTGCTCTGGCCTCTAAGGCGACCGGTTTCCCGATCGCCAAGATCGCGGCCAAGCTGGCGGTTGGCTACACTCTTGACGAACTGATGAACGACATCACCGGCGGCAGAACGCCGGCCTCGTTTGAGCCTTCTATCGACTACGTCGTGACTAAAATTCCCCGCTTCAACTTTGAAAAATTCGCTGGCGCTAACGACCGCCTAACGACCCAGATGAAGTCGGTCGGCGAGGTGATGGCGATTGGCCGCACCCAGCAGGAGTCGCTGCAAAAGGCGCTTCGCGGTTTGGAAGTGGGCGCAGCCGGGTTTGACCCCAAGGTGAATCTGGACGACGCCGATGCGCTGACCCGCATTCGCCGCGAGCTGAAAGAGGCGGGCGCGGAGCGAATCTGGTACATCGCTGACGCCTTCCGCGCCGGTATGTCGGTCGACGGCATATTCAACCTGACCAACATTGACCGCTGGTTCCTGGTTCAAATCGAAGAGCTGGTCAACCTGGAAGCGAAGGTGGAGGAGCTTGGCGTGACCGGGCTGGATGAGGTCTTCCTGCGTCAGCTTAAGCGCAAGGGGTTTGCCGACGCGCGTCTGGCCAAGCTTGCCGGCGTTTCAGAGGCGGAAGTGCGTAAGCTGCGCCATAAGTTCAACCTGTTCCCGGTCTATAAGCGGGTCGACACCTGCGCGGCCGAGTTTGCTACCGATACCGCCTACATGTACTCCACGTACGAAGATGAGTGTGAAGCCAATCCGAACAGCGATCGGCCAAAGGTGATGGTGCTGGGCGGCGGGCCAAACCGCATAGGGCAGGGCATCGAGTTTGACTACTGCTGCGTGCACGCGGCAATGGCGCTGCGGGAAGACGGGTTTGAAACCATCATGGTTAACTGTAACCCGGAAACCGTCTCTACCGACTACGACACATCCGATCGCCTCTACTTTGAGCCGGTTACGCTGGAAGACGTGCTGGAAATCGTGCGCGTCGAGCAGCCGCAGGGCGTTATCGTTCAGTACGGCGGCCAGACGCCGCTGAAGCTGGCGCGTGCCCTTGAGGCCGCGGGCGTACCGATTATCGGCACCTCGCCGGACGCCATCGACCGCGCCGAAGACCGCGAGCGCTTCCAGCAGGCGGTTAACCGTCTGGGGCTGCGCCAGCCGGCGAACGCTACCGTATCGACCATCGAGATGGCGGTGGACAAGGCAGCAACCATCGGTTATCCGCTGGTGGTTCGCCCCTCCTACGTATTAGGCGGGCGCGCGATGGAGATTGTCTACGACGAGGGCGACCTTCGCCGCTACTTCCAAACCGCCGTCAGCGTGTCTAACGATGCGCCGGTGCTGTTGGACCGCTTCCTCGACGATGCCATCGAAGTGGACGTCGACGCCATCTGCGACGGTGAGCGCGTGCTTATCGGCGGCATTATGGAGCACATCGAACAGGCGGGCGTGCACTCCGGCGATTCGGCCTGTTCGCTGCCGGCCTATACCCTCAGCCAGGACATACAGGACGAAATGCGTCGCCAGGTCGAGAAGCTGGCGTTTGAGCTGTGCGTTCGCGGCCTGATGAACGTCCAGTTTGCCGTGAAGGGCAGCGACGTTTACCTAATTGAAGTAAACCCGCGAGCCGCGCGTACGGTGCCGTTTGTCTCCAAGGCGACCGGCGTTCCGCTGGCGAAGGTGGCCGCTCGCGTCATGGCCGGCAAATCGCTGGCCGAACAGGGTGTGACCAAAGAGGTTATTCCTCCGTACTACTCGGTAAAAGAGGTGGTGCTGCCGTTTAACAAGTTCCCCGGCGTGGACCCGATCCTCGGGCCGGAAATGCGTTCGACCGGCGAAGTGATGGGCGTAGGCCGCAGCTTCGCAGAGGCGTTCGCCAAGGCCATGTTGGGCAGCAGCTCGCGGCTTATCCCGAAGGGGCGTGCGCTGCTGTCGGTGCGCGAAGGGGACAAGGCTCGCGTGGTTGACCTTGCGGCCAAATTGCTCAAGCAGGGCTTCGAGCTGGATGCGACTCACGGCACGGCGGTCGTGCTGGGCGAAGCGGGCATCAATCCACGTCTGGTAAACAAGGTGCACGAAGGCCGTCCGCACATTCAGGACAGAACTAAAAACGGCGAGTACGCCTATATCGTCAACACCACCGAAGGGCGTCAGGCGATTGAGGACTCGAAGCTTATCCGCCGCAGCGCGCTTCAGTATAAGGTTCACTACGACACGACGCTGAACGGCGGCTTCGCCACCACCATGGCCATGAACGCCGATGCAACGGAAAAGGTCATTTCCGTACAGGAAATGCACCAGCTTCTGAAGTAGCTGATACCTGAAATAGCCCGTTAAGAAAACTGTCTAACTTTAAGTGGCCAGTTCAATTCGCGGATTGAGATTGATGACAAAGGTCTTGAATAAAGCCTACAAAGTCAATCGGAGGGAGAGTCTTCCGTTGGGGTCGACTTGGCGTAAGCCAACGACAAACCAGCGCAAGCTGATTTGAACAGCGCTTGCGCTGGCCCGTTAGGGTGAAGCCGAAAGGCTTCATAACGGCCCCTAGGAAGGCTATGCCCGACGCACTCCCAAGGCTAATATAAGCGCCCTTCCGGCCGAGCACGATGGTAATATCAGTAGGTTGTAGTTTCGGCCGGAATATCCTCTGAGGCTGATTAGAATTGTTGTCAACAACCTGACACATATTCGCGGGTTTTCCTTTTTTTTTCTAAAATAAAAAATGCACAACGAATGCTACGCTATTTGAAGCCGTGAGAGCGTCGGTGCTATGCTTACGCTCCTTCCCTTTATTACCCTTTTTCTGTCAGGTGAAACACGTGGAGTCTGACCTTATTGCACAACGCCAGCGGGAAATTACCCGCCTGTGCATTCAAAGCGCTTTACTGCTTTTGCAGCACGGCGCAGAAAGTATGCTGGTTGAACAGCTTTCCAGCCGGCTTGGAAAAGCGCTGGGCGTGGAGGAGGTGGAAAGCTCTATTTCCGCTAACGCGGTGGTGTTAAGCACTATCCATCAGGGGCACTGCGTGACCTCTACCCGTAAAAACGTCGATCGCGGCATAAATATGCACGTAGTGACGGAAGTTCAGCGCATCGTTATTTTAACCGAGCACCGCCTGCTGGACATTGAGGAAGTGCAAAAGCGCCTGGACCACATCAAGCCGCTGCGCTATCCGCGCTGGCTTATGGTCGTGATGGTCGGGCTTTCCTGCGCCTGCTTTTGCCGACTGGCCGGGGGAAATCTGGACACGGTCACCGCTACTTTCTTCGCCAGCGCCCTGGCAATGTACGCTCGTCAGGTGCTGACGTCGCTGCAGATAAACCCGCTGATAAACTTTTTTGCCACCGCGTTTGTCGCTACCAGCGCCTCGGGCTGGCTGGTGAACTGGCTGGACATTTCCAAAGCGCCTATCGCAATGGCCTCCTGCGTTTTGTTGCTGGTGCCCGGTTTTCCGCTTATTAACGCCGTTGCCGATATGTTTAAGGGCCATATCAACACCGGTATGGCCCGCTGGATGATGGCGAGCCTGCTGACGCTGGCAACCTGTATCGGCGTTGTGGTCGCTATGGCAATCTGGGGATTTCGGAGCTGGGTATGAATCTGATTCTTACGCTGTTTGAAAATATGCTTCTGGCGTCAGTGCCCGCCGTCGGCTTTGCGCTGGTGTTTAACGTGCCGGTTAAGGCGCTGAAGTACTGCGCGCTTTTGGGCGCCGTTGGATACGGCTTTCGTACGGTGCTGATGTATTATCAGCTGCCGTTGGAGTGGAGTACGCTGCTTACCAGCATGCTGATAGGATCTATCGGCATTCGCTGGTCGCGCCGCTTTCTGGCTCACCCTAAGGTGTTCACCGTCGCGGCGGTGATCCCGATGTTCCCCGGGGTGTTCGCCTATAAGGCGATGATTGCTCTGGTAGAGCTTTCCCATAAGGGCTACACGCCTGAGCTGTTTGAAACGCTGATCACCTATTTTTTGAAAGCGTCGTTTATCGTCGGCGCGCTTTCTATCGGCCTTTCGCTGCCGGCGCTGTGGATTTACCGCCGTCGCCCGAGCGTGTAGCGCAAGCTATTTACAATGAAGGGATACTTGCATGATCGTTAGCCTTATCGCCGCCATGGCGGAGAACCGCACCATCGGCGCCGACAACGCTATGCCGTGGCACTTGCCGGCCGATCTGGCCTGGTTTAAGCAAAACACGCTTAATAAGCCGGTCATTATGGGGCGAAAGACCTATGAGTCTATCGGCAGGCCGCTGCCCGGTCGGAAAAATATCGTCATTAGCCGCCAGAAGCACAGCGATGAGCGCGTGGTTTGGGTTTCGACGTTGGAACAGGCGTTCTCTGAGGCCGGGGCGGTAGATGAAGTGATGGTGATAGGCGGTGGAAACGTTTATCAGCAGGCGTTAGAAAGGGCGGACAGGCTCTATCTGACCCACATCGAGGCGTCGCTTTCCGGCGATACCCATTTCCCTGACTATCAGCGCTACGCCTGGAAACAAAGCTTCAGTGAGCGGCATGAAGCGGATGAAAAGAACGGCCACGCCTACCGCTTTGAGATTTTAGAGAGAGCGCGTTAAGCAAGCCCGAACGCCGGGCCTTTTGGTCCGGCGTTTAGACGTGATTTTCAGCCGTGGTGAACGCGCTCTTTAGACAGCGAGGGCTGATAGAAATAGCGCTTGTCTTCCCAGCGCAGCCCGGTGAGCTGGCCTCCCCAGCAGCAGCCGGTGTCGAGCGCATAAACGCCTTCCGGCGTGCCTTTCCCCTCCAGCGACGCCCAGTGGCCGAAAACGATGGAATATTCCTGCGCCACCGGCCCGTTGAGATCGAACCAGGGCTTAAGCGGCGCGGGCGCTTTCTGGGGTACGTCTTTGCAGATCATGTCCAGACAGCCGTTTGGATAGCAGTAACGCATGCGCGTCAGAGCATTGGTGCTGTAGCGCAGGCGGGGAAGCCCCGACAGGTCATCGTTCCAACAGTTTGGCAGGTCGCCGTACATGGCGTCGAGAAACAGCGGGTAGCTGTCGCTTGCAAGAATCGCCTCAACTTCACGCGCGCAGCGCTTGGCCGTAGCCAGGTCCCACTGCGGGCTAATGCCGGCATGGCCCATCGCTATTTTGAGTTCTTCATCGACCTGCAATACCGGCTGGCGGCGAAGCCAGTTGATCAGGACGTCGCAGTCCGGCGCTTCCAGCAGCGGCGTCAGGTTGTCTTTTGGCTTGTTGCGGCTGATACCGGCGTAAATAGCCAGCAGGTGAAGATCGTGATTGCCAAGCACCAGGCGTACGGAGTCACCCAGCGAACGCACGTAGCGCAGCACCTCTAAAGAGTCGGGGCCGCGAGCGACCAGATCGCCGGTTAACCACAGCGTATCCTGCTTCGGATTAAAGTCGGCCTGTGCTAAAAGCGCCTTAAGTTCACGAAAACAGCCGTGAACGTCGCCCACTAACAGTGTTGCCATAGACAGAAATCAGCCTTTCGTTGTTTTGGAGCCCGTGAGAAGGCTTCGTTAATGGATCAGGGACGGAATCGCGAGGCGGAAGACCGGAATGATAATCTCAAAAGGCTGCCCGTCGCAGTCTACCATCTTGTAGTGGCCTTCCATTGTACCCAGCGGCGTTTCCAGTACGGCGCCGCTGGTGTACTGATATTCACCGCCAGGGAGAATGAGAGGCTGTTCGCCAACGACGCCTTCTCCCTGTACTTCGGTTTGCTTGCCGTTAGCGTTGGTAATGAGCCAGTAGCGGCCCATCAGCTGCACCTGTTCGCGCCCCAGATTGCGTACTGTCATCGTATACGCGAAAACAAAACGTCCTTCTTCCGGCGAGGACTGGGCCTCAACGTAGAAGCTTTGCGCTTGAATAAAAATCCGGGGTTTGTCGATCATGGTGATTACTCCTGTGCGGCCTGCGGCAGTTCGCTTCTCTGCGATAGGCTATTAGCCATTTTGCAGAACAGCTCTACGGAGATGTTTTCCGCCCGCATGTTTAAGTCCAGCCCCAGTTCGACCAGCTGCTCTGGGGTAAACAGGTGCCCCAGGCTGTTGCGGACAGTCTTTCTGCGCTGGTTGAAAGCTTCAGTGGTCAAGCGACCGAGCACGCGAACGTCTTTTACCGGATAGGGGAGAACGTCGTGCGGAATGAGGCGTACCACGGCAGAATCAACCTTCGGCGCGGGCTTAAAGGCGGAAGGCGGCACTTCCAGAACCGGGATCACCCGGCAATAGTATTGCGCCATAACGCTGAGCCTGCCATAGGCTTTACTGTTTTCACTCGATACCAGCCGATTGACCACCTCTTTTTGCAGCATAAAGTGCATATCGCTGATAGCACCAGTATAGCTGAAAAGGTGGAACATCAGCGGCGTCGAGATGTTATAGGGCAGGTTGCCGAAGACCCTGAGCGGCTGGCCGAGTTCTTTAGCGAGGGCGGCGAAGTCGAAGGTCATGGCGTCCTGCTGATAGATGGTCAGCTTGTCTTTAAGCTTTGGATTGACCGCCAGCCTGGCGGCCAAATCCCTATCGAGTTCGACGACGCTTAGGTGGTCTATCCGCTCTGCGACCGGCTCGGTCAGTGCGGCAAGGCCGGGGCCGATTTCAAGCATGGCCTGGCCCGGAAGCGGGTGTATAGCCGAGACGATGCTGTCAATGACGTAAGGATCGCTTAAAAAGTTTTGCCCAAAGCGTTTACGGGCGAAGTGGCCTTGATGGACTCGATTATTCATTACGGTTATTTATCATCTTTATTGCGAGATTAAGGGCAACGGTAAAGCTGCCAACGTCCGCCTGTCCGGTAGCGGCCAGATCCAGCGCTGTGCCGTGATCGACCGACGTGCGGATAAAGGGGAGGCCCAGCGTAATATTGACCGCTCTGCCAAAACCTTGGTACTTCAGAACCGGCAGGCCCTGGTCGTGATACATGGCTAAAACGGCGTCGGCGTGCTGTAAATACTTGGGCTGAAACAGCGTATCGGCGGGCAGCGGGCCGACAAGGTTCATTCCGCGCTCGCGCAGGGCGTCAAGGGTAGGAATAATCACGTCGATTTCTTCCCGTCCCATGTGTCCGCCTTCGCCCGCGTGGGGGTTCAGGCCGCAAACGTAAATGCGGGGGCTATCGATGCCGAACTGGGTTTGCAGGTCGTGCTGAAGGATTTCAATCGTTTCCGTCAGGCTTTGCGCGGTCACGGCGCCAGATACCTGCGACAGGGGAAGGTGGGTAGTGACTAGCGCAACGCGAAGCTCTTCCGTTGCCAGCATCATGACGACGCGCGGCCGGTGGCTCCTCTCGGCGAAAAACTCAGTGTGGCCAGTAAAAGGAACGCCGGCATCGTTAATGACGCCTTTGTGTACCGGACCCGTAATAAGCGCGGCAAACTCGCCGCTCAGGCAGCCGTCACAGGCGCGCGCAAGGGTTTCCACCACGTACTGGCCGTTGGCGACGCAAAGCTGGCCCGGCGCGCTTGGCGCCTTTAGGCCTATTGGCAGCAGGGTAAGCGTTCCCGCTTCCTGCGGCCTTGGCTCAGCTGAAGGCTCATAGGCGCGTAATTGCAAAGGTAGCCCCAAGAGGGCTGCCCGCTGCTGTAAAAGGTCCGGATCGGCGCAGACGACCAGTTCAACCGGCCAGCTTTGCTGGGCCAGTTGAACGGTGAGGTCTGGGCCTACGCCGGCAGGTTCCCCCGGCGTAATGACGACCCTTCGAGGATTACTGTGCATCGCTACTGCCGTTATCCATAATTTTCACGTAGGCGCCGGCGCGGACTTCCTGCATCCAGCTTGGCACTTCTTCTGAGAACTTACGGTTGAACAGCATGCGGTAAGCGCGATCTTTTTGCGCCACGTCGGTCTTGTCGACCTGACGAGAGTCCAGGAACTGGATCAAGTGCCAGCCGAAAGAAGAGCGAATAGGCTGGCTGACTTCGTTTTTCTGCAGGCGCATCAGCGCGTCGCGGAAGGCCGGATCGTAAGATTCAGGAGAAGACCAGCCGAGATCGCCGCCCTGTTGAGCCGAGCCCGGATCTTCTGAGTACTTACGGGCCATTTCCTGGAACGTCGTCTTGCCGCTCTTGATGTCGTCTGCGATAGAAGCAATCTTGGCGCGGGCCTGATCGTCCGTCATGACGATAGAAGGCTTGATGAGAATATGACGAGCGTGGACTTCCAGTATGGAAATGGCCTTCTGCTCACCGCGAATGTCGTTAACTTTCAGGATATGGAAGCCGACGTTTGAGCGGATAGGGCCGACGATGCCGCCCTTTTTGGAATTTTGCAGCTCGCTGGAGAAAACGGAAGGCAGCTCTTCCATTTTGGCCCAGCCCATTTTGCCGCCCTTAAGCGCTTGAGGATCAGCGGAGTAGGAGGCCGCCAGCTTGCCGAAGTCGGCACCGGCGTTTAGCTGTTCGACCAGGCTGTTGGCCAGCTCGCTGGCTTTAGCCACCTGCTCGGAGTTCGGGTTTTCCGGCATTGCGATAAGAATGTGGCTTAGGTTCAGCTCGGCGCTGCCGCTGATTTGTTTGGAAATCTGGTTTGCCAACGCGTCGACTTCCTGCGGCAGCACGGTGACGCGGCGGCGGACTTCGTTGTTTCTGACTTCGCTCATCAGCATCTCTTTACGGATTTGCTCACGGTACTTCCCGTAGTTGATGCCTTCCGCGCCGAGGCGGCTTTTCAACTGCGCCGCGGTCATGCGGTTTTGGCGAGCGATGTCGGCAATGGCGCGGTCGAGCTGGGCGTCGTCAATTTTGATCCCCATTTTGTCGCCCAACTGAGCGATGATGGTGTCCATAATCAGCCGTTCGGTAATCTGAGAACGTAAGGTTCTGTCGTCGGGAAGCTGTTGGCCAGCGCGGCGAGCGCCGTTTTTGACCGACGCCATCATGGTGTTGATGTCGCTTTCCAGAATAACGCCGTTATTAACGACGACCGCAACGCGATCGACGTGCTGCCCCTGAGGAGCGGCGATCGCATTCAACGATGCCAACGACATGGATGCCACCGACGTACACAGCGCCAAGCCTGTAGCCAGCGATTTCCAGTTTTTCATTACTTTTTTCATTTCATCATTCGCTTTTAGCGGTTTATCGTAAAAATGTAAGGCTGTCTTTAGCGTGCCGTGAACCCTTAGAAAGCCTGCTGATAAGGGAGAATGCCCCTGCTCAGCATCTTGGTTCCGCCGCGGTTGTAATTACGGCTCAGGCCGCGAAGCTCAACGTTGAACGAAACCTTGTTGTCGTAGTCACTGTTGAACTTGGTGTTGTCCCAGCCGACGATCTTTCTTTCATAGCGAACGCCGACGGCCCAACAGCACGTGTTGTACTGAACGCCAATTAGACCATCAGCAGTCTGTTTTAGTTTCGTGTCATAGTAATAGCCGCTCGTCATCGACCAGCGGTCGGCAATAGGCCAAGTGCCGATGGCGCCGATTTGGGAAATGTCCTGATTATAGGCCGAGCTTCCCGTAGACAGGTTGGTGGTCATGGCGGAAACGTATTCTTTACTGGCATAGCGATAGCTTATCTGTAGAACGCGTTCGCTGTCTTTACGGTATTCAGCGACGGCGTTGGCAACCGAAATGGTATCGAGGCGCGTATCGTACTGAACGCCGCCGCGCAGCCCCGTAGTCGGACTGATTTTCCAAAACGTGTCGCCGGCCCAGATAACGCTGCCCGTATCGCTGTCCTTGTCCATGCTGGTGCTGTTAGTGTTTGTATCATCACCAATGCGTGGTTTTTCAAAATAATAAATCTGGCCGATAGAGGCGTTAAAACGCTCGTTTTGCCCTTCATCGTAAACCCGGGTCGTTAACCCCGTAGTAACCTGATTGGCGGAGGATATGCGGTCAAGCCCGCTGTAGGCGCGATCGCGGAACAGGCCGGTATAGTCGAACTGCAGCAGCGTCGAGTCGTAAATATTGATGTCGCTTTGGTCTTTATACGGGACGTATAGATACTGAACGCGAGGCTCTAGCGTTTGAGTATAGTCCTGCCACATGTCGATAGGCCTGTCGAAAACCACCTTGCCGGAGACTTTGTACTGCGGCAGCACGCGGTTAACGGAATCCTTAAGCTTGGTATTCGTGTTGCTGTCGGGAATATCCTGATCGTAATGGGTCGCCATCAGCTTGACTTCGCTGTCGATGCTGCCCCAGCGGTTGGCCAGCGGCAGGCTGAGCGTCGGCTCGAGGTGGGCGCGCACCGCTTTCGGATTGCTGGCGTTTTCGCTGGTAAATTTGGCGACCTGCGCATAGGTATGAAGATCTAATCCACCCAGATCGTACATATACTGGTTAAAGTCTACCTGAGGCTCGGCGCGGTAGGCGTTAGCGTTGCCCCCTTGGTCGAAAATCTGGAACTTCTTCATCGCGGCGGTCACGTTCCAGCTTTGAGCGGCGTAGCCGACGCTGTATTTTTGCGTAGCGTAACCGTCGGTGCTGGAACCGTATTCGCTATCGAAATCGCTCAGATAGCGGTAGTCGCTCAGCTTGGTATAGTCGACGTTAAAGCGCCAGTGCTGGTCCATGACGCCGGAGTGCGCCCAGTAGAATAGCCAGCGGTCGCTGTTGTCTTCATTGGGATAATCGGATGAGAACTTATTGTCGCCCTTAAGCCAGTCGAACTCCATCAGGCCGGCGCCCGGCGCCAGCAGGTAGCGGAATTCGTTTTGGTACTGCATGCCGCGTTCGGCGATGTAGTGGGGCGTAATGGTGGCATCGAAGTTGGGCGCAATGTTCCAGTAGTACGGCAGTGCGAACTCAAAGCCGCTGTTGTTGCTGAACTTTGCGTTGGGCAACAGGAAGCCGGAGCGGCGCTTGTTGCCGGTCGGGAACTGTAAATAGGGGCTATAGAAAACGGGGACCGGCCCTATTTTAAATCGGGCGTTCCAGATTTCCGCCAGCTCTTCTTCGTTGTCGTGGATGATTTCCGAACCGACGAGGCTCCAGCTGTTATCGCCGGGAAGGCAGGAGGTAAAGGTGCCGTTTTCAAGGATCGCGTAGCGGTTCGCTTCCCGCACTTTCATCACGTCGGCCTGTCCGCGCCCCTGGCGGCCTACCATTTGATACTGCCCCTCATAGAGGTCGGTATCTTTGGTATTCAGGTTCGACCACGCCTTGGGGCCGCTCAGCTTGATCATGTTGTCGTCATACTTGACGTTGCCGGTAGCCGTGACGGTACGAAGCGGATCGGGCTGCCCTTCCTGAGGCGTCTGGTGCACTTCAGCCTGATCGGACGTCATCAGGCGGTTACCCTGCTCAATAATGACGTTACCCGTAAAGACGGCGCTGGCGGGGTAGTTTACCTGACTGTCGTCGGATTCAATATGAACCGGCAGGCTGTTCGGATCCCCTGAAACCAGAGGGCGCTCGTACATAGGAACGCCGAGCATACACTGTTCGGCTAGCGGGTTGGTGTCGGCCAAGGCGTTCTGGCTGTATAAAGCCATCCAAATGGTGGAGGCCAGCAGAGTAGGGTAACGTTTTTTCATGCGTTTCGTCTTGATATTCCATCTGTTGCGGCTGTACCCGATAGTCCTTCGAGCTACGCGGTATTAGCGAATTCTACCTGTTTTATTCGGCATAGGGACAGCAAAAACCGCCCGAAAAAGTAGCTCGAACACTTCCAAGTATAAATATTAGCAGAAGCAAATCTCGTGAGAGTAGCCTACTCCCCGCTGTTACTCCAGCGTTAAATCTTATCATCACCGTTAGGCGGTTCAATCTTTGACGAGTATGATAATGCAATTTGCAGTTTGCAGCATGGTCAATTGAGGGTGATATGCAGTATTGGGGTAAAATTCTGGGCGTTCTGCTGGGGATCGTCTCCGGCGGCGGATTTTGGGCGATTCTTTTAGGCCTTATCGTTGGCCATATGATTGATAATGCCAGAAATGTCCGCCGTGGAGGTTTTTTTGCTAACCAGCAGGCGCGGCAGGCGCTGTTTTTCCGAACGACGTTCCAGGTCATGGGGCACTTGACCAAGTCCAAGGGGCGAGTGACGGAAGTGGATATTAAAAACGCCTCGATCATCATGGACAGAATGCAGCTGTTTGGCTCACGCAGAGAAGACGCCCAACAGGCGTTTCGCGAGGGTAAACAAAGCAGCTACCCGCTGCGGGCAAAGCTTAAAGAATTTCGAACCGTTTGCTTTGGGCGAGCAGACCTGCTGCGCATGTTTTTAGAGATTCAGCTGCAGGCGGCTTTTGCCGACGGCGTGCTGCACCCCAACGAGCGTCAGGTGCTGCACGTTATCGCCGAAGAGCTTGGCATTTCCCGGGTACAGCTCGACAGGCTGTTGGATATGATCCAAAGCGGTCGGCAGTTCGGCGGCGGCTGGCAGGGGCAGCAGGGCGGCTATAGCGCCCATTCCGGCCCGACGCTGGAGGATGCCTGTAGCGTGCTGGGCGTTAAGCCGGAAGACGATGCGGCCACCATCAAGCGCGCTTACCGCAAGCTGATGACGGAACACCACCCCGATAAGCTGGTTGCCAAAGGGCTGCCGCCTGAGATGATGGAAATCGCCAAGCAGAAGGCGCAGGAAATTCAGGCCGCTTACGATCTCATCAAGCGGGAGAAGGGGTTTAAATAGTAAGTCCAGCCCTACGTTGAGGAGCCTTTATCGACATGATGACGCGAGAAAATCTGTTACTTATCTTCAGCGGGCTGCCGGGCGTAGGAAAAAGTACGATAGCCAAGGCGCTGGCGGCCCGCACGCAGGCGGTCTATTTACGAATTGACTCTGCGGAGCAGGCGATTCGCCGCTCGGACGTGCTCAGAAACGACGTCGGCATTGCCGGATATGAAGTTTGCGGCGCGCTGGCGAAGGATAATCTGGCGTTAGGCCACTGCGTGATCGCAGACTGCGTCAACCCCGTCGACTGGTCCCGCATGCGCTGGCGGGAAATTGCCCAAGAGGCGGGCGTTGTGTCGTTGGACGTGGAGTTTGTCTGTAGCGACGAAGATGAGCACCGCCAGCGGGTTGAAGCCCGTCGGTCGGAAGTGCCCGGGCTGGTGTTGCCGACCTGGCGACAGATTATGCACGAAAGAGAATACTGGCCCTGGAAAGAGCCTCGCATTGTTATTGATACCGCAGGTAAAGGCGTCGATGCGTGTATTGATGAACTTTTAACTCACCTGAAGGCCTGTGACTGACGGCCTTAAAACTCCGCCTCGCACGTAAAATGCATCGGCCCGCCGAACTTCGGGTGGGTAATCCACAGCTCGCGGGCGTGCAGCAGCAGGCGGGGCGCCATGGCTTTGGCTTCCGGATGGGCGTAGAACTTGTCTCCCAGAATAGGATGGCCCAGCGCCAGCATATGCACCCTCAGCTGGTGAGAGCGGCCGGTGATGGGCATAAGCAGAACGCGCGTGGTGCCGTCGGCGTCCCGGCTCAGCACGCGATACTCGGTTTGCGCGCTTTTGCCGGTTTCAAAACAGACCTTTTGCTTCGGCCTATTAGGCCAGTCGCAGATAAGCGGCAGGTCAACCAGCCCTTCATCTTTTTCCAAATGGCCCCACACGCGGGCCAGATAGCTTTTTTTCGGTTCCCGTTCGCGGAACTGGCGTTTAAGCTCGCGCTCCGCGGCCTTGGTGAGCGCGACGGCCATCACGCCGCTGGTGGCCATATCCAGCCGGTGGACGGACTCAGCGGCGGGGAAGTCGCGCTGAACGCGCGCCATGACGCTGTCGCGGTGCTCCGGGGCTTTGCCCGGCACCGACAGTAAACCGCTCGGCTTGTTGACCACGATGATGTGGTCGTCCTGGTACAGAACGTGAAGCCAGGGTTCGGTTGGCGGAGCGTAGTGTTCCATCATGGCGCAAGTCTCTCTGGTTACTGGTGCGTGACGACAATCATGCGCAGCGCGTCGAGCCGCCAGGTCGCCTGTTCCAGGCAGAGCAGGCTCTGCTGGCGAGTTTGCTCAATCGCCTCAAGCTCATCGTCCCGAATGGTCGGGTTAACCGCCTTCAGGGCGTTCAGGCGGCTGAGCTCCTGCGTCAGCGTGTCGTCGGCTTCGCGGCGAGCTGCTTCGATAAGCGCTGCCGCACGTTCTGCTATCGCGCTTTCTCCGAGCTGCAAAACTTCATAAATGTCCTTTTGAACGGCGTTAACCAGCTTGCTGCCGGTGTGGCGGTTAACGGCGTTAAGCTGACGATTGAAGCTTTCAAACTCGACGCTGTCGGCCAGATTGTTGCCCTTGCGGTCAAGCAGCAGGCGGACCGGCGTCGGCGGCAGGAAGCGGGTAAGCTGCAGGTTCTTAGGCGCCTGCGCCTCCACCACGTAAATCAGCTCCATCAGCATGGTGCCGACCGGCAGCGCCTTGTTTTTCAGCAGCGAAACGGCACAGCTGCCGGTATCGCCGGACAGAATCAGGTCGAGGCCGTTGCGAACGATAGGGTGTTCCCAACTGATAAACTGAGCATCCTCGCGGGACAGCGCGATGTCCCTGTCGAAGGTAATCGTACAGCCGTCCTGCGGCAGTCCGGGGAAGTCCGGCACCAGCATGTGGTCAGACGGCGTCAGGATCATCAGATTGTCGCTGTCATCGTCCTGATTGATGCCGATGATGTCGAACAGGTTGAGCGTAAAGCCGACCAGGTCGACGTTGTTGTCCTGCTCGCCGATGGCGCCGGCCAGCGTCTGCGCCTTCTCGCCGCCGTTAGAGTTCATTTCGAGCAGGCGGTCGCGGCCGTTTTCCAACTGGGCCTTCAGGCTCAGGTGCTTTTCGCGGCTGCGGGCGATAAAGTCGTCAAAGCCTTCCTGTACCGACGGCTCTGCTAGATAGCCCATCAGTTCGTCGCGCACGGCGTCATACACAGGGCGGCCGGTCGGGCAGGTGTGTTCAAAGGCGTCCAGCCCTTCGTGGAACCAGCGGATAAGAATGGCCTGCGCGGTATTTTCCAGATAGGGCACCATGATTTGAATGTCGCGGCTTTGGCCTATGCGGTCCAGACGGCCGATGCGCTGTTCCAGCAGGTCAGGGTTAAACGGCAGGTCAAACATCACCAGCCGGTTGGCGAACTGGAAGTTACGGCCTTCAGAGCCGATTTCAGAGCACAGCAGCACCTGAGCGCCGTTGTCCCGTTCGGCGAACCAGGCGGCGGCGCGATCGCGCTCAACCAGAGACAGCCCTTCGTGGAAGACCGCCGCGTAGATGCCTTCTCGCTCGCGCAGCACCTGCTCCAGCTGTAGGGCCGTTGCGGCCTTGGCGCAGATAACCAGCACCTTTTCCTGACGGTTCTGCTTTAAATAGTCGATAAGCCACTGCGCGCGCGGGTCAAAGTTCAGCCAGCTGATGCCGTCGCCTTCCAGCGATTGAAAAATTTGCTCCGGGTAGAGCATGTCGTGCGCGCGAGAAGAGAGCGACGCCGAGCCGTTCATCATGCGGGCGACCTTGAAGGCGGTCTGGTACTGCGCCGGGAGCGGCAGCTTGATTTGGTGCAGGTAGCGCAGAGGGAAGCCTTTCACGCCCTGACGGGTATTGCGAAACAGCACGCGGCTGGTGCCGTGCCTGTCCATCAGCATGGTCACCAGCTCCTGGCGGGCGCTTTCGCCTTCGTCGCCTTTCAGATTCGCCGCCTTGAGCAGCGGTTCGATGTCCTGCTCGCTTATCAGCTCGCCGAGCGCGTTGAGGGCGTCATTGTTCAGCGTTTCGCCGCTGACCAGCAGGCTAACGGCGTCAGCGACCGGCTTATACTTTTGCTGCTCGGCGAGGAACTCCCGGTAGTCGTGGAAACGGTTTGAGTCCAGCAGGCGCAGGCGCGCAAAGTGGCTCTCCTGACCAAGCTGTTCCGGCGTGGCGGTTAACAACAGCACTGAAGGGATATGCTGCGCCAGTCGCTCGATGATTTGATACTGAACGCTGGGCTCGGCCTCGTTCCACTCAAGGTGGTGCGCTTCGTCGACGATAAGCATGTCCCAGCCGGCGTCAACCAGCTGCGCCTGCTGTTTTGCGTCGAGCTGGCAAAGGAAGTCCAGCGAGCAGATGACCAGCTGTTCCGATTCAAACGGGTTTTCTGATTCCTGCCGCGTTTCGTCATAAATGCGAGAGTGGTCAAACAGCGAAAAGTGCAGGTTGAAGCGCCTGAGCATTTCGATAAGCCACTGGTGCTGGAGAGTCTCCGGCACCACGATCAGAACGCGATCGACGCGACCCACCAGCAGCTGCTGGTGAATAATCATACCGGCCTCGATGGTTTTCCCCAGACCAACCTCATCGGCCAGCAAAACGCGCGGCGCGTGGCGGCGTCCCACTTCGTGCGCGATATGCAGCTGATGGGGGATAAGGCTTGCGCGAACGCCGCACAGGCCGCTCCACGGCATGCGAAACTGTTCGCTTTGATACCTTCTGGCGCGATAGCGCAGGCAAAAGCGGTCCATGCGGTCAATCTGACCGGCAAACAGCCTGTCCTGCGGTTTACTGAAGGTCAGCTTGCTGTCGAGCATAATTTCCCGGAGGGATACGACGTCCTCATCCCCGTCCGTTCTGCGGCCCAGGTAGGTCAGAACGCCATCCGCCTCTTTGACCTCGTCAACGATAAGCTGCCAGCCTTCATGGCTGGTCACGCGGTCGCCTGGGTTGAACATGACGCGAGTGATGGGGGCATCTTTACGAGCGTAGAGGCGGTTTTCGCCAATGGCGGGGAACAGCAGGGTAACCGTGCGCGCGTCTGTTGCGACGACCGTTCCCAGCCCTAAATCACTTTCCGTGTCACTAATCCAGCGTTGACCTACAGTAAAAGGCATATATCTATCGGCTTCTTAATGGTGGTTGACTCTCGCCATCGGGGAGGCCGCCGCACAAATTGGCGGCAAGGCGAGGCGTATAAAAATAAGGGCGCTATGGTAATGATCGGAAGTCGTTAAAACAAGCCCATTTGCCCGGTAATCAGCGAATCAAAATTATCGTGCATAAACGGCAGGATTGCATCCGCAATCGGCGCAAGCTGGCGCGAAATATAGTGTTGATAGTCGATGGGGGAGCGCAGGATTTCCAGCGGTTCAGGGCCCTGTAGGGTTATCAGGTAACGAATGACGCCGCCGTTTTGGTATTGCAGCGGCCTGCCGTGCGCCTGATTGTAGTCGTCCGCCAGCCGGGCCGCGCGCGCGTGCGGCGGCACGTTTTTCTGATAGTCGGCCAGCCGACGGCGCAGGCGCTTGCTGTAAATCAGCCGATCGTCGAACTCGCCGGCGAGCGTTTTCGCCACGTAGTCGCGAACGAACGATTGATAGGGAAGCCCGTGGAAAATGCGCGAATAGAGCTCCTGCTGAAAATGCTGCGCCAGCGGGGTCCAGTCGGTGCGAACCGTTTCCATTCCCTTATAGACGATTTCATCGCTGCCGTCGTCATGAACGATGAGCCCGGCGTAGCGCTTTTTGCTGCCCTCTTCGGCGCCGCGGATGGTGGGCATCAGGAATCGGTTGAAGTGGGTTTCAAATTCAAGCTCCAGCGCTGAGTCTAGCCCCATGTTCTCTTTGAGCGTTCTGGCCCACCACTGGTTGACGTGGGCGACGAGCTCTCGGCCAATCTTTTGCGCCCGTGCGTTGTCGTGCTTTTCCTTAAGCCAGACAAAGGTTGAATCGGTATCGCCGTAGATGACGTCAAAGCCCCGTTCCTCAATCAGTTCGCGCGTTTTTAACATAATTTCATGACCCCGCAGGGTAATTGACGATGCCAAGCGAGGGTCGAAAAAGCGGCAGCCGCTGGAGCCCAGCACGCCGTAGAAGGCGTTCATGATGATTTTCAGCGCTTGAGAAAGCGGTCTGTTGTTTTGCCGCTTGGCCTCTTCCCGCCCCTGCCAAATCCCTTTAACGATATCGGGCAGGCAGTGTACGCTGCGGGAAAAGCGCGCCTGTCTGAAGCCGGCGACGGTGTCGACATCGTCCGGATTGAGCGTGCCCTCAATCAGCCCGACCGGATCGATAAGAAAGGTGCGGATGATGGATGGATACAGGCTCTTGTAGTCCAGCACTAACACCGAGTCGTACAGGCCGGGCGTGGACGACATGACGTAGCCGCCGGGGCTGTGTTCTTCCGGCAGGCGGCCCAGGCTCGGCGCCACGAAGCCGATGCGGTGCATGCGCGGCAGATAGAGGTGGCTGAAGGCGGCGACGGAGCCGCCGCTGCGGTCGGCGGCAAGCCCGGTGACGGTTGCGCGCTCCAGCAAAAAAGGAAACATTTGGGTTTTTTCAAAGATGCGCGCCACCAGCACGCAGTCCATCAGGTTGTAGTAGGCGAGAGCCGGCTTGTCCTCCCGAAACATGCGGTTGATTTCGTCCATGCGCTGATAGGGATTATCAATCGCCTTGCCTTCATTGAGCAGTTCGCGGGAGACGTTTTCCAGGCTGAACGAGGGGAAGTTCCAGGTCGCGCTTTTTAGCGCCTCGATGCCGTCGATGATAAGCCTGCCGCTGGCTGAGGCAAAAAAGTGGCCCTGTTTGAAGCCGTGCTCGCGCCACTCAAGCGCGCTTGCCCCTCGGCCAAAAAGCAGCGGAACGCGATAGCGCTCGGCGTGCTTTTGCAGCACCTGAAGGTCGAACTGCACCAGATTCCAGCCGATAATGGCGTCGGGATCGTGCTCCGCCAGCCACTGATTGAGTTTTTGCAGCATCAGCGGGCGGCTGGCGACGTATTCCAGGTTAACGCCCTCCGGCTGCCGCTCGTCGCTTTGCGGCCCCAGCATGTAGACCTGGCTTTGCCCGCAGCCGTAGAGCCCTATGGAGTAAAGTTCTCCGCGCTCGGAGGTTTCGATATCCAGCGAAACAAAGCGAAGGGCGGGGCGATAGTCGGGCGCAGGCTTAAGGCGGGCGCAGCGAAGGCTGCCGTCGGCGGCTTTGTCGCCCTGAAACCAGACCGGAGCGGTGATAAAGCGCTCCATCAGGTAGCGTTCGTGCGGACGAACGTCGGCCTCGTACACGGGAATACCGGCTTCCTCCAGCTGCTTTTCCAACCTTTGCAGCTGACGGTATTGGCTACAGTATAATCCGTCGACCGGACGACGCTGGAAGTCCCGCATCGTGAGCGGCCTTATCCGGCAGCCGCGCTCGCTGGCTATAAGAGCCTCAACGGCGGAACGCCGGTCTGCGAGAACGAAGGCAACGGCCTGCTGGAGCGGCAGGCGCAGTCGGACCGGCCCGCTGTCGGTCGCCAGCCAGTAGTCAATCTCAATCCCCGCGGGGGTGTCCCGCCAGTGTCGAGTAAGAATAAAACCCCGTTGCGCCGTGCTCACGCCCTATGCCTTTTATCGTCGTAAAATATGCTTATGCGAATAAAGCCTAACATGTATATCCATACAGGCGTTAACGCTTTTGGACGCGTCCGATACCGTCGCCGATTTCAAGCGGAAAATCCGTTGCAAACTGCCGCATAGTGTATACATTGAGCTTATCGAGCGTCATTTTTATCAACATAGCTAATAAGGACAGTCATCCGATGAAGGGGAAACTTCTCGCCTTTTTGACCGCCGCCGCGCTGTGCTCTGCGGCTTCGGTTCAAGCATCCGAATTAAACGATGCCCAGCGCGCTCAGGCGCTGCTCCAGTTTGAACAACTTCAGACCGCCGTCGCGAACAAAGACATCGGCGCGGTGAGCCGATTTATCGAACCGGAAGTGTTCCAGCTTGACCACCTAGCCGCAGGGGAAAGCGGGCCTGAGATGTGCTCGGCCGGCGATGGTTCCATCGTTATGGAGCAAAAGGATATCGAGGCCTGCGGCGCCAACGTGCTGCGAAACCTTCAGTCTATCCGTCAGATTGCGCTAAGCGCCGACGGGCGGGGCTTTAAGACGCATAAAACGGAAGACAAGGAGAACGGCTGCGTCACCACCTTCAGCGGCAGCTTTTCCGCCAAAGAGCTTGGCGATTACGCGCCGGGGATGCTGGTTCGCATTGAGGTTGACGCGCTGGATAGCGCAACGGACGAGCAGGCCGAAGGCTGCGTTGGGCTGACGAATCATTATTTTACCTTCAAGAATAACCGGCTGATGCTGACGTCGAGCCAGTCCTTTCCGTGATGCATTAGGCTTTACAATCCCGCCGGGTCCGGCGGGATCTTCGATCGTGGTCACATCCTTGCGTTTTGGTTGACGTTTAGACTGCTATTTTCATGAAAGCGTGTTCTACCCTTAAATCAGGTGGTCGGTTAACTGTGCGCCACAGCCTGAAAACACGCTTTTTAGGAGAGATATCCGCCATTCTTTAAGCTGCCTGTGCGTCGTAACGGACGCCGATGGCTTTTTGCGCCGCCTCAATAGGTAGGGGTAACGAACGATGAAGATACAGATGTGGTCAGATTTTTCCTGTCCGTTTTGCTATATCGGCAAGCAGCACCTTAAGAGAGCGCTGTCCGCATGCGGGCTTATCGAGCGTGCAGAGATCGTTTTTCGAAGCTTCGAGCTGGATCCTCGCGCCGTTTCGCTACAAAGCGGAGATATCTATCGTCACCTGTCGGAAAAGTACGATATGGGCATCATGGAAGTAAAAGAGATGACCGAACAGATTGCGCGTCAGGGGGCCATTGCCGGCCTGAGCTTTCGCTTCGACAGGCTCATTCCTACCAATACGTTTGATGCGCATCGGCTGCTGCATTTCGCCGCGGGCAGCGGTTCTGCCGATGCCGTCGGCGAGGCGTTGTTTTACGCGTCGTTTACCGAGGGGCGAAATCTGTCTGACCGGCGCACGCTGGTTGAGCTTGGACAGAAAGCAGGGTTGAACGTCGACGTAGCGAGAGAAATGTTAGTGAGCGATCGCTATGGCGAGGCGGTGCGCGCCGATGAAGGGCTTGCCCGCCAGCTGAAAATCACGTCGGTGCCTTTCTTCATTTTTGATAATAAATATGCGGTGTCGGGCGCTCAACCGGTAGACGTTTTTAGCGACGTGCTGGTGAAGGTGGAGCAGGAGGCGCAAAGGCTTGGCCGCCTGAACGGCGGCTCTTCCCATCAGGAGGACGCTTTTGGCTAACGGCGTGGCCGTTAGCGAACTCCGAGAATTGCCGCTGCTTCCGAGCCGCCGCTCAGCAGCGCGGCCGTCGGCCCGTCATAAACGATACAGCCTTCATTCACCAGCAGCGTTCTGTCGGCGATGCGGGCCGCATCGTCCAGATTGTGCGACACCATCAACAAGGTGAGCGCTTGCTCATCGCAGACTTCTTCCAACAGCGTGAGCATATCGCTTCGCAGCGCCGGATCCAGCGCCGAAAAGGGCTCATCCAGAAGCAGGATAGGCCGGTCTCTCACCAGGCAGCGAGCCAGCGCCACCCGCTGACGCTGACCGCCGGACAGCTGCGACGGCAGGCGGTCCATGTAGTCGAACAGGCCAACCCTGCTGGCAATATCCCGCCTTTTTTGCCTTTGTTCTTCCGACAGGCTAAGCCCGGGATCCAGGCCCAGACCGATATTTTGCTCGACGGTAAGGTGCGCGAACAGATTGTTTTCCTGAAACAAAATGGAAACCGGGCGCTCGGACGGCGGCGTGTCTCGGTGATCTTGCCCGTTAAGCTTAAGCTCTCCGCTGTGCGCAAAAACAAAGCCGGCGATAAGGTGCAAAAGCGTGCTTTTACCCGCGCCGCTGGGGCCGAGAATAGCGATGCGCTCGCCCGACTTGGCCTTAAGAGTAAAGCGCAGGAAAAGCGGCGGATAGGGATAGCAGAGGTCATCAAGTGCGATCATGGCGTCCGGGTAACCGTTCAATCAGTGTAAACAGGGCGAAGCTTACCAGCAGCAGCAGTAGCGAAGTAACGGCCGCAGACGCGCTGCGGTAGTTGCCTAACTGCTGGTAAAGATAATAGGGTAAGGTGCGAAATTCGTCATTGCCAAACAGGGCGATAACGCCGAAGTCGCCGATAGACAGCACGCTGGCAAAGGCCAGCGCCTGAGCCATAGGGCGCTTGAGCGCGCGAAGTTCGATCCATTTCAGGCGACTATAGCCGTTCATTCCGAGTGACTGGGCCAGCAGCGTATAGCGTTCCGCCAGATCCCGCATCGGGTTTTCCAGCACTTTGAGCGCATAGGGGATGGCCATCAGCGCGTTAGTGAAAATAACCAGCCCGTCGGCGGATTTAGGCAGGCCAACGCTGTGGCTAAGCAGCAGGAAAAAGCCGGTGGCCAGCACGATAGCCGGCATGGCCAGTATCATCATGCCGCAGGCCTCAAGTCGGCCTCCCCAGGGGCTGTAGCGAAGCTTAAGCTCTCTGCTGCTCCACAGCAGCATCACGGTAAGCGCGAGGCAAAGCAGGCCGGAAGCGGCCGCGATGCGCAGCGACGTCGACAGCGCCTGCCAAAGCGCGCTCTGGCGTAAAACGTTTGGGGCAGCGGCGTTTACGCCATCGATGATGACCGACAGCAGCGGCGGAATCAAAAACAGCATAGTGCCAACAATAAGCATGGCGTCGACGGCTTTACGCAGGCGCGAGTCTCGAGGATCGCGCCAGCGCAGGCCGTAGGTCGCGCCAACCGGCGGCGCGGCGTTGAGACGTTGGCTGACGAGCACCACGACGATACAGCAGAAAAGTTGGATCAGGCCGAGCAGCGCGGCGCGTTGCAAGTCGAAGTCGTAATAAAGCGCTTGGTAGATGGCCAGCTCAATGGTCGTTGCCCGGGGGCCGCCGCCGAGGGTGAGCACGGTGGCGAAGCTGGCGAAACACAGCATAAATACCAAAGCCAGAGTGGGAAGAAGCTGGCGCCGCAAGGCAGGCCATTCGACGAAGCGAAAGCGCTGTCGGGCGTTCATTCCCAGCTGTGCGGCAAGCATGCGCTGTTCAACGGCCACGCCTTCCAGCGCCTGTAGCAGCAGTCGGGTCGCCAGCGGCAGGTTGAAAAAGGCGTGGGCCAGCAGGATGCCCGTCAGGCCATAGATAGAAAACTCCGGCGTGAAGCCCATCAGCCGCAGCAGCTGAGAAAGCCAGCCCTGCTGTCCGTAAACGCTCAGAAGTCCAAATACCGCCACCAGCACCGGCAGCACCAGCGTCATGGCGCACAGGCGAAGCAGCAGCGTTTTGCCGATAAACTCTCGGCGAAACAGCGCCCCGGCGATAAATACCGCGGGCGTCACGGCGATGACGGCGGATAAGAATGCCTGCCAGAAGGTAAAGCGTACGACGTGCCATAGATAGGCGTCGCTCGCCAAAGCGCGCAGATTGCCCGGCGGCGCGTATAGCCATAGGGTGATAAATGCGGCCAGAGCAACGCTGACAATAAGGCCCGCAGACAGGAGGCCCGGCCAAAGCCAGGGCGCTATCAGCGGCTGACGGCGCTTTGCCACGTCCGAATCCAGGATGCGCGGTTGGCGTCAACGTCCTCTGCGCTGAACTGAAGCGCTTTGGTCGGCTTGGCTAAGCGTGAGAATGCCTCCGGCAGCGGGATGTCGATAACCGGATACATCCAGTTAGCGGTGGGGATTTGGCTTTGGAAGGCCGGCGTTGTCATAAACGCCATAAATTTATCCGCCAGCTCCGGCTGTTGGCTTGCCTTGAGGCGCCCTGCGACCTCAACCTGCAGGTAGTGCCCTTCTTCAAACGGCGCGCTGACGTAGCGGTCGATTTTTTCTTCAATCATGTGATAGGCGGGCGAGGTGGTGTAGCTCAGCACCAGATCGGCCTCGCCTTTTAAGAACAGCTTGTAGGACTCGCTCCAGCCCTTGGTCACGGTAACGGTTTTTTTTGACAGTTTTTGCCAGGCTTGTGCTGCCTCATCGCCGTAGACTTTCTGCATCCACAGCATCAGCCCTTGGCCGGGTGTACTGGTGCGCGGATCCTGGTAGATAACGCGCCACTTTTGTTCGCCCTCTAGCAGCTCTTTCAGGCTTTTAGGCGGATTTTTTAGCGCCTCTTTGTTGTAAACAAAGGCGAAGTAGCCGTAGTCGTAGGGAATAAAGGTGTCGTCCTGCCAGCCGCCGGGGACGGTGAGTTTCTTCATGTCCTCATCTTGGCCGTGGGGGGCGAACAGGCCGGTTTTTTTAGCCGCAGCGGTAAGGTTGTTGTCTAACCCCAGAACGACGTCGGCAGGGCTGTTTTTACCTTCCATCCGCAGGCGGTTGAGCAGAGAAACGCCGTCGGACAGGGGAACGAGATTGAGCGTACATCCGCATTCGGCCTCAAAAGCCTGCTTGATCTTGGGCCCCGGGCCCCATTCGGAGGCAAAGGAGTCATAGGTGTAGACGGTCAGAACCGGCTTTGTGTCGGCAGCAAAGATAGGGCTGGCGGCGATAAGCAGCAGCGTAGTAACGACGGCTTTTCTTAACACTTTGCGCTCCTGGTTTTTATAAATAGCTATAAAAAGCTATAAAAAAGTCATAAAACAAAAGGAAACAAAGGTCTTTGAGTCAACGGCGCGTTGAGCGGTAGGCTTAGGCTATACGCGTTCTCAAATCCCTCCGCCGGCATTAACCGGATCAGGTTCTACGGGTAAGGTTCAGGCGACCGAACGCATTCTCAGCTTTTAGGCAAGCACCCCGTTGAGGTGAATATATTGTAGTTGCTCTCGCCGCGGGGAGGAAGCGGATTTATTTTAAGGCTGCGGCGAGAAGAGGGCTTATCCCATAAACTTATGCCAATAGAGCGATATGGGAACAATCAGAACCAGTGCCGGAAGGAAGTTAACCACGGCGAAGGTTTTTATTTGGGCGATGCGAAGCCCTACGGCAATCATCAAAATTCCACCGCAGGCAGAGAAGTCGCCCAGCGTAACGTCGTCCATAAAGGGCATGATAAGGCGAGCGGAACAGAACAGGGCGGCCTGAATGGCTAACTGGGGAAGGGCGATAGTCATAACGCCGACGCCGAGGGTCGTTGCGAAAATAGCAGCGGTGAAGACGTCGAGCAGCGATTTCACCAGTAAAAGCTGATAGTCGCCGGTCATACCTTCCGTCAAAGAACCGACGACGCCGGTGCCGCTGGCGCAAAACAGCACGATAAGAGCGGTAAAATTCTGACTATAGGCTTCCGGCGTCATGCCGTGATGGCGAGTTGGAACAATATGAGCCAGCGCGCGTTGAATAAAAGAACCGAACTTCTGAACGCCTTTTTCCATATAGCAAAGTTCGCCGATGGCGACGCCCAGAATCAGCGCCAGCGCGACGGCGGGCAGCTGATGTACTTTGATCGTCATGACGACGCCCATCGCGATGGAGGTCATAGCAAACGCGGCGGGAAGCCCTTCGCGCAGGCGTAGAGGAATGATGGGCGCGAGTAGAAGGCCGAGAGCGCCGCCAAAAAAGATTGCGGCGCCGTTAAGATATGGACCGAGCATGTATTTTCCTGAATTAATCAATCAAACTCTGACGCAAGGATTAACGTCCGCGCGGTTAAATCGAAGGATTTAGCGCAGGCGCCGTTCCTGGCGATGACATAAGCGTTTACAGAATTCGCTGTCCGCAGAAGTTCGATGGACAATTTTAGAGAAACTGATGATAACGCGTTGGGAATCTAAAAAGCGGCCCTCATTTTGGCGAAATAAGGCGCAACAGTAAATAGGGCGGCGCGGGATCGAGTAAGAATTTTTCTTATACGATCCTTTTGCGAGCCTTTTCCCTACCCATTTTCTTTCAATAGATGAAGCATCTTTGTCAACGCCAGGTCATTTGTATCCGGTTGGCTGAGCTGAGTGAGCCTGTAAGGGCTCTGGCACTCTTGTACGTTTTCTTCGTCAGAAAACGCCTGAGAGGGCGTGAAGGCATAAACGCCCAGTGTGAAGGCGCTAACGACCATCATAAACAGGCTGAGGTAAAGCCCACGGCCTTGACGTTTGGCTTTGATGGCCGAGGGGCCTGTCACCCAGGCTGTCCGCATCGATGCGATGTCCTGAAGGTAAGCGCTTTCGTTTTGAGGAAGCGATTCGCTGGATTCGGCAATCGTGAAAGTAGGGGGCGCGACCCGCGTCGTTTCTATCTCTGCCGCTGCTTTATCTCCGTCTTCGGCAGGCGTTTGCAAAACGCAGTAGGCTTTTTCCAGCAGATAGCCTTTTCGTGGAACGGTGATAATGACCTTCTGATCTTTCCCCGAGTCTTCCAACGCGGCCCGCAGCGCGTGTATTGCGTTGGGGAGGCTGTTTTGCCCAATGACTCTCTTTTCCCAGACCAGAGAGTTCAAGCGTTCTTTGGAAAGTATGGCGCCGGCGTGCTCGCTTAAGATCAGCAACAGCTTGAATTGAAATTCACCGAGGCGTTTAACTTCTTTTGTCTCTTGATGAATGATGGAATCAGTTGCGCTATCGATTAGCCAACCGTTAATGACGCAATGCGTGTTTTTGCTATCTTTTTTCATAGAAAGAACAAGCCTTATAAACGGCATTTTGATCGATAGAACGACGGTTGATGACGCGGTGTTTTCTTCCTGAATACGGCAGTCTGATTTGCGCGAAGATGATTATAGCGGGGCGCAGCGTTACTATCGGTCAAAATGGGGTTTTAAAATAATATAAAAATTATTTCTTGATTAATGTGTTGCCTGCCTGGGTTTTGTATGTCAGACGTGGATATATTAATACGTTAAGCAGTTAAAATAATCAATAATCAAATAATAGTTATTTTAAATAATAATTATCGTATCTTGTTGTTTTAAATTAGGTTATATTTTTATGGGCAATTAGGTAAGAATTTGTTTCATTATGATAATTTATTTTAATTATTAAATTTATCAAGTTCTTACTATTGTTTTTGTTTTGTTGTAACTATGTTTTTATTTGGTTGTTATTAGTTAATGGAAAGATGTTAATAAGAATAAATCTCTTTAACTCTATAGAATAATATAGGGTAAAAACCTTTTTAATATTATGGCCTTTAAGGGGCGGTGATGGCTTTCTAATTTGAGAAAGTATTTTCTATAAAGATGATTATATTAAAGGGCTGGTAGGGTGGGGGATGAATTATATTATGGCTTAAAAGTGTGTGGAAAACACATTGGGTTTTTAATGAGGTAAGCCCCTTGCCGGGGCTTACCAATCAAAATGACGGCCTATCGCAAGAACGCTGGCTGCTTCGCTTCATAGGCGCCGATCGCATCGTCGTGTTGCAGCGTCAGGCCTATACTGTCCAATCCGTTAATCATGCAATGCTTGCGGAAAGGGTCGATGGTAAAGGCGTAGGCCTTATCGCCCGCAATCACCTTTTGATTTTCTAAATCGACGGTAAAGGTGACGCCTTCCTGTGCCGCTACCAGCGCGAACAGTTCGTCGATTTCCGCTTCGGCCAACGTGACCGGCAGCAGCTGGTTGTTAAAGGAGTTACCGTAAAAGATATCGGCAAAGCTTGGCGCGATCACCACTTTGAAGCCGTAGTCTGTCAACGCCCAGGGCGCGTGCTCGCGAGAGGAGCCGCAGCCGAAGTTTTCGCGCGCTAGCAGAATGGACGCGCCCTTATAGCGCGGCTTGTTCAGCACGAAGTCCGGATTGGGCTTTTGCCCCGCGTCGTCCAGAAAGCGCCAGTCGTTGAACAGGTGCTGGCCAAAGCCGGTGCGGGTGACCTTTTGTAGAAACTGCTTGGGAATAATGGCGTCCGTATCTACGTTGGCGGCGTCTAACGGCACTACGATGCCGGTATGTTGAGTAAACTTCGTCATGCTGTTGTCTCCTTAAGCCAGCGAACGGATGTCGGCAAAGTGGCCGCTGATGGCTGCGGCGGCGGCCATCGCGGGGCTAACCAGGTGAGTACGCCCACCCCGGCCCTGACGGCCTTCAAAGTTACGGTTGCTGGTCGACGCGCAGCGTTCGCCCGGCTCTAACCGGTCGTTGTTCATCGCCAGACACATTGAACAGCCCGGCAGGCGCCATTCAAAGCCGGCTTCGATAAAGATTTTGTCCAGGCCTTCTTCTTCCGCCTGCGCTTTCACCGGGCCGGAGCCCGGCACTACCATGGCGACGACGCCGGGTGCGACTTTGCGCCCCTTGGCGACGGCGGCTGCGGCGCGCAGGTCCTCAATACGGGAGTTGGTGCAGGAGCCGATGAACACTTTGTCGATGGCGACGTCGGTCATCTTCTGGCCCGCTTTCAGATCCATATAGGCCAGCGCCTTTTCCGCCGAGGCGCGTTCAACCGGATCGCTGAACGATTCGGGGGCAGGGATTGCCTGATCGACCGCCATTACTTGGCCCGGGTTGGTGCCCCAGGTTACCTGCGGGGCGATGTCGGCGGCGTTGAGCGTCACTACGGCGTCAAACGACGCGCCCGGATCGGACTTCAGCGTGCGCCAGTAGGCGACGGCTTCGTCCCACTGTTCCGACTTGGGTGCGAACTGGCGGCCCTTCACGTAGCTGAAGGTAACGTCGTCCGGCGCGACCAGCCCGGCCTTGGCGCCCATTTCGATCGCCATGTTGCACAGGGTCATGCGGCCTTCCATCGACAGCGCTTCAATGGCTTCGCCACAGAATTCCACTACGTGGTCGGTACCGCCGGCGTGGCCGATTTTACCGATAATGGCCAGCACGATGTCCTTCGCCGTAATGCCCGGAGCGGTAGCGCCGTTCACTTCGATTTTCATCGTCTTGGCGCGGGCCTGCTTCAGGGTTTGGGTTGCCAGCACGTGCTCAACTTCAGAAGTGCCGATGCCAAAAGCCAGCGAGCCGAACGCGCCGTGAGTGGCGGTGTGGGAGTCGCCGCATACGATAGTCATACCCGGCAGGGTCATGCCCTGTTCCGGCCCGATAACGTGTACGATGCCCTGATAAGGGTGGTTCAGATCGTACAGGGAGACGTTGAACTCTTTACAGTTCTTAATCAGCTCCTGCATCTGGATGCGGGCCATCTCGCCGCAGGCGTTGATGTCTTTAGTCTGAGTTGAAACGTTGTGGTCCATGGTGGCGAAGGTTTTCTCCGGTTGGCGAACCGGGCGCTTCATGGCGCGCAGGCCGTCAAACGCCTGGGGAGAGGTGACTTCGTGCACCAGATGGCGATCGATATACAGCAGCGGCGTTTCGTTCGGCGCTTCGTACACAACGTGTGCGTCGTATAATTTTTGATACAGTGTTTTCGACATGCTCTGAGACATCGTTATGCTCCTTGTGCGACGAACTGAGCGATAGCATCGCCCATTTGGCTGGTAGAAACGGACGGACCGTTGCCCGCTAAATCACCGGTGCGGTATCCCTGCGCCAGCGCCTTGTTGACGGCGTTTTCAATCGCGTCGGCGGCGTCATTGGCGTTCAGGCTGTAGCGCAGCAGAAGCGACAGCGACAGAATTTGGGCGATCGGGTTGGCGATGTTTTTGCCGGCAATGTCCGGCGCGGAACCGCCGGCCGGTTCGTACAGGCCGAATCCTTTGTCGTTCAGACTGGCTGACGGTAGCATGCCCATGGAGCCGGTGATCATTGCGCATTCGTCGGACAAAATATCGCCAAACAGGTTGGAGCATAGCACCACGTCGAACTGAGACGGCTCTTTCACCATCTGCATGGTGGCGTTGTCGATATACATGTGGTTCAGGCTGACGTCCGGATACTGCTTCGCGACTTCCGTTACGACTTCACGCCACAGAATGGAGGTTTGCAGCACGTTCGATTTGTCGATAGACGTCACCTTTGAGCGGCGCTTGCGCGCGGCTTCAAAGGCGATATGGGCGATGCGTTCAATCTCATAGCGGTGATACACCTCGGTATCAAACGCCTTTTCCTGCGGGCCGCTGCCTTCGCGGCCTTTGGGTTGGCCGAAGTAAATGCCGCCGGTCAGCTCGCGTACGCAAAGAATGTCGAACCCCTTATGGGCGATGTCGCTTCTTAACGGGCTGAAGTCTTCCAGCCCCTTATACAGGCTGGCCGGGCGCAGGTTGGAAAAAAGCTGGAAATGTTTACGCAGGGGCAGCAGAGCGCCGCGTTCCGGCTGCTCGTTAGGCGGCAGGTGCTCCCACTTGGGGCCGCCGACCGAACCGAACAGCACAGCGTCGGCCTTTTCGCAGCCGGCAACGGTTTGCGGCGGTAGCGGCATGCCGTGGCGGTCGATGGCTGCGCCGCCGACGTCATACTCCTGCGTCGTGATGTCCATATCGAAACGTTGGCGCACGGCGTCTAGCACCTTCATCGCCTGCTGCATGACTTCGGGGCCGATGCCGTCTCCGGGCAGAACGGCAATGTGATAGGAACGCGTCATAGTTGCTCTTTACCTCTGTTGTTTATTTTTAATGTTCTAATACTAATTCTTATGCCGATGTCGTTTTGCTTTAAGCGTGCGCCAATTTTTGCTTTTGCGCTTCCACCTGCTGGGCGCGCCATACGTGGTTCAGCACGTGCACCAGCGCCAACGCCGACGATTCGACGATGTCGGTCGCCAATCCCATGCCGTGGAAGCGACGGCCTTCGTATTCCGCGACGATGTCCACCTGGCCCAGTGCGTCTTTACCCTGGCCCTTGGCGGTCAGCTGGTATTTGACGATAGAAATCGGGTAGTCCGCAATGCGGTTGATAGCCTGATATACGGCGTCAACGGGGCCGTTGCCGGTGGCGGCTTCCGACTTCACTTCACCGCCGCAGGTCAGACGAACGGACGCGGTCGCCATCAGGTTGGTGCCTGACTGTACGCTGAAGTAATCCAGCGAGAAGCGATCCTGCTCTTCCTGCTGCTTGCTGATAAACACCAGCGCTTCCAAATCGTAGTCAAACACCTGGCCCTTCTTGTCCGCCAGCTTCAGGAAGTTGGCGTACAGTTCGTCCAGCGAGTAGTCGTCTTCACTGTAGCCCATGGCCTCCATGCGGTGTTTCACCGCGGCGCGCCCGGAGCGCGAGGTCAGGTTCAGCTGTACCTGGCTAAAGCCGATGGATTCCGGCGTCATGATTTCGTAGGTTTGGCGGTTTTTCAGCACGCCGTCCTGATGAATGCCGGAGGAGTGCGCATAGGCGTTAGAGCCGACTACCGCCTTGTTGCCGGGGACCGGCATGTTGCACAGCTGGCTGACCAACTGGCTGGTGCGATAGATTTCCTGATGGTTGATGTTGGTGTGTACGCCCAGAATGTCCTGACGCACTTTAATCGCCATAATGACTTCTTCCAACGCGCAGTTGCCCGCGCGTTCGCCGATGCCGTTCATCGCGCCTTCAATCTGGCGAGCGCCGGCCTGTACGGCGGTGATGGAGTTAGCGACCGACATGCCCAGATCGTCGTGGCAGTGGACGGAAATAACCGCTTTGTCGATGTTTGGGACGCGCTGGTACAGGGTTTCGATGATGCCGCCGAACTGGCGAGGAACGGTGTAGCCGACGGTGTCAGGAATGTTGATGGTGGTAGCCCCGGCGCCAATGGCGGCCTCGACGATGCGGCACAGGTTGTCTATCGGCGTACGTCCGGCGTCTTCACAGGAGAACTCGACGTCGTCGCTGTAGTTGCGCGCGCGCTTGACGGAGCGGACTGCCATTTCCATCACTTCTTCAAAAGAGCGCTTCAGCTTGGACTCGACGTGCAGCGTGGAAGTGGCCAGGAAGACGTGGATGCGAAAGGCTTCGGCGACGCGCAGCGCTTCTGCCGCGACGTCGATGTCTTTATCCACGCAGCGAGCCAGGGCGCAGACGCGGCTGTTCTTAATTTGGCGGGCGATGGCCTGTACGGACTCAAAGTCGCCGGGGGAGGAAACCGGGAAACCGACTTCCATGACGTCAACGCCCATGCGCTCCAGCGCCAGGGCAATCTGCATTTTTTCTTTGACGTTCAGGCTGGCCTGCAGCGCCTGCTCGCCGTCTCGCAGGGTCGTATCGAAGATAATGACTTGTTGGCTCATAGCGTGTTCCTTTAACTGTGTAACGGTTTGTCGGTTCAGACTCCCTGCGAGGTCAAAAAAAAACCCGCGCAGGTCGCGCGGGTTCTTGTGTTCTTTTCGATTCAGCTCAGTTCGCTGCCCACAAGTCATCCGCGCAAGACGATGCGAGGAGGAGGAGGCTAAGGAGGCGAACTTCTATGAACATGAATACGGTACCTTGATAAAACGGTTTAGGCGAATATAGATACTGGATTGACGGATTGTTGTCAACGATTGTTTTTCATCGCGTTTAAAAGATGCACATTCGCCGTTATTCCTCATGGCTACTACACTTAAAAGCGTCGTGAGCAGTCTCGTTTTTATAACTTTATTAAACGGATAGGTGAGCCTATGAATAAATGGTTAGTCAGCGCGCTGGCGGCGTGCGCCTTAACGGCAGGCAGCTTGGCGCATGCACAAGGCGTCGATGAGCATATGAAAGCCATCGCTAAAAGTTATCGCACGGTGCTAAACGCGGATTCCCCGGAAGCCCTTAAGCAGGGCCTGACGACGATGAAGCAGGAGGCGCAGCTGGCGCAAAAGGGCGTGCCGGACAAGCTTGAAGGAAAATCGCCGGACAGCCCGGAAATGAAAGATTTCCGTCACGGATTGGATGAGCTGATTGGCGAAATCGACGCCGCGCAGGCGCTGGCGGACGCGGGTAAGCTGGATCAGGCCAAGCAGGCCGCCGAGCAGTTTAAGGCCACTCGTGATGAATACCATAAGAAGTACAAGTAGATGATTGAGCGCTGGGATCGCGTCGTGCGGCTGACGCACTGGTGCGTCGCGCTGGGCTTTCTCGCTAACCGGCTTCATCTGACGGAGCCGGGCGGCGTATGGCATCGGAGCGTCGGGCTGCTCGTTGCGGTATTGGTTATCGTCCGCCTCGTATGGGGCGTGACGGGTGCGCACGGTCCGGCAAGGCTGTCCGCGATTATTCCCACCAGAGCGTCGCTGGCGGAGCACTTTTGCGATATCGCCGAGCGCCGTACTCCTAAGGCCTTAGGGCACAATCCGCTGGGCGCGATGGCCATTTGGCTGTTCTGGCTGCTGCTGCCGCTGGTTGCGCTCACCGGCTGGGCGCAGGGGACCGATCTTATCGACCGTTGGCCGGTTGAAGTGTGGCACTATTGGCTGGTTAACGCGGTCACCGCGCTGGTCTGCCTCCACGTTTTGGCCGTGGTCACGATGTCCCTTTGGCTTAAGAAAAACCTGATTGCGGCTATGCTGCCGGGAAGGCGCTGAGCGCTCATCTTTCTCTTTCTACCCACAAAACCCCTTTGTCAACCGATGAGCGCTGTGGTAATAGGTAGGTAATCGGTTGGCTATTTTATTTAAACCTTCAGGCCGCTTCCTTATGAAGCGGCCTGAAGTATGATGGATATAGCTTCAAATAATAATGACAAACATCTGGCGGCAAACCAGCATTTCGAGGAGGAGTTTAATGGAGACGTTATCAGGCGCTGAAATCGTCGTTCGATCGCTTATCGATCAGGGCGTGAAGCACGTATTCGGCTATCCGGGAGGCGCAGTGCTCGATATTTACGACGCGCTTCATACGGTCGGGGGGATCGATCACGTGCTGGTGCGCCACGAGCAGGCGGCAGTTCACATGGCGGACGGCTTTGCCCGTGCGACCGGTGAAGTGGGTGTGGTGCTGGTGACATCGGGACCGGGAGCGACGAACGCCATTACCGGCATCGCGACAGCCTATATGGATTCTATTCCTCTGGTCGTGCTGTCCGGCCAGGTGGCGACTTCGCTGATCGGCAACGATGCCTTCCAGGAATGCGACATGGTGGGCATCTCTCGCCCGGTAGTGAAGCACAGCTTTTTGGTTAAGCACGTAGAGGATATTCCCGTGGTGCTGAAAAAGGCGTTCTACGTCGCCAGCACCGGCAGGCCCGGCCCGGTCGTCGTGGATTTGCCGAAGGATATTCTCAACCCGGCCGTCAAGATCCCCTATTCTTATCCCGACCAGATCTCAATGCGTTCCTATAACCCGACGACGCACGGCCACCGCGGGCAGATTAAGCGTGCGCTTTCAGCGCTCTTGGCGGCGAAAAGGCCAGTGGTTTACGTCGGCGGCGGTGCGATTGCGTCCGGCTGCGACGCTGAACTGAAGGCGCTGGCGGAAACGCTGAACCTGCCGGTGACCAGCTCGCTGATGGGGCTCGGCGCGTTTCCGTCGACGGACAAACGCTTTATCGGCATGTTGGGTATGCACGGCACCTATGAGGCCAACATGGCGATGCACAACTCCGACACGATTTTCGCCGTCGGGGTGCGCTTTGACGACCGCACGACCAACAATCTGGCGAAGTACTGCCCGAACGCCACCGTGCTGCATATTGATATCGATCCGACGTCAATTTCCAAGACCGTCAACGCCGATGTGCCGATCGTCGGCGACGCCAAGCAGGTGTTGAGCCAGATGATTGAGCTGCTTGGGCAGCGCGATACGGAAAAGGGCTTTGAAGATCTCAGCGACTGGTGGTGTCAGATTGACGGATGGCGTGGTAAAAAATCTCTGGCCTACGACAAGGGCGGCGATCGCATCAAGCCCCAGGCGGTGATTGAAACGCTCTATCGCCTGACGGAGGGCAAGGCCTATATTGCCTCTGACGTGGGCCAGCACCAGATGTTCGCGGCGCTTTACTATCCGTTTGATAAACCCAGGCATTGGATTAACTCCGGCGGCCTCGGCACCATGGGCTTCGGCCTGCCCGCCGCGCTTGGCGTGAAGCTGGCGTTGCCGAAGGAAACCGTGGTGTGCGTTACCGGGGACGGCAGCATCCAGATGAATATTCAGGAGCTTTCGACCGCGCTGCAGTACGATTTGCCGGTGGTGGTGGTAAACCTGAACAACAAGTTCCTCGGCATGGTGAAGCAGTGGCAGGATCTGATTTACGCCGGCCGCCACTCCCATTCCTACATGGATTCGCTGCCGGACTTCGTCAAACTGGCGGAGGCCTATGGCCACGTCGGCATTTCCATCTCCAGGCCGGAAGAGCTTGAAACCAAGCTGGCACAGGCGCTGGCGGTGAAAAATCGCCTGGTGTTCGTCGACGTCTCCGTCGATGAAAGAGAGCACGTCTATCCGATGCAGATCCGCGGCGGGGCTATGGACGAAATGTGGTTAAGCAGAACGGAGAGGAGCTGATTATGCGTCGTATTTTATCGGTACTGCTGGAAAACGAGTCCGGCGCGCTGTCCCGCGTGATTGGCCTGTTTTCTCAGCGCGGCTACAACATTGAAAGCCTGACGGTGGCGCCGACGGACGATCCGACGCTGTCGCGCATGACCATCCAAACCAAGGGCGACGCCAAGGTGCTTGAGCAGATCGAAAAGCAGCTGCACAAGCTGGTTGACGTGCTGCGGGTGACTGAACTGACGGACGGCGACTGCGTCGAGCGTGAGATCATGCTGGTAAAAATCAGAGCGTCCGGCGAAGGCCGTGAAGAGGTCAAGCGCTGCGCGGACATCTTCCGCGGTCAGGTGGTCGACGTAACCTCATCCCTTTACACCGTTCAGCTGGTGGGCAACAGCGGCAAGCTGGACGCCTTCTTGGCGGCGATGCGCGACGCGGGCGAGATAGTGGAAGTCGCCCGCTCGGGCCTGGTGGGAGTAGGGCGCGGCGAGCGGATTATGCGCTGAGTCGCGTTTTTATAGGTTTAAAGCGAGAGCCTGCAACTGCAAACAACGGTTGCAGGCTTTTTTCTTTGGGTTATTTAGGTCATATTGACGTTTTTACGCGGGCCTCAGGAAAACCATGACCAAGCTAATATTCTGTCTTCTCATTCTGTTTGTGGCTTTTCTTCTATGGCGCAATCGCATGCGCAAGAAGCGGGGTGGCGCGGTAGCCTCGCGCAGTAGCGGCGATGCCGCCAGTCGCGTTTTCAGGAAAACGTCGTCATGGTTTGAGCGCCACTCGACGCCGCCTGCGTCAGATCGCCTCGTTGAATGGGGGGAACTTGGCATGGGGGGGCCGAACATTGAATATTACCTGCTTAAGGAGCGCGTTTATTTCGGCGGCGTTTGCGACGGGATAATGGACTTTGACGGCGGAAACCTGCGTTTGGCCCGAGAGGCCTGCCGTGGGCCAGACCTCTATCATATCTATGATAAGCAAGCGAACCGGCTCTTTCAGTTTCCCCCAGAGGCGATGAAAGGCGTTATACCGCTGCTTAAAGCGCACGCCGAGGAGCGCGCCATCGTCGCTGAACTACGCAAGCTGCTTGAGAGCGGTGCGCATGAAGTGGCGCTGTATGAGTATCACGGCGTCTATTTGACGCAGCGTCACGTTGACGAGCCCGAGGTTATCCTCCCGTCGCTTTCAAATAACGAGATGTCGGCAAAGAGAGTCATGCCGGACGATCTCTTTATGATGAAAGAGCCGCTGTTTTTTATAAGAAATAAGTTCTACCAGCTGTGTATGAACGGCCGCCCGCTCGATATCTTTATGCGAGCGCCCGAACGAGGCTATTTTATCAGCGCGGATGCAGAGGAGTGCTGCGTTGAAGGCGTTTCGCCGGACGAGAACGCGAACAAGATTTTTCATCTCTACTTTCGGGGGCGCTGGTTTGTCATTGACCAGCCGTTTGCGACGTTTGACGTCGGCGACCGCTTCTACTGCGCGTCGCTGGAATCCCCGCAAAGCCTGGGGCAGGGGAAATTTCGCTTTAGCGTTAAGCACGGCCTTTATCCTGAAGTTGAAGCGCTGCTGCAAACCCATCGCGCCGCTTTGCGTCATGGAATAAAAACGTCGTGGCGGAGGGAGGAAATACCGCTGACGGTGGAGGATGAGAGTTTGTTGATTGATTTGAATGAGGTAGAAGCAAATTCTGAAAAGCCGTTTAAATAGGGGTAATGAAATGAAAAAAACGGCGCATCTTCAATGGGCAAAATCGTTGCCTAAAAAAGAGGAACCTTATTCAATGGCCCATTGCCCCTCCTGCGGCGCTATAGGTTTGTCCTGTCAGTATTTTGGATTTCAGGATAGTGAAATGGGGTGGGCGTTAGTATGGTGTGAAGCCTGTAAATCAGGGATAAGAATTTCGAGAACGAAGGTTCCTGCCGGGATAAAGCCTCTTATTCACGACCAAGAGCAGCGTTTATTCCTGGAAAGGCATTCTTATATAAAATTAGTCGAATAATGTAATGTGAGGGCCTAGATCTATGGATGACTGATTGTTGAATTCCGTTTGTTTCTGCTGTGAAGAAGCATTCATCGTTTTAGCAAGACTTATTAACAGCGAGTTTGGCTAGGGGGGAAATAATGTCTGTTACCGATAATGTTAGGAAGATGGATGGAGGGGAAGTTCTTAAACGTTATAGAAACGGTGAGGATTTTATCTGTCATTTTTGTCGAATCCCTTTAGCGGCAATACCAGAAGATCCAGAGAGGCGGGAAAGTGTAATGCAACTTTATTGTCCTAATAATGCTAACCATTTTTCTGTATATCGTGAAGGAGAAAATATGAGTGTGATGAGAGAATCTACAGGTAAATTATTGCAAAAAAGCGATGGTTAAGGCAGCGCTTTGAGCGTCGGTATTTTTGTGAACTCGGTTCTGAATATGATTAAGACAAGATGCAAAATAATAAAAAAAGATCCAATGCAATGAACTATTTGGGGGCGGTGTTAGCCGGATTTAATCTCGAAGCGGTTAATGAAGATGATGAAAAACTAATATCACTATATAGCGTTAATCAACGAGAGCAATTTTTGGCGTTATTGGATGAATTTATTAAGATTGAACCGTTCTCGCAGCCATCAAGCTATCTGATCCCGATTTTAATATTGGAACACTACTTAAAAGACGAATCCGAGCGCTTCGACGAGATATTTGAGGGGCTTATCTTTAGAGAAGAGTTGGTTGACGGTCGGGTTTTTATGCGTACGTTACTGGAACATTTGAAAGGCCTTGTCGGCGATTTGTCGCTGGAAGATTTGACTAAAAGCGAGCGGGCCATGTTTAACTATCAAAAAGCGCGGGTTCTATAATGCGCCAGACGGTTTGGGTAACCATTGAAGGCATAAAATATGAGGTCGAAGTTGACTACCTTATCGGTGACAAGTGTGAGCTAACCGTTAAATTGCCGCATGGGAAATGTCTTTATAGCGTCGGCGACGATTTGTTCATATGCCTTGAGATGTTGAGACGTCGCTATCCGGGTGTAATTTTTTTATGTAAAGGCGCCAGAAAGAACGTTTATCCTTCTCGTATGTCTCGGCAAATGGCGCATGGGCTTGTTGCTTATGAATATACGATGGGAAAACCTGCAAAGAATGACAACATCGTTAATATTTTTGAATTTGACGATAAAGAAATATCGTTGACGCCGGACGAACAGGAAAATAACTATCAGCGTTGGCTTAGTTCTTTAATGATCTAAATGAATTAACGGTTTGTAGGTAGTCTTATAAGGATAAAAGTGTGGAAGACAATGAGTGTAAAGCCTGCGGGCACCACGGATTGGTATATAAAAATCACGGATATGCTCTAGGTCTGTTTTGCGAAAAATGCCGAGACGGTTTCTATACCATCAGTGATGTTGATTTAGATATTCCCGTTTATTCACAGATAGTCGAAGGGTTGAACCCAAGCAACAAATCGCATATCGCCTTTATTGCGAAGCTCTGTAATGTTAATTATCTGACTGCGAATATGATGATTTCAGAGTCAAAAAGAATTCGTATAAAAGGCAATGCGTTAAAAATAGAAGAGATTATGTCTTGGGCGGCGCGATTAGCTTTAGCGTTTGAATCACCCTTTGCTTATTCTAATCAACATGGCGTAGTTAAAAGTGATTTTGAGGATCTTTCTAGCTACGCATACTACTTAAATAAGCCGATTGACGTCATTTATAACGTCGGCTGGCTAGCCGGGCTGGGAGAGTATCCTAGAGGGCGCTGTGCTCCTGAATTTATTGGCAAGCTCAAGGCCGTTTTTCGCGGTACTGAGCGGGCAGATTTTGCCTTTAACCGGGTCCGTGGAAATTCTCCGTGCGTCATCTGCTGGGAATGCCTCGTTATAGACACAATGCATAGAGAGATACCGTTAGGTTTTTGCGAGCTGCTGATCCCATCGCTTGAAAACGGTAAATTTTACGCCTCGCCTTCGTTAATCATCCACTATATTGAAGAACACGGCTATCAACCGCCTGATGAGTACGTCAAGGCCGTTATGGTATTGGACGTCTGTCAGGATTTTAGTGCGCAGCAGCAGTTTGACGCGCTGAGGCTAATCTATCGCTAAGCTTTTATCGTCGTTCAAGCTGAATGCATTAAGCCAACACCACATTGACCGGCATCAGATTAAATCTTCATATTGCCCGGTTATCTGTATTAATATGAACAAGTGCAACCCTCTATGGGACTTAAATAAATACTTAAGGGGCTAATGTGAAACTGGATGAAATTGCGCGTCTTGCGGGCGTATCGCGCACCACGGCCAGCTACGTCATAAACGGAAAGGCGAAGCAGTATCGGGTGAGCGATAAAACGGTCGAGAAGGTCATGGCGGTAGTCCGGGAACATAATTATCAACCCAACGCCGTAGCGGCCGGGCTTCGCGCTGGCCGAACCCGTTCTATCGGACTTGTGATCCCCGATTTGGAAAACACCAGCTATACCCGAATCGCCAACTACCTTGAGCGTCAGGCGCGTCAGCGCGGCTACCAGCTGCTGATCGCCTGTTCGGAAGACCAGCCGGACAACGAAATGCGCTGCGTGGAGCACCTGCTTCAGCGCAAGGTCGATGCGCTTATCGTTTCCACCGCGCTGCCGCCGGAGCACCCGTTCTATCAGCGCTGGACCAACGGCAATTTCCCCATCATTGCGCTTGACCGCGCGCTGGATCGCGAGCACTTCATCAGCGTGGTCGGCGCAGACTACGAAGACGCCGAGATGCTGGCAGGCGAGCTGCGTCGGTTTGACGCTCAGTCGGTCATGTATCTTGGCGCGCTGCCTGAACTGTCGGTTAGCCAACTGCGCGAACAGGGCTTCCGTCAGGCTTGGAAAGAGGACAAGCGTCCGGTTAACTATCTCTACGCCAACAGCTATGAGCGAGAGTCTGCGGCCGAAGTGTTTGGCCACTGGCTGCAGTCCAATTCCATTCCTCAGGCGATTTATACGACCTCTTTCTCACTGCTTCAGGGCGTGATGGACGTGATTTTGCAAAAGCAGGGGCACCTGCCGGCAAATCTGGCCATCGCTACCTTTGGCGACAATGAGCTGCTCGATTTTCTGGAGTGCCCGGTGCTGTCTGTCGCACAGCGCCACCGGGAGGTCGCCGAGCGCGTGCTTGAGCTGGTGTTAGCCAGTATCGATGAACCGCAGCGGCCGAAACCGGGGCTGACCCGCATCCGCCGTAACCTTTGCCGCCGAGGCTGCCTGAGCCGGGCTTAGTCCGTCTCCTATCCTCTTATTCGGGCTCCGTAACGGGGCCCGACGCGTTTTTATTCGTTACGTTATGTTACTTTTAAACGCTAAAGTAAACGTAAGGCGACGAGTAAAATCGCATCCCGCCTTCTTTCCTTTCCTCCCTCACGATTCACTTCCTGAATGAGTTGGTATAGCGGCAGAGATTTTTTTGATATTGGCAGATTTTTTATTTGTCGATAAACGCGGTGCGTACTTAGCCGTATCGTAAATCCGTATATAAGAAATATTGTTATTATTCATGTTATTAATTTACTTGTATTCACGTTATTGCTCGCTCGTTTCTTATGGGACAGGCGTGAGAAGCCGCGTGCGCGTTGAAAAGAGGCTTAGCTTCGTCTTGACAAGCTTTTGATACCCTCCTTAAACTCTATCCAAGTGGGATTTTGTGGGGTAAAGTGGTAAATCTTGTCGCGAAGGAGTAACCCGCCCATGTTTCGTGGAGCAACGACGGTAAATCTCGACAGCAAAGGCCGGCTCGCCGTGCCGACTCGCTATCGGGATTCATTAGTGGATGAATGTGAAGGGCAATTGGTGTGTACCATTGACCTCCATCAGCCGTGCCTGTTGCTTTACCCCCTGCCCGAATGGGAAAAAATTGAAGAAAAGCTGGCCAAATTGTCCAGTATGAATCCGGTTGAACGCCGGGTTCAACGACTGCTGCTGGGGCATGCAAGCGAATGCCAGATGGATAGCGCAGGGCGTTTATTGATCGCTCCGACGCTTCGCAGCCACGCGTCCTTAACGAAGGAAGTGATGCTGGTTGGGCAGTTCAACAAGTTTGAACTGTGGAATGAAGAAGCATGGTATCAACAGGTTAAGGAAGACATCGAAGCGGCTCAGCTTGCCGATTCTCCTCTTTCTGAACGGTTACAGGATTTGTCACTATAGATATGTCGACAGAATTTCAGCACACCACTGTGCTGCTGGACGAAGCGGTTAACGCGCTGAACGTCCGGCAAAACGGCATCTACATTGACGGTACGTTTGGCCGTGGGGGACATTCGCGCCTCATTCTTTCCCAACTGGGAGAGGAAGGGCGCCTTATCGCTATCGACCGCGACCCGCAGGCTATCGCCGCCGCGGCCTCAATTTCCGATCCCCGCTTTTCCATCGTTCATGGGCCTTTCTCCGAGCTGGCCAGCTACGTTGACGAGCTGGGATTAACCGGCAAAATTGACGGCGTCTTGCTGGATCTCGGCGTTTCTTCCCCACAGTTGGACGACGCCGAAAGGGGATTTTCTTTCATGCGCGACGGTCCGCTGGACATGCGCATGGATCCTACGCGCGGGCTGTCGGCTTCAGAATGGCTGCTAAAAGCGGAAGAAGAGGACATCGCCTGGGTATTGAAGACGTTCGGCGAAGAGCGCTTTGCTAAACGCATCGCTCGCGCCATTGTGGAGCGCAACCGGGAACAGCCGCTGACGCGCACCAGGGAGCTGGCGGAGCTTATCGCTGCCGCGACGCCGATTAAAGACCGGCACAAGCATCCGGCGACCCGCAGCTTTCAGGCGATTCGCATTTATATCAACAGCGAGCTGGAAGAGATTGAACGCGCGCTGGACGGCTCCCTTACGGCGCTGGCCGAAGGCGGTCGCCTGTCGGTCATCAGCTTCCATTCGCTGGAAGACCGCATCGTGAAGCGTTTTATCCGTCAGCACAGCCAGGGGCCTAAAGTACCCGCCGGCATCCCGCTTACGGAAGAACAGCTAAGACAGCACGGCGGTAGAAAGCTCAAAGCGTTGGGCAAAATGATGCCCTCCGAGCGGGAAATCGGCGACAACGCGCGGGCGCGCAGTTCGGTACTGCGCATTGCGCAGAGGACGGCGGAATGATCCCCAACGAGCGCCACAGTCTGGCGGCGATCGTTAAGGACGACCTCCTGCTTCACGCCAAGCTGCCGATGCTGCTGACCGTGCTCGTTCTGGCTTCCGCCATTGCGGTTGTGCTGTCCAGCCACCGAACCAGGCTTTTGACCGCCGAGCGGGAACAGATGATTTTAGAACGTGATTCGTTAGAAATTGAGTGGCGCAATCTGATTCTGGAAGAGAACGCCCTGGCCGACCACAGCCGCATTGAACGGCTTGCTGCGGAAAAACTGCACATGCAGCACGTGACGCCCGATCAGGAACAGATTGTTATCCAGAAATAAAAAACGCGCACGGAGTGCGAATTAGAAAGTTAACGGAATGAAAAACAACTTTGGCTAAAAATACGATGAAAGCAGCGCGTACCAATAAAATTAAGGTCAAGCGACCCGAAAACGAGGCCGGCTTTGTAAGCTGGCGTTTTGGTTTGCTCAGCCTGTTCATTTTATTGGCTATGGTTGGTCTGATGGCGCGCGCGGCCTGGCTACAGGTCATTGAGCCGGAGATGCTGGTAAAAGAGGGCGATATGCGCTCTCTGCGCGTGCAGGAAGTGCCTACAGCGCGTGGCATGATCACCGATCGCCAGGGGCGGCCGCTGGCGGTCAGCGTGCCGGTTAACGCTATCTGGGCCGACCCCAAAGAGCTGAACGAGCGCGGCGGCGTCTCTTCCGATATGAAGTGGAAAGCGCTGGCCGACGTCGCCGGCATGCCGCTGGAAAAACTGTCTGAACGCATTAACGCCAATCCCAAGGGGCGTTTTGTCTATTTAGCGCGTCAGGTTAGTTCTGAAACGGCGGACTACGTCCGCCAGCTTAAGCTGCCCGGCATCTACCTTAAGCGCGAATCCCGCCGCTTCTATCCCGCCGGTTCCGTCACCGCCCACATTGTCGGCTTTACCGATATCGACGATCGTGGCACCGAGGGCATTGAAAAGAGCTTTGAAAGCAACCTGGTGGGCAAATCCGGCGAGCGCACCGTGCGCAAAGATCGCTATGGTCGCGTTATTGAGGACATTTCTTCCGTAGACAGCCAGGCTGCCCACAACCTGACGCTGAGCATCGACGAACGCCTGCAGGCGCTGGTTTATCGCGAGCTGAGCAACGCTGTCGCGACGAACAAGGCGGAATCCGGCAGCGCAGTGCTGGTGGACGTGAATACCGGCGAAGTGCTTGCGATGGTCAACAGTCCCTCCTATAACCCCAATAACCGCGTAGGTACGCCGGCCGACTTCTTCCGTAACCGTGCGATTACTGACATTTTTGAACCAGGTTCTACCGTTAAGCCGCTGGTGGTGCTGACGGCGCTCGATCGCGGCATCATCAAAGAAAACAGCGTTTTGAATACTCGTCCTTATCGGGTAAACGGTCACGAAATTAAGGACGTGGCCCTTTATCCCGAGCTTTCGATTACGGGTATTCTACAAAAATCCAGCAACGTCGGGGTTTCTCACCTGGCGCTGGATATGCCTCCTGAAGCGTTGGTAGACACCTACACGCGTTTTGGACTGGGGCAGCCGACCAATTTAGGGCTGGTTGGAGAAAGTAGTGGCATATTTCATAAAGAAAGAAAACGGTGGGCCGACATAGAGCGGGCCACCCTTTCATTTGGGTATGGGCTAATGGTGACTCCGTTACAGTTAGCGCGTGCCTACGCAACGCTTGGCAGCGGCGGTATTTATCGACCGCTGTCGATTACCAAGATAGACCCGCCGGTACAGGGTAAGCGCGTGTTCCCGGAAAGCACGGTGCGCACCGTAGTGCACATGATGGAATCCGTTGCGCTGCCGGGCGGCGGCGGCACCAAGGCGGCAGTGAAAGGCTATCGTATCGCCATCAAGACCGGTACGGCCAAGAAGGTCGGGCCAAACGGCGGCTATGTTAACAAATACATCGCCTATACTGCAGGCGTCGCGCCGGCCAGCAACCCGCGCTATGCGCTGGTGGTCGTTATCAACGATCCCTCAGCCGGTCAATATTACGGCGGTGCGGTTTCCGCGCCGGTATTCGGCGCCATTATGGGCGGCGTGCTGAGAACGATGAACGTGAAGCCCGATGCCCTGCCCGAAGATGAAAAGACCCAACTTGTGATAAATCAGAAAGGAGCTGCCGGTGGAGAGTCTTAGTTTGAAAGATCTGCTTGCTCCGTGGCGTATTGACGTCCCAGAGTGCCGCTTAAAAGAAATGACGCTCGACAGCCGTCAGGCGGCCGCAGGCGATCTGTTTCTGGCGGTAAAAGGTCATCAGACCGACGGCCGACGCTACATCGCGCAGGCGATCGCGCAGGGCGTTTCGGCAGTGCTTGCCGAAGCAGAGGGCGAAGCGGAAAACGGCAGCGTCGTTCTTTCTCACGGCATTCCCGTCGTATACCTACAGGGGCTTAACCAGCAGCTGTCTAAAATCGCTGGTCGTTTTTACGACGAACCTTCCGCCCGCATGCGGCTGGTTGGCGTAACCGGCACTAACGGCAAAACCACGACGACCCAGCTGTTGGCCCAGTGGGGGCAGCTTCTGGGCGAGCGCAGCGCGGTCATGGGCACCGTCGGCAACGGCCTGCTGGGGCAGGTTATCCCCAGCGAAAATACGACCGGCTCTGCGGTAGACATACAGCGCGAACTTGACGAACTGGCGAGCGCTAAGGCGACCTTTACGGCAATGGAAGTCTCTTCCCACGGCCTGGTACAGGCCCGCGTAGCGGCGCTGCGCTTTGCCGCCGCCGCGTTTACCAACCTGAGCCGCGACCATCTGGACTACCACGGCAGCATGGAAGAGTACGAAGCAGCCAAGTGGCGGCTGTTTACCGAACATCAGGTTGGCCAAGCGGTGATTAACGTTGATGACCCGGTAGGGCATCGCCGCATCGTTGAGATCCCGAACGCCGTCGCCGTTACGATGGAAGATAACCTGCCGGAAGGCTGGAACGGGCGCTGGCTGAAAGCCACCAGCGTCAGCTATCACGATAACGGCGCGACGGTAGCGTTTGATTCAAGCTGGGGAACCGGCGTATTGGAAAGCCGCCTGATGGGGGCGTTTAACGTCAGCAACCTGCTGGTCGCTTTTGGCGTCATGCTGTCGCTGGGATATGAACTTTCCGAACTGGTTGAAGCGTCTTCGAAGCTGCAGCCGGTTTGTGGTCGTATGGAAGTCTTTAGCGCACCGGGCCGCCCAACGGTAGTGGTTGACTATGCCCACACGCCGGACGCGCTGGAAAAAGCCCTTGAGGCCGCTCGCCTGCACTGTAAGGGCCAGCTTTGGTGCGTATTCGGCTGCGGCGGCGATCGCGACCGAGGCAAGCGCCCGCTGATGGGCGGCGTCGCCGAACGGCTGGCCGACCGCGTAGTCGTGACCGACGACAACCCGCGCAGCGAAGAGCCGCAGGCTATCGTGGCCGATATTTTAACCGGGTTTGTCGACGCCGGTCGGGCCCAGGCCATTTCCGGCCGCGCCGAAGCGGTAGCCAGCACTATCATGCAGGCCGGTGTGGATGACGTCGTGCTGATCGCCGGTAAAGGCCACGAAGACTATCAGATTATCGGCTCTCGCCGCCTCGACTATTCCGACCGCGAGACCGTCGCCAGCCTGTTGGGCATGGCAAAAGGAGTTTTGGCATGATCCCCGCAACGCTGACTCAGCTGGCCCAGGCCGTTGACGGCAGGCTGATTGCCGGGACGCAGGACATTATCGGCCGCCAGTTTACGGCGGTAACGACCGATACGAGAAAGGTTGAAGACGGTTGCCTGTTCATTGCGCTCAAAGGCGAGCGTTTTGACGCGCATGATTTTGCCGCTGAGGCGATAAAGGGCGGCGCGGCGGCGCTGGTGGTTGACCGCCATTTACCGCTAGACGTGGCCCAGATAGTGGTACAGGACACCCGCATTGCGCTGGGGCGTTTAGGCGCTTGGGTCAGGCAGCAGGTGCCCGCCAGAGTGGTGGCGCTGACCGGTTCTTCGGGTAAAACCAGCGTGAAAGAGATGAGCGCGGCGATTTTGCAGCAGTGCGGCGAAGTGCTCTATACGGCAGGAAACCTAAATAACGACATCGGCGCGCCGCTGACGCTGCTGCGCCTGACGAAGTCTCATCGCTTTGCGGTGATTGAGCTGGGCGCGAACCACGCGGGCGAAATCGCCTATACCGTCAATCTGGCGCAGCCCGAAACGGCGCTGGTAAATAACCTGGCCGCCGCTCACCTCGAGGGATTTGGTTCCCTGGCGGGCGTGGCGAAGGCCAAGGGCGAAATTTTTGGCGGGCTGCCTCCTGAAGGCGTCGCCATCGTCAATGCGGACAGCAACGACCTAAAAGGTTGGCAAAACGCATTAGCGGATAAGCGCGTGTGGCTGTTTTCGGCAAAGCAAACCGAAGGCGTCGATTTTTATGCAACAAACGTCGTCGCTAACCCACTGGGCTCGCAGTTTTTAATGCATACGCCTTTGGGCGACGTTGCGGTAACTCTGCCTCTGCCGGGGCCGCACAACGTAGCGAACGCGCTTGCCGCCGCCGCGCTGGCGCTGTCCGTCGGGGCAACGTTGGACGCGGTGAGGGCGGGGCTGGCAACCCTTGGCGCGGTGCCCGGCAGGCTGTTTCCCATTCCCTTGGGTGAAGGCAAGCTGCTGCTGGACGACAGCTATAACGCCAACGTGGGATCGATGACGGCCGCGGCGCATACGCTGGCGGCGATGCCCGGCTACCGGGTTATGGTAGTGGGCGATATGGGCGAATTAGGCGACGACGCGGTGGATTGCCATCGTCAGGTCGGTGAGGCTGCCCGCCTTGCCGGCGTTGACAAGGTGCTGAGCGTCGGCGCGTTAAGCGAAACGATAAGTACGGCCAGCGGGCGTGGTGAACACTTTCATGATAAAGAAGCGGTTGCCGAACGTTTGAAGCAGTTGTTGTCTGAGCACGCAGTTATCACGATTTTAGTTAAGGGTTCACGCAGCTCCGCGATGGAGCAGGTCGTGCATCGAGTACAGGAGACAGTTCAATGTTAGTATGGCTGGCCGATCTTTTGGCTTCCCTTTATTCAGGCTTCAACGTCTTTTCTTATTTGACGTTTCGCGCCATCGTCAGCCTGCTGACCGCTCTGTTTCTCTCCTTATGGATGGGGCCGCGCCTGATTGCCTATTTGCAAAAGCTGCAAATAGGGCAGGTCGTGCGTAACGATGGTCCAGAGTCGCACTTCAGCAAGCGAGGCACGCCCACCATGGGCGGCATCATGATCCTGGCTTCTATAACCGTGTCCGTGCTGCTGTGGGCCAACTTGAGCAACCCGTACATCTGGTGCGCGCTGTTCGTGCTGTTGGGCTACGGCGCCGTAGGCTTTGTTGACGACTATCGCAAGGTGGTGCGTAAAGACACCAAGGGGCTGATTGCCCGCTGGAAATATTTCTGGCAGTCGGTGATCGCGCTTATCGTGGCGTTTGTGATGTACGCATCGGGTAAAGACACCGCGGCGACTCAGCTGGTCGTTCCGTTCTTTAAGGACGTTATGCCGCAGCTGGGAGCCTTTTATATTCTGTTGGCCTACTTTGTTATCGTCGGCACCAGCAACGCCGTCAACCTAACGGACGGCCTGGACGGGCTGGCGATTATGCCGACGGTGTTTGTCGCCGCAGGCTTCGGGCTGGTGGCGTGGGCCACGGGCAACGTCAATTTTGCCGCCTATTTGCACATTCCCTACATTCGCCACGCCGGGGAGCTTGTGATTTTCTGTACCGCCATCGTCGGCGCAGGTTTAGGCTTTTTGTGGTTTAACACCTACCCGGCGCAGGTGTTTATGGGCGACGTGGGCTCCTTGGCGCTCGGCGGCGCGCTGGGTATTTTGGCCGTACTGCTGCGTCAGGAGTTCCTGCTGGTCATTATGGGCGGCGTGTTCGTGGTGGAGACCCTGTCGGTTATTTTGCAGGTCGGCTCGTTTAAGCTGCGCGGTCAGCGCATTTTCCGCATGGCGCCGATTCACCACCACTATGAGCTCAAGGGCTGGCCGGAACCGCGCGTTATCGTGCGCTTTTGGATCATTTCATTAATGCTGGTGCTCATTGGCTTAGCCACGCTTAAGGTGCGTTAATTATGGCAATCGACTATCAGGGTAAGCAGGTTGTTATCATCGGATTAGGCCTCACGGGTTTATCCTGTGTCGATTATTTTACGGCGCGCGGCGTAATGCCTCGCGTAGTGGACACCCGAGCGACGCCGCCGGGAATGGACAAGCTTCCCGAAGGCGTTGAATGCCACGCGGGCAGCCTTAACCGCGATTGGATCCTGGGGGCGGACCTGCTGGTCGTCAGCCCCGGCATCGCGCTGGCGACGCCGGTTTTGAAAGAAGCGGCCGAGGCCGGCATTGAAATCGTTGGCGATATTGAGCTGTTCTGCCGTGAAGCGCAGGCGCCGATCGTCGCTATTACCGGTTCAAACGGTAAAAGTACGGTGACCACGCTGGTTGGCGACATGGCAAAGGCGGCCGGTTTGCACGTCGGCGTAGGCGGTAATTTAGGGCAGGTTGCCCTTTCGCTGCTGAATGACGAATGTCAGCTGTATGTGCTGGAGCTGTCCAGCTTCCAGTTGGAGACCACCTTTAGCCTGCAGGCTGCGGCGGCAACGATCCTCAACGTCACCGAAGACCATATGGATCGCTATCCGCATGGCATGAGCCAGTATCGCGACGCTAAGCTTCGCATCTACAACGGCGCTAAAGTCTGCGTCGTTAATGCCGACGATGCCCTGACTATGCCGCTGCACGGCGCGGACGAGCGCTGCGTCAGCTTTGGCGCGGATATCGGCGACTATCACCTTAGCCGCCAGCAGGGAGAAATCTGGCTGCGCGTTCGCGGTGAAAAGGTGCTGAATACGGCAGAAATGAACGTCGTTGGCCAGCATAATTATCTTAACGCCTTAGCCGCGCTGGCGCTGGCTGATGCGGTTTCTCTGCCTCGTGCGTCCAGTCTTCAGGCGATAACCGAGTTTCGCGGGCTGGAGCACCGCTTCCAGCTGGTTTGGGAGAACGACGGCGTGCGTTGGATTAACGACTCCAAGGCGACTAACGTCGGCAGCACCGAGGCGGCGCTCAACGGCATTCACGTTGACGGTGTGCTGCACCTGCTTTTGGGGGGAGACGGCAAATCGGCCGATTTCTCGTCCCTGCGCGCGCACCTGATGGGCGATAACGTGCGGATTTACTGCTTCGGCAGGGACCGCGAGGCGCTGTTTAACCTGCGTCCGGAGATCGCCGAAATGACGGAAACGATGGCGGAAGCGATGGCGAAGGTTGCCGGTCGCGTGAAGCGCGGCGATACGGTGCTACTGTCGCCCGCCTGCGCCAGTTTGGACCAGTTTAAGAATTACGAGCAGCGGGGGCACGAATTCGCCCGGCTGGCTCAGGAGTTAGGCTAAATGAGTCTGCTAAACCTTAACCAGCCGCTGGCGCGCTTTACCCAGTGGGTAAGCGGCAGCCGCCAAAACGGCGCATCGGACTACGACGTCATGTACGATCGTACGCTGCTGTGGCTGACGTTCGGTTTAGCGATTATCGGTTTTGTGATGGTGACCTCAGCGTCGATGCCCATTGCGCAGCGCTATACGGAAGACCCGTTTTTGTTCGCCAAGCGCGATGCGATTTATATTGGGCTAGCATTTGCCGCTGCGCTGGTTTCTATTCGTATTCCTCTGTCGTTTTGGCAAAAATACAGTCCGATTATTTTGATGGTTGCGATCGTCATGCTGCTGCTCGTGCTGGTTGTCGGCAGCTCGGTAAACGGTGCGTCGCGCTGGATTGCGCTTGGCCCGATAAGAATTCAGCCGGCGGAGCTGTCGAAGCTGGCGCTGTTTTTCTATCTGGCCAGCTATCTGGTGCGCAAGGTTGACGAGGTTCGAAATAACTTTTGGGGCTTCTGCAAGCCGATGGGCGTGATGGTGGTGCTGGCCGTTCTGCTTCTGGCTCAGCCTGACCTGGGAACGGTAGTCGTGCTGTTTGTCACCACGCTGGGCGTGCTGTTTTTAGCCGGGGCGAAGCTTTGGCAATTTTTGGCGATTATCGGCACCGGCATATTCGCGGTCACTCTGTTGATTATTACTGAACCTTACCGAATGAAGCGCGTCGCGTCGTTCTGGAAACCGTGGGACGACCCGTTTGGCGCAGGCTATCAGCTGACGCAATCCCTGATGGCGTTTGGCCGTGGAGATATCTGGGGGCAGGGGCTAGGCAATTCGATTCAGAAGCTGGAGTATCTGCCCGAAGCGCATACCGACTTTATTTTTGCCATTATCGGTGAAGAATTGGGCTATTTTGGTGTGGTTTTAGTGCTCTTAATGGTATTCTTCGTCGCTTTTAGGGCCATGCAGATTGGCCGACGCGCTCTGGAAGCCAACCAGCGCTTTGCCGGATTTTTAGCCTGTGAAATCGGGCTGTGGTTTAGCTTTCAAACGCTGGTTAACGTTGGCGCTGCGGCGGGAATTCTGCCGACTAAGGGGCTTACTCTGCCGCTAATTAGCTACGGTGGTTCAAGCCTTCTGGTCATGTCGACCGCGCTGGTGCTGCTGCTGCGGATAGATTATGAGACGCGCTTGGCCAACTGCCAGGCGCACGTAAGGGGTTCACGATGAAGCAGAAGCGTTTAATGGTTATGGCGGGAGGCACTGGCGGGCACGTATTCCCCGGGCTGGCCGTCGCTCATGACCTGATGGCGCAGGGCTGGGAGGTTCGCTGGTTGGGTACGGCGGACAGAATGGAAGCGGATTTGGTGCCTAAGCACGGAATCGATATCGACTTCATTACGATCTCAGGCCTTCGCGGTAAGGGCGTAATTGCGCTATTATGCGCACCGTTTCGCATTTTTCGCGCCGTGCGTCAGGCCAAAGCCATCATGCGCAGCTATCAGCCCGACGTCGTGCTCGGCATGGGCGGCTACGTTTCCGGCCCCGGCGGGCTGGCGGCGTGGCGCTGCGGCATCCCCGTCGTGTTGCATGAGCAAAACGGCATTGCCGGCCTGACTAACCGCTGGCTGGCTAAAATCGCGACCCGCGTGCTGCAGGCGTTTCCCGGTGCGTTCCCCAATGCCCAAGTGGTAGGGAACCCGGTTCGTACCGACGTTTTGGACCTGCCCGCGCCGGAAGTTCGCCTGTCCGAGCGTAGCGGGCCGATCCGCGTTTTGGTCGTCGGCGGAAGTCAGGGCGCCAGAGTGTTGAACCAAACGGTTCCCCAGGCGGCTGAACGGTTGGGCGATCGGGTGGTTATTTGGCACCAGGTGGGTAAAGGCGCGCAGGAAAGCGTGCAAAAGGATTATGAACAGCGTGGGATGGCCCACCATAAAGTGACGGAATTTATTGACGACATGGCTAACGCCTATGCGTGGGCTGACGTCGTCGTTTGCCGTTCCGGCGCGCTGACCGTTAGCGAAATTGCGGCGGCGGGCTTGCCGGCTATCTTCGTGCCCTTTATGCACAAAGACCGCCAGCAGTACTGGAACGCGCTGCCGTTGGAGAAAGCCGGCGCAGCGAAGATTATTGAACAGCCTCAGTTTAACGTCGAAACGCTGACGGCCGCGCTGGAAGATCTTAATCGTTCCGGCCTTTTGGCGATGGCGATGCAGGCGAAAACAACGGCGATCCCCGATGCCACCAAGAGGGTGGCCGACGTGGTTAAAAGCGTCGCTAAATAAATGAGATTTTAGCGGGCAGAACCCGCGGTTTAACGAGAGTAAAAAGAATACAGTGAACGAGTGTGTAGACAGACAGCGACTGACAAAGCTTCGCACCATGGTGCCCGAGATGCATCGCGTCCGACATATCCACTTTGTCGGCATCGGCGGCGCGGGCATGGGCGGGATTGCAGAGGTGCTGGCCAACGAAGGATATCACATCAGCGGATCCGATCTGGCGCCGAACGCCGTCACGCAGCAGCTCAGCGAGCTGGGGGCTGAAATTCATTTTAACCACCGCCCGGAGAACGTGCAGGGCGCAAGCGTCGTCGTCGTTTCTACGGCGATCCCGGCCGACAACGTAGAGGTGGTTGCCGCCCGCGAAGCCCGTATTCCGGTTATTCGCCGCGCGGAGATGCTGGCGGAGATCATGCGCTTTCGTCACGGCATTGCGATTGCCGGCACGCACGGCAAAACGACCACTACGGCAATGGTGACGGGGATCTACGCACAGGCCGGGCTCGATCCGACCTTCGTTAACGGGGGCCTGGTGAAGGCGGCGGGAACGCACGCTGCGCTTGGCTGTAGCCGCTACCTGATTGCAGAAGCGGATGAAAGCGACGCTTCCTTCCTACACCTGCAGCCGATGGTAGCGATCGTAACCAACATTGAAGCCGACCACATGGATACCTACCAGGGCGACTTCGAAAACTTAAAGCAGACGTTTATTACGTTCTTGCACAACCTGCCGTTTTACGGTCGCGCAGTGATGTGTATCGACGATCCGGTTGTGCGTGAGCTGATCCCTGAAGTTGGGCGTCAGGTAATCACCTACGGCTTTAGCGAAGACGCCGACGTCAGAGTGAAGGACTATGAGCAGGTTCGCTCACAGGGGTTCTTTACTATTTGCCGTCAGGATCGCAGCGATCTGAAAGTCATGCTGAACGCGCCCGGTCGCCATAACGCCCTGAACGCGGCGGCGGCAGTTGCCACGGCGACCGAAGAAGGCATTGACGACGAGGCCATTATTCGCGCACTGGCCAACTTCCAGGGAACCGGTCGTCGGTTCGACTTTTTGGGAAGCTTTGAGCGCGAAGGCGGAGACGTCATGCTGGTTGATGACTACGGCCATCATCCCAGCGAGGTGGACGTCACCATCAAGGCCGCGCGGGCCGGTTGGAAAGAGCGCCGGCTGGTGATGGTGTTCCAACCCCATCGCTATACCAGAACGCGCGATCTGTACGACGATTTCGCCAACGTGCTGTCGCAGGTTGACGTGCTGCTTATGCTTGACGTGTATCCGGCCGGCGAAGCGCCGATCCCGGGTGCTGACAGCCGCTCGCTGTGCCGTACCATTCGCGGCCGCGGCAAGCTGGACCCTATTTTAGTGACTAACGCGGACGAACTGCCGCAGATGCTGTCGCAGGTTATATCCGGCGGCGATCTGGTGCTGATGCAGGGCGCCGGCAACATTGGGCGCATGGCGCGCCGGTTAGCGGAATTAAAGTTACAACCAATAAATACAAACGAGGAAAGTCATGGCTGAGAAAGTAGCGGTACTTTTTGGAGGAACATCGGCAGAGCGCGAAGTCTCGCTTAATTCAGGCGCTGCGGTGCTGGCGGGGCTGAAAGAGGCTGGAGTCGATGCGCACCCTATCGATCCGAAAGAGTATCCCGTTGCTCAATTAAAAGCGGACGGATTCGACAAAGTATTTATTGCGCTGCACGGGCGCGGCGGTGAAGACGGCACCTTACAGGGCGTACTGGAATTCCTCGGGCTGCCCTATACCGGCAGCGGCGTAATGGCTTCTGCGCTGACGATGGACAAATTGCGCACCAAGCTGCTGTGGCAGGGTGCGAATCTGCCGGTTTCTCCCTACGTCGCGCTGCAAAGCGAAGAGCTGACGCAGGTTGATCCTCAGAAGATCGTTGCTCGTCTCGGCCTGCCGCTGATCGTTAAGCCGAGCAGCGAAGGCTCCAGCGTCGGCATGAGCAAGGTCAACGCGGTAGAAGAGCTGATACCGGCTCTGGAAAACGCATTTTTGCACGATACCTGCGTGCTGGTGGAGAAATGGCTGAGCGGCCCGGAATTCACGGTCGCCATTCTGGGCGGAGATGTTTTACCGTCGATTCGCATTCAGCCCGCCGGCGTGTTTTACGACTATCAGGCGAAGTATCTGTCCGATGAGACGCAATACTTTTGCCCAAGCGGCCTTAACGATGAGAAAGAGCAGGCGCTGCGCGCGCTGGCGATGTCTGCCTATCGGGCCGTCGGCTGCCGGGGCTGGGGGCGTGTGGACGTCATGCAGGACAGCGACGGGCAGTTTTATCTGCTGGAAGTGAATACGGCGCCCGGTATGACGAATCATAGCCTTGTGCCTATGGCGGCGCGCGAAAGCGGCCTGAGTTTTTCTCAACTGGTCGTAAAGATTTTGGCGTTGGCTGATTAGTATGTCTCAGGCGGCTCGAAACGTCCGGGAAGAGCAGGAGAAAACGCGTTCCGGGCGCAGCAATGGAACGCAGATTATCGGCATTATCTTCTTACTGATGGTGATAGGCACCGTCGTATGGGGATGCTGGGCGGTAGTTCAGTGGATGGATGACGCACAGCGGCTACCGCTATCGCGTTTGGTGGTGACGGGAGAACGAGCTATCACTACCGATGACGATATTCGCCAGGCGGTGCTGTCGTCCGGATCGCCGGGAACCTTTATGTCGCAGGACGTCGACGTCCTGCAGCAGCAGATACTGCACTTGAGATGGATTAAGCAGGCCAGCGTGCGCAAGCAGTGGCCGGATGAGCTGAAGATACACATCGTTGAATACGTGCCCTATGCCCGCTGGAACGACCTCCAGCTGATGGATAAAGAAGGTAACGTATTCAGCGTGCCGGCAGAGCGGGTGAGCGATCGCTCCCTTCCGCTGCTGTACGGGCCGGAGGGCAGCGAAAAAGAGGTGCTGGAAGGCTATAACAGCATGAGCAGCGCGCTGGCGGAGGCAAAGTTTAAGTTAAAGACGGTGTCGATGAGCGAACGTCGCTCATGGCAGCTGATGTTAGACAACGATGTCCGAATTGAGCTGGGTAGAGAAAACCGCACTAAGCGGCTGACGCGGTTTATCGCGCTCTATCCAACGCTGCTTAAGCAGGCTCCAGCGGACAAACGCATCGCCTCTTTGGATATGCGTTACGACACCGGCGCGGCGGTGGGTTGGGCGCCCGCATTTATTGATGGTCAGAATTTTTTATCTGATTGGACACAACAACAGGGTCAGGCAGAGCAACAATGATCAAATCGACAGACAGAAAGCTGGTGGTTGGACTGGAAATCGGCACGGCGAAAGTCGCGGCGCTGGTTGGCGAGGTGCTGCCTGACGGTATGGTCAATATTATCGGCGTCGGCAGTTGCCCATCCAGAGGGATGGACAAGGGCGGCGTTAACGACCTTGAGTCGGTGGTGAAGTCGGTCCAGCGAGCTATCGATCAGGCCGAACTGATGGCGGATTGCCAGATTGCGTCGGTTTATCTGGCGCTGTCCGGTAAGCATATCAGCTGCCAAAATGAAATCGGCATGGTGCCGATTTCGGAAGAAGAGGTAACGCAGGAAGACGTTGAGAGCGTGGTACATACCGCCAAATCCGTCCGCGTGCGCGACGAACACCGCATTCTGCACGTTATTCCGCAAGAATACGCCATCGACTATCAGGAAGGCATCAAGAATCCGGTCGGCCTGTCCGGCGTTCGGATGCAGGCTAAGGTGCATCTGATTACCTGCCATAATGATATGGCGAAAAATATTGTGAAAGCCGTGGAACGCTGCGGTTTGAAAGTTGACCAACTTATATTTGCCGGGCTGGCCGCAAGCTATGCCGTGCTTACCGAAGATGAGCGAGAACTGGGCGTTTGCGTGATCGACATCGGCGGCGGCACGATGGATATTGCGATCTACACCGGCGGCGCGCTGCGCCATACTAAAGTTATCCCCTATGCGGGCAACGTGGTGACCAGCGATATCGCTTACGCTTTTGGCACGCCGCCGACCGACGCAGAAGCCATCAAGGTGCGTCACGGATGCGCGCTGGGCTCTTTGGTCAGCAAAGACGAAACGGTCGAGGTGCCGAGCGTTGGCGGTCGTCCGCCGCGCAGCCTTCAGCGTCAGACCCTGGCCGACGTTATCGAGCCGCGCTATACCGAGCTGCTCAACCTGGTGAACGATGAGATTTTGCAGGTTCAGGAACAGCTGCGCCAACAGGGCGTAAAGCATCATTTAGCCGCCGGTATCGTATTAACCGGCGGGGCCGCGCAAATCGACGGCCTGGCGGAGTGTGCTCAGCGAGTGTTTCATACGCAGGTGCGTATCGGGCAGCCGCTGAACATCACGGGACTAACGGATTATGCGCAGGAGCCTTACTACTCAACGGCGGTAGGCCTTCTGCACTACGGTAAAGAATCTCACCTGCGGGGAGAATCTGAAGTAGAAAAAAGAACGTCTGTACGCAGCTGGGCGCAGCGCATTAGCGGCTGGCTACGTAAAGAATTTTAATCAGTGGTGCAATTGGTGCATTTTAGGCGATAATTCACCGCTAAGTATTAAAACGGAGAGAGAAACTATGTTTGAACCGATGGAGCTAACCAACGATGCGGTGATTAAAGTCATCGGCGTTGGCGGCGGCGGCGGTAACGCCGTCGAACATATGGTGCGCGAGCACATTGAGGGCGTGGAGTTCTTCGCCGTCAATACCGATGCTCAAGCGTTGCGTAAAACGGCCGTAGGCCAGACTATTCAAATCGGCAGCGGCGTGACCAAAGGTCTTGGCGCCGGTGCAAACCCTGAAGTGGGCCGCAACTCCGCCGAAGAAGACCGCGAGCAGATCCGCGCCGCGCTGGAAGGGGCCGATATGGTCTTTATCGCAGCCGGTATGGGCGGCGGTACGGGTACCGGCGCGGCTCCGGTTGTTGCCGAAGTGGCTAAGGACCTCGGCATTTTGACGGTTGCAGTTGTCACCAAACCGTTCAACTTTGAAGGCAAGAAGCGCATGACGTTTGCAGAGCAGGGCATTGCCGAGCTCTCCAAGCACGTCGACTCGCTGATTACCATCCCTAACGACAAGCTGCTGAAAGTTCTGGGCCGCGGTATCTCCCTGCTGGACGCCTTCGGCGCGGCTAACGACGTTCTTAAGGGCGCCGTTCAGGGTATCGCTGAACTGATTACGCGTCCGGGCCTGATGAACGTAGACTTTGCCGACGTGCGCACAGTGATGTCGGAAATGGGCTACGCCATGATGGGTTCTGGCGTTGCGAGCGGTGAAGACCGTGCGGAAGAGGCGGCCGAAATGGCTATTTCCAGCCCGCTGCTGGAAGATATCGATCTGTCCGGCGCGCGCGGCGTGTTGGTTAACATCACCGCCGGCTTTGACCTGCGTTTGGATGAGTTCGAAACCGTCGGCAACACTATCCGCGCTTTTGCATCCGACAATGCGACCGTAGTTATCGGTACGTCGCTGGATCCGGATATGAGCGACGAGCTGCGCGTGACCGTGGTCGCGACCGGCATCGGCATGGACAAGCGTCCGGAAATTACGCTGGTTTCCAAGTCTCCGGCCGCTCAAACCGTTGACCACCGCTACGGCCAGCACGGCCTGGCTCCGCTGCAACAGCAGGAAGCTAAGCCTGCGGCGGCGAAAGTGGTTAACGACCAGAGCGTTCAGCCGAGTAAAGAACCAGACTATTTGGACATTCCGGCATTTTTGCGTAAGCAAGCCGACTGATTTGGCTAAATGCGCTGAATGATTTTGATTCTCCGCTTTTTATGTTAAAGTATTGCGGAGACCATAGCCTACACTATGGGATATTCAACTAACGTTGCGAGATATTACGATGATTAAACAGCGGACACTTAAACGCATTATTCAGGCGACTGGCGTCGGTCTTCATACCGGCCGTAAAGTCACCCTGACGCTGCGCCCAGCTGCAGCGAATACGGGTGTCATCTATCGTCGTACTGACTTGACTCCGCCGGTCGATTTTCCTGCGGACGCTAAATCCGTGCGTGATACCATGCTGTGTACCTGTCTGGTAAACGAGGATGACGTACGTATCTCGACGGTTGAACACCTGAACGCCGCTTTAGCGGGGCTGGGTATTGATAACATCGTTATCGAAGTCGACGCGCCTGAAATTCCGATTATGGACGGCAGCGCGGCGCCGTTTGTCTATCTGCTGCTGGATGCGGGCATTGAAGAGCTTAACGTGGCGAAGAAGTTTATTCGCATCACTAAGCCAGTGCGCATTGAAGACGGCGACAAGTGGGCCGAACTGACGCCGTACAACGGCTTCAGCCTTGACTTTACTATCGACTTCAAGCATCCGGTTATCGATTCAGGTTCACAGCGTTATCGCATGGACTTCTCGGCGGACGCGTTCGTACGTCAGATCAGCCGGGCTCGTACCTTCGGCTTCATGCGCGATATTGAATATCTTCAGTCTAAAGGGCTTTGTCTGGGCGGCAGCTTCGACTGCGCAATCGTCGTTGACGACTATCGCGTTCTGAACGAAGACGGCCTGCGCTTTGAAGACGAGTTCGTTCGCCACAAGATGCTGGATGCTATCGGCGACCTGTTTATGTGCGGCCACAACATTATCGGCGCGTTTACCGCCTTTAAGTCTGGCCATGCGCTGAACAACAAGCTGCTGCAGGCCGTGTTGGCCAAGCAGGAAGCTTGGGAATTCGTGACTTTCGAAGACGAAGCAGAAATGCCTTTGGCTTTCAAAACGTCAAGAACCGTTCTGGCCTAACGCGCCGATTACGGCTTTTCATCACGGCTCGCCGTGCTGGCTCCTCTCTCCGCCAGCGCTGCGAGTCGTTCTAATTTCTCTTTCAGCTTTCCCTTGCTTCTTGCCGCCAGTCCCCTGATTTGTTCCGCACTTTGCTCGCTGAGCCTGCGAACGGGGTCGGGCTTATTTTCAGGCAGATTAGAGCGTGGCGCTGCCGGATGCTGAATTTTTGTACTCAGAGATGGATTAATCTTTATGTCGATTGAGGCTAATGATGGTAAAATTTCATGTCTGAGCGCCGTAAGAAGGGCGGGCTGTTCGTAGCGAAGGCGAGTAAGCCAGCTGGCGTTGGAAACTTCCAGCACCAGTACGCTATGGCGATAGTTGGCTACGCGACAGTGTTCATGCATAGCCTTAGGCAGCAGAGCCTTGACCGCTTTGTTTAGCTTTAGCAGGGCGATGGCGCGTTGTTGAAGATCGCGCAATAAATTTGCATCGTCAAACAGCGTATCTAATAATAGCGGGCGGCTGTCTCGCATAGTAAGTTCCATGGTAGTAAAACGGTTAGTTGATAATGGGCATTCTAAATCGTTGGCGACAATTTGGCAGGCGTTATTTTTGGCCTCACCTTCTGTTCGGGGTGGTAGCGGCCAGCGTCGGCATGCCCGTCAATCTGAACGGTCTTCCCCAGCAGGTTTCTCTGTCAACGGCTCTGGCCAGGCTCGACTCCGTTAATACTGCCATTCCTGGAATAGGGCATCTGGTGCTGTCTCACGGCGCCGACTCTCGCCCTCTACAGAATTTAAACTCCTGGCAGCGCTTTGCGCTACGCAACTATTTGACTCGCCTGGGCGGGTCTCTCCAGCAGGTGGATGCGGATCCGATGGCCGAAAAGGCCGGGCAGAAGGCTGAAACGACGCTTAGCCACTATGCGCTGCTGGACTTTCTCTCCGTTTCTTCAGCGGTTAAACGCTATCTGCCGCAGACGCTGACAAGGCTGTCGCCCGCAGATATTTTTTACTCTCCTCATCCCGTCAGGTCTTGGTTATCCCGCGCACAGGGTATTCGTGCGGGGCCTCTTTCGTTTGCGTGATTTCTTATCTAATCGCTTCATTTTTTTGAGCGATTTGAATATTTGACGTAACGATTTTAGTTTTTTACGTCCGCGCAGCGGGCGGTAATAAAGAGGTTCTATATCCATGTTAACCAAAATGATGACCAAGATTTTCGGTAGCCGCAACGATCGTACTCTGCGCCGCATGCGCAAAAACGTTGAGGCTATCAACCGCCTTGAGCCTGAATTCGAAGCGCTGAGCGACGAGCAGCTTAGGGCGAAGACCGTAGAGTTTCGCGAGCGCCTTGAAAAAGGCGAATCACTGGAGTCGCTGATCCCTGAAGCGTTTGCCGTAGTCCGCGAGGCCAGCAAGCGCGTATTCGGCATGCGCCACTTTGACGTACAGCTTATCGGCGGCATGGTGCTAAACGATCGCTGCATCGCAGAGATGCGTACCGGTGAAGGTAAAACCCTGACCGCGACGCTGCCCGCTTACCTGAACGCCATCACCGGCCGCGGCGTTCACGTCGTAACCGTCAACGACTATCTGGCGCGCCGAGACGCCGAAAACAATCGCCCGCTGTTTGAATTCCTGGGCCTGTCGGTCGGCATCAACCTGCCGGGCATGCCGCCGGTCGCCAAGCGCGAGGCCTACGCGGCCGATATTACCTACGGCACCAACAACGAATACGGCTTCGACTACCTGCGCGACAACATGGCGTTTAGCCCGGAAGAGCGCGTACAGCGTCCGCTTCACTACGCGCTGGTGGACGAAGTGGACTCCATCCTGATCGACGAAGCCCGTACGCCGCTGATTATCTCCGGCCCTGCGGAAGACAGCTCCGAGCTTTATCGTAAAGTCGATAAAATTATTCCCAAGTTAGAGCGCCAGGAAAAAGAAGATTCAGACACTTTCCAGGGCGAAGGCCACTTCTCCGTTGACGAAAAGAGCCGTCAGGTCAACCTGACCGAGCGCGGTCTGGTGCTGGTAGAAAACCTGCTGATGGACATCGGCCTGATGACCGAGGGCGAGTCTCTCTATTCTCCGACCAACATCGTGCTTATGCACCACGTAACCGCCGCGCTGCGCGCTCACGCGCTGTTTACCCGCGACGTGGACTACATCGTGAAGGACGGCGAAGTCATTATCGTTGACGAACACACCGGCCGTACGATGGAAGGCCGCCGCTGGTCAGACGGCCTGCATCAGGCCGTCGAGGCGAAAGAAGGCGTCGACATTCAAAATGAAAACCAGACGCTGGCGTCCATTACTTTCCAAAACTACTTCCGCCTGTACGAAAAGCTGGCGGGTATGACCGGTACGGCGGATACGGAAGCTTTCGAATTCCGCCAGATCTATCGTCTCGATACCATCGTCGTGCCGACGAACCGCCCGATGATCCGTAAAGACCTGCCCGATCTGGTCTATATGACGGAAAAAGAGAAAATCGACGCGATTATTGAAGACATCAAGGAACGCAGCGCTAGCGGGCAGCCGGTGCTGGTAGGTACTATCTCTATCGAGAAGTCTGAAGTGGTTTCCCGCGAGCTGAAGAAAGCCGGAATCGCTCACCAGGTGTTGAACGCAAAATTCCACGCGAAAGAGGCGGAAATCGTCGCTAATGCGGGCCAGGAAGGGGCTGTGACTATCGCAACCAACATGGCCGGCCGCGGTACCGACATCGTGCTGGGCGGCAGCTGGCAAAGCGAAATCGCCGAGCTGGAGTCGCCGACGGAAGAGCAAATCAAGGCGATTAAAGACGCCTGGCAGGTTCGTCACGACCGCGTTCTGGCGGCGGGCGGCCTGCATATTATCGGTACCGAACGCCACGAATCTCGCCGTATCGACAACCAGCTGCGCGGCCGTTCGGGCCGTCAGGGCGACCCGGGCTCATCTCGCTTCTACCTCTCTTTGGAAGATGCGCTGATGCGTATTTTTGCCTCCGACCGCGTCGCGGGCATGATGCGCAAGCTTGGCATGAAGCCGGGAGAAGCCATTGAGCACCCATGGGTAACCAAGGCTATCGCTAACGCCCAGCGTAAGGTGGAAAGCCGTAACTTTGATATTCGTAAGCAGCTGCTGGAGTTTGACGACGTCGCCAACGACCAGCGTCGAGCTATCTATGCACAGCGTAACGAGCTGCTGGACGTGGGCGACATCAGCGAGACGATTGAAAGCATTCGCGGCGACGTCTTTAACCTGGTGATCGACAACTACATTCCGCCGCAGTCGCTGGAGGAAATGTGGGACGTTCCCGGTCTGGAGACTCGACTGAAGAACGATTTCGATCTCGATCTGCCTATCTCAGAATGGCTGGATAAAGAGCACGATCTTCACGAAGAGCCTCTGCGCGAGCGCATCATTGAAGAGGCGGTGAATCGCTATAAGGAGAAGGAAGAGATAGTCGGCGATGAAATGATGCGTAACTTTGAAAAAGGCGTCATGCTGCAAACGCTGGACTCCATGTGGAAAGAGCACCTAGCGGCGATGGACTATCTGCGTCAGGGCATTCACCTAAGAGGCTATGCGCAGAAGGATCCGAAGCAGGAGTACAAGCGCGAATCTTTCTCCATGTTCGCCAACATGCTGGAAGCGCTGAAGTATGAAGTGATAAGCGTTCTGAGCAAAGTGCAGGTTCGCATGCCGGAAGAGGTAGAGGCCGTCGAGCAGCAGCGCCGCGAAGAGGCTGAGCGCCTGGCGCGCCAGCAGCAGTTTAGCCATCAGGATGACAATGCGCTGGCGCAAGAACCAGAGGGCAACCGCCCGATGGTGCGCGAAGAGCGTAAAATCGGCCGAAACGACCCTTGTCCGTGCGGCTCCGGCAAGAAGTATAAGCAGTGCCACGGACGTTTGAACTAAAGACAGAGCGAGCCGTAACCGTTAAGATAAAGAGCGCCTTTGGGCGCTCTTTAGACTGCGGAAAAACCGTCCTAATAAGCTCCAGAGGATATTCCGGCCGAGAATACAGCCTACTTATATCAGCATTGTGCTCGGCCGGGAGGGCGCTTGTATTAGCTTTGTGAGTGCGGCGGGCCTAGCCCTCCTAGGGGCCGTTATGAAGCCCTTCGGGCTTCCCCCTAAAGGGCCAGCGCAAGCGCTGTTCAAACCGGCTTTGCCGGTTTGTCGTTGGCTTACGCCAAGTCGACCCCAACGGACAACGCCTTTAGGCGTTGAACAACACAACGTGTTGGCCCGTAGGGCGAGCGAAGCGAGTAACCCTCTCCCGCCGTTTGACTCCGTAAGTTTTATTCAAGACCTTTGTCAACACTCTCAGAGCGCCTTTAGGCGCTCTTTATGTATGCAATCGTTCGTAATCAGGAGGCCCCGTGGAGAAAAAGCGCATTGACATCGCCGTTGGCATCATCGTTAACGAAGAGGGACAGATTTTTATTACCCGCAGGCAGAAGGGCAGCCATCTTGCCGGGCTTTGGGAGTTTCCCGGTGGCAAGGTTGAAACCGTTAATGAAGAGACTCCGGAACGGGCGCTGAGCCGAGAGCTTTGGGAAGAGGTGGGAATTGAGGTCTTACGCGCAGAGCCGCTGAAGACGCTGGAATATGACTATCCCGATCGCAGTCTGACGCTGCACTTTTTTATCGTAGACCGTTGGAAAGGTCAGCCTGAAAGCTGTGAAGGGCAGGAATCCCGGTGGCTCCCTGCATCTGAGCTGATCGCTGACGAGTTTCCAGAGGCCAATCGGCCAGTGATTGAGGACATCAGGCGGCGGTACTGCGCCGCCTGATATGATTATTTTTCTTCTTCTCCCCAGTTTTCGCTATCGGAACGTTCTCCGCTGCTGGGGATCCTCTTTTCTTCATCCGCCCATTCGCCTAAGTCAATAAGCTGGCAGCGCTTGCTGCAAAACGGGCGATAGGGGCTCAGTTCACTCCATACGACGATTTTGTCACAGGTGGGGCAGTTTACTTTTATCGGCGCGTCGTTCATCGTTGCGCGTTTCTCCTTAACAAACAATTTTAGATAGCCTAACAGCAGGCGATATCAAAAGAAAAGCGTTCAGGCGTTTCGCCAAGCTCGCTGTCAAACGGCATAAAGCGGATAGCGAAGCGGGTTTTATGGCCGGACACCTGAGGATAGAGCTGGTGGGACGAATCGACGCGAATGCGCAGAATGTCGCAATCCTCGGCGTTGTCCTGATAGAAGCCGTTCAGGCTGGTCTGCTTTTGGAAATGGCCGGACTGACGGATAAGATCCAGACAGGCGTTTAGCGCGTTGTTGAGCGGATCCATAGTTTCAATCCAACTCACTACCTGCTTGTCCCGTTCGGACTTAGGGGTGTGCAGCCACATGTGAAGAATCGGCATGTCGAAACTGCAGCAGCCGCCGGGAATGCTTAACCGCTGGCGCACCATGCTGATAAGGCGATCTTCTTTTAGCGACTGCCCCAGTCTAGGGGCGGCCAGCAGCACGTTGGATAGCTCTTTCAGGTTGTGGCGCAGGGCGTTTAGCCTGTCGGTATCTACGCCAGGTACGTCGATCCACTGCATTAACTTTTGCTGTTGGCGCTCCAGCTCTTTTACCAGCTCCGTACGCACGTCGCCGCGATCCATGATGTCCAGCAGCTCGCTGATGGTGCGAAAAAAGCCTAACGTATTGGATAAATTGGTCAATGAGCGGTTGTTCTGTAACTGCTGTAGCAGGAACTCAATGCGCAACCAGGTGCGGACTTTTTCGTTCAGCGGATGTTCAAAAAGGATATTTTGAGATAAATCGCTCATATAGACGGATCCTGCCTGTTGAAATCATTTGCCAAAGTTAAGTAGCGTCGATGCAGCCGCTCTACCTGGGGCCCCAGCGCTTCGGGCGAGTCATTGTTGAGAATGACGTCATCGGCGCAGGCCAGGCGCTGCGCTCGAGACGCCTGGGATGCTAAAATCTGTTCGGCCTGTTGCCTGCCTCCGCCGTCGCGCGCGAGGAGCCTCTGTAGCTGAACGTTTTCGCTCACGTCGACCACCAGAACGCGGTTAGCCCTGTCGCACAGGCCGTTCTCAATTAATAGTGGGACAACCCAAAGCGCATAAGGTGCCGTAACGGCGGCCAATTGACGTCGGGTTTCTTTCTGAATAAGAGGATGGAGCAGGGCATTTAACCAGGATTTTTCTTCCGGTTGAGCAAAAATCACTTCGCGAAGGCGCTTGCGGTTGAGGCTGCCATCGGTAAGAAACGCCGAGGGGCCAAAGTGAGCCCTGATGCGCTCCAGCGCTTCGGTTCCCGGCTCGACGACCTGACGCGCGATTACGTCAGCGTCGACGACGGGAACCCCTAAACGGGCGAACGCGTCTGAGACGGTTGATTTCCCGCTGCCAATGCCTCCCGTAAGCGCGACGATGTAAGTCATAACCAAGCCTGTATACCTATAGATAAGTCGATGATAAAGGGATCTTTGAGAAGTGCAAGCCACATGCTGAACGTAATAAAAGGGCCAAAGGGAATGTGCCTTTTGACCGCGCCCGTCATCGCATACCGCAAAATGAAAAACAGCACGCCCAGAAGGCTGGCGACAAGCAGCACGACGGGCGCCATTCCTGCGCCAAGCCACGCGCCGACGGCGGCCATCAGCTTGATATCTCCTTGCCCCAGTCCATGAACGCGGTGAAAGTACAGGAAGAGGCGGGCGGGTATCCAAAGCAGCGCGTAGCCGAAAATCGCGCCGGCGATGGCCTCATCGAGCGAAAGAGAGGACGCGCCGGCGTAGGCTGCAATAAGGCCGCTAGCCAACAGCGGCAGCGTAAGGGCGTCAGGCAGCAGGTAGTATTTGGCGTCAATCAGTGTTAGCAAAATAAGCGTCGCCGTTAGGGCCAGCGTTGTCACAAGGGAGGCGGCACTGTTGCTCTCGCTTGTCAGGCACATGAAAATAAAAGCGCACCCTAGTTCAATAAACGCCGCGTCGGCCGGAGCCTGTCGACGGCAGTGAGGGCATCGCCCTCGGCGAAAAAGTTGCCTGAATAGCGAAACGCTAAGGGGAAATTGGCGAGCGGCGAAGCAGCAGGCATCTGAAGAGAACAGAGATTGAACAGAAGTCAGAACGCAGCGGAAAAGGCCTTGGCCGTCGAAAACTGCGGAGGGAAGAACGTGGCTTAAACGCGCAATGACATTGCCGATAAACAGGCCGATAAGGCCAAAGGCAAGCAGCGTGAAGGCGTTATCCATAACGAACCTTAAACCCGCCTTTCGCAGGTAAATTTATGGGAGTATATCTGAAATTTTGAGAAAGTATCAGACTTGCTCAGTTATTATTCATGTGTATGATAACGTCACTGGGAATGGCCTACACACAGCTTGTAGTTAATTTGCGATACGTCGCCAAAAACCAGGAAACCTATCACTATGCGCATTGAAGAAGATTTGAAGCTGGGCTTCAAAGACGTTTTGATCCGTCCTAAGCGTTCTACGTTACAAAGTCGCTCAGAGGTAGAGCTTGAGCGCACCTACACTTTCAAACACTCTGGTCATGAATGGTCCGGCGTACCGATTATTGCAGCCAATATGGATACGGTAGGCACGTTCAGCATGGCTGAAGCGCTGGCTTCATTCGACCTGCTGACCGCCGTTCACAAGCACTACTCCGTTGAGCAGTGGCGCGAGTTCGTCGCGCGTTCGTCCGAGTCGGTCCTGCGCCACGTGATGGTTTCTACCGGTACCTCTGACGCCGATTTTGCCAAGCTTAACCAGATCCTTGCGCTGTCTCCTGCGCTGAAGTTTATCTGCATTGACGTCGCCAACGGCTATTCGGAGCACTTTGTCCGCTTTTTGAATAAGGCGCGCGAAGCCTATATGGATAAGGTTATCTGTGCGGGCAACGTGGTGACCGGCGAGATGGTGGAAGAGCTGATTCTTTCCGGCGCTGACATCGTTAAAGTGGGCATTGGCCCCGGTTCCGTATGCACCACGCGGGTGAAAACCGGCGTCGGATACCCGCAGCTGTCCGCTGTAATTGAATGTGCCGATGCGGCGCACGGTCTGGGCGGGCAAATCGTCAGCGACGGCGGCTGCACGACGCCGGGCGACGTGGCGAAAGCGTTCGGCGGCGGCGCAGATTTCGTGATGCTCGGCGGCATGCTGGCCGCGCATCAAGAGTGCGAAGGTAAGATTATTGAAGAGAACGGCAGCTCTTACATGCAGTTCTACGGCATGAGCTCCGAGTCGGCGATGAATCGCCACGTAGGCGGCGTTGCCGGCTATCGCGCGGCGGAGGGTAAAACCGTTAAGCTGCCTTTCCGCGGCCCGGTAGATAACACCGTGCGCGACATTCTGGGCGGGCTGCGTTCGGCCTGTACCTATGTCGGCGCGTCTCGATTGAAAGAGCTGACCAAGCGCACTACGTTTATTCGCGTCGCCGAGCAGGAAAACCGCGTGTTCAACCAGTTTTAATCCCAGCGGGATAACGCGTTATAAAGAGAAGTGCGCCAATCCGGCGTACTTTTTTATCTCCTCAATTCCCCGTCAGGTCGAACCCAGCGGCTGCGCTTTGCCGCCAATCCTTCTGGCGGTAGCGATCTGCCGGTTGGCCCAGAACACGGTCAGCAGCCGCTGTAGCCCGATAAAGCCGAACAGCAGAATGCCGATAACGATTTTGGTCCACCAGGAGCTTAGGGTGCCGTCGAAGTTGATATAGGTCTGGATAAGCCCCTGAATCAGTACGCCGAACAGAGTGCCGAAGACGGTACCGACGCCGCCGCTGAGCAGCGTTCCGCCGATGACTACGGCGGCGATGGCGTCCAGCTCGACGCCGATGCCCGCCAGCGCGTAGCCCGCCGAGGTGTAAAACGAGAACACGATACCCGCCAGCGTCGCCATACCGGTCGACAGCATGTAAATGCCGATCGTTGTCCTTCGGGTGGAGATGCCCATCAGTTCAGCTGAGGTGGCGTTGCCGCCGATAGCGTAAACGTTGTTGCCAAAGCGCGTTCTGTGGGCGAGGAACATGCCGAACAGCACCACCAGCAGCATAATCAGCGCCAGCAGGCTAAAGCGGCCCCCGCCGGGGAGCTTCCACGCGATACTGGACAGCGTACCATATAGCGGATGATCGATAGGGATCGACTGCTCCGACACCAGAAAGCTAACGCCCCGTAGAAAGAACATGCCCGCCAGCGTGATGATAAAGGCGGGGATCTTTAGCGTGTCGATAAGCCAGCCCATCAGGCCGCCAAAGCAGCAGCCCATCACCATCACTATCGCAAAGGCGGTAAACGGCTCAATGCCCCACTCGCCAATGGCCTTTGCCAAAAAAACGCCGGTGAAGGCAATCACTGAACCGACGGAGAGGTCGATACCGCCGGAAAGGATAACAAACGTCATGCCGACGGCGACGATGCATAAAAACGCGTTGTCCGTCAGAATGTTGCAAATTACGCGCGTCGAGGCGAATCCGGGAAAGCGGGCAAAGCAGAACAGGTAGCCGAGAATAAATACGGCAATGGTAATCATCAGAGGAAGATGGCGCTTAAACATGACCGCTTCTCCTTTTAAACAGCCGCACAAAGGCGGGAGACTGTAAAACCAGTACTAAAAGCACCACCAGCGCCTTAACCACCAGGTTCCACTGCGGCTGATAGCCGGACAGCAGGATACCGGTGTTCATTCCTTGAATGATAAGCGCCCCGATAAGGGAGAGCATCAGATTAAAGCGCCCTCCCATCAGCGACGCGCCACCGATAACGACCGCAAGAATGGCGTCCATCTCAAGCCATAGGCCTGCGTTATTGGCGTCCGCTCCCCGGATGTCGGCAGCCACAATGACGCCCGCCACCGCCGCGCAGATGCCGCTGATGACGTAGGTAGACATCACCACCAGGCCTGCGCTGACGCCCGCATTTTTCGCCGCCCGCAGGTTGATGCCGACGGACTCGATAAACAGCCCCAGCGCCGTTTTACGCGTCAGCAGCCAGAGCAGAATGAATACGGCGATGACGATGGATACCGGCGTAGGCAGATAGAGAAAGCTGCCGCTGCCTATCCAGGCAAGGGCCGGATCGGTAAAGGTAACGATTTGCCCCTCGGTAATCAGCTGGGCGACGCCGCGCCCGGCCACCATCAGCATCAGCGTGGCGACAATCGGCTGAATTTTAAAAACGGCGACCAGAAAGCCGTTCCATAGCCCGCACAGAATTCCTGAACCCAGCGCGGCAAGTAAAACGACGTAGAGCGGAAAGCCCGCCGACGTCAGGCTGGCGGCGGTAGCGCCCGCAATCGCCATGACGGCGCCGACGGAGAGGTCGATGCCTCCCGTTGCGATGACGAGCGTCATGCCCAACGCCAGAATGGCAACCGGCGCACAGCGGTTAAGTATGTCGATAGGGCTGCCGAACAGTCGGCCGTCCTGAAGGTGAATAGAAAAAAAGTCGTTTGCGACGAAGGCGTTGACGATAAGTATGGCTATCAGAGCGGCGAGCTGTGCGCTGCCTTTCGGTAGCCGCAGCGTCGAACCTTCGCTTTTGGCGGAGTGGGAGAAGAAAGTCACCGGGTATCCTCCTTAAGCCGCTATCGCGTTCATAATGGCCGGCACTGACAGGCTCTGCGCCGGGATTTCCGCAATTTGCCTGCCGTCGCGTAAGATGATGACGCGGTCAGCATAGCCAATCAGCTCTTCCAGTTCGGATGAAATGACCAGCAGGGCCAGCCCGTCGGCGCACAGGGTTTCAATCAAACGGATAATTTCTGCGTGAGCGCCGACGTCGATACCGCGCGTTGGCTCATCCAGAATGAGAAACTGCGGGCGCGTCACCAGCCAACGGGACAGCAAAACCTTCTGCTGGTTGCCGCCCGAGAGAAACTGGATGGGCTGTTCTGCGTTCGGCGTTTTAATCCCCAGCTGGCGAATGAAGCGCTCCGTAATCTCCTCCTGTTCTCGGCGAGAGATCGGGTGTAGCCAGCCGCGCCTGGCCTGTAGCGCCAGAATGATGTTTTCTCTGACCGACGCGGCGCCGATGATGCCGTCCGTCTTGCGATCTTCGGGGCAAAAGCCGAAGCCGAGGGACGCCGCTCGCCTGGCCGAGGTAATTTTTACCTCTTTTTCTTTTACCCAGGCTCGCCCGGTGTCGGCCGAGCGGATGCCGAAAATCACTTCCGCCGTTTCCGTCCGTCCCGAGCCCAAAAGCCCTGCCAGTCCCACGACTTCGCCCGGCCTGACCTGGAGATCGAAAGGGAGTATCGCGCCTTTTTTCCCGTATTGTTCAAAGCGAACGGTAGGACTGTCGCTTCTTAGGGTTTTTCCGGCGCGCTTAAGCGCGTTGTCATCCAGCTCTCGGCCCAACATCATCTTTACCAGCTCAATTTGGGGGAGTTCTGCGGTAACGCGCGTGCCCACCAGTTCGCCGTTGCGTAAAACGGTAATGCGGTCGGTGACGGCATATACCTGGTCGAGAAAGTGGGTGATAAAAATCAGGCTGACGCCCTTGTCGCGCAGCGCGCGCATAATGGTGAACAGCAGCTCGACTTCGTTAGTGTCAAGGCTTGCGGTGGGCTCATCGAGAATAAGCACTTTGGCCGACAGATCTACCGCGCGAGCAATGGCGACAATCTGCTGCATAGCGACCGAGTAGTGGCCCAGCGGCTGGGTGACGTCCAGCTCGAAGCCGTATTCCGTCATGATCCGTTCGGAGCGTTGAATCATCTCTTTACGGTTGACCATGCCGAAGCGCTTAGGCTCACGGCCGATGAACAGATTATCGGCGACCGACATGTTGGGCAGCAGATTAACTTCCTGATATACCGTACCGATACCGATGGACTGCGCGTGGGCGGTGCTGGTGGGGTTGACCTCTTTGCCTTCCAGCAGGATAACCCCTTCATCTTTCGGGTAAACGCCGGTTAGCGCTTTTATCAACGTAGATTTGCCTGCGCCGTTTTCTCCCAGCAGGGCCATAATTTCTCCCCGCCGCAGGCTTAGCGACACGTTATGCAAAGCGCGAACGCCGGGAAAATACTTGCTGATGCCCCTGATGTCTAAAACCGTATCGTCTGCTGGCCGCTGTTCTGTCATAGGTTCCCCTATTGTAACGGTGCGTGGCGCTGGGCTTGCGCCGTCGAAGCCGGTTCGGCGGCGCGGTTTAGCGGCTTTGGGCTTAGTATCCCATGCCTTTTTTCAGCTCGATTTGTTCCTTAGCGCTGTCCGGTCCGAAGGACTTGGACTCCGTCAGGATGACTTTTGGCGGGATGGTGCCGTCTTTTTTATAGGCTTCCAAAGCGTCAAACGCCGGGCCGGCCATGTTAGGCGTCAGTTCGACCGTTAGGTTGGCTTCGCCCGCCTGCATGGCTTTAAAGATGTCGGGAACGGCGTCAATGGAGACGATTTTAATTTCGCTGCCGGGTTTCAGTCCTGCTTCTTTTATCGCCTGAATGGCGCCGATGGCCATATCGTCGTTATGGGCGAAGACGGCGCAGATGTTTTTGCCGCGGTTTTCGGCCTTAATGAAGCTCTCCATGACTTCTTTCCCTTTGCTGCGGGTAAAGTCGCCGGACTGGGTGCGGATTATTTTAACGTTGGGCGCGGCGGCGATGGCTTCTGCAAAGCCCTTTTTACGGTCTAGCGCGACGCTGGCGCCGACGGTGCCCTGTAGCTCGACCACGTTGCAGGGTTTACCTGCGACTTCCTTCACCAGCCAGTTGCCGGCGACTCTACCTTCGAGAACGTTATCCGCCGTCACGACCGACATATAGAGCGAGTCGTCTTTCACCGTTATGTTACGGTCCAGCAGGAAGACCGGAATTTTTGCGTCCTTGGCTTCTTCCAATACGGGTTCCCAACCTGTTTGCACGACCGGCGCGATGAAGATAGCGTCAACGCCCTGAGCGATAAAAGAGCGGACGGCCTTGATTTGGTTTTCCTGTTTTTGCTGAGCATCGGCAATTTTTAGCGTAATGCCCCGCTTTTTGGCCTGCTCTTTGGCGACGGACGTTTCGGCCGCCCGCCATCCGGATTCAGAACCAATTTGTGAAAAGCCGACGGTGAGAGCCTGTGCGGAAGCAGCGGCGGTGAGCAGTGTGGCAACGGAGCTGGCGATCAGTAAGCGTTTTAGCATGTTACTTTCCTCTGACGTATTGGGGGACGGTAAAACAGCAGTAAACGAACATACCCTTTATTTTAGACGGCCTTACGGTAAACGAATCCGCTAACGTTATTTATTCACAACGGCCTTTAGCGCCGTGAAAGCGGTGCTGCAAATGCGTTTTGTTTGATTGCGTTTATACCCGCCTTGCTTCAAGCTACCTGTGCGTTTTGCCACGCAGCTCGAATTACTTAGGGTATATGAGGTAAAGCAGCCTAAATCCATTGAATCTACAATTTGGCAAAAAAAGAAGAATAAAAAGAGAGCGACTTCGCATATAGCCACAAATAGCAGAAAAGTGAATATAAATAACTCAATAAGTGCGGTTTAACCCCTAATTAGTCAGGGGTTTTATTAATGTGAGCGACTGCAGGTTTTTAATAATACGAAACGAGGTTCTTAAAGAGGCGGAGAATTCCGCCTCTTTGCCGTGTTTAATAAGACGACGTTTTCGCAGGAAAGAGATATTTGCCTAGCGTTACCAGCACGACGGCCAGGATGATGATCCCCAGCGCAATCCACTCCGTTGAAGAAAGGCTTTCTCCTCCGAGGCTGGTGCCCAGCAATACGGCGACAACCGGATTGACATAGGCGTAGCTGGTGGCGATAGCCGGAGGGACGTTGCGGATAAGGTACATGTAGGCGTTAATGGCGATGATAGAGCCAAACAGAGCCAGATAGCCCACTGCCATAAAGCCTGACAGCGAGGGAACTTCCGTTAGTCTTTCACCGGTTAAAAGCGAAGCGACCATCAGCAGAATGCCTGCGGCCAGCATCTCTATTGCTCCGGCCATCATGCCCGCCGGCAGCTCAATGCGAGAGCCGTAAACCGAACCGAAGGCCCAGCTTATGGAACCGACGAGGATAAGCACTGCGCCCCACGGGTTCCCGCTCAGGCTTCCTCCGCTGTTAAGCAGAATAATTCCTACCAGGCCAATGGCAATGCCTACCCACTCCAGCCAGCGCGTTTTAATGCCGAAAAAGCGGCTAAAGCACAGGGTAAACAGCGGGACGGTAGCCACCATAACGGCGGCGATGCCTGAAGGTACGTCCTGATGCTCAGCGACTGTGACGAAACCGTTACCCACCGCCAGCAGCAGAACGCCAATAAGCGCCGCGTTGAGCATCGGGCGAAGGGGAGGAAGCCTGTGCCCGCGAAGCAGCAGGAAAATCATTAACAGCGTTCCTGCCGACAGAAATCGAACGCCCGCCATCATAAAGGGAGGCCAGCTTTCAACGCCGATTCGAATAACCAGATAGGTCGATCCCCAGATGATATAGAGCGCAAACAGCGCCCCGATAAGCGGTAAGAATTGCCTGAAGCGCATGTTTCCTCGCGGTGAAATGGATATATCGCTCATAGTAAACGTGAAAACGTTGCCCTTGGCGAGTGGTTTTCTTCCGTGGCGACAAAAGTGTGCTTTTATTAACCCATCACGTTTCCCAGCTGAAATATAGGGAGATAGATGGCGATCGTCATGCCTCCGACCAGAATGCCCAGTATGCCCATAAGCACGGGCTCGATACGGGAAGCGAGGCCTTCCGCCATATTCTCGGCTTCGCTTTCATAAACGGCGGCAAGTCGCTCCAACATCAGGTCCAGCGTTCCCGACTCTTCACCCGCGCGAATAAGCTGTATCGTCAGGCTGGGAAACAGGGGTAACTGCCTGAAGGCGTTAAACAGCGACGAACCTCGCTCAACCTGATTGAGCACTTGCAGCATGGCGTCTGCATACTGTAAATCGCCGCAGGCGTTGGCAGAGGACTGAATGCCGCGCATGAGCGAAAGCCCAGCCTGCTGCGTGATTGCCAGCGAGCGGAAAAGCAGGGCCAAAATATTGGCTTCAACGAGCTTTCCTACAAGGGGGAGCCTGAGCCACAGCCGCTGCTCCCTTCGTCGCCATTTTTCCTGATGGTGAAGCCGTTTGAAATAGTAGGCGGCCAGCGAGCCTGTGAACAACAGGATACCGGCGCCGTAGCGTTGAACGGCGTCTGAAATCAATAGTATCGCCAGCGTAAACGTCGGAAGCGGAGCGTCAAACGTGTCGTAGATCTCTTTGAACGCGGGAAGCACGAAGGCCAGCATCAGCAGAGTTACCAAAAGCGCCGCGCTTAAAATAAACAGCGGATAACGCAGCGCTTTACGCACCTTGTAGTTTAGCATCTGCTGTTTTTCCAGCCGGTTGGCGAGCAGCTGGCAGCATTGCTCCAGCCGCCCGGTTATCTCTCCCGTGGCGATGAGTTCAATAAACAGCGCAGGAAAGGCATTAGGGTGTTCCCCCATGGCCTCTGACAGCGGCGAACCCTGTACGACCCGATCTTTCGTTGCTCTGAGTACATAGCGCCAGACGGGATTGGGGTGCTCCGCGGCTATCAGCTCAAGGCTGTTAACTAACGGTAGGCCCGCCTGAAGCAGCGTCGCCATCTGGCGAACGACAGGGGCGAGTTCATTCGACCTCCAGCGGCTTTTCCTCAGTTTAATTTCTCGCGTGACTTTGGCCGCTCTAACGCCTTGGCTCATTAACAGATAGCGGGCGTGGTCGCACGAGTGGGCGACAAGCTCTCCCTTTTTACCCTCAGGGTTTCGCCATAGAAAAAGCCGCTCGTTTCTCATTGGTCGTTCCAACCGTCGCCGCCGAGGGTGCGGTAGAGCTCGTTGAGGGTTGTGACTCCTCCGTTCACCAGGCGAAGCCCCGCCTGTTTCAGCGATACCATGCCCTGAGCGAGGGCCAGTTGATGCAGCGCCTTCGCATTGAACCCTTCTGCTACGCCGCGCTGAAGAGCGTCGGTCAGAACGAGCATTTCATAAACGCCGGTTCTGCCGTAATAGCCGCCGACGCAGCGCTCGCAGCCAACGGCGTCGTAGGTCGATGGGCCGTTTCCTGCAGTGGCTTCCTGCGTCTGAGGACGACGGCAGTGTGGGCAAAGGCAGCGAATCAGACGCTGGGCGATAATCAGCTTCAGGCTGGAGGCCAGCAGATAGGGCTCTATACCCATTTGGCCAAGACGCACCAGCGTTTCTGCCGCGCTGTTGGTATGCAGCGTGGCCAAGACCAAGTGCCCGGTCTGCGCTGCTTCAATCGCGGTGCCTGCGGTTTCTCGATCGCGGATTTCTCCAACCATGAGAACGTCAGGATCCTGCCTTAAAAAGGCGCGCAGGGCTGCGTTAAACGTAAGGCCTATCTTACCGTTTACCTGCGTTTGATTAATGCCGGCGATCGGTATTTCAACGGGATCTTCTACGCTGCAAAGGTTGCGGGAGGCATCGTTAAGGTAGCCCAGGCCGCTGTAGAGCGTGACGGTTTTTCCGCTTCCGGTGGGGCCGGTAACCAAAATCATTCCCTGAGGCAAGTCCAGCGCTTCGCGATAGCGGCGCCGCTCGTCATCGGACATGCCGAGCGAATCGATAGAGTGCGTGCAGGCGTCCGCCGGCATCACCCTGAGCACCACTTTCTCTCCGTCGGCGACGGGAAGGGTAGACACCCGAAGGGAGCGCGTCTCCCGATCGCCATGGATAACCATCTGCCCGTCTTGCGGAAGCCGGCGCTCGGCAATGTTCAGCTTCGCCATGATCTTAAGCCGGGCAGTGATTTGAGCCGCGATGTCTATCGGCGGTTCAGCTGCCTCCTGCAGCGCGCCGTCGATTCTTAAGCGTACGCGATAGCGGTTGGCGTAGGGCTCAAAATGAATGTCGGAAGCCCTGCGCCTCATTGCCTGACTGATTAGCTGATTGAGGAACCGTACCACCTCATCATCGCTACGTTCGTCAGAGTGACGCTCCCAGGCGTTTTCCTGCCGCTCTTCTCGCCTTTTTTGTACTTCAGCCGCAGACGACTGAAAGTCGGCAAGGCGCTGGTGATAGCTCTCCATTTGGGACTGTGGCCAAAACAGAACGTGGATGTCGCGCCTGCTGATAAAGGACAGCGTCTGGATAGCGCCATCGACGCATTCTCCTTCCACGGCGGCAACCGTCAGCTGCCTGTCGTCGATGCTGACGGGGACGAGCCGATGGCGAAGGCATTCCGCGGCGACTTCCGCACTGACGTCGCAGGCTGCGGGCTTAGGAGGCTTGGCGTTTATCATGGATTCGCCTCATTGCCGAAGCGAAATACGTCGTTGCAGGCGTCTATTCGCCCATCGTTTTGCCGGTTGCTGCTGCACGCTTTTTGCCACTGGAGGTCGCCCGAGGCTTCGTCCAGCGTGGGCGTTAGCGTAACGGTAAGCCCCTGCAGCGCATTTTGGCCCACCAGCGCGATCGCCCCGGCGGTGACGCTGATTTGTGATACGTAGCGGGTGGTTTTGCCTGCGGGGATCCCGGCGCTTCCCTGTTGGCAAGCGCTAAGTTCGCCTTTTTCCAACGCACAGAGTTCAACCGCGGTTTTATAAGGCACCATGGCCTGTAGCATATCGGTCAATGCCGCCTTCTGAATGTAGCCCTGATAGGCTGGGATACCGACAGCGGTCAAGATGGCGATGATAGCGATGGCTATCATCAGTTCAAACAGAGTAAATCCGGCCTGTGTATTCATAACGTCGCTCCTGTATGTGGTTTAGCCCTATGGCGGAGTAACGATGCGTTGAAAGAACCGGATGAAAAAGAGCGGATTGGGCGTTATGGAATAAGGCGTGAAGTGATTCTCTCGATGGTTCAGAGTTGCACAGAAAGCTGGAAGAGGGCGCGCATTATTTCCATAAATGAAGGAAACGGCTACGCAGTCGCAGCGGCGGGCCTTATAATCGAACGCAGATTTTATAAAGAAGGGGATATCGGGAAGTATGAAGTTGACGGACGGTTGGATTGACGAGGCAACGCGCGTGCCGTCGCCCCATTTTGACGAGAGGCCGGAAGGCGAAATCCCCTCGCTGCTGGTGGTGCACAATATTAGTTTGCCCCCGGGGGAGTTTGGCGGCCCGTATATAGACAGGCTGTTTACCGGCCGGCTAGATCCGAACGAACATCCTTACTTTGCTGAAATCCACCATCTGCGGGTTTCGGCCCACTGCCTGATTCGGCGCGACGGCGAAGTCGTCCAATACGTGCCTTTTGATAAGAGGGCTTGGCACGCGGGCGTTTCCATCTTTGAAGGACGGGAACGCTGCAATGACTTTTCTATTGGTATCGAGCTGGAAGGTACCGACACGGCGGACTTTACCGACGAGCAATACCGCCAGCTCGCTCGGGTGACGGAGCTGCTAGTGGCGAATTATCCCATTACGCCTGAGAGGATTCGGGGGCACAGCGACATCGCTCCGGGGAGAAAGTCCGATCCGGGGCCGCATTTTTATTGGGATCGTTACCGTAGTCTGATAGGGAAATAGCGGGAATATTGCAGACAGACGTCCCGCAGGTCGATCTGCGGGACAATCCAACGGGATAATTAAAAGAAACGCTAGCGAACGGTTTTGCGAGTTACCGCATAGCCAATTGCCAGTATCAACAGCCAAACTGGGATAAGCAGTACGGAGATTCTGATCCCCGGCGTCATGTACATAATCACCAGCACGCCGGTCAGGAACAGCAGGCAAAGGTAGTTGCTAAAGGGCGACCAAATGGCTTTAAACTTCGTCGTCACGCCCTCTTTGTCCTTAGCCGCGCGGAACTTCAGGTGCGACAGGCTTATCATGACCCAGTTGATTACGATGCTGGATACTACCAGCGACATCAGGATGCCGAGCGCCTCTTCCGGTATGAGGTAGTTAATGACGATACCGATTGCCGCCACAGAGCTGGAAAATAGAATGGAGTTGACCGGTACGCCATTCTTACTGGTTTTGGCCAGCATGCGCGGTGCATTCTTTTGCAATGCCAGCCCGTAAAGCATTCGGCTATTGCTGTATACGCAGCTATTGTAGACCGATAGCGCCGCCGTCAGTACAACGACGTATAGCACCATAGTCACGGCTTCCATATTGTCTCGAGAATGAAAAATCATAACGAATGGGCTTTCACCTTGAACTACCTTGGTCCACGGATAAAGAGAAAGCAGAACCACCAATGAGCCAATATAGAAAATAAGGATACGGTATAGCACCTGATTGATAGCTTTAGGGATGGTCTTTTCCGGATTATCGGCTTCAGCTGCGGTAATACCGATAAGCTCTAAGCCTCCAAAAGAGAACATTATGATAGCGGTTGCCATAATAAGCCCTTTAAATCCAAAGGGCATGAACCCACCTTGAGACCATAGGTTATGGAGCCCGGCGTCTGGACCCCCATTGCCGCTGATTAACAGATAGGAACCGAAGATAATCATGCCGATAATGGCAGCGACTTTAATAATGGCGAACCAGAACTCCATTTCGCCGTATATCTTGACGTTAGCCAGATTGACCAGATTAATCAGCACAAAGAAAAAAGCGGCGGAAGCCCAGGTTGGGATTTCCGGCCACCAAAATTGGATATATTCCCCAACGGCGGTCAACTCGGCCATGCTGACCAGCACAAACAGCATCCAGTAGTTCCAGCCGGAAAGAAAGCCGGCGAACGGTCCCCAGTATTTATAAGAGAAGTGGCTGAAGGTGCCTGCGACGGGTTCTTCGGTGATCATCTCGCCCAGTTGGCGCATGATGAGAAAGGCAATAATGCCGCCGATAGCGTAGCCGAGTATGACGGAGGGGCCCGCCATGCTGATAGTTTGAGCGCTGCCGAGAAACAGGCCGGTTCCCACCGCGCCGCCCAGAGCAATAAGCTGAATATGGCGGTTTTTAAGGCCGCGTTTGAGCTGGTCACTCATTATTATTTTTTCCTCACCTGCGATGTCGCAACGTTTACGATGTATGGCTTCTGGCCGAATGTTGCCGTTTTTTAGTAATACAGTTCTGCATGTAATGAAATCTGTACGGCTACAGATAAAACATTTTTGGCTGAACCCTACCAGAGCGGCAAGAATAGTGGTAAATGTCGACGTTTGCATTCTTTTTCTGTTTCTAATCTGCGCTGCCTCTCTGTTTTGTGTCATTAATACCGTACGGTTTTTGTAAAATTATTTATTTTTCAATGTGCTGATTTTTTTTTCGTCTTCTTTGCGGTATCAGGTGACGTCCTTTTATCCGTATTGAATGTCTATAACCGTTGGCCCGATTGAACGGTGGCGGCTATGCTTTAAACAGCAGGTCGTATCCGTCGCTGGCGGGAGGTCGTTTTGAGGGGAAGAGGGGCCGCGCGTTAGGCATTTTCACAGATTTTTATCGTCATTTTTGGAACGCCATCAGCCTTTCCTTGGTTTATCCTGTCTTCACTGGTGTGAAATAAAATTCGATTATTTGGAATTTTTATTCATCAATTGGTCTGCTGACCCGCTTCAGTTCTACTTTTTATTCGTTTAAAAAATGTTAAATTTATCTATGCCAGGCCGAATCGCCATTACCTCGTTAGTAGTATGAAAGCTAACGATATTTGCCATATATCAGAGCGATAGGCGTTATTTCATGACTTTGATCAAAGGCCGTATAGACAAAAGGTGAATATTTTGTTACTTTAGCCACGCGCTTTTGATATTGGTAATACCAATTTACTCCGAGGCATTTTAACGCACTATGGTCTATAACAAGGTTCGTCAACCCAAGCTATCTGACGCCATTGAACGGCAGCTTGAAACGCTGATCCTTGAAGGGACCCTGCGCCCCGGAGAAAAACTGCTTCCTGAACGCGAGCTTGCCAAACAGTTCGACGTATCCCGGCCTTCGCTCAGAGAGGCGATTCAACGCTTGGAAGGCAAGGGCCTGCTTTACCGCCGTCAGGGCGGAGGAACGTTCGTTCAGACCAACCTTTGGCAGAGCCTCACCGACCCGCTCAGCGAGCTGTTGGCCGATCACCCCGAATCCCAGTTCGACCTGTTGGAAACGCGTCACGCGCTGGAAGGCATTGCTGCTTACTACGCGGCGCTGCGGGGTACCGATGAGGATTTTCTGCGCATTCGCCAATATCACCAACAGATCGAAGTCGCGCAGGCCTCTGGAGACCGGCAGCAGGAAGCTGACGCGGTGATGCACTATCAGACCGCCGTCACCGAAGCCAGTCACAACGTCGTTCTTTTGCACCTGCTGCGCTGCATGGCTCCCATGCTTGAACAAAACGTCCGTCAGAATTTTGATTTGCTCTACTCCCGTCGCGAGATGCTGGAAAGAGTAAGTAACCACAGGGCTGATATCTTCGAAGCCATCGTAGCCCGCGAGCCGGAAAAGGCGAGGGCGGCGTCGCATCGACATTTGGCCTTTATTGAGGAAGTGCTGTTAGAGCTCGACAGAGAGCACAGCCGTCGCGAGCGATCGCTGCGGCTTTTACAGCGTAAGGATTAGCACTTAACCACCGAGCCTGTCTTAATGGCGTTTGCCGGCGAAATGCCAAAGACGTTATTAAGACAGGCTTTGACCAACAACGTAAAGATAGAATAAGGAAACCACCATGTCGGAAATTGTAAATCAAGACGTGGATCCGATTGAAACCCGCGATTGGTTGCAGGCGATCGAATCGGTCATCCGTGAAGAAGGCGTTGAGCGCGCTCAATACCTGATCGATAAGGTTTTGTCCTCTGCGCGTCAGGCGGGCGTCAACCTGCCTACAGGTTCGTCACTCGTTACTGACTACATTAACACTATTCCTACGTCGGAAGAGCCGGCCTATCCGGGCAACCTCGATCTGGAACGCCGCATTCGTTCTATTATCCGTTGGAACGCCGTTATGACCGTGCTGCGCGCGTCTAAAAAGGATCTGGAGCTCGGTGGGCACATGGCTTCTTTCCAGTCCTCCGCGACGATTTACGAAGTGTGCTTCAACCACTTCTTCCGCGCGCGCAATGCGAAAGACGGCGGCGACCTGGTTTACTTCCAGGGCCACATCTCTCCGGGGATCTATGCTCGCGCCTTCGTTGAAGGCCGCTTAACCGAAGACCAAATGAACAACTTCCGTCAGGAAGTTCACGGCAACGGCCTCTCTTCCTATCCGCATCCGAAGCTGATGCCGGAATTCTGGCAGTTCCCGACCGTCTCTATGGGCCTTGGCCCGATGGCAGCCATCTATCAGGCGCGCTTCCTTAAGTATCTGCACAACCGCGGTCTGAAGGACACCTCTGCACAAACCGTTTACGCGTTCCTCGGCGACGGCGAGATGGACGAGCCGGAATCCAAAGGCGCCATCACCGTGGCGACCCGCGAAAAGCTGGACAACCTGGTGTTCATCATCAACTGTAACCTGCAGCGTCTGGACGGCCCGGTCACCGGTAACGGCAAGATCGTTAACGAACTGGAAGGCATTTTCAAAGGCGCCGGCTGGGACGTTATCAAGGTTATGTGGGGCAACCGCTGGGATGAGCTGCTGAAGAAAGACACCACCGGCAAGCTGATTCAATTGATGAACGAAACCGTCGACGGCGACTATCAGACCTTTAAGTCCAAAAACGGCGCTTACGTGCGTGAGCACTTCTTTGGCCACTTCCCGGAAACGGCTGCGCTGGTTAAAGATATGACCGACGACGAAATTTGGGCGCTGAACCGCGGCGGCCACGATCCGAGAAAAGTCTACGCGGCGCTGAAGAAAGCGCAGGAAACCCAAGGCAAGCCGACCGTGATCCTGGCTCACACCATCAAGGGTTACGGTATGGGCGACACCGCCGAAGGCAAAAACATCGCTCACCAGGTCAAGAAGATGAACATGGACGGCGTACGCCTGTTCCGCGATCGCTTCAACGTACCGGTTGCCGATGCGGACATTGAAAAACTGCCGTTCATTTCTCTGGATAAAGATTCCGAAGAGTACAAGTATCTGCACGAACGCCGCAGCGCGCTGCAGGGCTACGTGCCTACTCGCCTGCCGAACTTCACCCAGCCGTTGACCATTCCGCCGTTGAGCGAGTTCAGCGCGCTGCTGGAAGAGCAGAACAAAGAAATTTCTACCACCATCGCCTTCGTTCGCGCGCTGAACGTGATGCTGAAAGACGCCTCTATCGGACCTCGTCTGGTGCCGATTCTGGCGGACGAAGCCCGTACGTTCGGTATGGAAGGCCTGTTCCGTCAGATCGGCATCTACAGCCCGAAAGGCCAGCAGTACATACCGCAGGACCGCGAGCAGGTTGCCTACTATAAAGAAGACGAGAAGGGACAAATCCTTCAGGAAGGCATCAACGAGCTGGGCGCAGGCGCGTCCTGGTTGGCCGCTGCGACGTCATACAGCACCAACGACTTCCCGATGATCCCGTTCTACATCTACTACTCCATGTTCGGCTTCCAACGCATCGGCGATCTGTGCTGGGCGGCGGGCGACCAGCAGGCGCGCGGCTTCCTTATCGGCGGCACCTCCGGCCGTACGACGCTGAACGGCGAAGGTTTGCAACATGAAGACGGCCACAGCCACATTCAGTCGCTGACGATCCCGAACTGTATCTCCTACGACCCGACCTACGCGTATGAAGTCGCCGTGATTATGCACGACGGCCTGCAGCGCATGTACGGCAACCAGGAGAACGTTTACTACTACATCACCACGCTGAACGAAAACTACCACATGCCGGCCATGCCGGAAGGCGTAGAAGAGGGTATCCGTAAGGGTATCTACAAGCTGGAGACGGTAAACGCCGAAGGCGGCCGCGGTCGCGTACAGCTGATGGGTTCTGGCTCAATCCTGCCGCACGTTCGCGAAGCAGCACAGATTCTGGCGAAAGACTACGGCGTGACGTCTGACGTTTACAGCGTGACCTCCTTCACCGAACTGGCCCGCGACGGTCAGGACTGCGAACGTTGGAACATGCTGCATCCGCTGGAAACTCCGCGCGTGCCTTACGTTGCTCAAGTGATGAACGACGCGCCGGCGGTGGCTTCTACCGACTACATGAAGCTGTTTGCTGAGCAGATCCGTAACTTTATCCCCGCCAGCGAATTCCGCGTACTGGGCACCGACGGCTTTGGCCGTTCTGACAGCCGCGAAAACCTGCGTCACCACTTCGAAGTGGACGCCTCCTACGTCGTCGTTGCGGCGCTGGGTGAACTGGCCAAGCGTGGCGAAGTGAAGGCGGATGCCGTAGCCGAAGCGATTGCCAAGTTCGGTATCGACGCTGATAAAGTTAACCCGCGTCTGGCATAAGCGTCCCGTATAAGAGGTAGAACAAATGACGATTGAAATTAAAGTGCCGGACATTGGCGCGGATGAGGTGGAAGTTACCGAGCTTCTGGTCAAAGTTGGCGATAAGGTCGAGGCCGAACAGTCGCTGATTACCGTAGAAGGCGATAAGGCTTCTATGGAAGTCCCTTCCCCGCAGGCCGGCGTGGTTAAAGAAATCAAAGTGCAGGTAGGCAGTAAAGTGGCTACCGGTTCTCTGATTATGATTTTTGACGCCGCTGGCGCAGAGGCCCCTGCGGCTTCTGCTCCCGCTGAGGCTCCTGCCGCTGCCGCGCCAGCCGCTTCCGAAGTGAAGGACGTTCAGGTGCCGGATATCGGCGGCGACGAAGTTGAAGTCACTGAAGTGCTGGTTAAAGTGGGCGATAAGGTCGAAGCCGAACAGTCGCTGATTACCGTAGAAGGCGATAAGGCCTCTATGGAAGTGCCTGCGCCGTTTGCCGGCGTTGTTAAAGAAATCAAAGTGCAAGTGGGCAGTAAGGTGTCTACCGGTACGCTGATTATGACCTTTGAAGTGGCCGGCGGAGCGCCCGTAGCCTCCAGTGCGCCAGCCGCTGCTGCACCTGCGGCTCCTGCGGCGTCTTCTGTGAAAGACGTTCAGGTACCTGACATCGGCGGCGATGAGGTTGAAGTTACCGAAGTGCTGGTGAAGGTTGGCGATAAGATCGAAGCCGAGCAGTCTCTTATCACGGTAGAGGGCGACAAGGCCTCTATGGAAGTGCCTGCGCCGTTTGCCGGCGTGGTTAAAGAAATCAAAGTGCAGGTGGGCAGTAAGGTGTCTACCGGTACGCTGATTATGACCTTTGAAGTGGCCGGCGGCGCACCTGCTGCCAGCGCACCGGCGCCTGCCGCCAGCCCAGCCCCCGCTGCGCCGGTTCAGGCCGCTAAGCCTGCCGCTGCACCGGCTGCCTCTGCCGGCGGCGACTTTGTCGAGAACGATGCCTACGTGCACGCTACGCCGGTTATCCGCCGTCTGGCCCGCGAGTTTGGCGTTAACCTGGCGAAGGTAAAAGGTACAGGCCGTAAGGGCCGTATCCTGAAAGAAGACGTTCAGGCCTATGTGAAAGACGCCGTTAAGCGCGCTGAATCGGGCGCTCAGGCAGCAACCGGCGGCTCTCTGCCCGGCCTGTTGCCATGGCCGAAGGTGGACTTCAGCAAGTTTGGCGAAGTGGAAGAGGTCGAACTGGGCCGCATTCAGAAGATCTCCGGCGCCAACCTGCACCGCAACTGGGTCATGATCCCGCACGTTACGCAGTTTGACGAAACGGACATTACCGACGTTGAAGCCTTCCGTAAGCAGCAAAACGCCGAAGCCGAGAAGAAAAAGCTGGACGTGAAAATCACGCCGTTGGTCTTCATCATGAAGGCGGTTGCGAAAGCGCTGGAAGAGATGCCTAAGTTCAACAGCTCCCTGTCTGAAGACGGTCAGAAGCTGACACTGAAGAAGTACATCAACATCGGCGTGGCGGTTGATACGCCTAATGGTCTGGTGGTTCCGGTATTCCGCGATGTGAACAAGAAGGGCATTATTGAGCTGTCTCGCGAACTGGCAGAGATTTCCAAGAAGGCTCGCGCCGGCAAGCTGACCGCTGGCGATATGCAGGGCGGATGCTTTACCATTTCCAGCCTCGGCGGCATCGGCGGTACGGCGTTTACGCCGATCGTCAACGCGCCGGAAGTCGCTATCCTTGGCGTCTCCAAGTCGTCAATGAAGCCGGTCTGGAACGGCAAAGAGTTCGCGCCTCGCCTGATGCTGCCTCTGTCGCTCTCTTACGATCACCGCGTGATCGACGGAGCGGACGGCGCTCGCTTCATCAGCTTCATCAACAACGCGATGTCTGACATTCGCCGTCTGGTGATGTAATCCTCGGGGCCGACCTGTGTCGGCCCTGATTTTTTGACGCGACACGAATATCTCCCTGCGGCGTTTGCACAATTGTTATGTTTATGTAAACTGAAACGGTTGGGTGGGCTTCCGGCAAATGCACGGTAAATAGCGAAAACCTTACGCCGGTGGGTCGGGAAAATAATTAAGAGGTACATAGATGAGTACTGATATCAAAACTCAGGTTGTGGTACTTGGCGCTGGCCCCGCGGGCTATTCCGCCGCTTTCCGCTGCGCGGATCTGGGGCTGGAGACCGTTATCGTAGAGCGCTACTCTACGCTGGGCGGCGTTTGTTTGAACGTCGGTTGTATCCCTTCAAAAGCGCTGCTGCACGTCGCGAAAGTGATTGAAGAAGCCAAAGCGTTGGCCGAACACGGCATCGTTTTCGGCGAGCCTAAGACTGACATTGACAAAGTTCGCCTTTGGAAAGAGAAGGTTGTTAGCCAGTTGACGGGCGGGCTGGCCGGTATGGCCAAAATGCGTAAGGTCAAAGTGGTTAACGGCCACGGTAAGTTTGTCGGCCCTAACACCATCGCGGTTGAAGGCGAAGGCGGCATTACCAATATTAACTTCGATAATGCCATCATCGCGGCGGGCTCTCGCCCGATCCAACTGCCGTTTATTCCTCATGAAGATCCGCGGGTTTGGGACTCAACCGACGCATTAGAACTCAAGACCGTGCCGGAGCGCCTGCTGGTTATGGGCGGTGGCATCATCGGTCTGGAAATGGGCACCGTTTATCACGCGTTGGGTTCTCAGATCGACGTGGTTGAAATGTTCGATCAGGTGATCCCGGCAGCGGACAAAGACATCGTTAAGGTCTTCACCAAGCGTATCAGCAAGCAGTTCAACCTGATGTTGGAAACGAAAGTCACGGCGGTAGAAGCCAAGGCTGACGGTATTTACGTTTCGATGGAAGGCAAAAAGGCGCCTGCAGAACCTCAGCGCTATGATGCTGTTCTGGTGGCTATCGGCCGTACGCCGAACGGTAAGCTGCTGGACGCGGGTCAGGCCGGCGTTGAGGTCGACGAGCGCGGCTTTATTCGCGTAGATAAGCAAATGCGCACCAACGTGCCGCACATTTATGCGATTGGCGACATCGTTGGTCAGCCGATGCTGGCGCACAAGGGCGTCCATGAAGGCCACGTAGCCGCTGAAGTCATCGCCGGTAAGAAGCACTACTTCGACCCGAAAGTGATCCCGTCTATCGCCTATACCGAGCCTGAAGTGGCGTGGGTCGGCCTGACGGAGAAAGAGGCGAAGGAGCAGGGTATCAACTACGAAGTCTCCACCTTCCCGTGGGCGGCTTCCGGCCGTGCGATTGCCTCTGACTGCGCGGACGGCATGACCAAGCTGATTTTCGATAAAGAGTCTCACCGCATCATCGGCGGCGCGATTGTCGGCGCTAACGGCGGCGAGCTGCTCGGCGAAATCGGCCTGGCGATTGAGATGGGCTGCGACGCGGAAGACATCGCGCTTAGCATCCACGCTCACCCGACGCTGCACGAATCCGTTGGTTTAGCGGCGGAAGTCTACGAAGGTACCATTACCGACCTGCCTAACCCGAAGGCGAAGAAGAAGTAATTCTTACCGTCTAAGGATGCTAAAAAAACCGCTTCGGCGGTTTTTTTATTGCGCGAATTTATTGTTTGCCAATCGCGAGATTGAGTCCACTTTTCCTCTACTATCACCGCCGTTTTTCCATTTTTATATTAACTTTTCTCCGTTTTACTCTCTTTTAATTTGATTTAGATAATTCTTATTGAGAATTATGTCTCTTTATTTTTATGATTATTTAGTCTTTGTTTAATAAGATAATTAACATTTTATTTTTTCTATAGTAGCCATAATTCAAGTTATTCACATTAGTTCATTTAAATCAGGTAATTACTTTCATTTTGGTTCTCTGAGTAGTTTTTTATTATTTTGTGCTATACATCATAATTTTTACATTTCTTTAAATAATGTATTGATAATTCGCGACGCGAAAATATGCTTAAAACCACTAGAACGAAATAAAAGGCCCGCGAAACCCAGCGTTCAGCGGGTGAATTTAACGATGTACTATTGGAGTGGCAAAAATGAAGGTGAGAAAAGGCTTTAAGGTTAAATGTCTGACGTGTCTTGTTGCTCTGGCTTCTGGCGGAGTCATTGTTCCTGAGGCGTCGGCGGAAGGATTTGTTGATGATTCCAAGATGACGGGTGGGATTTACTACTGGCAGCGCGAGCGCGACCGCAAAGACGTGACTACCGGTGACTATGAAACCAACCTTTCGCACTCAACCTGGAACGTCAGCCTGGACTTCTCATCTGGCTACGCCGCCGATATGTTCGGGCTTGACGTAGGGGCCTTTGGCGCGATTGAAATGGCGGAAGACCACGACAGCGGCCACCCCAACGAAATTGCGTTTTCATCAAAAAATAAGACCTATGACGAGGACTACTCCGGCGACAAGAGCGGCGTGAGCCTGTATAAGGCGGCGGCGAAATTCAAATACGGCCCCGTTTGGGCGCGCGGCGGCTACATCCAGCCTTCCGGCCAAACGCTGCTGGCGCCGCACTGGAGCTTTATGCCCGGCACCTATCAAGGGGCGGAAGCCGGCGCTAATCTGGACTTCGGCGCCTCCGGCGCGCTGAGCTTCTCCTACATGTGGGCTAACGAATACAAAGCGCCGTGGCACATTGAAACCGACCATTTCTACCAGAACGATAAGAAAACCAAAGTCGACTATCTGCACTCTATCGGCGCGAAGTACGACTTCAAAAACGATCTGGTGCTTGAGGCCGCCTTCGGCCAGGCCGAAGGATATGTTGACCAGTATTTCGGCAAGAGCTCATACAAATTTGATCTGGCTGGCAATCCGCTGTCCACCAGCTATCAGTTCTATGGCGCGAAGGACAAAGTGGGTGGCGGCGGCACTAACGATATTTACGACGGCTTGGCCTGGCTGCAGGCATTAACGTTTGGATATAAGGTCGGCCAGTTCGACCTGCGCCTGGAAGGAACCTGGGTAAAAGCCGAGGGCAATCAGGGGTTCTTCCTGCAGCGCATGACGCCGACCTACGCGTCGTCCAACGGTCGTTTGGACATTTGGTGGGATAACCGCTCCGACTTTAACGCCAACGGCGAAAAGGCCGTGTTTGCCGGCGTGATGTATGACTTAAGCAACTGGGATCTGCCTGGATGGGCGGTGGGCGCATCGGGCGTTTACGCCTGGGACGCGAAGCCCAGCACCAACGCCGCTTACGATCAAAGCCAGCGCCTGAAAGAGAGCGCCTACAGCCTTGATGCGATGTACACCGTACAAGAAGGCCGCGCTAAAGGCACGCTGTTTAAGCTGCACTTCACTCAGTACGACAACCACTCCGATAACGCCAGCTGGGGCGGCGGCTACGGCAACATTTTCCAGGACGAGCGTGACGTTAAGTTCATCGTAATCGCTCCGTTCACGGTCTTTTAATCATACGGCGCCCGGCCTCTTTCCTGCGGTCGGGCGCAATAGGGGTATTGATGATGATGAAGAAAACGCTGCTTACCGCACTGCTGGCGCTGGGCCTGACGGCCTGCGCACAGCAGGACAATCAGGCGCAGGAAGACGTTACCCTGCGTGACGCCTATAACGCCTGCATTTCGACGGCTCAGGGATCTCCGGAAAAGCTGGAGGCCTGTCAGTCCGTGCTGGACGTATTGAGAAAAGATAATTCCCACCGTGAGTTTGCCGAGAAAGAGAGCGTGCGGGTGTTGGACTATCAGAACTGCCTGACGGCGACGAAAACGGGCGACAGCCAGGCGCGTAAGGCGGATTGCGACAAGGTTTGGCAAGAGATCCGCGCAAACAATTAATCAGTCTGAAATGGAGCAACCAGAATATGAGCAACCAGAGTATGAATAAGTTCACGCTGAGCGCCTTTACGACGCTTTTCGCTGCCTGCGCTTTTGCCGGCGGCGCCCACGCGTCTCAGAAAACCGTTGACCAGCTAAGCCAGCTAAAGGTGAACTATCAGATAGTCGACAACCTGGCGGCGGATCACGGCGTTGACTGCAGCGCTCTCGGCGCGGACTGGGCGTCCTGTACCAAATTGACCTTTACGCTGGAAAGCCCTACTGACGTTAAGGATAAAGACTGGGCGATCTATTTCCACAGCATTCGTCAGATCCTGCGTACTGATAACGACCAGTTCAAGATTTCCTTTGTGACCGGCGACTTGCATAAAATTGAGCCAACTGAAAAATTCACCGGCTTCTCGGCGGGCAAAGCCGTTGAAATTCCGGTTATTGCCGAATATTGGCAGATCTTCAAAACTGATGCGATACCGCGCTGGTACGCGACCTCCGAAGGCGCCAAGCCTAAAGTTATCGCCAGCACCAATACGGAAGACTTAAGCAAGTTCAGCGGTCCGCTGGCGGGCAACGATTACGGCTCCCTGTGGAAGAGAACCAAAGACGACCACAACGTGTTGATGAACACCGCCAACCGCTTCGACAAAAACGCGGACGTGGCTAAGCTTCCTGCGGATGCGCTGCGCGGCCAGATCGTGCCTACGCCGATGGAAGTCGTCGTCCATCAGCAGGACGCAGACCTGAGTAAAGGCATTGCGCTGACGGCCAGTTCGTTAGATGACGCCGCTGTCTCTACGGTGCTTAAGCACTTTAGCGCGCTGGGCGTGAAATCAAACGCGGCAGGTTACCCGATTAAGGCGGTTGTCTCTGCCGATAAGTTCAGCAAGGACATGGCGGTTTCCGGCGCCTATATGCTTAAGATTGGCGAGAAGGGCGCTGAAATTACCGCTTATGACGACAGCGGCGTTTTCTACGGCCTGCAGTCTATCCTCTCTTTATTGCCGGCCAGCGGCAGTAAAAAAATCGCGACTCTGGAAGCGAAAGACGCCCCGCGCTTTGCCTATCGCGGCGTGTTTCTGGACGTTGGGCGCAACTTCCACTCTAAAGAAGCGGTGCTGCGCCTGCTTGACCAGATGTCGACCTACAAGCTGAACAAGTTCCACTTCCACCTGAGCGACGACGAAGGTTGGCGAATTGAAATCCCAGGCCTGCCCGAGCTGACGGAGATTGGCAGCAAGCGCTGTCATGACCTGACGGAAAAGACCTGCCTGCTGCCGCAGCTTGGCTCCGGCCCTGACAGCAACAACATGGGCAGCGGCCACTTCAGCCGCGCGGACTATATCGAGATCCTGAAGTATGCGAAGGCGCGTCAAATCGACGTGATCCCTGAAATCGACATGCCGGCGCACGCCCGCGCGGCGATCGTTTCTATGGAAGCGCGCTATGACCGCCTGCACAAAGAGGGTAAAGAAAAAGAGGCGAATGAATATCGCCTTCTGGACCCGACCGATACTTCAAACACCACGTCGGTACAGTTTTACGATCGTAAAAGCTATCTGAACCCCTGCCTGGATTCTTCTAAGCGCTTCGTTGACAAAGTCATCACTGAAGTTGCGGCTATGCATAAAGAAGCCGGCCTGCCGCTGACGACTTGGCACTTTGGCGGCGACGAAGCGAAAAATATCCGCTTGGGCGCCGGCTATCAGGACATCAACGCCGAGAAGAAAGAGGCCTTCAAGGGCACTATCGATCAGAGTAATGAAGATAAGCCTTGGTCCAAGTCTCAGGCATGCCAGACGATGATCAAAGAAGGCAAAGTGCAGGACTTCGAACACCTGCCCAGCCACTTTGCGCTGGAAGTCAGTAAAATCGTCGATGCGCACGGCATCGAGAAGATGCAGGCCTGGCAGGACGGGCTGAAGGATGCCGAAAGCGCCAAGTCCTTTGCGACCAAGCGCGTTGGCGTCAACTTCTGGGATACGCTGTACTGGGGCGGCTTCGATTCGGCTAATGACTGGGCCAACAAGGGCTATGAGGTGACTATCTCTAACCCGGACTATGTGTACGTCGACTTCCCTTATGAGGTGAACCCGCAGGAGAGCGGCTACTACTGGGGCACGCGCTTTAGCGACGAACGCAAGATCTTCGGTTTTGCGCCTAACAACCTGCCGCAAAATGCGGAAACCTCCGTCGACAGAGACGGCAACGCGTTCTCTGCGAAAAGCGATAAGGCCTGGCCAGGAGCTTACGGTATTTCCGCCCAGCTGTGGAGCGAAGTGGTTCGCACCGATGCCCAGATGGAGTATATGCTCTATCCGCGCATTCTACCGCTGGCGGAACGCGCGTGGCACCGCGCTTCCTGGGAGCTGGACTATCAGGCCGGGAAAGAATTTAAGGGCGGCGAAACCCACTTTGTCGATAGCAAAGCGCTAAACAAAGACTGGATCCTGTTCGCCAACCTGCTGGGGCAGCGGGAGCTTGAGAAACTGGACAAAGCGGGCGTAGGGTACCGCCTGCCGGTGCCGGGAGCGAAAGTCGTGAACGGCAAACTGGCCGCCAACGTTGCTTTCCCTGGGCTCAATATCCAATACTCCACTGACGGCGGCAAGAGCTGGAAGCGCTATGACGATGCGGCAAAGCCTTCAGTGAGCGGTGACGTTACCGTTCGTAGCCAAAGCCATGACGGCAAGCGTTTTAGTCGCGCAGAACCCGTTGTGAAGTAAAACGGCTACCGACCGTTATTCAAGCGCCTCCGGCCCGTGCCGGGGGCGTTTTTATTAATAGGCTATGAAGAAATAGAGGAGGAACCGTCGTCGCGAAAGACAAAGAACAGGAGGGCGGACACCATGGTGCCAACGGCAATCAGCGCGATGAGAAGATACTGGAGGCCGAACTTCATTGAGGAATAGAGCGGATCCCATAGTTCTTCCGGCGCGTCGACATTCTGCGGGTGGTAGATATCTGCGTGCATATGGGGGGAAGCAAAGCGAGCGACAAGCAGCACCATAATGCTCAGTACGGCGATCAGAAGTATTAAGTGATAAAGCCTGAAACGCGGTTTACGCATCATCCCGATTCCTTTCGCGAATGAAAAAACGCTGGATCAACCAATCCTTTTGGTCATCGCTTTTGATTAAGCGATACAGCGTAATATATCTGAAAATAAATAGAAAAACGAAATCTATTTTCTTTGCAAAATTGTAATAAAAATGTGATAAATAGCTATACTTGTGAAATCCTGCGGTGGGAGCCCTTCTGCTGTCTGGTTTGCATCATAAAGGCTATAAAGTGCATATAGACTTAGTGTGATTAAAGTAACAGAATTTTCGTTTGTCACTAGGCGAAACCAGCGCTCTGATGCAATTTACTCTCAGTTTGAATATACCGCAGATTAACAATTTTATGCACATTAACACCATAAAATTCGCTGCTCAATATAACAAGTTAGTGGGGGAAGTCGTCGTGCTAGAGGAATATCGTAAACATGTCGCTGAGCGTCTTGCAGAAGGCGTTGTACCAAAGCCGCTGAATGCGGCGCAAGTCGCAGGCTTGGTTGAATTGCTGAAGAACCCGCCGGCCGGAGAAGAAGAAGTGCTTCTCGACCTGTTGGCCAATCGCGTGCCGCCGGGCGTTGACGAAGCCGCTTACGTTAAGGCCGGCTTTTTGGCCGCCATCGCTAAAGGCGAAGCCGTTTCGCCGCTGGTTTCACCAGAAAAAGCCGTTGAGCTGCTGGGCACCATGCAGGGCGGCTACAACATCCAACCTTTGATTGACGCGCTGGATAACGCCGCGCTGGCGCCCATCGCCGTGAAGGGGCTTTCACATACGCTGCTGATGTTTGACAGCTTCTATGATGTCGAAGCCAAAGCAAAGGCCGGCAACGTCTATGCGCAGCAGGTGATGAAGTCCTGGGCTGACGCAGAGTGGTTCCTTTCCCGCCCAGCGCTGGCAGAAAAACTGACCATGACCGTATTTAAGGTCAGCGGTGAAACCAATACCGATGACCTCTCTCCTGCGCCGGACGCCTGGTCCCGCCCGGATATTCCTCTGCACGCGATGGCGATGCTGAAAATCGCCCGCGACGGCATCGAGCCGGATCAGCCTGGCAAAGTCGGCCCGGTGAAAAAGCTGGAGTCGCTGAAAGAGAAGGGCTTCCCGCTGGTATACGTGGGCGACGTTGTGGGTACCGGTTCATCCCGTAAGTCCGCAACCAACTCCGTGCTGTGGTTTATGGGCGATGATATTCCATATGTGCCGAACAAGCGCAGCGGCGGCGTCGTGCTGGGCGGCAAAATCGCGCCAATCTTCTTTAACACCATGGAAGACGCGGGCGCGCTGCCGATTGAAGACATTGACGTGTCTAAGCTCAATACCGGCGACGTTATCGATATTTACCCGGCTAAAGGCGAAGTGCGCAATCACGCCACCAATGAGCTGCTGGCGACCTTTAAGCTTAAGACTGACGTTCTGATGGATGAAGTGCGCGCCGGCGGCCGCATTCCGTTAATCGTCGGCCGTGGCCTGACGAGCAAGGCTCGTGAATCTCTGGGCCTGGCGCCGAGCGACGTGTTTATCAAGGCGAAGTCTGCCGATGCGTCAAGCAAAGGCTACACGCTGGCGCAGAAGATCGTAGGCAAAGCCTGCGGCGTGAAGGGCGTTCGTCCCGGCGAGTACTGCGAGCCGAAGATGGCCTCGGTGGGTTCTCAGGATACCACGGGCGGCATGACTCGCGACGAGCTGAAAGACTTGGCCTGCCTTGGCTTCTCTGCCGATCTGGTTATGCAGTCGTTCTGCCACACCGCGCCTTATCCGAAGCCGGTTGACGTGCAGCTGCACCACTCTCTGCCTGACTTTATTATGAACCGCGGCGGCGTTTCTCTGCGTCCGGGCGACGGTATCATTCACTCATGGCTGAACCGCATGCTTCTGCCTGATACGGTCGGTACCGGTGCGGACTCCCATACCCGTTTCCCGATCGGCATCTCTTTCCCTGCGGGCTCTGGCCTCGTGGCGTTTGCCGCGGCGACCGGCGTGATGCCTCTTGATATGCCAGAATCCGTGCTGGTGCGCTTTAGCGGCAAAATGCAGCCGGGCATTACCCTGCGCGATCTGGTTCACGCCATCCCTTACTTTGCGATTAAGCAAGGGCTGTTGACCGTTGAGAAGCAGGGCAAGAAGAACATCTTCTCTGGCCGCATTCTGGAAATCGAAGGTCTGCCAGAGCTGAAGGCCGAGCAGGCGTTTGAGCTGGCCGACGCCTCGGCAGAGCGTTCTGCGGCGGCGTGTACTATCAAGCTGAACAAAGAGCCGGTTGAAGAGTATCTGCGTTCTAACATCGTTATGCTTAAGTGGATGATTGCCGAAGGCTATGGCGACGCTCGTACGATTGAGCGCCGCGTGAAGGCGATGGAAGAGTGGCTGGCGAACCCGACGCTTATCGAAGCCGATGCGGATGCAGAATATGCAGCCGTCATCGATATCGATCTGAACCAGATCAAGGAGCCTATTCTGTGCGCGCCTAACGATCCGGATGACGCTCGCCTGCTGTCTGATGTGACCGGCGACAAGATCGACGAAGTGTTCATCGGTTCATGTATGACCAACATCGGCCACTTCCGCGCGGCGGGCAAGCTGCTGCAAAACGTGAAGGGCAAACTGCCGACCCGCCTATGGCTGGCCCCGCCGACCAAGATGGATGCCTCTCAGCTGAGCGAAGAAGGCTATTACAGCGTATTCGGCCAAAACGGCGCGCGTATCGAAATGCCGGGCTGTTCTCTGTGCATGGGCAACCAGGCTCGAGTGAACGAAGGGGCGACCGTTGTGTCCACCTCAACCCGTAACTTCCCGAACCGTCTGGGCACCGGCGCTAACGTTTATCTGGCGTCAGCCGAGCTGGCTGCGGTTGCCGCGCTGCTGGGGCGTCTGCCGACGGCTGAGGAATATTTGGGCTATATGGCCGAAGTAGACAAGAGCGCGCAGGATACCTACCGCTACCTCAACTTCGATCGGCTCAGCGAGTACACCAAGAAGGCTGACGGCGTCATTTTTCAGGCCGCTGTCTAACGACCTGTTAAGCCGTTGATAGATAAAAACCGCGCCTCGGCGCGGTTTTTTTATGTGAATATATGTGCATCTCGGTGGTGCGGCGAGGGGCTTCACGGGTATGATGATTATGGAATAACGTTAACATACGGCGGGAGCATACGATGGACTATGAATTTACGTTAGATATTACAGGCCAGGTCGTTGCCCGTTTCTCTATGGATCATGAGGCGATTGGCCACTGGCTGAACGAAGAGGCTAAAGGCAACGTGGCGCTGCTTGACGAGGTAGAGGCCGCGGTTAAAGGCGTTCGCGGCAGCGAGCGGCAGTGGCAAAGGGTAGGCCACGAATATACTCTTTGGCTCGATGCCGAAGAAGTTATCGTTCGCGCCAATCAGCTTGAGCTTGAAAGCGATGAGCTGGAAGAGGGCATGTTTTACTACGACGAAGAGAGCATGTCTTGCTGCGGCGTTGAGGACTTTCTTCGCGTATTGGCGGACTATCGGGCGTTTCTGGCTGGGAAATAGGCCTCAGCGGTTAGCCTGATGCCGCATTTTGATTGCCCGCGCTTTTTAAAAGCGCCACGGTTCTCTTCGTTTCTCCCTTCTGCCGTTTTCTCGACGGCGTTAATTATGGCAGACGCCTCGTTTCTCTTTTTATGTTTTCTCCCCTCATTTTATTTCTAATTGGTCACAATGAGTGTTTCTGTCGTCTTTAAGATTCTTGTCCATAGAATACAGTCATTTTATTAATAGACCGTGAATGATGACTATTTGTTATTAATGTAAGAAAGATGCTTTTATTTTTATAAAAAGGTATAAATTTAAGCCTATCAATATTAAGAAAACCTCTCCTTTTTCCTTTTTATAACAATAAAAAAAGATAACAATTGGTTAACTATTTCATTGATATTTATTGATAATGTTTTGTTTGTTATTAAAAGGCATTTATTCATGATTAATGGTTCTATATTAATGATAATGAATATCAATAACCATTCATTTAGTGCGGGTTTTCAGTTTTAGTTGATAACGATCACAGATTATTTCGAGAAATAAGACGACTATTATCGCGCGTATACCTCTTTATTGGTAAATGTGAAGAAATTATAAAAATAATATCGAACGTGTTGTTATTTCAGCGAGTACGGAAGAGGATGTGAAATAAATGTCTAATAACGTCGAACGTCCATTTTTAGATAGTGGTTTAACACGACTCGAGTTTCTGCGTATATCAGGTAAAGGCCTTACGGGATTGGCCATTGCCCCTTCTTTACTATCACTCTTTGGTTGTACACAGGAAGACGTTGACAGCGGTACCGTTGGCTTAATAACGACGCCTAAAGGGGTGTTAGTTACGCAAAGAGCCCGGTGTACCGGCTGCCACCGCTGCGAGATTTCCTGCACCAACTATAACGATGGGGCCGTCGGAACGTTCTTCTCCAGAATCAAAATCCACCGCAATTACTTCTTTGGCGACGGTCGGGTTGGGTCTGGCGGAGGGCTTTTCGGCGATCTGAACTATACGCCGGACACGTGTAGGCAATGTAAAGACCCTCAGTGCATGAAGGTATGCCCCATCGGGGCTATCTCCTATAGCGAAAAAGAGGGATGCATTACCGTCGATCATAAGCGCTGTATTGGATGTAGCGCCTGTACTACGGCCTGTCCATGGATGATGGCGACCGTCAACACCCAGACGCATAAGTCGTCTAAATGCGTTCTGTGCGGCGAGTGCGCAAACGCCTGCCCGACGGGCGCATTAAAAATCATCGAGTGGAAAGACATTACGGTCTAAGCGACCTATGTCTTGGCAGCGGTTCCTTTTGATTTCAGCGTGTTAAGGAAAAGATCATGGCTAACGGTTGGACGGGTAATATATTAAGAATCAACCTTTCGACGGGAAAGATTTCTCTCGAAGATTCCAGCAAATATAAGCAGTTTATCGGCGGTATGGGCTTTGGCTACCGCATCATGTATGACGAAGTGCCTGCTGGCACGAAGCCCTTTGACGAAGCCAACAAGCTGGTTTTCGCCGTCGGGCCGTTAACCGGCTCGGGGGCGCCCTGTAGCTCTCGCGTTAACATCACCAGCCTGTCGACCTTTACCAAGGGCAACCTGGTAGTGGATGCGCACATGGGCGGCTTTTTCGCCGCACAGATGAAGTTTGCGGGCTACGACGTCATCATCATTGAAGGCAAGTCCGAGACGCCGGTTTGGATTAACATTAAGGACGATAAGGTCAGCATTGAGAAAGCTGACTTCCTGTGGGGCAAAGGCACGCGCGCCACGACGGAAGAGATTTGCGCTATGACCAGCGCGGAAACCTGCGTAGCGACTATCGGTCAGGCCGGGGAAAACCTGGTGCCGCTTTCCGGTATGTTAAACAGCCGCTGCCACAGCGGCGGTGCGGGCACCGGCGCGGTTATGGGCTCTAAGAAGCTGAAGGCGATCGCCATCGAAGGCACCAAGGGCGTCGGCATTGCCGATCGTCATGAAATGAAGCGCCTGAACGACTATATGATGACCGAGCTTATCGGCGCTAATAACAACCACGTTGTGCCGAGCACGCCGCAGGCGTGGGCTGAATACTCGGCGCCGGGTTCCCGCTGGACGGCGCGTAAAGGCCTGTTCTGGGGCGCGGCCGAGGGCGGTCCGATTGAGACGGGGGAAATCCCTCCGGGCAACCAAAACACCGTTGGTTTCAGAACCTATAAGTCGGTCTTCGACCTGGGGCCGGTCGCCGAGAAGTACACGGTAAAAATGAGCGGCTGCCACTCCTGCCCTATTCGCTGCATGACGCAAATGAACATCCCCAGAGTCAAAGACTTTGGCGTGCCGACCACCGGCGGTAACACCTGCGTGGCTAACTTTGTCCATACGACCATTTTCCCCAAAGGGCCAAAAGACTTTGAGGAGAAGGACGACGGGCGCGTTATCGGCAACCTGGTTGGGCTAAACCTGTTTGATGACTACGGCCTATGGTGTAACTACGGTCAGCTGCATAGAGACTTCACCTACTGCTACAGCAAGGGCGTGTTCAAACGCGTGCTGCCGGCGGAAGAGTATGCGGAAATCCGCTGGGATCAGCTGGAAGCGGGCGACATCAACTTCGTAAAAGATCTGTACTACCGCCTGGCGCATCGTGTAGGCGAGCTGAGCCATTTGTCGGACGGCTCTTACGCGATTGCCGAACGCTGGAATTTGGGCGAAGAGTACTGGGCCTACGCCAAAAACAAGCTGTGGTCGCCGTACGGCTACCCGGTTCACCACGCCAACGAAGCGTCGGCACAGGTGGGGGCTATCACCAACTGCATGTTTAACCGCGACTGCATGACCCATACCCATATCAACTTTATTGGTTCCGGTCTGCCTTTGAAGCTGCAAAGGGAAGTGGCCGCCGAGCTGTTCGGCTCCGCAGACGCTTACGACGAAACGAAAAACTATACGCCGATTAATCCGGCAAAAATCAAATACGCCAAGTGGACGCTGCTTAAGGTTTGCCTGCATAACGCCGTTACGCTGTGTAACTGGGTGTGGCCGATGACGGTATCTCCGCTCAAGAGCCGCAACTATCGCGGCGATCTGGAACTTGAAGCGAAATTCTTCAAAGCGGTAACCGGCGACGACGCAACGCAGGCCTCTCTGGATTTGGCCGCCGAACGTATTTTCACTCTGCACCGCGCCTATACGGTGAAGCTGATGCAGACCATGGATATGCGTAACGAGCACGACCTCATCTGCTCATGGGTGTTTGACAAAGATCCGAAGATCCCGGCCTTCACGGAAGGGACGGACAAAATGGATCGCGACGACATGCATAAGTCGTTCACCATGTTCTACACCGAGATGGGTTGGGATCCTGAGCTGGGCTGCCCGACGAAAGAGACGCTTCACCGTCTGGGCCTTGAGGACGTAGCGGCCGACCTGGCCTCTATGAACCTGCTGCCTTCTTAAGTTCGGTGAGGGTACCGATGAGCGCGTTAAACGAAGAGATTCTGAATCCGGACGCGGCGCCAGGGGCCGATGCCGAGGCTGACGAAGCGGTCGATGCCGGTAAGCGTCGGTTGTTTAGCCGGTCTTCGCTGCAGGGCGAGTCGCTACAGCGGGAAATCGAAGAAGCCCAGGCAGAGCTTGAGGCGACCCAGATTTCTCCGGTCGACATCGTGGCTGACTTTATCCGTCAGCGTTCGATGGCCGGCACGCTGGTGACGCACGGCACGTTTCTTCTGCCGCCGTATTCGATTTCCGAGAAGGCATTGGATGACGTGATGCAGGCGGTGTTTGAATCTGAAGAGTGCGGCGATATCGTCGTTTGCCCGGGAGAGCAGGAGCGCTATTACTACTCGACCCAGGGCATGTCGACAAACTACGCCAACATGTGCGTTTTGGTGATGGAGAAGGATATCTGCAAGACCATCGCGCACGCGGTGAGGTTTGAGTGTGAAACCTATCCGCGCCCTTACAAGGTCGCCATGTTGACGCAGGAGCCGTACCGCTTTTCGCCTGAAGAGATTGAGGCCGCGCTGGCCGCAATAGATTCGCATCCGGACTATGCCGACATTCGGCCGGTGTCTTCATCAAACGACGTGGACTACCTGTTCAGCGAGCGTTTCATGAGTTTCGGCAAGGCCTACGGGCTGTGCGAATGGCTTGAAATCGAACAGTTTCAGAATCCGTAAACGTTTAAGGCAGCATCGGGTCGTGGCGGCCAAAAAGAATACCGACAGGCCATGACCCAATTAAGCAACCACTTTAACTATTTCATTGATTCGAAATAGGCAATGGCGGAGCAATACAAATGAGCAAGGTATATTTAGCGTTATGGCGAAAGCCGGGCTATTGCCGTCAACAGAACCGGGGGATGAGCAGATGACCTACACTCGGCGTAAATTTGTCATCGGCATGGGAACGGTTATCTTCTTTACCGGCCCCGGTCGAAGCGTGTTGGCGGCATCGGGCAAAACCCAGCCTGTACGCTATGCGATGATCCACGATGAGACCCGCTGCAACGGCTGTAATCTGTGCGCAAGGGCCTGCCGCAAGGTGAACCACGTTCCCGATAGCGGCAGCCGCCTGTCAATCGCCCATATTCCCGTTTCCGACAACGAGAACGAAACCCAGTACCACTTTTTCCGTCACTCCTGCCAGCACTGTGAGGACGCGCCCTGCATCAACGTTTGCCCGACCGGCGCATCCTACCGCGACGAGAACGGCATCGTCAGGGTGAACAAGTCAAACTGCATCGGCTGTAGCTACTGTATCGGCGCCTGCCCTTATCAGGTTCGCTATCTGAATCCTAAAACCAAGGTAGCCGATAAGTGCGACTTCTGCGTCGAATCTCGCCTTGCCAAGGGCTTTGCGCCGATATGCGTGAACGTCTGTCCGCAGAACGCGCTGATCTTCGGCAAAGAGGATAGCCCAGAGGTACAGGCCTGGCTTGCGAACAATAAGTTCTATCAGTACCAGCTAAAAGGCGTAGGCAAGCCCCATCTGTACCGCCTTTTCGGTCAACACCTGATAAAAAAGGGGGATAGCGTATGAACGCCGCGCTGAATGCTGAACAGTTCCAGTCCCAGCTTCATCAGTACGTGCCGCTGTTTACGCCGCAGTATTGGCCGGTGTGGCTCACCATCGCCGGCCTGGCGCTGGTGGCCATGCTGCTGGTGCTGGCGCTGCATGCGATGCTGCGCGCTCGCCAAAGCGGGAAGAAGCATGGAGAAAGCCATGAGAAGGTCTATCTCTATTCTAAAGCGGTGCGCCTTTGGCACTGGTCCAACGCCTTGTTATTCATTCTGCTGCTGGGCAGCGGCCTGATTAACCACTTTGGCCTGGTGGCGTCCGAGGCGGTAAAAAGCCTGGTAGGCGTGCACAAGATCTGCGGTTTTCTGCTTATTGCCTGCTGGCTGGGCTTTGTGCTGATTAACGCCGTAGGTGGCAACGGGCATCACTACGTTATCAAGCCGCAGGGGTGGATTGGGCGTGCGACGAAGCAGGTTCGCTTTTATCTGTTTGGCATCATGAAAGGAGAAGAGCACCCGTTCCCGGCAACCGTTCAGTCTAAGTTCAACCCGCTGCAGCAAATAGCCTATCTGGGCGTGATGTATGCGCTAGTGCCGCTGCTGCTGATTACCGGACTTTTGTCTCTGTATCCACAGGCAATGTCTTTCAATGCTGCGGGCGCTCACTACTGGATACTGCAGGCGCACTTCGTGCTGGCGGTGCTGAGCGTGTTCTTCATCTTTGGTCACCTCTACCTGTGCACGACCGGGCGTACGCCGACCGAGACGTTCAAGTGCATGGTTGACGGTTACCATCGTCACTAACGATGTTAATTACTCGTCACGATCTTCGGGGCTGGCGCGTCAGCCCCGATATCTATCGTTGGTTCATACGCCATTTTCCCTCCGGCGGGCGCTACGCCGACGTTCACAGCCTGCTTATTCAAAGCGGCAGAGTCAACTGGGCCACCAGCCTGGTTGAATACGCCTATTCTCTGTGGCTGGAAAAGGAAGGCTTCGTCCGTCAGGAAACGCAGGCGACCGATTTGCTCGCCTGCGGCCTTAATCAGACGCAGGACGCTGGACTCGATTTTGTCAGACCTTCCCCAGCCGTGAGCCCATACGCCTATAGCCAGAAAGTCGCCTCGCAAATCGACGGCTACCGCTGGATGGACGTGGATAACGCTTCGCAAATAGGCTGTTCCGGGGATGACGCTCGCATTGGCAGCTGCGGCGGCAGCGCGCGCATTTCCTGTAGCGGAGTTAACGCTCACATCGGCAGCACGGGCGAATACGGCTGGCTGAGCAGTTCCGGCTATGCATCGCAGATAGCCAGCGCGGGCTACGCGTCGCGCATAGGCTGCGTCGGGCACGACGTACGCATTGGCAGTTCGGGCGACAGAGCCAGGATCGCCTGCGCCGGCAACTCCGCCAAGGTTAGCAGCACCGGGGACGGCGTACGTGCCGCTAATGCCGGCATGCGCGGGCGCATTGGCAGCGCCGGCGAGCGTGCCAAAGTGGCTAATGCCGGAGACCTGTGCCACGTATCAAGCTTCGGCGCGCAAAGCGCTATTGCCAACGTCGGCGACGGCGCACGGCTTGTGGCGATGGGAGACGCCGCTCAGGTCGTTTCAACCGGCAGCGTCGACTACGTTATTTTGGGGCCGGGCGCCTGCGCCGCGCTGTCCTACTTTGACGGTGAAAGAACGCGGTTTGCGATCGCCTACGAGGGGGAGAACGGCATTCGGGCTGGGGTGAGATATTGCCTGAACGAGCGGCATGAGTTTGTTGAGTATCAAGGATAGAAGCAAGAAGGCCGCGTCAAACAACGCGGCCTTTCTCTTATGGAGAGTATGGTTAGCGCTTACGCCAGCTTCGCAAAGCAGCGCTCGGCGGCGCTGATGGTTTTCTGGAGGTCTTCTTTTGAGTGCGCCAGCGACATAAAGCCGGCCTCAAAGGCGGACGGCGCCAGATAGACGCCTTCTTCCAGCATCAGGTGGAAGAACTTCTTGAAGCGTTCGACGTCGCACTTCACTACGTCCTGATAGCAGGTCACGGTGTCGGCATCGGTAAAGAACAGGCCGAACATGCCGCCCACGTGGTTTACCACCAGCGGAATGCCCTGGCGCTTAGCGGCTTCAAGCAGCCCGTCTGCCAGCATTTGAGTGCTTTCCGCCAGCTGTGGGTAAATGCCCACGTCGGTCAACTGGCTCAGGCAGGCGTAGCCTGCGGCCATGGCTATCGGGTTGCCGGACAGGGTTCCCGCCTGATAGACAGGACCGGTTGGCGCCAGCGCGGCCATCACGTCGCGGCGGCCGCCGAACGCGCCGACTGGCATGCCTCCGCCGATGATTTTGCCTAAGCAGGTCAAATCCGGCTTTACGTTATAGTGGGCCTGGGCGCCGCCCAGCGCTACGCGAAAGCCTGTCATGACTTCGTCAATGATAAGCAGCGCGCCGTACTGGTCGCACAGCTTGCGCAGGCCGGGCAGGAAGTCCGGCTGGGGCGGAATGCAGTTCATGTTACCTGCGACCGGCTCAACGATAATACAGGCGATTTCTTCAGGGTGTTGTTCAAACGCCTCACGAACGGAGCTCAGATCGTTATAGGTACAGGTTAGCGTATGCTTGGCGAAGTCAGCGGGGACGCCCGGCGAGTTGGGCTGGCCCAGCGTCAGCGCGCCGGAGCCGGCTTTGACCAGCAGGCAGTCGGCGTGGCCGTGGTAGCAGCCTTCAAACTTGATGATTTTGTCGCGACCGGTAAAGCCGCGGGCCAGGCGGATGGCGCTCATGGTGGCTTCGGTACCGGAGTTGACCATCCGGACCATGTCCATGGAGGGCACCAGCTCGGTCACCAGCGTAGCCATTTCAACTTCCATTTCCGTCGGGGCGCCGAAGCTCAGGCCCTGCGTAACGGCTTCAATAACCGCATCGCGGATGACGTCATTGTTATGGCCCAGAATCATTGGCCCCCACGATCCCACGTAGTCAATGTAGGCTTTGCCATCGGCATCATAAAGATAGGCGCCGTCGGCGCGTTCAATGAACAGCGGCACGCCGCCGACGCCGGTAAAGGCGCGTACCGGAGAGTTTACTCCGCCAGGGATCACTTTCTGTGCCTGTGCGTATAAATTTTCTGACTTGCTCATAATGGCGGGCTCCTGCCTTAATTATCTGGAAAATCGGGAAACGCCGTCCATTCTAAAAGAACTGTCGTTAAATAACAGCGTCGGATTGTTAATGTTTGTGCCAGGTTAAATAGATTCCGCGTTAAAAGCGGATGCCGGTTCTCTCATCGTGCTTTCGCCTGTTGTAAAATAACAAAATGAGGCGTAGTTTACGGTGTCAAACGGCCCGCAGGGCTGCCCCCAAGGTCGGCGAGAACGGTAAACGAATGCGCAGAATACTTGAACGTTTTAGTCAACTATTGGATAATCGTAGCCATTACCGGTTCGCCAACGCAGCGGGCCAGCGCAGGCTAAAATGACCAGCGCAGACTAAAATGAATAGATAAGCCGGAGATAATTGATGAGCGATTCAACAGCACTGCCCTTGGAGTTTACCGATGCGGCAGCCAATAAGGTAAAAGCGCTGATTGCAGACGAAAGCAATCCCGAACTTAAGCTGCGTGTTTATATCACCGGCGGCGGATGCAGCGGCTTCCAGTACGGCTTTACCTTTGATGAAAAGGTAAACGACGGAGATATGGTTATCGAGAAGCAGGGCGTTTCTCTGGTGGTCGATCCGATGAGCCTGCAATATTTGGTCGGCGGCGCGGTTGACTATACCGAAGGGCTGGAAGGCTCCCGTTTTATCATTCAAAACCCGAATGCCAAGAGCACCTGCGGATGCGGATCGTCGTTTAGCATCTGATACAGTTTTTAGACTTTTACTGAGAAAGCACGGCATCGCCGTGCTTTTTGCTATTTTTCCAAGCTAAACGTCGGCAGCTTGAGGCTCCAACGAATCGCCGCCAGGCGGATCGCCAGAGTAATAATCATGCCGATGTAGGCTGCGTCATCCAGATCGAGGCGGAAAAAGTAGTAGCCTGTTGCATGGATTGAGCCGCCTATGATGCAGGCCGTGGCGTAGACCTCGGTTCTAAGTATCATCGGGACTTCCCGCGCCAGCACGTCGCGAATGATGCCGCCGCCAACGCCGGTCAGCACGCCCATGCAGGTTGCCACCAGCGGGCCGGTTCCTGCTGCGAATGCCTTATTGACGCCGATGCCGACGAAAACCGCGAGCCCGATGGCGTCCAGCACCGGCAGGATCCACTTGGGAAGCGTGCGGGGATGGCGTACGAGCACGATGGTAGCGACGCAGGTGACCAGCGCCACTACCAGATCGGTGGGATCCTTAACCCAAAACGCCGGGCCGTTAGCCAGCGCCATATCGCGAATCGTCCCACCGCCGACGGCGGTCACGACGCCCAGCACCAGCACGCCGAAGGGATCCATCCGCAGCTTTCCCGCTAAAAGAACGCCCGAAATGGCAAAGACCGATGTTCCAAGTATGTCCAGCCAGTAAACCAGCATTTATCAGTGCTCCAATCCTATGAACCAGATGAAATTTGCGAAAGCTTTTGGCATACCGCCTCCGCGGCCAGCATAATCCTTGGGCCGCTGCGGTTAAACCAGTCTTCAGGGACGCTAATAATGGGGACCTCGAGCTGGCCGCGCCAAAACGCCCTGACGTTCTCTTCCTGCGAGCCGTCGCCGGCAATCAGGATAGCCTCCGGCCGACGCGCCAAAACCTGCTCGCGGCTTACCTGCGGCCAGGGCGCCGGGCTGTCGGCAAAGACGTTTTTTCCTCCGCACAGGGAAACCACCTCGCTTTGCAGCGTTTTTCCCGATGCGGTAAACAGCGGCTGATTGCTGAACTGAAGAAAGACGTTTATCGGCGGCGCGTCCGCCTTTTTATAGCGTTTTTCCAACGCGGCTTTTTGTTCCAGCAGCTTCTGCGCCGCCTGCTGCGCCTCTTCCGGGTGCGGGCTGTAGGGCGCCAGTTGGGAAAGGTCTGCGGCGATACCGTCAATGGTATCGGCGTCGGTATAGACGATAGGAATACCGAACCCGCTAAGCTGGTCCAGCACCTTTTGCGGATTGCCGCCGCGCCAAGCCAGAATCAAATCCGGCTTGAGGGCTAAAACCCGTTCGAGGTTGATGCCCTGCCAGGAAGCAACACGCTCAAGGCGGTTTGCTTCGGGAGGATAGTCAGAATAGTCGCTGGCGGCGATCAGACTGTCGCCAAGGCCTGCCGCGTAGGCAAGCTCGGTCGCGTGCGGCGCAAAGCTGATGACGCGCTCGGCGGCGGCAAAGGCTACCGTGCCGACGAGGCTAAAAACGATAGCCGAGAGCCACCCGGCCAGTTGTACACGCGATGGTTTTGGCCCGATCACGGAGCTTGTTCAGCCAGCTCGGTTAGCATGGTGGTCACCATCAGTGACGACTGCTTGGCGGCCAGCTCAAGAAACTCGTCGAAGCTCTGGTGAGATTCCCGATCGGCGACGTCAGAAATAGCGCGCACGACGACGAACGGCGTGCCGAACTGGTGACAGACGTGTCCGATAGCGGCGGCTTCCATTTCAACGGCGATCGCCTGAGGGAATACGCTGCGAATGCGGGCCAGAGGTTCGGCGCCGTTAATGAAGGCGTCTCCGCTGCACACCAGTCCCTTAACGGCGTTCAGCTCACAGCGGCGAATGCAGCGTTCGGCAAGGCCGATAAGCGCGACGTCGGCGCTAAAGGCGGCGGGGCAGCCGGCCATTTGGCCCGGCTCGTAGCCAAACGCCGTAACGTCGGCGTCGTGGTAGCGAACCTCGTCGGAAACGACGATATCGCCCACCTTCAGCGACGGCGACAGGCCGCCGGCGGAGCCGGTATTGATGATGGCATCCGGACGGCAGAGTTCCAGCAGCAGCGCGGTGCCCATGGCCGCAGCGACTTTGCCGATGCCGGACTTCAGCAGCGCAACCTCGACGCCGTTCAGGCGTCCGGTATAGATTTCGCATCCGGCGCGCCGTAGGGTGGTCATGTTTTCAATCTGTGAACGCAGCAGGGTTACTTCCTGCTCCATTGCGCCAATAATGCCTACTTTCATGGTGTCTGTCCGTCATCTTCTGTGTATAAACGTGGCCGGTAGTCTAACATGCTAATAGAAGAAATTAAGCTCCCCCTCATGCAGAGTTTTTCGACCGAGATGTTCCTTTTATCCTGTTGCGGATAATGTATGATGGTTTGCGGAGCACTTTTTCAGCAATGATATAAAAGCGTTTTACTTTTCATCGAGATAACGTCGCTATTTTTGGCGCTATTGCCAAAGGCGCTGAAAGTAAAGCAACGGCGTTAGCGCAGACTAGGAAAAGCCATGTCCGGGATCGATTTTTCTAAACGAATCAGGGTTCAACGTCCTTTTAGTTCCTCATCCGCCCCAGAGGGCGAGTACGGCATTACTCGCCAGTTTGAAAGCGATCGCGGACGCATCATCAACTCCGCGGCAATCCGTCGGCTTCAGCAGAAAACGCAGGTTTTTCCTCTGGAGCGCAACGCCGCCGTACGCAGCCGATTGACGCACTCAATGGAGGTCCAGCAGGTTGGCCGCCACATCGTCAAAGAGATCCTCAATCGGCTCAAAAAGGCGGGGAGAACGCAGGAGCTGGGGCTGGAAAACCTGTTTGACGCCTTTGAAAGCATCGTGGAAATGGCCTGCCTGATGCACGACGTAGGGAACCCTCCCTTCGGGCACTTCGGCGAAGCGGCCATCAACAACTGGTTTCGTAAGCACCTGCGCGACGGCGCGGGCAAGCTGTGCGTTTATCCCTGTCTGCGCCTGGAGGATGAACAGCCGGAGCTCAATCAGCTGCGGCTGCGGGTGTGTCAGGACCTCAGTAACTTTGAGGGCAACGCGCAGGCCATCCGGCTAGTCCATACGTTGCTGAAGCTCAACCTCACTTACTCCCAGGTCGCCTGCATTTTAAAATATACCCGGCCGGCCTACTGGTCCGGCGAGGTGCCGCCGCAGTATGGCTATCTGATGAAAAAACCTGGCTACTATATGGCCGAGGAGAACTTTGTATCCGAGCTGCGCTACCAGCTGGGCATGGAAGGGTTCAACCGCTATCCGCTGACCTACATTATGGAGGCGGCTGACGATATTTCTTACTGCATCGCCGATCTGGAAGATGCGGTGGAAAAGAATATTTTGACCGTCGATCGGCTTTACGAGCTTTTGAAGAAGTCCTGGGGAGATGTGGCGGAAGGCGACCTGTTTGATAAAACCATCGGCGGTGCGCTGCGCAAGGTCGAGCAGGGCAGCGGCCATCGCCACAGGGAAGATCAGTTCTTTATGTATCTTCGGGTCTTTACCATCGGGCAACTGGTGCCGAGGGCCGCCGAGAGGTTTATCAACCACCTGCCGGCAATTTTCGAAGGCAGCTTTAATCAGGCGCTGCTGGAGGGAGGAGACGAGGCCTTTAAGCTGCTCAGCGTCTATAAAGACGTCGCGCTGACCTATGTGTTTAGCCAGGATGAGGTTGAACAGCTTGAGCTTCAGGGGTATCGGGTTATCAGCGGCCTGTTGGATATCTATAGTCCGCTTCTGGATATGCCGTTGGCCGACTTCAACCAACTGGTGAAAGAGAATCGCCACCGCGGCTACCTGATAGAAACCCGCCTCTACCATAAGCTTTCCACCAAGCACTGCATGGCCTACAAAGAGGCCGTGGCGCAATTAGGGCATTTACCTGAAGCACAGCGGGAAATTCGGGAGTTTTATTTTCGCGCCCGGCTGATTCAGGACTACATCAGCGGCATGACCGATTTGTACGCCTATGACGAATATCGGCGGCTAATGGCTGCGGATTAACTGCCTTTAGGCGGGCGTCAGCGCGGCGCCCGCTTTCGTTTTTTCTTCCTACGCGTTGATATTTGTGATTATTCCCTCACTTTGAATAAATAGAGCGCAATCTTGTGCAATTGCACAATGCGCAGATCATTCACTCCGATTAGTCTGGGCGGGTTAAGCGCGTTGTAAGGATACCGCCATGTCTTTTTACCACCTTGATGCCAAGCTCGCCCAGGACATCGTCAGCCGGACGATGCAGATTATTGATAGCAATATCAACGTAATGGATGCCAAGGGGAACATCATCGGCAGCGGTGACGCCAATCGCATCGGTGAGCTGCACGAGGGGGCGCTGTTGGCGCTGTCGCAGGGGCGTATTGTAGAAATCAACGACGCGGTCGCCGCCAGCCTTCAGGGCGTCAGGCCTGGCATTAACCTTCCGCTTCGGGTTGAGGGCGACATAGTTGGCGTTATCGGTCTGACCGGCGATCCCGACCTACTGCGTCAGCACGGGCAGTTGGTCAGCATGGCGGCGGAGATGATGTTGGAGCAGGCCCGGCTGCTTAACATGCTGGCGCAGGACAGCCGAATGCGGGAAGCGCTGGTGCTGAACCTTATTCGCAGCGATGAGCTGCCAGCGGCGTTGACTGACTGGGCTCAACGGCTGGGAATCGACCTGGCGCAGCCGAGGATCGTGACCCTTATCGAGCTGGAAAGCGGTCACCTTGGCGTCGAGGTGTCGATGACTGAACTACAACAGATGCAGGCGCTGCTTACGGCTCCCGATCGGGACAACCTTATCGCGATTGTGTCGCTTAATGAGATGGTGGTGCTGCAACCGGCTTTAAACTCTCACGGGCGCTGGGATGCTGACGAACACCGCAGGCGAGTAGACGCCCTGCTGCAGCGCGTCTCTGAGAATACCCGCCTTAAGGTCAGCGTGGCGCTTGGCAACCATTTTTCCGGGCCGGGAAGCGTCGCTCGCTCCTACAGTACGGCCAAAGCCGCGATGTCAGTCGGCAAAAAGCGGATGCCTGAGCTGCGCTGCTACTACTATCAGGACCTGATGCTGCCGGTGTTGCTCGACAGCCTGCGCGGTGGCTGGCAGGTGAATGAACTGAATCGCCCGCTAATCAAGCTCAAGGCGATGGACAACAACGGCCTGCTGCGACGCACCCTGCTGGCGTGGTTTAAACACAACATGCACCCTGGCGCTACGGTAAAGTCGCTCTATATTCATCGAAACACGCTTGATTATCGCCTTAATCGTATTTCCGAGATTACAGGGCTTAATTTGAAAAAGTTTGACGATCATATGCAGCTGTATATTGCGCTACAGCTGGATGAAGAATAGCGTTTTACCAAGAATCTGAAGCCAGCGGCTTTCTCGTGGGTTCTTTTTTCTTTATACCGTTAAAAAACCTTATTATTTCCTCTTTATTCTCCCTTCCTATTCCGCTTTAATACGGTGCTAATTGATATTTTTGAATATATATCAATGTGGCCTGTGGCCTCCATCGTTTATGGGAAGAATATAATTGAAGAGGGAGCTCTATGGTAAAAACGTTTTCCAACATCATGCCCAGATCGGTATTTTGTGCGCTGGGAAACTGGTCATCCGCTGAATTTTCTGTATTAAAAAAGGCAATAGGGCAAGCGGGATTTGAGTTTGATGAAACCTTTTCTGGATTAGAGCATGACGACCGAATGCCCAATTCCTTTGAGGTCTCTGCGGATCTGGTCCACTATTCATTTACCGAAGAAGACCTGCGGGCCATTGAAAGCCACGGCGGCGTCGCCTATTTTTTAGCGCCCAGAGTAAAACGGCGCGAAGATTTAGAACCTATGATGACGAAGTCGCTGATTTTTATTAAACGCCTGTTTAATGAATTCGGCGTTACGGCGCTTAAAGCCGAAAGCCAAGGCATCGCCCATGGCCGGTCGCGTTGGGTGGCCTTAAGCGAATCTTGCGCCAATGCGCCTTCTCGGTCGTGCCTGTATTACGCGTTTGTTAGAAGGCCGATTGGCACCGAATACGGCCTTCACAGCTGCGGCCTTCATCTTTTCGGGCTGCCGGACGTGCTTTATAGTTATGACGCTACGCAGGAGTCCGCTGAAGATGCGTCAAAAAATATAGACAGCATCGCCAATATCGTTTTTAAAGCCAACGGTAATTTTGAGGATATTACTCAGGAAATAAACGCCTCTGAGCTAGCTAAACGTAATTCCAGACTTATTGAATGTAAATTCTATGAAGAGGACGCCTTTTTATATAACCCTTATGGGTATATTTATGTTTATGATGAGTAACAGTGGCGTGCGCTATTTTATCAAAAGTTATTTAGCATATTTCCCTTCAAGTCTTATGGGCAAAAGTATTGTCTAAAAGGGAATTAACGAGCCAATCATCAGGAGGCAATAAGCGGTGCGAATTCATTTCATTATTCACGAATCCTTTGAGGCGCCCGGCGCCTATGAGGACTGGGCTAAAATGCGCAGTCATTCCGTCAGCCGCTCTCGAATCTATGAAGGAGAGCGCTTGCCGGAGTCGGTTGCGGATATCGACATGCTGATCGTAATGGGCGGCCCCCAGTCGCCGAGCACCACGATGGCGGAATGCTCTTACTTTGACGCTGAGGCGGAAAAGGCGCTGATATCCAAGTCTATCGCCGCCGGTAAGCGGGTGCTGGGCGTTTGTTTGGGCGCTCAGCTGGTCGGCGAAGCGATGGGGGCGCGCTTTGGGCACAGCCCGGAGAAGGAGATTGGCAAATATTCCATCGCGCTAACCGAATACGGATTGAGCAACGACAGATTTACCCACTTTGGCAAAACGATAGACGTCGGCCACTGGCACAATGACATGCCCGGCCTGACGCCTGAAGCAAAAGTGATTGCCTACAGCGAAGGATGTCCGCGGCAGATCGTCGAATACGATGATAACGTCTACGGCTTTCAGTGCCACCTAGAGCTCACGCCGGAAGTAGTGGAACTGCTGATCGCCAATTCGACCGGCGACCTAAGCCGCGCCGATGAGTTCAAATTTGTTCAGACGCCGGAGGAACTGCGCCGTAACGACTATCGGGAGATGAACGAGGCGCTTTTTGGTTTTCTGGATAAGTGGGTAGCCGGTTTTTCTGCGAGATAAATTTTCCTGATCCTGTCTGTTTAAAAACGGCCCGTTGCGGGCCGCTTTCTCTCTTTGATTAAACCATCAGGTCACTGGCGCCGGGTTAAACACCGCTAGCGCGTTGTGCAGCCCCCATCGATCGGACCACGGTTTTTTGCGGCCGCTGGCGACGTCCAGCAGCAGGTGGAACAGCTCCCAGCCTACGTCTTCGATGGTTGCTTCGCCGGTGGCGATGGTGCCCGCGTCGATGTCCACCAGATCAAACCAGCGCTTCGCCAGCGCGCTGCGGGTCGACATCTTGATCACCGGTACGGCGGCCAGACCGTAAGGCGTACCGCGCCCGGAGGTAAATACCTGCAGCGTGATGCCGGAAGCCAGCTGCTGGGTGCCGCAGACGAAGTCGCTGGCTGGCGTGGCGGCGTAGATAAGCCCGCGCTTGGTCGGGCGCTGGCCCGGCGACAGCACTTCCACAATGGCGCTTTTGCCCGACTTGGCGATCGAGCCCAGCGCCTTTTCCACCACGTTGGCCAGTCCGCCCTTTTTATTACCCGGCGACGGGTTGGCGCTGCGGTCGGTTTTACCGCTGTCGAGATAGTTGTCGTACCAGGCCATCTCTTCCAGCAGGCGCTTGCCGACCTGCTCGTCGACGGTGCGCGGCGTCAGCAGATGCACGGCGTCACGCACTTCGGTCACTTCAGAGAACATGACCGTTGCGCCGGCGCGCACCAGCAGGTCGGAAGCGAAGCCTACTGCCGGGTTGGCCGTGACGCCGGAGAACGCGTCGCTGCCGCCGCACTGCATGCCGACCACCAGCTCGGACGCCGGACAGGTTTCCCGCGTTCTGGCATTCAGCCTTTGAAGGTGAATTTCTGCCACCCGCATAATCTCTTTAATCATGGCGCCAAAGCCGACGTGCTGCTCATCCTGTAGGCGAACGATCGGGCTGTCTTTGAGAATGATTTTTTGCGTATCCGGCGTGCCTTCCAGCAGCCTCTCCGGCTGAAGCTTTTCGCAGCCGAGGCCTATTACCATCACTTCGCCGCCGAAGTTGGGGTTCAGCGCCAGGTTATGAATAGTGCGGATCGGCACGACGGCGGCGGGGGCGTTGATGGCGACGCCGCAGCCGTAAAGGTGATTCAGGCCTACGACGCCGTCAACGTTGGGGTACTTGGGCAGCAGGTCGCGCTCGATAAGTTTGACCACGTAGTCAACCACGCCGGCCACGCACTGAACGCTGGTGGTGATGCCCAGCAGGTTTTTGGTGCCGACGCTGCCGTCCGCATTGCGATAGCCCTCGAAGGTATAGCCTTCCAGAGGGGGAAGGGGGGCGGGAACGTGGGTCGCCAGAGGCAGCGTTTCCAGCGCCGGCGCTTCGGGCAGCGTGACCAGAGACTCTTCTATCCAGCCGCCTTGGGGAATATCTTTCACGGCATAGCCGATGATTTCGCCGTAGCGAACGATGGCCTCGCCTTCGGCGATGTTAACCAGCGCCGCCTTGTGCCCTTGGGGAACGTGCTCCACCAGCTCAAGCCCGCAGCTAAAGCGAGTGCCGGCGGGAAGTCCGTTATCATTGACGACGATCGCTACATTGTCCCGCTCGTCGACTTTAATATAAAGCGGCGTCGAGAGGCTATTCTCTTTATTCATTGTAGATACCTTCATTCCATTAAATAAATGTGATCGGGCTATCATTAAAAGCCATGCCCGTAGCGGCGCGTGAATTCTTTTCTATTTTTCAATTATGTCCTGACAATATATCTACTTCCAAAAATTAAAAATAACAATAGCTATTTTTATGACGTATTCGTAGCGTGTTTAATAAATCAAACAATATGTGATGAGTTTCACCTTTCCGCACTAATTCCCTATTTGTTTATCATGTTTTAATGGTGCTTCAATTCAATGATTTTACTTAGTATTTACAGTTTTTAGGTCGTTTTTAGGCTAAAAAATGGCCCAAGTTACATAAATCATTGGGCATATGCCCAATGACCCGTTTTATGCATAGCCAGTAGTATTCCCTCAGCGGAACCGTGAATTCTTATTTTTCTATTTTCTTATTTCTTGGCGGGGAAATAAATCTGAGCGGAATAGTATTACCACCAGAAATTATTTTCATCCAATGGGGTTGTTAACTAACAGAATTAAAACGATTGGATAGGGTAAATAACTTTATCTATAGGAGAATAACATGGAGTCTATTAATTCAGCGACAAGCGCCAGCGTGAGTGGGGTAAAACCCACCCGCGTGCGTTTCTGGATTGTTGTCATGCTGTTTGCGGTGACCGCAATTAACTACGGCGACCGCGCGACGCTGTCAATTGCCGGAGCGCCGATGTCCTCCTCGCTGGGACTTGACGCCGTCGGTATGGGTTACGTTTTTTCAGCTTTCTCATGGGCCTACGTATTAGGCCAGCTGCCGGGCGGCTGGCTTTTAGACCGCTTCGGCTCCAAGCGAGTTTATTTCTGGAGTATCTTTACCTGGTCAACCTTCACGCTGCTGCAGGGTGCCATTGGCTTTCTAAGCGGCATGTGGGCGCTGGTTTTGCTGTTTACGCTGCGCTTTCTGGTCGGCCTGGCTGAATCGCCCTCTTTTCCCGGCAACAGCCGCATCGTCGCCGCGTGGTTCCCCGCGCAGGAGCGCGGCACGGCTGTCGCTATCTTTAACTCGGCGCAGTATTTCGCCACCGTCATTTTTGCCCCCATCATGGGCTGGCTGACCCACGAGCTGGGCTGGCAGTTCGTATTCTACTTTATGGGCGGCTTGGGCATCATCGTCAGCTTTATCTGGGTAAAAGTTATTCATAACCCGAAAGACCACCCGAGCATCAACCAGGGCGAGATAGACCATATCGAACGCGGCGGCGCGCTGACCAATATGGATCAGGCGGGCGGCAAAAAAGACGCCAGTTCCGGCCCGAAGCTAAGCTACGTCAAGCAGCTTCTGAGTTCGCGGATGCTGGTCGGTATCTATATCGGCCAATACTGTATCAACGCGCTGACCTACTTTTTTATTACCTGGTTCCCGGTTTATCTGGTTCAGGCTCGCGGCATGTCAATTCTGAAGGCGGGCTTTGTGGCTTCCGTCCCTGCGCTGTGCGGCTTTGCCGGCGGCATTTTGGGCGGCGTGATTTCCGATTACCTGATGAAGCGCACCGGCTCTGTGACGCTGGCGAGAAAAACGCCCATCGTTCTGGGCATGCTGCTCTCTATTTCGATGGTGTTCTGTAACTATATCGAATCTGAAATGCTGGTCGTCGGCTTTATGGCCTTGGCCTTCTTCGGTAAAGGCATCGGCGCGCTGGGCTGGGCCGTCATGGCCGATACGGCGCCAAAAGAAATAAGCGGCCTGAGCGGCGGGCTGTTCAACATGTGCGGCAACATTTCCGGCATCGTTACGCCTATTGCCATCGGCTATATCGTCTACTCCACCGGCTCGTTTAACGGCGCGCTGATATACGTGGGCGTTCACGCGGCTATCGCTATTTTCAGCTATCTGTTCGTGGTCGGCAAAATTCAACGTATCGAACTTAAGCTGTAATCGGAAAGGAGGCCGCTATGCACACTCAAGACACGCCAAAAATTGTTTCCATGCAGGTCGTTCCGGTTGCCGGCCATGACAGCATGCTGATGAACGTTGGCGGCGCACACGGCGCTTATTTTACGCGAAATATCGTCATCCTTAAGGACAGCGCCGGACATACCGGCGTTGGCGAAGCGCCGGGCGGAGAGACGATCCTGCGCACGCTGCAGGAGGCTGTCCCTCATATAGAAGGGCAGCCGGTCGCCATTCTCAACCGTCTGGTGGACAGGATGCACCAAGGCAACCTGAACGCGGATTATGACACCTTCGGCAAAGGGGCCTGGACGTTTGAACTGCGGGTCAACGCCGTCGCGGCGCTGGAGTCCGCCCTGTTGGACCTGATGGGGCAGCACCTGGGCGTGCCGGTCGCCGAACTGCTCGGCCCCGGCAAGCAGCGGGATGAAGTAACGGTGCTGGGCTATCTGTTCTATATCGGCGATCGCCAGAGGACAGACCTCCCTTATCAGGCGCCGGAAACCGGCAAACACGAGTGGTACCGACTGCGCCATCAGGAAGCGATGGATACCGCGTCGGTGGTTGAACTGGCGGCGGCGGCCAAAGATCGCTACGGCTTTAAGGATTTCAAAATGAAGGGCGGCGTGCTGCCGGGAGAACGGGAGATCGAAACCGTCACCGCGTTGGCTAACGCCTTCCCGGATGCCCGCATCACGCTGGATCCGAACGGCGCCTGGTCGCTGGATGAGGCTATCCGGCTGTGCAAAGGCATGAACCACGTGCTGACTTACGCAGAGGACCCCTGCGGCGCGGAAAACGGCTATTCGGGCCGCGAAGTTATGGCGGAATTCCGTCGGGCTACCGGGCTGCCGACCGCGACCAACATGGTGGCCACCAACTGGCGCGAGATGTGCCACGCCATCATGCTGCAGGCGGTGGATATCCCGCTGGCCGATCCGCACTTCTGGACGCTGACCGGCGCTTCCCGCGTGGCACAGCTGTGCAACGAATGGGGGCTAACCTGGGGTTGCCACTCCAACAACCACTTTGACGTGTCGCTTGCGATGTTTACCCACGTCGGCGCCTCTGCGCCGGGTAATCCGACCGCATTGGATACCCACTGGATCTGGCAGGAAGGCCAGCGCCTGACGAAGGAACCGCTGCAAATCGTCAACGGCAAAATAGCCCTGAGCGATAGGCCTGGGCTGGGCATCGAGCTGGACATGGCGCAGGTGGAAAAGGCGCATGAGCTGCATAAGAAGATGCCGTCCGGTGCGCGAAACGACGCACAGGCCATGCAGTACCTGATCCCCGGCTGGACGTTCGATAAAAAGCGCCCGGCGATGGTTCGCTAACCGCTTCGTATGCGTCGTCTGCGGCGCACGATGAACTGATTTACGCATTGATAATTAAGGTGAATAAAATGATGACCCCGAATTCGACGCCAAGCGTTGTTGAGATGCTGGTAATTCCCGTTGCCGGTCACGACAGCATGCTGTTGAACCTGAGCGGCGCCCACGCGCCTTACTTTACGCGCAACATCGTGATTATGAAGGATAACGCGGGCAATACCGGCGTAGGTGAAGTCCCCGGCGGCGAGAAGATCCGCCAAACGCTTGAAGACGCCAAGACGCTTATCATCGGAAAAACGCTGGGCGAATATAAGAACGTGATGAATGCGGTGCGCGATCGGTTTGCCGATCGCGATTCCGGCGGCCGCGGGCTTCAGACCTTTGACCTGCGCACCACCATCCACGTGGTTACCGCCATTGAAGCAGCCATGCTGGACCTGCTGGGTAAGCATCTTGGCGTAACGGTCGCCTCCCTGTTGGGCGACGGGCAGCAGCGCGACGAAGTCGAGATGCTCGGCTACCTGTTCTACATTGGCGATCGCAAAAAGACGGATATGCCTTATCAAAGCCAGCCTGACGACAGGTGCGACTGGTATCGCCTGCGCCACGAAGAGGCGCTGACGCCGGAAACCGTCGTACGCCTGGCGGAAGCGGCCTATGAAAAATACGGCTTCAACGACTTTAAGCTGAAGGGCGGCGTGCTGGCCGGTGAAGAAGAAGCAGAATCCATTGTGGCGCTGGCCAAGCGCTTCCCGCAGGCGCGCATCACGCTGGATCCGAACGGCGCCTGGTCGCTGGATGAAGCCATCCGTATTGGCAAGTATCTGCGCGGCTCTCTGGCCTATGCGGAAGATCCGTGCGGTGCGGAACAGGGGTATTCCGGCCGTGAAATTATGGCGGAGTTCCGTCGCGCCACCGGCCTTCTGACCGCCACTAACATGATAGCCACCGACTGGCGCCAGATGGGGCACACTATCCAACTGCACTCTGTCGATATCCCGCTGGCCGATCCGCACTTCTGGACGATGCAGGGCTCGGTTCGCGTGGCGCAGATGTGCCACGAGTGGGGGCTGACCTGGGGCTCTCACTCCAACAACCATTTTGACGTGTCGCTGGCGATGTTTACTCAGGTCGCCGCCGCCGCGCCGGGCAAAATCACCGCTATCGACACCCACTGGATCTGGCAAGAGGGCAACCAGCGCATTACCAAAGAGCCGCTCAAGATTGAAGGCGGCATGGTGCAGGTGCCGAAGAAGCCGGGGCTGGGCATCGAGATTGATATGGACCAGGTGCTTAAGGCCCACGAGCTGTATAAAAACATGGGGCTGGGCGCACGCAACGACGCCATGGGAATGCAGTATCTGATCCCCAACTGGACGTTTGACAACAAGCGTCCGTGCCTGGTGCGTTAATCCCTTGAGGGGCCGCGTTAGCGGCCCGAGCGCTGTAAATACGAGAGAAGGTTTCATCATGGCTAAAAGTTACATTCCAAACCAGTTTCGCCGCGACCTGTTGGGCGGCAAGCGGCTTATCGGCTGCTGGTCCGCGCTGGCGAACCCTATCACTACCGAAGTGCTGGGCTATGCGGGCTTTGACTGGCTGCTGCTTGACGGTGAGCACGCGCCCAACGACGTAGGCACTTTTATCCCTCAGCTGATGGCGCTGAAGGATTCAGACAGCACCCCCATCGTGCGCCCGCAGTCTAACGATCCGGTAACGATCAAACGCCTGTTGGATATCGGTTTCTATAACTTCCTGATCCCGTTCGTTGAGACCGAAGAGGAAGCAAAGCGCGCCGTGGCGTCTACCCGCTATCCGCCGCACGGCATCCGCGGCGTGTCCGTTTCTCACCGCAGCAACCAGTTCGGTACCGAAGCGGGCTACTTCAGCAAAATTAACGACAATATCAGCGTCATTGTGCAGATCGAGAGCCAGAAGGGGCTGGACAGCCTTAACGCTATCGCTGCCGTTGACGGCGTAGACGCGCTGTTCGTCGGCCCAAGCGACCTGTCGGCCGCGCTGGGGTATTTAGGCCAGGCCGGGCATCCCGACGTGCAAAAGGCGATCCGTCAGGTGTTTGACTGCGCTAAAAAGCACGGCAAGGCCTGCGGCATTCTGGCTCCGGTTGAGGCGGACGCCCGCCGCTATCTCGAATGGGGCGCGACGTTCGTCGCCGTCGGCAGCGATCTCGGCGTTTTCCGCGGCGCGACGCAGGCGCTTAGCGATAAGTATCGGCAGTAAAGTACAAGTCAGGCTCGCTGCCTCATGTGAGGCGCCGCCGCGTTTTCAGCAGCCCGTGCGAATGACCGCGCGGAGTTTATGGACTATGAGGAACAAACAATGAAAATCGGTTTTATTGGATTAGGGATTATGGGTAAGCCAATGAGTAAGAACCTGCTGAAAGCGGGCTACTCGCTGGTGGTTATGGATCGCAATGCGGACGCCGTGGCGGAAGTCGTTGCTGCCGGTGCGGTTTCAGCCTCGTCGCCGAAGGCGGTTGCACAAGCGAGCGACGTGGTTATCACTATGCTGCCCAACTCGCCGCACGTTAAGGACGTCGTTTTGGGAGAGAATGGCGTTATCGAAGGCGCGAAGAAGGGGCTGGTGGTTATTGATATGAGTTCCATCGCGCCGCTGGCCAGCCGTGAGATCTACGCCGAACTTGCCAAAAAGGGCGTCGAGATGCTGGATGCGCCGGTCAGCGGCGGCGAGCCGAAGGCGATTGACGGCTCGCTGTCGGTGATGGTCGGCGGCGATAAGGCGATTTTCGATAAGCATTACGACATCATGAAGGCAATGGCCGGATCTGTGGTTCATACTGGAGACGTCGGCGCGGGCAACGTGACCAAGCTGGCTAATCAGGTCATCGTGGCGTTAAACATTGCCGCGATGTCCGAAGCGCTGGTGTTGGCGACCAAGGCGGGCGTGAATCCTGAGCTGGTTTATCAGGCCATTCGCGGTGGCCTGGCGGGCAGTACGGTACTGGATGCGAAGGCGCCAATGGTGCTCGATCGCAACTTTAAGCCGGGCTTTCGCATCGATCTGCACATTAAGGATCTGGCTAACGCGCTGGATACTTCCCACGGCGTAGGGGCTCAACTGCCGTTGACCGCCGCCGTGATGGAAATGATGCAGGCGCTGAAAGCGGACGATATGGGAACGTGCGATCACAGCGCTCTGGCTCGCTACTACGAGAAGCTGGCGAAAGTGGAAGTCGCCCGGTAATGACGCCGTGCCGCGGGCAAGCGCGTCCGCGGCGCTAACGGAACGTATTACTCTGGTCATTTAGTTATCTTTTATATGGACAGGTTATGAAAATAGTCATCGCACCGGATTCCTACAAAGAGAGCCTGAGCGCGCTGGACGTTGCGCGGCAGATTGAGGCCGGGTTCCGTGAGATTTTCCCCGATGCGCAGTACGTTAAGCTGCCCGTTGCTGACGGGGGAGAGGGTACCGTTGACGCGATGGTAGCCGCTACGTCAGGAACGATTCTTACTGTAGACGTGACCGATCCATTAGGCGAACAGGGAGAAGCTTTCCTCGGCCTGTCCGGCGATGAGCGTTACGCCATTATTGAGATGGCGGCAGCCAGCGGTCTGGAAAGGGTGCCGGTTAGCCGACGTAATCCAATGGTGACAACCTCTTACGGTACCGGAGAGCTGATAGCCAAGGCGCTGGATCGCGGCGTGACTCACTGCATTATCGGCATCGGCGGCAGCGCAACCAATGACGGCGGCGCCGGCATGGTGCAGGCGCTGGGCGCAAAGCTGCTCGATAAAGAGGGTAAAGAGATAGGCTTCGGCGGCGCAGAGCTCGCCAGGCTGGACAGGATAGACGCCAGCGGTATGGACAAGCGCATTAAATCCTGCCGATTTGAGGTAGCCTGTGACGTGACCAATCCATTGACCGGGCCGCAGGGCGCATCCGCCATCTTTGGCCCGCAGAAGGGCGCAACGCAGGAGATGATAGCCACGCTGGACGCGAACCTGCTGCACTATGCGCAGGCGATTAAACGCGACCTGGGGCAGGACGTCAACGACGTGCCGGGTTCCGGCGCGGCGGGCGGCATGGGGGCTGCGCTGCTGGCGTTTTTGGGGGCGGAACTTCGACCCGGCATAGAGATCGTCACCGAGGCGGTTGGCCTTGCCGACGCGGTTAAAGATGCGGATCTGGTCATTACCGGCGAGGGCCGCATCGACAGCCAAACGGTAAACGGCAAGGTGCCAATTGGCGTGGCGCGCGTGTCCAAGCGCTACGGCAAACCGGTGATTGCTATCGCCGGAAGCCTGAGCAGCGACGTTGAGGTGGTTTATCAGCACGGGCTGGATGCCGTCTTTAGCGTACTGTACAAAATCACTTCGTTGGACGATGCCCTCAAGCAGGCGGCGGACAACGTGAAAATGACCGCCAGAAACGTAGCGATGGCTTATCGATTGGGTAGGCTGTGAAAGCGTGACCGTTTGGCTAAACGAACCCCGCCGAACGGCGGGGTTTTTTGTGGGTTATTCCGCTAATGTTCGCCGCCGCTGGGGCGAGCGCTACCTCCGCCGATGATGAACGGCGGCTTGGCGAACCAGACGAACAGCAGCAGAACGAGAAATATCCCACCGCTGAGCCAGAAAATCTCGTTAGCGGACATAATCAGGCCCTGATTGGTTATCTGGTTGTTGAGGTAGGCGGAAGCCTGAGTTGAACTCATTCCCAGCTTTTCCAGCGAGTCGTAGGTCTGCTGCGCTATCGGATTATAGGGCGTAATCGCTTCCGTTAGACGCGTGTGGTGGAGCGACTCGCGCTGGGTCCATCCAGTTGTGGTGATCGACGTACCGACCGATCCCGCCAGCGTTCTTAGAAAGTTCGACAGGCTGGAAGCGGCGGCGATTTTTGACGGCTCCACGTCGGAAAGGGTGATGGTCGTCAACGGCATAAAGAAGCAGGCAACGGCGAAGCCCTGAACGAACTGCGGCCAGGCGACGGCGCCAAATCCCATTTGGGGCTCAAAGGTATAGGCGCGCCAATAGAAGCAGGCGGCGTAAACGATAAAGCTGAACGTTACCAAGCGACGGAGGTCGATTTTGGGGCCGTATTTGCCGATGACCGGCGCCAGCATCAGCGGTATCAGCCCGATTGGCGCCGCGGCAAGCCCGGCCCAGGTGGCGGTATAGCCAAAGACGACCTGCAAAAGCTGAGGCTGCAAAACGATCGAGCCGATATACAGCATAAACGCCAGGCTGGTGCACAGGCAGCCAATGGTGAAGTTGCGCGATTTGAACAGAGAAAGATCGACAATCGGATGGTCGTCCGTCAGCTCCCATATGATGAGGAAGGTAATGGCGACAACCGCAATGATGGAGAGCGTGATAATCTCCGTCGATTCAAACCAGTCCAGCTCTTTTCCCCGGTCGAGCAGCATCTGGAAACAGCCGATGCCGACCACCAGCAGCACGAGCCCTACGGTATCAATCGGCTTGATTTCAGTAGCGGTTTCTCTGTCCTTAAGGATGAGCCAGGTGATAGAGACAACCGCGACGCCCACCGGCACGTTGATGTAGAAAATCCACCCCCAGTGGTAGTTGTCGCTGATCCAGCCGCCGAGTATTGGGCCAAAGATGGGGGCGACGGTCACGGTCATTGACCACAGCGCCAGCGCCATGCTGCGCTTAAGAGGAGGGTAGTTATTTAACAGCAGGCTCTGCGACAGCGGCATGATGGGGCCCGCCACCAGCCCTTGCAGCACCCGAGACGCGATCAGCATTTCCAGGCTGTGCGACATGCCACACAGCCATGACGCAACGACGAACAGAATGGTGGCGGCCATAAACAGGCGGACTTCGCCCAGACGTTTGGCCAACCAGCCGGTGAGCGGGATAGAAATCGCGTTGGCGACGCCGAAAGACGTAATGACCCAGGTTCCCTGCGACAGGGAAGAGCCAAGATCGCCGGAAATCGTAGGAATAGCGACGTTGGCAATGGTTGAGTCCAAAATCTGCATAAAGGTCGCCAGCGCAAGCGCCAGCGTGATCCAGCCGAGTTTGGCGCCCTCTAGCGGCGCTGCGGGCGTTTTCATTTGGCCTCAGGCTGCCCGGCGTTAGTGCGCACAATCTCCGCGATAAGCTTATCGACAGGGGCCAGCGAGTGGGTCAGCGCGTCAGTTTGGTAGACCACTTCGTTTCTCGGCGCCTTCGCCAGAACGTCTCCTTCCTGATTCGCCGTGTCAACGGTGACGTCCATCGATAGGCCTATGCGCAGCGGGTGCTGTGCTACCTGCTCCGGATCCAGTGCGATTCTGACCGGAAGACGTTGAACGACCTTGATCCAGTTGCCGGTGGCGTTTTGTGCGGGCAGGAGCGAGAACGCGCTTCCTGTTCCCATGTCCAAACCGACGACGGTGCCTTTATAAACCACGTCCTCGCCGTAAAAGTCGCTGATAACCTTAACCGGTTGGCCAATGCGCATGTTGGCCAATTGGGTTTCTTTGAAGTTGGCGTCAACCCAAACCCGCTCGGCGGGAACAATGACCATGAGCGGCGTGTTGGCCGTGATTTGTGCGCCGACCTGTACGCTCCGACGAGAGACGTAGCCGTCTACCGGGGCAACGATTTTAGTTCTTTGTAGCGTCAGCCAGGCGTCACGCAGCTGCGACGAGGCGTGAAGAACGGAAGGGTGCTGCTCCAGCGGCGTGCCCAACACCAGCGCGTTGTTTGAATGATACTGTTGCATCGCCACTTCCAGCTCGGCGCGGGCGCTGGCCGCGGCGTCTCTGGCGTGCTGCAGCTCTTCTTTACCGATAGCGCCGGTTTTGCCCAGCGTTTCTCTGCGGTTTAAGTCTGCCAGCGCCTGATTGAGGGCTGTGGTTTTAAGCTCGATATTGGCCTTAAGCTGACGGTTATTGATTATCAGCTGGTGCGTCTGGCGAACGCTGTTGGCCAGCGCCGTTTGCGCCCGCTCGAAGGCCTGCCGGGCGTCCGTTTGGTCTAACATGACCAGCACGTCGCCTTTTTTAACTTTATCGGTATTGTCTGCGTAGATAGCCGTGACGTTGCCTGAAATTTGCGACATCACCTGCACCTGGTTGCCCGCTACGTAGGCGTCATCCGTCGTTTGGTGATGGCGAAGAGCGACGAACCAGTAAATGGAATAACCCGCGCCGGCGACGATAAACAGCGTGGCTGCAATCCACATGGCCAGCTTACGTGAGCGTTTTTTCTTATTGGGCTGCGGGGCTGAAGTATCCGCGGACATTCGATATCACCTTTGATAGAGCGGTTGGAGAAAGCCAAAAACGGGCCATACAACGTGTTCGTGAACGCTATAGTTTATAAGCAAATCAAACGATAGGGCAGGAAAATGATGCAGTTATTTATCGTTGTGCGTAATAAACGCATATTTAGCTAAATGATAAAAACGCTAAGGCTGCGCTTCTTAACGGTTTGCTAAGTGAAAGCCGTTAAGAGGCACAGCCCGGTATGAAGGTTAAAAACAACCGTTATGCAGGGTCGAGAGTTTCTAAACGCGTTAGCAGCTTGCGGTTCAAGAGGTCCAGCTGCTCGCGTTCTTCTTTGGAAAACGCCGACCAAATCTTTAACAGATTGGCGTTTTGCTGTGGAAGAAGGCTGTTTAGGAAGTCTTGTCCCGCCTGAGTCAGGAACAGATGCAGACAGCGGCGATCTCGATCGCTCTCTTTACGCACGATCCAACCTTTCTTCTCAAGATCGTCGGCAATGCGCGTTGCGTTCGTTCTTGATGAGCCTAGCGCCAGGCTGAGTTCCGATGGTTGTATCGACTTGTCTTCCTGAGTATTCAGAATAATTAACGCCATAAAGAGGGTTTCATTGATACCCAAGGTTTTGAAGTTTTTATTCCGGTATTCAAGCAGTTTTGCATAGGTATGCATGCTGAGACGGGTCAGGTGAATCTCCTCGTAAGGAAAATCGTCCTGTATAGATAAATATAGGTTTAAAATGTCTTCCGTTGGTGTAAATGAACTTCCCATGTGCGCTCTTCTCCTTTTTTGTATCGTTGTATTATAGCTGTATTATTACTTACTAGTAAATATTATCTGTTTTAATTTTTTAAGATGATTAATGTGTGTTGATTAATTTAATGCATCATTACAACGTGTTTGCAACGTTTTTTTGCGACTTTGTTGATATACAGCGAGAAATATTCTGAAAAGATTAAACGTGGTGCGGCGTTTCCGAGGGAAAGGCGGCGCCGCATGGGATCGCGGCGCGTAGGGTGGGTGTAAACAGGGTGTTACCAAAGTGTAGAGGACCAGAATACTCGCCCAATGATGTGAATTCTTTGTTCAAATTCTTCCCGACTCAAATGTTCGTCAGGATAATCGGTATTATTAAAGCTTTTAATAATAATACCGCCGTCCGGACGAGGAATTAGCTGCTTCACGCGGATCAGGTTGCCGTCACGGATAGCATAGAGGTCGCCATCGATGATAGGCGAATTATTAGCCGTGTCGATACCAACCACGTCGCCGCTTCGCAGCATCGGCGCCATGCTGTTGCCAATAACTCTGACTACGCGCGCGTTGCGCGCGTTGACGCCCATCCTGCGCAGGGTGTAGCGGCGAAACGGCAGCGCATAAATTTCATGCTCGTTCTCCGCCATTGCGCCATCGCCGCAGGCGGCTTCGACGTTAAGCATCGAGACTTCTACAAACTCGTCCCTGTCGTGGTTCATGGATTCCCACTCTTCGACCTTCAGGCTGCTGGCCTTAATTTCCGAGTCATACACTTCAGCGGATTTGACCTTGACGTGTTCGTCGCCGAACATCAGCCACTGGGGCGGTACGCTCAGCGCCTCGGCCAGCTTATCCAGATTACGCGGCGCCTTGGTTTGCCCAGACTCTATTTTATTAATCGACTGCTGGCTCACCCGGATTTTTTCCGCCAGCGTTTTTTGACTTAAGCCTAACTGTTCGCGCCTCCAGGCGACGCGTTCTGCTAACGTTTGCATAGGCATTCTCTTTGATGTAATCGGTTTGGGAAAATACAGCGAAATAGAACTCTACTATAACAACTAATTTGTGTTGATCAACCGATAATGATCGATTACTATAGTTGTACAACTTATTGTTGTTATTTTTCGGGGGGATAATGGACAGTATTAAAACGACATTAGAGATGTGGGGCAACTGGGCTCGCTGCGGCGTAGGTACGGAATATGCGAAGGTTAACGTCACCTTTCAGGCGTCTTTACCGGGAGAGTCTTCGACGCTTTTTCGTTCCGATGACAAGCAGGGGATGGTGGTGGATTCCGCCGTCGCCGGGCTGCGCCATTTCGACAGTTTGGCTTATAAGCTGGTGATTGCACACTATGTTTATCGCATTAGTCAAACCAAGCTGGCCAAGCAGCTTGGAAAAGCGCAGAGCTACGTTGCGGGGATCCTACGCATTGCCGAGGCGTTTATCGCCGGGCAGATTTTCGTTCAAACGGGGGAGGTTCTTTCCGTATAGGAAAGTGATTTTTCACAGCAATTTATCATCACGATTTTTATCAAATGCCGCCGCACAGGGCGGCATTTGCATGATAGAGAGTAAAAAAGCAAAAGTTGTAAAAACAACTTAAAATGGTTGACTCAATCTGATTATCAGGTATAGTAAGCACTATAAAGTCACCTTTATATATCCAGACACCAAGTTTAAAAGCCCACTTATCCGTGGGCTTTTTTGTTATGGCGCTATCGCGCCTGTCCATGTCGATCGCCTGAGTTCAGGCTTGATTCAATATCTATGCGTTCATTCAGGGCCTCCTTTGGAGGCCCTTTTTTGTGCTTTTTATACGGGGGAACTCCATGCCAATGAAAGAATTACAAAGTTATAACGTGATAAGCCACGTTCTGGTTCTGGTTATGACGCTGCTGGGCGCCGTGGCGAGCTATGCCTATAGGATCCTGAACGGAGAGGAGTTTCGCTGGTCGATTCTTTTTCTTCAGGCCATCGTGGCCGTGTTTACCGGCGCCATGGTGCTGCTGGCGGCCAGCTATTACCACTGGGCGGCCGAGTTTGCCGGCGGTGCGGCGGGGCTGGCCGGGTGGTCCGGCGCTGAGTTTATTAAGCTGCTGGAAAAGCGCTTCCTAAAGCGTTTGGGGGAAGTGCGACATGATGATTAGTCAGCAGGGCGTCGATCTTATCAAGTCTTTTGAGTCCTGCCGCCTGAAGGCCTACCTGTGCCCGGCCGGCGTGTGGACCATCGGCTACGGCCACACTTCGGGCGTGAGGCCCAACGATGAAATTTCCTCGGCGCAGGCTGAACGCTACCTAAAGGCGGATTTGGTGCGCGTTGAGCAAGACGTCCGCATTCTGGTTCGCGTCCCTCTGACGCAGGGGCAGTTTGATGCGCTGGTCTCTTTTGCCTTTAACTGCGGGACGCGTGCGCTGAGCACTTCCACGCTGCTGCGTAAGCTTAACGCTCGGGATTACGCCGGCGCCGCAGAGGAGTTTTTCCGTTGGGTTTATGCCAACGGTAAGCGCCTTGCTGGGCTAGAGCGGCGGCGGCGGTTAGAAAAGAGGATGTTTGAATCATGAATGCGCTGATTAGGCATGCCGCGCCTGGCGTCGTGATTGTTCTTCTGGGCATTGTCGTTTGGTGGGCCTTCGGCCAGATGAAATCGCTTGGCGCAAAGCTGGAACTGGCCGAAAGCGAACTGAAAGTTGAAAGAGCCAGCGTGGAAGGGTTAAGGCGCCAATATGCGCAAATTCAGGAGGTGCTGGACGATGTGGCGAAGAAAAAAAATGAAAGCGACCGCGAGGCGGGGCGACTTCGTACCGAGCTGGACGACGTTCAGCGCGCCGTTCCGTGTGCCGGTCAGCGCGTTCCTGATGCTGTTACTCTGCGGCTGTGTGAAAGAGTCTCTGCCGTCAATGCCGCTGCCGATGCCAGATAGCCTGTTACAGCCCTGCCTGGCGCCGGAATACCGCGTGAAGAACTACGGTGATTATCCAGGGTACGTTGCCGAGCTGCTGGCGGTGATTGAGCAGTGTAACGAGCGGCTTCTGGGCATTCGGAATATTGAACGCCTGCGGTAATATTCAGGCTACTGTAGCTTGCATAACCCTGATTATTGTTTTGGTTGTGATAAAAACAACTAAAAGGGGTTGACTCAATCTGATTATCAGGTATAGTAACCACTATAAAGTCATAAAACTGTATCTTAAACGTTGTTAAGCAAGGCCCGCATCTTTGATGTGGGCCTTTTGCTTTTTAGGCGTAGGAAGACAGGATTAGGATTTTTTGGTACGCGCTTTTCCCTATGAGGCGAAGGGCTAAAGAATGCGTCGGCGCTTGCGCGGGTGCTTCCAGTCTGTCTGGGCGACGATGGATAAAAAGGGGATAAGCCCAACGAGTCCGACGTTTAGCCTTCGTTGGCGTACTGCACTTGGGCCCCGCGCTTGCGGGGCTTTTTCTTTTTCTCACTCTGTTCATTTCTGAGGTTTTCATGACAACAACCATTGAACAGCGGTTAAAGGCGTTGTTACAGCCTTTACTGAACGTCAGCCTGATCGCAAAAGGAGAAGCTCCTCCGTCGTCTGCGTACGCGGAGCTGAGCGTTGTCTCTCTTACTGCGTTAGGCATGGGCGATGAGGTGGCAAAGTCCGTCGATGACGAAGGCAACCTGCTTATTCGCGGCCAGCGGCGCGCAGAGATTGCCATTCACTGCACGGGCTGCGACCCGGTTGAGGCGCTGATGCCGGTTATTGACGGGTTCAGAAGGGTTTCTGTGTCAGAGCGTTTTCAGCTGGCGCAAATTGGGGTAGAGGGGAGCCCGCAGCTTAAGACGGAAATGAAGGAAGACGCCCAGTGGACGCCGAATTCAGAAACCTACTTGAGCTTTTTCATCCACTACTCCGTGACAATCAAGGACGCCGTGAGCGTCATTGAGCGTGTTCATGCCGCCACCGACGGCGGCGATATTACTTTTAACATAACGAGGTAAAACAATGGGTTCTCTGAATCAAATTGTGAACGTAAATATTGCTCTGAGTACGACCAGCGTTGCGCGTGGCGTGTTTGGCGTTCCGATGATTGTGGCGCCGCTGACGGCTTTCTCCGAGCGCGTTCGCGTGTATCAGGATTACAACGCGGCGGTCGAGGACAATCTGCCGGCTGAGGTATTGAAGGCGCTGCAGGCGGTGTTTAGCCAAACGCCTCGTCCGCAAATGTGTAAAGTAGGCCGTCTGGACGTCAGCGCTGAAGGCGCGATCGATGCCGCTTCTCTGGGCGTACAGCTTAGCGCTATCCAGTCTGAAGACGCCAACTGGTACGGCTTTGCGCTGACCAAGCGCGATGCCGATTTACAAATGGCGGCGGCAGAGTGGGCCGAGACGCAAACCAAGATCTTCTTTACCTCCAGCGCCGATGCGCAAATTACCGACGCGTCCAACTCGGCAGACGTTCTGTCTCGGCTGATGGCCAAACGCTTCCTGCGCACGGCGGTGATTGTCGATAAGCACGCCACCGAACAGTATCTGGAAATGGCCTGGATGGGGCGCTGCTTTACCATCGCGCCGGGCGGTGAAACCTGGGCGCTTAAGCAGCTTTCCGGCGTTCAGGCCTCCGACTGGAGTGCGACCGAACAGCAGACCATCGTGAAGAAGGGCGGCAACACCTTTGAGCGCTTTGCGCCGCAAATCTACCTGACGACGCCGGGCAAAGTGGTCAGTGGCGAATGGGTTGACGTTATCCGCTTCCGCGACTGGTTGGCCGACACCATCCAGACCAGCCTGAGCACGCTGATGATCAACCGCAACAAGGTGCCTTATACCGACGGCGGCATTGCGCTTATCGTCAACAACCTGACCGGCTGCCTGACGGAAGGCCAGCGCGTCGGCGGCATCGCGCCGGACGAAATCGACGCCGACGGCAACAGCGTTAAAGGCTTTGTTGTGACCTATCCTCGGAGCGTCGAAGTTCCGTTCCAGGACAAGGCTGCCCGCGTGTTGAACCTGTCGTTCTCCGCTCGCCTGGCCGGCGCTATTCATTTAACCAACATCGACGGCAATCTGTCGTACGAACTACAGTAATTAATCGCTAACAGGAGCAATAAACGATGGCAGCAGAATTAACTGGCACTTACAAAGGCGATCAGGTGTTTGTGACCGTTGGACCGGTACTGATTTCCGGCTTCAGCGATGGGGATGCGATTTCGGTGAAGCGCGCAGAAGGGCTTTATACGTCAAAAGTGGGTATCGACGGCGGCGTAGCGCGCGTGCGCAATGCTAACAAGTCCGGAACGATTGAAATTAAGCTGTTGCAGACCAGTAAAGTCAACGACGAGCTTTCCGATCTGTTTTACGTGGACAACTTTAACGAAGACGGTTCTCCCGTTTTACCTATCAGCGTCACTGACGGCAACGGCCGTACGCTGTGTTCGGCAGGGCATGCGTGGCTGAAGAACGTGCCGGACGTTTCTTTTGGTAAAGACATTTCGGAGCGACTGTGGTCTTTCGAATGTGCTGACCTGAAGGTCTACGTCGGCGGTAACTAAGTCTCGTATTTAACTAGCTCATCCTCGCTCTATCTTTATCTGAAATTATGTATTTGGGAGGCTTATGCCTCCCTTTTTTTAGGAAAACGAACATGCAAGTCGAAACTTTTATTATTAGTAACCGCGAATATACGGCAAAGAAAATGAACGCGTTTGACGCTGGGCGCTTTCTTCTCAAGATAAAGAATGTCGCAGCTCCTGCGCTGACGGCGTTTTCTCAGGCGGATAGCTCCGATGACGTAAACCTTCTGGATCTGTTCTCCGGGCTTGATGAAGAAGCGCATGAAAAAATCATTTTTCCTATTCTGGCGGCATCGGCTGTTTATTCTATTGAAGATAAAAGAAAAATTGCTTCTATCTCCGATATGAATATGTGCTTTAACGTCGACACTTTACTGGACTTTTATCTTCTGGTGTGGGAGGTGCTGAAGCTAAACTTCGCCCCTTTTATCGAACGCGCCAGCGCCCACTTTGGGTTTCAAGACAGCGTTCCGGCGGGCGGGGAATAAGCAGCGATAGTGCGGGAACCCTTCGAGAGGATCTGCAGCAAGAGTTATGGATATGGCGTCCGATAATGGCCCGCTTGATCACGTTACGCGAGGTTAAAAACGGTGAGGTTGATGTCGACGATTTACTAAAACTCAATGCGCTATTGGATATGCGTGAAGCGATACGCTTACAGGCGCAGTTGGAGAGTCAAGCATGAGCAATCTTACTCAGGGAACGGCTGACGTTATGCCTGTACTTAATGGGCTAAAAGCGTCGCTGCCTGGATTGGAAAAATTAAATAAAAAAATCGATGACGTCGCTAAAAATATTGGCATCGAGATAGGTGTTACCCAGAAGGTTGCATCAGTACAAGTAAAGCAGCTTTCTGGCAATATTAACCATATCTTAAGCGGATTAAGCCGCGTTTCTGCCAAGGTTTTGGCGAAGTCTTCCCCACAAATTAATCAATCAGTAAAAAAGTTCTTTTTTATTTCCCATATCAGCGAGCGGATTAAGAATGATATCTCGCTGAAAGTGAACGTATCGCAACCTGCGTCAAAGTCAGAATGTACGCCAAAGTGGGAGTGTACGCCCGTTCCGGAGGTTGACAGTGATCCTTGTTGCTGTGAAAAGGGGGATGGCGATAAGGGTGGTGGAAGCGGCGCTTTTGACACAATCGCGAAAATCGTCGGTTTTATCGCCGATCTGCTCTCTATTCTCGACGCTTTAAAGAAACTTAAAGGATTGGGGCCTGCCCTCAAAAATATTGTTGGCGGAATCGGTAAGGTGTTATCGGCAGCAAAAGGGCTGGTTAAAGGGATTTTCACTGCCGGAAAAAGCGTCATCTCCAATACCGCATCCTTTATTGGCCGCCGAGCAGGACAAGTATTCTCTGCTATAGGCAAAACGGCTAGCTCCATAGCTAAAAGAGTCATGTCGGGGGTAAGTCAAGGCTATTCGCGTGCTAAAGGTGCCATTTCCTCAGCAGGTACTAAAGCTAAGGAGCTATTTTCTGCAGGAAAGGATAAAGCGAAAGGGGTATTCAATGCGGTAAAAGGGAAAGTGGGTGGTGTGCTTTCTTCTGGTGGGGAAAAGGCAAAAGCATTTTTTTCCTCAGGTAAAGAGAAGGCCTCAAACCTGATTGCTTCAGGGAAAGAGCGAGCAAAGTCGGCGTTTAACTTTGGCAAAGGACTTTTTGACAAGATTGGCTCGCTTGTATCTAAGGGAAAAGACGTTGCTAAATCCGCTGCTGGGCGAGTTGTTGGTAAAGGTGGTGGTCTTCTAAGCCGGGGGGCAGGTCTGATTGCGCATATGGCTGGTCCGCTGGCGTCGATGGGGAAAAACCTGATTAGCAAGGCGCCTGGCGTAATTAAATCAGTTGCCGGTGGGGCATTTTCTGTCGGTAAGAGCCTGTTAGGCAACGGCAAGATACTGAGCGTGTTAGGAAAGGTAGCCTCTGTTGGTCTGAGAGTGGGGAGATTGGCCACACCGCTGGGCTGGGCATCTCTGGCTGCGGAAGGGGCCATTCGACTGGGCTATCATGCTTATAAGAAATATCAGGCGTCTAAGGAACAGGAAGCTAGCCCTGAAGGAGAGGGGAAGCCGCCGACTGAAGTGTACCCACAAACCGTAACGCCGGATATGGCGGCTTCTGCGGCATCGTCTAATTCGGCAAACTATACGGTTAACAGCAATCCCCAGTTTCAAATAAACGTTCTACCAGGCACGCCAGAGCAGCAGGCTAATGATATTCGTTTGGCCGCAATGGAAGGTGTAAAGCAAGGGGAGAAGCAGTTGACGGCGGTAGTGACAGGAGGTTTGTCATGAGTAGCGTTTGGGGCATTTTAACAAAGCTATTGAGTTCCCCTTCCGGCGTTGTCGGTTTTCAAGGTGACAGTGTCAATATGGAATTTGATGTGGTCACCAACGAAAGTCACACCTGGACGGCTGACGTTACTTCCAATCCGGTTGAGACAGGAGTTATGGTTGCGGATCACGTGCAGGTGAAACCGGATTCGTTAGAAATTTCCGGTGTCATCAGCAATTCGACGATTGAGCGCTGGCGAGGAAAGTTTGTCGAGTCCATTCTTGAACTGCTAAATTCTGAATCAAACGTGCAAAAAGCGTTTGACCAGCTAAGACAATTGCTGGATGACCGACAGCCTGTGATCGTTTACACCAAATATCGAACTTATCCCGATATGGTATTAACGAGACTATCGATACCCCGTAAGGTTGGTGAAGGCGATTCAATCGAGTTTTCTGCAACTTTTACCCATATCCGCCGCGTTTCTACGCTGGTTGTTGATGCTGAAGAGGCAGGAATTAATCCTAAGCAGTCTGATTCTCCGGAAACGGAAAGGAAGTCATCTCCGAAAAAGAATAAGGGCCCAACGTATCCATCGACAGCGGATTCTGATACGACTGTTTACGTTGAGAATAAAACGACGACGACGATTGAAAACTCAATAGAGATTGAAATTAATGCGGATAAGTAACAAACGCTTATTGTCCTATTAAGTGAGGGGGTAACACATGTCGACAGTATTAAAAATACCGTTAGATACAGGTATTGCCGATCAGCAAATGGATATTACGTTAGATAATAAACCAATGACGCTAAGAGTTACTTGGAATGAATTCGGTGAATATTGGTATTTATCTTTAGGTTTACGAAATGGCGATCCCATCGTTAGTGGCGTAAAAATGGTAAAGGATATTCCGTTGCTAAGGCGCTATCAGCTTTCTGTACCTGAAGGCGAGTTTATCTTTATGGATAATTATAGCGGAAAGTCCAGGCCGGATTTCTATTCTTTGGGGAATGACCATCTTCTGCTGTATAAGACTCGAAACTAACGACTTAATCATCTTTTAGATATATAGAGAGGCGGTATGCTGTTTAATCGTGTCGCCGAATTAGTCGTTGGTGAAGCTAACGGCAAGGCCGTTATTATTAACGACCTGCGTTTTTCTTTTGAAATTACGAAAGATAACGATAAAACGACTAATAAGCTGGCGCTAAAAATCTATAACATGAATAACCAAACGCGTAATTTAGTAGAGCGCGTTAATAATAATGTCATTTTGAAGGCCGGATATGAAGATGATATTGGCCCCGTCACTATATTTACAGGGACGGTGGTTAGTGCTTGGACGGTCCGAGAGGGGAATGACACTATCACTGAACTGTCTGTTCGTGATGGTGCTTTGCCGCTTCGGCAGACAAAGCTGTCTCTAAGCTATTCACCCGGTACTTCTGCACTGGATATCCTTCATGATGTCGCTGAGTCTTTTGGTTTGCCCGTTAAAGCAATGCCGGAAAACATCGTTGATAAGCCTTATCAAAGAGGATTCTCTTTTTGTGGCCGGGCGGAAACGGCGATGCGTGATATTTGTCAATATCTGGGGTTGACTTGGTCAATTCAAAATCACGAAATTCAGATTTTAAGTAAGGATAACCCTATTGGCGATGAGCTAGTAGTTTTAACGCCAGAAAATGGGCTGGTAGGTATTCCAACACGCATCGTTGATTCTACAAGAAATAAGTCTCAAGGGGAATCTTCTCCTCCGTCACAGCTTATTTTGTCGGAAAGTCAGTCGGATAAAACCCAATATCAAATTGAAGGCTATCGGGTAAAAAGCCTTTTACAACCACGCCTTTATCCTGGCTGCTATGTGGGACTTGAGAGTGACATGCTGTTGCTGGATCCGAGTGCGGATAAAGACAGAACGGAGCGCCCAAGAGCCTTTTTCCGTGCTGAGGTTGTAACCCATAGCGGTGATACTTTCCAAGGAGATTGGGTAACTGAATGTGAATTGAAGTCAATTCAGCAGAGGAAAGACAATGGCGGAAAATAATAATCTAATGCAGGCGTTTCAGTCGCTGATTCAGTCAGAAACCAGTCAAATAAATACGGCGGTTGATGGCGTTATTGAAAGCTATTCGGCGGGTATAGCCAGCGTTAAACCCATCCCTCAACAAAAGTTTATCGATGGAACAGCTTTGGACTACCCCGTCATCCCCAACGTCCCCGTCATGTGGCCCCGCTTTGCCGGCGACAAAGCGGGCGTGAAGGGGCCGGTACGCCCGGGGGACAAGTGCCTGCTGGTGTTCTGCCAGCAGGCGGTGGACGGCAGCGACGACGAGCGGCGCTTCTCTCTTAACGACGCCTACTGCATCGTCGGCGGATTCGGCGCGGCGACCGAACGCGGTGCGGAAAACGACCAGATGCAGCTTTACTTCAATGATGCCTACGTGGCTCTGACCGAGGACGGGAAGCTTTTGATCAACGCGCCGGCCGGCGTCGAAATCACCACGCCGGAGACGCTGAACAAGGGGCTTTTGACAACCGTTGGGCAGCTTAGCTATCAGTCCGGTATGTCCGGGCGCGGCGGCGCCACCATCAACGGTACGGTCAAAGCCACCGGCGACGTTCAGGGCAGCGGCATTTCTCTTATTCAACACACCCACCGTGAACACGATGGGCCATCGACGGGACCCGCGCAATGATCGATCTAAAGCTTGACGCCTCAGGCGATCTCGACCTGCGTCGTAACGATCTGACCTGGGTAGACGGCGCCGAACGGGTGCATCAGCAGCTACAGATAAAGCTGAAGCTGTGGCGCGGAGAGTGGTTTTTAAATACCGCTTTCGGCACGCCGTATCTTCAACAGATCTTAGGCAAGCAGATAACTCTCAACGGCGCGCTAGCCGCCCTCAAAAACAGCATTCTTGAGGTGGACGGTGTACGGGAGATAGCTCAGTTCAACTATGACTTTGACCGGCAGACGCGCTTACTGACAGTGCAGTTTGCCGTCAAAACGCCTTATGGTTTGGTCAGCTACAAAGGTAACTAAAAATGGCTTTAACAAAAGAGGGCTATGCCGTTAAGAGGCTGGCCGAACTAAAAAAAGAGTACGACCGCCTGCTGATTAACCGCTTCGGCCCCATCAACACGCAGCCGGATTCGGTTATCGGTCAGTTAGAGGGCATCTGGGCAGAAGCGCTGGCCAACATTTACGAGCAGGCGCAGGACACCTACCACGCCATGTATCCGTTCAGCGCCGAAGGCGTATCTCTGGACGGCGCCGTGTCTTACGTCGGCATTACCCGATTTGCCGCGACGGCGACCTGGACTATTGCCGCCGTGTATGGTCGCGAATCGACGCTATTGAAAAGCGGCGCACAAGCCTCTGACGGCGTTCAGCGCTATCAAAGCGTGCTGGACGCCGTTATCAGCCGAGCAAACGCCATCGATACACTGATTGACATGACGGTGCAAAACGGCGCGGACTACGTGCTTAACGTGAACGGTACGCTTATCAGCTACGTGAGCGGCCCAAACGCGACGCTGGAAGAGATTGCCACAGGGCTTGGCGAACAGCTCAATCCTGAAGCGATTCGCTACGAGGTTAAGGATAAGAGCTTCAGGGTCTTTGCCGCCGACGGCGTTACGCCGTTCGCCCTTTCGGTCGGCGAGCGAATGCAGTTTAGCCGCATCGGTTCTCCCGCCCGCTTTGTGGCGATGAACGAAGGGCGTAAGGTGCTGCCGCAGGGTGCTCTGCGGGAGATCGTCACGCCGCGCAGCGGCTGGGACGAAGTGTGTAACCTGATTGAAGGCGTTACCGGGCGCGAACGGGAGAGCGACACCGAGCTGCGCACCCGCTTTGAGCAGTCCCGCCAGTCGCTGGGTTCTGCGACCGTGAAGGCCATCCGCGCCCGATTGATTCAGGACGTGTCCGGCGTTAGCGAAGTGCGGATCTTTGAGAACCGAACCAACCAAACCTCGGAAGACGGCATTCCGCCTCACGCCTTTGAGGCGCTGGTGGTGGGCGGCAGCGATCAAAGCGTCGCCGACGCGCTGTGGAAGCACAAGCCGGCCGGTATCGAAACTTACGGCGCCAATTCCATGCTGGTTAAGGATGAAAACGGCGACGGCCAGCGGATTTGCTTCTCGCGCGCAGCGCAAAAGTACGCCTGGATCCGCGTGCGGGTTACCGGCCTGTATGACGAAGAGGCGCTGCCGCAGGACGTTATCAGCACCATCAAGCGGTCGGTGATGAGCTATGGTGAAACCCTGAGCATCGGTGAGGATATCATCCTCCAGCGCATGCTGGGGCCGATTTACGCCAACACCACCGGGCTTTCGCAAATCACCATTGAAGCCGCCGTGACCGAGTCGCCGGACGCATCGCCTGACTACGGCAGCGACAACATCGCCATCGATAAGCGCAGTACGGCGGTGTTTGACGCCGCCCGGCTGGAGGTTATCGGCCTATGACCATTCCTTTTAGACAAACCGCGCTGTCGCGCCTGGTCGGGCAGTTTCACGACAAAGAGAAGGTGAAAGGGCTGGTGGAGTCGATGGTCGCGCCGCTGGAAGCGATATCCGACGATTTGGATGCGATCAAGCACCGGCGCTGGGTGGACACCGCCGAAGGCGCCCAGCTGGACGGCTGCGGCTATATCGTCGGCGTAGCTCGCCAAAGCCGCGGCGACGAGGAGTATCGCACCGCTATCAAGTCGCGCATTCTCAGCAACAGCTCTCGCGCCAGGCCGCAGGACCTGATTGAAGGCGTTCGCTTTTTGACCAAGGCGACGGAGGTTCAGTATCTGGAAAGCTACCCGGCCTGCGCGCTGCTGTTTTCCAACGGCAAGACGGTGCCGCAGGGCAGCCAGGCTATCCTGCAGGACATCGCGCCGGCGGCGATTGAAAACGTACCGCTTATCGTCAGCTACGGCCGCACCGAGCCTTTACGCACCGGGCGGTTGTCGAATCCGTCCGGCCTGAGCGTTTCGAGCGAGCAGGGCGACGCCGAGCTGCAGGTGAATAACGAAGGCCTGAGTGTGAGCGGCAGCAACCCCATCGGCTCCGCCCGCCTGAGCGGCATGGTGCCGGCAAAAACGCCGCTATTGGCCAATCGGGCCAAAATCCGCGCCGCCAAGGGCATATTAGCCGTCAGTACAACTTATGAGGTGTTCGATAACGGATACCGTTTACCTGGAGTATTTCAATGACTACGTTTGCAGAAAAGCACATCGTCTTCCCCGACGGGCAGATTAACGTCGTCCCGCTGCCGGAGGCGATTATGCGCAACGGCTTCACGCCGGAAACCCGCGACGCCCCCGGCATGCCGCTGCCGGCCCAGTATCTGAACTGGCTGATGCGCGACCTTTACCGCCACGCCAACGAGCTAAAGGAAAAGAGCGAAACGCTGGCCAGCCGAGTGATCCCCGCCTGGATGCCGATCCCCTGCCCGATGGAAGAAGCGCCGGAAGGCTACCTGAAGTGCAACGGCGCGGCGTTTGATAAAGAGTTGTATCCCGAGCTGGCTCAGGGGTATCCGTCAGGCAGGCTGCCGGATTTGAGAGGGGAGTTTATTCGCGGGTGGGATGATGGGAGAGGGGTGGATGTGGGGCGGGGGGTGTTAAGTTTGCAATCTGATGCATTAGAAAATCATGCACATGGATTGACAATGCGAACTGGGACCGGAGCTTCTTTGCTCACAAGGAATATGACAACCGGAGATTATGGAGTGACTCAATATCCGGCTGCAGGCTCGGGAGATGGCGGTTCAATGTCGTCAACATATAGCACAGGGACTGTTGGAGATTTCAGGTCTTTTGGTACTGATATGCAACTAACAAAAGGTACTGCTGCTGTTGAAACTCGCCCCCGTAACATAGCGTTCCTATACATTGTGAGGGCGGCATAATGGTGGGCGTTCAGTTTAATGACTTGGGTTTTGCCAAATTAACTGGAACCGTTCACCTGTATCACGTTGCCCCAGATTCAGGAGAGTTTCTTTTTGAGTCGGATGAATGGGTTTCTGTTGGTGTGGGCATTCCTGCTTATAGCTGTATTGATGTCCCGCTTTCGGCGAAACCCGGCTTTGCCGTTTGTCGAATCAATGATAATTGGGAATATGTAGAGGATCATCGAGGCGTAGAAGCTTATTCAACCCAAACTCAGAAACCTATTGAGATCACGATGCTAGGGCCGTTGCCCGCTGACGTAACGACACTTCATCCAGCGACGCCTTTTGATTGTTGGAATGGCGATAACTGGGTAACAGACGAAGCGGCAAAGCATCAGGCCGAGGTTGAAGCCGCTGCGCGGCAAAAGCGCGATTTGGAGCAGAAAGCCAACGCGGCGATTGAAACACTAAATGATGCAATTGAGCTGGGGTTGGCAGAACAGGGCGATGAAGAGATGCTGAAGGCCTGGCGGGCCTACCGCGTTAAGCTGTCTCGCGTCGACGTTCAGGCTGCGCCCGGTGTCACTTGGCCCGCACTTCCTGCCGACTAGTTTATTTCTTCTTTCTTAAAAGTCTTTTTGAACAACAAACAATCTCCGATTGCCCGACGGCGGCTACCTGCCGTTGGGCATTGAGCGGCGATTTTCTACAGGAAAACGCAAAGGAAACATTATGGCCTTAACCCTTGAACAGGAGCTGGCGCTGTTGGCGCTGCTCAGCGAGAAAAAAACGACCCTGTCAGAGCTGCCCGCAGCCACCGGGCTGGGCGCTGACGATTTGATGTTAACGCGTCAGGGTATTATTGATAAATCGATAACCGGCGATGTGTTAAAGCGCTACGTTATGCCGCCTGATGCGTCATTGACGACGTCTGGTATTGTAAAACTAAACAGCAATGTTAATAGTCACGATGAAACAACGGCGGCGACGCCGAAGGCGGTGAAAGAGGCTTACGATCTGGCAAAAAGTGCATTGGATTACCCAGTTGGTGCCCCCATACCTTGGCCGTCCGACACTATCCCTGAAGGCTATGCGGCGATGGTGGGACAGGCGTTTGATAAAGCGCTCTATCCTCAACTGGCTAAGGCTTATCCGACAGGCGTTATACCTGATATGCGTGGTTGGATGATTAAAGGAACTCCTGCCACTGGTCGCGCTACTTTATCAATAGAGCTTGATAACATCAAAGCTCACAATCATACCGCACGCGCGTCAGATACAGATCTAGGCGTAAGAACAACTACAGCAACAGGAGTGCACTCGCATTCCGTGACCGGTTCTACTTCTAGCGCCGGAGGTCACTATCACACATATGTCGGCGATGATTCTCTTGCTGAGTTTGCGATTAAAGACAGTTTCGCAAACTGGGACTGTGGAAGTGGTCGCGCAAACGGTGGTCATTACAGAACTAGCTCAACAGGCGCTCACACGCACACCGTTACCGGTGTCGCCACCGGGGCGGGTAACCATACTCATGCAGTGATTATAGGCTCTCATAATCACGCAATAATTGTTGATGTTGTTGGTGCTGTGGAAAATACAGTAAAAAACATCTCTTTTAATTACATCGTAAAATTGGCTTAGTTTTTACGTATTACTTTCTTATGTGATTATACCTTTTAATATATTAACTTTTTATCATTAAATTATCGAATATATAAATATTTTTAGTGGAAAAGTATAAGGAATATTTATGGCCTTAACTCTCGAACAAGAGCAGGCTCTTCTTGCCCTGCTTGATGAACAAAAACTAACGCTTTCAGAACTCGATTGCGCAAGTGAATTAAACGGCAGCGATCTCATGTTGGTTCGCCAGGGGATTTTAGATAAATCCCTCAAGGGTGAAACGCTGAAGCGCTACGTTACTCCCCCAGCAGCTTCTCTGACGACTTCTGGATTAACCAAATTAAGCAGCGCCGTAAACAGCAGTGATGAAGGTATTGCGGCAACGTCTAAGGCAGTTAAATCAGCTTATGATTTGGCCGGAAAGGCGCTGATGAAAGAGTCCAATTTAGCGGACTTAACAAACGTAGCTGATGCTCTTACAAACCTTGGTTTGGGGGAGGCGGCTGCTAGGAACGGGATTACCGCATCTGATACTGCTAATGGCTGGTTATCTGTTCCCGCTTACGCTTTCGGCAATCAGAAAAATCTGGTACTTCAATGGGGAACAGTAACATTACCCGCATCACCTGAAGCAAGTTACAGTGGGTGGCAACAATTCAGTATGGATTTTGCGTTTCCAATTGCGTTCCCTGGTGCCTGTTTATCAACTGCGTGCAGCTTACTTTCCGGTGGTAGCTCTGGGCAATGGGTGGCGACGGCACAAACATTCGCAATAAATAAAACTGGCGCAAGAGCTCTTGTTCAGACTATTTATCCTGGAGTGTCTTATCCTTCTATTCAATGGATCGCGGTAGGTTTTTAACATGAAAAAATATGTATATAGCTCAACATCCAATGCATTTTATCCTGTAGAGTTGAGATCAGCTTATGAGGCAAGCGGAACTTGGCCCATAGATGCAGTTACTGTTGATGAAGCTGTTTTTAACGAATTTTCTGGTTCTTCGCCAGAAGGTAAAATTCGAGCTACTGATAATAACGGTTTTCCTTGTTGGATTGAGTCACCTTCCCCTTCTCAGGAACAGTTAATCGCGGTAGCAGAAGTTAAAAAACGCCAATTGATGATGGCAGCAAATGCATTAATTACGCCAATTGTTGATGCTATAGATCTTGGTATTGTAACCACTGAAGAATTAAGACTGTATGATGAATGGCGGAGATATCGAGTTCTGTTAAGCCGGGTTGATACCTCCGCCAGTCCAGTTAACTGGCCGACACCACCGGTAGTATAGGCCATTCAATATCAGATGCGCTGGATGTATCAACAGCCTCCAGTGCATCTAGATAATCAAGCCATAGATTGTATTGCTCCAGCTCCGCTTTTTCCAACCGTCCTAATGCTGCTTTTCCGGGCCACTGCTTACTGCTCATAAACGCATTAGCTTCGCCAATTTTCACTGTTCGCAAAAGATTGGCTGTAGCCATGTATTCAGCGTAGGATTTTTCAATCCACTCTGGATACCCTTCATGGTTTGCTCCTAATTTCATTCCTTCTGGAGGAGTTTTATTATAAGTATTTCTCACATTGGTACTTACCTCGATGACATCTTCAGGAAGTGTGCCAGCATCGAGATATAATTGTTTTTCGGATATTGGATAAAACGCTAACATTGTTCTAGAAAATAAATACATGATTACCATCCCACTGTAATTATTGCGACGCTCATAGGGGCACTAAAGTTCAGCATACGAGCTACTCTTGATACTGAACCGCCATTTACAGTTGCTCCCACCGCGCCACCTGGCATCGCTGCATCAGCAAAGAAAGCATTTGGAAAAGGGATAGGGAAATTAAACGAAAAATATCCCGCAGTTGGCGCAACGGCTGTATACCATTGAATAATTAGTTCTCGTCGCTGCCCACCGACTAGCCCAGGAATTTTAAAATATCCCGGAGAAATTCCCTCGCCCAAAACTCCTGCGGCTACGCCTGCGAGGGCCAATTCCCCCAAACCAAGGTTTTCAAGAATGCCTTCCCCACCCACATTTGCCACAATAAGCCCCCTCAATCCAAAAACAGGACGCTGAAAATGGCAATCATCGGCTACGTTCGGGTTTCAACTAATGAACAAAACACCGAACTACAGCGAAAGGCGCTTGAGTGCTTAAACTGTGAGCATATTTTCGAAGATAAAATGAGCGGTAAAAAGGCCGACAGGCCTGGGTTAAAAAAGGCGCTGAGGCAGTTGAATTCGGGCGATACTCTTGTCGTGTGGAAGCTTGACAGGCTTGGGCGGTCGATGCGTAATCTGGTGTTGCTGATTGATGAACTGCATCTGCGGGGCGTGCACTTTCGCAGCGTCACGGACAGCATTGACACCTCTTCGTCCATGGGAAGGTTCTTTTTTCACGTGATGGGCGCGCTAGCGGAGATGGAACGCGAGCTTATCGTTGAGCGAACGAATGCGGGGCTGGCCGCCGCTCGGGAGCAGGGGAGGATTGGAGGACGAAGGCCAAAGCTAACGGCAGAACAGTGGGAGCAAATAGGCCGCTTAATTGAAAAAGGCCACTCTCGCGCAGAGATTTCCCGTATTTATGACATATCCGAAAAAACAATCTATAAATACCATCCGGCAAAAAACTTCCCGCCAATAAAATAAACAAAACCGCCGCCGAAAATAATGTATTTCTTATTTCCGGCGGCGAATCTATTCCACTTCTATAGCTTATTTAATCCCCTCAAACCCCCGGCAGATCAAACGCCAGCACCTCGCTATCACCGTAGGAAGTCACGCTAAGCGTCTCTTCGTCCCACAGGGCGACGCCGTCGCTGGCGGTGGCCTGAACGCCGTTGACTTCAACCTGGCCCTTCACCACCTGGATCCAGACCCGGCGGCCTTTGGTGATGGGATATTCCGCCTTTTCACCATCGCTAAGCCCCCAGCGCCACAGCTCCATATCCTGATAGACTTTCAATGAACCGTCGCGCGCGTCCGGCGACAGCACCAGTTGGCGTGCGTGCTTTTCCGTAAACGATTTCTGCTCGTAGCGCGGTGCGATGTCCTGCTCGTTGGGAATAATCCAGATTTGATAGAAGTGCAGCGGGTCGGCTGCGCTCGGGTTGTACTCCGAGTGGCGAACGCCCGTTCCTGCGCTCATTATCTGGAAATCACCGGCCGGAACCCGCTCTTTGTTTCCCATGCTGTCCTGATGCTCAATGGCGCCTTCCAGCACGTAAGAGAGGATCTCCATATTTTTGTGAGGGTGCGTCGGGAACCCCTGACCGGGCGTTACCCTGTCCTCGTTAATCACGCGCAAAACGGAGAATCCCATAAAGTTCTCATCGTAATAGTCGGCAAATGAGAAGGTGTGCCAGCTGTCCAACCAGCCGTGATTGGCGTGGCCGCGCACGTCGGCTTTACGTAGATAAATCATAATGAAACCTCCTTAACGTTTGAGTTAAGTGTAGTCCATTGAGTCCGCCAAGAAAGCGGAATTAAGTCACGAAGAGGGTCAAAATAATTGAATAAAGAGTGATGAACCAAGCAAAAACGGCGTTCTCTATCGGAACGCCGTTTTTACTGAAGGTAAAAAAGGGCTACTGTGCGATGGCGTCCAGCAGGTTTACGCCGCTGTGTTTAGACATCGCCTTACGATAGGCGTCCACCTTGGCCGGATAGCGGACGTCCTTAACGATAGACATGCCGCGCAGCGAGGGGAACAGGTGGATATCGTCGACCGACAGCTCGCCGTTGCAGGCTTCAGGCGACTGGATCAGCGCATCAAGCCTTTGCAGGTCCTCTTCCAGGCGCGCCTTCAGCGTAGGCGTGTTCTCAAGGTGCTGGGCGAAGCTGCCAATAGCGGCCTCTTTCTTTTTCGTGAAGTAGGCGCGGGCGGACGGCGTACAGAATTCGGCAAACTCGGCCTTGGCGTAGCGCGGGATCAGCAGCTGATTAAGATAGGCGGAGACGTCTCTTAGCCAGTCAGCGATGGCGGGATTGGTTTTTCCCGTCAGCACCGGCTTATCGAAGCTTTCGTCAACGTAGTGCACGATGTCCATACTTTCCGGCATGCAGTTGCCGTTGTCCTTTTCCAGAATGGGCGCCATCTTTTGGCCAATCATGCTGATGGGCGTTTCTTCGTCGTCGTTAAGCAGGGTTATCATCTCAAACGGAATGTTCTTTAGGCCGAATATCATGCGCGCCTTCACGCAGTAGGGGCAGTGATCGTAAACATAAAGTTTCATAACGGAGTCCTCAATTTAGGCCAACGGAACGGCCCGTAATTTGTGGCGTTAACCCAGAGCGCGGGTGGATATTACGATTATCTCACCGTTGCTGTCGCGGTGAAAGGCGCTTTCGAGCCATATGCAAGGTTAGTCGATGGAGCTGCACAGTTCGATTAAGATCCCCGATGGAGAGCGCACGTAAGAGACCGTCTGCCCCCAGGGCATGGTTTGCGGCGCCTTGAGCTCAGTTGAGCCATAGAGCAGGGCGGAGGCGTGGGCTTTGGCGACGTCGTCGGTCACCAGCGCGATTTCCATACCCAGCGGCTTTTCGCTGTCGCCGCAGTGAACGTAGCCGTCGGGAAAGTGGCTGTCGCCCAGCAGCCTGTCGGCGAAGGCCAGTATGGTTTCTCCGGTATCCAGCTCGCCGTAGGTTCCGCTCTCATGCAGGAAGCGAGTGGGCAAATCGAAGGCCTGATTGAAAAAGTGGAGCGTTTTTTCCACGTGGTCAACGTAGACGATCGTGTAGCCGAATTTCACCATGATGATTTATCCCGTGGGTTCGTCACTGTTTAAATTATGAACGAACCCGCAGGAAAGTGCACGTTAGGCTTAACGCAGATGGGCCGGGCGGCCGTGGCTTGGACGGTAACCGTTTGAACGATATCCGGGGCGGTAGCCGTTGTAGTACGGGCGAGAGGTAGCTTTATAGCCGTTGCGATAGCCGTGATTGTTATAACGGTGGTTGTAACGATTGCTGTAGCTATTATTGTAACGACTGTTGTAGTAGCGCTTGTAGTTGTTGTGGCTGGGACCGCGGTAGTGCTTGTTATGGTATGACGAACTGCTATGGCGCTGCTGATGGCCATGGTTGCTATTACCGTGGCGATTATGTGACGCTGCGTTTGCCGAAGCGCAGAATGAAACGGCCAGTATGGCGACGAGCAATATTTTCTTTAGCATTTCCGTATACCCCTTATTAGAGAACTTATCTCTATCATTGCAGCTGAAAAAAAATGTTCAACGCGACCGAAGGCGTTTTACGCTTTTTTTACGCTTGCCTGACGGAAAAGGAGCGAGGCACAAAAGAAAGGCGCCGAAAAGGCGCCCTGAATAGAGAAACTGAAAGGAGATACGGCCTAAATATCCAGGCGTTTTGCCTGCCACCTACGGGACTTCCAGCGCCAGGTATTGGCGATGCCGCGCAGCCATTCGTCGCACATAAAGCCGATCCAAATCCCCATAATGCCCATCCCCATCTTGATGCCCAGAAAGTAGCCGATGGGGATTGAGACGCACCACATGAAAAACAGCGCGGTCTTGACCGGGAACCAGGCGTCGCCGGAGGCGCGCAGGGCGTTGACCATCACAATGTTGAAGGTTCTTCCTGGCTCAAGGAAGACAGACAGGATAAACAGCGGCAGCAGCATGTTGATCATATCCTGATCTTTCGCCAGCAGGCCCATGATGTTCTTGTCAAACAGCCAGAACAGCACGACCACAACGATGGTGGCGATAATGCCGAACCTCAGGCTCTTGAACGTCCGCCGATAGGCGTCTTCAAAGCGCTTGGCGCCGACCAGATGGCCGACGAAGATCTCGTTACCGATGCTGACGGCGATGCCGAACATCATGACGAACAGCGCGATCTGGAAATAGAGCGTTTGGGCGGCCAGCGCGGTTTCTCCCATCAGGCCGATAAATGCGTTAGCCGTCATGTAGTGCAGCATCCACAGCAGGTTCTCACCGGCGGCGGGCAGGCCGATGTAGAGAATTTTCCCCAGCAGGTCTTTGGACCAGTGAAAGAACTGGCGAAATTCCAGGCGAATGCGCAGGCCGTAGTTAAGCAGGCAGGCCAGCAGGATAATGCAGATCACCCGCCCGAACACCGTCGACCACGCGACGCCCACCAGCCCCGCATCGAACACGTAGAGCGCAAAAATGTTGCCGACAATGGTGATGGCGTTGACGATAAGCGTCACGTACATCGCCACCTTGGACTTGCCGTACACCCGCAGGCAGGCGGCCAGAATCAGCGACACCGCTTCCGGGATCAGGCAGATGCCGATAATGTGCAAATAGTTGAAGCCGTCCTTCATCAGGTGCGGCGGCATGTTCATGGCTTCCAGCGCGAAGTTGCCGAAAAAGAACAGCATGGCGGCGCAGAAAAGGCCGATAACGAAGTTGAAGGCGATAGAGACGTGAATGGCCTTTTTGGCCACTTCCGGCTGGCGCGCGCCCAGATACTGCGCGATAACCACGCTGCAGCCCACGCTGATAAAGCTGAAGATAGTGATGCACAGGTCAAACACCAGGTTGCCCGGCCCCATCGCGGCCAGATAGGAGGTGGAAACCTGGCTGACCATGTAGGTATTAATCAGCAGGGTAGAAAAGTGCAGCAGGAGATCGATAAAAATCGGCCAGCTCAGCGAAAACAGCGATCGCTCAGTAACATCGTTATGATGCATTTAAAAACCTTAATGACTTTACTTAAAGGCGTTCAAGGAACCGGTCCAAGAGCCCGTCTGGAGAGGGGAAAAATCCGACGCGTAGTGTATCATCGTTTAACAATCAGTCTCCAACAATAAACGCGCCTTTTATTCGTTTTTCTGCCGCAAACGTATCGCTTTTTAAGCTAACCCCGCTTTAAGTCATTGCTCTTTCCTGAAATTTTATAAAAAACCGCTGGGGGATCGCTTTTTTCCGATGTTATGCTAGGCGACGTAGTTTGTTTTTGTGTCGCCGCCGCGGCTGGCGGCGAAATAAGAGCGGCTTCGAATAGGTATAAAACTATAACGATGAATAGGGAAAGAACGTGGTTAAGAAAATCAGAGCAGCGGTTGTCGGCTATGGCAACATCGGAAAATATGCGATAGAAGCCCTGAATGCGGCTGATGACTTTGAGATTGCGGGCGTAGTGCGTCGCAGTGCTGGCGATAAACCCGCGGAGCTGGCGGCTTATCCGGTGGTAGATTCCATCGATAAGTTGGACAACGTTGACGTCGCCATTCTGTGCTCTCCGACGCGCGCGGTAAAAGAAGTGGCGCTTCAGATTTTGGCTAAGGGAATCAATGCCGTCGACAGCTTTGACGTCCATTCGCAGATCGTCGACCTGAAACATTCGCTAGATCCGGTCGCCAAGGCCAACGGCGCGGTATCGGTCGTTGCCGCAGGTTGGGATCCGGGCTCTGACTCTATCATCCGCGCACTGATGCTGGCGATGGCGCCCAAAGGGATCACCTATACCAATTTCGGGCCGGGGATGAGCATGGGGCACTCCGTTGCCGCCAAATCTATCAAAGGCGTTAAGGACGCGCTGTCCGTGACCGTTCCGCTAGGCACCGGCGTTCATCGCCGCCTGGTCTACGTTGAGCTGGAAAGCGGCGCAGATTTCGACACCGTTGCCCGTACGCTCAAGGCGGACGACTACTTTGCCTCTGACGAAACCCACGTCAAGCAGGTCGACTGCGTAGACAGCCTGAAAGACATGGGCCACGGCGTGCACCTGACCCATAAGGGCGTTTCCGGCGCGACGCAAAACCAGCTGTTTGAATATTCAATGCGGATCAACAACCCGGCGCTGACCTCTCAGTTTCTGGTGTCCGCCGCTCGGGCGACCATGAAGATCCCCGCAGGAGCCTACACGGTGATTGAAGTGGCGCCAATCCACTACCTGCCGGGCGATACCGATAAGCTTATTGAGCGTTTGGTATAACCTGCTGATATAGCACATCGGTAAAACAGGCGCGGCCCCGTTTCCAAACTGGATACGGGGCCGCGTTTTTTTTGTGGTTAACGCGGTACGCGAAGCCCTCCTTCAACGCCTTTGGGGCTTAGCAGAACCTGCCAAAGCTGAATATCTCTGGCCCTGAAAGCGCCGGCGCAGGCGTTAAGGTAGTAGCTGAACATGCGTTTAAAGCGCTCGTCGTAGCGTGCGGAAAGCTTATCCCAGCTTTGGATAAACCGCTGGTGCCACGCCATCAGCGTCGGATCGTAATCTGCGCCAAAGTTGTGTAAATCCTCAATGACAAAGCGTTTTTCACAGGCGTGCGCCAGATTGGCTACTGACGGCAGACAGCCGTTGGGGAAAATATAGCGGTTTATCCAGGGATCGACGTTGTCCTTGGTTTCTTTAGAGCCGATAGTGTGCAGTAAAAACAGCCCGTTAGGCTTAAGGTTGCGAGAAGCAACGTCAAAGTAGGTGGCATAGTTTTTCGGGCCGACGTGCTCGAACATGCCGACAGAAACGATGCGGTCGTAGCGGTTATTGAGCGAGCGATAGTCTTGAAACAGGATATCTACGTCCAGCTCGCGGCAGCGCTCCTGCGCCAGCTTCTGCTGTTCTTTGGAGATGGTCACACCCTGCACGCTGACGCCATAGTTTTTCGCCGCAAAGGCGGCTAATCCGCCCCAGCCGCAGCCGATGTCCAGAAGCGTCATACCCGGGCGCAGCTGGAGCTTCTCGCAAATCATTTTCAGCTTGTCCTGCTGGGCCTGTTCAAGCGTCGTCGCCGTTTTCCAATAGCCGCAGGAGTACTGCATATAAGGGTCGAGGATTTCATTGAACAGATCGTTGCCGAGATCGTAATGGCGTTCTCCCACCATCCAGGCTCGCCGCTTTGACTGTAGGTTGAACAGGCGTGAACCGACGATACGCATCAGATCGCCGATGCGCTTGGGTATGCTGTTTTCAAGGCCGGCGCGCAGAACGCGATGAAAAAACATGTCCAGACGCGCGCAGTCCCACCATCCGTCCATGTAGCTTTCTCCCAGCCCCATAGAACCCTGCTGCAAAACGCGTTTAAAGAAGTGGGGGTTATGAACCTGAATGTCGAACGGGCGCGAGCCGTTAATCGTAATGTCTGCTTTTTGCAGTAGTTCCACGGTCATTCGATACCAGGAATTGGCCTGAATGCCGATATCTTCAATATAAGATGAGCTCATAGTTTCTCCGTCACTTTGTCGTAACGCTCGCTGCCTCAGAGATATTTGAGGTAAAGGGAGGCCGAGCCTGGCCTGGAGCCGCAGCGCGTCACGCGAATGCTGTCAGTTACAAAATAAAGAGAAAAACCCAAAGGAATGTCGGTCGGGTTAGCCAGTCCGTTGGCCAATGGCGGTATGGTCCACTACCGTCAAGAGATGATAAAACGCAGTACGTATTTTTAGTTATCAATTTGTTAAGTATAAAACCAGAAAATAGGATGTTCAACGTCTAGTCTGGCCTAGAGCGTGGGCGTTTTTATTCCATATCATTATTAACGGGCGATGAACCGTAAAGCCAAGAGAAAGGCGTAAGGTCCTATCATTTTATTGTCGAAGGCGGATAACGCGGTTATGTTACGTCATGTCCGCTTAGCCAAAGAATAAAAACCAGGAGCCTCTGATGACCGTCATTCCCTGCACTCAGCTTATTTACGCTATGTCGGCGGATAACCCGCCGGCGTGCCGCGCAGCGCCCAATACGGAGCTGCTGTTTCAAACCTGCGACTGCTTTGAAGACCAGATTACTTCCGTCGACACGCCCTTTGACCGCCTCGACTGGCAGCGAATCAATCCGGCGACCGGGCCGGTTTGGATTGAGGGCGCGGAGCCGGGCGACAGCCTGAAAATAGCCATCAAGCGCATTACCATTACGTCTCCACAGGCGGTGATGGTCACGCTGCCGCAGCTCGGCGTGCTGGGCGATGAGCTGACAGAAGCGAAGGTGAATATGGTTGAATTGTCTGATGGCGTAGCTTACCTGCCCGGCGGCGTCTGTGCACCCGTTCGCCCCATGATCGGCGTTATTGGCGTGGCGCCGGAAGGCGAAGCCGTCTCCTGCGGTACGCCGGACGATCACGGCGGCAATATGGACAGCAAAATTATCCGCGAGGGTACGACGCTGTGGCTGCCGGTCAACGTGCCAGGCGCTTTGCTGGCGTTGGGCGACCTGCATGCGGGAATGGGGGACGGCGAAGTGTCCGGCTGCGGTCTGGAAGTCGCCGGCGAGGTGCTGCTGTCGGTCGAGGTCGTTAAGGGGCGCCCCTATCCGCTGCCGATGGTGACGGATGACGACAGGGTTTATACTTTGGCTTCCGCCACCATGCTGGACGACGCGTCGACGCGGGCGACGAAAAATATGGCTCGGCTGCTGGTGGAGCGGGCAGGGCTTAGCCCGGAGGATGCCATCAGCCTGATGAGCATCACCGGCGATCTGCAGGTGTGTCAGGTGGTTGACCCGAAGAAGACCTGCCGTTTCGCGATGCCGATGGCAGTGCTTAATCAGTTAGGCGTCTGCCTGTGATTTAGGAAAGCTGATGGCGCTTTGTGACGGTAAATATAAGGAGATGTATATGTCCCAGCTTGGGAAGTGGCTCGCGTTTGCCGCATTTGTGATGGTGGGCGGTTTTTCCCTGTCGGTTCAGGCAGGCGATCCCGGCCCTTATCGGCTCGCGTTTGTTGATATTTCTGAACCTTCCTATCAGGACGGACAAGCGCTTGCGATAGAGCTACGAAAAATGGACCGGCTTTCGGAAGTGCAGAAAGAGTACTGTTTCTTATGCAACGGAGCGAAAGACAACTACTTTATCGACGTGATTTATCTGTACACGCTGCCGGTCGGGTTGGATATTGACGATCTGCGCGCCGCCGTCGGCGGTGACGATGGGGCAAAACGCCGCATGCAGACGGTCATTAACCGCTTTGTCGACTACGACGGCGCAGGGATTGACGGCCTACTTATCTATCTGCATCAGGAAGGTAAAGTCAGCGTTTTTACCATGGACAGGAAGATTGGCTCAAAGCTGCTGGAAGAGAGCAAACCGGTTAAAAACCGCCTTCTGCCCTCAAGCCTGGATACGCTGCTGGAAAAGGCGGCAGCGAAGCTGGAGCGGCCCGTTTAGAGAAATTAAGGCATAAAAAAACCCGATTTAATCATCGGGTTTTTACATTCCGGGGCTGAGTTGGTCGCTCTGGCCACAGTGAGACTCTCTTTAACTAACGTCTTAATATTATGCCTTCATCAACGTAAACGCAATGCCTGAACTAGATGTCTATTCACAGCGCATTCAGAACGCGCGTATACTCAGTAAGTTAGTTATAAAAAGCGTTTTTCTACTTCTGCCCACCTCACGCGCGGGTTTGAAAGTCCTGGCTGAAGCTACGGGTGGTGCCGGTTTCAGTGCTCTGGCAGGAGTGAGACTCTCTTTAACTAACATAAGAAACCGCAGTGACAGGCTGTGTAAGAGTAAGCTGCGGCGTTCTCGCTCCCTTTATAGGGAAAACGGATGATTGAAAAAGCGATCGTCGTTCTGGGGGCGTTAATCGCGCTTCTTGAGCTGATCCGCTGCCTTCTCCAGTTAATGGGCTGATAGCGGAAACGTAACTAAGGCCGAAGGCTAACCCCCTTCGGCCTTTAATATGCAGGCAAAACGTCAGGCCGGTTTTAATCACCTGTAAAGCGATTGTTTTGATTATTGGGTTTGTTTTATGAACCCTATGCGGCGTGGGACATTTTGCCTGTTTTTAGAAAGTAAGGGATGAGAGTAAAACTGGGCGCTTGGGAAGGTTTCTGATGATGATTTAATATTATAAAAGCCATATTAATTACTTTATTTTTAACAAGAGGATGCATAAATAATAAAGACGTGGGTTTTATCAAATGACACAGTTCGACAAAGGCGTTTCAAATATTTTCAATATAATCATTTGTGTTTAAGAAATGCGTTGTTATAATAACGCGTCTCATTACATGATTTATGTTGTTGAAACAAGGAGTGTTTAAATGATGCTTTCAACAGCGCGACCTATCGGTGAAGGCCGTCATCGGAAATGCTTTGTCCACCCTGATAATCCCACCCAGTGTATAAAGATACTGTTTAATAAAGAGAGCGGTGGTGAAAAAGAGGTCAAGCGAGAGCTTGCGTATTACCGCCGTCTTCAGGCTCGCAACATTGATTGGAGCGGGCTTCCTAAGTATTTTGGCGCCATCGAGACCGACCTTGGCGTGGGGCACGTTTTTGAATTTGTTTGCGATGCCGACGGTTCGCCGTCAAAAGCGCTTTCTCACTACCTTGAAGATGAAACCGACAGATTGAGCAGCTCTCAGCTGGTTGCTTTGCTCAAGGCTTTAAAAGAGTACCTGTTTCGTAACCAGATCGTGACAATGACCATCAAGCCGCAAAACATCCTGCTGCGTAAAGAGGCCACGGGAAAAGGGCGCTTAACGATCGTGGACAATATTGGTGAAGGTACGCTTATTCCTCTGGCAACCCTTAGTCAATTTTTCTATGAAAAGAAAATGGAGCGCGTGTGGAAGCGCTTTATTGAAAAGCTGATTGAGAGTGGGCAGTCGAAGAAATTAGAAATTCTTATATCGGGTCAGAATTCGTTAGATCTTAGCGCCAAGCAGGTCTAGGCGCACCGCCGTAGAGGTGGGCCTAGAATAAAACGATAGGGTAGCCGGTCTGCGCCTATTTTCTTTGCCCCTTCGACAGCATCCACTGCCACTTTTGTTCCCGGTTTAGTTCGGAAGGGGGAACGCGCACGCCTTGTTCCAGGCGTTCGTCCGAGTCGCTTTCGCCCTCAGCATTCACGGCGTTCTTAATGCGGCTTGAAATCAAATCGTCAATGCTGTCTACCTGAATCAGCCGCTGGCATTGACATCCGCGGCCCTCCAACTGATTGGGAACGCTTTTGGTTTTACAGACGATTTCGCTAACTTCGGAAAGAATATAGGAAACGGTGTTTATCGCTTTGCAGGTGGTCAGATTGAAGTGCTCTGCAATTTCCGTTGCGCTCACCCAACGCTTTTGCTGCATGACCCAGCGGGCAACGGAGAGATATAAAGGCTCTTGAACATACTCTCTATACATATTCTCACCTATTTAACCAATACTTTAATTAACTAATACCCTACTTGATTGCGCTACGCTATTTATCTATTTCGGATTGACGATAAGGTGCTTTGCGCATGCTCTTTTATTTTCAACGCTCGCCGTTGGTCTATCTGAATATACCTAATTGCCAAGATAATAACCATGAATTTTATGTGATTTTTTTATTAATTATACTATTTTCTATTGATGTTAATTTATTGTTTTAATAACGTATAAATAGCGTAATTAAAAATGACATTATCGCGTAGCTGTGTGATTGTTTTTACTATTTACGTACTGAGTAAAAACGCTTGTTATTTTTATAATCATGTCTGGTATAAGTTTTTCTTATACTTCTGTGGCTTTTATTTTATTAATAAATTCATGATGTTGTCTTGTTTTGTGGTGTGGGTCGCAAATCAGATATGGGCAAGGGGTAAAATAATAAAGTATCTGTCAGGAGGAATGAATGAAACCAGAAAATAAGGTCAATGTTCTTAGTAATATTTCAGAAGAAATGCGTAGCGTACTGCAATTCCAATTAGACAATCCGCAACCTTTACCGGCGGACTCTCATTATGAAACGCTTAGGCTCTGTTATAACCAAGAGCGAAAGTATTGGAATGAGCAAGGGCCGGAAATGATGAAAGTACAGGAGGTTAAGATTGCGACTAAATATGGTGAAATAGGAACAAGAGTTTATTATCCAAAAATGAGCGGTGAGGCAACGCTGTTCTATTTACACGGCGGAGGTTTTATTCTCGGCAATTTAAATACACACGATCGCATTATGCGCCTGCTGGCCCACTATACCGGCTGTGCGGTGATAGGCATAGACTATACGCTGTCGCCGGAGGCCCGCTTTCCCCAGGCCATTGAAGAAACCGTTGCCGCCTGTCAATTTTTTCACACTCATTCGGCGGATTATAGTCTAAACGCCAGGCGCATCGGCTTTGCCGGCGACTCGGCCGGAGCAATGCTGGCGATGGCAACGACGCTATGGCTGCGCGATCGCGATATCAACTGCGGTGACGTCATGGCTGTCTTGCTCTACTACGGCCTGTTCGGCCTGCGGGATTCGGTAACCCGTCGTCTTTACGGTGGCCCTTGGGATGGGCTGACTCAACAAGACCTTCAGGACTATGAGAATGCCTATCTGGCCGATGAACGGGATCGTGAATCACCTTATTACTGCCTGTTTAACAACGATCTGTCTCGCAACGTTCCCCCCTGTTTTATTGCCGGAGCCGAGTTCGATCCGTTGATTGACGACAGTCGCGCCCTATACCAAACCCTGAGTGAACACCGCCAACCTTGCCACTACCAAACCTATTCGGGAACCCTTCACGCCTTTTTGCACTACTCCCGCATGATGAAGATGGCAGACCAAGCGCTTCGCGACGGCGCGGACTATTTTAAGCAGAATCTGAAGTAGCAGGACGACGAACGGGCGCGGCCTGCGCCCGTTTGTCACTCAGCACAGCTTGATTTTACTGGTTTGCTCCAAAGACATGCCGCGCGTTTCCGGCGCGAGGATAATAGATATCACCATGCCAAAGAGCGAGATCCCCGCGCCGACCAGCATCGTGGCGGAAATGCCGTGCTGCTGCATAAACAGCGGCAGTGCATAGGTAGAAATCACGGTGCCTATTCGACTTAAGGACATGGCCGCGCCGACCGCAGAGGCCCGAATCGCGGTAGGAAAAAGTTCATTGGGGTACAGCCACTGCAAAATGCCGGGGCCGCCGGAGAAAAAGGCGTACAGGGCAAAGGCGCCAACGATGAGGAAAATGCCCGGTTCAGGGATAAACCCTAACAGCGCCAGCGCCGCGGTCATCATGGCGAAACTGCCGATAAGCAGCGGCCGGCGGCCGACGCTGTTTAGCCAGTACATGGCGGGCAGGCAGCCAATCATGAAGAAGAAGCTTATCACCACGTTGCCTAAAACGGCCTCTCTGCCCTCATTGAGCCCTAGCAGCGAGATAATCTGAGGCCCAAAGGTGTAAATAGCGAACATCGGGATCACCTGACAGGTCCAAATCGCGGCGACGAACAGAATTGAGGTAAAGTGGCGGCGCGTAAAAATCTGGCTATAGCGCGTTTCCTGCACCTCCTCTTCATCGAACGTGACGGGCTGGCCGAACAGCTTGATCATCAGTTCCTGGCATTCTTTAATCCGACCTTTGCGGATTAGCCATCGAGGGGATTCCGGCAGGTCAAATCGGCCGAGAAGGATGACGACGCAAGGGATCACGGCGCTGCCGAGCATCCACCGCCAGCCGTTTTCAACGTCATAGAGCATATAGCCCACCAGATCGGCCGCGGTAGCCCCGATGTACCACATAGCGGCGATAAAGCCCATAGTGAAGGCTCGCTGGCTGGTGCTGGAAAACTCGGCGATCATCGAAGTAGCGATAGGGTAGTCGGCGCCGATAACGATGCCGATAAGAAATCGCAAAAGCACCAGCTCCAGCGGAGAAGAGACAAACATGGTGGCGGCAGAAATCACGCCGATGGCAACGATGTCTACCAGAAACATCAGGCGGCGGCCAACCAGGTCGGCAACGTAGCCGAACAGGGAGGTGCCGATAAACAGTCCCACCAGCGTGGCGGCGCCGACCAGGCCAATCCAGTTTGCGTCAAGCTTCAGGGCCGGGGTCAGCTGTTCCAGAGCGATGCCGATGATGACGAGAACGTAGCCATCAAGAAAGGGGCCACCGCTGCCCCAAAGCATTATCTTACGGTGAACCGGCGAAAAGCTGATGTCATCGAATTTTTTATTCTGTTCCATAGGTAGTAGGCCATTTTGCGATGCCTCCCCGTCTATACGGGTAATCGGAGGGCTATTATTGTTGTACTCGTTACCCTTCAAGCCGTAGCGTTAATACATATATCTCCTGATGAAATAGCGAGGTTAAAAAGGGTAAAAGCGGATGCGCCCCGCCTTTACCGCAGGGCGTTAACCGTAGCGATACTCTACGCCGAAGGTTCCGCGCGGGTAGGTCCACTCTTCCAATACCGAGTTACGGCACAGAATGCGGCAGGTACCGCATTCCAGACAGCCGGCGTAGTCGAAGCGGATAGTTCCGTCCTCCAGCTGCTTGTAGAGGCCGGCGGGGCAGGCCAGCGTCAACAGGCGAAACGCAGCCATATCCGGATGCTCGCCGATAATGATGTGCGGATGGCCTTCGTCCACGTGAAACTTGTTGACGCCCAGCTTGACGTCAACGTTGACTGGCTCACTCATAATGCGGTTGCTCCTTTTATGCCGTCCTTAAGCAGGTTCATATAGCCGACCTCTTTGCAGTGGCGCATGAGCTTTTTACGCAGCGGCCGCGGCGGCTGCCCGTCGACGGTAAACAGGTCCGCCATGATGCCAGCCACCATCTGTGGATAGAGCGTAAACATGCGCGGGTTGTCCATCATCGCCGGAACCTTGCGATAGTGGCGCAGGTCTTTCATTACCGACAGGCTTTCTAACTGCTGCAGATAGCCGCCGAGCCCTTGGGCGCTGAAGTCATTTTTCTCTTTTGCTTCCAGTACCGCGCGCGCCGCGGCTTCGCCAGAGGCGATAGCCAGATCCATGCCGCGAATGGTAAACCCGAGGTTCAGGCACATGCCCGCCGCGTCGCCGGCGATAAGCACGCCGTCGCCAACCAGCTTGGGCTGCATGTTGATGCCGGCTTCAGGCACCACGTGCGCTGCGTATTCGATGGTTTTCCCACCAGCAATAAGCGGCCGCACCGCCGGATGTTGCTTAAAATCTTCCAGCATCTGGGGGACTGACTTTTTCGCGTGTTCGATGTGGTGCAGCCCATACACCAGGCCGAGAGACAGGGTGTCGCCGTTGGTATACAGAAAGCCGCCGCCCATCTGACCGTCGGACGGCGAACCGGCGAACAGCCAGGCCGCGCCTTCGTCGCCTTCCAGACCGAAACGCGCTTCCAGTAATTCGCGGGGCAGCTCGATAAGCTCTTTCACGCCGACGGCGACCGACGCGGCTGAAACCGGCTGCGCCATGCCGATCTGTTCGGCAAGTATGGCGTTAACGCCTTCGGCCAGAATGACAGTATTGGCTTCCAGCACGTCGCCGTCAGCTTCGACGCCGATGACCTTACCGTCGCGTTGAACCAGCCTGTCGACGCGAATGCCGGGTACAAACTGCGCGCCGGCGGCTTCCGCCTGTTCCATCAGCCAAGGGTCGAACTTGGCGCGCAGCACGGAGTAGGAATCCTGCGGCGGCACGGCGTCCCGGCCGTTGTGGTAGTCGAGGGTAACGGCGCTGTCGTCGGTCAGAAAAGAGATCTTTTCCCGCGTGATGCGGCGTTCAATCGGAGCCTGCTCGGCAAAGCCGGGGATAAGGCGCTCCAGGCTATGGCCGTAGAGCCGACCTCCGGTGACGTTTTTTGCGCCCGCATAGTTGCCGCGCTCAATCACCAAAACGTTGGCGCCTTCGCGCGCCAGCACTAACGCTGCCGCCGCGCCCGCTAGCCCGGCGCCGACGATTATGGTGTCAAATACATCTTCGGACATAGTGTCTCCAGCAAGAAGGGCAGAGCCGCTAGCGGCCCCGCCGTTTCGTTAACGTTTCTATTTCACCGACTTAAGGCTTTGGTCAACGCGGGTACGATCTTCATCAGATCGCCCACGATGCCGTAGTCGGCATATTGGAAGATCGGCGCATTTTTATCTTTGTTGATGGCCATAATGGTTTGCGCGCCGTTGGCGCCGACCATATGTTGGATTTGCCCGGAAATGCCGACGGCAAGATACAGCTCCGGCTTGAGCATGATGCCGGAGATGCCGACATAGCGTTCGCGCTCCATCCACTTCTCGTTTTCCGCTACCGGGCGGGAGCAGCCCAGCTCGGCGCCTATGCTGTTGCTGAAGGCTTCGGCGATGGCGATGTTCTCTTTGCTGCCGATGCCGCGGCCAATGCTGACCACCAGACGGGCTTTACCCAGATCGACGCTTTCACCCTGCTTGGCGCTGCGCGATACGCAGGTGATGGGGTTTGCCGGTGCGACAAACGTCAACTCGACGGCGCTGCCGCTGAGCGCCGTGTTTTCCTGCGCGGGTGCAAACGTGCCGCTGCCTAAGGTGACGACCGCATAGGCGGTGGTTATCTGCTCCTTACCGAAGGCCAAGCCGCCGTACACCATGTGGGTTGCGACCGGATGGCCGCCTTCGGCAAACAGCTGCGCCGCATCGTTAACCACGCCGGCCTCCAGCCGAGCGCCCAGACGAGCCGCCAGCGCTTTGCCGCGGCGGGTCGCCGGCAGGATAACCAGCGCCGAGGGGCCGTGTTCCTTAATCGCTCGAACCAGCGTATCCGCATAGTCTTCGATGATGCGATCGGCGGGGACGGCGCCCAGTTGATAGGCCGCGTTGGCGCCCAGGCGGAAGGCCTGCGCCGACTGCTCTGCGCTTAGCGTGACGACCTGAACGCTTTCGCCCAGCTCGCACGCGCCGCCCATCAGTTCCGGCAGGCGGGCGGCATCGTCGCTAAATACCCAAACGGTTGAAAATTTACTCATGACGACCCCCATTAGCCGATAACTTTGCGCAGATGTTCTGCAAACTCGGCGATTTGCTCTTCGCCGTCCCCTTCGATAATCACGCGGCCGCGCGCTTTCTGCTTCGGAGCCTGTACGCTAAGCAGCGCCGTATAGGACGCAACGCCGCCCAGCTCCAGATCCGCTGGCTTCCAGGCCTGTACGGGTTTTTTCGCCGCGCCGAGAATGGCCTTCATGGAAGGGATCTGAGGATCGTTGATGTCGGTTGATACGGAAATCACCGCCGGCAGCCTGAGCGTCAGGGTTTCAATTTCGTCTTCCAGCGTGCGTTCTACCTGAACCTGTCCGTCGGATACGCTAAGGATGCGGCTGACGCCGTTAATCGCGGCCACGCTCAGCGCCTCGCCGAGCAGCAGGCCGACCTGCTGGGCGTAGAGGTCGGCAGAGCCGTCGCCGCACAGGATGAGATCGAAACCGGTTTTTTTCGCCGCCGCCGCCAGCACGGTTGCCGTCTGATGGGGCAGAAGGTTTTCCAGCCCGGCGTCAGAAACCACAACCAGTTCATCCGGGCCGCGAGACAGCACGTCCTTGCGCCCCTTGGGATTTGCCAGCGCTTCGCCACCCACGCTCATGGCGACAATATGAACATCGTCATTTTGCTGTTTTAAGGCACAGGCTGCTTCAATCGCGTTAAGATCAAACTGGCTGATTTTGGCATCCGCCTTACTGAGGTTCAGAGAGCCATCACCGTTAACGGTAATATCCTGCTCCTCGGGGATGAGCTTATAGCATGCAATAATTTTCATCACTTCTCCGATAGGCAATATAATTTTCAATATTGTGAAACAACTCCCAAATAAGGAGTGAAATACACAATCAGGACAAATTAAAACGACGGCTTTGTTCAAAGTCGTTTATAAAAATCGGTATAGCTGTTCGTAAATAAAACTATTCGACGGGTAATTAAACTAATAACGGTTTTACTTATCAGCTTCCTCTTTCTGGAATCAATTTGACGGCAATAGAAATACCATGATTCCCCCCATCAAAGTAATACCTGGATCACCAATATTGAAAGAGTCGGCCTGCGCCACGGCGCGCTTACTCATAAAGTGTTATTCATTCAATTAATTGATATTAAATGATTTATTTTGTTGATTTGTGAGGTTTATGATGAAAAATGAGAAGGGGACTCTCTCCGATGGGGAGGATAGTTTGATTAAGATCACGGATTATTGCAGTTCTAAAACTCATTATAAGTTCCGTATTAATCGGCCAGGTTGTTTCTACGTTAATGGATATATTTAACGTTAATACACTATTTTTTAACATGTGGTGATTTATTACTTTCGGGTTTTATTTTTTATTAAAGGCATATCGGCGTTAAGTCTTGCTCGCCATATATATGGCGTTGTAAACCGCGTCTATTTAGAAACAATACCCTCAGGTTGTCATTGCGAGGAAGATATTTCCATGAGGCAGAGACGTAAATGAAGAGTGAAATTGAAGCAGGTAAACAGAAGAAAAGCGGGATAGAACCAAAGGTCTTTTTTCCCCCGCTGATTATTGTTGGGATCCTCTGTTGGTTGACCGTGCGCGATCTGGATGCGGCAAATGAAGTGATTAACGCAGTCTTCAGCTACGTGACTAACGTTTGGGGATGGGCGTTTGAGTGGTACATGGTCGTGATGTTCTTCGGCTGGTTCTGGCTTATCTTCGGCCCCTACGCTAAAAAGCGTTTGGGAAATGAAGCGCCTGAATTCAGCACCGCCAGCTGGATTTTCATGATGTTCGCATCCTGTACGTCCGCCGCCGTGCTGTTTTGGGGATCGATTGAGATTTACTACTACGTCTCCAGCCCGCCCTTTGCGATAGCGCCCAACTCGGTCACGGCAAAAGAGTTTGGTTTGGCCTATAGCCTGCTGCACTGGGGGCCGTTGCCGTGGGCGACTTACAGCTTCCTGTCCGTTGCCTTTGCCTACTTCTTCTTTGTGCGCAAGATGGACGTTATCCGTCCCAGCTCTACGTTGACGCCGCTGGTGGGTGAAAAGCACGCCAACGGCCTGTTCGGCACCATCATCGACAACTTTTATCTGGTGGCGCTGATCTTTGCTATGGGCACCAGCCTTGGTCTGGCGACGCCGCTGGTGACGGAGTGCATTCAGTTCCTCTTCGGCGTGCCGCATACCCTACAGCTGGACGCCATCATTATTACCTGCTGGATTGTGCTTAACGCTATCTGCGTGGCCTTCGGCCTGCAAAAGGGCGTAAAGATCGCCAGCGACGTGCGCAGCTATCTGAGCTTCCTGATGTTGGGATGGGTCTGCATCGTCGGCGGCGCCAGCTTCATGGTCAACTATTTCACCGACTCGGTAGGCACGCTGCTGATGTATTTGCCGCGCATGCTGTTTTACACCGACCCCATCGGCAAAGGCGGATTCCCGCAGAGCTGGACCGTATTTTACTGGGCGTGGTGGGTTATTTACGCCATCCAGATGAGCATCTTCCTTGCGCGTATTTCCAAAGGGCGCACCGTGCGCGAACTGTGTCTGGGAATGGTGGCAGGCCTGACCGCCGGGACGTGGCTGCTGTGGACGATCCTCGGCAGCAACACGCTGCTGCTGATGGATAAAAACGTCATCAACATTCCGAACCTTATCGAACAGTACGGCGTAGCGCGCGCCATTATCGAAACCTGGGCCGCGTTGCCGATGCGTACCGCAACGATCTGGGGCTTCTTCATTCTGTGCTTCATTGCCACGGTTACGCTGATTAACGCCTGTTCCTACACCTTGGCGATGTCCACCTGTCGTGCGGTTCGCGATGGCGAAGAGCCGCCGCTGCTGGTACGCATTGGCTGGTCCGTTCTGGTTGGGGTTATCGGCATCGTGCTACTGGCGCTGGGAGGGCTTAAGCCCATTCAAACGGCGATTATCGCCGGCGGCTGCCCGCTGTTCTTCGTCAACATTATGGTCACGCTCTCCTTTATCAAGGACGCCAAGAAGAACTGGAAAGACTGAGTGTTTTTACTGTGAATTTGAACATTTAAGAGGTTAAAAGTATGGATTTTAGATTAAGTGATGAGCAGGAGCTGTTCGTTGCCGGCATCCGCGACCTGATGGCGCAGGAAAACTGGGAAGCCTATTTCGCCGAGTGCGATCGCAACAGCGAATATCCGGAGCGCTTCGTTAAGGCGCTGGCGGACATGGGAATCGACAGCCTGCTGCTGCCGGAAGAGCACGGCGGCCTCGACGCCGGCTTCGTCACTGTGGCTGCGGTTTGGGCCGAGCTTGGCCGCCTGGGGGCGCCGACCTACGTGCTGTATCAGCTGCCCGGCGGCTTCAATACCGTGCTGCGCGAGGGAACGCAGGAGCAGATCGACAAGATCATGGCGTTTCAGGGCACCGGCAAGCAGATGTGGAACTCGGCCATCACCGAACCCGGCGCAGGGTCTGACGTCGGCAGCCTGCAGACCAACTACACTCGCAAGAACGGCAAGGTCTACCTCAACGGCAGCAAGTGCTTTATCACCAGCAGCGCCTATACCCCTTATCTGGTGGTGATGGCGCGCGACAGCGCCTCGCCGGACAAGCCGATTTTCTCCGAATGGTTTGTCGACATGAGCAAGCCGGGCATCAAGGTTTCCAAGCTGGAGAAGCTGGGCCTGCGCATGGACAGCTGCTGCGAAGTAGTGTTTGACAACGTCGAGCTGGAAGAAAAGGACATGTTCGGCCGAGAAGGCAACGGCTTTAACCGCGTGAAGGAAGAGTTTGACCACGAGCGTTTTCTGGTGGCGCTGACCAACTACGGCACCGCCTACTGCGCCTATGAAGACGCGGCCCGCTACGCCAACCAGCGCGTGCAGTTCGGCGAAGCTATCGGCCGCTTCCAGCTGATTCAGGAAAAGTTCGCCCATATGGCCATCAAGCTAAACGCCATGAAAAACATGCTGTTCGAAGCGGCCTGGAAGAGCGACAACGGCCTGATGACCTCCGGCGACGCGGCGATGTGTAAGTACTTCTGCGCCAACGCGGCGTTTGAAGTGGTTGACTCCGCGATGCAGGTGCTGGGCGGTATCGGCATTGCCGGCGATCACCGCGTAACCCGCTTCTGGCGCGACCTGCGCGTTGACCGCATCTCCGGCGGTTCCGACGAAATGCAGATACTGACGCTGGGCCGCGCGGAGCTGAAGAAGTACCGCTAACCGCCGGTTAAGATAGGGCGCCCTGCGGCCGGGGCTGCGGGCGCCTTGACATGTGATTTGAGTAAAGAAGGTGATGCGTATGTCTGCACGGTTATCCATGCCCAAGTTTGGCCCCCTGTCCGGGCTCAGGGTCGTTTTTTCTGGAATTGAAATCGCCGGCCCCTTTGCCGGACAGATGTTTGCCGAATGGGGCGCCGAGGTTATCTGGATTGAGAACGTCGCCTACGGCGATACGATCCGGGTTCAGCCCAACTATCCTCAGCTTTCACGGCGCAACCTGCACGCGCTGTCGTTAAACATCTTTAAGGACGAAGGGCGGGAAGCCTTTTTAAAGCTGATGGAAACGACGGATATCTTTATCGAAGCCAGCAAGGGGCCGGCCTTTGCCCGCCGCGGCATTACGGACGAGCTGCTTTGGCAGCACAACAAAAAGCTGGTGATTGCTCACCTCTCCGGCTTTGGCCAGTACGGCACGGATGAATACACCAACCTGGCGGCCTATAACACCATCGCGCAGGCGTTCAGCGGCTATCTGATCCAAAACGGCGACAAGGACCAGCCGATGCCGGCGTTCCCCTACACCGCAGACTACTTCTCCGGCATGACGGTGACGACCGCTACGCTCGCCGCGCTGCATAAGGTGCACGAGACGGGCGTGGGCGAAAGCATTGACGTCGCGATGTACGAAGTGATGCTGCGCATGGGGCAGTACTTCATGATGGACTACTTCAACGGCGGCGAAATCTGTCCGCGCATGACCAAGGGCAAGGATCCTTATTACACCGGCTGCGGGCTTTACAAGTGCAAGGATGGCTACATCGTGATGGAGCTGGTGGGAGTAAACCAGATCCGGGAAACGTTCAAAGACATGGGCATTGAGCACCTGTGGGGCACGCCGGAGATTCCTGACGGCACCCAGCTGATTCACCGCATTGAATGCCCGTACGGCCAGCTGGTGGAAGACAAGCTGGACGAATATCTGGCCGGTAAGTCCATCGCCGAGGTGCTGGCGCGCTTTGCCGAACTGAACGTCGCGTCGACCAAGGTGCTGACGATCCCAGAACTGGAGGGCAACCCGCAGTACGTGGCGCGCGAGTCGATAACGACCTGGAAAACCATCGACGGGCGCGATTGCAAAGGGCCGAACGTTATGCCCAAGTTTAAGAACAATCCTGGTCAAATTTGGCGCGGAATGCCGACGCTTGGTATGGATACGGCTGCTATTTTGGCGGACATTGGTTACAGTGACGCACAAATTCAGGCGCTGGCGGAAAAAGGGTTGGCCAAGCTTGGCGGGCAACAATAGCTTGGTGATAAAAGGGCGGCCGCCCGTCGCCCGGCTTGCAGTAAAGCAACGGCGCTATTGGTAAGCGAGTATAGGTACGTATGGGTGCGCAATGGACATAATTGGTGAACAAAACTTACGGCAGATGTGGGACGACCTGGCGGAGCTGCACGGCGACAGGACGGCGCTTATCGTCGAGAGCCTGCACGGGCTGGCGTCTGAATACAGCTATCGCGAGCTGAACGAAGAGATTAACCGCACGGCCAATCTTTTCTATGCGCTCGGCGTGGCTAAGGGCGATCGGGTTGCGCTGCATCTGAATAACTGTGCGGAGTTCATCTTTTGCTGGTTTGGATTGGCTAAAATCGGCGCCGTGATGGCGCCGGTGAACGCCAACCTGCTCAAGGCCGAGAGCGAATACGTGATCCGCATGTGCGGCGCCACCGTCGTGGTAACCGCCGGTGAGTTTTACGGCATTTATGATGAGATCCGGCAGGCCGACGATGCTTCGCTACAAACGGTTCTCCTGATAGATGGGAACGCCGAGTCCCTCAACGCGCTGGATTTTCACGCCCTGAAGCGCGCCCAGCCCGCTCACCTTATCCCGCAGGTGGCGCTTTGCGCGGACGATACGGCGGAAATCCTGTTTACCTCTGGCACAACGTCCAGCCCCAAGGGCGTAGTGATCACTCACTATAACCTGAGGTTCGCCGGCTACTATACGGCCTGGCAGTGCGCGCTGCGTCAGGACGACGTTTATATGACGCCGATGCCTGCTTTTCACATCGACTGCCAGTGTACCGCCGCGATGGCGGCATTCTCCGCCGGGGCGACGTTCGTTCTGCTGGAAAAGTTCAGCGCCCGCGCGTTTTGGTCGCAGGTGTGTAAATACCGGGCCACCGTGACCGAATGCATTCCGCTGATGATTAAAACCCTGATGATGCAGCCTAAAATGCCGTGGGAAAGGCAGCACTGCCTGCGAGAGGTGCTGTTTTACCTCAACCTTTCCGAACAGGAAAAGGATGCGTTTATACGGCGCTTCGGCGTCAGGCTGCTGACCTCCTACGGCATGACGGAAACCATCGTCGGCGCCATTGGCGACAGGCCGGGGGACAAACGCCGTTGGCCGTCTATCGGCCGCGTCGGCATGGGGTATGAGGCGCAGATTAGGGATAGCCAGGGCAACGAGCTGCCGGTAGGCGAAACGGGCGAAATCTGCCTTAAGGGCGTACCGGGCAAGACGCTGTTTAAAGAGTATTACAACATGCCGGAGGCGACTGCCAAAGCGCTGAGCGCGGACGGCTGGCTGCGAACCGGTGACTATGGCTACGTCGACGAAGAGGGCTTTTTCTACTTCGTCGAGCGCAGCTGCAACATGATTAAGCGAAGCGGCGAAAACATTTCCTGCGTAGAGCTGGAAAACGTGATTTCCGCACACCCGAAAATTATGGACGTTGCGGTTATCGGCCTGAAGGACTCCATTCGAGACGAAGCCATTAAGGCTTTCATCGTGCTCAACGAAGGCGAAACGATGACCGAAGAGGAGTTTTTTACCTTCTGCGAGAGCCGCATGGCCAAGTTTAAGGTGCCCTCGTTTCTGGAAATCAGGAAGAGCCTGCCGAGAAGCTGTTCCGGAAAAGTGATCAAAAAAGGCTTGCACTGAGCCGGTTTGCGAAATAGTCGAAGCTGCGATTGCGCCGCACGTTAATAAAGCGTGCGGCATCGGCCTCCTGCATCTCGTTATCCGCTCGGCGCGCCGTTCTATTTGTTCTTTTTATATGGAGTATTAGCATGAGCGAATCATTACGCGTGACCCGCAACGGCGACGTTCTGGAAATCGTTTTAGACCGCCCCAAGGCGAACGCCATCGATGCCAAAACCAGTTTTGAAATGGGCGAAGCCTTTATTGCGTTTCGCGACGATCCTACCCTTCGCGTCGCGATCGTCACCGGCGCGGGCGAGCGTTTTTTCTCTGCGGGCTGGGACCTCAAGGCCGCCGCGGAAGGGGAAGCGCCGGACGCTGACTTCGGCCCCGGCGGGTTTGCTGGCTTGACGGAGCTGTTCGACCTGGACAAGCCGGTGATTGCCGCCGTCAACGGCTACGCCTTCGGCGGCGGCTTTGAGCTGGCGCTGGCTGCGGACATGATAGTCTGCTCGCGCAACGCCAGCTTCGCCGTGCCGGAAAGCCAGCTCGGCATCGTGCCCGACAGCGGCGGCATGCTGCGCTTGCCCAAGCTGGTGCCGCCGACGATTGCCAACGAAATGATGATGACCGGCCGCAGAATAGACGCAGAAGAGGCGCTGCGCTGGGGGATCGTTAACCGAGTGGTCGACGGTGAACAGCTGATGGATACCGCCCGCGAACTGGCGCGCCAGCTGTGCAAAAGCGCGCCGCTGGCCATCGCTGCCATTAAGGAGATCTTTCGCGAAACGGGCGAGATGTCGGTAGAAGAGGGCTATCGCCACATCCGCAGCGGCAAGCTGAAAAACTATCCGTCGGTGCTGCACTCAGAGGACGCCCTGGAAGGCCCGGCGGCGTTCGCCGAGAAGCGCGAGCCGGTGTGGAAGGGGAAATAGGCCATCGCGCTTCGGCGCGTGAACCCTGCGCGCAGGCTTTTTGCTGCGCACTGAGTTTTGCTCTATCAGATCGATGGGGTTGCTATTCAACGGCGGGCAGTGCCCGCCGCACTCCCAATTTCAATCCAAGCGCTCTTCCGGCCGAGCACGATAGTGATATAAGCACAGCGTATTTTCGGCCGGAATATCCTCCAGAGCTAATTAGGACTGTTTGTTAACGGATTACTCAGGGCTCTCCTTATCGCTCCCGCAGCGCTTCCTGCGCGCGATTAAACGGCTTAATCAGGTAGTCCATTACGGTTTTCTCTCCGGTTTTGATGTCCACCGAGGCGATCATGCCCGGCACGATGGAAAAGCGCCGTCCGGCTTTGTTTTGCAGATAGTCCTGATGCGTGCGGATCAGCACCCGGTAATAGAAAATCTCGGGCTTGGCCTTGTCCTGTAGCGTATCCGGCGAAATGGTTTCCACCTCACCGTCAAGCCCGCCGTAGATGGCGTAGTCGTAGGCGGTAATCTTCACCAGCGCCTTTTGGCCGGGGTGGATAAACGCGATGTCGCGCGGTGAAATACGGGCCTCTATCAGCAGCCGTTCGTCGACCGGCACGATTTCCATCATCTCGCCGTTCGGCGGAATAACTCCGCCGAGCGTCGTCACCTGGATATTTTTTACAATGCCGCGTACCGGCGAACGCAGGGTCAGGCGAGTCACCGAATCTTCCCGGCCCTTAATGACAGAGGAGAGCATATCCACTTCGGCGTTCGCCTTCGCCAGCGCTTCGCGCGCCTGCACGTAATACTGCGAGCGCAGGTCGGTCAGCCTTAGGGCCAGATCGCTTTTCTGGCGGCGAAGGCGCAGCTCCTCAACGTGGCTTGCCGCGCCGGTTTTTACCAGCCGTTCGGTAATCGCCAGCTCCTTATCGACCAGCGAAAGCGCCTCTTTGAGCTCTGCTTCTGAGCTTTCAAGCTGTGCGCGTCGCGAGGTGTACAGCCGGGTCTCCGAGGCGATAAGGTCCGGCCAGGGGTTAAGCGAGTCGGGAAAGGCCAGCGGCAGATCGCTGACTTCAGCATTGAGCCTTACGCTGGAGGCCAGAGAGGCGCGGTAGCGGGCCGCGCTTTCGCCAACGTTGGATTCTGAGCGGGTTGGGTCGAGACGCGCCACCACCTGGCCTGCCGACACCTTATCGCCTTCGTGCACCATGAGTTCCGCCAGAACGCCGCCGTCAAGGGACTGCAGCACCTGCTCCCGAGAGCTGGGAATGACCTTCCCCGTCCCGCTGGAAACTTCGTCAAGCGTGCTGAAGCTGGCCCAAAGCCACGCGATAAGAAGCAGCAGGGCGCTGAGCGTAATGATGCGCCTCGCCTCGACGTAGCCGTTTTCCGGCGCGTCGGCGTTATTCAAGGTGTCGATAATCGCCTCAGGCCGACTGGTGTTCATGTTTCCACTCCCGTTCGTTAGGCGCCTGTGTCGTTCGACCGGCGCTGAGCGCCTGCGCTTTTGGCGCGTCCATCACCAGTTGGCCCTCTTTAAGCACCACGATCCGCTCTACCAGCTCCAGCACCGGCACGCGATGGGTGGCGACGATAAGCGTGCGGTGGCCCAGCCACTGGCCGAGGCGCTGAATGAACTCGCGCTCGGCGTGCTCATCCAAAGAGGCGGTTGGTTCGTCTAACAGCACGATATTCGGATCGCGCAGCAGCATGCGCGCCAGCAGTATGGACTGGCGCTGGCCGCCGGAGAGCCCGGCCCCGCCTTCCATGATGGGGTGATCCAGCCCCTTGGGCAGCTTTTTGACAAACTCCGCCGCGCCGCTGATGTGAAGGGCGCTGAAAATGTCATCATCGGTGGCGTTAGGCGCGCCGAGCGCGATATTTTCCCGCAGCGTGCCGTGAAACATACGGGCGTTTTGCGTCAAAAAGCCGACGTTGCGGCGAACGTCTTCGATGTCGATGTGCGGCAGGCTCAGCTCATCCAGACGCGCTTCCCCGCTGACCAGCTCCATGCCGCCCGCCATTGCCTGCAGCAGCGTCGACTTGCCGGCGCCGTTGCGACCCAGCACGGCGATGCGTTCGCCGGGCGCAACCTCCAGCCGGCCGATGCGCAGTGGAATAATGGGATCGTCGGCGCGGTAGCGAAACTGGGCGTTGTCAAATCGGTAGTGCCCGAGCAGAACGTCCTGATGTACGCGCTGCTCTTCGCCTTGGTTCTCAACGGGCAACTGCATGATGTTGTCGAGCCCCTCTTTGGCCGCCTTCACCTGCTGCCAGCGCGCCAGTACGCCGCACAGGGCCGCCATCGGCGCTATCATGCGCGAGGCGAGCATGGAGGCGGCGACCACTGAGCCGGTGGTGATTTCCCCTTCTATCACTAAAGGCGCGCCCATCATGACGACGGCGGCGTAAACCAGGCTTTGAACGGCGATCCCCCAGTTGAGCAGCCCCTGCGTGAGCCTGCGGGTGCGCAGGCCGGATTCGGCAGTGATTTGGATATAGCCGTTCCACTGCTGTAAAAAGCGATTTTCCGCCTGCATCAGCTTGATGTCTTCCAGGCCCTGTACGCTTTCCACCAGAACCGCGTTGCGCAGCGTACTTTCGTGGGCGGCCTGATTGGCGAGCGTCGCCAGCCTTTTTTGCAGCAGCAGGCCGGGCAGCACCATCAGCAGCGCGGCGACCGGCGCTATCCACGCCAGCTGTGGGGCAATCAGCGCCAGCACCAGCAGGAACAGGAAGAAGAAGGGGAGATCGACCACCGATGAAACGACGGAGGAGGCGATGGTTTCCCGGATCTGCTCCAGCTCGCGCAGCTGCGAGAGAAAGCTGCCGGTGGAGCGCGGAATAGCGCTATTGCGCAGCCGCAGCGCGTGGCCAAAAACGCGATCGGAAATGCGGATATCCGCCCGCTTGCCGAGCAGGTCGGTGAGGTGTCCACGCGCAAGGCGCAGCAAAAAGCCGAAAAGGGAGGCGATCAGCACGCCGAACGCCAGTACGTAAAGGGAGGGATAGGACTGCGCCGGGATCACGCGGTCGTAAACCTGCATAGAGAACAGGATCCCCGAGAGCGACAGAACGTTAATCAGCAGCGCCGCCAGCATCACGCTGCCGTAGGGCTTAATATCGCCTACGATTAGGCTGCGCAGCCAGTCCGGGCGATAGCGCGAAACGTACGCGTCGGCCCGGCTGTCCTTCAGCGCCGACAGCGGGCGCAGCGCGGCGACGTAGCGAACGTCAGGCAGCAGCTCGCGCAGCGAGACGCGGTTTGAGCCGCTTCTCTCACCGATAAAACGGACGTCGACCGTATCATCGCCGTCAAACCGCTCAACGATCCCCAGTTCCCCCTTCGCGAGCTGAACGATAATCGGCAGCTGCCAGGCGCTCAGCGTTTCCTGTGACGGCGAGAGCGCCGTAAAGGAGAGCCCGGCCTGACGTGCAAGGTGCGTCAGGGCTGCTGTCCGCGCTTTTCCGCTAAGCCAGGGCGCATCGGCCCTCAGCGCGCCTGCTGAGCCGTTAACGCGATAGTGGCCGGCTACGTAGCCGATGGCCTGCGCCCAGTCGGCCAGGGCCTCGCCGGACAGCGTTTCTTCATCATCGAGGCGAGAGGCTCGGCTCATGGGCGGATCTCCACGGACTGAATGTTGCGGTTTTCAAGCTTAAAGGCGTTACGCAGCTTGCCGGTGTAGTAAAGGCACTGAAGCCGAAGCTGATGAAGCTGGCTGCGCGTTTGCTGTAGCGAAAAGCGCGATTGAAACACTTCCTGCTGGGCGTTGAGCACGTCCAGCAGCGGGCGGTTGCCAAGGTTGAGATACTGTTCCTGATAAAGGTCGCGAGTGCGTTCGGTTAAGGCCTGCTGGCGCGTCAGCGTTTGCAGCGTGTTGGTTAAGTTGAGCGACTGGCTGTAGGCGTCGGTCAGCTTCTGGCGCGCATCGAGCCGCGCTCGCTGAACTGCGGCGCGGGCCGCTTCTACCGCGTGACCCGCGGCGTTGCGGCTGGCGGTGAGTCCTCCGCCCTGATAGATAGGCATTGAGACCTTGACCCAGGCGGAATACTGCGTGCGGTCGAGGGTTTCGCTGTTGACGTAGCGGTCGTTAAGGTAGTGCCTGACTTCCGGCTCCAGCGAGACGGTCGGCGTCATTTGAGCGTTGGCGTTGTCCAGCCGCGCCTGAGCGACGTTGGCCTGCGCCCAGGCCGCCAGCACCGAAGGAACCTGGCGATAGTCGGGCTCGGCGCTGTCGCAGGCGCGGCTAAACGCGTCGGAAAAGCCGTTGTCTACTTCGTTGAGGCTGTCCCAGCCCAGATAGGCCATCAGGGTCGCTCGCGCGCTGTCCAGGCTGGCCTGATATTGGGTCAGCTGGGCGCGGGCGCCCTCTATGCGGGACTCGGTTTGCACCACGTCGGACAGGGTGGCCGCGCCTTCGCTGTGGCGCTGCTGCGTGAGGCGGCCTATGTCGGTTAGCGCCGCCAGCTGCGCCTGCGCCGTTTCTACCATTTGCTGCCAGGTTTGAACCTGAACGATCGCCATTGCAGTGTCGCGAACAACGTCGTCGATAGCTACCAGAAGGTTGGCCTGTTCCTGAGCGACGCCCGCCCGTTCGGCACGTACCTGACTGTCGACTTTGCCGAAGTCGTACAGCATTTGCGAAAGGGAAAGCGACAGCGAAGGGCTAAAGCCGCTGTCGCTATAGCTGTTGGTGTAGCCGCCGTTCACGCCGCCCTCTATCTGCGGATAGTATTTCGCCAGCGCTACATCTACCTGCTCTGACTGCTGATAGAGCCTGCTGACCGCTTCCTGAATGCTTGGATGCCAGGAAACCGCGCGGTTTACCGCCTGTTCAAGCTTTAAGGAGGTGGGCGCCGTGGCGGCTTGCGTCAGCGCGGCTCGCCCGTTTAGCGAGGGGAGCTCTTGCTGCTGCATAAGCCGTTCGGCAGAGACGTTTTGCTCCCGTGCGCCGGCGTGAAGGCTAGCCACGCAGAGGCAGCCGGTCAGCCACCGCCCTAAGGGTCGTAATTTTTCCATGATAGTAACTATCTCTAAATATTTAATCTTATTGCCCCGGGCGTCTGCGCGCCCGGGGGTACTGTTTTAATGGGTAATGATGTGGTGCTGTTCTATCAGTTCGTCGAGCGTAGTGTGTACGTTCTCCAGCGTAATAAGCGTGGTCGACTGGTAGGTTTGGCCGCTTGCTCCGTCGCGATCGATGGAAATAACCGTGTCGTTGCCGCTGGTGGTGACGCTCAGGTAGTTGCCCAGCGTAGACGTTTGGCCGTTCCAGCCGACCAGCAGTTCGTGGATATCGATTTTGTCCCCCTGCTGGAGCGAGAAATTGCTCCAGACGTCGCTGCCGTTACCGCCGGTGTTGCTGGCGGCGTTAAGCAGGTGATAGATAGCGGTGTCGGCGTAGGCCGTGCCGGTAATCACGTCGTTATGGCCGGAGCTGACGAACTGCGGCGCCATGTCGACAGTCAGCGTGGCGTTCGCCGTCTGGCCGTTGGAGGAAGTCAGCGTGTAGTTAAAGGTTTCCTTTTCCGTTATCGTTGACAGCGATACGCCTGGGTTCAACGTATAGCTGTAGGTGCCGTCGACTCCGATAGTCAGCGTGCCGTACTGGCCGTGAATGCTGGCGGTCGCGTTGCTGGTGGCGTACGGATCCAGCGTTGTCGTGACGCCGTTGGCGTCGGTAATGCTCAACGTGGTGCCGACCGACGAGAGCTGGTCCATTGCGCCCGCCGAATCGCTGCCGTCAAAGATATTGCCGCTGACCGCGTGGCCTGCGGTGCTCAGATAGTCGGACAGGTCGACAAGCGTGCCGCTGACGCTCGGCGTCACGGTGATTTGCCCGACGAGGCCGGTTTCGCTGCCGGTAAATTTCAGCGTGTAGGTGCCAGCATCCAGCTCAAGCCCGCTGAGCGTTACCGTACCGGGTGAACCTCCCAGAAGCATGCTGGCGGAGGTGGTGCCGGAGCGGATAGACGTCGTGCCTTCCAGAATTTCCCAGCTAATGTCGGCAGAGCCTAGGAGCAGCGTTGAGCTGGCTTTGAAGGTCAGTACGATATCTTTTAACGCCGAACCTTCATCGACGACAAAGGTGCCGCTGCCGTTGCCCGTCGTTTTTCCCAGTGAGCTTGACCAACTGGCCGTTCCCACAGAGGTGTCGCTGTAGCCTGAGGTATCCTGAATCGACGTCACCGTCATAGCCGCGCTGACGTCGTCCACCGCATCCAGCCCCCTTGGCGCAGGCGTAACGTTAAGCGAGGCGGTGTCCTTGTCGCCGTTAGGCGCCGTAATGGTGTAGATGAAGCTGTCCGGCGTGCTGATGCTGTCCGCGCCGACGCCGCTTTTCAGGGTGTAGGTATAGTGCCCCTGAGCGTTAATGGTCAGCGTGCCGTATTGGCCGACGATGACGGTATCGCCCGAGGCGGCGACGCTGACGCCGTTCACCGCGCTGACGACGGTGTTCGGCGGCGCGATGTCGTTGTCTAACACCTCGCCGGAGGTGCTGGCGCTGACGCTGGTGACGCTATAAACGTGGTCTTCCAGAACCTTCAGAGAGTAGCCCGTCAGAACGCTGAGGCCGGACGTCGTATCCAACAGGAAGAGGTATTTCCCGCCGTCGAGCGTCAGGTCCAGCTCGTCGGACTTGCCGCCAAACAGCGGCGCCTCCAGCCAGTCTTCAACTCTCTTATACTGATCGTACTTCTGGGTCTCGTCGTTAAACTTGTAGATATAAAGGTCGAATTTGGACGCCAGCGCGATGCCGCCGACCTCCGACTGCAGCGTTAAGCTGCGGGTGGTGCCCTGCTCGACGTTGAACACGATAGGGTTGCTCAGGTCGTCCAGAACGCCGACGTCCAGCGCGTCGCCCAGCCCGAGATTAACCACGGTATAGCCTTTTTGCGACCAGGTGCCGTTGTCTATCGTGGCGACCTCGGTGTCAAAGAGGAGGCTGGCGGCGTTGTCGACGGCCACGGCCTGACCCGTTACGGCGCCTTCGCCGAGGGAAATCACCAGGCTGGCCGTATCGCTGATGGTACCGTCGGAAAGGGTATAGCTGAAGCTGTCCTTGTGGCCGATCACCGACGCGGAGGTGTTGAACAGCGTGTAGGTGTAGCTGCCGTCCGGGTAGAGCGTGAGCGTGCCGTAAGTCCCTTGAATAACCGCGCCGTCCGCCGTGACGGGAACGACGGTTCCCTGAGCGTTGGTCACCTGCGTCACTAGCGCACCGCCAGACGCCGTATCGCTGCCGGAGACCGGGTCGTCATCGAGAATAACGTTGCCGGAATGGGTCGTATCTCCGTTAACCGTGCCCGCACCGGTTTCAATCACCGACACGTTCAGGCTGGTGTAAGAGCCGGTGGCCAATAGGCTGGTGTTGTAGGACACCACGCGATAGGTTCCCGCCGCCAGCGCATCAAGGTTGAGGCTGATGCCGCTGTCGCCGAAGGTTAGCAGGCTGGCCCAGCGGGGGTCCTGCGTATCGACGACGGTGGTCCAGGAGTCGTTGGCCGAGTTGTGCAGTTGAACGACGAGCTCAAGGCTTGATAGCAAGGACAGCACGATGCCGGTCGCGTCGGCGTCAATCTTGACGTCCGCCGTTGAACCGTTGCCCACCGTAAAGGTGACCTGCGCGGTGTCGTTGCCAAGCACCGAAGCCAGATTTCCTAGCGCGCCGACCAGCAAAAATCCGTAGTCGCCGTACTGCGTGGTGGTGACGGGCGCATCGCTGGTCAGCGCCAGCTCAATGACGTTGTTGTTAGCCGACAGCGGCAGGTCCGGCGCGTCGGCCTGAGTGCGGGGTGAGGGGTTGCCTGCCGCGTCGGTCGCCGTAACGAACAGCTGCTCGCCGTCGGTTTGCTTGCTCTGGAACGTATAGCTGTAGCCGCCGCTGTCGTTGGCGGCCGTCGTCACCGTTGTGCCGTTGGCCAAGGTAATGGTCACCGTGCTGCCCGCTTCGGCAATCCCGCTAATCGTACTGCCGTCGGCGCTGACGGTTGCGGTGGGGGCGTCTGGCGCAATGGTGTCTACCACGATTGAGCGAGGCTCTGAGAAGCCGCCCGTTCCGCTGGCGTTGGTGGCGGTTGCCGTAAAGACGTGCTGGCCTTCGGTCAACGGAACGGTTGGCGTAAAGTTCCAGACGCCGTCGTCGTCCGCCGTCGTTGTGCCGATTTCCGCCCCTTTGTCATAAACAGTGACGGTTGCGCCCGCCTGCGCCTTACCGCTAAGTAACGGCAGGGTTTCATTGGTGCTCTGTCCGTTCTCCAGCGGGCCGGTTATCGGGCTGACGTTGTCCGTCACTGTTTCAATGGTCGGTACGTCCGGCAGCCCGGTGGTTGAGGCGCTAAAGCCGGCGGCTTCGCCGACGTTGCCCGCCTTATCCTGAGCGAAAGCCAGCAGGCTTTCACCGTTGGTTTGCGCTGGGGTAATCGTCGCGGTAAAGCTGCCGGTGCCGTCGGCCGTTGCTGAACCCAGTACGGTGCCGTCAGCGTCGGTAATGGTTACGGTGCTGCCGGGTTCTGCGCTGCCGGTAACGCGCGTGCCGCTGGGCGAAACGGACAGTCCGGTCGGCGCATCTGGCGCGGTGGTGTCGATAGTTATAGCGACGAAAGGCGAGGCTCCGCCGACGTTGCCCGCCGCGTCGGTAGCGACGGCGGTCAGCTCGTGGTCGCCTTCACCCAGCGGTTCGTCAGGGGTAAAGTGCCAGTCGCCGTTGTCATCGGCGGTGGTGCTGCCGATCGGGTTGTCTTCACCGTCAAAGATCGTAACGATGGCTCCCGCTTCGGCGCGGCCGTTAAGGGTTGGCGCAGGATCGTTAGTGGCTACGCCTGCGACGATCGGCCCGGTTGTTGGGTTAAGGTTGTCAACAATAGAGGTAATGGTCGGCGCCGCTGGCGCGACGGTATCTACGGTGAGCTCGAAGGTCGTCGACGCCGGGCTTTCGTTACCCGCCGCGTCGGTGGCGACGGCAGTCAGTTCGTGCTCACCTTCGCCCAGCGGTTCGTCGGGCGTGAAGTGCCAGTCGCCGCTGTCATCGGCGGTGGTGCTGCCGAGCGGGTTGTCTTCACCGTCGTAAATCGTGACGACAGAACCGGCCTCGGCCTTGCCGTTAATCGTCGGCGTGGTGTCGCTGGTGGTGGCGCCGCCGACCGCGTCGGTGATAGTCGGGGCGTCCGGGGCAAGGGTGTCTACCGTCAGATCGAAGGCGGTAGACGTCGGACTGTTATTGCCCGCGGCGTCGGTGGCGATAGCGGTCAGCTCGTGTTCACCTTCGCCCAGCGGTTCGTCCGGGGTGAAGTGCCAGTCGCCGCTGTCATCGGCGGTGGTGCTGCCGATCGGGTTATCCTCGCCGTCAAAGATGGTGACCACTGCGCCCGCTTCGGCCTTGCCGTTAAGGGTGGGCGTGGTGTCGCTGGTGGTGGCGCCGCCGACCGCGTCGGTGATGGTTGGGGCATCCGGAGCGAGGGTGTCTACCGTGAGGTCAAAAGTCGTCGAGGCCGGACTTTCGTTACCGGCGGCGTCGGTGGCGGTAGCGGTCAGCGTATGGTCGCCTTCGTCCAGCGGTTCATCCGGGGTGAAGTGCCAGTCGCCGTTGTCATCGGCGGTGGTGCTGCCAATCGGGTTGTCTTCACCGTCGTAAATCGTAACCACTGCGCCCGCTTCGGCCTTGCCGTTAATCGTCGGTGTGGTATCGCTGGTGGTAGCGCCGCCAACCGCGTCGGTGATGGTCGGCGCGTCCGGGGCGAGAGTGTCTACCGTGAGGTCAAAAGTCGTCGAGGCCGGGCTTTCGTTGCCCGCCGCGTCGGTAGCGGTAGCTGTCAGCGTATGGTCGCCTTCATCCAGCGGTTCGTCCGGGGTGAAGTGCCAGTCGCCGCTGTCATCGGCGGTGGTGCTGCCGATAGGGTTGTCCTCGCCGTCGTAAACGGTGACGACAGCACCGGCTTCGGCCTTGCCGTTAATCGTCGGCGTGGTGTCGCTGGTGGTAGCGCCGCCGACCGCGTCGGTGATGGTTGGCGCGTCGGGAGCGACGGTATCGACTACGATGGTAATCGGTGCGGAGGTTCCCCCGGTACCGTTAACGTTGGTTGCACTGACGGTAAAAGCGTGCGGGCCGTCGAGCAGTTCGTCCGTCAGGACGATCGTCCATTCGCCTTCGCCATTCACCAAGACCGTATCAAGGATCTCATCGTTGTCATAAAGCGTCACCGTCGATCCCGCTTCGCCCTTGCCGCGGATTTCTGGCAGCCGATCGTCAGTGCTCTGCCCGTCGTTCAGGTTGCCCGTATGGATGCCGACGCTGTCGATAATGTCGGTAATTTCAGGGACGTCCGGTAGGCCGGTAGTTGGCGCGGTAACGTTTATGTTATCGCTAAAGTTTCCTGCGTCGTCACGGGCTAGCACGACCAGCGTTTCACCGTTAGTTTGCGCAGGAGCAATCGTGACGCTGAAGCTGCCGCCTTCGCCGACGAGGCCAGAACCTAACGGGTTGCCGCCTGCGTCCCTCACGACGATGGTGCTGCCGGGGTCCGCCGTTCCGGTCAGCGTGGTGCCATTGTCGGAAACCTGTAGATCGGAAGGTTCGCTCGGAGGCGTGGTATCCAGAATGATGGTTGTCGTCTCCGACCGGTCGCCGACGTTGCCCACGGCGTCCGTGGCGGTAAAGTTCAGTCGATTTTCACCCTCTTTTAGCGGCGCGCCCAACTCCGGCTGCCAGCTCCAGGCGCCAAACTCGTCCGCAGTGACGGTGCCCTGCGAGATGTCGTTAACGTAGATAGTAATGGTACTACCGGCTTCTGCCGTGCCGCTAACTACCGGACGCGGATCGTCGGTAGACTGGCCGTCTTCCAACGGGCCGGTGAAAATGCCGATGGCGTCGTTGATTTCTGTGATGACGGGGGCATCGGGCGCGATGCTGTCTACCGTGAAGGCCACGGCGTTCGACGCCGGGCTTTCGTTACCCGCGGCGTCGGTAGAGGTAGCGGTCAGCGTATGCCCGCCTTCGCCCAGCGGTTCGTCCGGCGTGAAGTGCCAGTCGCCGCTGTCATCGGCGGTGGTGCTGCCGATCGGGTTATCTTCGCCGTCGAAGATGGTGACCACTGCACCGGCTTCTGCCTTGCCGCTAATCGTTGGTGTCGTATCGCTGATAGTGCTACCGCCGACCGTGTCGGTAATGGTCGGCGCGTCGGGAGCGACGGTGTCTACCGTGAGGTCAAAGGCGATCGACGTCGGGCTTTCGTTGCCCGCCGCATCGGTGGCGATGGCGGTTAGCGTATGGTCGCCTTCGCCCAGCGGTTCGTCCGGCGTGAAGTGCCAGTCGCCGTTGTCATCGGCGGTGGTGCTGCCGATCGGGTTGTCTTCGCCGTCGAAGATGGTGACCACCGCGCCCGCTTCGGCCTTGCCGTTAAGGGTCGGCGTGGTGTCGCTGGTAGTTGCGCCGCCGACCGCGTCGGTGATGGTTGGGGCATCCGGAGCGAGGGTGTCTACCGTCAGATCGAAAGTCGTCGAGGCCGGACTTTCGTTACCCGCGGCGTCGGTGGCGGTAGCGGTCAGCGTATGGTCGCCTTCGTCCAGCGGTTCGTCCGGGATGAAGTGCCAGTCGCCGTTGTCATCGGCGGTGGTGCTGCCGATCGGGTTGTCCTCGCCGTCGTAAATGGTGACCACTGCACCGGCCTCGGCCTTGCCGTTAATCGTCGGCGTGGTGTCGCTAGTGGTGGCGCCGCCGACCGCGTCGGTGATGGTCGGCGCGTCGGGAGCGAGGGTGTCTACCGTGAGGTCAAAAGTCGTCGAGGCCGGGCTTTCGTTGCCCGCCGCGTCGGTGGCGATGGCGGTCAGCGTATGGTCGCCTTCGTCCAGCGGTTCATCCGGGGTGAAGTGCCAGTCGCCGTTGTCATCGGCGGTGGTGCTGCCAATCGGGTTGTCTTCACCGTCGTAAATCGTAACCACTGCGCCCGCTTCGGCCTTGCCGTTAATCGTCGGCGTGGTGTCGCTGGTGGTAGCGCCGCCAACCGCGTCGGTGATGGTCGGCGCGTCGGGAGCGAGAGTGTCTACCGTGAGGTCAAAAGTCGTCGAGGCCGGGCTTTCGTTACCCGCGGCGTCGGTGGCGATGGCGGTCAGTTCGTGCTCACCTTCGTCCAGCGGTTCGTCCGGGGTGAAGTGCCAGTCGCCGTTGTCATCGGCGGTGGTGCTGCCGATCGGGTTATCCTCGCCGTCGAAGATGGTGACCACTGCGCCCGCTTCGGCCTTGCCGTTAAGGGTCGGCGTGGTGTCGCTGGTAGTTGCGCCGCCGACCGCGTCGGTGATGGTTGGGGCGTCGGGGGCGAGGGTGTCTACCGTGAGGTCAAAAATCGTCGAGGCCGGGCTTTCGTTACCCGCGGCGTCGGTGGCGATGGCGGTCAGTTCGTGCTCACCTTCGTCCAGCGGTTCGTCCGGGGTGAAGTGCCAGTCGCCGTTGTCATCGGCGGTGGTGCTGCCGATGGGGTTATTTTCGTCATCGTAAATGGTGACGACAGAACCGGCCTCGGCCTTGCCGTTAATCGTCGGCGTGGTGTCGCTGGTGGTGGCGCCGCCGACCGCGTCGGTGATGGTTGGGGCGTCCGGGGCGAGGGTGTCTACCGTGAGGTCAAAAGTCGTCGACGCCGGGCTTTCGTTGCCCGCCGCATCGGTGGCGACGGCGGTTAGCGTATGGTCGCCTTCGTCCAGCGGTTCGTCCGGGGTGAAGTGCCAGTCGCCGCTGTCATCGGCGGTGGTGCTGCCGAGTGGGTTGTCTTCACCGTCGAAGATGGTGACCACCGCGCCCGCTTCGGCCTTGCCGTTAAGGGTGGGCGTGGTGTCGCTGGTGGTGGCGCCGCCGACCGCGTCGGTGATGGTTGGGGCGTCGGGGGCGACGGTGTCTACCGTTAGGTTAAAGGGCGTTGAGGTCAGGCTCTCGTTGCCTTCGGCATCGGTGGCGATGGCGGTTAGCGCGTGCTCGCCTTCGCCCAGCGGTTCGTCCGGAGTGAAGTGCCAGTCGCCGCTGTCATCGGCGGTGGTGCTGCCGATCGGGTTGTCTTCGCCGTCGTAGATAGTGACGATAGCGCCCGCTTCGGCGCGGCCGCTCAGCGTCGGCGCCGTGTCGTTGATGGCTTGTCCATCGGCGATGGGGCCGGTTGCAGGAAGGGCGTTGTCGACAATAGCGGTGATGGTCGGCGTGGCGATTTGTTGGGCGCTAGGAACCAGCGCGACGGTAGGGAGGCTGAGGTTGCCCGCCGGGTCGACGGCGCTTAGGGCCAGCGTTTCTCCCGCGCTGCGCGTTGAGGTCAACGTAATGCTAAAGCTGCCGCTTTCATTGGCCGTCGCGCTGCCAATTACGTTGCCGCCAGCGTCCTTGACGGTAACGATCGCATGGGGCTCCGACTCACCCGTGACCGTCGTACCGTCGTTTGACACGTTAAGATTAGAAATCGTTGGCAAAACGGTGTCGACGACGATCGTCACGGCGCTGGAAGCGACGCCGGTGTTTCCCGCCGGGTCGGTTGCCGTAACGGTGAAAGTGTGGCTGCCTTCGGGCAGCGGGCCGTTCGGCCTGAAGCTCCAGCTGCCGTCTGCGGCCACCGTCGTGGAGCCGATGGCCGCATTGCCGTCATAAATCGTGATGGTCGCACCTGCCTCACCGGTACCGTTAAGCGTCGGGCGGCTGTCGTTCGTAGACTGAGCGTTGGCAACGGTCCCCGTAACGGGGCTGACCCCGTCAACAATGCTGGTAATCACTGGCGCCAGGGGAGGCGTGGAGTCCGGCGCCGTGACGTTGGCCGACGGGCCGGTATTGCCTGCCGCGTCGGTAGCGTTGGCGGTCAGCGTTTCGCCGTTGGTCTGTGGGGTATTGAGGTCGATGGTGAATTGGCCGTCGTCTCCCGTCGTGCCTGTGCCTATTACGTTGCCGTCGGCGTCGCGAACGGTGACGGAACTGCCGGGCTCCGCCGTGCCTGAAACGGTTTTTCCATCGACGGAAATAACCAGATTGCCCGGTGCTCCGGGGGGAGTAGTGTCTTTGGTTTCTTCGTCGTTGTTGGGGGGCGTCGCGCTGCCGCTGTCATTGTCGCTTCCACCGCCTCCGCCACCTCCACCCGAAGAGCCCAGCGCGATGGCGCCGCCGACGGCGGCTAGCCCACCCAGAACCCAGGGCCAGACTGCGCCGCCCATATGGTCTGACGTTTCTGCGCCTGCGATAAGCTCATCAACGCTGGAAATAGGTTCAAAGTGAATGCCGGTTGACGGTTCTTCAAGCCACCACAGCGCACCCTGGCTGTCTTCCAATACCAGCTGGCTCGTTCCTTTCTCATCGGCGACAAAGAAGTTGGCGATAGTGATTTTCTCACCGGAGTGGAGCGTGATGACAAGGTTGTTATCGACGCGAGTTAGCGCGGCGATGTCCTCTTTTTGCGCGTGAAGCACGATGACGGAGGAACCGTTCAGGCTGATGCTGCTGGTGTTAACGCTGGTCGTAGCGCCGGTTGCTTTGGAGATAACGGATATTGGGTTCATTGAGTATCACTCTTGACTGGTTTATGCAGTGGGTGCATTGATTGTTATTACCCCGCTCGTAACTCCATTCACATGATGTAGCCGTATTTACTTATCCCGCTGATTTTTTAAGACAAAAGAATATCGGCCATGGCTGACGACGGCGTTCCAAAAAATAGTATGAAAGTATTAGTGGGATGACTGATTATGATATAGACGCAAAGGAAAGAAAGCGCAAATGAATATTGGTTAAAATACTGTTTTGGTAGTGTTGTAATAGACGTGTTTTTGGGTGTGTAAGTGTGTTTTATTTTTCATTTTTTTGTTTTTTTTATAGGGTTTTTTAGAATAAATATATAGACGGTCGTCTTGTTTTTTCTTATTTAATAGGGTTGGATACAAAGCTGGTATTTAAATGGAGCGCCTCTTCTTCTCTCTTGATGGGGCGAAAAATGCGGTGGCTGAGCCTATCTCTCTTCCCTTGATGCTTATTTTTTCTATAACGTGTTGTTATGGTTTCTTAAATTTAACCTATCCCATTTTATTTTATAGCGTCTAAAGAAAAATTATAAACTATCCCTGCAGTGTGTATTGGTATTAAGGTGGATAATAATGCTTATTGTGGGGTTGTGGTTTATTTTACTTTCCTGTTTGTTTTTCAATAGAGCACCTTCTTTATTTTTATTATTGAGATGACTATCTTGCTATTTCCATTTTTCGCTCTTGATAGTAAATAGTCTTACTGTCTTATTCTCCTCTGGATAGGGCGTTTTTTGAATGGGTTTGCTGGTGTGAAGGGAGAAGTACCTCATCGACGAATGTCAGCCTGAGCCGGGGGTGAGATGGAGTTCGCACAAGGTTCGATGACTCTCAATGAAGCGGCAAGGCGACGGGCTATTTGTACTACAAAATAAAATAATTTTTAAAATTAAGCGGTTAATTTAATACCTATAACTTAATGATTTACTAATCGCATAAATGCTTATCTGGCTAACATTCATATGTCTAATTCACTTATATGCCTTATGGCTAATTATTGCATTTGCAACATATTTAATTTTTTTATTGTGATTTATATTTTATTGTAAATCAATTAATTAGTAATGTATTTCATTATTTAAAACGCTTTAATTTTATTGTTTTATTATTTTGATGTGTACTTAAAGCGTTTTATTGCTGTAGAATAGTTTCTGTGAGTTATTGTCGTTGCCAAGGATAAAGGTGAATCATTTTGAAAACACAGGGAAAGTTTAAGACAAACGCATTCAGAAAGAATCTTATTCTTGTCAGCATGCTGCCCGCGCTGGCCTCTTTTTCCGTTTCTGCGGATTCATACTGGACTAACGCCGTCGGCAATAATCAGTTTTTAGACGCTAATAACTGGGATACGCTAACCCCCCCTTCACTGGCTGACGGCGACCTCTATTTACATAACAGCGGCGGTCAGACCGTTGAGTTCGAGCTTGCCTCTACTTACCCTGACTTCACGTCCGGCGACGGCCGTTTCTACATTGGTCACGGCGCCGGCAATGATGCACGCCTGAAGTTTATTTCAACGACGGATAACGCCTATTACGCTCGCGCCTATCTTTATGGCGATATGGTCGTGGGCGCTGACGAAGGGCGTGGGCTGGTTGAGTATAGCCACGGTAAGTTCGATGGTTCCTTTTACGGCGTCGACGTTACCACGCTGACGATTGGTTCTGGCCTTAACAGTATGGGAACCGTTTCTCTGTTCGGTCAGGGAAAAACGACCACTGAACAGACGATGTCCAACAGCACGCTGGAAACGCAGGAAATGCGCATCGGCGTTGACGGCGGCAGCGGCGTATTGAACGTCGACGGCAGCAGCATTGTTATCGACAGGCACTCTTCGGGCAATTATACGACGGCGTTCTCGTTGGGAGACGGCCTGAACAGCCAGGGAACGATGAACGTACTGTCCGGCGGTAAGGCGCTGGTCTCTTCCTCTTTGGGGTATTCTCCCTATACCGAACCTTCCGCCGTGATTGGCGTCAATCAGGGGCGCGGCGCGTTAAACATTTCCGGCTCCATGAGCAGCGACGCCGGAACGGGCAAAAGCCGAGCCTATTTCGGTCAGGGGCTGTACGTCGGCCACGGGGCGGACAGCGTCGGTTCCGTTCAGGTCACCGACGGCGGCCGCCTGGCGACGATGGGAACCATCGGCGACCCGAGCGCGATAGGCGCCTACGTTGGCGTTAACGGCGGAACCGGCTCGGTGCTGGTTTCCGGCGAGGGCAGCGAGTGGCTGGTCTCCGGCGGAACCTCCATCCACAATACGGATAACCGCCTCGGCCACTTGTCGATCGGTGAAAGTGGTACCGGTAGTCTGACGTTGGCCAACGGCGGGCGGGTTTCCGTCGGCTGGATTGACTACCTTTATGACTACGATCCCGAAACCTATGCCTCTTACTACGACATTGCCTTTGATAGCGCCCGGCTGGGCGACCTGTATCTGGGGAATCAGGCGGACGGCGTCGGCACGCTGAATATCGGCGGCGCTGAAAACGGCTCGGCTCAGGCGGTAGGAACCGTTGAGGCTAACAGCATCGTAATGGGCGCGGGCAACGGCACGCTGGTATTTAACCATACCGACAGCAGCGGCCTGTACCAGTTTGACCTCGACGTCGTCAGCAGCTCGCATGGGCAGGGCACGATTAAGCAGGTGAACGGCGTGACCGTTTTTAATACGGATCGCAGCGCCTTTACCGGCAAAACGCTGATTAGCGGCGGCACGCTGGAAGTTAACAACGTTCTGGGCGGTACGGTATCCGTTTCCGGCAGCGGCACGCTGGCCGGCATCGGTTCCGTCGGTTCGACGACCGTTGAGCGCGGGGGGGCGATTTCTCCGGGCGCGTTCAATACGGTTACGCCTGAAACGCTCACTGTCGCAGGCGATCTCACCATGACATCGGGAGCGATTTACGTCACTAACCTGACGACCGACCTCGACTATTCAACGCAGAATGCCGACGGCGAAACGGTAAATACCTATCGCTCGGATCGTATTCAGGTTGACGGCCTCGCCACGCTTGGCGGCGCGAACGTGCTTGCCGTCGCGGGCGGTAACCAGGTGCTGTACGTGCCTAACAGCCGCTGGCATATTCTTAGCGCAACGGGCGGCGTGAGCGGCGAGTTCGGTACGCTTACCGCGCGGCCCTACGTCGATATGGACTATGAATACGATGCGAATAACGCCTATCTGGTAGTGACGCGCAACGAGCAGGATATCTGCATGGACGGCATGACCTCAAACGAGTGTAGCGTCGGCGGCGGCGTCGATGAGGAGGACGGCGGCGACATCGTGGATGAAATCATTTCTCAGCCAGATAAAGAATCCGCAAAAAATGCGCTGAACCAGCTTTCCGGCGAGGTTCACTCGTCGGCCAAGAGCGCCATGCTGGAGGACAGCCGCTTCCTGCGCGAGGCGGTCAATAACCGCCTGCGGGATCCAGCCGTAGGAACCGGCGCGTGGGGGCATATCTATACCTCATGGGGCTCGTTCGACAACAGCGACAGCGCTGCGCAGATGAAGCGCGATATCGCGGGCGTTATTTTGGGCGTCGACAGGTCGCTGAACGAAACCTGGACGTTGGGGCTTGCAGGCGGCTACGGTAAAGCGAACGTTCGCGTTTCAGAGCGCGCCTCGTCGGCCGATCGCTATGATTATCACGTCGGCGCCTATACTAAAGGACAGTGGGGCAACGTTAATCTGCATACTGGTGTAGGCTATACGTGGCACGACGTTTCCACCGAGCGCAGCGTAAGGCTTCAGAAGCTAGAAGACAGCCCGAGCGCTGACTATAACGCCTCAACCTCTCAGATGTTTGCCGAAGGTCGCTATCTGTTTGAAGTGAAAGACGGTCTGGCACTGGAGCCGTATGCCGGCGCCGCTTACGTACACGTTGAAACTGACGGTTTCACCGAACGCGGCGGTAAAGCAAGGCTGCAGGGCGCCAGCGACAGCATGGACACGTTTTTCACTACCCTGAGCCTGCGCGCGTCGAAGGCCTATGCGTTAGATAACGGCCAAAATGCGAAGCTCTGGAGCAACGTCGGCTGGCGCCACGCCTATAATGACGTTACGCCAACGACGAAAATGAGCTTTATCGGTGGGAAAGGCTTCGAGGTTATCGGCACGTCAGTAAGCAGGGACGTGGCCGTACTGGAAGTCGGCGCACAGATTGAGACTACGCCGTCTGTCGACATCGGCGTGACGTATAACGGCAATATCGGCAACAGTACCGAGGATCACGGCGCAAAAATCTATTTTAACTGGCGTTTTTGATAACCTATACAACGTGTTGTAAAACCTCGCGGATATTTTGCACTGAGGCTAGAACAAAACGGGAAAATCCTATGACTCAACGGGCATCCAGTCTGGCGGGAGTGCCGGTCTTTATTGAAACAAATGGATTTCTTTTACGCAGCCTGACCCCGAGCGACGTATCGGCTTCATTTCTGGCATGGATGAACGGCTCAGAGATGATGGAAGGGCTGAACCTTCCGCCTCTCAACTTTACCCACGCGCAGTTGGCCGAGTACATCGCTCGGTTTGATAATTTGCACAACTACTTTATCGGCATTTTTGATAAGCAAAACGGCAATAGGCTGGTGGGTTTTTATACCATCGACGTCAACCTGACGCATCGGGTCGGCAACATTACCGCCGGCGTTGGCGAACCGGGCTACGTGGGTAAAACAGTGCTGTGGGCGACGATTGACGCTCTGCTTGACCATTTCTACACCTATCGAGACCTGTATAAGGTGGTGGCGCGCATTCTGGCCAGAAACAGGCGTATGCTGTTCTGCTTTGTAAAAAATCCTCGCTTTGTGCTGGAAGCCACGCTGAAGGGAGAATGCCAGGCGCCGAACGGCGATCGCGTCGATATACTGATTTTCTCCTCTTTCCAACCTGAGGTCGGCGAATGACGGCCATGCTGACCGTTACGCCGACGGTAAACAGCATTCCAATTCGCCACGGCGATTTTCCAACGGCAACTGACGCGCTGGCCTACGCGGCCCAGGGCGAAGCCGGGTTTAACTTTTTTAACGCCGCAGGCCAGCTGACCGCCGTTCTTGACTATCGTCGCCTGTGGCGGGAGTCGATGCGGGCAGGCCTGTACCTCAAGCAGCAGGGATTCGCCCGCTACGATCGCGTGGCGTTGATAGCGGAAACGACGCCCGACTTCCCGATCCTGTTCTTTGCCTGTCAGTATGCGGGGCTTATTCCTTGCCCCATGGCGTTTAGCCTGAATCCGGGCGGCATGGCGGCCTACGCCGAGAAGCTCAGCCTTTGGCTTGAAAACGCCGACGCGAAGGCGGTGATGTGCTCAAAAAACGTTGCCGACGCGCTTGGGCAGCATATCGCCAAACCGCTTTTGGTAAGCGAGCGCATGCTGGCTGAAGCTACATTGCTTCACCAGCCGGAGGCGTCCGAACTGTCGCCGCTGGGAGCAGACGACCCGGCCTACGTTCAGTTTTCTTCAGGCTCTACCTCGCGGCCCAAAGGCGTACTGCTGAGCCAGCGCCATCTGGAGGCGAATATTCACGCCGTTCTCCGCTATGGCATGCAGCTTCGCCCTGAAGACCGCTCGTTTAACTGGTTGCCGTTTCACCATAATATGGGGCTGGTGGGCTTTATGCTGGCCTCGGTTTACGGTCAGCGTTCGGTTGACTGCCTGAGCGCGGAACACTTTGTGCAAAATCCGCTGGTTTGGCTTGAGCTGATGAGCAAACACAGGACGGCTATCACCTTTTCTCCGGCCTTTGGCTATCAGCTGGCAATGAAAAAGTATGCCGAAAGTGAGAGCAAGCCCAGTCTGGACCTCTCATCGCTGAGGGTGGCGGGCATCGGCGGCGATGCTATTAGCGCCGAGGTGCTGTCGACCTTTTCCGCCAGCTTTGCGCCATCGGGTTTTAAGGCCCAGGCGTTTTTACCGTGCTATGGACTGACGGAGACGACGCTGGCGGTGACGGCGTCCGATCTTGACGCGCCGGCGGCCATTGATTCACCGGACGACGACAGGAGCAAGACGCTCGTTTCCTGCGGTCGGGCGCTGCCCGGTTTTGAGATTAAAATCACGGACGCCGAAGGCGGGAAGAGGCTACCGGAACGCCAGGTTGGCCAGATATGGGTGAAGGGCCCAAGCGTCGTGACGTCTTATATTGACGATCGCGAGCGGATCACCTTCGACGGTGAAGGCTTTATGTATACCGGCGATTTGGGCTATCTGTCGCAGGGGCTTTTGTACATCAGCGGCAGAGAAAAGGACGTGATCATCATTCGCGGCCGCAACGTTTGGGCGCAGGACGTCGAATGGGCGGTATCGCAGGCGCAGCCGAACATCGGCGCCGGCAACGCGGCGGCTATCGGCCTGCACGATGGCCTTCAGGAGCGGCTTGCTACGCTGGTCTGCGTTTCACCAGAGGTTGCGCGGGATAAACCGACGCTGCGTCGGATTGCTCTGACGATAAAAAAGGCGCTGGCGCAGGCGATCGGAGTTACCGCCGAGGTGATATTCATTGCCGACCGGCTGCCGCTCACCGCTTCCGGCAAGCTGGCCCGCGCGCAGGTAAAAGAGGCCTATCTGGCCAATCAATTTACGATTATCCATTACGATGAGGAGACGCTCTGAGATGGACTATTTACAGCAAAGTAAAACAATCCTGTCCGGCTGCCTGTCGGTTCCCGTTGACCGTATTGAAGCAGACAGCACCCTTGAAGGGCTAAAGCCGGGCCTCGACAGCGTCACCTTCGCCAGCATTATGATGGAGGTGGAGCGGCGAGTGAAAAAAGAGGTTCCGGCCGCGGAGTGGCTGGATTTGGAAACCGCTGCCGATTTAGCGAGGATTTTAGAGAGGCACGGGCGAGAGTAAAGTAAGTGCCGTTTCTAAGGGCCGCCTTTATTAGGGCGGCTTTTTATTATGTATATTTTATAAACAACATTTAATTGCTTATTTATAATTGGCCATAATTAAAAATGAGCAGCGCTAATTTTTCTTTTTTCGATCATAAAAAACTCATTTATTTAACAAGATTAATAAGTTTTCATACATATAATGGGTTAAATGTGTCTACTATTAGACATATACATATTTGGTAGAAGAAGTTTGGAAATGCTTACATTAATATATTGTACTTATAGCTATAACTATTATTAAGTATGTCATCTGCGGCTGTATAGGTCAGCACATGCAGAAGGCGCGATAATCGGTATATAGCAAGGACCGTGCTGTTGATAATCTTTTATTAATTAACTGGTTGACGCTTAAATCTAATGGCGTAGTAAAAACGGATTTTGGAAATAGCGGATGTTTAAATCTCAGTTCAATAATTTATTTTTATCATAAGCTTGTAGCTAAAGGTCTGGTTTATTGGCTTTTAGTGCTTTTTACCATTTTCAATAGATATATTTAATCTATATCAAATACACGGAATGTTTATATGAATGCAGCCTGTCATTGTTTTATAAAACCCTCTTTAACCGGTAACTCTGTCTCTAATGGATTAGGGGCTAATAAAAATAAATTCCCCCTGTTTATGCGCTATAGCGCAATGGCTTTAGCCGTTGCGAGCGCCGTTTCCTTTTACTCAACGAATGCCAACGCAGCGACGGACTACGATACCCAGATAGTCGTCGGCGCGGGCCAAACGCTGACGCTGTCTTCCGGAGACCTCGTTATTCCCGCTTCTATCGGTGATGATGAAGGCGCCATCACCGTAGAGGGCGCCGGATCCGTTGTGAATGCAAACGGCGCAACTATCGAGGCTCACGGTAACTTTGTTCGCGGCTTGGTCGTTCGAGACGGCGGAACGCTGAACGCTGTAAATACCGACATCTCATCCGACAGCAGCGGTATTGTTGCTAAAGAAGCCTCCATTAATCTGACCGGCGGAACGATTTCCGTCAGTGCGGACGACTACGTGGCGGGAATTTCGGCTAAGCTGTCTGCGTTGGATATCAAAGGGACGCAGATTTCTTCCGTAGGGTATGGCGCAAGAGGCGTTGAGGGTGTCGATTCCACTATGATGCTGGAAGACGTCAATATTTTTATCGATGGCGTCAACGGCGTCGGCGTAAACGTTGATTTAGGCAGCAACGGTACGATCAAAAACTCGGTGATTAAGAGTGGGAATAGCGACGGTGGAATGGGGATTATCATGTCTGGCGACGTGCTGTCGGTATCAGGCGTTGAACTTACTACTATTAGCGATTTTTCCAACGGTATTTTCGTAAATGCCGGCGTAGTCAACATTGCGGACAGCAGCGTGTCGACTGAAGGGGATTCGTCTGACGCCATTCACTTAGGCGGCTCTTTTTCCCCTATCGTAAACGCGAGCAACCTGCGGGTGACGACAAAAGGTGAAGATGCCGTAGGGCTTATGTTCATCAGCGGTAGCAGCGGAGAGCAGCGCGCGACGCTGCAAAACAGCAGCGTCAACAGCGCACAGTCCGACGGTATATTTATGTATGACACCGTTGGTTACGTTGACCTGATCGGCAGCACGGTCACCGGCGGCAGTGGGACCGTCATGACGGTGCAAAATAATTCAACCAGCACGCTTATTGCCGACGCATCCACGCTAAACGGCGATCTGGCCGTGTTTTCCGACAGCACGGCGGACGTGACGATGAAAAATGCGTCCGTGCTCAACGGCGCGGCCGATAACGTAACGGTGTTGAACATGAGCAACAGCCAATGGAACCTGAGCGGGGATTCCAGCGTGGGAGTGTTCAAAGGCGTCGATTCTACCGTCGTTTTCAATACGCCTGACGCTGGCGTATTCAAGACGTTAAAGCTTGGTTCTCTGGCTGGCGATAATACGACCTTCGTATTAAACACTGTGCTTAACGAAGGCGGCGCCAATGCGCAAAGCGATAAAATCCACGTGACCGGAGACGCCAGCGGCGACCATACGCTGGTGATTAACCAGGCCGGCGGCCTGGGCGCATTGACCGAAGGGGACGGCATTCAGGTCGTCGCTATCGACGGCGACGCCACCGGCAGCTTTAAGCTGGGCAACAGGGTTAGCGCGGGCGCTTACGAATATCTGCTCTATCAGGGCGGTGAAAGCGACGTTGACGACTGGTATCTTCGCTCTTATTTGCAGACGTCAGAAGATCCGAGCGCAGAAGGGGAAGGCGAGGGCGTGGTGCTGTATCGCCCGGAAGTGGCCAACTACGTTGCTGCGCCTTACCTGAACGAACAGTACGGCTTTGACGCGATTGGCACTCGTCACGAACGCATCGGCGACGACGTTAGCCGCTCGGCGAACGGCGCGTGGGGTCGCATCAGCGGCCAGCACGTAGAGAACGAATCGGGCAGCTTTAGCTATACGACCAACACCTGGTTTGCTCAGCTGGGCATGGATCTTTATCAGGCCCAAAACGATGCCGACACGAAAACGACCGCAGGCGTGATGATGACCTTTGGCCGCCAGATGACGGACGCCAAGGACGGCGTGCGCAGCCTGATGCCTGACTCTTCCACGTCGGTCGGCAACGTCGACAGCGATATGTACAGCCTGGGCGCCTACTATTCTCGCGATACGCAGGACGGCGCTTACCTTGACCTGGTGACGCAGGGAACCTACTACCGCAACGAGTACAGCAGCGACCACGACGCCAAGCAAACCGGCTACGGCGCGGTGCTGTCCGTCGAAGTGGGCAAAGCCTTCCCGTTAGGCAACGGCTGGAGCGTCGAACCGCAGGCGCAGCTGATGTATCAGTATCTGAACCTCGACGCTTTCCATGACGACGTCAGCGACGTCGAGGGCGTGTCCCACAGCAGCGCCCGCGCTCGCGGCGGGCTGCGCATCATCAAGGATATGGAAACCGTGAAGCCGTATGTGACGATGGACGTGGTTCACAGCCTGAACGACGCGCCGGACGTGAAAGTCGGCTCCACTAAGATGAGCTCCGGGTTTACCGAAACCTGGTGGCGCATGGGGACGGGTATCAGCGTGAAGGTGGCGGACAAGGTATCGGTTTATGGCGACGTTAAATACCAGAAGGACTTCTCATCAGACGTTGACGGCTATAGCGGCAACGTGGGCGTGAAGGTGAGCTTCTAACGACTTTTCGGCTAAGAACGCTGGTTTTGCGATGACGCCCGGTGAATTCCACCGGGCGGGGGATCTTGGCAATAACGCCGAACGTTTTTTTGGTCATCGTTCCTGAAGTAAGTGGGAGGGGAACGTAACTATTTACGCTATTTTTATCGCGAAGTTTTGTTTAATTAGATACATGGAATGTTTATATGAATACAACCTGTCATTATCTTGTAGAAAATGCATTGGTTGCTCAGCCGGCCTCTGATGGTTCCCGAGCAAAGAAAAGCAAATCCCCCCAACTCATGCGCTATAGCGCAATGGCGTTAGCCGTCGCGAGCGTCATTTCTTTTTATTCAACGAATGCCAAAGCGGCGACGGAATACAACACCAAACTGGTTGTCGGCGCAGGCCAAACCCTGACGTTGTCTCCTGGAGACCGCGTTGTTCCTACCGCGATCGGAGACAAACAGGGCGCCATAAGCGTATCGGGCGCAGGCGCCGTATTGAATGCAAACGGCGCGACGATTATTGCTAACGGTAGTACTGCGCAGGGCATTTTGCTTCAAAACGGAGGGGCGTTGAATTTTGTCGATACCGATATCTCTTCCGTTGATTATGCGATTAATGCTGTCAGCAGCGTTGTTAACCTGTCTGGAGGTACCATTACCACTGGTACTAGCAGCAAAGCCGGGGCCATTACCGTTTATTTTTCTACGCTAGGCATTACGGGGACCAAGATTTCTGCGACCGGGAGTCAGGCTACCGGCGTTTTTGGTTCCCATTCCACTATAACGCTGGAAGACGTTGATATTTTCGTCAACAGCGCCGGTGGGATAGGCTTCGATGCCAATGTAAAAACCAACAGCACCGTTAAAAATTCAGTCATTAAGACTGAGGGTAACGATACCACTGGCGTCACTATGTACGGTGACTCACTGTCGCTCTTGAACGTCGATATTACCACTTCCGGCAGTACTGCAAACGGTATTAACGTGTATGGTGGCGCAGTCGATATGATCGACAGCGATATATCGACAGAAGGCAAGGAGGCGCACGGTATTAGACTATATGGTTCTTCCTCCTCCTCTGTCACTGCCAATGACGTGCGAGTGACGGTAAAAGGCGAAAACGCAGCGGCGCTTCTACTCGACACCAACAGCGCAGAGCAGCGCGCCACGTTGCAAAACAGCCGTATCAGCAGCGCGCAGTCTGACGGTATCAGGCTATACAGGGCCATCGGCGCCGTGAATTTGACCGGCAGTTCGGTGACCGGCGGCAACGGTGTTGCCATGAACGTGACGCTCGGATCAACCGGTACGCTGGTTGCCGACGATTCCACGCTAAACGGCGATCTGGTAGTTTCTGCTGACAGTACGGCAGACGTCACGCTAAAAAACTCCTCCGTGTTTAACGGTGCGGCCGATAGCGTAACGATGTTAGATATGGACAACAGCCGGTGGAATTTGAGCCGAGATTCCAGAGTGGACGTATTCAAAGCCGTTGGTTCTACCGTGGCTTTCAATGCCCCTGAGGGCGGCGCGTTCAAGACACTAACGCTAGGCTCGCTTGGCGGAAGTAATACGACCTTCGTATTAAACACCGTACTTGACGAAGGCGGCGCCAATGCGCAAAGCGATAAAATCCACATTACCGGAGACGCCAGCGGCGACCATACGCTGGTGATTAATCAGGCCGGCGGTCTGGGCGCGTTGACCGAAGGGGACGGCATTCAGGTGGTCGCTATCGACGGCAACGCTACCGGCAGCTTTAAACTGGGCAACAGGGTCAGCGCGGACGCATACGAATACCTGCTGTATCAGGGCGGCGAAAGCGATGCCAACGACTGGTACCTGCGTTCTTATGTGCAGCTCCCCGCAGAGCCGACGGATGAAAGCGAAAGCGGCAGCGAGGGTGCGAGCGGAAGTGCGAGTGGCGGTAGTGGTGAAGGCGCGAAGCTGGTGTTGTATCGCCCGGAAGTGGCCAACTACGTTGCCGCGCCGTACCTGAACGAACAGTACGGCTTTGACGCGATTGGAACCCGCCACGAGCGCATCGGCGACGACGTTAGCCGCTCGGCGAACGGCGCGTGGGGTCGCATCAGCGGCCAGCACGTAGAGAACGAATCGGGCAGCTTTAGCTATACGACCAACACCTGGTTTGCTCAGCTGGGCATGGACCTGTATCAGGCCCAAAACGATGCCGACACGAAAACTATCGCAGGCGTGATGATGACCCTTGGCCGCCAGATGACGGACGCCAAGGACAGCGTGCGCCGCCTGATGCTTGACTCTTCCACGTCGGTCGGCAACATCGACAGCGATATGTACAGCCTGGGCGCCTATTACTCTCGCGATACGCAGGACGGCGCTTACCTTGACCTGGTGACGCAGGGAACCTACTACCGCAACGAGTACAGCAGCGACTACGATGCCAAGCAAACCGGCTACGGCGCGGTGCTGTCCGCCGAAGTGGGCAAGGCCTTCCCGCTAGGCAACGGCTGGAGCGTTGAGCCTCAGGCGCAGCTGATGTATCAGTATCTGAACCTGGACGCCTTCCATGACGACGTCAGCGACGTTGAGGGCGTGTCCCACAGCAGCGCCCGCGCTCGCGGCGGGCTGCGCATCACCAAGGACATGGAAACCGTGAAGCCATACGTGACGATGGACGTGGTTCACAGCTTGAACGACGCGCCGGACGTGAAAGTCGGCTCCACTAAGATGAGCTCCGGGTTTACCGAAACCTGGTGGCGCATGGGTACGGGCGTCAGCGTGAAGGTGGCGGACCGCGTGTCGGTCTACGGCGACGTGAAATACCAGAAGGACTTCTCGTCAGACGTTGACGGCTACAGCGGCAACGTGGGCGTGAAGGTGAGCTTCTGATAGCAGCCTGACTGCAACGGCAGGACTTTATAATAACGCCCGGTGGAGACATCGGGCGTTTTGTTTAAGTGAGTTTTGAGGGTTAAAAAAAAGCCATCTGCCGTGCAGATGGCTTTTACGCTACTTTTATTTTATTACCAGTTGATTCTCAAACCGACATCCCCGGTGACGCCGTGCATGTCGCCATCAAACCCTTGCTTGTACTTAAGGGTGGTATAGAAGGTGACGTTTTTGGTCATGTCGCCGGTAACGCCGCCGCCCACTTCACCCCACTGGCTGCTATAGTCCTGATTGAACGTCGTGCCGCTGACGGTGACGTCCGGCGAACGGCCAATGACGCTAATTACGTCTGCGGTGACGTAAGGATGAATGTTAGAGGTTGCCGCGCTGTCATACCCGGCGCGCGCGCCTAATCGTGCCAATCCCGAATTATCGCTAGTGCTGGATACAGCGGCAACGCCGTCGTTCATGGCGTCCAAATGCAGGTACTGATACATGATTTGGGCCTGAGGCTCAATAAACCAGCCGTTGGCGTTCTTAAACGGTTTTCCAACCTCGACCGATAGCGTTACGCCGTCGCCGCCCTGGCTTGCATCGTCACCGTAAACGCTGTTATAGCTATTGTGGTAATGGGTATATTGCGCCACGGTATCGATATAGGCGCTGTTTGCCGCATAGCGAGTGTAGTAAGCGCCAACGCCGTAGCCTCTGGAATTTACGCTGCCCGTTTTTTCTGAGCGGCCCTTATACAGCGGACGTAAGGCGTCTTTGGCGTTAGCCGTTACTTGCCCCAGCGTTGCAATGACGCCCGCGTGGGTTCTGGCGCCTGAGTCATCGTAGGACTGATAGAGATCGCCGCCAAACTGTGCAAACCAGGTTTCAGCATCGTAAGTGAATCTATCCTTGTAGGATTTGGTTTGTCCGCCGTGGATGCGGCCCCATACGCCCTGATTGAATTCCTGATTTTTACGCAGGTTTTCCTGGTCGCCCACGCGCTCGTGCAGCGTTCCAATCGTATCAAAACCATACATTCGGTTCAGGTAAGGACCAATGACATAGCCCGGCACCGAGGGATTGTATGACTGAGAGGGGGTAGGCGACGGGCTTGCCAGCTGTGAACGCAGGTACCAGTCGTTGGCGTCGCTTTCGCCGCCCTGATAAAGCAGATACTCATACTCGCCTGCGGTGACGGGCCTTCCCAGCGCTACGGCGGTACCTACGCTGTCGCCGTCCAGCTGAGCGACCCGAATGCCGTCTTCCACCGTTTGCGCGCCGGCGCCGACGGTATTGTTCACAATAAGCAGGTAGCTACCGCTAGTTTTTCCGGTCACGTGCAGCAGGTCTGAACGGGTATTCGATCCGCCGTCGTTCAGCTCGGTATTCAGCGCAAACGTTCCGCTGCCGCTTAATGCGCTGACGGTTAAGGTTTTATAATTTTGCCCGTCGGATACCAAGTTGACGTAGCCATTGTCAAGCTGCAAACCGCTCGTCGGCTGGCTCAATAGCCCGGTAATGGTTGAAGACGCCGTCATGTTCCACTGTGAATTGCTCAGGCTGGTGGCACTGACGTCCGTCATGCTGCCGGTTACGGTAGAACCGTTGGCCGCGCTAACGGACAGCGCGTCGAAATTAGTATTCCCCAGTCTGGAAATGATATCGCCATTTAGCGTTGAGCTATTAAGAGCGATATCCAGGCTGCCGGAGGCGTCAACGTTGCCCTGGATCTCGGAGCCATTGGTCGCGCTGAACGACATGCTGCCCGTTGATGCGGTCACGATGGCGGCCTCTTTGCCCGACAGCCGGCTGCGGTCGAGGGAAACGGCGCTATCCCCCAACTCGGCGTAAACGCCGCTTCCGCTATCGCTCTTTAGCGTACTGTTATTTAGCGATAAAGAGGCGGTGTGGCCATTGAGCGAGCCGCCAACGATGCGCGCGCCGTCGGCCTGGTCTCCGTGCGCTTCAATTTGGCTATCCGCGATGGCGATCTCGCCGCCGCGAAGGATGGCGATCGCGTGAGCGGACTCGCCTGAGGTGTTGACGGTCAGGCCCGATGCGTCGATTTTTGCATCCTGGCTGACGGCATACAGGCCGTACGCATTCTGACCGGAAGTGGTAATCGTCGCTTTGTTGACGTTGACCATCGCCTTGCTGCTGGTTGAGGTATCGGCCGTGCCGATGTTGTCCTGCAAGCTGTTGGCGCACTCTAGGCCTTCGCCGTGCAGCGAGCATGCCTCCACGCCGAAACCGCTGGCTCCGGTGGTGTTAATGCTGAGGAGGCTGCTGCCGTCGCCGGCGTTAATAACGGTATCGGGCAGGCTGCTTCCGCTCACCTGCGACAACAGCCCAATGCCGTTGGCGCCAGAGGTGTTAATCGTGCTTTCGCCGATCAGGTTGATGACGCCGCCAAACTCCGCCACTACGGCGGAAGAGGTGGTACCCGTAGGCTCCATATTGCCGAACGTCGTGACGCTCACGCTGTCTGCATTAAGGACGCTGCCCGCGTTAATCGCATCCAGCCCGTAAGCGCCGTCGCCGCGGGTCGTGATTTTCGAACGTTGGACGGTTGCTGTGCTGCCATCGTTTCTTACGCCGCCAGAAAGCAGGCCTTGGGTCTCTATGGTAGCGCGGTCGATATTCAGCGTGGCGTCTGAGGCTACGTGCGCACCGTCGCTATTGTCGCCTTCGGTGGCGACGTTTCCGTTAAGAAACGAAATGCGCCCGTTCTGCTTAGCGTAAATACCAAAAGCGATATCACCGGACGTCGCTACGTTAATGCCGTCTGTTAAGACGACAGCGTTAGACGCCGCGTGCAAAGCATGGCTGTAGCCGCTTTTGGTATTAATGCTGCCGTTTTTTAAATTAACGCTGCTGTCGTTTCCCTGAGCGAACACGCCGTTGGCATTAAAGCCGTGAGTATTTGCTTCTATTCCGTTGATCTCAACGGCTCCGCTTTGTACTTCGATTGCCGTAGAAACGTCACCAAACGTATTGATTAAAAGATTCCCGCTGGTAAGAGTTGCGGAACTACCGGCGCCGTTAACGGTAATGCCGTTAGCATTTCGCCCTTCGGTTGATAGCGAAAGATCGCCATCGGTAATGAAGCTGCCGTTATTAAGTATGTTGACGGCCGGGGTATAGTCCGTCGTTCCCATATTTTCTAACGTCCCTGCGGGAGAATGAACCGTAACGCCGTCAACGACGATCTGTGATGATGCGCTGTGAGTACCTGCTATCATGAGGCCAAGCGCTGCTGAAATTTTTAATAAGGTACTGTTAACTTTAAAGTTATTAACTAAATCCATTTATTAGACTCTGAGTTTGCTGTTTTTGAATTAACTAATTGTATTTATTTACTATCTTGGTGGTTAGACGTGGAGGGATTATTGATGACCTTTAATTCCCTCGTTTAAAGAACGAGTAATTGTACAGGATAGCGATAGCTATAAGTAAAGTCCTAATGTGGACTTTTATGTTTTTTTATTAAAATAAATTTTTTGTTTTTTAATATTTTTTACATAAGATATGGGTGTTATTTATTGTTTTCTTTATTTTTTGTTATTTATCATTTTGATTTGTATTGATATTTTTTTATTTATTGATTGATTTGATTGTGGGGGTATAATTTTCTGTATTATTTGTCACTCATCGTAATCATTAGTCTTCTATAAAACTTTATTGACAATCATATTTAATCTTTTTTATTGCCGATTTATATAATTACGATTTGTTTTTATTACAGGGTGTAAAATTGATGAAAATGAGGTTTTTTATTGATGTTCATTAGTTGATTTTGAGATTATCTATTAATAATGATTTTTCACCCCGTTTTCTTTGTTACCGATATTTATCTTTTTAGAATGATATATTTTACCTTTGCCCTTGATAGTAATCACATTAACTTTGAATGAGTACTCTGGCCCGCGTTGCTCTGGAATATGGCGGCGTCCATAGCATCAAGCAGGGGAATAATGCTTGATGCTATTGTTGATAGAATATTGGCGACGGGAAGCTTCCGTATCGCAGGCACAACGCGTTTGATGGTTTCGTCGCTTGCTGGTCGAAGAGGGGCGCTTTGAGAGAGAAAAACGCATTTGTTAGGGCGAGGCTATTTTTGCCACACAATCTTGCCGTCAACCATCGTCATCAGCACCTCGCTTGCGCCGATGTCCTCATGTGCCACAGAGAAAATATCGCGATCCAGTACCTGAAAGTCGGCCACTTTTCCGACTTCGATAGAGCCACGAACGTTTTCCTGAAACTCCTGCCAGGCCGCATTGATGGTGTACATACGAACGCCGTCCTCGACGCTTATCGCCAGCTCCGGTCTGATAACTTTACCGCTGGACGCCGATTTGCGCGTGACCGCCGCCTGAACCATCTGCCGCCAGTTGACCAGGTCCATAATGCCGTCGGAGCCGCCGGAGACCACCACGCCGAGGTCAATAATATCTTTTAACCCTTTACAGATTTCGCCTTTGATCCCACAGGTCTGCGCCCGGCGCTCATAGTCATACGCCGAGCCGCTGGGGGAGGGCTGTTCGGACAGCAGGATACGGTATTTGGCAGCCTTGACGAAATCATCCCGATCGCCCATTGAGCCGTGCAACACGTAGTGGCGCCGGTCCGGACCGGGGCAGGTCTGGATCGCGTTGACGAACCCGTTAATGGTCTCTTTTACCGCTCTGTCGCCGACGGCATGAACGGCCAACTGAAAGCCGCGCTCGTGCGCCAGCAGGATCATCTTGTGCAGTTCCTGAACCTGTTCCTCCTGCGTGGCCGTCGGGCCGCAAAATACCGAGCGCCCGGAGCAGCCGGGCCTGTCGGCGTAGTCCTGATTCATCCACGCCGTATGCGACATAGGGACACCGTCGCAAAAAATTTTGACCGTGTGGCAGTCGAACCAGTTTCGGTCGGGGAAGGCCGGGAAGGTGTAATTGTCCAGATCGCGTTTTAAGATTTCATATGACTGGACGCCCTTATCGGCACAGTAGAAGGCGACGGACACGCGGGCGGTCAGCTTCCCCTCATCCTGAAGCTGGCGATAGGCGGTAATACCAAGCTCACCGGCGGCGCCGACCTCGCGGGTATTTTCCCCCGGCCCCATCGCGCCTTCGGTATAGCTGGCGTAGCCTTCGCGGTTCATAAACCGCTGGGCGGCGATGAAGTTTTGCTTAAGCTGCTCCACCGTCAGGCGCGGCATGTTCTGAGTGACCAGCTGCAGCGCCGGAATATCAAGGAAGTTGCCGTCCGGTTCGCCGTTTGAATCTTTGCCAATGTGGCCGCCAATCGGATCGGGCGTGGCGCGAGTAATACCGGCATTGGCCAGCGCGTTACCGTTGACCACGCAGGAGTGGCCGTCCCACAGCACCAGAATTGCCGGGTGTTCCGGCGTGACCGGATCGATATCCTGACGCGTCAGCGAGCGGTTCTGCGCCGCGCATTCCGCGATGACGGCAGGGTTTAATCCGCAGGCGCGGATCCATTCGCCGGGCGGCGTTGCCGCCGCGCGCTCGCGCAGCCGCTGATGCAGCTCGCTTAGGGTGCGCACCTTGCTGCAGTTGAGGCACTGCCAGCTGTCCGAAAGCCAACCGATGTGAACGTGGGAATCGTGGGCGGCGGGCAGAATTAGCTTCCCGCGCAGGTCAATGACCTGCGTTTGAGGGCCGATGTGAGCGGCTATCTCTTCGTCTTCGCCGACGTCAATAATCCAGCCGTTTTTCACCGCGATCGCGCGTGTAAAGCTAAAGTGCCTGTCTACCGTCGCGACTTTGCCGTTAATGAATACCGTATCCGCAGCTGCCATAAACTCTCTCCCTATTCCGCTTATGATAGAAAATGCGCTTCCTCCGGTACGGCCGGGGAATGATAATCAAAAGGGTTTTTTTATCGTTGGTTGAAACGACTGAACCGCAATGCTCTAGGGACTCAACGCCCGTAGAAATGTACGGTAAGACTATCGGCGCATTTATTGGCTGCGGGTATTTTACACCCTACATAATTCGGCTTATATGACAAAACGTGAGGGATGTTTTAAACAGTACCGCCAACGCACGGGCCGCTTGAAGTAGGCCGAGCATATGGCGTGATGCCATTTATTGCATTGAATACTCGGCCCAATAAGCGCTATTGGGCCTTGTGGAAAGCGTAAATTAGTCCAAATACTCAAAAACGCCGTCAAAATTACTCTTTATGCCGTCTCTGACGGGCTGCGATCTCAATCCTTCCGCCAGCGTTTTTGCCCACGGTTTATCGACGTTGGATTGAAGCACCACAAGCCCCATCGGGAATTCGCGAGCGTTCTTATCTCTTATCAGAAACGAACGGAAGTCCTTATTTGCATTACGCATATGGGTAAAGAAAACCACCGAGGCGTCGACGTCCGATAGCGCTCTGACCGTCTGGATTTGGTCCATATCCACAAACTTAAAGTTTTTAGGGTTCTCTGTGATATCAAGCAGGCTGACGTCGTCTTTTTTATTCGGATCCAGCTTAATTAAATTCGCATCCTGCAGCATGCGTAGGCCGCGATCCATATTCATCGCGTCGTTCATGATGGCAATGGTTGCGCCCTGCGGTAAATCCGCGAGCGTTTTATAGCGCTCAGAGTAGAGGCCAATACCGGTAGTAAAGGGGTAGGGTTTTACCATCGCCAGCTGGCCGCTGTTTTTCTGATTAAAGCTGTCCATAAACTTAATGTGTACGCCCAGCCCGGCGTCAACGCTGCCGTCATTGACGGATCTAAGGACATTGACGTTGTTATCCACGATAACGAGCTCGACGTTCAGCCCCTGTTCTTTCAGCAGGGGCAGCGCCGGGGAAAAAATGGACTCGGAGATTTCCGTGCATGCGACCTTAATCGTCGCCTCTTTTGAACTGTCCGCGCTTTTTTGTTCATCACAGCCCGTTAACGCCGACGTCGCGAATAGGGACAGAGCTAACAACAGTATTTTCTTCATCATATGGTCCTTTCGGGAAACTTATTTTTGATTATTGGCCTGTTTTCGTTTGTGATATTCAATGGTGCCGTAGCCGCCCGTGTAGTAGTTGCTGCCTAGCTGAATATCTACCTGCTCTTCAACGCCGTGTTTTTCGGCTTTGCTTTTTATACTCTTTTTGGTCTTATTATTGTCCATCGGATTGGACGTCTGGCGAATGCCGTCAACGATTTTATCCAGCTGATTAAAGGGAATGCCGATACCCATTTCATCGTCATCCCACTTTGATACCTGTCGCGTACCTGAACACAGTAATGAGATATTGACCTGATTCATTTCAAACGGGTAAGAGGTACATTCCTGACAGATTGCCTGATTGCCCGTAATCTTGACGTTTTTCAGCTGCCCATAGTGGTATGAATAGCCCTGGATCAAACGCATGGCGTTGGCGGCATTGGCGATGACAATCACCAAGTCGGGGTTGTAATCCGTATAGAGAGCGAGTTCGGCGATTTCTATGCCGTAAACGTGATGGTCGCAGTAGACCATGTCTTTGGCTATCTGGCGGCTGATGGCGTAGTCCGCGTACAGCCCCATTTTGTGGTGGCGCTTACCGGAGAGAATATCGTTTGGATTAACGATATCATCCTCCGGTTTTAACAAGCCTAACGCTCTGGCCCCCGACAGGCAGGCCGTTTGTTCCAGGCTCAGCTTACAGGGGATACCGGATGCCGCATTTTTTACCGCCGCACAGTAGGGGAGCGGACCTGATAATTCAGGCGTCGGGCATGAGTCGTATTCGGACTTATCGTATAAAAAGCGAATTCCAACCGGAGCTCGCTTTAGCTCCAGCATTACGCTGAGCCAAAGAGCATCATTTCTCACAGAGCACCTCATCTACTCGTACTATTTAATTAATCGATAAACGATTCTTCCGGCATATTGAATGACGAGAACAATGACGGACAGGATACAGACCACTGCGTACGTCATGGCGTCATCAAACCGCTGATAGCCATAGGTTAGGGCCACGGCCCCCAAACCTCCCGCACCCACGGCGCCGGCTAAGGCGGTATTGGCAAGAAGCTGGATGGAAGCAAACGTCATACTGGAAACAATTGTCGGCATAGCTTCAAAAAACATCACTTTACCGATAATTTGCGTATTGCTGGCGCCAAAGGATCTGGCGGCTAAAATCACGCTCTTATCAACTTCAGACAGGGCATTTTCTATTAATCGGGCAATAACCGGAAAGGCAACGATGGTTAAGGGAATGATTGCCGCAACCCAGCCAACGGACGTGCCGACAATCCATCGCGTTAACGGCGTAAATACCACGATTAATATAATGGCGGGAAATGAGCGGATAGCATCAATGAGCGTGTTTAAAAAGCGATAAACGTACCGGTTGGGCGATAGCCCCTCTTCGCGGGTCAGGGTAAGAACGACGGCGATGCCGATACCAATAACCGTGCTTAAAAGCAGCGAAATCAGGAGCATTGCAAAGGTAGCGTAGCAGGCGGGCCAGATAACCTTGGGTAAATATTCAAACACGCGGGTTTGAGAAAAATCGACGAACATAGCTTATTCCTGTTAAGTAGCATGACATGCCAACTCAGACATCAAGCAACTAGCTTTTGAAACTGAATGTTATTTTGGGTCAGGCAAGCGGTTATTTTCGTATAGTCAGCCTGATTCACTGCTATCGTGTAGTGCGCAATAGTACCAGCTTTACAGCCGTCGGTTCGAGTAAATAATATCCTGAGCTTTTCGCCGGTTAGCTTTGACAGCTGCAGCAGGACGTCCGCGCTTTGCTCGATATCGGCAAGCGTCATGTTAAAGCCGACTTCGCCATCCTTCAGAACGATGTCAATATTGCTTGAAAGCTCGGATAGCGCATCGGGCCTGCGGGAAAACACGTTCTTAACCGTATCGGTTAACGTCAGCTTGCCATGCTCAATAACGGACAGCCTGTCACAGGCATATTTAACGACGTCCATCTGATGGGTCACCATCACGATGGTGATGCCTGACTCCTCGTTAATGCGCTTAAGCAAATCCAAAATAGACTTCGCGGTTGTCGGGTCTAACGCCGACGTGGCCTCATCGCAAAGCAGAATTTTAGGCCGTAGCGCCAGCGCTCTGGCAATGGCGACGCGCTGCTTTTGCCCGCCGGACAGTTCGGCTATGCGGCTGCCGGCTTTGTCTTCCATGCCGACCGACTGCAAGAGGCGCTCGGCGCGGGATCTCATCTCTTGGCTAAACATATTCCAGCACGACATGGGCAACATCACGTTTTCTATTGCCGTTTTTCTTTCCAGCAAGGCGAAGTTCTGGAAGATCATGCCAATATTCTTACGAAAGGCCCGCAGTTCGGACGGCGACAGGCGCTGTATCTCGGTGTTATCAACCCGGACGCTGCCATTATCGCTAAACTGTTCAATACCGTTGATGCAGCGTAGCAGCGTCGATTTGCCCGCGCCGCTAACCCCAAGGAGGCCGTGGATCTCCCCCTGAGCGACGTCCAGATTAATATTATCCAGGATAGTATTCCCGCAATAGGATTTGCTTAAGTTACGTATTCTGATCAAAATGAAACGCTCTCGGCGTACTGCATTGATTTTAATGGCTAAATGTTATTGTTGGGCGAGTATCAAAACATTTTTGCTGGAGCCCGCCAGTATAAGTAGGGTGGGTGGGTTTATCAATATGGTTGGGGGGCTTGCCCGCGCTGTGATTGTAATAATGAATGTATTCGCCCATGGCTGCCCGTCATTACCGATATTCCTGCGTGTTTTAAGATAAAGGTATTTTGATTTCAGGGAGCATTTATAAGGGGGCTTTTTTGTACCTAAAACGCCTTGAGTTTCATTAGGTTTGCGAGCATGATCGCAAAATTGACTCCCGCCGGAAGCGAGCCGCATGAATACGGAAAAGGCGCTACAAGATGCACTTTCTCACCTAAGCGTTTGGCGCAAGGGCGACCAGCGCGCGCCGCATAAGCCTCTGCTGCTGCTGTACGTTCTCTCTGAATACCGTAAAGGGCACGAGCGGCTGTTTAACTACGGTGAAGAAGTTTATTCCCAACTGCTTGAGTTGCTCACGAGCTTCGGCCCGCAGCGGCGGAGCCACTATCCGTCCATGCCGTTTTGGCGACTGCGCGGCGACGGCTTTTGGCAACTGCAAAACGACGAGCTTTGCACGCCGCAGAAGGGCAGCAAAGAGCCGCCCAACCGGGAGTTGATTGAGCACGGCGTGATGGGCGGATTCGATGCGGAAACCTATCGGCTGATCCTCAAAAAACCGGCCCTTATCGATAAGCTGGCCCAGCAAATTCTCAGCGAGCACTTTCCCGAAAGCGTTCAGGAGCTTATCGCCAACCGGCTGGGATTTTCCCTCATCGACGTTCGCAAGGCCCGCGATCCTCACTTCCGGCAGACGATACTGCGCGCCTACAACTACCGGTGCGCTGTATGCGGCTACGATCTTCGGCACGACAGCACCGTCGTCGGCCTGGAGGCCGCCCACATCAAGTGGAAGCAGTACGGCGGCCCCTGCACGGTAACCAACGGCCTGGCGCTGTGCTCGCTGCACCATTCGGCGTTTGATATGGGCGTGATTAGCCTGGACGGCGACATGAAGCTGCTGGTGTCGGAAGGGGTTAACGGCAGCCAGATTGTCGAAAAGCTGTTTTGGGATTTTGCCGGGCGTCAGATTGGGCTACCGAAGAGCGCGGAGAGCTATCCGCTGGAAGGGTTTGTGGCGTGGCATCGGGGGGAAGTGTTTAAAGGAGAAATGAGAAAGTAGCTGCCTGATATCGGCTATACGCAGTATGCGTGTTTGATAAGGCGCGATCGCCGCCAGGACGGGCAGATGCGGTTGCGCAAACATAAACAGCCCCCACTGTTTTATTAGGAATGAGCACCCTGCTGGTTGGTTAATGCATTCTGTTTTTGCTACTCGGTTCGTGACGTATTGGCGTTTTCTCCGCAGGTATCAATAGGTATCGGAAGCGGCAGCCTCGGCGCCCGCTTTTGCCTTGCTTTGGCATACCTGCTGGGCCAAATCTTTTCAGGCGGAACCCCTAGCGCCGCTGCAATCAGCCACTCGCCCTTCGGCCATGCGCGCGCCAGCGCGTTTGCAAGCGTTGAAGACGCCAGACCGGCCTCCCGCGAGAGCTTTGCCAGGCTGGTACCCCGCTTCTTTAGCGCCGCGATGATGTCGGCAGAGTGCCAGTCTGTGGTTGTCTGTTTATTCATGTTTTCTCCTTGTTAAACCGTGATAAATCATACATTGCTTGAATTTTGCGCTTATTTTAACCTTAATTCAAGAAATACGTGAATTTATAAGGGAATGCATGAAGCGAGGCGTAGTTCGTAGGCGGATAATTCCTGCACGTAAACAGGAATTAGGTAGCGGCCGTGATTGGGAAAAGACTAAAAATTTCAAGAGTCAGCGCAGGCCTGACGCAGGCAGAACTCGGCGTTCGCGCCGGGTTGGATGAAGAATCGGCCAGCGCCCGCATCAGTTCGTATGAAAAGGAAGTTCATGCGCCCGATTTTAAACTGGTGTGCAGGCTAGCTGCGGCGCTTGACGTGCCGGAGGCGTATTTTTATGCGGTCGATGACGATCTGGCGGAGTTGATTTTGCAGTATCATCGGTTTAGGAAGGGGAATCCGGGGGCGAGGGTTTTGATTGCTTCGGGGTGAATGGGGGATAGAGGTAACTTTGAGTTTGTGAGGGGTACTAATGGGTTTTAATAAATCCCATTCCGGGGGGAATAATAAAATATTTCTGAATGTCTATACTGCTATTAATTAGCATAAATATCAAGGGGGTATATGCTGGCAGAGTATTAATATACAGTATAAGTTTTCGTATATAAAATACTATATTTTAATATTTTCTTCATATACTTAAATGCATGTCAATTGTTTTTTACCAAGTAATAAAACTGTATTGTCTTTACGAAAAATTTAGCACATATCTGCATGTGTGTGCATTAATTAATCCTCATTATTTAAAAGTGGGGGATTTGATGTTATTCTTTCTCTAGTATTAGACTTTGCCATTGGATTAAGCTAGTAGGGTGAACCTCCACCAATTTTAATCTTTCATTAATACAATCTATTGCATAATTTGCCGCTATAAGCTTTGGTGTATTTGACCAGAAAAGGATCTGATCTACTAATATATCCCAGCCATAAAAGAAAGTAATATCAACGCCATACTGATTAGCCCAAGAATTTATTTTGGCTTCATCCAATCTAGTCTGATGTTGTGAAGCCATGACTATACAAGCATCCTTAATGTTATTGTCTATACACTTTCTGCAAAAAATAATCACATCTGACTTAGTTACAGGTTTATCTCTAACTTCAATAGCCTTTTGCCAAATTAGATTGTTAGAAAAGTCTCGTATACATACGTCACCTGGATAATGCCGGCTTGGATCATTAATTCTTCCGCTTTCAACGTATTGAGAATTAGTCCATGTATCCATTAACCCTGCGACAACAGCCTGTGCTCTTTTTCCGCTTTCTGAATTTGAGTTAACAAAAGTTGTAATTATACTAGTTAGTTTTCTAGGGCTAATAGTTAGCTTATGACTAAAGTCTGCATGCCTAATTTGGTAATTTTTTCTAACTTTTATAAATGCACAAAGTGCTTTCCGCCCAACATTTTCATCTGTTGATTTTTGTAGCTCATCTATTAATTCCAGCATGTAACTGAAGGCGCGTAAAGCGCTTTGCCGTACCGGTGTACCATCATTTAAGAATCTCATTCTAAAATATGGCTGATTATTTAATGGTTCTCTTCCTGTCGTTCCTATGCTAAACCCAAGCTCAGCCGATAAAGGTACTAGTATATTGTGGCATAGTGATCTTGCTGAATATGAAAATAAATTATTGGGAGAATGAGTTGGCTTTATTGCATATAAATCCACATCTTTATTTACTGCTTTTGCTAAACAACTAGTCCCTAAAAAGGCAATATGAGTTCTTGCATCACATTCTTCACATAAATGAGAAAATAATTCAATTTTCTCAACCCAAGAAAAATCAATAATGTTGTTGTCAACATTACTGCTTTCTTCGCGAAGAATATGTTCAGCAACTGAATTTTTAATTTTCATAAAGATTAATCTTCTGCTACTTGCTTTAGCTCAAGAAGCTCGCCAGGCTGACAATTGAAAAATTCACATAATTTCAATATGGTACTAAGACGAGTATTATAATCTTCACGAGTAGCAATAGACTCTAGAGTTGACTTGGATATTCCTGTTTTTGTTGCTAGAACATCATATGTCATTTTCATACCTGTCTGAGACTGATACTTCTCCATTACATCTCGCAAATTGACTTTTAATATCGCCATGAAAACCTCTGATATTGTATTGACAGTACAATTTTTTTCTTTTAATATTATATCTTAATATCTATGAATTCGCTTGTATATTTGCTGTAGGAGGCTACTGTGGGATCTCGGCGACTTAAGGCTATCAGTTTATATACTGGGGTTGGTGGCCTTGATTTTGGTTTTGAAGCTGCAGATTTTGATACTGTGGTAGCTGTTGAGCTTGATACAGCCGCTTGTTCAACAATCCGGCTCAATCGTCCTAATTGGAATCTTATTGAAGGTGATATACATAATATATCGTCAGATGAAATAATTAATAAGTCTGGATCTAACGTTGGGGAAATAGATATATTAATTGGTGGCCCTCCATGTCAACCATTTTCTAAATCATCTTATTGGGTTAATGGTGATACATTACGCCTTGACGATCCTAGAGCCGACACGCTAACTGCTTATCTTAGAGTTTTGCGAGACACTCAACCCAAGTCTTTTTTGATTGAAAATGTAGCAGGACTTGTATACAAAGGTAAAGATGAAGGTTTGCAGCATCTTTTAAGTGGCATAAAAAATATTAATAATGAAGTAGGGACGAATTATAAAGTAAGTTGGAAAGCCCTTAATGCTGCTAATTTTGGTGTTCCTCAAAATCGAGAGCGTGTTTTTCTGATAGGAAGCCGTGATGGGAAAGATTTTGTTTTTCCTGAAAGCACACATGAAGATGAAAAAAAAGCGTATCTATTTGGTAAAGAATGTTATCGGACCGCTTGGGATGCTATTGGTGATTTAGATAACCAAGAACAGGACTATTCTGCATATAAAGTTGGAGGAAAATGGGGGGATCTGCTTTCAACAATTCCTGAAGGCCAAAATTATTTGTGGCACACATCTCGTGGTGGTGGCGAAAGCCTATTTGGGTGGCGGACTAGATATTGGAGTTTTTTGCTTAAATTAGCTAAAAATCAACCATCTTGGACTATTCAAGCTCAACCGGGTTCATCTATTGGTCCATTTCACTGGAAAAATAGAAAGTTGACGCCGTATGAAATGTGTCGTTTACAAACCTTTCCTGACGGCTTGATTTTTAAATGTGCAAAATCGGATATTCAAAAAATGATCGGTAATGCAGTGCCTTCTCTATTATCAGAGGTCTTGGCAAGAGAGATTAGGCATCAATTTTTTGATGAGAAAAAGCGTAATGATATATTAAAATTATTACCACCTACTCGTTATCCAATTCCGGAGCCAGAAGCATTAACTCCGTTACCTCAAAAATATCGACTACTAATTGGTGAATACCCTGATCACCCAGGGAAGAAACGCGCATAAGGTGGAAAATAAACTATTGGCTCAAAAGAGATATTTAATGGTAAGTAGCCTAATAGATATTAGGCTACTTTATGATAGTAAGCTTTTATAAAAGAGCCTATAGTTTGCATCAAAATAATACTCACCTTACCCTTTCTTCAGTAGATATTTACTACTAATCCATTATTTTTCGCCGTTGTTTGAGATAAATAGTTCTATTATAAAATTACTTAACTTCATCACTAATCACTAAAGTCATTTTTATAAAAATAGTAATTTAAATTATAGCGGTAATAATGGGTTTGATATGTTTATTGTGGATGCCTGTGTAGTAAAAAAGAGAGACTACAAGTGGTTTCAGACTTTGCCGGACAAATTGAGAGCACAAAAAAGCCCACACAGCTTACACCATGCGGGCTTTCGACTTCATCGGATGACTCTGGTAATCACCGACAAAGAATTTTGGTGGACCTGGCGGGAGTTGAACCCGCGTCCGAAATTTCTACGCCGTCGGTACTACATGCTTAGCCAGTCTTTACATTCGCACGCCAGCTGCGGACAGACACGCCACTAACGAACTAGCCTGATTAGTTTTAACGTTTCAACCCCAGGCAGGGCATCCGCGCGATCTCTTTTGGGTTTGACCTCTCTTTGATCCCCGTCTTAAGAGCGGAAGCTAGGGAGAGAGGGCTCTAAGCAGGTTATTAAGCTGCTAGTGCGTAGTTTTCGTCGTTTGCGACTATTTTTTTGCGGTTTGTTAACGAGGCCTACCGCACCTCGGCATGCACCTTGGGTTTCGCAAATCCCGTCGAATCCAGAATCAGGCCCAGAGTGTTAAAACAAGTATATCAGAATTTCACACCGTTACGCCAGCGGCTTAGCGGTTGGCGTGCTTCATAATGCGCGCTTTGTCCAGCTGCCACTCGCGCTCTTTGATGTCCGTGCGCTTGTCGTGCACCTGCTTGCCCTTGGCGACGCCGATTTTGACCTTCGCCCAGGCGTTCTTCCAGTATAGGGAGAGGGCGACGATGGTGTAGCCGTCGCGATTGGCCAGGCCGAACAGCTTGTCGAGCTCTTTGCGGCTCAGCAGCAGCTTGCGGGTGCGGGTTGGGTCGCAGACGATGTGCGAAGAGGCCACGTTCAGCGGAATGATGCTGGCGCCGAACAGGTAGGCTTCGCCGTTGCGGAAAACGACATAGCTGTCGCCGATGTTGGCTTTACCGGCGCGCATGGATTTGACTTCCCACCCCTGTAGGGAGAGGCCGGCCTCGATTTCTTCCTCAATGAAGTATTCGTGGCGCGCGCGTTTGTTCATCGCAATGGTTGCGGAACCGGGTTTGTAGGCTTTTTTCTTAGTCATAGTGGTTTTTATTATACTGAATGATGAGCCGAAAGATATCCCTCGCGCCCGTCGGCCGCGCGATTTTTTACGCGCCAAAGGAAGTGCGGCTACCCCCTATAGGGGAGGGCGTGGCGCATGGAAGGCGTTTGGGCCGGCGGGCGTTAGGTGGTATGATTTGCGGCGTTTTTGTTTTTGCCTTAACTCTTTTTCAAACCCGATTTAGTCAGGAAGTATCATGCAGCGTATCAAGCGTTCGGCTCTGGTCAACTATAGCGCCGGGCAGATGTATCATTTAGCTAACGACGTGCTCTCTTATCCGCAGTTTTTGCCGGGTTGCGTCGGCAGCCGGATCCACGAGCAAACCGAAACGACCATGGTGGCCTCTATCGACGTGGCGAAAGTAGGGATACGCAAAACCTTCACGACCAGCAACCGCATGGTGGTGGACTCCGTTATCGACATGACGCTGGTGGACGGGCCGTTTAAGACGCTACAGGGCGGCTGGCACTTTACCCCGCTGGGAGACGACGCCTGTAAAATCGAGTTTGCGCTGGAGTTTGAGTTCAGCAGCCGCCTGGTAGAAATTGCCTTTGGGCGCATCTTCAACGAGCTGACGCAAAACATGGTTCAGGCCTTTATCAAGCGGGCGAAGGAGGTGTACGTTGTCGGACGTTAACATCGAGGTCGTCTACGCGCTGCCGGAAAAGCAGTTCCTGAAGCCGCTTTGCGTGCCGCAGGGAACGACGGTCGAAGAGGCCATCCGCATGTCGGGCCTGCTGGAGACCAGGCAGGATATCGACCTGGGGGTTAATAAGGTCGGCATCTTTAGCCGGGCGGCCAAGCTTACGGACGAAGTGAAAGAGGGCGACCGGGTGGAGATTTACCGGCCGCTGATTGCCGACCCAAAGGAGCTGCGGCGAATGCGGGCGGAGAAGTCAAAAAACAGGGCCTCATAGAGGCCCTGTTTTGTAATTCATCGCTACCGCGTTAAAGAAGATCAGTTTTCCTGCTTCGTCATCGAGGTGTCGTTAGTGATGCTGGTCAGCGTACCGCCGCTGTCAAAGGTCAGCGTCAGGGTCTGCTGAGAAACGTCCTGATGCCCCGGCTGTTGGCGGAAAACGTAATACCAGGTTTCAGAGCCAAACGGGTCGTGCAGCATCGGCGTGCCGAGAATATAGGCCACCTGCTGTTTGCTCATGCCCTTTTGCACTTTCGCGACGTCATCGGGCGTTAAGTAGTTGCCCTGGTTGATGTCCGGACGATAGACCACCTTCTCTAACGTAGAGCATCCGGTTGTTACTAGTCCAATCGCCATGACGACGGCAGTCAGCAGTTTGCAGCGCATAGTATACTTTCCTTTAGAACGTAGGCTGACGATGATAATAGACCTTGCGGCATTTGGAAACCTTCATCGTACTGTTTATCAGTCCATTATATAAAAAAACGCACCGGCAGGGCGATGCGTTTATTTTTGACTGCGCTTTTACCAAAAAGTTGGGGCGGGCGACGTTTATTTTTTCAGGCCGCCAGCAGCTCTTTGGCGTTGGCCAGCGTGTTGCGGGTGATTTCGCTGCCGCCCAGCAGGCGGGCCAGTTCCTGCAGGCGGGCCGCTTTGTCTAACAGCGTCATGTCGGTTTCCGTCTGCGCGCCGTCGGTGCGCTTGTTCACGTAGAAGTGGTGGTGCCCGCTGCCGGCGACCTGCGGCAGGTGGGTGACGCACATCACCTGCGTTGATTCCCCCAGCTGGCGAAGCAGCTTGCCGACGGTGGCGGCGGTTGGGCCGCTGATGCCGACGTCCACTTCGTCGAAAATCAGCGCCGGCGTTTCCATCTTCTGCGCCGTGATCACCTGAACAGCTAGCGCGATGCGCGACAGTTCGCCGCCGGAGGCGACCTTGGCGAGCGGAGCCTGAGGTTGACCGGGGTTGGTGCTAACCAGAAACTCGATGCGATCGGCCCCTTCAACGCTGAGGTGCTCCGGCTGCCACTTGACCTCAACGGTCAGCTGGCCGTGCGGCATGGCGAGGGCGTGGATGCTGTCAGTAATCAGCGACGCCAGTTCGCCTGCGGATTCGATGCGCAACAGGTGCAGGCGTTTTGCCACTTCCAGTGCGAACCGGTGGTGGCGTTCGACGTCCTGAACCAGCGCTTCGTAGTTTTCCTCATGGCGGCTGATTTGCGCGAACTCGTCCAGCAGCTGCTGATGCAGCTCCGGCAGCTGTTCGGGCGCAATGTGGTGCTTGCGGGCCAGCGCGATTTGGCGCGAGAGGCGCTGCTCCAGTTCGTAAAGGCGAACGGGATCGATTTCCATCCTCTCTGCATAGTGGCGAAGCTCTTCGCTGGTTTCGCTGACCTGAATAGAGGCCTCTTCCAGCATGTTCAACAGTTCGCCCATTTTGCCGTCGATGGCGGCCAGCTCCTGCAGGCTGTGCTTGGCGTGGTTGAGCATGCTCAACACGTTTTGCTCGTCGTTTTCCGCCAGCAGCTGGAGGGCGTCCTGACTGAGGGAAAGCAGCTGACCGCCGTTGGACAACCGCTTGTGCTCTTCGTCGATTTGCTCATATTCCCCTGCCTGAGGGGCGAAGTCGTTCAGCTCTTTGAGCTGGTACTGCAAAAGCTGCAGGCGGGACTCCTGCTCCAGGCTTTGCTGCTGATACTGCGCGAGCTCGGCGCAGCTTTGGTGCCACTGGCGGTAGGCCTGCTTCATTTCGGCCATCAGGTCGGTTTGATGGGCGTAGGCGTCGAGCAGGCGCTTTTGATGATCGGGCTTTAGCAGCAGCTGGTGGGCGTGCTGGCCGTGGATTTGAATCAGCAGCTGGCCAAGCTCGCGCAGTTGGGAAACCGGCACGGCGGTGCCGTTGATAAAGCCCCGCGAGCGGCCGTCGGCGCTGACCACCCGGCGCAGGATGCACTCCTGCTGGTCGTCCAGCTGGTTTTCCTCCAGCCACGTGCGGGCGGCGGGCGCGTCTTTCAGGGAGAAGCGGGCGCTGACGTCGGCCCGGCCGGCGCCTGCGCGCACCATAGCGGCTTCAGATCGGCCGCCAAGGCAGAGCCCCAGCGCGTCGATGGCGATAGACTTACCCGCGCCGGTTTCGCCGGTGATTGCCGTCATGCCGGCGTGAAAGTCGATTTCCAGCTCGCGGACGATGGCGAAGTTGCTAATGGTTAACTGTGCCAGCATGATCCTATTCCCGTATTAATAAAAACAAAAAACCAGCCACTGTAATTACGTACAGTATAAACTGGTTTTTTATACAGTAAAGCGGATCGTGCGCTTTTAGAACAATTTTTTCGACCAGCCGAGCTTGGTGCTTAGCGTATTGTAATAGCTGTAGTTTTTAGGGTGGATCAGGTGCAGCTGGGCTTCGCTTCGCTTAATGATGACGTGCTCATCCTTCTGGATGGGCAGGGCGATTTGGCTGTCGCAGCTGATTTCCAGATCCCTGCTGTAGTGGGCAAAGCGCAAATTAATGGTGCTGGTGCCGTTAATCACCAGCGGGCGCGACGTTAGCGTATGGGGGAACATCGGTACCAGCGCGATGGCGTCCAGCGTCGGCGTAAGGATAGGGCCGCCGGCGGAAAGGGAATAGGCGGTAGAACCGGTCGGCGTAGAGATAATCAGGCCGTCGGAGCGCTGGGAGAAGGCAAAGTTATCGTCAATATAGACCTCAAACTCGATCATGTGGGCCACTTTGCCGGGGTGCAGCACCACTTCGTTTATCGCCGTGCTGGTGCGGGTTGGCTGATTGGCCCGGTGAAGCTGGGCTTCGAGCAGAAAGCGCGTTTCGCTGATGTAGTCGCCTTCCAGCACCTCGGCCAGCTGCTGCTGAACGTTGTCCGGGTTTAAATCGGTTAAAAAGCCGAGGTTGCCGCGGTTTACGCCGATCACTTTGATATCGTATCGCGAAAGAATGCGCGCCGCGCCCAGCATGTTGCCGTCGCCGCCGATAACGACCGCTAAATCCGCCTCTTGGCCGATTTCCGACAGACTGCCGGTGGTTGCGCCCTGAAGCTCGAGCTCACCGGCGATCTGCTGCTCGACGATAACCTCGTAGCCCCGCGAGATAAGCCACTGGTAGAGCGCCTTGTGGGTGGCTAACGCCGCCGGGTGGCGGGGATGTCCAACTAATCCAATGCAACTGAACGCGTTATGATTCATTTATTGTTTCCAGGAGAATATGAACGACTTCCTTGATTCGTCGTTTTTCATCCCCATAATATACAAAAATAAGCAAGCGTAATGCCAAACTGCGGAGATAGACATGAGTAGTAAAGAACAAAACACCCCTAATGAGCAAGTCTCAGAAGAGATAAATGACGAGCATCAGCAAGTGGACGCCGCTGAGCCGGCCGCAGAGACAGATATCGCCAGCCAGTACCTTGAGCGTATTGAAAACCTGGAGGCTCAGCTGGCTCTGGCTCAGCAGCAGGAAAAAGAGAGCGCGCTTCGCGCCCGCGCCGAAGTTGAGAACGCCCGCCGCCGTGCCGAGCAGGACGTCGAAAAGGCTCACAAGTTCGCGTTGGAAAAGTTTGCCGCCGAGCTGCTGCCGGTTATCGATAACCTCGAGCGCGCCTTGAGCTCAACCGATAGAGAAAACCCGGACATGGCGACCTTTACTGAAGGCGTTGAGCTGACGTTGAAATCGCTTTTGGGCGCGGTGCGCAAGTTTGGCGTTGAGCCGGTAGAAGAGGTTAACGTGCCGTTTAACCCCGAGCTGCATCAGGCCATGACGATGCTTGAATCCGCCGACCATGCGCCTAATCACGTAATGATGGTGATGCAAAAGGGCTACACCCTGAACGGTCGCCTGATTCGCCCGGCGATGGTCGCCGTATCTAAGTAAGCCTTGCTATAAAAAGGCGGCGTTGTGTGAAACGTCGCCTCTTACCGCTTTTCCATCCCGTTTGAAGGGGTGATTCGTTTCAGTAGCCCCTTAAACAACTCATTGAATATAAATAATTTATTGATAGCCCCCTCCTATTCTAACGATAGGTACGACTGCCGGTTGTAATTGATCCCTATCAATTCGCATTTTGCGTCAGCGCCGATAATTTCCCCGCTTTTCTTTTTTCTTCATGAGAGGGATTTTTCTCATAGCACTTATTAAAACGAAGCAGGATGTGGGGTATCTATGATAAAGAAGCTCTTCATAGGCGCGTGTGCCGTCGGCATTATCGGTTACCTGGGAACCGCCGCTTATATTTACAATTATGACAAAGACCGAAGCGCTCGACTGATCGCCACCGCAACGCCGAAAGGCGATGCGAAGGTGCGAGAGATCTTCTACCAGCGCGGCTGTGAGTATTGCCACACGGCGAACGCCGATATGCCTTTTTATGCGTCATTTCCCATCGCGAAACAGCTGATGACTCATGACGTCAAGATGGGCTACGTTCACTTTAACCTACAGGCTACGATGGATAGCCTGGTTAACGGAACGGCCGCGCCGGAGTCCGATCTGGCCAAGATTGAACGCGTTGTTAAAGACGACAATATGCCGCCAACCCGCTATACCGCCGTACATTGGAACGGCGGTATGAGCACGGAAGACCGTGATGCCGTTCTCAACTGGGCAAAAGCGCAGCGGGCTGCCTACTACGTCACGAAAGGGGTGAGGGACGAGTTTAAGAACGAAGCCGTTCAGCCTCTGCCTGAGCCGATGAAGGTGAACGTCGAAAAGGTGGTATTGGGTTCAATCCTTTATCACGACAATCGCCTGTCGGGGGATGACACGCTGTCTTGTGAAACCTGTCACCGCCTCTCTTCCGGCGGCGTAGACAACATGGTGACGTCCAAGGGGATCAGGGGCCAAATGGGGCCGATCAACGCGCCGACCGTGTTTAACTCTGTCTATAACGTCGAGCAGTTCTGGGACGGCCGGGCGAAAAACCTGCAAGAGCAGGCCGGCGGGCCGCCGCTGAATCCGATTGAGATGGGCTCAGAGTCTTGGGATCAGATTATTGGTAAATTGGCGAAAGACCCGGCGTTGAGCGCCGAGTTTACCAAAGTGTATCCGGAAGGCTTTACGGCGGGCACCATCACCGACGCCATCGCCGAGTTCGAAAAGACGCTGGTAACGCCCAACTCGCCTTTCGACCGCTATATGAAAGGGGATGATGCCGCCCTGACGGCGCAGCAAAAGCGCGGCTTCCAGCTGTTTAAAGACAACAAGTGCGACACCTGCCACGTGGGTAAAAACCTGGGCGGCCAGTCGTTTGAAATGATGGGCCTGAAGGAAGACTACTTCGCCGCGCGCGGCAACGCCATTACCGACGCCGACCTGGGCCGCTTTAACTTCACCACCTTCGACCGCGATCGCTTCCGCTTCAAGGTACCGACGCTGCGTAACGTCGAACTAACGGCGCCTTACCTGCACGACGGCAGCATTAACTCGCTGCAGGGCGCGGTTGAAATGATGCTGAAGTTCCAGCTGGAAAACGAGCTGCCGAAGAAAGACGTCGACGACATCGTCGCCTTCCTGACCTCCCTGACCGGCGAATACAAGCGCGAATATCCGATGAAGCTGGAATAATCGTTTAGGCGCGAAGTATAAAGCTATAAACAGAAAGAGCCGCGAATGCGGCTCTTATTTTTCTTACATGCGGCGCTGAACTGCGGGAGAGCGTTCCGTTGGGGTCGACTTGGCGTAAGCCAACGAAGTGCCCCTAGGGACGGTAGGCCCGCAGCTCTCCCAAGCTTAATACAAGCGCCTTTCCGGCCGAGCACAATGGTTATATTGGCAAATAGTATTTTCGGCCGGAATATCCTCTGAAGCTTATTTAACAGATTCTCTACCCATCAAAGATCTGGCAACTGCCAATCTATCGGCGTTAGCCCCTGTTTCTCCAGCAGCGCGTTGGCCTGTGAAAAGTGGCGGCAGCCCAGAAACCCTCGGTGGGCGGACAGCGGGGAAGGGTGCGGCGCCGTCAGCACGTGGTGGCGGCTGCGGTCGATAATGCGCCCTTTTTTCTGCGCGTGGGAGCCCCACAGCAGGAAGACGATGCCGTCGCGATGGTCGTTGAGGGCGGCGATCACTTTATCCGTGAAGGTTTCCCAGCCCAGGCTCGCGTGAGAGTGGGCCTGGCCGCGCTCCACCGTGAGCACCGTATTGAGCAGCATCACGCCCTGATCGGCCCAGCTTTGCAGATAGCCGTGGTTAGGAATATGAAAGCCCGGAATGTCTTGGCTTAGCTCTTTATACATGTTGACCAGCGAGGGCGGTGGCTGGATGCCCGGCAGTACGGAAAATGAAAGCCCGTGGGCCTGATTGGGGCCGTGGTATGGGTCTTGCCCCAAAATGACGACCTTAACGTCCGCCAGTTCCGTTGAACTGAAGGCGTTAAAGACGTCCTTCTGAGGGGGATAGATAGCCTTGCCCGCCGCGCGTTCGCAGGCGACGAACTTCAGCGTGTCTTGAAAATAGGGCTGGGTTTTCTCCTGACCAATCACGTCTTTCCACGTCAGTTTATCGCTCATCAGCGTCTCCTTTACTTTTGGGAGCGGAAGTTACCGAAATCATACCGTAAGGCCAAAATAATGATGAGCTTTTTTATCAATTTCCCCACCGTACGGCGCCGGGTTATAAAAAAATTTGAAAATTTACAAAAATAATTAAAGGGGTTAAAATGGTAAAAATTGATGCAAAACAAAAAATTGTAGAAGTTGGATGAATTTACGATTTTTTAAAATTGATTTTTATCAAAGAATTCCTCTAATTTCACTGTTATATAAGAGGATATAGCAAGCTGGTTGGTCCTACAGGTGCGCTGCAAAAGAGAGTTTGTTGTTTCCCAGCGCTCAGAGGACGTCGATTTTAAATACTGATGGAGGCACCAAATGATTACTGGTATTCAAATTACTAAAGCAGACAACGCCGCACTGTTGAACTCTTTCTGGCTGTTAGACAACGAAGCGTCAGAAGCTCGCTGCGTTTGTGCTAAGGCTGACTATGTGGAAGATCAGGTTGTGCCTGTGAGCCAACTGGGCCAGTTCGAATATCGTGAAGTTCCGATGGAAGTCAAGCCGACCGTTCGCGTTGAAGGCGGTCAGCACCTGAACGTTAACGTTCTGAGCCGCGAAACTCTGGAAGACGCGGTAAACAACCCGGAAAAATATCCGCAGCTGACCATCCGCGTTTCAGGCTATGCGGTACGCTTCAACTCTCTGACGCCGGAGCAGCAGCGCGACGTCATTACCCGTACTTTCACCGAAAGCCTGTAATTTACTGCGCTTAGGATATGAAAAGGCCGCTTTCGCAAGCGGCCTTTTTTATGCGTTGAGAAAGCGTTAGCTTTGGCTTGACTCAGCGTCCGCGGACGGCTTGCGGCGTTTGCCGACGTTCTTGCTGTCGCGATGGCGAACCTTCACCTTCTTCTCTTTGCTCTTTTCTTTACGCTTCTCCGCCGCTTTGGCCTTGGCCTTTTTAGACGGCTTGTGGTCGCCGGGCTTTGGCGTTTTGGTCGTGGGCCGAAGCTCGTCGATGACCCGCATTTTGACCGGCTCTTTCAGGTAGCGTTCTATCTTTTCCAGCAGCGGGTGGTCGTGCGCTTCAACAAAAGAGACGGCGACGCCCTTTTTCCCCGCCCGGCCGGTGCGGCCAATGCGGTGTAAATAGGTATCGGCAGTGCGCGGCATGTCGTAGTTGAAGACGTGGCTGATGTCCTGAATGTCCAGCCCGCGAGCGGCGACGTCGGTTGCAACCAGCACTCGCACCGTACCGTCCTGCAGGCGCTTGATGGCCTCGTTGCGCTTGGCCTGCACCATCTCGCCTTCTATATAGAAGCACTTGATGTCGGCCTCTCGCAGCCAGCGGACCAGCTCGTGCAGCCTTTCGCGCTTGCGCACGAAGACTATCGACTTGCTGACTTCCGGCTGCTTGAGCCAGTGGCTGAGCAGGGCGGTTTTGTGGGTCAGATCGTCGGCGCGATAGTACCACTGGTGGATTTTGTTTTTCTCGCGGCGAGACGACTCGGCCTCTACGCGAACGGGATCTTTGAGCAGGCGCTCGGCGAAGTCGTTAATCGCTTCCCCTTCCAGCGTCGCGGAAAAGAGCATCGTCTGCTCGCGCCAGCGGGTTTCTCCGGCAATGTGTTCGATGTCCTGAGCAAAGCCCATGTCCAGCATGCGGTCCGCTTCGTCCAGAATAAGGATCTCAACCGCGCGGCAGTCAAAGTTCTCTTCCTTTATATACTGCAAAAGCCGCCCCGTGGTGGCGACCACGATGTCCTGATTCTCGCTGAACACTTCGGCGTGGTTCATGTAGGCGACGCCGCCGGTAATGGTCGCGATGTCCAGATGGGTGTGGGCAGCCAGCTCGCGGGCCTGGTCGGCAACCTGCATGGCGAGCTCGCGGGTCGGCGTCAGGATTAAAACGCGCGGCGGGCCCGACTTTTTACGCGGCGAGTCGAGCAGGTGCTGAAGCGCCGGAAGCAGGTACGCGGCGGTTTTACCCGTGCCGGTCGGCGCGGAGCCGAGGACGTCGCGTCCTTCCATTGCGGGCGGAATTGCCACTGCCTGGATCGCCGTAGGGCGAGCGTAGCCTTTGTCGCTGAGGGCGTCTAACAGCGGCTGGTCGAGTTCTAGTGCGGAAAAGTCTAATACGGTCATGGTCTACCTCTGCTTGGGGCGCCGATTATAGATGTATTATGCGGGATCTTCACCCGTTATTGTCGATCTTCCTCTCTTCTTTCTTCGGCATAGGGCCGTCAGAGGCGACGGCGCTTTTATTTAAGCCGCTTGCATATGGCGCATTCGCCCCCATTTTTGGTTAAAATCGACCTTTTACCGCGTTGACGACGGGCGATAAAAAGCGAACATTCCGCTGGGCAGAGAGATGAAGACAGAAAAAGGGGCGATAGCGCATCGCCGAGGCGGCTTTACGTTCAAACGCTTTTTTGTTGCGCACGACAGGTGCGGCATGAAGGTGACGACCGACGGCATTCTTTTGGGAAGCTGGACGGCGATCGGCGGCTCGTGTCGTCGCGTTCTGGATATTGGAACCGGAACCGGGCTGCTGGCATTGATGCTGGCGCAGCGCAGCGGGGACGACGTCGTACTGGACGCGGTTGAAATCGACGACGCCGCCGCCCTACAGGCGCAAGAAAACGCGGCGGCGTCGCCCTGGCCGCAGCGCATTCGCGTATTTCGGAAGGATATAAAAGCGTTCGGGCAGGAAAACCCCGGCGGCTACGAGGTGATTGTCAGCAATCCTCCCTACTTTGAACAAGGGTGTGAATGTCGCGATACGCCAAGGGCAAAGGCGCGCTATACGGCGGCGCTCAGCCATCGCGACCTTCTTTGCTGCGCCGACGCGCTGCTGGCGCCGCAAGGGGCGTTTTCTCTGATCCTACCGGTCGCGCAGGCGGCGTCGCTGCAGGAAACTGCGCGAGAGATCGGATGGTTTGTTCGACGCCGGGCCTGGGTAAGCCATCGCGAAGGGCGTTCGCCCTACGTTACGCTGCTGGAACTGGTGAAAACGCCGTGCTCAACCGATGAGACGCACCTGTTTATACGAGAACCGGACGGGCGCAGCTATACGGAAGCCTTTAAGCACTTAACGCGGGATTTCTACTTATCTTTTTAAGCCGTTGAGCGGGAAGGTTCCAAAATAAATTGAAATAGACTCTAAAATTAATAAAGAAGCGCGAATCCTCTGTGTCAAGACAAGTAAGTTTGCGGTTTAATGGTAAACTTTGTGTTAATCTATAACGCCTTAGGCTGCGGCCTGGCGGGTAAAATGAAAAGTGAAATAGCGGCGCTGGCTGGTTGAATAATTAGTAAACAATAACAGTATCGCGTAACGCTATGGAACTTATTGCAATAATGGGTTTCTAACGATTGCTTGCTCAAAGTGAAGATAAAAAACGGGTCAGCAATAAGTACGCATCGAGATAGTTGAGGAGCATTACCTCGGATGAGCGAGCAAGTAACCGACCAAGCGTTGGTTGAACGAGTCCAAAGAGGAGACAAGGCGGCATTTAATATTCTGGTTGTCCGTTACCAGAGTAAAGTTGCGGGCCTCGTTTCCCGCTATGTGCCGCAGGCGGACGTTTCCGACGTGGCGCAGGAGTCGTTTATTAAAGCTTACAGGGCGTTGGCCTCTTTCCGTGGAGACAGCGCGTTTTATACCTGGCTATACCGCATTGCGGTGAACACGGCAAAGAATTACCTGGTTGCCCAGGGGCGCCGCCCGCCGTCCAGCGATGTAGACGCGGGGGACGCAGAAAATTTTGAAAATGCGAGCGCATTGAAAGAAATTTCGAACCCTGAGAACTTAATGTTGTCTGAGGAACTGAAGAGAATCGTTTTTAGCACCATCGAGGCGCTGCCGGAAGACCTGAAAATGGCAATCACCCTGCGGGAAATCGATGGTTTGAGCTACGAAGAGATTGCGGAAATCATGGACTGTCCGGTAGGCACCGTTCGCTCCCGCATCTTCAGAGCTCGAGAGGCGATTGATAATAAAGTACAACCGTTGATACAGCGTTAGCTGTGTTTTTAGGCAATTGGGATGTTGTAAAAAAGAAAAAGGGTATAAGGCATGCAAAAAGAAAAGCTTTCCGCTCTGATGGACGGGGAATCGATCGACAGTGAAACGATCGAACAACTGTCTCAAGATAGAACGCTTCAACAAAGCTGGCATCGCTACCACCTGATTCGCGATACGATGCGCGGGGATATCGGCGACGTAGTCCATTTGGATATTGCCGATAAAGTGTCCGCTGCACTCGCTCTTGAGCCTGAGCTCTCTGATGTCTCCCAACCCGAGATTTCACAGCCGCATCCGTCAACCTGGCAGAAAATGCCGTTTTGGCATAAGGTTCGCCCGTGGTTTTCCCAAATGGGGCAAGTGGCCGTCGCCGCCTGCGTATCTCTAGCCGTGATCGTCGGCGTGCAGCAGTTTAATCAGCACGGCGAAGAGGGCGCTCCGGATGCTCCCGTCTTCAATACGGTGCCTTTAAGCGGCCAGGCGTCGCCGGTCAGCTTTGACGTTGCGACCGAAGGCGCGCAAAACATTAATCAGCAGGCATCGGAACAGCGTAAGCGCATTAACGCTATTTTGCAGGACTATGAACTGCAGCGCCGTTTGCATGCTGAACAGTTAAAAACGGTACAGCCGTCCGCAAGCTCTAGCGCTAACAACGGTCAGTCTGCACAACAAGGGTTATCCCAGTAGTCGATGAAGTCAGCTGCTTTTATTCTCTGTAGTTTGCTGGGGGGATTAGTCTCCCCGGCATTTGCTAATCCGCAAGGCTCAACCGAAGCGCTGCTTGAGGAAATGACCTCCGCCAGCCGGGCGATGAGCTATGAGCTTTCCTATATCAACGTCAGCAAGATGGGCGTTGAGTCTCTCCAGTACAGCCACTCTTTGCAAAACGGTCAGCCGCTGGTCCAGATGATTAACATGGACGGCCCGCAGCGCGAAGCCATCATGCGCGGATCCGAAGTCAGCTATTTTGAACCGGGTATGGAGCCGTTCAGCATTCGCGGCGATCACATCGTTGATTCGCTGCCGGCGCTGGTGTTTGCCGATATCGCTCGCCTTGAGCGCTACTATGACTTCGTTAAAGTCGGGCGCTCGCGCATTGCCAACCGCCTGTGCGACGTGGTGAGAGTCGTTCCTCGAGACGGACTGCGCTATAGCTACGCGGTATGGCTGGATACGGAAACCAGGCTGCCGCTGCGGGCGGATCTTATCGATCGCGACGGCGACACGCTGGAGCAGTTTCGCGTTATCGCCTTTACTGCCGGCGACAGCGTGCGTGAGAAGATGGCAAGCGGCGCTTTACCCGATATGCCGCCGCTGCTCTCTATCCCTTCCGGCGACAAGCTTTCCCTCAACTGGAAGGCCGGCTGGCTGCCGGTCGGATTTACCGAATCGTCCCGCAGCCGCCACGGCGTACCTAATTTAAACACGGTCGTTGAGTCGCGCCTGTTTTCCGACGGCCTGTTCAGCTTCTCTTTAAGCATTACGCCGACCGGCTATCAGTCCGGCGAGCACCAGCTGCGGCAGGGACGGCGGACAATTCATACCGAAACTCGCAATAACGTCGAAATTACCGTTATCGGCGAGCTTCCTCCCGCTACGGCAAAACGCATTGCCGACGGCGTCGTTTTTAACTAGAGCGCGCCAGATATGCTGAGCGAATGGGCTACCGTCGTCGACTGGCAGCAAGGGGTGGCGACGCTGCGCTGCGAGCAGCGCTCCGGATGCAGCGGCTGCCGTTCCTCCGCCAGCTGCGGAACGCGAGCTTTGAGCAAGCTTGGGCCTAACGGCATCCACGAACTGAAGGTCGACTATGCCCAGCCGCTGCTTCCGGGGCAGCGCGTGGAGCTGGCGATTCCCGAATCCAGCCTGATTGCTTCCGCTCTACTGGTCTATATGGTGCCGCTTTTAGGCATCCTGCTGTTTTCTTCCCTGCTTTATTTTTGGGCCGGAACCGATCTGGCCGCCGTGGTTGGCGCTGCGTTTGGCGCGGCCGCCGGATTTTGCGTCGCGCGCTTTTACGCCGTCAGGCTGGCGAAAAGGCCGACGATGCGTCTGACCATCGTCCGGGTGGCGCTGCCCGGCGTTAACCTGGACGAAGATGCAGTTTAGAAAAGAGAGAATAAAAAACACTCCGCGTAAGCGGAGTGAAAGACAGGAAGTACAGAAAATGATGAAACGTCGTAATGAGGGAAGAGAGTTACGGGACACGCCCTAGGCGTTACTTGTAGATAATCGCCGTGCCGCTGACCCTGTTGTTACCGGAAGCGGAAACGATGTAGTAATAGCTGGCGCCCTGGGCGTCCGCCTTTGCGGCAAGCTGGCTCTCCAGTGCGGTCAGGCTGATAGCGCTGCTGGCGGAAACGGTGCCAATCTTATCCAAATTTTCTGTCTTAGTTCTGTCAACCTGCTCTGCGGCAAAAGAGCTGAAGGATAAAGCGGACAGTACGGCGGCGGCAGCGATTAATTTAACGTTTTTCATGGTAATTAACTCCAGTTGGTTTAAGGAAGAGAGAAGATGTTCTCTCGATGTGTGTCATTATAGGCGTCTGACTCACGATGGATAGCGGAGTAAATTGACAATTTCATTCAATTTTTTTGACTGTTTGTCAGCGAATTTAAGAAATAAGAGGACGGTCGGTAAGGGGCATTCATCGCGTATGTCGCTATGTTTTAACCATCCCGACGTGTAGAATGTCCGCCAGTTTAATATTGACGTAAAATTTTTCGGGGCGCGGTGGGCATGGAGTTTACTGCGTACTCGTGTGTTTCTGTATCAGCCGGATTTAGGTAAATGACTGATAATAAAGTTATCGCAAACAAGAACATAAGAAACTTTTCGATTATTGCCCACATTGACCACGGCAAGTCGACGCTGTCTGACCGCATTATTCAACTCTGCGGCGGCTTGAGCGATCGTGAAATGGCGGAACAGGTTCTGGACTCTATGGATTTAGAGCGGGAGCGCGGCATTACGATCAAGGCGCACAGCGTGACGCTCGACTACAAGGCTAAAGACGGCGAAACCTACCAGCTAAACTTTATCGACACGCCGGGGCACGTTGACTTTTCTTATGAGGTTTCTCGCTCGCTGGCGGCCTGTGAAGGGGCGCTGCTGGTGGTGGACGCGGGTCAGGGCGTAGAAGCCCAGACGCTGGCCAACTGCTATACCGCCATTGAAATGGATCTGGAAGTCGTGCCGGTGTTGAACAAAATTGACCTGCCGGCGGCCGATCCCGATCGCGCGGCGCAGGAAATCGAGGACATCGTCGGCATCGATGCGACCGACGCCGTGCGCTGCTCGGCGAAGACCGGCGTCGGCGTGCCGGACGTGCTGGAGCGCCTGGTAAGGGACATCCCGCCGCCTGAAGGCTCCGCTGACGCGCCGCTGCAGGCGCTGATCATCGACTCCTGGTTTGACAACTATCTGGGCGTTGTGTCGCTGGTGCGGATTAAAAACGGCGTGCTGCGTAAAAACGACAAGATTAAGGTAATGAGCACCGGCCAAACCTACGGCGTAGACCGCCTGGGCGTGTTCACCCCAAAACGTATTGACACCGAGAAGCTGGGCTGCGGCGAAGTAGGCTGGGTTGTTTGCGCGATCAAGGACATCCTGGGCGCGCCGGTGGGGGATACGCTGACCGGCGCCCACCATCCGGCCGACAGGCCGCTGCCGGGCTTTAAAAAGGTGAAGCCGCAGGTGTATGCGGGCCTGTTCCCGGTGAGTTCCGACGACTATGACGCCTTCCGCGACGCGCTGGGCAAGCTGAGCCTGAACGACTCTTCCCTCTTCTATGAGCCGGAAAACTCTACCGCGCTGGGCTTCGGCTTCCGCTGCGGCTTCCTCGGCCTGCTGCACATGGAGATCATTCAGGAGCGTTTGGAGCGCGAATACGATCTTGACCTGATTACCACCGCGCCGACGGTCGTTTACGAAGTGATTACGACCGCCGGAGAAACGGTGTACGTCGACAGCCCCGCCAAGCTGCCGCCGCTGAACAATATTGAAGAGCTTCGCGAACCGATAGCGGAATGCCACATGCTGCTGCCTCAGGAATATCTGGGCAACGTCATCACGCTGTGCGTAGAAAAGCGCGGCGTGCAGACCAACATGGTGTATCACGGCAATCAGGTCGCGTTGAGCTATGACATCCCGATGGCGGAAGTGGTGCTGGACTTCTTCGACCGCCTGAAGTCGACCTCTCGCGGCTATGCGTCTCTCGACTACGGCTTTAAGCGCTTCCAGGCGTCGGACATGGTGCGCGTTGACGTCATGATCAACGGCGATCGCGTGGACGCGCTGGCGCTGATTACCCACCGCGATAACTCTCAGACTCGCGGTCGCGAGCTGGTGGAAAAGATGCGTGAGCTCATTCCTCGCCAGCAGTTCGACATTGCTATTCAGGCCGCGATCGGCAACCACATTATCGCCCGCTCGACGGTAAAACAGCTGCGTAAAAACGTGTTGGCGAAGTGCTACGGCGGTGACGTAAGCCGTAAGAAGAAGCTGTTACAGAAGCAAAAAGAAGGTAAGAAGCGCATGAAGCAGGTGGGGAACGTCGAAGTTCCGCAAGAAGCGTTTTTGGCCATTCTTCACGTTGGTAAGTCCTAAGGAGTTCGCATGGCGAATATGTTTGCCCTGATTTTGGCCGTGGCTACGCTGCTAACCGGCGTATTTTGGTGCCTTGAGCGCTTTAAGTGGGCGCCGGCTCGTCGTCTCAAGATTGAGGCGCTCAGAGTGGAAAACGACGGCAAAATTGACCGCCAGGCGCTAGAAAAAATTGTCGGCGGTTTGGGCTGGAAGGAGTCGCTTGGCTCTCTGTTTCCCGTTTTAGCCGTTGTGTTTATTTTGCGTTCTTTCCTTTATGAACCGTTTCAAATTCCCTCCGGCTCCATGATGCCGACGCTGCTTATCGGCGATTTTATTCTGGTGGAGAAGTTTGCTTACGGCGTTAAAGACCCGATTACCCAGACGACGCTGATTGAAACCGGTAAGCCCCAGCGCGGCGACATCGCGGTATTTAAATATCCGCTGGATAAAAACGTGGACTACATCAAGCGGGTGGTTGGACTGCCGGGCGATACGGTGCACTACGATCCGACCTCGAAAAAGCTGACGATTACGCCAGCCTGCCCAACGGATAAGGACTGTGAGCCGGCGCAGGAGTTAGAGTATTCAGCGCTGGAAAAGAGCAACTGGTTTATTGGCTCTGAGCCCGTAGAAGGGCACTTCGGCCAAATGAGAAACCGCTTCTTCGATCTGGAAACCGAGGCGGAGCGCGCCAGGGGGCTGATTGGCGTAGATATGCAGCAGCGTGAAGAAACGCTGGGCGACGTGGTTCACCAGACGTTGACCATCCCCAACGTGGTTGCCCGCGCCGGAGAGTACTATCAGCAGCCCGGCTCGCCGGCGAATACCTGGATTGTGCCTCAGGGGAAATATTTCATGATGGGCGACAACCGCGACAACAGCGCGGACAGCCGCTACTGGGGCTTTGTGCCGGAAGAAAACTTCGTCGGTAAGGCCACGGGCATCTGGATGAGCTTTGAAAAGCAGGAAGGCGAATGGCCAACCGGAGTGCGTTTAAGCCGCATCGGTGGGATTCACTAGTTTATTTAGGTTATACTGAGCCGCGTATGGTGACACTGCGCGGCGTCTCTACTTCGCTAAAATGCGTGGTAGGGCCGAAGGACGCGGCCTGAACGTCTATTAAAAGACGAGCATCCGGATTTGAGCCCGACTTAAATCCGGATTTTGCTATTAGGCGGGGTACAGCCTAACGGGATGCCTCGGCCCACAAAATAAACCGAGCGCTTTTTTTGATTTGAACTAGTTATTGGAAATGCATGAACCCTATCATTATTGAAAGGCTACAGCGAAAGCTGGGGTATACGTTCCAACAGCAATCGCTTTTACAGCAGGCTCTGACGCACCGAAGCGCCAGCAGCAAACATAACGAACGTCTGGAGTTTTTAGGCGATTCCATTTTGAGTTTCGTGATCGCCGATGAGTTGTACCGACGCTTTCCTCGCGTAGACGAAGGCGATATGAGCCGCATGCGGGCCACGCTGGTGCGCGGCAATACGCTGGCGGAGATCGGTCGCGAATTTGATTTAGGCGAATGCTTACGCTTAGGGCCGGGTGAACTAAAAAGCGGCGGCTATCGCCGTGAGTCCATTTTGGCCGATACGGTAGAGGCGCTGATCGGCGCCGTCTTCCTGGACAGCGACATTCACCAGGTCCAGACGCTGATTTTAGCCTGGTACCATTCTCGCCTGGAGTCCATTAGCCCCGGCGACAAGCAAAAAGATCCCAAGACCCGGCTGCAGGAGTTCCTGCAGGGGCGCCATCTTCCGCTGCCAACCTATCTGGTGACGCAGGTCAGAGGCGAGGCGCACGATCAGGAATTTACCATTCAGTGCCGGGTCAGCGGTATTAACGACGATATCGTCGGCATCGGCGCAAGCCGCCGCAAGGCGGAGCAGGCTGCGGCCGAGCAGGCGCTTAAGCACTTAGGATTAGAATGACGACAGAAAATCAAACGCCGGAGCAGGAAGCTAACCGCTGCGGCTTTATCGCCATCGTTGGCCGACCCAACGTGGGCAAATCGACGCTGCTGAATCAGCTTTTGGGGCAGAAAGTGTCCATCACTTCCCGCAAGCCGCAGACTACGCGCCATCGCATCATGGGCATTCATACCGAAGGGGCCTATCAGGCGATTTACGTCGATACCCCGGGGCTGCACATCGAAGAAAAGCGGACGATTAACCGCCTGATGAACCGAGCGGCGAGCAGCGCGATAGGCGACGTCGAGCTGGTGATTTTCGTCGTGGAGGGCACCCACTGGACGCCGGACGACGAAATGGTGCTCAACAAGCTGCGCAGCGTCAGGTGCCCGGTGATCCTGGCTATCAATAAAGTGGACAACGTGACGGATAAAGATTCGCTGCTGCCGCACATCGCATTTTTAAGCCAGCAGATGAACTTTATGGAGATCGTGCCCATCGCAGCGGAAGAGGGCATGAACGTAGACGCGATTGCCAAAATTGTGCGCAGCCAGCTGCCGATCGCTGAGCACCACTTCCCCGAAGACTACGTGACCGATCGTTCGCAGCGCTTTATGGCGGCGGAGATTATCCGCGAAAAGCTGATGCGCTTTTTAGGCGACGAGCTGCCTTATTCCGTGACGGTGGAGATTGAGCGCTTCGTCGCCAACGAGCGCGGCGGCTACGACATCAACGGCCTGATCCTGGTTGAGCGCGACGGTCAGAAGAAAATGGTGATCGGCAATAAAGGGCAAAAGATCAAGACCATCGGCATTGAAGCGCGCCGGGACATGGAAGAGATGTTCGAAGCGCGGGTTCACCTGGAGCTTTGGGTGAAAGTGAAATCGGGCTGGGCGGACGACGAGCGCGCGCTGCGAAGCCTGGGCTACACGGACGACCTCTAAGGCGCCCCCGTGGACGGCTGGCAACGCGCTTTTGTGCTGCACGGGCGGCCTTACAGTGAGACCAGCCTGATGCTGGACCTGTTTACCGAAAGCCATGGCCGCATTAAGGCGCTGGCGAAAGGGGCGCGGGGCCGCCGCTCTCAGCTTAAAGGCTGCCTACAGCCCTTTACGCCGCTGCTGGTGCGCTGGGGCGGGAAGGGCGGCGTGAAAACGCTGCGCGGTGCCGAAGCGGTTTCTCTGGCGCTGCCGCTGTCCGGCATTACGCTTTATAGCGGCCTGTACGTCAACGAAGTGCTCTCTCGAGTGCTGGAAGACGAAACGCCGTATTCCTCTCTGTTTTTTGACTATCTGGCCTGCATCCAACAGCTTGCCGGCGAATCAGGCTCGCCGGAGCGCGTCCTGCGGCGCTTTGAGCTGGCCTTGTTGGGGCACCTTGGCTACGGCATCGATTTTCTCCACTGCGCAGGCAGCGGCGAACCGGTCAGTGAAACGATGACCTACCGCTATCGCGAAGAGAAGGGCTTTATCGCAAGCCTGGTGATAGACCACCATACCTTTACGGGGCGCGATCTGGTGGCGCTGTCAAACCGCGAGTTTCCCGATGACGAAACGCTGCGTTCGGCCAAGCGCTTCACCCGCATGGCGCTTAAGCCCTATCTGGGCGGCAAGTCGCTAAAAAGCCGAGAGCTGTTTCGCCAGTTCACTCCGCGCACGCCGGAATCTAAGGCTGACCATTAGGTTGACAGCCTGGTAGCGTCTTCTTTACGTTGATAAATTTCCGACATGCCTTCGGTTTGATTTTCTTTTGCCTCGAAATCCGGTAAAAGGGATACACTGTTTTCAGACTGCTGCGACGGTGCGCGCGGCGGCTAACTTTTCACTTTTGTACGCTCGAGGTAGAAGTCATGTCGGACTTATTGTTAGGCGTTAATATCGACCACATTGCCACTTTACGCAACGCGCGCGGAACCGCGTATCCCGATCCGGTTCAGGCGGCGTTTATTGCCGAACAGGCCGGCGCGGACGGCATTACCGTGCACCTGCGGGAAGACCGCCGCCACATTACCGACCGAGACGTGCGCCTGCTGCGGGAAACTATCCAGACGCGCATGAATCTGGAAATGGCGGTAACCGACGAGATGGTCGGCATCGCCTGCGAGGTTAAGCCTGCGTTCTGCTGCCTGGTGCCGGAAAAGCGTCAGGAGGTGACGACCGAAGGCGGGCTGGACGTTGCCGGGCAGCTGGACAAAATGACGGTTGCCGTAGAGCGCCTGATGGATGCGGGCATCGCCGTTTCGCTGTTTATCGATGCCGACGTTCGCCAAATTGATGCGGCGGTGGCGTCGGGGGCGACCTTTATCGAAATTCATACCGGCCACTATGCCGATGCGACAACGGAAATCGCCCGCGCGGCGGAGCTTAAAAGAATTGCGCACGCGGCCAGCTATGCCAAAGACAAGGGGCTTTTTGTCAACGCGGGCCACGGTCTGACCTACCACAACGTGCAGGCTATCGCCGCGCTGCCGGAAATGTACGAGCTGAACATCGGCCACGCCATTATCGGGCGGGCAGTGATGTCCGGCCTGAAGGACGCGGTAGCGGACATGAAGTCGCTGATGCTGGCGGCGAGAAGGGCGTAGGGAAGAGAAACAAAGCGCCTTTAATAAGGCTGTACTGCATCCCAAAGGTTGAACATCAACTTAGTAAGGTGCAGCTTTTTTATGGAAATATCGGACGAATACTAAGGCAGAGTTTTAGTGTATGTTTGAAATATTAACGCTCTTCTTTTGTATGCCAAACGTCAACGATGAAAATGGCGTTATCTTTGACTTCGTAATGAATTTCGTAGTCGTCTAGCAAAAATTTCCTGACCTCGCGAGGAGCATATCGCGATTGAGGCGTGCCGATTGCCGGATGCGTTGTAAAGAGGGTACTTCCGGTTATCAGACGATCTAAAATATCCTCAGCGTGCAGGTGAGCGTATTGAAGGGCAAAGAGATAGATACGCTCCAGGTCGCTCTGAGCCTTAAGCGTCCAGTAAATTTCCATTTATCAGGCTTTCTTTAGGCGTTCAGCAAAATCCACCATGTCTGAATGGCTCATCACACGGCCCGCATCGACGTCAGCCAGCCCCTCCAGCACGCTTTGATGGCGGCGTTCCCGCTCAGCCAACATGGAAAGCAATGCTTCTTTTATAATCCAGCTTTTTGAACGATCCAGTTCTACTGCCAGATTTTCAACGGCAAGGGCCAGCTCAACGGGGATTTGAGCGCTGATGGTTTGCTTAGCTGAAGAGCCCATAGGAATTACCTCGTTTAATAACATTTAATAACTCCTATTAAGTTTAGCATGTGGGTACCTATACAAGTATCGTTTTCATTGCATTATGGATGATGAAAAGCGCGTTGCTAAAAAACTGTCTGCATTATGCGGCGAGTAAAAAAGGAGAAAAGCGAGAAGCGGTAAACTAGGAAGATAGCTCGTAGGAAATTACACAGAGTTGCGCTTATTTCATTATAAGTGCGCGTTTTCTCCCAAAATCTGTAACAGCCCACCAAGCAGTGGGCGTTGATAATAAATGGATGCATACGGGACTTGCCTGGAGGGTATGTCAAAATCGCCCAAGCCTCTGGCCTTCTGTACGAAGGCGTTTCTTGATGAATTAATCAATATATTCGCCCGCTTCCTGCCGCACGTTCTCAAACTCGTCCAGCATTTCAAGCCACTCAGGCTCGAGGTCGGTCGCGCTGACGCCGTTTCTCAGCTGGCTTTCCAGATAGTGGCACAGCTGCTTTAACCGCGGCACGCCGCTATAGCTGCAGCTGCCGTGCAGCTTGTGGATGAGGTTGACCATATCGTCGTCCTGCTGCCCGTCCAGTACGTTTTGTATCCGTTCTTCGACTTCGGATAAAAATTCTATCAGGCTTTTTAGCAGGTCTTTCGCCAGATCTTCCTTATTGGCTGCCTGCGTTAGCGCCAGCTGCCAGTCTAAAGAGCGGGGCGATTCAACTACGGCGTCCTGGGTGAGGGCTGGGGCTGATACGGGTTCTTCAATAACGGGCTTTGTCACGGGCTTTTTGGCCTGCGGTGAGACTTTGCACTGCGCCTGCAGGACGTTAATCAGCATTTCCTCATTAATCGGCTTTGCCAAATAGTCGTCCATGCCGCAGCCGATGAGGCGCTCGCGTTCGCCGATCGCCGCGTGGGCCGTCACGGCGACGATCGGCGTTATCAGATGGTTTGGCAATCGATGAATTATTTCGGCCGCCTTGATGCCGTCAATTTCCGGCATCTGAATGTCCATCAGGATAATGTCGAGGTCGTTTTTCTTGGCAAACTCGATGGCTTCTTCGCCGCTGTTGCACAGGATAACGCGGGAAACGATGTCGCTAAGCAAAACGCCGATAAGCTTCAGGTTGGCCGGGTTATCGTCTACCGCCATGACGGTCAGCGGCATCTGAAGCGTATGGGCCTGCACCGGCGCGGGAAGGCTGGCGTCGGAGCGGGCGCTCAACAGCGCGTCAAACAGGCGATTGCGGGAAAGCGGTTTACACAGGGTGGCCTGAGCGCCGACCTGTTTTAACGCTTCCACGTCGATATTCGGGCGGTTAGGGATGGCTAATATCAGGCGAGAGGAGATTTCCAGTGCCCACTTCATCACGGTGTCTTGATAGCGCTGAACGTCGGCCAGATCGACCGGTAGTCCAAGCAGGACAATGTCGTATTCTTGATGACGCTTAGGGACAAGCTCAAAGTTGGAATAGGGGATAACTTCGACTGGCTCATCCCTTAAGATTTCGAGCGTCGCCTGCATGGCGCCTTCATTCTCTTCAATATAGAGGATGCGCTGGCCGGATATTTTCTCAAGGTTAGGCACGTGATGAACGATGCCGCTGCCTTCCAGCTCCAGATTGATATAAAACCAGAAGGTCGACCCTTCGTGCAGCTTGCTCTGGAAGCTGATGTCGCCCCCCATCTCCCGGATCAGGCGCTGGGTGATAACCAGGCCAAGGCCGGTGCCGCCGTGGCGGCGGGAAATGCTGGCGTCGGCCTGCCGGAAGGCCTGGAACAGCTGCGACTGCTGGCGTTCGGAAATGCCGATGCCGGTGTCCTTCACCTGCACTTCGATATCCGCACTGTTGTCGTACTGATGGCGCAGGGTAATGTAGATGTCGATATTGCCCCGTTCGGTAAACTTGATGGCGTTACCCAGCAGGTTCATTATCACCTGCTGGAGGCGAAGCGGATCGCCGATAACGTTATCCGGCACGTCGCTTGCGATGTGCATCGTCAGCTCAAGCGACTTCTCGTGCGCGCTGTGGGCCAGCAGGATCACCGTTTCATCAATCGTGCCGCGCAGAGAGAATTCGGTATGCTCCAGCACCAGCTTGCCCGCTTCCAGCTTCGAGAAGTCGAGAACGTCGTTGATGATGTTCAGCAGGTTGCTGGCGGAACGTTCGATAGTTTGCAGGTAGTCGGTCTGGGTCGGCGTGAGGGTGGTTTTCAGCGTCTGACGAGTAAAGCCTATCACGCCGTTGAGCGGCGTGCGCAGCTCGTGGGACATATTGGCCAAAAACTCCGACTTGATTCGCGCCGCTTCCTGGGCGCGCTTTTTCGCCAGATCCAGCTCGACGTTTTGGATTTCCATCTGCTCCAGCGTTTCGCGCAGATCGGAGGTGGCCTGATCGATATTCTGCTGCATCTCTTCATGGTAGGCGGCGAGCGACATGGCCATCGAGTTGATGCCGTTTTTCAGCATGTCGAGCTCGCCGAGCATGTAGCCCTCAACCCGGCTGTCCAACTGGCCGCGCCGGATGCGGTCTACGGTGTTGACCATGTTGCGAATAGGGCCGGTCACGTCGCGCATCAGCCGATAGGCGAACAGCATTGCGATGCACAGGCAGAGGCTAAGCAGCAGGGTAGCGATAAAAATTTCTTTGTACTGCTGTAGGCGAACGGTGCGAAGATCGAGCTCAATGGCGATGTAGCCCAGCGTTCTGTGTCCCGGCTCCAGGCTGACGTCCATATCCGGCAGCTGGTTTTCCGAAACGATAGGCGTGCGCAGAATCAGCGAGTCGCCTTTTGTTGTGACCGTCAGGTCGTCGGGCACCGGCGCGCCTTTCGGCAGCTGCAATAGGGCGTAGTTCTGATGAAAGTTGGAGGTGACCAACAGGTGATTCTGCGTGTCGAAAACGGCAATTGACCGTACAATATTGGAATGGCGGCGGTGCAGCATGCTGACCAGCTGGCGCACCCCTTCGCGGTTGCTAAAGGTCATTCCGTACTCGCTGGCGATAGCGAGAGGTTCAATGATGCTTGAGCCCGAGTCGACCAGTTGGTCTTGCAGCTCGTTGTAGCGGTGTACCACGAAAAATGTGCTGATAAGAAGCCCGATAAGGAGCGTCGGAGCCAGAATCAGAATCATCATTCGGGCGCGAAGGCTATATTTGGTCATAAGGATCCAATATGGGACAATCAACTATCGATAGCGAATCAGGCTATTCAATAACGCAGTGACGGATACTTTTAAATCATCATGGTGCAATTCTACTCGCCCAGCCGCCGGAAGGCGATACAGCAGAAACTTATTGTTACCCCTTACGAGCTTGATACACAAGGTCAGGGCGTCGCTCGCCATGAGGGGAAAACGATTTTTGTGACCGACGCACTACCGCAAGAGCGCGTCGAGGTCAAAATTTACGAAGATAAGCGCAGCTATGCCAGGGCGAAAGCCGTGCGTCGCCTCTCGTCGAGCGAACATCGCCTCGCGCCGCCGTGTCCTCACTACGGCGTATGCGGCGGCTGCAACCAGCAGCACGTCGCGTCAGCGTTGCAGCATAGTAGCAAATCCCATGCTCTGGATCAGCTGTTTGTCAGGGAAGCCGGTCTGAGCGTCTCGCAGGGCGAGCCGATCTTTACGGCGGGCTACGGCTACCGGCGCCGAGCGCGCCTTGGCCTACAGTATGTGGCTAAAGACAAGCGCCTGAGCATGGGCTTTCGTCAGCAGATGTCCAACTCTCTGGTTGACGTAACGACCTGCCCGGTTTTGGAGCCAGAACTGGACGCGCTGCTGGCGCCGCTTTATCGCTGCCTTTCTTCCCTTCAGTGCGTTAAAAAGCTGGGGCATGCCGAGCTGGTGAAGGCCGATAACGGCCCGCTGTTGGCGCTCCGGCATCTGGCGCCGCTATCCGACGGCGATCGCCAGCGGCTGGTTGCGTTTTCCGAGTCCCACGGCGTCGCCGTTTGGCTTGCGGGCGAGGAGGGCGCGCTGGAGCGCCTGGCGGGAGAAGATCCCTTCTATCTCCTTGATGGCCTGACGTTAGGCTTTAATCCTCGTGATTTTATTCAGGTGAACGCTGGCGTAAATCGGCTGATGGTTGAACAGGCGCTGGCGTGGCTGGAGCTTCAGCCGACGGACCGCGTGTTGGATCTGTTCTGCGGTATGGGAAACTTTACGCTGCCGATGGCGAAAAGGGCCCAAGAGGTCGTCGGCGTGGAGGGCGTAGAGGCGCTGGTTGCCCGAGGGCAAAAGAACGCGCTTGCTAACGGTCTGGATAATGCGATTTTTTTACACCACAATCTGGAAGAGGACGTCAGTAAACAGTCGTGGGCGAGTCAGGGATTTGATAAAGTGTTGCTAGACCCGGCTCGCGCCGGCGCCGCAGAGGCAATGGCGCAGATAGTCAGGTTGGCGCCCAAGCGCATCGTGTACGTCTCCTGCAACCCGCAAACGCTGGTCAGAGACAGCAAGGCGCTGCTGGCCGGCGGCTATGCTCTCGGGGGCCTGCGCATACTGGATATGTTCCCGCAGACCGGGCATATTGAGTCAATGGCGTTGTTTATTAGTCTCAAATAGTTAAGCTGTGAGGAAGCGTTATGGTTGCGGTAAGAAGTGCCCATTTAAACACGGCCGGTGAGTTTGAGCTGGATAAATGGATTGCCAGCCTGGGAATAACCCATTCTGAGCAGAGCGAGCGTTTAGCCGCGACCTGGCGATATTGCGAACAGCGGGTGAAAGACAATCCCGACGCTTCCCTCTTGCTGTGGCGGGGGCTGGAGGTGGTGGAAATTCTGGCCACCCTCAGCATGGATATCGATAGCATGCGCGCCGCGCTGCTGTTTCCGCTGGCGGACGCCGACATTCTTGATGAAGAGACGCTAAAAGAACAGTTCGGCAACGAAGTGGCCTATCTGGTGCGCGGCGTGCTTGAAATGGACGCTATCCGCCAGTTAAAAGCCACCCACAGCGGCAATAACGCTTCCGTTCAGGTGGACAACGTCCGCCGCATGCTGCTGGCGATGGTGGAAGACTTCCGCTGCGTGGTTATCAAGCTGGCGGAGCGTATTGCCCACCTGCGGGAAGTCAAGGACGAAGCGGAAGAGGTCCGCGTTCTGGCGGCCAAAGAGTGCTTTAACATCTATGCGCCGCTGGCCAACCGCTTAGGGATAGGTCAACTGAAGTGGGAAATGGAGGACTTCTGTTTCCGCTACCTGCATCCGGACGAATACAAGAAAATAGCCAACCTGCTGCATGAGCGCCGCATCGACCGCGAAGTGTATATCGACAACTTCGTGAAGACCCTTCGTGAATCGATGGCGGAAGAGGGCATCAAGGGCGAAATCTACGGCCGCCCGAAGCATATCTACAGCATCTGGCGCAAAATGCAGAAAAAGTCGCTGGCGTTTGAAGAGCTCTACGACGTGCGCGCCGTGCGCATCGTGGTTGAACGCCTGCAGGACTGCTACGCCGCGCTGGGGGTGGTGCATACGCACTTTCGCCATTTGCCCAGCGAATTTGACGACTACGTCGCCAACCCCAAGCCGAACGGCTATCAGTCGATCCATACCGTGGTGTTTGGCCCTAAAGGGCAAGCGGTAGAAATTCAGATCCGCACTCGCCAGATGCACGAAGACGCCGAACTCGGCGTAGCGGCGCACTGGAAGTATAAAGAGGGGGCGGTCTCCGGCCGCTCCGGCTATGAAGAGCGCATAGCCTGGCTGCGTAAGCTCATCGCCTGGCAGGAAGAGATGTCCGACAGCGGTGAAATGCTGGACGAAGTCAGAAGCCAAGTGTTTGACGACCGCGTTTACGTGTTCACGCCCAAGGGCGACGTTATCGATTTGCCCGCCGGCTCAACGCCGCTGGACTTTGCCTACCACATTCATAGCGACGTCGGCCACCGCTGCATCGGCGCTAAGATCGGCGGCCGCATCGTGCCGTTCACCTATCAGCTGCAGATGGGCGATCAGATTGAAATTATCACCCAAAAGCAGCCTAACCCGAGCCGCGACTGGCTGAACCCTAATCTGGGATTCGTCAACAGCAGCCGGGCGCGCGCCAAGATCCAGGCCTGGTTTAAGAAGCAGGATCGCGATAAGAACGTGCTTGCCGGCAGGCAGATCCTGGACGAAGAGCTTGAGCGGCTGAATATCAGCTTCAAGGACGCCGAGAAGCTGCTGGTGCCGCGCTATAACGTCCATTCGTTTGATGAAGTGCTGGCCGGCATCGGCGGCGGCGACATTCGCCTCAATCAGCTGGTGAACTTCCTGCAAAGCAAGTTTAACCAACCGACGGCGGAGGAGGCCGATCGCGAAGCGCTGCGTCAGCTTAATCAGAAGACGGCCGCAGCGGCCCAGCGTAACGCCAAGAGCAACAGCCAGATCGTAGTGGAAGGCGTCGGCAACCTGATGCACCACATTGCCCGCTGCTGCCAGCCTATTCCCGGCGACGACATCGTCGGCTTTATCACGCAGGGCAGGGGGATCTCTATCCACCGCGCGGACTGCGATCAGCTGCAGGAGCTGAAAAACCACGCGCCGGAGCGCCTGGTGGAGGCTGTGTGGGGCGACTGTTACTCCAGCGGCTATTCGCTGGTGGTGAGGGTTATCGCTAACGACCGCAGCGGCCTGCTGCGGGACATCACCACCATTTTGGCTAACGAAAAGGTGAACGTGCTCAGCGTGTCGAGCCGCAGCGACGTGAAAAAGCAGATGGCGACCATCGATATGGAAATCGAGCTTTACAACCTTCAGGCGCTGTCGCGCGTGTTGACCCGCGTAAGCCAACTGCCGGACGTCATTGAAGCGAAGCGACTGGGCAGCAAGTAGCCCGCGCTTCAACCGCTCTTGGCCCTGCCGATAAAGGCGGGGCTAAATTTTAAATCTACCGTAAAGACAGAATAAACAGACATGAGTGAAGCCACCGCAATCGACCGCCTGCTGGGCATTATGGACACCCTGAGAGCGCCTGAAAGGGGCTGCCCGTGGGATAAGGCGCAGACCTTTGACACCATCGCCCCCTACACGCTGGAAGAAACCTACGAGGTGCTGGACGCTATCGCCCGCGGCGATCTTGACGACCTTCGCGACGAGCTGGGGGACCTGCTCTATCAAATCGTTTTCTACGCCCGCATGGCGCAGGAGCAGGGGCGCTTTGATTTTAACGACGTATGCAACGCCATCAGCGACAAGCTGGTGCGGCGGCATCCGCACGTGTTCAGCGACGGAAACGCCGCCAATGAAGGGGAAGTGAGCGCTGAGTGGGAAAAGCGTAAAAGCGCCGAGCGAGAGAAAAAGGCGCAGCACTCCGTGCTGGACGATATCCCCGACGCGCTGCCGGCGCTGATGAAGGCTCATAAAATCCAAAAGCGCTGCGCGAACGTGGGGTTTGACTGGACGACGCTGGGCCCGGTGGTGGATAAGGTGCATGAAGAGCTGGAAGAAGTGATGCACGAAGCCAGGCAGGCGGTGGTTGACCAGTCTAAACTGGAAGAAGAGCTGGGAGACTTGCTGTTTGCGACGGTCAATCTCTCTCGCCATCTGGGCCATAAGGCGGAAAGCGCGCTGCAGGCCGCCAACCGCAAGTTTGAACGCCGCTTCCGCCGGGTGGAGGAGATAGTCAAAAGCTCGGGCAAAACGCTGGAACAGGCCTCGCTGCATGAGATGGACATGGTGTGGCATCAGGTAAAAGAGGAAGAGAGCCAAATAAAAAATTAGGGCGCCGCTAGTCCAGCGGCGACGGGGCATACGCACTAATTTTTCGTAGGTTTGGCTTTCATTAATTGTTGTGGCGGGAAGGCTCTGGTATACTGCTTTCCCGTCCTAGTACTCCCTTTTCGTCTTTATAAACCTAACCTTCAGGTTCAGCATGGCAACTAATTATATATTCGTAACAGGTGGGGTTGTATCCTCACTCGGCAAAGGCATTGCAGCCGCTTCTCTTGCCGCTATTCTTGAGGCTCGTGGCCTAAACGTCACAATGATGAAGCTGGATCCCTACATTAACCTCGATCCGGGTACCATGAGCCCCATCCAGCACGGCGAAGTGTTTGTTACCGAGGACGGTGCGGAAACCGATCTGGATTTGGGCCACTATGAGCGCTTCATTCGCACCAAGATGACCCGCCGCAATAACTTCACCACTGGCCGCATTTATTCGGACGTGCTGCGCAAAGAGCGCCGCGGCGACTATCTGGGCGCTACAGTGCAGGTTATTCCCCATATTACTAACGCCATTAAAGAACGCGTCATCGCCGGCGCAGAAGGTCACGACGTAGCGCTGGTGGAAATCGGCGGTACCGTGGGCGATATCGAGTCCCTGCCGTTCCTGGAAGCCATTCGCCAAATGGCGGTGGAAATCGGCCGTGAGAAAACGCTGTTCATGCACCTGACGCTGGTGCCCTATATGGCGGCGTCCGGCGAGGTGAAAACCAAGCCGACTCAACACTCTGTTAAAGAGCTTCTATCTATCGGCATTCAGCCGGATATTCTGGTCTGTCGTTCAGATCGCGCCATCCCGGCCAACGAGCGCGCCAAGATTGCGCTGTTCTGTAACGTGCCGGAGAAGGCGGTTATTTCTCTTAAAGACGTTGACTCCATCTATAAGATCCCGGCGCTGCTCAAATCTCAGGGCCTTGACGAATTTATCTGTAAGAGATTCCATCTTTCCTGCCCGGAAGCCAATCTGGCCGAGTGGGAACAGGTTATTTATGAAGAGTCCAATCCGACCCGCGAAGTCACGATTGGCATGGTCGGCAAGTACGTTGAGCTGCCCGATGCGTATAAATCTGTCATCGAAGCATTAAAGCATGGTGGACTGAAGAATCGATTCAGCGTTAATATAAAGCTAATCGATTCGCAGGACGTTGAGGCCAAGGGTGAAGAAATCCTCTCCGGTCTTGATGCGATTCTGGTTCCCGGTGGTTTCGGCTACCGCGGTGTGGAAGGCAAAATCATTGCCGCACGCTATGCGCGCGAGAACAAAGTGCCCTATCTGGGCATCTGTTTGGGCATGCAGGTTGCGATGATGGAGTTTGCCCGAAACGTTGTCGGCATGGCCGACGCCAATTCGACCGAATTTGTGCCAGACTGTAAGTATCCGGTTATCGCGCTCATCACCGAGTGGCGCGATGAAGAAGGGAACGTGGAAGTCCGTACGGAAGAGAGCGATTTGGGCGGCACCATGCGTTTAGGCAGCCAGCCGTGCCATTTAACCGAGGGCAGTTTGGCGCGTAAGCTGTATGGCGCACCGACAATTTCAGAACGTCACCGTCACCGCTATGAGGTGAACAACATGCTGCTGCCGCAGATTGAAGCGGCCGGGCTGCGGGTTGCGGGGCGTTCCGCTGACCACAAGCTGGTGGAAATCATTGAGCTTCCGGACCATCCGTGGTTCGTCGCCAGTCAGTTCCACCCTGAGTTTACGTCAACGCCGAGAGACGGGCATCCGCTGTTCTCCGGCTTCGTTAAGGCCGCCGGCGAATATCAAAAGTGCCGGGGCGGCGAATGCGACTAAGCGCGGTCAGAGAGTTAAATATTTTCAGGAAGGCCCGCACTTAAGGGCAACGCAACAAAACGCCAGCGATAGCATCCTGGCGTTTATTGCCCCAACAGGAGCGGGACGCGTGACGGCCTGGCCGTCGTTGTCTACAGTTTGTTGAAAAATCAACGTGTGACTAGAGGAAAAACCGAATGTCCAAAATCGTTAAAGTGCTCGGTCGTGAAATCATCGACTCTCGTGGCAATCCGACCGTTGAAGCGGAAGTGCATTTAGAAGGCGGTTTTGTAGGTCTGGCCGCTGCGCCGTCAGGCGCTTCAACCGGCTCTCGTGAAGCGTTAGAACTTCGCGATGGCGACAAGTCTCGCTTCCTGGGTAAAGGCGTTCTGAAGGCGGTTGCCGCCGTTAACGGCCCGATCGCTCAAGCCGTTGTTGGTAAAGATGCAAAAGACCAAGCCAACATTGACCGCATCATGATCGAGCTGGACGGTACTGAGAACAAGTCCAACTTCGGCGCTAACGCCATTCTGGCCGTGTCTTTGGCCGCTGCGAAAGCCGCTGCTGCATCAAAAGGCATGCCGCTGTACGAACACATCGCCGAGCTGAACGGCACTCCGGGCAAATACTCTATGCCTCTGCCGATGATGAACATCATCAACGGCGGCGAGCACGCCGACAACAACGTTGATATTCAGGAATTCATGATCCAGCCGGTCGGCGCTAAAACGCTGAAAGAAGCCGTACGCATGGGTTCTGAAGTATTCCATCACCTGGCGAAAGTGCTGAAGGCCAAAGGCATGAACACGGCCGTTGGCGACGAAGGCGGCTATGCGCCGAACCTGGGTTCCAACGCGGAAGCGCTGGCCGTTATCGCTGAAGCCGTTAAGGCCGCTGGCTACGTGCTGGGCAAAGACATCACTCTGGCGATGGACTGCGCAGCGTCTGAATTCTACAAAGACGGTAAGTACGTTCTGGCCGGTGAAGGCAATAAGGCGTTCACTTCTGAAGAGTTCACTCACTTCCTGGAAGAGCTGACCAAGCAGTATCCGATCGTCTCTATCGAAGACGGTCTGGACGAGTCTGACTGGGCTGGCTTCGCTTATCAGACCAAGGTTCTGGGCGACAAAATCCAGCTGGTGGGCGACGACCTGTTCGTCACCAACACCAAGATCCTGAAAGAAGGCATCGAGAAAGGCATCGCGAACTCTATCCTGATCAAGTTCAACCAGATCGGTTCTCTGACCGAAACTCTGGCTGCTATCAAGATGGCGAAAGACGCCGGCTACACTGCCGTTATCTCTCACCGTTCAGGCGAAACCGAAGACGCGACCATCGCCGATCTGGCGGTAGGTACTGCGGCTGGCCAAATCAAGACCGGTTCTATGAGCCGTTCTGACCGCGTAGCCAAGTACAACCAGCTGATTCGTATCGAAGAAGCGCTGGGCGACCGCGCGCCGTTCAACGGCCTGAAAGAAGTTAAGGGCCAGGCGTAATTCGCTAACGCCTTAGCTCGCTAATAACGTCCCGCGTTGGGTTTCCCGCGCGGGATTTTTTTGTCTTTTTTTCACCGTAGCTTAGCGGGTGGGGAAAAAGGGGAGAGAGGCATCGTGCGGAATGCTAAAGCGCGTGAATATCGCCGAGAGTGTGTAAAAAGAGGGCGATTTAAGGGTGATAAAGTGGCATTTCCGTGCGCCATTTCTCCCTATGGCGCAACGCACGTTTCTCTCTATTACCTCTTGAATAAGAGAGGCTGTTATAGCTTAATGGTGATTCCATTAATCGATGAGGTGGACTATGGCGAACGCAAGAGAGTCAATTCAGCAAATGATTGGTGAAGTGGTCGTAAAGCTGTGCGATAAAAATGTACCGATAGACAGAGATTCCATCATCGAAAAGCTATTAAGGGTAACGCACAAAGAGGATGCGGGGTCAGAACGCAACAGGGTTGCGACAATGGCGCTTGAGTTCTTAACCAAGGCTGAAGCAAAGGTTTAAGCCTTATTCCAGTCGCTCTGATTAGTAGGCCGTCCCTAACGGGTACGGCCTTTATGTTGTTTAACCTAAAAGGCATCGCAATTTTTCTTAAGGAGCGCATTTATTTTTCTATCCACTCTTTTGCATATTGCAATACGATAGGCAGGTTTTGAGGGCTACAGTGGCCTTCAAACTTATTGTCATTGGCATCGATAACTATCCAGTTATCATTATCGTCAAAGTCAGCGGCACTAGGAATTTTAACGGTTATGGGTCTTCGATTGCTTTCGCCGTCGAGGATGACCCGCCACCCTGGGTTATCTATCGTATCAAGGGTAAAACCATATGAATGCTCCCACACTCCATCACATTTAGAGATATACCAATGTTGAAAGTATTCAATGAAATTGATATCCATTAAAGCTATTCCCTATGATTTGTTCGTGAGGCTATAGTGCCTTGACGGATTATAGTATCGGTAGGCATTGTTTCATAGTTAAGATAGAAACGGGCATACTTTTTCCCTTCAAATGCCCTAGATAATAAATAATTACCATGAGGGTTTTGGTATTTATATCAATGCCAGAAAACGTAAAAAACTAATATCGATAAAATAGTCATCTTTATTTTACAAATTAAATTCGTTACTTATTTATCATTTTAAAATCATTATCATTTTATATTCTAATGTATTGAGCCAAAAAACACCCCTCGCGAGATAACCATTTTAAGCTCCTTCAGTCAATCGATCTGGTTCTCAAATTTATGATACTCAGCCATTATTTTGTTATTTATATGATATGTAATGATTTTAATTTCATTATTCAGTGTAAATCATTATGTACATAAGAAATAAGGTGTCGGAACGACATCTAAAATGTAATCACGGTCACGCGTTTAATCTAAAGCATGATCCGGATCACGAAAAGGGAAGCGGTAGTGATAAAGAAAGCGATGCGGCTCGGTATTTAAATGAAATATTATTAGAATGATGTTCGTAATAATAAGGTTACAGGAAAGAGTTAAATGACGTTGCCCCACGCTATTGAAAAGATAACGTAAAAAGCAAGAATGAAAGCGTCCGAAATAAACGTTATTAATAAAATAGCCAATGAGGAAAATATAATGTCATATCCAGCTGAACCTTATAAAATCAAAGTCGTTGAACCTATCGCAATGACCACCCGTGAGCAGCGCTTACAGTATATTAAAGATGCTGGTTACAACACATTCCTGCTGCAGTCTAAACAAACCTATATCGACCTGCTGACCGACAGTGGCACCACCGCGATGAGCGACAACCAGTGGGCGGGTATGATGCTGGGCGACGAAGCCTACTCAGGCAGCGCCAACTTCTATCACCTGCAGGACGTGGTTGCCGAATACTACGGCTACAAGCACGTGGTTCCGACTCACCAAGGGCGCGGCGCGGAAAACCTGCTCTCTTCGCTGCTGATTAAAGACGGCGACTACGTGCCGGGCAACATGTACTTCACCACTACCCGCGCCCACCAGGAGCGCAACGGCGCGACCTTCGTTGATATCATCATCGACGAAGCGCACGACTCGCAAAAAGAGCTGCCGTTTAAGGGCAACATCGACGTCGCTAAGCTGGAAAAGCTGATTAACGAGGTCGGCGCCGACAAGATCCCCTACGTCTGTCTGGCCGTGACGGTCAACCTGGCGGGCGGCCAGCCGGTCAGCATGGCCAACATGCGTGAAGTCAGCAAGCTGTGCCGCAAAAACGGCATTCTGGTGATGTACGACGCAACCCGCTGCGTTGAAAACGCCTATTTCATCAAAGAGCGCGAGCCGGAGTACAAGGACGCCACCATCGCGGCCATCCTGAAGGAGATGATGAGCTACTCCGACGGCTGCACCATGAGCGGCAAGAAAGACTGCCTGGTCAACATCGGCGGCTTCCTGTGCATGAACGACGACGAGCTGTATCAGAAGGCCTGTGAAATGGTCGTGCTGTATGAAGGCATGCCTTCTTACGGCGGCCTGGCGGGGCGCGATATGGAAGCCATGGCGCGCGGCATCGTCGAGTCCGTCGATTTCGCCTATATCCAGCACCGTATCGCCCAGTGCTACTACCTGGCGGATAAGCTGACCAAAGCCGGCGTGCCGATCGTTCGACCGGTTGGCGGACATGCGGTATTCCTGGACGCCAAAGCCTTCCTGCCGCACGTGCCGCAGGAACAGTTCCCGGCGCAGTCGCTGGCGGCAGAGCTGTACATCGACTCCGGCGTTCGCAGCATGGAGCGCGGCATCATCTCCGCCGGGCGCGACAAGAAGACCGGCAAGAACCATATGCCGAAGCTGGAGCTGGTTCGTCTGACTATTCCTCGTCGCGTATACACCTACGCTCACCTGGATATCGTCGCTGAGTCGGTTATTCGCCTGTACAAGAACCGCGAGAATATCAAAGGGCTGGAGATGGTGTACGAGCCGAAGTTCCTACGCTTCTTCACCGCTCGCTTTGAGCCTCTCAAATAAGGCGTTTTCCCACTAGTGGAGTAAAGGAAGCGCCCTTCATCCGGGCGGATGAAGGGCGTTATCGTCTGGAGCTGTTGTAGGTCATGAATAGATTTTTTCCACTTAAAATTCGCAATAAAGGAATCGATTATGACGGTCAGCGTAGAGAATCAAGGCTCTGCCCAGAGTAAAAGCAAATCGGTGATCGGCGGGGCGATGATTACAACCGCGACCGTCGTCGGCGCCGGTATGTTTTCGTTGCCGGTGGCCATGTCCGGTATTTGGTTTTCGTGGGCTTTAGTGGTCCTCGTAGTTACCTGTTTTGTTATGATTATGGCTGGTTTCATGCTGCTTGAAGCCAACCTTAACTATCACGTCGGCGCCAGCTTCGACACCTTAACCAAAGATCTGCTGGGCAGATTCTGGAACCTGGTGACCAACTTTACCTTCGCGTTCGTCCTTTATATTCTCGCTTACGCCTATATATCCGGCAGTGCGGCGGTGATTTCCCAAACCCTGACGCACTATATGAACGTGGGGGTGTCGTCTCGCGTCACCGGGGTTATTTTTACTATTGTCGTTGCCTTTATCGTCTGGTGGAGCTCAACCGCGGTAAGCCGCATCACGACTATCCTGCTGCTGGGCAAGTTCATTGCGTTCTTTATGACCTTCGCCAGCCTGCTGGGCTACGTGAAGGTCGATAACCTGATGGACGTCATGGCGCCGGCGGGCACAAGCTATCTACCGTATCTGCTGATGACGCTGCCGTTCTGTATCGTGTCGTTCGGATTTCACGGCAACGTGCCGAGCCTGGTGAAGCACTACGGTAAAGATCCGAAGCGCATCGTTTCCTGTATTCTTATCGGCACGCTGTTTGCGCTGTTCCTCTATGCGTTTTGGCTTTACTGCACGATGGGCAACATTTCCCGCCTCGACTTTAAGCCCATCATCGCACAGGGCGGCAATATTGACGTCTTTATCACCGCTATGGGCGGGATCCTCAACAGCGCGTCAATGGACGTCATTTTGACCTTCTTTGCCAACTTTGCGGTGGCAAGTTCAATGCTGGGCGCGACGCTGGGGCTGTTTGACTACATTGCCGACCTGTGTAAATTCAAGGACGATAACGGCGGACGCGCTAAAACGGCGCTGGTGACCTACGTGCCGCCTGCCATCCTGTGCTCAATCTATCCGAACGGCTTTCTTTACGCGATTGGCTATGCCGGGCTGGCGTTTGCGGTGTGGGCGATTATCGTTCCGGCGCTGTTGGCGAAGGCCTCCCGCGTCAAGTTCGGCAACCCGATGTTCCGCACCTGGGGCGGCACGCCGCTGGTGTACGTCGTTATCGCCTTCGGCGTATTGACTATGCTGGCGCACGTTCTCTCTTCGCTGAACATTTTGCCGACGTATCGGTAGCGGGCTTTCTTATTGAGGGAGCGTCCGTTGATTAAGCTGTGAAGAACGCCGTAGCGGATAACGCTGCGGCTTCTTTTCAATTTTAGGAAAGATGTCGGATGCGACAAATTGTTGCTTAATGCGATTTAATGCGATAAATTATATTTGTGTTGACCACACATTTATTACAACCGAGGTACGAACAATGGCCACAAGCATCCGTTTAGACGATGACTTCGTTACAGATGTTAAGATCTATGCAGAGGCTTCGAGTCGAAGTGTTCCTAAGCAAATTGAGCATTGGGCTAAAATCGGCCGCATCGCTGAAGATAACCCTGATTTGCCGTATAGCTTCATTCTTGAAACCCTGCTGGCGAAGGGCGAAGTCGATAACCATAAGGTAAGTCGATATGTCAGAAGGACCCCAAAATCAGGAGATTGACGTTTATCAGTCAAACCGTTTTGAAAAGGCGCTGGATAAACTTCCTGAAAAACTGCAGCAAATAGTCGAAAACGAGATCGATAAGATCTTAGACAACCCCGAGCTAGGGGAGCAGAAGAAAGGCGTTCTCAGCTATTTGAGAGTACATAAGTTTAAGTTAAATAATCAGTTGGCGTTACTTGGCTACAGTTGGATAGAACACAAAATCGAGCTGTATCTTCTTAGTTTGGATTCACATGAAAACTTTTATCAAGAGTAAAAGAAGCACCGAAAGGCTGATTTGAAATTGATGAAATAGCTTTTGGCCCTGGAAATTTCCAGGGCTTTCTTTTTTCTCAAATGGGAACCCTCTTCTAATACTCCACAACAAACATCAGCGTATCGCTATAGCTCCCTGCCGGTGCGGCCGGCTGGTTAGGGTTGATACGGGCGCTGTAGGAAAGGGTCTGGCTGTAGCCCGTGCCGCTGCCTGAAAGCGGCGTGCTGTTACTCCAGACCGTGGAGTCGTTTGGCGCATAAAGGTTGTATTGAAGGTAGCTTTCGGCGTTGCTCTTTTTCATTCTTCTCCACGGCGCGCTGTAGTAAGTGCCGTTATTGATATAGGCGGTGTAGGGCGTATTGAGCGAGCAGGTCAGCGCGACCGTGGGCGTGACGGGCGTAAAGCCGTCGACCAGCGCGCTGGGGGCGAAGGCGATATTTTGCGCGCTGTCGATTTTACAGTCCTTGGTGACAACGACGGTGACCTTTATCGTGCTGATATCGTTGCCGTCTTCATAGCCCAAGCAGAGCAGGGCGGTGCACATGTGGTAGGTCCAACGAATGGTTAGGGTGTCGCTGTAGGTTCCCGCAGGCACCGGAGACGACGAGTTGGCAAAGGTTTTTGCATAGAGCGTGACGTTAAATCCGCTGCTGACGAAAATCAGCGACAGCAGGTTAAGCCCGGAAGAGCCGTAGTTTATGGTATTGCTTAGCGTAAACGGGTACTGATAATTTTTATCGGCATACAGGCCGTAGGGAATTTTGTAGTTGGCGTTCTGCTCGTTGACCAGATTGAGCTGCCCGCTGGACGTCAGTATTTTACCGGTTAAGGTGTTTTCCGACAGGATGCCGACGCTAAGGCCGGAGCAGCCCATCCCGCCCGCGCCGGACGACGACAGCGGCGCATTATTGATATTAAAGGCGCTAACCGTGCCGAGGCTGATGGGGGTGGACGGCGACGTGATGCTGCAGGCAGCGCTGGCGACGGGAGTAAAAAGCGCCGTCCACAAGAACAGGCCGAAGGCGAGGGACGAAACGCGTAGCGCCGTTTTCTTAGTCATGGCTGTGGCTCTCTTTGCAAATAAGTTCGCCCGGCGTCCAGCCGGAGGGAATAGGGGCAGGAAGGGCGAAGCTCGCCCGGCACTGACGCCCGTCGTCGGCGCGGGTCACCCGCAGCGCATTGTCGGCGGCGGCGTTGCCAAGGTAGGTTTCTCCGTCCCAGCCGACGTAGGCGATGTCTTCTTGCCCCTCCTGACGCACCAGGCTGCCTCTGGGGAGTGGCGTTCTATTTTCATCGACCAGCGTCAAGGTGACGGCGACGACCTTGCGCAGCGGAAATTCGATAACGGTTCCCCCGCTTCCCTTCACCGCACGATGCTGTTCAACCGTCGGTATTTGAACGTCAACCGGCAGGCCCATCGGATCTATTTCATATTTCCCTTCTGCGTAGGCGGTCACGGAGGGGATTAGCAGGTAGCCGTCGTCGTCGGTTTTTCCCAGCGGCTGGTTTTCGTAGCGAACGGGGACACCGGCATAGCCGTTGGTCGAAACCAGCGCAAAGGCGTCGTTGATGGTTTTTGAAGCGAACAAGTTGCCCTTCACGGCGACCAGCGACCCGCTGAGCTCTCCCCAGTAGGTTTTATCGCGATCGCCGTAAATGCCGCCCTGTAGCCGGTAGGCGTTGGCTGCATAGTCGAGGTTGGCCTGCTTATAGTCAGACTGGTCGTTTGGCCGCTTGGCGTAGGACAGCGTCCAGCCCAGGCCGCCGTCGGTAGGCGCGGCTTTGCTGTAGGTCGCCTGATGGCTCCAGCGGTTTTCCGTATCCCGACTGGAGGTGACGGTCGCGCTGCCCATAGCATTGAACGGAATGCTGATAGTGATTTGCGCGCTGTATCCGGACGAACCTATTTCACGGTTCATCGATGCATATAGGCTGTTGTTGCCAAAAAGCGTCGTGCTGTAGGAGACGTTGAGCAGCCGCAGGCGGCTGTCGTCGTACTGCATGACGTCAAAATAACCGACGCCGACGGAGCCAAAGCGCTGAAGAGAGACGCTGCCGGTCAATTGACGGCTGCGCTTGTCCAGCCGGTAGCCGCTTTGATAGTTGGACAAATCGCCATAGCCGTCGCTGCGGTCTATCTGCTGCGCGTTGACGCTGAAGTAGTTTTGCGTGTAGGCGTAGCCCAGCGAGCGCTGTCGGCCCGTTTGCTTTGAGCTGTAGAACGAGGATTGGCTGGCGTCATCCATTTCTGATTCTGACGCGCTAAAGGCGCCGGGGCGGGAGCGGCTGATGCCGTAAGCGCCGTTGACGACGCCGAGGTTCCCTACTTTAATTACGGCGCCCAGGCCGCCTACGTTCAGCTTTTCCGCGCTTTCTGCCCGAGCTTCCAGCGTCATCCAGCTCGTCAGGCCCGCGCGCCCGATGCCGCTGGCAGCGTTAGCGCCGTAGTCGGCATTTTTAATGCCGTAGTTATTTCTGATTTTACCGGCGGACAGGCTGAAGTCCGTCAGGCCGGGTTTTAGCAGCGAGCTGGAAACGTAAAAGGGGACGACGGTGTTAACCTGTCGCCCCAGCGGGTCGGTTACGACCACCGTCGCATTGCCCGCGCCGTTGATGTAAGGCACGGTCTCAACGGTGAAGGGGCCAGGGTTGACGTTAGCGCTGGTGTACTTGTAGTTGTTCAGATAGACGTCAACGGAGCTGGGGACGGCGGCCTGCCCCGCGAACTGCGGCAAGGGGTAGGTTATCAAATCGGGCCTGGCGGAAAAGTTGCGAGAGATCTGCACGCCGCCGAGGCGAACCGAACTGCTCCACGGCAGCGAACCGGTGATGGCGTCTCCTACGAGATACTTGAGCATGCGGGGTTCGTCGTCATAGCGCCACACCGTATCGTAGCGAAGATAGCGATGGTTATTCTCGTCCTCGCTTTCGCCGTTGATATGCTGATTGTAAACCCCGCTGTTGGAAAGCGAGCCGAACAGTCCCAATACCCTCTGTTCGGTGTAGGCAGAAACCGCATCCGGGCTTGAATCGTCTGACGAATGGCTGGCGTAGATGTCGTAGTTGAGCAAAAGCCCCAGCGGGTTTTCCGCCGCCGCCGACGACGAGAGCCTTGACGCAGACAGCCGCTGCTCCGGCAGCCATTCTGTCGGAACGCTGATAAACAGCTTCTGGCTTTCGCCTTCGTACGTCACGGTGACGTCTTTTATTTCATCGACCGCTATTTTTTCCGTACTTGACGCATCGACGGGAAGCCCCAGGCGGCTAAGCTCGGAGGCGGAGATATAGTAGTGGCCGTCTTTGTAGTCCACCGCCAGCACGTTCTGGCCGGGCCGACCGTTGATGACCGGCTCCAACATCAGGGACATATCGGGCAGCGCACCGACTGCCCTTGGCGCTTTGACGCCGTCGTCGGAAATCGACGGCTCTTGTTCCGAATTGGCGAAGGCCGCTGCTGTCAGTAAAGACAGTAGCGCGACAGAGCCGACGGCGAGCGGCGATGAACGCCTGAATTGACGGGGCATAGCGTCACATCAACGCGGCGTCAGCCGTACGGGTTCCCGTTCACTGTTTACCGTTGCCTGTAGCGCGCCGCCTGCCGGATTTTTTCCTTTGGGGAGCGGAAAGGCTACGTTTGAATGGGGTAAGACGTAGCCGACCAGGCCGTCAATCAGCACGCCTCCGTTGGCATTAGTCAATTTTGATAATCGGGCGTGCACCGCACCGTCGTTTTTGACCTCAATCTTGCCCTGCGTCAGGCGATAGCTAAGCGCGGGCAGAGCGGAAGTAAGCCCTTTGGCTTTTGCGTATTCCTGACTGGCAGTCAGGCCCGTACCGTAGACAAACAGGGGAATGGAGTAGCGCATTTGAAAGTTGACGCCAGCGCTTGCTCCCCCTTTTTCTTCATTGGCCGCCTGAGGAATTTCATCGATAAAAATGCGGTAAGCTCGTTCCTGACCCGCGGGAGCGGCCTGGTTTTTTATCAGCCGGATAAGCTGGCGCTTACCGGGGGAGATGAGCGCGAAAGGCGGGCTTACGGTGACCTCGCTCTGTTTGGCATAGCCGTTTTCACCGCTGCGCTGCTCCCAGCGAACCGCTTTAATTTCCATGTAGACGGGCTTGCTGTCCTGATTTTCGAGCCAGAGCGATGCGCCGTTTTGGTCGCTTTCAATGACCGGATCGATAGGGGAGATGAGCACCGAGGCCGCGTTTACGCACGTCGGAACCAGAAGGCAGGCCAGAGTCAATGTTTTTAGATTAATCATTATGTTATCCAACGTTCACTGTATTAATAGGTAAAAGTAATAATGACGGTATCGCTATACTGGCCCGCGGCCGGAATGCCGGGCAGCGAAAACAGGCGAGCATAGATAGTGACGTTTTGTTGAGTGCCGTCGGTGGTTAAGCTCATCGACTGGCCGCCGTTGCTGCCGTTGCCCCATATCACGGTGCGCACGCTGTCTTGATAAAGCTGGTATTTCAGCGTGCCGCTCTGAGTGGCATGCTTCATCGCTCTTCCTGAACCGATGACGCCGCCGGCGTAAAGCCCGCTGTCGATGTCGATTTTTACCAGCGTGCTGGGAGTACACCTTAGCGAGATTGAGCCGGCGTTCGCCGCAGAGGCAACGTCGATAGGGGTGGAAAGGGTGGTAATGCCGTTACCGAAGTTAAGCGTGCCGAATGAAGCGCTCCCCGAGCCGCCTGAGCCCAAGGCGCACCCCGCCGTAACGGTCGCACTGGCCTGCAGCTGCGTGCTGATGGTTTCCCCGTAGGCGCCGTTAAGCAGGGCTGCGTTTAAAAGTGCGAGCGGGAGAGCGCGTCGAAGCGTCTGACTGAACGTAGGCATCGCCGTCTTCTCCTCTTTACCAGCTTACGGTGACCTGAACGGTGTCTTGGTAGGTATCCGCAACGGGAGCGTTTTGCGCGGGGGCGCGCGCATAAACCGGAAGCACTTCCGGCTGGCCGGTCGCCGTGCGGGTTACGCCGCTGACGCTGTCCCATACGCTGGTGTAGGCTGCGTTGCTGTACAGGTTGTAAGGCAGCGTTTGTCCGGCGTTTTTGCCAAGCATATAGCGTTGGGCGGTATTGCCGCTGTTGCCGCCGCTGAGCACGACGCGGTAGCTGACGCCGCTGGAGCACTGCACCGTCACCGCGCCGGCGTTAGCCTGGCCGACGACGTCGACGCTTTGTGATATGAGAGAGCGGCTGCCGAAGTCCAGCGTGCCAAAGGTTGTAGCGCCGTTGGTGGTTGAACCGGCGCTACAGGTAGCAAGCAGCGTTGCTGAAACTGTGAGCGACGTCGACTGGGTTGCGCTACTGCCTGCCATAGCGTGGAAAAGCAGAGGCAGGCAGAGGAACCCGCGTTTATAGCGGGCTCGTATTGGCGGATAAAGGCCGAACACTTTTTGCTGTTTCCGGCGGCTACCAGCTCACCGTAACCTGTACCGTATCGGTATAGGTGCCGGCGCTGGGTACGTCTTGTGGAGGGACTCGTCCATAAATAGCAAGGTTTTCCTGAGCGCCGGTTGCCGTTCTTGAGACGGTTCCGGTTTTGCTCCACTGCGTGTTGCGTCCGGTATCTTGGTACAGGTTGTAGCTAATGTACTCGGATCCTTTAGCCATACGGCGCTGATCGTCCAGATCGTGGGAGCCTGCCCCGATAAGGATGCTGTAGGGTAACGCGCTGGTGCACTGAATTTGGAGCGCGCCAGCTGTGGTGCTGATGGCTTCGCCATCGAGGCTTTGAGACAGCGTCGCCGTACTGCCGAAGTCCAGCAGACCCATATCGGGGCTGGATGCAGTGACGCCGCCCCCGTTGACGGCACAGCCGTTTGTGATGATTAACTTCACGCCGAGCGTACCGTTGACCTCATCTGCAAATGAAGAAAAAGCAAACAGCGCGGACAGTAAGCCGAGCGCAGGTGCTGGCCATATTTTCATGTTGCCACCTTTAGATAATTTTTAAATCAAACGTGATAAACCAGAGAGACTATATTCAACAATAAATTGTTCATCCTGAGATTTATTCATTCAGGTGGAGATATGACCCGAACCTTTTAATTCCTCTTTTTAATAACTATAGCGGGGCGGATACGTAATGCCATAAATTCTTTGGTAATTTATTTTTTAATATTAATCATGGAATTACTGTTTTTCACCTGTACTAATGGCCCATTGTCTTAGCAAGGTTTTATTTATTGTCTATTTTTAAAAGTGGCTTTTTATTAGGAAATAACATCATTGTCTCAATAATAGATCTCGGTATTGACGTTCCTTCATTACGTTATTAGATGCACTAAGATGGATGTGTTTTTATATTTCTTCAATTTTTCTTAATCACACGCGTTTAACGAATATAAATCTTGCCGCTCTCTTCTCCCGTGTTGCTTTATTGAGTATCATGGCTATTGTCCTCACACTCTCGCGATTAAGCAGGAGGCGGTTGTCCATCAATGCCAAAATCAAACCTTTCTGAAATATTGTTTAAACCTTCGTTCAAGCATCCGGAAACCTCTACGCTGGTCAAACGCGTAGTTCAGACCGGCGGCAGCGTTCACTCTTCTCTTGACGGAGAAAGTCAGTCGAACTGGTACCGGATGATCAATAAGGTCGTTTGGGCGTGGCGCGGCGTCGATCCGATTGAGGTGGAAAACGTGCTGGCGCGCATCGCGGCGTCGACCAACGAGCGCACGAATGAGGCGCTGCTTGATACGGTCGTTGGCTATCGCGGCGGTAACTGGATCTATGAGTGGGCTAAGGAAGGTATGGTATGGCAGAAAGAGGCGCTCGATCTCGCCTGTAAAGATCCGGCCAAGGCGGGCGCCTGCTGGCTTAAAGCGTGCAGCCTGTACAGTATCGCCAGCTATCCGCACTTACGGGGCGACAGGCTGGCGGAGCAGGCCGAGCTGCTGGCCGATCGCGCCTATAGGGAAGCGGCCAACTATCTTCCCTATGAGCTTAAGTCGATTGATTTTAAGGTCGAAGGCGGCACATTGACCGGTTTTCTGCATCTTCCCGAGGGCGGCAAAGGGCCTTACCCTACGGTGCTAATGTGCGGGAATCTGGATAACCTGCTTTGCGACTACTCTTCGCTGTTTCGTCAGTATTTGGCGCCCAGCGGCATTGCCATGCTGTGCGTCGATTTGCCCTCGCTGGGCTTTTCTTCAAAGTGGACCCTGACGGAAGACACCAGCCTGCTGCACCGTCAGGTGCTGAGCCAGCTAAATAGCGTTCCCTGGGTGGACGACAGGCGAGTCGTTGCGCTGGGCATCCGGTTCGGCGCCAATGTCGCCGTGCGTTTGGGCTATCTGGAATCCCATCGGCTGCAGGGCGTCGCCTGCATTGGGCCTATCGTCCACGATCTGTTCACCAACGCACAGAGCCAGGCTAAAACGTCGCTCGTCTATCGCGACATTATCGCCAGCCGCCTGAAGCTGGACTCCACCACCGATAACCTGCTGCACAGCGAGCTTAGCCGCTATTCGCTTAAGGTACAGGGCCTGCTTGGCCGCCGCAACCCGCTGCCCATGTGCAGCGTCAACTTTGAGAACGACGTGATTAGCCCGCAGTCGGAATCCAAGCTCATCGTTTCTTCCAGCGCCGAAGGCAAGCTGATAAACGTCGGCGCGACGCCGCTGCTCGGTAACTTAAAAGAGGGGCTGACACAATTGACAGGATGGATCCAACAGAAAATATGTTAACATAGTGTTATTTTCCGCGCGTCGTTTGGGTACGTCAGCGCGGCCGAATACGCGAAAGATGATATACATCCAATAACAGGGGCAACGCGATGCTGTTACCAAATGGTCATTCAAGAAGTCGGTTGATGAAAGAGTTTGTTAGCCTGGGGCCGTACATTAGGGAAGCTCAGAGTAAAGGGCATCGCTACTTTTTTGACTGTTTGGCGGTCTGCGTAAGCAGCAAGCCCGCGCCGGAAAAGAGAGAGTTCTGGGGCTGGTGGATGGAGCTGGAAGCCGACGAGCAGGGATTTACCTACCGCTGTCAGGTTGGGCTGTATGATAAAGCCGGCGACTGGCAGGCTAAGGCGATTAAAGACGCCGCGGTGATGTCTGAAATTGACAGCAACCTGAAGGTTTTCCAACAGCGCCTGAACGACTATCTCTCCTCGCTAAACCTGACGCTTCGCCCGGCAGAACGCTAGGGGCTCGCGCCCTAAAATGCGCCCTTGCGCTCGCCGCTTTAAAACGCCGGGCGCGAGGGGAAACGCCGCCATTCTCCTCCCTGTCGAGGATTTTTATCGATAATCTCATGCTGCCTGTTGGCATAATGCGTTACACCTGCTAAAAAGGTCTTCACTCTTTATTTTCTTGGTGTTAATGACGGCAGAATAACTATGAATAACGGCCAAACGCTGGTTGTCAAGCTGGGTACCAGCGTATTAACGGGCGGTTCGCTTCGCTTGAACCGCGCCCATATCCTTGAATTGGTTCGCCAGTGCGCTCAGCTTCATGCGCAGGGGCATCGCATTATTATCGTAACTTCCGGCGCGATCGCTGCGGGAAGGGAACACCTGAACTATCCGGAACTTCCGGCAACCATCGCGTCCAAGCAGCTTCTGGCGGCGGTCGGGCAGAGCCGCCTGATCCAGCTTTGGGAGCAGCTGTTTTCTATTTACGGCATAAATATCGGTCAGATGTTGCTGACTCGCGCCGATCTGGAGGACAGGGAGCGCTTTCTCAACGCCCGCGATATGCTGCAGGCGCTGTTGGATAACGGCATTATCCCCGTCATTAACGAAAACGATGCCGTCGCTACGGCGGAAATCAAGGTGGGCGATAACGACAACCTGTCTGCGCTGGCGGCCATCCTCGGCGAGGCCGACAAGCTGCTGCTGCTGACCGACCAGCCAGGGCTATTTACCGCCGATCCCCGCGCCAATCCCGATGCGGAACTTATCAGAGAAGTGCACAACATCGACAGCGCGCTTAAGGCGATTGCCGGCGACAGCGTCTCTGGGCTGGGTACGGGCGGCATGGCCACCAAGCTTCAGGCCGCGGACGTCGCGGGCAGAGCGGGCATTGAGGTGGTTATTGCCGCAGGCAGCAAATCTGGCGCCATTGTCGACGTTATCAATAACGTTTCCGTCGGCACCCGCTTTCACGCACAGGTTTCTCCGCTGGAAAACCGCAAGCGCTGGATATTCGGCGCGCCGCCGGCCGGCGAGGTCAACATCGACGACGGCGCCGTAGTGGCCATTTTAGAACGCGGAAGTTCGCTGCTGCCTAAGGGCATTAAAGAAGTGAAGGGGAACTTCTCTCGCGGCGAAGTGATCCGCATTCGCGATAAAAGCGGCCGCGATCTGGCGCACGGCGTTGCGCGCTACAACAGCGACGCGTTAAGAATGATTGCAGGGCATCACTCCCAGCAGATTGACGACATTCTGGGATATGAATACGGCCCGGTCGCCGTCCATCGCGACGACATGATAGTCAACTAGGAGAAGTAGCCAATGTTAGAACAAATGGGTATTGCAGCCAAAAAGGCCTCCTGGCAGCTGGCGCTGTTAAGTTCGGCGAAAAAGAATCAGGCGTTGGCCGTTATGGCGGATACGCTGGAGGCGAACAGCGACGTCATTTTGGCGGCAAATGAAAAAGACGTCGACAGCGCCAGGCAGGCCGGATTAACCGAAGCCATGATAGACCGCCTGCTGCTGACGCCTTCCCGACTGGCGGGCATTGCCAACGACGTTCGCCACGTTTACCGCCTGACCGATCCGGTGGGACACGTCATCGATGGTTCACTGCTCGACAGCGGGCTAAATCTTCAGCGCCGTCGCGTTCCGCTCGGCGTGGTGGGCGTGATTTACGAGTCCCGCCCCAACGTGACGATAGACGTCGCCTCACTGTGCCTGAAAACCGGCAACGCGGTTATCCTGCGAGGCGGCAAAGAGACGGTCAACACCAATCAGGCGATGGTGGAAGTTATTCAACTGGCGCTGAAGAAGTGCGGGCTGCCTGCGGCGGCCGTTCAATCTATCGATAACCCGGACCGTGCGCTCATCAACGAGCTGCTCAAGCTCGATCGCTATGTCGATATGATTATTCCCCGGGGCGGCGCCGGGTTGCATAAGCTTTGCAAAGAGAACTCCACGATTCCGGTGATTGTCGGCGGGATTGGCGTGTGCCACACTTTTGTCGACGAGACGGCCGATGTCGATAAGGCGCTGACGGTGATTGAAAATGCGAAAACCCAGCGCCCTAGCACCTGCAATACGCTGGAGACCCTGCTGGTGCAGCGCTCGATAGCGTCTTCCTTCCTGCCGCGTCTGAGTGAAAAAATGGCTTCCTGCGGCGTGACGCTGCACGCAACGCCGGAAGCCCAAATGCACCTGTCAGGCCCTGCGAAGGTGGTTGCGCTTAACGAGGAAGAGCTGAATAACGAATGGCTGTCTTTAGATCTCAACGTCGTTATCGTTGAGGGGATTGACGAAGCTATCGAGCACATCCGTGAACACGGCAGCGCTCACTCAGATGCCATCCTGACCCGCTCTTTGCTTAACGCGGAACGCTTTGTAAACGAGGTGGACTCCGCAGCGGTGTACGTTAACGCCAGCACGCGCTTTACCGACGGCGGGCAGTTTGGGTTAGGGGCCGAAGTGGCCGTGAGCACCCAGAAGCTGCACGCTCGCGGCCCGATGGGGCTTGAAGCGTTAACGACCTATAAGTGGATAGGCTACGGCGACGATTTGGTTCGTCGCTAAGCGATAAAGGCGTTTAACGGCGGCCAAGGCCGCCGTTTGTGTTTTACGATGGGGCAGCCGTTGGGTTCGTTTCTCGTCTGGTCGTGTTTAAATCGGCATTTTGCTATCGATGTGTTGATTAATTTCTGTTTGCTATATTTATCTTTTTATTCTTAAAAACAATGATGGCTCGACAGATTGAACTGTATCAAATCTGTTGTTTTCGCTTGGCCATATCAGATGACGTTTTTATGAATACTCTGTTTTGTACTAATAGGCCATTTAGTTATTTTTTTAATTTTATTTTCTTAAACAAGTGGCGTATTACTCAAATCGACCCTGTATCCGCTTATCTTTTCCGTAAAAGCCAAACCTGAATATAATTAATTATTTCTGATTGTTACTCATAATTAGATCATTAGATTGATTGAAACCTGATAATTGGAGTATTTATCTGTAGTTTTATGTTTTTTATAATGTATATCTTATATAAATGAATTTTTCGATCTAATTTATCTATTTTGACTTTTTTATGGCAAAATCAAAGCCTCTGTTTAAGACTATAATCTTAAATGGATTAGCTTCTTTAAGAATATTAATGCCGCACTTTACTTTATGTTCTGGTAGTTGTTAGGTGGAAGAAAAATAAGTGCTATTTACTCTCAGAGAATTATTGATTGAATAGGGGTTGTTTTTCTTTCTTGTGATCGCCGCTTTGAAAAGCCATTTTATTAGGGAATAATAATTGAACCTACTTATGGACTATATGCACTTATTAAAACGAAAGGAAAAGCCGGCCTGTCGGCACTGTGGGCTGGTATCTGACGTTCGTTTGCATGGAAAAGCCAAATCTGGAATGACTCGTTATCGCTGCATGGCGTGTAAAAAAAGTTTTCAGCTTAAGTACATCTATGGCGCTTATAAAGAGTGAAATAACGGTATAAGGCTGACTATAGAGCCCGCCGCCGTTGGCGGGCTCTGGCGATCTTTTACGACGCTTGATTTTGGCGGTGTCTCGGAATAATAGCCTAATAGTTGCTGTAGCCCTTTGCCTTCATGCATTCACCCACCTTATCAACCTGCTGCTGTTCCTTCACCAAAAGGCTGTTTATTGCCTCATCGGTACCGCCTCCGTCAATGACGTCGAGGTGATAGCTGGAATTGGCTGACGCTCTGCTTTCCTCTTCGCACTGAATTCTGTCCGCGTTGGCCGATTCTGCGGAGGTACCTTCCTTTGACCAGTTGCCGACGGTTGGCGAGCTGCTACAGCCGGCCAGCATAAACAGAGAGAATAGAGAAATTGCCATTGCCTTTTTCATAGTTGCTCCGCGCACTGTAGTAAGTTTCCAAATGTAGCTTAATCATAGCTGATTATGGCCGCTTATATTTGGTTGCAAAGTAACAATGATAGAAACTTTTTGCAAAGATGTGGCTTATCTTCTCGCCTCAAACGCCATCCTAACGGCAAGGCCCGCCAATACGCCGCCCATTAGCCAACGTTGAACCAGGATCCAGGCGGGGCGGCCGGTTAAAAACTTGGCGATGTAGGCTGCGCTAATCGCGATAGCGGCATTTATGGTAATGCTGGTGACAATCTGAATGGAGCCTAAGATCAACGATTGAGTCATCACGCTGCCGTGGGCCGGCGTAATGAACTGCGGCAACAAGGAAAGGTACATAATGGCGATTTTGGGATTAAGCAGGTTAGTCACCAGTCCCATCATAAACAGCTTTTTGGGCCCGTCTTTGGGCAGGTCGCGCACCTGAAACGGCGAAACGCCGCCGGGCTTTATCGCCTGCCAGGCTAAATACAATAGGTAAATCACGCCGCCAAAGCACAGGGCTTCATAAGCGTAAGGGACTGCCAGCATCAGCGTCGTAATGCCCGCCGCGGCGCAGAAAAGGTAAAAAACGAATCCCAAGGCAACGCCAATCAGAGAGATGAGCCCCGCGGTTCTTCCCTGAGACAGCGAGCGAGAAACGAGATAGAGCATATTGGGGCCGGGCGTTAAGGCCATGCCGAGCGACAGCAGGGAAAAGGCGATAAGCTGGGATGAATCCGGCATGGGAGATCCTTAAGTATGAAGTGGCTCGTTTTCAAACTTATAGCGGATTTCCCACGCTTTTTTTGATGTAACAATCACAAACTTAAGGTTTACCTGCCTTAGGCGCGCCAGCCGCTGATAATAATCAGCGCGCCGCACGCGACGACGGCTGCGCCCAGCCAGTCGTAGGTTGACAGCCTTACGCCATCGACCCAGCGCAGCCACACTAAAGCGGTGGCGACATAGATGCCGCCGTAGGCGGCGTAGACGCGTCCGCTGGCGGCAGGGTGCAGGCTTAAAAGCCAGACGAACAGCATCAGGCTTCCCGCTGCGGGAAAAAGCAGCCATGCGGATGCGCCTTTCCTAAGCCAAAGCCAGGGTAAAAAGCAGCCGATGATTTCCGCCAGCGCGGTGGCGACAAACAGCAAAACCGTTTTTATCATGGCGGATTACTGCGCTCCTTTCTCGAAGTTCAGCAGCTTTTCTTTAATGGCAATACCGCCCTCATATCCCGTCAGAGAACCGTCCGAACCGATGACACGATGGCAGGGAACGATCAGGCTGATAGGGTTGGTGCCGTTGGCTCTCCCCACCGCGCGCACCGCTTTGGGGTTGCCGATGCGTTCCGCTAACGTACGATAGGTGATGGTTTCGCCCATCGGAATGCGGCACAGCTCCTGCCAGACGCGCATTTGAAAGGGCGTGCCGTTTAACGCAATGGGGAGATCGAACGTGCGGCGCTCGCCCCGTTGATACTGTTGGATCTGCTCTGCAACGAAGGCAATGCGCTTATCGCAGCGTTCAATGCCGTGCTGCTGCGCGTAGTCTTTGTCGTGTTCCAGATGAAAAGAGAGCCTGACCAACTGGCCGTCATCGTTAATCCAGGCAATTAGCGGACCAAATCGACTTTCTATCAGGCCAAAAGCGACCGCGTTGCGCAGGGGTTTATTACTCTGTTGCATAGGGTGTCCTCAGGGTTTCCCACAGGTGGGCCGTCGCCTGTGTTCTAAAAGGGGTAAAGGGCAGCATCAGCTGCTCGGCTTGAGCCGCGTTGGGGCGGGCTTCCAACGCGTAGAATCGTACCAGCGCTGCGGCCAGGCCGCTGTCGCCGACGGGGGCGCTGTCGGCAAAGCCCAGTCCGCGCATCATGGTATAGCGCGCCGTCCAGGGGCCGACGCCCTTGAGTTGACAAAGCGTCTTTTCTGCCGTTTCGGCAGAGCCGTAGGCCAGCGAATCAAGGTCGAACGAGCCGTCGGCAATAGCGCGAGCCGCGTCAATGAGGTAATTGGCCTTGGCGCGAGAAAATCGAATGCGGGTCAAGCTTTCGGGGGACAGTACGGCAATGTCGGAAGGGCGAGGGTGGATCCAAAGCCCTCCGTCGGAGGCCTGTCTTCCCGCAAGCTTGATTAAATCGTGCCTCAGCGCAGCAGCGAAGGTCAGGTTAATCTGCTGGCCGATAATCGCCCACGTCAGCGCCTCAAACGGCGTTGCCGTAAGAGGAACGTACAGAACGGGCGTCGCGTCGGCTAGCCGCTTGAGCGTCGGATTTTGCTTTGCGGCAGCGTAAAAGGCACCTGTATCAGTATGCAGCCCAAGCAGCTTCATCACCTGACGGTGGACCTCCACTCCAGAGGCGCTTGCCGACGCCTCTGGGCTCGGGGCCGTTTCCCAGCGGCAGTGGGCCTGCCCGTCGCCGATGCGCAGCGTGACAACCGCCGGGCGATCGTCAAGCCACAGCGCACGGGTAAATACGCCGTTTTCAAACCGTTCTGATAGCCCGCTTTGGTCGCGCAGGTGGTAGCGCCAGATCCCGTCCGGCGAATAGTCGGTGGGCAGCTTTAGGCTAAACTCATTCGCTCGGCTAAGCGCCCGATAGGTGCTGGGCGTCATGGCCATATGGGCCAAAAATTGCCGATGAAAGCTTGCCTCGCTGGCGAAGCCGACGGAAAGCCCCACGTTCAAGACGTTTTCAGTCGTTGAGAGCAGCGCATGACCGGCGGTTCGTACGCGCTCTTTGCCGATAAGGTCCGCGGGGGAAAGGTGAGCGTGGTGGCGCACCAACTCGTTAAGCTTGGTGCTGCTAACGCCGCACAGCTTCGCCAGCGCGGCGACGCCTTTGATTTTCGCAGGCTCTGCGCGAAGGCGTTCAAGCATGGCGTCAAACAGCCGAACGTCGGCGTTTTCTCCCCGATAGAACAAGTCGGGTCGACAGCGTTTGCAGATGCGGAATCCGGCATCAACCGCTTCTCTCTCGTTGGCTAAAAAGCGGATGTTTTTTAACAGCGGTTTTCTCGCTGGGCAGGAAGGCAGGCAGTATATGCCGGTGGACAGTACGCAGGTCAGAAATTTGCCGTCATAGCTGCGATCGTGCCTCAGGATGGCCTGATACATAAAATCGTCGCTCCAGCGTAGCGGTGCCTGTTTCATCGTCAATCCCCGTCTGCCGCCTATAGCGGCGTTGCCGATTTTTTTCGTCATGGTATCCGTTTTTTAAATCTGAGCATAACCAAATGCTGTACGACAGTGTGGCAGCCGGCGGAGGGAAATTCCTCTCATTCATACCGTTAGATATTTATTCTGCCGCTGAGCCGTAGCAGGGGGAAACGTTTTGGGGTTTGCCCGCTTACCCGTGCGATTAGCTGATTAAAATGTGAGCATGTCGCTCGATGATTATTGGTTATTTCTGCGGTTTTGTGTGGCTATATCACCTGTATTAGAATTATCTTTAGATGATTATTCTGTGATGGCCGCCGAGGGTTGTTTTTTAACACTGTTATTGTGTTTACTTAGCGCGTCCTGAACGGCGCTATCGTAAAAAGCGCGTGCGGAATGCCTTTTTCTCCAGACCTTTTTAGGGAAACTTTGCGTCTTTAATCGATGAAAAAGCGTCAATCGCCGTATCCGATGCGTAGCGAAAAAGATTCATTTTTGCCAAATTCCTTATTATGAAACAGTTAAATTCTAGAGATATCATTGCCCTGGGCTTTATGACCTTTGCCCTGTTTGTCGGCGCTGGGAACATCATTTTTCCACCTATGGTGGGGCTAGAGTCGGGTGAAAACGTTTGGCTTGCCTCCCTTGGCTTTCTGTTAACTGCGGTGGGTCTTCCCGTCATTACCGTGATCGCGCTGGCGCGCGTCGGCGGAGGCATTGAGTCGTTAAGCGCGCCCATCGGTCAAAAAGCCGGCCTGCTGCTGGCGACGGTGTGTTATCTGTCCGTCGGGCCGCTGTTCGCTACGCCGCGCACCACCACCGTTTCCTTCGAGCTGGGCATTGCGCCTCTGCTGACGAATAAAGAAAGCCCGCTTCCTCTATTTATCTATAGCCTCGTTTATTTCTCTTTGGTGATTCTGGTTTCCCTCTATCCGGGCAGGCTGTTGGACACCGTTGGGCGCTTTTTGGCACCGCTTAAGATTGTCTCGCTGGCGATTCTGGGCGCGACGGCGTTGATTTGGCCTGCAGGGCACCATCTTCCTGCGCTAGAGGTCTATCAAAATATTCCTTTTTCCAAAGGGTTCGTTGAGGGCTATCTTACGATGGATACGCTCGGCGCGCTGGTGTTCGGCATTATTATCGTCAACGCCGCCCGTTCTCGCGGCGTATCAAGCTCGATGCTGCTGACGCGCTATACGATGATAGCCGGCATTATTGCCGGCATCGGCCTGACGCTGGTTTACCTAAGCCTGTTCAATCTGGGGTCGAGCAGCGGTTCTCTTGCTGCTAATGCGACCACCGGTGCGGATATCCTTCACGCCTATATACAGTATACGTTCGGCGGTTATGGCAGCCTGTTTCTGGCTATCATGATCTTCGTCGCCTGCATGGTGACGGCGATAGGATTGACCTGCGCCTGCGCCGAGTTTTTCTCGAAGCTGCTGCCGCTGTCTTACCGCTCGCTGGTTTTCATACTGGCTCTCTTCTCTATGGTGGTGTCTAACATGGGGCTTAGCCACCTGATTAAATTTTCTGTCCCCGTGATGACCATCATCTATCCACCCTGTATTGCTCTGGTGCTGCTAAGCTTCATCAGCAATCTTTGGAAATGTGAAAGTCGTGTTATGATCCCGGTAATGCTGGTAACATCACTGGTCGGCGTTTTGGACGCGATTAAAGGCTCTCCTATGGCGGAGATATTGCCGTCATGGGTTGGAAAACTGCCGGGCGCGAGTCAAGGGCTGGCGTGGCTGGTTCCCATGCTGGTGACGCTGGTGATTGCAGGCATCATTGACCGCCTGTGCGCTGCACCGAACAAGACATCCAACGCTTAACTATCCGGTTAGACTAGCGGGCAAAATGACCCGATGCATGAAAAACGCCGCGGCCCTGTCTGCGGCGTAATAATGATAAGAGAAGAGTAAACATCGCATGGAAAAACAGACCAACAAGCTTAAACGGGGGCTGACCGCCCGCCATATTCGGTTTATGGCGTTAGGTTCTGCCATAGGTACCGGCCTGTTCTACGGGTCAGCAAGCGCAATCAAGATGGCGGGGCCAAGCGTGCTTTTAGCCTATCTTATTGGCGGTATTTTCGCTTTTATCATTATGCGAGCGCTGGGGGAAATGTCGGTCCATAATCCGCAGGCGGGCTCGTTTTCTCGCTACGCGCAGGACTACCTGGGGCCTTTGTCCGGCTATTTGACGGGCTGGATGTACTGCTTTGAGATCCTCATCGTCGCTATCGCCGACGTCACGGCGTTCGGCCTGTACATGAGCTTCTGGTTTCCAACCGTGCCGCTGTGGGTCTGGTGCTTAAGCGTCGTGCTGATTATCGGCGCCATCAACCTGGTGCACGTGAAGGTCTTCGGCGAGTTTGAGTTTTGGCTGGCCTTTATCAAAGTAGCGACCATCGTCATTATGATTTTGGCTGGGATCGGCATCATCGTCTGGGGCTTTGGCAATCAGGGCCAGCCGACCGGCATTCACAACCTGTGGACCAACGGCGGGTTCTTTGCCCACGGCGCGCTGGGCATGATCCTGTCGCTGCAGATGGTGATGTTCTCCTACGGCGGAATTGAAATCATCGGCATCACCGCCGGTGAAGCGGAAGATCCGAAGAAGACCATTCCCAAAGCGATTAACTCCGTACCGTTCCGTATCCTGCTTTTCTACGTCGGTACGCTGTTCGTTATTATGTCCATCTTTCCGTGGGATCAGGTGGGTACGCACGGCAGCCCGTTTGTACTGACCTTTGAGAATCTGGGCATTACTGCCGCCGCCGGCATTCTGAACTTTGTCGTTATCACCGCATCGCTTTCCGCGATTAACAGCGACGTCTTCGGCGTGGGACGCATGCTGTTCGGGCTTGCCGAGCAGGGGCATGCGCCGAAGGTGTTTACCAAAGTGAATAAACGCGGTGTGCCATGGGTTACGGTCATCGTGATGATGGTGGGTCTGCTGGTGGCGGCCTACCTTAACTACATCATTCCGGAAGACGTGTTCGTCGTGATTGCTTCGCTTGCGACCTTTGCAACGGTCTGGGTATGGATAATGATCCTGCTGGCGCAGATTGGCTTTCGCCGCAAGCTGACGCCGGAACAGGTGGCTAATTTGGAGTTCCCGCTGCGCGGTGGTGCGACGACGTCGGTGATTGCACTGATTTTCCTGGTGGGCATTATCGTACTTATCGGCTACTTCCCGACGACCCGAGTGTCGCTGTACGTCGGCCTGGCCTGGGTAGCTTTTATGGTGCTAGCCTACTATGTAAATAAAGCCATCAGGCGCAGTAAGTAGCTCAATTGCGTTAATACAGCTCGTAGATGAAAATTAAGTCGGCCAATATTGGCCGACTTAATTGTTTTAGAGACCGTTCTATTACGATATACCCTATCCTTTTAGCATATTTTCCTTTCTTTTTATCTTCTTTACCATTCAAAAAACTCTTGCCTTATTTCTCCTTAATTATCTGTTTTTGACCATATTTTTTGCTTTTGTCTCATGGTGAATGATTTTTTTGGAATTTAATTCTGTAAAATATTTAATTTTCGATCTAAATTTGGACATTAAAAATTAAAATTTGATCTTAATGATCGTACAAATATCGTGTAATATGTCCGCCGCTCAATTTTCTATTTTTTTAATAAGGGTTTTTTTACCTCATTTGAAATAGTTAAACCGTTGGCTAAATACAAAAGTAATCGATTAAACAATGGGTTACTTTGTTTCGGTGGTTGTTGGAAGTATAAGGGAGGAGTGGCTTAGGGAAGAGGTTAAGCGATCGGTAACTACTGTAAATAAATATACCTAGATTGGGATGAATAACTCTCAAAGGGTGGTCGTTCGCCTTTTTTAGGGATTAATATTCAAACAGGGATGAATGTTAGAGCCGTTAGGCACATTTAACACTGATTTTTTATTTCTTGTCTAAGTCTTTCCTGTCTCGCCACCGTGATGTGTTTTCTGCTTCATTAGTGATGAGAGATACGGAATATGAATAGAAATTACAATATTGTTTGGAACGCCGCTCGCAGCATGCACGTAGTGGCTTCTGAGCTGGCCTGTGGAGATAGTCGGATACCGAGTCGGGTTCGTGCCGCAGGCGTCGCTGTGGGGTTGATTTTATCCGGAATGGGCTATGCGAGCGCCGCAGAAGTCGGCCCGCAGAGCGGCGCCAGCGTTGTATTGCAAAACGGCGATACCGTTACGGTAACGACGGGCGGAACGGGCATTAACAGTACGGTGACCGGGGGCAGCGGCCTGCAAATCGATGGAAAGGCGACCATTAACGTTTCCGGCGACTCTGGCTCCAGCGGCGTGAAGCTTGATAACTCTGCGAGCAACGAGCTGGGCGTCGGCACGGAAATTCACGTCACGGATACCGGAACTTCAACCAGCGCTTCAACGACCGGTCTCTATATTGATAATAATAACGCCGGAACCCACGTTAATGCTGACGGGCTTGTGGTTGATGTGAGCGCGGATAAAAGCGCCTACGGCATCTATACCGATGGCAGTGGAGACGCTATCTCTCTGGGTAAAGGGAGCTCTATTACCGCAAAATCTGACACCAGCATTGCCCGCAGCGTTTATCTGAGTAATAGCAACGGCAGTTTTAGCATTGACGGCGGTTTTATCCGTGCCGAAACGGCGGCGGCCGATCAGGCCACCGGGCTTAGCGCGGAGTTTTCAGATCGCGCAGATATTACGCTGGGAAAAGATACCCGAATTGAGGCTGAAAGCGCACTCGGCTCAAGTACGGGTGTTGCAATGGGCTCAAACGGCACGCTTACCGGTGAAGGCGTTGAGGTTAGCGTTAAGGGCGCCAATACAACCTCCGGCGTAACGGTCGGCTCAGGCAGTACCGTTGACTTCGGCAAAGGTAGCTCAATTAACATGCAGGGCAACGCCAGCTACTCCACCGGCATTTATACGGGCGGAACAAATTCCTCTTTTACTGCTGACGGCATTAGCCTCAACATGGAAACAACGCGTACCGGTAGTTCTACCGGGCGTGGAGTTGAAGTTTACGGAGAAGGCGCCAGCGTGGATTTAGGGAGCGGTAGTACCGTGTCCGTACATGGCTACACGGCCGGGGGCGGGATCACCTTAACCGGTCGGGATTCTGGATATGCCCCCGTTTCTTTTAAGGCCGATAGGCTAACGGTAGACGTAACGGGTAAGAGCGTCAATGGCATTCAGGTTGACGGCGGAACGATGGATCTCGGTTCCGGCAGCAGCGTCAGCGCTAACGGAACGGCAGAGACTATCTGGGTTACCGACGGTGAGCTAAAGGCAAAAGAGCTTACCGTTAAGACGGCGCAGTCGACAGGCATCCTCGCCCAAGGCGGGACGGTAATGATCGGCGAGGGCAGCGTTATCGATGGCAGGATCGTCGGCGCGTCGGGGTCTACCAACGGCATCGCGGCCGGATATAAGGGATTTGGTAATGAAACGGCCACGGTCAACTTTAACGGCACCGAACAGAATCGAAACACCATCTATGGTATGAACGGCTATGGCGCATCCTCCCAGTTTGCGGGGCAAACGGTCAATATCTCCAATACGGACATCGTTATGGGCGGTACATCGCGCTCATACGGCCTGTGGGCCATCGGCAACTACAGCTTTACGCAGGCGGGAGTCATCAACGCCAAAAACGTAGCGATAGACATGACCAGCCTTGGCGAGAACGGTTATGGCGTCGTTGTTCAGCAGGGCGGTATCGTTAATCTGACAGGCGATACGACAATAAAAACCGACGGTGGCGTAGCGATTTGGAACCCGCGCGTTGGCAGCTCCAGCGATCCCGATGTGGTTTATCAGGGCGGTACGATTACCGGTACCGGAAAAATGGACATTACCGGCGATATCGTCAACAGCGGCTGGGGAACTATCGATCTCACCATGGACGCGGGGTCTCTATTTACCGGTGCGACCTCTGTCAATGCCGCATTAGGCGATGATTCAACTCTGAATCTGGCATTGGAGAACCGGGCCCAGTGGACGATGACCAGCAGCTCCAGCCTGAGTAACCTGACCAACGGGGGCAGCATCGTCAGCGGCGGCGCTACGCCGGGCAGCACGCTTTCCGTCAGCGGCGACTACGTCGGTAACGGCGGTACTCTGACGCTCAATACTCAACTGAACGGCGACGACTCGCTGACCGACAGGCTGGTGGTCAACGGCAATACGTCGGGCACGACGACGCTGATGGTCAACAATGTTGGCGGTCAGGGCGCGTTAACGACAAACGGCATCGAAGTGGTGAACGTCAGCGGCAGTTCCGACGGCGAGTTTACTCAGGGTAATCGCTTGCAGGCCGGATTATTTGAATATCGCCTGTACAAAGATGGTGCCAACTGGTACCTGCGCTCGTTGGCCGTCGATCCGACGCCCACCCCCGATCCCGATATCGATCCTGATGTCGATCCCGTCACTCCGCAGTACCGCCCGGACATCGGCGCCTTTGTCGGCAACCAGGCGATGATGAAGAACCTGCAAATGCAGACGCTGTACGATCGCGAAGGCAGCCAGTACCAGTCGAAGGACGGTGCGGTGTGGATGCGCTTTAAAGCGGGTATGGCGGACTCCACGGCGGCGAACGGTAACGTGGATATCGACAACCACTACTCGCAAATCCAGCTGGGCGGCGACCTTGCGGCGTGGCGCCTAAGCGAGCATAGCCTGAACGTGGGCGTGATGGGCAGCTACGTCAAGGCGGATACCGACAGTAAGGGCAACCGCGGTGCGGACGGAAGCCGGTTCTCGGCCACCGGCAGCGTTGACGGATACAACCTGGGCGTTTACGCCACCTGGTTTGCCAATGCGCAAAGCCATCAGGGCCTGTACGTAGACAGTTGGTATCAGTACGGCATGTACGACAACACGGTGAGCAACGCTGGGCTGAGTTCGGCAAATTATGACTCGACGGCCAACGCGGTGTCGCTGGAAACCGGCTATCGCCACGATGTTGTTATCCGCGAAGGCAGAACGTTGAGCCTGATCCCGCAGGCGCAGATAGTATGGCAAAACTACCGTGCCGATGCGGTGAATGTCGACGGCACGCGGGTCGATGGCCAGAATGGCGATTCGTGGACCAGCCGCTTAGGCCTGCGCGTAGCGGGCAAGATGGACAAGGATCAGAACGTTATTCAGCCGTTCCTGGAAGCCAACTGGCTGCACAGCACCGATGACGTATCGGTTTCGTACGACGGCGCCAGCGTGAAGCAGGACCTGCCGGCGGACAGGGCCGAGCTGAAGGCGGGTATACAGGCCAACTTTGGCTCACAGTGGAGCGTAGCGGCGCAGGCCGTCGGCCAGAAGGGCAGCCACGGCTACGGCGACGCGAGCTTTGGGCTGAACGTGCGCTATAGCTGGTAAGTCAAAGTTGTAATAACACGCTAAGGCCGGTAATTCCGGCCTTAGCCTTTTTGAGAACCATATTACTCCGAGGCTACATAAAGGTTTTTAAATATTAGGCTAATGTATTTATCCTTAGGGGGCGCTCTAGCTATTTATAAATAGAATTTTTCCCTATGTAGGCTGCAAAAATTGTATGTAGCCATAGGGTTATTTGCGTTTATTTTATTGCTAATAATTTCACTGACTTAATTTATTCTAATTTGTTGAAAATAGTTTCATATCCTGGTTGGTATCTGTAATTAATTTGACATACATCAAGTGGAGCATTATCGCTGTCTGAGTGTGTTATTTTAAATCTTAATTTTCTGTTTATTCGATTTTTTTAACTGTAAAAAAGTGATTTAGATCTTAATTATCGTTTGTTTTTTGTTTAAAATAAGGTATCGCAACTCTTATTTTATTTGTTAAGGGTTGTTTTTTATCAGGATGTTATTGTTTTCTCTATTTAATAAATAGAGGGTGAGCTTAGGGATGAGGCACTGGAAATAGTATTATAATAGACTTAAGGTCTATGTTTGGACTTTCAATCCTATTCTTTTAGAACGTGAAAATAGCCCATAAAAAGCCAGATAAGAATGACGGCATATTTCTGCTCATTGAGTTTTTATCACTCACCTAAACGCTCTCAAAAACTTAAGCGTAATCGCATTCAACGCGATTTTTGTTTTACCTAATGAAAGATGCTTGTCATATGAATAAAAGCTATAACATTGTTTGGAACGCGGCGCGGAATATGTATGTCGTTGCGTCCGAACTGGCGCGCGGAGATAACAGAATACAAGGTCAGGTGCGCGCCGTTGGCATAGTCCTTGGGCTGGCAATGGTGGGAACGGGCATAACCTCGATGAACGTATTAGCCGACGAGGTTGGGCCGCAGAGTGGCGCCAGCGTGGCGCTGCAGGATGGTGATACGATAACGTTGACGACGGGCGGAACAGGCGTCGATAGTTCGGTAACCGGCGGTGACGGCGTACAGATCGACGGTAAAGTCGTTATTGACGTTTCCGGCCGCGCCGAGTCTCGCGGAATAACGCTGGACAACGGCGTTGATAACGGTCTGGGGAGCGGGACGGAAATTAGCGTTACGACCGAGGGCATCAATTCAAGCGCAACTGGCCTTTTTATTGGTAGTGACAATGTTGAAACCCCAACCAGCGTAAAAGCCGATGGGCTTAAGCTGAATGTCGCTGGAGAGGAAGTCCTCTATGGTATCCAAAGCTTAGGAAAGGGCAGTTCGATAGATTTGGGGAAAAATAGCGCTATTAACGTGGAGAGTAGCGTAGGTGCTCGATATTACGGTGCTTATGGCGTTTATTTAGACAGCGATACTAAGAGCTTTAAGATGGATAACGGCGCTATTCGCGTTGTTGTAGAAGAAAATTATAGCTACGGTATTTATAGTAAGGGCGGTGCCTCAGTTGATTTTGGTAAAAATACCCAAATCGAGATTAAAAATCAGGGAGACGGGATAGCCATAGGAGAGAACGGAACTTTACAGGCCAGTGGCTTGACGATAAATACCGATATTAAGAGAGGGACTTCAGCCGGTATTCGGTTATATGACAGTAGCAGTGCTGATTTGGGTGAGGGAAGCGCAATTTCCATTACCGGAGCCGCTTCTTATGGCGTAGCCGTCGATTTAAACGGTAAGAATTCTTCTTTTAAGGCGAACGGCCTCAACGTTGACATATCGACTACTTCTGCGGGCGCCCCATCTGCTCATGGTATTTATCTCCATGGTAACGGAGCAAGCGCAGACTTAGGCAGCGGCTCAACGATTACCATACGGGGCGCCAATCAAGGATATGGGATTATCCTTTTTCGAGGCGCCGGTTCTTTTAAAGCCGATCGCCTTACCTTGGATGTGAGTAACAACGATAGTACCCACTTATATGGCATCAATGTTCAAGGCGATAGCAATATTGTCGATCTGGGTTCGGGCAGCCGCATCAGCGCAGACGGCCGCGCAGAAACGATTTTTATGTACGGCGGCAAGCTGACGGCGCAAGAGCTTACCGTCAAGACGGCGCAGGCAACGGCGCTTTACGTTTCCGGCGGAAGGGTGTCAATTGGCGCAGGCAGCGTGATTGACGGGCGAGATGCCGTTTCAGGAAAATCGACCAACGGCATTCTGGCCGGATACTCTCCGTCAATTGGCGGCAGCAGCATGGGCTCAATTGTTGATTTTCACGGCAGTGAGCAAAACCGTAACGCTATCTATGCGGTGAAAGGCTATGGCGCATCAGCATACAGCGCAGGGTATACGCTCAATATTTCTAATACCGACATTGTCGCGACGGGGCAAGGCAGCTGCGGGCTACTGGCAACGGGGCCTAGCACCGCTTCATCGACGTCTGGAATTATTAATGCCAAAAATATGAACATTGAAGTGAATGGCGGCGCCTACGGCCTTTCCGCACAGTGGGGCGGCCTTGTTAACTTCAACGGCAATACGACAATTAGCGCCAAGGATTCGGCGTATGCTATCTACAGTATGGGGGGCACGATTAAAGGTAGCGGCGTGATGAACATCCGCGGCGACGTGTTTGCCAGCGGCGCATATGAGACCGAACTTGTCATGGACGAGGGCTCGAATTTTAACGGCGGCGCTTTTACCAGCGACAGCATTCTGAATCTGACGCTAAAAGAAAAGGCCCAGTGGACGATTGATTACGCGGGCAGCTTGCAGAGCTCCGCAGTAAGTAAGCTTGACAACGCGGGTACGGTCATTTTTACCTCCGATAGCAGCGGCCGCAGTACGCTAAAGGCGACCGAACTCATGTTAAGAGATACCAGCGAAGTTCACGTCGGCGTTGACGCCGCCGTCAGCGGCCCGCTGATTACCGGCAACGGCGTGACGCTGGACGGCTCTCTTGTTATCACCGACGTCGGCAACGTCACTGCCAATATCGATCTGGCCAGCATGCAGCAGGTAACGCTGATTGATGCCGATACTTCCATCGTTGGCAATTTTGACAGGCTGTCTGCGGCAGTGAGTATGCCGGACTACATCGCCGTTAAGGGATGGATAGACGCCGACGACGATACCAAATACCTGTTGAGCACGGGCCTAAGCTGGTATGTGGGCGATGCGCCGAGCGTTCTGTCAACCACCCCGGCTCACGGCACGTTTACGCTGGCTGATGCCGACGACGGTTTCACGGTGACGAGCGCACTGGTTGACGTCGCGCCGGAGGCCGCCACCGATTGGGGCGGTAAAACGCTGACTAAACGCGGAGAGGGCGCGCTTACCTTAACGGGCAACAACACCTACAGCGGCGGCACGGTTATCAATGGCGGTACGCTGATAGCGAATAACACCTATTCTTTGGGCTCTGGCGATATAGAAAACAACGCCACGCTGAAGCTGGGCGAAGGCACGCTGAATGCCCATTTAAGCGGCGCTGGCCTGTTGGTGAAAATCGGCTCAAGTTCCCTGACGCTAGCCGATGCGGCCAACTCCTACAGCGGCGGCACTACTATTACTGCCGGCCGGGTGATTGCCAATAATGCGGGTGCGCTGGGTATTGGCGATATTGACAATGAGGGAACGCTGCAATTAAGCGAAGGTACGTTAGCCGGCGCGCTGAACGGCAGCGGGAACCTGGTAAAGAGCGGCGGGGGAGAGCTGACGCTCAGCGACAGCAGCGGCTACAGCGGCGGCACGACGATTAGCGGCGGTACGCTGACGGCCAATAGCGCCAGCGCGCTGGGCGTGGGCAACGTAGAAAATAACGGTACGCTGAAGCTCAATGAAGGCGAGTTGAGCAGCACGCTAAGCGGAACCGGCGAACTGGTGAAGGTTGGTGGCGGCGAACTGACGCTTTCCGGCAATAACGCCTACGGCGGCGGTACGACGATTAACGGCGGTACGCTAACGGCCGCCAACGTTAACGCGCTGGGAGCGGGAGACATCGACAACGGCGGTCGACTGGTGCTAAACGTGAACGACACGTTTACGCTGGCGAACGTAACCACGCGCAGCGGCGGCGCCACCGCGCTGTCTGCGGGCAGCTCGCTGGATGCGGCTTCGCTGATGCAAGAGAGCGGTAGCCGACTGGACATCGCGCTGGATGCCTACTCCGGCAGCCCGATTATCGCTGCCGATAGCGTTCAACTGGCGGGCGGCCTGAACATCACCGGGTTTGGCAATATCGAAGACGAGCTTGACCATGAGTTTCGCACTTTTACCGTTATTGACGCCGATAGCGCCATAGGAGGCGACTTCGATAGCCTGACCGTGGCCGGGATAAGCGCGCTGCAGGTGGATTTTATGGCCGTCAGCGGGCGGATAAGCGCCACCGATAATACGCAGTATGAACTCAGCACCGGGCTGAGCTGGTATGCCGGAGGTTACACGTCAATGTCTCCGGCGCACGGCACGTTCACCCTGAAGGAGGGTGAACAAAGCTTTGCGCTAAACGCGGCGCTGATCGACGTTGCGCCAGAAGCCGCCTCCGGCTGGGACGGCAAGTCGCTGACCAAAAAGGGCGCCGGCACACTGATCCTTACGGCAAACAACGCCTATAGCGGCGCGACGGACGTTCAGGGCGGTACGTTGTGGCTGGCCGACACCGGCGCTATTGGCGCAAGCGGCAGCCGGCAGGCGGTAAACGTGGCGCAGGCGGGAACACTCGGCGGCAGCGGTGTGGTGAACGGCAGCGTCAACAACCGGGGATTGTTGAGCTTTGATTCGCTGCTTACCGTTAATGGCCGCGTCACCAACTCCGGCAATATCGCCAGCGGTAACGGTACGCCGGGGGGCCGGCTGCTGGTGAACGGCGACTACGTCGGCAGCGGCGGTACGCTCACCCTTAACGCACAGCTGGAGGACGACGCTTCGCTCACTGACAGGCTGGTAGTGAACGGCAATACGTCAGGCACGACGACGCTGATGGTCAATAACGTCGGCGGTCAGGGAGCCGATACCACAAACGGCATCGAGGTGGTGAGCGTCAGCGGCAGCTCTAATGGGGTATTTACCCAGGGCAACCGCCTGCAAATCGGACTACACGAATATCGTCTGTATAAAGACGACGGCAATTGGTACCTGCGCACGCAGTCTTCCGATCCCGTTGACCCGGTTGACCCGTCAGATTCAGGCAATGCCGTCACCCCTCAATACCGTCCGGACATCGGCGCCGTCATCGGTAACCAGGCGATGATGAAGAGCCTGCAAATGCAGACGCTGTTCGATCGCGAAGGCAGCCAGCTTCAGTCGAAGGACGGCGCGGTGTGGATGCGCTTTAAAGCAGGTATGGCGGACTCCACGGCGGCGAACGGCAACGTGGATATCGACAACCACTACTCGCAAATCCAGCTGGGCGGCGACCTTGCCGCATGGCGTCTGGGCGAGCAGATCCTGAACGTGGGCGTGATGGGCAGCTACGTCAAGGCGGATACCGACAGTACCGGCAACCGCGGCGCGGACGGCAGCCGGTTCTCGGCTACTGGCGATGCGCACGGCTATAACCTGGGCGTTTACGCCACCTGGTTTGCCAACGCGCAGAGCCATCAGGGTCTGTATGTCGACAGCTGGTATCAGTACGGCATGTACGACAACACGATAAGCAACGATGGGCTGGGTTCGGCCAATTATGACTCGACGGCTAATGCGGTGTCGCTGGAGGCCGGCTACCGTCACGACGTTGTTATCCGGGAAGGCAGAACGCTGAGCCTTATCCCGCAGGCGCAGGTGGTGTGGCAGAACTATAAGGCTGATACGGTGAACGTCGACGGCACGCGGGTCGGCGGCCAGAATGGCGATTCATGGACCAGCCGCTTAGGCCTGCGCGTAGCGGGCAAGATGGACAAGGACCAGAACGTCATTCAGCCGTTCCTGGAAGCCAACTGGCTGCACAGCACCGATGACGTGTCGGTTTCGTTTGACGGCGCCAGCGTGAAGCAGGACCTGCCGGCGGACAGGGCGGAGCTTAAGGCGGGCATCCAGGCTAACTTTGGCTCACAGTGGAGCGTAGCGGCGCAGGCCGCAGGCCAGAAGGGCAGCCACGGCTATGGCGATGCGAGCTTTGGGGTGAACGTGCGCTATAGCTGGTAATAGGCAAAATCTGAAAAGGGCAATAGGGGGAGTCAGTCCCCCTATTGCTTTAATTAAGCCATCTTCTCTTACCTACCTGTCAGTATTTACTCCGTAATCCCAACCGTTGGTTTTATTTCATTTTTTTCCGTAGCTTTTACCTTATTTTAATTATCCATTTTTGGATCTATTAATATATTTTTTTTGGAAAAAGTAAAAGTTCGATCTCAGCAACGCATCATGTAGCATTGCATTTAACCACTGTTTTCTTATTTTTATCGGGGTGAAAGCTACTCCTGTGAAAGGAGAAAATGGGCGGTAGTAATGTAAATTAATCTTATTAAACAACTGATTAATTTTGTCAGCGAATGCTTGAATGTAAAGGGGGAAGAGGATTAAGAATGAGGTGAAAGACGCTGGGGTTGATATATAAATAAGCCTATATCTTTATTAATCAGGATTGAGTCGAGAGCTAATACATTAATTTGTATCGATGCTCGACGTCTATTTAAAGACGCCGATTAAGGATATGGTCGCGTTTTCTTCACTGAACTTTTATTTCTTTTCTATGCATTCTCTATTTCGCCGATGCGGCCGTCGTTGCGGTGCGCTTTGTTTCATTAAGGATGAGAAATACGGAATATGAACAAAAACTACAGTATTGTTTGGAACGCTGCGAGAAATATGTACGTTGTGGCTTCCGAATTGGCGTGTGGAGACAGTCGGGTACAGAACCGGGTTCGTACGGTAGGCGCGGCGATAGGTCTGATTTTATCCGGGCTGGGCTGTGCCAACGCAAATGAAGTCGGTCCCCAAAGCGGCGCCAGCATTGCGCTGCAAAACGGCGATACCGTCACGGCTACGACGGGCGGTACGGGGATCAACAGCTCGACGACCGGCGGCAGCGGCTTGCAAATTGATGGCAAAGCCGTCATTAGCATCTCTGGCGATGTGGGATCCATCGGCGTGAAGCTGGATAACTCGGACGCTAACAGTCTGGGTGATAAAACGGAAATTCACATCACGGATACCGGAACGACAACCAACTCTTCAAGCATAGGCCTTGATATTGAAAAAAATAACGCCGGCACTCGCGTGAATGCCGACGGCCTCGTGGTTGACGTAAGCGCTAAGCAAAGCGCCTACGGTATTTACAGCGGCGGCAGCAGCGACGTTATCTCTCTGGGCGAGGGGAGCTCCATTACCGCAAAATCCAGCAACAATATCGCTCGCGGCGTTTACCTCAACGACAATAAGGGCAGCTTTAGTATCGACGACGGATTTATCCGTGCGGAATCAGCTACCGCGCAGGCGACGGGGCTTAGCGCGGAATATTCAAAATATGTCGACATCGATCTGGGGGAAAATACCCGAATTGAAGCTGAAAGCGGGACGGGCTCGAGTACGGGGGTTGCCGTTGGTACAAACGGTAAGCTTACCGGTAACGGTATCGAGGTCAGCGTTAAGGGCGCCGGCACGACCTATGGCGTAACGGTAGACGCGAGCAGCGCGGTCGATTTTGGCGAGGGAAGCTCGATTGATATACAGGGCAATACCAATTCCTCCTCCGGCGTTTATCTCAGCGGAAAAAGCGCATCTTTTGTCGCCAATGGCATCAACATCACCATGAATACGACGCGCACCGGCACTACCAGCATAACTGGAAAGGGCGTGGACGTTTATGGTGACGGCGCAAGCGTAGACTTGGGCAGCGGTAGCACAATCTCTATGCACGGCTATTACAACGGCGGCGGAGTAACTTTAGCCAACAGAACCACGCCGGTTTCTTTTAAAGCTAATCAACTGACGGTAGACGTAGACGGCGACTGGGTTTACGGGGTCAAGGTCGACGGCGGAAACGTCGATCTCGGCTCCGGCAGCAGCATTAGCGCGACCGGAGTAGCTGAAAGCATTTGGGTGACCGGCGGCTCGCTGAAAGCGGACGCGCTCACCGTTAAAACCTCGCAGGCGACGGGCGTTCTGGCTCAGGGCGGGACAATCACTATCGGCGCGGGCAGCCTGATTGACGGCAGAAACGTCGGCGCGTCCGGAAAGACGAACGGCATCTGCGCGGGCTATAAAGGATACGGCAGCGGAACGGTCGTGGTTAACTTTAACGGCACCGAGCAGAATCGAAATACCATCTATGCGGTAAACGGTTACGGCGCTTCGTCGCAGTTTAACGGACAAACGCTCAATATCTCCAATACGGACATCATAATGAGCGGTTCCAAGCGCTCATACGGCCTGTGGGCTATCGGCAACTACAGCTTTACGCAGGCGGGGATCATCAACGCTAAAAACGTCATGCTGGATATGACAAGCCTTGGCGCGAATGGCTATGGCGTTGTGGTTCAACAGGGCGGCATCGTTAATCTGTCCGGCGATACAACGATAAAAACCGACGGCGGCGTGGCCGTTTGGAACCCACTTGTCAGCAGTTCCAGCGACCCAAGCCTTGTCTATCAGGGCGGTACCATCACCGGCACCGGAAAGATGGACATTACCGGCGACATCATCAACAGCGGGTGGGGAACGATTGACCTTACTATGGACGCCGACTCGCGCTTTGAGGGAAAAACCTCCGTTAATGCGCAGCTTGCGGATAACTCCACGCTAAATCTGGCGATGGCTGAGGGAAGCCAGTGGGCGATGACCAACGTTTCAAGCCTGAGCAGGCTCGACAACGCCGGTAAGGTGATTTTCGCCTACGACAGTGACGCCGGAGCCTACAGCACGCTGAAGGCCGGTAAGCTTACGCTTGCGAGCAGCAGCGAACTGGATGTCGATCTTGGCGCCGCGTCCCTGGGTAGCGATGCCGGTACGCCGCTGATCGCCGGCAATGACATCGATCTGGACGGCGTGCTCCACCTTAGCAACGTCAGCGATGCGTTCGGCCTCAGCGCCCTGACGTCAGACGCTGATTTGCCCCAGATGCAGGTAACGCTGATTGACGCGGACAGCGCCATTACGGGTAATTTTTCCAGCCTGTCGACGGATCCGATGACGGTACCGGACTATTTAGCTTTCAGCGGCAGGATCAGCGAGGCCGACGATACGCAATATCTGCTGGGCGGCGGCTTGAGCTGGTACGTGGAGCCTTCTTCGACGATGGCCGTCACGCCCGCCCACGGCAACTTCACGCTGGGTGAAGGGAAATCCTTTGAGGTCACTACCGCGCTGGTGGACGTCGCTCCGGAAGCGGCAACCGGTTGGGACGGCAAATCGCTGACTAAAAAGGGCGACGGCAAGCTTATCCTCTCTGCCGACAACGCCTACAGCGGAACGACCGACGTGCAGGGCGGCACGCTGTGGCTGACCGAAACCGGCGTTATTGGCGCAACCGGCAGCCAGCAGGCGGTGAACGTGGCGCCTGCAGGGACGCTCGGCGGCAGCGGCGTGGTAAACGGCAACGTGGATAACCGGGGCCTGATAAGCTTTGATACGCTGCTTACCGTCAACGGTAACGTCGCCAATGCGGGCAATATTGCCAGCAGCAATATTGCGCCGGGTGGAAAGCTGCTCATTAACGGCGACTATGCCGGCAGCGGCGGCACTCTGACGCTCAATACTCAACTGGGGGACGACGGTTCTCTGACCGATAGGCTGGTGGTAAACGGCAATACGTCGGGCACGACGACGCTGATGGTCAATAACGTCGGCGGTCAGGGAGCGGATACCAATAACGGCATTGAGGTGGTTAGCGTCGCCGGGCGTTCTGACGGCGATTTCACCCAAGGCAACCGGCTACAAATCGGGCTATACGAGTACCGTCTGTATAAAGACGGCGGCAACTGGTATCTGCGTACGCTGTCCGACGATCCTACCCCCGATCCCGACGTCAATCCGCAGTATCGCCCTGATATCGGTGCATTTATCGGCAACCAGTCGATGATGAAAAACCTGCAAATGCAGACGCTGTACGACCGTGAAGGCAGCCAGCTTCGCTCGGAGGACGGTGCGGTCTGGATGCGCTTCAAGGCCGGCCAGGCGGACTCGACGGTCGCCAACGGTGAAGTAGATATCGACAACCACTACTCGCAGGTCCAGTTGGGGAGCGACATTGCGGCGTGGGGTAACGGTGCGCAGAGCCTGAACGTGGGCGTGATGGGCAGCTACGTGAAGGCGGATACCGACAGCGACGGCAACCGCGGCGCGGACGGCAGCCGGTTCTCGGCCTCCGGCGATGCGCACGGTTACAACCTGGGCGTCTACGCGACCTGGTTTGCCGATGCGCAAACTCACCGCGGCCTGTACGTAGACAGCTGGTATCAGTACGGCATCTATGACAACGCGGTAGATAACCACGATCTGGGCTCAGTAAGCTATGACTCGACGGCTAACGCCGTGTCGCTGGAAACCGGCTATCGTCATGACGTTGTTATCAGCGAAGGCAGAACGCTAAGCCTTATTCCTCAGGCGCAGATCGTATGGCAGAACTATCGTGCCGACGCGGTGGACTTCAACGACGTGCGGGTCGACGGCCAGAACGGCGATAGCTGGACCAGCCGCTTAGGCCTGAGAGTAGCAGGCAAGCTGAATAAGGATCAAAACGTGGTCCAGCCGTTCCTGGAAGCCAACTGGCTACACGGCACCGACGACGTGTCGGTTTCGTTTGACGGCGCCAGCGTGAGGCAGGACCTGCCGGCGGACAGAGCGGAACTGAAGGCGGGGGTTCAGACCCGCCTGGGCGAACGTTGGAGCGTGGCGGCGCAGGCCGTGGGCCAGAAGGGCAGTCACGGTTACGGCGACGCAAGCTTTAGCCTCAACGCGCGCTACAGCTGGTAATCGCATAAAGCCAGGGAGCCGATAGCGCTTTGTCTATCGGCTTCCTCCTTTATCGCCTTATCTATTATTGAGTAACTTATCCAGTTCGTTGGACATGAACTTCTATAGAAAATGGAGACTATACGATGTTTACGGGAAAACCCCTCTGCCGCTTTTGCCTACAGGCAAATAAGGTCAGAAAACACGGGACGGCGCGTTCGGGGCATCAGCGCTATCTATGTACCGAGTGTCGAAGGACGTTTCAGCTGAAGTACATTTATCAGGCGTACAAGCATTATGAGGAAAAGGAGGTCGTTATGACCGGTGCGGGCGGTATGTCCGGGGGACTGCAAGACGTAACGGTAGGGTATCCCGGTTAAGCTAATTTTTACGCCTAAACAATTATTTAGCGGAAAAGAAAAAGGACCACACCGAAGTGCGGTCCTTTCCAATTTGTTAACGCAGTGCTTAAAATTACAGCGCAGCAGCGTTCTGAGACAGGTACTTGGCCACGCCTTCCGGAGAGTCCTTCATACCTTCTTTGCCTTTTTCCCACTGTGCAGGGCAAACTTGACCGTGCTCTTCGTGGAACTGCAGAGCGTCAACCATGCGCAGCATTTCGTCGATGTTGCGGCCCAGCGGCAGGTCGTTAACGACCTGGTGGCGAACAACGCCGTTTTTGTCAATCAGGAATGAGCCGCGCAGCGCAACGCCTGCGTCCGGATGTTCGATGCCGTAAGCTTTTTGAATTTCGCGCTTAACGTCGGCAACCATAGCGTACTTCACTTCGCCGATGCCGCCCTTGTCAACCGGGGTCTTACGCCATGCGTTGTGAACGAACTCAGAGTCGAAAGAAACGCCGACAACTTCAACGCCGCGCTTTTTGAATTCTTCATAGCGGTGATCGAACGCGATAAGTTCAGACGGGCAAACGAAAGTGAAGTCCATTGGCCAGAAGAACAGAACGGCAGGCTTACCGTTCAGATGATTCTTGAGGTTGAAGTTGTTAACGATTTCTCCGTTACCAAGAACAGCCGCAGCGGTAAAATCAGGGGCTTGGCGAGTAACCAGAACCATAATAACTCTCCTGTCAAATAAGTTAATGATAATGAATGAAACGTGACGGCAAGTATAGGCAGTTGAGCGTCAGTCTTAAAGGACATCTGGCCGATTATTGAGATAGTTTCCACCTATTAGGCCGCGTCGCTATAGCGAATAATGGCGAGGCGCAGCCTGAATGCCGCGATGCGATTACAGCTGTTAAACATACCCATAACATGTAGGGCTGTAAAGGCGTTATACGCTAATTTACCAACCCCAACAATGCGCGCGATTGCAAGGCAATGCCTATAGCTGACGTTTCTCCGCCATCGCCATCATTTCCGGATAGAAGCTTAAAAAGCTGGCTTCCAGCCTTTCATAGTTTTGTTCAATGTCGCTCATACAGCGCGACAGCGCCTCAAGCTTCGGGCGGCGAGCCGCCATGCCGTTGAGCGCATCGGCAACAAACGGCAGCTCGGCGTAGCGCTCAAGCCAGCGGTCTTGCCAGATGTACTGATTCAGCCGCTGAAAGCCGGGGGGCGTCAGGGCAACGAGAGGATCGATGCTGGCTTTGGCCCGCTTGATGAACGTCGGCAGCGGCGTTCTGCCGTCGACGTCTTCCCAGCGGCGCGACAGAAAGTGATCCCACAGCACGTCCAGCGCAATGGCGGAAACGCGGTAGTTGGAGCGGCTAAACAGCGATCGCGCTTCTTTAACCGCCTCCAGGCCATCGGTGAGCCTATCGATGCGGCGGTGCAGCATGATGCCGCTGGCAATCTCCGGAGAGTAGTCCGCGTCGGGCCTTCCGCGAACGAAGTCGGCCATCAGATTGCCGAGCAGAGAGCTTTCGGCAAGCGACGCTAAATGAAGGTGTGCGAGAAAATTCATGGCGCAAGTATAGCCTAATGTGAGTCTGCCGTCTTGGGGGCGCCGCGCGGCTCGCCCGTTCTTGCCGAAAGCGCGGACTTTTCTCGCCTTATTTCTTGCAGCCCGCTAAGGCAGGCTCTAGACTAAGCCGCCTGTTCGTCTCTAAACGTAAATTCATAAACTGCTATGCGCGTATCCGATTTTTCATTTGAACTTCCCGAGTCGTTAATCGCCCGCTATCCTCAGAAACAGCGCAGCGCCTGCCGCCTGCTTGGCCTGAACGGCGAAAGCGGCGAGCTGTCCGACGGCGTGTTTACCGACGTGCTGGACAAGCTTGAGGCCGGCGATCTGCTGGTGTTTAACAATACCCGCGTTATTCCTGCCCGCCTGTTCGGCCGTAAGGCCAGCGGTGGCAAAATCGAGATGCTGGTAGAGCGCGTATTGGACGACCACCGCGTGCTGGCGCACGTCCGGGCGTCTAAAGCGCCTAAGCCCGGCGCACAGCTGCTGCTGGGAGACGATGAGTCGATTCCGGCAACGATGGTCGCGCGCCACGACGCCCTGTTCGAGGTGCGTTTTGACGACGGTCGCGACGTGCTGGCGATCCTTAACGCCGCAGGCCACATGCCGCTGCCGCCCTACATTGACCGACCGGACGAAGAGGCCGATCGGGAGCTTTATCAGACCGTCTACAGCGAAAAGCCCGGCGCGGTCGCCGCGCCGACGGCGGGGCTGCATTTCGACGAGCCGCTGCTGGAGGCGCTGCGCCAAAAGGGCGTAGAAATGGCGTTCGTCACGCTGCACGTCGGCGCAGGCACCTTTCAGCCGGTCAGGGTTGATGACGTCAAAGAGCACGTGATGCACTCGGAGTATGCCGAAGTGCCGCAGGACGTGGTTGACACCGTGCTGGCCTGCAAAGCGCGCGGCAATCGGGTTATCGCGGTGGGCACCACTTCGGTGCGATCTTTGGAAAGCGCCGCTCAGGCGTCGGGAGAGGGGGAGCTTCAGCCTTTCTTTAACGACACCGCCATCTTTATCTATCCGGGCTATCGTTTTCGGGTGATTGACGCGCTTATCACCAACTTTCACCTGCCTGAATCAACGCTGATTATGCTGGTGTCGGCATTCGCCGGCTACGCCAACACCATGAAGGCCTATCGGCAGGCGGTAGAAAAGCAGTACCGCTTCTTTAGCTACGGGGATGCGATGTTTATTACGCGCAATCCGCAGGCTATTAATGAAATTCCTTAATTATCGGCATCGATAATCACTTCTTGACGGTTTAGACGCTGCGCCCTTATCTAAAAGGGCGTTAGCATTTCCACTGTAAGGCTATGCGTTTTTTCTTACGCACTAATAATGAGATGACTCGCCCGTAAGGCATAAAGCGTGTAAAATCTCGCGCTTTAAGCGTGTCAGAATCTATGTCACGGAAGCGGACGATAAGCGTCATGCTTTTTATTCTTACCAGACTGTTTCTCTGGTATCGGAGGTTTTAAGTGAAGTTTGAGTTACAAAAGAAAGACGGGCGCGCGCGCCGCGGGCGTCTGGTTTTCGACCGGGGCGTGGTCGAAACGCCGGCCTTTATGCCGGTAGGCACCTACGGTACGGTCAAGGGCATGACGCCGGAGGAAGTGAAGGCGACCGGCGCGCAGATTATTCTGGGCAACACCTTCCACCTGTGGCTGCGCCCTGGGCAGGAAATCATGCGCCAGCACGGCGATCTGCACGGATTTATGAACTGGGACGGCCCGATCCTGACCGACTCTGGCGGCTTTCAGGTCTTTAGCCTGGGGGATATCCGCAAAATCACCGAAGAGGGCGTTCATTTTCGCAACCCGATCAACGGCGACGCGATTTTCCTAAGCCCGGAAAAGTCGATGGAAATCCAGTACGATCTGGGTTCCGACATCGTGATGATCTTCGACGAATGTACGCCTTACCCGGCGGACTGGGACTACGCCAAGCGTTCGATGGAGATGTCTTTGCGCTGGGCCAAGCGCAGCCGTGAGCGCTTCAACTCGCTGGACAATAAAAATGCGCTGTTCGGCATTATTCAAGGCAGCGTCTATGAAGACCTGCGTGACGTTTCCGTCAAGGGGCTGGTGGACATCGGCTTTGACGGCTACGCGGTCGGCGGATTGGCGGTCGGCGAGCCGAAAGAGGACATGCACCGGATTTTAGAGCACGTTTGCCCGCAGATCCCGGAAGACAAGCCTCGTTACCTGATGGGCGTCGGCAAGCCGGAAGACCTGGTGGAAGGCGTACGCCGCGGTATCGATATGTTCGACTGCGTGATGCCGACGCGCAATGCGCGCAACGGGCATTTGTTTGTTACCGGCGGAGTGGTTAAAATCCGCAATGCTAAATATAAAGATGATACTTCTGCACTCGACGAGCACTGCGACTGCTACACTTGTCGTCACTACAGCCGGGCCTATTTGCATCATCTTGACCGCTGTAACGAAATTCTCGGCGCTCGCTTAAACACCATCCATAACCTGAGATACTATCAGCGCTTGATGGCGGGTTTACGTGAGGCCATTGAACAGGGTACATTAGAGCACTTTGTTGCTGACTTTTATGGCAGGAGGGAGAAACCCGTCCCGCCTTTAACACATTCATCCCAATAACAAACGAGGAATCTCATCAATGAGTCTTTTTATTTCTGACGCCGTCGCTTCTGCCGGTGCGCCAGCCCAAAGCAGCCCTTACTCTCTGATTATCATGCTGGTGGTGTTTGGTCTGATTTTCTACTTTATGATCCTGCGTCCGCAGCAAAAGCGCGCCAAAGATCATAGAAACCTGATGAGCTCTATTTCTAAAGGCGATGAAGTTCTGACCAACGGCGGCCTGGTTGGTCGCGTAACCAAAGTCTCTGACACTGGCTACATCGTTATTGCGCTCAACGACACCACCGAAGTGACCATCAAGCGTGACTTCGTTGCCGCCGTCCTGCCTAAGGGCACGATGAAAGCGCTCTAATATTATGAAAGCGCTTCTCTATATCCTGTATAGACGAAGCGCTGTGTTTTTTGTCTTTCCCGAAGGGAAACTATCGTGTTAAACCGCTATCCTTTATGGAAGTATCTGATGCTGGTGTTCGTTATCTGCGTCGGTCTGCTGTATGCGCTTCCTAATCTCTACGGTGAGGATCCGGCGATTCAGATCTCCGGCGCCCGCGGCGGCCAGGCCACGCAGGCTACGCTGGGCCAGGCTGAAGATGCCCTGGCCAAAGAAAAGATCGCCTTTAAATCGTCCGCTATGGAGTCAAACGGCACGCTTTTGCTGCGTTTTGACAACACCGACGTTCAGCTGCGCGCCAGAGAAGTGCTGATGGAGGCGCTGGGCGACAAGTTCGTCGTTGCGCTCAACCTCGCACCCTCAACGCCATCCTGGCTGACCGCCATCGGCGCCGAACCCATGAAGCTCGGCCTCGACCTGCGCGGCGGCGTTCACTTCCTGATGGAAGTGGATATGGAAACGGCAATGGGCAAGCTGCAGGAGCAAACGCTGGACGGCATTGAAAGCGAGCTTCAGTCGCAAAAGATCCCGTTTACGGATCTTGCTAAAGGTGAGAACGGCAGCGTGGTTGCCCGTTTCCCCGATGCCGACAGCCGCTCCAAGGCGATTGACTATCTGACGCCGCGCCATCGCGATTTGGTTTTCACCGCGGGAGCCAACAACAGCTTCTCGGCGGTCATGACCGACGAGCGCCTGAGGGAAGCGCGTGAAGACGCCATTCAGCAAAACACCACCATTTTGCGTAACCGCGTCAACCAGCTAGGGGTAGCGGAGCCGGTCGTTCAGCGTCAGGGCGCAGAGCGCATTGTCGTTGAGCTGCCGGGCATTCAGGACACGGCCCGCGCCAAGGAAATTCTCGGCGCTACCGCGACGCTCGAATTCCGCCTGGTGAATTCCAGCATCGACGCGGCCTCCGTGCTGCGCGGCCGCGATCGCAGCAAGTCAGAAGTGAAGTACCGTCAGGACGGCTCTCCGGTCGTGTTGTACAAGAAAGTGGTGTTGACCGGTGACCATATCACCTACGCTCAGTCCGGTATGGATCAGAACGGGCGTCCGAAGGTTGACATCACGCTGGACAGCGCCGGCGGCGACATTATGTCCAACTTCACTAAGGACAACATTTATAAGCCTATGGCGACGCTGTTTGTCGAATATAAAGACAGCGGCAAGAAGGACGCTAACGGTAAAACCATCATGGAAAAGCATGAAGAGGTGATTAACGTTGCGACCATTCAGGACCGCCTGGGCAACAAGTTCCAGATCACCGGCATTTCAACGCCTCAGGAAGCGCGGACGTTGTCAGAACTGCTGCGCGCTGGCGCGCTGATTGCGCCTATCCAAATCGTTGAAGAGCGCACCATCGGTCCTTCCATGGGGCAGCAGAACATCGAACAGGGGCTGGAAGCGTGCTTCTGGGGCCTGATGGTTTCCGTTATCTTCATGCTGCTTGTTTATCGCTTCTTCGGCGTGATGGCGAGTCTGGCGCTGCTGGTGAACGTTATCCTTATCGTCGGCACTATGTCGCTGTTGCCGGGGGCAACGCTGAGCATGCCGGGGATTGCGGGTATCGTGCTGACGGTGGGCATGGCGGTGGACGCCAACGTGCTTATCAACGAGCGGATAAAAGAAGAGCTTAAAAACGGGCGCAGCGTTCAGCAGGCGATTCATGAAGGCTACAAGGGCGCATTTAGCAGTATCCTTGACGCCAACCTGACGACGCTGATTACCGCGGCTATTCTGTACGCCGTGGGTACCGGTTCTATCAAGGGCTTTGCCATTACGCTGTCTATCGGCGTACTGACTTCCATGTTTACGGCGATCGTTGGCACCCGCGCCATCGTGAACCTGATATACGGCGGCAAACGCGTCGCTAAGCTGTCTATTTAAGGAGTCTGTTGTGGCAGAGGAATATAAAGTAGAGCAGCTTAACCACGGACGCAGGGTGTATGACTTCCTGCGCGTGGGGAACGCCGCTTTTGTTGTTTCAATGATTTTGGTTGTCGCTTCGTTTGTCATTATGGGCATGAAGGGCTTCAACTGGGGGCTGGACTTTACCGGCGGTACGGTGGTTGAAGTTAAGCTGACCCATCCGATAGATCTGGAAAAGGTCCGTAACGAGCTGAACGCCCAAGGGTTTAAAGACCCGATTGTTCAGAACTTCGGCAGCAGTCGCGACGTCATGATCCGCATGGCGCCGATTGCAGGAATGAACAGCGAAGCGCTGAGCAATAAGATCCTCGATGCGGTGCACAAAAATGCGGACGAAGGCGCGACCATCAAGCGCATTGAGTTCGTAGGCCCGAGCGTCGGCGCGGAGCTTGCTCAGTCAGGGCTGATGGCCATCATCGTCTGTTTGCTGTGTATCCTGGTGTACGTCGGGGTGCGCTTCGAATGGCGTCTGGCGACCGGCGCGGTGTTTGCGCTGGCGCACGACGTGGTGATCACGCTAGGCATCATTTCGTTCTTCCAGCGCGAAGTGGATCTGACCATCGTGGCGTCCATGCTGTCGATCATCGGCTACTCGCTCAACGATACCATCGTTGTATTTGACCGGATGCGCGAAAACTTCCGCAAAATCCGTCGCGGTACGCCGTACGAAATCATGAACGTCTCGCTGACGCAGACCCTGAGCCGTACGCTGATGACCTCGGGTACTACGCTCTTGGCGGTGCTGTGCCTGCTGTTCTTCGGCGGCGAAATGCTTAAGGGCTTCTCTGAGTCTTTGGCTATCGGCATCCTGCTGGGCACTGCGTCTTCTATCTGGGTTGCCGCCTTTATGGCGCTGAAGCTTGGCGTGAAGCGTGAACACATGCTGCCGACCAAGGTAGAAAAAGAGGGGGCGGATCAGCCTTCTCTGCTGCCGTAACCCAAACGGATTTTCTCTGGTTTAAAACGCCCTTGGCCCTGCGGTCGAGGGCGTTTTCTTTTTGTATGCGGTCGGACGTTATTTTACCGGCGCTTCCCGTTGGGGCGGCGGGAGTCCGCCGCTCTCCTGCACGTACAGCGTCTGGCTGGGAAACGCAAAGTCTGCCCCGTGGCGATGGACGATTTCAATAATCTTCAAAAATACGCTCTGTTGAATCTCCAGCCATTCGGCCCACGCGGTCGTGCGGGTGAAGCAGTAAACCATGATGTTAAGGGAAGAATCGCCAAAGCCGTTGAAATAGACCAGCAGCGCCCTGTTTTTATCGATATCTTCGCTGGATTTCAGCATGGCGCGAACTTCGTCGCTGATGACCGCAATCTTGTCGGCATCTTCGTAGCGCAGGCCGATTACGGTATTGATCCGGCGGTTCGTCATACGCCCCGGATTTTCTACGCTGATAGCGGCGAAGATAGAGTTGGGGATGTAAAGCGGTCGCTGATCGAAGGTCATGATTTTAGTCGTGCGCCAGCCAATTTCCGCCACCGTACCCTCAATGTTGCGATCCGGCGAACGGATCCAGTCGCCGATGTTAAACGGGCGATCGAAGTACAGCATAATGCCGGAAAAGAAGTTGCTCAGGATATCCTTACCGGCCATACCGATGGCGATGCCGCCTATGCCGCCGAAGGTCAGCAGGCCGGAAAGGCTCATGCCGAAGTGCTCGCCGTAGAGCAGTATGATGACCACAATCAGCGTAATTTTCAGCACGCGGGAAATCATGCGGGCACTGGTAACGTCGCTGCCTTTGTCGATCTGATTTTTTTCCAGACGGTTAATCGTTAAAAACAGCTTATGCAGCAAGATGGCGGCGATGAGCGATACGCTCGCCAGGTTAACCGCCGATGGCGTGATAAAGGTGAGATGGAAACGGGAAATCGCATCGTCGACGTAGCTGCCCAGAATGATAATGATCGTCGACCAGAGCAAGAACTGAATGGCGTGGACAAGAAAACCGCGTTTGAATTTTCGGTGGCTGCGTCCATAAATCCTCATTCCAAGCAGGAACAGGAAGCAGGCGAGCAGCACCACCAGGCTTAATACGTTATCAGTTAAAAATTCGCGATTCATGATGGGCAATCCCCTGACGTTTGGCTGCCCTCTTGTAACCGATCTCGCTTTGTGGTGCAACGCTTTACCGGTTATTTGATAAAACGCCTGGTGGATAGAGTAAGTCCAATCGAATAAAGCGCGCCAAGTTAGCCTGGTACGGTTCGGCCAGATAGGGAATATCGCCGACCATCGGCGCATTGAGGCGCTGCTTCAGCGTTTCCAGATAGGCTGCTTCCTGATGCGGATTGGGCGCGGTTCGGTTGGCAATCCAGCCGGCGAGCGGTAATCCTGCGCCAAGCACGGCCTGCTGGGTGAGCAGCGCGTGGTTGATACAGCCAAGCCTCATGTTGACGACCAGAATCACGCCAAGCCCTTCTTGAATGACCCAGTCTGACAGGCACTCCCGCCAGTTAAGCGGTGTGAACCAGCCTCCCGCGCCTTCGACGACGACGGCATCGTAACGCGATGCCAGCCGCGATAGCCCTAACGAGAGCTGACCAAGCTCGATTTCCCTTTCCTCCAGCTCGGCGGCGAGGTGCGGCGACGTTGCCTCTTTGAACAGCAGCGGGTTGACCTCCTCATAGCGCAGGCGAGGGCTGGCGTTTTGCCAAAGCCTGACGCCGTCGTCGTTTCTTAACCCGCCGTCAGTGGGATAAGCGCCCGAAGCAACCGGCTTGTAGCCGACGGCGCGATAACCTTCTTTCACGCACGCCTGAAGCAGGGCGCAGGCGGCGACCGTTTTTCCCGCGTCGGTGTCCGTGGCGGTGATAAACCAGCGTAGCGACATGCTCTTTCCTCAGCGCGCGGCGTTGTAGTAAAGCTCGGTATCGGCCTCTTTTTGCCGAGCCGCCAGGTGATGAAGCCGCTCGTCTTCTTCTCGTTTGACGTCTCCCCGCTCCGTTTCCAGCCCCAGTTTTTCCAGCAGCGCCAGGTCGCGATTTTTTTCCGGGTTGGGCGTGGTTAACAGCCGACAGCCGTAAAAAATCGAGTTGGCGCCCGCCATAAAGCACATGGCCTGAGTTTGTTCGCTCATCTGCTCTCTGCCGGCGGAAAGCCGAACGTAGGAGGTGGGCATCATGATGCGGGCGGCGGCGACGGTGCGGATAAAGTCGAAGGGATCGATATCCGGGCCGTTTTCCAACGGCGTTCCCGCGACGCTGACCAGCATGTTGATCGGGACGCTGTGCGGCGGTTCGGGCAGGTTGGCCAGCTCAACCAGCAGTGCGGCCCTGTCGCTAACGGACTCTCCCAGCCCGACGATACCGCCGCTGCACACCTTCATTCCCGCCTCGCGCACGTGCTCCAGCGTATCCAATCGTTCCTGATAGCTGCGGGTAGTGATGATGTGCGGATAGAAGTCGCGGGAGGTGTCCAGATTGTGGTTGTAGTAGTCCAGCCCGGCCTGCGCCAGCCGCTGGGCCTGATGGGCGCTTAACATGCCCAGCGTCATGCAGCTCTCAAGCCCCAACGCCTTTACGCCGGTAATGATGCGCTCAAGATGCGGCAAATCGCGATCCTTCGGGTTTTTCCAGGCAGCTCCCATGCAAAAGCGGCTTGCTCCGGCCTCTTTGGCGCGGCGGGCTTCCGCCAGCACCGTCTCGATGTCCATCAGCGGCTCACCGGCAACGCCGGTGTGGTAGCGGGCGCTCTGCGGGCAGTATTTACAGTCCTCCGGGCAGTTGCCGGTTTTAATCGACAGCAGCGTGCTGAGCTGAATGCGCTTAGGGTTAAAGTGCTCGCGATGTACGGTCTGCGCGCGAAACAGCAGCTCCAGCAGGGGCTCGTTGAATAGCTTAAGGGCGGATCCTTGCGTCCAGCGAACGGGTGAAGTCGTCATGTTTTCTGTTTTTCTCAATCGATAAAAAGGATTGGTTTTGAGAAAATGTAATTGTAAACTAAATTTATGTCAAATTGGTTTACATATGATTTTTACATGCGATTTTGATGATAAATACCATGCTTACAAACGAAGAGTTCGATCGGCGCCACGTGTGGCACCCCTATGCGTCAATAACGCGGCCTTTACCCTGCTATGCGGTAAGCGGAGCGCAGGGATGCGAAATTCATTTACAGAGCGGCGAGCGCCTGATCGACGGCATGTCGTCCTGGTGGGCTGCGGTGCACGGCTATAATCACCCGGCGCTCAACCGTGCGGTAGCGGAACAGCTGGAAAAGATGTCCCACGTTATGTTTGGCGGCTTGACCCATGGACCGGCCATTGAGCTGTGTCGTCGCCTGGTAGGCATCGCTCCGAAGGGGCTGGAGTGCGTCTTTTTGGCCGACTCCGGCTCGGTGGCGGTTGAGGTCGCCATGAAGATGGCGCTGCAGTACTGGCAGGGGCGAGGCGAGCCCAGAAGGCGCTTTCTCTCGCTGGCGAAGGGCTATCACGGCGATACCTTCGGCGCCATGTCGGTGAGCGACCCTGCGTCGTCCATGCATTCGCTCTATCGCGGCTTTCTGCCCGACGGGCTGTTTGTGGACGGTATGGATATTCCCTTTGACGGTGAATGGCGAGAAGAGGCGATAGCGCCTTTCGCAGAGACGATGGCGCGCCATCATCGCGAACTGGCGGCCGTCGTTCTGGAACCCATCGTGCAGGGCGCAGGGGGGATGCGCTTTTATCATCCTGAATACCTAAAGCAAATCCGTCGCCTGTGCGACGACTACGGCATTTTGCTTATCGCCGATGAAATCGCCACCGGATTTGGCCGCAGCGGCAGGCTGTTCGCTTGCGAATACGCCGATATTTCGCCCGATATCTTGTGTCTGGGAAAGGCGCTGACCGGCGGCTATATGACGCTGTCCGCCGTGATGACCCGGCGCAGCGTAGCGGAGACGATAAGCGACGGGCAAGCGGGCTGCCTGATGCACGGCCCCACCTTTATGGGCAACCCGCTGGCCTGCGCCGTCGCCTGCGCCAGCCTGAACCTGCTGGCGACGGGAGAATGGCGGATTCAGGTCGCCGAGATAGAGGCGCAGCTTAAGCGCGAGCTTGCTCCTTTGGCGTCCTGCGAGTTTGTCGAGCAGGTCAGGGTGCTTGGCGCGATCGGCGTGGTTGAAATGAAGCGGCCGGTCAGTCTTGCAAAAATACAGCGGTTTTTCGTCGAGCAGAGCGTGTGGATCCGTCCGTTCGGGCGGCTTATTTACCTGATGCCGCCCTACGTGATTAGCCCCAAGCAGCTTACCTGTTTGACTCAGGCCGTTTCAAAAGCGGTCACTGATTATAATCTATATTGTCACGCCTAGCGCTTCTGGAGTTTCTATGCCTTATCTTATTGTGACCACCGTTATCTGGTCGTTTTCCTTTAGCCTGATCGGCGTTTATTTAGCCGGGCAGGTCGATCCGTGGTTTTCGGTTTTGATGCGCATCGGGCTGGCGGGGCTGCTGTTTATTCCTTTCTTAAAGCCCAAGGGGCTACGGCTCGTGCCCGCGCTGGCCTTTATGGCGGCGGGCGCCAGCCAGCTTGGCGTGATGTACCTGTTTTACTATCACTCTTTTCTCTATCTCAGCGTCGAAGAAGTGCTGCTGTTCGGCATTACCATGCCGATTTACATTACGCTCATCTATGACGCCCTTCGCGGCCAGGCGCTGCGCTGGCGCTACCTGTTCAGCGCAGCGTTGGCGGTGCTGGGGGCGGGCGTCATCAACTTTAGCCACCCCAAGCCGGGATTTTGGCTCGGCATGGCGATTATTCAGGCGGCGAACTTTTTCTTCGCGCTGGGGCAGGTGGGCTATAAGCGAGCGATGGAGCGCTATGCGCTGCCGCCGACTCAGGCCGGTGCGCTGTTTTACTTAGGCGCGCTGTGCGTGGCGATCCTTGCCTGGCTGTGGCAGGGGGACGCAGGCGGGCTTCCGACGACGTCCACCCAGTGGCTGATTTTGGTCTGGCTGGGGCTGGGGGCTTCCGGGCTGGGCTACTTTATGTGGAACTACGGCGCAGGCAAAGTCGATGCCGGTACGCTGGCGATTATGAATAACGCCATGATCCCCGTCGGCCTGCTGGTTAATTTCGTCATTTGGCAGGAGCAGCCGGCGTGGGGAAATACGCTGGCGGGCGGCGCGATTTTGCTGTTTACGCTCTGGTTTCACCAGCGGTGGATAGCGCCGCGGGAGGAAGTAGTTTAAGCAGGGAGTATGTTCTTTTTCCGTAGGCAAACGTAGCGTTTAGCCTACGGAATATTTAGGGAGCTATTGGCAGGGAACGATTTCCGCTGCATTTTCGTAAAGCTCGGTGGATAAATAGCGGGTTTTGCTGTTTGGGCTGTAAATAAGGCGTTTGCTACTGCGGTGGCCCGACACGGATTCCAGATCGGCGGTAAACCAGCTTCCTTTGTCCGATACTGGCTTACCGGGATAGGGATCTCCGCCGATGATTTTCTTATTCAGCAGGAACTTGCTCCACATGGAGCCCGTTCCATCCCAGCCGGCCTCTCTCGCCTTTTGGGTGGTGACGTAAGTAATAGGGAGGACGTTATCCCGGTTGAGGACGCGTATCAGCGTGACCAAGCTTTTTTCGTCGTTAATTTGGCTACCGCTTTGCTGCTTGAACGCAACGTTGGCGTTAGCGACGGCCTGCTCGCAGCTGACGGTTTCCGCAGAGAAGGCGTTAGCCATATTAAATACTAACGTGGCGGCAATTAATTGTGAAACATAGCGTGTTTTCATGGAGATATCCTTATGGGTAGCGTGATTATTTCATGCCTGTAGTGACTAATTCAGCGTCACATATCTGAGAATTTGATTCCGATCTGCCTTTTTAAGCGCTTTACTCTGCCGTCTCGCTTTGGTTAAACAGCGTTCGCTCAGCCTGTCGGCGGCGAGTTAAGCTCACCAACACTCGGCCGCTGGCTTTGTTCCACTTCAGCAGCTCATTGGCGGCACCGTGATAATCTCCCATATTGAGCCTTTTCAATAGCGTCGAGGAGGCCAGCCTGCCGACGCCGACGTTAAGGGCAAAAGAGGCCAGCGCATCGAACTGGTTTTGCGTAAGCGGTACGGAAACCAGCTTGTTAATGCTTTTTTCTGCTGGTGAAAGGTCTCTACGCAGCAGGGCTTCCGCCTCTTGTTCTGTAATAGGGTGGTCGAAGGTTTCACCGGGGGAAATTAAGTGGCCGTAGCCGATGGTCCAAAAGCCGACGGCGTTACGGCATTTGTTTTGCGATAGCCCTTCAAAACGCTTTATAAGTTCAATTCCATTCTTTCCCGTATAGCTGATTTCGTTAGCCATTTTTTTCCTTATGCTATTTCAAATAGCCATTTATTTTTTGTGGTTTATATAAAGGTAGGCAATAACGTAGCGTTTTTCTACTTTATTTCAAAATAGTGACGTCTTTCTCAAATATAGGTAGGGATGTCGAACTGGTTCATTTATAAATCTCTCTCGTTAAGAGAAATGGTATACGGCAAATGTCGCCTTTATTTTATTGTTTAATGGCGATATTTTCATTTTACAGCATGGGTAAGAGAGAGAGAGTCATAATAAACACAGGGGAAATATAAATGAATATTTTAATCATTGATACATTGCCAATTTATGTTCATGGATTAAAGTCCGGGCTGGTTAAAATGCTGCCGGAGGCAAAAATTGTTAATACTAGTAATATTGACAGCTTTTGGTTGGCATTAAATGAGGGAGATATCTCAATTATTTTACTCGACGGGGAAATGGAACATATTTGCTGTGTCGATCTGCTTGATGAGATTTTTATAAAATATCCGGAAGTACACGTTATCGTCTCGCTGAGAAAGGTAAAAAAATCGCTGGTGCGCCAATATTTACGGCACCGAGCCGCTGCCGTTATTTGTAAAGATCAGCCGCTGGAGGCCGTTGTACAAGTCTTGCGTGCCGCTGAGACCGGATTGGTGTGCCTGCCCGACAGCTCCGTGCTTGATGATGACCGCTGCCGCTCGGTAGAAACGCTGAGCGAACGCCAGAGAGAAATTCTTAGCCTGCTTGCCGACGGCCAGTCTAACAAGCAGATTAGCCGCTGTTTGAACATTAGCGCCGGTACGGTAAAAGCCCACTTGGAGTCTATTTTTCGGCGGCTGAACGTCAATAACCGCACCCAGGCGGCGATGATGTTTGTTGAAGAGGAATAACGCTTCATGAAAAATGGGACTATTTGATATAGTCCCATCCGTTTTTCATTTTACTATCTACCGACAGGCTGAGGATAGGTGGTCAATAAATACCATCCTGAAAAGCCATTCTTATAAACAATGGTTGCTCTTTCATTCCCTTGAATAGATTTTTTACCCTCAGAGTTCTTAATATAGTATTCTCCTACGGCTTCTTTACTCTCCCCGGATAGGGCTATATTACTGGATACTGCTTCATTTCCTCGTTTTATAGCATTTTCGCAGAAAGCTTGAACGTCTTTAGCTATGTATTTCCACATTGTTTCTTCATTGAGCCATGTAGAAGCGATAGCAATATTTCTGTTTTGGAGATATTTTTCATCTTTATTAATATGCCTTTCTTGAGTATGGCCTCCATTGTTCTCTTGTGCTGTTAGCCAGCCAGTAATGGTCATTCCATCTTCCCCCGGAAGCTTTTCACATAAAACACCCGGTAGCCTGTCGGCAAATGAAGAGCCTGAGGCTAAAAGACAACCTAGAAATAACAGGTGGGTAAATAAGTTTTTTACATATTTAGATAAATAAAAATTAGTCATGATTTTCTCCTTTAATATAATGCGAGTTATTTCGCAGGGGAAAATCTAACGCCTTGTTATTTTGGTAAATAGTCGCTTTTTGTTATAGTTGATGGATGTAAATGTCCTAGGCTATTTTAGTGATAAAAATGTCTGGTTATTTTCTGAGTATAATTTTAAAGAAATAATGGCCGCTAATTATTGCAATTCCAATGTCATTAAAAATCCATATAGGAAGTGAGTTGTTATATATTTCATAGCCGTAAATTAAATAAGGAAAACTTAATGCCCCCTGTGCCGCAAAGCCGAACGCCGTCATAATGAGCGCCAGCTTATACCAGGTCGGCCGTCGATATATATACGGATGGAGGGCGCTACAAAAAATAAATATCGCAGTAATAATATTGATAACGGCCAGCAGTAAAAAAAATAGCCATTCAAAGGTTATATTCATCGTCGTCCTCTTTCTGCTTCGTTTTTGATGAAGGAGCGCGCCGCTTTGTTTTGGCGGGCGGCGGAGCCCATGAAACGGTGTTTTTTATGTCGCTAACCACCTCGAGCAGGTCGCTGTCTTCACGGTGGCTGAAAAAATTGCCAAGCCAGGCGATGGTCCCAACGCTAATTGCGCCGACGAAATACCCAACGCCTAAGGCAATGTCGATTTCACCTATGTTCATGCCCAGCCAGCGTGAGGTGAGTCCGGTAAAGGCGAAGCTGGCGGAAACGCTGATGCTGCCGATGATCAAACCCGCTGCGAATCGGCCGCGCTGGTGGAGCTTTTTGGGCCGCCAAAAAAATGAGATGCTCAATCCGCCAAGCCGGCCGGACAGCGAAGAAAGCCCTTGATAAAAGATGACGTCGATGCCGGCGTCAATCGGGGTAGTATCCATAGCGCCTCGCGTACGAAAGTCGTGTTGGACGTTGACCCACAGCGAACTACCGTGCGCTATGGGCCGACTTTTTGAGGACGTTTCGCGATATTTAGTTGAGCCGGATGATGACGCCTGAGAAGTTAATCGTCGGTTTGCCCGTTTCGTCAACGTCGCCAGCGCCGCCGGGATCGTAGAAATAGACGCGCTCCCCTCGCTTACCCATCGCAATCCAGTGATTGCCGTCGTTGACCAGAACCAGATAGTAGCCGTCCTTCTTTAACAGTTGGTCGAGAGTCTTCTCACTGTCTTCAGTTATTTTCACCTCTTTAGTGATTTCCACCTCTTTATTCAGGCGTCCTTTTTCGGACGTGATGAGCTCAGGGTGCTTCTGGCCGTAGGCTTTTGTTACCGTTAGCTTATATCGGGTAAAGCCATTCTCTTTGGCTGTCTTAATCAGGCTTGAAGGCAGACTTCTGGCTCCTTTCTGGTTTTTTGGCGAAAACAGTGGAATATCACAGTCATTCTGAAAGGCGATGACTTGATTATATATGTCGCTGCCGTTGGGCTGATTGTCACAGGGGGGAGTTCTGCTGGCGTGTATTAACGCCGCCAGCGCATAGCCGCCGCACTGGTTTACGTTGCCCGTATCGGGCTGCTTACAGGTGTATTTAGAAAACATATAACGTTCCTCTTGTTTGGAATAAAAAGCGTTGTGGCGCCGTATTACCGGCAGGGGACGATCTCCGCCGCGCTTTCATAAAGCTCGGTGGATAAATAGCGGGTTTTACTGTTTGGGCTGTAAATAAGGCGTTTGCTACTGCGGTGGCCCGACACGGATTCCAGATCGGCGGTAAACCAGCTTCCTTTGTCCGATACCGGCTTACCGAGGTAGGGATCTCCGCCGATGATTTTCTTATTCAGTATGAATTTGCTCCACAGGGAGCCCGTTCCATCCCAGCCGGCCTCTTTTGCCTTTTGGGTGGTGACGTAAGCAATAGGGAGGACGTTATCCCGGTTGAGGATTCTTACCAGCTCGACCAGGTCTTTCTCACTGTTGATTTCGCTGCCGCTTTGCTGCTTGAACGCGACGTTGGCGCTAGCGACGGCCTGTTCGCAGCTGACGACGTCCGGCGCGTCCGCCCGACAAAGGGCGCTGGCCATAGCGAAGAGCAGCGCGGTAATAAAAAGCAAAGAAACGTGACGTACTTTCATGATGAACTCCTTACGATGTTATTGATAAATGGACCTATTGCTTAAAAAGCGCTCTTTCAGCCTGGCGTCGACGGGTCAAGCCTTCCAGCACGTTGCCGCCGGCCCTGTTCCACTTCGGCAGCTCGTCGGCGGCGCCCCGGTAGTCTTGTGCGTTAAGCTTTTTCAACAGCGTCGAGGTGGCCAGCCTGCCGACGCCGACGTTAAAGACAAAAGAGACCAGCGCATCGAACTGGTTTTGCGTGAGCGGGACGGAAACCAGCCGCCTGATGCCTCGCTCCGACTCCAGCAGATCTTTACGCAGCAGGGCTTCCGCCTCTTGTTCCGTAAGGCTGCGCTCAAACGTCTCCCCGGAGCGAATTAAATGGCCGTAGCCGATGGTCCAAAGGCCGACGGCGTCCCGGTATTTGCTTAACTTGAGCCCTTCAAATTCCTTAATCAGGTTGATACCGGCCTGGCCGGTGTTTTGTGGCAGGTTAGACATGGGTTATTCCTCCGTATCGACAGGCTGAGGCAGTACGCGGTTGGTATACTCGTCAATAAGCCGCATGACGCTCTCGGGGGGCTCCAGCACTTTGAACAGCATCTCGATATCCACGTGCTGGCTGTCTCTGCCGCCTTTGTCCTTGCTGTGGGGCGACAGGCTGACCTGAAAGCGGCCCACGGTGTCGCTGTTCTCGCCCGGCGCGGCTTCAACCTGTTCAACCGCGTCGGTTCTGACGGTGAGGTGAACCTTCATCTCTTCGAGCATCAGCCCGCGAGGCGTCGCCAGCGCGATGAGCGGCAGATCGAAGTTGTGTTTTTCATCCAGCATCATTTGCACCGTGCGGGGCGACAGGCGGCCGTCCGGCATGGGTTCGAAAAACGGTTCCAGCGACTGCATGTACTGGTGCGCAATAAGCTGGTTAGCGGCGGTAGCGGCGTACTGCATTCCGCGCGTGATGTCCGCCAGCGTGATGGGCGATCCGCGATTTTCCGGCGGTTGCGGCGGCTCGCCTCCTCCGGCGCCGCCCAGGTTTTCGCCTGACGTTTCCTGTGCGTCGGGCTTTCCTCGTAACCAGTCTTTCAATGACATAAGGGACTCCTGATATAAAGAGGCGCTATAAACAGCCGCCCCTTGGTAGCGTTAATGAATTGAAGCTCTTCAACGAGGAGGGGTTACGCGGCCTGCTTTTCTTTCTGCTGCAGCGATTCCGTCGTCTGGAACTCTTCAAGCTTTTCGCTATTGGCCTTATGAACCACTGGCTTGGTCGCTGACTCCGTTAAAAAGTCAATGACGCGCATCAGCGCTTCCGGCGGATCCTGGCGCTTCACCTGCGTATGGATGCTGTACTTGGCGCGGGTGTCGGTTTTTCGCGTCTGTTCTGACTTGTGGGAGACGCGGCCGGTAACCTTGGCTTTGAAAGGCCCCCAGCCAACGGAGGCTTCCAGGCCGGCTTCGGCCTCGGTGCTGCTGCTGTCCGATTCGCTTTGCGAGATTTCGAGCTCAAAGTCGATCGTACCCTCTTCGATACAGATGATCGGGTGAGTGACGGCCGCCAGCAGGGGAATGCGCATGGTTTTTGTCATCACGCCCTGCACAACGCCTTGCTCATCAACAACGGTTTCGTCGTAGTCGAACTGGACGGCGTTTGCCTTACCGTCCTTAATGCAGACCGACAGCAGGAAGTCTGTATATGATTTGGTCGCCTGAATCTGCGCTTTGATCATCGCCTGCAGCGGGCCGCCGATCATGTGTTCCAGCGGCAGGGCGTTGATCACCGAACCGATAAATTTTTCGTTCATTGCGTTACTCCTGTTTATGTTGGTTATGGATGCGAATTCGCGAGATAAACTTAACGCCATGAAATAGTGAAAAATATCGGTCTAATGTCGGCGTGATATAACGATAATTGGCATAGGGCTGAGGGGATAGAGCGAGGCTTTTATCAAATGAGAGACAAATGTTGTCAGATTTTGTGTTTTTATTTATCCAACGGTTAGAAAAATATAGCTTCCAATGTATCTGAGGTGTATCGCTCTTTGGCCGGGGCGTTTAGAATAGGGCCGATGCGCCGCCCTGAAGGCGATAATTTTCAGACATTTTCCAGGAGACGTTATGCATTGCCCATTTTGCGCTGCCGTAGACACCAAAGTGATTGATTCACGCTTGGTTGGGGATGGTTCGCAGGTTCGCCGCCGCCGTCAGTGTCTGGTCTGCAATGAACGCTTTACGACGTTTGAAGTTGCCGAGCTGGTTATGCCTCGGATCATCAAGCGCAACGATATCCGAGAGCCTTTCGACGAAGACAAGCTTCGCCGAGGCATGCTGAAGGCGCTGGAGAAGCGGCCGGTGAGTTCTGACGACATCGAGCTTGCGATTAGCCATATCAAATCCCAGCTGCGGGCGACCGGCGAACGCGAGGTCCAGGCGTCGATGGTGGGAAATTTGGTGATGGAAGCGCTGCGCAAGCTCGACAAGGTCGCCTACATTCGCTTTGCCTCTGTATACCGCAGCTTTGAAGACATTCGCGAGTTTGGCGAAGAAATTGCCAAACTGCAGGACTGATATTTTATGCACAACGACGCTGTTTATATGGCTCGGGCCGTTGAGCTCGCTTGGCTGGGGCGTTTTACCACCTCCCCCAATCCTAACGTCGGGTGCGTTATCGTGCGCGACGGGATTATCGTCGGCGAGGGTTACCATCAGCGCGCCGGAGAACCGCACGCCGAGGTTCATGCCCTGCGCGCGGCGGGAGAAAAGGCGCGCGGCGCTACGGCCTACGTCACGCTGGAGCCCTGTAGCCACCATGGGCGAACGCCGCCCTGCGCCGACGCGCTTATCGAAGCCGGCATCGCGCGCGTTGTCGCCGCCATGCAGGACCCGAATCCGGAAGTCGCCGGTCGCGGCCTTTATCGCCTGCAGCAGGCCGGCATTGAGGTTGAATATGGCCTGATGATGGAAGAGGCCGAAGCGTTGAACCGCGGCTTCTTTAAGCGCATGAGAACCGGCTTCCCCTACTTTCAGCTTAAAATGGCCGCTTCGCTGGATGGCAAAACCGCCATGGCGTCCGGCGAAAGCCAGTGGATAACCTCGAACGAAGCCAGGCGCGACGTACAGGCCTATCGGGCGCAGAGCTGCGCTATCCTCAGCACCAGTGAAACCGTGCTGGCGGATAACCCCTCTTTGAACGTGCGCTGGGAAGAGCTTGGCGACGACGTTCAGGCCGTTTATCCCAAAGAGCGCCTGCGCCAGCCGCTTCGCGTGATCCTCGATGCCAGAAACCGCCTTACCCCTGATTTGAAAGCATTCTCTTTGCCGGGGCCCATTTTGCTGGTGCGTACCCAAAAGGGGAATGAAGCCTGGTCGGATAACGTAGAGCAGCTTATTGTTCCGGCAGCGTCCGGCGGCGTCGATCTGGTGGTGCTGATGATGCAGCTGGGGCGCAGGCAGATTAACCGCGTCTGGACGGAAGCGGGCGCGACGCTTGCGGGCGCGCTGCTGACTCAGGGGCTGGTGGACGAGCTGGTGCTCTATACCGCGCCCAAGCTTTTGGGCGACGATGCGCGCGGCCTGTGTCGCCTGCCGGGCATCGAGCGCCTGGCGGACGCGCCGCGCTTTACGTTTGGCGACGTTAAGCGGGTAGGGGACGACCTTCGGCTGTCCCTGTTTCCTAATTCGGAGCGCTAACGGCGCGGCGGCGTAAAATCCGCAGCGCAGCGGGTAAAAGAATGTGATAGAATCCGCCCCCTTAACCCAGTGATTAAAGTAAAAACACCGAGGATTACTCGTATGAACGTTATCGAAGGCAATGTTGCTGCACCGCAGGCGCGCGTAGCTATCGCGATTGCGCGTTTTAACAACTTTATTAACGACAGCCTGCTGGAAGGTGCGGTTGACGCCCTTAAGCGCATCGGCCAGGTTTCTGACGCCAACATTACGGTCGTATGGGTGCCGGGCGCCTATGAGCTTCCGCTGGCGGTGCGTACGCTTGCCGAAACCGAACGTTACGACGCGGTTATCGCGCTGGGCACCGTTATTCGCGGCGGCACCGCCCACTTTGAATACGTGGCGGGCGAGTGCAGTTCCGGCCTTTCCAGCGTGGCGATGAACAGCCGCGTTCCGGTCGCCTTTGGCGTTCTGACGACGGAAAACATCGAACAGGCCATCGAGCGCGCCGGTACCAAAGCGGGTAACAAAGGGGCCGAGGCCGCCATGACCGCACTGGAAATGATTAACGTCATCAAGGCGATTAAAGCCTGAAGCACGATGCATCAAGCGTCGTGAGAGTTTGATTGAATTTAAGAGGTAGACCCGTGAAACCTTCAGCTCGCCACCGAGCCCGCGAGTGCGCCGTTCAGGCGCTATACTCATGGCAGATATCAAAAAACGATATCGCCGATGTCGAATTAGCCTTCCTGGCGGAACAGGACGTTAACGGCGTTGATTTAACCTACTTCCGCGAGCTTTTTTCCGGGGCGGCGACGCAGGCTCAGGAGCTGGATAAGCTAATGGCGCCTTATTTGTCCCGCACGCTGGACGAGCTTGGCCAAATTGAAAGGGCGATTTTGCGCGTTGCGGTTTTCGAACTGAGCAAGCGCGAAGACGTTCCCTACAAAGTGGTGATTAACGAAGCCATTGAGCTTGCCAAAACGTTTGGCGCGGAAGACAGCCACAAGTTTGTTAACGGCGTACTGGATAAGGTCGTACCGCGTCTGCGCGTTCGTAAGGACGCTCGTAAAGACGACTAACGCCGCGAGGCGATAACGGACATCCTTACTCTCAGGCCGGCATTGCTGGCCTGAATTTTTTTCGCTGGCCTGGAGTACCGTACTTATGTCATGCGGTGAGTTTGATCTGATTACCCGCTATTTTCATAGGCAAAAAGATAACCGCAAAGACGTCCGCTTAGGCATTGGCGACGACTGTGCGCTGCTTATCCCCCCACAGCAAAACGAACTGGCCGTCAGTACCGATACGCTGGTTTGCGCAACCCACTTTCTTCCCGATATCGATCCCGCCGACCTTGGCTACAAGGCGCTGGCAGTGAACCTAAGCGATTTGGCCGCTATGGGGGCCGACCCTGCCTGGCTCTCACTGGCGCTGACGCTGCCTGAGGTGAACGAGCCCTGGCTTGCCGCCTTTAGCGACAGCCTGTTTTCCCTGCTGGACTACTACGAGATGCAGCTTATCGGCGGCGACACCACGCGGGGGCCGCTGAGCCTGACGCTGACCGTACACGGCTGGATCCCGGTCGACAAGGCGTTAACCCGCAGCGGCGCCAAGGCGGGAGACTGGATCTTTGTAACGGGAACGCTGGGCGACAGCGCCGCGGGGCTTGCGATTTTGCAAAACCGCCTGCGCGTTGATGATTCGAAAAGCCGCGACTATCTGGTTAAGCGCCACCTCCGGCCTACGCCGCGCATACTGGCCGGGCAGGCGCTTCGACAGCTTGTCTCGTCGGCGCTGGATCTGTCCGACGGCCTGGCGTCCGATCTGGGGCATATTCTGAAGGCCAGCGGCTGCGGCGCGAAGCTCTTTCTGGATAAGCTGCCTCTATCCGACGAGCTGTTACGCAATAGCTCTCGGGAACAGGCGCAGCGCTGGGCGATGACCGGCGGCGAAGACTACGAGCTGTGCTTTACCGTACCGGAGAAAAATCGCGGCGCGATAGAAACGGCGCTGGCCGCATTGGAGCTGCCCTGTACCTGCATCGGCCAGATAACCGCCAACGGCGGGATGAAGGTGTTTGATGGTGATGAGCCGGTGGAGTTAGGGGTCAGTGGGTACGATCACTTTAGATAGATGCTAAAAGAAAAACCCTCGAATTCGAGGGTTTTTGAGATTGTTGACAAAGATTTTGGATAACATCAGCGTAGTCAATCGGAGGGAGAGTCTTCCGTTGGGGTCGACTTGGCGTAAGCCAACGAAGTGCCCGTAGGAAGGCTATGCCCAACGCACTCCCAAAGCTAATACAGGCGCTCTTCCGGCCGAGCACGATAGCAATATGGGTAGACTGTATTTTCGGCCGGAATATCCTCTGAAGCTAATTCAGATGGTTTATCCATTGTCTCAAAAACCCTCAAATTCGAGGGTTTTTCCAGTCTTTTCGATTAATCGGCTACCCACGCCCGATAGCGCTCAACGATCCCCTCGGCGTTAAGCCCCAAATCTGCGCGGATCTCTTCCTGGCCGCCCTGCGGCACGAATGCGTCCGGCAGGCCAACGTTGAGTACCGGCACGTTCAGGCGCTGGGCCATCAGCCATTCGTTGACGCCGCTGCCGGCGCCGCCCATGACGGCGTTTTCTTCCAGAGTGATGAAGGCATCATGCTTGTCGGCGAGCGTGCGAAGCAGGTCTTCGTCCAGCGGCTTCACAAAGCGCATGTCAGCGACGGTGGCGTTAAGGCGTTCGGCGGCCGCCAGCGCTTCCGGCAGCAGGGTGCCGAAGTTGAGGATGGCGACTTTTTCGCCCTGGCGGCAAAGCCGACCTTTACCGATGGGGAGTTCTTCCAGCGGCGTCAATGTGGCGCCGGTACCGTTGCCGCGCGGGTAGCGGACGGCGGTTGGGCCTTCCTGATAGCGATGGCCGGTATGCAGCATCAGGCGGCATTCGTTTTCATCGCTCGGCGTCATGATAACCATGTCGGGAATGCAGCGCAGGTAGCTTAGGTCGAACGCGCCCTGGTGAGTCGGGCCGTCGGCGCCGACGATGCCGCCGCGGTCGATGGCGAACATCACCGGCAGCTTCTGGATAGCCACGTCGTGAATCACCTGATCGTAAGCGCGCTGCAGGAAGGTGGAATAAATCGCCACGATGGGCTTATAGCCGCCGATAGCTAAGCCAGCGGCGAACGTCACCGCGTGCTGCTCTGCAATAGCGACGTCAAAATACTGTTCCGGGAACTCTTTGGAGAAGCGCACCATGCCGGAGCCTTCACGCATGGCGGGCGTTACGGCCATCAGCCTGTCGTCCGCCGCTGCCTCTTCGCACAGCCAGTCGCCGAAGACGTTAGAGTAGCTGGGGTGAGCGCCGCCGCTCTTTTGCTGGGTGCCGGTTTCCGGGTCGAACTTCGGCACGCCGTGCCAGCCGATCGGATCCTGCTCGGCAGGCGCGTAGCCTTTGCCTTTTTTGGTCATGATGTGCAGCAGCTGAGGACCTTTCAGGCTACGCATGTTTTTCAGCGTTTGCACCAGCCCCTGCACGTCGTGGCCGTCGACCGGGCCAATGTAGTTAAAGCCGAATTCTTCAAACAGCGTGCCCGGCACCACCATGCCCTTCAGGTGCTCTTCGGTGCGTTTGACCAGCTCTTTGATCGGCGGCAGGCCGGAAAGCATCATCTTGCCGCTTTCGCGCAGCGTCGCGTACAGCTTGCCGGACAGGATCTGCGCCAGGTGGTTGTTGAGCGCGCCAACGTTCTCGGAAATCGACATCTCGTTGTCGTTAAGGATGACCAGCATGTCCGGCTTTACGTCGCCCGCGTGGTTCATGGCTTCAAAGGCCATGCCTGCGGTCATTGCGCCGTCGCCGATAACGCAGGCGGTGCGGCGGCCTTTGCCTTCGCGCTGGGCGGCGATAGCCATGCCGAGCCCGGCGCTGATGGAGGTGGACGAATGGCCGACGGACAGCACGTCATATTCGCTCTCTTCCCGCCAGGGGAAGGGGTGCAGCCCGTTCTTTTGACGGATAGTCGGCATTTCATCGCGACGGCCCGTCAGGATCTTGTGCGGATAGGCCTGATGGCCGACGTCCCAGACGATGTGGTCAAAGGGCGTGTTGTAGACGTAGTGCAGCGCAACCGTCAGCTCTACCGTGCCCAGACCGGAGGCCAGGTGCCCGCTGGAGCGGCTTACGCTGTTAAGCAGATATTGCCTAAGCTCTTCACACAGCTTGGGCAAACTCTCTTTGGCGATAAGGCGTAAATCGTCGGGGCTGTTGACTAACGCCAGCGTGGGATATTGGGTTATATCAAGGCTCATCCAAAACTCGTTTAAATAGTGTGCTTAAAAGTACGGTTTAATTATCGCGTTCAATAATGAAACCGGCCAGTGTTTGTAGCGCCGTCGTGTTGTAAGACAGAGACGAAAGCTCGGCCAGGGCGTCGACCGCTTCCTGATAAAGCTCCTGCGCCTTGGCCTGCGCGCCGTCTATGCCTAACAGCGCAGGGTAGGTGCTCTTCTCGTGCTGGAGATCCGCTCCCTGACGCTTGCCGGTCTTCTCGGTTGCGCCAATCACGTCCAGAATGTCGTCCTGAACCTGAAACGCCAGCCCAACGGCGGCCGCGTAGCGGTCCAGCAGCGGTAACGCCTTTTTTCCGCGTTCCCCCGCAGCCAGTGCGGAAAGGCGGATCGCGGCGCGGATCAGCATGCCGGTCTTATGGCGGTGGATCCGCTCAAGCTCAGTCAGGCTTACCTTACGCTTTTCTGCCTCCAAGTCCAGCGCCTGGCCTGCACACATGCCGGCAGCGCCGCTGGCCTGAGCCAGTTCGCTGAGCATGGCCAGCCGGTCAGGGGCTTCGACGTCAGACATGTCGGCATCGCAAAGAATGGAGAAGGCCAGCGTTTGCAGCGCGTCGCCGGCCAAAATCGCGTGGGCCTCGCCAAACTTGACGTGGCAAGTCGGCTGGCCGCGGCGAAGATCGTCATCGTCCATGGCGGGCAGATCGTCATGGATAAGCGAATAGGCGTGAATGCATTCAATGGCTGCGGCGGGGGCGTCCAGCGTTTCAACGCTTAGCCCCAGCATCTCCCCCGTGGCGTAAACCAGAAAGGGGCGCAGGCGCTTTCCCCCAAGCAGAGCGCCGTAGCGCATGGCTTCAGCCAGCGGCGACCGTGGTTCAGGCAGGGCGGAAAGGTAGAGCTCAAGCGCGCGATCGACGCGCGCTCGGTAGCCGGACTGAAGCTGGATAAAGGTCGTCATCAGGCTTCGTCCGGATTAAAAGGAGAGAGCGGCGCTTCGGGGTCGCTGTTGAGCAGGATTTGAACGCGCTGTTCCGCCTGCTGCAGCTGCTGCTGCCCTTGGCGGGCCAGCTGAATGCCGCGCTCAAATTCGTTCAGGGCGTCTTCCAGCGGGAGATCGCCGTTTTCAAGACGGCTAACAATCTGTTCCAGCTCGCTTAACGCGGTTTCAAAACTGGCCGCTTCCGGCGCTTTTTTGGGCATCTTGGGCATATCCGATGGTAACTTTGGTTCGTTTTGGTCTTCAGTCTGGCTTCTGATAGAGCAAGTCTGTCTTCGTGACAAAACCCGGGCAGTATAATATCACGCCGGATTCGCCCGTGCATTTTTCCGCTAAAGACGGGGAAATGAGCACGCCTCCAGGCCGGTGCGGCGATATCATCGTCGAAGAAAAAGTAATAGTGCCAGAGTCTACCACTAAATCGCCTTCGATTGAGCTAAGTTAACCGTCAAATTGTGCGCTTGTACATAATTTTAACATCCAGTTCGTACGTAAAGCCCCGTCACCTCGGGAAGTAGCCGAAAACGCTTATTATTTCCCTACCTTTTGGCGGTGTTAATTATTTGTTTAGAGTTCTACACTGCAAGAGCCACCCACAAAAAGCAGAGAAAAACGATGCCCCAATTTGTCCACAGCTACTTTGACGAACTGCCGGGGTTCTATACCGCCCTGTCGCCGACGCCGCTCAAGGGCGCCCGGCTGCTGTACCATAGCCAACCGCTGGCAGCGGAGCTTGGGCTTTCTCCTGAGATGTTTCAGCCGCAGAGCGTCGGCGTATGGGCCGGTGAGTCGCTGCTGCCGGGCATGAAGCCGCTGGCGCAGGTTTACAGCGGCCATCAGTTCGGCGTGTGGGCAGGCCAGTTGGGGGACGGGCGCGGCATTTTGCTGGGAGAGCAGGTGACTAAAGGCGGCGCGAAGCTGGACTGGCACTTAAAGGGCGCAGGGCTGACGCCCTATTCCCGCATGGGGGATGGGCGAGCGGTGCTGCGCTCGACGGTCAGGGAGTTCCTTGCCTCCGAAGCGCTGCACGGCCTGGGTATTCCCACCACCCGCGCGCTGACGATCGTCGCCAGCGACGAACCGGTGTATCGTGAAACCGAGGAACGCGGCTCAATGATGATGCGCATTGCGCCAAGCCACGTTCGCTTTGGCCACTTTGAGCACTTTTTCTACGCAGGGCAGCAGGAACAGGTCAGGCAACTGCTGGACTACACGCAGCGCCACCATTGGCCGGAACTGGTGGATGACGCGGATCGCGACTTCCTATGGTTTAAAGACGTCGCCGAGCGCACCGGTAGGCTTATCGCCGCCTGGCAGGCGGTTGGCTTCTCCCACGGCGTGATGAACACCGACAATATGTCGATTTTGGGCATCACCATCGACTATGGCCCCTACGGTTTTATGGACGACTATCGGGCCAACTTCGTCTGTAACCACAGCGACTATCAGGGACGCTATGCGTTTTACGCCCAGCCGTCCGTCGCCTATTGGAACCTGCATCGCCTGGCTAATGCGCTGTCGGGCGTGATGAGCGTAGAACAGCTTCAGGCCGGGCTTGCGGCCTATGAGCCCGCGCTGAGGGAAGAGTACGGTCGTCGGATGCGCGCCAGGCTCGGGCTGTTTACGCGGGAAGAGGGCGACAGCGAGTTGCTTAATGGCCTGTTGGACCTGATGGAAAAGGAAGGGCGCGACTATACCTCCACGTTCCGCCTCCTGTCCGAAGTGGAGCAGAGCGGCTCGCCGATGCGGCTTAGAGACGATTTTATCGACAGGGCCGCCTTTGACGACTGGCACCGCCGCTGGTGCGAGCGCCTGAGGCGCGAAGGCATCGACGACGCTCAAAGGCAAGAAAGCATCCGCGCCGCCAGCCCCCGACGCGTGCTGCGCAACTACCTGGCCCAGCAGGCCATCGAAGCTGCCGAGCGCGACGACGTCGCGCCGCTGGCGCTGCTGCACCGCGGCCTGATTGACCCTTATCTCGAAGCGAAAGAGTTTGAATCGCTGGAGGCGCCGCCTTCGGAGGAAGGGAAGGGGATTGAGGTGTCTTGTTCGAGCTAAGTTGCGCGTCAATGCGTAGTTCGCACTATCTGGGCTAAATTCTCTTTAGGCGTTTTGTTATTTTACGAAACGGCTTGGACAAGTTACCGTATAATTGTGTACCTGCGGGTGAGCCATCAACCATCAGGGAGTGTGGGGCCCTTGCAAGCACGTGCTGGCGGTGAAGAAGATGCTGCTTGGCCTTGCCTAATCCATCGGCGTGATGCGACGGATATATACGTTCTACAGATAATCTGGAGTGCTTGGGCGTAAAAAGGATGATACTGTGTGTTCATCCTAAAGGGTTTGGTGCCGCGAAACGACGGCACTGTAATGGAAATGATAAGCTAAAATTAATGTTGTACATGAATTTTAGTTATTTTTGTGAATATGAAAAAAGCAATGCGTATTTTAATTTATGCGGTTTCTCTGATTGCTATTCTGTCCGCGGGTTCGCTATTTTTTATTGAATATAAAATAGCTGAATTAAACCGTAGTGAGATTGCTGTCATTGCTCATGCCGGTGGGGAAATTGATGGCAATATTTATACGGATAGCCTGGATGCGCTGAATCACTCATATCTGCAAGGGATACGCATTTTTGAACTTGATATCAGTAAAACTAAAGATGGTCATTTTGTCGCTGTACACGACTGGGATACGTGGGCACACCAGGTGGGCTATCGAGGCGAGCTGCCTCCTCTGTTATCTGTGTTTAAGCAGTATAAGATTTTGGGCAAATATACGTCGTTAGATTTTGGTGATATCAACCACTGGTTTCTGTCGCATCCTGACGCTGTGTTGGTTACCGATAAAATAGATAATCCGTCTGCCATCGTGAAATTATTTATTGATAGAAATCGATTAAAGATGGAATTGTTTTCAGAAGGCTCGATTAAAGAAGCCGGGAAGTCCCTTAATGGTGGAATGGCAAACTATTACACGTTGAAAAAAATATCTAAGACTACTTTCGAAAAAATTTTCTTTATATCGAGCGTTCAGTTTTTGAAAGATAATAATATCCGATATGTCGTTGCAGGGCGTCCGACTTCTCAAGCGGATAGGTTGAAATTGAAATTATTGAGAGTTTCAGGAATCAAAGTTTACATGTATTTCTTCGGTTCCAATGATGAGATAAACGCACAGGTATTAGAATATCGCGATTATCTTGACGGCGTGTATTACGATAAGGCGCCGGCTCGTTGAGTTGATGCTGCGATTCAGGCTAGTCGCGGGGGGATGGTACGGTATGACAGGCTTTTTTGAAATCCACTTTGGGCGGTAAAAGAGGCTGTAAAGATTGCAGGCGAGTAGGTGTAGAACACAATCTAGCGTATCTTAGTGCGCGTCGACCCCTGCGGGTGTATACTCCCCGCGCGTTAAAAACGACTACCCGTTGAGCCATCTAACTAATTCAATTCGCGACGACCATGAAGTTTATCATTAAGCTGTTCCCCGAAATTACGATTAAAAGCCAGTCCGTGCGCAAGCGCTTCATCAAAATGCTGACCGGCAACATTCGCAACGTGCTGAGGCAGAGTCTGGAAGAGTGCGCCGTTGTCCGCCACTGGGACTTTATCGAAGTCCGCATTAAGGACGATGCCGACGCGCCGACGGTGCGCGATGCGCTAGTTAGGATCCCCGGCATTCACCACATTCTGGAAGTGGATGAGACGCCTTATAGCGACATGCACGACATCTTCGAGCAGGCGCTGGCCAACTATCGGGAACAGCTGGAAGGCAAAACCTTCTGCGTGCGGGTCAAGCGTCGCGGCAAGCACGAGTTTTCCTCGCAGGACGTCGAGCGCTACGTCGGCGGCGGGCTGAATCAGCATATCGAATCCGCCAGAGTCAACCTGACGTCGCCGCAGGTCACGGTGCGCTTAGAGATTGAAGACGACAGGCTGATTATGATCCAGGCCCGCTATGAAGGGCTGGGCGGTTTCCCCATCGGCACGCAGGAAGACGTGCTGTCGCTGATTTCCGGCGGCTTTGACTCCGGCGTCTCCAGCTATATGCTGATGCGCCGCGGCTGCCGCGTGCACTACTGCTTCTTTAACCTAGGCGGCGCGACCCATGAGATCGGCGTTAAGCAGGTGGCGCACTACCTGTGGAGCCGCTACGGCAGCTCCCACAAGGTGCGCTTCCTGGCGGTCGACTTTGCGCCGGTGGTCGGCGAAATCCTTGAGAAGGTGGACGACGGCCAGATGGGCGTGGTGCTCAAGCGCATGATGGTGCGCGCCTCCTCGGCGCTGGCCGAGCGCTACGGCGTGCAGGCTATCGTCACCGGCGAAGCGCTGGGGCAGGTGTCCAGCCAGACGCTGACCAATCTGCGCCTGATTGACAACGCTTCTGACACGCTGGTGCTGCGTCCGCTGATTTCCCACGATAAAGAGCACATCATCAATATCGCGCGCAAGATCGGTACCGAAGACTTCGCCAAGACCATGCCGGAGTTCTGCGGCGTGATCTCAAAGAGCCCAACCGTGAAGGCGGTGAAGGCCAAGATCGAGGAAGAAGAGGCCAAGTTCGACTTCAGCATCCTTGAGAACGTGGTGGCGAATGCGGTCAACATGGACATCCGCCAGATCGCCGAGCAAACGCAGGAGCAGGTCGCCGAAGTTGAGACCGTGGCGGCGTTCGGCGAAAGCGACGTGATTATCGACATTCGTTCGGTGGACGAAGTAGAAACCCGCCCGCTGGCGCTGGAAGGCGTTGAAACCCTGCACATTCCGTTCTACAAGCTCGGCACCGCGTTCGGCGATTTGGACCGGTCCAAGACCTATCTGCTCTACTGCGATCGCGGCGTGATGAGCCGCCTGCAGGCGCTCTACCTGCAAGAACAGGGGTTTGATAACGTGAAGGTGTATCGGGCGGCGAAGTAGGGTTTGCTTGGTAGATGACGGAAGGGCTCGCTTTGGCGGGCCTTTTGTCTATAGGGAGACAGGAAATCGATATGACAGATTGTATGGAAAGAATTCTTAGCGATTACAATAAGTTTGAAGATGGATTATTGCTCTCATTTAAGTATTTCTATGATGAAAATAACAGGCTTGCAGTAAAAGCGGTGCTTCATGGGCGAAATGCCATGTCCGAAAGTGGAAGTTGGGACAAAGTCTGCATTATGATTTCAGACGTGAAAGAGCTATGCGTGAAGGTAAAGGGGAATACTTTTAATTCAATTTTTCATGGCGTTAGCATACTGAGAGAGGGGGCGCAGCTGTGCATGGATATTGATGGGAATTATCCTATGGGGCAGGCGCCCTCAACGTTTGAAGACGTTCGTCGTTACGGTGAGTGTTATGTTATAGGGGGCCGGATTGATCTTCATAAACTTCCAGAAGAATAAAGTTATCTCTTATATGCACTGCTGATGCTTTAGGTGTGTTTGAAATGATAAAGGCAAAACTAACCGTTACGTCAAAAAGAAAGCATCCAATAAAAACGGGATACAGGCCTCTTTTTCTGATTGATAACGAATATTTTTCGGGCGTTGTGCGCTTTGACGGTGATGATATCCATACAAACGAAGTCAGAAGCGTCGACATTGAGTTTGCTAGTTTTAATGGCATATTGAGGCCGGGAGATGTTATACGGTTTTTTGAGTCGTCAGAGCGTGAAGTCGGTAACCTCCTGATTACAGAGTATTTAAATAAGTCCGTTGTTTGTGTGGATTATATGATTGATATTGAAAAAGAAATAAGAAAAATAGAAAGCGCCATCTTCTTTTCAAGGATGGGGATTAACGATCTCCCTGATGATTCTATAATCTTAATCGAGAGCGTCAGAAAGGCTTTTGTCGAACCAACGGAAAGCGATTTTCATGGTTACTACTCTCTTATAGCGTGGTTGCCGACGTCTTCAACGCAGGAGGATCCTTTTTATTCTAAAAAGGCTATGCCAGAAGACCTCATGGCAATGAGGGCAAAGGTCAATAAGGCCATTCTGTTAAGCACCAGAAATATGAAAAACGATCCATTTCTCTGTGGCGCTCATAGCTTCAGTGTCGCGGCCAGAAGCGCAATTGGATTTGCATTCAGACAATATGTCTATGAGCAGTACTTCGACCTTGGCAATTTGTGGCAAAGAATCGTTGATATCTATTATCAAGGGCATTGGCCTGTCGGCTACGCAAAAGAAAAACTGGTTATTATATAAGAGGCTGTAGGTTTTCTGGCCTTGATACTATGCGACCTCTGATACGTTCGTGTAATCACTCTTTCTTCTTTAGGCCATTGTCTGGCGTTTGCAGACACTCTCCCCATCAAAACGGATCCGCATCAAAAAACAGCAACCGCCTACGAAAGCGTGACGCAGGCTGCAACGCCGCCTTTGCCATCGCCGCTCCGATATCCGCGCAGGCGGTAAGGCCTTGAATGAAGGGGCGGTCGTGCATAAGATAAGGCAGCGCCCCAAACGTAATGCGCCCGCGCACCAAGGCGGGTTCTTGCAGGGTGTAGTCGTCGCCGACGTCCGGTATGTCGTCGCCGGTGGCCTGGAGCTGCCTTCGCAGCGTCGGAAACGGCAGGTCTTTGGTCTTTAACGGCCTTTGCCCTCGCGCGTCGATAAATACGTCGAATTCATGCTTTGTATTCCCGATGGAAATCACCGTCCGGCTCTCTTTTACCGCCATCTCGTAATCCGGCCCAAGGGTGAGGATATGGATTATCCCTGCCTCGCGCAGCGCCAGCAGCCGACGGACAGACTGCGACGGAATAGCCGCATAGTTGTCGATAAAGACCCGGCAGAGGCCGGCGTCGAACCTCTTTCTGTCCCGTTCGTCAAGGTGGGGGACGATGTCCTGAACGGCTTCATGCAGCCGCAAAATTGCGTAGCGCCAAGGGATGGTGCGCTGGTCGCGCTTGTTGCGTTCGACTTCACGAAGGTTATATTCGGCCCAGAGGAACGGGGAGTGGCTTTTGCGATCGGCAAAATAGGCATCGGCAAAGCTGTCCGCATCCAACGCGCTGAGCGACACGCGTTGGCTCCACCGTGGGTCCGCCAGCGCGATTTCTCTGGCGATAAGCGCAAAAACCCGGTCAAGCAGGCCGTCTGCTCCGGCAGCGATTTCGCGCTCAACGGCGCTTTTTGTTGCGATGCGTAAAGGCTCATAGGGGATAGGGCAGAAAAAGTCTGCTTCCGGCAGAATGCCGGATCGGGACATCAGCACGATCTCAAGCCCCTTGCTCCCTTCATTCAGGTTGAACTGTAGGCGCTCATTATCCGCCTCGACGAAATGGCCGTGCTGCACCACCACGGCCATTGCCGCGTCGATGGCGCTCAGCGACGTACCCATAATCCCGACCTTACACGGCTCGATTTCGGCCTCGATCAGGCCTGACCACGGGCTTGGGAAAAAGGAACGTGTCGAAGCCTCTTCGTCAGGCCAGACGTGCCCGGTCGCAATGACGACGAGATCGAAAAGCGCGGGCGCGGGCTTGCCTTCCGCCTGAAGCCAGACGCCGTCCGCTAACGCCTCCAGATCGGTGACCCGGCAGGACTCGCGAACGTCCACTTCAACGCCGTGCTTTTTCGCCTGCTCCACCAACGCTAGAAACTGGTCGCGGAAATATTCCCCAAGGAGAATGCGCGGCAGGAACTGCCGGTTATGAAGCGCGGATTTATCGACGCCGTAACGCGCCAGCCGTGCCTCGCTTTGGCTTTGCAGCCAGTCGAGGTAGGTCGTAAAAATGGGTGGGATTTCGATGCTGGCGATGTTGGCCAGCATCATTCGACAGTTTTCTTCGTCGCTGTAAGGCATACCGACGCCCGCTTCGCTGGCCTGCTCATAGACGGACACGGAAAGCGGCGTCGCGTTTTTTAGAAGAGAGAATAGCGTATAAATCCCCGTCGGCCCCGCGCCGACAATCGCGATTTTTTTCATAGGCGTTCACCTGTCGTGCTTTCATAAGGCGCATCCGTAGGCCGGAAATACGGCTTGGCCAAAGGCGCGCGCCGTTAAATACTTCACGAAATAAGTGTGGTAGAAAACGCGGTTTGAGCCAACCCGTAGGGCGGGATTTAAAAGTCATTACGCTCACATTTATCGTTCAACCTTTTCTTCCTAACCGATCACATTTCCCGCAGCACAACGTTGATAATTCGCGACAGAAAATATAATTTGGTTAAATAATAGCCTGTTCATTAATTATCAATACGTTAGAGGTGTGTGATATGAAGCTTAGGAAAACGGCTGTTTTTACGGCGCTTTTTGTCGCCATGAGCCTTAACTGCGTCCCCGAATCCGCCATAGCGGCATCGACGCAGGGAGCGACGTTTAATTACCAAACCGCCAATACCCAGCGTGATGAAGTGCATAGCTATCTGGCTCAGGCGCATCAGGCCTATGTCGATTGGGACATGCCCGCGCTTGAGAAAAGCCTGAAGGCCGCATATCGGCTCGCGCCGTATCGGCTGGATATTCTGTTCAGCATTGCGGCGACTCAGGTCTGGGATAGTCGGCTGGACGAGGCGATGGAGACCTACGGTACTATCCTCAAGCTGTCGCCGAACGACGTCGATGCCTTGACGTATCAGGCGCTGTACGCTCGGGCTCAGGGCAAGAAGGATAATCCCGCTTTATTAACGTTGGAAAAAAACTTCCCCTCCCGCGCAGAGGGCCTGAACAAGCTTTTTGCCTCGGTAGAGAATACGCTGCGCACGCCGGTCGTTGATAAACTGCCCGCCTCGTTTAAGCCCGATACGCCGACCGTGATTGTTACGCTGGGCTATGCCCTCGAAGACAGCGGCGCGATGGCGCCAACGCTGATTGAACGCCTTAACAAGACGCTGGAGGTGGCGAAAGCGCTGCCTGAGGCCAAAATCATCGTCACCGGCGGCGTGCCGAAGAGCGGCAAGAACGAGGGTATCGAGATGAAGCGCTGGCTGATGGAAAAGGGCATCGGTAGCGCGAGGATTATCGACGAAAACTACGCGCGCGATACGGTGGAGAACATGGTCTATTCCCGCTACATCATCAACGAACTGAAGGTGAAGAACGTGGTGCTGATTAGCTCCGGTACGCATGTTCGTCGCGGTAAGGCGATTTTAGAGGTGCTGGGCTGGAAAAACGGCGGCGAGTTTAACGTGCAGATGGTCGCCGCGCCGGACAAGCCGCTGGCGGAGCTGCAGGATGAAGGCGCACGCACGCTGGGAATTTATCGCGACGCATTGCGCGCATACGGTTTGTACATGATGCGGGCTGCGCCAGAGCTGTTGGAGATTTGATGCGTGGTGTAAAAGTGGCTGAGCCTTGCGGTGAGCGATCGCAGTGCGGGCAGTAAATATCATAAATTGTCCAACTTACCGCCATGCCAAGATTTGTTCTTTTACGCCTATGGCGCATTGATGCGCCATAGGTCACCCTTATCTATCGCTATCGTTGTTCCTTTAAAAACCATACAGCTCCACAGGATTATCACGCAGTATACGCTGCCGATCGCGGTCGTTTGGCGCCCAAGTCGCCAGCAGGTCGAGGATGGCGGCATCGTCCGGCTTGTTGTCTACCGGCATGGTTGGATATGGCAATAAAGCTTATAGTATTATGAGTAAGAAAGAACTATCCTGAAAACACTTGCTTGTAATGCGAAATTATTGAATGAATAGAATTGAACGAAATATTGGTGTTCTCAATACTGTTACCAGTAAAATAAAGCATCATAGTCATCAGTTGGGCAGTGATTATGAGGAAATGCTATTGCTAATAACCAAATTAGAGCTGATTGTTAGAGCTGAGAAATCTAGCCATTATGAAGCCTTTTTTAGCGATATTTCATTGGCTAATGAATTATTATCTTTCTATAATAGGATGGATTTTAATGATAAAGTAGCAGTAAATATCATTTCTTTAATTGGGAATATGATTAAAAGATATGGCCTTCCTCCCACTGATGAACTCTTTGAATTTTTTTATAATTTACGAATGATCAAAAAAGTTAACTACTATGTCTCATTATTTATTACCCAGTTTCCTCAGTTTCATTCACTTTCAGATAAGTGGGATTACCTTCTTTCTATTCCTAATATAGCGCCTAAATTAAAATCAGAGAGAAATTTTTATATTGAAATGAAAAAAATAATAGATTCTGGCGAAGGCATTCCCTACGATTATAGAGATAAGGTTATTTGCATTTTTAATGAATTCATAAAGGGGGCAAAAAATAATTTTTATCCTGATGATTACAAAAAGATAATATATGATATAGAAATGGCTGTGTGATTCTATAAGGAATTAATTAGGCTTAACAATTGGATTCAACAATATGGTGAAGGCTTTTAATGATTCATGGTCAATGAAAAAATATCGGAAAGTACAAAGGCATGGATTATTACTACTTGCTAAACGCGATGCGCCACCGCTGTTTGAGATAACAATAAAAATATTATTCGAATAAATAGCTAAGGACGAGGCTATGCAAGGACGATGGGAATTTTCCTCCAATAAAACAAAGGCCTTTCTTTTGCTCTCAGCCGTAGCGTTAGCAATCGTCGCCGTGACGGTTCTGATTTATACGCAGATCGTTGCGGCAGGTTTTGGGCAGTACTTTTTTTACGTGGGGCTCTATTTCATTATCAGCATGATTATGGGGAGTTCCGCCGTTGCTTGTGTGTCATATCGGAGGAGTCATGGTCGTCTGCGTCAGAGCTTAATTCATGGGATTGTCGCCGGGTTTGCTATGTCCTTTGCAATCGGCGTTATTCTTGTGAATAGGTACGGTTCTTAGGTGACAAATAGATGGTCGTATTATTTGTGTGGGATTGCAGGGCAATTTCACAGTGAAAATATAAATTGCTGATGGAGAGTGCCATCGTGCCAACCCGATACCAAAGGCGTAAGGCAAATGAAGAAGTTGTTTTACACGGCCAATATAAGAAATTGGACATTGATGCATTAATTCCCCTGTTAGACGACGAGAGTTCTCTAAAAAGAATTGCCGCCGCCCGTCAATTGCAACTGCGGGGGAACGGCGAAGCCGTGACGTTGGCTGAAAAGTTTTGTCGCGACGATAGCTATATTCGCAGAGAAACCGGGGCATTTATTCTGGGGCAAATAGAACTTCATTATGAAAGAGAGGAGGGTATCTTGACCCTTCTGAACGGTCTGGCTCTGTATGATAAGAGCGCGCGGGTTCGGGCTGCTGCGATTGAATCCACCGCGCAGCGTTGCAAGAGAAATCCAGCCTATGCGCCACGGCTGATAGTGCAATCCGCCACCTCTGCGTTGGATAAATCGATGAATGCTCGACGAGCAACCGCGTTTGCGTTATCCGCTATCAGCGATAGCCAAACGGTCCCATTGCTCATTAAGCTGGCAAAAGACGGTAGCGGAGACGTCAGAAACTGGGCCGCTTTTGCCATCAACCTCAATCAGTATGATACCGAAGAGATAAGAAACTGCCTGGTAGAAATGCTTCAGGATGTACATCAAGAAGCCCGCGGCGAAGCGATAATCGGGCTTTCCAACCGGCAGGATAAAAGGGTTTTGCCTGCGCTGCGCCACGAGCTGGAACGGGATGAAGTCTATGATGATTTTATTGAAGCCGCTGGCGCATTGGGAGACAGGACGCTGCTTCCCATATTGAATGCCATGTTGGATAGGTTTGATGAGTGCGATGTGATATCTGCTGCAATAAATAAATTGGGAAGCGATAGCCTGAAGAAGTAAGGATTAGTTTTAACAAACTGATTTACAGAAAGTTTTCACGAATAAAGAGAACAATATGATCACTGATAAAGAAGTAGCTAAAAAGATTAGTGAAATGGTACTGAAAATGGGCGGAGAGCTGAATGATTCTTTATTTTTGGTTCAAGCCCGTTGTAATGAAGATGAATTCCTTGTTTATAAAAAGCAAGTAGTAAATCTTATGGCGGACATGCTGTTGAATATATTAAACCCGCTATATAAGAAACATCCGGATATAAAGCCTAAAGAATTAAATTAGATTGTTAAAATGAAGTGTTAATCCCGCCGTTATTACCATTTCCGCACCGCGTTCAGCCACAGCGCGGAAGGTTATTATTAGGAAATATCAGAATTACGATATTCGGAAAGTCTGATATCTCCTATCGTGATTGATTAAAACCCATAAAGCTCCACAGGATTATCACGCAGTATCCGCTGCCGATCGCGGTCGTTTGGCGCCCAAGTCGCCAGCAGGTCGAGGATGGCGGCGTCGTCCGGCTTGTTGTCTACCGGCATGGTTGGATGCGGCCAGTCGCTTCCCCACAGCAGGCGTTCGGGGCTGATCTTGACCAGTTCGCGGGCCACCGGCGCGATATCGGCGTAATCCGGCGCGCCGGAATGAGAGCCAATATAAGGCCCGGAGAGCTTAACCCAGGTCTTTCCGCCGTCGAGCAAGCGCCGAATGGCGGCGAACGTCGTCGAGTTTACGCCATCCGGCTGGGGCACGTGCCCCATATGGTCTATAACCAGCGACGTCGGCAGGTTTTTCAGGCGGGACTCCAGCTCTACCAGCTTGTCGCCTGATGACACAACCTGTACGTGCCAGTTCAGCGCCTGCACGCGAGCGGCAAGCGCGTCGAGATCGTCTAAGGACGCGCCGCCGTAGCGCAGGTTAAAGCGAATGCCGCGCACGCCGGCCTGATGTAGCCGCTGTAGCTCATCGTCGGTGACCGACATATCCAATACCGCAATACCTCGGGCATTGCCGTTGCTGGCCGCCAGCCCGTTAAGCAGAATGCGGTTGTCGGTGCCATAGGTTGACGGAGTGACAATCACCATACGCTGAAGGCCCAGCCTTTGCTGTAGCTGGCGATAGTCCTCCAAAGATGCGTCTGCGGGGCGCAATTTTGCCCCCGGAGCGACAGGGTAGCGGCTGTCGTACAGGTGCATATGGCAGTCAACGCTGCCAGCGGGCGGGATTAACGTCGGGCGTTCGTCTCCCCGACTGAATGGAACCCGTGCTCCTGCAGGAAATGAACAGGCTACGGCAAGCGCGGAACTTATTTGTAAAAAGCGTCGACGCGTTATTGGCATTATTATGTTCTCCTTAATTTTGCGAACGTTTCTATTTTTACGATAGCGTGTGGGTTGCGCTTTATTTTTATGGCAGGAAAGGATAGCCAGCGATTATTCATTGCCGGATCAGACTTTCTTTATTTCCATTTATATAGTTAGGCGAATGCGAAAATAAAGAGCGATATCTGCATCATATGATTGTAAAATAAATGATGTCAATAGCGTTAATTTCTATGGTAAATGCAATGCGGGGATATTTTGTGATGAAGATAATATTTCGAATTTATAAATGAAATGCATGAATTTCATTTAGCAATGAAATATGAAGTAGTGAGGAGTAAAGTTTGATTGTAATCACATTTATAATTACGTGGATATTTATTTAGTGTTTTTATATCAATTAGTTATTTTTTCACCACCGTTGATGGTGAAAAAACATTTATGATTGGAAAAATTTAAATTATTTTTTATGTCTATTGGCAAGTTCATGCTGCCCCTGTTGTAGAGGCTGTTAATGATGCCGATTAGCGAGCTTGCCATTAAGCTACGTCAATATCCGCACCACCGTAGATGATGCGGATTAGCGTTATCAGAAATTATCTATCAACCATATCGTGAAGGCCAAATCTCCTCTGGCGCCATGCCCAGCGCCTGCGCAATCAGTTTTTCCCCTTTGGGCCAGCGGCGCACCAGCGCGTTGGCGAGCGTTGATGGGGCCAGCCCCGCCTCACGGGAGACGGCGGCGAGCGAGGTGCTGCGCTTTTTCAGCGATGCGATAACGTCGGCGGAGTGCCAGTCCTGTCGCTTCACCAGTTTGTTCATAGTGGCTCCTCACTTATCGGCGTCACGCCGTCGGCAGTGCGCACCCAGCGCGGGGCGTTGAGCCCATCGACGAGCTGGCAGACCAGCCCGAACAGCAGTTCGGAGAGGGTTTGTTCCATATCCGGCGGTAGAGTTCGGCTGCTTAACAGCTGTGCCAGCGCGAGGCCGTAGGCGCACAGCCGCTCTGAATCAGGCTCAAAGCCAGGGGAGGAAACCGGGAGCGCGTCGGCGGTGAGGCGCTCAATCAGGTGCGTGGGGATCGGGTCGTCCAGCGTTGCTCTGAGCCACGTAAGGCTGGCAGCCAGCCGCCCGCACAGCGCAATGCGCAGCGCCGGATCGTCGCTCTCAGTCAGGGCTTCGGCAAAGCGTTCGCAGCAGTCGGCCAGCGCGATGAAGTCCGCTGCGGCGCTAAGGGGGATGGAAAGTAGCGGGTGAGTTTGGTTGGGGATTGTAGCCATATGGCAGCCTCCACTAAGCGATATTGAAATACCACCAACGAAGAGGTCAATCTTACGGAGGTGGACTGAACGAGGTTGACCTTACCGGCCTTAGTGGAAACCGGCGCATCTTGCGATGCCCTCGTCCAGCCCGCCATAGTATGCAACAGCTGGACGAATGACACAAAGAAAAGCGCAGGCGCGCCGCTGTGTCACCACTAAGATTCTTCAGGAGGTCAATCCCGCCGCCTGTTTTTGCAGGCGTACCGCAACGATATAGCGAGTGACGGCGCACAACAAGGAAGTGAATTTAATCTCTGGAGACGGCTCGCAAAATAACGAATGGCGGCTATAACTTGAGATTAAATAGAGCGAATATAGTGGCCAATGAGGAATAAGCAACGCGAACAGGAAAAGCATTATGCCTAAAGACGCCGTGTTTACTATAAAGCTGGAGCCTTCGTTGCGGGAAAGCTTTATGGCCGCAGCGAAAGCTAGCCGCCGACCAGCCTCCCAGATAATGCGGGACTTGATGCGCGACTATATACAGAAGCAGTCCGAGTCACAGGATTATGATAATTATCTGGCGCAAAAAGTAGAGAAAGGCCGACAGTCCATACGGGCCGGAGAAGGAGTAAGTAATGAATACGTCGAACGTATGTTCGCTGCGCGTCGGGAAAATCTGGCTGGCAAAAAACCATAATGTTGCCACTATTTTTAGTATATCCACCCTTTAAGAGACCCTATGCCATACAGAGCGCTTTTACTCTTACTTCTTCTAACCGGCAGCCTGCCCGCATGGGCTAAATCCGCCGTGCCGCACGTCGCTATCGACTGGCGGCCGTGCTCGGCCCCCGCGTTTCGCGGCTGGTTTAAAGAGGGTGCCGTGCCGGAGCTGCAGTGCGGATACGTTAACGCGCCGCTGGTGCGCCCCGCGAGCGCGAGGAAAGCGCGCGGCGCCGCGTCGGGGAAAAAGGTGAGGATTGCCGTCACTCGTCTGCCTGCCACCGGCGTCTCGCTCGGCAGCGTGGTGTTTGTTCCCGGCGGGCCGGGGATGTCCGGCATTGAGCTGCCCGTGGCGGATACGCAGACGGTCAACAGGCTGCGAAAGCGCTATGACCTCATTGGCTACGACCCCCGCGGCGTGGGCCAAACGCGGCCTAAAATTACCTGCGAGCTTAGCGGCGAGGCGCTTTTCACTGAGTCCGAGCAGGCGCTCAGGGCGCGCGTTCAAAACTGCGCTACCCAGATGGGGGCGGATGTGCTGAAAAACATCGGCACGGACAACGCCGTCGACGACCTGGAGGCGCTTCGCGCCGCGCTGGGGGATGAGCGCTTAACCGCCGTGGCCTACTCTTACGGCACTAAGGTAGCGGCGCTGTACGCCGAGCGCTACCCGCAGAACGTTCGCGCGCTGGTGCTCGACGGCGTCGTTTCGCTGGCCGAGGACGATGTAACCCAGCGCATCAATCAGTCTAAAACCTATCGGACCGCCTTTATCCGCTTTGCCAAGGACTGCGCGGCGCGCCAGACGTGCCCGTTTTCCGGTTCCCCACAAGTAGCGGTGGCGCAGTACCAGTCGCTGCTGCGTTCGCTTGCCTATCGACCGCTGTTTTCATCTACCGGTCGGTTCGTTGAGCCGGAGGACGTGATCAACGTGACCAACACGCTGTTGCTGTGGAAAGAGGGGTGGGACGGGCTGGCCTACTTTCTTTCCGCCGTTGCTTACCGGCGCGACGTGGACACGGTTATCGCCGCGATTGATAACGCCCTGCCGGACGACGAAGCGTCGGCGCTGACGGCCATCTCCTGTGCGGACGTCGCCCAGCCGGGCCTCCCGTTAACCGTCTCCTATTGGCACGATCTACAGGTCGCGCAGGCGTCGGGGTTTGCCGACTATCAGCCGATAAGCGGCGAGGCGTCCCCCGACGTGTGTAGCCTGTGGCCCTATCCGGGAAAAGACGTGGCGCACGTTCCCAATCCATCCCCGCGGTTGCCCAAGCTGCTGTTTGTCGCCCAGACGTATGACGCCACTACGCCTTACCAAAACGCCAGAGACATGGCGTCCTGGTTTAATAGCCCGCTGATAACGCGCCGTCAGGACGGGCACACGCTGGCGCTGACGGGCTTAAGCGAATGCGTGGACGCATCCGTGGTGGGCTATTTGCTGGATCCCTCGCGGGCGATGAGCGATAAAACCTGCGATTAGGAACGGGAAGGCTCGCGCCGTAGCGTCGCATCGTAAGACAAAATGATTAATGCGCGGCCGACGATTTTGCGATCCCTTCGACAGGCGCAGGGCGGTGTTTTTGCCACAATGTGCCGACACCGCTGTTTACTCATTTTTCGAGGATAAACGTATGAATAAAAAAGTCGTTGCTTCACTGCTGGCCGTTGCCTGTTTTGTACCCGGCCTGGCGAGTGCGGCAGCCGCACCGGAAGGCTATCAGCTGGAGCAGGTTCTGATGATGAGTCGCCACAACCTGCGCGCGCCGCTGGCCAATAGCGGCAGCGTGCTGGAGCAGTCTACGGCTCAACAATGGCCGCAATGGGACGTGCCGGGAGGGCAGTTGACCACCAAAGGCGGCGTGCTTGAAGTGTATATGGGGCACTATATGCGCGAATGGCTGGCGGAGCAGGGGCTGGTGAAAAGCGGCGAGTGCCCGGCGCCGCAAAGCGTGTATGCCTATGCCAACAGCCTGCAACGCACCGTCGCCACTGCGCAGTTCTTTATTACCGGCGCATTCCCCGGCTGCGACGTGCCGGTGCATCACCAGGAACGCATGGGCACGATGGATCCGACCTTTAATCCGGTGATCGTCAACGATTCGGCGGAATTTACCGAGAAGGCCGTTAAGGCGATGGAGCAGCAGCGCGAAAAGTACCGCCTGGCGGACAGCTATAAGATGCTGGAGCAGGTCGTCACGTATCGAAACTCGCCCACCTGCAAAGAAAAACAACTGTGTGACTTAACCGCGCAGAAAGACAAATTCAGCGCGGACTCCGGCAAAGAGCCGGGCGTGAGCGGGCCGCTGAAGGTGGGCAACGCGCTGGTGGACGCCTTTACCCTACAGTATTACGAGGGGTTCCCGCTTGATAAGGTCGCCTGGGGAAAAATCAAGACCGACGCGCAGTGGCGCACGCTGTCCCAACTGAAGAACGGCTATCAGGATACCCTGTTTACCTCGCCGGACGTGGCGCGCAACGTGGCGTCGCCGCTGATAAAGTACATTCAGAAAGCCCTGGTGGGAGAGGGGGCGGCAAAGGGTCCGAAGGTCACGCTGATGGTGGGGCATGATTCCAACATCGCTTCTCTTTTAAGCGCGCTGCAATTCAAGCCGTATCAGCTACCGGGGCAGTACGAGCGCACGCCGATCGGCGGGAAAATCGTGTTCCAGCGCTGGCATGACAAGGCAAATAACCGCGACTTGATGAAAATAGAGTATGTCTATCAGAGCGCCGAGCAGCTGCGTAAAGGCGAATCGCTGACCTTACAGAATCCGCCGAAGCGCGTAACGCTGGCGCTGGAAGGCTGCCCAACGGACGCCAACGGATTCTGCCCGTGGGACAAGTTTGCCGACGTGCTGAATCAGGCGGTGAAATAGAAAGAAATCAGGCCGCGTCCCCCTACTGTGGTGCGCGGCCTGACGTAGGGAGAAGCGCCGTTCGCCGTTAGCGGCTAAAAATAGGCGTAAATGCCCTGCGCTACGATAAGCTGCTCCGCCACTTCGGCGGCCTTCTCGCGGCTGACCAGCAGCTCAACCAGCTTAAGGCCGAAGTCGATGGAGGTGCCGGGCCCTTGGCTAGTGACCAGATTTACCCTGTCGTCAAAGTTAACCCGGCGGTCGATCCACTGCCCTTCAGGAATGTGGGACTTGAAGCTCGGGTAGACCGCCATGTTGCCGACCGGAAACAGGTCGTGGTAGGCCAGCACTAATGCCGGCGCGGCGCAGATAGCGGCGACGATGTTGCCGCTTAGGTGGGTTTGACGAACCTTTTCTACCAGCAGCGGGCTGTCGCGAAAGCACTCCGCGCCCTTAACGCCGCCGGGCAGAATGACGGCGTCAAACGCCTCGTCGGCCACCTCGACCAGCGGGCGGTCCGCCAGCAGCCTGACGCCGCGCGAGCAGACGATCTCCAGACTGCCGTCGCCTTCCACGCTTGCGGTAGTGACTTCAACGCCGCCCCTAACCAGTATGTCGATCGTTGTGACGGCTTCCATTTCTTCGCTGCCGTGGGCCAGGCAGACGAGTGCGCGCGGTGTCATGTATTGCTCCTTAATTGAAAAGCGTAATTGAGAAATAGACGTTAACATAAAACGGAAATCGCTCAGCTCGGTTCTAAGGAACGCGTTTTATCGCTTTGGTGTAAACATCTGAACGCTGTCGTTTGCCTACGGCAACAACGAAAACCACCACAATGTCATCCTGAACTTGGTAAACCAGTCGATAACCAGAAGAACGCAGTTTAATCTTATAACAGTCGGGCATATTGCGAAGCCTGTTGGCTTCAATTCGAGGTGACTCAAGCAGTTCCGCCAGCTTCTTTTTTAACTGTTCACGAATGGTTGAATCAAGTTTGCGCCATTCCTTAAGCGCACGTTCATCGAAATCCAGAAAGTAAGCCATTAAAGATCGTCCAGCGTGACGCGAACCGGTTTGGGATTGCGCAGACGTTCTTTAACAATGTTGACAAGCTCGGCATCCTCGTTGCTGAGCAGCGTTTGTTTAAAGGGGAGGCACCCATTGTCGGCGATGTATTCTAATGTCAGTCGTAAGGCTTCAGATGGTGTCATACCTATTTTCTCCAGGGCTGCATATGAGCGAGCCTTCAGGTCATCATCAATACGAAGGTTTATATTACCCATGATTACTCTCCCTCAAGAGTGTGTTTACGTTTGTCATTACAATTATGACACGGGTGCTGGAGAGTGACAATTTAGAATCGAAAGGGGATATTACGATTTGAGCTTAATTGATATGGCCCGATATTTTGCAGGCGAGGCGATAACGGTTATCATGCACAAATTACCTATGATGAAAAGCGTCACGTGACGAAAAAGGAAGAGAGTATGCCATCTTTTGATATTGTTTCTGAAATCGATATGCCGGAAGTGCGCAACGGCGTTGAGAACGCCACCCGCGATCTGACTAACCGCTGGGACTTTCGCAACGTCCCGGCCAGCTTTGAGCTGAATGAAAAGAATGAAACCATCAAGGTTGCCAGCGAGTCCGAATTCCAGGTGCAGCAGCTGCTGGACATCCTGCGCGACAAGCTGGCCAAGCGCGGCATCGACGGCGCGGCGCTGGACATCCCCGAACAGATGGACCACAGCGGCAAAACCTACAGCGTCGAGGTCAAGCTTAAGCAGGGCATCGAAAGCGAGATGGCCAAAAAGCTGGTGAAGCTGATTAAAGACAGCAAGCTCAAAGTGCAGGCCCAAATTCAGGGCGATCAGGTGCGCGTTACCGGCAAGGCCCGCGATGACCTTCAGGGCGTAATTGCGCTGGTGAGGGGCGCCGAGTTGGGGCAGCCGTTCCAGTTCAACAACTTCCGCGATTAACCTTTCGATCGGGCCCCGCCGTATCGGCGGGGCCGTCTAAGCCTTCCTGCTCCGTCAGTTGTAGTCGTTGCCGTCTATCAGATCGCTATCGCCAATATTGCAAACCAGCCTGTCGGGGAAATTTTGGTCAAGCGTCGCTTCCAGGTTCAGGTATTCGCCGTTTTTCTCCACCTTCTGGCCGGGAAGAATACAGTTGACGGATCGAGATCTAAACAGGCTGCTGCCTCCGTCCCGCTCCGGGCGTTCGCGCAGGGCGGACAGCGTAACCTTGAGCGTAAAATCGTCGGCCAATTGCCACTCTTTCAGCGGCGCCATTTCATAGGCGAAGACTTCAATAGAGCGGCTGGAGGTGAAGTAGCCGTAGGCCTTTTCCAAGTGCGTTATCGGCTGGAAATAGGCGACCTCAACCGTATTTTTTCCCTTGAACACTTTCCCCGTGAAAGAGGCGCGATAAAGCGACAACACGGCGGCGCATTCGGACGCTGACCAGCAGCGATTCCAGTATGACGGATCCGGTGCTTCAGGCGCGTCTCTTTCTAACGTAACTTTTGCCGCGCTGTATTTACCGGCAACCTTCGCCTCAACGGGGGTGTTTGCCGGCATGATAAAGGCAAAATCCAAGGTGGCGTCAGCGCTTGACGTGATGTGATAAACCGCCTCAACCCAGCATCTGTCATAGTCGCAGTCGACGTCCAGCGTCTCTGACTGTACGACCAGCTGCGGCATTGGCTTTTGCCCCTGTGGCAATGTCAGGGGAGAAGAAGGAAGTTCGATATGGTTGATCGCCGCACGCATATTTGCCCATGCGCCCGAGGCGAATGCCAGAATGAAAACGGCCAACGCGGCCTTTGATTTATACATACGAGAGTCCTTTCTTCATTAGTTGCTTCGGATTTTGTCGGTTTGAAGCCATTTTATATCAATTGACGCGCTGTGGCTTTACTCGCGTTCGTTCGTAAATCAATAAGCTTTTTTGCATAAATGTCGGCGTTTACTACAGGGAAATTTATTTTCCTTAGCAATGCTTACTCCTGTTTTCTAGTTAAACAAAAGAACAAAAAAAGATCATAAGATTATTGTCGGCGCTGGCGACGAGTAAGCGGCGATCTCTCTCAAGCAATAACCGTTTCAGCGCACATTTCTCCCCTTCTAAAGATTAAAACTTAGACATGAAGCACAGCTTTTGACAATGCCATGTTGAATTAATGTGAATTAAAAGGTAGTTTTCAGACCATTCTTGGTTGCTCATATGATATTTAATTGAACATATGATGCATGGTGGGATGCAGAGTAATGCACAGATGTACTGTGTGAATGCAATGAAACCATTCTGAGAGAAAGGCGTCGAGCCCGACGCGCCCGGACGTTCTGAACGCAATGTTTTTATAAATAATTTCTACCAATAAAAAGCAAGTTTCCCCCTTCCTTTGGGGCGTCTGGTTTTACCTTCTGTGAGGAAATCGTATGAAACAATATTACGTCATACCGACTCTTCTTTCCCTGCTGGCTTTGTTTTGGATGTATATGGGCGTCACCGCCTATGAAGTATGGGATGAGGGGCCCGGAGGCGGATTTATGCCGCTGATTGCTGGCGGGGTTTTGCTGGTTTTCAGCGTCGTCAGCCTGATTAAAGTCGACTTCGTCTCTCTACATCATTCTCTATACGCTCTGATGCCCGTGGCGATCGTTGCGGCGCTGATTGGCGCTATTCCTATTGTCGGCACGTTTCCCGCGCTGTTTATCATGCTGCTGCTTTGGTTAGCGTTGCTTGCCGGCTATTCGTGGCGCTTCTCGTTTGTGGTGTCGGCGGGCGTGCTGGTGGTCGTTTGGCTGATCTTCAGGCTGTGGTTGAGCGTGCCGTTTCCCACCGGCCTGTTTTACTAAAGGAGGCACGGCATGTCGGACATTTTTTCCTCTCTTGGCATGGGCTTTGGCGTAGCGCTTCAGCCGTATAACATCATGATGGCCGCCGTCGGCGCGATGATGGGGCTTATCGTAGGCGCAATGCCGGGCATCGGCTCGCTGGCGGGCGTAGCGCTGCTGCTGCCGTTGACGTTTAAGCTTGACCCCAGCGCGGGCATTATCATGCTGGCGGCGCTTTACTACGCCAACATGTACGGCGGATCGTTCAGCGCCATTCTGTTGAACATCCCAGGCGATTCTCCCGCCGTGATGACCGCCATCGACGGCTATAAGCTGACGCAGAAAGGCCGGGCGGGAAAGGCGCTGCTGACTGCGATTATCGCCTCTTTTACCGGCGGCACCGTCGGCATCGTTATCCTGACGTTCCTTGGCCCCGGCCTGGCCGACGTCGGCCTGAGGTTCGGCCCCGCCGAAATGACCATGATTATTCTGATGGCGCTAACCTCTATCGGCTGGGTGCTGGGCGACAATCCGGTCAAGGGGCTGGTGACGACCGGCTTAGGCCTGCTGTTAGCCACCGTGGGCGTAGATCTGTCGACGGGGGCGTCGCGCTATTCCTTTGGCGTACCGGAGCTGATGAGCGGCGTCAGCTTTATTCCGCTGGTGATCGGCATGTTCGGCTTTTCCCAGGTGATGCTGCTGATGCGCGACATGAGGCGCGGCGAAGCCGACGAAGCGCCAAAGGAAGAGGGCGTTGTTCAACAAAAGCTGACGATAAAAAACAGCCTGCTGGATAAAAGCGAAGTCAAGGAGGTGGTGCCCACCGCCGTGAAAACCGGGCTGTTCGGCACCTTTATCGGCGTGCTGCCCGGCGCGGGCGCGACGATGGCGGCATTTCTTTCCTATATCGTTGAGAAAAAAACCAACGGTCGCCGCGGCGCGGAAATGGGGCGCGGCGCGCTGGTGGGCGTCGCCGCCCCAGAGGCGGGCAATAACGCGGCTGCGGCGGGGGCGTTTGCACCGCTGCTGTCGCTAGGCATTCCCGGCTCCGGCACTACGGCGGTGCTGCTGGGCGGGCTGATGATGTGGGGGCTGCGCCCCGGCCCGCTGCTGTTCAGCGAAAGCCCTGAGTTTGCCTGGGGGCTGATAGCGTCGATGTACGTAGGGAACATCATATGTGTCTTTATCGCCATTCTGATTATCCCGTTTCTAATGAATATATTGCGCGTTCCCCGCCGCCTGATCGTCGCTATTATCACCGTAGTTTGCGTGGTGGGCTCCTACAGCGTCGGTAACAGCCTGTTTGACGTAGGGTTGATGTTGGCGGCGGGCGTGGTTGGCTACTATCTGGCGCTGTACAACTATCCGATTGCGCCGCTGCTGCTGGCCTTTGTACTGGCGCCGATTCTGGAAAAATCGTTTACCGCATCGTTTGAAATCTCGGGCGGCAGCCCGGCGATTTTCATTCAAAGCCCGATAGCGGCGACCTTTCTGGCGATCACGGTGCTGATTTGCCTGATCCCGATACTGAAAAAAGCAATTATTCGACGGTAACAATACGGCTTACCCGTACACCCTATGGAGTGTGATTATGAAAAATGACGTAATGAAAAAAACGTGGCTCTCTTCCTCCCGCATGGCGCTGGCTTCGGCGCTGGCATTAACGGCCTGCCTGTCCTTCCCCGCCTCGGCGTGGGAGCCGACGGCGGACGTCGAGTTTATCGTTCCCTCCGCGCCCGGCGGCGGCAGCGATCTAAACGCCAGAACGATAGCCGACATCGCCAGGCAGGAAAACCTGATCTCCAAGAACATTATGGTGGTCAACAAGCCCGGTGGTTCCGGCGCGGTCTCTTTTTCCTATATGAATAAGAAAAAGGGCGACGACAATACGCTGATGGTGCTGCACAGCGGCCAAGATCTCGGCTCTTACGTGCTGGACTGGGACGTGAAGGGGAAAGACCTCAGCTACATCGGCATCGTCGCGTTTGACGACATGGTGCTGTGCGCCGTGGCGGGCTCGGAATATACCGATATCAAACAGCTGATAGAAAAAAGCAAAACCCAGCGCATCACCTATGGCGGCTCGCAAAAGGGCAACGGCGATCACCTGTCGTTTCTGATGATGAATAAGAACACCGGCTCGGACTTCAAGTACGTGATGTTCAACAGCGCCGGCGAAGTCACCTCCGCCATGCTGGGCGGGCACGTCAACATCGGCATCTTCAACCCTAGCGAATGCATCGCCCAGGCCAGAGCCGGGAAGTTCGTCCCGCTGGCGACCTTTTCGGACCAGCGCCTGACCGGCGAATTCGCCAACACCCCCACGTTTAAAGAGCTCGGCTATCCGCAGTTGGTATTAAGAGAAGCCCGCGCCATCGCCGGCCCTCCGGGCATGTCGGCAGAAGCGGTCGCCTACTACGAGCAGCTGCTGAAGAAAGTGACCGAGACGCCGCAGTGGAAAACCAACTACATCGAGAAAAACTTCCTCACCCCGGTGTTTGTCGACGCCAAAGGCACCAAAGAGTATTTCCTTAGGGAGTCCGAAGGCGCGATGGAGAGGTTTGTTGCGGATGGATTGATTAAGAAGAAGTAGCGCGGTTTTTCGTAGTTGATTCGAAAGTAAAACGGCGGGCTTTGCCCGCCGTACGCTTACCCTCAATACAAACGGCCTCCCGGCCGAGCACTATAGTGATATAAGCAGGGCATATTTACGGCCGGAATATCCACAGAAGCTGATTTGACGGCTTTACCATAAGAAGACGGGCGCTTTGCCCGCTGCACCCCCAGAGCCAATGCAAATATGCCCTCCCAACTGTACTTAATGACCCGATAGGCTTGGCCGGTGGCTTGAATTTGCGAATCCATCAGCCCAACTAAAGTAGCCATAGACGTAATATCAAAACCAAAAGGGAAGCTATCACAAATAGGAACGCTGATGAGCGATGAGATTATTAATTCTGATAAATTCTCTGTCATTTTGCGCGTGGCAAACTATAAAATAGGCCCGGAATAAGATGTAACAAATATTGGTGTTATAGTTGTAAGAGATTTAGATATTTAATTCTGACACTGAGGAGCCTGTAATATGAGTAGATCTATATCAGCCAGTGTATTAAACAATAGTTGTAAATCAGATGATTTTTGTTCATTGCTTGAGCAAATCGGTGGACAGAGAAATGGAAAAAAAGAATATGCTTTTGAAATAAAAGGAAAATATATATGGCTATTCTATACTGAAGATAAGAGTAGTGTTATACGAGAAATAGAATTAAAGCTATCTTCAACTCACGATAACTATAATTCCGCAATTGATTTAATAAAAATAATATCAGTTAATATGGAACTATTAATTGATGTCGTTGGTGAAAAGAAATTTTCTCTGAATGAATTCTGTTTAATAAAAGACCTGAGTAGAAGTAATTTTGAGCCCGATGATGAATTTTTTATTTTCAGTCAAAGGGTTGTCGTTTGCTTAAAGAGTTGGGAATGCGCACAAAAAAATAAAGAATACATTGATTGCATGTGGACAGGTATTGTTAATGTAAATAATAATACACGCTGTTTAGATTTTTCTTTAGCAAAGGGCGGTTTTTATAAAAAAGACGAAGATGCATTGCTGAGAATTTTTGATTTTATTGCAGAGTTATCGGAGATTGATATTTATGCCACAGTTAGATTTTATCTAAAAAATAAGCATATAGATTTGCTATATGATATATATTGATAATTGATTCGTTCAAATGCTCAGTCAAGATTCATCACTGCCATTTTATCTGGATTTTCTATGTTAGCAGCGTAACATCTTTACTCACTCAGTAACTAGGAGGAGATGTTTTATGGACAAACAAAACATCTATTACTGCGATGCAGCAGATTCGAATGCAAAGAGTGGTGATCACGCATGTTTAGACGCGCATCTTCAAATCCATCTCTATGGTGGGAAAATCATAAGAGTTTTCTTTACGAAGAAAGAGAAATAAGGCGAACTATGGAAAAAATCACTCCTTACAATCCTTTTCCCTATGGTTTTAGATGTGACACCCTCTACGGAAGAAAACAAAGTTATTGTGAAATTGAGTTAGGAAATGGATTCACAAGATTTATTGTTATACATTCAAAACCTTATCGAAGTGACAAGGAAAGAGAAGACCAACTTATTGCTGACGGTTATTCTACAATGGAAAGTTTCTATCCAGAAATAGAAAGGTTGGGTTATACCCCAGATGAAAATATAATATTTTGGTTATATAATGTTTTTGTCGATGATATAGAAACAATATACCTTGAAGACTCCGATTCAGAAGTGTATGCAGAACACGCCATAAACTGTAAATTATTCTGTTTTGATGATTTTTATAAGTGCATGGATTTTTTAAAAGAAGAATATTCCGTTGAACCAGAGGATTTTAGACCACAATGGGATACTAATTACCCACGCTACTAAGGCTTTTGTTCTTTAGTAAAATAGTATTAATGAGGTAAGGATCGCGAATTGGTTATATGAACGGCGAGGGCCGCCTGTGGCAGGGTAACGGAGAAGGTGATACTCTAAAAGAGATTATCAGTGCGACCTGGCGGGTACCAACAGAATAGATTATGGACGATAGGTATTACATCATGAATGCCAAACAGTTAAAGTTTTTCTTGGTTTCAAAGGGCTTTTCCAGAGTAACGGATGCCAATTATATGAGAACAAAAGATGGCTTTATAAATTGCATTAATGTTAGTTAGTATCACAGGTCACTGAGTGAGATGAAGTGCTATAACCAGATAGTTGAGGTAAAGTATGTATAACGGGATTGCATTATATGGAACAGAGAGTATTTCCTCATCTTTAGCCCTAGAAATAGGGATATCATTCTTTAACTCAATGAATATTAAAATTTCCTCTGCCGGATATACTAAGTACCTAAAAAAAGGCGATCATAAAGGAGACCATAAAACTATCGATATATCACTTTCAACGTTAAAGAGTAAAATTAATAGCGGTGAAAAAATGTCTTTCAGAATATACAATGAAGATAAAAATCAACTCCCTTGGTTAGCATCCTTTGCTTATTCAACCAACGAGTTCGGCAACTTTTATCATATTGATATGCAGAGCCCACTTCAAGATAAAGAGAGAATCTTAGATTTTATAAGGAATTTTCTTAGTAAAATAACCTTTTCTTATGGAATTGTATATTCGTACAATAAAACGACTAGCGCATACTTTTACTCATTTGGCGGAAATTTATTAACGAAATATACCAATGAAAACCCTTCGGCATTCCAAGAGGAAACACCAGGGGAACTTCCTGGAAGTGAACGTTACAAGGATTCAATGTTAAGAATGATTTACCCAATAAACATTATAAATGAAGATCACCTCCAAATTGATGTCAAAGGAAAAACCCTTAACGAGTGGATATTAAGTAATGAATGCCATGGGAAACTTGAAAGACTAAATGAAAAATTATGGTTATGGATTGTTGATGAAAATATTCTAGATGATTTAAATAACTACTGTGGCGAAGCTGGAATATTAATTGCTTGGGAGTTAAAGGCTAAAAAAAGAAAGCCTAAGTTACCTTAAAAGTATTGTCATCTTGTTTGACGTATGTTGTTATTTCAGGCGGTATATGTCTATCTCGGACAACGTAAACACCAGTATGAATAGAATGGTAAGCGTCGACTGGTACGCTGTACGTCACTATGACGACGAGGGCTTTCCTCACTACGTTTATATCCGCGCCTGACGCTTTTTAAGGCAAATAGTATGGAAAAAATAGATTTATTGCTTGATATGATTACTAGTGATAATAGCTGTGTCGCGTATCCCCCCATCGGGAGGTTACCTGAGCTATCAGGGCGAATGTTAAAAATTCCTGATGATGTTTCTTATTTTTATAGTAAATGTAATGGCGTAGAACTGTTTATTCATGGAAATCGTATGGTTTCATTTTCAATTTTACCGCAAGATGAAATACTTCAGTCGAATATGACTATTGTAGGTGAGCCATGTGAAGATGATATATCCTCCTCATGGTATTTAATTGGAAAAACAGATAATAATGATTATTTATCCATAGACTTATCGCTTGAAAGAAATGGACGCTGTTATGATAGCAATTATGAAATCCATGGCGTTGCCGGTAGTTGTCCAATAATAGCACTGAGTTTTACGGAGTTATTAACAGAGTTATATAACTCAGGCGGTAACGATCTTTATTGGAAAAATAAAAGTTACGGTGATGCTTATGATTAAATATATATGCTAGGAAGTTCCCGCCGTCTTTGTCGTTATTTATGATTTTATGCTAGATTATATAGTTACAAAGCCCTCCCGGCCGAAATATCCATAAAAGCCAATTTGGCCGAATCACCATAAAAAAACGGCGGGCCACGCCCGCCGCTCTCTCAATACTCAATCAACCAACTCACTTCGCCTTAGCAAACATCCCCGAAAGATTAACCCCCTTCAGGAAGATAAACGCCAGCAGCAGTCCGCCCCAGAGCGCCATCGTGATATAGCTGCTCACGCCCAGAATGTTCAGGCCGCTTTCCAGCATTTGCAGCAGGATAAGCGCCATCACCATGCCGAACACTTTGCCGAAGCCGCCGTCCGGGTTCACTCCGCCCAGTACTGCCGCCAGGATGGACACTAGCAGATAGGATTCACCGTAGGACGCCTTGGCGGAGTTGAGCTTGGACATCATCAACAGCCCGGCAATCACGCACAGCACGGAAGAGAGGATATAAACCCAAATCAGCGTTTTGCGCGTGTTGATGCCGGAGTAGTGGCTGGCCTGCTCGTTAGAGCCGATAAGGTAGATAGTGCGGCCAAAGGCGGACTTCTCCAAAATCACCCACATCACGGCGACTACCGCCAAAAACACCAGCAGCGGCGTAGGAATGCCGAAAAGGCTTGAGCTGTTGATGACCAGCACGTAGTCCGGGAAGTTGGAAATCGCCGAGCCTTTGGAGATAAGGATGTTGACGCCGTTAAGCAGCGTCATGATGCCAAGCGTCGCCAGAATCGGCGATACCCGAACAACCGCGATTAGGAAGCCGTTGATAAAGCCGATGACCATCGCCATGGCGAGGCCCGCCAGCAGCATCATGGTCATGCCTATGGCGTCCGGCGCGTAGTGGGTCGCGACCCACGCCATCACCAGCGCACAGGCGTTCATGGTGGCGATAATCGACAGGTTGATGCCGCCGGTCAGCATCGTGACCGCCATGGCCAGCGCCAGCACGCCGAGCACCGGCATCTGGGAGGCGATGGACTGGAAGTTGGCCGCTGACCAAAATACGCCGGGAATAAGGAAGCTGAAGGCGACGACGGTCGCGCCAATCAGCAGGCTTAGGTAAATTTCTACGTTGTCTTTGACTTTTCTGCCGCTCATAGCGCAACTCCCTGACTTTTGCGCTGGCTCCAGGCCGTCATGCTGATGCTGACGACGATGACCAGACCGGTAACGACGGTATGCCAGTAAGAGGAGATACCGAGCAGGTTAAGGCCGTTTTGCAGCACGGCCAAAAGGATGACCCCCAGCAGGGTGCCAAGCAGCGTGCCGCGCCCGCCGACGATGCTGGTGCCGCCCAGCACGACGGCGGCGAGCACCGTCAGCTCGTAGCCGAGCAGCGAATCGGGCGCGACGGTCAGTACGGTGGCGGACTGAACTACGCCCGCCACGCCGGACATCAGCCCCATATAGCCATAAACGAACAATTGCAGCTTCAGAATGCCAAAGCCCATGCGGGAGGCGGCCTCTTTGTTGCCGCCCATCGCATAGATAGTGCGGCCGATGCTGGTTTTATTCATGATGATGCCGGTCAGCGCCACTACGGCGATCACCGTCAGGATCTGCAGGCTCAGCCCGTAGTCGTAGCCGTCGGCGGCGGTGAACTTGAACAGCATCACGCCGTGCTCAAACCATTCCGGATAGCTGTACAGCCAAACGCCCTTGGTTAGATACAAAAGCAGGCCGTAGAAAATGTTCAGCGTAGAGATGGTGATGATGATGGACGGTACGTTCAGCCGGTTGACCAGCAGGGCGTTGACCAGCCCCAGCAGCAGGCCAATGCCGCCGCTTAGCGCAAACGCCAGCGCGAAGTTGCCGGTGGTGTTTTGAATTAACGTCACCATCACGTACTGAGAGATGATGGTCATCGCGGGGAACGAAATGTCGATGCCGCCGGAGATCAAAACGATAAACAGCCCGCAGGCCAGGATGGTCAACATCGCGTAGTTGTTGACCAGATCGTAAACGTTGCCCAGCGTCAGAAAGTCCGGGCTTGCAAACGAGAGATAGCCGCCGATGACGAGGATCGTCAGGCCGAGAAACATCTCGTGCTTTTTAATGCCTAATTTGTTAACCATTCACTACCTCTGCCAGCGCGGCTTCCGTGGTTTCTCCCGGTAGGAACTCCGACGTCAGCTCGCCTTTACGCATCACCAGGATCCGGTGGCTGTTAAAGAACGCCTCGTCGATTTCGTCGGTAATCATCAGCACGGCGATGCCGTTTTGCGAAAGCGCCGATACGATTTGGTAAATTCCCGCCTTGTTGGCGATGTCTACCCCAACGGTAGGGGAGTCGAGGATCAGCACCTTGGGCTTAATAGCCAGCCATTTAGCGATAGCGACGCGCTGGGCGTTGCCGCCCGACAGCGTGTTGACCGGAAGGTTTACGCTGCCGATTTTAATCGTCAGCTGTTTAACCAAGCCGTTGACCACCTCGTCGGACTTATTCTTGTCGATAAGCTTCAGCGCGGTTTTCAGGCGCGTCAGGATGGTGGAGATAATGTTGTCGTTGATGGACTGTTCCATCACTAGCCCGGTGCTCATGCGGTCTTCCGACACGTAGCCGATGCCGGCGTTGATGGCGTCGCGGTTGCTTGAGAAGCGAACCGGCTTGCCTTCCACCAGAATTTCGCCCGAATCGGGCGTGGTCAGGCCGAACAGGCTCATGCAAAGCTCGGTGCGCCCGGCGCCTAACAGGCCGGTAATGGCGACGATTTCGCCTTTATGCACGCGCAGGGAGACGTTTTGGTATTCGCTGCCGCGGCTTAAGTTTTTCACTTCCAGCGCGACGTCGCCCTGTTCTTTAATCGGCGGCAGGCACTCGTAGGAAAACGCCTGGCCGGTCATCAGGAACGCCAGCTTCTTGTTGTCTATCTCCGAAGCGGGATAGGTGCCGATAAGCTTACCGTCCTTCAGTACGGTAATGCGGTCGGAGATTTCCATCACTTCGTCCAGACGGTGGCTGACGAACACTACGCAGATGTTTCTTTTTTTCAGATCGTGGACGACCTGCAGCAGGCCCTTAACTTCCTGCATCGTCAGGGATGCGGTAGGTTCGTCCATGATGATAAGCTTGGCTTCCTGCGCCAGCGCCCGGCAGATGGCGACGATTTGCCGCTGGGCGATAGGCAGAGTTTCGACCGCCGCGTCCAGATCCAGCTGGGCGCCGATGCTTTTCATCGTGAGTTCGGCGACGCGGCGGATTTCGCGATTGTTGACCCAGGCCTTTTGGTGGTACTGATGGATGCCGATATTTTCAGCCACCGTCAGGTTGGGGAACAGGGAGAGATCCTGATAAATAACCTGAACGCCGGCCTTGACGGAGTCAACCGGGGACAGTCGGGAATAGGGGCGGCCGTCGATCTCGATGTTCGCGCCGTCGTCCGGCTGATAGACGCCGGAAATGATTTTTATCAGGGTCGACTTACCGCAGCCGTTCTGGCCGGCCAGACAGTGAACTTCTCCCGGCAGCAGGGTGAGCGCCAGGTTGTCCAGCGCCTTGACGCCGTAGAACGTCTTGCTGATATTCGCCAGTGAAATAAATGGCTTCATGACTACCTCTATGTGAACCAATTAACCCGCCAAGAACCGGTTTGTTTGGGCTCTTGAAACAGCAGAATGGCAAAAGCACCCGGCGCGGGTTAACGCCGGGTGCCTGCGATAAGACCTTAGTAGAGGCTGTCTACGTTGTCTTTGGTTACGCGCAGTACGTTATGGAACTTGATGATGCGCTTGTCCATGTCGACGTCGGCTTTGCCCAGGTTCGGGATTTCCAGATCCTTGGTGATTTCTTCGCCCTTAAGGATTTTGTTAGCCACGGCGGCCAGCGCATAGCCCGCTGTGCCCGGATCGTAGGTTACGCCCATGGTGATGTCACCGCTCTTGACCAGAGACGCCGCCTGAGACGGGATCATCATGCCGAAGACGAAGACTTTACCGCGTGCACGCTTCTCTTTTACCGCACGGCCTGCGCCGATCGGGCCTTGAGAACCGAACGCCACGACGCCCTTCATATCAGGGTGCGCCTTCATCAGGTCCAGCGTGGTACGACGAGCGTCGTCGATGTTTTCAGCCACCGGCATGCGGCTGGTGACTTCGTACATGTCAGGGTAGTGCGCTTTCTGGTACTTAACGAACAGATCGGCCCACAGGTTGTGCTGAGGCACGGTCAGGCCGCCAACGTAGATAACGTAGCCGCCTTTACCGCCCATGGCCTTCGCCATTTCTTCCACGTTATCGGCTGCGAACTTTTCGTTATCGATGATTTCAACGTCCCAGTTAGCAGAAGGCTGGCCCGGAGATTCGTTGGTCAGAACGACGATGCCCTGAGCGCGCGCCTTTTTAAATACCGGCTCAAGCACGTCGGCGTCGTTAGGCACGATGCTGATGGCAGAGACTTTCTTGGCGATCAGGTCTTCGATAATCTTAACCTGCTGCGGGGCGTCGGTGCTGGACGGGCCGACCTGATAGGCTTTGATGCCCAGATCTTTACCGGCCTTCTCTACGCCTTCGCCCATGCGGTTAAACCAGGGCATGCCGGCAATTTTAGAGATATTGACGACTTCAATCTCTTTTGCCATGGCTGAGGTGGCACAGACCATTAATCCCAGCACGCTTGCTGACAATAGGTTTTTTAAATTCATTTTACTCATCGCATACCTCTGCTTGGTGGTAAAAACAGGTTGGTTTAAGCGCCTATTCCATTACCTTTCGTGGATAGGCTCTAAAATAATAACGTATAAAAATGCAGCGCAACGCCGCTTTTCTCTTTTTTAAGACGCGCAATAAAAAGTGGTTAAAAGGTGAAAATCATCCATATTGGACGGGCTTCTCTATGTAATAGTTAGCTACAGAATCTTCACGTATCGAATGAAAAATCTACCGGCGTTGCTATCGCATCCTTTCTAAAATCCGATTAAACCGCCATTGCGCAAGAGGAATGTAGAGTTTTAAGGGCTAAATCGTTATGTACTTTTTTGTCGTAAATATGGATTCTAGCGCTGCTGTTTCAATTTGAGATATGGATCACAATTTGACGCTATTCCGATTGAAGCGCTACCGTTCCTCTATTTATCGCCCTTTCATTAAGTTTATAAAAAGTAAATACGTGAATAATAGTTTCACCGCTATCTTTTATTTTCTGGTCATCGAAATTAAATATATAGCCTTATATAAAAGCTGAAACGATAAAATAATCGAGATAATGTTGTTTTAGCCCAAAATATAATTAAAAAAAGTAAACCAGACTCTTTTCTATGAACATTTACAGCGGCCGCTTTAAAAAGCAACCGCTGTGGCCTATGGCTCGGTTTAAATGACGGCGTCTCGCTCAGCGGACGAGTACATGGTCAGCTCCAGGTTTCTGCGGCGAAAGTCGCTGGGGCTTACCCCAACGCGCTTGCGAAACACGCGGGAAAAGTAGAGCTGATCGTCGTAGCCGACGATGCGCCCAACGCTGGCGATGGACTCCTGCGTTGTTTGCAGCAGCAGCTTGGCGCGGATCACGCGCTGGTCTTCTCGCCAGCGCAGCATGTTGACGCCGACCTGCTCGCGAAACAGGTGCGCAAGCCGCGACGGCGACAGGCACACGTGGTTGGCGATGTCTTCGATACGCACGTCTTCCGACAGGTTGCTGGTCATGTATTGGCAGGCTTCGATGATCCTGGGGTCCATAATTTTCTGCGGCAGCTGCGGGTCTTCTTCAATGCAGCGCAGCAGCAGCCTTTCCAGCAGGTTCATGGCGAGTTCTTCCGACAGGCGGCGGCCCGACTGGTGGGTCTGCTCAATGGAGATAAATAGCTGCTCGAACTCTTCACGCAGGTCGTCCGTCGGCAGCGTCAGGCGGCCTATGCGGTTAGTCTGGCTGTACCACTCCAGCCAGTCTGCCCAGTAGGCGCGGGGGCGGAAGTAGATCCATCGGTGGTACCAGCACGAGCTGTTCGGCGAGCGGCCATAGTAGTGGGGCTCTTTGGGCTGAAACAGCAGCATGTCGCCGGGGTTGCAGTAGAAGGCGTCTTCTCCGTCAAGCACCTGCCCCTGGCCTTTGGTGGTCAGGTTCAGGATGTAGCCCTTCATGCCGTTAGGACGGTCGATGAAAAAGTCGAGCGGGCCGTCTTTTTCAATCGGCGTAAGCCCCGCAACCAGATAGGCGTTAAAAGCGTAGCCAGGCAGTAGGGGGTTTGGCTGTGAGTCTGAAGCGATTCGTTGATACACGCTTTCCTCCTGAGGCTGACGGTGTAGTTCTGGTATGGTTCCGTGTAGTAAAAATGGGCGCAAAAGCCGATAAGGGATTTTGCGCCATGGTCTAGTGTAACCTTTAGACCTTCTGTTTTGCCAACTGCTTGTAGCGGTCAAAGATAACCGCAGCGAGCAGGATCAGGCCGCGAACCACGTACTGGTAGAACGGCGAGATGTTCAGCAGGTTCATGGCGTTTTCGACCGTACCTAAAATCAGCACCCCAGCAATAACGTAGGAGATTTTGCCGATGCCGCCCTTGAGCGAAACGCCGCCCAGCACGCAGGCGGAGATAACGATAAGCTCATAGCCGATGGACGTCATGGGCTGGCCGCTGGTCATGCGGGAGGCCAGAATGATGCCGGCGGCCGCCGAGATAAGGCCGGTCAGAGCGAAGATAATAATCTTAGTGCGAACCACGGGCACGCCCGCCAGTCGAGCCGCTTCCTCGTTGCCGCCTACCGCCAGCGTATTTCGGCCGAAGGTGGTTTTATTTAGCAGGAAGCCGAACAGAATGAAGCAGACCAGCGTTATCCAAATCGGCACCGGAACGCTCAGCCAGCTGGTGTTGCCCAGTTCGAAAAAGCCTTCTTCTTCGATGCCGACCGCTTTACCGTCGGAGATAATATAGGCCAGCCCGCGGGCAATTTGCATAGTGGCGAGGGTCGTTATCAGGGCGTTGATCTTGAGCCGGGCGATAACGAAGCCGTTAAGCAGGCCGAAGGCTAAGCCTAGCAGCAGGCCGGCGCCGATGCCGAGGAGGATGCTTTCGGTGTGGTTAATCACCACGGCGGTGGTGACGCCCGCGCAGGCGATGACGGACGCGACCGACAGGTCGAAGTCGCCGGAGGCCAGGCAGAACAGCATGCCGCAGGCAACCATGCCCGACATGGAAATGGCAAGCCCCAGCCCGCGCATGTTGATCCAGGAGGCGAAGTTGGGCACAAAAATCATGCAGGCGATAAACAGGACGGCGAATACCACCAGCATGCCGTAGCTGTCCCAAATGCGGGAAAGGCTGATGGCTGAGGCTGAGCCCTGTTTTTTCACGTTGGCTGATGAGGGCGTAGACGTAGTTGTCGACATGACGAATTCCTTCTTTTAGGCAGCCGCTTCGGCGGCTGTCGTTAACATGGCCAGGCTTAACGCTTTTTCTTCTGTGGCGTCATCGTGACTGAGCTCGCCGGAGATAGCGCCTTCGCGCATCACCAGAATGCGGTCGGCAAGCCCCAGCACTTCCGGCAGGTCGCTTGACGCGAACACCACGGCGATGCCCCGCTTGGCCAGCTCATAGATAACGTGATAAATCTCGTGCTTGGCGCCGACGTCGATGCCGCGCGTCGGTTCGTCCAGCAGGATGACCTTCATCTCTTCGGAGAGCCAGCGGCCGAGAATCGCCTTTTGCTGGTTACCGCCGGAGAGGTTCATAATCAGCTGCGCGGCAGAGGGCGTTTTGATATTCAGTTCCTGAATGCGTCTGTCGGCGTTGCTGTCCTCCCAGGCGTTGTTGATAAGGCAGCCTGCGGTCAGCGTTTTTCGGCGCGCGCTGATGTTGATGTTATCGCGCACCGAGTGAACGGGAATGATGCCCTCGGCCTTGCGGTCTTCCGGGCAGAGCATGATGCCTTGGCTAATGCCGTCTATCGGCGACTGAACGTTCAGCCGCTCGCCGTCCAGCGTTATCTCGCCGCCGGTAATGCGGGTTGCGCCAAACAGCGACTTGAGCAGCTCGCTGCGGCCCGCGCCCACCAGTCCGAACAGGCCGACGATTTCCCCCTGACGAACCTGAAAGCTGATGGGGTGCTTGACGCCGGGCGCTTTGACGTTTTTAAGCTCAAGGCGTACCGGGCCGTGCGGCCTTGGGCTGTAGCCATAGATATCGCCAAGCTCTCGGCCAACCATGGTTTGCACCAGTTCGTCGTTGGTGAGGTTGGGAATATCGGTAAAGGTTTTCATGTAGCAGCCGTCCTTGAAGACGGTGATGGCGTCGCTCAGGGCAAAAATCTCCTCCATGCGGTGTGACACGTAGAGGATGACTCTGCCTTCGGCGCGCAGTTCGCGGATAACGCGAAACAGGTTCTCTATCTCTCGAGCGGAGAGGGAGCTGGTGGGTTCGTCAAAGGCGATCACTTTGGCGTTGCGCGCCAGCGCTTTGGCTATCTCCACCATCTGCCACTGGCCGATGGAAAGGTACTTCAGCGGCGTATCGGGGGCGATATCCAACCCTAAGTGTTCCAGCTGCACCTTGGCTTCGAAGTTAAGCAGCTTTTTATTGACGATGCCGCCGGCTTTGGTCGGCAGCTGGCCCAGATAAATGTTTTCCGCCACCGTCATTTCGGGCACCAGGTGGAGCTCCTGATAGATGATGGCGATGCCGGCGTTGAGGGCGTCCATGGTGTTGTTGAACTTGACCGTTTGGCCCTTTAGCCGGATTTCTCCGTCGGTTGGGGTGTAGTTTCCGCTGAGAATTTTCAAAAGCGTTGACTTCCCGGCGCCGTTTTCCCCCATCAGCGCGTGAACCTGGCCCGCGTGGCAGGTAAAGCTGATGTCCTGTAGCGCTTTTACGCCAGGGAAGGCTTTACTGATGCGGCAAAATTCAAGGTAAGGAGGCTGTTGCACAGACATAGGTCGATTCCTTAATAGCGCTTATTGCTCTTAACGAAAGGCCTAAACGGAGGTTGAACGAAATCCTTCCGGCAGGCGATGGAATAAGCGTGATTCAACTGTCAGCGTACGTAATTATTGGGGTAAGCCTGTCGGGCGGGCAGGGTAGGCCTGCCCGCCGGTAAGGATCACTTAGGCCCTAACCCTTTCTTCTCTAGCTCTGCTTTAAAGTTATCGCGAGTGATCAGAACAACGTCGGTCACTTCGGTAAACTTGGCCGGCTCTTCCCCTTTGGTTTCCCAGTTATAGAGCATCTGGATGCTCTTATAGCCGTGGATGTCCGGGCTGGGCAGCAGTGAACCGTAGAAGCCGGTGGCGCTGGACTTGGACAGCTCGTTAACGGCGTCAACGCCGTTAATGCCGATGCCGATGACGTTTTCCGGCTTAAAGTTCTGGCCTTCCGTCGCGCGTACGCCGCCCAGAACGGTGTTGTCGTTCATGCCGACAATCAGCCAGTTCTTGACTTCAGGGTGCTGTACCAACATGGAGTTAGCGGCGTCAAACGCGCCGGGGATATCGTTGGACTTGGTGGGAACTTGATAAATCTGCTTTTCCGGGAAGCCGGCGGCCTTCAGCGCTTCCATTGAGCCGCTGGTGCGGCGGCGCGCGGTGTCGAGTTCGTTTGCGGTAATGGCCATAACGCCGGTTTCGGCGACGTTCCATTTACGCTTGTTCATCTCTTTCCACAGCTCTTGGCCCTGACGTTCGCCGATTTTAGTAGCGGCCATCATGACCAAAGGAACGGTTTCCATCGGTTTGCCCTTGGCGTTGACAAACTGGTCGTCAACGGCAATGACCTTCAGGTTATAGCTTTTCGCCTTCGCCATAATGGCAGGGCCGAGCTTGGGGTCTGGCGTACAGATAACGAAGCCTTTAGCGCCGCTGGCGGCCAGGCTGTCGATAGCGTTAAGGGTTTTTTCTCCATCGGGTACGGCGATTTTAATCACGCTAAAGCCAAGATCTTTACCGGCTTTGTCCGCAAATGCCCACTCCGTCTGGAACCAGGGTTCCTCAGGTTGTTTAACAAGAAAGCCGAGCTTCATCGTTTCAGCGATAGCTGAATGTGACATAATCGCGGACAATCCTATCGCGGCAAGCGCTTTAGTGAATTTATGCATATCGTCTATCTCTCCTGTTCGTATCCATATAGCTAAAACAGCTGTGATAAAAAGGGTGATGCAGCGAGATGTACCTGAGTTGTAAAAGCCAGACTCGTAACGATTCACCGATATAGCTGGATATTGAGCCGATAGTGTCAAAGTTTTTAACAACGTGGCTTAATTATTAGACGTAAAAAGATATGAGAGATTAGAGCGCCATCACAAACGAGAATTACAGCAATTTAATGCATATATTCAGTTGAAATGTGATGTATTTTGATTTTGAACTGGATCACAATCTGCAGGGAGAAAGCAATATCGTGCATATATCTAGCCAACGGCTCCTCGCCGGTATCGCCGCTTTTTCTTAAGGTATTCCCAAATAATTCTAACTCTATTATTACGCTTGAGGTTTGTATGGCGAAAGATGCGATCGCGCTCGGATTGGACTTTGGCAGCGACTCCGTGCGGGCGCTGGCCGTTGACTGCGTCAGCGGCGCGGAAGTGGCTACCGAGGTTGTCTATTATCCTCGCTGGAAGCAGGGGCTGTTTTGCCAGCCTGCCGATAACCAGTTCCGTCACCACCCGCTGGACTATATCGAGTCAATGGAAGCGGCGATTAAGGCCGTCGTCGCTATGCTGACGCCGTCGCAGCGCGAAGGCATTGTCGGCATCGGCGTGGACACCACGGGGTCGACGCCTGCGCCTATCGACAGAGAAGGCCGCGTTTTAGCATTGCGTCCTGAATTTGCCGACAATCCGAACGCCATGTTCGTGCTGTGGAAGGATCACACGGCAATAGAGGAAGCGGAAGAAATTAACCATCTGTGCCACAGCGGCCAGTTCGAAGACTACACTCGCTACATCGGCGGCGTTTACTCTTCCGAGTGGTTCTGGGCTAAAATTCTGCACGTTTCAAGAGCCGACGCGAGAGTGCGCGATGCAGCGGTTTCCTGGATTGAGCTTTGCGACTGGGTGCCTGCGCTTTTGTCCGGCACCGAAGCGCCGGAGAACGTCATGCGCAGCCGCTGCGCCGCAGGCCACAAGGCGCTTTGGCACATGGACTGGAACGGGCTGCCTCCGCGCGACTTCCTGAACGCGCTGGATCCGATTCTGGTTAGCGACCTCGACTACCCTCTGTTTACCGATACCCATACCGCTGAAAAGCCGGTCGGCCAAATCAGCAAGGCCTGGGCTGCGCGTTTGGGCATTCCTGAGAGTGTGATGATTTCCGGCGGCGAGTTTGACTGCCACATGGGCGCCGTCGGCGCGGGCGCTCAGCCCTATACTCTGGTGAAGGTCATCGGCACCTCGACCTGCGACATCCTGCTGGCGGAAGAGAATCTGGTCGGCGATCGCGCCATTGCTGGCATTTGCGGCCAGGTCGATGGCAGCGTCGTACCGGGGCTTATCGGCATGGAGGCGGGGCAGTCTGCGTTCGGCGACATGTACGCCTGGTTCAGCCGCCTGCTGGCGTGGCCGCTTAACTATGCCGCCGAGCAGAACCCCGACATGGCCGCCTCTTTAAAGCAGGTGGAGTCTATGCTGCTGCCCGCCCTGACGGAGGCCTGGGCGAAAGAAACGTCTTTAGACCACCTGCCGGTGGTGTTGGACTGGTTTAACGGCCGCCGTACGCCGTTCGCCAACCAGCGCCTGAAGGGCGTGGTGGCCGATCTGAATCTGGGCACCGACGCGCCGACCCTGTTCGGCGGGTTTATCGCCTCAACCGCCTTCGGCGCACGCGCCATCATGGAGTGCTTCGTCGATCAGAATATTCCGGTAGAAAACGTGCTGGCGCTGGGCGGCATCGCCCGCAAATCTCCGGTCATCATGCAGGTCTGTACCGACGTGATGAACCGACCGCTGCAGATTGTGGCTTCCGATCAGTGCTGTGCGCTGGGCGCCGCCATTTTTGCCGCCGTCGCGGCCGGGGTTTATGAGTCGATCCCGCAGGCGCAGGAGCACATGGCCTGTAAAATTGAACGCACGCTAACGCCGGATCCGGCGCGCGCGGCCAAGTATGAGCAGCTTTATCAGCGTTATCGGCAGTGGGGCGGCGTAGCGGAACCTTGCTATGCGGCAAAGACTAAGTAATCCGTTAAATGTGATGAACGCCTGACGCCATAACGTTGCGCAGGCCCGTCTGTGAGGAGTCGATATGAGTGTTTTTAGTCAGTTAGAAGTCTGGTTTGTCGTCGGCAGTCAACATCTGTATGGGCCTGAAACGCTGAAGAAGGTGGCCTCTCAGGCACAGGAAGTGGTTGATGGCCTCAATAGAGACGCGGGCTTGCCCATCAAGCTTACGATGAAGCCGTTGGCGACCACGCCGGATGAAATACTGACCGTTTGCCGCGAGGCCAACTATCAGAAGAACTGCGTCGGCATCGTGACCTGGCTGCATACGTTTTCTCCGGCGAAAATGTGGATTGGCGGCCTGAGCGTGCTGGAGAAGCCGCTGCTGCAGTTGCACACGCAGTATCGCAATGAGATCCCCTGGGACAGCATCGACATGGACTTTATGAACCTGAACCAAACGGCGCACGGCGGCCGCGAGTTCGGCTTCATCGGCGCCCGCATGCGCCGCGAGTTCACGGCGGTGGTCGGTTCCTGGCAGGACAAAGGCGTTCATCAAAAGCTGGATCGCTGGATGCGCGTTGCCGCGGGCCTGTATGAGAGCCAAAACCTGAAGGTGGCGCGCTTTGGCGACAACATGCGCGAAGTGGCGGTGACGGAAGGCAACAAGGTCTCGGCGCAAATTGCCTTCGGATACGCGGTTAACGGCTACGGGCTGGGGGATCTGGTTTCCGTTGTCGACGCCGTATCCCAAGGGGACGTTAACGCGCTGATTGACGAATACGAAGCCACCTACCGGTTGACCGACGTGGTGAAAGTGGGCGGCAGCAAGCGCGACAACCTGATCGACGCGGCCCGTATCGAACTGGGTCTGAAGAAGTTCCTTGAGCAGGGCAGCTTTGGCGCCTTTACCACCACGTTTGAAAACCTCTACGGCCTTAAGCAGCTTCCCGGCCTGTCCGTACAGCGCTTGATGCAGCAGGGCTACGGCTTTGGTGCGGAAGGCGACTGGAAGACGGCGGCGCTGCTGCGCATCATGAAGTCGATGGCGCGCGGCCTTAAGGGCGGCACCTCCTTCATGGAGGATTACACCTATAACTTTGCGCCGGGCAACGATCTGGTGCTGGGCTCGCACATGCTGGAAGTGTGCCCGTCCATCGCCAGCGAAGAGAAACCGCTGCTGGACGTACAGCATCTGGGCATCGGCGGCAAGGACGATCCGGCGCGGCTGATTTTCACCGCTCCGGCAGGGCCTGCGCTGAACGCCAGCCTTATCGATATGGGTGACCGTTTCCGCCTGTTGGTGAATACGGTCGATACGGTGACGCCGCCGCATGCGCTGCCTAAGCTTCCGGTCGCCAGCGCGCTGTGGAAAACCCATCCTTCGCTAGAAGTGGCGGTCGAGGCGTGGATCCTGGCGGGCGGGGCGCACCACACGGTGTTTACCCAAGCGCTGGACGTCGAGCACATGCGCATCTACGCCGACCTGTGCGGCATTGAGCTTTTGGTTATCGACAGCGAAACGCGTATTCCGGCGTTTAAAAATGAAATCCGCTGGAACGAGGTTTACTATAAGCTTTGCCGTTAAGCGTTAAGGTTTTTTTAAAAGGGTTAAGCGTTGAAGATCGACGCTTGAGACTGCTGACAAACCGTCTTCATAAGCTTCAGAGGATATTCCGGCCGAAAATTCAGCCTACTTATATCATCATGGTGCTCGGCCGGAAGGGCGCTTGTATTAGCTTTGGGAGTGCGGCGGGCCTAGCCCTCCTACGGGCGCTTCGTTGGCTCACGCCAAGTCGACCCCAACGGAGGCCTCTCCCGCCGTTTGACCTCGTAGGCTTTATTCAAGACCTTTGTCATCAATCTCAAGCGTCGAAGATCGACGTTTAGCCTTAGCGTTTTATGACATTTGGAACACAGACTATGTATCAACAGTTAAAACAGCAGGTGCTGGAAGCCAATCTGGCTTTGCCTCGCCACAATCTGGTGACGTTCACTTGGGGCAACGTCAGCGGCGTCGACCGCGAACGCGGCGTGATGGTTATCAAGCCTTCCGGCGTCGAGTATGAACACATGGGCGTTGAGGATATGGTGGTAGTGAGCCTGTATTCAGGAAAGGTCGTTGAGGGCACGAAAAAGCCGTCTTCCGATACTGACACTCACCTGGCGCTCTATCGCGCGTTCCCTGAAATTGGCGGCATTGTGCACACCCACTCGCGCCATGCGACCATCTGGGCGCAGGCCGGTCGCGATCTGTCCGCCTGGGGCACCACGCACGCGGACTACTTCTACGGGCCAATCCCCTGCACGCGCCGCATGACGCCGGAAGAAATCAATGGCGACTATGAGCTGGAAACCGGCCACGTTATCGTTGAGACCTTCAAGTCTCGCGGGATTGCGCCGAAGGACGTTCCCGCCGTGCTGGTGAACTCCCACGGCCCGTTCGCCTGGGGAACCTCGCCGGACAACGCGGTGCACAACGCCGTGGTGCTGGAAGAAATCGCCTACATGAACCTGTTTACCCGCCAGCTCTCTCCCGAGCTTGGCGCCATGCAGCAGGAGCTGCTGGATAAGCACTATTTGCGCAAGCATGGGAAGAATGCCTATTACGGGCAGAAGTAGGACGTTAGATTTGATATTTAAAAAAACGCGCCTGAAAACGGCGCGTCTTTTATACCTGTCATTTGAGATAGTCATCCGGAGACAGCAACTGATACTCCGTTTCCTGATAATGCCTGAATTCTCTTTTCGTTAGCTCTCGGCCCTGCATGTCCCAATATTTCCACTCGCCGACGTCTTCAGAATAGTGCTGCTCGCCTTCGTGGCTTTTTTGACCGTTGGGGTACCAGTAGGTGGTATGCCCATAGGGCAAGTCTTTATACAGCGAGCCTTTCATCCAGGGCTTGCCGTTGATGTACCAGCTTTGAAACGAGCCGCGCTCTTCGCCTCTTACGTCTTCGCCGTATTTCTTCCCGTTGGGATACCAGGTTGTTATCGTTCCCTTAATGCTTTGGCTGTCTCTTATCGGGCTGATAACGTTAACGTCGGCGCTTTCGCTGAGTTCGTACGGATCGGTGAACTTTCGGTCGGAGTCGCTGTAAAACTCCTGCACCATATAGTGGCCGTTGGGCAGGACGCCGACAAAGGCCCGGTAGATGGGGTAGGAGCGACTAACGCTCTTACTGCCCGCGATGTCGTAGTAGATAAGGCCGTTTCCCTGAGCGACGATTTCTCCCGGTTTCCACGGCGCCGCTTTTGTCGCCTCTTGGTCGAGAGGAATATCGGTAGGCACGTTGGCCGTTTTTGTACACCCGCTTAGGGCAAGCAGGCTGAATAATATCAACAGGCAGTTCTTTAACATGGCAATGTCCTTATAGACGCAAACGGTGCGCTTACTTCTCCACGGGCTCCCGGATGGCGCGATAGTCCAGAATGCAGCCCAGCGCGATCCCCAGCAGGGTTAACAGACTGCCAACAACAAGCAGGCCGCTTTTTAAATAGTAGAAGCCGCTGTGCGCGTCCGCTGACCAAAACAGTAACGCCAGCCAAATGCCAAGCAGCGTTACTCCGGCTACCACTAAGCGAATGGCCTTTTGATAATAACCGGCAAAGCGCGTGCGTGGTAAAAAGCCGCCCGTCTCCTGCGTATAGGCCAGCGTCTGGCGGGCGAAAATCAGCAGGGCTAAGCCGGGCAGGGCGACGATGACGGTAAACAGGTAGAACAGCGGCCAGTCGTAGCGCTCGACGAACCAGCCCGCGACCGGCCCGACGTAAACCCGGCCTACGGCCGACAGGGCGGACAGCAGGGCGAACTGGGTGGCGGAAAACGACCTGTTGCACAGGGTCATCAGCAGGGCGACGAAGGCGGCGGTTCCCATGCCTCCGCACAGGTTTTCAAAGAAGATGGCGCTGCCCATGGTGATAAGGCTTTTGTCGGTCACCGCCAGTATCCAGTAGCCGAAGTTGGACACCGCCTGCAGGATGCCAAACAGCATCAGCGCGCGAAACAGCGTCAGGCGCTGCATCAGGATGCCGCCTATGAGCACGCCGATAATCGTTGCGAGCAGGCCCAGCGTTTTGTTGACCAGCCCGACTTCTCCGGGTAAGAAGCCGACGCCGCGAATAAGGAACGTGGTGCTTAAGCTGCCGGCGAAGGCGTCGCCCAGCTTGTATAAAATGATCAGCAGTAAAATCAGCCAGGCGTTGTTGCGGCCGAAGAAGTCTTTTAGCGGCTCAACGACCGCCAGCTTCAGCGTCTTGGGTGACGGGGTGGTGTCCGGCTCTTTTGCCCACAGCGTGGCGATGATGCCAATCACCATCAGAGCCGCCATCAGCCAATAGGTGCTTTGCCAGCCGATGTAGTAGTCGGCAATCCACAGCGCCAGCCCGCCGGAAACCAGCATCGCCAGGCGATAGCCCAACACTGAAATCGCCGCGCCGTTGCCGCGCTGTTCGGCGCTCAGTACGTCGGTTTTGTAGGCGTCGAAGGCGATGTCCTGCGAGGCGGAGAAAAAGGCGATGAGCACCGCAAGCGCCGCCATCAGCCAGAGATCGTTTTGCGGCGTCAGGCAGCCGAGCGCGAGAATAAGCACCACCAGCGCAATCTGGGTCAGCAGCATCCAGCCGCGGCGGCGGCCGAGAAACGGCAGGCGGTAGCGGTCCATCAGCGGAGACCAGAGAAACTTAAATACGTAGGCCTGGCCAACCAGCGAGAAGAAGCCGATGGTGGTGACGTCCATCCCGGCGACGGTGATCCAGGCCTGAAGCGTACCGGACGTTAGCGCCAGCGGAAGGCCCGAGGAGAAGCCCAGCAGAAGCAAAACGGCGGCGTTGCGTTCGGTGAACGCTTTAAAGTAGCTATTTGTCATAATGTTGCGCTCTCCCCGCGTTGAGCGCGGGGAGATACTGTCGCCGTTAGCCGCGAGCGTTTTGGCGAATGAAGTCGCTGATGGAGGTATCTTCAGCCATATCCTGAATCGTAGAGGTCAGCGCGTCGTTAAGCACGTTTTCAATGTTCTTGTTGGTGGCGCTAAAGGCGCCTTTCACGTTGTGCGTCGAGCGGAAGTTTTTGGTTTGCGTCGCGCCGCTCTTCGCTTGGCAGATAATGGAGATATCTACCTTGGCGGAAATGCTGTAGCGCAGATCGCCTTCCTGCACGTCGGCGAACAGGTTATTGATAACGATTTGAACGTTGACGCTGCCTTCAGGGCCAACCATATAGCCGCGGGCGCGAAGCTGTTTTTCCAATACTTCCTGCATTAAAAAGCGCATGTCGCGAGACGGCGTCAGGCTCAGAAGCTGGCCTTCGCGATTCACTTTGGCCAGTGAAGGATCCTGACGCTGGTCGTCGCCCACCAGGCTTACGGTGGCGCCCATCAGGCTGGCGTCCTGCTGCGGCAGGGCGATGGTCGGATTAATGTTGAGCGTGGTGTCGGGGCGCGTCGCGCAGCCGGCCAAAAGAAACAGCGCCAACAGGGGGAAAAACAGGCGTTGGGATAAAGTTATTTTTCTCACGGTAAACCTTTTGTCGTCAGTTAATTTCCATGTGTACCGCCGGAACGGGGCTGTACCGGTCGTTGTCGCAGTTAATGCGCATATGGCTGTAAAGAACAGGGCATATCATATCACTGCTCTGGACGTGGGAAAGAGGAAAGTATGGGGAAAACGGCGCGTTTTTTACTCGCCGAGTCGCGTCGCGCAATGATTGATGATGGAAAAATGTCTTTTTTATACTTAAAGTCGATAAACAGACTATGATTCGTTTTCGGCAAGCGACAGATGGGCGCCCAAGGGCAAAAGGTAAACAGAGAGGAATGTCGACCCATGATGCAACAACAGATCGAACAAAAGCTGGCGGCGCTGTCGCCGACGTTTATCGAAGTGATTAACGAAAGCCACATGCACCACGTGCCGCCGGGCTCGCAGACCCATTTTAAAGCGATTGTCGTGTCGGCGGAGTTTGAGGGCAAGCGCCCGGTCGCTCGTCACCAGATGGTTTATGGGCTGCTGGCCGAAGAGCTGGCGAAGCAGGTTCACGCTCTGGCGCTGCATACCTATACGCCGCAGGAATGGGAAAGCGCGCAGGACGACGTGCCCGATTCTCCGGTGTGTAAAGGTTAGGGGCGTCGGAGATATTAATATAAACGAGTCGCGGTTCGCCTGTTTTTTGGGCAGTCTCGGGAGCATTGCTGCTGTAAAATGTACTTCTGAGCCCAAAATGACGATTTATCGCCGCTAAGCGCCTCTCTTTTCTCGACTCATAAACAATGCGCAGCTATAATGCGGCGTCTATTTTTTCCTGACTTCATTCGGGATGCTTCTGACGATAAGGGATTGGATTGCGTTCTGTGCGGCCGTCCCGGTCTTAAGAAACGTTTTAGCGTCGGCTAAAAACGGCTTCTGAAGTTGACCGAGCACTGTGATTTTTTGAGGTAATAAGATGCAAGTTTCAGTTGAAACAACTCAAGGCCTAGGTCGCCGTTTATCAATTAATGTCGCAGCGGACGTGATTGAAGAAGCTGTAAAAAAAGAGCTTATCGATATCGCCAAGAAAGTGCGTATTGACGGTTTCCGCAAGGGCAAAGTGCCCATGAACATCATCGCTCAGCGTTACGGCGCTTCCGCGCGTCAGGACGTGCTGGGCGAGCTGATGCAGCGTCACTTCATCGACGCTATCATCAAAGAAAAAATCAATCCGGCCGGTGCGCCGAAGTACGTTCCGGGCGAGTACAAGCTGGGCGAAGACTTCCAGTACAGCGTTGAGTTCGAAGTGTATCCTGAAGTTGAGCTTAAGGATCTGGACGCGATCGAAGTTGAAAAGCCGGTTGTTGAAGTTAAAGACGAAGATGTCGATACCATGCTGGACACCCTGCGCAAGCAGCAGGCGACCTGGAAGGAAATCGACGCCGACGCTAAGGCTGAAGACCGCGTGACCGTTGATTTCACCGGTTCTATCGACGGCGAAGAGTTTGAAGGCGGCAAGGCGAGCGACTTCGTTCTGGCCATGGGCCAGGGCCGCATGATCCCAGGCTTCGAAGAAGGCATCGTTGGCCACAAGAAGGGCGATGAGTTCACTATCGACGTCACCTTCCCGGAAGACTATCACGCTGAAAACCTGAAGGGCAAAGCCGCTAAGTTCGCCATCGTGATGAAGAAGGTTGAAGAGCGCGAGCTGCCTGAGTTCACCAAAGAATTTATCTCTCGCTTCGGCGTTGCCGACGGCACGCTGGAAGGCCTGAAGGCTGAAGTGCGCAAGAACATGGAGCGCGAGCTGAAGGGCGCCGTTCGCAACCGCGTTAAAACGCAGGTTATCGACGGTCTGGTCAAGGCGAACGACGTTGAAATCCCGTCCGCGCTGATTGATGGCGAAGTTGACGTTCTGCGTCAGCAGGCGGCACAGCGCTTTGGCGGCAACCAACAGCAGGCGATGGAACTGCCGCGCGAACTGTTCGAAGAGCAGGCAAAGCGTCGCGTTCAGGTCGGTCTGCTGCTGGGCGAAGTCATCCGTAAAAATGAGCTGAAGGCCGATCAGGCTCGCGTTGGCGCGCTGATTGAAGAAATGGCTTCTGCTTATGAAGATCCGCAAGAAGTAATTGAGTTCTATAATAAGAACAGCGAGCTGATGAACAACATGCGCAACGTGGCGTTGGAAGAAGCGGCAGTGGAAACCCTGCTGGCTGGCGCTAAAGTTACTGAAAAAACCATGTCATTCAGCGAGTTAATGAATCAGACTCCGGCTGCGTAAGGCAGCCTGTGGATGCAGGTTAATAGTTGACTTAATCACTATACTTCTGCAAATATGGCTCGGAGGCTCTGTTTCCGGGCCATTTTTTATCGGGAGACAATAATGTCCTACAGTGGTAATCAAGACCGTTTTTCATCTGGCATGGAGCCGTCTATGGCGTTAGTTCCAATGGTGGTTGAGCAGACTTCCCGCGGGGAGCGCTCGTATGATATTTATTCCCGTCTGTTAAAGGACCGCATCGTTTTCCTTAACGGCCAGGTTGAAGACTATATGGCTAACCTGATAGTCGCTCAGCTGCTGTTTCTGGAAGCGGAAAACCCGGAAAAAGACATTTATCTTTACATCAACTCTCCGGGCGGCGTGATTACTTCCGGTATGTCTATTTATGACACCATGCAGTTTATCAAGCCCGACGTCAGCACTATCTGTCTGGGACAGGCCTGCTCCATGGGCTCTTTCCTGCTTACGGCCGGCGCCAAGGGCAAGCGTTTCTGCTTGCCGAACGCGCGCGTGATGATTCACCAGCCGCTGGGCGGATATCAAGGACAGGCGTCGGACATTCAGATCCACGCGGAAGAAATCGTGAAGACCAAGCGCCGCATGAATGAGCTGATGGCTCAACATACCGGGCAGTCTCTCGAAACGATTGAAAGAGATACCGATCGCGATCGGTTCATGTCGGCGCAGGAAGCCAAAGAGTACGGGCTGGTGGACGATATTCTGACCACGCGCTTGTAAATTCCTTTGATCGGCGCCATATAGGAATTCAGAAACCGAAAAAAGGCGAGGCGTGCTGCGATAGCAGCAGCATGCCCCTTGTTTAGTCGATGTTTCTGGCGCAGGACGCAAAAGAAAAGATGAAATTTAAGAGGTTTGCTGATGACAGATAAAGGCAAAGACGGTTCAGGAAAGCTGCTTTACTGCACCTTCTGCGGCAAGAGCCAGCATGAAGTGCGTAAGCTGATTGCCGGGCCGTCGGTGTATATCTGCGATGAATGCGTCGACTTGTGTAACGACATCATTCGCGAAGAAATTAAAGAGATCGTTCCGCATAGAGAGCGTAACTCACTGCCGACGCCCCATGAGATTCGACAGCACCTGGACGACTACGTTATCGGTCAGGAGCAGGCGAAAAAGGTGCTGGCCGTTGCGGTGTATAACCACTACAAGCGGCTGCGCAGCGGCGACGCCAACGGCGTCGAGCTTGGCAAGAGCAACATTCTGCTGATCGGGCCTACCGGCAGCGGTAAAACGCTGCTGGCGGAAACGCTTGCCCGTTTCCTTGACGTGCCGTTCACCATGGCTGACGCCACGACGCTGACGGAAGCCGGCTATGTGGGCGAAGACGTTGAGAACATTATCCAGAAGCTGCTGCAAAAGTGTGATTATGACGTGGAAAAAGCGCAGCGCGGCATCATCTATATCGATGAAATCGATAAGATTTCCCGCAAGTCTGACAACCCGTCCATTACGCGCGACGTTTCCGGCGAAGGCGTTCAGCAGGCGCTGCTGAAGCTTATTGAAGGCACCGTGGCTTCCGTTCCGCCGCAGGGCGGCCGTAAGTACCCGCAGCAGGAGTTCTTGCAGGTAGACACCTCTAAGATCCTGTTTATCTGCGGCGGCGCGTTTGCCGGCTTGGATAAGGTCATTGACCGTCGCGTGGAGACCGGCGCCGGCATCGGCTTTGTCGCCAAGGTTAAGAATCCGTCCGACAGATCGACAGAAGGCGAGCTGCTCAAGCAGGTCGAGCCGGAAGATCTGATCAAGTTTGGCCTGATCCCCGAGTTTATCGGACGCCTGCCGGTAGTAGCGACTCTGAGCGAGCTCGACGAAGCCGCGCTGCTGCAAATTCTGCAGGAGCCGAAAAACGCGCTGACCAAGCAGTATCAGGCGCTGTTCCGTCTGGAAAGCGTCGATTTGGAATTCCGTGAAGAGGCGCTTAGGGCGATCGCCAAGAAGGCCATGGCGCGCAAAACCGGCGCTCGCGGCCTGCGCTCCATCGTTGAAGGCGCACTGTTGGATACGATGTACGATATCCCTTCTATGGAGAACGTAGAGAAAGTAGTGATCGACGCGTCCGTGATTGACGGACAGTCTAAACCGCTGCTGATTTACGGCCAGCCGGAGCAGGAGGCTCAGGCGGCGGGAGAGTAAAGCAACCGCGTTAAAGCAGAATCGGCGACAGGCGTTTAGCGTGTCGCCGTTTTTTTATCCCTATTTCGGGTTTTTCATTCGAATGGCGCATGTTGACGCGTTGCGCTTTCCCTTCGATAGCCTCGGTATCAACATAACCAACTAATATTAATGAACTTATTTTCATTACCCTTGTTCATGTGTATCGATTTTATGGGGTTTCAACATTTTTGAATTGGGTTAATTTGAGTTATTAACATTTTTAAAGTAAATAAGATCATATTTAATGATTATTTTGTAGACACTTCGCCATTTATTATGTTGTGTTAATTTCCTGCGTTAGCTTCTAGGGATTCCCCCTATTATCCAAATTTAATTCTAATAATTATCTACATTTTGAACTTAACGATTGTGAGTTTTTAGTGTAACCTTTTGCTATAAACACCCATGCCTTACAAGTTATTTATTTGGAGTAAATTTTCATAACATATTGTATTTTTGTAAATTCAATGGGTTTTGTGGGATTTGTTTCATATTGATTTCAGGGTTATTGTTTGCCATTTTAAGGTATTAGGTGGTGATTCAAATAACTTATCTTATTTTTATAAGTAATGAGTAATGTCGATGTTATTTGTGGAATGAAAATAAAAATTAATTTTAACAAATAGATGCGTTGAATAACGGTACGCTTGCGTGCAACGCTTTTTATCAGAAACAGGGACGTTTGTTCATCATGAGTTATTTTACTATCAGGGAGCAGGATGGTACTGTTTCCGCATTTTCTCACCGCCGTTTTTCAACGAAGCCAGCGATAACCTTCCGACGTTCAATGCTTGCTATATGCCTGGGGCTAGCCTGTAGTGCCGCTAGCGCTACGGAACTTACCTCAACGGTAACCTGCGCTAATACGCCAGACTGTAGTCCTACCCTTCAGAATGGGGACACGATCGCGGTTAAAAATCAAAGCGGCCTCAATATGTATGGAGCTAGCCAGCGAAGCTTTTCGAACTTAACGATCGGCATGGACGTTGATGGGAGATATATAAGTCACGGGATACAAAACTCGGGAGGCAACCTGGTTTTATCCGATTCTGTGATTAACGCAAAGTTCAGCGATGATATTGACGAGCTGAATACCAACGCTGTAAGCGTCAAAACCTCCGGTTCGAACGGCAGTACGGTTCTTAACAACGTAGATATCAATCTTGATACCTGGGAAGGGGATGACGCCCAGCTTAGGGAGGGGATTGGGAAATATGTAGCGATTAACGTGATGGCATCGCGAGGCGGAGCACCTGCCCTGGAAGCGACGAATACGGACATTGTCGTTAACGATTATTACGGCTATGTTTGGAATAACGGCACGAAATATTCTACGTATGCCGGCGTCGGCATCAAGCTCCAGCAGGGGGACGTTAGGTATCACGGCGGTTCCATTACCGTTAACGGCGACGAAGGCATGGGCATTTGGATTACTCCCTGGCTTGGCGATTCGAGGAACGAGGGGCTTTCTTCTCTTTATATCGATGGTGGTACAAAAATAACCGTTACCGGCTGGAATGCCCTAGGAATTGGGCAGTATGACGGAAACGACGTTACTCTCGGCGATGCGGCAGCCGGAAAGCAGGGCGCTGACATTCTGGTTCAGGGGGAAAACAGTATCGCGTATGCGAGTGCCTCAACGGGAATGACGAATCGATTTTCCTTTGCTAATAGCTCACTCACCGCCCAGCAGAACCCCGATAATCTCGGCTATTCGACGACCGGCATTTTTGTATCGGGCGGTGACTTTGAAGGCGTTTTGGATAATACAAAGGTCACTGCGGACGACGCGCTTTATGTTCAGAGGTCTTATAGCTGTACGTATGAAGGAGTGTATCAAACCTTCTATTCCAAAAACGTTAGTATGCAGGTAAAAAACGGTTCACAGCTGCTAGGAAACGTTAAAGTACAGGATTACTCCAACAGCGTGACGGTGCTGAACATGGACTTGAGCCAGAATTCCTGGCTTAAGGGCGCCGTCAATGCCTACAGTGGAAACAAGACTGTTTATAACAGTTCAACGACCATTAACCTTTCTCTGGATGACACCAGCGCATGGACGCTTACGGATAGCTCTGAAGTGGACCGGCTGGCAAACTCGGGCAGCGTTATTTTTGCTGATAACGACAGCAACGGCGCATTCAGTAAGCTGACGGTGCATGAATACGTCGGCGGCGGCAATATGACTTTTAATGCGGACGTTTCTACCGCAAATCACGGCAGCAACCGGCTGATTCTGGATGGCGCACTGGCAACGCCTCAGCAGGTGACAAAGGTCAGCGTCAACGGCAAGGGCTATAACTCCGACAGCATCGACTACGGCGCCATGATGTTAGTCGATGCTCAAAACGGCGCGACGACGGCGGAAGGCGATTTTATCTTTAATACCGCCGCCAGAAATTACAACCACGACGGCACGGATACGGTAGCCATCGGGGCTTATAACTACAGTTTGGTGCGCGGCAACGGATCGGCCGATGAAAACGACTGGTATTTAAGCTACGCCTCTACGTCGCCAACGCCGCCGGAACCAACGCCGGATCCAGGTCCAACGCCAGACCCGGACCCAGCGCCGGTTCCCGATCCTACACCGACTCCGTCGGACCACAACGTGCGGCCCGATGCCGGCGCCTATTTGGGCAACCAGCTGATTGCCCAGTCGATGTTTACCATAACGCTGCACGATCGCCGCAGCTATAACGATACCGACGGTCAGGGCGTCAGCAGCGGTGATGAGCATACTCAGGCGCTGTGGATGCGGTTGGATACGAAGAGTGCTAACGACTACAGCGCGGCGGATGGCCGAGTTGGTTTTGACGTCGACGCCACGGTGTTCCAATTAGGTGGCGACGTGGTGAACCAAAAAACCGACAGCGGCCAGTTTATTCTGGGCGTTATGGGCGGTTACGGCCATGCTAAAACCGATTCGCATTCCAAAACCAACGGCCAGCGCGTAAGCGCCGACGGCAAGGTGGATGGCTATAACGTTGGCCTGTACGGCACCTGGTATGCGAATGCGGAAGCGCAGCAGGGGCTGTATGTGGATAGCTGGCTTCAGTACGCGTGGTTTGACAACAGGGTGAATGGCGCTTTGGCCAGTACCGATAAGTATGATTCCACTAATTGGGCGTTCTCGATAGAGACCGGCTATGCGTGGCAGCCGGAAGAAAGCGTGATGTTGGAACCGCAGGCGCAGGTAATATTCAACCGCTATGATGCCGACAGCCACTATGACGGCGGCGGTACGCGCGTGCGCACCAAGGACAGCGGCGATTTTACCAGCCGTCTGGGCGTTCGCGCCTCCGGCACCGAACGAGTGCAGCCCTATGCGGAAATCAACTGGTGGCATTACGAGGGCGACAACAGCGTTTGGATGAACCGCGACAGCGTTTCAATGAAAAACCAGAGCAACGTATATGAAGGAAAGCTGGGGATCCAGGGAAAGGTGACCCCGAAGCTGCACGTTTGGGCTGAGATCTCGACGCAGCTTGGCAGCGGCGATTTTGACGCTTACGGCGGCGCCGTAGGGGTTAACTATCGTTGGTAATACTCGGCAATAAAGCGACAGCTTTACCTTAAATAACGCCCGAATGGCATATTGCCGTTCGGGCGTCTTTTTTTCAAGGTGTGCCGTGGCTGATAGAATGGAGGAGACTTCAACATTTTTAACCTGTTAATTTTTATTCGCTAATCTTTTTCCTTCTTTGTTGGCTATTTTTGATTTTTATATTGTTTCTGAAAATTAATAAATAAACATTTTTAAATTGAATTTAATAATATTTAATAACCAGTTTGTATATGTTTTAATTTATTCTTGGTTGTGTGATTTATTTTGGTTTATTTAATTATATTGTGATTAATTTCTGGTTTTTTGTGCTTTTATTTGTTTTCATTTCAGGCTTAACACCTGGTGATTTTTGATGTAGCATTCTTTGTATAAACACCCTTGCCTTATTTTTGATTTATTGTTTTTAATACTAGTTAATTCATTGTTATTAGATAGGGCGTGGTTTGGTAGTGGCCTGTTTTGTTTGAATGATGCTGGTTTCCTTATTGGCGCATAATGCTCATTGTCGTAATGACGTAATAATATTATTCATTTTCATATGAAATGAATAATGGCCGGCTTTATTTATAAAAACTAAACTGAAAATAAATTTTAACAATCGGATGCGTTGAATAACATTAAGTCAACGCAGGATACTTTTTACTAGAAACAGGACGTTCGTATACCATGAGTCATTGTACCAATAGGGAACAGGACCGTAGTTTTCCTTCGTTTCCTTTTCGCCGCTTTTCAAAAAAGCCTGCGATAACCTTTCCTCGCTCGATGCTTGCCTTATGTCTAGGGCTGGTTGGTAACGGTGTTAATGCCGAAGAGTTTTCTTCAACGATAGTCTGCGCTTATTCAACGGAATGCAGCGACGATCTTAAAGATGGCGATACCATTACGGTAGAAAATGAGGGCGGTCTCTATATGTATGGCTGGAGCCAAAGAGACTTTTCTCACCTGATAATCAATCTGGATGCTGACGAAGAGGCCGGAAATTACGCCGTAAAAAATACTGGCGGAGATTTGGTTTTATCAGACTCTGAGATTAACGTCAGATTCAGCGACGATATTGATTCGCTGAATTCTGCTGCCTTAGGCGTTTTTACCATAGTGTTTGACGGCAGTACGACGCTTCATAACGTCGATATCAACGTTGGTTCCTGGGAAGGTGCCGACGGTGATATCACTATCGGCGTAGGCCCTTTCGTTGGGATTAGCGTCATGGCCGCGCGCGCGACCAAGCCCGCTCTCGAGGCAACGAATACAAATATTGTCATTAATGATTTCTATGGCAACTACTGGACAGACAACGCCGGATATTCAACATACTCAGGCATCGGTATTAGGCTTCTACAGGGTGACGTTCAGTATCACGGCGGCGCTATTACCGTTAACGGCGACGGCGGGATAGGCATTCGGATCGATCCCCGATTTGACGACGCGCGAGATGAGGGGATCTCCTCGCTTTACGTCGATGACGGCACGAAAATTACCGTTACCGGCTGGGGGGCGCGTGGGATTGAGCAATATAACGGCAATGACGTTGTCCTTGGCGATGCCGCTTCAGGCAGGCAGGGGGCGGACATTTTGGTCAGAGGGGAGAGCAGCATCGCTTTTACCAGCGCTTCTGCCGGTATGACCAACCGCTTTTCTTTCGCTAACAGTACGCTGATGACCGAAGATAACCCCGATGCCCCTCTCTACGCTACGACGGGCATCTTTTTGAGCGGGGGCGATTTTCAGGGCGTATTGGATAACACTACGGTAACGGCCGATAACGCGCTGTATGTCGCTGACCACTATAGCAGTACATACGATAGCGTATACCAGACGTTCTATACCGATGACGTCAACATTACGGTTAAGAATAATTCGGCATTAACCGGCAACGTTAGGATTGATGACAACCCGGCGAGTACGACGGTGCTAAATATGGACTTCAGCGCTAATTCTCTGCTTAACGGCGCCGTTAACGCCTATGCCGGTGATAGCATCGTCTATAACAGTTCAACGATAGTTAACCTTTCTTTTGACGATACCAGCCGTTGGACGGTTACCGGCAGCTCTGAAGTGGATCGGCTAGCAAATGCGGGCAACGTTATTTTTGCTGATAACGACAGCGGCGGCGTATTCAATACCCTGACGGTGCATGAATACGTCGGCGGCGGTAACATCACCTTTAACGCCGATGTCTCAACTGAAAACCACGGCAGCAACCGGCTGATTCTGGACGGCGCATCGGCGACGCCTCAGCAGACGACGAAGGTCAGCATCAACGGTAAGGGCTATAACTCCGACAGCATCGACTATGACGCACTTATGTTGGTTGACGCTCAAAACGGCGCAATAACGGCGGAAGGCGATTTTGTCTTTAATGCCGCGGCCAGCAACTACAATCACGACGGTACGGATACGGTAGCTATCGGTGCCTATAACTACAATCTGGTGCGTGGTGACGGAACTGACGATAAAAACGACTGGTATCTGAGCTATGCCTCAACGTCGTCGGAACCGATGCCAACGCCCGAGCCGGATCCGACTCCGGACCCGATCCCAGACTCGGAGCCTGTCCCGAACCCGGAACCTGCGCCAATCCCAACTCCGTCAGACTATAACGTACGACCGGATGCCGGCGCCTATTTGGGCAACCAATTGATTGCCCAGTCGATGTTTACCACGACGCTGCACGATCGCCGCACTAACAACAGTACCGCGGGGCAAGGCGTCAGCAGCGGTGACGACGCCACTCAGGCGATGTGGATGAGGCTGGATGAGCAAAACGCTAACGGCTACAGCGCGGCGGGCGGCCGAATCGATTTTGACGTTGACTCTACCGTGTTCCAACTGGGAGGGGACGTGCTGAACCAACAAACTGACATCGGCCGGTTTATTCTGGGCGTCATGGGCGGCTACGGCCACGCTAAAACCGATTCGCATTCTAAAACCAACGGCCAGCGCGTAAGCGCCGACGGCAAGGTAGACGGTTATAACGCAGGCCTGTACGGGACCTGGTTTGCTGACGCAGAAGCAAGGCGCGGACTATATGTGAACAGCTGGCTTCAGTATTCATGGTTTAACAATGAGGTCAGCGGCGCGCTGTCCAGCTCTGATAAGTACGACTCAACCAACTGGGCGTTCTCGGTAGAAACGGGCTATGCGTGGCAGCCGGTTGAAAGCCTGATGGTGGAACCGCAGGTGCAGGCGATATTTAACCGCTATGACGCCGATGACCACTATGACGGCGGCGGTACGCGCGTACGCACCAAGGACAGCGGCGGTTTCACCGGCCGGCTGGGGCTTCGCGCATCCGGTACTGCGCGCGTGCAGCCCTATGCGGAAGTTAGCTGGTGGCGCCATGAGGGAGACAACGGCGTCTGGATGAACCGCGACAGCGTTTCAATGGACAACCAGAAGAACGTGTACGAAGCGAAGCTGGGGATTCAGGGAAAGGTGACGCCGAAGCTGAACGTTTGGGCTGAAGCCTCAACGCGGCAGGGGAGCGGTGATTTCGCAAGCTATGGCGGTGCGATGGGCGTAACCTATCGCTGGTAATTTATCGTTATTAGTTTGATAACCCGTTGTTAAATAAAGCCCGGAGCGTCATATTGCGTTCCGGGCATTTTTTCTCTTTATGTACGGTTGAATGTCGATCCGTCGTCCCCATATACTCTTCATGTATTACGCAATTAGCGTATCCCACTTTTCATCGACAGCCCGTCGGTGAAAACGAACAAAGAGAGAGTTCTATGAGTGCTGAGCGTTCCGAACGCATTGAAATCCCTGCGCTGCCTTTAAGAGACGTGGTGGTCTATCCACACATGGTGATCCCGCTTTTTGTCGGCAGAGAGAAGTCTATCCGTTGTCTTGAAGCGGCGATGGAACAAGATAAAAAGGTTTTGATGGTCGCCCAGAAGGACGCCACCATGGACGAACCCGGCGTGAACGATCTGTTTACTGTAGGAACCGTCGCCTCTATTTTACAAATGCTGAAGCTGCCGGACGGTACGGTAAAAGTGCTGGTGGAGGGCTTACAGCGCGCGAAGGTGACAACCCTGAGCGATAACGGCGAGCATTTCTCCGCACAGGCGGAGTACCTGCCGAGCGTCGGGCTTGACGAGCAGGAACAGGAAGTGCTGATCCGCACGGCGATCAATCAGTTTGACGGCTATATCAAGCTGAACAAGAAGATCCCGCCGGAAGTGCTGACTTCGTTAAACGGCATAGAAGATCCGGCTCGCTTGGCCGATACCATCGCGGCGCACATGTCGCTCAAGCTTAGCGACAAGCAAACGGTGCTTGAAATGGTCGACATTGGGGAGCGTTTAGAATTCCTGATGGCGATGATGGAGTCTGAAATCGATCTGCTGCAGGTGGAAAAGCGCATTCGCAACCGCGTGAAAAAGCAGATGGAAAAAAGCCAGCGCGAGTACTATCTAAACGAACAGATGAAGGCCATCCAGAAAGAGCTGGGTGAAATGGACGACGCGCCGGACGAAATCGAAACCCTCAAGCGCAAGATCGAAGCGGCCAAAATGCCAAAAGAGGCGCGGGAGAAAACCGAAGCCGAGCTGCAAAAGCTGAAAATGATGTCGCCGATGTCCGCAGAGGCCACGGTAGTGCGCGGCTACATTGACTGGATGATCCAGGTGCCGTGGAACGCACGAAGCAAGGTGAAGAAAGACCTTATCAAGGCGCAGGAAGTGCTGGATACCGACCACTACGGCTTGGATCGCGTTAAGGACCGCATCCTTGAGTATTTAGCGGTACAAAGCCGGGTGAGTAAAATCAAGGGGCCAATCCTTTGCCTGGTTGGGCCGCCGGGGGTGGGTAAAACGTCTCTGGGGCAGTCTATCGCCAATGCGACCGGGCGCAAATACGTACGCATGGCGCTGGGCGGCGTGCGCGATGAGGCCGAAATTCGAGGCCACCGCCGCACCTATATCGGCTCTATGCCGGGCAAGCTGATTCAAAAGATGGCAAAGGTTGGGGTAAAAAACCCGCTGTTCCTGCTGGACGAAATTGACAAAATGTCTTCGGACATGCGCGGCGATCCGGCTTCTGCGCTGCTGGAGGTATTAGACCCGGAGCAGAATATCGCTTTCAACGACCATTATCTGGAAGTGGATTACGATCTGTCCGACGTGATGTTTGTGGCGACCTCTAACTCCATGAACATCCCTGCGCCGCTGCTGGACCGTATGGAAGTGATCCGCCTTTCCGGCTATACGGAAGATGAAAAGCTCAATATCGCCAAGCAGCACCTGCTGCCTAAGCAGCTTGAGCGCAACGCGCTGAAGAAGGGCGAACTGGCGGTAGAGGATTCCGCTATCATCGCCATGATTCGCTACTATACCCGCGAAGCGGGCGTGCGTAGCCTTGAGCGCGAGATTTCCAAAGTTTGCCGTAAGGCGGTGAAAACGCTGTTGATGAATAAAAAAGTCAAGCATATCTCCGTCAATGCCGACAATCTGAAGGAGTATCTGGGCGTTCAGCGTTTTGACTACGGCCGCGCCGACAGCGAGAACCGCATTGGGCAGGTGACCGGCCTGGCCTGGACCGAAGTCGGCGGCGATCTGTTGACGATTGAAACCGCCTGCGTTCCCGGCAAAGGCAAGCTGACCTACACCGGCTCATTGGGCGAGGTCATGCAGGAGTCCATTCAGGCGGCGCTGACGGTCGTGCGTGCGCGCGCCGATAAGCTTGGCATCAATGAAGACTTCTATGAGAAGCGCGATATCCACGTTCACGTGCCGGAAGGCGCTACGCCGAAAGACGGCCCGAGCGCCGGTACGGCAATGTGTACCGCTTTGGTTTCCTGCCTGACGGGCAACCCAGTGCGCGCCGACGTAGCGATGACCGGTGAAATTACGCTTCGAGGTCTCGTTCTGCCGATTGGCGGCCTGAAAGAGAAGCTGTTGGCGGCTCACCGTGGCGGCATCAAAACCGTACTGATCCCGGCGGAAAACAAGCGCGACCTGGAAGAAATTCCGGATAACGTCATTGCCGATTTGGAGATTCATCCGGTAGAACGCATTGAAGAAGTGTTGGAGATTGCGTTGCAAAACCCGCCGTTCGGGGCCCGTCCGGTGGCCTCCAAGAAGGCAAAAAAGTGACATAGAGCAAGAAATCCAGATAAAACCTACTCTGGCAAGAGATTTCTCTCTTGCCAGTTTTTATATGTACCGTTAAATTACAGCGTCAGGTTGACATGCTAGCGCTTGTTTTATCTGGTGTAACTGTGTCGCATCCCTATCAACGAATCAGGGACGACAATTTATCGTAAAGGGGATTTTATAGTGAATAAATCACAACTGATCGAACGCATCGCTGCTGGAGCGGATATCTCTAAAGCAGCCGCTGGCCGTTCATTAGACGCAATTATTGACGCAGTAACTGACGCACTGAAGAACGGCGATCAGGTTTCTCTGGTTGGTTTCGGTTCTTTCGTAGTTCGCGAGCGTGCAGCTCGTACCGGCCGTAACCCGCAAACCGGCAAAGAAATCAAAATCGCAGCAGCTAAAGTTCCGGCTTTCCGTCCGGGCAAGGCGCTGAAGGATGCCGTTAACTAAGATTTTTCCCGTTTTTGCCCGGTAAGGCATTACCTTCCGGCAATGAACTGGTAGAATAGGAGCGCATCAGTTTGATGCGCTTTTTTTATGCCTTTTTAAAGGGCTATCATAAACTGAAACTTGCGTTGCCCGGCGGGAATATTCCGTAAAACGGCTTTCCGTAGAATTGGAAGCCCCGCAGGCGTTTCATGATGTAGACCAATACAGCGGAGAGTTGTCACCCTATGATGGACAATCTACGCGCGGCCTCTAACAGTGTCGTGCTTAAAGTTATTCTGGCCGCAATCATGCTGTCGTTCATTTTGACCGGCGTCGGCGGCTATCTGACCGGCGGTTCTGCGAATTATGCAGCCGAAGTCAACGGACAAGAGATCAATAGCGCGAATTTTGAACAATCATTTAACAATGAGCGCAACCGTCTTCAACAGCAGCTTGGCGATAATTTTTCACAGCTGATGGGCAACGATGCCTACATCAAGCAGCTTCGTCAGGACGTGCTTAACCGCATGATTAACGATCTGCTCATCGACCAGTACGCCGCCAAGCTGGGCATGGCCATTGGTGACGATCAGGTTAAGCTGTCAATTCAAAATTCTCCCGAATTCTTTACCGACGGTAAGTTTGATAACGCCAAATACCGCGATCTGCTTAACCGCATCAACCTTGCGCCGGAGCAATACGCCGAAATCGTGCGTAAGCAGCTGCTGTCTCAGCAGGTAGTCCGCGCGTTCGCGGGCAGCGACTTTGCGCTGCCGGTTGAAGCCGAGTCTACCGCTGCGCTGATTCAGCAAAAGCGCGACGTTCGCCTGGCGCCAATCAATACCGCTGCGCTGGCGGAAAAGAAAGAGGCAATGCCTTCCGACGAGCAGGTAAAAGCATTTTATGAGCAGAATAAAACCCGCTTTACCACTCCTGAAAGCGTTAAGGTCAGCTACATTGAGGTCGACGCAGCCTCTCTCGGCGACGGCCTGACCGTCAGCGAGCAGGAAATTGCCGACTTCTACCAAAAGAACAAGCCGATGTATATCCAAAAGCCGCGCTTTAACTATAGCGTGATCGTGCTCGATAAAGAGGGCGACGCAAAGGCGGTTTTGGAGCAGTTAAAGCAGGGGGGCGACTTTGCCGCTCTGGCTAAAGAGAAGTCTATTGATAAAGATTCCGGCGCAAAAGGCGGCGATCTGGGCTGGCTGGAGAGCACGGCTATTCCTGACGACATCCTGGCGGCGAAGCTGACGGAAAAAGGGCAGCTGTCCGGCGTCATTCACTCTGATCTTGGCTATCTTGTCGTTCGCCTTAACGGTTCAGAAGAGGCGAAAGAGAAGCCTTTAGCGGACGTGAAGAAAGAGATTACTCAGGCTTTATTGCAGGATAAGTCTTACGAGAAGTATGAAGACCTGCAGACTAAGATGCTGGATGCAACCGCCAACGATAAGTTTTCTCTCGACGGCGCCGCCAAGGCTGCGGGCCTGAAGGTGGTTGAAACCGACTGGTTTACTCGAGACGATGTGCCGCAGGCGCTTAACTATCCGGAAGTTACTCAGGCCGTGTTTGGCGGCGAGCTTTTTGGTGCTAAAGGGGCGCCGGGAGCCAACTCCGATCTGATTACGGTTGAGGGCGATCGCGCCTTTATGCTTCGCATTGCCGAACATCGCCCTGAAGCGGTGAAAAAGTTTGAGGACGTCGCGGCGGATATTACCGCGCTGCTTAAGCGTCAAAACATCACCGAAATGGCCCGCAAGCAGGCGCAGGAGCTGGTAACCGCGCTGCAGGCAGGTAAGGGCGACGAAGCGCTGGCTGCGGCGGGCGTGAAGTTTGGCGATAAGCAGGAAGTTACCCGCTTCTCTGATGACGCCCAAATCTCAGACAGCGTGTTTGCGCTGCCTTTACCGAAAGACGGCAAGCCTGCATTCGGCGTAGCGAGCGATATGAAGGGCAACGTAGTGCTGGTCGCTCTGGATGCGGTAGCGCCGGGTAAACTGGAAGACAAGCAGGCGCAGGCCGTTACTGCCCAGCTGGCTCAGCAAAACGGCAGCATGGCTCTGGATGCGCTGATTAACAGCCTGCGCGCTCAGGCTAAAATTAAAATCGGCGAAGCCGCCGGCGTGAAATAAAGGCGGCATCGCTCGCATTTATATGTAACGCAATGTTCTAATCAAAGGCCGCTTTCGCGGCCTTTTCCATATTCGTCTTTTGCTTATTGTTCGTTGCCTTCTCTACCCGCAATGTATCTCCCGCTGCCATAGGCGGCGTAATCCATTGATGAGACAAAAGGAGTAAGACAATGAAAAAGTTATCTACCGCGCTGTCGTGCGTATTATTTTCCGGCACTCTGCTTTTTTCCGGCCTGACGCTGGCGCAGACGCCGTCGCAGGAGAGTGTAGCCGCGCCTTTGGCGACGGCGGAGCAGTCGGCCGCGCCGAAGGGAAAAAAGGCTTCCGTTGATGCTCAGGTCAATATCAATCAGGCAACGGCTGAAGAGCTGTCTGAGGTGATGTTGGGCATTGGCTTGAAAAAGGCGCAAAGCATCGTTAACTACCGCGACCAAAACGGTCCGTTTTCCAGCATAGAACAGCTGCAGGACGTGCCCGGTATTGGGCTTGCGACGGTAGAGCGCAACCTTTCACGCCTGAAGCTGTAAGGCCGCGCTTTCGCTTACGCAAGCGCGAGCTTGCGCTTTACGTCCTTCAATATTTGCGGCCTGTTTTCCAGATACTGGTTCAGGCCGTTAGCCCTCAGGCGGCAGGCGGGGCATTCGCCGCAGCCGTCGCCCTGAATGCCGTTGTAGCAGGTAAGGGTATGCTGGCGGACGAGCTCCAGCCTGTCGTAATAGTCGGCCAGAGCCCAGGTTTCTGCTTTGTTAAGCCACATCAGCGGAGTGACTAACTCCAGACTGTAGTCCATTCCCAAACGCAGGGCGTGATTCAGGGCTTTGACGAATTCGTCACGGCAGTCCGGATAGCCGGAAAAGTCAGTTTCGCATACGCCGGTGATCACCGCCTGCGCTTTGACCTGATAGGCATAAATGCCCGCCAGCGTAAGGAACAGAATATTGCGGCCGGGAACAAAGGTGTTGGGGATCCCGTTTTCGACCTGCGTCGGCACAGGAATGTTATCTCTGGTCAGGCTGCTTATAGCCAGCTCGTTTAACAGCGTGACGTCCATAACCTTATGGGCCGCCGCGCCAAGCCGCTTGGCCAATATTTTAGCGCAGTCAATCTCCGCCTGATGGCGCTGGCCGTAGTCGAAAGTGACGCAGTGAACTTCATCAAAGTTGGCCATCGCCTGAATGAGGCAGGTTGTTGAGTCCTGGCCGCCGCTGAAGACGACTATTGCACGTTTCATATTTTTATTAACTCCAATGGAACCCGTCATACTTCAGGTTGAATTATTTAGGGCTCGCTCGTTTTAATCATCATGTACTTTCTGGGCGTTCTTCATTACATTGTACCGAATTGGTCGGCAATCACATAAAAAGGAGTGGGTTGTGCGACCGGCGGGGCGCGATGCGGTGCATTATTTGCAGATGTTTCGGCAAACAAACCGTTTTATCACGGCTGTCGTCGTTTAATTAGGCGGTGTCCCGCAGGGTGCGGGCAACTGAAGAGAGAATAAGCGTGAAAATTCTGGCGGATGAAAATATGCCCTATGCCCGGGAGCTTTTCGGGCGCTTGGGCGAAGTTAAGCTGGTGGCCGGTCGCGGTTTGACGGCGGCTCAGTTGGAAGGCGCTGACGTGCTGATGGTGCGTTCAGTAACGAAGGTTAACGGCGATCTGCTGAGCGGAACCGAGGTCAAGTTTGTGGGGACGGCCACGGCCGGAACCGACCACGTTGACAATCTTTGGTTAAAGCAGCACGGTATTGGCTTTTCCAGCGCGCCCGGTTGTAACGCTATTGCCGTTGTCGAATACGTTATTTCCTCTTTGCTGCTGCTTGCAGAGCGGGACGGTTTCTTGCTTAAGGATAAAACCGTTGGCATCGTCGGCGTAGGCAACGTCGGTTCTCGACTGAACGCTCGACTTGGCGCCATGGGCGTGAAGACGCTGCTGTGCGATCCGCCTCGTGAAAAGAACGGGGACAAAGAAACCTTTTGGCCGTTGGAGAAGCTGGTTAAAGAGGCGGATATCCTGACGTTCCATACGCCGCTGATTAAGGACGGTGAATACAGGACTTTCCATCTGGCGGACGAAGCGCTGCTCGGCGCGTTTCCCGACGGCCGCATTCTTATCAACGCCAGCCGCGGCGCCGTCGTTGACAACATCGCACTGCTTCGCGCCCTGGAAAAGGGAAAAAGGATAAGTACGGTGCTTGACGTGTGGGAGCCAGAGCCCGATTTGCTTTTACCGTTGCTGCACCGGGTTGATATCGGCACGCCGCATATCGCTGGCTATTCCCTTGAGGGCAAAGCGCGCGGAACGACGCAGATCTATCAGGCGCTCAGCGAATACCTTGGCCGCCCAGACCGCATTGCACTCTCTTCACTGCTGCCGCAGGCCGAGTTTAACCGAGTTCGCTTTCACGGCGAACTTGATGAAGCGCGGCTAAAACGATTGGTCCATTTGGTGTATGATGTCCGACGTGACGATGCGCCTCTGCGCAGGGACGCGGGGATAAAAGGCGAGTTCGACCGCCAGCGTAAAGAGTACGTTGAGCGCCGCGAATGGTCGTCGCTGCACGTCGAGTGCGACAGGGCGGAAACGGCGGAGCGCCTGCGGCTGATAGGATTTACGACTTCTCTTCTGTAAACGCGATACGTCATAAAATAGAAGCGGAGGCTTTTATCTGCGGGTAAAAGCCTTCATAATCGCGCCCCGCTTATTCTTGACTGCCCGTATACCCTAAATAATTCGAGCTGCATGCAGCCAACGCACAGGCAACTTGAAGTATGACGGGTATATAACGATTTAAACAACGATTTCGGAGAATTCTGTATGACAGACGGATGGCAAATCGCCGTTCTCGGCGCAACCGGCGCGGTAGGTGAAGCGCTGCTTGAACTGCTTGCGGAACGTGAGTTTCCCGTGGGCGAGCTTCACCTTTTAGCAAGCGTTCGTTCGGCGGGTGAAAGCATACGCTTCAACGGTAAGAGCCACGTCGTACAGGATGCGGCCGAATTTGACTGGTCGCAGGCCCAGCTGGCGTTTTTCGTCGCCGGCGCCGAGGCTTCTTTGCGCTACGCGCAAACGGCTGCCGACGCGGGCTGCCTGGTTATCGACAGCAGCGGCGTTTTTTCTCTGGAGCCGGACGTACCGCTTATCGTTCCGGGCGTTAATAATCATGCGTTATCCGAGTACCGCAACCGAAATATCATTGCCGTTGCCAGCAGCCTGACCGGCCAGCTGTTGACGGCGGTAAAGCCTCTATCTGAATCGGCGGGGATCGCCCGTTTACAGGCAACCGTCATGCTGGCGGCCTCGGCTCACGGCAAGGCGGCCGTTGAGGAGCTGGCGGGGCAAAGCGCGCGCCTGCTTAACGGGCTGCCGATTGAAGAGGGTATTTTTAACCGCCAGCTGGCCTTTAACCTGCTTCCTCTGCTGCCGGATGCGGAAGGCAGCGTACTTGAAGAACGCCGTCTGGTTGATGAAACGCGCAAGGTATTGCAGGACGACACGCTGCCGGTATCCGCATCCTGCATTCAGTCGCCGGTGTTTTACGGCAGCGCTCAGATCGTTCACTTTGAAGGCATGAGGGAAATGTCTCCCGAAGAGGCCGTTCAGGCGCTGGAAAATGCCGACGACGTGCAGGTAAGCGAAGAGGGCGACTATCCGACGCAGGTCGGCGACGCCACGGGGAACCCGCATTTGAGCATCGGCTGCTTGCGCAGTGACTACGGCCAGCCGGAGCGCTTACAGTTTTGGTCGGTGGCTGACAACGTCCGCTTTGGCGGCGCGCTGATGGCGGTGAAAACGGCCGAAAGCCTGATCCAGGAGTATCTGTACTGATGTCTGAAAGCGTTAAGGTCGCGTTGGGCATCGAGTATGACGGCAGCCGCTACTATGGCTGGCAGCGTCAGCAGGAAGTGGCCAGCGTTCAGGGCGAGCTGGAAAAGGCGCTAAGCCAGGTGGCGAACCATCCGGTGACCGTATTTTGCGCCGGCAGAACCGACGCCGGCGTCCACGCGACCGGGCAGGTGGTGCATTTTGAAACGACCTCTAACAGAAAAGACGTCGCCTGGACGATGGGCGTAAACGCCAACCTGCCTTCCGATATCGCCGTGCGCTGGGTGAAGAGCGTCGAGCCGGATTTTCACGCGCGCTTTAGCGCAACGGCGCGCCGTTACCGCTATATTATTTATAACCATCGCTTTCGCCCCGCGATCCTCGGGCGCGGCGTCAGCCACTTTCATCTGCCGCTGGACGAAGCGCGGATGCACCGTGCGGGGCAGTGCCTGCTGGGTGAGAACGACTTTACCTCTTTTCGCGCCGTCCAGTGCCAGTCCAGGACGCCGTGGAGGAATGTAAATCATTTAAAGGTCACGCGACACGGCGCCTACGTCGTGGTAGACATAAAGGCCAATGCGTTTGTTCACCATATGGTGAGAAACATCGTCGGCAGCCTGTTGGAAATCGGCTGCGGCAATCAGGAAGAAGGCTGGATGGCGCAGCTGTTAGCGGCGAAAGACCGCACTCTGGCGGCAGCGACGGCTAAGGCGGAGGGGCTCTATCTGGTGTCCGTCGATTATCCTGAGCGCTTTGAGCTTCCGGCGCCTCCTCTGGGGCCGCTGTTTCTAAATAACGATCTTGGTGAATAAATCTCGCTATGGAATACATTACCTACCTGATTGACTTTATCCTGCATATTGATGTGCATTTGGCGCAGATCTTTGAAAACTACGGCATGTGGGTTTATGCAATCCTGTTTTTAATTCTGTTTTGCGAGACGGGGCTGGTGGTTACGCCTTTCTTACCGGGAGATTCGCTGCTGTTCGTCGCGGGTGCTCTGTCGGCGCTGCCGGGCAACGATATCAACGTACACCTGATGGCGCTGCTGATGATTACGGCGGCCATTCTCGGCGATGCGGTGAACTATACGATCGGCAGACTGTTCGGCGAACGGCTGTTTAAGAACCCGAATTCTAAGATTTTCCGCAGGAGCTATCTGGATAAAACCCACGCATTTTACGAGCGCCACGGCGGAAAGACGATTATTCTGGCGCGATTTGTGCCCATCGTGAGGACATTTGCGCCCTTTGTGGCGGGAATGGGGCACATGAGCTATCGTCATTTTGCAGCGTATAACGTGATCGGCGCAGTGGTCTGGGTTGTGCTGTTCACCTATGCAGGATATATTTTCGGCGATTTAAAAATCGTGCAGGACAACCTGAAGCTGTTGATTGTCGCGATTATTATTATCTCCGTGATGCCCGGCGTGATAGAAGTATGGCGCCACCGCAGGGCAGCGGCGAAAAACAATGGTGCGAAATAGGTCGTGTTGTGAGACATGCCCTAGCGTAAGGTAATAAAAAGCGAGCAATAAAACGACGATTACCGCACAAATCGCACTGAGAATTTGGTGTCTCGATAAGTTTTGTTCCACTCTATCGGGGCGTTATGGTTTAATGGACAGCATCTCTGTGTCCGACACCGGCAGTCGCTATCGCGGGAAAATCCCGCTTGACGAGAAGGCCGCCGTGTCACCGGTTTAAACAGAAAGGTCATCAATGAGCTGGATTGAAAGAATTTTAAGTAAAAGCAGTACGCCTACGCGTAAGGCCAGCATTCCTGAAGGGGTGTGGACTAAGTGTGACAGCTGCGGACAGGTGCTTTATCGCGCCGAGCTGGATCGTAATCTGGAAGTGTGTCCGAAGTGCGACCATCATATGCGCATTACTGCGCGCGCGCGCTTACACAGCTTCCTTGACGAAGGCAGCGAAACGGAGCTGGGCAGCGAGCTGGAGCCAAAGGATCTGCTGAAGTTTAAAGATTCTAAAAAGTACAAAGATCGCCTGTCCGCCGCTCAGAAAGAGACGGATGAAAAAGACGCGATGGTCGTCATGAAGGGCACCCTGTGCGGTATGCCTATCGTTGCCGCCGCGTTTGAATTTTCTTTTATGGGCGGCTCAATGGCATCCGTCGTTGGCGCTCGCTTCGTGCGTGCGGTTGAGCAGGCATTGGAAGACGGTTGCCCGCTGGTTTGTTTCTCTGCCAGCGGCGGCGCCCGCATGCAGGAATCCCTGTTTTCGCTGATGCAGATGGCGAAAACCAGCGCAGCGCTGGCGAAAATGCAGGAACGCGGCCTTCCCTATATTTCCGTACTGACTGACCCGACCATGGGCGGCGTGTCTGCGAGTTTAGCGATGCTGGGTGATATTAACGTTGCCGAGCCCAAGGCGCTGATCGGCTTCGCCGGTCCACGCGTTATCGAGCAGACCGTGCGCGAGAAATTGCCGCCGGGGTTCCAGCGCAGCGAGTTTCTGATTGAGAAGGGCGCGATCGATATGATTGTTCGCCGGCCTGAGATGCGCGATCGCCTAGCGGGGCTGCTGGCCAAGCTGACTAATCGTCCTTTGCCGCATGAAGGCGAAGTGATTGTTGCTGAAAACGGCGAATCGGATAAGGCAGCGCAGCCCGAGCAGCCCGCAGAGTAATTTCTCGGCTCGTTCGTTGCGAACAGCCAATCAGCGGCCCGAGCAGTCGGGCCAATGAGTGAAACCGTAATCAAGTGAACGGGAATCATGAAAGAGCTGGACATACCTCAAGCCACGTCGCCACTCGCCGCGTGGCTTTATTATCTTGAGCGCTTGCACAGCCAAGCCATTGAGCTGGGGCTTACGCGCGTACGCGCCGTTGCGGCATCGCTCGACCTGCTAACCCCCGCCCCCTTTATTTTTACCGTCGCTGGCACCAACGGAAAAGGTACGACCTGCCGTACGCTGGAAGCGATCCTTATGGCGCAGGGGCTTAAGGTTGGCGTTTACAGTTCGCCCCACCTTGTTCGCTATACCGAGCGGGTGAGAATTCAGGGGATGGAGCTGCCGGAAAGCGATCACTGTCAGGCTTTCGCTCGCGTAGAGCAGGGAAGAGGAAACACTTCGCTGACCTATTTCGAGTTTGGAACGCTGGCGGCGCTTGACCTGTTTAAACGCGCCAAGCTGGACGTAGTAATTTTAGAAGTCGGGCTGGGCGGCCGTCTGGACGCGACGAATATCGTCGACCCTAGCGTATCGGTTATTACCAGCATTGCACTGGATCATACCGACTGGCTCGGTTCCGATCGCGAGGCGATAGGCAGAGAAAAGGCCGGTATTTTCCGCGCAGGCCAGCCCGCGGTGGTTGGCGAGCCGGATATGCCGCGTTCTATTGCCGACGTCGCTGCGGCGACGGGGGCGGTGCTCTATCGGCGCGGCGTAGACTGGTCGTTTGACGAACCGGTAGAAGGCGCGTGGAGCTGGCGCTCGAAAGACGTTGCGCTCAACGCGCTGCCCGAACCTTCCATTCCTATGCCCAATGCCGCCACGGCGCTGGCGGCGATCCGCTATTCCGGGTTAGACGTCGGCTTGGACGCAATTCGCCTGGGATTGATGCAGGCCTCGCTGCCCGGGCGTTTTCAAATCATTGGCGACGCTCCGCTAAGAATATTGGACGTGGCTCACAATCCGCACGCGGCGGCCTATCTTGCTCAGCGCCTGTCGTCTTTGCCCAAGCGGGGCGGCAAAGTTTACGCCGTCGTGGGCATGCTGGCGGATAAAGACATTGCCGGGACGCTCGAATACCTAAAACCACAGGTGGACGAATGGTACTGCGCGCCGCTGGAAGGCCCGCGCGGCGCGAAGGCCGAGCTGTTGGCGGAGCACCTGCCAGGTGCTCGAATTTTTGCCGACGTGGCCGAGGCGTGGCGTCAGGCGCAAAACGATGCTAGTCCGGCAGACACAATTGTGGTCTGCGGATCGTTTCATACCGTCGCTCACGTCATGGAGGCGGGCGCACTATCAGAGGGAGAACAGCATGGCTAGCCAGTTTCAAAACAGGCTGGTTGGCGCAGTGATCATCGTCGCCATCGGCGTTATCGTGCTGCCCAACCTGTTTGACGGCAAGAAAAAACACTATGAGGATACTTTCGCCTCAATTCCGCTGGTGCCTAAAGAAGGCGACGAGCAGAGTGCGGAAATATTGCCGTCGGTAAACCACAATTTGCCGCAAACGTCGCCTTCGAGCGGCGGCACGGCGGGTGAGAGCCCGGCCGCTGCTCAGACGGCGGAAACGGCGCCGCCAGAGCCTACGCTGACGCCGGAAGCGCCGAAGGCTCCACCGTCGACAAACGTTGCGACCACGACGAAGCCTGACAGCAAGCCTGTCGATACAAAGTCGACTGAGACTAAACCAACGACGGCGAAGACGGATACGGCGGAAAAACCCAAGGATAAGCCAAAAGAGAAGCCTCAGGAAAAGCCGCCCGTCGGTCAGGCCTACATCGTACAGCTGGGCGCATTGAAAAATGCCGATAAGGTGAATGAGCTGGTGGCTACGCTGCGCCTGTCGGGCTACCGGGTTTACACCATTCCGGCTACTCCGGTGCAAGGGAAGGTTACTCGCCTTATCGTAGGGCCGGATCCGTCGAAGCAGAAGCTCGAATCCGCGCTGCCGGAGCTTAATCGTTTGACCGGCCTTAGCGGGCAGGTCAAAGCATATACAACTGCACGGTAACGTTTGCTTGGCGATAAAATGGCTACGCAAACGTTTTCTTTTTCTGATAGAATGCGCCGCAACGCGACGGCGTAGTATTTTGTATAGGTTAATTGTATGAAGTTTTACGTCACTGCATGGATGTGGGTATGCTGAACTGGGTTGACTATGTCATTATCGGCGTTATCGCCTTTTCTCTTCTGGTCAGCCTGATTCGGGGGTTCGTTCGTGAAGCGCTGTCGTTGGTGACCTGGGTTGCGGCGTTTTTTGTCGCCAGTCGTTTTTATCCCTATCTGACGGTCTACTTTACGCAGTTTCAGGATGAGCTGATACGTAACGCTATTGCTATCGCCGCGTTGTTCGTTGCGACGCTAATTGTGGGTGCTATTGTTAACTATGTGATTGGGTCGTTGGTGAAACATACCGGGCTTTCCGGTACGGATCGCGTGCTGGGCGTCTGCTTTGGCGCGCTGCGCGGAGCGCTGATTGTCGCGGCGCTGCTGTTTTTCCTCGACTCCTTTACGGCGTTTTCTCAAAGCGAAGCCTGGGCGCAATCCCAGCTTATTCCGCAGTTTAGCCCACTAATCAAGTGGTTCTTTGACCATTTACAGAGTTCGTCGAGTTTCTTGCCGCACGCGATGCCTTAGGTTGGCTAGGGGGGCGTGCGGTGATACTGATGAGGAATAGACAGCATGTGCGGTATTGTCGGTATTGCCGGGTTCACCCCCGTTAACCAATCCATTTATGATGCACTCACCGTGCTCCAACACCGAGGTCAGGATGCCGCAGGCATCGTGACCATTGATGGAAACAATAACTTTCGCCTGAGAAAGGCCAATGGACTGGTTAAGGACGTGTTTGAAATGCGGCACATGCAGCGCCTGCAGGGCTCGCTTGGCATTGGGCACGTTCGCTATCCCACCGCAGGCTGCTCCAGCGCCTCCGAAGCGCAGCCGTTTTACGTCAACTCGCCGTACGGCATTTCTTTGGCTCACAACGGCAATCTGACCAACGCCCACGAGCTGCGGGACAAGCTGTTTGAGGTCGCCCGCCGTCACGTGAACACCACCTCTGACTCCGAGGTGCTTCTCAATATTTTAGCCAGCGAGCTGGACAATTTTCGCCACTATCCGCTCACGCCGGAAGATATTTTCACCTCCGTTCGTAACACCCATCGCCTGATCCGCGGCGCCTATGCCTGCGTCGCGCTGATTATCGGCCACGGCATGCTGGCGTTTCGCGATCCTAACGGCATCCGGCCGCTGGTTATCGGCAAGCGTCGGCTGGCCGACGGGCGCGTTGAGTATATGGTGGCTTCCGAGAGCGTGGCGCTGGATACTCTGGGCTTTGAGTTTATGCGCGACGTGGAGCCGGGAGAGGCTATCTACGTGACGCTGGAAGGGCAGCTGTTCACCGAACAGTGCGCCGACAGCCCGAAGAATCATCCCTGCCTGTTTGAGTACGTTTATTTCGCCCGTCCGGACTCGTTTATCGATAAGATTTCCGTCTATAGCGCCCGCGTTCGCATGGGTAAAACGCTGGGCGAGAAGATCGCCAAAGAGTGGGAAGATCTTGAGATCGACGTAGTGATCCCCATTCCTGAAACCTCCTGCGACATCGCGCTGGAAATCGCCCGCATTCTTGATAAACCCTATCGTCAGGGCTTTGTGAAAAACCGCTACGTCGGGCGGACGTTTATTATGCCCGGTCAACAAAAGAGAAAGCAGTCAGTGCGCCGCAAGCTGAACGCCAACCGAGCGGAGTTTCGCGATAAGTGCGTGCTGCTGGTGGACGACTCTATCGTTCGCGGCACGACGTCGGAGCAGATCGTTGAGATGGCTCGCGAAGCGGGAGCGAAGAAGGTTTACCTGGCCTCGGCCGCACCGGAGGTGCGATTCCCCAACGTTTACGGTATCGATATGCCGAGCGCCAATGAGCTGATTGCCCACGGTCGCGACGTAGAAGAAATCAATCGCATCATCGGCGCCGACGCGCTGATTTTTCAGGATCTTGACGATCTGGTGGAAGCGGTGCGCGACGATAACCGCGACATTGAGAAGTTTGAAAGCTCGGTGTTTGACGGCATCTACGTCACCAACGACATCGACCAGCACTATCTGAACTATCTCGACGGGCTGCGTAACGACGACGCGAAGGCGGACAAAGAGCAGCAGACCGTAGAAAACCTCGAGATGTATAACGAAGGCTAACGCTATCTTCTAAAAGGCCCGGCGACGCTCGTTGTCGCTGGGCCTTTTGCTTTTCTGCGTCCGCGCACGAATAAAATCCCTTTTTCTCTCTATGATTAAGATTGATTCAGGCCGGTGATTGCGGCAAAGTCAGTGCTCAAAAGAGAGGAAGGACATAATCCCCATGATGAAACGACTGATCGTCGGCATTTCCGGCGCCAGCGGCGCGCTGTACGGCGTACGCCTGCTTCAGGTGCTTCGAGACTGCCCGCAGGTAGAAAGCCACCTGATAATGAGCCAGGCCGCGCGCCAGACGCTGTCTTTAGAGACGGATTATTCCCTGCGTGAGGTGACAGAGCTGGCCGACGTGGTCCATGACGTGCGCGACATCGCCGCTTCGGTGTCTTCCGGCTCCTTTCGCTGCCACGGCATGGTCGTTCTTCCCTGTTCGATGAAAACCCTTTCCGCTATCGTTAACAGCTATACCGATGAATTGCTGAGCCGCGCTGCCGACGTGACGTTAAAAGAGAGAAAGCCGCTGGTGCTTTGCGTGCGCGAAACCCCGCTGCATTTGGGGCACCTGCGGCTGATGACGCAGGCGGCGGAGCTGGGCGCGGTTATCATGCCGCCGGTGCCGGCCTTTTATCACCGGCCACAGACAATTCAAGATATCGTTGACCAAACCGTTAGCCGGGTGCTGGATCAGTTCGATATCGAACCGGCAGCCGAACTGTTTACCCGCTGGCGGGGAAAATCTTAGCGTTCCAACGCGTTCGCTAGCTATCGGGAAACAGGTTTTTAAACGCATCTTCCAGTTCTGAATAGGTGAATTCAAAGCCCGCCTCCTCCAGTCGCTTGGGCAGCGCGCGCTGTCCACCGAGAACCAAAACGGACGCTTCTCCCATCAGCAGGCGGATGACGAAGGCCGGCGTTCGGAAAAAGTGCGGCCTGTCCAGCGCCGACGACAGCAGGTCGGTAAACAGCTCGTTGTGAACGGGGTAAGGGGCGACCATGTTGAACGGCCCCTGAAGAACCGGCGTGTTGAGTAAAAACAGGATGCCGTTGACCATGTCGTCGATGTGGATCCACGGCATGTACTGAAGGCCGCTGCCGATAGGACCGCCGAGTCCGGCTTTGAATATCGGCATCATCTTCGCCAGCGCGCCTCCTTCGGTTGACAGCACGATGCCGGTACGAAGCAGGCAAACCCGCGTTTTTTCGCTTTGAGCCGCCAGCGCCTCTTGCTCCCAGCGTTGGCAGAGCATGTGGGTGAACTCGCTGTGCGGCGTTTCGTCTTCTGTCACTATGCTTTGCCCCTGATCGCCGTAGTAGCCGACGGCGGAGCCGGAAATAAACGTCGCCGGAGGCGTCTGGCTTTCGAGAATAAGCTTGCTGAGCTGCGCCGTTAGCTGCCAGCGGCTGTGGCAGAGGAGGCGCTTCTGCCCGTCGCTCCAGCGCTTGTCGGCAATCGGTTCTCCGGCCAGGTTGATCACCGCGTCGACGTTGTCCAGAGAGGGAAGGTGATCAAGGGAACCTAAAACGGTAACGCCGTCGCCAAATAAAGCCCGCGCCTTGTCCGGGCTGCGGCTGAGAAGCGTGACGCTATGCGACAGAGAGAGCAGCTTTTTTGTCAACGGGCGACCGATGAGGCCGGTGGCGCCGGTAATCAGTATATGCATGGGCGATCTCCTGAGGCTGCCGTGAAAGGACACAGCCTAAAGTCGTCTTGTATAATCAGATACCTTAATGATAGCTAATTGATGACGCAATAGCGTTTGATGGTTCACAACATCAAGAGATTTTTCCTTTTTATCCAACCGAGTGGGGCGTTGGTCAGCGTTTAGGCAAACGGTGATAAACCGTCGCATGACGCGATAAAGTGCGGTATATTTGCCGCCATGCGAAGTGTCGGGATGATGTATCCATGAAACTGATGTTTGCTTCCGATTTGCACGGCTCTCTACCTGCAACGGAAAGCGTGCTGGCGACGTTTGAACGCCAGGGCGCCGACAGGCTGATTTTATTAGGCGACCTGATGTATCACGGGCCGAGAAATCCTCTACCGGAAGGTTATGCGCCGGCGGAGGTCGCCGAGCGGCTTAACGACGTCGCCGATAGGATCGTTGCCGTACGCGGAAACTGCGACAGCGAAGTCGATCAGATGCTGCTGACGTTTCCTATTGAAGCTACCTGGCAACAGGTCGTACTTGATCATCGTCGGCTTTTTCTCACTCATGGGCACCACTATCATCCGCAAAAGCTGCCGCCGCTTAGCAAAGGCGACGTTTTTGTTTACGGCCATACCCATATTCCTCAGGCGGAGAAGCAGGGAGACATATTCCTGTTCAACCCCGGCTCGGCCAGCCTCCCCAAGGGCGGGTATCCGGCAAGCTTCGGCATGTTGGAAGACGGTATGCTTAGGGTTATGACGTTATCTCAGGGGCATCCCCTCGTTCAGGTATCTTTATAAAAGGTTTTTCATAGATGGAAGAGCAAAGCCAGGCAGAGCGCATCGAATGGGTTGATGTGGTCGATGAAAACAATAACGTGATGGCGCAGGCAACTCGCCAACAGATGCGGCAAAAGAATCTTCGTCACAGAGCGACCTACATCGTCGTGCACAACGGTATGGACAAGGTGCTGGTTCAACGCCGCACCAAGAATAAGGACTTCTATCCGGGATGGTTAGACGCCACCGCGGGCGGCGTGGTGCAAAAGGGCGAAGAGATGCTGGCCTCGGCACGCCGCGAGGCGGAGGAAGAGCTTGGCATCGCCGACGTGCCGTTCGCCGATCACGGCACGTTTTACTATGAGTCCGAAAGCTGCATGGTCTGGGGAGGCTTGTTCAGCTGCGTTTCCCACGGCCCGTTTGCGCTACAGGAGGACGAGGTGGAGAGCGTTCACTGGATGACGCTGGAAGAAATCAACCAGCGGGCGGACGAGTTTACGCCGGACTCCATCAAGGCGCTGAACCTGTGGCTTTCGCGCAACCCCGATGAGATGGGCATGGCCTCGGTTGACCAATAGCCTTCCTTCCGGCTTATCGCCTTTATCAAAGGCGTTTGCCGTCAGGCTTGGTCTCATGCTGGAGGCCGAGCTGATTGACTACCGATATTTTATTCCCTGGTGCGATGACGTTATTTTACGTAAAGACACCCCACCAGACTGGATACTTGAGTTGGCGACTGAAGAGTTCCAACCTGGTGCAATCAGTATCGTTTGTACTTATGCCTATTCAGAGCCTTTTATCGAATTCTTGGGGACAACGGAGTTCTATGTTGCCTGCCTGTTTTTAAAATATCGTATTGGTCAAATTTCCTGGGCGACGTTTCTTGGGAAGGCGGGAAGCTATACCGATGCCTATCAGGATAGCGTCGACTGTTCGTATTTCTTTTGTATGCTTAATGACATAGAAGCTACGGAGTTTGATAGAAATCTTGAAGGCGTTCAGGTAGAGGACGTTGTATCTCATTTTGCTCATGCGATTGATGAGGCTGAAGTGGTGTATAACTTCTTTCTGCACTATTTCCCACAAAATAAAAACGCCAAAGCCGAGTGACGGTTTTGGCGCCTTGTTTTATTCCGGGCCGCCTTTCAGCGGCCCGTTTCGTTACGCTATCTTACTTAGCCGCTTCGATCTGCACGGCCTGAATCGCCGTCAGGGCGATGGTGTAGACGATATCGTCTACCAGCGCGCCGCGGGACAGGTCGTTAACCGGCTTGCGCATGCCTTGCAGCATCGGTCCGATGGAGACCAGATCGGCTGAACGCTGTACCGCTTTGTAAGTGGTGTTACCGGTGTTCAGATCCGGGAAGATGAATACCGTGGCTTTACCCGCAACCGGTGAGTTGGGGGCTTTGGAGCGGGCAACGTCTTCCATGATGGCCGCGTCGTACTGCAGCGGGCCGTCGATAACCAGGTCAGGACGCTTTTCTTGAGCGATGCGGGTCGCTTCGCGCACTTTGTCTACGTCGCTGCCGGTGCCGGAATTACCGGTAGAGTAGGAGATCATCGCAACGCGAGGATCGACGCCGAAGGCGGCGGCGGAGTCCGCGGACTGGATAGCGATTTCCGCCAGCTGTTCTGCGGTCGGATCCGGGTTGATGGCGCAGTCGCCGTAAACCAGAACCTGTTCAGGCAGCAGCATGAAGAATACGGAGGACACCAGCGAGCTGCCCGGCGCGGTCTTGATAAGCTGAAGCGGCGGACGAATGGTGTTGGCAGTGGTGTGAACCGCGCCGGAAACCAGACCGTCGACTTCGCCCTGTTCCAGCATCAGGGTGCCCAGAACGACGTTGTCTTGCAGCTGCTCGCGGGCGACGACTTCGGTCATACCCTTGCTCTTGCGCAGCTCAACCAGGCGAGGAACGTAGATTTCGCGAACTTCGTTCGGATCGACGATTTCAATGCCTTTGCCTAGCTCAACGCCCTGCGCTTCGGCAACGCGCTTCACTTCTTCAGGGTTGCCCAGCAGAATACACTGTGCGATGCCGCGTTCTGCACAGATAGCGGCCGCCTTGATGGTGCGCGGTTCGTCGCCTTCCGGCAGCACGACGCGCTTGTTGGCCTTACGGGCAAGCTCGGTCAGCTGATAGCGGAACGCCGGCGGAGACATGCGGCGAGAGCCTTCGGTGTTGGCGGTTAGCGCGTCAATCCACTCGCTGTTGATGTGGTTGGCGATATGGTTTTGCGACAGTTCGATGCGCTCGTGGTCATCGGACGGCGCTTCCAGGCTGAAGCTTTGCAGGGACAGCGAGGTTTGCCAGGTGTTGGTGTCAACCATGAAGACCGGCAGGCCGGTTTCAAACGCCTGCTCGCACAGCTTGGCGATGCGCTCGTCGATTTCATAACCGCCGGTCAGCAGGATGGCGCCGATTTCTACGCCGTTCATGGCGGCCAGGCAGGCGGCGACCAGAACGTCCGGGCGATCCGCGGAGGCAACCAACAGGGAGCCGGGGCGGAAATGCGTCAGCATGTTCGGAATGCTGCGGGCGCAGAACGTGATGGACTTGATGCGGCGCGTGCGGATCTGGCCTTCGTTAATGATGCGGGCCTTCAGGTGGTGAGCCATGTCGACGGCGCGGGTTGCGATCAGATCGATGTTCCACGGAATGCAGCCCAGAATCGGCAGGCTGGAGTTGGTGAACAGCTTCGCAGTGTCAACGGCGGTGATCTGCGCCTTGCTTTGCGTGGCGTCGTCGAACATTTCGGACAGGTCCGGACGGGTGCGGCCCTGATCGTCAACCGGGGCGTTCAGCTTGTTGATGATAACGCCGGTGATATTTTCGTTCTTGCTGCCGCCAAAGTTGGAGCGGGCCAGCTCGATGCGCTCTTTGAGCTGCGCCGGAGAATCTTTGCCCAAAGACATGACGAAGACGATTTCCGCGCCCAGCGTTTTGGCGATTTCATAGTTCAGCGCGTTGGCGAACTGATGCTTAGGCGTAGGAACCAGACCTTCGATCAGAACGACTTCTGAACCCTTGGCGCATTCCTGATAGCGCGCAACGATGGTTTCCATCAGTACGTCCTGCTGGTTGTTGCTCAGCAGGCTTTCAACCAGCGTCATGCTCAGCGGCTCTGCCGTCGTGGCGTTAGAGTTTGCGCGTAGAATGGTGGTGGTTTGATCCGCAACTTCGTCGCCGGAGCGAGACTGAGCGACGGGCTTGAATACGCCCAGACGGACGCCTTTGCGCTCCATGGCGCGCACGACACCGAGGCTGACGCTGGTCAGGCCTACGCTGGTGCCGGTGGGAATTAACATGATTGTACGAGACACGGCTAAACCTCTTTCGGTTGTGCTTTCGTCAAAACAACACCGCCAGCCTGGGCTGACGGTGTGACCTTCAATTCTTATGCGGCAAGACGGGCTGCGTCCTGCGCGATGACCAACTCTTCGTTAGTCGGGATGATTAGCGCCGGGCGGGTGCCGTCTTTGGCGATGTTGCCGGATTTGCCGAAGCGGGCGGCCAGGTTGCGCTCGTGGTCAACGGCGAAGCCGAGCAGTGCCAGCTTGTCCAGCGTCAGTTCGCGAACCATCGCGGCGTTTTCACCGATGCCGCCGGTGAAGATAACGGCGTCAAGACGGCCGTCCATCAGAGCCGTATAGGCGCCGACGTACTTGGCCAGGCGATGACAGAAAACGTCCATGGCGCGCTTGGCGTCAGCCTTTTCTGCATAGTTGTCTTCAACGTAGCGGCAGTCGCTGGTGACTTCGGTCAGCCCCATCAGGCCGGACTCTTTGTTCAAAAGCGTATTGATCTTCTCCATGCTCATTCCCATCACGTCGTACAGGTGGAAAATGATAGCCGGATCGATGTCGCCGCTGCGGGTGCCCATGACCAGGCCTTCCAGCGGGGTCAGACCCATAGAGGTGTCAACGCACTTGCCGTTACGGATAGCAGAAACGGAACCGCCGTTGCCCAGGTGGCAGGTGATGACGTTCAGGTCATCGACGGACTTGTTCAGCATCTTGGCGGCTTCGCGACTGACATAGTAGTGGCTGGTGCCGTGGAAGCCGTAACGGCGAATGCCGTGCTCTTTGTACAGGCTGTAGGGCAGGGCATACAGGAAAGATTCTTCCGGCATAGTTTGGTGGAAAGCGGTATCAAAAACGGCCACGTTGTTATTCTTAAGAGAAGGGAACGCTTTGAATGCTTCTTGAATGCCGATAAGGCCGGCAGGGTTGTGCAGCGGAGCGAACGGAGCGGCCGCTTCGATGCCTTTAAGTACGTCGTCATTAATCACGACTGACTGGGTAAACTGCTCGCCGCCGTGCACGATGCGGTGGCCGATCGCCGTCAGGCTGTTTGACAGTTCTGGTTTTTGCGCCAGAATGGTATTAACGATGAAATTCAGAGCTTCGCTGTGAGCAGCGCCTGCTCCAAGGGCTTCTTCGTGCTTGCTTCCGTCCATTTTCCATTTGATGCGGGCTTCCGGCAGATTGAAGCACTCGGCTAAACCAGAAAGGTGTTCTTCGCCATTGGCAGCATCAATGATGGCAAACTTCAGAGAAGAACTACCGCAGTTAAGAACCAGAACCAGCTTACTCGACATGAGAAGTACCTATTTTATTCGTGATTGGAAATACAAAAATCGGGAACTTGGCACCCGGAGGTAGGAGCCAGGCTCCTTAGACCGTTGTTTCGCCGCGTACCCGCGTAGCGTTTCTTTATATTGTACACAATTGCCTGAGAACAGGTTATTGCTATTATTTATTACTTCATTCATTCCACAAATAGCTTGAAATGTGCCATTAGGCCCAGAGGGCGCTGCTAGCATAATCCCTGATAGTTCAAAAAGAAAACCAAATTACAAATTAAATTGATATTTATTAAACTGCATCAAGTTTTTTATGCGATTTTTTTAAATTTTATGAATTTTTTTGAAGTTAACTCACTCTAACTATCCAAATGTGAATCTGACAGATCTCGTAAGATAAGGTATAACTGTTATATATGTGTTGTGTAGGCAGATCGGAGGGCAACAGGCTATGAAACGTTCTTTAGGGCCGGTACGTTGGCTAAAGCTCTTTACGCTAGGGCAGACCTACATGAAAACGTGGCCAAACGAAAAGCGTTTGGGCGTGGTGTTTCCTGAGCATCGCATCATTACGGCGACACGCTTTGGCGTGCGTTTTATGCCTCCCGTTGCCGTTTTTACGCTGGCCTGGCAAATCGCCATGGGCGGAAACCTGGGGCCCGCGGTGGCGACGGCAATCTTTGCCTGCAGTATGCCAATGCAGGGGCTGTGGTGGTTGGGAAAGCGCTCATGCGCCGTGCTTCCTCCTACGCTTAAGCAGTGGTTCTTTTCTCTTCGTGCGAAGCTCACCGAAGCGGGGCAGAAGTGTGAGCCGCTGGAAGAGGAGCCAACCTATCAGCACCTTGCCGTACTGCTAAAGCAGGCATTCAGCCGGTTGGACAAAACTTTTCTGGACGACCTCTAACGTATCTTCGATCTGCTGCGCTTTTCGTTCTGAGCGCGATAGATTTCACTCCTGTGTTGTTTATCGTTTTCCTTCTCGATCGTGCAAAAAATTGCGCGCAACGGGTATCACTCTTTGGCTCAATGTGACATTCTCTAGTCATTCGAAGCGCTTTAGAGCCTATTCCTAGGCGCGACTTCACCGGTTTATTTTTTTGTTTTCAATCCGTAGGAGTTGTTATTGTGGAAATGACCAATGCTCAAAGGCTGATTCTGTCGAATCAGTACAAGATGATGACGATGTTGGATCCGGAGAATGCCGAACGCTATCGTCGCTTGCAGACTATCGTTGAGCGCGGTTTTGGCCTGCAAATGAAGGAACTTGAGCGCGAGTTTGGCGAGCTGACGGAAGAGACCTGTCGTACGATTATCAACATTATGGAAATGCACCATGCGCTGCGCGTTTCGTTTGAGAATCTGCGCGATCATCTGAAGGACAAAGCTGAAATTGATGAGCGTCGTATTGCTTTTCTGGGCTTTGATGCCGCGACCGAAGCGCGCTATTTGAGCTATGTTCGCTTCCTGGTGAATACCGAAGGCCGCTATACCCACTTTGATTCCGGCACGCACGGCTTTAACTCCCAGACCAAGATGTGGGACAAATATCAGCGCATGTTGGCGATTTGGCAATCTTGCCCGCGTCAGTATCATCTCTGTGCGATTGAGATTTCGCAAATAATCAACGCCTGATTTATGCTTAACGTGATAATGGCCCGCATTTGCGGGTCTTCGTTTTTAGCCACTGAAAAAACGGGAAGGCAAAAGTTGAACTGCAAAGGTTTTCTGTTCGATCTGGACGGCACGCTGGTGAGCTCGCTGGCGGTCGTGGAGCGGTCGTGGCTCATGCTGGCCAATAAGTATTCGCTTAATCCGAAAGAGGTTTTGGACTTCATTCACGGCAAACAGGCCATCACCTCTCTACGCCACTTCATGGCGGGCTATAGTGATGAAGATATTCAAAAAGAGTTTAAGGCGCTGGAGCATCAAGAAACGGTAGATACTGACGGCATCGTCGCGCTGCCGGGCGCCGTTGCGCTGTTGAATCGGCTCAACGAGTTGGGCATTCCCTGGGCTATTGTCACTTCAGGCACCATTCCTATCGCTCAGGCGAGAAGCCGAGCGGCGGGCATACCGCTGCCGGAAGTGTTCGTTACCGCTGAGCTGGTCGCCAGAGGAAAGCCGGAGCCTGACGCCTATCTTCTTGGGGCGCAGCGTTTGGGATTCTTACCACAGGAGTGCGTTGTGGTTGAAGACGCTGCGGCGGGCATTGCCTCCGGTTTAGCCGCAGGCTGTCAAGTTATTGCGGTCAATGCGGAGAATACGCCGGATCTGGCGCGTGTCGACAGAGCGTTGGCTTCACTGGAGCAAATTAGCGTCACCTATGAAAACGGCGTAGCGACGCTGGCGTTTAGTCAGGCCAGCTAACGTTTTACGCTTTTACTTATGAAAAACGCTGCCCATTGTTAGGCGGCGTTTTTGTAAGCACTCTTGGTATATATTCTTTTTTAGGCTTATCCATATATTAGCCGGAGATTGTCCTTTCTCCTTTCTCCTTTCCATATATAGCATAGCGGAATTTATTTATTAATTTAGTGGTAACTATAAAAATTAGCGTCAGGGGAATATGTATTTTTTGTTAAGCTTACATAATAAAAATCATCTTTAATTAACATCTCTTGTTTTTTCTTTATGGTTAAAATTTTCATCTGTTTGTTAATGAGTAAGTTGGCGAAACACCGACCTTTCTCGGCGTTTCTTGGCTTAATAATTCTTTTTAATCAAATTATTAACCAACTTCTCTGTGCCCCGCTATCTAAGTGATTTTATCGGTATTATTTATTAATGGGACTTTTGTATTATTATTGTAAGGTTATAGTATGATTGGTTTAAATTCGCTTGTTAGAAATGTGCGTTATTTTAATATAGATCCTTAGTTGAACGTTAATTTATAAAAAAGCCTTTTAGAACATTCTTAAAAAGGATTTATCATGACTAGCTCTGTATCTAATAGAATCAAGATAGGATTTATTGGGCTGCTTTGTATCAGTACCGTTGGATGCCAAAACATGACGGGAGAGGATTGGGGCGCGCTTGCGATTGGCGCGGTTATTGTTGGTGCGATTGCCGCCGTTGCGGTAAGCGGCGACGACGATGACCATCACGATCGCCGTCACGACGATCGCCGCGATAAAGGGCGTCATGATAAAGGCCATCGCCGCTAGGCCGTAGTTTGAAACGCCGTCCAGAAAGCCGGACGGCGTTTTTACTGCTTTTTTTATAAGCGCTTACCAAACGTACTTAACGCCGATAACCCCTTCGCTGTTTCGATAGCCGTTCTCTCCGGTCTGGTTGCTCAACTGCGCCCAGGCCTGCCAACCGTTGCTGATGCGAGCCTGAAGGCCGATTTCAACCTCATAGCGATTGTCGGGAACGTCTTGCGAGAAACGGTCATTGTCCATTTTCAGCGCGTTGTTGGCGTCGCCGTGCCACCAGTTGACGCCGACAAACGGCTGAACGCCTTCACCACGTTCCATACGGCCATAGAGGCGGGCGCCCAGGCGCGTCGTCAGGCCATTGGCGTCGCCGCCGTGTATGCGAGTGCCGTTTTGTTCCGTGTGGGTGTCGGCGCTATACCAGTCGTAAATCAGCTGAGCCTGCGGTTCAACCAGCCACTGATAGTTGCCGGCATTGCCCAGCGTAAAGGCGTAACCGGATTCGACAGACCACTGCCAGAGTCGGCTTTTATATTCTTCAGAGGGCAGATCCTGGCCTTTTACCGTGTTGTCGAACCAGGCGTACTGTACGTAGGTGTCCATATAGCCGCCGGTCGCCATTGACGCGCTGCCGAACCAGGTAGCGTAAAGGCCGACGCTGTAGCCGTCGACGTCGCCGGATGCCTTGCTGGCGTCGGCCTTATAGGCATTAGGGTTGGTGCTGTCGACGTCGCTGTGGCCGTAGCCCGCCATCACGCCGAACAGGAAGCGCTGGTCGTTGCTGTCCCAGCGCGCCAGATCGCCACCCAGCTGAACCAGAGTGGTGTCGGTATCGACGTTCAGCGACTGACCGGCCGCTTTACTGTCGGTTGAATTACCGACGGCCCGCAGCCACATGCCGCCAACGCCGCCGTCGGTCCCGTTGGGCTGGGTAAATTCTGGCTCGCCCAGGCGCTCGTGCATCGTGTGGGTGAACATATTAACAGCTGCCGTCTGGTTGCCCAGGTAGGCGCCGGCCTCCGGGCGAGTGGGGTTGATGGAAGGCGTCGGAGTGGGATCTGGATTGGGCGAATCGACGGAGCGAAGATACCAGTTTCCATTAGCTGGGTCGCTGACGCTGCCTTGATACAGGCTGTAATCGTAGCCGCCTTTTACGGCTCTGCCTTCCATGGTAAAGACGGCATCGGACTGCCCGGCGACGTCAATGACCTTTATTCCTTCAACGGTTTGCGCGCCGCTGCCGCCGACGTTGTTAAAGCTGACGCTGGTGCTGCCCGCGCTATCGCCGTTAATGACTAGCATGTCGGTCGGGGAGCTGTCGTCGCCGAGTTGGGTGTTCATCAACAGCTTGCTGCCGTCTGCGCCGTAGTAGTCGCCGTCGACGGTGATGGTTTTAAAGCCGCTGGCGTCGTCAGGGGTTACAAAGGAGACGGTTCCTGCGTTGTTAAGCGTTGTCAGCGCTGAGTTGCTCGTTACGTTCCAACGGCTGGTGGCGTCAATGTTCGCCGTTGAGGCGCCAGCATAGCCCTGAGTGTTAATAGCGCCGGTGAGGGTAGAGGCGCCGCTTAGGTTAAATACCAGCGTGCTGTCGACATTGGAAGAATTGACCAACACGTCACCGGTAATTGCCGTGCCGTTGGTGGCATCAATATTTACCTCGTTTAGCAGCAGACCTGAGTTGTTATTGTAGTCGTAAATTTTGAAGGCCAAGCCGCTGTCGCTAATGATCTGGGCGTTATCCAGCGTTAAGGAAAGCGGATCGTTGTCACTTTCATCATTCCTGTCCTGTAAAACGACGGCGGTTGAGTTTTTTGAATAGAGAGTGCTGCCGACAATTTTTGTGCTGCCTACGTCGGCAAGCCTTAGGGCCGAGCTGTTTTCGCCTTCAGCGGTTATGGTTGTATTGATAATCTCTCCGGCTGCTTTACTTCCAATAATAAATGCGCCATAGGATGTATTGCCGCTAACGGATATTGCGCTATCGGTAATGTTATAGAGACTGTTTCCATAATAGCCGTCGGCGTAAAAAGCATAGTTTTTATCGCCAGTTGCCGTAATCTGAGAATTTGTTACCGACAAACTGTTGTTTGAGCCCCCGTTGGCAATAACAAGATAGTTGCCGTCGCCACTGGCGTTAATCACAGAGTCGCTTAGCGTTAGCGCACTATTGCTTAAGTTAATGCCGTAAGCCTGGTTAATATTCATGTCCAGGTGCGACTCTTTTAACGTAACGTCGCTGGAAGAGGCGGAAATACCCCAAACGTCGCCATTGGCTGTAAATGTGGTGTTTTTGGCTTCCAGCGTGGAGTTGCTTAGCCCTACGACGGCATAGGAGCCAGGATAGTCGCCGTTATCATAGGTGGTGCTCAGCGAGGCGCGATCAAGCGTTACTATGCTGCCATCGTTTGCCGTTATTGTGCTGCTACCAATGGAGCTTAGGCTGGAATTGGTGATAGTCGCGCTGTTTTTGCTATCCATATAGAGGATAGCGGCGCCGCTGCTGGAGCCGGTTTGATTTAACTGGACGTTATCAAGGCTAATCTCGGCCCGATCGTTCATCGAGATCAGCATGTCGTCAAAGTCGTGAATAATTGAATTCGAGAATGAGACAAAGCTGCCTGCGCCGGCGGCTTTAATTTGGACGTTGCTCGGATCGCTATCGAATTGGATATTGTCCAGAATCGCTTGCCCGCCGTTATCAACATTAACGTATTGATATACGTTTCCAGAGAGAGTGCCGTTTTTTACCTCGATGGTACCGCCGGAAGCGTAAATAGCGCTGCCGGCCGTTCCGCCTTGAATGTTATATCCGTCAGAAGCGATCTTTCCTCCGTCGTGAGCATAAAGCGCGCTTGAGTTGAAACCGGAATATTCGACGTCATCCGTAATTGTGACGTTTTGTCCTGACCCTGCCGTTGTTCTCGTGGTAATAGTGGCTTGAGTAGTATAGCTAACGGAACCGACAGCCATGGCAATAGCGATGGAAATGAGTTTTTCATTGCTCATAAGAAGATATCCTTATCATCTATAAAGAAGTTGATTTAATAGTTTTTTTATTTTTTTAAATTATATAAAAAAACGGTGTTTTATTGCCAATGGTTTATTTCATCATATTAAGGTTGTATTAATATTTATAATATTCACTTGGTTACGATTTGGCGTCGATGGTTATCTGGTTTTATTTCTTTGCTTTTCGTTTTTTGCTCTTGACTTGGGTAATTAATAAAGAGTGTTTTAATGTTAATATTTTTATTCGGATGATGGTAGCGTCTGAGCTATCTGCATTTTTTCTATTAATAAATTAAATATTATATTTAGTGCCCTGTTCTATGCCTGACAAATCAGGGGGGAGGAGATTTGTCGGCCAGTAATGCATCAGTGTGGGAGAATATAAAGAATGAGAGAGCGGACAACCGTCATTACGGCAATAACCACGATAGAAATAATGATGGCGCTAACAGGCGCCTTAACGATCGCAATAAATGCGCAGCGGTATAACGATCCCTTCCGCAGTAGGTATAAAAAACAGAAATAGGCGGTTACGCTGAAAAAGCAATGGAAGATAAAAGCAAAAGGCATATGTATGCCTTTTGCTTTTTAGGGCTAAATCAGTACAACAATGAATATAGCTGACGGCGGAATTTAGACGCCAGTGCGTCGCCAGTGCCCAGCGCGGCCAGAATGTCCATCATGGTCTTTTTCGCGCTTCCGTCTGCAGCGTTGAGATCGCGCTTGAGGTGGCCCATTAGTAGAAGGAGGGCCTCTTCATTACGGCCTACGGTATGCAGCTGAAGGGCAAGCTGAACCGCCAGTTCGACGTTGCCTGGATCGGCTTCTACCTGCTTTTGCAATTGCTGAATTTCCGGCGTATCCGCAGCCTGCTTCAACAGTTCAATCTGGGCAATAAGCCCCTGATAGCGGGTATCGCGATCTTGCAGCGGCACGGCGGCCAGTACGGCTTCCGCCTCTTCGGTACGGCTGAGGGCGATTTGCGTTTCCGCCAGCAGCAGGCCGATGTCGCTGCGCTGTTGGCTAAGCTGCCAGGCGTCCTTCAGTAGGGGCAGGGCGTCGATAAAACGTCCTTCCTGCATCAGCGCCTGCGCTTCGGCGGCTTTCAACTCCTCTTCCTTCGGCAGTACTCGGTCAAGCAGGGCGCGAATAGCTTCTTCAGGCTGTGGCCCTTGAAAACCGTCGACCGGCTGGCCGTCTTTAAACAGATAAACGGTTGGGATCGCGCGGATGCCAAACTGGGCAGCAACCATCGGCTGGCTGTCGCAGTCCACTGTCGCAAGAATAAATTTACCGCCGTATTCGGCAGCCAGCTTGGTAAGCACCGGCTCTAGAACCTGGCAGTGCTGACTGCGGGGGGACCAAAAGTAAAACAGCAGCGGCGCCTGTGAAGACTGTTCCAACACCTGTTGGAAGTTGGATTCATTGACGTCAATAACGAAGTTCGCTGGCATGGGGCACTCTCTTTTACACGTGTATTTGTTACCTATATGTAGGCAACCTCGATAAATTTCAAGCCCTTTTGGGACCTATCCTTTATCCCTTAAGATGCGGTCCATCAGCCTGTCGGGCAGTAGCCTTTTGCATATAGCCATCGCTTTGGTAACCAGAGTTATGCGATAGCGTATCTTCGCGCGCGGGCTTTCCAATGCGTGGCGAATTGCGGGCAGGATGGCCTCTGGCGGTAGAGTAAAGCGCCGAGCGATGGACGGGTTTTCGACCGGTTTATCCTGCTGCGTTTGGTTTACGTTACTGCTAAACGCTGTGCTGATAGGTCCCGGTTCAATCAGGCTGACCTGAACGCCGCTGCCGTAGAGCTCAAGGCGGAGCGCATCCGACCAGGCTTCCAGCGCATACTTGCTGGCGGCGTATAGCCCGCGGCCGGGGGTGGAAATAATTCCCATGACTGAGCTGGTCTGAATGATTCGGCCTTCGCCCTGAGTCAGCATGGCGGGCAGCAGAAGCTGGGTCAGCTCGTGGGCGCCGAACAGGTTGGTGGAAAATTGACGTTCGAACTGCGGTCGGGTGATGGTGTTCAGCCGGCCGTAAATGCCGAAACCGCCGTTGTTGAACAGGCCGTAAAGCTTGCCTTCGGTTAGCCTCAGCACCGCTTCGGCAGCTTCACGAATGCTGTCGCTGTCGTCCAAATCGAGCTTTACCGTTTCAAATCCTTCTTGCTGCAGGCGTTCTACGTCCTCAGATTTTCTACAGGCGGCGATAACGCGATAGCCGCGTTGTTTTAGATCTCTGGCGGCAACCAGACCAATGCCGCTGGAGCAGCCGGTAATCAATACTGCCTTTTGCATAACTTTACCTTTCCGTGAGTTAGCTCTGTTTAGCCGGTGTTGTAGACTGAAGAAGACCTACGTAGGGCGCAAGCGCCTGTGCCATAAAGTCGGCGATAAACGGCTGGGCGTCCGCGGTAGGGTGCAGGCCGTCGGACTGCATCCACTCCGGTTTAACCACGACTTTTTCCATGAAGTAAGGCAGCAGAGGCACGTTTTGCTCCTGCGCAAGTTTAGGATAAATAGCGGTAAACGCGTCGGTGTAGCGCTTGCCGTAGTTGGGCGTGATGCGGATTTGCATCAAGAGCGGCTGGGCGTTAGCCTGTTTAATGACGGTAATGATTTGCGTCAGGTCGCGCTCGATGTCCGCTGTCGGAAAGCCGCGCAGGCCGTCATTAGCGCCCAGTTCGACGAGCACCCAGCGCGGCTGATGGGTTTTCAAAAGTTCAGGCAGTCGCGCAAGCCCTTGGGCCGCGGTATCGCCGCTGATGCTGGCGTTGATGACCTTCGGCGCGTTAGGCTGGTCCTTCCAGCGATCGCCTAACTGGCTAGCCCATGCCTGTTCGATTGGCAGCCGAAAGCCGGCGCTCAGGCTATCGCCCAGAATAAGCAGCGTGTCCGCCGCCGCGACGCGCAAAGATGACAGCCCCAGCAATAAAAGGATTGGCAGATGTCTGAAAATCACGTTCTTGAAGTTCATCATTTAAATAAGTCTGTCGGTGAGGGAGAGCACAGGCTTAACATCCTCACCGGAGTTGAGCTGGTTGTCAATTCAGGACAAACAATTGCGCTGATTGGTGAATCGGGATCGGGGAAGTCTACGCTGCTCGGTATCCTGGCCGGGCTGGATGACGCCTCCAGCGGCGACGTTAAGCTTCTTGGGCATTCTCTGCCGGAAATGGACGAGGAGGACAGAGCCGCGCTGCGCGCAAAAGACGTGGGCTTCGTGTTTCAGTCCTTTATGCTGGTGCCGACGCTGACGGCGCTGGAAAACGTCCAACTGCCGGCTCTGCTGCGAGGCGACTCCGAGCGCGAAAGCAAGGCGCAGGCGTTGGCGCTTCTGGAGCAACTGGGGCTGGGGGAACGCGCGGGACACCTGCCGACTCAGCTGTCCGGCGGCGAACAGCAGCGGGTTGCGATTGCCCGCGCCTTCATTAGCCGACCAACCATTCTGTTTGCCGATGAGCCGACCGGCAACCTTGACCGCCAGACCGGCGTAAAAATTGCCGATCTGCTGTTTTCTCTTAACCGCGATTTTGCTACCACGCTGATATTGGTCACCCACGACGAGACGCTCGCGGCCCGCTGCCAGCGCCAGCTGCGGCTGCGCGACGGGCAATTGTGGGAGGCATCATGATCTGGCGCTGGTTTTGGCGCGAATGGCGCTCGCCGTCGCTGCTGATAGTCTGGCTTTCGTTGACGCTGGCTGTCGCCTGCGTGCTGGCGCTGGGGCGCGTCAGCGACCGCATGGAACAGGGGCTGAGCCAGCAAAGCCGCGACTTTATCGCCGCCGACAGGGTACTGACCGCCAGTCGCCCGGTTGACGACGCCTGGCTGCAAAAAGCTAAAGAAGAGGGGCTGAGCGTCAGTCGGCAGCTGTCGTTCATGACCATGGCATACGCCAACGACGCGCCGCTGCTTTCCGCCGTGAAGGCCGTCGACGGTAACTATCCGCTGTACGGTAAGCTGGAAACTCAGCCCGTTCAGGCCAAGCCTCAGCCGGGAACGGCGCTGGTGGCGCCGAGGCTGATGGCGCTGCTTAATCTAAAGGTTGGCGACAGGCTGGAAGTGGGCGACGCCGAGCTTACCGTCAGCGGTGAAGTCGTTCAGGAACCGGACGCTGGCTTTAACCCGTTTCAGACTGCGCCAAGAATTTTAATCAACTACCAGGATATCGATAAGACCGGCGCGGTTCAGCCGGGGAGCCGATTGACCTACCGCTATCTGTTTGCCGGCGAGCCGAACGCGCTTGAGCGCTTTGGCGAATTTGTCGTGCCTCAGCTGCGCCCGGATCAGCGCTGGTTTGGCACCGAGCAGTCCGGTACGGCGGTCGGCAAGTCTCTCCAGCGGGCGCAAAACTTCCTGCTGCTTTCCGCCGTCTTAACGCTGCTGTTGGCGGTCGCTGCGGTCGCTGTTTCGATGGGGCACTATTGCCGCAGTCGCTATAACCTGGTGGCCGTGCTTAAGACGCTGGGGGCGGGAAAGCGGGCGCTGCGCAGGCTGGTTATCGGGCAGTGGTTGTCCGTATTGGCGCTGGCCGGCGCAGTTGGCAGCCTGATCGGTATTTTGTTTGAACAAGGGCTGATGGCTTTGCTGGCGCCTCTGTTGCCCAAAGCGCTGCCGCCGGCGGGCCCGTGGCCGTGGCTGTGGAGCCTGGGCGCGTTGCTGATTATCTCGCTCATGGTCGGATTGCGCCCCTATAAGCAGCTGTTGGCGACACGGCCTCTGCGCGTGCTTCGAGCCGACGCCATGTCCAACGTTTGGCCGCTGAAATTCTACATTCCAATCATGTTAGCGACCGTTGCGCTGCTGTTAGCGCTGGTAGCCGGGTTCAACCTGGTGTGGTGGGGGATCCTGTTCGGCATTATGGCGCTCTCCCTGCTGCTGGGAGCGCTTGGGTGGTGCAGCCTGCTGCTGCTTCGTCGCCTGACGCTTAAAGGGCTGGCGCTTCGCTTGGCCGTTAACCGTCTTTTGAGGCAGCCATGGTTGACGACGACCCAGCTGTCTGCTTTTTCCTTCTCATTTATGCTGTTGGCGCTGTTGATTATCCTTCGGGGTGACCTGCTTGACCGCTGGCGGCAGCAGATACCGCCGGAAAGCCCCAACTATTTTTTGATGAATATGACTGAAGGACAACTACCTTCTCTCAGGCAGTTTCTCAGCGGCCACGGCATTGAGGCGGGGGACTTCTACCCGATCGTCCGCGTTCGCCTGACGGGCATCAATCAGCAAAAGGCGACGGAGAGAGTAAAAGAAGACGAGCCCGGCGGCGAGGCGGTCAACCGAGAGTTGAATCTGACCTGGCTTCCTGCCGACAGGCCTTCTCCTAATGAGGTGACGGAAGGAAGCTGGCCGCCGAAAAATGATGAGGTGTCCGTTGACGCCGGGTTGGCCGAGCGGCTGGGGCTACGCATTGGCGATAAGCTGACGTTCACTGGCGATACGCAGGAGTTTAGCGCGACGATATCCAGCCTGCGCCACGTTGATTGGGAGAGCCTGCGCCCTAATTTCTACTTTATATTTCCTCAAGGGGCGTTGGACTCATTGCCTCAGACTTACCTGACCAGCTTCCGCTATCAGCAAGACGGCACGGCGCTGGTCGAGCTGTATCGGCAGTATCCAACCCTGAGTCTGTTAGATATAGGCAGCATGCTCAAGCAGGTGACGACGGTGTTTCAGCAGGTAGGGCGCGCGCTGGAGGCAATGGTGGCGCTGGTGATCGTTTGCGGCGGTCTGCTGCTGCTGGCGCAGGTTCAGGTCGGCATGCGCCAACGGCGGCAGGAGCTGGTAGTTTACCGCACGCTGGGGGCCGGCAAGCGCCTGCTTCGCCGTACGCTGTGGAGCGAGTTTGCGCTGCTAGGGCTGGCTGCGGGGATCACCGCCGTGGTAGGCGCAGAGCTGTCGTTGTGGTGGCTTCAGCGCACGCTGTTTGAGTTTCCGTGGCAGCCTAACTTCGCCATGTGGATACTGCTCCCGGCTTTCTGCGCTGGGCTGCTGTCTCTGTGCGGCGGTTGGCTAGGCGTTCGCCTGCTGGGCGGCAAGGCGCTGTATCGGCGGTATCAGGAGTAGAGGGTAAAACAATATAAAACATATAGATAAGTGAACGGTACGAGCGTTTTTACTCTCGTACCGTTTTATTAGCTTATTTTGATAGCGTTGGGGCCATATATTATTAAAAACAGCTTAGCTTAATAATATATAGTCTGCTAACTTTAATGTCTTTATCTTTTTGATAATGATGCTGTTTTCATTCCACTTGATAACATTTGTAATTATTCATTAATACATAATAAAACGCATTTCCAATGTGGTTTTTTTTGTGTATTATTCTAATACCCACTTTTTCATTGGACGAATATATGTACCTAATGGGGGTTGTATCCTCTATTGACAGAATTGGTCGATCTTGATTAAGAGATATTAACTGAGAATCATTAATATATATAATGCCTTTCATTGCTCTGAATGACTTAATGTTTCTTTGTCTATGGTTTATCTACTCGACCCTGTCGCTATCCTATTATAGCGGAAAAAGTAAATAATTTTATTTATTAAATAATTACATAAACTCAATTGGTTAAAGTGATTGGGCGTTATGTAATGGCGATATTCTGAAATGCTTATATTTTCTCGTAAGGGAACGTTTTTATTTTCATGGGTTTATTAATTGTGTAATTCCACGGATATTTTTATTTAGTTGTATCTATCTCTGTTCTTTTTGGTGCATTTTTAAATAAGGGAATATATATGTCCAGCTCATTAGCTTATTCTTCATTATTGATTCAACGTAAGATTGGATTAACTAAACTCTCTTTGTTAGTTTCCTTGGTCTTAAGCGCGATGCCGCAGGCAATAGCCCAACTCGGTCCGGTTTCCGTGACGACAAATCAGTCCGTTACGCTTCCCGATGGGGAAAGCGTTATGGCGCCGAGCGGCAGCGCGATTTTGGTGTCCGGCGGCGGCTCGGTCATCGGGAAAGACATGTCCATAGGATCTTCGGCGCGCAATGAGAAGACGATCTCCGTCTCAGATCGCGGATCGCTAGTCACTCTCTACGGCATGACGGTCGTTAATAGTAACGGTATTGGCGTCTATGCCAGCAACGACGGGCAGGTCTCGCTTGGGCAGGGGACTGTGATTAACGTCAATGCCGACGTGGGCAACAGGGCTGCGGGCATATATATCGACAATACCGCAATGAACGATAGCGCATTTGGCAGCGACATGGTTATTTGCGTCGACAGGCAGCAGGCAGGCGTTGACAGCTACGCCAGAATGGGATTGGTCTTGCAGGGCGCTGGCGCCTATGCGTCTTTCGATCGTCTGTCTATAGAAGGCAACGCGGTAAACGTCGGCGGATTTCTCGCCAACGGCGCAGAGTTGACGATGACGAACAGCCGGGTTTACGTAGCGGGCGCGTCTCTTGATGACGGTCTTATCTATTGGCCGGTAAACGTCTATTACGTGGACGTACGGAATACGGGGTTTACCCTGTGGAATCAGGACGTGCTGAACCTGACTAATACCGACATCATTATGGATAATCAGGCCAACAGCGGCATTATCGTAAAAGACGGTTCTCAACTGAATATGGTAGGCGGAAAGATCGTGCTGACCGAAGCGACCAACGGCAGCTACGGCATTTATGGCTACGTTGGGGGAGAAATAAATCTGCAAGACGTGCAGGTGATTATGCAGGGCAACGCGGACAAGGGGATTGTCGCCCATCATAGTCAAACGCTTAATGCCGACGGCGTCAACATTTCCAGCTATGGCACAGACAGCATCGGCGTTCGCGTAGCTAAGAGCTCCAACGGGTGGCTCAACAACTCGACGATAAGCGGCTATGGCAATGCTTTCACCGGGGTGATCGTTGGTATAGACAGCAAGTTGGTGAGCGATGCCTTGACCGTCAGCGCGACGGGCGATGCCTCTACGGGGATGTCCATTGTAGACGGCGGTCAAGCGACGCTCAACGATGGCACAATCAGCGTGGAGGGAAGCCAGACGACCGGTATTAGCGTGATCAGCGGAACGCTGACGGCAAACGGATTGAACGTTGTGGCTAATGGAGAAAGCGCATCGGCATTGAAAAACGGCGATAGCGTTTCTATAACCAACGGACGGCTTGCCGCTGCAGGCAATAAGAGTAACGCGGTGATTCTGTCAAACTCAGGCAGCCTGACATTGACGGACTCGACCGTTGAAGGTGGCGGCGCTTCGGTTTTCACCGTTCAGGGAATAAGCAATATTATAACGTTGGATCGCAGCAGCGCCGTAGCGAAGAACGACGCGCAGCTGCTGGCGTTGGCTGACGGCGGCACCGTTGCGCTAACGGCGGACAATGTCAGTCGGCTCTACGGCGACGCTTATGCCGGAACGGGAAGCGACGCTTCGTTAACGCTTAACGGCGCCTCCGCCTGGCAGGGCGGCGCGCAAAACGTTGGTGCGGTTGCACTTAACGACGGTAGCCTGTGGCAAATAACGCGCCATTCCGACGTTGGCTCCCTGGCCTTGAACAACGGTGCGCTGGCCTTTACTGCGCCATCATCATCGGACTTTAAAACGCTGACCGTGCGCGGAAACTATAGCGCTCAGAGCGGCGCCGTCAGCCTGAATACTCGCTTAGGCGGTGATGATTCTCTTACCGACCGGCTGATTGTGCAGGGTAATACGCAGGGGGAAACGCTTTTACAGGTTGCTAACGCCGGCGGTCAGGGGGCGAAAACGGCTGAAGGCATCCCGGTCGTTCAGGTGCTGGGCGATTCCAATGGTAGCTTTAAGCTGAATGGCCGCGTCGTGGCCGGGTTGTATGACTATCATCTCTATCAGGGTAGCGCTTCTAATCCAGATGACGGTAATTGGTATTTGCGTACGGACTACCTGGCGCCCACGCCTTCGGACGGTAGCGGCGAAACGCCGTCCGTCATCGACGGCGGACCGAGCGTTACGCCTCTGCGCCCCGAAGTCGGTTCGTATTTGAGCAACCTGTCGACGGCGTCCACGATGTTTGTTCATACGATGCACGAACGCTTGGGCGAACCGCAGTTTACCGACGCCTATAAAGGAAACGACGCGGCACCCTCTTTATGGCTGCGCATCGCAGCGAATAAAGCACAGGATACGGTCCACGATCTGGATCAGACCTCGAATACGTCCGTCGTTCAACTGGGCGGTGATATCGCGCAGTGGAGCAGCAACGGCAGCGATCGCTATCACGTTGGCCTGATGGGCGGATATGGGCGCAACAACAACCACAGCCGCTCCACGATTACCCATGACTACTCTTCCAGCAAGGTAACGGGATACAGCGTGGGAGCGTATGGCACCTGGTTTAAAAACGGCGACGAGCCGACCGGGCCCTACGTGGACGTCTGGTCTCAGTATGGATGGTACAAGAACAAGGTCAACGGCTCGGGCCTGCCCGAGGAAAGTTACGACAGCCGTGGATGGACGACTTCGGTTGAAAGCGGCTATGCCTTCGTCGCGAAGGAAAGCGAACGCTATCAGCTGATGCTGGAGCCTCAGGCTCAGGTAGCGTGGAACAACTTTAGTCAGGATAACCACACGGAGAGCAACGGCACGCGCGTGACCGACGGCGACGCCAGCGGCCTTATCACGCGGATGGGCGTACGCCTGTATCGCCATGACAAGCAAAACCGCAACGGCATTCAGCCTTTTGTCGAGACCAACTGGTGGTACAGCGGCGCAGACAACACCTTGAAGTTTAACGGTGAAAAAGTGGAAGACGGCACGCCTTCCTCACGCCTGGAGGTGAAGGTCGGCCTTCAGGGCGAAGTGGCCAAAGGCTGGCAGGTATGGGGCCACGTGGGCCAACAGTGGGGGGCGAACGACTATACCCGCTATGAGGGGATGGTGGGAGTGAAAATGACGTTCTAAGCTCGCTGATAGCTCAAAAGTAGTGAAAAGGGATAGGAAACTATCCCTTTTGCGTTCTGCAATTGTGTTAAGGTGACGGACCCGCACCGAGATAAAGATGGAATTTTTACCCCTGATGTCAGCCAGAAACGCCACTCTGATAGGCTTAGCCGCCATTATTTTATGGAGTACCGTAGTCGGATTTCTTCGAAGCGTCTCCGAGGGGCTAGGCGCGATAGGCGGGGCGGCAATGGTTTACAGCCTCAGCGCTCTGTTGCTGCTGTTTATCGTCGGTTTACCCAAACTATCTTCATTTCCTCGAAAGTACCTCTATTGGGGATGCGCTCTTTTCGTTTCCTATGAAATCTGCCTTTCGCTTTCCGTCGGGTTTGCCAACTCGGGTTCGCAGGCGATTGAAGTCAGTATGGTCAACTACCTGTGGCCCAGCCTGACGCTGCTTTTTGTTACCTTGGCTGACGGTAGAAGGCCTAAATTTTTGATGCTGCCGGGAATGCTGATTTGCCTAGCGGGGATAGGGAAAGTATTGGGAGGCGAAAACGGCCTCTCGTTAAGCGATATGGCTAGCAACGTCGCGTCTAACCCCCTGAGCTATGGGCTGGCCTTTGCCGGAGCGGTGATATGGAGCGCTTATTGCGTCATGACCAAAAAGTTTGCCAACGGCAGCAACGGCATCGCTTTATTTTTTATGCTGACGGCGGCGACGCTGTGGCTTAAGTTTTTCCTCACGGATACGCCAGCGATGCACTTTAGCCTGCACGTATTGGTTAATTTGGTTTTGGTCTCTATCGCGATGGGATTAGGCTATGCAGCCTGGAATATTGGGATGCTTCATGGCAATGCGACCCTTCTGGCAACCGCTTCGTATTTTACCCCCGTTATATCGGCGCTTTTTGCTGCGATGCTTTTAGGGGAGTCTTTAAGCCTATACTTTTGGACCGGCGCTTTGATGGTTTGCGCGGGGTCGTTAATTTGCTGGTATTCAACCAGAGATTAGACAGTCACTCTTCGGAAAAGTGGCGCAGTGGCTCCATCTGCTGATGCAGGATACGTAGTATAAAAACGCCGTTCTCTCGTAGCCGGTAAAATACGGCGCTGCCGGTAGTCTAATCGGCGAACGTCTTCATTGATTTCGGGATAGGTTCGTCCGATAAAAGGCGACTGAACAATTGACGTCAGGGTAATTTCCAGCGCCTCCGTATAGTTATCGGCCTGGAGTGCGCCAAATTTCGTCAGCGTATATTCGTAAATGCTGGCGAAATCAATGGCGGCCAGGTGGGACAGTTTATACATCATGTTTTTGCTTTAATTGATAACACTTCATATCCCGTTTGAACGCAGCGGCATACCTAATTTTTAGCATGGCTACTTAAAAATATCATTCCAAAATCGTCAATGTTATCAGCGCGTTCGCCATTGTTGTCGCTCAGTTCGCGAATCGCCGCCTGAGTGGCGGCGTTTGGAACCATGCTTGCTTTTGTTGCACGGGTTAACACCAGGCGAATGAAACTGGACATGTCCAGATTGCATTCACTAGCGGCCTGAGCGACGGCTGCCTTGAGCTCTTCAGATACCCGAACTTTTAACATTGCGTTGTTCATCATAATTCCTCCAATAGGCTGCGTGTCTATTGTGGCCCCTGTGGGGGGGCGCAATGCAAGCTTGCTAACTGAGCGCTATGGGGCGGTTTTGCAACAATCATTTTGAAGTAATCCTAATATTGTTAATGATATAGTGACGCTCTGGCGTTCGGTATCTCGTCAACGAAACGGACGGTACTTCATGTATTATTGTTGAGCAACGAGGGCATTGGTTTATCTGGATACGTCTCGCAAAAAATCGGAAGATGCCTCCAAGGCGTTTGTTGGTATAGAATGGATACCCTGCCAAAATGGTTTTTGGTGTTATTAGTTCAGAAGCAGCCGCCTTGGGCGGCAAATAAACAAGGAGCGTTTATGAGCATTTTGTCCCGTTTTTTCGGCCGTCGCGATGAAAAAGAAAGCCAGTCACCGGCGGAGCTGGTCGCCAATCCCAATCAAGAAAATAGCCTAAGCCTACAGGTCGTGTTCAGCGGCCATCTTTCCATTGATGAAAACAAGCTTGAGCAGGCGCTGCGCGGCTTTGACTCGTCAATGAAGCAGGCGCGCTGCCAGCGCGATCCCGAGCTTGGCGATTTCTTTGCGCTGGTCGGCTGGGGGAAGCACGTGGTTCGCATGGTAGGTTTTAATGCGCCTTTCCCTGCGGAGCATCTGGAAAAGTGCGTTGGACCTTCCCATTATGGCGCCGAGATGAAAGAGCAGGTTCGTGCCAATGAGAGCCATGTTCTTTTATGGTACGCCGGTTACGACGACAACGTGCTGGAGCAATATATCGCGCTTGCGCTGGTGGCAGGCGCGTTAGAGCGCTTTGGCGCGCTGGCGGTGCTCAATGAAAGCGCCTACACCTCGCTGCCGGCGGGCGTGCTTGGCGAAATGGCCGCCGCAAAGGACGGCGCTGATATTCTGCGCTATGGCCTGCCTTTGACGATGCTGTTCTGCGGCTTTGTGAAGTATGAGGTCGAGGGCGTTGACGGCGTTTGGATGCGCACCTATGGCGCAAACGGCTTCGGACTGCCGGACTTTGCGGTGCTGGCTTCAGGGCATGAAGAGGGGCAAAAATACAGCGACATCTTCAGTAATATTCTGCGCTATCTGCTGGACAGCGGCGCGGAAATGGTCGCCGGCCATACGATGGAAGTGGCGCAGGGGCAGGTCATGAAGCTCCGCGAGCCGGCGGAGAGCGAGTACTTTCTGGATGGGCCCGGTACGGTGCTGGTTGCGGAGATTACTGATGCTCTTAAGATTGCGCAGTGAGCCTGTTCTATCGCGTTCAATAGAAGCCGCGTGAGGTTAAGATAGAGAACTATGCCCGACTGGAGCTTTCACCCAACGCTCGTTGAGCCGTTTTACTCCGTCTTTATGAATGGCAATATCCTTCGCAGTTCACAGAAAGAGCAAAGGAGAATACTGGCCGATTTTCATCGGCGCTTGCCTGAATATTCAGACGCGATGCTGCGAGAAATGCTGTATCAAAGTTGGCGCTCGCAGAAGGTCGCTGCGTGGGTGATTGCACAGCGTAGGCAACATACTTTCTTATCTGTTGTTATTCAACTTTTGCTCCGGTTTACGCCTCATCCAGAACACCTGTGCATTTGCCTTGCCCGTCTGGCAGGTAATGAAGCCAGCGAGGCTCTGGAGCAGTATCTTGAGCGCTGCTTCGAAACGTCTCCTATGCAACTTGAATGGGAAGCGCTGCGGGTGGATGTTGCGTTTGCCGCGTTGTGTTGGCTTAAACCGGAAGACGAGGAGGCGTATAGAGATGCTTTGGATCGTTACTGCGAAAACATAGACTCTCTACATCCTCACTGGCATATAGGAAGCCGTCTAAGACACTCATTACCTGATGTACGGAAACGGTTTTTGGCCGTGATGGCGCTGCTTGATAGTCATTTATGACTAGAGACTACCTAGTCGGGTTTGTTATAAAACGTTAAGGTTTTTTATCGTGAAAAAACGGATTTTTCTTGCTCTATCGTTATTACCTTTCCACATCTTTGCTGCCGACAACTGCACCCTCTCCGATCCCTCCCTTAAGCTACAAACTTATACTCTCAATCCTCAAACCGAACGGGTAAGAACGTACTGGCAAAAGGGGAATGGAGAAGCCTACGGTTCGCTGCGCGCCCTGCTATCTGGTATCAATGGCGACGGGCGAGTGCAGATGGCGATGAACGGCGGCATATATGATAAAGAATATGCGCCGCTCGGCCTGTATATAGAGAGCGGCGAACAGAAGGTGGCGTTGAACCTTGCCTCCGGTGGCGGCAACTTTTTTATTCGACCCGGCGGAGTGTTTTACGTCAAGGATGAGCGCTACGGTATCGTCAGCCTGGACGAGTTTAAATCGGTAACGGGCGCGGATTTCGCCGTTCAGTCCGGGCCAATGATGATTGAAAACGGCGCGATCAACTCCCGCCTGAAGCCCGGCGTGGAGTCGCGTAAGGTTCGCAACGGCGTAGGCATTACGCAAAAGGGCGAGGTGGTGTTTATGATGAGCCAGCGCGAAGCTAACTTTTACGACTTCGCCTGCTATGCGAAGTCCCAGCTAAACGTTCGTCAAATGCTTTATCTGGACGGCACCATCTCAAAAATGTACCAAAAGGGGGAGGGCGTACCCTGGCAGTATTATCCGTTTGTGACCATGATAACCGTGGAGAAAAAAGAGGCGCCAAAGCAATAGCCCCGCGGTCAAGCGAGGCTATGGAGAGTTATTCGTTTTCTTTCAGCGTCTCTATCGCCCAGTCAATGCTGGCGTGATAGTCGCCGTCGAGCATCGGCTTCAAGTGGGCAAGGGTATCGCAAAGCGTTTCAACGCTGGCGTGGTTCAAGTTTAAATGCCCCACCTTGCGGCCGGGGCGAACCTCTTTATCATACCAGTGCAGATGGACCAGCGGCAGAGACAGCCAGCGCGGATTAACGTCGGTGCCGATCAGGTTTACCATGACCGACGGGCTAAAAACGTTTGGCTTCGGCATCGGCAGGTCAAGCACCGCCCGCAGGTGAAGCTCGAACTGGCTGATAGATGCGCCGTTTTGCGTCCAGTGTCCGCTGTTGTGCACGCGGGGCGCAAGCTCGTTGATTAGCAGACTGTCGCCGACGATAAAGCACTCCATCGCCATCACGCCGACGTAGTCCAGCGCGTTAAGTATGGCCGACAGCATAGTTTCCGCCTGACGCTGAAGGCGAGCGTCAGGCTTGGGCAGCGCCACGCTGGCGCGCAGGATGCCCTCTTGATGCAGGTTGTGGGTCAGCGGATAGAACACGCAGCGGCCGTGGCGGTCGCGCGCGCCAACCAGCGAGGCTTCGCCGCAAAACGCAATCGCCTGTTCGACAATGGCGGCGCCGTAGGCATCCTGGGGCAGCGTGTTGACATCACTCTCTCTAAGCCGCCACTGCCCGCGGCCGTCGTAGCCGCCGACGCGGCGTTTGACGATGGCAAGCTCCCCCAAAGAACGAAAGACTTCCGGCCACTGTTCGGCGCTTTCCAGCGGTTGCCAGGGGGCGGTCGCCAGCTTCAGGGTGTCCAGCAGGCGCTTTTGCGTCAAGCGATCGGCCAGGCGTGGAAAAACGTCGCGGTTAACGAATCCGGGGTGGCGGGCCAGGATTTCCGTCAGGGGCGTATCGGGCCAGCGCTCGATTTCTGCGGTGATGACCGCCTGCTGATAAGGAACCGCTTCAGGCTCTGCATCCAACCCGACGGGATAAACGGCAATGCCCAGAGGTTCACCCGCCTGGCGCAGCATGCGGCCAAGCTGGCCGTTTCCTAAAACGCAAACCGGCTTCATGGATTCTCCCTGGGATCGGGGTTGTTGAGGACGTCATCCGTCTGCGCCTGACGCCAGGCGGCGAGGCGAGAACCTATTTTCTCGTCGTGTAACGCAAGGATCTGCGCCGCCAGCAGGGCTGCGTTGGCCGCGCCGGCTTTGCCGATAGCCAGCGTTCCGACGGGAATACCGCGCGGCATCTGGACAATAGAGTACAGGCTATCGACGCCGCTGAGCGCAGCGCTTTGAACCGGCACGCCGAGCACCGGGACGAGCGTCTTGGCAGCCAGCATACCCGGCAGGTGGGCCGCGCCTCCGGCGCCAGCGATGATCACGTCAAGGCCGTTCTCTTTTGCGCTTTCGGCGAAGCTAAACAGTTTATCCGGGGTGCGGTGGGCAGAAACGACTTCGGTGTGGAACGGAATGTCTAATGCGGTAAGGATTTCTGCGGCGAACTGCATGGTCGCCCAATCGCTTTTGGAACCCATCACAATGGCGATTTTGGCCTTGTCGGCGCTGACTGGCATAGGGGGCATGCTCCTGTAAGGTCGTGCGGGGTAAATATAATAACCTCTTTCAGGGCCGCAAGCATAACACGCCGCCGTGGGAAGGAAAACGTTTGCGTTCGCTTAACTAAAAGAAAATGAGGAAAATTGAAGAGGGGAATCAGGCTGTGCCCCATAGCTGTATGCGGCGCAGTCTAGAGTGGAAAGCTGGCCAGATCGATGCTGCCGTCAGGGAATGCGCGCAGGACTGAGCCCTGAGTATGCCAGGCGCCGAGTACGACGCGTTGAGACTGCTCGCCCTTAATCGTCATATCGTGCACGGCCGGCCGGTGAGTGTGTCCGTGAACCATGTGCAGTACGCCATGCTTTTTCATGTCGCTTATCACCGCGAGCTGGTTGACGTCCATCATGAGTTGGGATTTAACCCGGTTGCTAAGCGTACTTTGGCGGCGTAGCCGACTGGCTATCTTAAGGCGCAGGCAGAGCGGCAGACATAAAAAGGCGCGCTGAATAAGCCGATTGTGCATATAGCGGCGAAAGCGCAGATAGCCCGGGTCATCGGTGCAGAGCGTGTCGCCGTGCAGGATAAGAACCGGCGTGCCGTAAACGTCAACGATCTGTTTTTCCGGCAGCAGTGTCATTTTACAGCGCTCGGCGTAGCGCTGGCCGATAAGAAAATCTCGGTTGCCGTGGATAAAGTAGCAGGGGACGCCCCTGTCGTGCAGCGCCGCTAGCGCTTTTGCGACGGTATCGTGCAGCTCGCTTGACTCGTCATCGCCGATCCAGAATTCAAACAGGTCGCCCAGAATGTAGAGCGCAGAAGCGTTGACGGCTTCTCTCTGTAAGAAAGCGAGAAAACCGGCAGTAATTGCCGGTTCGGATTCGCTTAAATGGAGGTCGGCGATAAACAGAATGGTCATCGATCTCGGGCAGAACCTTATTCGTTAACGGTAACGCTGTTGATGACGACGTCTTCGACCGGGACGTCCTGGTGCATACCGCTGCGGCCGGTTTTAACCTGCTTGATGCTGTCTACAACGTCCATGCCTTCGACGACTTCTGCAAATACGCAGTAGCCCCAACCGTCCGGGCTTTCAGAACGGAAGTTCAGGAAGTCGTTGTCGACGACGTTGATAAAGAACTGCGCCGTAGCTGAGTGAGGGGACGGCGTGCGGGCCATAGCCAGCGTTCCACGGGTGTTTTTCAGGCCGTTGTTGGCTTCGTTTTTAATCTCTGCCTTGGTCTCTTTTTGGCTCATGCCGGGTTCAAAACCGCCGCCCTGAATCATAAAGCCGTTAATGACGCGGTGGAAAATCGTGTTGTTATAAAACCCGCTGCGGCAGTAGTCCAGGAAGTTGGCCGCGGTGATAGGCGCCTCATTGCTAAACAGTTTGATAACGATATCGCCGTGGTTGGTATGAAGAGTAATCATTGAATTTCCTAAGCCTGGTTAGAGTACGTCAAATAGGTATTGTATATGATGGCGTTAGAGGCTGCACTATCGTATTTCCTTTTAGCCTCGGCGGCGCCGGGATGAGTGCGCCTATCCTATGTGAATTTCTTTTATAACGTTAAGCAGTACGTCGGCAAGCTGGCGCAGTTCGCCGTCGTCGTCGGGCAGAAGTCCCATAATGACGGCGGCGCCAATGAGGCTACGGTTGGTGTTAAAAACAGGGCAGGCGATGGCTCTGGCGCCGGGAATGCCTTCCGTTTCCGTCAGGCGAATGGCGTAGCCGTCGTGCAGGATCTGTTTCTCTTCTTCTTTAGTCAGCAGGTTTTGATCGCGAAAACGCGCTGAGAAGGTCAAAAAGATTTTCCCTGCCGCGCTGGTGAGCAAGGGAATTTGCGTATTGTCTTTATAGTCCAGCTCAATGTTCTTATTGCTGCGGTTGTAGTTGATAAGCGTCGGCGTATCGCCCGTGATTACCGCGAGCCCGGTAGAGATATTGAGCCTGTCCCTCAGCTGGCAAAGGGCGTTGTTGATAACGACCAGGGCGGCGTTTTGCATTTTGGCGGCGTCGCCCAGCGTTGAAAGTTTACTGCCCAGCGAATAAAGGCTGGTTTCCGGATCTTGATAGATAAGCTGGCTGCGGCACAGTGAAACCAGATATTTATGCAAACGGCTCTTGGACAGGCCTGACAGCCGGGCGATGTCGATGGCCCTGGCGGAGGCGCCAAGTTCAGCAATGGCTTCCAGCACCGTAACGGCGATTTCGACTGAGTTTACGCCCTGCGTCTGCGTTTCTGACATGCATTCCGGCCTTTCTGAGGTAGTGATTAACGGGGCATAGCCTATCATTTCTTGTTATTTATGACTACGGTGCATTCAATTATTTGATTATTATTGTTTTTATTTTCTCTCACTCTTTTTTAAAACCACGCGTTGAATACTTATTTAGGGGTAATTTGATTTCGATAAGTACACCATAAGTTAACCATGGTTTACTTATGGTGTCTCATTTTCTCAGAATGACGAAATAAGCATCAATGTGAGCAAGATGAAAAAAATAAGAACGTGGTGAGGAACTGTATGAAAAATCTATCGGAGATCAGAATGAAGCGCCGAACCCTGCTTAAGGGGCTTGGCGTGATTGGTCTGGCGTCCTTATCGCCCTGTGCATTTTCGCAGGCAAGCGCGGATAAAAAGCCGTTGCCGACCGTGCGTCTAAAGCTTGGCGACTATCAGACCTTTCGTTCAACCTGTGCAATGGAGTGCTTGCACTGCAATTTGACGGCCTATGTCTATCAGGGGGAGCTGAAAAAGATTGAAGCAAGTCCGGACTTCAACGTGAAGTGCTGCCTGCGTGGCATGAGCCGTACGAAGTGGGTTTATCACCCGCTTAGAGTGAAAACGCCGCTGCTCAGAATTGGTGAGAAGGGCGAAGGAAAATTTAAGCCGATTAGTTGGGATGAAGCGCTGGATTTGATTGAGAAAAATATCCGCGACACCATCGCCAGATTCGGCAATAAGGGCATGCTGTTTTCGGCCGCGTCGGGCAACATGGACTCCATCAAAAACGACATGGGCAAAGCTTTCTTCGACTATCTGGGCGGTTCGACCAAGCAGGCGGGATCGCTATGCTGCGCCGCAGTTACGGCGGCGATGATGCCAATGCTGGGCCTACGCTATGCCGATACGCGCGACACGATTGCCGACAGCCGCTATATCCTGTGCTGGGGCAACAACCCTGCCGTCACCATGCAGGCCTACTTTAAAGAATACCTGAAGGCACAGGCCAACGGCGCGCGTCTGATAGTGATAGACCCCCGCTACAGCGAAACCGCCGCCAAGGCCGACGAGTGGATCCCCATCGTGCCCGGTACCGACACGGCGCTGGCGCTGGGGATGATTAAAATCATCATGGACGAGCAGCTTTACGACGCCGACTATTTGCGTCAGCACACCGGTGCGCCCTACCTGGTGGACGCCGATAAAAAGCAAAAGCGGGAAAGCGCTGAAGATAAAGAAAGCTATCTGGTCTATGACACGATAAGCCAGCGCGCGGTTCGTCACGACGCACCGGGCATCGTGCCTGCGTTAACTCGGGCCGAGCTGCCTGCAAACGCCGATTACACCACCGTATTTGAGCTGATCCGCGCCGAAGCCCAGCCTTGGGATTTGGCTAAAGTCGAAGCTGAGACGGACGTGCCCGCCGCGACGGTGCAGCGTTTGGCAAACGAATACGCCCGCAGCAAGCCGGCGATGATTATACAGAACATGTCCGGCGCTCAGCGCACCGAGTTTGGCACCTATGTGGCCGCCAGCCAGTTCTATCTGGCGCTGTTGACCGGTAACGTGGGTAAGGCCGGCGGCGGCGTGTGCGACGCAGGCGGCGTTCGTCAGATGGCGAAAATCAATGCGCCGGTACCGCCCGCGCCGAACGTAGAGAAGATCCCGCCTATCCCGGTCGCCAAGCTTGGAGACTGGATTGTTAACGATCGCCCGCATCCCATCAACTTCTGGTGGCTCATGACCCTGAGCGCAGTGACTCAACTGCCGAACACCAATATGGTGAAAAAGGCGTTGAAGAAGGTGCCCTTTGTGGTGGTGGCGGACAACCTGATGACATCTACCGCGATGTACGCCGATCTGGTGCTGCCGGTAACGACCATCTTTGAAGACGTCAGCCTGATGGCCGGCGTGCGCAGCCACTACGTTCAACTGATGCAAAAGGCCGTTGAGCCGGTGGGTGAAGCCAAGCCTGACTATTGGATCTTCGCCCGTCTGGCGGAGCGCTTTGGCTTTGGTGAAGTGTTTAATCAGCCGATCGAGCACTATATCGAAAACTGCCTGAAGGATACCGGCATCACCATCGAGCAGTTGAAAAAGGGGCCTGTGAAACCAGCCGCAGTGCCGTGGATCCCTTTCAAAGATGGGGTATTCCGTACGCCAACCAAGAAGGCGCACTTCTTTATTGAAGAGTGGCAGAAGAAGGACTTCTCGCCGGTCGTGACCTACATGCAGGTAAAAGAGTCGCCCAAGGGCTCGCCGGATCTGGCGAAAAAGTATCCGCTGATGGCGGTTCAGCGCAAGCTGGCGCGCAGCATTCACTCCAGCCACGGCATGAACGAGTGGATCCTGGAGGTTCAGCGCAATCAGCCTAACCTGCTTATTCACCCGGACGATGCGGCAAAGCGCAACATTCGCAACGGCGAGTGGGCGATTGCGTTTAACGATCGCGGGGAACACCGCGCTATCGCCATTGTCACGCGCCAGATTAAGCGCGGGGTCGTGAGCCTGGACAACGGCTGGTGGGAACAGCAGGGGGGAAGCAGCAGTCACGTCACCAATGACTACTCCGAAATTCTGAGCACGGGGCACTGCTGCAACAGCACCCTGGTTGACGTTAAGGCGGAGGCATAATCATGGTCAGACAGTATGGATTTTTAGTCGATATGCGCGGCTGCTACGGCTGCAAAACCTGTTCCATGGCCTGTAAATCGGAAAACGCGACGCCGCCCGGCGTGCTGTGGCGCAAAGTCAGAGAGTTCAGCTTTGACGATCCGAACGGCATGGCGTTTATCTCGATGTCCTGTAACCACTGCGACGATCCTCAATGCATGAAGGTATGCCCAGCGGGGACCTACACCAAACGCCCTGACGGTATCGTGGTACAGGATCACGACAAGTGCATCGGCTGCCGGATGTGCATCATGGCCTGCCCGTACAATGCGCCGGTGTTTGACCCGGCGGAAGGGAAGACCAGCAAGTGCAACCTGTGTGCGGAACGTCTGGATGAAGGGCTGAAGCCGCGCTGCGTGGAGTCGTGCCCGGCGGGCGTCTTACAGTTTGGCGATATCGACGAGCTTCGTCGTCGCTACAGCGCCGACCTGTCGCGCATTGAAACCCGATATAAGCTGCCTGACCATCGCATCAGCGGCCCGAATATCGTCATCATCCCCGCAGGCGATAAGGAATAAGGAGAAGCGCTATGTCTGAATATGAGTTTCCTCTGGTTTTTTTCACCGTGCTTTGCCAGTGGGCTATTGGGGCGATTGTCGCCGTCACGGCGCTTATCTATGCCCGGCCCGCATGGCTGACGGATGAAAAGCGCTTTGCCTGCCTGCGTAAGGTTGCCGTCGGCGTTTTTATCGTTAACGTCATCGGCTCGCTGCTGTCCCTTCTGCACCTGGGAACGCCGACGGGCGCCTATCGAGCGATTCTCGGCATTGGGCATTCGTGGCTAAGCCGTGAAGTCGTGGCCTTTTTTCTGCTGAACGTCGTGGCGTTTTTCTGGACCGTCGCCTTCGTCTTTGGCGGCCGTCGCCATGCGCTGGTGAAGGGGATTAGCCTGCTGACTTCGATTGTGGGAGTTGCAGCCATTTTGGTATCGGCTCAGGTCTACTATCAGATGGGCAGCCACCCGATGTGGCATTCAGCCATGACCCACCTAAGCTTCATCGCTACCGCGTTGCTGCTAGGCTTTGCCAGCCTAAGCATCGTGGTCGGCGCTTATAACGTCGAAGGTGAAGATAAGGGCGCAATGCCGAGCCTACTGCCTATGGGCATCTTGCTGGGGGCAATAGCCCTGCTGGTGGTTATCCTGTGGTACGGCCAAGGGCTGGTGCGTCAGGATCAGCTGATGCACAGCGCCATCGTACTGTTCAGCTCCGGCTTGATGGGATGGCTGATCTTCGGCGGCGTAGTGACGGGAACGGGGACGGCGGTATATCTGCTGCGTAAGCCCTCTATATCGGTAGCCACCGGCGGTGTGCTGATGCTGGTGGTGCTGTCCGCGGCGGTATGCGGTCGCATGCTGTTTTACTACGGCGTAATGAGCCAGTCTCCCTGGTTCTAAACGGTATACGTCAGGCCAAGTGCAGAGCGCTTGGCCTGACGCTTTCTTTTTAATGACCTTAAGGATGATAAGCATGTCTAAATTTCATAAGCCTCTTTTAATCATGACGCTAGGTGCGATTTTGTTTTCCGCCAGCGCGGCGCAGGCCGGCGACAGAAAAGCGATCGTACCGGAAGGCGCTAAGCCGTCGGCGCTTTATTCACCTGCGATAGAAGCTAACGGATTTATTTTTACGTCGGGGCAAATAGGCATCGACCCGGTAAGCCGCAAGCTGCCGGAGGGTATCGAAGCGCAAACTCGTCAAGCTATCGCCAACCTGCGTAACGTGTTGGAAGCCAGTGGTTCATCGATGGATAAGCTGGTGAAAGTGAACGTTTACCTTAGCAACATGGATGACTACGGCACGATGAATAAGATTTATGCCGAAGCCTTTAACGGCGCGCCTCCTGCCAGAACGGCCTTACAGGTAGGGAAAATTCCTATGGGAGCGATGATTGAAATTGAAGGTATTGCCGTAAAGTGAGTCGGGTAGACGACAACTTTCTGTAACCGCCTTATTTTTCACTTTTCTCGTCTCCACAATCTCTATTTACCCCCGAAGGTTTCGGGGGGTTTCTCTTGCAAAGCCTGTTTAATCAGGTTTCAATATGACGCTTATGCATTATCGCCTTATATCAGCGTGCGGCGGCTTTTTTGTTCGTTCTGAGCGGCCGTTTTCACGCTTTATCTACGTTTGATTAATAGGGCTTGTTTTAACAACACATAATAACGGTCATCCCCATGCTAAAGATTTTTAATACCCTGAGCAGACAGAAAGAGGAATTCAAGCCTATTCATCCCGGTAAAGTGGGTATGTACGTGTGTGGGGTAACGATTTATGACCTGTGCCATATCGGGCATGGAAGAACCTTTGTCGCCTTTGACGTTGTTGCCCGCTATCTGCGCTTTGCCGGTTACGACCTGACCTATGTGCGCAACGTCACCGACGTTGACGACAAGATTATTCGCCGCGCGGCGGAAAATAACGAGAGTTGCGATCAATTGACGACGCGCATGCTGGCGGAAATGCATGCGGACTTTGACGCGCTGAACATCCTACGCCCGGATCTGGAGCCGCGGGCAACGCATCATATTAAAGAGATTATCGAGCTGGTAGAGCTTCTGCTGGCGCGCGGCCACGCCTACGTGGCGAGCAACGGCGACGTGATGTTTGCCGTAGATACCGATTCAGACTACGGCCTGCTGTCACGTCAGGATCTGGAGCAGCTTCAGGCCGGCGCGCGGGTTGAGGTGGCTGACGTTAAACGCAACCCGATGGACTTCGTGCTGTGGAAGATGTCCAAGCCGGGCGAGCCGAGCTGGGAATCTCCGTGGGGGCCGGGGCGTCCGGGGTGGCACATTGAATGCTCGGCGATGAACAGCAAGCAGCTGGGCGAGCATTTTGATATTCACGGCGGGGGCTCTGACCTGATGTTCCCCCATCATGAAAACGAAATCGCGCAGTCTACCTGCGCTCACGACGGGCCTTACGTCAACTACTGGATGCACTCCGGCATGGTGATGATCGATAAAGAGAAGATGTCCAAATCGCTGGGCAACTTCTTCACCATCCGCGACGTGCTTAAGCATTACGACGCCGAAACCGTGCGCTATTTTCTGATGTCCGGCCATTATCGCAGCCAGCTTAACTACAGCGAAGAAAACTTAAAGCAGGCGAGAGCGGCGCTGGAGCGTTTTTACACCGCGCTGCGCGGCACCGACGCCAGCGTTAAGGCGCTCGGCGGCACCGAATACGAAGCGCGTTTCTGCGAAGCGATGGACGACGATTTCAACACGCCTGAAGCCTATTCCGTACTGTTTGACATGGCGCGCGAAGTTAACCGCCTGAAGGCCGAAGACGTAGTGGCGGCTAACCAATTGGCGGCGGAGCTGCGTCGAGTGGCTCAGGTGCTGGGGTTACTGGAACAGGATCCGGAAGCGTTTTTACAGGGCGCAACCAATAGCGACGATGACGATGAAGTTGCCGAAATCGAAGCGTTAATCAAGCAGCGCAACGACGCCCGTCAGTCTAAAGACTGGGCCGCGGCTGACGCAGCGCGCAATCGCCTGACGGAGATGGGCATCGTGCTGGAAGACGGAGCGGGCGGGACGACCTGGCGACGCAAGTAGGTTAAGCGCAGCGAATTATTGATAGCCTCTGACGCCCGTGCGTTCAGAGGCTTTTTTTTAGGCAATAGGGACGACGCGATGAAGAAATACGTTAGCGCAGCGGCAATAGCGCTGCTGCTGTCGGGATGCGATGGAGAAAGCAAGCCCAAAGACGGCTACTACCTGGTTGACGATATCCGGGTGGAGTTTGACAACGGTAAAGAGCAGGACGGGGCCGAAGGGCGAGCGTCTCTTCAGGAAGGCATTGCCGAGAGCATAGGGAAGGTCAAAAACGACATCTATTTCAACATCACTCCGGCGGAGGTTTCTTACTACACCGTTGACGGGAAGCGTAGCGAGCGCGTTAAGGACGGGCGATTTCAAGTAAACAATACTTGGAATACGATAAAGGCGGATAAAAAAGGCGTTATCAGGCTTATATCGGATAAGGACATGACCTGCGGTTTCTATGACTGCGTTATCACCATGACGTTGAAAAGCGCTGACGAAACGGCCCCTGAGCTGGTGGCGATGAAACAGCGCTTTGAGCAGCAGGAAAAGGCGTATCAGGCGACGCTTCTACAGGAGAAAGAGGCGTTTAGCCGTACACCTATGGAGGACTTTCCCGGCGTCCCGTTTTCTCCCCTTGGCCATTTTACCGTCAAGCTGCCCGTTGACGCATACGATACGCTAGAGCGCAGAAACTCAGGGATCTACCTGCGCAGGATGGAAGGGCTGCTGGTCGACATGGAAAATGAAGACACGGCAATCTACACCTTCAACGATAAGCAAAGCGGCATCAGCGCCGAGCTTTTTGTCGTCAGCGCTAAAAAAAGCGACTTTGGCCTCGCCTCGTGGCTGGTAAGCCAAGGCGACGTTCTGTTTCAGTCGGAAAACGGCGCGGTTTATTACAACCAGTATGGTGTAATGGAAGTGCTGTACTTTCAGTATGACGATTCAATCGGCCGCTACTTCGTCGGGCTGGCGGACGTACAAACGGCAGAGGCGGCGGCGAAAGCCTTTTCCATACTGCGTACGATGGATGAACGCTACCGCGGTAAGAACGTCATTACGATTGGCGATCTGGCGCTTTCGCAACCCGCATTGGAAGAAAAATATCAGGCTAAGGTGAGCGACTATTTTAACGTTGCGGAGGTTCATCAGGCGATTTGGCATAGGATTGACAACATTCTGGAAAAGCCTGGTCGTTTTGTAGAGCGCGGAAAGTCGATGAACCCTGTTCGGGTGAAGTTTCCGTCAGAAACGTTTGAGCGCGAAGTTTATATCGAGCTCTACTCCCGGCCTGTTTCTGAGCTGCTAGCGCAGGCTCAAAAAGAGGCTCCGAAGGGGAAGCGGGTTGGAGATGTCTTCATCTACGGCGATGAGAGCGAAACGAACTATGACTATTACGTGAGCGTGGGCGATGGGTTAACGCTAAAGCTTACGGTGCCTTACGAGTCGGGAAACTTGCTGGAAAGAATGATGTTTTTGCACGTTTTCAAGCAGCTTGACTTGACGCAGTTCCCCCAGATTCCCCCCGAAGAGCGGAAGAACTTGTTTAAGTATAGCCAAAAGCGCTATGCCGGCAGTGAACCCGACGACCGTTATTTTTCGCTTTATGAAGGGCTGATTGACCGTCAGGGCAACCTGATCGTCCCAAACCCTGAAGACGGCTATTATGAATTTAGCGAAAGCCAGCCTTTCATTGTGGGCACCAAGTGGAAAAGGGAAGGAGGGACCGAGAGGGAGATTTATCGCAGAACGCCGGAAGGATTTATTTTTGATGAAAAAGGAAAGCGGCTTCTCCATACGAATGAGTTTAAAGAGATAGTAGAACAGCATTTAGCTATCGCCGGTGATAACGACAGGCTGGGCCTCTACGACCTGAAAAGTCAGAAATGGCTGGTGGCGCCTGCGCATAGCCGATTGTTCTGGAAAAACGGGATGTTTATCGCTTCTGACGATAGCGGAGGAGAGCATCTGCGTGATTACCTGTTTGACAGAACGGGGCGGCTGTTGGTAAAGGGAAAAAGCATTGAGGAGGTTGACGGTAAGGATCGCATTATTGCTACGGATGAAGGCGGAAGCGTTAGCCTGATGGACAAGCAGGGCCACGTGCTGTTTAACCACAAAGGCCGTGAGCTTCAATATATCCCTGAGATTGACGCCTATGCGCTGACCACGGGCGTTGACGGTAGTAAAGATTGGCGCCTTGGAATTGTCAGCGAACGGGGCGAAACGATTATTCCGGCGGAATATAAATATTATCGCGTAGTACAAGAAGGGTATTTACAGATGTGGTTGACGAACTTTAAACAGTCGACGCTGTTTGAGGTGGATAAAGTACGCCATTGGCGTGAAAACCAACCGTTAAAAGGCGAACCGATGATGCAATAAGCGCCTGTTCGAGGCGCTTATTTGGTGAATGGACGGCCTTAGTCCTCCACGCCGCCGGCGGAGGATTAAGGCTGCCGCTTGCCCGCTTGGCGGTTAGCGTTGACCTTGATCGTGGCCTATTCGGCCTGCTGCGGCGCCTTTAACAGCGCCTGCGTTTTCTTGGGTAAGCCTTGGACGATCAGGTTATACGAATGATCGATGCTTTCCTGTATGAAGTCTATGGTTAAGGCGCCGTCAAAAAACATCGAATTCCAGTGGTTCTTGTTTAAATAGTATCCCGGAATGACGTCCGGATAGGTTTGCCGCAGAATGTCGGAACGGTCAGGATTGCTTTTGAGGGAAATAATAGGCCGCCCGTTAAGCTCGCCCAGCAGGGCAAACATTTTTCCGAAAACGCAGACGCGATCGGCTTCCCACTCGGCCTTATAGTCGTGCACCGCTCCTGGCTTGGTTAAGCAGTAGGCGATGAGTTCTTCATTGTTCATTGTCGACTTCCTATTCAGTAGAGGGATGGCTACATACTACACGATGCGGTGGAGTAAGGAAGGGACGAGCTGAAAGGGCCGGCCGCGGGGCGACGACGGAACCCCGCGCACGGAAAGAACGGACCGAACTCTTTAAATAAAAACAAATTCCCTGTAAAGATTCTTCTCTTTTATCTGCAGATCGAGCGCCATTAACATCCAGTCTGAAATAAGCTCTATGCCTTTATCAACAATAATATCTGCGCTATCAAGAATTTCTAACGCCTTATGTTTATTAATGTTTAACGCGTCGTATACGTCGTCGGCATAAACATAACCGGTTTTATTAATAACAACTGAACGTAATTTGAAATACTGTACCATAACAACCTCTTACTATATTAAACATAATTTTCTTAGCTATAAACTCTTGTCTTTTTCTCGTATCTGAATTTTTAAATTTTTGTTATATGACGGCGAATGCCCGCTTTAACCGTCAATGCCATTACTATCGGCGAGCATGAAGCTGTGTGAGGAATGGGTTTATATACAACAGCTTTAAATATAACAAATTGTTATTTATTGATTTTATTTGTTGAGAGACGTCGCCTACGGTTCTTTCAATATATTAATAATTAAATATATGGCCGAATTATGTGACAAAAATCTCTCTTTTATGTGAAATAATGAAATCATCACGCCAAGTTTACGGACGCGAATATATCCTTTTTTGATAAAAGTAAAAAGAGATGTTTAATATACTTTTGATGAAATTTTTATTTATTTAATTAATTTAATGAACGGTAATATTGAGCGTTGAATGTACTTATCTGAGATAAGCTACAGTTTTATTTCTAATATTATTAATTATCCAAAACGGAACAATTATTTATGTGGAAACAAAACGGAGTAGGGAAATTCTTACCAAACTATAGACTAGTTATCTGGTTAGTTGCTTGCTCTAAAGCGGAAGAGCGTCTTTTGATGCTATCGTTGATTTAATGGCGCCCCCAGAAGGATTCGAACCTTCGACCTACGGCTTAGAAGGCCGTTGCTCTATCCAGCTGAGCTATGGGAGCGTTGGGATGAGCGACGCGAGAAAGGCGTCAGTGGGCTCGAATTATACGGCTCTTCCTCGGAAGGTCAATGATTTTAGGCGCTAACTGGCCGATAATGCGCCGCTTCTTTCGTAACTGAACATAACGTGACCGTTTCGCCTGAGGCAATTAATCTTAACTTACCCCTGACAGAACGTTCTTCATCTGACAGAATAGGTCCCCCGTGATTAAACAGTGGATCGATTCTCAGATGTCAGCAAAGATTATTGATGGTAAGGCAATTGCTCAGCAGCTAAGAGCGGAGATTGCCGCTAGCGTACAAAAGCGAATTCAGGCGGGCAGAAGGGCGCCCGGTTTGGCCGTTGTTCTGGTTGGGGAAAATCCCGCATCGCAGATTTATGTCAACAGTAAACGACGCGCCTGTGAAGAGGTTGGCTTCCTTTCCCGCTCGTTTAATCTGGACCACACCTGTTCTGAGAATGAACTGCTCACTTTGATCGATTCCCTAAACAATGACCCGCTGATTGACGGCATTTTGGTTCAGCTTCCGCTGCCGGAGGGGTTTGATAACACTAAGATCCTTGAGCGCATCTCTCCGGAGAAGGACGTCGACGGCTTCCATCCTTATAACATCGGCCGCCTGTGTCAACGTACTCCGAAGCTCCGTCCCTGCACGCCGCGCGGCATAATTACCATGCTGCAGCGTTGTGAAATTAACACGTACGGTCTGGATGCGTTAGTTATCGGCGCTTCCAATATCGTCGGTCGCCCCATGGGGCTGGAGCTGCTGCTGGCCGGCTGTACGACAACCGTGACTCATCGCTTCACGCAGAATATGGAGAAAAAGGTGAGAGAGGCCGATCTGATCGTCGCGGCCGTTGGTCGCCCCGGGTTCGTGCGCGGAGAGTGGATTAAACCGGGCGCTATCGTTATCGACGTCGGCATTAACCGGCTGGAAAGCGGTAAAGTGGTCGGTGACGTAGAGTATGAAACGGCGGCAGAGCGCGCGGCTTGGATTACGCCGGTTCCCGGAGGCGTGGGCCCGATGACGGTGGCGACGCTGATGCAAAATACGCTACAGGCCTGCGAGATGTATCACGACCCGATGTAATCATCATTGAAAGCCGCTCTTTCTGGGCGGCTTTGTTGCATTGATGGCCTCTATTTTCCCTCGATTTAAATGCCCCTGCGGCGCTTCAGTTCCCCCTTTTGTCGAATGAGCGTTTCGATACTATTCTGATTTCATATGCGTTCTTAATAATGTGTAATAGGTGCTATTACCTACTACTGCATCTCTCATAAGCATTTAAAGGGATCTATGATGTCTTCGCGTTTTGCGACGCTAAAACAGATACCCGGCGGCGTCTGGACTATCGGCTTTGTCAGCCTGCTGATGGACATTTCTTCTGAGATGATCCACAGCCTGCTGCCGCTTTTTATGGTCACGACGCTTGGCGTTCCTGTGGTATTGATAGGGCTCATCGAGGGGCTGGCGGAAGCGACCGCGCTTGCCGTGAAGGTATTTTCCGGTGCGATAAGCGATTACATTGGTAAACGAAAAGGGCTGGCGGTGCTGGGATATGGCCTCGGTGCGTTGAGCAAGCCGCTTTTCGCTTTGGCCTCAACGTCTGGAATGATTCTCAGCGCCCGTTTGATAGACCGTTTGGGCAAGGGGATCCGCGGCGCCCCGCGCGACGCACTGGTTGCCGACATTACGCCAGCGGAAATCAGAGGGGCCGCATACGGCTTAAGGCAGTCGCTGGATACGACAGGCGCATTTCTGGGGCCTTTACTGGCCGTAGGGTTAATGCTGTTATGGAGCAACGACTTCCGCACTATTTTCTGGGTCGCCGCCATTCCCGCATTTTTGGCCGTGGCGTTGCTGTTTTGGGGGCTTCATGAGCCTCGTACTCCTGTTGAACACCGCCGCACAAACCCTATCAAGAAAGAGAGCCTGAAACGCCTTGGCGGCAGCTGCTGGTGGATTATTTTCTTGGGCGGCATATTTACGCTTGCTCGCTTTAGCGAAGCATTTTTAGTTTTACGCGCACAGGAAGTGGGGATCTCCCTGGCATTGATCCCGATGGTGATGGTAGCGATGAACGTAGTGTTTTCAGTCACCGCCTATCCTTTTGGCCGCTTGTCTGACACGATGAGCCATCGTCGCATATTGCAGCTTGGGCTGTTCGTTCTCGTGGCTGCTGACGTTGTGCTCGCGATGAGCCATAGCTGGCAGGGCATTATCTTGGGCGTTGCGCTGTGGGGCATTCACCTGGGGATGACTCAGGGCCTGTTTAACGCCATGATAGCCCACGCAGCGCCGGCCGATTTACGGGGCACGGCGTTTGGCATTTTTAGCCTGATAAGCGGCGGCGCGATGCTGCTGGCGAGCCTTGGCGCAGGCCTTCTGTGGGACGTTTGGGGCTCTGCGTCAACGTTTTTTGCGGGAGCCGCTATTTGTTTAGTCACGTTAATCGTTACTCAATATACGCCCCGAAACGCCTGACGTTTATTCTTACCGAGCCTGAGTTATTGAGGCCCTGTATTGATTATTCATTTGAAAGATAAAGTGAAAGCTAATATAGGATCTGTTGCCCAGCGTGCCCTTCAATCGTATATTTGTTGTTCTCTCTTTTCGCATCGTATTACTACCAGGGAACAGAGGGAGCTTTAGTTGTAGTAAAAGCATCAGGGGCGATTTTCCTACGTTCGGGGTTTCGCCGTCGATAAAACGCAGCATATACAATAAGGAATAGCATGAAACTGAATCACTTGATGATTGCTGGCGCACTGTCGCTTTTCAGCATGATAGCTTCGGCCGCAGAGCCGCTGGTGACCTTCGTTTGTACCGGAAATACCGGTCGTAGCCCGATGGCAGAGGCGCTGGCCTCAGACCTGATTAAAAAGGACGGTTTGAACGTTCTTGTTCAGTCGCGGGGCGTAAACGTCGACCCAAAAGAAACTACGCCGGAAAAGGGAACGGTAACCGTGCTTAAAGAGCGCGGCATCGATATTTCCCATCATCAGGCGACTCAGCTTACGCAGGCCGACGTCGACACGTCGACGCTTTTGCTGACGATGACGCAAGGGCATAAGGACAAGATTTTAGCCAACTTCCCGGCGGCGAAGGGCAAAGTCTATACGCTCGCCGAGTTTGCCGCTAACCGGCAAGAGGATCTTTCTGACCCATACGGTAAGCCGCTGGAAGCCTATAGGACGGTAGAAAAGCAGCTGGACGAACTGCTGCCTTTGGCGCTTAAGAAGATTGCTCAGGATAAAAAATAGCGTGATGAGCGCGGGTGACCAACAGAAAAGGCGCGTATGCGCCTTTTCTCGTTTATACCGTCGTTAATCGAGTATTAGAACTGATAAACGAACGCGACGGAGACAATGTTGTCAGTGGAAATGCCAGCGTCTTTGGTAAAGGCGTTGTCGTCTAACATGTTAATCTTGTAGTCAACCTTGGCCGCCATGTTTTTGTTGAAGTAGTAGTTTGCGCCTACATCAATATAGTTAGCCAGCTCTTCGCTGTTATACGTTTTGCCGCCTACGTCGTGCTGAAGATCTTTACCCTTAGAGTAAACCCAGGCCAGTGAAGGTTGCAGGCCGGAATCGAACTGGTACTGTGCGACGATTTCGATATTTTGCGTCTTGTTGGCGACGGTATCATCTTCACCGTAAATATTCATGTTATACGTTTGGGCATAGAGGGCGGCCAGATAAACGTTGTTTTCGTCGTACTTGAAGCCGGCGCTTACTGCGTCAGCGCGATCGCCTTTCCCGTCTTCCGTTTGCGCATCCGTTCTGTCGGACGACGCATAGGCTACGCCGAAAGAAAGACCCATACCCAGATCGTACGTCGTCGACATGCCCCATCCATCGCCGTTGCGGTCGGTGCCGTTGCGATCGTTTTTGTCATTGCGCCCCTGATATTGGACGGCAAAATCCAGGCCTTCAACCAGGCCGAAGAGGCTCTTATTACGATAGGTGGCCAAGTTACCGGCTCGCTGAGTCATGAAGACGTCGGTTTGCTGGTAGGAGTCGCCGCCGAATTCAGGTAGAACGTCCGTCCAGCCGCCAATGTCGTAGAGAATACCGTTGTTACGGCCGTAGTCGAAGGAACCCGCGTCGCCCACTTTAATGCCCGCATAGGCGTAGCGAGTGGTCGAACCGTTGTCGCCGCTTTCTTCCGACGAGCTGGCGGTCAGTTCCGCCTGATAGTATCCATAGCCAGTGATTTGGTCGTTTACCTGCGTTTCGCCCATGATGCCGAAGCGAACGTAGCTGTTGTCACCGTCTTCACCGTCGCCGTTAGAGAAATAGTGGTTTCCTTCAATTTGACCAGAGATGTCCAATTTGTTGCCGTCTTTATTGTACATCTCGGCGGCGTTTGCCGCTCCCGCCACCATCATTACGGGCAGCAGCCCTGCCAATAGTCTGTAGTTTTTCATTATTTTTTCCTTGAGTTGTAAGCTGATTGAATCAACCGCAATGCGTTAGAGGAAAGGTTTAACGAGGCGATTTTTCCACTTTGCATCGTTTTTTATTGAACCAGACAATAGGTCGATAGACAATATTAATGATAATTATTTTCATTATCATTTGCTCTGAGTCAAAAGTGTAAAAGGTTGATGGGGATCGGGCGGCGAGTGTGGGCAAAATGGTGAATATAAAGATCGTGATTACAGGAAATGAGCGAAGGTGTGGAACATAACAGCCCCGCGATCAGGGCTGTGTTCAAGGTAAATATCAATTACTCTCGTCGGAAGAGCAAAATAGCCCTCTGAATGGAGGAGAGTTTACGCCTCAGCGCTTCTATCCTGCTCGCGCAGAATGCGATAGAGCTCATCTTTAATGCGTAGTTTTTCTTTTTTTAGTTGGGATATTTTTTCGTTTAGAGCATTGCCTCCCTGGGCTTCTAGTCTAAGTATTTCATGGTCTAACACATTGTGCTTTTCAAACAGAGAATGAAAGCGAGGATGGACAGTTTTGAGACGGGAGATCAGCGCTCTATATTCTGGAAACATAGTACCTCCTTGATGGTTGTTTAACCGCTTTACCACTATAACAAGCCTCTAGCCCTTTAGATTAGAGCCCAGTCACAAAGTCAATCACCTATAGAATCAGCCATAGAAGGCCGATTGGCGCGAGAGAGGGAAGATATTTAGCATTAGTTGTTTATCAGAGTGAGGAGATTCGGACTATGTTAATAGTAACCGGTATCGTTTTTGCATCACCTACCGGGCGTTAACCGAACAGTATGAGGACTGAATGATGGTGAAGAAATTTATGATTATGGCGGCCGGTGTTGCGCTGCTCTTTGGCCTTTCGGGCTGTGCAAGCCAGTACGTTATGACCACGAAAACCGGCCAGACTATCGTAACGCATGGCAAACCTGAGTTGGATAAAGAAACCGGCATGACGCGTTATACGGATCAGGACGGTAACGAACACCAAATCAATTCAGCGGACGTCGCTGAGCTGGTGGAAAAGTAATTTAAGATCGTTTTTGCATACCGTGTCTCTGCACATGCGTCGGGGGCATCGGTATGTTTTAAGATAATTTGATTTTTACTTAGTCACCTGTGTTATCGTCTATGATTGAAAGTAACGTAACGGTTGTTCCGGCGAGCCAGCACTGAAAGCGCGGCCTGCGTGGCGTTCATATATGTATCGATGTCTTTCAATAGATGGAGATTAAAGCATGGGGAATAAGGTAAAAGCGTTTTACGTTGCCGCCAGCCTGCTGGCCATATCGGCTATTCAGGGCTGCTCATCAGAAGCGGAACGGTCAAACTCGCCGCGCATTGGCGGGCAGGGAAATCCAGCAGATGTTTATTGTGTAGAGTCTGGAGGGAAGGTTATTCCCAAGCAGAATGCGCAAGGCGCCTACTCCCTTTGTTCTTTCCCTGACGGCGTCCAGGTTGATACCTGGGAACTTTATCGGGCGAATCACAAGGGATAATCCTACTTTTTGACTGTACTTAGAAAAGTGAATTCGCCGGAGTGCGATTCACGTATTGACTTACCTATCGTTGTATAATATTTTATATATCGATTAAGCACATCCTCACCGAATGGCTTGATTAGATATACTGTTAAATTGCTCGCTTTGCCCCGATCGCCATCGGGGCTTTTCTTTTTTTATTGTTCTCAACGTTCAAAAAGAAAAGACGTTGATCTAAAAATCATCTTTTTAGCTACGCCGCAACCGTTCTATTTTCTGGCGCTTTGTCATATGATGTCGCATTGAAATTCAGTCATATAGGGATAGAGCAATGGCAGGAGAGCACCGCTGGCTTCGTTCTGGAAAAACGTTAGGAAAGGTTGTTATATTAGCCTCGGTAGCGTTGGCGGGTGAGGTATTAGCAAAACCGGAGATGAACGAGAAGCAAAAGTGTAAGGCTGCCATCGCCAGCTACTTTGAACTCGACGGTCGTGAAATTAATAGCCGTATTTCCATTGTCGAGCAGCGCAAAAGCGGCGGTTACATCCTCGCGTTCAAAAAATCCCAGCAGAGGACGTTTAAATACCTTTGTCGTACTGATGGTAATCGAATCGTCTGGGGAGATGCGCAAGAGATGTTTGGAACGATGGAAATGACCTACCGAATGACAGCAAACAGCAACGTTGAGGTTAGCTATGTGGATGACACTACGCTGAAAAAGAACACGTTGAAGTATCGTCTCAGCGATCTGTGAAATCATTGCTCTGAACTATACTAAAAGTAGCGTCAGGCTGCTTTTAGCCTATGACAGGAGCACAATAGATGGCCGGTTTACCTCTTTTCATGTTTGTTATTTTTCCTGCGGCGCTGGCTATGTCTATCAGATATGTGGCCAGACTGTGGGGAAAGACGCTCTCCTTTCTTCCCCTTTTCCTTTCTCTGGCGGCAATCAGCTTTGTGCTGTCAGTAGGTTACGTTGTCTATCATTATGGGCTGTCTTAGTCAAAAAATAGGTATACATCAGCGTGAATTTAGCTTTACGCTTCGGCAAACGATACCTGCTAAATTTCTTTTGCAGCCTCTAAATATCATACCTTTATCTGATTAAAAATTATTATTGGAATTTAATTTCAATCTAATGCCTTATTTTTAGTTTATGTAGCCATGATTATCGAATTTATTGGTTTTAAATTGTTTTTAGTTGCGTTGATTTTGGTTTATTAGTCTGTATATTTCTGTCGTGTGAACCTATGAGCGGAGCGAGGCGCGAACGACCTCGTTCTCAACGGCGAACGGTGGAGAAGAGAGACTATGTTTGAAAGCATGGGAGTTATTAACCTGTGGACTTATATTATTGGCGTGATCTTCATTACGCTGGTGCCGGGGCCAAATTCGCTGTTTGTGCTAACCAGTAGCGCCAAGCACGGCGTTAAAGAAGGCTATAAGTCTGCCTTTGGCGTTTTCTTGGGGGACGCGACGCTAATATTTTTGGCATTTCTCGGCGTGGCGTCACTGGTTCGCACATCACCTCTCTTCTTCAGCGTCGTTAAGTATGCGGGAGCCGCTTATTTACTCTATCTGGGGGGCTCGATTCTTTATTCTACGCTTATCGGACGTAACAATAGAGAAGAGCGGGCTGCATCTGTAGGCCTGTCGAAAGCTAACTGCTTTAGAAAGGCGCTGCTGCTGAGCGTCACAAATCCCAAAATGATCATATTTTACGTTTCTTTTTTCGTTCAATTCGTCGATCCAGCCTATCCAGGAACGGCAATGCCGTTTTTTATTCTGGGCGCTATTTTAGAAACGTTCAGTATGATATACCTGTCGGTGCTCATTTTTAGCGGCGCAACGCTGGCCGCTATGCTAAAACAGCGCTATAGTCTTGCTCGTTTATCGCATGGTTGTATAGGAACGCTTTTTCTGGCCTTTGGCCTGAAGCTTGCGTTGACGACATCGTAAGCTCGCTGAGTTTATATCGGCGTCAGTTTTCAATTAGGGAAGTCACAAAGAAGGGATGCAATGATGAAAAAACGCCTGTTTTTTATGCTTATCGGCGCCGCAGGGTTAGCGGCTTCAATGAGCGCGCCGGCCGTTCAGGCCGAAAGCTATCAGGTCTGTGTTGAAAAGTATACTGATGCGGCTGGCCAACGCGCCGTATCTTTTAACGACTGCCGTGGCAATGACTACTATTTTAATTCGCGGCCCGCTCGTTCTGGCGCTGTTACTTCAGGTTCCGATCGTCGCTCGCGGGTTCGAGTCGTTGATGAATCAACGTATGCGGTAGACCGCTGGTGTGATGATTCCGGCTGCTACCGGATCCGGAACAGGCAGGATATGTGCGTCCTTGAGGTTACCGGAGAAGTCATTCCCTGTCAGTAAATGCGAAAAGAGAAGGAAGGCACATGCGAATCAGAGCAGGGCTTTTAGCGCTCGCGTTGGTCTGTTTGGCCGGATGTGGCAGCTTTGCCAGCCGATTTAACGGACACGGAGACGAATACTATTCTGGGGTACAGTACTCGCTTGATAGAGCCAGAGAAGGTTATCCCGCATATTATGTTGACGTACCGTTCTCTTTTTTATTTGATACGGTAATGCTTCCGGCAGATGCCATTCGCATAGAGTCTTCTCGGTAGCTGGATTTATAGAAAAACACCCTGTTAATTATTACAGGGTGTTTATCTGTTGGGATCTAGATAACTCTTTAAATATGCTAATTATTAGCCGGTACACATTGCTTAATTTTTTTATAAAACTAGTATTTGTTATTTTTAATTTACAACTCTTCTGCATTTGTTAATTAATGTATTAGTTTGTCTTGTAGGCCAGTTTGCTACGTAATGGCCTGAAGCTATTTAAATAGCAGGAGCGCCTTCCGTAATTTTCCTTTGTATTATCAGCTGCATTCTCCTGATTTTATGCTCAGTAATATCGCGAAGTGCAACAGTTTTGTAACATCTTGAACATATTGCCCCATGTATATCATCCAGGGTTTTTACCGGATGATTTGAGCGGAATGAGTCGCAACCACACTTTGAGCATTGAAACGTAAAGTCAGGACACATAGAAACCTCTCTATATGAAGGGTTACTTTGTTAGCGCTAGTTATACCATATACCCCCACTAAATACAGGTGTTCTTTAGTACACTTAAGGAGTTTTTTTATTTCCAATAAAATAGTGTTTATTTCTATATTATATATAAAATGGGAAACTCTTTAGGCGTTTCTATTTAAATTAATTTTATCCATATAACGTGTTTTTCTTTTTTTAATCTTTCCTGACGGTTGTTCGATACGGCTAAATCCGCTACTCTTCCGGCTTTGCCGCTGTTTCTGAGCTTTCATGTTATGCGTTGTCCTGCCGTATTATTGCTTTTTATCATCCTGTCACCGGCGTCTGGTTATGGAAAGGACGCATCGCCAAACATCAGCTTTAGCCAGGCGAAACGTCTGGCCGTTGAGATTCATAAAGAGAAGGCGCTGACGTTTTACTGCGGATGTAAAATTCGATGGCAGGGAAAGAAGGGCATTCCGGATTTAAAATCTTGCGGATATAAAATCCGTCATAACGAGGAGCGTGCTCGACGCATTGAGTGGGAGCACGTAGTGCCTGCTTGGCAGTTTGGCCACCAGCGACAGTGCTGGCAAAACGGTGGAAGGAAAAACTGTACTAAAGACCCGGTTTATAACGTCATGGAGACGGATTTACACAACCTGCAGCCTTCTATCGGCGAAGTAAACGACGATCGCTCCAACTTTCGATTTGAGCAGTGGAACGGCCTTGGCGAGCAATATGGGCAATGCCAAATGAAAATCGATTTCAAAGATCGCGCAGTTGAGCCACCGGAACGAGCTCGGGGGGCGATTGCGAGAACCTATTTTTATATGAGAGATAGATACCGGCTAACCCTGTCCAAGCAACAGGCGGAACTGTTTCGCGTATGGGATATGTTATACCCGGCAACGTCTTGGGAGTGTGAACGCAACAGGCGCATTTTACAGGTGCAGGGCAACGACAATCCCTATGTGACCAAACGCTGTAAAAGATAGCGTTTATCAAAGCATTTCATCGGGCCTAGTGAGGGTAAAGGCGTTCACTGATAGCATAAAATTTTTTATACCCGGTAATAGGATAAACAACTTACCTATTAATTAAATAAAGGGGTATTGGAAACGCTTTCACTGATACTACTCATATTAGTTATTTGATGATATAATTTTTAAAGAACAAGCATGATGTTGTTCTAACTGGTTATTTTAAATAAACATATTTCAAGGAAATGAATACATGAAACCTTCTCGCATTCTTCTTTCTTCTGTTGTTGCTTTTTCTCTGTTGGCTTTAAGCGGCTGTGGTGAAAAGGACAAGCCGGCTGCACAAGCTGATAATGGTTTACCTGCCGAGTGCAATGAGTATGTAAATACCATCACCGCCTGTGTAAACAAGCTGGGCAAAGACAACAAAGCAATGGCCGATCAGTTCAAGACTCAAATGGACCAAGCTACCGAGTCCTGGAAACAAATGGCTGATAAAGAAGCGCTGAAGAATAGCTGCAAAGCCGCTATGGATGCGTTCAAGCCGACCCTGTCTCAGCTGGGCTGCTAATTTTACTCATTATCACACCGCGAGAAATTGCGGTGTGATGTGTTTCCTCCCCTCATTCTATCTTTATCAAAGTTCGCTACTTATTCTCAAAATGAATAAGCCTTTTCCCCGCGTTTTCTTATTTCTGATAACTTATTAAGCGCACGCTTTCTGTTTTTATTTATTTTTTATAAGTAAATATAGCCATAATGTTGCCTATTAGTATATATAACGTAACGTGATATTATCTATTTACATCTAATTTAAAATAAAACCGCTTTCGTTGAGGAAAGCGGCCTTATTTCTTTACAGTCGGTTATGCCGGTTTAAATGCTTCACCTTTAAACACTAACGACGGATTTCCTCGTTCAATATGATGATGGAAAAGACGGCGCTCCGCCTTTTGCGTCGAGATGGCCTGCTGTTCCAACTGGCTCAACCGGTGGGATATCAACAAAACGGCGAGCTTTTTGTTGGCGTGCTGGCTCCGCTCGGACTGCACCTTCACGCTGATACCGCTGGTTGAATGCGTTGCTCTGATCGCTGAGTCCGTCTTATTAACGTGCTGCCCGCCTGGGCCAGACGCCCTAAGCGTTTCAAAGCGGATTTCGCCTTCCAGAGCAGAGCTAGGCCGTTCGAAGCGAGCGATGCCGATATACCAGTTTTTACGCCCGTAGTGGGGGCGATAGGGGCTTTGACATGTCCACAGCAGGGCGCCGCACCAGCGTTCTGCCAGCTTTTCGGCACCTTCGCCATAAAGGGCTACCAGCGCCGAGCGCAGAGTGCCCCGATGTCGTCCCGGTTCTAGTTCCAGACGTTCCAGCTTCACATTTGACCCATCGGCTTCTTTATGCAGTCTGTCCAGCGCCTTACTGACGGCCAGGCAGCACTCTTCCGGTCCTTGGGCAGAGGAGAGTTGTAGCAATATCATTCGCTTTTTCCTCCGCTCGTCTTGTAGGTCAACATCGGCTTAAGGCGGGCGATTGGAACGACCAAACCTGCGCCAGTCAGGGTATCTACTACGCTGTCTATTGACTTATAGGCCTGTGGCGCTTCTTCATAAATAAGCTGCCTGTCCTGACAGATGACTCTGCTTCCCATTGCCGTTCGGCTCAGCTGTTCTGGCGTAAAGCGTGCCGACAGCCGGTTTTTACAGTCAGAACGCATCCATTTACGGCCTGCGCCGTGGGCGAGTGAATGGAGGCTGCTTTCTGATAACCGTGGCTTAACCAGATAGCTATAGTCGCCTCGTGAACCGGGTATAATAACGGCACCCCGGTCGGACGGCGTCGCACCCTTACGGTGTAGCCAGCCATCGCTGCCGCCTATTTTGCTCGGCTCAACCAAATTATGATGAACGTCGACTATCCGTTGACCTTCAGTTCTGATTTGTTCCAGCATGCGCAGCGCGATCAGGCGCCGATTTTCTTCAGCAAAGCCTAACGCCTGCCGGTGAGCGTCAAGATACTGCTTTGCATCTTCGCCGTTTTCGAGCAGGCCGCGGTGGCCAAAACGTTCAACGTGATCGCGCAAGATAGCCTGTCCTAATCCGCGTGAGCCGCTGTGTACTAACAGCAGTAGGGCGCTTGCATCAATTGAAAGCGCCTCTGCTTCATCGCTGTTGTAAACGGTATCAACCGCTTGCAGTTCGGCAAAGTGGTTGCCGCCGCCGATAGAGCCCAGCGAGTTATAAAAGGGATGTTGCTGCATCGACGACAGGGCGTACGTTTCCAGCCATTCCGTCGCAGCAAAATCACCAAGGCCGGGCAGCCTCTTTTCAAGCTTATCCAGGCGGGCCTGCTTTAACGTCATAGACGTTTGCCAAAGCCCCATGCCGCAACCAATGTCATTGCCCACAAGTGCAGGGTAGAAGCAGCCCGTGGAGAAAAATGCGGCGCCGACGGGGTATCCTCTGCCGGGATGCAAATCCGGCATGCCGACGACGCTGACCATTCCCGGCATTGCGGCGGTAGTTTGTAATTGTTGGATCGCTAAACCTTCGATCCAGAGGTCATCCGACGCGATATAGGATGCGCGCTCGGATAAGGGACGAATAAAATTGCCCATATACCAATCCATAGAAAGGTGAATAAAAATAAATGGAGTTGGCAGGCCGAAGCCAGGGGGAGTAACTGAAAGGTAATTAGCCCTGAATACGCCTGCAAAGGGTAATGTGTTGAACTTGCTGCATGACATACCTCCTTTGCGGGTAAATGAATATTAAGATACAAAATGATGAAAAATCGCGCGCATCGTAGTGCGCGCCGACGTAAATAGCAAGCTATTTTTCTGCAACCGTATACAGCTGCCCGGCGTCGAACATCGCCTGAGGGGATATTACCGTTTCGTTTAGCGGTATGCGGTCGCCGTAGCGTTCTTTCAGCTTGGCCTTGACGGCTGGGGAATTGAGATTAAAGTCGCCCAGTTTTTGCAGTTGGCCGATGTTCATGCCTAGCGCGTTAGAGTAGATTTTCCACACGACTTCCGAGCAGTACTGACGTTCGTCAGACCAGGAAAAGGTTAAGTCATAGAGCTTACCCACATAGCGTTCTGCCGTCTGCTGTAACCGTTTTTGCTGGTCGGAGGAAAGCCCCGCTTTAACCCTCTTGGCGACGAATTTTCCATCCACGCCTCGGGCAATCCAAACGTCCAGCGGCGTATAGGTGACGCGTCTGGACGCTTCAAAAACGTAGGGCTTTTTATCGCGAATGACGACCATACCCATGTGGCTATAGGGGGAACCGGTTGCCTGTTGGATCGCCAGGCTTTGTGAGGAACGGGAGGTGTGAAAAATGATATCTCCCGTCTGGGGCTCGTAGCCATGGCCCGTCGGAATGACGAAAGCGAGTAGCGCAACAAAAAGAAAAGCGTAAAGATAAATGTGGCGATGAGAGGCCATATCGTCAACGTCCTGTGTTGATGGTTTGGGCGGCAGAGTAGCGGGCGATAGTGAAGCCACTGTGAAGTTTTGTCAGGCATTTAAAGCGAATGGCAGTGAAATGTTACAATTTATGCCGTTAGTTCCCTAAAAAATGTATGCATTCTTATTGATTGAGGAGAGTGGCTATTGTAGCGTGGTGGCATTAAGGTTCGGCATAGATAAAGGGAATTATGACGGTATACGATCTTAAGCCTAAGTTTCAGGCTCTGCTGCGGCCTCTGCTCCACAGGCTGTATCGCGCCGGTGCGACGGCAAATCAGGTTACGCTAGCGGCGCTGGCGGCATCAGTCATCGTTGGCGCGCTGTTGGCGTCTTTTCCCTATTCTTCGCTGTATTTCATCCTGCCCGTTTTTCTTTTTATTCGCATGGCGCTTAACGCAATAGACGGCCTGCTGGCGCGAGAGTTTAATCAAAAGTCAAAGTTGGGCGCGCTGTTAAACGAAACGGGCGACGTTCTGTCTGATGCGGCGCTTTACCTTCCCTTTGCGCTGCTGCCCGGCGCCTCGCTCTGGCTGGTGGTGCTGGCGGTATTTTTAGCTGCGATGACCGAGTTTTGCGGCGTGTTGGCGCAGACGATAGGCGCTTCCCGACGCTACGACGGCCCCATGGGGAAAAGCGATCGGGCTTTGGTCTTTGGCGCTTACGGGCTGGCGATTGCCCTCTGGCCGCAGCTAATGGCATGGAGCTGGCTGGTGTTCGCCGCAGTCAGCGTTTTGTTGGTATGGACCTGCTTAAACCGCTGTCGCAGGGCTCTGGCGGAAGTTCGCTAATTTTCAGGGAGTAGTAAGATGAGTCCAATACTCATTCGTGCGCTGCTGATCCTGTTTGCGCTGCTGGTTGTGGCCAGCGTAACGATTAGGATTTTGGCCCGCCGTTCGCCGGAAAAGGACTGGAGCGAACTCAAAAAGCGTATTGCCACCTGGTGGTGGATTGTTATCGTTTTTTCTCTGGCCGTGGCGACGCCGCGCGGGGTGTCTCTTACCGTTTTTGCGATAATCAGCTTCCTGGCGCTAAAAGAATTTTTGACGCTTATTCCTACTCGCCGATCTGACAGCATGCCGCTCCTTTGGGCCTATATCGCGATCCCGATCCAGTACTATTGGATTGGCATCGAGTGGTACAGCATGTTTCTGGTGTTTATTCCGGTTTACGTATTTCTGTTTTTACCGATGCGCATGGTGCTTATCGGCAACAATAAGGACTTTCTCCGCTCCGCGTCGATGCTGCATTGGGGCGTAATGACAACAGTATTCGCCATTAGCCACGTTGCCTATTTGACCGTGTTGCCGAGCAAGACGCCGGAAACCGGTCCGCTTTTGGTTATTTACCTGGTGGCGCTGACCGAGTGTAACGACATCGCTCAGTACCTGTGGGGAAAAAGCCTGGGGCGCATAAAGGTCATTCCTAAAGTCAGTCCGAATAAGACGCTGGAAGGGCTGCTTGGCGGGATAGCCACCACGATGGTCATCGCCTGGCTGCTGGGGGGCGTATTGACGCCGCTGTCGGGCTGGGAGTCCGTCGGTATGGGCTTCCTTATCGGCATTACCGGCTTTATCGGCGACGTCGTCATGTCGGCCGTGAAACGGGATATCGGCGTTAAGGACTCCGGCAGCATACTGCCGGGGCACGGCGGCATTCTCGACCGGCTGGACTCTCTAATTTATACCGCGCCGCTGTTTTTCCACGTGCTGTACTACCTGCATTTCTGAGAGGAGGTCGCGTGAACCCATGGCTGCGTCGCCTGTTTGTGATTCTGGTGGCTTATCCCGTCGTGTTGGCCTGGCTTGGCGTTTCAGTGATTAATCGTCGACGCCTTCCTTTGCAGGGGCCGGCGATTGTTATCGCCAACCACAACAGCCATCTGGATTTACTCACGCTGCTTACTTTGTTTCCGCTGTCTAAGGTGCATTTGGTACAGCCCGCGGCGGCGGCGGACTACTTCTTAAAAAATCGCCTGATGGCTTGGTTCGCTACCCGCGTGGTGGGCATTATTCCCGTTGTCAGAGGGGGAAACCCGCGTGAGAACGATCCGCTGGCCGGCTGCGCGCAGGCGTTGCGGAATGGAAGTATTTTGGTCCTTTTCCCCGAAGGGACGCGCGGCGAACCAGAAACGCTGTCGGCGTTTAAATCGGGGCTGTGGTATCTGTGCCGCCAGTTTCCCGAGGTGCCGATAACGCCGATATTTATGTACGGCCTTGGAAGAGCGATGGGAAAGGGGCAGAGGATCCCGGTTCCCTTTTTTATCGACGTATTTATTGATGAGCCCGTCTATTGTCATGAAGAAAAGGACGCGTTTATTCAGGCATTACAGGAACGTTTTTTGACATTACAGAACAGAGCACAAGGGAGTAAGCAATGAGTCTATCTCAACCAAGAACGGCGCAAGAGCGCTGGTTTAAGACCTCTGATGGAACAGAGCTGTTTTTTCGCCACTGGCAGGCCGAAAGCGCGCCGTCAGATCGCGTAGTCGTACTTTTTCACCGGGGCCATGAGCATTCGGGCCGCCTACAGCACATTGTTGACGAACTGGAGATGGGCGACGTCCCTATGTACGCATGGGATGCCCGCGGGCACGGCAAGTCGCCCGGCCCTCGTGGGCATAGCCCAAGCCTGGGGCGCTCGGTGCAGGACGTTGACGAATTTATTCGCTACGTGGTGCAGGATAGCGGAGTGCCGATGGAAAACGTGGTCGTCATTGCGCAGAGCGTTGGCGCCGTGCTGGCCGCCACATGGGCTCACGACTTTGCGCCTAAAATTCGCGCGCTGATCCTGGCGTCGCCAGCGTTTAAAGTGAAGCTTTACGTGCCGTTCGCCCGCCCGGGTCTGGGATTGATGCAAAACTTCCGCGGGCTGTTTTATGTTAATTCCTACGTGAAGGGAAAATATTTGACCCACGACGAAGCGCGTATCGAATCGTTTAATCAGGATCCTCTGATAACTCGCGCCATCGCCGTAAACATTCTGCTAGAGCTATATAAAACTTCTGAACGTATCGTAGCCGACGCCTCGGCTATTACCGTTCCAACTCAGCTTTTGATATCGGGTGACGACTATGTGGTTCACCATAAGCCCCAGCACCAGTTTTATGAGCGCATCAACGCGCGAATTAAGGAGAAGCACGTTTTGGGCGGCTTCTACCACGATACGCTGGGAGAGAAGGAGAGGCGACTGGCGTTCGATAAAATCCGCGCGTTTATTGACCGCGTTTTTGCTCAGAAGCCGGAATATCACGACTATTCAGACGAAGACCGTTGGAGCCATACGGCGGACGAATATCGCGAGCTGCAGGCGCCTCTGCCGCACTGCTCGCTCAGGCGCTATGCCTATGTGGGCATGCGCAAGGCGATGGCGTCTCTCGGCACCTCGTCTAAGGGCGTTCGCCTGGGCTTTGAGACCGGTTTTGATTCCGGCAGTACGTTGGACTACGTTTACCGCAATCAGCCCGAGGGCGACAACGCCTTTGGCCGCTTTATCGATAAGATTTACCTCAACAGCATCGGCTGGCGCGGCATTCGCCAAAGAAAAGTCAATATCGAGTCGTTAATAGGCCAAGCGATTGCCGAACTGCAGGCCAAAGGAATGCCGGTGCGCATCGTTGACGTCGCCGCCGGCCACGGCCGCTATATTCTTGATGCGATCGGCGATGCGCAGGGCGTGGAGTCTATTTTGCTTAGAGATTACAGCGAGCTGAACGTCGCCAAAGGCAATGAGATGATTGTCGAACGCGGTTTGGAAGATAAGGTCCGATTCGTCGTTGGCGACGCTTTTAACCGCCAAAGCCTGGCGGAGCTTACGCCCGAGCCGACGCTGGGAATTGTCTCCGGTCTGTATGAGCTCTTTCCCGACAACGGACCGGTTCAGGCTTCCCTGATGGGGCTGGGGGATGCGATCCCATCAGGCGGCCTACTGGTTTATACCGGTCAGCCGTGGCATCCGCAGTTGGAAACGATAGCGCGCCTGTTGACCAGCCACCAAAGCGGCAAGCCGTGGGTGATGCGACGCCGCACGCAGGGCGAAATGGACTTTCTGGTTGAAAAAGCCGGCTTTACGAAACGCCTGGAGCTGATTGACGACTGGGGTATTTTTAGCGTCTCAATTGCGGAAAAACGCTGAGAGAGAGGCAATGGCGGCGGGCGCCGCCATTGCCTCCCGGAGCAAATAACGTTTTATGAAAGAGTGCGCATTAACCCCAAACTTTAGGCGAGAGCTGTGGCCAAAGGCGCTGCTTTGGCTTCTGTTTCTGGGACCCTACTTCTTTTTAACCTACGGCCAGGTGAATCAGTTTACGGCCACTCGAAGCGACGTGGCTACGCTGGTCTTCGGCTGGGAATCCGCTATTCCGTTTTGGCCCTGGACTATCGTACCGTACTGGAGCATCGATCTTCTGTACGGCATTTCCCTGTTCGTTTGTACTTCACGTCGCGAGCTGTGGATTCACGGCTGCCGCCTGGCGCTGGCGTCAACGGTCGCCTGCCTTGGCTTTTTACTGTTTCCTCTGCGCTTTAGCTTTGTTCGACCAGCGAGCGACGGAGCATTCGGCTGGCTGTTTGCGCAGCTGGAGCTGTTCGATTTACCGTACAATCAGGCGCCGTCCCTGCACATTATTTTGCTTTGGCTGCTGTGGCTGCGTTTTTACCCGCACGTTGCGCCGCGCTGGCGTTGGCTGCTGCACGGCTGGTTCGGCCTGATTGGCGTTTCCGTATTGACTACCTGGCAGCATCACGCGATCGACGTTGTGACCGGGCTTTTTGTCGGTATGATAATCAGCTATGCGTTGCCGATGGCAAAAACCTGGCGCTGGCGGCCGAGTCGAGATCCGTTTGCTCGCCGCCTGGCAGGCTATTACGCTATCGGCTCCGCCGCGTGTGCGCTGTTTGCCGTTTTCCTGAGCGGCGCAGGCTGGCTACTCCTTTGGCCCGCTTTCGCACTGCTGATGGTGGCGTTGGGATACTGCGGTTTGGGGGACACCGTGTTCCAGAAAAGCAGACAAGGGCGGGCTTCGCCCTCTGCCCGCATTTTGCTGGCGCCCTATTGGGCAGGCGCGTGGATTTCGTTTCGCTACTTTAGCGCAAAGTATTCCGTAAGCAGCGACGTGACGCAGGTTGTCGCGTTGGGGAGCTATCCCAGAGGGCGCGTAGGGGCCAGCGCCGTATTGGATATGACTTCTGAATGGCCCCGTAGTCGTCACGTTGCCCACTTACCCTATATCGCCTGTCCACAGATGGACCTGCTGGCGCCAAGCGTCGAAGAGCTTCAGCGAGCGGTGCTGGCGCTTAATCAGCTTCAGGATAGAGGAAAAGTATTGGTTCACTGCGCGTTGGGCCTTTCGCGCAGTGCGACGGTGGTTGCGGCATGGCTTGTTCAACAGGGGAATGCTGAGTCCATTACGCAGGCCGTCGCGCAGGTTCAAAGGGCGCGCCCTGGCGTGATACTCAGGGAGTCTCACGTTGAGGCGTTAACCCAGTGGTCGCTTAAGTATATTAATAAGGAGCCGACGTGATAAAACATCCTGTGGCAGGCGAAGTGCTGCTTGCGGCGCTGGGCGGTTGGCGCTATTTGGCCGCCCTCTCCGGAGGCGGAGGCGTCTTTATTTTGGGCCTGCTTCACGGCGGCGATTACGCTCCGATGTTGCTCGCACTGGCTTTAGCCTGCGGGCTGTGCGCGCAGTATTACTGCTGGCGAGTATGGATGGACTGCCGCCTGTTTAGGCTATTGTATAGCCACCCTGAACAAGAAGAAGAGTTTGACGCCGCGCTGGGTCAGTTTTGGGGAAGGGGCGTTAAGCCCCGTTCGGATATGGCCGCACGCTGGCAGGGCGCGCGGCGCCTGTTTATTCTGGCTGCCGCAGGCGTTGTAGGGCAGTGGCTATTCATTCTTATCGCGATCCTTTGGCCTGCCGTCGGCTAAGTCGACGTTTTTCTTTTTGCTAAGACGTGTTTTCCGGATTTGCCGCCGACTAACGCTATATTCTTAATATGCTTTTGGTCTATTAGCGCAGAAAAAACGCGTCTCACTGTGCCTTCACTTAGTCGACTCTCTAACGCAATTTCCTTATAGGAAGGCATAACTTTATATTGGGAAATAATGTGATAAATATAGGCCTGTATGGCCGAAGGAAATACGTCAAGATAGCTGAGATCAAAATTAAGAGTACTCTGTTTGTTAACCTTATAGATTCGCGTCCTTTGGCTATCAAATCCTTCTTTTCCTATGGTTCCTTCCTGTTCCAGCGATTTTAGCGCTCTTAAAATTACGCCTTTATCCGTTCTCATTTCTTCCGCCATTCGGCTCAAAGATACGGCAACTTGCGCATTGGGAGACGACTGAGACCGTGATGAGAGGTAGTCATGTAAGAGAATAGAATATATTTTCAACTTATATTATCCATGCTTTTGAGGTGAGTTTATTAAATAGGAATAGTGGGCTATTTCTTTCCCGATATATTAACGAAATAAGTAACTTGCCTTTTATATTTCCGCTAAGAGGGATTGTAATGGCTAAATATAGAGAGTCAATTTATCCATGTTTAATTTTTATTTGTGCATGAAGATTGAAGCGGGCGTTATTGTATTACGTTTTTTTGTACAATACTTTTATTTTAAGGATAGGTGAGTGATAGCATAAAGGCAGCATTTATTTATGCTGAGAAGTAAAAACATACGGGATTCTTACGCTATATAATTTCGAAATAATAGAGTTAACTTATAGATTAATGTAAATGTTAATCATTTTCATTTTTGTTTATTCGAGTAATTTGTTCTATTAAGAAATTATCACATATTATTATAAAATATGGATTGGATATTACCTTTGGCCAGTTTTTTAGGTGCTTAACGTATGAAATAATAGATTCGCCTTTTTATAAAACCGATATGAAGCCGGCATTTTTTGTTGGAAATGCGTTTTATGGCGCTCTTTTGTCAAACGGGATATTTCTTGTCTTTTGATAATAAGCGTTTTTTTTAATCTGTTACATTTCAATATTGTGATTAATCGCTATTTGGCGTAAAACAGAGGTAGGCTTAGGCTGTGTCTTGTTGCTGCGTAATGGCGAGGCATAGTCTGATGACGTTGAACTCATCCAAGAAATAAAGTAAGAAGGTTAATATGGCCGGTATAAGCATTACTAAGCTGTTAATCATTGGGGCGCTGATTGTCCTGCTGTTTGGTACTAACAAACTGCGTACGCTCGGTAGCGACCTTGGTGCGGCAATCAAGGGCTTTAAAAAAGCTATGGATAACGATACGCCATCCAGCGACGCTGCCAGTGAAACTCACGCTCCTCAGGTAGAAAACAAGAAAGTTTCTTAAGAAGCGAGTTTCATCTTCGCAGAGAAAAGCGTGCCGTGAAGGCGCGCTTTTCTTGTTTATGCGACGCTACTTAACCTCTACGCCCTGCGCCTGCAGGTCTGCGTGGTAGGATGAACGGACGAACGGGCCGCAGGCCGCGTGGGTGAAGCCCATCTCCAGCGCTTCAGCCTTTATTTCATCAAACTCTGCGGGGCTAACGTAGCGCTGAACGGGAAGGTGATGTCGGCTGGGCTGTAAGTACTGCCCTAACGTCAGCATTGTCACGCCGTGGGTGCGTAAATCGCGCATGACGTCCAGAATTTCTTCATTGGTTTCCCCCAAACCGACCATCAGGCCCGATTTAGTCGGAATGTCCGGATGCGCTTCTTTAAAGCGCTCAAGCAGCTTTAACGACCAATGGTAGTCTGCGCCGGGGCGAACCTGCCTGTACAGACGAGGCACATTTTCCAGGTTATGGTTAAATACGTCGGGCGGAGATGTATTCAAAATCTCCAGCGCGCGTTCCATTCTGCCGCGAAAGTCGGGGACCAGCGTCTCTATTCTGATATTAGGGCTGTGAGCGCGAATGGCGCTGATGCAGTCGACAAAGTGCTGAGCGCCGCCGTCGCGCAGATCGTCACGGTCAACGGAGGTGATAACCACATAGCGCAATGCCATGTCTTTAATCGTTTGCCCCAGCTTTTGCGGCTCTCCCGAATCCGGCGGCATCGGCCTGCCGTGGGCGACGTCACAGAACGGGCAGCGTCGGGTGCAGATTGCGCCAAGGATCATGAACGTTGCCGTGCCGTGGTTAAAACATTCCGCCAGGTTAGGGCATGAGGCTTCCTCGCAGACGGAGTGGAGGCCGTTTTTTCTCATTGCGGACTTGATGCCCTGAATGCGGGTTGAATCCGCAGGCAGTCTGATTTTCATCCATTCAGGCTTACGTAGAATCTCCTGCGATTCGCTCTCGACGGCTTTTACCGGGATTAGGGCCATTTTGTCGGCGTCGCGATACTTTACGCCGCGCTCTATCTGAATGGGTTTACTCATAGTCTTTAAGATTCCAATTGCCGGACTCGGTTTGCGGATAACCAAGTCGTTGAGTGAATGCCTGTACTAAAATTGGGGATATTTCATTGAAGCTTACCGAAGGGTTCAGCTGTTTTATCTGGGTCATCCGCATGCCGGCATAGCCGCAGGGATTAATGCGCGTGAAGGGCTCAAGATCCATATCTACGTTGAGCGCCAGCCCGTGAAAAGAGCAGCCGCGACGAATGCGAAGCCCCAACGAGCAAATTTTGCTGCCGTCAACGTAAACGCCGGGGGCATCTGGGCGCGCCGCGGAAGCGATATTGAAGCAGTTGAGCGTTTTGATGACCGTCTCTTCCAGCGCCGTAACCAGCTCGCGAACGCCGACCTTTTTTCTTTTCAGGTCAACAAGCACGTACATCACCTGTTGGCCGGGGCCGTGATAGGTTATCTGGCCGCCGCGATCGCTTTGAACGATGGGAATGTCTCCGGCGGCCAGCACGTGCTCCGGTTTACCCGCCTGCCCTTGGGTGAAAACGCGCGGATGCTGAACGAGCCAGAGTTCGTCAGGCGTCTGGGCGTCGCGCCGGTCGGTAAAGCGGTGCATTGCGTCGGAAACGGCCTGATAGGGTTGGATCCCTAGTTGCCGCAATATAAGCACGTTTTGTTGCAAGGAAGTCATCATAACGTTAAAAAATGATGACGTTATTATACCCGCCGTTTATTCATAGCTCCAGACGAAATCGGGACATCGGGCTTTTATTGTGCGATTAAGGAAAAATTTCAGTAAATTTTCTCAACGGCCATAAAATTCAGCCGTCTATATCGCTCATAATCATCCAGCTGACGCCAAAACGGTCGAGCACCATACCGAATCCGCTGGACCAAAAGGTCGCCTGAAACGGCTGTGTTACTCTACCGCCGGACGCAAGCGATTTGAATAGCCTTTCAGCTTCTTTACGGCTGTCGGCGTGCAGGGTGAGGCTAAATCCGTTGAAGTCGGGATAGTTGTCGTCGCACTTGCCGTCAGAGGCCATAAACTGGCTTTCACCGATCCGTACGTTGGCGTGCATCACTTTATTTTGCCATTCTTCGGGAATGGGGTCCGAATGCGGCTCGGGGGAGTCTTTATAACGCAGCAGGTAGGTCACTTCGGCGCCGATGCTTCTCTGGTAGAACTGTAGCGCTTCTTCACAGTTACCGGCAAAGAACAGATAGGGTTGCAGCTCCATAATAGTTCCTCTCGAATACGTACTGCGGGGGCTATGCTTCAAGCATAGTGCGGGTAAGGTGGTGGCGCCAGTTGGGGGGAGGGCATGCTAAAAAAGAAAGAGCCAGGCCTTGGCCTGACTCCTCTTATCGCATTGACGGCTTTGCTAAACGCCTACAGCACCATGCGGACGATCTCAATTTTACCCAGCTCTTCGTACAGCGTTTCCACCTGCTCAATGTGGGTAGCGGTGATCGTAATGGAAACAGAGTGGTAGTTTCCTTTGCTGCTGGGCTTTATCTGCGGATTGTAGTCGCCGGGCGCGTGACGCTGCACGACCTCTACCACCTGGTCGACCAGCTCCGGCTTGGCCAGCCCCATGACTTTATAGGTAAAAGAGCAGGGGAACTCGAGCAGTTCATTCAGTTTTGTTTTCATGGCGACTCCACGGTGTTAATAAGAGAAAGCCGTAAAATAACGACTCCCGCAAAGCGGGAGTCAACGTCATTCGGCCATGTAAGCTATATGGTGGCGATGGCGGTTTTTTCAAGTGCCATTAGCCAAACCAGCGGTGGAACATCAGCTTCACGTGATCGACCATGCGGCTAAAGAATCCGCCTTCCTGAACGTCGTTCAGAACGACAAGCGGGCGCTGTTCAATCGTTTTGCCGTCCAGCTGGAAGTTGATGGTGCCTACGACCTGGCCTTTGGTTAACGGCGCGTTGATTTCGGGGGCGGTCAGCGTATAGCTGGCCTTAAGATCGTTCAAGCGACCGCGAGGAATAGTCAACGCCGCGTTCTTATCGATACCCAGTTGAACGCGATCGGCGTCGCCAAACCAGACCGGCTCGGAGGCGAACTCTTTACCCGCCTGCAGAGGGGTAACGGTTTCAAAGAAGCGGAAGCCCCAGGTCAGCAGCTTTTTGCTTTCCGCTTCGCGCCCTTTAAACGTACGTCCGCCCATGACGACGGAAATCAGGCGCGTGTTGCCTTCCGTAGCGGAGGCAACCAGGTTGTACCCTGCCGCTGAAGTGTGGCCGGTTTTGATACCGTCGACGTTGAGGCCGGTGTCCCACAGCAGGCCGTTACGGTTCTGCTGCTTGATATTATTGAAATAGAACTCTTTCTCTTTATATACGGAATATTCGTCCGGTACGTCGCGAATAAGCGCTTGGCCCAGCAGGGCCATGTCGCGGGCCGAGCTGTATTGGCCCGGCGCATCAAGTCCGTGAACGGTTTCAAAATGGGTGTTCTTTAACCCCAGCGCCTGAACGTAGTTGTTCATGATGTTGACGAAGGCGTCCTGACTGCCGGCTACGTGCTCAGCCATTGCAACGCAGGCGTCATTGCCTGATTGAATGATAATGCCGCGGTTGAGGTCGGAGACTTTAACCTGCGTTCCCGCCTGTAGGAACATCAAAGAAGAGCCTTTAAAGACCGGATTGCCCGTTGCCCACGCCTCTTTACTGATCGTCACGTTGTCATCCAGGCTGATTTTCCCGGCCTTAATGCTTTGACCAATAACGTAGCTGGTCATCATTTTGGTCAGGCTGGCGGGGTCTCTGCGGGTGTCAGCGTTCATTTCGGCCAACACTTTGCCCGAGTTGTAGTCCATCAGAATGTAGGACTCCGCGTCTATCTGCGGCACTGCAGGGATAACGGTGGTGAGATTAACGTCGTTAGGATCCGCTGCGACTGCGCCGCTGAGGGTAATCAGCGCGCCTAACGTCAGGCTTTTAATTAACGGATGGCTAAATTTTTTGTACATAAAGGTCTGTTTCATAAGCGGGACAACACTATCCGTAAAGGGTTAAAAACGGCCACAGTATAACAAGTGGCAATCGAGAGAGCATCCTGATAGGGCCAAAAAGACCGTCCTGATGCGGTTAAGCGGTTGCGATAAGCAACGAACGTTGGCCTGAATGCGCTGTAACTCAGAGCGCGCCGGCCGTAGTAATAAAGCTGTTTGCATGTCCGCTATCGGACAGGCGTTGCAGCAGTGACTGGGCCTGCGCTTTGCTGGCGAAAGGGCCCATCTGAACGCGATAAAACGCGCCGCTCTCCGTCACTCGCCCGGGAACGCTAAGCTGGCTGCTGAGGTTTTGCTGTAGCGTTTGGGCTCTGGTGCGGTCATTGGTCGCCATTACCTGTACTACATAGCCTGAAGTTGAGCTCGAGGCGCTCACCGGGCGCGCATTGTCGGCATTTACCGGCGCTGGCACCACAGCGACCGTATCGGGTGCGGCGGGTATCGACAGCTGGCTGCCCGACGCGGCCGGCAGCGTAACGTTCTCTCCCTGAACGGGGGCGCTCAACTGGGTTGTGGGCGTATCGGCCGGTGGCGGCGTTGGGATCGACAGCTTATTATCGGGCCGTGTCGGCAAGTTAACGGGTTCGCTCTGCTGTGCGCTAAGTCCGTTCGTGCCGCCAAAGTCCGGTCGGGCAGGCAGTGCGTAGCTTTGTTTCACGACGGTGGAACCGACAGTGCCGGGGCCGGACAGGCTGCCGTCCGGTGAAACGATAATGACGTCAAGGCGAACCTTGGTTTGGCTGGTGACGTTGAGGCGGTCCGCGGCGGCTTTAGATAAATCGATGATGCGGCCTTTGGTGAAAGGGCCTCTGTCGTTGACGCGCACCACTATCTGGCGCCCGTTGCTTAAATTGGTTACGCGAACGTAGCTAGGAAGCGGCAGGGTAGGATGCGCGGCGGTGAGCTCCGTTGCGTCAAAGACTTCGCCAAGGGCCGTTTTGTTGCCGTGCAGCTCGTTGCCGTACCAGCTTGCAAGCCCAACCTGGCTGAAGTTTTCAGGATTCGTGATGATACGGTAGGTGGTGCCGTTTATCTTATAGTCTTTAAGCGTGCCCGGGTTGTAAGGCTCGTAGCGCGGTTCGGCGCCGCCTATCTCTTTTGCCGGTCCGGTTTGGGGCAGCGGCGGCAGGGTGTTGGTGGGCGTCGTCGTCTGACAGGCCGCCAGAAAAAGGCTCATTGTTCCAATCCATAGCCATGATTTGCGCATCAAACAACCCTCATACGTTTTTAGAAAGCAGCTTTCTGTGAGTGTGTATCGACATCACCAAGCCTAATCCCGCCATAAGCACAATCAGCGCGGAGCCGCCGTAGCTGATGAAGGGTAACGGTACGCCAACGACGGGCAAAATTCCACTAACCATACCTATATTGACAAAAACATACACACACAAAATCATTACGATGCCGCCTATCAGCACCCTGCCGAAGCTGGTTTGTGCGTTGGCCGCCAGCATGAAGCCCCTGACGATGACGCAAAGATAAAGCGCCAGCAGTACCAGTACGCCTACCAATCCCAGCTCTTCCGCCAGTACGGCGAAAATAAAGTCGGTATGTCGCTCGGGAAGAAACTCAAGCTGGGACTGAGTGCCGTGCAGCCAGCCTTTCCCCCACAGTCCGCCTGAGCCTATCGCAATTTTGGATTGTATGATGTGGTAGCCTGCGCCCAGCGGATCGCTTTCAGGATCGAGCAGCATCATGACACGCCCCCGCTGATAGTCATGCATAAGGAAGAACCAAAGTATCGGTATAAAGGCGGCGAGCGCCAGAGCGGCGATAAGAATGAGCCGCCAGCTCATGCCGGCTAAAAACAGAATGAATAAGCCTGAAGCCGCGACCAGAATGGCTGTCCCCAAATCGGGCTGAGCGGCGACCAAAAGCGTAGGGAAAAAGATCAACACCAGAGCGATGCCGGTATTTTTTAGCGAAGGGGGACACGAGTCTCGGTTAATATAGCGCGCCACCATAAGCGGGACGGCTATCTTTGCGATTTCCGACGGTTGGAATCGTACAAAGCCCAGATCGAGCCAGCGCTGGGCGCCTTTACTGATTTGGCCGAAGACGTCAACCAGAATGAGTAAGATAACGCAAAAAATATAAAGATAGGGCGCCCAGTTTTCATAGATCCGGGGCGGGACCTGCGCCATTACCAGCATAACGCCAAGCCCAAGCACCGTTTGGCTTACCTTGCGCTGCATCATGTCCGGGTCCTGGCCGCTGGCGCTCCACAGAACGAAAAAACTGTAGGCCAAGAGGGTCAGCACGAAGAAGGTCAGAATCGGGTCGATGTGGATTTTAGTCCAAAACGACGGCTTTTTGTTATCACTCATGGATTACCTGCATTACTGTTCTCAGTCGCCTTCGTGCGGCAGGGTGGTTAACTCGGGCAACGCGGTATTCTGGTCGTCCAGCAGGATGTGGTCAAGAATGCGGCGCACGATGGGCCCCGCGTTGCCGCCACCGCCGCCGCCATTTTCCAGAATCATCGATACGGCCACCTTAGGGTTATCGTAGGGGGCAAAGCCAATAAAAAGGGCGTGGTCGCGCAGGTGTTCAGCAACTCTTTTTGCATTATAGACTTCGTTCTTCTTCAGGCCGAAAACCTGCGCCGTACCGGATTTTCCCGCCGCCTTGTAGGGCGTGCCGGCAAATACGCGCCGTGCGGTACCGTTCGGGCGGCTGACGACGCCGTACATCCCGTCTTTAGCAATTTCCCAGTAGCCGGAATGAATATCTCCGATGTGAGTATTCTCTTTTTGCCGGTAGGGCTCAAGCTTGCCGTTCACTTTGGTGCTAAGCAGCAGGTGCGGCGTTTTTACCAACCCGTCGTTAATCAGCGTAACCAGCGCCTTGGACATCTGAATCGGCGTCGCGGTCCAGTAGCCCTGGCCGATGCCGACCGGAATGGTATCGCCCTGATACCACTGTTTCTTATGGCGCTTCATTTTCCATTCGCGGGTCGGCATGACGCCTGGATACTCTTCCGCAATATCGATGCCGCTGTATTCGCCATAGCCGAACTTTTTCATCCAGGCCGACAGGCGGTCGATGCCCATGTCGTAGGCGACCTGATAAAAGAAGGTGTCGGCTGATTCTTCCAGCGATCGGGTGACGTCTAGCTGACCGTGGCCTGAGCGCTTCCAGTCGCGGTAGCGCTTGTCGGTATTCGGTAACTGCCACCAGCCCGGATCGAAAAGGGTGGTTTTTTTGGTAATTACGCCGGAAGAGAGCGCGGCGACGGCAATGTAAGGCTTCACGGTAGACGCGGGCGGATAGGTGCCCTGCGTTGTTCGGTTAATCAGTGGGCGGTTGGGATCGTTAAGCAGGCTCTGATAGTCCGCGTAGCTTATTCCATCAACGAACATATTGGGGTCGTAGCTAGGGCTGGAAACCATAGCGAGGACGCCGCCGTCTCTCGGATCGCTGACCACGACCGCCGCGCGGCGGTTCCCCAGCAGCGTTTCTATGTACTGCTGGAGGCTAAGGTCGATAGTCAGATAAATGTCTTTCCCCGCCTGCGGCGGCTGCTCGCTAAGCTGGCGGATCACGCGCCCGCGGCTGTTGACCTCGACCTCTTCATAGCCCGGCTTGCCGTGCAGCACGTCTTCATAATATTTCTCAATGCCCTGTTTGCCGATGTCGTGCGTGGCAGAGTAGTCCTGCAGCTTATCACTGGCCGCCAGCCGTTCCAGATCCTGAGTGTTGATTTTGGATACGTAGCCGACGACGTGAGTCAGCGCTGAGCCATAGGGATAGTAACGCCGCTGATAGCCTTTGACCTCGATACCGGGAAAGCGGTATTGGTTAACGGCAAAGCGGGCGATCTGTAGGTCAGTCAGCTTGGTTTTTAGCGCGATGGGTGTAAAGCGGCGCGAGTTTTTGCGCTCTTTTTCAAAATTGGCGATGTCGTCGTCGTTAAGATCGACGATGGAGCGCAACTGCTCTATGACTTCTTTAAGATTGCTTATTTTTTCCGGCACCAGTTCCAGTTGATAGATGGTGCGGTTTTCCGCTAACAGAGTGCCGTTACGGTCATAAATCAGCCCGCGCGAGGGCGCAATGGGCACCAGCTTAATGCGGTTGTCGTTGGAACGGGTGCGGTAGTCTTCAAAACGCTCGATTTGAAGGTTATACAGGTTGGCTATCAGAATAGTGATAAGGATGAAAACGATGACGACAGCGATCAGGGCTCGACGTAGAAACAGTGCTGATTCAGCCGTGTGGTCACGGAAAGCGTTAGGTTCTTTTTTCATCCCAAAACTACGTTAGTTAAATGGCTATTCACGGTGGTACGGGTGGTTCGTCGTGATGCTCAATGCGCGATAAAGGCTTTCTGCGACCAACACTCTGACCAGCGGGTGCGGCAGCGTAAGCGGCGACAGCGACCAGCTTTGCTCAGCAGCCTGTTTACAGGCCGGCGCCAGACCCTCCGGGCCGCCGATAAGCAGGCTGACGTCGCGGCCGTCCTGCTTCCACTGCGTCAACTGCTGGGCCAGCTGCGGCGTATCCCAAGGCTTTCCCGGGATGTCCAGCGTCACGATGCGGTTGCCTTTACCGACAGCGGCCAGCATCAGCTCGCCTTCTTTTTCCAGAATGCGCTTAATGTCTGCATTCTTGCCCCGCTTTCCGGCTGGAATTTCCGTCAGTTCAAACGGCATATCCTTAGGAAAGCGGCGCTGATAGTCGTTAAATCCGGTCTGCACCCAGTCCGGCATTTTCGTGCCAACGGCGATAAGCTGTAGCCTCACCCGTTAGCTCCAAAGCTTTTCCAGTTCATATCGCCTGCGGCTTTCGTCTTGCAGCACGTGCACCATGATGTCGTCGAGATCGACAACGATCCATTCGCCGTCTGCGTCGCCTTCAACGCCCAGCGGATCCATCCCGGCCTGACGGGCGGCCTGAAAAACGTGCTCGGCAATGGACTGTACGTGTTTGCTGGACGTACCCGTACAGATAATCATGCAGTCGGTGATGCTGGACGTCTTACTGACGTCGATGCTGACGATGTCCTGACCTTTTACGTCTTCGATTTTATCGATAACAAATGATTGGAGCTCGCGGCCTTGCAAAGGTTCCCCCAGAATACAATAGGTATTTATTAAAAAGCGTTTACGTGACGCGTTAAGACGGTTCCCGCCCGGAGAGAGTATCTTCGCCCGGCGCGGCGCAATTTAAGATAGTAACATGATTCCCGTTTCAGATGTACAAACCCTGTTGGTCAATGTACGTTTGTACGGACGTTGGAAGCAGATCGTCGAGGCTTAAGCCTTTGCGCTTTCTCTGGCGGATGTCGGTCGCCGATATGTCAAGCAGGGGCGTGTGCGCCAGGTAAATAAGGCCGTGCGGCCGCTGTTTAAGGCTTTCGACGTTGGTCGTTTGGTGGCTTTCCAACCAGCGCTCAAGCTCCGGCGTATCGAGCCGGCTGGCGTAACCCGGGCGGGCGCAGACCAGTAGGTGACAGACGTCGAGCAGGGACTGCCATCGGTGCCAGTAATGTAGCGTAAGAAGCGAATCCTGACCGATAATAAACGCCAGCGGCTGGCCGTCGCCTTTTTCCCTGCGGATCTCTTCGAGCGTATCGATAGTGTAAGAGGGCGCGGTTCGATGTAGCTCCCTTTCGTCAACCGAGAATAGCGGATTGCCTTCAATCGCCAGCTCCACCATTTTCAATCTCTGCTGCGCGTTAGCCTCCGGCTGAGGGCGATGGGGCGGAACGTGGTTGGGCAACAGCGTAATATGCTGAAGGCCGACCTCCTTGGACAGCGCCTCAACCGGCTTAAGGTGGCCGTAGTGGATCGGGTCAAACGTTCCCCCGAACAGAGCATGGACCGGCTCGTGGCGGCTTAGCCTGTCAGACATGTTAATACGCCTCGGATAAGGGTTTGCCGCAAAGCAGCATCATCAGGCTTTCAAGGTCATCCCAGACTGATTGACCAAAATCCTGCTTTATAGTGAGTTCTATTTTCGTTAGCAGGGAAACGGACTGCGCCAGCCGGGCCGCATCCAAACGCTGTAACGCCTCAGTCACCAAAGGGCGACGATTTTGCCATATCTTTTGCTTATCGAACAGGGCTCTCAAGGGCGTATCCTGCATTTTTCTCTGCAGATGAAGCAGTTGAAGCAGCTCTCGCTGTAGCGTTCGAATCAGGATCAGCGCCTCGGATTCTTCTAGCCTTAGCTGATGCAAAATGTGGTAGGCCCGCTTGATTTTTCCCGCCAGTATCGCATCCACCCAGTGATAAGGGGTAAAGTGCGCCGCGTCGTTAACCGCTTGCTCTACGCGCGGCAGCGTCAGCTTTCCGTCAGGGAACAGCAGCGAGAGCCTTTCAAGGGCCTGAGACAGCGCTAGCAGGTTTCCTTCATAGCAGTAGCAAAGCAGCTGAATGGCCGCGTCATCGATGGATAGTTGACGCATTTTGGCTCGTTGCGCCACCCAGCGCGGCAGGTGAGCCTGCTCCGGCGTCTGGCAGCTTACGACAACGCCGTGTTCGCCAAGCGCTTTAAACCAGGCGCCGTTTTCCTGCGATTTCGTCGGCCTTGAGCCGCGAAGGATAACCAGTATATCGGAGTGGAGCAGGGCGCTGAGCTCGGTCAGGCGTTCGCCTAAGGCCGCGTTAACGCCCGCGTCGGGAAACTGTAGGATAAAAATCTTTCGGGTGGAGAACAGGTTAAGCGACTGGCATTCGGTAAAAATGTCGTCCCAGTCCGCCTGTGCGTTGAGGTCATAGGTAAAGGTTTCGCTGAACCCCTGAGCCGTCGCGGCGCGGCGTACCGCATCCTGACTTTCTTCCAGCAAAAGAGGCTCATTGCCATAGAGCTGATAGCAAGGGCGCAGCCCCTCCTGGAGCTGCGCCGCTAGCTGTTCAGGGTAGATTCTGATCATTGAGCCGGTACGGCGCCTTCAAGCTGCGCTTCGTCATCGCTCTGATCTTTCCCCGTGGTCTGAACGGTCGCCAGCTTGCGCACCAGCTGTTGGGCCAGCTGTTCACGCATTTCCTGGTAGATCATGTCTTCTTCGTTGTCCTTTGCCAGAGCGGTTAAGGGGTTATCGAAGAAGGAGCGGAACGTCTTGGCGCTGATGCGGTAGACCCCTTCGTTAGGAATAATCACCTGAGCGCTGATCGCCATGACCATCTGGTACTCTGCCGTGGTGCCGGTCTGGAAGATGGATACCGTCTCTTTGCTGCTGCCTTCGCCGCCAAGGCGAAGAACGGGCAGGTCTTTACGGGTCTTATCTTCTTCAATGGTCACGCCGCTCTGACGAAGCTGGCTGCGCACCGCGCGGGACATCGGACCGTAAGGGTCTCCGCCTTCCATAATCAGCGTTTGCAGGCTTTGCGGCACGCTGGTAGTGCCGCGCAGGCTAAATCCGCATCCGGCCGTGACCAGCACGGCGACGGACAGCAGGGCTGCAAGAATAGGATGTCGCATAGTAGCTCCTCGGGTTAACCCACAACCAGGTTTAACAGTTTTCCGGGCACGTAGATAGCCTTGCGGATCGTGACGCCATTCAGGTGCTTCGCCACCAGCGGATCGGCGATAGCCGCAGCCTTGACGTCCTCTTCGCTGATGTCCGCCGCAACGGTGATGCGAGCGCGCACTTTGCCGTTAACCTGAACGACGACCAGCTTGGCGTCTTCAACCATTGCATCTTGGTCGGCAACCGGCCACGGCGCCATGTCGATATCGCCTTCGCCGCCCAGCTCGCGCCACAGAGCGAAGCTGACGTGAGGCGTAAACGGATAAAGCAGACGCACTACGGCCAGCAGGGCTTCCTGCATCAGCGCGCGATCCTGCTCGCTTTCCTGCGGCGCGCGGGTCAGCTTGTTCATCAGCTCCATCACGGCCGCGATAGCGGTGTTGAAGATTTGGCGACGGCCGATATCGTCAGTCACTTTGGCGATAGTCTTGTGCAGTTCGCGGCGCAGCGCCTTTTGTTCTTCGTTCAGGCTGCTGACGTCCAGATTGCCGGTTGGGCCCTTGGCTAGGTGGTCGTACGCCAAGCGCCAGACGCGCTTGATAAAGCGGTTAGCTCCCTCTACGCCGGACTCCTGCCATTCCAGAGTCATTTCCGCCGGAGAGGCGAACATCATGAACAGGCGAACCGTATCGGCGCCGTATTTTTCAACGATGTCCTGCGGGTCGATGCCGTTGTTTTTGGACTTCGACATCTTGGTCATACCGGTATAGACCAGCTCACGGCCTTCTTTATCGAATGCCTTAACGATGCGCTGTTTGTCGTCGCGCTCAACGGTGACGTCTTTAGGCGAAACCCAAATGCGTTCGTTAGTAGGTGAGGTGTAGTAGAACGCATCCGCCAGCACCATACCCTGACATAGCAAACGCTTGGCGGGCTCGTCGGAATTGACCAGACCGGCGTCGCGCATCAGCTTGTGGAAGAAGCGGAAGTACATCAGGTGCATGATGGCGTGCTCAATGCCGCCGACGTACTGATCGACCGGCAGCCAGTAGTTTGCCGCGGCCGGATCCAGCATGCCTTTGTCATACTGCGGGCAGGTGTAGCGCGCGTAGTACCAGGAAGACTCCATGAAGGTGTCAAAGGTATCGGTTTCGCGCAGGGCTGGCTGCCCCTGATAGGTGGTTTTTGCCCAGTTGGGATCGGCCTTGATCGGGCTTGTGATCCCATCCATCGTTACGTCTTCCGGCAGGATAACCGGCAGCTCTCCTTCTGGCGTAGGCACTACGGTGCCGTCCGGCAGCGTCACCATCGGGATCGGCGCGCCCCAGTAGCGCTGACGGGAGACGCCCCAGTCGCGCAGGCGATAGTTTATCTTGCGCTCACCGATACCTAATGAAACCAGCTTGTCGGCAATGGCGTTGAACGCTGCGTCAAAGTCCAGTCCGTCAAATTCGCCGGAGTTGAACAGTACGCCTTTTTCCGTATTGGCGCTTTCTGACAGATCCGGCGGCGTACCGTCGGCGGCCAGAATAACCGGCTTGATGGGCAAACTATACTTAGTGGCAAATTCCCAGTCGCGCTGGTCGTGGCCGGGGACCGCCATCACCGCGCCGGTGCCGTAGTCCATCAAGACAAAGTTGGCGACCCAAACAGGCAGCTTTTCGCCATTGAGCGGGTGGATCGCGTACAGGCCGGTCGCGACGCCTTTTTTCTCCATGGTCGCCATGTCGGCTTCGGCAACTTTAGTGTTGCGGCATTCGTCGATAAAGCGGCTCAGCTCGGGGCTGTTTTTGGCCGCTTGAGCTGCCAGCGGGTGGCCGGCGGCGATAGCGACGTAGGAGACGCCCATAAAGGTGTCGGGGCGCGTGGTGTAAACGGACAGCGCATCATCGCTGCCGTCAACGGCAAAGGTAATTTCAACCCCTTCAGAGCGGCCAATCCAGTTGCGCTGCATGGTTTTAACCTGCTCTGGCCAGCTTTCAAGCGTGTCCAGATCGTTAAGCAGCTGTTCGGCGTAGGCGGTGATTTTGATAAACCACTGCGGGATTTCTTTACGCTCGATAGGGGTGTCGCAGCGCCAGCAGCAGCCGTCGATAACCTGCTCGTTAGCCAGCACGGTCAGATCGTTCGGGCACCAGTTCACGGCGGAGGTTTTCTTGTAAACCAGGCCTTTTTCGTACAGCTTGGTGAAGAACCATTGCTCCCAACGATAGTAGTCGGGGTCGCAGGTGGCGAATTCGCGGCTCCAATCGTAGCCGAAGCCTAAAAGCTTCAGCTGGTTCTTCATGTAGTCAATATTTTCATAGGTCCAGGGGGCGGGGGCGGTGTTGTTTTTTACCGCTGCGCCCTCGGCCGGCAGGCCGAAAGCATCCCAGCCGATGGGTTGAAGCACGTTTTTGCCCAGCATGCGCTGGTAGCGGGAGATAACGTCGCCAATCGTATAGTTACGTACGTGACCCATGTGAAGTCGCCCAGAAGGGTAGGGCAGCATGGAAAGGCAATAGTATTTTTCTTTGGTCGGGTCTTCAGTGACCTGGAAGGTTTTCTTTTCTTGCCAATGATTTTGTACGTGAGATTCAATATCTTCCGGGCGGTAATGCTCTTGCATGGCGACGCGTCGTCCTTATATTTTATCAAAACCGCCGTCCGGCTATCGGCTGACCCATAGCGACGGCGTTCGTTTACGATATACAGATCGGTATAGGATAGCGGTAAGCATCGGACTCAACAATACTCTAAAGCGACGTAAATGCGCTTTGATGCGATTATTTGTTGGAAAAAGCGCCGGGAAGGTTCTGACGTGTGGGTCATAAAAAAGGCGCCGCTAAGGGCGCCCGTAGGATTAGTGCAGGATTTTTGCGAGGAAGTCTTTCGCACGGTCCGACTGAGGGTTATTGAAGAACTCTTCTTTTCTCGTATCTTCAATGATTTTCCCTTCATCCATAAACAGAATGCGGTGGGCCACCTTTTTGGCGAAACCCATTTCGTGCGTAACGACCATCATAGTCATGCCTTCATAGGCCAGCTCAACCATAACGTCCAGCACTTCGTTGATCATTTCCGGGTCGAGCGCCGAAGTAGGTTCATCAAACAGCATGGCGATAGGGTCCATGCACAGCGCGCGCGCAATGGCGACGCGCTGCTGCTGGCCGCCGGAAAGCTGGCTAGGGAACTTGCTTGCGTGGGCCGCAAGCCCAACGCGCTCAAGCAGCGCCATGGCTTTATGTTCCGCCTCGGCCTTGTTGCGGTTAAGCACCTTAACCTGCGCCAGCGTCAGGTTTTCAATAATGGACAGGTGGGGGAAAAGCTCAAAGTGCTGGAACACCATGCCGACGCGGGCGCGAAGCCGGGCCAGATCGGTTTTCGGGTCGTTAACGACGATGCCGTCAACCGTAATGGTTCCCTGCTGAATAGGCTCAAGTCCGTTTACGGTTTTGATAAGCGTTGACTTGCCTGAACCGGAAGGCCCGCAGACTACCACAACTTCACCTTTTTTTACTTCGGTGGTGCAGTCTGACAGTACTTGAAAACGGTCGTACCATTTGGAAACGTTCTTTAAGGAAATCATTAAACGGTTGTCCTTTTCTTCAAATAAGTAACAAGCATAGAAGCAGATAGGCAGATGACAAAGTAAACGAAACCGGCGAATAACACCATTTCGATTTCGGTTCCCGAGTTCTTACCAATGTTGCTTGCGCTGCGGAAGAAGTCCGCCACCCCGATGATATACACCAGCGAGGTGTCCTGAAACAGAATGATCCCCTGCGTCAGCAGCAGGGGCGTCATGGCTCTGAAGGCCTGCGGTAGAATAACCAGGCGCATGGACTGCCAGGGCGTCATGCCCAACGCCAGCGCGGCCGAGTTTTGGCCACGTGCGACGCTTTGCAGGCCCGCGCGGATAATCTCCGAGTAGTAAGCGGCTTCAAACAGCGAGAAGGCGACCACGGCGGAAATAAAGCGAATATCGGTCTGCGGCGACAGATTGAGATAGGTTTTCAGCACCTGTGGCACGATCAGGTAGAACCACAGCAGCACCATAAACAGCGGCACCGAACGAAAGGTGTTGACGTAGGCGGCGGCGATGTAGCTTATCCAGCGGAACTTGGGCGGCGCCAGACGGAAAATGGCTAATGCCGTACCCCAGGCTATGCCCACCAAAATCGCGCTGCCGGCGATTTTAAACGTGACCCACATGCCTTCCAAAAGGTAAGGCAGGTTGGGAATTATCGTACTCCAGTCAAATTCGTACATGGCTTATCCTCCGAAAGTGCCCGGTAGACGAAGTTTCTTCTCGACGATTTTCATCACCCTGATAAGCACGGCGTTTATCAGCACGTAGGCAATGGTAACGGCCAGGAATGACTCATAGGCGTAGCCGGAGTAGTCCAGCAGCTTGCTGGCCTGAGCCGACAGCTCAATCAGGCCGATGGTCGAGGCGACGGCGGAGTTTTTTACCATGTTGAGCATTTCAGACGTCAACGGCGGTATCACAATGCGGTAAGCATTGGGCAACAGAACGTAGCGGTAGGCCTGCGGTAGCGTAAGCCCCATCGCCAGCGCCGCGCTTTTCTGGCCGCGCGGCAGCGCCTGAATGGCGGTTCTGACCTGCTCACAGACGCGAGCGCCGGTAAATACGCCCAGACAGCAGATGGAAAGAATAAAGAACTGGATATCGGGATCCAGTTCCCCCTTAAACCAGCTGCCGATAGATTCGGGTAACAGTTCAGGAACCAGTAGGTACCAAATAAAAAACTGAACGATAAGGGGAACGTTGCGAAACAGCGCTACGTAAATGGTGCCAAGCGTGGACAAAAAGCGATTGGGCACCGTACGCAAAATGCCAAATAGCGATCCCAGAATGAACGCAATAATCCAGGCGCAAAAAGACAGCGCGATAGTGACCTGAAAGCCGACCCACAACCATCCCAGATAGGTTGTATCCCCGAACGGGGCCTGTTCCAGAAATATTCCCCAATGCCAATTACCAAACATAGCTAAGCCCTTCTTTTTTCTTCTTATCAGCGCCCCTCGCCTTATGACGAGGGGCGCTAACCCAGAGACGGTAAGCGGTACGCCTGCCGTTAGTTCAGGGCTTTGTCGTTAGGTGCGCTAAACAGTTTTTTCATGTCGTCAGACAGGTCAAAGTTCAGGTTCAGGCCCTTGGGCGGGATAGGATTTTTGAACCACTTGTCGTAAGACTTTTCCGCCGCGCCGGACTTTTGCGCCTGAGCGATAGTGTCGTCCATCAGCTTTTTAAACTGCGCGTCATCTTTACGCAACATGCAGCCGTAGGCTTCAAAGGACTGAGGCTTGCCGACGATTTCCCACTGATCCGGTTTCTTCGACTTGGCTCTTTCACCGGCCAGCAGGGCGTCGTCGATCATAAAGGCAACGGCGCGGCCGCTTTCAACGGTGCGGAAGGAGTCGCCGTGGTCTTTGGCGCTGATAATGCGCAGATCGAGCTTCTCGGCGTCGTTCATTTTGTTCAGCAGCGCTTCAGAGGTGGTGCCGGAAGTGACAACGACGTTTTTGCCCTTAAGGTCGGCGAAGTCTTTAATTCCGCTGTCCTTGTTAACCAGCAGACGGGTACCGACGATGAACAGGGTATTGGAGAAATCGACCTGCTTTTGACGCTCTGCGTTGTTAGTCGTTGAGCCGCACTCAAAGTCGTAGGTGCCGTTTTGCAGCAGCGGGATACGGTTTTGAGACGTCACCGGAATAAGCTTGACCTGAAGGTTAGGCATATTCAGCTTTTTCTTCACCGCGTCAACGATGAGATTGGAGTAGTCCTGTGAATAGCCTACGACGTTTTGCTGATTGTCATAATAAGAGAAAGGTACGGAAGATTCGCGGTGACCTACGGTAATCACGCCGCTGTCTTTGATTTTCTTTAGCGTGCCGTTGAGTTCTTCAGCATGGAGCGAAGTGCTTGTCAGGCCCATTAAAACCAGCGGCAGTACTAACTTGCGTAATTGCATGACTTACTCCTTCATTTTATCAGTGTGGTGTTTTTGCTGTGTTTCACAAGTCGACGAATTTGCCGCAAGTGATGTAATTAAAATGTAGTTTAATGATGCATTTGTGTAAAACGCATAACACTTCATTTACCTACGAAATGCACCAACAGTGAACGATTTCACAACTCTGCTCTTTATTGGTGCAATTCTGCACTTATAGAGTGCGACCCCGCTCAAGAACCATATCCGTTAAGGTTATTTTGGCCTTTTTGTTCAGGTTCATAGAGTATGTAGCAAGGCGTGTGCCAACTCTTATTGGTGTTATTTTCTTGTTAAATTAAGAAGTAAAGGAGCGTGATGGCATAGGGGCGTTAAGCATATAAACCAAAGCCCCTCGCCGAATGACGAAGGGCTTTGGTAGAACGCGCGATATAGGAATAGCTTAGCGGCGGCGAGAAAGCAGGAAAGAACCGCCGATGAATACCGCCGTCAGAAGCCAGACGGGAAGGCTGCCCCAGCGGGCATAAGGCGTAATGCCGGTTGTGGGCGCAACGTTAACTTCCAGCACTTGGCGCTTGAACTGCGGGATCTGCGCGATGACGTCGCCGCTGGCGGAGATCGCTGCCGTCACGCCGTTGTTGGTGCCGCGAAGCATTGGACGGCCAAGTTCCAACGCGCGCATGCGAGCCATCTCTAAATGCTGCCAGGGGCCGATGGAGTCGCCAAACCAGGCGTCGTTTGAAATGGTCAACAGGAAGTCGGTATCGGGCGTCCAGTTGTCTCTGACCTGCTCGCCGAGAATAACCTCATAACAAATGGCGCTGGTGATTTTATACCCGTTAGCCTCAATAGGGGACTGGCGATAGTCGCCGGAGCTGATAGAGGACATGGGCAGATCGAAAAACGCCGCCAGAGGCCGGAGAATGGACTCAAAAGGAACGTACTCGCCGAAGATGACCAAGTGGTGCTTGTTGTATCGATTATCGCCTTCATACCGATAAGGCTGTCGGTTGCCAAGCACGATAAGAGTGTTGTAATAGTTGCCGCCATCGCCGTTTTGGGCAATGCGGTAGTCAATAATGCCGGTTATCAGCGAGGTGTGCCTCTGGCGATAGCCTTCATCCAGCGACTTCAGGAAAGAAGCCTGCCGCATTTCTACATCGGGGATGGCCGCTTCCGGCCAGATAACGATTTTGGCTTTGCCGACGTAGGGTTCAGACGCGTTGACGTAGGCCTCAAGCGTAGGCAGCAGCTGGTTTGGCTTCCATTTTAGCGACTGTTCGATGTTGCCCTGCACCAGCGCCACGTCGGCTGCTCTTTCCGGCTGCTCGGTAAACCACTGAAGCTTTTGCAGCGGCCAGGGCAGGAGCATCAAGGCTACGGCAATAGCCGCCGGAACGATGCGGCGGCGAGAGGCCGCCAGCACCAGCAGACCGCTGACGGCCATCAAAAGGAAGGTTATCGCGTTGACGCCAAACAGCGGCGCGATGCCTTTGAGCGGGCCGTCGATTTGCGCATAGCCAAATTGAAGCCACGGAAAGCCGGTAAACACCCAGCCGCGCAGAAATTCGGTCACCTGCCATAGCGCGGGCGCGGCAAAAACCAGCCGCCATGCGCCGGTCTGCGGCCAAAACTTTGCAAGCAGCCAGGTAAACAGCATTGGGTAGAGCGACAGGTAGGCGGCTAACAGCAGCACCAGTCCTACGCTTGCGGGCAGGGGAAGTTCGCCGAATTGATTGATGCTGACGTAGACCCAGCTGACGCCGCTGCAAAAAAGCCCTAATCCCCAAAAAAAACCGACGCCCATGGCGGATTTGGGTGAGCGGTTAAGCGTCAGGGCCAGCAGGGCGCAAAGCGCGACCAGAGAGGCTGGCCAGAGGCTAAAGGGGGAGAAGGCTAGCGTTCCGCTGGCGCCAAAAATAAACGCCAGCCCGAGGCGAATCGGGCGGCGGTCAAGAAAAGAGGCGTGAGTCATTTATAGATTAGTCTTCTAAATAGGGCTGCGGCGCTTCGTTGGGGATAGTGACGTGCACCTGAATAATGCGCCGGCTGTCGGCCATGGCGACTTTAAACTGATATCCGTCAACCGTGACGATTTCTCCCCGCGAGGGCAGGTGACCCAGCGCCTGCATTACCAGACCGCCGATGGTGTCCACCTCTTCATCGCTAAAGCTGGTGGAAAATATGTCGTTGAAGTCTTCAATCGGCGTCAGCGCACGCACGGTAAACGTGTGACGGCTCAGCTGGCGCACGTCGCGGTCTTCCACGTCGTCGTATTCATCTTCGATTTCGCCGACGATGAGTTCCAGAATGTCCTCAATGGTTACCAGACCGGAAACGCCGCCAAATTCGTCAATAACGATCGCCATGTGGTAGCGCTGTGAGCGAAACTCTTTAAGCATGCGGTCTACCCGCTTGCTTTCAGGGACAACGACGGCAGGACGGAGAACCTTATCAATGCTGAAAGTATCCGCATCCTTATTCATAAACGGCAGAAGGTCCTTGGCCATCAGGATGCCTTCTATATGGTCTTTATCTTCACTGATGACAGGGAAGCGGGAGTGGGCGGAATCAATAATGACCTCCAGACACTCCTCCAGAGACTGATTTTTCTTCAGCGTGATCATCTGGGAACGAGGGATCATGATGTCGCGCACGCGCTGCTCGGCGATGTCCATGACGCCTTCGAGCATATCGCGCGTGTCGGGATCTATCAGATCGTTCTGTTCTGAATCGCGAATCAGCTCGACCAAATCACCGCGGTTTTTAGGCTCGCCGTGAAACAATTGGCCGAGAAGAAGAGAGAAGAAGCCCTTTTTGGGGGCAGGACCTTCATTATTTTGAGAGTGATCGTCGCTCATGCAATATCAATTAGTTGGTTAAAATTCATCTTTTTCTGAGGCATAGGGGTCGGGATAACCCAGGCTCTGCATAATCTCAGTTTCTAAAGATTCCATTTCCTGCGCATCGTCATCGTCGATGTGATCATACCCTAACAGATGGAGGCTACCGTGGACAACCATGTGAGCCCAATGTGCAGTTAAAATTTTGTTTTGCTCTTGTGCTTCTTTTTCAACTACCTGGCGGCATATCACCAGATCGCCGAGCAGCGGCATCTCCATGCCCGGGGGTGCTTCAAAAGGAAATGACAGCACGTTGGTCGGCTTGTCCATTCCTCGGTAGGTATGGTTAAGCTCATGGCTTTCTTCGCTGTCCACCAAGCGTACCGTAACTTCCGCCTCGGCCTGAAAGGGCAGGACGGCGGCGTCCAGCCAGCGCTGAACGTCCGCTTCGGCCGGCAGGCCATTTTGGCTTTCACAGGCGAGCTGCAGGTCTAAAATGACGTGTTCCATTAAATCTTTCACCTAATTTATTCTGAACCGGCGTTTGAAATGTACTGCTGCTCACGCTTGCGCTGTTCCGCCAGCGCCTCTTTGCGCTTTTGCTCTTCGGTTTCCCACGCCTCATAGGCGTTAACGATGCGTGCGACGACCGGGTGCCTGACCACGTCTTCGCTGTGGAAGAAGTTAAAGCTTATCTCTTCCACGTTGGAAAGTACTTCAACGGCGTGGCGGAGGCCTGATTTCTGGCTGCGAGGCAGGTCTATCTGCGTGACGTCCCCGGTAATCACCGCTTTGGAGTTAAAGCCGATGCGGGTGAGGAACATTTTCATCTGTTCGATAGTGGTGTTCTGGCTTTCATCAAGAATAATGAAGGCGTCGTTCAGCGTGCGGCCGCGCATATAGGCCAGCGGCGCGACCTCAATCACGTTGCGCTCTATCAGCTTTTCCACTTTCTCAAAGCCGAGCATCTCAAACAGCGCGTCGTACAGCGGGCGCAGGTAGGGGTCAACCTTCTGGCTCAGATCGCCCGGCAGAAAGCCCAATTTTTCTCCCGCTTCGACCGCAGGGCGGGTCAGCAGAATGCGGCGAATATCCTGACGCTCCAGCGCGTCGACCGCTGCGGCGACCGCCAGATAGGTTTTCCCCGTGCCGGCAGGGCCAATGCCGAAGGTGATGTCGTGGTCGAGAATGTTGGCGATGTACTGCGCCTGATTCGGCGTGCGCGGCTTTATCATTCCACGCTTGGTTTTGATGATCACCGCTTTACCATAGTCGGGAACCGACTCGGCGACCTGCTCCAACACGCCGGACTCTTTGATAGCCAGATGAATTTGGTCAGGTTCGATATCGGTAATGATGCCGCGTACCGGCGCGGTATCCACATAGAGGTTAAGCAGGATCTCTTTGGCGACGTTGACGCAGGAAGCCTTGCCGACCAGCTTGAAGTGATTGTTGCGATGGTTGATTTCGATGCCAAGGCGACGCTCAAGCTGCTTGATGTTATCGTCAAACGGGCCGCACAGGCTCTGCAAGCGTTCGTTATCAGAGGGCTCCAGTACAACTTCCAAAGTATCAATCTTCAAATTGAACCTCGTTATGATTAAGAGTGTGAGGCATATCTGCCCTGATTATAGGTAAATAGCCGTCATTATTCATCGGGATTTGTCGAGCGCGCGCGTGGCGCGTTGTGGAAACGAGAGGAGAAGGCCGCATCAGCGGCCTTCCGAGAGGAGAGTTACGGCTGATAGTGGCCAACGCCCAGCTCGTCTTCTTTACGGGTTCTGGCGATCACCGCTTGCGGTGAATCTTGAACGCGCAGCCCCATTTCCGCTTCGGTTCTGACGACCTTGCCTCGTAGAGAGTTGGGGTAAACGTCGACGATTTCAACGTCAACAAACTTGCCCACCATGTCGGGCGTTCCTTCAAAGTTGACGACCCGGTTGTTTTCGGTGCGGCCGGAAAGCTCCATGACGCTCTTGCGGGAAGTGCCTTCCACCAGAATACGCTGAATGGAGCCCTGCATGCGGCGGCTGTACTGCATCGCCTGCTGGTTGATGCGCTCTTGCAGAATATACAGGCGCTGCTTCTTCTCCTCTTCACTGACGTCGTCAGCCATATCGGCGGCCGGCGTACCGGGACGAGCAGAGAAGATGAAGCTGTAGCTCATATCAAAGTCGACGTCGGCGATAAGCTTCATGGTCTGTTCGAAATCCTGCTGGGTTTCGCCGGGGAAGCCAACGATAAAGTCGGAGCTGATGTGAATATCCGGACGCGCGGCGCGCAGCTTGCGGATAATCGACTTATATTCCAGCGCGGTGTGGGTACGGCCCATCAGGTTGAGAATTCTGTCCGAGCCGCTTTGTACCGGCAGGTGCAGGAAGCTGACCAGCTCGGGCGTATCTTTATAGACTTCGATAATGTCGTCGGTGAACTCAATCGGATGGCTGGTGGTAAAGCGCACGCGATCAATGCCGTCGATGCTCGCCACCAGGCGAAGCAGTTCGGCAAAAGAGCAAATGCCGCCGTCGAACGACGGGCCGCGGTAGGCGTTGACGTTTTGCCCCAGCAGGTTAACTTCCCTTACGCCCTGAGCGGCAAGCTGGGCTATTTCAAACAGCACGTCGTCGCAGGGGCGGCTGACTTCTTCGCCGCGCGTGTAGGGCACGACGCAATAAGTGCAGTATTTATTACAGCCTTCCATAATGGAAACAAACGCCGTTGGGCCCTCTGCCTTCGGCTCGGGCAGGCGGTCAAATTTTTCGATTTCCGGGAAGCTGACGTCAACTACCGGGCTGCGGGTGCCGCGGGCGCGGTTTATCATTTCGGGCAGCCGGTGGAGCGTCTGGGGGCCAAAGATCACGTCGACAAAGGGCGCGCGCTGGCGAATGTGGTCGCCTTCCTGGGAGGCAACGCAGCCGCCAACGCCGATAATCAGGTCCGGCTTTCCTTCCTTGAACGTTTTCCAACGACCCAACTGATGAAAAACCTTTTCCTGCGCTTTTTCGCGAATCGAACAGGTATTCAGCAGCAGGACGTCCGCGTCTTCTGCGATTTCCGTCAGCTGATAGCCGTGAGTGCTTGCCAGCAGGTCCGCCATTTTCGATGAATCGTATTCATTCATCTGACAGCCCCAGGTTTTTATGTACAGTTTTTTCGTCATCGGTTTGTTACTCAGTGAAAGGCTTGGCATTAGGCTCCTGCGAGCGAGCCGACCAATACGGCGCTAATTTCCGCGCAGGGCGCGTATTGTAATGGTTTGTTGTTCGCCTGACCAGAGATTGACTACATCCGTCACTGAAGCAAGCGTAAAAATCCGGTACACTTCGCAACATGATAGTTCAATGATGGCGTAATGACATGATTAACGACACGGCTAAAACCCATGATGCGATCGTCGTCGGCGGAGGTATGGTTGGCGCCGCGGCGGCCGTAGGGCTTGCGATGAGAGGGCGTTCGGTTGCGGTAATAGAGCATGAGACGCCGAAACCCTTTGTCCCCGACAGCGCGCCGGATATTCGCATATCGGCCATTGGCTGTAGGTCGGTAAATTTGCTCAAGCGGTTGGGCGCATGGGACGGCATTGCGGCGATGCGCACAGCGCCCTACCGCAGGTTAGAAACCTGGGAGTGGGATAACAGCAACGTCGTCTTTGACGCTCAGGCGTTGGCCCTGCCTGAATTGGGCTTTATGGTAGAAAACCGCGTATTGCAGCTGGGGTTATGGCAACAGTTCGAGCGCTATCCAAGCCTGCAGCTATATTGTCCCTCCCGCCTGGCTGACATGGTTCGGCCCGACGCTCAAAAAAGCGGCTGGGAACTTACTCTGGACAGCGGCGAGCGGCTTCGAGCGCCCCTAGTGATTGGCGCTGACGGCGCAAACTCCGCGGTGCGGGAACTGGCGGGGATTGGCGTTACCGGCTGGCAGTATCGTCAATGGTGCATGCTGATTCTGATAAAAACCGATTTGCCCCAGCAGGACGTGACCTGGCAGCGCTTTTACCCTAGCGGCCCGCGCGCATTTTTACCGCTTTCTGGCGGCTACGCGACGCTGGTGTGGTATGACGCGCCGGCGCGAATTCGCCAGCTGCAGGCAATGTCCCATGAGGCGCTGGCTAGAGAGATCCTTGTGGCGTTTCCCGAGCGTTTGGGCAACGTTGAGGTACAGGGCGCCGGTTCATTCCCTCTGGTGCGCAGGCACGCCCAGCGTTACGTGAGGCGCGGCGTCGTTCTCATCGGAGACGCCGCGCACACCATTAACCCTCTGGCGGGGCAGGGGGTTAACCTCGGCTATCGCGACGTTGAAACGCTGCTTGACGTCTTGGCGGAAGAGGAAAAGCGTGAGGCAAAGGGTGATTGTGATGAGGCGCTCCGGCGCTACGAGCGTCGGCGCTACCCGGACAACCTGCTGATGCAGACCGGCATGGACGTTTTCTATAACGCGTTTAGCAACGATCTGGCGCCATTGGCTTTGGTGCGCAATCTTGGCCTTATGATGGCCGAGCGTTCAGGAAAGCTAAAGGAGAAGGCCTTGAGGTACGCGCTGGGGCTGTAGTTCTCAGACGGGAAGCCCCGGAAGAAAGACGTAAAAAAGCTCGCGTTAAGCGAGCTTTTTTACGTTTAGGCCAAAGCCTAAAAATATGGCTGGGATACCAGGATTCGAACCTGGGAATGGCGGGATCAAAACCCGCTGCCTTACCGCTTGGCGATATCCCAAAAGATACGATACGCGTTGAAAATAAATGGTGCGGAAGGCGAGACTTGAACTCGCACGCCTCGCGGCGCCAGAACCTAAATCTGGTGCGTCTACCAATTTCGCCACTTCCGCAACGTCGTTATTTTCGCAGGAGTAAAAATGGTGGCTACGACGGGATTTGAACCTGTGACCCCATCATTATGAGTGATGTGCTCTAACCAGCTGAGCTACGTAGCCATTACCCTGCTTATCTTCAACAGCGTTGAGGGACGCATTATGCGTATCTCTTTCCCGTTCGTCAAGACGTACGTTGACGCTTGGCGCAGAAAAATGGTTAAAGCTGTTGACGAAAAAGATAAATGGTGAATATTTCACCATACGTATAGCCAAATACAGGATGCTAAACCGGGAAAATATAGAGGGAGCGATGGGAAGGAATGGCTGGGATACCAGGATTCGAACCTGGGAATGGCGGGATCAAAACCCGCTGCCTTACCGCTTGGCGATATCCCAACTTAAGATATATCCAAATACGTTCAACTTATTGAGCGCAAAAAAAATGGCTGGGATACCAGGATTCGAACCTGGGAATGGCGGGATCAAAACCCGCTGCCTTACCGCTTGGCGATATCCCAACTTAAGATACGATATGCGTTGAAGATAAATGGTGCGGGAGGCGAGACTTGAACTCGCACACCTTGCGGCGCCAGAACCTAAATCTGGTGCGTCTACCAATTTCGCCACTCCCGCGAATGGTGGCTACGACGGGATTTGAACCTGTGACCCCATCATTATGAGTGATGTGCTCTAACCAGCTGAGCTACGTAGCCATTCTTTTCGCATTACCTTCAACGGCGTTGCGGGGCGCATTATGCGTATCTCATGCACCATCGTCAACAAGTTTTTTCTCTTAATGGGGGATGTTGCGTCTGATTGTTTGGGTTATAACCGATATGATTATAAAAGAGGCGAATTGGCGCCATTTATCGCTCATTCACGAAGCGGCGGAAGAGGGTATTTCCGGCCTCTTCCGCCGCTTTATTTTCCGAGATTATTGTACTTTGTAGGCTGACTGGTGAACTCCTACGGCACGCCCCGATGGGTCGTCCATTTTCTTAAACGATTCGTCCCATTCAATCGCTTTGGCCGACGAACAGGCGACGGAAGGGCCGCCCGGAACGCACTCGGCGGCGCTGGGAAGGGGGAACAGCTCTTCGAATATTTCCCGATACAGGTAGGCCTCTTTTGAGGTCGGCGTGTTGTAAGGGAAGCGGAAGGCTGCGTTGGCCAACTGCTGGTCGCTGATTTGCTCAGCGGCGACGGCTTTTAGCGTGTCTATCCAGCTGTATCCTACGCCGTCGGAAAACTGCTCTTTCTGACGCCAGGCGACGCTTGCCGGAATGTAGGATTCAAAGCCCTCGCGAATAATGTATTTTTCCATTTTTCCGTTGCCGCACATTTTATCCTTAGGGTTAATGCGCATAGCGACGTCCAGAAACTTCTTGTCCAAAAACGGTACGCGGGCCTCAACGCCCCAGGCGGCCATAGCCTTGTTGGCGCGAGCGCAGTCGTACATATGAAGCGCCAAAAGCTTACGCACCGTCTCTTCGTGGAACTCTTTCGCGTCGGGCGCCTTATGGAAATAGAGGTAGCCACCGAAGACTTCGTCAGCGCCTTCGCCCGACAGCACCATCTTGATACCCATCGCCTTGATTTTTCTCGCCATCAGATACATCGGCGTTGATGCGCGGATGGTCGTGACGTCGTAGGTTTCAATGTGATAAATCACGTCGCGGATGGCGTCCAGGCCTTCTTGCTCGGTGAAGTGGATTTCATGGTGTACGGTGCCTAGATGGCGCGCCACTTCCAGCGAGGCGGCCAGATCCGGCGACCCTTTCAAACCGACGGCGAAGGAGTGAAGCTGTGGCCACCAGGCTTCGCTCCGCTCATCGTCTTCAATGCGGCGCGCAGCATACTTCTTGGTAATGGCGGAAATCACGGAGGAGTCAAGCCCGCCGGACAGCAACACGCCGTAGGGCACGTCGGACATCAGGTGGCTTTTGACCGACTCCTCTAGCGCGTTACGCAGCGCATAGGCGTCAGTGACGTTATCTTTCACGCTGTCATAGCTCATCCAGTCGCGCTGATAGTAACGGCGTACTTCTCCGTCGTCGCTGCAAAGGTAGCTTCCCGCAGGAAATTCTTTCAGGGTTTTACAAACCGGGACCAGCGCCTTCATCTCTGAGGCGACAAAAAAGTTGCCGTACTCATCGTACCCGGTATACATGGGAATGATGCCGATGTGGTCTCGCCCGAGCAGATAGCGGTTGCGTTCGCTGTCGTAAAGGACGAAGGCGAACATGCCCTGAAGGTCGTCAAGGAAGTCGACGCCTTTTTCCTGATAGAGCGCCAGGATCACTTCGCAGTCGGATTCGGTCTGAAATTCGTACTTGTCTTTTAGCTGACGGCGAAGTTCCTGATGGTTATAGATTTCGCCGTTAACGGCCAGAATGTGGGTACGCGCGGCGTTATACAGGGGCTGAGCGCCGTTGTTGACGTCCACGATGGAGAGGCGTTCATGGGCGAGAATCGCGCTGTCCGTTGCGTAAATGCCAGACCAGTCCGGCCCGCGGTGGCGCATCAGGCGAGACATTTCCAGCGCTTTTTTACGCAGCTCAATCGGATCGGACTTAATATCGAGTACACCAAATATTGAACACATAGTTTCTCCCTTATTCTGTTGCCGTAATAAAAACTACACTGTTTGATAGTTAAGCAAAAAGCGAGCCAGATGCGCGTTGCGTACTGGAGACAGAGAAAAGCTGAAGCGCTTAACCCTAATCATAGCCGCTTTGCACGGTAACGGTGCGTGAGAAGAGCAAAAATAGGGAAAGATGCGCCAAAAAGGGGCGCATCGAAAAGAAAAGGGTGTAGAGGTCGATCAGTCGGCGCTGTCGCCCAGCAGATGCTGAAGCAGGGAGCCGTTTAGCATGGCGCGCTTGACCAGCGCAAAAGAACCAATGGCGGAACAGTGGTCAAGCTGCGACGTCACTACGGGCAAATCCTGCCGGAAGTTGGGCAGAACCTGATGGTCGATGCAGCTTTGGACGGCGGCAATCAACACCTTCTGGGCTTCAGTAATGTCACCCGCGATGACTACCTTTTGCGGATTAAACAGGTTAACCGCCAGCGAAATGGCTTTCCCCAACTGGTGCCCAACGTCTTCAATCACGTTGACCGCCAGATCGTCACCCCGGTTGGCGGCCTTACAGATAGCGGAAATGCTGCAATCTTCCTGAGTAAGCCGGCTGCTGTAGCCTTGGCTCAGCAGCTGACGCACCCGCTGTTCGATGGCGAGGTTGGAGGCGACGGTCTCAAGGCAGCCGAAGTTACCGCAGTAACAGCGCTCGCCCAGCGGATTTATTTGGATATGGCCAATCTCGCCGACGTTGCGATTCTTACCGAGGAATATTTGCCCGTTGATAATAAATCCCGCGCCGGTACCCCGGTGGATCCGCACCAGCATGGAATCTTCACAGTCCTTGGTGGCGCCAAAATAGTGTTCCGCAAGCGCCAGGCTGCGAATGTCATGGCCGATAAAACAGCTGACGCTAAAGCGATCTCGTATGGCCTGACCCAGCTGCCAGTCGCCGATGGAAATATGGGGCATGTATTTGACTACGCCGCTTTCCGGATCGACCAGCCCGGGAAGTGAAACGGCGATGGCGATAAGCTCGCGAATTTTGCTTGAGTAGGCATCGATAAAGCGGGCGATAGCGTCGAGCAGGCTGTCTTCAAGAGCCTGCTGCGTCCGCTCGGGCAGAGAATAGTGCTCTTCGGCCAACGCCTTACCGCCGAGGTTATAAAGGGCGATAGTGGCGTTGTTACGCCCGAGGCGAACGGCGACGCTGTGGAAATGTTTGTGTTCCGAAACGATAGAAACGGCGCGTCGGCCTCCGGTAGAGGCCTGCTGCTCAACTTCTTTAATCAGCCCTCGTTCAAGCAGCTGACGGGTTATTTTCGTGATGCTGGCAGGGGCCAGCTGGCTAAGCTCCGCAATTTGGATGCGGGAGATAGGCCCCTGTTGGTCAATGAGTCGGTAGACGACTGCGCCGTTGAGCTGTTTTACCAGATCGATATTGCCAATTTGACCGCCCGTCGTCATCCTTACCTCTGCTGTTGTTATGACCTGCTTTGGCCCTCGCTGAGACGGCCGTTTACCCAGGTATGCGTTATTTTGAAGTCGTGACTAAATGCGGTGAGGTTTGCGACCTTACCCACTTCGATGCTGCCTAATTGGTCGTCCACGCCGACTGCGCGTGCGGGATACAGCGCCGCCATGCGTAGCGCCTCATCCAGCGCGATCCCTACGTGCTGAACGCTGTTGGTGACGGCTTCAATCATGGTCAATGCCGAACCGCTGAGCGTTCCGTTAGCATCTACACATTTGCCATCGCGATAATATACGGGTTTGCCTGCAAAAATAAAATGGTCGATATCGGCGCCGGCAGGAGCGGTTGCGTCAGTGACTAATACCAAACGATCGCCTTTAAGCTTTTTGGCATTGCGAATGCTTGGCCAGGCGACGTGATAGCCATCCACGATAATGCCGGTATAGACTTCAGGCGTATCAAATATGGCGCCGATAAGACCAGGCTCACGGCCTGCCAGATAGGGCATGGCGTTGTACAGGTGCGTTGCGAAGCCGATGCCGGCGGCAAAGCCTGCGCGTGCCTGTTCGTAGCTGGCGTTAGAATGCCCGGCGGAAACAACGATGCCCGACGCCTTTAATCTGCGAATAACGCGACCGTCAACCTGCTCGGGGGCCAGCGTAATTTTCGTAATAACGTCTGCGTTGGCGCACAGGTAGTCAATCATGGCGTCATCCGGTTTGCGGATAAAGTCGGGATTGTGGGTGCCCTTTTTAGCGACGTTAATGTAAGGCCCTTCAAGATGAAGGCCCAGCGCCTTGTTTTCATGGCTTTTAAGATAGCTACGCATCACGTCAATGGCGTGCTTCATGTAGTCATCGCTGCAGGTGATAAGCGTCGGAAGATAGCTGGTGCAGCCGGACTTCTCGTTAGCGCTCTGCATTATCTCGAGCGTTTTTTGCGAGATATTCTCCAGAGCGTCGTTAAACTGCACGCCGCCGCAGCCGTTAAGCTGAAGGTCGATGAATCCGGGCGCTAGGATCGCGCCCTTCAGGTCAACGGTTTCGATACCGGTCGGAAGTTCGTTTAAAGGACAAACCTGAGCAATAAGGCCGTCGGCGATGACGACGGCGTGATTATCAAGAATATCATGGCCGGTATAAATCCGGCCGTGAGCTAATGCGTACATCGTAACCCCCTGCAACAGGCTATAGCTTCTTAATGTTTTCAGCTTCCAGTTCACGGAAGTACTTCACGGTTTTCATCTTCAGTTCCATCGTGGCGGGTTCGTCGCAAACCAAAATAGATTTGGGGTGCAGCTGAAGCGCCGATACGGTCCACAGATGGTTGACGCAGCCCTCGACGGCGGCTTCCAGCGCCAGCGCTTTGTTCGGGCCGGTAACCAGAATCATGACCTCTTCTGAATCCAGCAGCGTGCCGACGCCAATCGTTAGCGCGTATTTGGGCACCTTGTTCATGTCATTATCAAAAAAGCGCGAGTTGGCGATACGCGTATCTTCCGTTAGGGTTTTGATCCGAGTGCGGGAAGAGAGAGATGAAGCCGGTTCGTTAAACGCAATGTGGCCGTCATTACCTACGCCGCCCATAAACAGGTTTATTTTCCCGTAGGATTTGATTTTGTCTTCATAGCGCTTGCATTCGGCCTGCACGTCCTCGGCGCAGCCGTCCAGCAGGTTGACGTTTTCCGGCTGGATATCGATATGATTGAAAAAGTTTTCATACATAAAAGTGTGATAGCTTTGTGGATGCGCCTCTTCCAGCCCGACGTATTCGTCCATATTAAACGTGACGACGTGTTTAAAACTGACTTCACCCGCTTTATACAGTTCGATTAGGCGTACGTAAGTTTTTAGCGGCGTGCTGCCCGTAGGTAGGCCGAGAACGAAAGGGCGATCTGCGGTCGGCTTGAAGGCGTTAATGCGGTTGACGATATGACGCGCTGACCATAAACCGACATCCTGCGCGCTTTCTAATGGAATAAGTCTCATATAAGAACCTCTTGGCGACGTAACGGGTCTATACTTTTACGTGAAGTCATATGTGAAGATAACGCAACGCGTTGATGAACTGACTATAGCGCCTCTGTACTGATAGCACACGCTCTCACGCCGGTAATTGATATTTTGTATAATAAAATAAGTGGCGGTGCATGGCCAGCATATTAGAAAAAATATTGACCAAATTGGTGATGTTTGTCACATAATCGAAGCTTTTAATTTGTGATGCAAAATATATTTTTTACACTATAAATCGGTTATACCTAATAGACCTATTCAGCATCGTCAACGGCGGCTGAATGTGTAATTCAGACCGACGTTGAGTATAAAAATAACGTCTCACTCAGGGTAAGCAGGGGGAAGCAAGGTGAATATACTTGGGTTTTTTCAACGATTAGGCCGATCGCTGCAGTTACCGATCGCCGTACTGCCCGTAGCCGCATTGCTGCTACGATTCGGTCAACCAGACCTGCTGAACCTGCCGTTTATGGCGCAGGCGGGCGGGGCGATTTTCGACAACCTGGCGCTGATCTTCGCCATCGGCGTCGCGGCCACGTGGTCTAAAGACAACGCGGGTTCAGCGGCGCTTGCCGGTGCGGTAGGGTTCTTTATCCTTACCAAAGCGACGGTGACCATTGAGGCCAGCATCAATATGGGCGTATTGGCCGGTATTATCTCCGGTCTTATCGGCGGTATGGTTTACAACCGCTGGAGCGACATCAAGCTGCCCGACTTTTTAACCTTCTTTGGCGGCAAGCGCTTTGTACCTATCGCTACCGGCTTTTTCTGTCTGATTTTAGCCGGTATTTTTGGTTACGTATGGCCGCCGATTCAGGAAGGGATCCGCATTGGCGGTGAATGGATCGTAGCGCAGGGCGCGCTGGGCTCAGGCATCTTCGGTTTCGTTAACCGTCTGCTGATCCCAACCGGCCTGCACCAGGTTCTTAATACCATCGCCTGGTTCCAGATTGGTGACTTCACCAACGCGGCTGGTCAGGTGTTCCACGGCGACATCAACCGTTTCTATAACGGCGATGCCACCGCGGGGATGTTCATGTCAGGCTTCTTCCCGATCATGATGTTCGGCCTTCCGGGCGCTGCGTTTGCGATGTATCTGGCCGCCAAGCCGGAGCGTCGCCCAGCCGTCGGCGGCCTGCTGATGTCCGTTGCGCTGACCGCGTTCCTGACCGGCGTTACCGAGCCTATCGAGTTCATGTTTATGTTCCTGGCTCCGTTGCTGTATCTGGTCCACGCCATTTTGACCGGTATCAGCCTGTATGTTGCGACAGCGCTGGGCATTCACGCGGGCTTTACCTTCTCCGCAGGCGCTATCGACTATGCGCTGATGTTCAAACTGCCGGCTGCCAGCAGCAACGTTTGGATCCTGTTGGTGATGGGCGTAGTAGCGTTCGTCGTCTACTTTGCACTGTTCTCCGTCATCATCCGCGTGCTGAACCTGAAAACGCCGGGCCGTGAAGACGTTGTGCAGGACGAAACCTCACCGGAAAACAGCAACACTGAAGAAGGGCTGGCCGGACTGGCTAACGCCTATATCGGCGCGATTGGCGGTACCGACAACCTGACCGGCATTGACGCCTGTATTACCCGCCTGCGTCTGACGGTTAAAGACTCAGGGCTGGTCGATTCCGCCGCTGCTAAGCACTTGGGCGCTGCGGGCGTAGTTAAGTTAAATAAACAAAGCATTCAGATCGTCGTAGGCGCCAAGGCGGAATCCATCGCTGACAGCATGCGTAAACTGATTGCCTCCGGTAAAGCGCCGAAGGGTTCCGTAGCTCCCGCTGCCGTTAAGGCGGTAGAGAGCGCACCGGCGCCGGCCGCGGTTAAAAAGGCCGAGTCAACGCGCCTCAGTACGCTTGTTTCTCCGATTACCGGTGAAACCGTCGCCCTGAGCGAAGTGCCGGACGAAGCGTTTGCCAGCGGCGCCGTAGGCGACGGCATAGCCATTCGCCCGACGGATAAAATCGTCGTCGCTCCTGCAAACGGTACTCTGGTGAAGATTTTCGGCACCAACCACGCTTTCTGTCTGGAAACGGAAGACGGCGCGGAAGTGGTTGTCCATATCGGTATCGATACCGTTAAGCTGGAAGGTAAGGGCTTCAAGCGACTGGCGGAAGAGGGCGCGGAAGTGAAGGCCGGCGACCCGGTACTGGAGCTGGATCTGGACTACCTGAGCCTCAATGCGGCTTCCATCATCAGCCCAGTGGTGGTCAGCAACATCGACGATTTCAGCGGTCTGGCGGACGTTGCCAGCGGCCAAGTCGTAGCCGGACAGACTAAGCTCTTTGACGTTAAGGGCTAGTTCGTTACCCTCCGTTTAATGCGGAGTCTGAGCGGGAAGGCGAACCTTCCCGCTTTTTTTTGTTTGCAAAACGCCTGAAAATTTCCGTAGTCGCGTCATTTTTATCAGGAAATGTAACTAACGGTTGTGTCCTGAGGGGCGTTGTTAGATGATATATGGTTATACGTTGTGAGCGCTTTTGCATAGAGGAAAAAATAAATGAGTGAGGCCGAAGTCCGCCCGACTAACTTTATTCGCCATATTATTGATGAAGATTTGGCTTCGGGTAAGCACACTACGGTAGTGACCCGCTTCCCGCCCGAGCCGAACGGTTATCTGCATATTGGCCACGCCAAGTCCATCTGCCTGAACTTCGGCATCGCACAGGACTATCAGGGGCGCTGCAACCTGCGTTTTGACGACACCAATCCGGTTAAAGAAGACGTTGAGTACGTTGAGTCCATTAAAGCCGACGTTGAGTGGCTCGGCTTCCACTGGGACGGCGCAGTGCGCTATTCGTCCGACTACTTTGACCAGCTGCATAGCTACGCCATAGAGCTTATCAATAAGGGGTTGGCCTATGTGGACGAGCTGTCTGCCGAAGAGATGCGCGAATATCGCGGCACGCTGACTCAGCCGGGTAAGAACAGCCCGTATCGCGATCGCAGCGTAGAAGAGAACTTGGCGCTGTTTGAAAAGATGAAAAACGGCGAGTTTGCCGAAGGCGCCGCCTGCCTGCGCGCGAAAATCGATATGGCCTCATCGTTTATCGTTATGCGTGACCCGGTGCTTTACCGCATCAAGTTTGCTGAACACCACCAGACCGGCAATAAGTGGTGCATCTACCCGATGTACGACTTTACCCACTGCATTTCCGATGCGCTGGAAGGGATCACCCACTCGCTGTGTACGCTGGAGTTTCAGGACAACCGCCGCCTGTATGACTGGGTGCTGGATAATATCACCATTCCCTGTCACCCGCGCCAGTACGAGTTTTCTCGCCTGAATCTGGAATACGCCATCATGTCCAAGCGCAAGCTGAACCTGTTGGTGACGGAGAAGGTCGTAGAAGGGTGGGACGATCCGCGCATGCCGACGATTTCCGGCCTGCGTCGCCGCGGCTATACCGCCGCTTCTATCCGCGAATTCTGTCGCCGCATCGGCGTAACCAAGCAGGATAACAACGTAGAAATGGTAGCGTTGGAAACCTGTATCCGCGATGACCTGAACGAAAACGCGCCGCGTGCGATGGCCGTGCTCGATCCGGTGAAGGTCGTTATTGAAACGCTGCCGCAGGGACATCAAGAGAACCTGACCGTCGGCGTTCATCCGAACCGCCCGGAAATGGGCTCCCGCACCGTGCCGTTTAGCAATGAAGTCTATATCGATCGCGCAGACTTCCGCGAAGAGGCTAACAAGCAGTATAAACGCCTGGTGCTGGGCAAAGAGGTTCGCTTAAGACATGCATACGTGATTAAGGCCGAGCGCGTCGAGAAGGATGCAGAAGGTAATATCACCACGATTTACTGCAGCCACGACGCAGCGACGCTGGGCAAAGATCCTGCGGACGGACGTAAGGTTAAAGGCGTCATCCACTGGGTTTCTGCGGCGCACGCGCTGCCGGCGGAATTCCGCCTTTACGATCGCCTGTTTAGCGTGGCGAACCCGGGCGCAGCGGACGACTTCCTGTCGACTATTAACCCTGAGTCGCTGAAAGTGGTTCACGGATTTGTGGAGCCCTCTCTGAAGTCGGCGAAGCCGGAGTTTGCCTATCAGTTTGAGCGTGAAGGGTACTTCTGTGCCGACAGGCGTCATTCAACGGCCGATGCGCTGGTTTTCAACAAAACCGTCGGGCTGAGAGATACCTGGGGCGCTTCGAACGCGGCCTGATCTCCTAAGAAAGGCAAAATACCCGCGGTTAACGCGGGTATTTTTTTACCTAAAAAAGATTTTTTACGGGCAGAAACAACAACGCCGGCTAATGCCGGCGTTGTTTTTAGAAAGAACAGCTATCAATTCTTTGCATCATGGGCGCTTTCGTCTTTACGACAGTCGCCGGAGCTGCACTTACCGTAAAGGTAAAGGCTGTGGTTAGTCAGCTTAATGCTGTATTTATCAGCGATTTCGCGCTGGCGCTGCTCGATAAATTCGTCGCTGAATTCGATAACTTTGCCGCAGTCCAAGCAAATCAGGTGATCGTGATGGTGCTTTTGCGTCAGTTCAAAAACGGATTTTCCGCCTTCAAAGCTGTGGCGAGTCACGATACCGGCGTCGTCAAACTGGTTCAATACGCGATAAACCGTCGCTAAACCAATTTCTTCGCCCATATCGATGAGTCTCTTATAGAGATCTTCAGCGCTGACGTGATGATTCTCCGGTTCCTGAAGAATTTCCAGGATCTTAAGGCGAGGAAGCGTCACTTTTAGTCCAGCTTTCTTCAGTGCGGTATTGTTGTCAGTCATGCGAGGTGTCCTAAATTCGGGCGCCGTGATACAGCCAGCGGGTACTTAACAAAAGTATAATGTATCATTATAGAGCCTGAGATGCGAAATGAAAACCTAATGAAAGCGCTGGAAAAACCGATAGTATCAATAGGTTTTACAAATAACTTTTCACCAGATCGCATATTCAACAGTTAAACTGCGTATCGCAATTTTTCATAATACGGCGCTTATGCTGCGAGCCTACCGAGGATAAGCTTCGCTTTGACTCACGCAGGACATAAACTCCCGCTCAAGAGAGTCAATGGGCAAGCTGCGCCCGATGATGACCAGCATGGTCTTACGTGCTTCATCCGCTCGCCATTCGCTGCCGTAGTCAAATCCTACGACGCGGTGTATGCCTTGAACGATAAGCCTACGGGGTTCTCCCGCAACGGCCAGAATGCCCTTATAGCGTAGCATATCGTTGCCGTATTTCTCGATAGCGCCTTCCATAAATGCGCCGATGCGCTTGATATCCACATCGCCAGCTTCAAAAACGTGCGACGTGATGTCGTCATTCCACGAGCGGGAGGCGTCAGACTGCTCCAGAGGACGGAATCGCAGCGGTGTAGCGCTGTTTTTCAATGAAGGCGTGAAGGTAGCGTTCAGGGTAAAACCTTCGTCCAGATTAAACGCCTCAATGCCTATCCACGCCTCTTTTTCCAACCTGCCGCTGCGGGCCTCGCAGACGACGGCTCTGGCGTTGATCGCACGCAGGCGTTCAAGCAACAGGCGTTTGGTCTCTTCATCTATGCGATCGAGCTTGGTTAAAATCAGCCGGTCGGCAAAACCGACTTGAGAAACGGCGACCCGGTGTTCACTAAGCTGCTTTTGCGCATGTTCTGCATCAACCAGAGTAATGACGGCATCGAGCATCAGGCGCTCTCTGAGAACGTCGTCAACGAAAAAGGTTTGTATTATCGGGGCAGGGTCTGCCAGGCCGGTTGTCTCCAGCAGGAGCCGCTCAAAAGAGAGCTTTCCTTCATCTCTCTGGGTCAGCAGGTTTTTTAACGCTTCCGTCAGCTCTCCGCGCACGCTGCAGCACACGCAACCGTTGGTTAATTCAATCACCTCAACGTCACCGCGTCGTTCCAGCAGGCCACCGTCGATGCCGACGGCGCCAAACTCGTTTTCTACAATAGCGATCTTTTCGTTGGGGTAGTTTTTTAACAGATGGTTGATAAGCGTCGTTTTGCCTGAGCCTAAAAAGCCGGTCAGTATCGTTACGGGAAGCGGGGAAAGGGCAGTCATAGCGGTAGTTCTACCTCCGAGTAATAGATCACGGCGGCCTGCATCAGGCCGCGTTCTTTAGCCGTTTGCGCACGTTGGCCGTTATTTTAGTATCCGGCCTTGGTCTACATAAACAGCTAAGGAACGCGTCCTAGCAGCAGCGACCGCCTCCGGCGCCATAGCGGGCTTCCTGCCGCTCGCGGAAAAACTCTTCGTAGCTCATGACCTTCTGGTCAGGATGCGTTAAGCGCATGTGCTGAACGTAGGTATCATAGTCAGGTACGCCGACCATCAGGCGGGCTGCCTGTCCCAGATAACGACCTACTTTCGCCAGATCTTCAAACATAGCGTTGCCTTTTTTAGCGCGGGTTTAAGAAAGCAGCCGCAAAACGCACTGCGGCTGCTTTTAGGCTCTTAGTTTACATCAATAGTCAGCTTTGTGTCGCTGAACTTGGCAGAGGTTCGTAGGGCACCTCGTTGGCCGTTGGTTTCGGATTGGCGTTGGCCTTAAAGGCGGTGCGCAGGCCGAACACCACGATGCTTACCGTTATCAGCATAAACAGAATGGTTAATCCGGCATCAAGCTGGTTGTTGAAAATCAGCGCGCTCATCTGATCGAGAGACTTGGCCGGCGCCAGAATCTCGCCTTTATCCAACGAGGCCTGATACTTCTTGGCCAGCGCCAGGAAGCCAACCCGCGGGTTAGCGTCAAACACCTTCTGCCAGCCGGCGGTTAGCGTACATACCAGCAGGAAGATGGTTGGAATGACGGCAACCCAAGCGTATCTCTCGCGCTTCATCTTGAACAGAACGACGGCGCAGAGCGTCAGCGCAATTGCGGCCAACATCTGGTTAGCGATGCCGAACAGCGGCCACAGCGTGTTGATGCCGCCCAGCGGATCGACGACTCCTTGATAGAGGAAGTAACCCCATGCGGCAACGCACAGCGCAGTAGCGGTGACGTTAGCGGGTAAAGAGTCGGTACGCCTCATCGCAGGGACGAACGTGCCCATCAGGTCTTGCAGCATAAAGCGGCCGGCGCGAGTGCCTGCGTCAACGGCGGTCAGGATAAACAGCGCCTCAAACAGAATGGCGAAGTGATACCAGAAGGCCATCATGGCCGGGCCGGTGATTTGGCTTAAGATGTGCGCCATGCCGACGGCCAGAGTAGGAGCGCCGCCCGCGCGGGAGACGATGGACGCTTCGCCGACGTCTTTTGCGTACTGAGTCAGTACGTCAGGCGTAACGGTAAAGCCCCAAGAGCTGACGACCTGCGCGGCGGAATCTACCGTTGGGCCAAGCACCGCCAGAGGACTGTTCATGGCGAAGTAAACGCCTGGGTCGATAACGCACGCGGCGACCAGCGCCATGATGGCGACAAATGATTCCATCAGCATGCCGCCGTAGCCGATAAAGCGGGCGTGCGTTTCGTTTTCCAGCATTTTAGGCGTAGTGCCGGAAGAGATCAGCGCGTGGAAGCCGGAGATCGCGCCGCAGGCAATGGTGATGAACAGGAAGGGGAACAGGTTGCCTGCCCATACCGGGCCGGTGCCGTCGATGAACCGCGTCGTCGCCGGCATTTCCAGCGAAGGCGCAATAAAGACGATGCCGATTGCCAGGCCGACGATGGTGCCTATCTTCAGGAAGGTGGACAGGTAGTCGCGCGGAGCGAGCAGCAGCCAAACCGGCAAAATAGACGCAATGCCGCCATAGATAATCAGCGCCCAGGTCAGCTCTACGCCATCCAGCGTGAAGTAAGGCGCGATAGACGGGCTTTTGGCGACTTCGCCGCCGTAAATAATCGCCAGCATCAGCAGAATAAAGCCGATGATAGAGACTTCGCCGATCTTTCCGGGACGAATGTAACGGGTATAGATACCCATAAACAGCGCGATAGGGATGGTCACCGCAACGGTGAAGAATCCCCACGGGCTGTTGATCAGCGCCTTAACCACGATCAGGGCCAAAACGGCCAGGATGATAATCATGATCATAAACGCGCCAAACAGCGCGATAACGCCCGGAACCTGTCCCAGCTCGGCCTTGACCAGGTCGCCAAGAGAGCGGCCGTCGCGGCGGGTGGAAACGAACAGCACCATGAAGTCCTGTACGGCGCCGGCCAAAACGACCCCGGCGAGGATCCAGATCATGCCCGGCAGATAGCCCATTTGTGCCGCAAGCACCGGGCCGACCAGCGGGCCTGCGCCGGCGATGGCGGCAAAGTGGTGACCGTACAGCACATACTTGTTGGTTGGCACATAGTCCAGACCGTCGTTATGGCGATACGCGGGCGTCATGCGCGTGGCGTCAAGGGACAGCACCTTGTCGGCGATGAATTTGCTGTAATAGCGATATGCGATTAAATAAACAGAAACGGCGACTACAACGATCCAAAGCGCATTCACTTTTTCGCCATTATTTAAGGCAATAATAGCGAGCCCGCAGGCGCCAAGAATAGCGAGAGCGAGCCATATAATATGAGACGCTATGCTGCGCATAGGCGCTCCTCCTCATTTTTAATAAAGCGTTAAGGAAAATAAAAAGTAAAACTCGTCGTTACCCTAAATAAAATTTCCCAGCCAAAGACAGCAAATAAATCTATATGAATGCTGTTATAAAGCGGACTACGTTTAATCAAACTCCTCGTTAACCTTAGATAATACCTCCTGCTTTTTAAAGGTTGCTGTTTTGGGCTTAATCCTTTCAGGTCAAGCTTTCATAATAATGTTGTAAAATAAGCTAAACGTACCGTATCTCAAGCAACAGGCGCGGTATCCGCGCCTGTTGGTTTTCCATAACCAAAATGAGGTAGCCTATAAATATAGACTGATGTCTTACTTATTTCCTCTGATTTAGATCCAATGCGTGTCTATTATTCCCGTATCGTTAGGCTTTTAATGATGGAGGAAATTAATATGCTATGTGAAATGAGTGTATCAGCAGTTTGCTAAAGTGATTTTGCACTTGCTCACAGGTTGGATAAATTTTTATTAGCCAATAAGCTGAATGCCCCTGTTTATTATGGGGTATTTCAATTTTTATTGATTAATTCAATTCAGGTAATAAAAGAGGGAATAACCATCCTTTTTGATAAGGATGATTATTCCATTTAGATATTTCGAAGAGGCTGCGTTTTTATCCCGAAACTGAAGGAATTCGCAGGAGTAAATCAGGCAAGATTCATTTCTTCAGAGATCTGCTTTACCCAGGCAGACACGCGTTCAGCGGTTAATTCCGGCTGACGGTCTTCGTCAATAGCCAAACCGATAAAGTGGTCGTCGTCGGCCAGGCCTTTTGATGCTTCAAAGTGATAGCCCGCCGTTGGCCAGTTGCCTACGATCGTCGCGCCGCGCGGCTCTATGAGATCGCGAATGGTGCCCATCGCATCGCAGAAGTACTCTGCATAGTCTTCCTGATCCCCACAGCCAAAGATAGCGACCAGTTTGCCTTCAAAGTCGATCTCTTCCAGCGTTGGGAAAAAGTCGTCCCAGTCGCATTGTGCTTCGCCGTAATACCAGGTGGGAATACCCAGCAGCAGGGTGTCAAAACGTTCGATGTCTTCTTTACTGCTTTTGGCGATATCGTGGATTTCCGCGACGCCTGCACCCAGCTGTTTTTGAATCATTTTGGCAATGTTTTCTGTATTGCCCGTGTCGCTACCAAAGAAAATACCTACGGTTGCCATAGTTGCGTTACACCTTTAAAAGTCAATATTTAAGACAATGTCTTTCGTAATATAACATCGTTGATGCCCATTGGCATCGTTAATCTGTCGGGCTATCAGGGATCGGGAATACACGACAAAAGGGCGCATTAGCGCGCCTGCAGGGACAGCAGGTTCTCGATGATTTCGCTGCGGTTGAGGCCCTGCTCTTGAGCAAGCTTGTCCAGCATCGCAACCGCTTCCTGTGAAAGCTTGAGTTCGACGCGCTTTAACCCTTTCATCCTGTCGCGGCGAAGCTGATTGCGCTTGTTTATCCTCAACTGCTCATCGCGAGTCAGCATGCTGGTCTTTGGGCGACCGGGCCTTCTGTCGTCGGCGAAGAGATCGATAGTCGTGCGGTCTAACTGTTCTTTTGCCATAAACCTAACGTTAAAATCGAAATACAAAAGCAAAGCGGCGCCTACTTACACAACGCCGCGGGGGGAATCATTTTATTGCGACGCATCATAACGCCTGTCGCGCCGTATGCCAATGATTACTCTGAGGGGCCATCGAGCATAAACCGGCGCAGTATGCGCGTAACCTGCTGCGGCTTTTCGGCGTGGACCCAGTGGCCGCTGCCGGCGACGACGTAAGCGCGCGCACTAGGGAACTGGCGCGCAATGGCGTCGCGGGCGCTCTCCCGTATGTAAGGCGACAGCTCGCCGCGAATAAAAATCACCGGGCCGTTCCAAGCAGCGACTTCCTGCCAGCCGATGATGTCATCATAGTGCTGCCAAAGCGCCGGAACGTTGAAACGCCACGCCCCCTGATGAAACGATTTAAGCAAAAACTGGAGGACGCCTTCTTCCAGCCCGGCCGAGCGCATGACGATGGCCGCCTCGGGGCGAGTGGCTACGCCCGATTGAGTAACGGCTTTCAGCGCAGCGAAGACGTCGTCATGGTGGCGCTGTTGATAGGCGACGGGCGCAATATCGATAACGGCCAGTCGCCTGACCCTCTCTGGCGCCAGCGACGTTATCATCATAGCGACCTTGCCGCCCATAGAATGCCCAACCAGTATGACGTCTCTTAGTTCAAGCTGCTCAAGCAGGGCGAGCACGTCTTCGGCCATTGCGCGATAGTTCATGTCTTCCGACCAGGGCGAAAGGCCGTGGTTGCGCAGATCGACTTGTAAAACCTGATATGAGTCCTGCAGGTCTCGGGCCAGCACGCCCAGATTGTCCAGGCTGCCGAACAGCCCGTGAATTAATACGACGGTTTCGCCGCTTCCCTGAAGGCGATAGTTCAATTTCATGACCATTTCACAATTACGTTATTGTTAAGTTGAGCGATATCTCGTCATTCGTCGGCATAACCAAGCATAATTGAGAGTAGTCGCCTAGAGTATCGCGGACTGAATAGGTATAATTTACCGAAATCATTTAAAAAAGATTATAGGATAAAGATGAAAACTATCGAAGTTGACGAGGCGCTTTATCGTTATATCGCCAGCCACACGTTGCATATTGGCGAGAGCGCGTCTGAAATTTTACGCCGTATGCTTAACCTGCCGCCGGCTGATGGCGACGAAGTACCGATGGCAAACGTCGAAGCGCTGCCAGCGGTTTCCATTGAGCCTCCGGCCTCTCGCGAGAGCGCGTTTCGCCAGCGTCTAGCCGAGTGTCAGGCGGGTGAACAGAAAAAGGCAGTGGACCGCTTTCTCTTGATCTTATCCTCGCTGTACGGTCTCGATAAGTCCGGCTTTGCTGAGGCAACCGAGTCCCTTATGGGAAGAACGCGGGTCTATTTTTCTCTTTCTGAAGCGACGCTTTTGAAAAACGGACGCCACACCAAGCCAAAGAGCATTCCCGATACGCCTTACTGGGTGATTACCAATACTAATACTGAACGCAAGCGTAACATGGTTGAGCATATCATGACGGAAATGCGGTTCCCGGAGACGTTGACCGGGGAAGTTTGTTCAATGATTTAACCTTTTTATCAGGGAGAGTGTTATGGCCAAGCACCCAAGGGCAGGGCAACCCGCCAGACAGAGTGACCTTATCAACGTGCCGCAGCTCATCGCGCAGTATTACGAACTGCAACCTGATTGCGACGATCCGGCCCAGGCCGTTAAGTTTGGCACCTCTGGGCACCGGGGATCGGCTTCACGTCAAAGCTTTAACGAGCTTCATATTTTGGCTATCGCTCAGGCCATCGCCGAAAGTCGAAAGGCGAACGGCATCCAAGGGCCCTGTTTTGTCGGAAAAGACACCCACGGGCTGTCTGAGCCTGCGTTTATTTCGGTGCTGGAAGTGCTGGCGGCTAACGGTGTTGACGTGATTATTCAGCAGAATAACGGTTTTACGCCGACGCCCGCCGTTTCTCACGCCATTCTTTGTCACAACCGAAGCGAGCGCGCCCTGGCCGACGGCATCGTCATTACTCCGTCCCACAATCCGCCGGAAGACGGCGGCATTAAGTATAATCCACCGAACGGCGGCCCGGCGGATACCAACCTGACTCAGTGGATAGAGCAGCGCGCCAATGATTTGATTCGCAGCGGCTTAAGCGACGTTAAGCGCGTTACGCTGGCGGCGGCGAAGAGAAGCGGCCATATTCACGAGAAGGATCTGGTTCAATCCTACGTCGAGCAGCTGCCGCAGGTAGTGGACATGGCGGCAATTCAGAACTCGAACCTTAAGCTGGGCGTCGATCCTTTGGGCGGCGCGGGCATTGAGTACTGGCAGCGTATCGGCGAGCATTACCGCCTTGACTTAACGCTGGTGAACGACGCTGTCGATCCTTCATTTCGATTTATGCATCTCGACCACGACGGCGTGATTCGGATGGACTGCTCTTCCGAATGCGCAATGGCCGGGCTGCTGGCGATAAAAAACGATTTCAGATTGGCGTTTGCCAACGATCCTGACTACGACCGTCACGGCATCGTCACGCCGAAGGGGTTAATGAATCCTAACCACTACCTTGCCGTTTCCATCGACTATCTCTATCAGCATCGCGCCCAGTGGGGCCGCGACGTCGGCGTTGGAAAAACGCTGGTCTCCAGCGCGATGATTGACCGCGTGGTGGCAAATCTGGGGCGTCGTTTAGTAGAAGTGCCCGTCGGCTTCAAATGGTTTGTCGATGGCCTGTTTGACGGCAGCCTCGGCTTCGGCGGGGAAGAGAGCGCAGGGGCTTCGTTCGTGCGCTTTGACGGCACGCCGTGGTCAACGGACAAGGACGGCATCATCATGTGCCTTTTGGCAGCAGAGATGACCGCCGTCACCGGCAAAGATCCGCAGGAGCACTACGAGCTGTTGGCGCAAAAGTTCGGCGCGCCCAGCTATAACCGAATTCAGGCTCCGGCTACTCACGCTCAAAAAGCCGTGTTGTCCAAGCTTTCTCCTGAAATGGTGAAGGCCGATACGCTGGCGGGAGATAAAATTATCGCTCGCCTGACGAATGCGCCCGGCAACGGCGCCTCGATTGGCGGCCTGAAGGTGATGACCGACAACGGCTGGTTCGCCGCGCGCCCTTCGGGGACTGAAGAGGCGTACAAGATCTATTGCGAAAGCTTCCTCGGCGACGCCCATCGCGAAAAGATTGAGCGAGAAGCCGTTGAGATCGTCAGCGACGTGCTGAGCGGCGCAGGCGCAACGTCGTAAAGGTTAATAATTAACCTTTTTTGCGTTTAATAAAACGGTGGTATTGTGAAAAGCCACCGTTTTATTTTTTCTGTTACTTATCGATTTTCTCATACCCACCGTTTTTATCCCCATAAAATAGTTATCTAATTTGATTTTTATTTTTAAGAAAATATTAGCCTATATTTTTCTTATTAAATATTTTTATCTGCATTTTGTGTTTTTTCATTCTTTGGCCTATATTTAATAAGGGTATTTATTTTATTGATTTATAATGATTTATTTTTTAATTTTATTCTGAAATCGCCGTCTTTATTTATTGGTTTCATTTTTTATTCTATTTATTCAGTGCTTACCACCTTTTTAAACGTGGTGAGTGATATTTGGGTGGCGAATTTAAGATATTGTTGTCATGGAGCAAGGGATGTAAATGATGAAAAAACAATACGGCCGTCATAATCACGGTAGTTCTCTTAATCGGTTAACTAAAGCAATCATTATCGCTTTCCCCATGCTGGCAATAGGAATGGGTATCTCTCATGCCGCCGTGCCTTTAAACGCCGGGCAGGACGTTGCCGCAGCAGGACTTTCTCTCGGCAATTACGATTTGCTCCTAAACGGTAACGTGACCTGGAATTCGGTGTTCAACGTTAACAGCGCTGCTAAGTCAAATATCAGCATCGACGGCAACGCGTGTACTATCGTTATTGGTAATTCTAATACGCAGCGATTGCTTAATATCACGCAGGCCGCCACTTCCATCAATATCAATAACGCGGTTATCACATCGGGCAGCTTTACCGGGCCGAGATATGGATTGATTTTGATTAATGCGAATAACGCGACGCTTAACCTCAATTTAGAAAACACCGCGTTTAAAAACATTGGCCCAACGGACAGCGGCACCTACGCCTCTGCCGACTATGGGCCGATTTTAAATACGCGAGGTTCTTCTAATTCCGTGATGAATATCAGCGCTGGTACAGCTGGCGTTCTATTTCAGGGCAACCATGGGTTGGCCGATCAGCCGGGCGCCGTGGGCCTTTACAGCACCAACGCGATGAACTTTACCGGCAAAGTCACCTTTGATAGTAACTGGACCGCCAATTACGGCGGCGCAATCACCGTCTATGAGGCTAACGGCAGCAAGTTAACCTTTGCCGATGAGACGAATTTTATCAATAACCATTCCGCTGTTTTCGGCGGTGCGATTGACTATTGGGGCGGCGCTTCCGACACCAATTTTAACGGCAAGACGCTGTTTCAGGGGAACTACGTTTATGGTTCGCCGAGCACATCAAGCGATTATCCCGCTCACGTGACCGATCAGCACAGCAGGGGGGGCGCTATCAATCTGGGCTATAACGCAGCTGGCGCTAGTGGTCTCAACCTGAATTTTAACGGCGAGACGCAGTTTATCGGTAACTTCGTGGTTGAAGCCAAATCGGCTAAAAATGCCTTGGGTGGTGCGGTTAGTGCCTATGGTAACGGTACCAACCGCTTATATTTTATGAACTTTAACGGACCGACGACCTTCGACGGCAACTACGTCTATTCGACGGCGGCCAACGGTTATGGCTACGGCGGCGCCATTTACTACGACGCCGGTTCTACCGCCAACCTGACGCTGGGCCCCGGCTCCAGGCTTATCAATAACTATGCAAAAACCCTTGGCGGCGCTATCTACTTACAGACGGGTAATATTAATCTTAGCGCCGACGGCGGCGACATTGTTCTGCAAAACAACTATCAAAATGCTTTTTTTACCGATCCCGGCAACGGCTTTTTCAAGCCAGTCAGCGGTACGGGAGATCCTAACGCCGTCTATTTGGGAGGGACAGGAAGCCTGAACCTTTACGCCAGCGAAGGCTACGCCATTCGCTTTTATGACCCGATTGCTTCAGCCGCTTCGGCGTCGATTACGGTAAATAAAACGGGCGACGGCGAGGCGATTTTCTACGGCAACAACGACGCAATCCACAACTCTCTTATTACCACGAACACTACCGTCAGCGCCGGCGCGTTTTCGCTGGTCGACCGCGTCATTTACGGCGATAAAACCAAAGGCGTATTTACCGTCGCCAGCGGCGGTACGGTGAGTGGAAATAACGGCAGCACCCTGCGGGCTAACGTTATCTCGATAAATGGCGGCACGATTGCGGCCAGCGGGGGGATTTTTAACCTTGACGTCGGTAGCGGCGTTACCGTTACCGCAGGCCAGTTCAGCGGCTACGGCGCTATCGCTGCGCCGCTGATTTCTCTTGGTGCCAGCGGCAACATATCCAGAGGCAATGCGGACAGCGGTCAAGAGCTGATCCTTGATGCGGTGTTGACCGGCGCCGGCGGGCTTAACAACGTTGGCGACGGGACGTTGACGCTGACAAAAGTTAACGCCTATACCGGTGCGACGACGGTGAGCGCAGGCACGCTGAAGGCGGGTAATACCAACGTCATTCAGACCAGCAGCGGCTTGACGGTTAACGGCGGCGCGTTTGACCTCAACGGGTTTAATCAAACGGTTAGCAGCCTTGCCGGCCTCGGTGGGCAAGTCATAACAACCGGCGGCAGCCAGCTGACGGTTAACGGTGCGGTGAACACCACCTACGCCGGCGCGATCGTGGGTAACGGCCGGTTGAGCAAGCAGGGAAGCGGCGTTCTGACGCTGACCGGCAGCTCAAGCGTGAACGAGATAGAGGCGCTGGCGGGCGGTTTGACGATCGGCGGCGGCAGCGTTGTCGTACAAAATGCCGCGACCGTCAATAACGGCGCGGCGCTAACGGTCAGCAGCGCAGGCTCGTTAACGGCGGACGCTCTGTCAGTCGGCGCGTCGAGCGGCTCTTCGTCAATGGCGGCCAGCGGCGGATCTGTACTACAAACGAAACAGGTATCGATTGGTAAAAGCGGCGCCAGCGGCACCGTTACGCTCAGCGCCAGCCGTTGGGAAAACGAGGGCGGCAGCTTCATCGTTGGCGATGCTGGCGTCGGTTCGTTGAGCGTTAACACCGGCGCCAATCTTTCTCACGACGGCGTGCTTAACGTGGGCAGCGGCAGCGCTGGGAGCGGTACGCTAACAGTCGACGGCGCGAATACGCTGGTTCAGGTCAGCGATTTGGTTTTAGGCTCGACGGACGGCGCGGTTGGTCAGCTTAGGCTTGCGGGGAGCGCCGTACTACAAACCGAGAGCATGACGCGCCAGAGCAGCGCCAGCAGCGTCGACTTTAGCGGCGGTACGCTGCGGGCTGCTTCGGATAATAATTCTTTTATCGACGGTTTTACCAGCGGCTCTCTGGTGCTGAATTCCGGCGGCGTTACGCTAGACTCTAACGGCTTTACCATCGCGACCAGCAATATTTTCAGCGGCAGCGGAGGGTTAAACAAGGCGGGAGTGGGAACGCTGACGCTGACCGGCCTAAACGCCTATAGCGGATTAACGTACGTTACCGGCGGAACGCTGCGCCAGACGGATTCAGGCGCGCTGGGCAGCGGCAACGTAACGATCGATGCAGGCGCTGAGTTGTTTATCGATACGCCGACCGGCGGAAGCTACGCCTTCAATAAACTACTCTCCGGCAGTGGCCTGCTTCATGTCGATCTCTCCAGCATCACCGATGGTTTCAGCTTCGGTAGCGGCGTCGGCAACGGCTTTAGCGGCGTCGTTCAACTCGGCAATAGCCTGTTTACTCTGGCGGGAACCGGAACCTCGGCGCTGACAAACGCCACGCTTCAGCTGGATGCAGGCAACACCACTGACGTCGGCGCCGGCGTGCAGGCTATCGGTGGCCTGAACCTTAACGGCGGCCTGCTGCGATTTAATAACTTTGCCAGCGGCGGCGTAATTTCCACGCAGACCCTGGCGCTCAATTCAGGCACCGTCGCTATCGACCCTGATGCCATCGTTGACTCAACCGGCAATCTGCTGGTTCAGGATGAAGGTCAAAACGTCTATCTGGTGAACGCCGGTAGCGTATCCGGTTCGGCCAGTAATCTGACGCTAACAAACCTCAGCGGCGGCGAGGTGGCCGATTCCGCCAACGTTATACAAGGCGGCGAGCTGGTGGCTGTTGGTGACTACGGCTTCTCGCTTAATAGCGATAGCGCCGGGCTTTATGCACACTACGCGCTGACTCAGCTCAACCTGCAAAGCGGAAAAACGCTGACGCTGTCCGGTGATACGGCAACGCCGAGCGGCGCAAACGAACTGCATGCGAAACTTATTGGTGACGGCGGCCTGCTGGTTAACGCCACCAATACCATCACGCTTAACAATACCGGCAATATCTATACCGGCTTAACGACCGTTGGCAGCGGTACGCTGGCGCTAGGCGCGAACGGGGCGTTAGGCCAGACTTCCGGCCTTGATATTCAAAGCGGCGCGACGGTTGATTTAAACGGATACTCGCAAACCGTTGGTGGGCTCAGCGGCGCTGGCAGCTTAAACGTCAACGCAGGTCAATTGACGACGGCGGGCAGCGGAACGTTCGGCGGTGTCATCAGCGGAACGGGGGCGCTGACGGTGAGCGGCGGTCTTCTTACCCTGACGGGCGGCAATACGTATAGCGGAAACACCACCGTTGCGTCCGGGGCTACTCTTCAAGTCGGCAACGGCGGAACGTCGGGCAGCTACGTCGGCAATATCTTAAACAATGGCGAAGTGATCTTTAACCGTAGCAATACGTCAAGCTATCTGGCGTCAATCGGCGGCAGCGGGAAAGTTACCAAAAGCGGCAGTGGAGCATTAACCCTGAGCGGCACCAGCGATTATGCCGGAGGCACCACGATTGAATCCGGCCGGATTATCGCAACGCACGGCCAGACGCTGGGCAGCGGCGACGTTGATAACGCCAGCGGCGCGGTGCTGGAGCTCAATTTTGACGCCGATGATACGTTTGACAACGTGCTAAGCGGCGCCGGTGAGTTAATTAAGAGCGGCGATGGTAATGCGACGCTGACGGCGACCGGCTCTTCGCAGGGCATCGTTTCCGTTGAGAGCGGTACGTTAACCGTCGCCCAAAACGTGGCGTTCAACGCAGAAAACGTATACACCGGGGACGACGCGACGCTGGCGCTGTCTTCGGGGGCGACGCTGTCGCTCAGCGATACGCTGACGCAGGGGCCGTCATCAACGTTGGATATCGCTCTGGGCGGTACGACGCCGGTGATTACCGCCAATGAGGCAACGATCGGCGGCACGCTGAAAGTGTCCGGGCTAAGCCTCGGCGCGACGCCTGCAAAGGCCAGCCTGCTGGCTGAGTCTGACGTTACGCTGGTTCATACGACGCAGGGCATCGTCGGCGACTTTGACCAATACGACTTCAGCGGTGCAAGCAGCTCCGTTGACTATCTGAGATTGACAGGGAAACTGGCGAACGGCGCGCTGGACTACAACGTCGGCTTCGGCCTCAACTGGCTGGCAGGGACGACGTTGGGCAACGGAATTTTCACTCTGACCAATGCTGCCGACGTCTTTGAGCTGGACGTCGCGCTGGGCAACCAGAGCGTTTCCGCCACCGGCTGGGACGGCAAGAGCCTGACCAAAGCGGGCAGCGGTCAGCTGATACTGTCTGCCGTCAACGGCTATACCGGCGATACGCGAGTGCAGGGCGGTACGCTTAAAACCACGGTGAATAACGCCTTTGTCAACAGCGCCAATGTTTCAGTGAGCAGCGGCGCAACGCTGAACTTGAACAATACCGCCCAGCAGGCTAACAACCTGTCCGGCGCGGGTGATGTGCAGTTGGGCAGCGGCACGCTGACGGTAAACAGCACCAGCGACAGCACGTTTAGCGGGCAGGTAAACGGCGGCGGTCGACTGATTAAAATCGGCACGGCAGCCCTGACGCTGAGCGGCAATAGCGATTATGCCGGCGGTACGTCTATCAGCGCCGGCAGGCTTATCGCCACCAGCGCCGCGGCGCTCGGCGGCGGCGTGATAAGTAACGGTATGAATGGCACGCTACAGCTGGATTTCTCCGGTAGCGGCATGCTGACTAACTGGCTGATTGGCAGCGGCGCGCTGGTAAAAACCGGTGGGGGCGCCGCAACGCTAACCTCAAGCGGCTCTTCGCAGGGCGCCGTCTCCGTGGACGCGGGAGCGCTGACCTTCGCCCAAAGCGGTGCGTTTAACGCTAACAGCCTGACGACCAAGAGCGGCGCGACGACCGGGATAGCTGCCGATGCGACGCTGGAGCTTGGCGGCAGCCTGGTTCAAAACAGCGGTGCAACGCTGAACGTCGCTATCGGCAGCGCCCAACCGGCGATAGCGGCCGACAGCGCCCAGCTCGCCGGTAGCTTGAATGTCACTGGTTTTAGCGGCAGCGAACCGGCGAGGGCCAGCCAGCTGCTTAACGAAGCCTTTACCGTTATTCATACCACCAACGGCATCACCGGCGATTTTAGCCAGGTTGATTTGGGCGGCGCGAGCAGCCGAGTTGACTATCTGAAGGTGTCCGGTGGGCTGGCTAACGGCGGGCTGGATTACAACGTCGGCTTTGGGCTGACCTGGCTGGCGGGAACGACGTTGGGCAACGGGGTTTTCACCCTGACCAACGCCGCCGACGTCTTTGAGCTGGACGTCGCGCTGAGCAACCAGAGCGTTTCCGCCACCGGCTGGGACGGCAAGAGCCTGACCAAAGCGGGCAGCGGTCAGCTGATACTGTCTGCCGTCAACGGCTATACCGGCGATACGCAGGTACAGGGCGGTATGCTTAAAACCACGGTGAATAACGCCTTTGTCAACAGCGCCAACGTCTCGGTGAGCAGCGGCGCGACGCTGAACCTGAACAATACCGCCCAGCAGGCTAACAACCTGTCCGGCGCGGGGAGCGTGCAGTTGGGCAGCGGCACGCTGACGGTGAACAGCACCAGCGACAGTGCGTTTAGCGGGCAGATCAGCGGCGGCGGTCAAGTGATTAAAACCGGTACGGGCGCCCTGACGCTGAGCGGCAATAACGGCTACAGCGGCGGTACCGCTATTAACGTCGGTAAGCTTATCGCAACTAGCGCATCGGCGCTGGGCGGCGGTTCGGTAAACAACGGCGCGAACGGCACGCTGCAGCTGGACTTCGCCAACGACGGGATGCTTGTCAATCGGCTGAGCGGCACCGGCGCGCTGGTGAAAACCGGCGCGGGCAATGCGGCGTTGACCTCCGCCAACTCCTCGCAGGGGGCGGTTTCGGTCAATGCGGGTTCGTTGACTTTCGCCCAAGGCGGCGCGTTTAACGCCGACAGTTTGACTACTAAGAGCGGCGCGACGACAGCAATAGCTGCCGACGCCACGCTGATTCTAAACGGCGCTCTGACGCAAAACGGCGGCGCAACGCTGAACGTCGCTATCGGCAGCGCTCAGCCGGCCATCGTGGCCGACAGCGCACAGATTGCCGGTACGTTGAACGTCACTGGCTTTAGCGGCAGCGAGCCGGCGAAGGCCAGCCTGCTGCTGGGCGAACTCTTTACCGTGCTTCATACCGCTAACGGCATTACCGGTGACTTCAGCCCGGTAGATTTAGGCGGCGCAAGCAGCCGGGTCGACTACCTGACGATGTCGGGCGGATTGGCCAACGGCGGGCTGGACTACAACGTCGGCTTTGGCCTGACCTGGCTGGCTGGCGCGACGTTGGGCAATGGGAATTTCACGCTGGCCAACGCGACCGACGCTTTCGAGCTGGACGTTGCGCTGAGCGACCAGAGCGCCTCGGCTACCGGCTGGGACGGCAAGAGCCTGACCAAGGCCGGCAGCGGTCAACTGGTGCTGTCCGTGGTTAACGGCTATACCGGCGATACGCGAGTGCAGGGTGGCGAGCTTAAAACTACGGTGAATAACGCCTTTGTCAACAGCGCCAACGTGTTGGTGAACAGCGGTGCGACGCTGAACCTGAACGGCACCGCTCAGCAGGCTAATAACCTGTCCGGCGCGGGCGGCGTACAGCTGGGCAGCGGTGCGCTGACGGTGAACAGTGTCAGTGACAGCACGTTTAGCGGGCAGATAAGCGGCGACGGTCAGCTGATTAAAACCGGTACGGGCGCCCTGACGCTGAGCGGCAATAACGGCTACGCCGGCGGTACCGCCATCAATATCGGCACGCTTATCGCAACTAGCGCATCGGCGCTGGGCGGCGGTTCGGTAAATAACGGGGCGAACGGCACGCTGCAGCTGGATTTCGTCGGTGATGGAACGCTGGCCAACCGGCTGAGCGGCGTCGGCGCACTGGTGAAAACCGGCGCGGGAAGTGCGACCTTGACGTCGACCGGCTCTTCGCAGGGCGCGGTTTCCGCGGAGGCTGGCGCGTTGGCCTTTGCCCAAAGCGGTGCATTTAACGCCGACAGCTTGACCACCAAGAGCGGCGCGACAACCGCAATAGCCGCCGATGCGACGCTGGAGCTGAACGGCAGTCTGTCTCAGCAAAGCGGCTCAACGCTGGAAATGACGCTGGGTTCAGCCCAGCCTGTGATAGCGGCTGACGATGCGTCGTTGGCCGGAGAGTTAAAGATCGTAGGCATTGACTTTAACCTCGGGAACACGCCAACCAAAGCCAGTGAAATGCCCAATACGCGCTTTACGCTTATTCAGACAACGAACGGCATTACCGGCGACTTTGACGCCGTCGATTTGAACGGAGCGGCGAGTAACGTCGACTTCCTGACCGTCGACGCGAGCAAAAGCGCAGACGGCCTGTCTTATCATGCGGGCCTTGGGTTGACCTGGATTGCGGGAAATACGCTGGGACACGGCGTATTTACGCTGGCGGCGCAGGCCGCGTTTGACCTTGACGTTGCGTTAAGCGATCAAGGCGTTTCTGCGACAGGCTGGGACGGTAAAACGATGAATAAGCAGGGCCAAGGTACGCTGACGGTTTCTGCGGCGCAAAACTATACTGGCGATACGCGAGTGAACGGTGGCGTGCTGAAAACGGCGATTGCGGACGCGTTTACTCAAAGCGCCAACGTCATCGTTGCCAATGCCGCTACGCTTAATCTCGACGGCTTTAGCCAGCGTCTCAATAACCTGTCCGGCACCGGTAGCATCCTGTTGGGCAACGGCAACCTGATGGTGAATAGCCTGACGGACAGCGCGTTTAACGGCGCGATTTCCGGCAACGGCCAGTTGGTTAAAACGGGCGCGCAGAACGTTACGCTAACCGGCGTTAACTTCTATAGCGGAGGAACGGCAGTTTCGCAGGGGCGGCTTATCGCGACCCAAAGCCAGTCCATCGGCACCGGAAGCGTTAACAACAATGCCGAACTGGAGCTGGCGTTCAGCGGCAACGGTACAGTGAACAACGCCCTAAGCGGCAGCGGCGCGCTGATTAAGAGCGGATCGGGTACGGCATCGCTGACCGCGTCTGGCTCATCTCAGGGCAGCGTGACGGTAAGAGAGGGTACGCTTGGCTTTAGTGAGAACGGCCTGTTTACTGCGGGGAACTATACGACAAACCTGGGTGCGACAACGTCACTGGCGGCGGATTCAAGGCTGAACGTCAGCGGGTTGTTCGATCACCAAGGGACGCTGGATTTAGTCGCAGGCAATAGCCAGAATGCGATTGACGCCATCAGCGCTGATTTAGGCGTAAATTCCGCCTTTAACCTGTCGGGCTATAGCGCGCCGGAGACGACCAGCGCTGCACAGTTGGCCTATTCGACCTTTACCGTCATCCATACCGCTGCGCCGGGCAACCTGACCGGCGCTTTCCAAACGGTAAATCTCGGCGGGGCGACGAGCCCGGTTGATTACCTGTCCGTCTCGGCGAGCAGCGATACGCAGGACTACCGGATCGGCCTCGGGCTGAACTGGTACGCTGCGCATACCATCACGCCGACCAACGCCCACGGTAACTTTACGCTGACCGGCGCGAACGAGTTCTTCGATCTGGACGTGGTGATGGCGGATGAAACCGCCAACGGCGCGGTCTGGGACGGTAAGAGCCTGACCAAGCTCGGCGACGGCACGCTCAAGCTGTCGAAGGCTAATACCTATACCGGGGAGACGCGTATTGACGGCGGCGCATTGATGGCCGGACATACCGATATTATCGCTCAAAGCGAGCGCCTGACGATTTCTCAGGGCGCCACGCTGGATATGAACGACTTCGATCAGTACGTTAACGCGCTGAACGGGGCCGGTAACGTGAAGCTGGGCAGCGCCAGGTTGACGGTCAATACGCAGGGCAACGACCTGTTTAGCGGCGTCATCAGCGGCAGCGGCGAGCTGGAGAAAGTCGGCGGCGGCCAGCTGCAGTTAACCTCAGACCAAACCTATAGCGGCATGACCACCGTTGCAGACGGTACGCTCCTGTTGGGTAACGGTGGAGAGAAGGGGCTTGTCGATGGCGATATCGATAACGCCGGATTGGTGGTGTTTGACTTCGGCGTTAACCGTATTTATAGCCATGCTATCAATGGGGCTGGCGACGTTATGCAACAGGGCGACGGCATCCTGACGCTGACCCAAAGCCACGGCTACACCGGTAAAACGACGATCGACGCTGGGGGCATCGTGCTGTTGAACAACGCGCAGCTTAGCGGAACCTCAAACGTTGCCGTCGCGAGCGGCGCGATGTTGGGCGGCTACGGCGGCGTTGGCGGTGATGTCGACAACCAGGGGCTTCTGGCCGTGGCTGACGCGGCGCTCAATGATGTTAACGCGGCGTCGGGGACCTTTACCGTCGGCGGCCGTTTAACCAACGGCGGCGAAATTCGTATGGAAAGCGTACGGCCAACCAGCCGACTGGTTGTTAACGGCGACTACGTTGGTAGTAACGGATTACTGACGCTGAGTACCGTTCTGGAAGGAGATAATGCGGATACCGATCGTCTGGTGGTGTTGGGCAATACGTCGGGCGTAACGCGCGTCGTCGTAAATAACGCCGGCGGCGCGGGGGCGCAAACCGTTAACGGGATTGAAGTCATCAGCGTCGGCGGCCAGTCGGACGGGCAGTTTACGCTTACTAACCGCGTCGTGGCCGGAGCCTACGAATACAGCCTGTATCAGGGGTTGCCAAACGCGATGAACGGCAACTGGTATTTACGTTCGCAGGGCGGCAGTTCAGAGCCGCAGTGGCGGCCTGAAATCGGCGGCTACCTCGGCAATCAGTCAATCGTTGGCGTGATGCAGACTCAAACTCTGTTTGACCGTAAGGGAACGCAGTTCAAGAGCGCCAACGACAGCGCCTGGGGACGGATCGTCACCGGTAGTCAGGACAGCAAAGCGGCTGGTCACCATGTCGATATGAATACTGACTATACGCTGATTCAGGTAGGCGGCGATTTGCTGACGCTGAGCCTGGGCGACCAAGGGATCAACGTCGGCGTCATGGCGAGCTATGGCGACGCGCAGACGGATTCCACCGGCAACCGCAGCGCTAACGGCGATCGCTACAAGGCTAACGGCTCCGTCGATGGCTATAGCCTGGGAATGTATGTCACCTGGTTCGCTGACGCGAAAGAAGAGCGGGGCGCCTACGTAGACAGCTGGTTACAACACGGCTGGTACAGCAACAGCGTAAACGGGGAGGGGATGTCCAGCGACAGCTATGATTCTCGCCTGTGGACCGCGTCGCTGGAAAGCGGCTATATCTGGGCAATGAATGAAGACAAGTTCTCCCAGTGGAGCCTGGCGCCGCAGGCGCAGGTCGTCTATAGCCACTATTCTGCCGATTCGCTAACGGACGTCAGCGGTACTGAGATAAGCAACCAGAAAGGCGAGTCCTGGACGGTGCGCGTCGGTAGCCGCGTGATGGGCCGCTTAACCGCCGGTGATTCGCTGTTCCACCCTTACGCTGAGCTTAACTGGCTGTATAACCGACAGCCGGCTTCTGTGGCGTTTGACGGCGAGAATGTCCAGATGAACGCGCCGAAAAACCGTGCGGAAGTGAAGGTTGGCGTGCAGAGCGAGTTTGACAGCCGCTGGAGCACGTGGATTCACTTTGATGCTCAAACGGGTGCAGATGACTACCGCCAGTACAGCGGCGGCATAAGCGTTCGCTACAGCTGGTAGTGCGCGTTAAAAGCGGCGCCTCTCTAAGAGGGCGCCGTTTTTTATTTATCCTAGCGCAACCAGCAGCGCGCCGATGGCAATCATGCCGATGCCTATCCCCGCGTACAGCGACACCTTCTCTCCAAACAAAATAACCGCCAGGATAACGGCGAATACGACGCTGAGCTTATCTATGGGCGCTACTTGGGAAACGGTGCCGTATTTGATGGCCATAAAGTAGAAAAGCCAGGAAAGTGCGCCAGCGACCCCGCTGAGCACAATAAAAAGCAGCGCTTTCCTGTCAGCCATAATGTCATTAATTAGCGAAGTCTTTCCCTGCGCCACTACCACGCCAATGAGAAAGACGGCCATCACCACTGAGCGAACCGCAGTGGCCGTATTGGCATCCAGATGCTGCAGGCCTATCTTGCCGAAAATAGCGACCATTGCCGCGGCCAGGGCAGAAAGCAGCGCGTAAATCAGCCAGGTGCTCATATCTTTCCTTGTACGATCTAATAAATAATAATTGATATTACGACTTATTCTCATTAATGAAAAATTCTTTGGAGGCGTTGCGCACTTTTCTTTTATGGCTCTGGCTGGCTGACCTTTAGATAACTATGTTACTCAAACGGGTAACGTTTAGATAAGCCGCCGACGATAGCGGCAGGGAGAAGAAGGGAACCATGGCGTTAAGTGACGATAGTAGGGAGCCGATGGCGCTGCTTGCCGTTTATCAACAGCTGCATAACGCAACGCTGCTGGCGGCGCTCAGGGGAATGGATGAAGTTAACCGCAGCTATACGGTTAGCCAAAGGGAAGCGCTGGCGACGGAGTATCTGTCATGCCGAGAGCCATAGCGCGTTATTCCCGTCAGGCGCTTGAAGAGAGCGACTATCACTTTTACTACACGCATCAGTTTTTGCGCATGATGTCTGAGGCGGCCAATCGCTCCGACATTACGCGAAGCTGGGTTCGGCGGAAGATTTTATCGGATATTGGCCGCTACCCCTGCCGGGGGCGGCTGCTTCTCAACCGAACGGCGACCAGCAGCGACAATCAGCGCCTAAGGTGGCAGCTGGCTCAGCGCTTTGAGTGCCCGGAGCTTAGAGAGCTGTGCGACGACGGCTGGCTTATTCTTTATCTCAATCGCCTGCCGTCTATTTATCTGTTGGCGCTGATCCCGCTTTCCGTTCCGGGCGCTTCTGGTTTGGAGGAGGTGTGGCAGACGGCAGACTAGGGGTATGCGGCGGTATTTTTTTGTTATACTCGCCTTTCGTTGGTTATACGGCCTGGCCACGGGGCTTGGCCGCTCGCCCCTATTTTTGCAGGAATCGCTATGCTGAATGTTGAACTGGAAACGTTGATTAATGATGAGTTGAAAATTCGCCGCTTTCGCGACTATGCGCCTAACGGGCTACAGGTTCAGGGGCGTTCGGAAATAAAACGCATCGTGACCGGCGTCACCGCCTGTCAGGCTTTGCTTGACGCTGCGGTAGAAAAGGGCGCGGATGCGGTTCTCGTTCACCACGGCTATTTTTGGAAAAACGACGAACCGGTGATTACCGGTATGCTGCACCGTCGCCTGAAAACGCTGATGACGCACGACATCAACCTTTATGGCTACCATTTGCCGCTGGATGCGCATCCAACGATGGGCAACAACGCGCTCTTGGGCAAGTTGCTTGGCATTGAAGACGGAGAGGCGCTGGAACCTGAAGCGTCGGACTGCTTTATCTGGCAGGGCGAATTTTCTACCGATCTGAGCGGCGAAGCGCTGGCCGAACGTATAACAGAACGCCTTGGCCGCACGCCGCTTTACTGCGGCGACGGCGCGCCGAAAAGCATTCGCCGCGTTGCCTGGTGTACCGGCGGCGGGCAGGACTATATAACAACCGCTGCCGAGCGCGGGTTTGACGCCTTTATCACCGGCGAGGTTTCCGAACGGACGATACACGTCGCCAGGGAAATGGGGATTCACTTCTATTCTGCCGGGCACCACGCGACCGAGCGCTATGGAATCAAAGCGCTGGGAGAGTGGCTGGCGCAGCGGCATCAGTTTGACGTGACCTTTGTGGATATTGATAATCCGGTTTAACCGTTTTTATCAATGAGGGAGTCAACATGCCGGAAGGACCTGAAATCCGCCGCGCGGCGGACACGCTGGTTAATGCGATTGAGGGAGATACGTTAACCAACGTATGGTTTGCGTTTCCTGCGCTTAAGCCCTATGAGCACCAGCTCGTAGGGCAGAAGATAGATGAAATCGAAACGCGAGGAAAGGCGCTGCTGACCCACTTCTCTAACGGGTTGAGCATGTATAGCCACAACCAGCTTTACGGCGTCTGGAAGGTAGTGAAGTCCGGCGAGCGCCCGGAAACCAAGCGAGAGCTTCGCGTTGCGCTGGAGTCCAGAAAGCAGGGGATCCTGCTGTACAGCGCGTCTGACATTGAGGTTGCGCCGAGAGACGTTATCCTTCAACACCCCTTTTTGCAGCGCATCGGTCCTGACGTGCTGAATCCTTCTCTAACCTGGCAAAGCGTGCGTGAGCGCCTGCTGTCAAAAGGCTTTCGCCAGCGTCAGCTGGGAGGCATGCTGCTCGATCAGGCTTTTTTGGCCGGATTGGGTAACTATCTCCGGGCCGAAATACTGTGGGATGCGATGCTTCTGCCTTCTCATAAGCCATCGAGTCTGACGGAAGATGCGCTTACGGCATTGGCAAAATCGCTTCTGGCTATTCCCCGGTTGTCTTACCAAACGAGAGGAGAGGCTAACCCGGCGCATCATCACGGCGCGCTGTTTCGGTTTCACGTCTTCGCCAAAGAGGGGCAGCCCTGCGAACGGTGCGGTACGGAGATCGTTAAATGCGCGCTGTCGTCTCGGCCGTTTTTTTATTGCCCCGGTTGCCAGCGTTAGGTCGCCTGTTTATTTAGGTCAACTCGAAATGAAACCAAGGCATACAATAGCTATAGGCGTGAGTGACGGAGGAATCACTAAAATTGGCAAATAATTTTTCATTAAATGATATTAATTTCAGTGGATTCAGCGCATCAGAAAGCTGGGCGGGATATTTTGCGATAAATAAGGGCTTTTCATTTTCATTAATTGAAGAAGCAATATCTTTGTTTGAAGGCTTTTTTAAAGAAAAAGATGAAAACATAATGGTTCTCACCGCCTTATCTTTTGACGACCGGAAAGAAGACAATGAGGAAACCATTAGAAAATATCATTCTCTGTATGAACAAATGAAAGGTAAGCGATTACTCTTGCCAATGACCGAACCTTATGAAGACTATCTTTACGGGGACTCTGTTCTACCCGCCGATTCTCTTAGCATTAGCTTTATCAAAAATGATTTTGTAGAGATGTCAAAATTGATGATGTGTCATGCGGGAGTGATAGGTGAAGTGTGCTTTTATATTAACCCATTATTGAATATCGCCGTATATCCTCATGATGATGTAGGCTTTGGATGTATTGGACTTAACTCAGAAAAAAGTTCGTGCCAGGAGTTTCTACATTATTGTTCTAAAAGTAAGAATTTCAATGTGTTCATAAATAATGGTGAGGGTTTAATCAATATAAATGGTTCTAATTAGGATGTCTGCGTGAAAATACATCATTAACGAATAAAAGCTTAATGATAAAACTATCCGCACCTAGCTTCATATTTTCCTGCGCGATCGCCATATCCAGAATGCGGTAGGTTTATTCACGGTCGTCTGTATTAAGCCCATCAGCCTGTTTGCGCCACTCTCATTAGCCGATTCAGCACGGCACGATTCTCTAAGTGAATGATATTAATATTTAACATATTAACCACATTATTAACCAATTTAATACTGTTAACTATCTTCATATATGGTTTCACTCGTGATTTATCAGTGAAACTGTCGAGCCGGTCAACAAAATCACGAACATAACTCTTTATGATTATCCGAATAACAAAAATAGTCGGAGGATGTGTGAGCATTAATCGTCGTGATTTTATCAAAAGCGTTGGCGTAGGCTGTGCCGGGTACGCCATCGGCAGCTTTGCTCCGGGGGCGCTGGCGCTCCAAAAGCCCGATATGTTGGATGGGAAGAGCAGTTTAACGCCGAGCCTGTGTGAAATGTGTTCGTTTCGCTGCCCGATAGAGGCCCAGGTCATTAACAATAAAACCGTTTTTATTCAGGGGAATACCCACGCGGAGCATCAGGGCTCCCGAGTGTGCGCGCGGGGCGGCAGCGGCGTCAGCCTGATTAACGACCCAGCGCGGATCGTTCAACCGATGAAGCGCAAGGGGCCTAGAGGCGCCGGCGAGTGGGAAGTCATCACCTGGGAGCAGGCCTATAAAGAAATAGCGGAAAAGCTTAATGCGATAAAGAAGGCCTTTGGGCCTGAAAGCGTTGTATTTTCCTCTAAGTCAGGATCGCTTTCCTCCCACTTATTCCATTTGGCGAGCGCATTTGGCTCTCCCAATACCTTTACTCATGCAACGACTTGCCCGGCAGGGAAAGCCATTGCCGCTCAGGTCATGATGGGCGGCGACCTGGCAATGGATATCGAAAATACCCGTTATATGGTGGCCTTCGGCCACAACCTTTATGAAGGTATTGAGGTTGCCGATACGCATGAAATGATGATGGCGCAGGAGAGCGGCGCCAAGGTTGTCAGCTTCGATCCCAGGCTGTCGGTGTTTTCCAGCAAGGCCGACGAGTGGCACGCGATCCGGCCGGGCGGCGATTTGCCCGTGCTTCAGGCGATGTGTCACGTATTGATTGAAGAAAACCTGTACGACAAGGTGTTTATCGAACGTTACACGGTCGGCTTCGATCGGCTGTCGGCGTCGCTTAAAGACACCACGCCGGAGTGGGCCGAAAAGCATTCGGACATTTCTGCCGACGTGATTCGCCGCGTTGCGCGTGAAATCGCCGCTGCGGCGCCCCATGTCATCGTTAACCCTGGGCATAGAGCGACCTATAACAAAGAAGAGCTCGACATGCGTCGGATGATTTTCACCATGAACGCGCTGTTGGGCTGCATCGAGCGCCGCGGCGGGATGTATCAGAAGAAGGGGGCAGAGAAGTATAACAAGCTGGCCGGAGAGGCCGTCGCGCCGACGCTGGCGAAGCCCGGCGTAAAAGACATGCCGAAGATTGAGGCCAAGCGAATAGACGCGACTCGGCCCGAGTTTAAATACATCAACAAAGGCGGCGGCATCGTTCAGAGCATCATCGACGCCGTTGAAACGGAAAAGCCCTATGCGGTTAAGGCGTGGATGATGTCTCGCCATAACCCGCTGCAAACCGTCTCCTGCCGTCCGGAGTTAGTTAAAACCATCGAAAAGCTGGAACTGGTGGTCAGCTGCGACGTCTATTTGAGCGAAAGCGCCGCCTACGCCGACTACCTGCTGCCCGAGTGCACCTATCTGGAACGGGATGAGGAAATCTCCGACGTATCAGGCCTGAATCCGGCCTACGCCGTGCGCCAGCAGGTGGTTAAGCCGATTGGCAACGCCAAGCCAAGCTGGCAAATTTGGCAGGAGTTGGGGAGCGCTCTGGGGTTAGAGAAATACTTCCCCTGGAAGGATATGGCGACCCGCCAACTGTTTCAGGCCAAGGGGGACGAGGATCTCTACAAGAAAATTCATCAAACCGGCTATCTCTCCTACGGCATTCCTCTGCTGCTGCGTGAACCGGATTCTGTCAGCACGTTCGTTAAGGCTTATCCAAAGGCGGCTGCGGGGCTGTCCGTCGACGGCACCTTTGGCGACGAGCTGAAGTTCAAGTCGCCCAGCGGTTTGATTGAGCTCTATTCCGAAACGCTCGAGGGCCTGGCCGAAGGCTTTGGCGCGCCGCTTTACCGCCAGTTCCCGCTAAAGGAGGACGGCGAACTTTACTTTATTCAGGGCAAGGTGGCCGTTCATACCAACGGCGCGACGCAGTACGTCCCGATGCTGTCGGAGCTCATGTGGGACAACCCGGTGTGGATCCACCCTCAAACGGCAAAAGAGAAGGGGATCAAGACCGGCGACGCGGTCTGGCTAAGCAACAAGATTGGTAAAGAAAAGGGCACGGCGTTGGTTACTCCAGCCATCCGCCCGGACACGCTGTTTGTCTATATGGGCTTTGGCGCCAAGGCGGGGGCTAAAACCGCTGCCACCACCCACGGCGTACACTGCGGCAACCTGTTGCCTCACGAAACGAGCCCGGTTTGCGGCACCAACGTTCACACCGCGGGCGTTCAGCTGAGTCGTGGCTAAGGAGAAAGAGAGATGAGCAATAATCATTACGTCATGCTGCACGACGAAAAGCGCTGCATCGGCTGCCAGGCCTGTACCGTCGCCTGTAAAACGATGAACGATATCCCCGAAGGCTACAGCCGGCTTCAGGTCCAGATTCGGGGGCCGGAAGAGGGCGCGGGCGCAATGCACTTTCAGTTTTTCCGCGTTTCCTGCCAGCACTGTGAAGACGCGCCGTGCATCTCCGTGTGCCCGACCGGCGCATCCTGGAGAGATGAAAACGGCGTCGTTCGCGTCGACGCCAAAAAGTGCCTGGGCTGCGACTACTGCGTTGCGGCCTGTCCTTATCACGTACGCTATCTGAATCCGCAAACGCACGTGGCCGACAAGTGCAACTTCTGCGCCGATACGCGCCTTGCCCAAGGGCTTGAACCGGCTTGCGTCAGCGTCTGCCCGACGGACGCGCTGCGCTTTGGCCGTGCCGATGAGCCCGCAATCAAGCAGTGGATTTCCCAACACGGCGCCTATCAGTATCACTTGGAAAACGTGGGGAAACCGGCGTTATTCCGTCGTAAAGAGATCCATCAGGGGGATAAAGCATGAACAGCTTATGGGGAGCCGAACTCCACTATACGCCAGACTACTGGCCCGCGTGGTTAATCATCGCCGGCATGCTGGTGGTCGGCCTGTTGGCGGTACTCGCGCTGCACGGTCTGATGCGCTGTTGGCTTGCACCCAAGTCAGCGGGCGGCGGCGTAGAAGAGAAAACCTATCTTTACTCAAAGGCCGTTCGCTTTTGGCACTGGGGGAACGCGCTGCTGTTTATTTTGCTGCTGGTCAGTGGTTTGTTTAACCACTTCTCTATTGGCAACGTTGCGGCTCAGGTCGCGCTGCATGAAATTTGCGGCTATCTGCTGCTAGCGTTCTGGATTGGCTTCGTGGTTATCAACATGATTGGCGGCAACGGCGTTCATTACCGGATCCGAAGCGCCGGGCTTGTCGAACGCAGCCTGCGGCAGGCGCGCTTTTATCTGTTTGGCATCATGAAAGGGGAAAGTCATCCGTTCCCGGCAACGGCGCAGGGGAAATTTAATCCTCTGCAACAGCTGGCGTACGTTGGCGTGATGTATCTGCTGGTGCCGCTGCTGCTGCTAACCGGCCTGCTGTGCCTATTCCCTGAGATTGTAGGCAACGGCTATTGGATGCTTAAGGCGCATCTAGTACTGGCCATCGCCGGCCTGCTGTTTATCTGCGGCCACTTCTATCTCTGTACGACCGGCGATACGCCGACCCAGACGTTTAGAAGCATGGTGGACGGTTATCACCGCCATCGCCATCAGCGCAATAGCGAATAACGCTTCTCAGGCCTCATGGAATGCATCATGAGGCCTGACTTCAGCTATTCAAACGTTATAGCGCGTATTTTTCCTCGCCAAAATGGATAGCGTTGCCCTTTAGACGCGCGGGCAATTTCAAATGAATGGGGGATCATCATTCCTTGCACCAGACGATAGTCGTTGCGCAGGGCGTATTCACCTGACCCGTGATAGGGAGTAGTAAGATCGCCATCTTCTTCAGAAAAAAACGCTTCCAGGCTTCCATCCGGTCGAAACGTTGCGATAAGCGACGTTTCCATACCGAAACCAGAAACGATAGCTCTGGCGCGAGTGTCGTCAATCGATTCCCAACGAACTGGGCCTCCGGGAAAAAGTGATAGCGGATACAGCGGGCTTTCTAAAAGCCAGCGTCTTAAAGACGTTCTGTTTAGCTCAGGCGTTTCTTTTTCGTCCACTACGGCGATTGCTGAAGCGATCTTGGCCCGCATTTCCATTCTTCCGTTAGCAAAAAAGTCATAGGCCTTAGCCCATAAGCCAAGCTCCATTGATGTCTTAGCGGAAAAGAGCATTGCCGGCTCGCCAATTGCCACCGCTAAATTAGCGCTGGTCGGGCTGAATTCAGTCATTAAAGGGCGGCGAAACTGCCCCTCAAGTTCAGCGTTTACCAAGCGATAGGCGGATTGAGGATTAGGAACGGCAAAGCGTAGATATTTTTGCACCGGCGTTGGCAAATGTGCCAGTCCAGCAAATTGTTCCGGCGGCATGTCGTTAGCCATAGCTATTTTGCGAACGCTATCCACATGGGTGGCAATGTCTCGTTCCGTTTGGCGAATGGCGCAGGCTATCCAGATGAAAATGACGGCAATAGTTAATCCGACAGCAATTAAAATGCGGCGTTTTGGAAAAAGGGATTTCTGCATAGTGGCTCCTAAGCGTTGGGGCGTGGCGTATGAATAAAGCTCATCATTGTGTCAACCAGCGCCAGCGCCAGCGCTTCGCATTCCACGTCTTTTTCTGAAAGAAGAGGGGCCTGCCCCTGAAGTATGAGCCATGCGCATCCGTGGATGGCGGACCATAGGGTAAAGGCAATGTGGCCCGCGTCCTTATCTTTTAAATATCCCTGCACCTGACATGCCTGAACTGCAATACGTAAGGTTTCCAGACATTCTGAGCCAAGGGGAGTGTCGAATGGATTTTGGGCGCTTTCACTAAAAGTGGTAGGGGAGAACATGAGACGATACAGGTTGGGATATGCAAAGGCGAAGCGTAGATAGGCTTTTCCTCCTTCTCTCAGCCGCTCAAGCGGCCTCTGCTGGTTCGAGACGGCAATGCGCAGTTTTTCACTTAACAATATCTGAAATCCCTTTTGCTGAACGGCATACATAAGGGCGTCTTTATTAGAAAAGTGGTTGTAAAGCGCCGGCGCTTTACATCCGACTTCCTCGGCTACCTGCGCTAGCGTAATTGTTGATGCTTCATGTGTATCAAGCAGCCGTAGAGTAGCTTCAATAGAACATTTCGTGATGTTGATTTGTTCACTTTTATTGGGGCGAGCCATGAGCATTCCCATTTAATTAATTTAATGTCATTAAGTTAATGATATTAAATTAATGGCATTAAGTTTGTCAATATAGGGAGCCAGGCAAACGAAAAGGAATCCGAAGAAAATCGAGCGGAAAAGGAAGGGGCAACGAGTAGCGAAAAATAAAAAGTCCGGGATTTCCCGGACTTTTTACGTTGCAGCAATGCTGAAAAGCTACTCTTTCGCCTTAGGCAGCTGGCTGTGGAACTCGCGTTCGGTATAGCCCATGTAGCGCTGGCGGGGGCGAGCGATGCGAACGCCGTCTTCGTACATTTCGTTCCAGTGGGCGATCCAGCCTATAGTGCGGGCAATGGCGAAGATAACCGTAAACATAGAGGTCGGAATGCCGATAGCCTTCAGGATGATGCCAGAGTAGAAGTCCACGTTCGGGTAGAGCTTCTTCTCGATGAAGTACGGGTCGCTAAGGGCGATTTTTTCCAGCTCCATGGCGATATCCAGCAGCTCGTCATCAAGCTTGAGCTCCTGAAGAACCTCATGGCAGGTTTCGCGCATCACGGTGGCGCGCGGGTCGTAGTTTTTATACACCCGGTGGCCGAAGCCCATCAGGCGGAACGGATCGTCCTTATCTTTAGCCTTGGCGATAAATTCGGGAATGCGCTCTACGCTGCCGATCTCTTCCAGCATCTTCAGGCAGGCTTCGTTCGCGCCGCCGTGCGCCGGCCCCCACAGCGAAGCGATGCCGGCCGCGATGCAGGCAAACGGGTTAGCGCCGGAGGAGCCCGCGGTTCTGACCGTCGAGGTTGAGGCGTTTTGTTCGTGATCGGCGTGCAGAATGAAGATGCGGTCCATGGCGCGCTCGATAATAGGGTTAACCACGTAGTCTTCGCACGGAGTGGCGAACATCATATGCAGGAAGTTACCCGCATAGGAGAGGTCGTTGCGCGGATACATGAACGGCTGGCCGACGGAATACTTGTAGCACATCGCCGCTACGGTCGGCATTTTCGACAGCAGGCGGAACGCGGTGATTTCACGGTGGCGCTCGTTGTGAACGTCCAGCGAGTCGTGATAGAACGCGGCCAGAGCGCCGGTTACGCCGCACAGCACCGCCATGGGGTGTGAGTCGCGGCGGAAGCCTTGGAACAGGCGGGTGATCTGCTCATGGATCATCGTATGGCGCGTCACGATATCTTTAAAGGTAGCAAACTGCTCTGCGGTAGGAGTTTCGCCGTACAGCAGGATGTAGCAGACCTCCAGATAGGTAGACTCTTTCGCCAGTTGGGCAATGGGAAAACCACGGTGTAATAGAATCCCTTCGTTACCGTCGATAAAGGTGATTTGAGATTCGCAGGACGCAGTGGACAGATAGCCCGGGTCGTAAGTAAACAGCCCCTTTGAGCCCAGAGTTCTTACGTCCAGCACGTCTTCCCCCAGAGTTCCGCTTAAGATAGGAAGCTCAATATTTCTGCCGTCATCAAGAACCAGCGTCGCTTTTTTTTCTACAGCCATGATTGTCTCCGTTATATATTCAGTTCAAAGGAGTCTGGCAATGTAAAACCGTGATTGCCTTTCTTGTCATTCTTGCACCCCACCATTCTGGCTGTTTCTTCACCGGCGGGGCTTATTCGTTACCTACGAAGCTATCCCTCTCATGCCTGCCGCGTCGACGCATCCTGAATAATTTGGTGCATTTATGTCTATTACAGTTGCATAAATTTAGACCATCGTGAAGATTTATTTTACTTTTTTTTTACAATTTTGGGGTATGTTATCATTTCATTAACAATATAGATGATGCGTTTCACATAAACTTATTGTTTTTAATGGTTTTTTCTCGATTGTGATCGTGCTCACTATTTGGGCAAAAATGTTATAAATCTGTTTTTATTTGAATTGTATTTGTAAAATTAGGCTCTATACTCAAGGGCATCCCAGCCGGAATGTTGCAAGAAGGTTGCTACATTGAGGCGTTTGATGTGGGTTATACCTCATTTATTTAATACCACGACGAACGGTGAATGGCGAGAAAAGCAGCAGCCTTTGTCGTGTAACGGCTTATATTGAAAGCAATTATCTGGTATTAATAAAAGCGAATGTAGTCACGGCGAACGTTTTCCGTGCCGAATAAAGCGAAACAGACAGCATCTTTTATCATTTACCATCAAGGATTGTGGTTTTTACGTAACGACATGTTAAAGACGCTGCTGATTCTGCGACGGCACATACTTAAAGCATGATGCTTAAGAGGTCATAATGCAGAACGGTGCACTGAAGTCTTGGTTAGACTCCTCCTATCTTGCTGGTGCGAACCAGTCCTATATAGAACAACTCTATGAAGACTATCTGACGGACCCTGACTCTATTGACGACAGCTGGCGCAAAATTTTTGACACTCTGCCCGCTGACGTTCTCGGCCCCGAGCAGTTTCACTCTACGACTCGCGACTATTTCCGTCGCTTAGCTAAAGACGCCAAGCGCTATACGTCCAGCGTCAGCGATCCGGAAAAAGACGCCAAGCAGGTAAGAGTCCTGCAGTTGATTAACGCCTTTCGTTTTCGCGGCCACCAAAACGCCAACCTCGATCCGATTAAGCTTCGCTATAAAGAACCCGTTCAAGAGCTCGACCCCGCGTTTCACAATTTGACCGAAGAGGACATGCAGGAAACCTTCAACGTGGGTTCATACGCCATCGGCAAAGAGACCATGAAGCTGGCCGACCTGTATCAGGCGCTCAAGCAGACCTACTGCGATACCATCGGCGCTGAATATATGCACATCACCAATACCGAAGAAAAGCGCTGGATCCAACAGCGCCTTGAGTCGGTATCCGGTAAGGGCGATTTTAGCCTGGAAGAAAAGAAGCGTTTTTTGCAGGAGCTAACGGCGGCGGAAGGTCTGGAGCGCTATCTTGGCGCCAAATATCCCGGCGCCAAGCGCTTCTCGCTGGAAGGCGGAGATGCGCTGATCCCGATGCTTAAAGAGATGGTCCGCCACGCCGCCCGCAGCGGCGCTAAAGAGGTCGTGCTCGGCATGGCCCACCGCGGCCGCCTCAACGTTTTGGTCAACCTGCTGGGTAAGCGCCCTGGCGATCTGTTTGACGAATTTGCCGGCATTCATAAAGAGCACCTCGGCACCGGCGACGTGAAGTACCACCAAGGCTTCTCCTCCGACTTTGAAACCGAGGGCAATCAGGTTCACCTGACGCTGGCGTTTAACCCTTCTCACCTGGAGATCGTCAGTCCCGTCGTTATCGGCTCCGTGCGCGCCCGCCGCGACCGTCTGGAAGCGGCTGGATTAGGCGAAAGCAACCGGGTGTTGCCGATTACCATCCACGGCGACGCGGCGGTTATTGGCCAGGGCATCGTTCAGGAAACGCTGAACATGTCTCAGGTGCGCGCTTACGAAGTGGGCGGCACGGTGCGTATCGTCATTAACAACCAGATTGGCTTCACCACCTCTTATCCGCAGGACGTACGCTCTACGGAGTACTGTACCGACATCGCCAAGATGATCCAGGCGCCGATTTTCCACGTCAACGCAGACGACCCGGAAGCGGTAGCCTTTATTACGCGCCTGGCTTTGGACTATCGCAATACCTTCAAGCGGGACGTGATGATCGACCTGCTGTGCTATCGCCGTCACGGCCATAACGAGGCCGATGAGCCGAGCGCGACTCAGCCGATGATGTACACCAAAATCAAAAAGCATCCGACGCCGCGTAAAGTCTATGCCGATCGCCTGATTGAAGGGAAGGCGGCCTCTGCGGAAGAAGTCACCGAAATGGTGAACGTCTATCGCGATGCGCTGGATCGCGGCGACTGCGTGGTGGAAGAGTGGCGGCCGCTCAATACGCAGAACCTGTCGTGGGCGCCGTATCTGAACCACGAGTGGGATGAAGCCTATCCGAACGCGGTGGACATCAAGCGCCTTCAGGATTTAGCTCGTCGTATTACGCAGATCCCTGAAGGCATAGAGCTGCATCCTAGGGTGGCTAAGATTTATGACGACCGCGCGCTGATGGCGGAAGGCGAAAAGCCGTTTGACTGGGGCGCTGCGGAAAACCTGGCCTACGCGACGCTGGTGGATGAAAATACGCCGGTGCGCATTTCCGGCGAGGATTCCGGTCGGGGGACTTTCTTCCATCGCCACTCAGTGGTTCATAATCAGAAAGATGGTTCCTATTATATTCCTTTAGCCAACATCCATAGCGCTCAAAGTGGGTTCCAGGTTTGGGACTCCGTGCTGACGGAGGCGGGCGTATTAGCCTTTGAATACGGCTATGCGACGGCGGATCCGCGCACGCTGACCATCTGGGAAGCGCAGTTCGGCGACTTTGCCAACGGCGCTCAGGTGGTTATTGACCAGTTCATCAGCTCCGGCGAGCAGAAGTGGGGCCGGATGTGCGGTTTGGTTATGCTGCTGCCGCACGGCTACGAAGGCCAAGGGCCCGAGCACTCTTCGGCGCGTCTGGAGCGCTATCTCCAGCTGTGCGCGGAACAGAACATCCAGGTTTGCGTGCCTTCCACGCCGGCGCAGGTTTACCACATGCTGCGCCGTCAGGCGCTGCGGGGAATGCGTCGTCCGCTTATCGTCATGTCGCCTAAGTCGCTGCTGCGCCATCCGTTGGCGATTTCGACGCTGGACGAGCTGGCTAACGGAAGCTTCCAGCCGGCTATCGGTGAAGTTGACAATCTGAATGCGAAAAAAGTTAAACGCGTCGTTCTGTGTTCCGGTAAAGTCTACTATGACCTGCTGGAACAGCGCCGCGCCAACGGCCAGACCAACGTCGCTATTGTACGAATCGAACAGCTCTATCCTTTCCCGCAGCAGGCGGTTTTGAACGCGCTGCACGACTACGCTCACGTGAAGGATTTCGTCTGGTGTCAGGAAGAGCCGCAGAATCAGGGCGCCTGGTACTGCAGCCAGCACCATTTCCGCGAGGTGATGCCGAAGGGCGCCGTACTGAAGTATGCAGGTCGTCCGGCGTCCGCTTCACCGGCGGTAGGCTATACGTCGGTACACCAGGAACAGCAAAAGCAATTAGTCGAAGACGCGCTTAACGTAAAATGAATTAAGGACAAATAATGAGTAGCATAGATATTCTCGTTCCGGACCTTCCTGAATCTGTTGCTGATGCGACCGTCGCTACGTGGCACAAGAAACCAGGCGATAGCGTTGAGCGCGATGAAGTGTTGGTTGAAATTGAAACCGATAAAGTGGTGCTGGAAGTTCCCGCGCTGGAGGCTGGCGTTCTGGACGCCATTCTTGAAGACGAAGGCGCTACGGTAACCTCTCGCCAGCTGCTTGGGCGCCTGCGCCCGGCGGATATTACCGGTCATCAGATCACCGAAGCGCCGCAGGCCACTGAGTCTACGCCGGCGCAGCGCCAGACCGCCAGTCTGGAAGAGGGCAGCAACGACGCGCTCAGCCCGGCGGTGCGCCGCCTGATCGCCGAGCACGGCCTTGACCCGAACGCCATTAAGGGCACCGGCGTCGGCGGGCGCATCGTCCGAGAGGACGTCAATCAGCATCTGGCCCAGCAGGCGAACGCCAAGCCTGCCGCGGCTCCCGCGCCGGAGGCTAAAAAGCCTCAGGCCGCCGCCAGCGCGCCGCTTTCTCACCGCAGCGAAAAGCGCGTGCCGATGACGCGCCTGCGCAAGCGTATCGCTGAACGCCTGCTGGAAGCGAAAAACAACACGGCCATGCTCACGACCTTTAATGAAGTGAACATGAAGCCGGTGATGGATCTGCGCAAGCAGTACGGCGACGCGTTTGAAAAGCGCCACGGCGTGCGCCTGGGCTTCATGTCGTTCTACCTGAAGGCGGTGGTTGAAGCGCTTAAACGCTTCCCTGAAATTAACGCCTCCATTGATGGCGACGACGTGGTCTATCACAACTATTTTGATATCAGCATTGCGGTTTCTACGCCGCGCGGCCTGGTGACGCCGGTGCTGCGCGACGTCGACGCGTTGAGCATGGCGGATATCGAAAAAAATATTAAAGATCTCGCCGTGAAGGGGCGCGACGGTAAGCTGACCGTGGAAGATCTCAGCGGCGGTAACTTTACGATTACCAACGGTGGGGTGTTCGGTTCGCTGATGTCCACGCCGATTATTAACCCGCCGCAAAGCGCGATCCTGGGAATGCACGCCATCAAGGATCGCCCGATGGCGGTGGACGGACAGGTAGTGATTTTGCCGATGATGTATCTGGCGCTCTCTTACGATCACCGTCTGATTGACGGTCGTGAATCGGTGAGCTTCCTGGTAGCGGTAAAAGACCTGCTGGAAGACCCTACGCGCCTGCTTTTGGACGTGTAGCGCTCTGACTCTAAACGTCAGGCAACGGACATAGCCGCCCCTGGCGGCGGCTATGTGGCAACGCTGAGATATACGATAGGAAACGTTTCCTCCCCGGGAATGAGAGTACCTATCATAATGAGTGTGTTTTTGCATCGGCCGTCAGTCTGGATGGAACGACGGCCCGAACGCCGAAATACGTTGTTCTTTAATCACACCGACTTGGAAAGAACACATGAACCTACATGAATATCAGGCAAAACAGCTTTTTGCTCGGTATGGGCTACCGGTGCCTGCCGGATATGCCTGCAAAAACGCTCAGGAAGCGCTTGAGGCGGCCGAAAAGCTCGGCGCAGCGCCTTGGGTTTTAAAATGTCAGGTCCACGCGGGCGGACGCGGTAAGTCCGGCGGCGTAATGTTGGCGAAAAGCCAGGAAGACATACTCGGCTTTACTCAACGTTGGTTCGGCCAGCGCCTGGCGACCTACCAAACCGTGCCAGAAGGCCTGCCTGTAGAACAAATCCTCGTTGAGGCGGCAACCGATATCGGACAGGAGCTTTATCTGGGCGCCGTTGTCGATCGCGCTTCGCGTCGAGTCGTATTTATGGCTTCGACGGAGGGCGGGGTAGAAATTGAGAAAGTCGCTCACGAAACCCCGCACCTTATTCATAAGGTCGCCCTCGATCCGCTGGTAGGGCCGATGCCGTATCAGGGGCGCGAGCTGGCGTTCAAGCTGGGCCTGAGCGGCAAGCAAATTAATCAGTTCAGCCAGATTTTCGTCTCGCTGGGCAAGCTATTCCTGGAGTGCGACCTTTCGCTGGTGGAGATAAACCCGCTGGTCGTTACCAAATCGGGCGATCTCATCTGCCTGGACGGCAAGCTGAATATTGACGCTAACGCGCTGTATCGCCAGCCGGAGCTTCGGGCGATGCACGATCCTTCCCAAGAAGACGCCCGAGAAGAGCATGCGGCCCAGTGGGAGCTTAACTATGTCGCGCTGGACGGCAACATCGGCTGTATGGTGAACGGCGCGGGGCTGGCGATGGGAACGATGGACATCGTTAAGCTGCACGGCGGCTCCCCGGCCAACTTCCTTGACGTCGGCGGCGGCGCAACCAAAGAGCGCGTGAGCGAAGCGTTTAAAATCATTCTTTCCGATGAAAAGGTCAAAGCGGTGCTGGTCAACATTTTTGGCGGCATCGTGCGCTGCGACCTGATTGCAGACGGCATCATCAGCGCGGTTGAGGATGTGGGGGTTACGGTTCCGGTCATCGTTCGGCTGGAAGGGAATAACGCGGAGCTTGGCGTCAAGACGCTAAGCGAGAGCGGCCTGAATATCGTCGGCGCGTCAAGCCTGACCGATGCGGCCCAACGTGCGGTGGCGCTTGCCGCCGGGGAGAGAAGCTAATGTCCATTCTGATAGATAAAGATACCAAGGTCATTTGCCAGGGCTTTACCGGCAGCCAGGGCACGTTTCACTCAGAGCAGGCGCTGGAGTACGGCACAAAGATGGTTGGCGGCGTCACGCCCGGTAAGGGCGGTACGGAGCACTTAGGGCTACCGGTATTTAATACCGTGCGCGAAGCCGTTGAGGCTACCGGCGCGACCGCGTCGGTTATCTACGTCCCCGCGCCGTTTTGCAAAGATTCCATCATTGAGGCTGCCGATGCGGGCATCAAGCTGATTATCTGCATTACCGAAGGCATCCCGGTGCTAGACATGCTGACGGTTAAGGTAAAGCTTGACCAAATGGGCGTGCGGATGATCGGGCCGAACTGCCCGGGCGTGATAACTCCGGGCGCCTGTAAGATCGGCATCATGCCGGGGAATATTCATAAGCCCGGCAACGTCGGCATTGTTTCCCGCTCAGGGACGCTGACCTATGAGGCCGTCAAGCAAACCACCGACGCGGGCCTGGGGCAGTCCACCTGCGTGGGTATCGGCGGCGATCCTATCGCCGGTTCCAGCTTTATCGACATCCTTAAGCTGTTTGAGCAGGACCCGCAAACAGAAGCTATCGTGATGATTGGCGAGATTGGCGGCTCTGCTGAAGAAGAGGCGGCCCACTACATCAAGCACCACGTCACGAAGCCCGTGGTTGGCTACATTGCCGGCGTTACGGCGCCGAAGGGTAAGCGCATGGGGCATGCGGGCGCGATTATCGCAGGAGGGAAGGGGACGGCGGACGAGAAGTTCGCCGCGCTGGAAGCCGCCGGCGTTTATACCGTGCGCAGCCTGGCCGATATCGGTGATGCGGTGAAAAAGGCGCTGGCGGGGAAATCCTGTGGCGCGAAGAGGGCTTCGGCCGACGTCAACTAATGAAGCTTAATCCGCCTTTGCGATAAGCCATTGGCGGTTATTTCTTCGGGCGCGTTTATGCGCCCGAACTTTTTTCAGCGTTCATTGATATTAAACTTATTATTGTGGGTATTTTATCTAACGCCTTTAGCTCATTCTATTTCCGACTAAATTACTCAACTATTTTCTACTTTATTCCCATCCGGATTGCTTCGTTTAAAAAACAAACAACTTATTGAATGTGATGTAAACCACAGCGGCCTGATGCGAGGAGAGGCTGTATTCAACGGCCTGAGCCTGCTTTTCGCCTCAGCATTCTCTATTTTTCTCTTTTTTCAGTTAATAAATATAATTAAATGTTAAATAATTGTATTTATTTTTATGAATTAATTGTTTCAATTGAAGTAAAGAGAGTTATATTTGCTGAGGATGAGTTAAAATAGCAGTTTAAGAGAATTGAAAATTCCTTAATTTATGGTGTAATTGGCTGAAATTGTTTTACATCAATTTTGATTCTTTTATGCGATATATCAATTTTGATTTGAGTTCACAATTCTGATTTTTATATAAAATACCTATTTATTGTAGGGGATTAGAAGCGTAATATTCAATGTGTGGTATTCGGATACGGGCGGCTTGCGCCGCTTGTTCTGTGTGGGAAGCAACGTTTGGCGCATGGCGTATACTAAAAGAGAGTTAATGCGGCAAACTTTGCTTGTAGCTGATAGAAAAAGAATTTTAAGGCATTCACCATTGGTGAGTAATTGGGGGTAAAGCGAACGGCGCGTTAAGTGGCTATCAAAGCGCGTCCGGGGTCTTCCTGAGGAGCAAGGAGTCAAGATGTTTGATATCGTCGAACTATCACGATTACAGTTTGCCCTGACGGCAATGTACCACTTCCTGTTTGTTCCGCTAACGCTGGGTATGGCGTTTTTGCTGGCAGTCATGGAGTCGGTGTATGTGCTGACGGGTAAGCAAATCTATAAAGATATGACCAGGTTCTGGGGCAAGTTATTCGGTATTAACTTTGCGCTGGGCGTGGCCACCGGCTTAACCATGGAATTCCAGTTTGGCACCAACTGGTCTTACTACTCCCACTACGTGGGAGATATTTTTGGCGCCCCGCTCGCCATTGAAGGCCTGATGGCGTTCTTCCTGGAGTCTACGCTGGTCGGCCTGTTCTTCTTCGGATGGGATCGTTTAAGCAAGGTTCAGCACCTGGCAGTGACCTGGTTCGTGGCGTTGGGTTCCAACCTGTCCGCGCTGTGGATCCTGGTGGCCAACGGCTGGATGCAAAACCCGGTCGCCTCGGAGTTCAATTTTGAAACCATGCGTATGGAAATGGTCAGCTTCGCCGAACTGGTGCTTAACCCGGTTGCGCAGGTGAAGTTTGTTCATACCGTCTCTGCTGGTTATGTAACGGGCTCCATGTTCATTTTGGGCGTCAGCGCGTTCTATCTGCTGAAAAAGCGCGATTTGCCTTTCGCCAAGCGTTCGTTTGCTATCGCAGCCTGCTTTGGCCTTGCGGCCACGCTGTCCGTTATCCTGTTAGGGGATGAGTCCGGTCGCGAACTGGGCGACGTGCAGCGCGTGAAGCTGGCGGCCATTGAAGCCGAGTGGGATACGCAGCAGGCGCCCGCCAACTTCAACCTGATCAGTATTCCCGATCAGAAAGCAATGACGAACCACTACTCGATCGAAATCCCTTATGCTCTCGGCATCATCGCGACTCGCTCTCTGGATACCGAAATTACCGGTATTAAAGATCTGTTGGTAGAGAACGAGCAGCGCGTTCGTAACGGCATAACCGCCTACCAGATGTTGGAGAAGCTGCGTTCCGGCAATACCGACCCGACGGTGCGCAGCGCGTTTGAGCAGAGTAAGAAAGATCTGGGCTACGGCATCCTGTTGAGCACGCATGCCAAAGACATGAATAACGCGACGGAAGATGAAATCAAGGCGGCCGCTCAGAGCACTATTCCTGAAGTCGCTCCGCTGTATTACTCTTTCCGTCTGATGGTAGGCTGCGGCTTCCTGATGCTTATCATTGTTCTGTTCTCGGTCTACCACGTGCTGAAAAACCGCATCGGCGAGAAGCCTTGGCTGCTGCGTCTGGCGATGTATGGTATTCCGCTGCCGTGGATTGCCTGTGAAGCAGGGTGGTTTGTCGCCGAATACGGTCGTCAACCTTGGGCCATTGCGGACGTTCTGCCCATCGGTGCAGCGACGTCAGCGTTGACCACCGGCGACCTCTGGTTCTCAATCATCCTGATTTGCGGACTGTATACGCTGTTCTTAATCGCTGAAATGTATCTGATGTTTAAATATGCGCGTTTGGGGCCGAGCAGCCTGAAAACCGGACGCTACCATTTTGAACAGAGCAGCGCGGCATTAGCGCAAGACGCACGGTAAACAGGAGTCCAGTCATGTTAGATTACGATACACTACGATTTATCTGGTGGCTGCTGGTCGGCGTGCTGCTGGTTGGCTTTGCCATTACTGACGGTTTTGATATGGGCGTGGGTATTCTGGTTCCTATCATCGGTAAAACCAATACCGAGCGCCGCATCATGATCAACAGCATTGCGCCGCACTGGGACGGAAACCAGGTATGGCTCATCACCGCCGGCGGCGCGCTGTTTGCCGCCTGGCCACAGGCGTATGCGGCCGCGTTCTCCGGCTTCTACGTTGCGATGATTCTGGTGCTGGCGTCATTGTTCTTCCGCCCGGTAGGCTTTGACTATCGCGGTAAGATCGACGATTCGCGCTGGCGCACCATGTGGGATTACGGCATTTTCCTCGGCAGCTTCGTTCCTGCGCTGGTTTTCGGCGTGGCGTTCGGCAACCTGCTGCAGGGCGTGCCGTTCACCATGAACAGCATGTCGCACTTGAGCTATGAAGGTAACTTCTTCCAGCTGCTTAACCCGTTTGCCCTGATTGCCGGCATCGTTAGCCTGATGATGTTGATTACTCAAGGCGCCGCGTGGCTGCAGATGAAGACGACCGCAGAGCTTCGCCTGCGCGCCCGCGCCGCAACGCAAATCTGTGCGTTGGTAGTGCTGGTGGCCTTCGCTGCGGCGGGCGTTTGGGTGGTTTACTATATGGATGGCTATGTGGTGACGTCGGTACTGGATCACACCGCGCCGTCTAACCCGATCAATAAGGAAGTCGCTCATCAGGCAGGCGCTTGGCTGGCGAATTACAACAGCTATCCCATCCTGTGGGCTATCCCCGCTTTGGGCGTTGTACTTCCGCTTCTGACCATCATTGCTTCCCGCATGAACAGCGGCGGCATGGCGTTCCTGTTCTCATCGCTGACGATGGCGTGCGTTATCTTTACGGCTGGGATCACCATGTTCCCGTTCATTATGCCGTCAAGCATTAACCCGAACGTCAGCCTGACGATGTGGGATGCGACTTCCAGCCACCTGACGCTGACCGTGATGACGTTTGTAGCGCTGGTGTTCGTTCCGATCGTACTTATCTATACGCTTTGGAGCTACATCAAGATGTTTGGCCGTCTCGATAAGAAACATATCGAAGACAACCATGCGTCACTGTATTGATACCAACGATAAGGAGCAAAACAATGTGGTATTTCGCCTGGAGTCTCGGTACTTTGTTTGCCTGTGCTTGTGGTATCATCGGTGCAGTATGGTATGAAACCAACAACGGGAATGACGATCAAAAATAATGGGTACTGTGTTCGATAAACTGTACGCTGTTATGGATAAGGGCCCGTTACGGGCCCTTTCTTTAATATTAGCGTTCGCTTTGGCGTTTTGCGTGTTCTGGGATCCGACCCGCTTTGCGGCGAAAACCAGTTCTATTGCTATCTGGCAGAGCTATCTTATTATGTGGGCTATCTGCGCCGGCGTTATTCACGGGGTAGGGTTCAGGCCGCGAAAAACGCACTGGAAGGCTTTTTTCACGCCGCTTCCCGCAGTTGCGATCTTGATCGCAGGGCTCGCCTACTTTTTGGCATAATCTGCCTCGCAAAATGAGGAAAAATAATTCTCGGCTTTGTTGACTGAGAATTATTTTAGCCTACGCGCTTTCTTCCCATTCCCAAGCGGTTTTCACTTGCGTATAGTATCAACTGTTTAGTGCTACAGTCAGAAACACTGGAAATATCGTGAGTAACTCGCTGTTCCGTTGGCCCGTTCGGGTCTACTTTGAAGACACTGATGCAGGTGGGGTGGTTTATCACGCCCGCTACGTGGCTTTTTATGAAAGAGCGCGCACTGAGATGCTGCGCCAATACAATTATAATCAGCAGCAGTTGCTGAGTGAGCATGTCGCTTTCGCCGTTCGCCGTATGGCCGTTGAGTATCTGTTTCCCGCTCGTCTTGATGACCTGCTGGAAGTTGAAACTGAAATTGTTGCTATCGGTGGCGCATCCCTTACGTTTGCACAACGCATCTTCGACCAGAATGGCAAATTATTAAGCCAGGCCGATGTGCTAGTCGCATGTGTTGATTCACGCCTGATGAAGCCGGCAAAGCTTCCCAGGTCTATTGTCGCGGAGTTAAAGAAGTGACCGACATGAATATTCTTAGCCTGTTTCTTGAGGCTAGCCTGCTCGTAAAAATTGTTATGTTGATTCTGATCGGATTCTCGATTGCCTCTTGGGCCATCATTATTCAGCGCACGCGAATATTGAGCACCGCCCGCCGAGAAGCCGAGGCGTTTGAAGACAAGTTCTGGTCCGGTATCGATCTGTCTCGCCTGTATCAGGAAAGCAACAACCGCCGCGATGAGCTGGCGGGTTCCGAGCAAATTTTCTACTCCGGCTTTAAAGAGTTTGCCCGCCTGCACCGTGCCAATACTCATGCGCCGGAGGCCGCCATTGAGGGCGCGACTCGGGCTATGCGTCTGTCTCTCAACCGCGAGCTTGAAAATCTGGAAAACCACATTCCTTTCTTGGGCGTCGTGGGTTCTATTAGTCCGTATATCGGCCTGTTCGGTACGGTATGGGGCATCATGCACTCGTTTATTGCGCTGGGCGCGGTAAAGCAGGCGACGCTGCAAATGGTGGCGCCGGGTATTGCCGAAGCGCTGATTGCGACGGCAATCGGCCTGTTTGCCGCTATTCCTGCGGTTATGGCCCACAACCGTCTTAGCCTGCGGGTATTTAAGCTCGAGCAGAACTACGACAACTTTATGGAAGAATTTACGACGATTCTCCACCGTCAGGCGTTCTCAACCGAGAATAAATAGGGTTAGGAGGTAAACGTGGCGTATAAACGTTCTTCCCGACGCGGCACGGGTAAACCCGCCGAGATAAATATTGTTCCGCTTTTGGACGTACTGCTTGTGTTGCTGTTGATTTTTATGGCAACAGCACCGATCATAACCCAAAGCGTTGAAGTCGACCTTCCGGAAGCGACCGACTCTAAAACCGTCTCGACGGACAACAAGCCGCCGGTGATTGTCGAAGTGTCAGGCGTAGGGCAGTACACGCTGGTGATTGATAAGGACAGAATGCCTCAGCTTCCGGAGCAGCAGGTCGTAGCCGAAGTCGAGCGCATTCATAAAGAAGATCCGAAAACGGTCTTTTTGATTGGCGGTGCGAAAGAGGTGCCTTACGATGAGGTTATCAAGGCGCTAAATATGCTGCATCGCGCCGGCGTCACGTCCGTTGGGTTGATGACTCAGCCGATATGATTGTGCTGCTAACGTAATTACTCCGCTTTTAAACAACGCCGACGCGATCGGCGTTTGAAAGCGGATGGATTGCGGTTTTTTAATCAGTTTTTTGGAAGCCTCAAGTGGGAAAGAATACAGAGCATAACGATAAGCTAAATCGCTCCGTAATGGCGTCGATCGTTTTGCATATTGTGGTTATCGGCCTGTTGGCCGTAGGCGCATTTATGCAAAAAGACGCGCTGTTTGGCGGCGGAGGCGGCGGTTCTGTTATTGACGCGGTGATGGTCGATCCCAACATGATGGCCCAGCAGGCCGAGCGGGTGCAGCAGCAAAAGCTGGACGCGCAAAGGGCGGAAAAGCTGCGCGATCAGGAGGCTAAACGTCAGGCTGAAGAGCTTAAACAGCAGCAGGCTGCGGAGCAGAAACGCCTGAAAGAGGCGGAAAAAGATCGCCTGAAGGCGCAGGAAGAGACCAGAAAGCAGCAGGAACAGCAAAAGCTTGCCGAGCAGGAAGCGAAGAAGGCGGAAGCGGCCAAGAAGCAGGCCGAAGCCGACGCCGCTAAGGCAAAGGCTGACGCCGAGGCTCAAAAACAGGCCGCGGCTGCCGCTGAGGCGAAGAAGCAGCAGGCTGAGGCCGACGCGAAGAAGGCTCAAGAGGCTAAGCAAAAGGCTGAAGCGGAAGCTAAGGCAAAAGCCGATGCAGAAGCGAAAGCTAAAGCCGAGGCGGCCGCCAAAGCCAAGGCGGATGCCGAAGCGGCCCAGAAGGTCGACGATATCTTCGGCGGCTTGGCGTCCGATAAGAATGCGCCTTCCGCTAACGGCGCGTCCGGCGGCGGCAACAAGGCAGGGGCCAGCGGGCCTGAAGTCGATGCCTATATGGCGCAGGTTCGCGGCGCTATCATGAACAAATTTATCGATCCTCAGCTGTATAAGGGAAAAACCTGTACGCTGAGGGTTAAGCTGGCGCCGGACGGCACGCTCTTTAGCGTTCAGGCAGAAAGCGGCGACGCAACGCTGTGCCAGGTCGCGATCATGGCGGCCAAGCAGGCCAAGATCCCCAAACCGCCGTCAACGGCGGTTTATGAGAAGTTTAAAAACGCGCTGGTTGATTTTCAGCCGAAATAAGGTTGGTTGAGATAACTGCGACTTGATTTAATGCGCGTTATAACCAATAGTTGATGAGCTTAGCGATATCGCTTTGTTAGTAAACAGCAAATTATCGAGGCCAGGGGCTAAGATAAGGGAGAAAACATGAAGCATGCATTTCGATTAGCGATGGGACTGCTTATTCTATGGACTTCCGTGCTGCACGCGGAAGTCAGGATCCTGATTGACGGTGGCGTAGACTCAGCTCGCCCGATCGGCGTTGTTCCGTTTAAATGGACCGGCAGCGGTTCAATGCCTGAAGACATTGGCGATATCATCGCATCCGACTTACGAAACAGCGGAAAATTCAATCCGCTGCCTGCGTCTAAAAACCCCCAGTCGCCGACCACCGTGTCAGAAGTGACGCCGGCCGCGTGGTCTGCGTTGGGCATTAGCGCCGTAGTGGTGGGGCAGGTTCAGCCAAGCGCCAACGGCGGCTATCTGATTTCTTACCAGCTGGTGGATACCTCTTCTGCTACGCCGACGGTGCTGGTTCAAAGCCAGTTCCCAGTGACCAAGCAGTGGCTGCGCTACGCGGCCCACACCGCCAGCGACGGCATTTTTGAAAAGCTAACCGGCATCAAGGGCGTATTCCGTACGCGTATTGCCTATATCGTACAGAAGAGCGGCGGGCAGTTCCCCTATGAGCTGCAGGTTGCCGACTACGACGGTTTTAACAAGTTTACCGTTCGCCGCGCCTCTCAGCCGCTGATGTCTCCGGCCTGGTCGCCGGACGGCAGCAAAATCGCCTATGTTACCTTTGAAAGCGGACGTTCTGAGCTGGTAGTGCAGACGCTGTCTAACGGCGCTACCCGCAGCATCGCCTCTTTCCCGCGCCACAACGGTGCGCCGGCCTTCTCGCCGGATGGCTCCAAGCTTGCGTTTGCACTATCAAAAGACGGCAGCCTGAACCTGTACGTGATGAATCTGGCTTCCGGGCAGATCTCTCAGGTGACCCGCAGCCGCAGCAACGATACCGAACCTTCATGGTATCCGGATAACCAGACTCTGGCCTATACTTCGGACCAGGGCGGTCGCCCACAAATTTATAAAGTGAATATTAACGGCGGTGCTCCGGCTCGCGTTTCCTGGGAAGGCGCTCAGAACCAAGACACGGACGTGTCACCAGACGGTAAGTTTATGGTGATGGTGAGCTCCGGCGGCGGTCAGCAGCACCTGTCTAAACTGGATCTGGACACGGGGGCGGTGCAAACATTGACCGATACCTTCCTGGATCAAACGCCCAGCATCGCGCCTAACGGTACTATGGTTATTTACAGCGCCTCTGAAGGGCTGAGTAGCGTATTACGTTTAGTTTCGACCGACGGGCGTTTTAAAGCGCGTCTGCCGGCAACCGATGGTCAGGTTAAATTCCCTGCCTGGTCGCCGTACCTGTGATGCTCATATAAAAAAAGTCTGTATTGCAACTTAATCTTGAATAGGATCGAAAATAATGCAATTGAATAAAGTGGTTAAAGGCCTGATGCTTGCTCTTCCGATTATGGCGTTGGCCGCGTGTTCTTCTACCGACAGCAACTCTGACGGCAGCAATGGCAACGGCGGGCTGGGCGGTTACGGCAGCGGCAACGGCGGTTTTGGTTCCGGTGACGAGCAGGCACGCCTGACGCTGCAACAGCTTCAGCAGCAGAACGTGGTTTACTTCGACTACGACCGCTACGATGTTCGCTCTGACTTCGCTCAAATGCTGGACGCTCACGCGGCCTTCCTGCGCTCTAACCCGTCTTATAAAGTGACCATCGAAGGCCACGCGGACGAACGCGGTACGCCGGAATACAACATTGCGCTGGGCGAACGCCGCGCTAACGCCGTGAAGATGTACCTGCAGGGTAAAGGCGTACCGGGCGAGCAGATGTCTATCGTTTCCTACGGTAAAGAAAAGCCGGCAGTGCTGGGCCATGACGAAGCGGCCTATTCTAAGAACCGCCGCGCCGTACTGGTCTACTAAGAGAACGTCATGAACGGTAATTTCAGATGTTGTGTACTCAGTCTGTCGTTACTGGTCGGCATAGCGGCCCCCGTGGCCGCTATCGCCTCGTCAACGGACGACCGCATTACTCAGCTTGAGCGTATTTCCAACGCTCAGGGGCAGCTTCTGACTCAGCTACAGCAGCAGCTGTCTGATTCGCAGCGCGATATCGATACGCTGCGCGGCCAGATCCAGACGAACCAGTATCAGCTTGAACAGATCGTTGAACGTCAGAAGATAATCCTGCAGCAAATTGATGAGCTGGGCAGCAAAGGGGCTTCTTCCTCTGCGTCTACCTCTACTTCCAACGGCAGCGCAGCGAGTTCAGCGTCTACGGGGGCTTCCTCTCCGGCGGCGTCAACCGGCAACGAGAAGCAGGACTACGACAACGCCGTTGCGATGGTGAACGATAAGTCCAAGACCGACAGCGCCATTAGCGCGTTTCAAGACTTTGTTAAGCGCTATCCAAAGTCTAGCTATCAGTCCAACGCCAACTATTGGCTGGGGCAGTTGTTTTACAGCAAAGGTAAGAAGGACGATGCGTCTTACTACTATGCAACGGTAGTAAAAAACTATCCGAAATCTCCTAAGGCTTCCGAGTCGATGCTGAAAGTGGGTATTATCATGCAGGAGAAGGGCGATAAGGCCAGCGCCAAGGCGGTTTATCAGCGCGTGGTTTCCCTTTATCCGAATACTGCCATTGCTAAACAGGCTGAAAAGCGTCTGAGCGGGCTCTGATCGCTATATTCTGCCTGATTTTTCGCCATAATTACCACGTTATGGCGGCTAGTGGCCAAATATCGGACAGTTAAACAAAAAACGGAAAATTTTTGTTGCACACTTTTCTGAAGTCAGTAATATAGGCCGCCGTTGCCGGTGATAACGGCAGCCGTAACGTTTAAGGGTCGTTAGCTCAGTCGGTAGAGCAGTTGGCTTTTAACCAATTGGTCATAGGTTCGAATCCTATACGACCCACCATTCAAACGTTGCACTTAGAATTGAAAGATACTCTCAGCGAGGGTCGTTAGCTCAGTCGGTAGAGCAGTTGGCTTTTAACCAATTGGTCATAGGTTCGAATCCTATACGACCCACCATGCTGAATTGAAGCGCCGTAGGCGCTTTTTTTGTATCTGTATTTCAGTCGCTGTCCTTCTCCTCGTTTCTTATCATTTCTGAAAATAGTTTATTCCTTATGTGACTTATAGTCCGTGGTGCGACTGTTGATAACGCGTCATGCTTATCGCCTTGTTTAATGATAAGGAGGTAATAAGATGAACAACGTTGACTGGCATTCCGCCGACATCATTGCCGCGCTTAAAAAGAAAGGCACGTCGTTGGCGAAAGTGTCCAGACAGGCTGGGCTGGCCTCTTCCACGCTGGCTAACGCGCTGGTGCGCCGCTGGCCGAAGGGAGAACGACTGATTGCCGAGGCCTTGGGGATGGAGCCGAAGGATATTTGGCCTTCCAGATATATCTAATATGCGCAAGACTAAGCGCCTGACGGCTTCTTCCATGTCGCCGTTCAAACGTCTTGTGATAAAGTAGCGCCTGTATTTCAAAAGGAACCAAACTATGGAAGGTAAAAAAGGCGGAAAGCTTGCCTCATGGCACGTGGCTTTGACGGTCGTGGTCGCGCTGATTGCGTTTGGCAAGCTGGGCGCCAGGCTTTATCAGGAACACGTCGTTGAACCCCGGCAAAGGGAAGAGGCCAGGAACAGCGGGATGAATCTGGTTTATCAGATGATGCAGGCCCGCTATGACTACGTAGATTCGGTGCTTGAGAGGGTCAATAAGAAAGTTTCTGGCGAGGATAAAGCCAAAGAGGGAAGCTACATTGAGAGCATCGTTCGAAATGGAGAGGATATTGTCCTAACTTCTGTGCAAATGGAGCCCATGGAGCAAGAGGAACTGGAGCATATTAAGGCTGATTTCGAGAAAGTGAAAAAGAGCACCTTGGAAGAAACGCTGCCTGACGCCTGTAATAAGGAAGGCTTCTTTAGGCGCTTTATTGACGATAAGTTTAATTTAACCATGGTGACTAAGGATAATAATAAGAAAGAAATCATGTCCTACACGATCGCTAAAAGCGACTGCGAAAGATTGGAAAGTGAAGCCGTGGCCGTACCGGAAAAGGGATAAGCGTCTTTCGATATTATAATATTTCCCAACTTCGCAGCGACTCGTTTTTAAGGAATTCAAAGGTGTTCAACGTCCGTATACTGTCCGCATCCTTCCTTTTTCTTTTTAGCATGCACGTCTGGCCACAGCCACTGTCGATGGATGTGCAGATGAGCCAGATGTCGAGCCAAGAGCTAAGCGCTTTGGCCCGAGCGGGAAATGCTGAGGCCCAGTATTATCTTGGTCGAAGCGCTCACATTGCCGGCGATAACGCTGCGGCTAAAATGTGGCTGGAAGCGGCGGCCAAGAAAAACAACGTCAGCGCGATGCTTCTGCTAAGCGATAGCGCATATTCCCTAACTTCAAAAGATAAGCACCGCTGGTATGAAAAAATCGCGGAATTGGGCGACGCGCAGGGCATGCTGTTTAACGCCATGCAGTACGAAGAGGACGGGGACTATCGACAGGCCTACGTCTGGTATGTTCTTACTAACCGCGTTTTGTCGGAAAAGCTGACGCTCTGCAAATGGGATGCCCCGGAATGCTACGATCCCACCCACCAAGGGATGATGGAGAAACTGTCCATGCGATTGAATACTGAAGAACGTAAAGTGGCTCAGATGGAAGCCGATGTGCTTTACCGAGGCATATTTAATAAATAGCCTCGCCATACTGTGTTTAAAATTGACGCTAGTGTAATAAGGCGACTAGTTTTTTGAATATACTATTTTAAAAGAGTGCATAAAAATGGATAAACTGAGAATTGAATTCGCTGATTTTGAGAAGACGTTGAATTCGAATTTAGCCGAGTCGATACGACAAGTTTTGCAAGCAAAGGAACGCGTAACCTACATTGGTTTTGTCACGACGGATGATTTTTATGGGGCGTTTGTGACATATAACCGACCTGAGGAACAAAATATTTGGGAGCATTCAGAATGGGGGCAAGGCCTATCACCGGACTTTCTTTATCAGCCGCTCGTCGACGTAGTCGAGAAAAATGAATATATTAATTTTATGGAGCCTTCAAAAGAGAAATGGCAATTTGCAGAAACGCTGATGGCCGTGTTTAGTGAACAACTACAGCTATTGCCGGATGAAGTTTTTTCAAAAGCTGGTTACAAACGTGATGAGCTGATTTTTTTTATGACGATGTCAGATGGCGATTATATGGATGAGATGCTGATTGAGTCAGTTGAACGATTTAATTCTAAGGAAACGATTAGCCATTGCTTAGGAAATAACTGGAAAGAAATTTGAGATTAGATATTGGCCGTTTTATTGTCTCTTTTAATTTTTCAAATGGCAGGGCTAAACCATAGGGTGACAGGCTACATCGTTCGTAATCATTCAGGGATGAAAAAATGGAAATCAGAAAATATCTTATCCAACAGGACGGAACTTCCAATAAATTCTGGCAAATAGAAACCGATGGCTGCACGCAGCTTATCCACTGGGGAAGAGTGGATACCAAAGGGCGAAGCTCAGAAAAGGAATTTTCCGACTCGCAAAGCTGCAAGAAGGACGCGGAAAAGCTGATTGCCCAAAAGTTGAAGAAGGGCTACGTGGAAGGCTCCGACGCTCAGCCGATACCGGAAAAGCGTGAACTGACGGAAGAAGAGCAGGGCGAAGCGCTCTTTTGGGACGCTATCAGCAAGTCCAACAAATGGAAGACGGCCCACTGGTCGGAATACGATGTTGATGAGCATATTGAGAACCTGACGGCGTTGCTGGCTAAGAAAAGCAAAAAGCAGCTGATTCACTTCGAACGCCAGCTGCAGATTAACCTTCACCGGCTTTATACGGCGCAAATTGCCGAACTCAGCATTATTTTAGAAAACAAATTCACCAGAGAAGGCGAGTCGATAACTTTTGACGACTATATCTCCGAAGACGGATTTATCTATTTCAGATGCTGGCTGCTGCTAAAAGGTAAGGCGTTTTTTGACGAGATTTCGCAGGATATCAACGCCTTTATCAACGGCAAATACGCTTTCAATATCGGCGATTTCTGGGCGGAAGGGCTGCTTTACGTGGCTGATGACGCCTATTCGGAAAACCACGACAATCAGGACGACTCCGAAATTCGCGACGCCGTCTACGCGATGGACGACGTTATGGACTACGACTCCATGGATCGCGTGATGGACAGAGAACCGATGTCTGGCCGTGAGCTGCAAAAGGCCTATCCTGAGCTGGTGGCTGCGATTGTGGCGATTCGTTAGTCGATTAGAAAAAGGAACCCTTAATGACCCCGGAAGAATTCGTAAAAGAGTTTTGGCTGCTAAAAGAGTCAGACGTTAATGGCGCATTGGATTTTAATAACCAGCGGCTTACGTCAAAGCTGGTTAAGGACATGGGGCTGACCGACGTCCAGCATCGGCAGTTAAGAGAAGTATTAGACGCAGTATTAACGGATGCGCTCTATACCGTACTTCTGGGGCTTGACGGCGAAGCAAATATTGGCGAGCGCCAAATGCCGTATCGAATTTATGATGAAGATAATAATGAACTCACCGGTAGCGGCGATATTGAAGCCTATGCGTATGGATATTTTCAAGAAAAAGGGCGTAGCTAAACGCGTTGTCGAAACTCAATGAAACAAAGACCCTGGAGCAAACTGCAAAGAGAAATCTATCTCCTGATTTCACCGGACATCAATTTCCAAATCCACTGCGCGGCTTACCCCATGCGCAGCCAGAGCGGCAGCGCCAATCTGCCGCGCTATTGGATTACGCTGGGAAAAGAAATTATCTGGGACTACCCGAAGGACTTCGTTACAGAGGAAGGACTCATTAAAAACTGCGCCGGTGAAGTCACTCAATATTATCCCTATCTGAGCGACGTTGCCGATATTTCCAATCTCATTCGGGAATATATAGATACGCCGAAAGAGCAGCTGCTCGATAAGCAATTCATGAATGACAAATGGGGATTAGTGAATATCCTTCGAGCGGCCGATCGCAGAATTGGTGCAAGGCGGTTGGATGATTTAAAACGAAAAACGCACAACGTCGCCGCGATAAAGGTGATTATGCGGCGACGGGAAAATCAGATAGCGGAGTAAATTTAGTCGCTTAATTCAACGACAGAACTCCAAAATACGCGGCTGATATTGCCCATCACTTCATAGTAATGGGCGTTTTCATCCGATTTGGTTTTGGGATCTCGCCATTTACCACGATATTGCTTTTCAAACTGTTTCTTCAAATCCTTTTGCTCGCTCGCTGAGTCCGCATGGATAAACTGATGATAAATTTCTAACGCGTCGGCGAGATTTTGCCGAAGTTCCGGTTCGGTAAAGCTATAGGTCAATTCCGGCTTTTTATAGACGGATTCACGAATGCGGGTGCGGCGGCTGTAGTCTTCAGAAGGTGAGAAGTCGGTATTGTAGTAATCGACAAAGTCGTTAACCCGGAACAGCTTGGTTTTGTAGGTGTCTTTGCCGCTGGCGTAAACCGTTTCGGGCAGCGACTCCGTCGGGCCGAAGTTCCAATCTACGTTAGCATTGTCGATAAAGAATTCGCTGCCAAAGTCAGTAAACGGTCCAGTAAATTCTTCGCCATTGATATTAAGCACATGCACATCGCCATTTTCAGTAAAGGGCGTGGTGTCCTCGGCTAAATATTTCTGTATAACACGAACGTAACGCGTCTGCGTTGGGTTAATTATTCCCGCTCTTTCTGAATTTCCGTATGTACAAATCACGCTGAACTTTACTTTTTTACCATCGGGCAGCGTCATCTGGTGGGGGCCAGCATCTAGCGTGATGTTTTGCATTCCTCCGGCAGGAACGGTAATTTCTTTCTTGTCGATGGAAACAGACAGCGGCCTGTCGGTAGGATTATCAATAGAAAACTCTTTACTGCCGCCAAAACAGCCGACTAAGCTAATGCACGCGATTAAGACCAGCGCTCCTTTCAACATAAAACTGTCCTTTTTAATGTCTAATTTATCGTGAACATAACAACGGTATTGGCGAGTTACTGCTGCGAATTACACCGTGAGGGAAGAAATATACTGGAAACAAGCGATGAATTAGGTGCATGAAATGCTTAGCGGTGAATCGAGATTTAATCGAATAGGCCGTTTAATTTACGAGCAAACGGGGATAATTAAAATGAAAATAACCATAATGCTGCCAAAATAGGCAGCTAAGTCCGATATGGTTTGTTTATTTTTACGGGTGATAGCGTATAGCGCTAGCTCAGCCTGTACGGCTGCTCAACAATATACCCGTGCAGCTGTTCGTGCGTCACGCGCTGGGCGTCGAGGCGCTTTTTCAACTCGTTGCCCATGATCCGGAGCGTCATGCGGTTGACTTCCGACTTTTGCTTCTCGGCCTTGCGCAGGTGATAGTCGAGCTCGTAGTCCTCAGAAAAATTAACGAATTCACGCTCGTTAAGTCCCATCGTTGACCCTCCATTAAAAAGCGGTGAATTATGTATAGCCGCTATGCCTTAATATTGCCAATGAAATGAATCAATAATGGCGTACGCAGTTCACACTTTGCGCATATTCTTCAATGACGTATAGATACATTACCGCGCAGATCGCAACGCAGCGGGTGAAAACAAAAATTAGCCAAGCGCAGAGCGCTGACCTGTGTGAAAATAGCGCCCGTTGTTGATACCTACGCTTGGAACCCTGAGATGAAAAAGGAACTGTTATACCTTCTGGCGCCGCTGCTGCTTTCCCTGTCCTTATCCGTACATGCCGCAGCGAAGCCTCAGTGTGAGGATTTGGCCTTCCCGGAAGGCGAAGGGTATGACTTTGGCACGCGCTGCTTTTGGCCAGGATCAACGCTTAAAGCGGTATGGCGAGATTTTTACCAGCGGCAGCAGAGCCAATATTTTGGCAAGACGCTGCGCCAAAATCCGGTTCCCGGTAAAAACGTTACGGATAAACTCCCCGATGACGAAAACGGCTATCCGACGAACCAGTATAAGTGGACCGGCAAAAAGCACCTGGAGCTGACGCTCTTTTTCGGCGGCGGCGTAACGACCATTACGCTGGACGAAGGAGAGAAGGGTACGACGATTATTGAACACTATTCGCCGGATTAAAGGCTCTGGTTGTGTCCTTCAGCCCATTTGTTGTAGGCTGTACAATTGCGCATTAAATAAAAGAACAGACAGACAAATATACATAGACAAACACACCGGATGGTAAGAAGGACAACCATGAACTATCAGAACGACGATATAAGAATTAAAGAAATTAATGAGCTATTGCCTCCGGTCGCATTGCTGGAAAAATACCCCGCAACGGAAAAAGCGGCGGTGACGGTGGCAAGCGCCCGCGAAGCGATCCACAACATTTTAGCCGGCGAGGACGATCGCCTGCTGGTGATTATCGGCCCCTGCTCCATCCACGACATTGACGCCGCGCTAGAGTATGCCGGTCGTTTGAGCGCACTGCGCAAGAGCCTGAGCAAAGATCTGGAAATCGTTATGCGCGTCTATTTTGAGAAGCCGCGCACCACCGTAGGTTGGAAGGGGTTAATCAACGACCCTTACCTGAACCACAGCTACCAGATTAACGACGGTCTGCGCATCGCCCGTAAGCTGCTGCTGGACATCAACGACGGCGGCATGCCGACGGCGGGCGAGTTTCTGGATATGATCACGCCTCAGTACATGGCGGACCTGATGAGCTGGGGCGCCATCGGCGCACGCACCACCGAGTCTCAGGTTCACCGCGAGCTGGCATCGGGCCTTTCCTGCCCGGTCGGATTTAAGAACGGCACCGACGGTACGATTAAAATCGCCATCGACGCCATCAACGCCGCCAGCGCGCCGCACTGCTTCCTGTCCGTGACCAAGTACGGCCACTCCGCCATTGTGAATACGCGCGGTAACCACGACTGCCATATCATTCTGCGCGGCGGCAAGCAGCCGAACTACAGCGCGGAAGACGTCGCGTTAGTAAAAGAGACGCTGAATAAGGCCAAGCTGCCGCAGAACGTGATGATTGACTTCAGCCACGCTAACAGCAGCAAGCAGTATAAAAAGCAAATGGAAGTGTGCGAAAACGTCTGTCAGCAAATCGCCGGCGGCGATACGGCAATCACCGGCGTGATGGTGGAAAGCCATCTGGTTGAAGGCGCGCAAAACCTCGAAGGCGGCTGCCCGTTAATCTACGGCCAAAGTGTGACCGACGCCTGCATCGGCTGGGAAGATACCGAGCTGCTACTGCAAAATCTCGCCTACGCGGTGCGTGCGCGCCGCGATCGTCACGAAGAAGAGTAAGTTAACGCGTGATGGCAATGCGGGAGAGGGATGCCTCTCCCGTTTTGCTTTTAGAGCCTGCTTACTTAGCCTTACCTTGATTAGCCACCGCTGCCGCCTTGGCGGCGATCTCGGCGGCGTCGCCCAGATAGTAATGCTTAACCGGATTCATCTTTTCATCAAACTCATACACCAGCGGCACCCCGGTGGGGATGTTGAGCTCCAGGATTTCCTCTTCGCCCATATTGTCCAAAAATTTGACCAGCGCCCGCAGCGAGTTGCCGTGGGCGGCGATAATAACGCGTTCGCCGCTGGCTACGCGCGGTTTGATGACGTCATTCCAGTAGGGTATGACGCGCTCAATGGTGGTGGCCAGGCTTTCGGTCACCGGCAGCTCAGAGGGCGTAAGGCTCGCGTAGCGACGATCGTGGCCGGGATAGCGTTCGTCTTCTTTGGTCAGTTCAGGCGGCGTAACGGCGAACCCGCGACGCCAGAGCTTAACCTGCTCATCGCCGTACTTCTGCGCGGTTTCCGCTTTATTCAGCCCTTGCAGCGCGCCGTAGTGGCGCTCGTTGAGCTTCCAGGACTTTTCTACCGGCAGCCACTGGGCGTCCATCTTGTCCAGAATGCCCCAAAGGGTATGAATGGCGCGTTTCAGGACCGAAGTATAGGCAAAATCAAAGACGAATCCTTCCTCCTTCAGTAGTTCGCCCGCCTGAGCCGCTTCGGCGCGCCCTTTGTCGGACAGGTCGACGTCGGTCCAGCCGGTGAAACGGTTTTCTTTGTTCCACTCGCTTTCACCATGCCTGACGAGAACCAGTTTTTTAACGGCCATGATATGCTCCTTACTGCTAGGTGTTATTGATAATAATTATCATTATACTCTTGTTGTGATAAATGCAAACTGACAGATTAAGAATAGTCGAATTCATTGACGGCGGCGGGAGAGAGGAAGCGGCCCGGCTCGCTTGAACCGGGCTAAGATGCGTTAATTTATAAGGCTGAATTGGTAAACCGTTGTTGAACGATAGTCTTCTCCCGGCTTAAGCCAGCAGTCGGGCTGCGGCCATTCGGGATGGTTGGGGCTGTCGGGCAGAAACTCGCTTTCCAACGCCAGCCCGGCGAAGCTGCCGTACTCGCCGCCGTCGCGCGAGGGGGTTCCGGCAAGGAAGTTGCCGCTGTAAAACTGGAGCGCCGGCTTGGTGGTGTAGACGCTCATCACCACGCGTTCGTCGGACGACCATAGCCTTGCGGCGGGGATTTTTCCTTCGCGGCAGCGCTCCGACAGCAGATAGGCGTGATCGTAGCCGCTGACCTTACGCTGGCAGTCATCCGCTAAAAAGTCCTGCGCGATGCGCTTGGACTGGCGGAAGTCCATCCCTCCTACGGTAACCGGCGTCAGGCCCGCGTCGGGAATGCCTTCTTTATCTACCGGCAGGAAATAGTCGGCGTCAATTTGCAGCCTGTGCGTTCGGCAGTCGGCGCTCTTACCGTCCAGATTGAAATAGGCGTGATTGGTGAAGTTCACCGGGCAGAGGCTGTCGACGGTGGCGAAATAGCTGATTTCAACGCGGCCGTCGTCAGTCAGGGTGTAGGTGACCTCTACGTGGAGGTTGCCTGGAAAGCCGTTGTCGCCGTCCGGCGAGTCGAGGCTGAACGTTGCACTGTTTTCATCATGACGAACGACACTCCACCGCCGCCTGTCCGGCCCGTTAGCGCCGCCGTGCAGCTGGTGTTCTCCCTGATTGGGAACCAGCGTGAAGCTCAGCTCGCCGCGCGTAATGCGCGAGAAGGCGATTCGGTTCGCATAGCGCCCAACCGTGGCGCCAAGATAGGCGGTCTGGCGCAGATAGCCTTCCGGGGATGAGCAGCCCAGCAGCACTTCCCGCATTTCTCCTGCGCCCATAGGCAACTCGCAGGATAACCAGGTCGCACCCCAGTCCATCAGCGCGACCCGCATTCCCTGGCGGTTTGTCAGGTGAATAATCGTGAAAGGCGCGCTGTCCGGGGCGAGCGAGGGAGAAGCGGTCAACATAGGCTGGCTCCTGCTGAGGCTTTGCATAGGTAAATGGTTTCCGTCATGCCGGTACGAGAGTGGTACTGTTCGCTAACGGCTCGCCTGACGGCGTCGACGTTGGATTCAGGGAGCAGCGCGACGACGCAGCCGCCGAAGCCGCCGCCGGTCATGCGTACGCCGCCGGCTTCTCCGATAACGTCTTTGACGATCTCGACCAGAGCGTCGATTGCAGGGATGGTGATTTCAAAGTCATCGCGCATGGAGGCATGCGACAGCGCCATCAGCTGGCCCATAGTGACCCAGTCACTTTTTGTTAACGCATCGGCTGCCGCCAGCGTTCGGGCATTTTCGGTAATGACGTGGCGGGCGCGGCGAAACACGACCGGGTCCAGCTGGCTTTGCGCCGAAATCAGCTGTTCCAGCGTCACGTCGCGCAGGGCCTTCACGCCAAAGAAACGCGCTGCGGTTTCACACTGCTCCCGCCGGACGTTATATTCGCTGCCGACCAGCCCACGCTTGACGTTAGAGTTGATAATCATCACCGCCATTTCCGCAGGCATAGGCACCGCACGGGTTTGCAGGCTGCGGCAGTCAATCAGCAGCGCGTGACCTTTTTCTCCAAGAGCGGAAATAAGCTGGTCCATAATGCCGCACTGGCAGCCGACGAACTGGTTTTCCGCCTGCTGGCCGTTGAGCGCCAGCGCAGTGCCGTCGAGCGGCAACTGATAGAGCGACTGAAAGGCCTTGCCGACGGCGACCTCCAGCGATGCCGACGAACTCAGGCCCGCGCCCTGAGGCACGTTGCCGCTGATAACCAGATCTGCGCCGTTGAATCCCGGCGAGCGCTGTTGAAGGTAGAGCACGACGCCGCGTACATAGCTGGTCCATATAAAGTTGGCCCGCATAGACTCGGCATGGGGTTCAATGGGTTGCGTCAGGGAAAAGCTGTCCTGCTGATTCTGATAGTCGGCGGCAATAACGCGTACGATGTTGTCGTCACGGGGCGAGGCGCAGATAACGGTCTGGTAGTCGATGGCGCAGGGCAAAACGAAGCCGTCATTATAATCGGTATGTTCGCCGATAAGGTTGACTCTACCCGGCGCCTGAACGCTCAGGGCAGGGGAAAAGCCAAAGGTATTCTGAAACAGGGACCGGGTGCGGGCAACGAGCGCGTTCATGACAAACTCCTGATTCACTGTAGTTTATCTAGTGTAGCATCAGAAATTTCTCAGTTCTTTGTGCTAATTAACGGAATAGCAGGTTGGGTATTGCTGAAGTTATTTTGAGGCGGTGCCCTTTTAGCCAAAACGGGCCTCTATGGCCCGCTTTGATATATGGCCGTTGGCAGGTTATTCGCCCGCTAAGGCGCGTGGGAACAGCACGTTGTTTTCCAGACTGATGTGGTTCATCAGGTCATCGGTCAGCTCATTGATGCCGTTATAAAGCGCTTTCCACGTCGTACAGGCTTCCGGCGGCGGCGTCACATTATTGGTGACGTGCCTGATGACTTCCAGCAGCTCGCCCGCCTCGTCGTGTTCGCTTTCCATGACCGAGATCGGGCCTGCGGCCTGGCTACCCATGCCCTGTTTAATCATCGGAAACAGGATCCGCTCTTCTTTCATCATGTGGCTGCTAAGCTCATCGTGCAGCATGGTGAGGTACTTCGTCAGGCCGCGCGGCGCGTTAGGATTGTCGGCATAGACGCGCTCGACTTTGGCCGCCTGCAGCATCAGTTCGGGAAGCTGTTCGCGGTGGCGATCGTGATAGCGCACGATGATGCGATCGATAATGTCGCCCAGCGGCGCGCTTTGCCAGTCTTTTTCCGGCGCTTCGGTAGACAGTGCGGCAAGCTCGGCCTCTATGGCGTCAAGGTCGAGCTCTTTTTTGGTCGCGGCGCGAAGCAGCGTTTGCTTGCCGCCGCAGCAAAAGTCGAGATTGTACTTACGAAATAGCGCAGAAGCGCGAGGAATGCTCAGGGCCAGTTCACCCAGCGGACGATCGCGAAAAGCCATCATAGTTGCCTCTCTCTATAGAATATAAATTGCATTTTAAATGCATCTTTAATAAAAGCCATAACCCATTCGGGTGAGGAAAGCATTTACAGGGAGAAGAGAAGCGCCTCCCACCAAGCGGAGGAGGCCGGAAAACCGTTATGACTCGGCGTAGTGAACGTCGCTCACGGCCCTAAGCCGCTCAGCCGCCTGTTCGGGCGTCAGGTCGCGCTGCGTTTCGGCCAGCATTTCATAACCGACCATGAATTTGCGCACGCTGGCGGAGCGCAACAGAGGCGGATAGAAATGAGCGTGCAGCTGCCAGTGGGCGTTGTCTTGACCGTTAAAGGGCGCACCGTGCCATCCCATCGAGTAGGGGAACGAGCAGGTGAACAGATTGTCGTAGCGGCTGGTGAGCTTTTTCAACGCTACGGCCAGATCGCTGCTTTGCTCTGCGCTAAGCTCCGTCATCTGGCGAACGTGGCGCTTAGGCAGTAGAAGCGTCTCAAACGGCCAGGCCGCCCAATAGGGAACCACGGCTAGCCAGTGGGCGGTTTCTACCACCGTACGGCTGCCGTCGGCCAGCTCGCGATTGACGTAGTCAAGCAGCATCGGCGAACCGTGCCGATTAAACCAGTCACGCTGCAGGCGGTCTTCCTGCTCGGCTTCGTTCGGTAAAAAATCGTTGGCCCACACCTGCCCGTGGGGATGCGGATTTGAGCAGCCCATCGCCGCGCCTTTGTTTTCAAATATCTGAACCCAGGGGTAATCGGCGCCGAGTTCGGTGAGCTGACGCCGCCAGGTGGCGACAATCTCTTCCAACGCGGGCAGAGAAAGTTCCGGCAGCGTCTTTCCGTGGTCGGGAGAAAAGCAGATAACCCGGCTGGTGCCGCGAACGCTTTGGTAGCGCAGCAGGGGATCGCCTGACGATTCCGCCGTAGGCGTATTCGGCATTAGCGCCGCGAAGTCGTTGGTGAAAACGTAGGTTCCCCGATAGTCGGGATTGACGTCGCCGGTAACCCGTACGTTACCGGCGCAAAGATAGCATGAAGGATCGTGCGACGGCCGCTGGTGGGTATCGGGCGGCTCCTGCTGCCCTTGCCACGGGCGCTTCGCCCGATGGGGAGAGACCAGCACCCACTTATCGGCCAGCGGATTGTAGCGGCGATGCGGGTGATCTAACGGCGTGAACTTACCTTCTGCGTCATCATTCATCGGGATAGCCCTGAGGGTTATTGGACTGCCAGCGCCAGGTATCGACGCACATGTCGTCCAGGCTGCGCTTTACCCGCCAGCCCAGTTCATTGGCGGTTTTGGTCGCATCGGCGTAGAAGCAGGCGATATCGCCCGCTCGGCGGGGTGCGAAGCGATAGGGGATCGACTTACCGTAGGCGCGGCTGAAGGCGTTGACCACGTCAAGGACGCTGTAGCCAGTTCCCGCACCGAGGTTGTAAATATGGGTACCCGGACGATGGGTTAGCGCGTTGAGCGCGACGACGTGGCCATCGGCCACGTCAACGACGTGAATATAGTCGCGCACGCAGGTGCCGTCCGGCGTCGGGTAGTCGTTGCCGAAGATGGACAGGTATTCCCGACGGCCTACCGCGACCTGGGCGATAAACGGCATCAGGTTATTGGGGATGCCCTGAGGATCTTCACCTATCAGGCCTGAAGGGTGTGCGCCGACTGGGTTAAAGTAGCGCAGCAGCGAGATGCTCCAGTCCGGCTCGGCCTTTTGCAAGTCCTTAAGGCACTGCTCGACCATCAGCTTGCTTTGGCCGTAGGGGCTGGTGGGATAGCCTGTAGGCATGCTTTCTACATAAGGGACGCTCGGCTGCTCTCCGTAAACGGTTGCCGACGAGCTGAAGATGAAGTTTTTTACACCGGCTTTACGCATAGCCTTCACCAGCGTTAAAGAGCCGTAAATATTGTTCTCGTAATATTCCAACGGTTTCTGTACCGACTCGCCGACAGCCTTAAGAGCGGCAAAGTGAATAACGGCGTCGATAGCGTGATGGGCGAAAATATTTTCCAGCAGCGCCTCATCGCGAATATCACCCTGATAAAAAACGGGCTCTTGCCCTGTGAGCTGGGCGATGCGAGACAGAACGCTTCTCTTGCTGTTGCACAGGTTATCAATAACGATGGGCGAATGACCCGCCTCAATCAGCTGCACGCAGGTGTGGCTGCCGATGTAACCCAAACCGCCGGTAATCAGTACATTCATGTTTCTATTCCAAAAGTAAAATCGGCTTAATAATAGCACAGCCGCTTAGCGGGAAGGTGACGGAGGTTAAAAAGTTGAAACGTTAAGGCGAAGGGCGATAGGCAGTGGAATCAACGAGATATAAAAACGCCCGCGGGTAGGCGGGCGCGTTCAGGGAATAATCAATTAGCGGTGTAGCCAGCCTTTAGTGACGGACTTGCTCTTGGTTTTAATGCTGTTTGGCGGCGTGACAAACAGGTAGTCGATGGAGCTATTCAGGCCGATGGCCTTGTATCCGGCCAGCTCGAACTCGTACGGCTCTTCGCTGGTGCTGCCGTAAACGACCGTTTCGAACACCAGCTGGCGGCTGCCGTTATTGATAAGCCAGGACTTATCCATTTTCTTTTCCGGCTCCATGCGAACGGTGGTTCCGTTTACCAGAGTGAAGTCGTTGGACATAATCAGGCCGTATTCGTCGACGCTGTTATCGTCGGTAACAACGTAAACGTGATTAACGAAGAAAAAGTAAACGCCGGCCAGCGCCACCAGCGCTAAGGCAGGGGCGCCTTTTTTCAGCTTGTCGTTTTTACGGAAAACGATAAACAGGGCAATAGCTGCGATAGCGGCAACAACGCCGAAAATGATATAGATGGTATTAATAGGAAACATAGAAAGCGTTTAATCCCTTAAAAAAGCCAATAACGAAAATTTTATTAAAACGAAACCGTCGGTAGTCACCCAGACTGCATACTTGAACTGTATAAAAGGCTCGGTCTTCCTTAACCGTTTCGGCGCCGAGTGTAGCAGTTTATACGGGGGAGCCAAAATCAGAGAGGATAAAAACGGAGCTAATTTTTTAGTTAGCTCCGATATTAAAACTATGACTTGAAAAATACGTCACTGGTAGTGATTTCTGCCATCGGGCGCAGCATATCCATACTTTGTTGATGAAGGTCTGCCGTCGCGGCGGCGCAAAGATCTTCCAGCACCGTGACGCGAAAGCCGAGGTCGTGCGCCTGACGGGCGGTGTTCTGGATAGCCATCGCCGAACTGACGCCCGCCAGCAGAACGTGGTCATAGCCTCTGTCCGTCAGCCAGGATAGCAGCGCATTGCCGGCAAAGGCGGATACGGCCTTTTTTACCACCACTTCATCCTGTGGCTGCACGTCGAGGCCTTCTACCCAGTCGCATCCGGGGTCGCTCAGGCGCAGGGCACCGTTTTGCTTGGCCGCGTTGAACATTGGCGAATAGGGCGGAATATCGCTGTAGTCGTCGGCGAATCCGACCTTCACCCAAACGATAGGGATGGATTTGGCGCGGGCTGCGGCGACGGCAAGGTTGGTTTTCGCCACCACGTTCCGATCCTTCGTTTGCCCGGCGCTGCCGTTTGAGCGGCCGCGTTCGCCGATGATTTCTTCAATGAGGTCGATAACGATGAGTGCACTAGACATGGCGTAATCTCTCTTGATGTAAAAATGCGTTTCTATAATTCGCTGAATACTTTCAATCGCTCATTCATATAATGGGCTATCTGCGCTTGGTTTTGCAGGCGTTCCACAACGCTCCAGCCCCAGTCCGCCAGGATAAGATCCCCCAGCGAAGCGAGCGCGTTGAGCGCCTCAATGCCTTTTTCCAACTCTTCTTGCGTATACGGAACCAGCATCAGCCACAGGTGGTGAATCACGTCGCCGTCGACGTCATAGAAAACGGAGATGTTTTCATTGTAGACGAAGGCGCCCGCGTTTTTACACTCTTCACGGTATGAGCTGTATCCGGTGAGAACGCGGTCATATTTTTTCAGAACGGGGCCAAGCGCCTGTTCAAGGCGCGTGACGGGAATTTTTCGCTCAGCCAGGCTGATGGGATTGTCTTCGCGAATAAATATATCCGTAAAGCCGTCACCGTCCCGGTGAGCTTCGCTAAACCCATCAATCTCGTCCATTTGATTTTTGCAGTACGTCAGATTTTCGCATGGCAAAATCTCTATTTGGCAATAGTCGTCCTCGTGAAAAAAGGCCGCTTTTTCCATAAAACCGCTCCTTATTTTATTTTCGTTGTCAGGCCGCAGGGCATCGCAGCTGCTCGATTCCGTAGGCATAGCTGTTGCCCGTCGGGATAAAGCTCAATCGATGAGTGATGCAGGCGGGGGCGTCTTGTGCATGATGGGAGACGAACAGCAGTTGGCTTTTACCTTCCTGCATTAAAACGTCAATCCAGCGTCGCACCAGTTGGCGGTTCAGCGGATCGAGCCCTTGAAGCGGCTCGTCCAAAATCAGCAGCCTGGGGTGTTTCACCAGTGCGCGGGCGATGAGCGCCAGCCGCTGTTGCCCCCAGGAAAGCGAGTGAAACGGCGAGTCGGCGATGGCGTCAAAGCCAAGCAGCGTTAGCCAGCGCTGTGTGAGCTTTTGTTGAGTATCCGAAGTGGCCTGATAAACGCCGATCGAGTCCAGATAGCCCGACAGGATAACGTTGCGCACGCTGGCGCTGACCCGGTAATCCTGATGCAGGCTGCTGCTGACGTAGCCGATGTGCTTTTTGATGTCCCAAACGGTTTCGCCGCTGCCGCGCCGACGGCCAAACAGCGTCAGCTCATTACTGTATCCCTGCGGGTGATCGCCGGTAATGAGGCTTAACAGCGTCGATTTCCCCGCGCCGTTGGGGCCGACGATTTGCCAATGCTCCCCTTGATTAACCTGCCAGTTCAGCCCGTTGATAATCGCCCGGTCGTTATAGGTGACGATTCCGTTGTTGAGTTCAATCAGTGGTTCGTCGGGTGGGAAGGGCGCGGTTTCCTTTAACTCTGGCGGTGGGAGCTCAGTACCCGCCAGCCGTTCGCTTTGCGCCAGCTGTTCAACCAGCGCTTCGGCGAGGATTTCACGCCGCAAGCCCGTTCTGACAAGCTGGCAGTCGGCCAAGATGCCGACGTGGCTAATAAAATCGGGAATTTCATCAAAGCGGTTAAGCACCAAAACGAGCGTAATGCCGCCGCGAGAAAGTTCGAACAGAAGCGCCGCCAGCTGTTGGCGCGACGCCGCGTCAAGCCCGTCAAACGGCTCATCTAAAATCAGTAGGTCAGGAGAGGATATTAGCGCCTGGCACAGCAGCGTTTTGCGGGTTTCTCCGGTAGAAAGATACTTAAAGCGCCTTTCGAGCAGGTGAGTAATGCCGAACGTTTCGGCGAGTTGCCGACAGGCATTCTCATCGCGATAGTTCATTTGGATAATGTCGGCGGTCATGCGGCCGGTGTCGTCTTCACCTTCGCTAAGCAGGTCGGTATTGTTGCGCTGCCACTCTTCGGTAATCAACTTTTGCAGCTGTTCGAATGAAAGACGAACGATGTGCGTGAAGTCGGTTTCTCTTACGCCGCCGAGCAACGTAAGTTCATCAGAAAGCGCGCGCGCCAGAGCGGATTTTCCGCTGCCGTTGCTGCCAACGAATGCCCAGCTTTCGCCTTCCTTAAGGCAGATCGTTGGTAAAAGCAGAGTTTTGGTATCGCTTAGCCGAAAGTTTCCCTCTGAAATGGTGAGCTGTTTCATTATGTAGCCTTTCCTGACAATGTATATTCGACATCCTTCAAGCGGCCTCGAGGCATCTTGAGGGATGTCGACTATAGTAACGCTGCGGTTATTGTTATTTTTTAGTTATGACATTTTTCATCATGTCAAACATGCGCTAAAAATGCAGCAACATAACGTGCTGCCAGAATGGGATCCATGAACTGAAAAAAACGTCGGCCGCAGAAATATGCGGCTGACTTAAACGAAGCGGTGACAGAGGTCAGGCTAGCACAGCGTAGCGATAATGACGCTTTCCGCCTGGAAAGTGGCCCAGAGCGCCTGACCTTCCGTAAGCGCCAGCGCCTTTGCCCGTGGGTGGCTGACGGTGGAGCATAGAGTTTCTCCGCCCTCCAGCGTTAACAGCACTTCGACGCGCCGCTCGCCTTCGGTAATGGATGCCACGCGCCCCGACAGGCAGTTGTCGGCATCTTTGACTTCAGCATTGTGAAGCTCGATGAGGGGCGCTTTTATCAACGCCAGCACCTCTTTGCCCTGAACGAGGCCGAGCCTTTTAATGCTTTGGTGAGTTAACGAGGCATACAGGCTCGTTTTCCCGTCGGCCAGCAAAACGCGCACGTATCCCGGCGGCGCGGACGTTTCTGCCGGGAGCACGGTGCTGAAAAACTGATTGCGGGCGCTGGTCTGCAGCGAGAAGCGGGCGATGGCGCCCAGCAGGCTGTCTAAGGGAATGTCGTCATCCTGCAGGGCGTCAAACGCCTTTTGCTGAATTTTTTCCAACAGGCCGTAAAGCTGAAGCAGGCGTTTGCCGTAGGAGGTCAAATGGGCGCCGCCGCCGCCTTTTCCTCCCGTTGCGCGCTCAACCAGCAGGCTGTCGGTCAGCTGATTCATTTCATTAACGGCATCCCAGGCGCTTTTATAGCTGATGCCGGCCTGCTTGGCCCCTTGGCTTATCGAACCGGTATTGTCGATCTGCTTTAACAGCGTAATGCGTTTAGGATCGGCGAACAGGTGTCCCTGGAGCTTTAATGTCAGTAAAATTTCAGCATTCATCAGACAGGACCCGTATAAAATAGAAAGAAGTTATTGATAACCTTGCCATAGGAAGAGGGGAAGGAACAAGACGCCGTCCTTCACATTTTGATAAATGATACCATTAAGCGGCGTCGTAATGCGGAGAAATGTCACCGCACGGATAGCTGAAACTTGTCGATGGAAACGAAATAAACTGTGCTATCATTATCTACAAGTACGAATGCGGAAAGCGAAGGGCGCTTCCCAGATTTTGGTGGAAGAACGATGTTTGAATTATTGAAAAGCTTAGTAGTTGTGACCTGTCTGGTCCCCGTCGTTATGGCGATCATTCTAGGGCTTATTTACGCTTTCGGCGAGCTGTGCAACTTTATTTCCAGCTTTGGCCATAGCGAATAGCGATTGCATTTCGTTAGCAGTCCGTACCCTCTCTTTTAAAAAACCGGCGCGATTGAATAATATCGCGCCGGTTTTTTTATGTCCGCCGTTTTTATGTTTTTATCGCGAGTAACTCGACTGAGGCAATGACAAGCGAACAATAAGTCGCTATATTATCGATTACATATCGAATCGTTACCGCTTACTTCCTCTCTCATAAAAACGAGGCAACAATGAAAAAGACATTTAAGATGACGGCGTTTATCGCCTTGTTGGCCGCTGGCGTACTGAATTCTGCCGCGGCGGCGGAAAAAATCACCGTATTCGCGGCGGCGTCTTTAACCAACGCGCTGGATGAGGTCGCAGCGAAATACCAGAAAGCGTCGGGCGTGGAAATTAAAGCCTCGTACGCCTCCTCTTCCACGCTAGCCCGTCAGATTGAACAGGGCGCTCCCGCCGATATGTTTATCTCTGCCGATCAGCAGTGGATGGACTACGTGGCGGATAAAAAGCTGATTGAAGAAAAAAGCCGCGTAACGCTTCTGGGCAACGATCTGGTGTTGGTTGCGCCACTGAACAGCCAGTTGAAGCATGTTAACGTCAACAAAGTTACCGACTGGTCATCCCTGCTGAAGGACAGCAGGCTGGCGGTTGGCGATCCGGACCACGTACCGGCCGGTATTTATACCAAGCAGGCGCTGACCTATTTGGGCACCTGGGAGCAGCTGTCCCCGAAAATGGCCCGCGCCAATAACGTTCGCGCCGCTCTGGCTCTGGTTGAGCGGGAAGAAGCCCCGCTGGGCATCGTTTACGGTTCTGACGCTGTCGCCAGCCAGAAAGTGAAGGTAGTCGGCATTTTCCCTGAAGAAAGCCACCTACCGGTTGAATACCCGATGGCGACGGTAAAAGGCCACTCAACGGCTGCGGTAGAGGCCTTTTCCAAGTATCTGGCGACGCCGGAAGCTTCAGAGGTGTTTACCCGTTACGGCTTTAGCCCGCGTAATAAATAATGCTCTCCGCCTATGAACTAGAAGCCCTGCTGCTGAGCCTGAAGGTGGCCGCAGTAGCGGTGGCCTTCAGCCTGCCTATCGGCATTATGGTCGCCTGGGTTTTGGCGCGCTGTCAGTTTCCCGGCAAGGCGCTCGTTGACAGCATTATTCATCTTCCGCTGGTGCTGCCTCCCGTGGTTATTGGCTATTTGTTGCTTATCGGCATGGGGCGTAAAGGCGTCATTGGCCAGTGGCTTTATGAATGGTTTGGCTTCAGCTTTACCTTTAGCTGGCGCGGCGCGGCCTTGGCGTCTGCGGTGATCGCCTTTCCCTTAATGGTTCGGGCGATTAGGCTGGCGCTTGAAGCGGTGGACGGTCGGCTGGAACAGGCGGCCAGAACGCTGGGCGCCGGCTTTTGGCGCGTGCTGTTCACCGTGACGCTTCCGCTGGCTTTTCCCGGTCTGCTTGCCGGCGTCGTGCTGGCTTTCGCCCGTTCGCTGGGCGAGTTCGGCGCGACGATCACCTTCGTTTCCAACATTCCCGGTGAGACGCGCACCATTCCTCTGGCGATGTATACACTGATTGAAACGCCCGGCGCCGAGGGCGACGCGGCGCGGCTGTGCCTTATCGCTATTCTGCTCTCTCTGCTGTCGCTTCTGATGTCGGAGTGGCTGGCGCGCTGGAGCCAGCGGAGGCTTAAAAGCTAATGCTTAAACTTGATTTTAAACAGCAGCTGGGAGCGCTGGGGCTGGAAGTTTCCGTTGAGGTGCCGGCCAACGGCATTACCGCCGTTTTCGGCCTGTCCGGCGCGGGAAAGACCTCGCTGATTAACGCCGTGAGCGGCCTGACGAAGCCGGACAGCGGCGTCATTATGCTAAATGACCGTACGCTGGTTGACTGCGGGCGGGGCGTGTTTATACCGCCGGAGAAGCGACGCATCGGCTATGTGTTTCAGGAAGCGCGGCTGTTTCCTCACTACAGCATCCGCGGGAATTTGCAGTACGGAATGAAAGCGCAGATGCGCGGCCAGTTCGATAGCATTGTAGAGCTGTTGGGTATAGACCACCTGCTTAAGCGCTTTCCGATGACGCTTTCCGGCGGGGAAAAGCAGCGGGTCGCCATCGGTCGCGCGCTGTTAACCGCGCCGGAGCTGCTGCTGATGGACGAGCCTTTAGCCTCTCTTGACGTACCGCGTAAGCGCGAGCTGATCCCTTATCTGGAGCGGTTAGCGAAGGACGTCAATATTCCTATTCTGTACGTCACCCACAGCATGGAAGAGATCCTTCGGCTGGCCGAACAGGTGATCGTGCTGGACGCCGGCAAGGTGAGGGCCTCCGGTGAGCTGGAGGCCGTTTGGGCCAGCGACGCCATGCTTCCCTGGCTACAGCAAGAAGAGCAGAGCAGCGTGTGGAACGTGACGATGTCACGACAACACGACGTCTATCCGATGAGCGCATTGGCGCTGGGTGATTATCATCTGTGGGTCAATCGTCTGGACGTGCCGACAGGGCAACGGGTCAGGGTTCGCATCAGCGCGGCGGACGTCTCGCTCACGCTGAGCCTGCCTGAGCACAGCAGCATTCGCAATATCCTGCCTGTCGAGGTGGTTGAGCTGCATCCCTATGACGACAGGGTTGAAGTAAAGCTTATCGTCGGCCAGCATTTCTTATGGGCAAGGATCACGCCGTGGGCGCGCGACGAGCTGGGCATCGCCATTGGCCAGCGGCTGTTCGCCCAGATAAAAAGCGTCTCTATCAGCCGAGAGGTGTGGTAACAGGCCCGTATAGCGTTCCCTTAACCGCCTGGGCGGCTAAGGGAGCCGTTAGGCGGCCAGTACGTGTTTTCTGATCGTTTCTGCAATGCCCGGCGCTTCGTTTTCCGTCGTAACGACGTCGGCCGCGGCCTTTACTTCGTCGCTGCTGTTTCCCATTGCGACGCCCAAACCCGCCTGAGAAAGCATGCTGATGTCGTTAAGGTTGTCGCCAAAGGCGATGACGTTTTCCATCGACAGCCCCTGCGACGTTACCCATTCCCGCAGGCGGCTGCCCTTGCTGTTGCCTCCCTGCGCCATATCGATTTGGTTATGCCAAGAGCGCTCGCAGGTTAGCCCCAGCTCTTGTTCTATTTGCGCGCTGAATGTGGCCAGAAGCTCTGCGTCATCGCAGACGGTTGCGAACTTCCATACGTTGTCCGCCCGCTCGATAGCGGCCTCATAGCTTTCAACCTGCTCAATCGCAGGGCGCTGATGCTCGGGCAGCCGCCCGGCCCAGGCAAGCCAGCGACCGATAGCCTCATCGTGGCGCTCGTACTGCATGGCGTTATCGACGTACAGCAGGCTGCGAATGGGAAGGTCGCGAATCCGCTTGGCTACGTGAAGCGCCTGTGCTTTAGTCAGCGGCGTGCCGGAGAGCACCCTTTGGCTTTGATAGTGGTAGGCATACGTACCGTTGCAGCAGATAGCGGGCGTATCCAGCGCCAGCGCCTGATAAAAAGGATGAATGGCAACGTGGTGACGCCCCGTGGCGATGACCACCTTAACGCCCTGACGGCGGGCCTCGGCCAGTGCGCTAAGGGATTCGGGTAAAATCTGTTTTTGCGAGGTAAGCAGCGTGCCGTCTAGATCAAGAGCAATAATTTGATATTTCATCGTTTATCACAGGGCTGGATTGAATGGTAAGAAATGTCCCCATTCGAACACAAAATGGCCGGGCGATCAAAAGATCTGCATACCCTGTCGACAGATAGACGCAATAAGGCCGCTTCGTTGCTCTCCCTTATGGAAGATACTGCGCAATCCGCTGGTTTTTTTATGCGTTCTTTTTGGCGAAAACAGCACAAAAATTTTTTTGTTTGCGGCATTTTTTCTGCGCAAATCAAAGGGGAGGCGATCGCAATGTTGCAGTATTAGTAGGAAAATTTTACTTATCCACTATTCCTGTGGATAACCTTGTGTATTAACGTTAGAAAAATGACTTCAGGCTAGCTGGAATGCGGCTTTTTATGTTTTTGACTGGATTATCATCATTCATTGGAATTCATTTATTATCAATAAATTAATTAAAATCAAGAGGGCCATCGTCCGCACCTTTCATCATTGTTCTGCGTTTGCAGGAAAAATTCCAGAAAACAAAATGTCAATCGCTTTCTGGGGATAAAATAGATTTTTGTTGCTTGACGAATCGCGTTTAGCGTGTCCCCAAACGATGAAGATAATATGCACGCAACAATGAACAAAACGAATGGGTGGGCGGTGGTTTCGCGCTGTTTAAATATACAGTATAATGGCGATGGTAAAAAGTCCTTCTGGTTCACATAATAGAAACTATGATTTCTAACCGTCGGTCATTAACGATGAGAGCAGGTAGTCATTAACCATGAGCAAAACATTTAAGCTGCATTCGGCGTTTGCGCCCGCGGGCGATCAGCCGGAAGCGATCCGCCGCCTGTCTGAAGGTCTGGAAGACGGCCTTGCGCACCAAACTTTGCTGGGTGTGACCGGCTCCGGCAAAACGTTCACCATTGCTAACGTTATTGCCCAGCTTGAACGTCCTACTATGATTTTGGCGCCTAACAAAACGCTGGCGGCTCAGCTCTATGGCGAAATGAAGGCCTTTTTTCCGGAAAACGCCGTCGAATATTTCGTCTCGTACTACGACTACTATCAGCCGGAAGCTTACGTGCCCAGCTCCGACACCTTTATCGAAAAAGACGCCTCCATCAACGAACACATCGAACAGATGCGGCTGTCGGCCACCAAAGCGCTGCTGGAGCGGCGGGACGTCGTACTAGTTGCGTCGGTATCGGCAATTTACGGTCTGGGTGACCCCGACGCCTATCTGAAAATGATGCTGCATCTGACGCGGGGCATGATTATCGATCAGAGGGCGATCCTTCAGCGCCTTGCTGAGCTTCAATACACGCGTAACGATCAGGTCTTCCAGCGCAGTACCTTCCGCGTGCGCGGCGAGGTGATTGATATTTTTCCCGCCGAATCGGATGAGTACGCGTTGCGCATTGAGCTGTTTGACGACGAGGTTGAACGCCTGTCGCTGTTTGACCCGCTGACCGGGCAGGTTCAGCAGGTGGTGCCGCGCTTTACCATTTATCCGAAGACCCACTACGTCACGCCGCGCGAGCGCATCCTTGAGGCTATTGAGGGCATCAAGGACGAGCTCGCCTCTCGCCGCAGAGTGCTGTTGGCTAACGACAAGCTGGTGGAAGAGCAGCGCCTGTCGCAGCGCACTCAGTTTGATATTGAAATGATGAACGAGCTCGGCTACTGCTCGGGCATTGAAAACTACTCCCGCTATCTTTCCGGGCGCAAAGAAGGGGAACCGCCTCCGACGCTGTTTGATTACCTGCCGCCGGACGGCCTGCTGGTCATCGACGAATCCCACGTAACGGTGCCGCAGATTGGCGGTATGTACCGAGGCGATCGGGCGCGGAAAGAGACGCTGGTGGAGTACGGCTTCCGCCTGCCGTCCGCATTGGACAACCGCCCGCTGCGCTTTGAAGAGTTCGAACAGCTGGCCCCGCAGACGATTTACGTCTCGGCGACGCCGGGCAACTACGAGTTGGACAAATCGGGCGGCGAGGTTATCGATCAGGTGGTGCGCCCGACCGGCCTGCTGGATCCTGAAATTGAAGTTCGCCCGGTGGCGACGCAGGTGGACGATCTGCTATCGGAAATTCGCCTGCGCGCGGAGAAGAACGAGCGGGTGCTGGTGACGACGCTCACCAAGCGAATGGCGGAAGACCTGACCGAGTATCTGGAAGAACACGGCGAACGGGTGCGCTACCTGCACTCGGATATCGACACCGTCGAGCGGGTCGAGATTATTCGCGATTTGCGTCTGGGCGAGTTTGACGTGCTGGTCGGGATTAACCTGCTGCGAGAGGGGCTGGACATGCCGGAAGTCTCGCTGGTAGCGATTTTGGACGCCGATAAGGAGGGCTTCCTGCGCTCCGAGCGATCGCTTATTCAGACCATCGGTCGCGCCGCGCGCAACCTCAACGGCAAGGCAATCCTTTACGGCGACAGGATAACCAACTCAATGGCGAAGGCGATTGAAGAAACCGAACGCCGTCGGGCGAAGCAGATGGCCTATAACGAGGAGAACGGCATCGTTCCTCAGGGGCTGAATAAGTCGGTCGACGACATCCTAGAGCTGGGTCAGGGATTAGGAACCTTGAAACACAGCAAGGGGCGCGGTAAGAAGCGAGCGGCGGAACCGACCGCAGACTATCAGGCGCTTACGCCGCAGGCGTTGGACAAAAAGATCCGCGAGCTGGAAGGGCAGATGTATCAGCACGCGCAAAACCTGGAGTTCGAAGAGGCTGCGCAGGTTCGCGACGAGCTTCAGCGCCTGCGCGAGCAGTTTATCGCGCAGTCGTAGGGGGCGTTCTTCTAATTGGCAAGAGGCGACGTTGGTCGCCTCTTTGTTTTTCAGCCTGTACGCCTCTGGCCGCTAGCGGAAGTGCCTGAATCCTCCCATATGGCCGTGAAATCCCTGACCGTAGTTGCTGCGGTCAAAACCGTGCAGGTTTTGCAGGCGTTCTCCATTGCCGGAGAGGCGGGGGGCCGTGCCGCTAACGGCAGGGCGAGAGCCGATATCGCGGTGGATCTGTCCTCGCGGCGCGGCGCCTGCCGTCGTATTAGCTGAATTTTGACGCATGGTCTGAAAGTTGTTGCGCACCTGGGTTCGCTGATCGCCTCGGCTACGCGCCAGCTGGTCCTGATGGATACCTGAGCCGGAGGGCGGGGTTACGCTTTTAAACTGACCGTCGGACTGCATTTGCTGCCAGCCGTTGTCTCGGTTATAGCGATAGACGTTGCCGTCTTTGCCCGCATAGATGCCGCCGTCGGTATGCACCACGCCGCCGTGAGTCACCTCGCCCGTGTCAGCGTTATAGTGCACGTAGCCAGAGCCGTGCGCATCGCCCCCGGGGCCTCGGCTATTGAATGCGCCAGCGGCCGTCGCGCCTTCATCGCTTCTCGTTGCGCGATTAACGCTGTCGGTGACCCGGCCCGTACGGGTGTTGACCGAGGTTTTAGCGCCGCCGGCGATGCCGTTGCCGGTATCGGGGTTAAAGGCCGCGCCTCCGGTAGCCGCGACGGCGCGACCCGTTTGCGGATTGTAGCGAACGCCGCCGGCTGCGGCGGAATGAACGCCGGTATAGTCGTTCACGTTGCGCCCGGCATAGCCGTAGCCGTGCCCACCGGTAACGTCATTGTGGAAACTGCCCCTCACGCCGGTGCCATAATTCCCGCTCCAGGGATCGGACCAGGAGACGCGGGTGCCCTGCGCAACGGTGTTTCCCCATCTGGCATAGACGTTATTAACGGCAATAGAAGGGCCGTCGTGCCACCAGTCCGGCGGATCGTCATACCACGGTCCCCAGTAAGGGCCGTACCAGGCTGAAGCCCAGGCCATTCCAGAGATAAAGCCGAAGGTCCAGCCGACGTAAGGATCGTAGCCAAAGGCCGCGTTATAGCCGTAGGTGGTCGGGCAGCTATACCAAACGTTGCCGACCCAGGCGTTACAGGGATAGCCGCCGCCGTAAACCACCACGCCGTTGCTGACGACGGTGCCGTAATAGCCGGAGGTATAGCCAACGTAGACCACGCTGTCCGTATGGCCGTAGACGTGGACATAGGTCACGTAGTGAACGGGAGAAGAAACGGGGATTGCGTAGATTTCTGCCGGAACGGAAAGCGCTACGCGCCACGGGCCGCTGGGGGAGTCAGCGGTAAACCATACGGCGTTTTGCAGCGCGTAGTAGAGGTTCGGCTTTATCTCAATCACCGGCAGGGCGCTGTTGACCGCATAAGAGAGCGTCGTGCTTTCAATCGGCTTAAAGACCGGCTTGCCTCCATCATAGCTTACCGTAAGCTTCGCTTTCGCCCTGTCGACGCTGGCGGTTTGGGGGATCGCATTAGCTATCAGAGATTCTTTGGCTTCCGGCGTACCGGGGATTGATGCCAATACGGCGCCCTTGGGGCTATCGGACGGAATGTGAGCAAAGTCCTCTGGCAGCTTGTCGCCGGGAACGTAGCTCCACGGCCCCTGTGTTGAGGTAGCGGTAAACCAGCGGCCGGACAGCAGAACAAACCAGGCGTTGTCGGCGTTGGCGTCAATAAAAACGTCGGCGTTGGTGTTGCTGACGTACATCAGCTTGGTGCCCTCTATCGGTAAGAACTGCGGTTCACCTTCCACTTCTATCAGCTCGGTAGGGTGGGTTGCCGCATAGACGGTAGGGTATTTCCCTTCCGCCAGCCGACGCTTCATTTCGTCGCCGGGGTTGGGCATTACGTCCACGAGGTGTGACTTGACCGCCTCGTTCATCGCGCTCTCTACGCCGGAAGGAACCTGGCTGATTGACTGCCAGGGGCCATTTAGCGCAGGCGCATTCATCCATACGTTAGCGAAGCGCAGATACCATCGACCGTCTTTTACCAGCAGCAGTGAGCGGGTGTTGATAACGCGCGATACGCCTTCCGACGCCGTGGCTTTAAGTACCGGATCGCCGTCTACCAATATCAGCAGGGCGGGCGTAAAGGAAAATTGGACGTGCGGCGGCTCGTTGTTAACGGCGGCGTCGGCCTGCTTGTTTTCTGCCTGGCTGATAGCCAAAGAGGCCTCTAGCTGATCTAAATTCACCGTAAGGGTTTCGCGCGGCAGAGCGCTTTTCATTATTTCTAAGTAGCGGGCGCTGTCTTCCGCCGCCGTTGGAAAATTGACTTTATCCAACGTTATGTCGCTTAAGCGTGCGGTACGCGCCAGCGTGTCCGTTTCAATTCGAGCGGAGAACCAGGCCACGCCATAGCGGGCCGGCGTTGCCTTTCCCTTGTTTTTATTCGACGCTTTTTTATCTGCTTCGCCGTTGCTGTCAATGGATACCGCCAGTCGCCCGGTTAAGCGGTCGCCTTCTAAATTATCCAATTGGGGCTGATAAAAAGTGACGGTGTTTCCGTCAATGACGTATTTGTGGGGCCAGGGTGATTCTTTTCCGGGCGGGGTTGCCGCTTGCGTATTGGTTGCCGCCCAGCTTTCGGTCACTGGAATAGCGGTCAGCGAGCCGGTCAGCAGGGCTGCGCAAAAAAGAATAAAGGGAGATGTTTTCATCATCGGCTCTCTTTAGCAGACGGATATTACTTAAGCTTAGGAGGGAGTGCATTAAGGCGCTAGCCAGAGGGTATCTTGCATACTTATCTGTCGATGAGTTTGGCAAGAAGTGGCTTTACCGTTCGACGTACTGCATTTTCCGCGTTAGCCGCGCATGGCTGACCGAATTGGTAATATTCTATGATGAAGAGGCGATGCCCATTCTTTCTTCGCTTATGAGCAATTTGGCCTGGATGACTGTTTTTCTTCATGCTTTTTGGAAAGTCTTTTTTTAAGTAATATTGTAACAAAGTGTGAATTTGTGGTGGTTTTTTGAGCGTTTTGGACGATTGTCCATTGGTTTTTATTGATTTTCTCCTATTTTCTATAAAATGATCCATTTCGATTTTTATAAAGCGTTGTATTTTTCGCGAGTTTAGATTAGATATCTTTACCCGCAAAAGCGGTGTTTCCTTCGGGTAGTAAAAATATTGCTACGCATTATTGTTAATAAGAACTATTGGCGTTTAGATTTCTCTTATTAATCATAATGATCTTATTTTTGTTCTTCTCTTCATTAGGTTGGGTTTTTGTTTAATATGTATTTAGTTGTTATTTGTTGTATTGCTATATGAGTTGCTTTGTGTTTGTTATTTAAAATATAAATATTGATTCTGTGTTTTTATTTCAAAATTTAATTTTTATTTTATCTTTGTTTTTTATTTTTTGTATATTTGTTATTTTAAATTGATTTTATCTATATATTTCAGTTTGTTGGTTATTTTTAATTTCAATTTTAAATGGGTTGTTAAATTTTTTGATTGATAGTGAAAAATTATTGTTTTTCTGTTTTTGATAGTTTTTTGTGACTTGTTTAATTAATACGTCTGCCTAATTATCTGCTCGTGGATGTGTGATTTACCAAAACTTCTTATGATGCTCAAAAGAAAGAGTTTTAATTCCTGTTTTTATAATAATGGGGTGGGGCGCTTTGGTTTAAATAGCTTTGAGGCGTTTTCCATTAATACTTTTAATTAAGAAGTGGGTTTTCAAATTAATTTCAACTGTAAATCAATTGGATTAAAAAATTAACTTAACGGAAATAAAGGATTTTTTAAATCAAGGAGCGGGATCGTGAATAAAATTTATAGAATTATATGGAATCACTCTCTCGGACAATGGGTTGTCGCTTCAGAATTTAGCCGAGGCAAGAAAAAGTCTGCATTATCTGCATTAAAAACCGCGTTGTGCTGTGGCGTTATCGCCGCTTCGCTACCTATCGGGAATGCGTGCGCTGCCGACTACACGTTAACCATCACCAATCAACAAACGTTCAATACGCCGCTGTTACTCACGGGCATTCCCGCGACGCCCTCAGGCTTACTGGTCAATGGTGCGGGCGATGCGACGTTTAACGCGCCTCTAACGGTATCAACGTCGGGCGCTTCGGCCTATGCGGTGGCCGTTGAGGGGCCAAATGCAATTCTGACGATTAATCAAAATGCCTCACAGAGGAATTTGCTGGAAACGACGGGGATAGGATCGTTTGGCGTTTCGGTAAAAGACGGCGTTCTTAAGCTTTATAATACCGACGTGGTGACTTCCGGCGGCGGAGCGGTGGGCGTTAGCGTCAACGCAGGAAAGGCCACTCTGACGGATGTCTCCATTAAAGCTAACTATTCCGGCACCTCTGCCGAGGGTGCGCTTGCGACTAAGGGGCTGTTGGTGAACAACGGCGGCGAAGCAACGGTGACCGGAGGCGAGATTTCTACCGCGCACTGGTACAGCGACGCAGTAGGGATTGGCGGTTCCGGAGCAACTCAGGCTTCTCACGTTTCCATTACCGATACCGCAATTTCAACGTCGGGCGCTTCTGCGGCGTCAGGCGTACGCCTTTATGACGGCCTTTCCTCCTTTGAAATGAAGGGTGGAAGCATAACGACGACCGGCGCCGGCCAGTCGGCGGGCGTCATCAGCGACGTCGCGGGAAATCGGGTCAGCATCGACGGCACGATTATCCGAGTGAGTGGAGATACTTCTCGAGGCGTTTCCGTGAGCGGAGACGTAACGATTAAAAACGCGGATATTAAAACAACCGGCGCCAGCGGCTATGGCATCTTCTCTGGCAGCGGTTCGCTTAACGTTAGCAATACGAAAATCGAAACGGGAAAAAACGCCATTATTGGCGGGAAACACAACGCTTCGGCCATTTATATCGGGCCAAACGTCCAAACAACGCTGGACAACGTAGAGCTTATTACCAACGGTAAAAACTCGCACGGCGTATGGATAAACGGCACGGCTCCCGGCACGGCGAAGACGGTAGTAACCAACAGCGAATTCAACATGAAAAACGCGGATTCCTACGGTTTTGCCTTGTTCTATGGCAACGTGGAAGTTTCCGATAGCCAGATTACGATAAACTCAACCGGAGGCGGTGGTATTTATGCCACGAACCGTTCTTCGGCCGTGGCGGACAACGTGACCGTTGTCACCAAAGGCGCCTCATCTCACGGCGTTTATGCCAGCTCAAACTCAAGCGTAAACGTTAAAAATTCCGAGGTAACAACGACAGGAAAAGGCGCATTTGGCGTCTATGCCTCCACAGCGAGTTCTGCCGTGCTTGACGGCGTGGACGTCACCGTAAGCGGAGCCGGCGCGACGGGAAGCCGCGCCGGTGGCGTTGTCGCTAATGGAAGCGGAACAACGGTTTCGACGAAGGGCGGTACGATTACGGTAAGCAGCAATAGCGCAGACGGCGTACGGGCCGAGGCCAGCGCTTCCGCCGTGCTGCACGGGGGGACGGTAAAAGCCACCGGTGACGATAGCTCTGCGGTTCGCGCAAACGGCGTTGATTCGTCCATCGAGGCCGTTGGCTCGACGTTAGAAACGGCGGGCAGCAACGCGTTCGCCGTTACGGCGATTAACGCGGGCCAGGTGAAACTGGATGGCGCTATCGTCAACACGCAGGGCAATTCGGCTCACGGCGCGGCTGTTTTAGGCGACGGCAGCGCCGTTGAGGGCCGCAATCTGTCAATTGCGACCTATGGTTCAGATGCCGCAGGCATTTTTATCCACGATGCAAGCCTGAGCGCCGGGAAAGTGAACCTAACGGATTCAGCGGTAAACAGCGCTCAGTCTGACGGCGTATTAGTTTCCTCCTCCGTGGGAGATATAACCCTGACGAACGCCAGCGTTAGCGGTAGCGCCAACGCTCTGAACGCCATGGATAATGCGCTGGTTACGCTGACGGCCAAAGGCTCGACTCTTAAGGGCGACCTTCTGACGTCCACTGACAGTACTGCTAACGTCGATTTAAGCGCTCGTTCTTTGCTAAACGGCGCGGCGCACGGCGTAACGTCTCTGCGTATGGACGATAGCCTGTGGCAAATGACCGCCGATTCTGATGTTGACAAGTTCGTTATCAACAGCGCTTCCGTCGTGTTTAATCCGCCGGCTTCCGGCGCATTTAAAACGCTGAAGATCAATACGCTGTCGGGTAACGGCGGTTCGTTTGTGCTTAATACCGTGCTCAACGAAGGCGGTATTAATACACAGACCGATAAAGTCCACGTCACCACCGGCGCGAGCGGCGATCACGTACTTATTATTAAAAATGCGGGAGGCATGGGCGCGCTTACCGTTGGCGACGGCATCGAAGTTGTTCAAATTGATGGCGCTTCCAGCGTTGGTTTTACGCTGGGCAATACGGTCAGCGCGGGCGCCTATGAGTACCTGCTGTATCAGGGGGGCGCCGCCGATGCGGATAACTGGTATTTGCGCTCTTTCTATCAGGCGCCCTCGGTGCCGGATCCAGATGCTGAGCCAACGCCAGCGGAAAACGTTATCTATCGCCCCGAGGTAGCGGGCTATGTAGCTGCGCCGTATCTAAACCAGCAGTACGGTTTTGACATCATAGGCACTTACCACGAGCGGGTCGGCGACACCGTTATTCGTCGCGGGGACCAAAGCTGGGCCAGGATGGGCGGCCAGCACAGAACGAACGACGCCGATCGCTTTAGCTATAAAAGCGACAGCTGGTTTGTTCAGTTTGGCCACGACCTGTATCAAGACGTGAGCGCTGAGGGCACTCAGATTAATGCGGGCGTCATGGCGACGCTTGGCTCTCAGGATACCGATGCCCAGGATCGCACGCGTTCGCTCGACGTCAGGCTGTCTCGCGATACCGGCTCTGTGGTCAGCGACGGATACAGCCTTGGCGGATACTATACCCGCATGGCGCAAGACGGCGGCTATCTCGATCTGGTGGGGCAGGGAACGTTCTACCACAATAAGTATAAAAGCGATCGCGACGCTACGCAGAACGGCTACGGCATCGTAGCGTCAGCCGAGGTCGGCAAGCCGTTCGCTCTGGGCGGCAATATGTCGCTGGAACCACAGCTTCAGCTGATGTATCAGTATCTATCATTGAAGGATTTTGACGATGACGTTGGCGACGTAGACGGCGTCTCCGCCCATGCTGGGTTAGCCAGAGGCGGCCTGCGTTTAAGTTACGACGCGACGACGGTCAAGCCCTATGTTCTTATGGACGTCGTGCAGCGCTTGGGGGCAGATACGGCGGTGAACGTCGGCGGTACTAACATAAGCGCTGATTTCACCGACGCCTGGTGGCAAACCGGCGCGGGCGTGAGCGTTCAGCTGGCGGAAGATACTCAGGTGTACGCAGACGCTAAATACCAGCGAGGCTTTGACGGCAATATGGAGGGCTACGGAGGCCGCCTGGGGATTAAAGTGAGCTTCTGATTGGCGTTAAACCTAACGACGCCGGGTACGCCATTACGCACCCGGCGTTTTTCATATCGCCCGCGCATCCGGATAAATACGCCGGCACGATACTCAGGTGACTCTGAGGCGCCGCGCTGTTACTATGACGCCCCTCACTGCGGCAAATATTACGATACGAGTACATGCACTCTAACGATCCTCTGCACGGCATTACGCTTGAGCGTCTGCTTACCGAGCTGGTTGAACGACACGGCTGGGCGTTTTTAGCGGACCAGGTAAACATCAACTGCTTCAAAAACGACCCCAGCGTCAAATCCAGCCTGAAGTTCCTGCGCCGTACGCCGTGGGCGCGCAAGCAGGTTGAGGAACTTTATCTGTCCCTGCTCGAAAAGCGCGATGACGATGTTGAAAATCCGTGGGGGAAATGGGGGGAGTAACCCATTGATGGTGCATCGTATTCTTTGAATGTGCTATGGTGTGATTATCTCACTGGGTCACAACGAGCACAGGTTATGGACGACTTTTCTCCCTCTGATTTAAAGACCATTCTTCATTCCAAACGAGCCAATCTTTACTATCTGGAACACTGCCGCATTTTGGTTAACGGTGGTCGGGTTGAGTATGTGACCGATGCCGGAAAGTCGTCGCTCTACTGGAATATCCCCATCGCCAATACCACTTCCATCTTACTGGGAACCGGAACGTCAATTACGCAGGCCGCGGTGCGAGAGCTTGCAAAAGCGGGCGTTCTTATTGGCTTTTGCGGCGGCGGCGGAACGCCGTTGTTTTCCGCGAACGAAGTCGACTGCGAAGTGGTTTGGTTTACGCCTCAAAGCGAATATCGACCAACGGAGTATTTACAAAGATGGATACGATTCTGGTTTGACGATGAAAAGCGGCTGGCGGCGGCAAAAATGCTGCAGTTGGCGCGGCTATCCTTCGTTGAAGCCTGCTGGCCCAAGCATGGGGCGTTTGCCGTCGACGGCGTCGCGTTAGGAAACGCGCTGCGGCGCGCCAGAGAGGACATAGCGCAAGCGCCTGACGTAACTCACCTGTTGACTCAGGAAGGGCGGCTGACGAAAACGCTGTACGCGCTGGCTGCCAATGCGGTGCGATACGGCTCGTTTCAGCGCGTTAAAGGGGGCGGTGGGGATACGGCGAACCGCCTTCTCGATCACGGCAACTATTTGGCCTACGGGCTTGGGGCGACGGCGACATGGGTATTGGGGCTTCCTCACGGCGTTGCGCTGTTGCACGGTAAAACGCGGCGTGGTGGGCTGGTATTTGACGCCGCCGATTTGGTGAAGGATGCGCTGATATTGCCACAGGCGTTTATTTCCGCTTCTTTGAGCCATGAAGATCGGGAGTTCAGACAGTCCTGTATCCAAACCTTGACGACCTTCAGCGCGCTGGATTTTATGATAGACAGCTTAAAGCAAATCGCTGACGAGATGGCGAATGTAGGAGATGTAGCGTGAACGTTTTGCTTATCTCTCAATGTCATAAAAAAGCCCTTACGGAAACACGACGCATTATTGACCAGTTCGCCGAACGCTGCGGCGACAGAACGTGGCAAACGGCGATGACTCGGGACGGGCTGGATACGCTGCGCAAGCTGTTACGCAAGACAGCGCGTAAAAATACGGCCGTCGCCTGCTATTGGACTCGGGGGCAAAATCGGACTGAACTGCTGTGGATCGTCGGCAACCGTCAGGCGTTTAACGCCGAAGGCCGCGTTCCTACCAACCGTACGCAGCGCGACGTCTTGAGGCGAACCGATGAGGACAGCTGGGCATTCTCCCAAAGCCTGATAGTGCTAACGGTGCTGGCTGCGCTGCTGCACGACTTGGGAAAATCGTCTGACGGATTTCAGCGCAAGCTACGCCGAGCCTTTGATGGCAAAGGCGATCCGTTTCGCCACGAGTGGATATCGTTACGTATTTTTCAGGCCATCGTTGAGAAAGCGGAAAATGACGAACAGTGGTTGCGCTTTCTGGCTGATTTTGATGCGTTTGAGCAGGCATATCCTCTTTGGCGGGAAGATCTTTTCAAAGACGGCGTAAGTAGCGCCGGAAGCCTGCCGTATGCCGTTTCTCCTTTTAAAAAAATGCCGCCTCTGGCGCGCGCCGTAGGCTGGCTGATTGTCTCCCATCATCGATTGCCGTTTTACGGCAAGGATGAACGAGAATTTACGCGATCGGTGGATACGCTGTTTGAGAAGTATCTGACGCCGGTCGAAGGCTGGGTGAAAAATACTCAGGGCGAGCTGGCTGACGCTAAGCCTATCGAACCATTTTGGACCTTTTCATCAATGGCGACCGACAGCCGGGCGTGGCGCAGGCGTATGGCACATTGGGCGGAACGCGCGCTGACGGATCGCCATTTGTCTAAGCAGTGCGACTTTTCCTTTTTCGATCCATTGCTCATGCACCTTGCTCGCCTGAGCCTGATGGCGGGCGATCATAATTATTCCGCGTTGCCGCATAGCCCGCAGTTTGGCGACAGGCGCTTTGCGCTTTACGCCAATACACAAAAGCGTGATGAGGGCGATACGGAGATCCGGCTGCGCCAGAGGTTGGATGAACACCTGATCGGCGTTGCGCATCAGGCTGAGCGCTTTAGCCGCCGACTGCCGGCCCTGTGCGATAGCCTGCCTGCAATCGCACATCACGATGGTTTTCGTAAACGGGCGAAAGACGCGCGCTTTCAGTGGCAGAATCTTGCTTACGAGAAGGCCCGCAGCCTGAGGGAAAAAAGCCAGCGCGGCGGCTTTTTTGGCGTCAATATGGCCTCCACCGGCTGCGGTAAAACGCTGGGCAACGGGCGCATTATGTACGGATTAAGCGATCCCGAGCGTGGAGCTCGCTTTACCATGGCGTTGGGCCTGCGGGTACTGACGCTGCAAACGGGGAAAGCCTATCAGGACTGGCTGGGGCTCGGTGAAGACGATTTGGCTATTCTGGTGGGCGGCCAGTCCGTTGTTGATTTGTTTAATCTGAACAACGGCGAAAGCAGGGGTATCGAACCGACGAGGGACGATGTTATCAAACTGGCGGCGTCGGAGGTGAATTCGCTAACGGCGTTGGCCGAAAAGTACGGCGCGGGCAGCGAATCCGTACAGCCGCTTGAAGATGCGTTCATTCACTATGACAGCCCAATCGCCGAACAGGAACTGGGGACCGTATTGCGCGACGCTGGAGCCAGAAAGCTGCTTTACGCGCCGGTAGTGACCTGTACCGTCGACAGGCTGATGGGGGCGACCGAAACCTCGCGTGGCGGCCGCTTTATCGTCCCGCTGCTGCGCCTGCTGTCGTCCGATTTGATACTGGATGAACCAGACGATTTTAACGTTGAGGACAACCCCGCGCTGGCGAGGCTGGTGAATATGGCGGGCATGATGGGATCGCGGGTTCTGCTGTCGTCGGCAACGCTGCCGCCCCACATGCTGGCCGGGTTGTTTGACGCCTATCGGGCCGGGCGTGAAATCTGGAACCGGCACCACGGCATAGCTCGGGCGCCAATAGCCTGCGCCTGGTTTGACGAGCGTAGTGCGACAGCGGCCGACTGCGCAGATAAGTCAGCGTTTTGGGCGGCACACGCGGCGTTTGTTCAGGCGCGAATGAGCTACCTGAAGACGCTTCCCGTTCTGCGGCAGGCGGATATTTTGCCGCTGCCTTCGGTGAAGCCTGAGCGCAATCTGGATTATGACGGTCTGGCGAAGGATATTCTTTCCGGCGCAGCGCGGTTGCACGCCGCGCACGGAGAACGCTGCCCGCATAGCGGAAAGCGCGTTAGCTTTGGCCTTATTCGTTTGAGTAATATCAACCCGCTGGTTTCATTGGCACAGGCGCTGTATTGCAGCGAAGGTCTGGACGGCGCAGAGATTCATCTGTGCGTTTATCACGCGCGCCAGCTGCTGGCGTTGCGCTCTGATTTGGAACAGCGGTTGGATGGAATACTCAATCGTAAGGAAAATGGGAAAGGGGGATTCGAGCACGTGGACGTAAAAAACGTGCTCGAACAGAGCGCAGAGCAGGACGTGATATTTATCGTACTGGCGACGCCGGTGGCGGAAGTCGGGCGAGATCACGACTACGACTGGGCGATCGTCGAGCCTTCCAGCATGCGCTCGCTGATTCAACTGGCGGGGAGGGTGCTGCGGCATAGAAACAGGCCGGTGACGGCGCCGAATATTTTGGTAATGGAGACAGCGATTCGGGCGTTGAGGATGGGAATAGACCCGAAGAATGAAAAAGAACCAAAGGATGAGAAGGACTGTAAGTCGATATTTGTAAAACCGGGCTTCGAGCTGGGAAGGCATAATTTGCTTTATCCTTATAGCGTCTGGCTTAAGCGCCATTGCTCGCAAGCCCTGTTTTTATCTGAACAGTTTGAGCATATCCACTCCGGCTCCCGCATCGATGGGCCTGCGATCCCTTTGAAGGGAAAGCGTTTTAATATCAATGCACTGTCAACGTTGGAACACGTGGTTACGATGCTGGTGATGGATAATCCTGGTCTGAACCAAACCAACGCGTGGTGGCGAAGGGCGCCAGAAGGCGGAGGTGAGTCTCATTCAGCCAATCCTTACCTGTTTCATCTCCAAGGATTAACGCCTTTCCGGGCCGGGCCGTTGCAGAAACGCTACGTTCGCCTGCTGGATGATGAAGGGCAGGGGAAGTTTTATTTTATTGAGGCGCTGGATAAGGATGACGATCGCTCTTTTACGTTGGTTGATTTTGAATATGGAGACGGCGTTGCCTCTTGGCTAAACCGCGACTATGCCGACGTGATTGAGACGTTAGGTAGGGAACTGCCTAATCTTGACTTGCGCTATTTGTGTATCAGGTTTGGTTACGTTGAGCTGGATGCGCACGTGGATAAGTGGAACTTTCATCCGCGGTTGGGGTTTTGGCCAGAAAGATAGGAAAATAGTTTGCTGTATCAGAAGCGTTAACTATTTTATTTGAATCGGGCTACGGGGGATGCTAGTCTTTCGGCGCATTTGGAGTATTCCAAATGACGGTCGCATAGGCCGCTTAGAAATATGTATTTTATATTGTTGGTTATACCTATACCACCGCATAGGTGGAGGATATTAACATAGGCTGCGCAAGAGATTGTGTGGCCTATTTTTTTGATTTTATTGTGTTTTTATGAATGAATGTTTTGTCTGTATTTTTTACATACAGAGTATGTATTTTTTATGTATTCCTATGTATTTTGAATTGTTGATTTAAAAAGATTGCGAAGCAAACTATTGACGTGGTACTTTGTTTTTGATGCGTGAGATTATGTATGCGTCAGTCACATCAGTACCGCGCGGAAACGCGGTACTGATGTAGTTTCAACAAACCACTTTCTAGCACGAAAGGTGAATTCATTATGAGTGATCGAAATGGAAATGAAAAGATTCAAACCGTAGAGCTGAGCCAATTGGATGAAGATTCTGCGAAGTATCTTCCACTATTTCCGAGTGAGCAGGATAAATTGAAGGGATCTAGCTTTTTGAACTTCAAGCAAAAGATAAAAGTAATTTTTCAATTTAGTTTAAATCTCAATTTTCAATTGGAAAGAAGTTAATTCATAGCTAATTAAGGAGTCTTGGGTTGCTGGTAGGCGATTTAGAAAGCCCTTTTGGAGACTACCAGCAATTCTCATAATTCAAAGTTGATTGCAAGGAGGTAACCATGCCTATTCAACAAGCGGTTCACGCGTTTATCGCTGAACGCTTGCAGACGAAGCTTGACGGCGCGAAGTCTCAGCAGGAGCGGGACGAGCTGGCCGAAAAGTATCGTCCACACTGCTGGATTGCCGATGCGGCCAGGCGCTCCAGCCAAATTCAGTTCGCTACCCACACCGTTAAAGGCATTCACCCCGACAGCAAAGGTACCAACGTTAACGCCCATCCTTCGGCTCTGCCGGAAGGGTTAGTTGGCTCTGCTTCTCTCAATAATCGCCGGCTCGATGTTGTGGGCAACGCGGCGGCGCTGGATGTCTACAAGCTGCTGATGCTCCCTATAGATGGTGAAACCAGGCTGCTCGATTTGGTTGAGGCTGAAGATGAGCGCCTGCTGCCGATACTGGCGGAGCGAGAAGAAGAGGCTCGCGCTCATCTGGCGGCGTTTAAGGCTATCGGCCAGCGTGAGTCTTCCGGTGCGAAAACCTATGAGCTAATGAAACAGCTGCTGTGGCCTGAGGGTGATGACGCGCAGCATCACGACAGCTATCTGAATCTGGTGCCGCTTTATCCTACCAGCCTGGTTCATCAGGTTTATCAGTCATTGCAGAAGATTCGCTTTGGTGAGGAGGTAAAACCCGCGAAGGAGGCAAGGCGTGAGAAAAAGTCGCATCCGAACGGTTATACCGAACTGCCTGACGTTGCTTATATCAAGCTGGGAGGCACGAAGCCGCAGAATATCTCTCAGCTGAACTCTGAGCGAGGCGGCCGAAACTACCTGTTGCCGTCACTGCCGCCGACGTTTGAGTATCGAAGCGTCAGGGCGCCTATTTACGAGCGGTCCATCTTCGAGCGGGCTTTTCCCTATTTTGCTCGCCACTGCGTTCAGCGCTTTTGCCTTGAGATTATTGACGAAGCGCGCAATAACAAGCGGGTACGGGAAAGGCGAGAATCTATCCTACAGGAAATACTCGGTGCGCTGATGCTGTACGGCGAACGCGTCCGGAGCTTGGAAGGAGGATGGTCGCAAAAAGCCCATCATCTTAACGAGGCGCAGGCCCTTTGGTTGGATCCCAAACGGGCACAGGAGGATAAAGAGTGGGCGCAGCGTCGGGAGGCGGTGAATTGGCGCGTTGAACTGGCCCACGATTTTGCGCTTTGGCTTAATCAACAGATTAACCGAGCCTATCAAAACGCTCGTCTCGTCTATTTGGCTACGCCCGAGCATCAGGAGTGGAAAACGGCTGCGCTTGAGCTGATGAAAGCGGATAAACGTCTGGGCGCGGGGGTATTTGCATGAACTACTATTTACTGATCCCCGATATCCGCGTTCAAAATGCTAACGCGATTTCAGGCCCTCTATCCTACGGCTTCCCTGCCATTACCGCCTTTACCGGCGCAGCGCATGCGTTAGAGCGAAAGCTGTCGGGAACCTTTCCCGTTCGGCTTGGCGGCGTAGCGATTGCGGCGCATGAGTGCGATCCGCAGATTTCCCGGCCAGCCTCCTATGCCGACTGGAGCTTTATTCAATCACGTCATCCGATCAAAAAAGACGGTTCCTCTCCCTCTATCGTTGAAGAGGGCTACGTTCACCTGCGCGTAAGCCTGTTGGTAGAAGTCAGCGGCGAAGTGGACTGGAACGATGAAGAAAAAAGAGCGTTCTGCAAAGCGGTTTATGCCCAAATGATGCGCCAACGCCTGGCCGGCGGCAGCGTGCTTAGCATTGGCAATGGGCGACGTGAAGTTCAGATCTATAACGATCCGTATGGGAACATCGAGGCTATCAGAGAGCTGATGCTGCGGCTTACGCCCGGATTTTTGCTCATGGAGCGTAGGCAGGCGCTGATTGATCATACGCAGAAGTTACAGGCTGAAGACGCTGAAAAAACGGTTCTCGATGCCCTGATTGACCTGTGCGGCATCCACTGGCAGCCAAAAGTGACAGGGCGTGAATCTGACGATGACATTGAAAAAGTCGGCAAGGTCGAGTGGGAAGCGATTTCTCATAAGTCCGGCTGGCTGGTGCCTATCCCAGTGGGGTACCAGAGCATAACGCCCCTGTTTGCACCGGGTGAGATGGCCGACGTTCGCGCGCCAAACTACCCGACCTGCTTTGTGGAAACCGTGTATTCAACCGGAGAATGGCTGTTTTCCGCCTCGCTTCCCACATGGCAGTTTGGGCGCATCTTCTGGCGCTATCAAACTGACGGCGAACGCCAGCTGTTTTTGGTTACTCAGAATAATGCAGACGAAGAAATCGTCGAGCTTTAGTGATTTTCAATAACGAATTTATTTTTCAAGGAGTGACAAGATGTCTAAATCCGCATTAAAAACCGCTTCCGTCCTTGCTTTTGAGCGCTGCTTTGACGTTTCTGACGCACTGTTTTATCAAACTCATTGGGAAAATAGGGAAGCGGCGATCGCCGTCAAAATTGGCGAAAAATCGGTGCGAGGCACGATTTCCAACCGCCTGAAAAACGCTATTAGCAGCGACCCGACCAAGTTGGATGCAGAAATCCAAAAGGCTAACTTACAGACCGTCGACGCAGCGGCGCTGGACGGCCAGCACGATACTCTGCTGGTCAAATGGAGCCTGAAGGTGCTGCCGTTTACCGGCCAGCCCTGCGTTTGCAACAGCCTGGACTATCAAACCAAGCTGACCGAAACGCTGCAAACCTATATCGACAAGGTAGGCTTTGCCGAGTTGGCAAAGCGCTATGCGGTGAACGTCGCTAACGGGAGATACCTATGGCGCAATCGCATGGGCGCCGAGCGCATTGAGGTTATCGTTCGGGCTGAGGGAGAAACTCCGATGTCGTTTGACGCTAAGTCGATCTCTCTAACGTCGTTTGACCACGCGGACCCACAGCTGGATAAGTTGGCTTCGCTCATCGAACAAGGGTTAAGCAACCAGCGGTTTGTGCTACTGCACGTTGAAGCTTATGCCCGAGTAGGACAAGGGCAGGAAGTGTATCCCTCTCAAGAGCTGATTTTGGATAAGGGTACTCGCAAGAGCAAGACGCTGTATGAAGTTGGCGATACGGCTGCCATGCACTCGCAGAAGGTCAGCAATGCGCTACGCACTATCGATACCTGGTATCCGCAGGCGCAGTTCCCCATTGCCGTTGAACCGTACGGTTCTGTAACATCTATGGGAACAGCTTTCCGTCAGCCGAAGCAAAACTGTGATTTTTACACGCTGTTTGACGGCTGGGTGCTTAAAGACAAAGCGCCTGTACTTGAGGAACAACACTATGTCGTGGCGACGCTTATTCGCGGCGGCGTATTCGGTGAAAGCGGCAAGGAGTGATCCATGGAGAGCTATATCGATATCCAGATATTGCCAAATCCGGAAATTGCCGCGCCGGTAGTGATGAATGGGCTGTTTTACCGACTGCACCTGAGGTTAGCGGCGAGTGAGCTTCAGGTCGGCGTGAGCTTTCCGCAGTACCGTATGGGCGATGAGGCATCGGCAGGATCTTTAGGTTCTTTACTGCGGCTGCACGGCCAGCGGGGCGATTTGGCCAAGCTGGACGTACAGACAACGATGGGCGAGTTTTGCGACTATACCTTCGTTGGCGAAATCAGCGACGTTCCGGGAGCTGTTAGCGAATACGCATCGTTTGTTCGTAAACACTGTAAAAGTATGCGCGACGTTGATCGAAAGCGGCGGTATTTACTGAAAAAGGCCAACGGCGAATGGAACGATGTGGCGCAAGAGAGCCTGCGCCGCTTTATGGAAAAGCTGCACTGCACGCTGCCTTTTGTTCATCTCGCCAGCCACAGCTCAAAACCGGCCGAAGGAGAGACACAAAACAGCTTCCACCTGTTTATCGCTAAAGAGGCTGGTCCACGGCGAAACGGCTCGGTGACTCGCTACGGGTTAAGCGATCCGCAGAACAAGATGAGTATGCCTATTTTTTAGTTTGCATAAACCTGCGGGGCCGCAAATGAATCAGGCGAACCTCGCAGACCCTTTTTTTATTGGTTATTTAACTATCCATATAAATCAACGGGTTATGTTTAAAGTCAAAAAAAGGGTATTTCCGTCGGTAAGAAAGAAAAAGGCCCGCTTGAAAAGGGCTGGCCGGCGCTTTTAAGGTGAAAAAGTCTACTGAACCGCCGCATAGGCGGCTTAGAAAGGGTAGGCTCATTACAAGAGCGTCGCCTGCGTCTGAACCGCCGCATAGGCGGCTTAGAAATTGGGTCATCGAGGCCCGCAAGAACATCGGATCTGAACCGCCGCATAGGCGGCTTAGAAAAGCAGAACGACGAGCGCGTTTAACCGGAGATACTGAACCGCCGCATAGGCGGCTTAGAAAACATATTGAGCTGGTCAGTGAAATAACTTTGTCTGAACCGCCGCATAGGCGGCTTAGAAACTCTGACGCTCTTCCAAGCCCAGCTTTCGAATACTGAACCGCCGCATAGGCGGCTTAGAAATAATACTCATTGGTCATTCCTCATCTTGTATTCTGAACCGCCGCATAGGCGGCTTAGAAAAAGAGTAATGCACATTTTGAAGAGAAACCAAACTGAACCGCCGCATAGGCGGCTTAGAAAAGTGATCCCCTGTTGGGTTTTGATCGGTTGTTCTGAACCGCCGCATAGGCGGCTTAGAAATTTGTTCAATTTCCGGCCAGTTACAGATATTTCTGAACCGCCGCATAGGCGGCTTAGAAACTCCAAAGGCTTATTGCCTTGTTGATATGCCTCTGAACCGCCGCATAGGCGGCTTAGAAATGATACATGAAACCTGTATTCATCCTCAGCTTCTGAACCGCCGCATAGGCGGCTTAGAAAACGGAAAACGCGATTATACTTATATTTTCATCCTGAACCGCCGCATAGGCGGCTTAGAAATTTCGTATTTATTTCTGGGTTAAATATTTTTCCTGAACCGCCGCATAGGCGGCTTAGAAAGTGGCAGGCTGCAACCTCGCCTTCGTGCTCATCTGAACCGCCGCATAGGCGGCTTAGAAATGAAAAAGCCTGTTGCTATGTTTGATACTGAGCTGAACCGCCGCATAGGCGGCTTAGAAAGATGACGGTTTTCAGTACGAAAAGAAACAGCGCTGAACCGCCGCATAGGCGGCTTAGAAATGTAACCCGTCGCTGACGATGCCGAACTGTCACTGAACCGCCGCATAGGCGGCTTAGAAATCCGAAACTGATTGATGTTTTCACCGGCCCCGCTGAACCGCCGCATAGGCGGCTTAGAAATGTTAATCGAAATGGTTAAGCATCGCGAAAATCTGAACCGCCGCATAGGCGGCTTAGAAACCGAATCCGACCAGATAGATTCCTATCCGATCGCTGAACCGCCGCATAGGCGGCTTAGAAAACCGTCCGGTGGCTGTTAATCGATTACTTTTTCTGAACCGCCGCATAGGCGGCTTAGAAATGAGACATGATGAGCGAACCCGCGAGGCAGACCTGAACCGCCGCATAGGCGGCTTAGAAATGTAACCCGTCGCTGACGATGCCGAACTGTCACTGAACCGCCGCATAGGCGGCTTAGAAAAGGCCAGGAATTGAAAGAGCGGCCTTTACTGATCTGAACCGCCGCATAGGCGGCTTAGAAAGATTAAACTCGGCGATATACGCTTCTTTGAACCTGAACCGCCGCATAGGCGGCTTAGAAAATGAAATTTTTCCGCAGCTAACACATACTTTTCTGAACCGCCGCATAGGCGGCTTAGAAAACGGCGAAATGATGGAAATTCATTGTGACGATCTGAACCGCCGCATAGGCGGCTTAGAAAAAGCATTAGACTGGCTGAAGCCTTGGCTCAGACTGAACCGCCGCATAGGCGGCTTAGAAAAGCTTGCGCCATTCAGCAACACTCCATAAGCTCTGAACCGCCGCATAGGCGGCTTAGAAAAGTAAGATTACATTGAGAATCAAGGTCAACCACTGAACCGCCGCATAGGCGGCTTAGAAAAGAGGAATTCGATAAGCGTTTCATCATCGCCCCTGAACCGCCGCATAGGCGGCTTAGAAAAATGCTCCTGGCTAACGCTTTTTGTGATAATCCTGAACCGCCGCATAGGCGGCTTAGAAATGAACGTTTCCGCTTTGCTGATGCAGCTAATTCTGAACCGCCGCATAGGCGGCTTAGAAAATGCCTTGTTATCGCGTATATGCAGTAGAATCCTGAACCGCCGCATAGGCGGCTTAGAAACGAGCAATTCGAGGTTCTTCACCTTGTCAGGCCTGAACCGCCGCATAGGCGGCTTAGAAAAGCGTGATACTCAGATGGTATTCAACCCACAACTGAACCGCCGCATAGGCGGCTTAGAAATGGAGAAAATAATGACGGTAAATGCAGGAAGTCTGAACCGCCGCATAGGCGGCTTAGAAAAGCACCGACGCAGCAGCGATGCGCGCCGAAGCCTGAACCGCCGCATAGGCGGCTTAGAAACGTTGAATCAAGCGCCTCCGCTACCGACTGATCTGAACCGCCGCATAGGCGGCTTAGAAAAGCACGGCGGAGGGGAAAGCTTCGATTTCAGCCTGAACCGCCGCATAGGCGGCTTAGAAAAAAATGCCTAGTGATGCTCAGGTATGAATGAACTGAACCGCCGCATAGGCGGCTTAGAAATTGCATGACAAGAAAATCGTCATAGCTCACGCCTGAACCGCCGCATAGGCGGCTTAGAAAATATCACGAAATCCGCAGCTTATCAGCCAGGCCTGAACCGCCGCATAGGCGGCTTAGAAATTCTGCAATGTCGGTTTGCCACCGTTTGCCAACTGAACCGCCGCATAGGCGGCTTAGAAATGGAGCAGAACGCAAGCCACGGCCTAAACATTCTGAACCGCCGCATAGGCGGCTTAGAAACAACCCCGACGATGGTATGCCATCGGCATAACCTGAACCGCCGCATAGGCGGCTTAGAAATCCAGGGAAGCACTAAATCATATAGTGCATAACTGAACCGCCGCATAGGCGGCTTAGAAATGTAGCCGCATTGGGTTGCTTCACGGATACGGCTGAACCGCCGCATAGGCGGCTTAGAAATTGTGGAAATCCTCGAATTGCTCAAACTCTCCCTGAACCGCCGCATAGGCGGCTTAGAAATATCGCGCAGCGTGGGTTGAATCTTCATAACTCTGAACCGCCGCATAGGCGGCTTAGAAAACGTAAGATAAGGTCAGTTGGCCGCGCTCATCCTGAACCGCCGCATAGGCGGCTTAGAAAATACAACATAGAGAGATACGATATGAGTGAACCTGAACCGCCGCATAGGCGGCTTAGAAAATCAATAAACTTTGCACGATAGAATTGAGAGGCTGAACCGCCGCATAGGCGGCTTAGAAATTGGATATATTCATCGTTGAAAGAGATATCATCTGAACCGCCGCATAGGCGGCTTAGAAAAAAAATAAAACATCATCAGGAATAAATGAACGCTGAACCGCCGCATAGGCGGCTTAGAAAAGTCGAGGTATGATTTTGCTGATTCAAAACGGCTGAACCGCCGCATAGGCGGCTTAGAAATATTGAAATGAAAGAAATGTATGAAAAGGCAGCTGAACCGCCGCATAGGCGGCTTAGAAAAGCGCGCCCCCGTTGCTAGTGCTATTTTTACGCTGAACCGCCGCATAGGCGGCTTAGAAATTTTTGCCGTCCTTCACGGCTTCGGGAAGAGCCTGAACCGCCGCATAGGCGGCTTAGAAAATCGCCAGAGAAGTGGTCAGCGGTCGTATCAACTGAACCGCCGCATAGGCGGCTTAGAAAAGATGCACCCTTTCAACATCAATAAAACCAGTCTGAACCGCCGCATAGGCGGCTTAGAAAGTAACGTTGAATCGGCGTTATTCGCCCTTCTCCTGAACCGCCGCATAGGCGGCTTAGAAAGACAACGCCGGTTAACAGGTCGTCAATCGGATCTGAACCGCCGCATAGGCGGCTTAGAAAGACGCGATCAATGACCGGCCAAATTCGCTAAGACTGAACCGCCGCATAGGCGGCTTAGAAAAGGGTATCGCCCGAATTTAACTGCCTCAGCGCCTGAACCGCCGCATAGGCGGCTTAGAAATATTCCCCATTCTGTTACGCGTCTCATGTAGACTGAACCGCCGCATAGGCGGCTTAGAAATCCAGCGCAGCAATCATGCTGATCAGCTCTTCCTGAACCGCCGCATAGGCGGCTTAGAAACAGGATGGAGTAGAGCGCTACAATATACTAGGGCTGAACCGCCGCATAGGCGGCTTAGAAAATGTTGGGGTCGTCGTCAATGGTGCTTACGTTCTGAACCGCCGCATAGGCGGCTTAGAAATGAAGACGCGCCGGTTGATGACAAAGGCCGCACTGAACCGCCGCATAGGCGGCTTAGAAATATTTGGTGGTTGTTGCCGTGGGCTAATTGGTCTGAACCGCCGCATAGGCGGCTTAGAAAAAAATGCAGGGCGCCGCCGCCGCCGCTAAAGACTGAACCGCCGCATAGGCGGCTTAGAAATTTGAGATTGGCGTTATGCCGGAATGAGAAAAGTGAACCGCCGCATAGGCGGCCCAAGACAATCAAACCGATTAAACACCCTTTACCGCTTAAACGTAACCAATACATCAATTCCTAATGTCATCAGTGGATTTTTTATCCATCTTGTTTTGCATTTGGCCCCTATTCTTGGTGCATGGCGGGCTGTTTGAGCTACACAGTGCGGACTATACTTATTCTATTCACACCCAATTCGTGTCATGGTTAACGTTTGTTTATGGAATAGATGTCTTGCATCTGGAGGGAGAGCAATGATGAGATCGCCACGATTTTTACGTTCCTCTTTAGCCGTCGGCCTTGTTTTATCCATGGCGGGATGCGCTTCTAATATTTCTTCTGATTCCTATAAAGAAGGGCAGGTCGGGCAGGCGAGTCGGACGCTGGCCGGCGTGATTGTCAGCTCGCGGGTTGTCGACGTCGAGGGCAACAGCAGCGTAGGCGGGCTGGTGGGCTCAGCCGCGGGCGGCGTTGCTGGTTCCGCCATTGGCGGCGGTTTCAGGGCTAACGCGCTGGGGGCCATCGGCGGCGCTTTGCTTGGCGGCATGCTCGGCTCTTCGGTGGAAAAAGGCGCGTCCAAGCAGCAGGCGATTGAGTATGTAATCCAGACCGACAGCAACGGGCTTATCACCGTCGCGCAGGGCACGGATCAACCACTGGCCGTTGGGCAGCGCGTGCTGGTGATTGAGGGGAAACAGGCTAGAGTGATTGCCGATACGCGGCCTGACGCGCAGAAATAATCGATGACCTGTCTTCATAGGCGGCTTTTACCGTTTGGAAAAGCCGCTTTTTATTTCGTTTTTAGTCGCCAAACTTTTCCAGCATACGCTCCAGCGCGTTGCGCAGCATATCGCGATCGTGGCGATAGGGGATGTCTTCCGCCTCCAGCGACTGCTGGACGATCGCCTTATCGGTGATATCCATAGTTGGAGTATGCGGCCCGACGATGATGCCGTCTATTTTTCGCCCGCCGAGCGTTTGTTCGATAAAGCTCATCTTCTGCTTGAGGTTGAGCGACGCAGCGGCCGGGCTTAGCTCTTTCGCCAGATTGCCGATGTAGACGATTTTTGCCTTGCTGTGACGCAGCGCATCGGCCAAATCGGCCAACAGCAAGGGGGGAAGCAGGCTGGTCATAAAGCTGCCTGGGCCAATCAGGATAAGCTCGGCTTTGCTAACGGCGATGATGGCTTCCAGAGTCGCGCTCACCGCTGGCTCAAGCCACAGCCTTTCCGGCATTTGGTGAAGGCCATCAACGCTGACCTCGCCGTAGACCACGTTGCCTTCGACGTCCTTGGCCGCCAGATCGACCGGGTGCTCCGACATGGGAATGATGTAGGCGTCGACCTTGAGCAGATTGCGGATAAGATTAATGGCGTCCAGAGGTCTGACGCTCAGGTTGTCCAGCGCTTTGAGCATCAGATTGCCCAGGTTATGCCCGGCCAGTTCGCCGCTGCCCGAGAAGCGATATTCAAACATGGCGGATGCGATGCTCGGTTCGGTAATGAGCTGATTAAGGCAGTTGCGCGTATCGCCCCAGGCGATGCCGCCTTCAGACTTTCGGATCCGTCCGGTAGAACCGCCGTTATCGGTTGTCGTCACGATGCCGGTAAGTCTGGAGCCTAGAGATGAAAGCGCCGACATAACGCGGCCAAGGCCGTGTCCTCCGCCAAGGGAGACAACGTGCTCCAGAGAGCCTAACGTGCGGTTACGCATAAGATTCCTTTTAAAAGCCCGGTTTCGCGGCATAAGTTACCCGATTTTTTCAAAAAAGGCGAAATCTCCGTTGCGTTGCTTGATGTTTATCAAGCTTGACCTGCGTCAATCACTTGGCGGAGGATTTTCAGTATGGTTCTCACAATTGGTAAAGAATAAACGTTATATAAATTATTGCATAACGATAATTTGTTCTGGAAAAGGGCTATTTTAGCCGTTAGTATTAGTGAAATAGGCGGCAACCGTCCGCTTATAAACAAGAAATGAAACTCTGAGCTGCTCCGACCTAAGTCGACTCGATATGGTGCTGCAGCCGTGGCTTTAAGTCACCAGGGTGTAAGGTAGAAATGCCTGCGCCTCCCGAATTGGAAAGGTGTTTTATGCTATCTCAACTGACCGATGCTTTCGATCGCAAGTTCTATTATCTGCGGCTGTCGATTACCGACGTCTGCAACTTCCGCTGTACGTACTGCCTGCCCGACGGCTATAAGCCTCATGACAACACGCGCTTCCTGTCTTTGGACGAGATTCGACGCGTCGGCCGTGCGTTCGCCGAACTCGGTACGGATAAAATCCGGCTAACCGGCGGCGAACCCACCCTGCGCCGCGACTTTGTCGACGTGATTGCCGCGCTGCGCGACAACCCGGCTATCCGCCAGCTTGCGGTAACGACCAACGGCTACCGCATGGCCAGAGACGTGGAAAGCTGGAAAGCGGCGGGGCTGACCTCCATCAACGTCAGCGTCGACAGTCTGGATGCGCGTCAGTTTCACGCCATCACCGGCCAAGACAAGTTCCGCCAGGTGATGGACGGCATCGACGCCGGCTTTGCCGCCGGCTTCAAGAAGATCAAAGTCAACACCGTGCTGATGCGCGACGTTAACGACGCCTCGCTGTCAACCTTCCTTGAGTGGATCCGCATACGGCCGATCCAGCTGCGCTTTATTGAGCTGATGGAAACGGGTGAGGGCTCATCGCTCTTTCGCCAGCATCACGTTTCCGGTGAAGTCATTCGTCGTCAACTGCTGGCCAGCGGCTGGCAGCAGGCGGAACGCAGCCATAGCGACGGCCCGGCGCAGGTGTTTACCCATCCCGACTACCAGGGAGAAATCGGCCTCATCATGCCTTATGAGAAAGATTTCTGCCTGAGCTGCAATCGCCTTCGCGTCTCCGCCGTCGGCAACCTTCACCTTTGCCTGTTTGGCGAGCAGGGCATTTCGTTGCGCGATCTGCTGGCCGACGACGCTCAGCTGGACGATTTAAAAGATCGCATACAGGAAAAGCTGCTGATGAAAAAGCAGACCCACTTCCTGCATCAGGGCAACAGCGGCATTACGCAAAACCTGTCATTTATCGGCGGCTAAACGCCGACGGGCGGGCCGCATTCTCGGCCCGAACTGCGATACAAGAACGATAAGGAGTCTTTATGGGACACGCAGCCAGCGAATTTATTCCGGTTTCTCTTGCGGTACTGACCGTTTCCGACTCTCGTGGAGAGGCTGAGGATACCTCCGGCCACTATCTGGTTGAAGCGGCGCAGAGCGCCGGGCACAAGGTTGCCGACAAGCGCATTGTCAAAGACGATATTTACCAGATCCGCGCCGTGGTGTCGGCCTGGATTGCCGATGAGAACGTTCAGGCGGTGGTGATTACCGGCGGCACCGGCTTTACCGCGCGTGATAATACGCCAGAAGCGCTTCTGCCGCTGTTCGACCGCGAAGTGGAAGGGTTTGGCGAACTGTTTCGCATGCTCTCCTATGAAGACATCGGCACCTCGACCATCCAGTCGCGGGCCGTAGCCGGCATCGCCAATCAGACGATCGTTTTCGCCGTACCCGGTTCGACCAACGCCTGCCGCATGGCCTGGGAACGCATCATCGTTGAACAGCTGGACGCGCGCCATCGCCCCTGTAACTTCCTTCCCCATCTTCGTAAAAAATAGAGACGAACCTGCCCATGTCACAGTTAACCCACATCAACGCCGCCGGTGAAGCCCACATGGTCGACGTATCGGCGAAAACGGAAACCGTTAGAGAGGCGCGCGCTGAGGCGTTTGTCACTATGCTGCCGCAGACGCTGGCGATGATCGTTGAAGGCAGCCACCACAAAGGGGACGTCTTCGCCACCGCGCGCATCGCCGGCATTCAGGCCGCCAAGCGCACCTGGGAGCTTATTCCGCTGTGCCATCCCTTGCTTTTGAGCAAAGTGGAAGTCCAGCTGGAGGCGCAGCCGGAGCATAGCCGGGTTCGCGTTGAGTCCTGCTGCCGCCTTACGGGAAAAACCGGCGTTGAAATGGAGGCGCTGACCGCCGCATCCGTAGCGGCGCTGACCATCTACGACATGTGCAAGGCGGTACAGAAAGATATGGTTATCGGCCCCGTCAGGCTGTTGGCCAAAAGCGGCGGGAAGTCCGGCGACTTTCGCGCCGGCGACATTTAAGGAACGGATACGTCATGATTAACGTAGTTTTTTTTGCTCAGGTCAGAGAGCTGGTTGGCACCGATACGCTGTCGCTGCCTGCGGAATATGCGACGGTTGAGGCGCTGCGTCAGGCGCTCTGCCAGCGAGGCAACCGGTGGCCGCTGGCTCTGGAGCCGGGTAAGCTTTTGATGGCGGTCAATCAGACGCTGGTTACCGCCGATCATCCGCTAAAGGACGGTGACGAAGTCGCGTTCTTCCCGCCGGTCACCGGGGGTTAATATGACGGACAGCAACACCCGTATCGTTGTCGGCGTCGCGCCGTTCTCCGTCGGCGAAGAGTACCAGTGGCTGTCTCAGTGCGATGACGACGGCGCGGTGGTCACCTTTACCGGCAAAGTGCGCAATCACAATCTGGGTGACAGCGTTAGCGCGTTAACGCTGGAGCACTATCCGGGGATGACCGAGAAGTCGCTGGCGGAAATCGTTGTTGCCGCCCGTGAACGCTGGCCCTTACAGCGCGTGAGCGTAAACCACCGCGTCGGCGAGCTGTTTCCCGGCGATGAGATCGTCTTTGTCGGCGTGACCAGCGCCCACCGTGGCTCAGCGTTCGACGCCGCCGAGTTCATCATGGACTACCTGAAGACCAAAGCGCCGTTTTGGAAGCGAGAAGCGACGCAGGAAGGCGACCGCTGGGTCGAGTCTCGCGACAGCGATCGTGAAGCGGCGGAGCGCTGGTAAGGCGCCAGCGCGCTCAAATATGGCGTAAATACTCAATAGCGCGGCATAGAGGTTGTTTAAAACGAACGACCCCTATGCCGATAGCCTTCACGACGCGAGATGGTTAGTTAAGAATAAAGGTAGTCATAACGGCGGCATGATCGGACGTTCCGCCCGTTGCGCCCCCGCCGATATTACCCACACAGACAGAATTCTTAACGGACAAGCGGCTTCCCTTGTAATAAATGTAATCAATGCGTCCTGGAGCGATCATCGTAGGCTCTCGGTCGGACCACGTCCGCGGTTTGGGCGCATCGGCAGCCTGCGGTTGCCAGCTTGAGCAAGGGTGAGTCAGCGGGTTTGGATTGGCCTCTCTATAGGAGTCTTTCAGCCCCGCAGCCATAAACACTTTGGATACGGGGAAGGGGATCGCAATACCAAAATGTCCGCTTTTCCATTCTTCCGCCCAGTCCAAATGTGAGAACGAGTTACCGTCACCGGCCAGAATGAACGGCTCTTTATCCGCATTAGCTAGCAAGGAAGCGCTTTTTTCGACAATTTGTTTTGCTTGATCGGCGCGATGAGCCTCTTTGTCGAGAATTGTTTTAATCGCCTGTTTTTCATCAAGCGTGCTGTCATAGCGAAGCGTTTCTACATTTCGCCTGTCAACATACAGCTGATTGAGGTCTTGCTCTGCGCCCCAGGATGACGTCAGCCAGAAATTCGCTACCCATAATGGCGAGCCTTTTACGTCTAATTTTACTGCGCCATAGTTAAAACGATTAATTTTAGGATTATTGATGGTCGTGTCGGCACTATCAAAAATATGATAGTCGGTAATAGGATAAATAGACCAAATCGTCAGGTTGTCAGCGGAACCATTTCCCAGTCCCATTTCATACTTTCCGGGAAAACAGCTGCCTTGCTCACCGGTAAATTTATGCTGTTTATTCGCAAAACAGGACACGGTATAGCTGAATACGTTTTCCGGTTTAATATTATTTGCCTTCGCAAAGGCCGCTTTAATCGCCGATTGTCGGCTATAGGTTTCCTGGAGCGTCATAACGTTGGGCTGCATGGACTCTATGTCTCGAGTCAGATGGCTATCTTGGGAACCGTGCCAGATATTCCAGGTCAGGAATTTTATTTCTTGCGGCGCAGAAATAGCGCCTGTCGTCCACAGCATAAGCGAAACGGGAAAAAGTACTAAATATTTCATTTATTATCTCCTTGCTATTTATAAGGGGGGCGCCTTTTATCCCAGTATTTGTGATTTTCGCCGATGCGAATATGTCGATGGTGAACGATAACCCAACGTTAACGTGAAAACGTTGAGTTAAACTTTATGCCACCATTTTTGAACTCTTCCGGCAGGGGAAAAGCGTCTGGATAATCAAAAGTCGGTTTAACTCATTTGCACTATTACAATTATTAAGGGCAAAAAAAGTGAGAGTATTAACATAATCAACATGAGTGTTTAAACGTACGGTTATTCGCTTCGCTGGAAGTGCGTTAATGAAATGGCTCTATTTTGCATCAGCAACTCTCTTGATTACCTATCTTTACCTACTCAATAACACAATGACGGGAAAAATTGGTATCATCCCCTCCGCCGCTGAGCGCTGTTTAGCGGAAATTGTTTTTTATTAATAGGTTGTAGATGTAATGACCCACATAGTCATGGTTTTTCATAGCGGATATGGACATACGGCAAAGGCGGCGGACGCCGTTGCCAAAGGGATAGGGGAAGTTAACGGCGTACGGCTTGAAGCGTTTGCCATCGATGCCGAGGGCAACCTTTCCGAGCAGGGATGGGCGGCGCTGGCCGCGGCGGACGCCATTGTGTTTGGCAGCCCGACCTATATGAGCGGGCCGTCCTGGCAGTTTAAACGGTTTGCCGATGCGTCGTCCCGCCAATGGGTGGCGCAGCAGTGGAAAGACAAGCTGTTCGCCGGCTTTACCAACTCGGCCAGCATGAACGGCGACAAGCTTAGCACCCTCGACTACCTGTTCCACCTTTCTCAGGAGCACGGCGGCGTTTGGGTTGGCATGGGCATGTTGCCTTCCAATACCAAGGCGGCGACGCGAAACGACGTAAACTACGTCGCCGGCTTTTCGGGGCTGATGACGGTGTCGCCGGCGGACGCATCGGTAGAAGAAGCGCCGCTGCCGGGCGATTTGGAAACCGCGCGCCTGTTTGGGCAACGGGTTGCACAGGCGGCGCTGCGCTGGTCGGGTAGGTCGCAGTAGCGCATTAAAAAGGCTCACGGAGGGAAATTATTTCTTCTCTTCGTTGTCTTAATCTATGGTAACCTAAGTAAAGGTTCGGTGGTTTTTTATACCCTTTGTTTTGGTTCAAATTAAGAAGGACAGACTTAATGGATCCTCGTTATAACGGTACGATTACACAGCGCGCTGAGGGCGGTCTTCAGGCGTTTATGGCTCAGGTCTATGGATGGATGACCTGCGGGCTGCTGTTGACCGGCGTCACCGCATGGATGGTGCCCGGTACGGCGCTGCAGGCGTTTATCTTCTCCAGCAACATCACTTTCTACGGGCTTATCATCGTGCAGCTGGGCGTGGTGTTCTTCCTCTCCGGCATGGTGTCTCGCATTAGCGGCGCGATGGCGACGACGCTGTTTATGCTTTACTCCGTGTTGACGGGGCTGACGCTTTCCAGCGTATTTATCGTTTATACCTCCGCGTCGATCGCCAGCACGTTCTTTATTACCGCCGGCACCTTCGGCGCGATGAGCGTATACGGCTACACCACCAAGCGTGACCTAACTAAGCTGGGCAGCCTGATGGTGATGGGCCTCATCGGCATCCTGCTGGCTTCTATCGTCAACATCTTCTTGAAGAGCGCGCCGCTGTACTGGGCCATCACCTACATCGGCGTTATCGTGTTCGTTGGCCTGACCGCCTATGATACCCAGAAGCTGAAAGCGATTGGCGAATCCGCCTCTATGGACGACCGCGAGTCCTATCGTAAGAACTCCATCATGGGCGCATTGACCCTGTATCTGGACTTCATCAACCTGTTCCTGATGCTGCTGCGCATTTTGGGCGACCGTCGCTAATTTCGAGCGGTGGGCTATTCTTTAAGGGCGCGTTGATGAACGCGCCCTTATCATTTCCGGTAGGGCGCCTCTTCCCGACGCGTCTTTTCGTGACACGCCTCTCAGTTTAGTATACGCTTGCGCGTCCGGCGTACTTTCGGTCTACGCCAGCGTTATTCCCTTATTTGAATGTCTCGTCGGGGCCGTAGCAGACCTGTTGCCATATATGGTGGTCTGCCGGACGGGGCTGGAGCTTTTTTGCATGTCTTTTGATTCTCTTGGCCTAAGCGCCGATATTCTCCGCGCCGTAGAAGAGATGGGCTACCGCCAGCCTACGCCGATCCAACAGCAGGCCATTCCTGTGGTACTTTCCGGCCGCGACCTTATGGCCTGCGCCCAAACCGGCACCGGTAAAACCGCCGGATTTACGCTGCCGCTGCTGCAGCGCTTGATAACGACCTCTCCTGCCGCCAAAGGCGGTCGTCGCCCCGTCAGAGCGCTTATTTTGACGCCGACGCGCGAACTGGCTGCGCAGATAGGGGAAAACGTGAGCGACTATAGCCGCTACCTGAAAATCCGCTCTTTGGTAGTGTTCGGCGGCGTTAGCATTAACCCTCAGATGATGAAGCTTCGCGGCGGCGTTGACGTACTGGTCGCGACGCCGGGCCGCCTGTTGGACTTAGCGCATCAAAACGCGGTTGACCTCTCTCAGGTTGAGATTTTGGTGCTGGACGAAGCCGACCGCATGCTGGACATGGGCTTTATTCACGATATTCGCCGCGTGCTGGCGCGCCTGCCGGCCAAAAGGCAAAACCTGCTGTTTTCCGCGACGTTTTCCAACGACATCAGGGCGCTGGCCTCTACGCTTTTGCATAATCCGGCCTCGGTTGAGGTTGCGCCGCGCAATGCGCCGTCAGAGCTGGTGGACCAAAAAGTGCACTTTGTCGATAAGAAGCGCAAGCGCGAGCTGCTGTCGCACCTGATTGGGCAAGGGCAGTGGCGTCAGGTGCTGGTATTTACCCGCACCAAGCACGGTGCTAACCATCTGTCTGAGCAGTTGAATAAAGACGGCATCAGCGCGATGGCTATTCACGGCAACAAAAGTCAGGGGGCAAGAACGCGCGCTCTTGAAGGCTTCAAGCAGGGAAATATTCGCGTGCTGGTGGCAACCGACATCGCCGCCCGTGGATTAGACATCGAGCAGCTTCCCCACGTCGTCAACTACGAGCTGCCTAACGTGCCGGAAGACTACGTTCACCGCATCGGACGCACCGGTCGCGCGGAATGTAACGGCGAAGCGCTGTCGCTGGTCTGCGTGGATGAGCACAAGCTGCTGCGCGACATCGAGCGCCTGCTGAAGTTTGAAATTCCGCGCATGGCGCTGCCGGGCTATGAGCCCGATCCGAGCATTCAGGCTGAGCCTATCGTTAACGGTCGCCAAAACCGCGGCCAGCGCGGCGGTGGTAACGGCGGCGGTGGTCGCGCCCAGCCGTCGGCCAATCGTGCGCCGTCGGCCGAGAGAAGAGGCGAGCGTCAAGGGCAGGGGCAGCGCCGCCGCAAGCCTCAGGCGTCGCGTCGACCGTCGGAAGGTTAATTAGCCTCTTGCGGAAGGGAAGTCGTCTTCCCTGTTGAAATAAGCGTCAACGTTTAAAAGCCTGTGGTTTACATCGCAGGCTTTTTTCTATATTAGGCGCTTTACTCTCCCCTAGAATATGCCAAGAAATATGCAGGCCATCATGGATTATGTTGTTTTATTTTGGTTGCGCACGCGGCGATTGCTATTTTTAATCGCCATCAATTAAAATGGCCGCCGTTTTGTACCACGGACGTTTTCTTTTTATTTTGGCAAGGAGCGCTGAAATGCCCGCTTTATTAATTGTGTTTATTCAAGTCATGTGTGGTATTCATGCCGTAAGAAGCGGGCAGGAGCGATACTGGCTCTATCTAATTATCGGCCTTCCGGGGCTCGGGTGTGCGATTTACGCGCTGGCGGTGATGGTGCCGGACTGGCTCGGCAGCCGCGACGGAAAGCGCCTTATCCGCCACGCTCACGATAAAATTGACCCTGAACGCCACCTGCGCGCGCTGCGAGAAGAGCTGGAGATCGCAGAAACCAGCCAAAACCACCTTCATCTGGCCGACGAGCTGGCTCGCATTGGGCAACACGAAGAGGCCGCCGTTCACTACGGGAAGGCGCTGAGCGGTATTTTTATTACCGATCCTCACATTATGCTCAAGCTGGCGGCGGCGCAGCTGGCCAGCCGCGATGCGCTCGCCTGTCGCAATACGCTTGATGACCTTATCAAACACAATCCCGACTTTATGTCGCCGGACGGCCACCTGCTGTACGCCCGCGCGCTGACGGCTCAGGGGGAGCTTGATAAGGCAGAGGATGAATATCGCGTGCTGATTGACTACTACTCTGGCCCGGAGGCGCGCTTTCGCTACGCGCAGCTGCTAAAGGATAAAGGCGACTTTGCCGGAGCCAAACACCAGCTGGAGACGATTGCGCTTATCGCCCGCCGGTCAAAGCCCCACTACCGCAAGCTGCACAAGGCCTGGCTGGCCAAGGTTAATCAGGAGCTTAAGGCGCTGTAGTTTTATTTACCGCTATTTTTGCCGGCCTATAAAATAAACGGGCCGGCAAAACTCATCCTTATTGCTAAATCTGGCGCAGGCCATTTATATATTTCCACGCGACAAATGTAATAACAGGTTAATTATATTTACACTTTTTTATAACTAGTCCCCCGTCGCGTTAATTGGCTGAATATTATTAACATATCGTGCTGGCCTTTTTTATTTCTTTATTTTCCATTAAAAGAATATGAAATAATTAATTATTCCCGAATCAAGGGTTTCAACAATCACCAAGGAATAATTAATGAAAAAGTCACTTTGTCGCTTAGCCGTCGGCGTTGCGTTATTCACGTCGGCGTCGGCGATGGCTATTAGCGTAAACGGGCAGGTTGGGGAAGATTATTCCAACCTTCAGGTGGGAATGGGAACAGACTCCACGGGCCTGTATTCCACCGTGGACTGGACGCACAACGATGATAACGGCGATATCGTCGGCCTGGGGCTAGGCGTAGGCCTTCCGTTAGGGCCAATGACGATTTCCGTCGGCGGCAAAGGCATGTATTTACGTTCTAAAGACCACAGCGAAGACAGCGACGACTACGCGGCCGCCGTCGGCGGCGGCCTTCGTCTGCCGATTGGCAAGCGTTTTTCTCTACAGGGCTCTGCCTACTACGCGCCGGACTCCCTATCCAGCGGCATTAATTCCTATTCTGAACTGACCGGCGGCGTGCGGTGGGACATCCTGCGGCCCTTTAGCGTTGAAGCCGGCTATCGCTACGTTAATCTGGAAGGAAAAGACGGCAACCGTGATAACGCGATTGTCGATGGCCCGTACTTGGGCGGCAGCGTGCATTTCTAATCTACGCGAATGAGAAAAGCGGCCTGATGGAGACTCCCCGCTGGGCCGCTTTTATTATGGGCAGCGGTTTAGAGATAAAGAATTGGCCTGGCTGAAGCAGATCCATTCCAATAGACTGTCAAGCCTGCTTGGCGAAAGGTTTCGACGATTTGCCGACCGACGTGCTCCATATCTTTATCTGCGCCCTCTGGCGCACCCCAAAACGCCAGAGCCAGCTGGCTCGTTCTCTTGGCGCGGTTCAGATCCTGACGTGTATAAAAACAAAATCCATTGAGCTTTGCTTTTTCCCCGCCTTGCTCAGCGTAAAGCTCGCAGCAGTCGCTGAAGCCATCATCTTGGGTGTAGCCCGCATCGTGCAGCGCGATAATGCCGCTTTCCCGCAGTGATATAAAAACGTCTTCTATACGACGTTGAGCTTCTTTCCACCGTGCGGCCGTCATTTTTACGGACGGAATTTCCGGTTTGGGCTCAGGTATAGGGAAGCTGGTGAGCGCGGAGAGGTATTGCTGGACCTCAGGTGCCATAGCGTTAATGACAATATGCGGGCCGCCGCTGTCAGAATGATAGATATCTGCTTTGGAACCCGCCTCAACCAGCAGGCGAACGGGGGTGAGGAAAGGGGAGAATTCGGCTGCCAGATAAAGTGCTGTCCGACCATCTTTACTCGGTTGTTCTAATTGGCTTCCCGCTCCAATAAGCCGCTGGATAACGGGGGTAATTTGCGCTTCCTCAACCGAGTTTGTCCCCATCGCCGCACATTGAAGTGCGGTAAATCCGTAGTCGTTTACTGCCGTTGGATCTGCACCTGAGCGCAAAAAAGCGTCGACCTGCTGTAAATTTCCTGCTCTGGCGGCCTCGAAAATATCGTTGTGTGTTTTCATCATGCAATCCGTTTCATATGATAGAAACTTATTCCAGCGTCGTCGGAATAAGTTTGCCCATCATATTCCTTTTGCTTAACGAAGGGGAGCGTGGGTAAAGCGTCTGAAGCAGGAAGAGCAAATGGCCCATGAGGATGAGCCATTGGATATACAAATAACTTAAATCATCAAGAAGACTGCTGCGCCCTGGCCGCTTCATCGGCAGCGCGGATGGCGGCGATCTTTTTGCCGAACGCCAACTGAAGGATAACCAGCAGCGCAAATGCCGGAAGCAGCGCGCTCAGTGCGGATATGCCGGTCGCACCCTTGATCAGCATCGCGCCGGAGGCTATCAGCAGCAGGAACACCATAACGCGGAACACCTTCACCGAAATGCGCTTGTGAACGTACTGGCCGACGATCGAGCCTAAAATCATGGTCGGAATGCAGAAAATAACCAGCTTAAAGGTCGAAATCGTCAGTATTCCGCTGGTAGCCAGGCCGCCGACGATGGCGATGTTGTTGGCGGTAAAGAAGGCGTTCAGCGTGCCGCGAAACGCGGCTGGCCCGAGGTTTCTCAGCATGCCGTACATCACCACCGGCGGCCCGTTGGTGGAGAAGGCCGCGCCTAGCGCCCCGGCAATGGCGCCCATTGGGGCGGCAATCCATCGGCGGTCGTAAATGGGCAGCTTCGGAATAAACAGGCTGTAGAACGAATAGAGAATAAGAAAGCCGCCCAGCCCGATTTTCATCATATGGTCAGGCACGTAGGACAGCGCGTACAGCCCCACGGGTATGCCAAGGAAAGAGAACAGGATGAGCACCGCGGCCGACTTCCAGTCCGTTTCTTTACGCGACAGCCAGGTGGCGTAAAGCGCGGTAGCGGTGCCGACGATGACCGACATCGGCGCCGCCATTTTTAACGGCAGCACCATGGTGATGAGCGGCATTGAGGTTAATCCGCCGCCGAAGCCGGCGCAGATGCCCACAAAGGTATAGAGAAACATCACCGCAATGACGATGAGTATGGCGCTGGTTTCCAGCGCAGCGCCGTCGGGCGTAAACAGGTTGAAAAATTCCATATTCACCTCTTAGTTGAGCGACAGGCCTGCGTCGACGATAAAGTCCTGCCCGGTGCAGCCGCAGGACTCCTCAGCGCCGAGGAATAGCGCCAAGCGCGCGCAGTGGGAACCATCGAGGCGAACCTTCAGCGCCTGAAGCTCCATAAACTGATTAACCGCCGCCGGATCGAGCTTGGCCCACATGGCTTCCTGCTTGGGCGTTTTGATCGCGCCGGGCACCAGGCTGTTAACGCGAATGCCGCGCGCCCCCAGCTCCTGCGCCAGCGTGCGGGTAAAGCCGTGAATGGCCGCCTTCGACAGCGAATAGCAGACGCGGCCGGGGCGCCCGCGCATCCAGTTGATTGACCCCATGTTGATGATGCTGCCGGCGCCTTTTTTCTCCATGCCGGGAATAACCGCCTGAATGGCGAACAGGTGGTGGCGCAGGTTCACGTTGATGCGGTTGTTGAAATACTCTTCCGTCAGGTTGTCGATGGTATGGTGATCGTCGCTGCCGGCGTTGTTGATAAGAATGTCAACGTCGCCCAGGCGATCGGCGATAGTTTCAAAACAGGCCTTAAGCTGAGGAATATTGGTGACGTCGCAGAATAAAAACAGGCAGCCCAGCTCAGTCGCCAGCTTTTCGCCCTCGGCCTGATTGAAGTCGAGAAAGGCGACGCGCGCGCCCTGGGCGACATAGGCGCGGACCAGCTCTTCGCCGATCCCGCTGGCGCCGCCGGTGATGGCGACCACCTTATCTTTAAGAGAGCGATAGGTTACGTTTTCGCTGTAGTTCATTTTTATTATCCTTATTGGGCGTTAGGCGTTGTTTTTGACGATTTTGAACGTGGCGCAGAAGTCTTCACCGCCGAGGTGAGACTCCAGCCCCTTGTCATAGACGGACTTCACGACGTTGACGCCGGGGAGGTTTAGGCCAGATTCCTCCAGCATTTTCTTCATGATGTTGACGTCTTTGGCCATATTTTGCAGAGAGAAGGCGGTGCGATAGTCTTCGGCAATCAGGCTGTCTATTTTGCTGTCGAGATAAAAGCAGGTCGCGCCGCCGTAGGAGATGGCTTCACGAAATGCCGATTTGGCAATGTCATAGTGTTCTGCGGCCGTGAGCATTTCGTTGACGGCGTTTTGGATGCCCGCCACCTGTACGTTATGCAGCATCTTCATCACCAGCCCGCGGCCGTTCTGGCCCATGTGGATTTGATTGCAACCCATCATAGCGAGAATCGGACGTACGGTTTCCCACGCCGACTTGTCGCCGCCGACGTAGATCCCCAGTTCGCCCTTAACGGCGGCCGGGACCGACTTCACTACCGGCGCGTCGAGCATGACGGCGCCGGTTTTCGCGACTCTGGTGGCCAGCGCTTCGGACACCGAAGGCTCAATTGTGGACATATCGATAGTGATTTTCCCCTCATGCAGATGGGGGAGCATTTGCTCATAAACGGCGATGACGTGCTCAGAGCGGGGAACCATGCTGATGATAACGTCAGCTCGCTTAGCGATATCTTCAACGGACTCCGCCGCTTGAGCGCCGACCGAGGTCAGCTTGGCGACGGCCTGCGGGCTGATGTCGTAAACCAGAACGGGACCGTCAAACTTGGCGACGACGTTTTTTGACATGGCTTCGCCCATAAGGCCAAGCCCGATAAAACCGATGGTTTTCATTATTCTTTCTCTTTAAATTTAGGTTTATAAGCGCCGGCAACGGCGACGTTCAGCGTAAAAATGGCTCCTGACAGAGGGCGTGCGGAGATCTCTTCCTGCGTCATGTTTTCCCGCGTAGTGGTGATATAAAGCGTCTTCATATCCGACCCGCCGAAGCACACCATGGTCGGGCAGCGTACCGGCAGTCGATGTTCCTCAAGCAGTTCGCCTTCAGGAGAGAAGCGGGCGATGCGATAGCCGTCAAACAGCGCGCTCCAGTAGCATCCCTCGACATCTACCGCCGCGCCATCGGGGCGGCCGTTGCCCGGCTCGAAGATTTTCCATGCCTGCCGCAGGCCCGGTTCGCCCTGATTTAACGGCGTCCGGTAGATAACGTGGTTGGGCGTATCGCTGGTGTACATCCAGTGGCCGTCGGGTGAGAACGCAAGCCCGTTGGCGCCGAGAATGTCGCACTGAACGACGGTGGTTTTCAGCTCAGAATCCACGCGGCAAAGCAGCGCGCCGTTATAGTCTCTGGGCCCCCAGTAGGTGCCTGCGTAGAAGCGGCCAAGCGGGTCGGTGCCGCCGTCGTTAAAGCGGGCAAGCTTCGGGTTGTTGGGGTTATCGCAGACCTTCTGCGAAAGCCGCCCGTCAGCGTCGGCAAGCCAGATGCTTGAGCGCATAGCGACGATAAAGCCGCCGCGTTCGCGCAGTGCAAAGCAGCCGACTTCTTCTTCAAACGTCAAAACCGAATGGCGGCCATCCGCAGGCCAGTAGCGGTGGATCTGCTTTTTCAGTATGTCGGTCCAGTAAAGCGACTGGCTGTCGGCGTCCCAGATGGGGCACTCCGGCAGCTCGCCCTGATAATCAAAAAGAACGCGGGGTTCATTCATCGTCGGACATCCTTATGGTCATGCGAAGGCAAAGCGCGTCGCCGGGGTTAACTATGTCCATCGCCCGCTCATCGTCGTCGGAGGAAAACAGGTTGATGGCGTTATTGATGTGGCTTACCGGCTCAATCGCCACGACGTTGCGCTCTGGGCCGGGAATAAAGAAAACCGCGTTGCTGACGCCGGGAGCCGTCAGCGTCGCGCTAAAGCCCCGGCTGGGCCAGCGTACGGCAGCTTCGCCGTTCCAGCCGCAAAAGCAGTTGTCGACCGAGCCGTGTACCGGCGTCCTGAACTCTTTATAGTCCCACTTTTCCGGTACGGCGATTTCTTCCTTTGGAAGGCTCGCTTCATCGTTGAGCCAAACGCGCTCAGCAGGAAAGCGCACCTGACTTTCCGCCGCGTTGGCGAAGAAGGGATGAAACCCCAACCCGGCCGGAACCGGGCCTTCGGAAAGGTTCCGGTAGCAGAGCGCTATCGTCAGGGCGTCGTCCGTCAGCGTAAACCGCTGCTCGGCGCGCCACGGCCAGGGCCAAGCTTCGGATGCGGCGCGTTCCAGACCGATAACAATGTCGCTGGCCGTTTCTTCCACCACTTCCCACGTAGACTGCCAGCCGATGCCGTGAACGGCGTGCGGGCTGTCGCCAAAGTTCCTGACGAGCCTGTGCCGCTGGCCCGCGAAGGAGAACTGGCCGTCAGCAATGCGGTTTGACCAGGGAACCAGCGGGTAGCTGCCGCACAGGTTGGCGCGCTTTTCGCCCGCCGGGTCGAACGGGCGCAGAACGTCGTGACCGCGCCAGCGCAGCCAGGCGAGTGCGCCGCCCAACTCAGGGGCGACGGCGATGCTGACGTTTCCACGCGAGCGTTCAATCACGCGCGTCATGCTAGTAGACCTCGCCGCCGGCGATGTGCAGTTTCTGGCCGCGTATGGCCGCCAGCTGCTCTTTTGCACGGCTCAGCAGGAAGCTCATGTCGGAGGCCAGCGCGACGTAGGTAAAGCCCATTTGCTGATATTTGTTCGCCAAATCCGGATTGCCGCCGACGATGCCGCAGGGCTTGCCGAGGCGGATACAGGCGTCGAGCCCGCGCTTTATCATGGCCTGAACGTCAGGGTGAGACGGGTTGCCCGGGTGACCCATAGCGGAAGAAAGGTCGCCGGGGCCGATGAAGAAGCCGGTAATGCCGTCAATCGCGGCGATGGCGTCAACGTTGGCGATGGCTTCCGGCGTTTCGAGCTGGAGAATCAGGCACAGTTCGTCGCGGGACTCTTTAACAAAGTCCGGATTACCGCCCCAGCAGGACGCGCGATGCATAGCGGCGAATCCCCGCTTGCCGTAAGGAGGGTAGTAGGCGGACTCTACGGCCTTTTTAGCTTCTTCCACCGTGTTGATAAAGGGGATCATCAAGGACATCGCTCCGCCGTCGAGCGCGCGCTTTATCAGCACCACGTCGTTGCCCGCCAGGCGATACAGCGGCGTTGTCGTTGCGCTGACGCTGCGAACGGCGCGGTCGATGCGGATGGCGTCCAGCGTGTCTACCGCCACGTGCTCCTGATCCAACACCAGAAAGTCAAAGCCGACCGTCGCCATCGCTTCGGCGACGGTGTCGCTGCCCGTCATCATCCAGGTGCCGAGCATGCGCTGGCCGGAGGTAATTGCGCGTTTGAAGTTGTTCATTATTGCTCCTTAAAAAAGGGTTCTTTAAAACAGGTTCTTTAAAACGTTTTTAAAAAATAGGCGGTTCAGGGATGTCGCTGCCTGACTGCAGGAAGTCGAAGTCACAGCCTTCGTTCGCCTGGGTGACGTGCTGTTGATACAGCGCCGCCCACGAACGGCCAAATACCTTATGGGTGACTTTCAGCGCGCTGCGTCGGCGGGCAAGCTCGTGCTCGTCGACCTGCATGTTCAGCGTGCCTGCGTCAATGTTTAGCTCAATCAGATCGCCCGTTTGCACCAGCGCCAGCGGCCCGCCGACGGCGGATTCCGGCGCGACGTGCAGAATGCAGGTGCCGTAGTGAGTGCCGGACATCCGCGCGTCGGAAATGCGCACCATGTCGGTCACTCCCTGCTGCAACAGCTTTTTCGGGATCGGCAGGTTGCCCCATTCCGGCATGCCGGGCGCGCCTACTGGGCCTGCGTTGCGCAGAATGATGATGGTATCTTTGGTGACGTCCAACTCAGGATCGTCGATGCGGTCAGAGAGTTCCTGGTGGGTATCGAAAACCAGCGCCGGGCCCGTATGGTGGCGCAGCTGCGGGCTGGCCGCCGAGGATTTCATCACCGCGCCGTCCGGGCACAGGTTGCCGCGCAGCACTGCCAGAGCACATCCCTGAGACAGGGGAATAATCGGATTATCAAGGTCGCGGATAATGTCATCGTCGTAGCAGTCGGCGTCTTTAATCCACTCTTCGACGGTGTGGTTGGTCACGCCCCGTGCGTTGCGATGCAGGAACCGACCGACCTTTTTCAACTGCGCCATCAGGCCGCCGGCAAAGAAGAAATCGTCCATCAAGGCCCGACCGGAAGGGAACAGGTTGGCCAGCACCGGTACTTTGCGGGCGATGTTTTCCATATCTTCAAGGGTGAGCTGAATGGACGCGCGGTTCGCCATGGCGATCAGGTGAATCGCCGCGTTAGTGGAACCGCCCAGCGCCATATAGGCGACGATGCCGTTAAGGAAGTTTTCTTTCGTTAACCAGCGGGAAGGCTTATGGTCGTACCACACCATGTCGACGATGGTATGGCCGCACTGGGCCGCCATCTGCGGGTGGCGGCAGTCCGCCGCGGGTATTGAGCTTGCGCCGGGCAACGTGAAGCCCATGGCGTCGGCGATAGAGGTCATGGTGGACGCCGTGCCCATCGTATTGCAGGTGCCGATGGAGCGCGTCATTGCGCCTTCCAGCTCAATCCAGTCGTGCTGCGTGATGGAACCGAGGCGAAGCTGGTCCCAAAACTTTTTGGTGTGGGTTCCAGCGCCGGTGATTTGGCCATGCCACTTGCCGGTAGTCATCGGGCCTGCCGGGCAGAAAATGGTGGGGATATCCATCGACAGTGCGCCCATCAGCAGCGCAGGCGTAGACTTGTCGCAGCCGCCGAGCAGCACGACGCCGTCGATGGGATGCTGCCTGAGCAGCTCTTCGGTTTCCATCGCGAGAAAGTTGCGATACAGCATGGTTGTGGGCTTCACCATCACTTCGCCCATGGAGAGGGCGGGCAGCTCAACGGGGAATCCGCCCGCCGCCCAGACGCCGCGCTTCACTGCTTCAGCTCTTTCGCGCAGGTGGGAGTGGCAGGCGCTCATATCGCTCCAGGTGTTGATGATGCCGATGACCGGTTTGCCCATAAATTCTTCACGTGCAAAGCCCATCTGTTGAGTGCGCTGCCGGTGAGCGAAGGCTCTGATTGTCTCAGGGGTATACCATCGCTGACTGCGCAACTGAGAGACTTCACGGCGCGTTAAGCTGTCCTTGTTGAACATCGTTGACTACCTTTAATCGGTTTAAATTCGCTATTACACTAATATCGTAGCGCTACGATAGTCAACGAAAATGATCCGCGTTATGTGATCGATGTCTTGATTTTCATTTTCGGTCTTCGCTTTTTATCTATCTGCGTCAAGTTTTTGAGACATCGGCTCTATTTCCCTATATAAGGCTGTGTAATAGTAAATTAATAACGTATTCATCAAGGGCGTTTGCTATGGAAATGCTGTTTTCTATTGTCACCTTTGTTCTTTTTCTTTTGTTCGTAGCGCTATATTCATATCGAAAGACAAAGGGAATATCGGAATCTGGCGTGGAAGGGTTCTTTCTGGCGGGAAGAGGGCTTAGCGGCTATTTCATCGCCGGTTCTCTGCTGTTGTCTAACCTGTCGGCTGAGCAGCTGGTGGGGCTTAACGGTAACGCTTACCGCTTTGATATCAGCGGGATGGCGTGGGAAAGCACAGCGGCGGTGGCGACGATCGTCATGGCGGTTTTCTTTCTTCCGCGCTTTTTGCGCCGCGGGCTTACGACCATGCCGCAGTTTCTGGAAGAGCGGTTTGACTACAATACCCGTCGGATAGTCAGCGTGATGCTGCTGGTGGGGTACGCGCTGATGGCTAACCCCTGCAGCCTGTATCTCGGGGCGATTACCATGAATCAGCTGTTTGACTTCCAGGCGTTTTTTAACATTCCGGACTGGAGCGCCATCGGCATCCTGGCGTTTGCGATGGGGGCGATTGGCGGGCTTTACGCCACGCTCGGCGGGCTTAAGGCGGTCGCGATATCCGATACTATCAGCGGGCTTATCTTGCTGTTTGCTGCGATGCTGGTGCCGGTTTTGGGGCTTTTTGTACTCGGGGACGGCTCTTTTATGGCGGGAGGGAGAACGCTTTTAAGCCACCCGGAACAGCTTAATGCGATCGGCTCTGAAACCTCTTCCGTTCCTTTCAGCACTATTTTTACCGGCATGCTGTGCGCCAACATGTTTTACTGGTGTACCAACCAGATGATCATTCAGCGCACGCTGGGCGCAAAGTCGCTGGCGGAGAGCCAAAAGGGCGTCCTGCTGGCAGGAAGCATCAAGCTGTTGGTGCCTCTGGCCATGGTGCTGCCGGGGCTTATCGCCTTTAACATGTTTGGCCCCGTTTTTACCAACGCCGACTACGCCTATCCCGCGCTGGTTAAAGCGGTATTGCCATGGTGGCTTATCGGCATGTTCGCCGCCGCGATTTTCGGTACGGTTATCAGCCATTTTAACTCGGTGGTTAACTCAAGCGCGACGCTGTTTGTGATTGATTTATACGGCCCGCTGACGGGATGTCGTGATGAGAAAAAGCTGGTGCGCATGGGGAAGATAGCCTCGTTGGCCATTTCCCTGATTTCCATCGTGATTGCGCCACTGCTGCTGCACACGCCGAACGGAATTTTTGACCTGATGCGGCACTTTACCGGCTTCTACAATATTCCGATTATCACTATCGTACTGGTCGGCTTTTTGACGCGGAGCGTCCCTGCGCTGGCGGCAAAATGCGTGCTGATTTTCCACATCGTTGTCTATGGCCTATACACCTTCGCCGGGCTGGACAAATTGATTCCACTACATTTTATTCATATTATGGGGATCCTGTTCGTTATCGAAGTATTGATGATGCTGCTGATTGGCAGATTTAAGCCTCGTACCGCCTCTGAGCCGGTTCATCCACCGGCCAAGATCCCGATGCAGAAGTGGCGATACGCGGAACCGATTTGCGTTATCATGATGGCAGCGCTAATCAGTATCTACATTACACTGTCTCCGCTTGGCTTGGCCGAAAAGAACGGTATCCCCGAAAGCTTTGGCTATCTCCTGGCGGCCGTTTGGGCCGTGGCGCTGGCCGTGATTTTTGGATTAGCGCGCCGTAGCCGTCGCTTTCAGCAGCGACCCATAGTGGAAAGTATTGAATAGTGCGGAAGATAAATGCGTCAAAGATCGCGCCAGAATATAAAACTTGATGATGTCGCTCTTAAGGCCGGAGTGTCCCCCTCTACGGTATCGCTCTATATTCGACAGCCTGAGCGCGTATCGGAAAAGACCGGGAAGAAAATCCAGACGGCGATAGACGGCCTTGGCTATGTGCACAATAAAATCGCGAGCCAGTTCACCGGCGGGCGCAGCTGCAACATGGCCGTGGTGGTGCCGTCGCTGGCGAACATTTTCTTTAGCCACGTTATTCAACGCATTGAGTCGACGGTGAGCGAGCGCGGCTTTCAACTTTCTATCGCCTCTCACGACCACAGCCTCGATAAGGAAGAGGAGCAGATCCGCGCCATCCTGCAGTGGTCGCCGGCGGTTATCGCCATCGCCGGCGCCGACCACAAGCCTTCGACTCTCAAAATGCTGCATAACAGCGGAGTACCCGTAGTGCAGATGTGGCAGGTCAACGGCGGCGATTTTGCAGCGCAGGTGGGTAACAACCACGAGCATATCGGTTACTCCGCTGCACGATATCTGCTTGACACCGGCTGTGCGCAACTGGCCTATTTCACCACCCGATTTGACGACGATATCCGCGCGCGCGTGCGCTATGAGGGATTTTGCCGGGCGCTGGAGGAAGAGGGAAAAAGGGCGCTGCTGGTCGACATTCCTCGCTCGGAAAATATCTGGCAGGCTAGCCGGGAAACGCTGGTAAAAACGCTGGTGAAGGAGCGCGGCATTGACGGTATATTCTGCACCAGCGATGCCATTGCGACGGCGCTGTTGATGGAGGCTCAGGACCGGGGCATTTCCATCCCTGGCCAGCTGAGCGTTCTCGGCTACGGCGACTTCCCGTCCAGCGCCTGGCTGTCGCCGATATCCCTTTCCAGCGTTAACCTGAACGCCGACGTCATCGCAACGCGAACCGCCGACATGATGCTGAAAATGACGCAGGATTCATCGTACCAAGGGGAAATCGTCGACGTCGGATTTGAGATTATGCCGCGGGGGAGTACGCGGCTGCCGTTTTAGCCTTACTGTACGTTCAACTGTAAACAACGTTAGATTAGGAAGATCCGTGATGAAATATGATGATGCATCTTGGCACTACGAGGGAGATTACCCGGCTGACCTGGCGCCGGAATGTGCGGCGGTCCATATCGGGATGTTTCTTAAATGGTGCATACGCAACGGCTTTGCTTCGAATGACCTAAAAGAGGACTGCGAAGACGAGATCCAAAAAGTGATGCAGGGAGAAATGACGGGCGCCCAGTTTTTAATTGATATCTGCGATGAGAAACTGTTGGATGAAGATCTGTCAGAGACAGGCATCGCGTTTGCCAATGATTACTATGAAGACGGCACTGAGTTTGGAAAGAAATATAGCTATTTCATCGGCGATTTTTGCGACGTATTTAATGAAAAGGCAGAGAAGGGCGGATTTGAGTACGATTCTTTGTATCATGTTGAAGATACGGATGAAAACTATGCGCTGATGGCAAAAAAGATAGACGAACGTTTTCAGCAGTGGGCGGCGTTTAAAAAAGGTTAGATTCCGTGGCTGCAGCTTGTTTATATAGGCGCCAAGAAATAATAAATATCATTAAGCCATGGCCCACTATTACGTCGGGCCATAGCTTCATCGTCCCTCTTTTTACATATTTCCCCATTTCGCGGCTAGGCTTTAAGTTAAAGCCTGTTCTTTAACGGAGTCGCAAGATGGAAAATCCAACCCTGCTGCAGTTCTTTCACTGGTATTACCCCGAAGGCGGCAAGCTGTGGCCGGAAGTGGTCGAGCGCGCCGAGTGGCTGGCGCAGACGGGTATTTCTATGGTGTGGCTACCGCCGCCGTACAAGGGCGGCTCCGGCGGCTATTCGGTAGGGTATGACGCCTATGACCTGTTCGATCTCGGCGAGTTTGACCAACGGGGCTCTGTCGCTACCAAATATGGCGACAGGGCGCAGCTGATCGATGCCGTTTCAGCGCTGAGGGCGCACGGGATCGGCGTTTTGTTGGACGTCGTTCTTAATCACAAAATGGGCGCAGATGAGAAGGAAGCGGTTAGGGTAAACCGCGTGAATCCGGATAATCGGGAAGAGATTGACGACGAAGTCATTGAGGCTGAAGCCTGGACGCGCTTCACGTTTCCCGGCCGCGGGGGAAAGTATTCGCAGTTTGTCTGGGACTATCACTGCTTCAGCGGCGTTGACCATATTGAAAACCCTGATGAAAACGGCGTTTTCAAAATCGTTAACGACTACACGGAGGAAGGCTGGAATACGGAGGTTGATGAAGAGCTGGGCAACTTTGACTATCTGATGGGCGCTAACGTCGATTTCCGTAACTATGCGGTCAGCGAGGAGCTTAAATACTGGGCTCGCTGGGTAATGGAGCAGGTGCCGTGTTCCGGCTTCCGGCTGGATGCGGTCAAGCATATCCCCGCCTGGTTTTATAAAGACTGGATCGAGCACGTTCAGGCGGCGTCAGAGGAGCCTAAGTTCATCGTTGCCGAGTATTGGTCCTTTGAAACCGACAGGCTTCAGCAGTACATCGACCAGGTCGAGGGGAAAACCATGCTGTTTGATGCGCCTCTGCATATCAATTTTCACCAGGCCTCGCTTCAGGGGCGCGACTTCGATTTGTCCACAATCTTTGACGGTTCGCTGGTTGCCGCCGATCCGTGGCACGCCGTGACCATCGTCGCCAACCATGACACTCAGCCGCTGCAGTCTCTCGAAGCGCCGGTGGAACCCTGGTTTAAGCCGTTAGCCTACGCGCTGATCCTGCTGCGCGAGCAGGGGGTACCGACGGTGTTCTATCCCGATCTGTTCGGCGCCAGCTACGAGGGCGCCGGAGGCGATGGCGAAACCTATAAAATTGATATGCCCGTCATCGCCGAGCTGGAAATCCTGATATCGGCGCGGCAGCGCTTCGCTTGGGGCGTGCAGACCGACTATCTGGATCACCCGAACTGTATTGCCTTCACCCGCAGCGGCACGGAGGATAAGCCGGGATGTGTGGTGGTGATGTCCAACGGCGATGACGGGGAGAAAACGATCCCGATGGGGGAGCACTTCTCCGGAAAAAGTTGGTATGACCTGCTGGGACATCGTCAGGAAAAGGTCATTTGCGACGGCGAAGGAAAGGGGGTTTTTACCTGCAATGACGCCAGCGTGAGCGTGTGGGTGGCGGAGTAGAGCGGCAGCAGAAGTTCGTCATATTGGCCCGGCGTAACGCCGGGCCTTTGCTTTATGGCGCGCGCGCCTTAACGTATCGCTTTGCGTCTGCATCCTTCTGCGTCGGCGGCGCGCAGGGCGGCCAGCACGCTATTAGGCGTCACTTCATGCGGCTCGTTGTGCATGGTTTCTCCCTGCTGGCAGGAGGCCTGCGCCACTTTCATTAGGTCGTCGTCGCTGACGTTGGCAAGGCCGATGTCAGCCAGCGTTGTCGGCAGGCCGACGTCCTGACAGAAGCGGTAAACCGTATCGATAACCTCCGGTTCGCGGTCGGTCAGCATTAGCATCGCCAGCGTACCGAACGCTACCTTTTCGCCGTGCCAGTAGCCGTGGGTTTGCGGTAAAACGGTCAGGCCGTTGTGGATGGCGTGCGCCGCCGCCAGGCCGCCGCTTTCAAAGCCCAGGCCGGAAAGCAGCGTGTTGGCTTCAATAACGTGCTCCAGCGCCGGGGTGACCTTCTGCTGCTCGCAGGCGGATTTGGCCAACACTCCGTACTGCAACAGCGTATCGTAACAGAGCCGGGCCAGCCCGAAGGCGGACATCGGGCCGGGGCGGCCGGTCATGTTGCCCGCCATTTTTATGCGGCAGTCTTCCGCCTCAAACCAAGTGGCCAGCGCGTCGCCGATGCCGGAGATTAAAAAGCGCACCGGCGCCTGGGCGATAACGGAAGAGTCAACCACCACTACGTCCGGGTTGCGCGGGATCATCAAGTAGCGCTTGAACTGCCCCTGTGCGGTGTAGATAACCACTAAAGAACTACAGGGCGCATCGGTGGACGCCAGCGTCGGCACGATGGCGATGGGGCGCTTGAGCGACGCGCCGGTCGCTTTGGCGGTGTCCAGCGTTTTTCCGCCGCCGATGCCGACGATAACCTCTGTGCCGTAGGACTGAGCCAGCGCTGATATACGCTCGATTTCCTCATCGGAACATTCGCTGTTGAACACTTCAACGCGGTAGTCGATCTTTCCCTGTAGCGCCTTGTCTATGGCCGCGCCCAGCTTTTGGTGAACGACGGGGTCCTGCAACACCAACGCTTTTTTGCCCAATCTCAATAACTCATCGGCCAAAGAGTGCTCTATTGCTCCTGCGCCCTGTACGTAGCGGCCGGGGAAAATGGCGGTCGTGATCATAACGTCTCCTTAAGATTAACTGTGATTCTGTATATGGAACAATTGTTCTATATGTAGATCTATATTTCACCCTTCATCAGGAAGCGTCAACCGAAAAGGAAAATTTTGCGACAGAGAGCATGTTTTAGAAGTGATATAAAATATTTTCATTTAAATCATCGTGTTATGATTTTTAAGAAACAGAATTCCAATATGTTGGATGGATTCAGCGTTTACAGCATGAGGCAGCTCACAGTTATTCAACTTTCCGTTATGCGGTGATTGACACGCGAAAGAGATGAGATGAAGATTGTTTTATATATAGAACGATAGTTCTGTATATGGAACGAAATCTCGAAAGGGATAAGACAATGAGTAAAACGATGCGTTTCCCTGTTAAACATTTAGCGGTTGAGCCAAGGAACATTATTAAATGAGCACAGATTCCAATAAACCCGTAGGGAAAGGTCGCTGGATGCACATCATCCCGGCCACCATTCTCGTCTATATCGTTGCCTATATGGACCGCACCAATATCGCGATCGGTATTGCCGGCGGCATGGATAAAGATCTCGGCATGACGGCTTCCTTCGCCGGGCTGGTCGCCGGGATATTCTTTATCGGCTACATTTTCCTGCAAATTCCCGGCGGCCACATCGCCGAACGCTACAGCGCCAAAAAGTTTATCGCCTGGACGATCGTCGCCTGGGGCGGCTTTGCGCTGTTAACCGGTTTCGTACAGAATCAGACCCAGCTTCTGATTATCCGCTTTATCCTCGGCGTCGCGGAAGGCGGCGTGTATCCGGCGATTCTGGCGCTGATAGGCCACTGGTTCCCTAACGAGGAGAGGGCGCGCGCGATTGCCTTCTTCCAGATGAACCTGGCAGTGGCGTCTATTATCACCGGTCCGCTGTCCGGCTGGCTTATCGAGCTGCACGGCTGGCGCGAAATGTTCATCATCGAGGGCGTACTTTCGCTGGCGCTGCTGTTCGTGTGGATGCCGATGGTGTCCGACCACCCCCATCAGGCCAAGTGGCTTGACCCTAAAGAGCGCGAGTGGATTGAGCGTAAGCTGGCGGAAGACAAAGCCAACGCCGCCGTAGACGACAAGGCCAGCATCAGCACCGTCATTCGCAGCGTCAACCTGTGGAAGCTTATCGGCATCTACTTCTTCGTTCAGGTCGGGTTCTACGGCTTTGCCCTGTGGATGCCGAACCTGATTAAAAACCTGACCGGCAGCGGCATGACGATGGTCGGCGTATTGACGGCAGCCCCTTACGTGCTGTGCATCTTCGGCCAGTACTACATCGCCAAATGGTGCGACAAGACGATGAACCGCCGCCTGTATACGGCCATTCCACTGCTGGGCTTCGCCGTCTGCCTGACGCTGTCGCTGGTGATGAAAGACAGCATCTGGGTTTCCTACGGCATCATGGTGCTGTGCGGCTTCTTCCTGCAGGCCTACGCCGGCCCGTTCTGGACGCTGCCGCCTTTACTGTTCCCGTCCAACGTTCTTGGCGGGGTGCGCGGAAGCATCAACGCGCTGGGCAACCTCGGCGGCTTCATCGGCCCGTATCTGGTTGGCCTGTTGACGATGACCGTCAGCCAGAATGCCGGCATGTTCGTACTGGTTGCCGCGCTGCTTATCGCCAGCGGGCTGCTGTTTACCTTACCCGCCATTACGGCGCGCCCGCCCAAGCAGTAGCGGTCGGCCAATAAACACTGTCGTGATTGAATAAATCAGAAAGAAGGAATAGAGCAATGAAACAAAAATGTCAGGGCGCCCGCGACCTCTGGTCCCAATTAGATGCGCTACGCATGGGCATGAACTACAGCAAGGAAGATACGCAAAAGCCGCAGGTGCTGATTGACGACTGCTACGGCGAAAGCCATCCGGGCAGCTTCCATCTGGGCGAGTTAGGGTATGAGGCGGTGCTGGGCGTCCACGAGAGCGGCGGCCGCGCGGTGCGCCACCACGTCACCGACATCTGCGACGGCTGGGGGCAGGGCCACGACGGGATGAACTACATCCTCGCCTCCCGCGAAGCCATCGCCAACATGGTGGAAATCCACGCCTCGGTGGTGCCCTATGACGCCGCGGTGCTGATTTCCAGCTGCGACAAATCCGTGCCGGCGCACCTGATCGCCGCCGCGCGTTTGGACATGCCGCTGGTGCACATTCCGGGCGGCTCCATGCGGCCCGCGCCGAATATGAGCACCTCCGATCTGGGCGGCCTGACCGCCAAGCTAAAGAAGGGGGAGATCGGCGTCAGGCAGGTTGAGGCGCACCAGCAGTGCGGCTGCCCGACCGCAGGCGCCTGCCAGTTTATGGGTACCGCCAGCACCATGCAGTGTATGTCCGAAGCGCTGGGGATGGCCCTGCCGGGCAGCGCCATTATGCCGTCCACCATGTCGGAGATCCGCCGCGTTTCCCGCGCCGCGGGCCATCAGGCCATGTTCCTGGCCGAGAAGGGCATTACCAGCGGTAAGATCCTGACCCCGGCGGCGTTTGAAAACGCCATCAAGGTGCACGCGGCCATCGGCGGCAGCACCAACGCGCTTATCCACCTGCCGGCCATTGCCCACGAGCTGGGCTGGGAGCTTAAGCCGGAAACGTTTGACCGCATTAACCACGACATCCCGTATCTGACCAACATTCAGCCGAGCGGCGAGTACGTCACCGAGCTGTTCTGGTTCGCCGGCGGCGTGCCGATGATCCAGTGGCTGCTGCGCGACAAGCTGGATCTGGACGTGATGACGGTCACCGGCCGTTCTCTGGGGGATAACCTGGAGATGCTGCAGCAGTCCGGCTTCTTCGAGCGCAACCGCGGCTATCTGGCCAACCACCGAGTGGCGCCGGAAGACGTGATAAGACACCCGGAGTCCGCGACCAAGAAGGGCTCTATCGCCATTCTGAAGGGCAACATCGCGCCGGACGGCGCGGTTATCAAATACGCCGCCTGCCGCGCCGACATGCATCAGCACACCGGCCCGGCGAGGGTGTTCGATTCGGAAGAGGGCGCACAGCAGGCGATTATCAACAACCGAGTTGAGCCGGGCGACGTGCTGTTCATTCGCTACGAAGGGCCAAAAGGCTCCGGCGCGCCGGAAATGCTGATGACGACCGATGCCATCGTCTATGACGCACGCCTTGACGGCCGCGTAGCGCTAATTACCGACGGGCGCTTCTCCGGCGCGACCAGCGGCCCGTGCGTTGGGCACGTTTCGCCGGAAGCGGCGGACGGCGGGCCGATTGCGCTGGTGGAAGACGGCGATCTGATCGAGATGGACGTTCCCGCGCGCCGCCTGAACGTCGTCGGCGTGAAGGGCGAGCGCAAGACGCCGGAAGAGATCGAGGTCATTCTGGCCGAGCGCCGCACGCGCTGGGTGCAGCCGGACTACTCAAAGCGCAGAGGCATCTATAAGCAGTTTACCCAGCGGGCCGCGTCCCTGATGGCGGGCGCCTATACCAGCTAGTCGACTGGCGATAACAAAGCAGTAAGCGCGGCGCCCCGTCCACTTTCGTGCGGGGCGCCGCAGACCGATTTTTCATGGAGTAAGAAGGTACATAATGGCTGACTTAAGCAAGTTTTGCGGCGTCTATCCGCCGGTTCCTACCGTATTTCATCAGGACGGGCGTCTTGATACCGTTGGTATGGGCAAGCTCATCGATAAACTGGTCAACGAAGGCGTAGACGGTATGCTGATCCTCGGCAGCGGCGGCGAGTTTTGCCACATGCCGAAAGCGCGCCGCTTCGAGGTGGCAGAGTTCGCCGTTAAGCACATCGCCGGGCGAGTGCCGGTGCTGCTGGGCATCAGCAGCCCAAGCACCGAAGAGGTGATTGAGTTCGGCCAGCATGCCGACGCTCTCGGCGTTGACGCCGTGCTGGTATTGAACCCGTACTACGCGCTGCTCAGCGAAGAGTTCATGTATAACCACTTCAGCCGCGTGGCCCGCGCCGTTAAGTCGCCGGTGATTTTGTACAACTTTCCGGCGCTGACCGGGCAGGATATCAGCGTCGGCCTTATCAAGCGTCTGGCGGAAAACGAACCGAATATTATCGGCATCAAGGACACGGTGGACAACATTAGCCACGTGCGTGAAATCATCAATCAGGTTCGCCCGGTACGCAGCGACTTCGTGGTGTTCTCGGGTTTTGACGAATACATGATGGATACGCTGATTATGGGCGGCAACGGCGGCATTCCGGCGACGGCCAACTTTGCCTCCGACATTACCTGCGGCATCTATCGCGCCTGGAAAGAGAAAGACTATGAGACGATGTTTAACCTGCAGCGCCGCCTTTCTCAGCTGTCGACGGTCTACGGCCTGGAAACGCCGTTCTTCGGCGTCATCAAACAGGCGATTCGCCTGAGCGGGCTGGACATCTCCCCCGAGGTGCTGGCGCCGGTAGAGCGGCTGTCTAACGAGAAGACGCTGAAGCTGGTTGAGGTGATGGAAAGGGCGGGGATTAAGGTTTAGATCCTTCGCTAGAAGTTTATTTCACGTTTATGAAGCCAGGGAAAACCTGGCTTTTTTCATCCGGTTTCACCGGTGCGGTATCCGTGAAACCGGCAGCAAGGGCTTTTCATTACGCTACTGATAAGTGATAGTAAAAACCACGGCGCCATTCGCGATTCCGGCTTTTACGTTTGTATCATACTGAACGTAGCGGGCCTTCAGCGGAATAACGTAGGTCGCTCCGTCATCCGTGAGTAAGTTCTGAAGATCGAAGCCGCCGGTCCCATCAAGATTTATAGGATTATCTACACCACCTTCGGACACCTCAATGCCAATACCTTCGGCCGAGTTCGGCCCGCTTTCCAGCTTGGCCAGCAGGGGATTGTTTTCAACAACGCCGTGGGCGCTGTTAAACGCCAGCGCTACGCGGTTAGCGCTGCTTGTACCGGTTGTTAAGCCGCTGGACTCGGTATATCTATACTGGCCGTAGCCATAAAAGGGAGGGCAGTCCTTCAGCGTAATCTCAAACCCTTTCCACTCGGTTGCGCTGCCGACGCCGGTAAAGCTGGCGCGTTGATGCAGGCCAAGGCTGACGTCAATCACCGGCGTAGCCAGCTGGCAGGTTTTCGTATGCGCTGTGATGGCGCCGCTAAAATTCACCGTGACAAATACGCGATCGGTAGCGATCGGGGATTTGGAGCCGGAGGATATTTGAAAGGTGGGAAACGAAGATCCCAAAACCAGCTGAGTACCCGCCGGTATTGGCCCGGTTTTAATCAGCTCTATTTTTACTATTGAAACCTGGCCCAGGCCCTGAGTTGTCGTGCCATACCCTATCTGAAACTCTCTTTCCCAAATAGCGGGATACTGTGCGTTGTTAAAAACCGAGCCCGTCATATAAAAAACGGCACCGACGCCGGGAACGTTTGTCGGATAAACGGACTTATCGCCAGACTGCGTCGGCGCGCCTGACGGCGTGGCGATCGTCTCAATCTTGTTATAAACGTTCATTAACTGCTGGCCTTGCCCGGCCTCCAGATCTTCTACGGTTATCGTGCATTCATAGGAGGTATTTCTGGACGTGCCCATGAACTGGGCGGAATAAATGACTTTTCCAATGGGAGCATCCTCTCCGACCGTTGAAAGACCCGGCCCGATCACCGGGATTGTCAGGTTTTCAGTGAAAAGAGAGGTAAACTCACAGTTCACCGCCTGCGCCTGTAGCGCTACCAGTGCCAAAGCGCCTGATAAAAGTCGGCAGAGCGGCCCTGTATACGTCCTGCGCGCCGTCATTTTCATTATTAAAGTCTCTTAATTTTGCTTATAAAACGTTAACCGGCGCGCGGTCGCGTTAACGCCGATTTTTAGATAACCGTCGGTCAGCGGAACCCTGTCTCTCATCCGTATTCCGTTACTGATAGGTAACGGTAAAAACCACGGCCCCGTTCGCCTTGCCGCCCTTGACGTTGGAATCGTACTGGACGTATCTGGCCCTCAGCGGGTAGACGTAGGTTCCTCCATCGCTGGTGGTTAGGGAAGGAATTGAGTAGGGCGTCATACCGTTAAGGCTGACGTTATAGGTGTAGTCTCCTCTTCTGGCAACCTCAATGCCGATGCCCTCAGCAGAGTCCGGTCCGCTTTCCAGCAGGGCCGTGCGCGCGTTATAAGTGCCGTGGGCGCTGTTAAAGGTGATTGAGACATTGTTGGCTCTGCCGTTGCCCAACGTTCTATCTGTGCTTTCAACGTAAGAATATTCGTAGGCGTTTTCCTGCGAGTAGCCGTGGAACGGCGGGCAGTTTTTCAGAATGATGTCAAAATCCTTCCACTCGGTGCCGCTGCCGACGCCGGTAAAGTCGGCGCGCGGGTGCGAGCCTAACTCTACGTCTATCACCGTCGTTTCCAACTGGCAGGTTTTGGTATGCATGGTCATTGCGCCGCTGAAGCTGAGGGTCATAAAGGGTTGTTCAAACGGGGCGGGCGCGATGGCGCCGACGGAAAGTTGGATTGTAGGAAACGACGAACTTAACACCTGCTGGGTTCCCGCCGTGGCGATGGGGCCGGTTTTGATAAGCTGTACTTTGGTTGACCCCATGTAGCCAAAGTTCCCTATCGTTCCAGCGTAGGTGATAGGGGTAGGGTCCTGATACCAGGTATCGGGATATTTCCAGGTGTTCAGAGCCGCGGGCTGCACGTTGATGGCGACGCCGATGCCGGGAACGTTGGTCGGATACACGGCCTTGTCGCCAAAGAACGTAGGCCCCCCCGACGGCATGGCGATAACGTCGGCCTTAATATAGGTTTCGTAGGTGGTAGGAACGTCCGCCGCTTCTACCTTGCAGTTCCAGCCAATTCTTTTATTGTTGTCGACGGTAAAGTTATAGCTGCCGCTGTAGATAACCGATCCAACGGTAATATCTTCCCCAATCGTCGATATGTCCGGGCCGATAATCGGCATCGAGAAGTCTTCGTAGTAGGTGGGAACATAGGGCTTACAGGTTGCCGCCTGCGACTGAAATGCCGCCAGTGCCAGCGAGCTGAATAAGAGACAGCCAAGCTGATTTGCATATTTCCCTAGCGTTGGCTTGTGTACCGCAAAGGGGCGTGTCGCTATTTTCATCATCAATGTCCCTTATTTTGCTTATAGAGCGATAACCGACGGTTGACCGTGTTAGCGCTGATTTTTAGATAGGCGCCAATCTTCTCCGGCGCCCAGCCCTGTTCGATGAGTTGACGTATCTGCTCATTTGTCTCAGGGCGATTGCCTCGGTAGTAGTACTGCGTTTGAAACGAACGCCTGCACGCTTTGCAGTGGTAGCGGGGCAGCCCGGAGCTGCCTTTTCCGTGCTTTGTCACTCTGTCGTTTTTACGGCAGTAGGGGCACAGAGGGTTGAATAGGTTTGGCGATCTCATAACGTTACTTCTACTCACAGCGAGAGTTAAACTTAATGGCATTGTCTTTCTCCAGATCCGCATTGGCCGGCAGCATGTAGCGCACCTGGCACTGCTGGTCCGGCGCTTCGCCCCACACGACCTTGACCTGTCCTTCGGTTGACGGAACGCGGGCGAACAGGCGTCCTCCCTGGCCTACGACGCCGATGCGGCGCCCGTCGGCGTCAAACGCTTCCGCGCCGAACGGCAGCGGCTGGCCGTTGGCCATCGGCGCGCTGATAAGGGCCGGGTAACCTACGGTAGTGTCGTACTTCACTTTCACCACTGCGCCGCTGTACGGCGCGACTTTCTGACTGGTCAGGTTCAGCTCTACGTTGTTCGATAGCCCCTTCGGGCTGATTTCAACCTCGTTAAGCTGATAAGCCGTCAGGTAGGGAACGAGAGCGTAGCCGAAGCCGTCCACCTTGATGCCGGGATAGCTCACCATCTTTGCGCCCTTGGCGCCTTTGGCTTCGATCAGCGCGTAGGTGTCGCCGCTGTAGGGCGAAAGCGTCAGCCCGCCGGAGTGCGCTACCATCGCGCCGCTCAGGCCGGCCGAGTAGGTCTCGTAGTCTTTGCCGCTGCCCGCCAGCGCGCTCATGGTGGTGTACGGCGTGCGCATTGAGCCGTTGACCACCAGGCTGCTGCTGCTTCCACGCCCTTCGCCGCCCTGACGGTTGTGGCCCGCCGTGACGTTGTAGCTGTACTGGCGTTCGTCCCCCGCCGTGCCGGAGGCGAACAGCTGTTCATTCATGGTGTTGCCTGGCCCGCGAGTTACCGTGGTGCCCATTTGGCTAAAGCCGAACAGGTTGTCCAGCGGGAGCATCAGGTTAATCATGTAGGTGTTTTGGAACTTGCCGAACGCGTCCTGATTTCGGTTGATGCTCAGGTTGTAGTTGAGCTTTTTGTAGCGGTTGTTGTAGCCGAACTGATACTGCCGATCGGTTCTTTGATCGTTCCAGTACGCCTGCTGCCAGGCGCTGACGTAAAACTGGCCCCAGCCCTGCGGCAGCGGCTGGGAGGCGCTTACCATCAGGCGGTTTTTAGCGCGTCGATACTGCGACTTGCCGTAGTTTTGCGACAGCAGCTCGCGGGTCGACATGGCGGTCATAAAGTCCATATAGCCGTCGGTTGAGAAGCGGTAGGCCGCCACCGACAGGTTACTGCCGGTGGTTTGCACTATCTGGCTGTATTTGAGCTGATAGCTTTCCCCCGACATCGTTCCCTGATCTACGCCCCAGGCGTCTCCCAGCTTGGTGCGAGCGTGGGTGACGTCCAGCGAGAAGGCGCCGATCGGCGTACCGATAGACGCGCCGCCCTGTGCCGCCTGATAGTCGCCGTTGCCCTGCAGGCCGCCGTACAGCGTCAGGGCGTTGTTGACGCCTCGCCGATAGGTGCCCTCCATCAGCGTCGGTTCGCTCCTAAGCTGGGTGGTACGCAGCTTGCCGTAGGTCAGGCTGTAGTGATGGGTGCCCGGGCGCAGCAGGTTGCTGGTTGACGAGTAGGGAATTTGGAAGTTCTGCTGCGAGCCGTCCGCCTCCTCAATAGACACGTCCAGATTGCCGCCGTAGCCGGTGGGGTACAGGTCGGTGATTTCAAACGGGCCGGGCGCGACCGTGCGCTCGTAAATCACGTTGTCCGCCTGGCGAATAACGACCTTAGCGGCCGTACGCGCCGTGCCTCGAACCACCGGCGCATAGCCCCTGACCGAGTTGGGCAACATCTGTTCTTCATTGGCTATCTGCGCGCCGCGAAACGACAGGGTGTCAAACAGCTCGCCCTTGGTGTTGGCGTCGCCGACCAGCAGCCGCCCCTGAACGGCGGGAATGTCTCTTTGCAGGTAGGTGTTGATATTGTTGTAGTCGCTGCCGGTATCGGTGGTTTTGGTGTACACGCCGTTGTGGCGGAAGTACCAGCCCTTGAGGTTAAAGCCGCTGTTGATGTTGCCGTAGAGCGTGTCGTTGTCCTTGCCGTTAAAGCGGGTGCGGCTGGCGTTAAGGTTGTAGCCCAGCGTCGCCGCCGTGATGCCGGTATCCCACTGCTCGGGGTTAACGTAGCCGCGGGGGCGGCGGACGATATAAATTTCCGGTAGGGTCAGGTTGAGCGACTGCTCGTTGGCGTCAAACGTCACGCTGCCTTCGGGCAGCAGGCGGTTTAGCGCCAGGCACTGGTTCTCTTTGTGGTCGGCGATCTCTTTTTGCGCCTGTGCGCTTAGCCGCTCGACGTTGATGTCCAGCGCGGCGAGCGTAGAGGATTTGACGCAGAGATCCACTTTGGGCACCCGCTTGCCGTCCACCGTTCTGTCCTGCACGGTGACTTCATCCCGACCGATGCGGCGGCCGTTGACGATAAGCTCTGCGCTGTGCACGCCCGCCGGCGCCAGATCCTGATTGTAGCGCGTCAGGTCGATGCGCTGCTGGCTGCCGGGGCTCATAAAATAGGGGTTGAACTCAATGTCGTCATCCGCAGCGGCCCAGCCGGGGAGGGCTAACAGAACGGCGGCGGTCAGCGGTGACAGTGAACGATGAAAAGAGGACATGTGAATTCCTTTCACTAAAAGCGCCGTAACGGAACGACGCGATAGTTGATAAAAAATGAAACGTTTTTATTTTGGCGCCGGCGCGCGGCGCTCTCTTTGTGTTTTTTAGTCAACGCCTCTTACGGGGAAACCGGCTGCGGCGTTGGATTGATGCCGCCATAGTCGTTGATATAAGAGGGATAGATTGTGCCGAGGCTCTTTTTCAGCGAGAAAAACGTTTTTCCGCCGGGGGCTATCATGCCGCCGTCGCCGATCGGGCGTTTGCCCGCCTTGTCTTCAGCGATGTTTGCCAGAGACACGTAGTAGGGCGTAGGGTTCGTTCCCTCAACGCCGCCTTTGACTCTTTTCCAGGTAACGGACTGTCCTGCCTGGTTAGCGTTGCCCGGCAGGCCGGCCGGACGATAAAAAATCTTGATGCGCGAGCGGAACGCCATCTGTAGCTGATTTTGCTTTTCTTTGTTCAGAGGAGGCACTTCCAGCACGCTGAGCCAGAATACGGACTCTTTGTCGGTGGGCAGCGGCTCGCCGGTATACATCAGGCGCAGCGTTTGGCCCTTTCCCGCGTTGATGCGGTTGACCGGAGGCGTGATGGTGAAAGGGGCCTTAGCCGTTTCCGGCGTGGCTTCCGGGTCGCCGTCATCGACCCAACTTTGGGCAAGAACGGGCTTATCTCCCCGATTGTCGATTTTCACCGTGACCTCGCGCTCACCGGCCGGGTAAATGACGCGCGTACCGGTGATGACAATCCCGGCCAGCGCGGGCGCGGTCAGGATAAAAGAGAAGACGAGCGCGGCTGCGCTGCGGTAAACGGTGCGGTGGTTCATGAAGGCTTTTCTCCCTGATGCGGGGAGCGGCTGGCCGCCCCCCGTGTAACGCTCATCAATACGATTAATCGGTTATAGCGACCGATTAGAAATAGTTGATGGTGAAGTTAACGGCGCTGGCGACCAGGCCCGGCGTGGCGGCGCCGGTCGCGTAGTACTCAACGGCGTACGGCAGCGTAGCGGAGCCTGAGCTCAGATCGTAGGTGGTGGAAGAGGTGTGCTGATCCGGGCTGCCCACCTTGATGGCGTTGCCGGTCGCGGCGTCAACCAGCTGCAGCTGAACGTTGCTGGCTTCAGTTCCGCCGGTGATGGTGTTGTTCAGACGGTAGCCGACCGGATCGACGGTAGCGCCGTTCTCAAAGAACGCTGCGGCGTTGGTCACAGAGGCGGAGCCAGAACAGTTGCTCAGCTCAATGTTGAAGCCGGTGCGCTTGGCGGTTGCGCCGGCCGCGGCCAGCTGAGTTTTATCAACGGCCTGCAGCACGACGGTCGCCGGGCTGGCGTTACCGTCGATGGTGATATCGCAGGTCTTGTCGATCACTTCACCGGTGAAGTTAACGGTGCCGTTAGACGCGGCCTGAACGGCGGTTGCGCCAAACGTTGCTGCGATAGCGGTAGCTAAAAGATATTTACTGAACTTCATAACAAACTCCATGTTGGTCTTACATCGTCATTTAAAGTTGGAATAATCAACCGTGATATATGAAATATCTTTTAGGCCAATTATTTCCTTCATCACGCGAATCAAGGGGCGAAAAAGGGATAGAGAGACTTTTTTCACATCTGCTCGCGCAAACATTCCCACTTTTAGGTAGAATGAGAATTCTTTGTCAAAAAATAATATGTTTAATGTGTTGTTTAATTTTTGGTCTGTATTTTTAGATGGCTAAATTTCCCATGCTAAATGTGTCTTAAGCTGTGGGGTATAGCTCTTATCAAGGAAGGTGAAGGGTGATGGCCGTCTTTTAGGCCCATGCTGCGCCTCATCCTTGACGAGAGATATCCATCTTTTTGTGGATTAAACACGATCTATAATTCTGTGTAAACATTTGCAATGAGAATAATATTCTTTTAATGACCTATCTACCAACAGTGAGTTTTGCTCCAGATCTAATGAGCGATATCAATGCGATCTATTAGATCTATATTTAGTTGATATCACTTTTTTTAAGCTTTTACTTATATTTTTACGGGGTTTTTGTATCCATATATTATGGTTTTTGTTGTTATTATTTTTATTTAAAGGTGTTGCTTTAATATTGTATGATTGATTTTTGTTTTTAAGCTTCTTACCGTCTGCGGCTGGCAGCTTCAGATTGAGTCTCAAGGCCCATTCTTACGGATACTTTGTAGTTACATTGTCCCCGAGGCTTTGCGCCCTGAAATTACTCCCAACGCACGGTTGGGTAGGGAACTGCCGATGAGACAGCCGGTTTCTTTACACTTATTACTACATATTGGCTAAAGCAACTATAGGAATAGCCTCGTGTCGCGCTACAAAATTATGTGCAGGCTTGACGTTTTCGATCCTCCTTTTAACTTTCTTTCCGTTTAGTCTCTAGGGTTTTTGGAGGATTCTTAATAATTAATCTCATCTATTTTTATTCTTATTTTTTTTGATAGTTAAAATATGTTTTTATGTAATATTATAAAATATTAATGAAAGTATTTCATAATATTTTAGCTCTATATAATTAGTTTTTATTATAATTAACGTAAGTAAGTTTTTTTTAAATTATCTCACGTTTAAAAATACTAATTTTAAAATTGTTCTTTATCGAATTTTTCGTTTGTATATACAATATAGTGTAAGAGAATTCATCTGTGGCTTGAAGCTATCTTGTTGAATGTGATTGTATTTTTATTATTGAGGCTTTTTTATGATACTAAGCCCGCTTAACTGAACATTTAAAAGCATTTTGCTGCGCTGATTTTGATAATTATTGCACCCTGTGTTTATGGTATTTTTCTCTGCACATTTGACGCGTTTTATTCAGAATTTAATAACGTCTTGTGTGTTGGTTAAGCGTATCACGCCTGCCGTCTTATTTTTTAATAGCATCAGGGGAGCGATATATTGAGCAACATTTTTCGATGTAATTCCTCTTGGTAACAGAAAGGTTTCTCAGCCTGTAACCAGGCCAGTCAGATGTTTTAAAAATAGACGTTAGCCAAGTTCTATTACTGTCAGCAATCTTGCTGAAATTAATTAATCTTAAGGAAGACAATGATGAGAATTTATCCCAATATTGAAAATGCCCAGTTACAAAAATGGCATACGGATTTCCTCCAGAACTATAACTATGAGCTGGAAGAGGTGACAAATAAAGCTTTTGCCATGTGGAAAAACGTTGAGGCCCAGTCTTATCGCGGATATCCGAATGATGTGAAGACGCTTCATGAATGGCTGCTGCCTATTTACCATCGACTCAACAATGTCTCCAATGACTCGCAGGAGCGTTGGTTAGGGCAGATTTTAACGCTGCTAAGTATCTACCATGCCCACACCAGTCAGGATACTAACCAGCGTAAACAAGTTATGGACGAGTTTACTCATATCGCGGAAGGTATCTATCAGGAAGCCGCAGCGGCAATGAACGACCCAGGCGAATTCGTCATGCGTATGTTTACGCTGCCGATCGGCGCTACGCGCTGGATCGCGGCTGAGGATCTTACGCCGGTCATTCAGCTGGAAATTTTACAGGAATTATTCACCCATAATCCAACGATTGAAAGAGCCGAGCTCTATTTCTACCGGGCTATCGAGCTACAAATCGAAATTCAGGAAAGAATATTTGAAGGGCTGCAGTTCCATCGTGCTCAGCAGGAAATGCTCTGGAATGAGGCGAATACGGAAGTGGAGCGTCTGGTCGCGGCGGCTGGCGCGCAAAGAGATCCCTGGGTTCGTCTCAGAACGCTGGGAAGCCAGATGTTTACGAATCACCCGAATAAATATACCTATCGGATTCTGCTGGCATTTCTCAACAAACTGAGCGTGGACGACGGTTTTAGCCGGAAAATTAGTGGGTGGGAGGTTGAGGTTGCAGAACTCGCGAATGCGGAACAGCGCACGGGGCCAACCTCATTTTTCTCACTGCTGAGCCTGCCCGTTTCGCCGGACATTTACTATGCCGACTATTTGTGGGAGGCGTTTGTGGCTCTGCTGGTGAGTAACAATGCCCTGTCGCAGGATGCGTACCCAGGCGCCAGGCAGCACGATAAATTACTGGCTGCGGTGGAAGGCATCGAAGTGGCGATATTCGATTTGGTTCCTTTTATGAATCTGGCCGCTGGGTACATTCAGACGCCCCACCTGCCGGCAAATATTCGTCAGGGTATCGATTTGGCTGCGATGGTGGTCAGCGAGTTTATTCCCGGCGGCTCTATAGCGGAAGCGTTAAATGAGGTCGGTAAGACAGTCAGCATTCTCGCAAAAGAAGCAAAGGCTCTGGAAGGGACGCTGGCGACGGAAATCCGAGCGTTGGCGCAAATTCGCAATGAAGCCAAAGCCACAGAGCATATCCCGTTCAGCGGTTACGAGGTGACGCTGAAGAATGTGCGGGAACTGAAGCCGGTAAATGGCTATAGCGGTATTCATGTGGATAACGCGGGAAACTATTACCTTTTCCAGGACGGGCGATATTATGAAGTGTACTGGCACCCTGGTCAGGATCGGTTCCAGTTGTTTAATGGAAACGATTTATTTAAACCGCATTTTGCCATGAAGCAGAGTCCACAGGGGCGTTGGCAGTTCCACCCCATGCTGGCTGAAGAGGTACTGACGGAGGCAAAGAAAACGGCCTCATCGGTCAGCCTGCCGGAAGAGTACAAGGTGTTTCCGGAAGGGCCGCTCAGCGAGGAAGAGGGGACCGGGATACTGTTTGATGAGAAGGGACATCACTATATCAACCAGTCGGGCGATATCTATCCGGTCCTTTTTGACGCGGGAAATGATACCTGGCGAGTCTATTCGACGGAGGGGAAGAACGTTAAATATCAGTACCCGGTTTTTCTGGATGAAGAGGGCGTCTGGCAAACGCATTCCGATGTGGGCCTGAAAGGTGGAGGAAAAGTACAAAATCCCCCCTTAACTGCAGAAGAGAAGCAGCAGGTTGTCGATGCGTTACGGGAACAACAGCGGCAGGAGGGAAAAGTTAATTACGCCGAGATTTCCAGACGATTAACTCATCTTCGTAATGGTCTAGGGGTTAGGCCGGGACTGGTCGGTAAAATTGCGGCAAAAGAAAATATTGGTTCATCTTTTACTAAAATCCCGGAATCTGTTAAAGACAATATAATAACGATGTTGAACAATAATATTGCTGTAGACGATATTATAAAGGAGGTGGCAAAGGAATACAGGACTCTCACGAGGAAGACAATTTTAGATATAAAATTGACGTTGGGAATTTCAAGCAGGCGACCGATAATAAAACTAACCGATGAACAAGTCGACTTTATTGTTAGGCTAACTAGTGAATCTTATTCAACAAAAGATATAGCCATAAAGATGAACGAGGCTTACCCAGGCCTGGGTATAACCCGTAGTAGAATTGGTTATGAATTAAAAAAGAAAAATATCAGGCCAGCCTATTCAACCGGAGGGGGAGCGTCTACCAAGTACCCGGAAGATGTACAACAAAAGATTGTTGAATTATATGAAACAAAAAGTTCAGTAGTCATTGCCAGAGAATTGACGCAGAGTGGAACCCCTATAAATTCAAATGCAGTGCGAGATATCCTGAGGACTCACGGAATAATTCCTGCAGAGGTTTATAACCGGGGAGTAATTTCTGAGGAGATTGAAAGTTTGGTAATACAAAAGCTGGAGCTAATGAAAGCTAATAACCAGCCTTTAAGCTTTACGCAAGTCTCTCGTGAGATAGCGGCTGAGATAGGATATGTAGCAAAGTCGACGGTAAGAAAGATTGCCTTGCGGAATAAATTGATTCCGGGTTTCGTGCCAGAGATGGAGTTGTTTGAGCTTATTGATAGATTTACTAACGCGGAAAATGAGAGTTTTACACAGGTGGCTTCCGAGTTGGCGAAGCGTAATATTGAGGCGACGCCAATTGGGTTGAGTCGTAGAGCGGTTCGGATGCGCATCTCTTCAAACGTGGCGCTGGTTACACGTGGTCAGGCGAGGCAGATCTTTGATTTGTCGGATTTTGGGATGTCGGCAGCTGATATTTCTAAAGAACTGAAGATCAACATACGAAGAGTCTGGGATACGCTGAAGAACTTTAATTCAGAAACGGGTACGCGTGCCTGGTGGCGGGCAGAACCCCAAATACGTACCGGAATAATTAAAGCTCTGGAAGACGGTGAACGGAACACAGCACTGATAGCGGGACGATTTAAAGTACAAGCAGAAACCGTTCGCGGTATTGCAAACCAGATTATTTGGGCGCGTAATAAATTAATCGTCGGAAGGCTGGGGCAAGGCAAGACAATAGAGGCGGTGGCGAAGGAGTTCGGCATTTCGAAATCGGTGGTAGCCAGGGTTGCCAAGGATATGCCGCCAAGTACGCACGATATCCACCTGACGGCGGCCGAGCGAGCGGAAGTGTGGACGTTACTGAACCAGCGCGGTGAGGGGGCGCTGACCAAGCAGGAAATCGCGGAGAAACAAGGCATCTCGTACTGGATGGTGGAGAAGATCCAGCACGATGAGAGTCAACGCGTGCTGGACTCAATTCCTGTGGAAACACGGGATTCGGCCATCTTCATGCTTCGTAACGATTTGGAACCGCAGGATATTATGCATAATTTAGGCCTTTCAGAGGAAGAGATGGGCGTGATTGAAAGGGAGGATGCTGCGGGAAATATCATTATCGCTCCACCGTTACCAGGCTCGTCTGCGTCCACTATCAGGGTTATCACTGAGCTGACTGATGAGCAAAAAATTCAAGCGCTGGATTTGCTGATAAAAGGGAATTCACTTCAAAAGGTGACTGAAATTCTGGGGATAAAATATATTCATTCGATTGAGCGTATTATGGAGAATATTGATGCACTTCCGTTGGAAGATTTAGATGAATTAGAGGAATTTTTAGACTTGCCTGCAAAAAGGCCCCGGATCGATGAGCCTGGCCCATCAGGAATACCCGCAGCACCGGAAAAACCGGTATCGCCAGAGGAGTCTTCACCAGAAACACCGGCGACACCCGAAAAGCCTGTATCGCCAGAGCATCAGTATAACAATGTTTTTGATCTGCCGGAAGGAGACCAAAACGTCATCGTTGAGGAGTATAGGCGAGGACGTACCCTGACGTCGATTGCTGACAGGTTTAATATTGAAAAAGAGGCCTTGCGGAGTTTCCTGGCAATTAAGCTGGAAAAACGCTACATCACTGAGGAGTTTAAAGACGTTATGGATTGGTAAATAGAAGCCAATAAGATTTATTTTTTCTTCTGAAGGAATTCGCCCTTATGGGCGAATTCCCGAAAAGAGTTGACCCGCATATGAATATTGTTTGATAGAACAAATCAAAATCAGACAATTACACAAATTTATGTAAATAAAACCGCATACTAACGAGCCTGCGGTTTGGTTGTTCATCATGTTAGCTCATTAATACTAATGCCAAAATACTTAAATCTGTACAGACCACAAGCAATGTCGACAAGTAAGTTGTAAACCATTCTGTTGTTTGCTCTGAAAAGGTTAAGAACATATTGCTTTCATGTACTGAGATAGCTATTTTTCTGTTTAACATCAACAGAGAATGACTTTTTCTCTCCCTTTATGTGTGATTTGCTTTATTGAGATGTTTTCCTTGTCTACAGTTAAGTATTATTATTTTTTTTGACTGGTATAAACTGTATTTATTGGTGATTGTATAACAAATGGAAATTAATGTTTAAAAAGGGTTTGTGAGAAAACTAGTAATCCTTTCTTGAAGTATATGGCCGCTTAACGAAGCGTTTGTTTCCAAATTATTGTTAATAGCAATTGTATTACTATAAAAATGCTATCTTATTCTTTGTACTGGGTCGCAATTTTGCTTGCAAAATGACTAAAACAGGAATTATTTTTTGATTATATTAGTCAGTTAGCTATTATCAAATGATGTATTTTTGTGAATGGGAATATTTTGGTTTTTATTACATTGGAATGTGAGGGGAGTAATGAATACTTTTATTAATAAACGATTGCAATATTTCATGATGGCTATGGAAACACAATGTTTAAATAAGGCTGCGGAACAGTTATGTATTACACGCTCCCCACTAGGAAAATCACTGAGTGATTTAGAAAGTATTTTGTCTGAAAGGCTATTTATAAGAAAGTATAATAAGCTTGAGCCCACGGAGATAGCTTTTAAAATTCACAAGAGGCTTCTTCCAATTTACCATGAGTTATTGTCATTAGAGAATGATCTTAATCCAAGGAAACGCGGTAAGAAATTTCATATAATATTTGATCTCTCTGTTCCACATCTTATGGTATGCAACTTCATCAAGCAATTTGACATAGCGAATTTTTCTGTTACATATCACTATGTCTATGTTGCAGCTAAGGAATTTGAGTTTTTATTGGCAAATAAACACACTATCCTTATTTCTTATCGCTCTCACGTCCCTATACCTCATATTAAAAAAATAACTCTTGAACAAGAAAGCGTTGTAATATGTTGTCCTGGAAATATCCATGAAAATGACTTTTCTAGTCGCGAGGTGATGAACAATATTCCAATTCTGATTAGGAAGAAAAGTAATGGTGGAGATGAGCTTAAAGGGATGTTAAGCAACGTAATTGGTAAAACGTATCCCTGTTTCAGAATTGAGGATGTTGATGAGGATATGACCTCAATGCTGCTTAGTGTGATAAATGGTAAAGCTATGCTTATCATGCCAGAACGTATTGCTGGTCTATTCAATATAAAGCATATCAATAAGTATGAGTTTGCCGATCTCAAAGTTAGCTTGTCAATACACTATAACAATGCTATTGGCGATAAAGAAATGAGAGAAGTTATAGGTATGTTTGAACGCTAGCTTTTGCTAAAGCAATCTTGTTGAATTGCTTGCTTCACAAGATTGCCATCTATTTCTATAGGCAGTAGGAAACCTCATTCTCATGAGATTAAGCTGTCGAATCATACCATGAAGTTCAGGTGGATATTATATATTGATGTGCATTATTAAAATTTAATTAACTTAATTAAAGCATCAAAATAATAGCATTCAATACTTATCGCTGAGGGAAATATGGATAATAAAATTCATCGTTGCAATATGATAATGGAAATATTTAATTATGAACATCATAAAATTATGACTCAACATGATTCTTTTTCTCGCTTGTCGTTAAAATATGGCTGTGAAAATATTATACGGGAGGTTGTCGGTGATAATGATATAGATATTAATATTGGTGCTATCAATATCTGTCTCGACGATTTTTCATACGGCACGTTTGAATTTCAGTTTCGCTCGCGATTTATTGAAACTTTTCGGAAACAGTTAACTGAGCGCTACTTTGAACAGAGAAACATTAAGCACAATGAAGTCAGTCAAGCAACGCTTAGCAATTCGGAACGGGTGTTTTCCCGTTATCTGTACAGCGGCTGCTGGCCTTATGCCGATAAATGGCAGCAGGATCCCGCAAGCTGGCTGGTAGAACAGCTGATAACAGCTCAGGAGATGTGGTATCCCTTTGTAATGAGCGCCTGCTTGCAGGCGCTACCACGCCACCGTCTGTGGCTGCTGTTTGAGCAGAATTATGTTCTGCGGCACTACTACGCATGGCCGAAGTCTGAGGCGAATCTGTTGCTGTATGCGCTGCGCTATTTTCAGCGTCATCCACATTTACAGGCTAATTACCTGTTGGGCCCCGTAGAGAAACTGCCGCTTTTTGACTGCGCTCAGGCTGAAACAAAGCAGCTGCTGACGCCGCTGCTGGTCGGTGGCCCTTCGATATCGGCTACGGCTTCATCCGCTTTGAGCCTGTGGATAAGCGCGCTGCTTCAACAAAAAGCGGTGCGAAAGCTGGTGAGCTAGGCGCATAGCGATAAAACCGGATATCTAACAGAACGACCTTTCACTTGCTGCGTCGCCGCTAGACAGTATGTCTACATCGATTGGGTAGAGAGGCGACTAAACCTGATTTGGTGCATCGCGAGCTGGAACGCTCGCGGCAACGTGTTAGCTATGTTTCATAAAAAGTGGAGGAGTAAATGAGCAGTTTCAAATTTAGCGGTCGAAGCGAGCGCAACCTGAACGGCGTACACCCTGATTTAGTCAAGGTAGTCCGGCGAGCGCTGGAACTATCCCCGGTTGATTTCGCCATTACCGAAGGGGTACGCAGCATCGAACGCCAAAAGCAATTAGTCGCAGCCGGCAAGAGCCAGACATCAAATAGTCGCCATTTAACGGGTCATGCGGTCGACGTATTTGCCTATCCAACGTCAGCCGGATCCTGGGAGTGGAAATACTACGTGCAAATTGCCAATGCGTTTAAGGCGGCGGCGAATGAATTAAGGATCGTTATTGAATGGGGCGGTGACTGGAAGTCGTTAAAAGACGGGCCTCATTACCAGTTGCCTTGGTCTGAGTACCCTAAATAACGCGCTTCATCATCGGTGGTTTAGCGATGGCCGTGGCGGTGTATTAACTCGATGAACAGGGCTGCACGCCATGAAGCAGAAAGAGTCAATAAGAAAGCCCGCGATCTGTAGAAGGAGGAGAAGGCTTTCTTTAGTTATGGGTGATGAGGGACTGCGCCTGTGTTAGATCCCGCCCCCAAGAGGGGGGCCTATATTTGCATCGAAAGTTGCAACTCCTCTACCTCAACCTTCCCAACAGCTCCTTCCCCGCCAGCATCACTCGCTCCGCTAGCTGTTCGCGTTTATCGTCCGGAATTTGGAACGCCACGCCGGAAACGCTGATGGCGGCGATAACCTGCCCCTGAGGGTTAAACACCGGCACGGCGATGCAGCGCACGCCCTGGCTGTCTTCTTCGTCGTCGTAGGCCCAGCCGCGCTGTCGGATAAGCGCAAGCTGCTTCTTGAGCGTAGGAACGTCGGTGATGGTGGTGTCGGTAAAGCGCGTTAGCGGCAGCTCGTCGCTCAGCAGGTCGTCCACCTCTTCGGGGCTCAGCCACGCCATAATCGCTTTGCCGAGGCCGGAGCTGTGCAGCGAAAGGCGTTTGCCTTCCCAACTGCGGATAACAATTGCCTGTGGGCTTTCCAGCTTGGTGAGGTAAATAGGGGAAGAACCCTGTAAGACGCCCAAGTGGCAGGTCAAGTTGGTATCGTCGCGCAGCGCGGCCAGCACCGGCTGGGCAATTTTCTTAATGTCGTACTGTTCTACGGCCTTATTGCCTAGCTCGTACAGCCGAAGGCCCAGATAGTATTTATCGCCGTCCTGCCGCAGCAGGCCGTGGGTCACCATGGCGCTAAGCAGCGAAGAGGTGCTGCTTTTAGCCATGCCGACGCCTTGATAAATTTGGCTAAAGGTTGCGCCGTTTTTATCGGACAAAAAGTCGCAGACGCGAACAACCTTATCAAGAGCGGGGACAGAGGTAGAGATCGTTTTCATGGCAATCGCTGATTTATGGCCAACCTGGGAGGTATCGCGCAATATTCAAAGTTGTTCATAGTATAACCACAATATTCGTGATTGAAAAAGGGGATAAAATTCGGAAAACCTCGGGTAAATCGCGGGAATAGAGACGAATTTTCGAGCGGTTTGTCGCCGTTGCCCGCCTTCTGTGCAAAAGCCCAAACTTTAAATGTGATATTTGTGATGAAAATGGGCGAACCCTGTGGGGTTAATTTCGCGGCAAGTGGTGATTCATGCTGCATAAAAACGATTTATTGGAATATCCGTCATCGGCTTGTCATCTTGCGGAAAGATGGCGATAATTTCGGTCTTTTTTGTCCGTTCGCCTGCGGGAATATGGGCCGACGAGCGGTGCATTATCAATATCAATAAAAGACGACCGTCATCGGCAGCGACTGAATAACGGCAAGACGTGGATGTGGAGAGCTGCATGACCGAAAGCATACCAATGCTAGTGACCTTTGTGGTCTACATTGTGGGGATGATCGTTATCGGGTTGGCCGCCTACCGTGCGACCAACAACTTTGGCGATTACATTTTAGGAGGCCGCCGTCTGGGCAGCTTTGTCACCGCGCTGTCCGCCGGCGCGTCCGACATGAGCGGCTGGCTGCTGATGGGGCTGCCGGGAGCCGTCTTTCTGTCCGGCATTTCCGAAAGCTGGATTGCCATCGGGCTTACGATAGGCGCCTACCTGAACTGGCGTATCGTCGCCGGTCGCCTGCGGGTGCATACTGAAGTCAACCATAACGCGCTGACGCTGCCGGACTATTTCACCACTCGCTTTGAAGATAAAAGCCGCGTGCTGCGCATTTTCTCCGCCGTGGTTATCCTGATTTTCTTCACCATCTACTGCGCCTCCGGCGTGGTGGCGGGCGCTCGCCTGTTTGAAAGCACTTTCGGCATGGACTACCACACCGCCCTGTGGGTCGGTGCGGCGGCGACCATCGCCTACACTTTCATCGGCGGCTTTTTGGCCGTGAGCTGGACCGACACCGTTCAGGCCTCGCTGATGATTTTCGCGCTGATACTGACGCCGGTGATGGTAATCATCGCCGTCGGCGGCTTTGGCAGCTCGATGGACGTCATTGAGGCGAAAAGCGTCGAATATCTGGATATGTTTAAAGGCCTTAACTGGGTTGCCATTATTTCCCTTATGGGGTGGGGGTTGGGCTACTTCGGGCAGCCGCATATTCTGGCGCGCTTTATGGCCGCGGATTCCCACCACGTGATCCACAAAGCCCGCCGCATCAGCATGACCTGGATGATTTTCTGTCTGGCGGGCGCGGTGGCGGTCGGCTTCTTCGGCATCGCGTTCTTCTCCAACAATCCGCAGCTTGCGGGCAACGTAAGCGAAAACGGCGAACGGGTGTTTATTGAACTTTCCAAACTGCTGTTTAACCCTTGGATCGCCGGCGTGCTGCTGTCGGCCATTCTGGCGGCGGTGATGAGCACCCTGAGCTGCCAACTGCTGGTCTGTTCCAGCGCGCTGACGGAAGACTTCTATAAGGCGTTTTTACGTAAGAACGCCAGCCAGCGCGAGCTGGTGTGGGTAGGGCGGTTGATGGTGCTGCTGGTGGCGGTGATCGCGATCGTTTTGGCCTCTAACCCCGACAACCGCGTTCTGGGGCTGGTCGCGTACGCCTGGGCCGGGTTCGGCGCCGCGTTTGGCCCGGTTATTCTGCTTTCCGTTCTGTGGCGAGGGATGACCCGCAACGGCGCGCTGGCAGGCATGCTGGTTGGGGCGGCAACGGTGCTGATATGGAAACAGTTTGGCTGGTTTAACCTGTACGAGATAATCCCTGGCTTCCTGTTTGGCGCTATCGCTATCGTTGTCTTCAGCCGCGTGGGCGGCAAGCCAAGCGAAAAAATGCTGACCCGTTTTGACGAAGCGGAAGCGGAATATCAGGGCGAGAAGGACTGATAAAAGAGTAATAGAGTGATATTGGAAAAGGCGGAATATAATATTCCGCCTTTCTATTATGGCTTTAGCCAGTTTAAGTCGCGTTAGCGTCTTAAACATAAAACCACCTGCTTTGCGGGTGGGATCAAAGGGTTATACCAAGAAAAACACCTTTCCGTTACGATATAGATGTTCAAGCTAATAACCGTAACTAAAATGAGGAAAGGTGTTTATGGGCATTAAAGCACAAAGCTCAGCGCATACAAAGTGGCTGTGCAAATACCATATCGTCTTTTCGCCGAAGTTCAGACGGAAAGTGATTTTCAATAGTATACGTTCAAGCGTAGGTGAGATATTACGAGACCTTTGTAAGTATAAAGGAGTGGAAATAATAGAAGGTCACCTGATGCCGGATCATGTTCATATGTTGGTAAGTATTCCTCCGAAGTTGAGTGTTTCAAGCTTTATGGGTATCTGAAAGGGAAAAGTTCGCTGATGATTTTTGATAGACATGCCAATCTAAAATATAAGTTTGGCAACAGAAAATTTTGGAGCGAAGGCTTCTATGTAAGTACGGTAGGGCTAAATGAAGCGACAATCCAAAAATATATCAGAGAACAAGAGAAATCAGATTTAGTCTCAGACAAATTGAGCAGCAAAGAGTATACAGACCCCTTCAAGGGGTAAGCCAAAGTAGCAAAGACACTTAGCTTGAACGAAGAGAAAGCGGCGTCATTTAGGCGCAGTCGGTAACAAGCCCTTATAGGGCAAGAGCAAACCACCCGCTATGCGGGTGGTTATGATTTTTACTATTTAATCGCCATATAGATATCGGTAATCAGCTCGCTTTCCGGCGTATCGCACGGGTTGTTGAGATAGATTTCAAACGCCGGCAGATCGGCGCACTCATAGCCGCTGTTGGGCAACCACTGGCCATAAAAGGCGCCGTAGGCCTGTTCCAGCGTAGAGTAGGGGCCGACGTGGCGGTAGCGGGCGTAAAGCCCGGCCGCCAGCTGAATGGTCTGAATTCTTTCATCCTTCGGCGGCTCGGCGAGCGGCGCGTCAAACGCGACGCAGGCGTCGGAATGGCACTGCGAGGGGAGCGTTACGGTGGGATCGTCATAATAAATGCCGATGCCGGCTCTGGCCCGCTCCTGCAGATTATTCTCCATTACCCACTGCCACAGGGCATTAAATGCGCCGCTGATTTCATTATAGGGGCCGACGTGATGGACGCCGTAGACGGTTTCTTCCTGACGGTTTTCGATAGTGACGTTCACGCTGATAGTCTCCTGATTGATGGGGGGATAGAGCGGGGCGTGCGCCCCGTCGTTCGGCGATTTTCCCGCTTTTCTATACTGAGCGGGCGAGAGGCCGAACTGCGCTTTAAAAGCGCGTGAAAATGACTGCGGCGTTTCATAACCTGACGCCATGGCGATATCGGTGATGCTGCGCGCGCCGGAGGCGACGTAAGACGCCGCGCGGTCTAGCCTTAGGCGGCGGTGAGTGTCGGCAACGGTTTCTCCTACCAGCGAAGTGTAGATGCGGTGAAAGTGGTAGCGGGAAAAGGCGGACTCGCTGGCCAGCGCGTCTATGTTTACCGGCGCGTCCAGCGAGCGGGCAAGCAGCGCGTAAGATTTTCTGATGCGCTTTCGATACGCTTCCCGCGTGGCGGGCTTTTTCATCATGACGTGGCGCCTTCCTTAGTAAATTTATATGGAAGTATAACCAGTACTTTTAACCCAAACTTATCCCGTATTGCGAAAATGTGCGTTTGCTCGCGGTTGAATTTGAAAGGGATGGGTTCTAAGTGGTGGTTAGAAGAGAAGGGCAAACGGAACGTTCGCCCAGCGTGTTATCGGCATCGCAGTATTTGATTGACGAGGTGAAAGGCTTACCCATTATGCGGTCTGCCCGGAGACCCGCGCCACGGCTAACGGCAGCGCGGGAAGCCCCTCAGAAAACGTTCTACCTGCCGTAATACCTAGACGGCCAAATTTCCTCCGGCGTGACTCCCAGCGCCCCGGCAATCAGCCTTTCCCCCTTTGGCCAGCGGCGAGCCAGTGCGTTAGCCAGCGTGGTGGACGCCAGCCCCGCGTCGCGAGAGACGGCGGCAAGGGACGTGCCGCGCTTTTTTAATGCTGCGATAACGTCGGCGGAATGCCAGTCCTGCGGTTTCATAGCTCACCTCCATGAACGGGAACGATCCCATTGGCCGTACGCACCCAGCGCGGGGCTTTAAGCTCCGCCGCGAGGTAGCAGACCAGCCCAAACAGCAGGTCCGACAGCGTTTGCTCCACGTCGTGCGGCAGCTCCCGGTTGGCCAGAATCTGCGCCAGCGCAAGGCAGTAGTCGCACAGCTGCCCCGTATCTGGCTCAAAGCGAGGATAAGCAAGGGGATAGCTATTAATAATAAATTGTGATTCCAGATGGCGGGGGATCGGGTCATTTTGCGTATCTTTAAGCCACGTGAGGCAGGCGATGAGGCGCTCGCAAAACGCGGCGCGCAGCACCGGAAAGTCTAACTCCGCCTGGGCTTCGGCGTACAGTTCGCAGCGGTCGGCCAGGGTGGTGAAATCGACGTTAGGATTTAGAAAGAGAGAAAGTAACGGGTGAGTTTGGGTTGGGGTAGTAGCCATAGGGCAGCCTCTGGTAAGTAGAATATGGAACCACCAACGAAGCGGTCAATCTCGTGGGTGGTGAACTGAACGGGGTTGACCTTACCAGCCTTACCAGACACTGGCGCACCTTACGATGCCCTCGCCCAGCTCACCATAGAGTGGAGAAGCGTGAGTATATCGCTTCCAAAGCTGGACACACGATATAGAAAGACGCAAATGCACCGTCTGTTGCTGATAAGAATGATACAGGAGGTCAATCCCGTGGCCTGATTTTGCAGGCACGACGCGACAATACTGCGGCTAATAATTCGCAGCAATAAAAGGAATTAAATGTCTGGAGATGTCTCGCAAAATAATAGATCGCAGGCAGGTTTTGGGAGTAGCGTCTCCTAATTTAGAATAGCACAAATAACAGAATACCTAATTGGACACAATATGAAGAGTATTTAGCTGCCAGGATGAAACTTGTTTTTAAACTAGGAAAGAGACCCGGTCTTAAATAAAGATTAGAAGAGATGGAGAGAGTTAGACGTGATTACTCTGAGCTACCTCAGGGGAAGAATCCTTTTTGAGGTAATGATATGTGTGAAAAAAATATAAAAAAGATGAACTCGTATGAAGTCCTTAGATTGTATAGGGATGGAATTGATTTTATGTGCCCATATTGTAAGTTACGGTTAGTTTCAATACCCGAAAATATTTCTGATAGGAGAAATGCTCTTGGACTACATTGTCCCAAAAACGATAGTCATTTTTTTATTATAACAAAAAAATAACACATTCAGAGGTGACGATAGCAGAGTCAGAGCAACGAGCGCCACTGGCAGACGTTCCTGTATGAACCGGGAAGCCACCGCCCGCTGGCGCTGATTGACGGCAACAAACTTACCCTGCCGAAATATCTGGAATCGAAAGTCTACTGGTATCACAATGACCACCTCGGCACGCCGCACTGCCTGACGAACATCAACGGCGAAGAGGTGTACCGCTGCCAGTTCGATGCCTACGGCAATCTGGTGGAAGAAGAGACGTCCACCTACTGGCAGACCGGCGAACGGTTGATAAGCTTCTGCAATCCGCTGCGCTTTCAGGGCCAGTACGAGGATGAGGAGTCCGGGCTCTTTTATAATCTGAACAGATATTATCAGCCGGAACTGGGGCGGTATATTACGCCTGACCCGATAGGGCTGATGGGTGGATATAACCCATATGCTTATGTACATAACCCGAATAATTGGATAGATCCGCTTGGACTAGCGACGTGCCCTCCTGTAGGCAATGATGGCTATAAGTTCTCTTTTGGCTCACTTCGCCATATCTTAAGAAGACACTCTCCTCATGTTGGTCCTCCTAAGCAAGAACCATATGCATCAATGAAGCCTAAAAGGCAAAAAAGGTTCGCCATTCCCATCGGAGTGGAGCAATAGAGATATTGCGCATGCTACAGTGGAGGTTGCTAATAACCCTGCAAATCAAGTCATTTCTAATAGGGAAGGGTTCTTTGGTAAGGTATTTGAAGGCACATCGACCCAAAATGGGGTAACACAGAAAATACGTGTTATTAAGACCATGTTGATCCGCATATTGGTGGTACTGGTCCAGGTGTTATTACATCTAGTATTCCAATTAAATAAGAGATGGTTGATGAAATATACTACATGTCAAAATTGTTATTCTAGCTATGAGTCGGATCTGGAAAGATGTCCAGATTGTAATGCATCTCAAGGTGAAAAAGATGATGGGTTAATAGTTTTTACAGAAGAAGCTCGCTCTGAAATATCACGACTTGGCGGAATTGTGTATGATGTTATCCATCTTCCTGAAGAGCGCTATTTAATTCCATGTGAGTGGGGAGTGCTTCTTTATAATAATGCCAAAAAGTCTTTTTGGCATTACCTCTGTGGAATTGTTGATGCGGTTGTGGTTAATGAATATGTGGAGATCACACATGGAGATAAGAGAGACTATCTGACACTTGATGATGGAAGATTAGTTAAAAGGGAGAATGTTGGCTAACTCTCTTCTGGCGTGGAATGATCCTATCAGGATCATTCCTGCTAATTATTAAATGTCAGTGCACATACAACTCTGTTAAATCTGAATAACCACCTGATCAGGCATCACGCTGATCGCCAGCGGTTGCTCGGTAAGGTTACACTGCGTCAGCCAGTCCCCCGCCAGATACAGCTCACGACCCGTTGGGTCTGACATGTGGAAAGATTGACGGAAATATTGATCCAAAAGATGTTCGATATATGCAAAGTTCTATAAAAAACCAAACGGGGAAATATACCGTTTGAGTATGATGCAGCAGCTGATGCAGCCTATGCCAGAATAAGACTATCCCAAATGGATGATATTCCAACAGTTGCTCAAAATACAGGTTTATCAACAGAGGAAGTTACAACTTTAAAAAAACATATATTCTACGGCAGGCATGAATATCCAATAGCAACCGATGAAGGCCCTTTAATAGTCATAGGAAGATTTGAAGCCGATGATAAAATCGCTTATACCTAGGAAATGGCTCAGAAGCAGGAGTTAACTGATGCTCAAAAATCGTGGTTTAGACAACTTGCCAATCATGAGTTAGGTGAGCGATATTTAATGGGGCAAGGGATTCCATATCGCAGGATTGAATCATGGAACTTAACAATAAAGAGATTCGATACTCCCCCTTCTGGAGCCCAGGATCTGGCACCTACACAGCCAGGTTTTGGTATATATCCTGGATATTCACCAAAATTTTAAGGTATTGATATATGTTTAATAATATGAAAAAAGCAACAATGCGCGCATTGAGAATTGAGCATATAGAAAAATACGATGATATTCCTGATGTTAATTTTTTTCTTATCCGTGAATATTTTCGGCGAGTCGCCATTATGTTCTCTTTTTTAGAGGGGAAACATACCCCATCACCTAGGTTTGATTGCTGCCGTATTCTCGGCATTGAATGCCAGCAAAGTATAGGTATGGAGATAGATAAATTACGTTCGACGTTAATTGAAAAAACAGGTAATGCATATATTGCTGCATATTTAATAGAGTATATAAAGTGGAATTATTTTATTGATTTAAAAAATGCTATTGCAGTTAAAAATAGAGATGTTTTTGAACCCTTGATAAGGATTTTCGAGAATGGTTGTACAATTGGCTTCCACCATGGTGAATTTATGGTTGGTAAATATTCTCTAGGTAAAATAAATGTGGCAAAAGAAATAACGAACAAACCATTTATCTTCACTTAGAATTTACAAAAAAAGTATAGAGGAAGAAGTCTTTAAACAGAGGGTTACCATGAGCGTGAATGATAATATTAGAAAGATGAATTCCTATGAAGTCTTAAGGAAATTTAGATCTGGAGAGGATTTTATATGTCCACTTTGCCGTATACCTTTGCAAACAATACCAGAAAATGCAATTGATAGACAATCTGTTTTGGGGCTTTATTGCCCCAAAAATAGTAACCATTTCTCTATATATACGGAGGGAGATAGAATAAACCAAGGCAGAGAAAATATTAAAAGCATTGTCTCAAATAAAGAAAATAAAAGATAACCATTAACTGGTCGGCACGCCGCACAGCCTGACGAACATCAACGGCGAGGAGGTGTACCGCTGCCAGTTTGATGCCTACGGCAATCTGGTGGAAGAAGATATAGCCACCCACTGGCAGACCGGCGAACGGTTGATAAGCTTCCGCAATCCGCTGCGCTTTCAGGGGCAGTACGAGGATGAGGAGTCCGGGCTCTTTTACAATCTGAACAGGTATTATCAGCCGGACCCGATAGGGCTGAGAGGCGGGTTAAACTTATATGCGTATGCGTCTAATCCACTCTCTTGGATAGATCCATTAGGATTAGCTGGATGTAATGCTCAACAACGCCGCAATATATCTGATTTACGAAATGGTAAAGGTGTCACGGTTAGAAGTGTTGATGAAGCAAGAGCGTTATTAGATAACATGCCGGATCTTAGACCTCATGTTGACAATTTCCCTGCAAGGTCTGGTGAGCTTTATAGTGCTACTAAATTCAGTGATGTATGGAAACAACCAGCGGGAATATATCGGGGTGATTTATATAATATGAAAAATCCATTACACGATAATAATCCGCACTATAATATTATCTTTGGTGATGGTACTAAAGCTGGGATAATTATCGTTCCTTAGTGAGGTTTACATGAGAAATACAATAGATAATAGTATGTTAGGCTCAATACCATTGGTGGAAAGGACCATTGAATCGTCTGGAAACGAACTATTTATTACATATAACATAATTGATGATTTAAATTTCGATATTACACTCAAGAAAACTTATCATTCTTATGAACAATTGGAAAATTCAGTCGTGGTCTTTTTATCTGATGAAAAAAAGCACAATGAAGAGATATTAAAATGGAGTGATGACTTTTCCATTAAGCAGAAGAAAGCAAAAAAAGAATTGTTTTTAAGATTTGATACCGGTCGATTATTCTTGCCCGATAATGGAGAAGGTTTTATTTTTGATGGAGATGTCAATCATATGAGAACGTGGATAGATAAACTATAGAACCTTTTGTACTATTTATTTTCATAAACTGGGGAGATATTAAATCTTCCCGGCTTTTTATTGTTTAATCTCCGTTTAGTCCACTAACCCAGCACATCCTTAATCCCCTTAACCACCTGTTCAGCCTGATAAAGTTGTTCTCTCAGCTCCTGCGCCTCGTTACAGTACTGGCGGGAGGATTAAACCTCCAGGCGTATGTGCAAAAATATATTACCCCAGCTGTTGCTTAACATAGTGGGGGATTTTAGAAAGCAGTCGTTAGTGTTAAAAATTTAAGAAGCAAAGGGACAAGAGCTGGAACTTATGATGCCGATTTCACTCGAAGAGGTGATTAATGAATGAAATACTCATATAGAATAACTAAATATGCTCAAACCGATGAGCTGGATAATTTATGCTCATCTTCGAGCGAATGGACTAGCTTTTATGATATAGGCTGTAAGGTAACAGAGGATGAATATAAAAAAGTTGAAGGGAGATATATTGATTATATTCTGGATGCTTGTAATTTCCTTGGTGTAAAATCACTAAAAATTCAGGGGCTGGAACTGAATAATGATGAATGTCCTTATGTTGAAGGTGGCGCGATACCGCTTGGTGAACTTAAAGCGGTTGTTCAATCGATATTAAGAGAAGATATATGGTGCAAGCTTATATCCGATGAGTGTGAGTTTCATTTTGGTTATGATTTCTACATGTATTTTTTATGTAATACTTGCCCTGAAAAATCTATAGATAAAATAAAAACGGAACTTACTGTTCAAAGATATAAGTCCCCATACTGAAGATAAGAGCCAGGAAACCCCCTTTAAATCTTTGAGGTCTTGCTATCTGATATTATGCCTACGGGAACATGCTGGAAGAACTGCTGTGGTAGGGAGTAAACCATTATCTTTCTATGGTAGCTGTGCAGCATACAAGCACAATACACCTCCTCTAAAACCTTCATCGTCGCACCCCGCCCGGCCTCAAATTCCGCCCCAGCCAGTCGCCCTTTGGGTGCTGAATGGAGCTATGTGAGTAATCGCGGACCAATGTGGCTTGACGGTCCTCATTCCGGGTGCTGACGCATCCACCCCGCGAGATTTACCACCAACCCCTCCCTACAAAAAGCCCCCCAGCTACTTAGGCACAACCGGAAAATAAACCTCCGTCAACAGCGCCTCAGCCGCCGTGGTGCGCGGATTATTCAAATAGACCTCAAACGACGGCATATTGGCGCGCAGGTAGTCGCTTTGCGGCAGCCATTCCTGATAGAACCGTTGATAAACGGGCTCCAGCGCCTCATAGGGGCCAACGTGTCGATACTTGGCGTAGCAGCCGCCGAGCAGCTCGACGGGTTCGATAAGCTCCGACATTTGCTCGTCGGCCAACGGGCCGTCGAGCTGTAGGCAGGCGTCCGAGCGGCAGCGCTCAGGGCGTTCGACCTTTGGATTGTCATAATAGACAGCAATGGCGCACAGCGTTCGCGACTCCAGCCCTTCGGCCTGAGCCCAGCGCCACAGCTCGTCGAACGCCCTGTATATCTCGTTATAGGGGCCGCAGTGGCGTATGCCATAAACGGTGAGGGTGGTTCGGGTCTCAATCGTGATGTTCACTTGTGCGTTTCCCCAAGGTTCGTTTGAACAGCCGCGTCGAGCATGCGGCCTTCACGGCCTCGCTGAACGGCTTCCAGCAGCCGCTGCCCCAGCGGGCTTTCAAAGGCGCTGGCGAGAGTGGCAGGGAGCCTTCTTCGCCAGTTGGGATATTGGTCGGAGGTGCCCGGCACGTTAACGGGCGTTTCAACGCGCAGCCAGTCTTCCGGCTGCAGGCCGACGAACTGGCTTGAGGTCGAAGCGATAAAACGGTGCAGGGCGACGTTCAGCTCGTCCGTCATGGCGCCGGGCGACAGCGGTTTGGCTAAGAAACCGTATTCAAGCAGCATCGCTTCCAACGCCCGCTTGTCGTCGTCGCGGGCCTTATCCAAGGCGGCCAGCACCTCGGCGTCCGGATAGATGCCCAGCGACTCCCCAAGCCGAAGGTCGCCTTTTTGCCAATAGCCGACAAGCGTCGGCAGATCGTGGGTGGTCGGCGTAGCCATCGATTGAGGGAGATAGCGTTCGGGGGGGCGAAAGCCGACCCCTTCTTTTTCAAAGTAGAGCACCTTATAGGAATAGACGCCGGCGTCCCGCAGCTTTTGGACGATCTCCGGCGGCACGATGCCTAAATCTTCTCCGATGACCACGCAGCGATGGCGCTGGCTTTCCAGCGTTAAAATCGCCAGCAGGTCGTCAAGGGGATAGGCCACGTAGCCGCCCGCGTCGGCGGTTTCGCCATAGGGTACCCACCAAAGCCTAAGTAGGGACATCACGTGGTCAATGCGCAGCGCGCCGAAGTAGCGCATGTTGGCGCGCAATACCTCGATAAACGGGCGGTAGGCTTGCTTTCGTAAAACGTGCGGATCCATCGGCGGCAGCCCCCAGTTTTGCCCCTGCGGCCCGAGCGGGTCGGGAGGGGCGCCTACGGACGCCTTCATGCGGTAGAGAGTTTTGTCGCACCAGGTCTGTACGCCGCCTTCGGCGACGCCGACCGCCAAATCGCCATACAGGCCGACGGCCATGCCCAATCGGCGGGAAAGCGTAAAGCATTCGCTAAGCTGCTGATGGGCGAGCCACTGTAGCCAGGCGTAAAACCGAACGTCGTCGTCATGGCTTTCGGCGAAGCGGCGAACCGTTTCAGAATCATGCCGGCGATAGTCTTCGGGCCAGACCGGCCAGCCCCAGGCGTTTTCCTGGCTCTGCGTCAGCGCGTAGTGCAGGGCGTCGAACTCCGCCTGGCGGATAATCGCTTCCCCGCGCTCGGCCAGAAAGCGGCGAAAGGCCTGCTTTCGCAGCGGATCGTTGAACGATTGCCACGCCAGCCGCAGCGCCGTCATCTTAAGCGTCATCACCGCCGCATAGTCGACGCTGTCGGTTTGCCGCAGCCGCTGCCGTTCGTTTTGAACGTCGGCGTTTTTCCACCACGCGATGGCCGATTCGCTCGCCTGAAATTCAGCGACGGCCTCGACGTCGATATAGGCGACGTTCAGCGCGGTGCGAGAGGAGGGGCTGTAGGGGCTGGCGTTTTCCGGTACGGCGGGGTACAGCGCGTGCAGAGGGTTGACGCCGACAAAGGCGCCGCCGCGCCGCGCGGTTTCGTACAGCGCCTCTTTCAACGCGCCGAAGTCGCCGATGCCCCAGTCGTTCGCCGAGCGTAGCGTATAGAGCTGCACGCACATGCCCCACAGCCGCTCGTCCACCGGGCGCGCAAAGCAGCGGGCGGGGGAGATAATGACGCTGGTGTGCCAAAGCGCGTCGCCGGCTCGTAGCGTTAGTCGATAGTATCCGCAGGCAAGGTCGGCGGGCAGGGTGATTTGCTCGTCAGAGGGGACGATTTGCCCCTCATAAAATCCGCCGCCGTCCGCGGGGGCAAGCGCATAGTCATTGGGCCGCAGCTTCCACTGATAGAGATTGGGAATTAATAAGGTGACATTGTAACTTTCCCCGATTGAGAAAACGCACACCGGCGGCAGCGGGGAATTCGGGCTCTCCAGGCCGCTGGCCATGGCGTCATAAATGCGCCGCCGCGCGGTTTCATCGATGGGCTCAATAAGGCCCGCGGCGTTTACATAGCCGCGAGCAATGCCGACCTCGTCGTAACGGTCTTGCCCGTCGTCGCCCATCGCGGCGTCTGCCGTCTGGCGCATTTTATCCATCTCGTACTCCGCCTACAGCTTGGTCGGCTTTATTTCCCAGATCTCTTCCGCATACTCCTGAATCGTTCGGTCGGAAGAGAAATAGCCCATGTTGGCGATGTTTAGCGCCGCCTTCCGCGCCCAGGTGTTCGGCTTCAGGTACAGCCGGTCGACGCTCTCCTGCGCGTTGAGGTAGGAACGATAGTCGGCCAGCAGCTGGTAGTAGTCGCCGAAGTTGACCAGCGAGTCAAACAGCGGGCCGTAGCGATAGGGTTCTTCCGGGCTGAAGAAGCCGGTCGCGATTTGGCTTAGCACCTGATGAAGCTCGGTGTCCTCTTCGTAGATTTTGCGCGGATCGTAGCCGTTGCGGCGCAGCGCGTTAACCTCTTCGGTGGTGTTGCCGAAGATGAAGATATTCTCCTCGCCCACGTGTTCACGAATTTCTACGTTGGCTCCGTCCAGCGTGCCGATGGTCAGCGCGCCGTTAAGGGCGAACTTCATGTTGCTGGTGCCCGACGCCTCGGTGCCCGCCAGGGAAATCTGTTCCGACAGGTCGGCGGCCGGGACGATAATTTGCGCCAGGCTGACGCCGTAGTTGGGAATAAACACCACCTTCAGCTTGTTTTTAATGCGCTCGTCGTTGTTGATGACCTTGGCTACGTCGTTTATCAACCGAATGATAAGCTTGGCGTTAACGTAGGAAGAGGCGGCCTTGCCGGCAAAAATCACCGTTCTTGGCACCCACGGATCGTCCGGCGCTTTCAGAATGCGGTTGTAGCGGGTGATCACCTGCAGCAGGTTCAGCAGCTGGCGCTTGTACTCGTGAATGCGCTTAATCTGAACGTCAAACAGCGAGTTTGGATTAACGACGACGTTCAGATGCGTAGCGATGTACTCCGCCAGCCTCTTCTTGTTGGCCAGCTTGACCTTTTTAATCTGCTCGATGAACGCCGGATAGTCTACCATCGCGTTCAGCGCCGACAGCTTGCTCAGGTCGGTGCGCCAGGTCTGATCGATGCTGGCGTCCAGCAGCTCGGCCAGCGGCCGGTTGGCCAGGCCAATCCAGCGCCGCGGCGTTACGCCGTTGGTCTTGTTACAGAAGTGGTGCGGGAAGATTTTGGCGAAGTCGGCGAACAGCGAAGTTACCATCAGCTCTGAGTGGAGCGCGGATACGCCGTTAACCTTATGGCCGCCGATCACCGCCAGCCAAGCCATTCTTACTCGGCGACCGTTGCTTTCATCAATCAGGGAAACGCGGGTCAACAGGTCAGGATCGTTAGGGAACTGCTCTTTCACCACCTTCAAAAAGTAGTCGTTAATCTCAAAAATAATCTGCAGGTGGCGGGGCAGGATTTTCCCCATCATCTCTACAGGCCAGGTCTCCAGCGCTTCGCTCATCAGCGTGTGGTTGGTATAGGAGAAGATGCGGATTGTCATCTCCCAGGCGTCTTCCCAGGTAAAGTGGTGGTGGTCGATAAGCAGGCGCATCAGCTCGGGGATCGCCAGCACCGGGTGGGTGTCGTTGAGGTGGATGGCTACCTTATCCGCCAGGTTGTCGTAGGTTTCATACGCCCTCCAGTGGCTGTAGAGAATGTCCTGCAGCGTGGCGGATACCAGAAAGTATTCCTGCTTGAGGCGCAGCTCGCGGCCAGAGCTGGTGGCGTCGTTGGGGTAGAGCACGCGCGATACGTTTTCCGAGTTGTTTTTGTCCTCAACGGCGGCAAAGTAGTCGCCCTGGTTAAACTTACCCAGATTGATCTCATTACTGGCCTGCGCCGACCACAGGCGCAGCGTATTGGTCGCATCGGTGTCGAAGCCGGGGATTATCTGGTCGTAGGCGCAGGCCAGCACCTCTTCCGTTTCTACCCAGCGGCACAGTTTGCCTTCCGTCTGTACGCGACCGCCGAAGAAGACCTTATGGCGCACGTTGTGACGAGGAAACTCCCAGGCGTTGCCGTATTCGAGCCAGTTATCCGGCGACTCCGCCTGCTGGCCGTCGACGATGTTCTGTTTGAACATGCCGTACTCGTAGCGAATGCCGTATCCTCGGGCCGGAAGGCCGAGGGTGGCCAGCGAGTCGAGGAAACAGGCGGCCAAGCGGCCCAGGCCGCCGTTGCCGAGGCCGGGATCGTTTTCTTCGTTAATCAGCTGCTCGATGCTGAATCCCATGTCGTCCAGCGCTTCGGCAAGCTCGTCGTAAATGCCGAGGTTCAAAAGCGAGTTGGAGAGCGTACGGCCAATCAGGAACTCCATTGACAGGTAAGACACGCGGCGGCCGGATTGGGAAAAGTGGGCGCGGGTTGACCGCAGCCAGCGTTCGACCATCATATCGCGCACGACGAAAGAGGCGGCGTTGAGCCAGTCGTGTTCGGTTGCCAGCGCGGGCTCTTTACCAATAATGAACTTTAACTTTTCCTGAATCGCAGTTTTCAGGTTCATGATGCGTTCAGAGGGCGACTCAAAGTGAAATTGTGACATGTTCTTAATCCGTATATTGACTAGCGGTAAATCTGTGGGAAATCCGTTTCAGCCAGAGAAGCCCGTAGATCGCTGTAAATCATTGTCGCATTGGCGGCGAAAGCCGCCTTTTGCGGTGTTAACGCGGCGGGCGCAGTTAGCCCAGCCGCTGATACATCGCCAGATACTTTTCGGCGGCGTTCCGCCAGCTAAAGTCCTTTTCCATGGCCTGGCGCTGAACGCGGCGCCAGCGGGGCTTATCCGACCACAGGGCAAAGGCGCGGCGGATTGCGCCGCTGAGCTCTTCTACGCTGCTGTCTCGAAACACGAATCCGGTGGCGCTTTTGTCCATCAGGTTTTCCAACGAGCAGTCGGCTACCGTATCCGCCAGGCCGCCGGTGCGGCGCACCAGCGGCAGGGTGCCGTAGCGCAGCCCGTAGAGCTGCGTCAGCCCACAGGGTTCGAAGCGGCTGGGCACCAGTATGACGTCGGCACTGCCGATAATGCGATGAGCCAGCGTTTCGTCGTAGCCGATTTTAACCGCCACCTGACGAATGTGGCGGCGCGCCGCCTCCATAAAGGCTTCCTGCAGGTTCTCATCGCCGCTGCCCAACAGAGCTAGCTGGCCGCCGCGATCGAGAATTTCGGGCAGCGCCTGTAGCAGCAGGTCTAACCCCTTTTGGCTGCTCAAGCGGCTGACGACGGCAAACAGCGGCGCGTCGGGGGAGACGTCCAGCCCCATTTGCGACTGGAACAGCGCCTTGTTTTGCGCCTTACCGGTCATCTTCTTGCTGCCGTAGTCATGAGGCAGCAGGGCGTCCTTCTCCGGGCTCCAGACGTCGTAGTCCACGCCGTTGAGGATGCCGACCAGCTTGCCGCGCAGCTTTCTCTGGCTGAGCAGGTTCTCCATGCCAAAGCCGTATTCCGGTTGGGTTATCTCTTCGGCATAGGTTGGGCTGACCGCTGTCACCATGTCCGAATAGTACAGGCCCGCCTTCAGGTAAGAGATTTGCCCGTAGAACTCCAGCCCCTCGGGCTGTAAAAAGTGCGTAGGCAGATAAAGCTCGTTCATATGCCGAGCGGAGAACAGCCCCTGATAGGCCAGGTTGTGCACGGTAAACACCGAGCGGGCAGGATAGCCGCGCGCGGCCAGATAGGCGCTGGCCAGACCCGCGTGCCAGTCGTGGGCGTGCACCACGTTCGGCTGCCAAAAGGCATCCAGACCGCAGGCCAATTCGCAGGCCATCCATCCGAGCAGGCCGAAGCGCTTATAGTTATCGGCGTATTCGTGCAGCGCTCCGTCGTGATAGGGGCTGCCCGGCCGGTCGTAAAGGTGGGGGGCGTCAATCAGATAAACGCCGATGCCGTTGTAGGTGCCATACCGCAGGACGACCCTGCCGGCGAACGTTTCCACCTCGGCAACCACGGAAGTGGGAAGAATTTGATGCACTAACGCCGGGAACCCCGGCATCAGCAGGCGAACGTCCGCGCCGGCGGCCACCTGCGCGTTGGGCAGCGCGCCGAGCACGTCGGCCAAACCGCCGGTTTTCAACAGCGGAAAAAGTTCAGAACAGGCGTGTAATACTCGCATCCATACCCCTGATTAAAAAACATTCATATTAGTAATCTAAGCACTACTTGGCGGCCCTCGCCAGCGGTGAGGGCCGATGGAAAACGGCTACTTTTCCATCTTCGCCAGCATGTCTTTAGTTATCAGCACAATGCCGCCCGACGAACGGCAGAACCTGCGCTCGTCTTCTTCAACGTTTTCTCCAACGACCAGCCCTTCAGGCAGGTGGCTGCCGCGATCGATAATGCAGCGGCGCAGGCGGCAGGAGCGCCCGATGTGCACGTCCGGCAGAACGACCGCCGAGTCCAGCGTACAGAAAGAGTTGACCCGAACGCGAGGGAACAGCACCGAGTTGAGCACCACCGAGCCAGAAATAATGCAGCCGGCGCCGATCAGCGAGTTCATCGTCATGCCGTGGCTGCCGGAGCGGTCCTGCACGAACTTGGCGGGCGGCAGCGGCTCCATGTAGGTGCGGATAGGCCAGGCGGTGTTGTACATGTCCAGCTCCGGCATTACCGAGGCCAGATCGAGGTTGGCGCTCCAGTAGGCGTCAATGGTGCCGACGTCGCGCCAGTAAGGTTTGGCGTTGACGTCCGACGTGACGCAGGAGAGGTCAAACGGATGCGCCCAGGCGACGCCCTGAGAAACCGCCTTGGGGATGAGATCCTTACCGAAGTCGTGGCTGGTTTCGCTGTTCAGGCTCTCTTCTTCCAGCAGCTGGTAGAGGTACTGAGCGTTGAACACGTATACGCCCATGCTGGCCAGCGACATTTCCGGATCGCCCGGCATGGCGGGCGGGTTCTCCGGCTTTTCCAGAAAGTTGACGATCCGGTGGTCTTCGGCGATGTCCATTACGCCAAAGCCCGAAGCCTCAGAGCGCGGAACCGCGATACAGGCGACGGTGCACTGCCCGCCTTTTTCCACGTGGTCCAGCAGCATGCGCGAATAGTCCATTTTGTAGATATGGTCGCCGGCCAGTATGACCACGTATTCGGCCCGGTAGCGTCGGATAATGTCCAGGTTCTGGTAGATAGCGTCGGCAGTGCCGCGATACCACTCTTCGTGATCTTCTCTTTGCTGAGCAGGCAGCAGATCGACGAACTCGTTCATCTCTTCGTTAAGGAACGACCAGCCGCGCTGAATGTGCTGCACCAGCGAGTGGGAGTGGTACTGGGTCAAAACGCCAATGCGGCGAATGCCGGAGTTCATGCAGTTGGACAGGGCAAAGTCGATGATACGGAATTTGCCGCCAAAGTGGACGGCGGGCTTGGCCCGTTTGGAGGTTAAGTCCTTCAGGCGGGAGCCGCGGCCGCCGGCGAGAATCAGCGCGACGGACTGTTTAGGGAGTTGCCTTGCCAGCATGAGTTTGTGATTGGCGTCCGATTTAACCATGTTTCCTCCAAACATCGAAAATTCCTATATAAAGGTTCCTGCATCAGGAACGGCAAAAGTAAGCGCAGCAAAGCTGCCGTTAAGTTTTTTTCTGTAACACGCTGACGCTGCGCGGTTGTGCCACGTAGCGTTGGTTTTGAACTTCAATATCGCCAAGAGAAAAGGGCTCGGCGATGGACCACTGCGCCTCTGAGAGGCCAAGGCGCTGCGGCGTATCGCAGGGATTAACCACCGCGAGCCATTCGTTGGAGAACAACATCAGCAAGACGCCGGGAGGGGACTCCCAGCGCTCGGGCGTCATGGGCTCGGCTTCTGTGGTTAGCCACTGAACGTCCGTCGCGCCGTCTCCGCTTTTCCACCAGTTTGGCGCGGCCAATGCCGGAATTTTTCGGCGCAGAGAAATCAGGCCGGACACAAAGTCCGTAAGCGATTCGTCCGCCGACAGCCAGTTGAGCCAGGTCAGGGGAGAATCCTGACAGTAGGCGTTGTTATTGCCCCACTGGGCGTTGCCGAGCTCATCCCCGGCCAAAATCTGCGGCGTGCCCTGCGATAGCAGCAGGGTGGCCAGCAGCGAGCGCGAAGACCTCTCGCGCAGCAGCAGGACGTCCGCTGGGGCGTCCAGCCCTTCGTAGCCGTGGTTGTTGCTGTGGTTATCACCGTGTCCGTCGCGGTTTTCTTCACCGTTGAGCCGGTTATGCTTACGGTCAAAGCTCACCAGATCTTTTAGGGTGAAGCCGTCGTGAGCGGTAATGTGGTTAATCGACGCGTAGGGGCGCCGGCCGTTTTTGTCGAAGAGGTCGCTGGAGGCGGCCAGGCGGCGGGCGAATTCGCCGAGCCCGACGTCGCCTTCCAGCCAAAAGCGCCTCATCGCGTCGCGAAAGCGATCGTTCCACTCGGCGAACGGCGCGGGAAAGTCCCCCAGCCGGTAACCGCCGGGGCCCAGATCCCAAGGTTCGGCAATCAGCTTTAGCTTCGACAGCTGCGGATCGTTTTGCAGCGCCACCATCAGCGGGGAAGAGGGAGAGAATTCGGGTTCTCTGCCCAGCGCGCAGCCGAGGTCGAATCGAAAGCCGTCCACGCGACACTCGGTCGCCCAAAAGCGCAGGCAGTCGAGCGCATACTGAAGGCCGACGGGGGCGTTAAGGCGCAGCGAGTTACCGCATCCGCTCCAGTTGGCATAGCGGCCGTTCTCTTCCAGCCAGTAGTAGGTGCGGTTGTCGATGCCGCGTAGAGAGAGCGTCGGGCCTGATTCGTCCAGCTCGGCGGTGTGGTTGAGCACCACGTCCAGAATTACCTCGATGCCCGCGCGGTGCAGCGTTTTCACCATGTCGCGAAACTCCGACAGCGGGGTGGAGTCGGGGCGCTGCGACCAGTAACGAGGCTCGACGGCGAACGGCGCCAGCACGTTGTAGCCCCAGTAGTTGACCAGCCCCATGCGCTGCAGGCGCGGTTCGTCAATATGGAGCTGCACCGGCATGAGCTCAAGGGTGGTGATGCCAAGCGTAATCAGGTAGTTCACCATCACCGGATGAGAAAGCCCCGCGTAGGTTCCCCGCAGGACGGCAGGGATAGCCGGGTGGGTCTTGGTTAGTCCGCGGACGTGGGCCTCATAAATCACGGTGTCGCGCCAGGCGACTCGGGGGCTTCGGTCGTCCTGCCAGTCGTAAGGTTCGTCAATAACGATGCTCTTGGGAGCAAACGGCGCGCTGTCTTGCTCGTTGGGCCAAGCGCCTTCATCGAGCAGCTCGGGGGCGTCCGGCGCTTTGCCGTCTACGCCTCGGCTGTAAGGGTCGATAACCAGCTTTTGCGGATTGAAGCGAAGCCCGCGCTCGGGCTGCCACGGGCCGTGAACCCGATAGCCATAGCGCTGGCCCGGCAGCCCGTTCGGCAGGTAGCCGTGCCAGACGTTGCCGCTGCGCGAGGGGAGGCTGTAGCGCAGCTCGTTGTCCTCGTCGTCAAACAGGCAAAGCTCTACCCGTTCGGCGTCGGCGGAATAGAGCGCAAAGTTGACGCCGTCGCCGTCGTAATGGCTGCCGAAGGGATAAGGCTTTCCCGCAGTGAGCGCTATCGTCATGCTATCCCTCCCGAACGAAATAGAGGGTAGACAGCGGCGGCAGCGTCAAAGACAGGGAGTAAGGCCTGCCGTGCGAAGGCGCTTCATCGCTGTGGACGCCGCCGAAGTTGCCCGCGTTGCTGCCGCGATAGAGCTGCGAGTCGGTATTGAGCGCTTCACGCCAAAAGCCGGGTTGGGCTACGCCGATGCGGTAGCCTTGCCGCAGCACTGGCGTAAAGTTGCTGACCACCATCACCTCATTACCCTCTTCGTCGCGGCGGATGAAGGCGAACACCGAGTTTTCGCAGTCGTCCACCACGTACCATTCGAACCCTTCTGGCCGATAGTCAAGCCGATAAAGCGGCGGCAGCGCTCTGTAGACGTGATTAAGATCGCGCACCAGATTTTGAACGCCGCAGTGCCAGCCGTCGTTAACGTCGTCAAGCAGGTGCCAGTCGAGGCTCGCATCGTGGTTCCACTCTCTGCCTTGGGCGAATTCGCCGCCCATAAACAGCAGCTTTTTCCCCGGATATCCCCACATGAAGGCGTAGTAGGCGCGCAGGTTGGCGAACTGCTGCCAGGCGTCGCCGGGCATGCGCCCAAGCAGCGAGCGCTTGCCGTGAACCACCTCGTCGTGCGACAGCGGCAGCACGAAGTTTTCTGAATAGGCGTACAGCATACCGAACGTCATCAGGCCGTGGTGGTGCTTGCGGTAAATCGGGTCAAGGGACATATAGTCGAGCGTGTCGTGCATCCAGCCCAGGTTCCACTTGTAGTGAAAGCCCAGTCCGCCGCTTTCCGGCGGGAGAGTGACGCCGGGAAAGTCGGTGGACTCTTCGGCAATAACCACCGCGCCTTCCCGCTGGGCGCCTACCGTCCTGTTGACGGAGCGCAAAAACTCGATGGCTTCAAGGTTCTCTCGGCCTCCGTGGCGATTGGGGATCCATTCGCCTTCGGCACGGCTGTAGTCTCGATAGAGCATGGAGGCGACCGCATCGACGCGAAGGCCGTCCAGGCCAAAGCGCTCCAGCCAATAAAGGGCGTTGCCGGTAAGGTAGTTGCGGACCTCGTGCCTGTCGTAGTTATAGATAAGGGTGTCCCAGTCCTGATGAAGGCCTTCGCGAGGGTCGGCGTATTCGTAGAGCTCGGTGCCGTCAAACCGGGCGAGGCCGTGCTCGTCGTTGGGAAAGTGGCCAGGGACCCAGTCCAGCAGAACTCTGATGCCTTCGCGATGAGCGCAGTCGATAAGGAAATGAAAGTCTTCGGGCGAGCCGAATCGGCGGGTCGGCGCATAGAGCCCCACGGGCTGGTAGCCCCAGGAGCCGTCGAAGGGATGTTCATGTATCGGCAGCAGCTCGATGTGGGTAAAGCCCATCGACTTCACGTAGGGAATAAGGCGCTCCGCCAGTTCGCGATAGCTGAGCCAGCTGCCGTCGTCGTGGCGCTGCCAGGAGCCGAGATGAACTTCATAAATCGACATCGGCGAGGAGAATTGGTTTGCTTCCCGTCGCCACTGAGGCATGGCCGAACGGTGAGGCGGCAGGGCGGTGCGCGACGCGGTTTCCGGCCGCGCGTCGCCGTCGAAGGCGTAGGGGTCGGCCTTTAGTCGCCGATGGCCGTGAGCGTCGACCAGCTCATATTTGTACAGCTCTCCAATGCCGACATGGGGTAAAAACAGCTCCCATATGCCGCTTTCCGATCTTAGGCGCATAGGGTGGCGGCGGCCGTCCCAGTGGTTAAAGTCGCCCACGATCGAGACGCGCTGCGCGTTGGGCGCCCAAACGGTAAAGGCCATGCCGTCAATATCGTCCAGCCGCATTGGATGGGCTCCCAACCGTTCATAAGGGCGCAGATGGGTGCCTTCGGCCAGAAGCCAACTGTCCGTTTCCTGCAGCAGCAGGCCAAAGCGGTAGGGATCTTCGATAACCTGCCGATACCGATCCCATTCGACGGCGAGTTGATAACGATAGGGCGCGTCGCGATGAGGCAGAACGCCTTGAAAGAAGCCGCTATGTTCGCCCGGCGTTAGGGTAAGCAGCGAGGCGCCGCTGTCTTTATCCAAAACGGTAACGCGCGAAGCGTCAGGCAGGAATGCGCTGATGGTTAGTCCGTCTTCCGTTGCGTGAGGGCCCAAAATGGAGAACGGATCCGCGCATTTTCCCAACGACAGTCGTTGGATCACTTTTTCATCGATCGCTGTCGACATCCATATTCTCCCTTTGCGTTTTGTGGCTATAAAAAAAGAATAGCCGAAAAAAATAAACAACGTCCCCATCGCAAAATGCAAAGCGACATTAATGGATTACATAATTAACAATACGCAATTGATAAATGAATTCTGTGAGGCGCTTCTTATATTGTTCTCTCTTTTTAGCCAGATAGCTCAATATGTTACTTGGGTTGTTTTTATTAATTAAATAAAGGCGAGTTTCCGGTCTCTTTGAAATTCAAATCTCATTTTTTCAGCGGAGAAGCCTGTGCGCGGCGGCGCTTGCAGTGGCCGTTCAGGCAAAACGAGTAGGCGCGCAGAATACTGAAAATGAGACTCAAATATTATGTGCTATTAATATTATTGCCGTTGATTTTAAATGAATAAACGAGGTTTGTTATGTGCTATAAGCGTTGTCGGTGCTATTGAAATAGATGGAAGTAGGAAAAATAAAGCGAGGGGATTTATCTTTTTAATTAAAACAGGGTTCCTGCTTAGCAACTGTGACAGTTAGCTCATTTTCTGGAGGAAATAAAAAACCGGCAACAGCCGGTTTTTTATTTTAAAAGTGCAATTACGCCGCTTTTGCTGACGACCTCATTTTCCCGACAAGCATGACGAGCAGCAAAGCGACGGCGCCAGCGACGACGCCGAAGGCCATGTTTAGCAGCGTAGGCGTCAGCGCGTGAATAATGCGCCCGGCGATGCCGGGTACGGCGGCCAGCGCCGAATGGGCAATGCCTTCAATCACGCGGGAAACGGCGGGTATACCATGGGTTAGAATGCCGCCGCCGACCATAAACATCGCCGCCGTGCCGACGACGGAAAGGGTTTTCATCAGGTAGGGCGTGACGTTGACCAGCCCGTTGCCAACGGTGCGCAGCGCGGCGGCCTTTTTCTTAGCCAGATAGAAACCGACGTCGTCCAGTTTGACAATACCGGCAACCAGGCCATAAACGCCGATGGTCATAATAATGGCGATGCTGGACATCACCGTCAGTTGCTGAGAGAGCGTCGCACCAGCTACCGTACCGAGCGTAATGGCGATAATTTCTGCCGATAGAATAAAATCGGTGCGGACGGCGCCCTTGATCTTCTCCTTCTCATAAGCGGCTATCTCTTCCGGCGTTTTTACCTCTGGTTCGCCGCCTTGGGCGTGCGCCTTGTCATCCTTGTGAAAAAAGCGGTGGGCCAGCTTTTCGACCCCTTCAAAGCAAAGGAAGATGCCGCCGAGCATGAGCAGTGGGGTTACCGCCCAAGGGATAAAGGCGCTGATGGCTAACGCCAGCGGAACCAGAATCAGCTTGTTAAGGAAAGAGCCTTTCGCTACCGCCCAGACCACCGGCAGTTCGCGATCGGCCCTGACGCCGGTCACCTGCTGGGCGTTGAGCGCCAAATCGTCGCCCAAAACGCCGGACGTCTTTTTAGCCGCCATTTTGGTCATCAGCGCGACGTCGTCAAGCGCGGTGGCGATATCGTCGAGTAATGCGAGTAAGCTGCTTCCTGCCAAGGGGTATTCTCCTGAGAATAAAAGATTTTTGCCGATTATACGCGCAAAGGCTTATCTAAAGCTTAACAAATTATTATCAACCGGAGCATTTTGTTAAATTATCAACGCTGCGTGGTTTCAATAGCCTTCTGGCGACGATACTCCTTCGCCGCTTTGGGCACCGGCGGGGCTTCGCCGGTTTCCATCCACTTGCGCAGGCGGTTGGCGTCGGCGAAGTGGGTGTATTTACCGAAGGCGTCCAGCACCACCAGCGTTACGTCTTTCCCTGCGATAGAGGTGCGCATGGCCAGGCAGTGGCCCGCCTGATTGGTAAAGCCGGTTTTGGTCAGCTGGATTTTCCATTCGTCTTTCGTCACCAGATAGTTGGTATTGCGAAATTCCAGCGTGTAGTCCGGCTGGCGGAAGTGAACCGTTTTTTCGTGCTCGGTCGAATACTTGCTCAGCAGCGGATATTGGCGGGTCGCCAGCAGCAGGCGGGTCAGGTCTTCGGCGGTGGAGACGTTCTGTTCGGACAGCCCGGTAGGCTCGACGTAGTGGGTATTTTTCATGCCCAGCGCCTTCGCCTTGTCGTTCATCGCCTGTATAAACGCCGCATAGCCGCCGGGATAGCTGTGGGCCAGCGCCGCCGCCGCGCGGTTTTCGGACGCCATCAGCGTCATGACCATCATGTCTTCGCGGCTGGCGTGGCTGCCGACCCTGACGCGGGAATAAACGCCCTCAAGCTCCTTGGTTTGATTTATCGTTACGGGGACGACTTCCGTCAGGGGAAGCTTTTTATCCAGCACCACCATAGCGGTCATAATCTTGGTGATAGAAGCGATGGGAACCTGCTTGTTTGGATTAAGGGTATAGATGACCTTTCCCGTTTTGGTATCGGTGATAAGCGCGCTGCCGGAGGCGATTTCGGGCAGGCTGCTGCGCTGTGCCGCTGTAGCGGCCTCGGCTGCGTAGGTGGGAAGGGCCAGGTTGCCGCCGAGGCCCAATAGGCAAACCAGCGGTAAACTGCGATAAAACCGTTTTTTCATCATCGCTCGCTTTAACATTTAATCTTCCCGCCGCCAGGGGCCGCGGGGTAGTGAAATACGCCGTCTATCCGGTGATAGCGGCCGTGTCGTTAACTCTGTTTGACCTTCTTGGCCTTTTGCTTTTTGGGGCTCTTCTGGTTATCGGCAATAGGCAGCGGTTTTTGCGTTTCTATCCAGGTTCTCAGCCGGTTGGCGTCGGCAAAATGGGTGTATTTCCCGTAGGCGTCCAGCATGATCAGCGCCATTTCCCGGTGGTTAATGGTGGTTCGCATCGTCAGGCAGCGCCCCGCTTCATCAGTGTAGCCGGTTTTCGTTAGCTGGATGTCCCAACTGCCGTTGCGCAGCAGGTGGTTAGTGTTATGAAACTCCAGCGTATAGGCAGGATGCTCGAACGTCACGGTTTTGCCCTGTGTGGTGCTCAGTTGGCTCAGCATCGGATATTTTTGCGTCGCCAGAATCAGGCGGCTCAGATCGCGCGCGGTAGAGACATTCTTCTCTGAAAGGCCGGTCGGCTCAACGTAGCGGGTATTTTTCATGCCCAGCGACTTCGCCTTGGCGTTCATTGCCTTAATGAAGGCCCGATAGCCGCCCGGATAGTTGTGGGCCAGGCTTGCCGCCGCGCGGTTTTCCGATGACATCAGCGCCAGCAGCAGCATCTCCTTGCGGGTGATTTCACTGCCGACCTTAACGCGGGAATAGACGCCCCTGAGCTCTTTGGTTTCGTTGATTTTTACCGGGATGACCTGTGACATCGGCTGCTTGGCGTCAAGCACCACCATCGCGGTCATCAGCTTGGTAAGCGATGCGATAGGAACAATCTTATCGGGATTATTGGCGTAAATGACTTTGCGGGTTTTAACGTCTACAACCAGTGCGCTCTTTGACGAAAGCGCCGGGCCGGCGGGCGTTTTTTGAGCCGGTTGGGCGTGCGAAGAGGCGCTTTTGGCCTCTGCGGACGCTGTCATCGCAAAACCTGACGTCAATAGCGCCAGGCTCAATAAAGTTAAACGAATTTTTGTACGCATATGAGATGACTTAAATAAGAGACGTAATATTGAACGAAAACGTTCAGCCAGAAAAATTATAAATTTGTATTGGCGTTACGGACAGGGGATTTATGCGTTATTTTTACCGTTCAGGAGCGATTATTTGTAATTAATTGTATTGGGCTCAAATTATTATAAATCGTGTAGCAACGCATCGCGGTGCGCAATTGAACCAGTTTGGCTAAATAATAGTCGTTTCGCCATGATGAGACAGGCTTCAGTCGTTTTTATCGGCGGTTGATAAATTGACTCGATATAAAAGAGTTCTTATGATCCCAGCGTCATTTTTTATGTGGCCAACAAGGAAGGCGTGCTCGATGAACTATCAATCAGCAGGAATTTTTGTTTATTCTGCGACCCTGTTTTTTAAGATTATCATAGCGGTAGCGCTGTCATTTATTGGGATAGGCGCGCCGCTGTGCTATTTAGTCATTGTCGGATTAATGCTTCCCGTGGCGCTCTCTTTGCGCCTGCATCAGTTAAAAGAAAAGGGGGTTGCAACCGTTCCGCCCAGCGAGTCAGACTGGACCGTATATACCTACGGCGGCCCGATTCGGGAAAAGCGTTCCACACTGATGAATCCCTGTTTCTTTGATGAAGAAAGCGCACGCCGCTTTTTTCTTTTCGCCTTTATCGCCAAGTTCGCCGTTCAGGTAACGGCGATGGCGTTTCTAGGCATTCAAACCCTACGCATCGGACACTGGGTAATTGATGCCATATCCGCCGTTATCTTTTTAAGTATGCTGTATAGCGCGGTGAAAACGGCCTATGGCCTGTTTGTTTTAATCAAACGGCGTCAGGAAATGGAACTCTATACGTCAGACAGCGGTTCGCAGTGGTATCGAGGATATATTTCGTGGCGCGGTCGGCGCAATAGCCTGCTGGCGCTGATGAACAGCACGCAGTAATCAATCTTCTTGAATAGGGCCGCTTAGGCGGCCAATAAAATGGCTGAAAGCGTTGGCGCGTCCTTCACCGTTCTTATCACCGAAAACAGCTCGTCGGCCTGTGGATAGGCCTTTTTAAGATACCCCAGCCACTGCTTGGTTCTGGCGACGTTATAGTGGCCGGTATCGTGAGGGTTTTCCGTCTGCATGTACTTTTTCAGCAGCGCCAGCGCCTGGGGCCAGGGCAGGGGAGCGGCGCGGTGTTTGACGACGGAGCCCAGGTTCGGCACGTTAAGCGCGCCGCGGCCAACCATCAGATCTTCGCATCCGCTCTGCTCAATGCAGCGCTGCCCGTCTTCGTAGCTCCAGATTTCACCGTTGGCGATAACGGGGATCGTGAGGCGTTCCCGAATATCGCCGATGGCCCGCCAGTCGATCCGCTCTGCTTTGTAGCCGTCCTCTTTGGTTCTGCCGTGGACGACGATTTCATCGGCGCCGCCTTGCTGCACCGCGTCGGCGATGTCGAACCGTCGGTCGATGGAATCCCAACCGAGGCGGACTTTTACCGAAAGCGTCTGGCCTGCCGGTATCGCCGCGCGAACGGCTTTTGTGACCTGATAGATGGTTTCCGGCTTTTTCAGCAGGCTGGCTCCGCCGTCGCTGCCGACAACGTTCTTGGCCGGGCAGCCGCAGTTGATATCGATACCGCTGGAACCCAGCTCGACGGCGCGGGCGGCGTTTTCCGCCATCCATTCGGGAGAACTGCCGAGAAGCTGCACGCGAACCGGCGTGCCGGAGGCGGTTTTTCCTCCCCGCAGAAGCTCAGGGCTAAGACGATAGAAGGTTTTTTTCGGCAACAGCGTATTCACCACGCGCACAAACTCCGTAACGCACAGATCGTAGTCGTTGATGTCAGTCAAAAGCTCCCGTACGAAGGCGTCTAAAACGCCTTCCATAGGGGCCAGCATAACGCGCATGGGATCACCGAAAATGGGTTGGATAAAAAGCGGAGGGCATTCTTACACGTTGGGCGCTGTCTGTCATGCGTTCGTTGTATCGTAAAAAAAGAGTGATGACTATATAAAAGTTGAACGGTATCCAAAGCCCGTTGCTGAATAAGAAAGTCAGGCGATCTTCAACGCGTTGTTCTACGGAGACCGCTGTCGCTGAATACGTTGGCGTTGATACGACGCTATATCTTGTCTCTTGACGCTCGACTCTTATTCGTTTGGTTGGCGGGCGCCGGGGTAGGCTCGCCTATGATAAAAGAGAGAAAATCTCTCGTACAGGCCAGGCAAAGGCATTTGATGCCGCTGTAGTTGCTGCCGAGCCAGTGGCTGTCGGACTTATTGGCGAACGTGGCCTGATACTCTATTTTAGTTCTGCCGGTTTCGACGCTTTCTTCTTCGGCTTCCGTACCGCGATGAATATAGTTTCCACAGCGATCGCATCGATATGATTTTAAATTTGAAGTCATGAAAAAGGGCTTCCTGCTGCCGCTTAACCAAATAAACTCTTAATCTACAATAAAATAGTTTCTTTTAGAAATAGTTTGTTGTTTGTCTAAGTGTTTGATCGCAAATATAAGAGAGAATATGGGGAGGTCGGATGTGTGACGATGTCACTATATGGCCGCCAAGCGCGCGCTGTCGCTCGGCGGCCCTTTTATCGGCGCCGCATTACTTCCGCCTTTAGGCTGCAGAACATACGGGACAGGCGGGGTCTTTCGGCAGCTTTATTTCTCTAAACTGCATGGTCATCGCATCAATCATCAGCAGGCGGCCGCTCAGGGGCATACCGTAGCCGGTCAACACCTTGATGGTTTCCATTGCCTGCATCGTGCCTACCATTCCAACCAGCGGCGACATAACGCCTGCCTCTACGCAGGTCAGCGCCTCGCTGCCGAACAGTCGGCTCAGGCAGCGGTAGCAGGGTTCCCCCGGGCGGTAAGTAAAGACGCTGACCTGGCCCTCCATGCGGATAGCCGCGCCGGAGACCAGCGGTTTTTTAAGATTAAAGCAGACCTGATTAAGCTGATTGCGGGTTTCTACGTTATCCGTGCAGTCCACAACGATGTCGACGCAGCTGGCCAGCGCCGTCAGCTCGGCGTCGTCGGGCCGCGCGTTAACCTTTTTGAGCGTAACGCCCGGATTGATTTCCGCGAGCGTTGCGGCGGCGGAGTCGACTTTAGGAACGTCAATGCGGTCATCGCGGTGTAGAATTTGGCGCTGCAGGTTGGAGAGCGATACGGTATCGAAGTCCAACAGCGTCATTGAACCGATGCCGGCGGCGGCGAGGTACTGCGTTGCGGCGCAGCCCAGCCCTCCCAGCCCGACGATCAGCGCCGAAGAGGCCTTCAGCTTTTCCTGACCGTCGAAGTCAAAGCCGCGCAGAATAATCTGGCGATTGTAGCGCAGCATTTCGCGATCGCTTAATTCCGGCAGCATGTTTAGCGCTCCAGCAGGTGGTTAAAGGGCTCAACGGTGACCCACTCGCCGGCCGCGACTGCGCCGCGTTCGCGCTCAAGAACGATAAAGCAGTTGCCTTGGCTAAACGAGGTGAAAACGTGAGAACCCTGATGGCCGGTGGTGCTCACTTCAAGCATGCCCTCGGCGTTGACGCTAAGCACGCCGCGCTGGAAGTCCAGTCGGCCCGGCGTTTTTTTAAGCGGCGAGGTGGTCTTGACCTTAAAGCGCTTCGGCGGCTGCCACTGGCTGTAGCCGGAAAGCTTGATAAGCAGCGGCTGAACGAGCTGGTAGAAGGTCAGCGCGGCGGAAACCGGGTTGCCCGGCAGGCCGCAGAACAGGGCGTTGTCCAGCTTGCCGAAGGCAAAGGGCTTACCCGGCTTGATGGCCAGCTTCCAAAAGGCGATTTCGCCAAGCTCATCCAGAATCTGCTTGGTGTAGTCCGCTTCGCCCACGGAGACGCCGCCGCTGGTGATCACCACGTCGGCCTGCGCGTCGGCGTCTTTGAACGCCTGGCGCAGCGCCTGCTCGTCGTCGCGGACGATGCCAAAGTCGATAACGTCGCAGCCGAGCTGTTCAAGCATCAGGCGAACGGTAAAGCGGTTGGTGTCGTAGATCTGCCCGTCGGCAAGGGGCTGACCAACGGCCTGCAGCTCATCGCCGGTAGAAAACAGCGCAACCTTCAGGCGGCGATAAACGGTCGCCTGCGCGATGCCAAGAGAGGCCAGAATCGGCAGCTCGGCGACCCCCAGGCGTGAGCCTGCGGGCAGCACTTCAGCGCCGCAGCGAACGTCTTCGCCGGCGCGGCGCACGTTTTGCCCCGGCTTAGGAAGATGGGTAAAGCGTACACCGTTTTCCAGCACTTCGGCCTGTTCCTGCATAATGACCGCCTCCGTTCCTTCAGGAACCGGCGCGCCCGTCATGATGCGAATGCAGCTGCCGGCGGGCCACTGGCCCTGAAACGGCTGGCCGGCAAAGGCTTTGCCCGCGACAGGCAGTACGGCGTCCAACGTGACGTCCGCCAGGCGAACGGCATAGCCGTCCATCGCCGAATTGTCGAAGGGGGGAACGTTAAGCGGTGAAATCAGAGGTTGGGCGGTAATGCGCCCGACGGCCTGCGCGAGGGGGATCTGTTCCGTTTGCGTAATCGCGGCGGATTGAGAAAGAAGTTTTTCTAAAGCCTGTTCCAGAGAAAGCAGCGATGAGGTAGTTGAACAGCAGTCCATTCGACGGCTCCATTACAAACCCGAGGGTTGAGCTGAAAAAAGTGGCCTCTATTATGCCCGATTTACCGGCGGTGAGCACACTCGTTTTATGTCGGTTATTTATCCACAGCGACCGGCGTTAACAAAATTTCTACAGAGGGCTGGATAAAGACGGCGGCCTAAATTACAGTGTTGGGCTGTGATCCCCATCAAACTATTTTCATTTCACGGAGCAAGCCATGTCGTCGCTGAGTCAGGAAGCCATATTAGTCCACGCCGCGCTGGAGGCCAAAGGGCTCGAAACGCCGCTGCGGGGAACGCCCGTGGATGCCGATACGCGCAAGCAGAAAATCGAAGAGCATATGACGGCGATAATGGGGCTGTTGAATCTCGATTTAACCGACGACAGCCTGGCTGAAACCCCTTCGCGCATCGCCAAGATGTACGTTGATGAGGTTTTTTCCGGCCTGGACTACGCCAACTTTCCTAAAATCACGCTGATTGAGAACAAGATGCGGGTCGATGAGATGGTAACGGTGCGCGATATCACCCTGACCAGCACCTGCGAGCACCACTTTGTCACCATCGACGGGAAGGCGACGGTAGCCTACATTCCAAAGGATTACGTGATCGGCCTGTCGAAGATTAACCGCATCGTCAGGTTTTTCTCCCAGCGTCCGCAGGTGCAGGAGCGTTTGACTCAGCAGATCCTGGTTGCGCTGCAAACGCTCTTGGGCACGACCAACGTAGCGGTGTCTATTGACGCCATCCACTACTGCGTAAAATCACGCGGCGTCTGTGACGCAACCAGCTCGACCAGCACCACGTCGCTGGGCGGCATATTCAAAAGCAATCCGAGCACGCGCCAAGAGTTTTTACGCTCGGTTCGCCACGCTCCCCACCACCCCTAATCGATAACCATGCCCGCAGAGCCGGTTAAGGCATCCCGCATTCAGGCGCTGGACGGCGCGCGCGGCCTGGCGCTGTTTGGCATTCTTATCCTCAATATCGGCGGTTTTGCGCTGCCGCGCGCCGCCTATATGAACCCCGCTTACGCCGGAACGCCCTCTTTTAGCGACGGCGCGGTTTGGACGATACTTAACGTCGCGGCGCAGGGATCGTTTCTCGCCGCGTTCGCGCTGCTGTTCGGCGCGGGGCTTGAGCTTTTGCACCGACGCGGCTCGTTTTGGAATTTGTCTCGCCTCTGCTGGTTGGCGATGCTGGGCTTTGTTCACGGCGTATGGCTGTGGGAAGGGGACATTCTGCTTACCTATGCGCTGGTTGGCATCGGCGGGGTTTTGGTGATGCGCGCGTCATCGACTGTGAGGGGCTTGTTGAGCACCGGCGTCGTGCTGTTTGCCATAGGCCTGCTGCTGCTTTTCTGGATGGGAACCCTGATGGCAGGGGTAACCAGCGCCGACTGGACGCCCACGGCGACGGACATCGCGCGCGAAGCAGCTTGGAAACTGGCGGGCGGTGAAGCGGCAAGGGGCCAACGTCTGAGTATGACGCTGTCGGTGCTGCTTTCGGTTTTTCTACAGTACGGCTGGCAGCTGCTGGGGCTGATGCTTATCGGCGCGGCGCTGATGAGAAACGGCTGGCTAAAGGGCGAGTGGAGTACGGCGGTTTATCGTCGTCAGGGCTGGTTCTGGCTGCTGGCTTCGTTAGCGATAAAGGCCTTCGCTGTTGCGCTGCAGTGGCGCTTTGAGTGGGATCTGGCCGTGAGCGGCTATTATTTACAGGTTGTTAAAGAGGTGGGCTCAGTTTTGCAGGGGCTGGCCTATCTGGCCCTGTGGTTCGGCTATGGCCAAAGCGCCGGTATGGCCCGCGTTCGCAGCTTACTGTCTCAGGTGGGGCGAATGACGCTCAGCAACTATCTGCTGCAAACGCTGGTTTGCACTACGCTGTTTTATCATTTTGGCGGCTATCGGCACTTCGACAGGCTGACGCTGCTGGCGTTTGTTCCGGCCGTCTGGGGCGTTAATCTGCTTTTTTCTCTTATTTGGCTGAGGTACTTCAGGCAGGGGCCGCTGGAGTGGCTGTGGCGTAAGCTAACGGACGCCGTTGTGCAAAGGCGTGGGGCTTAATGTGCCGCGGAGGCGGAAGCGGGAGACGTTGGGGAAGGCGCACTGGCCGGCGTTTCATCCAGCGTTGAAAGCTGTTCCGGCGATACGGCCGGGTATCCCTGTTCGTCGCTCTTTAAGGTATAGGGCGTGGGAATAGGGATCAGGGGGCCAAGGAAGCGCGGCTCCCGTTCCAGAATGTACAAATCCAACAGTGCGCCCAGCCGGGCGCCCACCTCTCTGGCCCGCACCATAAACATATCCTTTGGCGAAGACACGGCGTAGCACTGCGCCTTGATGCCGCTGTGCATGGCGATAAACAGCGCACGCTCACAGTGGAAGCGCTGGGTGATGATGGTAAAACCGTTGGTGTCGAACACCTTGCGGGTGCGAATTATCGAGTCCAGCGTGCGAAAGCCCGCGTAGTCGAGCACGATGTCGGCGGCAGGGACGCCGGCCTGAATCAGGTCTTTGCGCATCGTAATGGGCTCGTTGTAGTTCATCTGCGCGTTATCGCCGCTGAGAAGCAGATAGCTGACCTTGTTGCCGTTATACAGGTTCAGCGCGCCCTGAATGCGAAACTGATAATACTGATTAACGACGCCGGTGCGGACGTATTTTGACGTGCCTAATACCACGCCGACCTGGCTTGGCGGCAGCTCGTCGATGTTTTCATAGACATAGGGAGCCGTGCGCCAGCTTATCCAGCGGTCAAGCAGCAGTGCGGCGCCAAGTGCGAGAATTAGCAGCGCCAATAGGCTATAAATCAATCGTTTGAATATCAGCATCGTCATTGAGTCTGTTTTAAGGCAGAGACCGATCAAGGCTACTTTACGCCAAGCGTGAAAACAAGAGAGCAAAAGTGAAAAGTTAAGGCGAAAGGTTAAAGATAAGGGGAGCGGTAGGGGATTGTGGTTGAAGAAAAAACGCGGCGGAGAGCCTTCCGCCGCGCTGGATTGGAACGGTTAGAACGAGGTGCGCCTGTAGCGGCGGTACTCCGGCGTCCAGAAGTTGCTGTCGATCTCTTTTTGCAGCGCTTCGTCAGAGGTGACGACCGCGACGCCTTCCAACTGCGCCATCTTCGCAACCTTGAGCGCGATATAGCGGGACACTTCCTGAATGTCATCGACTTCCGGCAGCAGCGCGCCTTCGCCGTGCTTGGCCAGCGGCGAGCAGTCCGCTAATGCGCGGCTGGCCGCCATCAGCATGCCGTCGGTGACACGCGTTGCTTTAGCCGCCAGAACGCCAAGGCCGATGCCAGGGAAGATATAGGAGTTGTTGCACTGGGCGATAGGATAGGTCTTTTCCTTATACATCACCGGCGCGAAGGGGCTGCCGGTGGCAACCAGCGCGGCGCCGTCGGTCCAGTTGATGATGTCTTCCGGACGGCCTTCCACCCTTGAAGTTGGGTTAGACAGCGGCATGACGATTGGGCGCGCGCAGTGGCGGTGCATTTCGCGGATCGCCTCTTCGGTAAACAGCCCGGCCTGGCCGGAAACGCCGATAAGCACCGTTGGCTTGGCGTTGCGGATCACGTCCATCAAAGAGATAGCTTCACTGTCGGTACTCCAGTGGCTCAGCGCATCGTGCTTTTGCACCAGCTTGGCCTGGAAGTCCAGCAGCGTCGGCATCTGATCGGTCAACAGGCCGAAGCGGTCAACCATGAAAATGCGCGCGCGCGCTTCGGTTTCGCTTAGGCCTTCGGCGATCATCTGGGCGATGATTTGCTCGGCGATGCCGCAGCCAGCGGAGCCTGCGCCCAGGAAGACGACGGTCTGATCCTTAAGCTGGCTTTCGGCCGCGCGGCTGGCGGCGATGAGGCTGCCCAGCGTTACGGCGGCGGTACCCTGGATGTCGTCGTTAAAGCAGCACAGCTCGTCGCGGTAGCGGGTCAGCAGCGGCATGGCGTTCTTTTGCGCGAAGTCTTCAAACTGTAGCAGCACGTTGGGCCAGCGGCGCTTAACGGCGCTGATGAAGGCGTCGACGAATTCGTAGTATTCGTCGCCGGTGATGCGCGGATGGCGCCATCCCATATAGAGCGGGTCGTTCAAGCACTGCTGGTTGTTGGTGCCGACGTCAAGCACCACCGGCAGCGTGTAGGCGGGGCTGATGCCGCCGCAGGCGCAGTAAAGAGAAAGCTTACCGATAGGGATCCCCATACCGCCGATGCCCTGATCGCCAAGGCCAAGAATGCGTTCGCCGTCGGTGACGACGATCACCTTGACGTTTTGCTTGGTGGCGTTTTGCAGCATGTCATCAATGTTGTCTTTGTTCGGATAGGAGATGAACAGGCCGCGATGGCGACGGTAGATATCAGAGAAGTGTTCGCAGGCTTCGCCGACGGTCGGCGTATAGATAACCGGCATCATTTCGCTCAGGTGATCGTCGAGAAGTCGATAAAAGAGCGTTTCGTTGGTGTCCTGAATGTTGCGCAGGTAGATGTGCTTGTTGATGTCGGTTTTGAATTCAATGAACTGCTTGTAGGCCCGTTCGGCCTGCTCTTCAATCGTCTCAATCGCTTCCGGCAACAGCCCGTGCAGGTTGAAGTTGCTGCGCTCCTCGTCGGTAAAGGCGCTGCCTTTATTCAACAGAGGGGTTTCAAGCAGAGCAGGGCCGGAATAAGGGATATAAAGCGGACGTTTACTTTCGTATTCGAGTTCCATGAGGTTGGCTCTTCATATCGGATCAGTGGGGGTATAGTCGGGCATCGCCCTTCGTCGTCCGCTAATTTTAAGAAACTCGGCTCAAATGTACAGGCAATGTTATGAAAATATAGACATTGTGTTGAATATTGAGATCCGTGTGACGTTTTTAGCGGATGTCGTTCGAGCAATTCCCTTGGGTTGCTGAGTATAGCGCAAAGTGTGGCATTCTGCTGCCTGTGCGATGTAAACAAATGCAACGCGGCTTTAACGCCGAAGGGATTTTTCTCCCTTCGGCGCTCACGCAGCGTAAAGATTTAAGAAAACAGCCGGATAATAATGGGAAAGACAAACGGTGCGGCCAGGGAGGTGATAACCCCGCAGATGGCCAGCGCCAGCGAGCTGTAGGCGCCTTCCTGATAGTCTTCCTCTACGCAGCGGGCGGTGCCGAGAGCGTGAGCGGTAGCGCCGATGGATAAGCCGCGCGCGGAAGTGGTCGTGATCCTTAACAGCTTAAGCAACGGGTAGCCGAAAACGGCGCCGAAAATGCCGACCAGCATGACGCAGAGCGCGGTAACGGCGGGAATGCCGCCGATCGCGTGGGACGTCGCCATGGCGATTGGCGTAGTGACGGACTTGGGCAGCACGGAGGCGGCGATATCCGGCGATGCGCCGAGCCAAAGCGCCAGCGCAGCGCCGCTGCCCATGGCCAACAGGCTGCCGCCGAGGCAGATGAGCAGAAGGGACTTCCAGCGCGCCCGAATTTGATGCAGCTGCTCGTACAGCGGAAAAGCCAGCGCAACCACGGCCGGTTGAAGCAGGGCGTTTATCGGCGAGCTGCCTTCAAAATAGCTGTCGTAGTCGGTATGGGTCAGCAGCAGAAGCGGAATAATAATCAGCATCGCAATCAGCATTGGATTAAGCAGCGGCGTCTTCAGCTTGATGGCTAAAAAGCGCGCGCCGTAAAATGCGATTGCCGTCAGGGGAATAGCCCACCACATTATGATGACTCCTTTTTGCCGTTCGTCCGCTTTTCTCTATGCACATAATGAGAGGAATAGCCGACGACCAGCATCGTCACGAGGCTGCTTACAATGCAGGAAACGACCAGCGCGCCAAGCTGGCTGACCAGCAGAGGGTAATACTTCATGATGCCGATGCAGACGGGCACGAACAGCAGCGCCATGTGGCGAATAAACAGATAACAGCCGGGTTTTACCCATGCGGAAGGCAGGATTTGTGAACAAAGCAGCACAAACAGGATAATCATGCCGATAATGCTGCCGGGAATTTCAAAAGGAATAACGCTCGCACACAGATTGCCCGCCAGCAGGCAGAGATAAATCAGGGCAAAGGCCCTGACGTACTGCCAGCAGGAGCTCAAAAAGGGAAGCATGGTTTATAACCCTCTATGCCTTGTTCTATTTGTCATACAAATTAAAAATTAGATTGTGCTACCGATCACAAAAATACACCACCCCGGAAATGGTTTCAAAATTTTTCTAAACCGGTCATCCGCGGTGAGAAAAAGTATAGAGAATATGTCAATAAAAAGGGAAACTTACGCCGCATTTGTTGTTTTTAATTATTTGTTTTTATTGATGTTTTAAAATGTTTCTATAAAAGAAAAAATTATTTTTTTTCACCTATTGGCAAGGGGATAATTGTGGTGCAAAATGCATCCGATATTGAATAACCGGCATAAAAGAATGTCGGTTATTTTTTTGCATCCGGCCAGAGAAAAATGGTTATAAATCTTTAAGTTATAAAGGTTTATAGGGCTTATTCCGAGGTTAATAATTATTCGCTACTACCGATTAAACCGGTAACTTATTGAATAAGGAATAAATATGAAAATATCCATCCTTAAACCACCTCTCTGCGTCGGTAATTCATACCGCCGCAGCGACTATGGAGCCCCCAACGTCCTGCACTTGGCCATCCGATGTTACCCTTCTTCTATTAGCCGCCTAAGTCATTCCCTTGCGGCCTCTCTGCTTTACGTTTCATCGAGTAAAAAAGTTGAGAGCACGGGGGAATGCGGCTATGTCTATTAGTCTATCTGCGACTTCTATACCCGTTACTAATCGCGTCCAGCTCAAGCGTACGCTGAAAATGTGGCAAATCGTTGTCATCGGTTTGGCGTATCTGACGCCCATGACCGTATTTGACTCCTTTGTCATCGTTTCCGGCAAGACGGAAGGGCACGTGCCCAGCGCCTATATGCTTGCGCTGGCGGCGGTGCTGTTTACCGCCATAAGCTACGGTAAGCTGGTGCGCCAGTTCCCTGAGGCGGGCTCGGCCTACACCTATTCGCAAAAGGCGATAAATCCCTACGTTGGGTTCATGGTGGGCTGGCTCTCCCTGATGGACTATATGTTCCTGCCGATGATCAACGTGCTGCTGGCGAAGATTTACCTGACGGCGCTGTTTCCTGACGTGCATTCGTGGATCTGGGTTGTTGGCTGCATCCTGGTCATGACCATCACCAACCTGCGCGGCGTTAACTGGGTCGCTAACCTCAACATGGTGCTGGTGTTTTTTCAGGTCGCCATTCTGGTGGTGTTTATCTATCTGGTGTGGAGCGGACTGAGCCAAGGGGAACCGGGACATGCGGTTGATTTGACCCGCCCGTTCTTCTCAAACGAAGCGCATCTGGTGCCGATTATCGCCGGGGCGACGGTGCTGTGTTTCTCTTTCCTCGGGTTTGACGCGGTCAGCACCCTGTCGGAAGAGACGCCGGATCCCAAGCGCGTTATTCCGCGCGCGATTTTCCTGACCGCGCTGTACGGCGGCATTATCTTCGTGGCGGTTTCCTACTTTATTCAGCTCTATTTTCCCGACTTGACGCTGATTAACGACCCGGACAACGCCACGCCGGAAATCGCGCTGTACGTCGGCGGCAAGCTGTTTCAGTCCGTTCTGCTGTGCTGTACGGTCGTCGGTGCGGTGGCGTCCGGGCTGGCTTCTCACGCGAGCATCGCCCGCCTGCTGTACGTCATGGGGCGCGACAACGTGCTGCCAGAGAAGGTGTTTGGCTACGTGCATCCGAAGTGGAAGACGCCGGTCAGCAATATTCTGATCGTGGGCGTCATTGCGCTGCTGGCGCTGTTTTTAGACCTGGAAAGCGCCATTTCGCTGATTAACTTCGGCGCGCTGGTGGCGTTCAGCTTTGTGAACATCTCCGTGTTCTGGTTCTTCTTTATTCGCCAAAAGCGCAATAAAACGGCCAAAGACGTGTTCAGCTTCCTCGTGCTGCCGCTATTGGGCGCGCTGATGATTGTTATCCTGTGGCTGAACCTGGAGGCGGACTCTCTGCGTCTGGGCCTGGTTTGGGGCGGGCTGGGGATCCTCTATCTGGCGTTTATCACCCGCGGCTTCCGCCGTCCGGTGCCGACGCTCGGCGCCAACCGGGGAAAAGCCCCGGTGCAGGAAGTGCTGCCGGAGCCGCTGAAGGTCGAGTAGCGAACGTCGGCCCAAGCTGAAAATAAAAAACCGCAGTGCCAAACGGCCTGCGGTTTTTTGTTTTATTTGAGCGATTTTTTATTTAAAGTACTAAGAGGATATTATTTATAACTCAAATGGATGGTGAGTGCCTTAACATGTCAAAAACTAAATTTTTACTCTGCTGCATTATCACCTCTTCTACTTTATTAGCCTCAACGAGTTCAATCGCTGCGTCGTATCGCTACACGCCTGAATTGCCGTTGAGCTGTCGCGCCGTAGCCGAGTTTATGACAGAACCTTTCATGATTGCTGAAGGGGAGAATTTTATTCCTAAAGAGATGAAGGGAAAAAGTCGCGATCAACAGCGGAAGTGGATGGAAAAAACATTGCTTGGCGCAAATAAGAGCGATGAGGACTGCCTCCTATTTTTAACTGGGAGAATAACAAAAGTAGGCCCAGATAAAATGATGCCTTTGGTTTGTCTACAGCACCGAGCGTTATTTAAAGAAAGGCTTGACGCAAAGGGGCGTGGCGATGGTTATACAAACATTCAAATGGAGCACGAGGACGCCATGCTTTATCGACTTAAAGCGATTAAAGGAGAAAAGGTCCTGAAGAATTTCTGTAGCTATGCGGTTTCTACTTGGCGAGCCAACAAACTGCTAACGCTTGATGACTATCGTAAATTGCAATCTGCCTATCCTTTACCCCAGCCGTGCGAAAATAATTTGGCAAAGTTAGAACCAAAGTTATTCGATACGCAAGCGGCTTCTGATAACGATAAAAAGAAGAAAATAGACATGATGTCTGAGATGCTTATTAAGCGAGTTTATAATAATACCCTCTTCGGAAAAGATTCAGAAGCAATGGCGAAAAAGTGTCAGAAAGTAGGTGAATTGATTAACGCTCGCTAAGTGAGAATATAAGCGGAAGTCAATGAAGTTCTATTAGCATGTTTAGCGATCGGGTAAACGATCGCTATTTTAAAATATTATGGGCATGGAATATTACAATTAGCCTATTACGGCGCCATTATTTGAACCACTATTCACTCAATTTTCTACGTTGATTCTCTATTTTTTGCGTTAATGCTTTTTCTTAATCCACATTGATTGTTATCATCGGTTTTTTCGTAAATTAATAACCAAAATTGGAATGGACAATCCTATGAAAACTAAAAAAGCCTTTGCCCTCTGGTGCGTTGCCGCATCTTCCCTGCTGATTTCCGCCTGTTCGACGACCGGGCAGCACAACTACGATCCCCGCCTGCCGCAGAGCTGCCGGGTGATGGTCGACTTTATGACCGAGCCGAGCCTGATGCAGGCCGCCGGCGATAAGGTGCCTGCAGAGCTGGTGGGGATAGACCGCCGGGCGCAGCAAAAGCTGCTGGAACAGAAGTTTATCAGCGAAAATAAAACGGCTGAAGAATGCGATGAAACCATGTCCCTGAATCAGGATGCGCTAACCGCCCACATCGACAGCCTGGTGCCGCAGATATGCCTTCAGTATCGCGCCTCGTTCCAGGAAAAAATGTCGGCTACGCTAATGGATGAATCCAAGATGTTCAACATGCTCAAGGAAAAGGACAAAGAGCTCTATTTCCTGAAAAGCGTGAAGGGAGAGAAAACGCTGAAGGCCTACTGTGACTATGCGGCTTCGGTTTGGCAAAAAGAGGGCAACCTGAGTAAGGATGACTATCTTAAGGGCAAAGCCGATTATCCGCTGTCGCAGGCGTGTGAGATTGGGCTTGAAGAATTTGAAACGGTGATGTTTATCGAAAAAGAAAACCTCTCCTTTAACGAGGCCTTCGTGCTTGGCCGAATGAGAAGCAGCGGCCTGCTGCCAATCGCAATGGTAAAGCGCGCCTACTGGAACTACTTCTACGGTAGCGATACGGACGGCATGGCGAAAGAGTGTCAGGATATGATGAAGTAACTTTTTTATCACTATGTCAAAGAGGCGCTGCACATGACTATCGTGTGTAGTTGCCTCACGACTTTTCCTCTTTATTAAAAAACAACAATTTTTCACCGGCTATTGTCAACAATCGCCACCTACGCCAGGCGGTAGGAAAAATATTGGCCGTAAGCTGAGTCTATGTTTGCTTATTCCATTTTTCTCATCTCAACGCCGCCAGCCTTTTGCTCTTCCACTGCCGAACCCACTGGCTAAACATGCCCGAAACGCAAAACAGCAGGCCAATCCAAATCAGGCCGAAGCTGACGCCCTTAACGCTGTCGAACGCCTCGTTGAACAGAAAAATCGCCAGTAAAAACTGTAGCGTGGGCTCGATGTACTGCGCCAGCCCGACGGTAATCAGCGTAGTGCGCCTGACGGCGGCGGCGAAGAACATCAGCGGCAGCAGGGTGACGGGGGCGGTGAGCGCGTAGTAAACGTAGGTCTGCAGGTCGGCGTTCGCCAGCTGGCTTTCGCCATAAATCGGTAGAAGAAGGGTGATTAACAGAGCCAGCGGCACCAGCCACAGGGTTTCGATTGTCAGAGCGGTAATGATGTCAAAGCGGATAAACTTACGGGCAAGGCCGTACAGAGCAAAAGCGCTGCCCATAATGAGCGCCAACGCCGGCAGCTGGCCATATTGGATAAGCTGATAGGCTACGCCGGCTGCGGCAAAGCCGACCGCCAGCTTCTGCGGCAGGCTCATGCGTTCACGCAGAAAAAGCGTTCCGAGCAGGACGGAGCAAAGGGGATTGATAAAATAGCCCAGACTTGCCGCCAGCACCTGCCCGTGAGTTAAGGCGTAGGTAAAGGTACACCAGGAAACGGCCATGATGGCGGTCGCTAGCAGGCAAAACAGAATGGAGCGTTTGTCCCGCCATGCCTCTTTCCAGCGGGTACGGTGGGAAAACAGCGGTCTTACCAGCAGCAGTAGCGGCACGGACCACAGCACTCTCTGCGCTAACATCTCAAGAGGATATGCGCCGGGCAGCAGCCGATAGTAAAGCGGCGTAATGCCCCACAGCACGAAGGAAAAGACTGCCAGCGCAGCGCCGGATTTCAACGCGCTCTCCTTTTTATTCAGCATTCACCGCAATCGTCGGAACACGATGCGCGGCGTAATCATATTGGTCTTACCCTACCAGTTTTTGCGCGTAAAGATAGAGCTGTTTGAGCAATGCTATTTTTTCTTCGCTGTCGGCGTGCTGCTCGGCCAGCGCCTCGATTTTCTCCGCATAGGCCAGCAGGCGCTCTTGCGTCAGCACCGCCTGGCGGTGGGCGTGCCAGCGCTGAAGTTCGCCGTCGTCCAGCGTATGCGGATAGTTGCGGGCGCGATAGCGAAACAGCAGCGGGGCAAGCCTGTCGTCGTTGAAGCTCAGTTCCAGCGCGGGCAAGTTTTCCGGCTTGGTCTGGCGGATAATGCCGATGGCGGTTCGATCGGCGTCGCTGAAAAAGCCGTCGTACAGGCGGCCGTCAACGTCGCTTATCGGCGGGAATTCCGCCGGTTGGCCAAATACCGCGACCACTTTCTCGCGCACTTCAGGGTGCTCTTTTAGCAGTTGCAGGTTCTTCAGACAGCGCTGACGGTCAATGTTCAGACGCTCGGCGTTTTCCGGCAGCAGCGTTTTGGCCGGCGCCAGCACCGGGCACTTGTTGGTATGAATCAGCTTCAGGGGAACCGGCGATTGCCCTGACGGCAGCTCGTCGCGGCGGGTATACAGCCGCTCGCGCAGCGTGTCTGCGTCGAGTTCCAGCAGCGGCGACATATCGCCCGCCAGATCGCAGACGATAACTGCGGTTTTCATTTCAGGATGCCAGGCGAGGGGGGCTACCCAGCTGGTATTTCCCCTTTGTGCGCCAAACATGCCGGAAACGTGCACCAGCGGCGCCATGTTGACGATGTCGATCAGCGTTTCTATTTTTCGCTTGCCGCGATGCTGATAGAGGTAGTCAAACAGCTTGGGCTGCGCCTGCTTGACCAGCTTTGCCATAGCGATAGTGGCGTACACGTCGGACATTGCGTCGTGCGCATGGCTGTGCTCTACGCCGTTGGCCTTGGTCAGGTGCTCCAGGCGAAAGCTGGGCAGCCCCTCTTCGTTTAGCGGCCACTCAATGCCTTCCGGCCTAAGCGCATAGCAGGCGCGCATTACGTCGAGTAAATCCCAGCGCGAGTTGCCCTGCTGCCAGCTGTAGGCGTAAGGGTCGAAGAAGTTGCGATAAAACAGATTGCGGCTGACTTCGTCATCAAAGCGCACGTTGTTATAGCCAACGATGCAGGTATTTGGATGGCTGAACTGGTCGTGAATTTGCTGTGCAAACTCGGCCTCAACCACGCCCTTGCGCTGTGCTTCCTGCGGGGTAATGCCCGTTATCATCACGGCATCGGGGTCGGGAAGGTAGTCGTTGGCGGGTTTGCAGTAGACTATCTGTGGTTCGGCGATAACGTTGAAATCTGCATCGGTACGAATGCCGGCAAACTGCGCCGGGCGGTCATAGGCCGGGCTGATGCCGAAGGTTTCATAATCATGGACATAGAAAGTGGGCTGTGCTTTTTCGTCTTTCATGCTTTTTATTGCCGTGCCGCAGTCGTGAATGGATTGTCTGGGCGTTAGGATAACATTAACGGGAAATTCAAGCCTTTCAATTTTGTTCGGGCAAAAGGGGATGATAGATAATAGGGCTTCATATAAGTGACGACCCCATAGCTTATTTAAGCAGATGCGTTATAGACTACGATATTGATAATTTGGAAAGTGGAGAGCCCATGTCACCTCGCATCAATAGCTACGGTCAGCCCGTCGGCGACGATCTTCCTCAATGGGAGGCGCGTCCAAGGCCTGAACGCATCGCGTTAACCGGAGATTACTGTACCCTGACGCCGTTTAGCGCCAAAGAGCACGGTAAGGCGCTGTTTCACGCCTACTCTCAGGCGCAGGACGGAAGAGATTGGACCTGGTTACCGGTGGGACCATTCTTAGCGGAACAGGACTACCTTGAGTACGCGGTGACGATGGAACAAAGTCAGGATCCGCTGCATTACGCCATCGTCGATAACGCAAGCGGGCTTCCGGTGGGGAGCGTGGCGCTGATGCGCATTGACGTCCGCAACGGCGTCGTCGAGGTTGGGCACGTCGCCTATTCTCCGCTGCTAAAAGGCACGCGGGTCGCGACGGAAGCGCAATATCTGCTGATGAAATACGTCTTTGATACCCTGGGGTATCGTCGATACGAATGGAAGTGCGATAACCTCAACGAGCCCTCTCGCCGAGCCGCGCAGCGTCTGGGATTCCAGCCGGAAGGGGTTTTTCGTCAGGCCGTGGTGTACAAGGGGCGCACGCGCGATACGGCGTGGTTCTCGCTGCTTGATAAAGAATGGCCGTCCAATAAAAAGGCGCTGGCGTCCTGGCTGTCAGGCGATAACTTTGATGCAAACGGCTCCCAGCTTCATCCGCTGTCGTTTTTTCGTTCTTGAAGCGTATGGCCGATAGGTAAAGGAAAGGGCGCATTTTTATTTGAATTAAAAATCAATTCATTATTTAATTGCCGGCACAGTGTTTCATCGCTATCCGATTGGGCGCGTCCGTCGAGTCTCGCATGGCGTTGAAACCGGTGCTCTCCCATGTCGAAAGCGGGGCGTTTTCGACTTCGTAAGCGCTAAGGATTAGCGCTTTAACGTTTTTAGATACAAGGATGTGTTCAATGACTAAAAAAACCTTCTTTTTTGCCTGCGCGATGGTGATTTTGCCGTTGATAAAGCTGATATGCGATCTGGAGCTGGGCTTTATTAACTGATCGAATAATGCGAAGCGGAAACGCCGGCGCGAGTTTCAAAACGGGCAAACTTTCATGAAAGTGAAACTTTACCGGCTGTCCATACCGTTATTATTGGCGTTTACCTGCGCGGCGCATGCGGAAAATGAAATAAGGTCGGATACCCATAACGGGCTGTTATTCAATTTGAAGCCTATTTTACTAAGGACGAATAGCTTTTAATTGCCCTTATTGCAAGGGCAATTGTGCGCATAGCACGACTAATTAGAAAGCAAATTTTTATACTTTGTGACTAGCAACGGCCGGCCTTTTGGGAAAGTGCGTCGCAGGTCTTTTTCCCTCCGCCAGAACAGATTGCATCAGAAACCGCGCCGGGGATCCATAGGTATCTTGGCGTAGAGGTAACGTAACAGCTGTAAGTTTTCTTTCCTACTTGAGCATTGAACGTTGTTTTAACGCCGCTTTTTTGAACGTTGGAAACGGCCACTTTATTGGTGTCGACTCCCAAAGCAAATGCGGCATTAGTTTGCAGATCCTGCTCCTTCACATTTGATGAGCAGCCCGCAATAACGGCAGCGGCGGCGATTAAGGCTAACGCCTTAGCTATTTTCATATAATCCTCCTGATTTAGATAAGTTCAACCCTATAAAGCTGTGGCGATAATATAGCGTGAATTCCGTTCTTACTAGCTTTTTTATAACAAACACGAAGTGGTGGATGGCGCTAACTTATTAATTGTTAAGTTAATTTGAATTTTCATTTTACAATTATTAATTTCCATAAAATAATTGCCACTTATTTTATGGAAATTACGACATATAGCTTCAAATGAAATAAACGGTTTGTGAGCTTTTGTGGTGGCGAATTGCAACGCTTTGGTGTCGGGCGGTCTATACTTAATGATAGTCATCGCACAATCTAAAAATAAGGGCGTAAGTAGTTAAAAAAAAGCCCCGCAGGGGGGCGGGGCGGCAAGGAAATCATGAAAATACGTTCGCTATGTGTCTATAGCGTTAGTAATATTAATCAATTAACTTATCACCCGCAATGACCATTACCTTTGTTTACATTAGGCGTTCGAATTTACATTTCTTGATGCTATTTTCCATTTCGAATGCGTGTTGATTAATGCGTTGCTTTTTGCTCCGCTTCATCGTTTTGATATTGCGCTATCCGTCTCGGGTAACGCGACCATTCATAAGATCCGCCTGCGCTCAGGGCCAATTCCCGTTGGGGGTTATGGGATAAAGAGGTCTTGGTCACGGTATTTCCGCAATGCCGGAAATTCCTGCGAAATGCTTCTGCCTGCCATCGTCAATTTGTCCATCCGGCTGATTCATTTTCTGGCTCGTATCGGCGTGGGCGCTCTTTAGCGTTTGTGCGTCGCCTTCAGAACGCGGGCGGCTCATGTGTTGGGATAGGCTGCTGAAGCTGTATCAACGGCTATTTCTCGAGCGCTTTTGGCGCTCGCCGTTTTTCCGGTATCGGAGGGACGGGCCGACGATCGTCAATCAGGTGACGAATAGCCAATATGGGATGATGAAGGAGCATTCTTGGCCCCGCCCAGCGCATGACGACTTTAATTTCCTCTCGCTTTTGGGGTTGATAGCAGTGAATAGGGCACTGCTTACAGGCGGGCTTTTGGGCGCCAAAGCGACATTTTTCTAAACGCTTGAGCGCATATTGATACAGCCGCTGGTAGCGATCGACGTCTTCCTCCTCGGGCGGGTGCGCGCGGGCATAAAGCTCAATCATGTTTTCGATGGTTTTGGCTTCGCGCTTGAGACGTTTATCCACGGCTGACTTTCTCCTTTGTTCCGGCTTCAGGGTCAGACGATAATCTTAATGACGCGTGGGGTAAAGTATAAAGTGTGTTTTTTATGCATGTTTAATCCATCAAAAGCGCAAAAGAAAAGGGCCCTGGCGTTTACCTGAAGGGCCCCTGAACTCGCGGCAATCAGTAAATAGAGCGGTACAGCGCTTTGATGTCTTCCTCGTTGGTATCGCGGGGGTTACCGCCGGTACAAACGTCGGCAAACGCGGCGTTCGCCAGCGCGTCAATGTCTTCTTCCTTCATGCCGACGTCGCGAAGGCGAGCGGGAATGCCGACGTCTTTACTGAGCTGCTTAACGGCCTCGATGGCGGCCTCTCTCGCTTGGGCTATCGGCATGTCGGCGGCTGCGCTTACGCCCATGGCGACGGCGATTTGGCGGAACTTTTCGCCGGTAAAGTCGGCGTTATAGGCCATAATGTGCGGCAGTAAAATGGCGTTTGCAACGCCGTGCGGCGTGTCGTAGAACGCGCCCAGCGGGTGAGCCATGCCGTGCACCAGCCCCAGACCGACGTTGGAAAAGCCCATCCCGGCGACGTACTGGGCAAGCGCCATGTCTTCAACGCCCGTTGGGGAGCCTTTTACCGACGCGCGAAGGGAGCGGGCGATAATCTCAATCGCCTTCAGGTGCATCATATCCGTCAGCTCCCAGGCGCCTTTTGTGGTGTAGCCTTCAATGGCGTGGGTCAGGGCGTCGATGCCGGTTGCCGCTTTCAGCGACGGCGGCATGCTGGCCATCATTTCCGAATCGATAATGGCGACGATGGGAATGTCGTGAGGATCGACGCAGACGAACTTACGGCGGTTCTCTTCATCTGTAATCACGTAGTTTATTGTGACCTCGGCTGCGGTTCCCGCCGTTGTCGGGATGGCTATCATCGGTACGCTGGCTTTCTTGGTGGGGGCTACGCCCTCCAGGCTTCTGACGTCGGCGTATTCGGGGTTATTGATGATGATACCGATGGCTTTGCAGGTGTCCTGCGGGGAGCCGCCGCCTACGGCAATCAGGTAGTCCGCGCCGGCGCGCTTGAAGGCCTCTACGCCTTTTGTAACGACGGCGATCGTTGGGTTGGGGACGACGTCGTCAAAAATTTCGTAGGCCAGTCCGGCCTTCTCAAGCCGCGCGCTGACTCTGGTGGCAACGCCGAATTTAATCAGATCTTTATCCGTTACCAGAAGCGCCTTTTTAAAGCCGCGTTTTTGCACTTCATCGACGATGTGGGCGATGGCTCCGGGGCCAAAATAGGAGGTTTCATTGAGGATCATTCTGTTTGTCATAGGTAAGCTCCATAAACGTGTGAATATTAAAAATGCTGGCTGAGCGTAGGTTTCCACTGTATTGGAATTAACTTCACCATAATGGAGACCAGAGTAGGTTTAGTTACTTTGAAGAACGTTGATGTAGGTTATAAAACGCTGATTTCAGTCTTTTTCTCGTTATTTTGTGAATTGTCGATGATAAATATAAACTGACCGGTCGATAAACAAAATATCAGCCTCTAACAGAATGGAATGGTTGGAAAATACCGGCAGCTGGGGTATGTTTCTCTCTTCGTTTTGTAGCATTGCTTTATTATCTAACCTGTAGAGATTGAGATGAACGTTATCCGCATTACCCGCACCGATGAGCCCCTTTTTGCCCCGCTTCGTGAACTGTACGGCCGCGCCTTTCCCAGGTTTGAGCAGCGAACGTTCGAGCATCAGGCCAAGGGATTAACGGCGGATAACTACTTCCTCTATGCCTATCAGGAAGAGGGCGCTTTTATTGGCTTCGTCGCCTATTGGGCGTTTGACGACTATATCTATATTGAACACTACGCCATCAGCGACGAAGTCCGCGGCAAAGGATACGGCTCTCGCCTGTTGACCGAGCTGCTTTCGAGTACGGAGAAGACGGTCATTCTGGAGATTGACCCGGTTGTCGACGACGTTTCCACCAAAAGGTTAAGCTTCTATCGCGGATTGGGATTTGTTGAAAACGGTTATTCCCACGTTCACCCGCCGTATCGCGCTGAATTCGATGGCCATGCCCTAAAGGTGCTTAGCCATGGGCGAGCGCTGGCGCCGCAAGAGTATCAGCGTTTTTACCAGGATCTCTGCGGTGTCGTAATGGCAAAATAGCCATCTTTTCATTTCAAATATTCATTTGATGATCTTATGTTCATTTTTGTTGTGGATGAAAACATTTGTCTTTGACCTGTCCCGCACACGTTTAGGCCATTTTGTTTAAAATATTTAACACTAATGAAAAGGTATTGTTGCTAATTCCGTCATTTTGACCAATATGTGAGCTGAATCGTATCCCTTAACTTTAAACCGGCGAAGTGTTTGACCATAAAAAGGGCAAATGGTAATTAATCATTTGTTCTTTATTTGTATCAAATGATCCGTGACGGTAGAGGGACCGATTGACGCTAATGCGGTTTCTCTTCTACTTATAAAAAGAAATCACCTCATCATACCAATTGTCGATGAAGTTTGACGTACGCGAAAACGTTAGCGGCGAACAGAGGCTTACAGCCGGGTATGTAAAAGGGAGGACGAGACCATGCGTGCCGTGAGCCGATACAAGAACGCTGTTATTACCGCGCCAGCCAAAGGCGGTTTCTGCTTATCGCGGCGGTTGGGCGCTGCGGTAGCCCGTTATACCCACTGATTTTTCGTACGTTCGGCCTCTGTACCCGCGGAAGCTGAGCGAATTGTCATTTATACAACAAGATATCACCTCATCATACCAGTTGACATAAACAATATAGAAGCGGCTGGCAGGATGGGTGATGACAATGAGGTAGCTCAATGAGTCATCAGAATAGCTCCCCCGAGCAGGCCGAGAAGTCGGCCATCAAGAAAATCTCTATGCGTCTGGTGCCGTTCGTGGCCCTGATGTTCTTTATTAACTTTCTGGACAGAACCGCGATTTCGTTTGCCGGGCCAAACGGCATGACGCAGGATCTTGGCCTGACCGCGGCGCAGTTCGGGCTGGCGTCAGGCATTTTCTTTATCGGCTACATTTTGCTTGAAATACCTAGCAACCTGGCGCTGCACCGCTACGGCGCGCGAAAGTGGCTGGCGAGGATCATGGTGTCCTGGGGTATTGTGTCCCTGCTGTTTACCTGGGTCTCCAGCTCGACGGAGCTTTATGCGCTGCGCGTACTGTTGGGGATTGCCGAAGCCGGCTTCTTTCCCGGCGCGATCCTGTACTTAAGCCTGTGGGTGCCGTCCGCCTACCGTAGCAAGATCCTGTCGCTGTTTTATCTGGCGCAGCCCTTGACGACGGTAATCGGTGCGCCGCTGGCCGCGATGATGATCGAACAGCACGGGCTTTTTGACCTGCCGGGCTGGCGGATTATGTTCCTCGGCGTTTCCATCCCCGCCATTCTTGTCGGCATCCTGGCCTGGTTCTATCTGGTGGACAAGCCGGAAGAGGCCAAGTGGCTCAACGAAGACGAAAAGCGCTGGCTGGTAACCGAGCTTAACCGTGAGCATCAGGCCAAGCAGACTCATAAACATCCGACCGTGATGACGGTGATGTTCAACGGCCAGGTATGGATGCTGTGCCTTATCTACTTCGGCTTTATCTACGGCCTGTACGCGCTGGGCTTCTTCCTACCGACCATCATTAACGGCTTCCAACAGCAGTTCCAGGTGACGTTCAACGTCTTCGACAAGGGGCTTATTACCGCCGTTCCGTATTTGCCCGCAGCCGTTGCGCTGTACTTTTGGTCCAAGGATGCGTCGAAGCGGGGCATCCGCAGCTGGCACATCACCATTCCCGCCGTGGCGGGGGCAATTAGCGTACCTCTGGCGCTGTATATGGAATCGCCAACCGCCGTTATTGCCGTGATTACCGTAACGGCCTGCGCCATCTTCTGCGCTTTGCCCAACTTCTGGACGCTGCCGACGCGCTTTTTAACCGGCGCTGCCGCCGCTGCCGCAGTCGCGCTTATCAATACCATCGGCAATATCGCCGGCTTCTCTGCGGGCTACATCACCGGCATGCTGCGCGATGCTACCGGCGGCTACACCGTGCCGATGTTTGTCGTCGGCGGCTTTATGCTGCTTTCCGCCGTGTTGATGACGCTCTTGCAGCGCTACGGCGCGGCGAATGCGCCCGTGCAGTCCGACATGAAAAATACGTTATCACCGGAGGAAAACTAACTATGGGCGTAGGGCTTAGCACTTACTGTTTCTTTTGGCGCGCGTCTGACAGGGTTACGTCCCCGATGGGGCTGCCGCAGATGCTCGAACAGTGCGCAGAGATGGAGGTGAAGCTGTTCCAGATCTGCGACTTTGAGGCCGTGACGAGGATGACGGATGCCGAGCTGGTCGCGCTTCGCAAGCAGGCCGAAGGCTATGGCATTGAGCTGGAGCTGGGCACCAAGGGCGTTTCGGCGGAAGTATTGGATCGCTATTTACATATTGGTCGGCAGCTAAACGTCCGCCTGCTGCGCAGCATGTTCAATTCGCCGACTCATCGCCCAACGACGCAGGAAGCCGAGGCGCTGCTGCGCCGGGCTTTGCCTGAGTTTGAAGCGTCAAATATCCGGCTCTGCCTTGAGACCTACGAACAGGTCAGCAGCCAAACCATGATGTCGGTTATCGACAGCATAAACTCGCCGTGGCTGGGAATATGCCTTGACCCCGCCAACTGCGTCGCCGCGCTGGAGCAGCCTCGCGACGTGATTAACAACACCGCCGACAGGGTGCTGAACCTGCACGTTAAGGACTTCCACTTCACCCGTCAGGCGGGCTGGGTGGGGTTCAACCTGGTCGGCTGCCCGCTGGGGGAAGGGCTTTTAGATTACGACTACATGGTAGAAAAAGTCCGTCCGCAGGAGAGGGGAATTAACCAAATCGTAGAGCACTGGCTGCCGTGGGAGACCAACGCCGTTACCACCTGTCGTTTGGAAAATCAGTGGACGCGCCACAGCCTGAACTACATACGCAATCGTCTTTAAATCAATAAGGAGCACTTGAATGTCTACTGAACTGAAAACCATCACTTTGTTAGGGGCCGGCGGCAAAATGGGGATGCGCATCTCCGACAATCTGCAAAAAAGCGCCTATCAGGTTTACTACTGTGAAAACGCGCCGGCGGGGCAAAAGCGGGTTGAAGACGCCGGTCGTAAAGTGACCGACGCTGATGCGTCCATTCCCAACAGCGACGTGGTGATACTGGCGGTGCCGGACATTGCGCTGCAAAAAATCTCTGCCGACGTGGTGCCGAAAATGAAGCAGGGCGCCATTCTGCTGACGCTCGACCCGGCGGCTTCCTACGCCAACCTGATTTTCCAGCGCGAAGGCGTCCAGTACGCGGTAGCGCACCCGTGCCATCCGTCGGTATTCCTTGAGCGCTACACCAAGGAAGAGTATGCCGACGCCTTTGGCGGCGTGGCGGCGGTGCAGTCTATCGTGGCGTCGTTTGAGCAGGGCACTGACGCACAGCGCCAAGCGCTGGAGAAGATCGTTCGCCAGATGTATGCACCGGTTGACGACGTTCACTGGATTACCGTCAAGCAGCTGGCCTATCTGGAGCCAACGCTGGTGGAAACCGTCACCTGCATGGTCGGTACGCTGATGAAAGAAGCGCTGGACGAAACCGTGCGCTACAGCGGCGTGCCGGAAGCGGCGGCGAAGGCCATCATGTATGGGCACGTTCAGATTGCGCTGGCCGTCGCCTTCCGCGCTACCAACCCGTTCTCCGACGCCTGTATGATCGCTATCGACTACGGCAAAGAGAAGATTATCAAGCCGGATTGGAAAACCATTTTTGATGAAAAAGAGCTGGATATCGTGCTGGCGCGGATGCTGAAAATTGACGCCATCAAGCGCTAAGATAGGCTACTGAGCCTCCTGTTTTAACGGTCGTCCCCAAGGTGGGCCTTCGCGCGATTCGGCGAGCGGTCCGCCTTTTTTGCTTTTGCCGTCCCTCTGTTGTGCCTCCCGGATTATGCCGATAGAATGCCGTCTAACTGATTGTGTTTAATACAGGTGCGTTGATGGCCATTCCCGAAATGAAGTCGCGCGTGATCCAGCGTAAGAAGCTGTCCGACGAAGTGTTTGAGCAGCTGCTTAACCTCATTCGCGAAGAGGATATGCAGCCCGGCGATCCGATGCCGACGGAAAGGGAACTGATGGCCCTGTTCGGCGTAGGCCGCCCGGTGGTGCGCGAAGCGATGCAGCGCCTTTCCGGCATGGGCATTATCACCATCCGCCACGGCGAGCGTTCCCGCATTGCTCGGGTGGACATGCATTCGATGATCGAACAAATCGACCTCACAGCGCGCCACATGCTGTCGAGCTCCAGCCGTAATATCGACTACCTGCTTGAGGCCCGTATCTTCTTTGAATCCGGCATTGCCAAAATCGCGGCGCAGAAGGCCAACGCCATCGACTTAACTAGGCTGCAAAACGAGCTGAACGCCATGCGCGACGCGCCGACCCACGAAGAATTCGTGCTGTCGGACATGGCCTTCCATCAGGAACTGGCGCGCATTTCCGGCAACCCTATCTACATGGCGGTGTCCGAAGCCGTGTTTCAGTGGATGGCGGACTTCCGAGGCGAAATGCTCAACTTCAAGCCGCGCGACGTAACGCAAAAAGAGCATGAAGAAATCTACCGCTGCGTTGCCGCGCACGATCCCATTGGCGCGGAGAAGGCGATGATTGAGCATCTCGATCACGTGTTGATGAAGTGAGCGCGGGCGCAGAAATAAAAACGCTGTTGGTCGACGTGCTGTTTTACGCCTCCGGGCCTGGCTGCCGCTCAACTGCGCCCAATCTTTCCTGCCGCTTCTATTGTCCCCATCTTATAGTGAAAGGAACGAAGGACTATCTCGGCGTCCGGTTTGTGGACGGCGATACAATTTCGCTGGGCGGCTGGGGAAGCTCCGTGATTGAAACGATGTATGGCGGCGTGGATTATGGGGCGCTGTTTTTGGAAGGCGCTGAGTTTTCTATTTCGGAAGGTGGGAATATCGTTGGGGAAGGGAAGGTTATAGGGAAAAAGTGAATCCTCAACGGCTTTGAACGACTCTTCATTTTTATTAAAAGTCTGATAAAAAAATTTCATTATTTGACTTCATTTATTGACTTCATTTTTTACACCGCTATTATGACTTCACTATATGAAGTCGTGATGGGTGTATGCAAGGAAAGGTGAAATTGCTAAGGAAGAGGCAATATTCTACCCTGGCGCAAATTTTTAAGACACCTGCTTTGGCAGGGATAAAATGGAAAGAAATTGAGTCGTTGATTATTGCTCTCGGTGGGGAAGTGAAAGAGGGGCGCGGCTCAAGAATAAAGTTCTTTCTGGCTGGCAGCATCGCGCATTTTCATCGTCCGCACCCGTCACCGGATACGGATAAAGGGGCTGTCGTCAACGTTCGTGATTGGCTTATGAGTTTGGGGGTAATGCCATGAATATGAAGAAACAGCCTGATATTAATACGCTTAACACCATGGTTGTAGCCGGTCAGCCGGCGATTATTAGCTTTGTTCCAGAACTGAACGCCTTTCGCGGTCGCTTTCTTGGCCTGTCCGGTTACTGTGATTTTGTCGCCGATAGCATTAGCGCACTAAAACGCGAAGGCGAGATTTCTCTACATGAGTATCTGGAAGACTGTAAAGCGCACGGGATCGAGCCGTATGCCCGAAAGGAAAAGCAAAGGACGTTTACGCTGCGCTATCCTGAATGGTTCGGCGAGCAGTTGGAGCATGCCGCCGCCGCGTCTGAAGTGTCGTTGAATTCGTTTATTGTTGAAGCGTTGAAAGAGCGGCTGTCGCGCCATTGAGGATAGTGAAATTGTCCCCCGAAGGGGACGTCTATTTCTTGTAAGGCTTAAGCATCGCGAGGAACGTGCACCGCATAGCCGAAATACTGCTGCCACGACGGATCGTATTCGCTGTTCAGCTCAAACTGCTCAATGCCCGCCCGCTGCAGGGCCTGACGGATAAGCCGCTCGGTTTTTGCCGCGTCGCCGGAGTAATACGCCGCTTCGCGAAAGGGCGCCTGCAGCTGCGAATAGGCCATCACGCCTTCGCGTTGAGATTCCAGATAGGCGTCAATTTCGTCCTGTAGGTCCTGAACGGTTTCCAAGCCGTTATCCGCCACGTCGATTTGTAGCCGCGTGACCCAGCCAAGGTCGGCGCGCATGGCCACGTTTCTGGCGCTGTCGTGTACCGTCACCAGCAGCTCGCCGTCGTCCGTTTCCGCCCGCAGGCCGCACCACCTGCGCTCTTCGCCAACGGGGAATACGCCGGTATAACCGGAAACGCCGCGCCAGAAGCGGTCAAAAATGGCGGGAAGCTGACCGAGCGGCGTCCAGGTGAGGCGCTGCTGCTGTTCTTCACTGAGATCGAACTCGACAAAGCCGGTCTTAACGGCGAAGTCGTATTCACCAAGCACGTGGTCGAGAGTGATATAAGCCATATTCTGTATGCGATTGCGCATATCGTACGGCACCTCAAAGTCGAACTTCAGGTACAGGCCGACTTGCCCGCCGTCCGCCTCGCAGGCGAAGCTCATCTTTTCTGCGCTCAGTTCAAACGGGTTATCCATCATTCGAAAGGCAAAGCGTTCAGGATTCGCCATCCGTTGACGAAAGGCGACGACCTGATGATATTGCAGCGTCGGCGCTCCTGCGACGAGTTCCATCACTAGCGGAAAGCGATCGCGCACGCCGTGAGCGGTGAAAATCATCTCCATCGGTTCATGTTCCGGCGAACCGGCCATTTCCAGCGCAATGTCGGAGAAATAGGTCGCCAGAACCTCATTGGCTTTGTCAAAACGCTCCCGCGAAGAGAGGCCCTTAAGAGAGGGTTCAAGCGCGACGAAATCCCGCCAGAATTGTGCGACTGCGTCGTTTGTGTCGTTTGTGGTTAATTCCATTTTTTATTTAACTCCGTTTTTAGATTCCTGGCTTAACGTAATAAATAATCAACCAATGTGCAATTTATCAAATGGATTCTGTCGTCCTAGATATTATTGTGAATTTGAAAAGACGGCTAGAGTAAGTGGCTTAAAAAGGGATTTGAAGGGAATGATATTCGTCATGCTATGAGTATGTACGGCTAAGAATATCCAAACGGCAGCAGGTGTTGGAAAAGCAGAAAATAAAAACCGGCGGCGTTCCATAACCCCAAAACGCCGCCCGTTCCATCAACTATGCCTTTCCCTCAGCCTTCCTATCACCGCACTGAGATCCAAATCCTGATCCTGCAGCAGAACCAGCAGGTGGTAGACAAGATCGGCGGCTTCGTTGGTCAGCTCTTCGCGGTCGTGCACGGTGGCGGCCAGCGCGGTTTCTACGCCTTCTTCACCCACTTTCTGCGCGATGCGCTTGGTGCCGCTGGCGTAAAGCCTTGCGGTGTAGGAGCTTTCCGGCGAGGCGGTTTTGCGATCGGCCAGAAGCTGTTCCAGCTTGTAGAGGAACGTCCACTCCGGCTCGGCGGGCGCGAAGCAGCTGTCGGTGCCGTTGTGGCAGGTAGGGCCATGGGGTTTGGCCAAAACCAGCAGGGTATCGTTGTCACAGTCCGGCGTAATGCTGACGGCGTCAAGAAAGTGGCCCGAGCTTTCGCCCTTGGTCCACAGCCGCTGCTTGGTGCGCGAGAAGAAGGTGACCTTTCCGCTTTGTTCGGTGGCGTGCAGGGCTTCCTGATTCATATAGCCCATCATCAGCACTTCGCCGGAAACGGCGTGCTGTACGATGGCGGGCATCATGCCGTCGGTTTTTTCCCAGTCGAGCGCCTGGCGCTGTTCTTGCGTTAATTGCGTTAACATAGGCGTATCTCCACTTTCTTATCGGCCAGATAGCGTTTCAGCTCGCCGATATTGATAATCTGTTTATGGAACACCGAGGCCGCCAGCGCGCCGTCGACGTTGGCGTCGCTAAAGGCGTCATAGAAGTGTTCCATCGTGCCCGCGCCGCCGGAAGCGATAAGCGGTACGTTACATACGCTCCGCACTAGCCTTAGCTGCTTGAGGTCATAGCCGTTGCGAACGCCGTCCTGATTCATCATGTTTAGCACAATTTCGCCCGCGCCGCGCGCCTGCACTTCCTGAACCCAGTCGAGAGTTTGCCAAGCGGTTGCCTTGGTGCGGGCTTCGTCGCCGGTAAACTGATAAACCTGATAGCTTTCCTGCTCGGCGTTGTACCAGGTGTCTATGCCTACGACGACGCACTGAACGCCGAAGCGATCGGCAAGCTGAGTTATCAGCGACGGGTTGGCCAGCGCCGGTGAGTTGATGGAAATTTTGTCCGCGCCGAAGGCGAGAATTTGCCCTGCGTCCTCAACGCTTTTTATGCCGCCCGCGACGCAGAAGGGGATATCTATTACCTCCGCAACCTTGGATACCCAGCTTTTGTCCACCACGCGGCCGTCGGAAGAGGCGGTGATGTCATAAAACACCAGTTCGTCAGCGCCTTCTTCGGCGTAGCGCTTGGCCAGCGGCACAATGTCGCCGATGATCTCGTGATTGCGAAACTGAACGCCTTTAACCACCTGGCCGTCCCGAACGTCCAGACAGGGAATTATCCGTTTTGCCAGCATGAGATGGCCTCCTCTACGGTAAATTTGCCTTCCAGCAGGGCGCGCCCAACGATAACCCCGGCAACGCCGCTGCCCGTGAGCGCCGCAATGTCGTTTAGGTCGCCGATGCCGCCGGAAGCCTGAAAGGCGATATCAGGATAGCGGGCACAGGTTTCGCGATACAGCTCAACGTTAGAGCCGGCAAGCGTACCGTCGCGGGAGATATCGGTGCACAGCACGTGCCGCAGCCCGTAGGGGCGATAGCGCTCTATGACTTCCTCCAGCGTTTGGTCGGAATTTTCCTGCCAGCCGCTGACGGCGACGCGCTTTTTGCCGTCTTCGCCGATGCGAACGTCCAGCGCCAGCACCAGCGCGTCTGCGCCGAAGCGCTTAAACCAGCCGGTGACTAGATCGGGCTGCTTCACTGCGGTGGAACCGATTACGACGCGTGTAGCGCCGGCGTCCAGCAGGGCGCTGACATCCTCTTGGGTGCGAACGCCGCCGCCGACCTGTACTGGAACGCTGACGCCGGCCAGCAGCTTACGCAGCAGGGGAATTTGTCTGGCACTGGGATCTTTGGCGCCGGTCAGATCGACTAAGTGAAGCAGTTCGGCGCCCTGTTGCTGATAGCTTTGCAGACGCGGCAGCGGGTCGTTTCCGTAGTCGCGCTTTTGTCCGTAGTCACCCTGATGCAGGCGCACGACGGCGCCGTCAATCAGGTCTAGTGCGGGTATGATCATCTGGGCTTACATCTCCAAAAAGTTTTTCAGCAATTGAGCGCCGGCTTGACCGGAGCGCTCCGGGTGAAACTGTACGCCGAAGAAGTTGTCCTGTTCGACCGCAGCGGTAAACGCGCCGCCGTAGTCGCTTTGCGCGATTGTCGCCTCACAAACCGGCATGGCGAAACTGTGGACGAAATAGAAGTAGGCGTCATCGTCGATGCCGCGAAACAGATGATGGCCCGCCAGCGGCGTAACGCGGTTCCAGCCCATGTGGGGCAGGGGAAGGCCGCCGGTCTCCATCCGATTAATAGGCGCGTCGATGATGCCGAGCGTATCGACGTTGCCCTCTTCGCTGCGTGCGGCCAGCAGCTGCATGCCGAGGCAGATGCCCAGCACGGGCTGGGTGCAGGCCTTAATCAGCGTAATGAGGTCGCGCTCTTGCAGCATGTTCATCGCCGCCGGCGCAGAGCCGACGCCGGGCAGAAACAGCTTGTCGGCGCGCAGCACCACGTCAGGCTCGCGGCTGACGGAGGGCTCATAGCCCAGCCGTTTGATGGCGTAAGCCACCGAAGCCAGGTTGGCGCAGCCGGTGTCCAGAATGACGACGTCCATCACAGCACTCCTTTTGAGCTAGGCAGCGCGTTGCCCTCAACGCGAATGGCCTGGCGCAGCGTGCGGCCGAAGGCCTTGAACAGGCTTTCGACCCGGTGGTGATCGTTTTTACCTTTGGTTTTCAGGTGCAGGGTGACGGCCATCGAATAGGCCAGCGAGTGGAAGAAGTGTTCGACCATCTCGGTGCTCATATCGCCGACGCGCTGGTGCTTAAATTCGGCGTTGTACTCAAGCCACGGGCGGCCGGAGATGTCCAGCGCGCAGCGCGCCAGGCATTCGTCCATCGGCAGCACGAAGCCGAAGCGGCCGATGCCGCGCTTGTCGCCCAGCGCCTTTTTCAGCGCTTCGCCCAGCGCCAGCCCGGTATCTTCAATCGAGTGGTGATCGTCGATAATCAGGTCGCCCTTCACGTTGACGTTCATGCGAAAGCCGCCGTGGGTGGCTATCTGGTCCAGCATGTGGTCGAAGAAGCCGATGCCGGTGTTGATTTGGCTACCGCCTTCGCGGTCGAGCCACACTTCAACGTCGATGGAGGTCTCTTTGGTGGTGCGAACGACGTGAGCATGGCGGTCCGGCTGGGTGAGCTGCTTGACGATTTGATTCCAGCCCGCCTCATCGCGCTGGTAGCGGATACCGCCGATGCCCATGTTGGCAGCCAGCTGAAGGTCGGTTTCCCTGTCGCCGATGACCCAAGAGTTAGCGTAGTCCATTACCTCACTGTTCAGATAGCGTTCGACCAGCTTGGTTTTCGGCTTGCGGCAGTCGCAGCCGTCGGCGGGCATGTGCGGGCAGATAAGCACGTCTTCAAAGCGAACGCCCTGCGATTCGAAGATTTGCATCATCAGGCTGTGGGGCGGCAGAAAGTCTTCTTTCGGAAAGCTGGCGGTGCCCAGCCCGTCCTGATTGGTGATCATCACAAGCGTAAAGCCGGCTTCCTGCAGCTTCAGCAGGGCGGGAATGGCGAACGGCTCCATCGCCAGCTTGTCCAGCCGGTCGACCTGAAAGTCGACGGGGGGCTCGGCAATCAGCGTGCCGTCGCGGTCAATAAAGAGGTATTTTTTACTCATTGGCGCTTTTCCTTACAGGGCTTTCAGGGCGTCGATGACGGCGTCGCATTCGCGCTGCGTACCGATGGAAATACGCAGGCATCCCTGCAGACCCGGCTGTTTGTTCTGATCTCTAAGTATAATCCCCTTATCCCACAGCGCTTTAAATACGCGCTCGGAATCCGTGAGCTTAAACAGCAGATAGTTGGTTTCGCTGCCGTAGGTCATCGTTACGTCGCCGCACTCTTTCAACTGCTGCAGCAGGCGGTCGCGGCGGGCGTTAAGGGACTCGACGCGCTTTCTCATGGTGGATATGCCCGCTTCGGTCAGCGCCTGGGCGGCGATGTCGGCCACCGGCGTGGAAAGCGGATAGGGGGCGATAACCTTAAGCAAAATGCCGATGATTTCTTCGCTTGCCAGCGTAAATCCACAGCGCAGCCCGGCCAGGGCGAAAGCTTTGGAAAGGGTGCGCAGCACCACTAAATTCGGATATTGCTTCAGCCAGCTTACCACGCTGGCCTGCGGGCAGAACTCAATATAGGCCTCGTCGACCACCACCAGCGCGCGGCCTGCTGTCATGTCGAGCAGCGTGCGGATATCGTCCGGGTTGATGAGGTTGCCGGTCGGGTTGTTGGGGCTGCAGACGTAAAGGAGCTTCACGCCGTCGAGCGCGCGCTCAATGGCGGGAATGTCCAGCTGCCAGTCGGCGGTGGCGGGCACCGTGCGGCGCTCTACGCCTAACGTTTCCGCGCTGACGCTGTACATGCCGTAGGTCGGCGGGCAGTAGAGCACGGCGTCTTTTCCCGGTTCGCAGAAGGCGCGCATCAGAAGCTCAATGCCTTCGTCGGCGCCGCGGCTGACCAGCACCTGCTGGGGCTTGACGCCCGCATAGGCGGCGTAGCGTTCAATCACCTTAACGGGCTGGCACTCCGGGTAGCGGTTAAGGGTCTGTTCCGTCAGCTGGTAGGCCGTCGCTTCCGGATATTCGTTGGCGTTGAGCCACACGTCGCCTTTACCGCCAATGCGGCGGGCGGACTGATAGGGAGTCAGTTTTCTGACGTTATCACGGACAAGCTGCTCAATGTTACTCACGATGACGCCTCCTGATTTAGCTGATTTAATTTTTCTACCCGCAGCGAAACGGCTCGACGGTGGGCGGTAAGCTGTTCTGCCTGCGCCAGCGTTTCTATCGTCGGCGCTAGCGCCATAAACCCTTCGGCGGTAAGCTTTTGTACGGTCATGCGCTTTTGAAAGTCGGCCAGGCCCAAACTGGAGTAGGTTGCCGTATAGCCATAGGTCGGCAGCACGTGGTTAGTGCCGGAGGCGTAGTCGCCGGCGGATTCCGGCGACCAGTCGCCGAGGAATACCGAACCGGCGCTTGTGATGCGCTCAACCAGAGATTCGGGATCGCGGGTCTGCAAAATCAGGTGCTCAGGCCCGTAGCGGTTGCTGATTTCAACGCACTGATCCAGGCTTTCCGTGACGATAAGGCGGCTTTCCGCCAGCGCTTGAACGGCGATTTCTTTTCGTGACAGCGTCACGAGTTGTTTATCCAGCTCTTCCGAAACTGCCTGAGCGATGTCTTCGTCCGGCGTCAGCAGGATGACCTGCGAATCCGTGCCGTGTTCCGCCTGCGACAGCAGGTCGGCGGCGATAAATGAGGGCGTTGAACCGCCGTCGGCGATCACCAGCACTTCTGACGGCCCGGCGGGCATGTCGATGGCTGCGCCGCCGACCGCTTGGCTGACCTGGCGCTTGGCTTCGGTAACGTAGGCGTTGCCGGGGCCAAAAATCTTATCGACTTTCGGCACGCTTTCGCTGCCAAAGGCCATGGCGGCAATCGCCTGCGCGCCGCCGACTTGGAAGACGTCTTGAATTCCGCACAGCGTCGCCGCATAAAGAATCTCATCGGCAATGGGCGGCGGCGAACAGAGCACCACCTTACGACAGCCCGCCAGGCGTGAAGGAATGCCGAGCATCAGTACCGTTGAAAGCAGCGGCGCGGTGCCGCCGGGGATATAAAGGCCGACGGCGTCAATGGGGCGCGTCACCTGACGGCAGCGCACGCCGGGCTGGGTTTCAACGTCAACGTCGGGCAATACCTGTGCGCGGTGAAAGGTTTCGATATTGCGTGCGGCGATGGCCATCGCCTGCTTGATATCGTCGCCCAGGCGGGCCGCGGCAGCGTCGATTTCCCGCGGGCTCACTCGCAGGCTGTCGGTCTGGACCTTATCAAAGCGGGCGCTTAACTCTAAAAGCCCGCGATCGCCCTGAGACTTCACCTTTTCAATGATGTTGCTGACGGCGTCACTGATGCGCGCTGACGCATTGACCGCCGGGCGTGACAGCAGCTCACGCTGCTGCTGTGGGTTACACTGCTGCCAGTATGTCAGTTGCATGTCGTTACTCCATCATCTTCTCGATTGGCAGTACCAGAATGGAGCTGGCGCCGAGGCTTTTGAGACGCTCCATCGTTTCCCAAAACAGGGTTTCACTGCTGACCATGTGCATCGCCACGCGATTTTGGTCGCCCGCCAGCGGCAGGATGGTGGGGCGCTCAGCGCCCGGCAGCAGCGAGACGATTTCGTCTAAGCGGTCGTTAGGCGCGTGCAGCATGATGTACTTGGATTCTCTGGCTTGAATGACGCCCTGAATGCGGGTCAGCAGCTTGTTGATAAGCTCCTGTTTGTCATCGGACATTTCGCCTTCGCGCTGAATCAGCGTTGCCTTGGAGCGATAGATAACTTCGACCTCGCGCAGGCCGTTGGCCTCAAGCGTAGCGCCGGTGGAGACCAGATCGCAGATGGCGTCAGCCAGGCCGGCGCGGGGAGCGACTTCAACGGAGCCGTTTAACAAACAGGACTTGAAGCGAACGTTTTGTTCATCCAGATAGCGTTTCATCAGGTGAGGATAAGAGGTAGCGATACGTGAGTTTTGCAGGCTTTGCGGGCCGGTGTATTCGGCGTCCAGCGGCATGGCGATAGAGAGACGGCAACCGCCGAAGTCGAGGCGGCGCAGGGTGTTGTAGCGAGGATCTTCGCCCTGGGCGCGGCGGTTGAGCAGCTCTTCTTCCAGCACGTTCTCGCCGACGATCCCCAGATCGACTACGCCGTCCATCACTAGCCCCGGAATATCGTCATCGCGCACGCGCAGGATGTCCATCGGCATGTTTTCAGCGAAGGCGATCAGGCGCTGCTGCTGAAGGTTGATTTTGATGCCACAGTTGGCAAACAGCTTTTGTGATTCTTCGCTCAAACGGCCTGACTTTTGAATGGCTATCCGTAAACGGCTTTTGTCTAACATGGTAATCCTCTTCTTATCGCTCTGTAGGTTGTGATGTTAAAACGGCGGACATAAAAAAACCCTCGGAAGAATTCTTCCGAGGGCTCTCTTTGTTAACGCTTGTCCGCCGCTGGAAGAATCGAGTCGTCTCCCAGCACCAATCGCCTGAAAGACTAGTCAGGGTGATGGTGATGATGGTGGTTGAACAAAACGTTGAACATGATTTTTTGCGCCTTTAAACGTAATAACGGGGTTAATAATTATGCACTGCCGATTAACCTACTCTATATCGCCCCATAATGGCAACCGTTTTTTTCATTCTTTTTATTTTTGTTTGGGTTAGCGCGTAAAAGAGGAACCGACTAGGGGGAACCGGGCGTTCCCCACGCCCGTTCTATTTAGTTGGGAGCAAAACGCTCTCGGCCAGCTTCCGTCTTTTTATCCTGTCTTCCTGTCCGTTAAGGCCGCCATTGATAGCCTTGGTAATCTTGGTGAACTCTCCCTCGTCTGCAAACGCGTTTAGCTTCCTCGAGTCCCAATACCATCCGGCAGAGCGGGCGGCATATTCTTCCCATTCAAGCATTTCTGGCTTGCTTATGAGGTCGACGCCCAAGCCTTTACCACAGTCAGCATAGTTATTTTTGAAGGTGATCTGGATTAGTCCCCGGCCTCTGAACTTCCAGCCTTCGTCTGCGCCGTTGCCATAACGATTGCCATAAACCAGATTGGCGATTTTTATCTGCCGCTCTTTAGGCACGGTTTTCTCTCGAGTCTGGCGGCCTAATTCGTTTCGCTGTGCTGGCGTAAGATATTTACTGAAAATGCTTAACCCGGAAACGCTGTAGTTAAAGCTTTCCGCTATTCTGGAAAAGCCTCCGGATTCATGGCCAACCTGCGCCAGAAACGCCGCCTGCCTTTGTGGCGTGGTTATTTTGAATTCATTCATAGCCGAAATAATGCTGGGATACCACCTGTCGGCTAAAGCGTCGCTGATGCCTGCCGCCTTCCTGAACTGGTCGCGAGTCATTGGATTTCCTCCATAATAGCCATTCTTAAGGGCTGTTAATAATTTATCTATATGAAAATATTTATGATTTATTCAGCCTTGATGCTTTTTCCTACCGTTTCAGCATATAGCGTTTGAACTTATATTTTGCGATGGAGTTCAAATGTACACAGGAAGAGTGACTAAATTTGGCATCGATTTTTGTCGTTAAATCAAATTGATACGTTAATCTTATAAAACGGAAGAAAGGAATGGGTGCGTTCTTACTTTAGGCCGCTCGTTAAAGGCGCCTGTTCTGTCCGCAATGTCATGTTATTGATTGAAAAACAGGGGATTTGTAGTTTAGAGGCTATAGTATATAAAATGAACTCATGGCCAACCAAAAACGAGACGGGCAACAGACGATGAAAACAATTTCAATTATTGGACTGGGGTGGCTCGGCATGCCGCTGGCACTGACTTTAATGGGGCAGGGATATCGCGTTGTCGGCAGCAAAACGACGGCGGACGGCGTGGAAGCTGCGCGGCTGTCGGGCATAGAGGCCTATCCGCTGGTCATGGAGCCCCAGCCCTTATGCGAAGAAGAGGACTGGCAGCAGCTGATGGCGTGCGACGTATTAATCATCACGCTTCCTGCGGGCAGGGATGAAGAGAGCGCACAGGCCTATCGGCAGTCCGTTCAGCTCTTGGTCGACGGCGCGCTAAGCCAGCGCGTGGGCCGGATTATTTTTATCAGCTCTACGTCGGTATACGGCCGTGAAGAGGGGGAAGTGACCGAAGTGTCGCCCAGACATCCACAAACCGCCAGCGGCCGTGTGCTGGCTTCGCTGGAGGACTGGCTGCACGGTCTGCCCCATACGTCGGTAGACATTCTTCGCCCCGCAGGGTTGGTGGGGCCGGAGCGACACCCTGGGCGCTTTATGGCGGGTAGGCAGGAACTGCCGGAGGGTAACTGCGGCGTAAATCTAGTGCATCAGGAGGACGTGATGGCTGCCATCGCGCTGCTGCTGCGACAGGAGAACGACAGCCGGATTTATAACCTGTGCGCGCCGGAACACCCCCGCAAGCGTGACTTCTATCCCGCCGCGGCGAAAAGCCTGGGGCTGGCCGAGCCGACCTTTACGCCGACGGAGAAAACCTCTTTGGGGCGTATCGTTAACGGGCAGGCGATTTGCCGCGAACTGGGGTTTGAATACCGCTTTCCGGATCCGATGAGAATGTAAGGCCGACGGGAAGACGGCCTTACGACGGGCGCTTTGGGATTAAAACGACCATGAACCGCCAACGCCGACGGCCCACGGCGACTCTACGCCGCTGCCCTGCATATATCCTGCATCAACGTGCAGCGACAGGCTCGGCGTTAGCCGCGCGTTGACGCCGAACTGATATACGCCGCGCGTGCCGCTGAGGTCGTTAACGAAGCGATCGTCATTGACCTTTACGTCGTTGCCGTTAGCAAACTCTTGAACCGCCGCAAGCTTTAAATAAGGAACAACGCTGGCGCTTTTCACGCTGAACTCATGCCCCACGTTGATGCCGCCTTCCGCCAACAGCGAGCGTTGGGCGTCTACGCGAGCCTGCATGCCGTTAGAGAGCCGATAGCGGCTGCTGTCAGTCATAAATCCAGTGATGGACAGATAGGGGGCGAAGTAGGTTTTACCCGCATAAAAGTATTTCCCACCCTGAACGCTTGCGCCGATCCCGCTGGAGTTGTAGCTGCCGTCGGCAGAAGCGCCGCTGGTCATTCTTGCGTTAACGTCGTTTTCAAATCGGTTGACCTTAACGATGCCGTCGAGATAGAAGCCGTCGTTGTGAAGGTAGCTGGTATAGGCGCCGATAGAATAGGCCGTGACGTCGCCGCTGCCCTGACGATCGAAATCGACGTCGGAGCGGCTATAGGAAAAGAATATGCCCTTGGTCAGTGCGCCGCTGTCGGTATCCAGGGTTGCGTCAGCGCCGACGGAGAGGCCGTTGAGATCCATATCGTAACCAGCGCCAGCGCCGCTGTTGACGCTGACTCGACGCGTAATATAGCTTCCCCATGCGTCAGCGCCGTGCGCATGCGTGCGCGTTTGGTCGAGGCGCGCTCGCACCGGATTTAGTTCGGTTTCAAATATCATCGGCGCCGTTGTCGCCATTGACAGCACCGCCGCCGTACTGGGCGTTATTGAAGGAGCTGGCGGTGTTAGAGGCGCAGGGACGGGATCCGGAACTGAATCGCCGTCTGACGCGGGATCTGGCTCTGGCTGCGGCTCTGGCGTCGGAGCCGGGCGCGCGTAGGCCGTCAGCGTCCAGGCGCCGTTTCCATCACCCACAAGCCGGTATTGGTAGGTCCCCAGATCGACAGCGCCTCCGGCGTTAGCCAGCGTAAAATCGGCGTTTCCTCCGCCGGTTTTAACCAGCAAAAGGCCTGCGTCTGAGGTAGGGCTTACGCCGGTATCGGCGACGTGAACGCCGAAGCTCCCGTTGGCCTGGCCGGTGACCTTCAGCAGGTTGCCCCGCAGGCCTGCCAGACTGGTGTTCATTATGAATTGCCCCGAGCCGCTCAGGCTATCGAGCGTCAGGGTGGCGTAATTTGCAGGCGTATTGCCGCTCTTCGGTTGCATAAAGACGATGCGTCCTCCGTTGAGCGTTACTGCGTTTAACGCATGAGTCACCGTGAAGGCGCCGTCGCTGAGATAAATGGCGCCAGAGTCGGATACCGTAAAGTTTGCTCCCAGCGCGTTGATGCCGGATGACAGGTTGAGCGTCCCGCCTTCGTTCACCGCGAAGTGGCCGAGCAGGGTAGACGTACTTTCGGGCGCAGAGGGGTCTGCGGTGACAAACATTGCGCCACCGATCTCGGCGTCCGTCAGCGTACCTGAATAAACGTCGGCGCGGCCGCCGTCGTTAACCGTAAGGTGAGAGGACGATGCGCTCAACGTTCCGCCAAGCGAGTACGAGCCGCCGTTCACCACGGTGTTGACGTCTTGGCCTGAAACATTGCGCATGATGCCGCCGTTAATGACGACGCCGTTTGCCGTACCCTGTGTTATTTGCAGGCTGCCGCCGTTAACCGTACTGTCTTTAATCGAGGCCGTCGCGCTGTTAACGTCGGCGCGGCCCTGAATGTTCCAGCCCGCGGCTACCGCGTCTTTATACAGCGTAGCGCTTCCTCCAGATTCGATGACGGCGTCATAGGAGGTGGCTATTCTGTTGTCGACTGCGTTTCCCGTCGCTGTATACTGGCCGCCGGATTTAACAACCGTCGCATTGTCTACAGCGCCGCTATTGTTCATCACGCCGTAGACGATGGAACCGTTGGCCGTACCGTATTGCGTTCCGGCAGTATCCCAGGAAAATTCTTTATGGGTGTAGTATTTGACGGCAAGAACGCCGCCGACGTTAACCGTGCTGCCGTTGCTGGTTCCGCCATTGTCCACCGTTTGTCTGCCGTTTGCGTTTATGACGGCGTTGTTGGAAATAGCGCTGTTTTTCCAGCCGTAGTCCGTGGTGGTGCCTGTTTCAAGCAGGCCGCCTGCGTTGACAACGGTGTCGTAATCAATGCCGAAGCGGTTAACCAGCTGGGCTGCGTTTGATAGTACGGCGTTGTGAAGCTGGCCGGCCGCATAGGGATTCGTTGCGCCGCCTTGACCCGCGTTAACGATGACCTTTCCTCCCGTCGCCGTAATTCCGTTGAGCACGCCGTTAATCTGCACCATTCCACCGTTCAGGGTGACTTCATTTGAAGTTCCACCTGCATAAATACTCTGCTGGCCTGCGTTAATGGTCGTATTGTTGGCGACGCCTCCGGTTTGGATAGACTGAGTGCCCATCATAATCGTCGTGTCGTTGGCCGTACCGTGTACGTTCTGGACTGCGTTTGTGCTTCCGGTAATGGTCTCACCGTAAACCGTAGCGCCTTTAGCGACGGTGGCGGTATAGGCTAATGCGGGGCATTCAAAGAGTATTGAACTTATGGCAATAGATAATAAAACGGGTTTTGTTTTCAGGTTCATATAATGACTAAAGAATAATTCCATTAAATAATAACTCGTCATCCGGCCGAATTTAAAAATAAAACCTTAACGCTCAATGTGTTAATTGAACGCTTTTATTAATAAATTTTGGGGCCTTTATCCTGCTGTGGAAGCGCCGCGAGAGCAGCCTTAGCATGGGCGAATTATACTTATTTATGCTGCGTTGTCTCTCTGTGTTGGATGTTTACCAGTATATCTATGTAACCAATCGTTAATGGCAGTGTGAGTTAATGAATGGATTAGTCCATTTTTGGATTTGTATTTTTTTTGTTTTATTTAAGTGAATTGAATTGAGGTTTATTTTTTAATGCGTTTGATATTTTATTAAGTTATTTTGTTTGAATTAATAAAAATAACTCTTTATGAGTATTTCCGTTTAATGAAAAGTAGGACGGATAAAAAATACGATGACGTTTCGGATGTGCCGATCGTATAGGAGAGGCGCTTAAAATAACGGCCCGGAACAGGGTTCAGGGCCGTTAGCGGGGGAAAGATAAACTGAAAAACTATCTAACGCTGTTCAAACGCCAGCGCTTTTTTCTCAATCACGCGCATCATCAGCGTTAGCCCGCCGTTGACGCACAGGTAGATAAGGCCCGCCGCGCCGTAAACCATCACGTCATAGGTGCGGCCATACATCAGTTGGCTGTAGCCCATGACGTCCATCATCGTGATGGTGAATGCCAGAGAGGTGCTTTTGAACACCAGCACGACTTCGTTGGAATAGGACGACAGCGCGCGCTTAAAGGCGTAGGGCAGCAGGATGCGCAGCGTTTGCCCGCGAGACATCCCAAGCGCATGGCAAGATTGCCACTGGCCGTCGGGAATCGCCTTGATGGCGCCGTGAAACAGCAGTGTCGAGTAGGCCGCGCTGTTAAGCGCCAGCGCCACTATAGCGCAAAGCCAGGGCTGAGATATTATGAGCCAAAGCTTGGGATAGTCCTGTAGGCTTTCGAACTGACCGGGGCCGTAATAAATAAGAAAGATTTGTACCAGCAGCGGCGTTCCGGTGAACAGCGCGATGTAGCCTTTGACCAGCTGAGTTATCACCGGCGTTTTTAGCGTGAGTACGACGGTGAACAGCAGTGCTAAAAACAGGGCGAGAACCAGTGAAATCAGCGTGAGCAGCAGGCTGACGTGCAGGCCTTGCAGGACGTCGGGTAAATATTTCAACATGGTTACGCCCTCCGCTCAAAGCGGACGATCCGCCGTTCTATATAGGCCAAAAGGCGCTGGCTTATGAGCGTAATGACCAGATAAATCAGCATGGCGATGATGAACCAGTTGAAGGGTTCCTGAGTGCGGATAGCAATGCTTTTGGTTTGCATCATCAGATCGTTAACGCTGATAAGCGACACCAGCGCCGTATCCTTTAGCAGCACCAGCCACTGGTTGCCTAATCCGGGCAGGGCGTGGCGCCACATCTGGGGCATGATTAGGCGAAAGAAGATCGCCGCCTTACTTAGCCCCAGCGCCTGACCCGATTCCCACTGGCCGCGCGGAACGGCCTTAAGCGCGCCGCGAAGCGTCTGCGAGCCGTAGGCGGCGTACAGCAGAGAAAGGGCGATAACCCCGCACAGGAAGGGGCTAACGTCGAAGTTTTCAATCTCAACCTGAACGGTGACGCCAAACAGCGTGAAGCCGTCGGCCAGCGTGATTAAAAGCTGCGATGCGCCAAAGTAGATAAACAGCACGACCAGTATCTCGGGCAGGCCGCGCAGCACCGTGACGATTACCGTGGCGATAAGCGCGACGACGCGCACGCGCGCCAGTTCCCAGACGGCGAACAGCATGGCCAGCGCCAGTCCTAATACCAGCGAACAAACGGCAAGGCCAACGGTCATGCCGGTGGCGCTTGCTAGGGGCAGTATTTCATTCATCTATGGGCTTACTTACTTTTGAAACCATTTATCATAAATAGCCTGGTAGGTGCCGTTTTGCTTAATTTTTTCCAGCGCCCCGTTTAGCTTATCGCGAAGGTCCGTGTTCTTTTGGTTGACCGCGATAGCGAAACCGGTGCCAAAGTAGGTGTTGTCATTGATCTTGTCGCCGACGGTTTCAAGGTCGTCGTTTTTCTTCAGCCACTCGGCGACGACGGCGGTATCGCCGAAGACGGCGTTAACGCGGCCGCTTTTTAGGTCAAGAATGGCGTTTTGATAGCTGTCATAGGCAACGGGAGTCATCTCGGTGTGCTTGTCCAGCAGGTACTTCTGATGAGTTGTACCGTTTTGCATACCTACGCGCTGGCCTTTCAGCGCGTCAATGCTGGCGACCTTGCCCTTGATAGCAATAAACTGCGCGGAGTTGTCATAGTAGGTATTAGTGAACGCAACCTGCTGTTGGCGCTCCGGTGTGACGTCCATTGCGGCGATCGTGGCGTCAAAACGGCGGAACTTCAGGCCGGGGACCAGGCTGTCAAAACCTTGGTGGGTAAAGGTGCATTCCGCCTGAAGTTCTTTACACAGCGCGTTAGCCAGGTCGATATCAAACCCCTGAATTTGGTTATTGGCATCCATAAACTCAAACGGAGGGTAGGAGGCTTCGGTTGCAAAGCGAATTTTTTCCGCAGCGGCGGCGGAGAGGCTCATTCCGGCGATTAGCGTAGCGATCAGCAGTTTTTTCATAACGAGCTCCAGAGAATTTAGTGAGAAAGATATCCGGCAAACGCCTCGGTTTGCGGGTGGGTAAACGCCTGGGCGTCGCCGTATTCGACAATGTGCCCCTGCTCCATATAGACGACGCGGCTGGCGGTCTTCTTGGCGAATTCCACTTCGTGAGTCACGATAACCTGAGTAATGCCAGTATCGGCCAGTTCGCGAATAATGCTAACAACCTGTGCGGTGATTTCTGGGTCCAACGCCGCGGTGGGTTCGTCAAACAGCAGAATTTGCGGTTCCATCATCAGCGCCCGCGCAATGGCGACGCGCTGCTGTTGGCCGCCGGAAAGGTGTAAAGGATAGCGTGCGCTAAATTCACCCAGCCGCAGGCGGGCTAACAGCTTTTCCGCTCGATTGATGGCTACGTCTTTAGACAGGCCAAGCACGCGGCAGGGCGCTTCAATCAGGTTTTGCATTACCGTCAGATGGGGCCACAGGTTATATTGCTGAAACACCATACCGACGTTACGGCGTAACTCGCGAATGGCGCCTTCAGAAGGCGGCACGCTGAAGTTAAAGTCGTTGCCGGCAATGGAAAGCTGGCCTGAACGCGGCATTTCCAGCAGGTTAAGCACGCGAATCAGCGAGCTCTTACCGGCACCGCTCGGGCCAAGCAGAACCAGCGTTTCACCGCTTGGGCAGTCTAACGAGATGTCAAACAGCGCCTGGTGGTTGCCGTAGAAGCAGTTAATGTTTTTTAAGTGAATACTCATGCGACATTAATGAATAGTAATGAATGCGGTAATGGTATCGTCGACGGGATGGGGATGCAATCAAAGCCGGATAAATTTTATTGCTATTTGATGAAAAGCGGTCTTTAAGAAACGGACGGTATGAAAGAGATAGCGGCGGCCAACGACGCGGCCGCCGATAAAGAAGGTTACATAATCAGGCAGTGGATCTCATAAGCGGCCCAGCCCAGCGCGGCGCCTGCCGGCAGGTCGAGGAGGTAATGCTGCTTGGTAAAGGTGCACGAAAGGGCTATAAGCACCGGGAACAGGAATACCCACGGACCTAACGTACTGTAAGCCAGCAGCGCGGTCAGCGTAGCGACGGAAACGTGCATGCTGGGGAAGCAGTTGGATGAATCGTCAAATTTCTGAACGAACAGCAGGAATTTTTCCGACCAGCTTTTGCCGGTGTTGATGCTCCGCCAGTGCTTGGGCGTTGAAACCGGGAACAGGGAGAAGAACGTCATCTGCATCACCAACAGGATGATGTAGCTAAAGACTATCATGATGAAGTGGCGAGAGTCTTCTACGATCCAGTTGATATAAAGAATGGCCGGATAGTAAAGAAAGCTGTAAATCCACGACCACCAGGGCCAAAAAGGGATTTTTTCATCAATGGTGGAGTTGAATTCACGTGGCTTAACCAGCATGTGTCGTTGGGTGAAAAAGTAAAACTGATAAACGCCAACGATCAAAATTCCGCTAAGTATTAAGTGAATAGCATAATCAATGGGACTCACGGGTTATTCCTTTAACTTGATTTAATGTTATAGAGCCGAGTAGATCCGACGATGGTATATAAATCCTCGGAACTTGGGTATTAAAATCCCTTAAATGGAGAAATAAAGAAACGTGTTATTTGTTTCAAAATATAAAAATTGTTTATATTTACAATAGGTTAATTTTTGTAACATGAGTCGCTCATTTTTATGCCGCTGTAAACGCGACAAATAGGGTTCGAACCTCGACGGCCCCGGCGGCAAAGGCTATGATATCCGTTACTTTATGACGGTTCCCTACGGCAGGAGGAACGGAAATGCAGCGCATTACGATTTCTATCGATGACGATCTGATGGAAGAGATTGATAACATCATCAAGAAAAAGAACTATCAGAATCGCTCAGAGGCTATTCGCGATTTAGCGCGTGCGGGCATTCAGCACTCGTCCTCTGCGGTAGAGGGGAATCCGCCCTGCGTGGGCGCACTGGTGTATGTATACGATCATGAATCCAGAGAGCTCTCCAAGCGGCTGACGCGTACCTTCCATGAGCAACACGATCTGACGCTGGCCAGCCTGCACGTGCACCTCGATCACGGCAGCTGTATGGAAGTGTCGATGCTAAAAGGCGAAGCCGATCGGGTTAGCCAGCTGGCGGAGCAGGTGATCACCGAGCGCGGCGTCAGGTACGGCAAGCTTATTTTAGTGCCGGACAACACCGGCGGACACGAGCATTCTCATCACGGACATTCCCATTCTCACCATCATCATGAGCACGATGTGCCTGAGGCTGACGACTAGGAACGTTGGGTGTTTCTATAAGGACTGTAGAACTATGATCTTTCTCTCTTCTATTGCAGCGCGTGGCTTCAAACACGTGGCCGCCGCGCTGGCGTTTATTGGTGCGCTGCTGAGCTTTTGCACGTCGGCGCAAGAAACGCTGGATGAACTACAGCGTCAGGCCGATCTGGGAAGCCCCGTCGCACAGTACAACCTGGCGCTGAAATATCGTCACGGAGAGGGCGTTGCGCAAGACGACGTGCGGGCAGTTGAATGGTATCGAAAGGCGGCGCAACAGGGATATGTCGACGCACAGTACAACCTCGCGATTATGTACCGCAAGGGGTTGGGCGTTGAGCAAAACAATGAGCAGGCGGCTGAATGGTACCGAAAAGCGGCCGAGCAGGGAGATTCGTATGCCCAATTTAACCTCGGGCTGATGTTCCGGCGCGGGACTGGCGTGGTACAGGATGACGTTGAGGCCGTAAAGTGGTATCGAAAGGCGGCCGAGCAGGGACTTGGACGGGCGCAAAGCAATTTGGGCTTTATGTATGAAAATGGGTATGGCGTTGAGAAGGATGAGGTCATGGCGGCAGAGCTGTATCGCAAAGCTGCCGAACAGGGGACTATCGACGCTCAGTATAATCTCGGCGGGCTTTATAGCAGCGGCCGCGGCGTCCCCAAAAGCGACAGGTTGTCGATGATGTGGTATCTCAAAGCGGCGGAACAGGGTGATACCGACTCTTGTTACAATGTTGGCATTCGTTACTACAACGGAAGAGGCGTAGACAAAGATTACACACAGGCCTACGTCTGGTTCTCGCTGGCGGCCCAGAGCGGAGATGAAGACGCATTGACGATGGTTAAGCGCTGTGAAGAAAAGATGACGGCGGATGAGCTGAGTAAGGCGAAGGCCGCGCTTGCCGAGGCGTCGAAAAGGGCTAATAACGGCGCGAAGGGCACTGAATAAATAACAACGCCGCCGAGGATAACCCGGGCGGCGTTTCTTTTACACTTCGCTTATGCCTTTAGCGAGCCGCCTCATAAATCTTCCGGCTCTCTTCCAGCGTAACGTCGCGGCGTTCACCGAGCTGGGTCATGCCGTGCTCTTCCAGCTTTTTCACCAGCGCCGGGATGGTGCTGCCGTCCAGGCCGTAGTCGGAAAGGCGGGTCGGTGCGCCCATCTGCTGGAAAAATTTCTCCGTCGCCTTAATGGCGGCCTCGATGCGCTCGTCTTCGGTCCCGGTATCAATTCCCCAGACGCGCTCGGCATACTGCAGCAGTTTTTCCCACTTCTGGGCCTTTCTCGCCCGGAGCATTGACGGCAGCACGATGGCCAGCGTCTGTGCGTGGTCAAGGCCGTGCATGGCGGTCAGCTCGTGGCCCAGCATGTGGGTCGCCCAGTCTTGTGGCACGCCGGCGCCGATTAGCCCGTTAAGCGCCATCGTTGCGCTCCACATGATGTTGGCGCGCACCGCGTAGTTTTCCGGCTCTTTCAGCGCCTTGGGGCCTTCTTCAATCAGCGTGAGCAAAAGCCCTTCTGCAAAGCGGTCCTGCACTTTGGCGTCAACCGGGTAAGTCAGGTACTGCTCGACGGTGTGGATAAACGCGTCCACTACGCCGTTAGCGACCTGACGCGGCGGCAGGGTGTAGGTGGTCAGCGGATCCAGAATGGCGAAGCGCGGCAGCACGTAGGGGGAATGAAAGGCCTGCTTGTCGCCGGTTTCTCTACGGCTGATGACTGCGCCGCTGTTCATTTCGGAACCTGTTGCTGGTAGCGTCAGTACGCTGCCGATGGGCAGCGCGTCGGCCACCTTTCTTCCGCCGCTGCTGATAATGTCCCAGGTGTCGCCGGCATATTTTGCCGCCGCGGCGATAAACTTGGTGCCGTCCAGCACGGAGCCGCCGCCGACCGCCAGCAGATAGTCTACCTTGTTGTTATGAACCGCTTCCACGGCCTTCATCAGCGTTTCATAGGCCGGGTTAGGCTCAATGCCGCCGAACTCGAACAGCTGGTAGCCTTCCAGCGCGCGATGGACCTGATCGAGCACGCCGTTGCGCTTGATGCTGCCGCCGCCGTAGGTAATCAGTACGCGGGCGTCAGCAGGAATAAGCTTGGGAAGCTGGGCTATCTGCCCTTGGCCAAAGACGACTTTCGTGGCGAGATGAAGCGTGAAGTTATTCATACGATAGGCTCCCTGATGGAGAAAAGGTGATAAGGCACGGGGTGTCCATAGTGGATTTTATGCCTTTGATAGTACGTTGACTGCCACAAAGTATGGGGGCCGGCAGGTGGAATTTCAATGTCGAAAAGTGGCTTTTTCCTAAGGAAAGCATGTTATGCCCGTGCAAATTCCGCTGATTGGGCAATACTTTATAGGGGTACATCCTAACTATGATTTTTCAGGAGAAGATGGAATGCCGAATACCAACGTTAAAGAATGGGCCAAAGTACGCGAGACCTCGATTGAGATAGCGGAGGCCATTTTCGAACTGGCGAATAATGATGAAATAAAGGCTCAGCAAATTTGGGAAGAGGGCGTAGATGAAGTGCTGCCGCTGGCCTTCAGTAAAACTAAGGCCGACGTGCTCTATTGGGGTGAAGAAACCGTCGAACGTAAAAACGTTTAACGCCTGAATCCTTAAGGGCCGCCGGCATGTGTCGGCGGCCTTTTCGCTTTAATCCGCCAGAGAAACTTCGACCGGTTGGAACTTAACCACGTCAAACAGCCCGTTGGACGTTAACTTGAGCTGCGGGATCACCGGCAGCGTCATAAATACCAGCGTCATCAGCGGCTGGATTTCTTTGTTAATGCCAAACTCATTGCTTGCAAGCAGCAGCATGCGCTCGATTTGCTCGGCCACTTCCTGTGCGCTTTTGTCCGACATCAGACCGCCTACCGGCAGCGGCAGGTGCGCTAAAATCTTGCCCGCTCGGCACAGCGTAAAGCCGCCGCCCATCGCCTCAACGTCTTTAACCGCTGCCAGCATGTCGGCATCGTTATCACCGACGACCACGATGTTGTGGGAGTCATGCGCGACGGAAACTGCGATTGCGCCGTTCTTAAGGCCGTAATCGGCCAGAATGCCCAGCCCCATGTTGCCGGTAGCGTGGTGGCGCTCAATGACCGCCAGCTTGTTGAGGCCGGGATTACGTTCGCAGGTGAACTGGCTCCGATCGTCAAGATTGATCTCCATCGTCAGGCCTTTAGTGACGACGCTCTTGGGGATAACGCCGATAACGCGGGCCTGACGGCTGGTTAACGTTAGCTGGAAGTCTGCCTCGCAAAGCGGCGCCAGGCGTACGGTGTTTAGCACGGCGTCGGAAACGTAGTTGGGCAGCTCGATCAGCATTTTACCGTCGCGGGCGACTTCCTTACCGGCGGTCAGCACGTGTTTGGCGCTGAAGTTCTTTAGGTCGTCGACGATAAGAATATCTGCATCATAGCCCGGCGCCAGCGCGCCTTTGCCGCGCAGGCGGAAGCACTCGGCGGCGTTCAGAGTCGCCATGGTGATGGCCAGCATCGGATCCAGACCCGCCTCGACCGCCAGGCGCAGGTTTTTATTGATGTGCCCGGTAGTCAGAATGTCGGACGGCTCGCGGTCATCGGTACACATCACGCAGCGGCGGGCGTTGGCCGGGGTGATTTCCGGCAGCAGGTTGAGCAGGTCTTTGCAGGTTGAGCCTTCGCGCAGCAAGATATACATCCCCAGCCGCAGGCGGGCTATCATCTCTTCGCGATGGCTGCATTCGTGGTCGGTCATGATGCCGGCCATCGCGTAGGCGGTCAGGTCTTTGCCCTTGACGCCGGGGCTGTGGCCATCAATCACTCGGTCATGGCGCTTGGCCATCATGAGTTTTTCCATCATCGACGGCGCGTGGTTGATGACGCTGGGGTAGTCCATCACTTCGCCAAGGCCGAGAATGCCGTCTTCGTCGATAAGTTTGACCAGATCTTCCGCTTCAAGCACGGCGCCTGCCTGCTCAAACGGCGTAGCGGGTACGCAGGAGGGCAGCATGACCTTCACGTTCAGGGGAAGCTCGCGGGAAGCGTCCAACATGTAGCGAATGCCGTCAAGGCCGCAGACGTTGGCGATTTCATGCGGATCGGCAATGATGGTGGTGGTGCCGTGAGGCAAAATGCAGCGGGCGAACTGCGGCGGCGTCAGGGAGGAGGACTCGATGTGCACGTGGCCGTCGATAAGGCCCGGCATTACGTAGCCGCCTTTGGCGTCGAGAATCTCTTTGGCTTCGTAGTCGCCACAGCCGACGACTTTACCACAGCCGATGGCCAGAGGGCCGTCTATCAGCGTTTGGTTGAATACGTCGACGACTTTACAGTTAACGATAAGCAGGTCTGCGGGAATGCGGCCCGCAGCCATATCTATCAGGGTTGCCAGCTGGTCTTTATCGCTCACGGTGTACCTCGGGGAATGCGTGTAGAATTTGCGGCGCACCCAGGCGCGCCGCGGTTAAAACAAATGATGATTAGTGCTTGTGCAGCTTGCCGTGGCTGCAGCCGCAGCGTAAGACCGGGTCGAAGGCCTTTTGCTGGTGGAAGTCAATCACGCCCAGATCGGTAATGGCATAGTCCGGAATGGCGGTAATCTGTAGACAGCACATGTAGAACAGCGGGTCAGGCAGATCGCAGCCCAGCTCGCGGGCAATTTGCAACAGCTTCTCTTCTTCTGCCGCCATGACCTCCGGCTCAAGGTCGGACACGATACCGCAAATGGGCAGCGGCAGGAAGCCAAGAATGTTACCGCCGCGAACGATAACCTGACCGCCGCCGTTCTCCGCCAAATGGTTTATCGCCAGCGCCATATCTTCCGAGTTGGTTCCGATGCAGATGACGTTGTTGTCGTCAGGCGCGCAGGAGCTCGCCATCGCGCCGGCCTTTAGCTTCCAGCCGGAGCAGAAGCCGACCGCCGGCTTAGTGCTGGTTTTGCCGAAGCGCTCGACCACGGTAGCATACAGCACGTCGTTGGCGACGTCCGGCATGACCACACCGTCAACCACGTCCAGCTCGACGTTGCGACCCTTGCGAACGAACGGCACGTTGAAGTCGACGTCCAGCGACAGGGCGTGAACGCGCGGCGCGTCGAGCGTCGTGCGCACCTTCATGTCGGCGGCTGCGACCGGCTTAAGCTTCATGCTTTGCAGCAGCGTGGCGCTGCGAACCGGAGGCTGGAGATCGTAGGCCATCTTGCCGCCTTCTACCGTAAGCTTGCCTTTAGCGATCACGGTATCGATGTTGAATTCGCGCAGGTCTTCTACCAGCAGGATGTCGGCGAAGCGCCCTGGAGAGATGGAGCCGACCAGGTGGTCTATACGGTAGGCCTCTGCCGAGTTGATAGAGCCCATCTGGATGGCCGTAATGGGGTCTACGCCGCAGGAAATCGCCATGCGGATAAGCTTGTCCATGTGGCCGTTAGTCATAATGTCGGAGGCGATGACGTCGTCGGTACAGAAGCTGACGCGGCGAGAGATACGCGGATTCAGATGCGTCACGATCTTCATGTTTTCACGCATGAAGTGGGAGATGGAGGATTCGCGGATCAGCACGTACATGCCTTTGCGCACTTTCTCCATCATCTCCTGATGATCGTAGCTTTCGTGGTCCAGACGCAGGCCAGCGCACAGGACGGAGTTCAGCTTCTTGCCGCGGGTCATCGGCGCGCAGCCGAATACAGGCAGGCGGTTTTCGCGCGCCAGCTCAATGGCCTTCATCACGTCGTCGTGCTGGTTTTCTACGAACTCGGATACGGTTTCCCATATGCCGAACACTTCCGGCCACTTTTGTACTTCACGGTGGGTCTCAGCCGTGACGTTAAAGCCGACGTTGCTTTGGGGCAGGGTATAGGGCGTGATGAACGGCAGCCCCCAGAATACCTTCAGCGGGCCTTGGTCGATTTCGTCAAGCACTTCGCGAATACCCTCAAGCCCGGACGTGACAACGTACTGATCCAGACCGGAAATAATGCTGGTGGTGCCGTGTGGTACTACCGCCTTGGCGAAGCTGGTCATGGAGAGCTTGCTGCATTCGATGTGCAGGTGGCCGTCGATAAGCCCGGGGACCAGATACTTGCCCTTGGCGTCGATGCGCTGGGTATTAGGGCCGATATAGTCGGACACATCGCCGGTGGCGACGATTTGCGAGCGATAGATAGCCACGTCGGCCGGATAGATTTCCGCAGAGTTTACGTTGACCAACTGGCCGTTGCAGATAACCAGATCCGCAGCGCGCTTGGCGGCGCCGGCGTCGATCATTTCACGTAAGTCTTCTTGTAACATGCCTGATACTCCAGTTTTTATAAAAAGATGTAGCGTCCTAGGAACAAAAGGGTCATTACCGCGGTGCAGGCGGAGACTTCACGCCAGCGCCCGGTGCCGAGTTTCATAAACGAGTAGACGACGAAGCCTGCGGCGATCCCTTCGGTAATGGTGAAGCTAAACGGCATCATTACGGTCGCAACGAAGGCCGGGACCGACTCGGTCAGGTCGTTCCAGTCAATGCGGGTCAGGTCGGACATCATCAACACGCCGATGTAAATCAGGGCGCCGGCGGTCGCGTAGGCGGGCACCATTTCCGCCAGCGGCGAGAAGAAAATCGCCAGCAGGAATAGCACGCCGACGCCGACCGCCATCAGGCCGGTACGGCCGCCGACGACGACGCCGGAGGTGCTTTCGATATAGGCGGTCACCGCAGACGTGCCCATAAAGGCGCCGCCGACGGAGCTCAGGCTGTCAATGCACAGGGACTTTTGCTGATTCGGGTAGCAGCCTTTTTCATCAGCCAGGCCCGCTTTGTCGGTGACGGCGATTAGCGTGCCGGAGGATTCGAACAGATTAATCAGCATCACAGAGATGATGATGCCCGCCAGCGTCATATTGAGCGCGCCGCTCAGATCGAGCTGGCCGACGACCGGGGAGATGTCTGGCGGGACGCTCAGCACGCCTTTGTACTGTACGTCGCCCAAAAGCCAGCCGATAAACGTGACGACGGCGAAGGAAATCAGCACTGCCGCGTGCAGGCCGCGATAGGCCAGAACGGCAATCAAGAGAAAGCCCAGGCTGCCCAGCGCGAAGGGGATGGACTTGACGTTGCCGATAGTGACCATGGTGTCGGGGTTGGCGACGATGATGCCGGCATTATGAAGTCCGATCAGCGCAATAAGCAGGCCGCATCCGCTGCCGATGCCGATACGCAGCGAGAGGGGAATATTCGACACCATCCAGTAGCGAACGCGGAATATGGACAGCAGGAAAAAGCCGACCGCGCCGAGAAAGACAATCGTCATCCCAGTTTGCCAGGCAAGCCCCATACCGGCGACCAGCACGTAGGCAAAGTAGGCGTTGATGCCCATGCCCGGCGCTACGGCTATCGGAAGGTTGGCGATAAAGCCCATCAGAATGCAACCCACGGCGGTGATAAGCGCGGTGGTAACGAACACGGCCTTCATGTCCATGCCGGCGGCGCCGAGGATCTGCGGGTTGACGAAAATCACGTAAACCATCGTGATGAAGGTAGTAAAGCTGGCGATAAGTTCGGTTCTTACCGTTGTGCCGTGTTCTTCGAGCTTGAACAGGCGCTGTAAAAGCGAACGCTTTGGCTTGGTCATGGATACGCTGCTTGCGACATCGGCCACTTTTTTTCTCCGTAGGCTGTTTGAACCGGGTGTGCTATTTCCCTGATTTCAGAGGCCTTAAAAAAGAAAAATGCCGCTACACATAGTGTAGCGGCACGACCGTAATCAGGGAGATTAAGTTTTTATAAAACCAACCAAAAGGACGGTTTTCATCGTTTTTTTATCTTCTGCGCGTAGTATAGCAAACGTTTTCGTAAAAATGCAAACGTTTGCTTTCAGTTTATGAGATAGATGTCTGAAGATGCTATAAAACAATTTGATGTATAAGGCATTATTTCTTTTTGAAACAAAGAACCGCGCCAAAAAGGAGATTTGACCGGCGTACTTCATGCCCAGCACATAAACGTCGGCCAGTATGCCTCACCGCTTTCCGTTAATGGACTAACTCCCGTGCGCAAACCGCTGTCTTCTTATCATCCCGTACTTTATCGGCTAAGGGTCGAACAGCGCAGGCTGTTTCGGCGGTTAAGCTGGCGCTTCTCCTCTCGCCGGTATGCAAGCCGCATCGATCCCAATCGCCTTGAATATCGCTTTATCAAGCATACGTCCAAGCTTATCCGCAGGCTGGGAGACTGCGACATGGCGTTGCAGCATAACAAAGTGATTAACCTGCGCCTGGCGACGGCAGCGACCAGCGGCATCGTTATCGGCCCCGGTGAGTACTTTTCTTTCTGTAAACTGGTAGGGAAGCCCACCCGCAGCCGCGGCTTTGTGGAAGGCATGGAGCTGTCGTTTGGCGAAGCGAGGAGCGGCGTCGGCGGCGGAATTTGCCAGTTAAGCAACCTGATTCACTGGATGGCGCTGCATTCGCCGCTGAAGGTGGTTGAGCGAGCCAATCACAGCTTCGATCCTTTCCCTGACGAAGGGCGCATTTTGCCGTTTGGCTCCGGCGCCGCCATTTTTTATAACTATATCGATTTGGTGCTCTATAACCCAACGCAAGACACCTTCCAACTGGTGTTTAACGTCGCCGAACATCAGCTGGAGGGCGAGCTGCTGTGTACCGCGCAAAGAGACGTTAAATATCACGTTTATCAAAAGGAACACCGGTTCGTGCGCGAAGGGAAGGCGGTGTATCGTCACAACGAGATCTGGCGGGACATATCAACCAAAGGGCAGGATCCGCAGATCCTGACGTCAGAGCGCCTGTACCACAATCGCGTCATCGTTAAGTATTCGGTTGATGACGCGATGCTTTCCTGAAACCGCCACGCTTGGGCTAGGTCGAGAAAACGCGACGGTGGTTAACTCAGCGCGGGATTTTTCTTAGCTCGGTAACGGGAACGCCGCCGATACCCCAGTTGTCGGTATCGACCTCGTCAATCACGACGACGGTCGTGGCCGGATTTTTATTCAGCACGTCCACCAAAAGCTGGGTGACGCCTTCTATCAACTGCTTTTTCTGTTCCTGAGTTGCGCCTTCGCGCGTGATTTTGATGTTAACGTAGGGCATGAAAAGGCTCCGTTTAGTTGTATAACACTTTCTTTTGAAGTATGACTAAGGAGGTCGCGTTTCTCCATAGCTGGCTGTGTCAGTTGGGCGGTAGCGCAAAAAACGGTATTCTAACGTTGAGACCACGCTTTCATTTTGTATTTTTCTTAGCGCAAGGGTAGCCGCTTTTTATGACCTTATCCATCATGTTGCAGGGAACCGCGTCGGACGTTGGTAAGAGCGTCTTGACCGCAGGCCTGTGCCGTATTTTCCGACAGGATGGCCTTCGCGTTGCGCCGTTTAAATCGCAAAATATGGCGCTGAATTCAGGCATTACGGCCAGCGGGGAAGAAATGGGGCGAGCCCAGATCTTTCAGGCCGAAGCCGCAGGCATTGCCCCCGACGTGCGAATGAACCCCATATTGCTTAAGCCGACCAGCGACTGTCGGGCCCAGGTTGTGCTGATGGGGAAAGCGCTTAGCGATATGGAAGCCCAAAGCTACCACCAGAGCAAACCGCGCCTGATGGAAATCGTTGAACGGGCCTACTGCAGCCTGGCGGATGAATTCGACGCAATCGTAATCGAAGGCGCAGGCAGCCCGGCGGAGATCAACCTGCGCGAAGGCGATCTGGTCAATATGGGGCTGGCCGAGCGAGTCGATGCACCGGTTATTTTAGTCGCCGATATCGATCGCGGCGGCGTTTTTGCCGCCATTTACGGCACGCTGGCTTTGCTGTCGGAAGAGGAACGCGCCAGAATTAAGGGCGTTATTATCAATAAGTTTCGAGGCGACATCGCACTGCTGGCGCCCGGCGTTGACGCCATTGAAAAGCTGACCGGCGTACCGGTGCTGGGCGTAATGCCGTTTATGACGCTGTCTTTGGAAGACGAGGACAGCGTAGGCGTTAGCCAAAACAAGTACCGACAGCTGCGGCGAGCCAAAGGCGAAGAGCTGGACGTTGCCGTCATTCACCTGCCGTATATGTCTAACTTCACCGATTTTAATGCACTGGCCGCTCAGCCTGACGTCCTTTTGCGCTATGTGGCGCGCGGAGAGACGATTGGTTATCCGGATCTGCTGATTATTCCCGGAAGTAAAAATACGATAGGGGATCTGAACTATCTGCACGACAGCGGATTGGCGGATGAGGTACGCAGGCTTTCTACGCTCGGCGTACCGATCGTGGGCATTTGCGGCGGCTATCAGATGCTGGGGCGGCGCGTATTCGACGGCGTGGAGTCCGGCATTGAGGAATGCGAGGGGCTGGGGGTGCTGCCGATTGAGACGCGTTTTTTCCCGCAGAAAACGACGGCGCAGGTGAGTGCCACAATTGATTCACCGGAGGGAACGGGCATTTTTTCCTCGCTTGGTGAAATCCCTGTTACCGGTTATGAAATTCACATGGGGCAGACGGTGGGCTGTGCGCCCTTATCTTCATTCTGCCGCCTGAACGCCCGTAACGGAGCGGCCGTTTGCGAGACGGACGGCGCGATAAACGCGGAAGGCAACGTGATGGGCAGCTATCTGCACGGCCTGTTTGACGAAGGGCCGTTTGCCAGAACGTTGCTCAACCGGCTTCGACTGCGCAAAGGGCTCGCGTCGCTTGCGCAGGATAGCAGCTTTAGCGCCTTCAAAGAGCAGGAGTACGAAAGGCTGGCGCGCCAGATGCGCGCCAGCATCGATATCGAACGGATCTATCGCATTATGCGGCAAACCGCCGCGGTGGAGCGGTTATGATTTTGATTACCGGCGGAGCCCGAAGCGGAAAGAGCAAAACGGCGGAGCGACTGGCTAACGAAGCGGCTGCAAGGCTCGGCCGAGACGTACTGTATATCGCGACCGCGCTGCCTACTGATGAAGAGATGGCGGAAAGGATTGCTCGCCACAGGCGGTCAAGGCCACAGGGATGGCATACTTATGAAGGCCATCGCCGGTTGGGCGATGCGGTGCGCGAACGGTCAAATACCCATTCGGTTATCCTTTTGGAATGCGTGACGACCCTACTGACGAACCTGCTGTTTGACTGGGCGGACGGGCGAGATCCGCAGGCGTTGGACTACGGGGCTCTGGAGCGCTGGCTGGCGGTTGAAATTGACGATCTGCTGGAGGCTTGCCGCACGGTGGACGGCGAGGTGATTATTGTCACTAACGAACTGGGGTGGGGCGTCGTACCGGATAATACGCTGTCGCGGCGGTTTATCGACATCGCCGGGCGAGTCAACCAAAAGATGGCGGAACGGGCGGACGAGGTCTACCTGACGGTGTCCGGCATCGAGGTAAAAATAAAGGGTTAATTATCATGAGAGCATTCTTCAGGCTGTTTTTACTGTCGCTACAGTTTCTTACTCGAATCCCCGTTCCTGGGCGCTATACCGATCCGGTCCCGCTCGCTGACTATCGCCAAATGATTAAAGCGTTTCCCCTCGCAGGACTGGTTGTCGGCCTGTGCAGCGCGTTTGTGTTTTCAATCACTCAACTGTGGTGGGGGAACCTGCTGGCGGCGGCCTTTGCGGTGCTTACCGTCGCAATGATAACCGGCGCTTTCCACTTGGACGGCCTGGCGGATACGGCTGACGGCATTTTCTCTTCCCGCCCCAGGGAACGCATGTTGGAAATTATGCGCGACAGCCGTATCGGCACGCAGGGCGCGCTGGCGCTGATTTTTAAGGTTGTGTTACACGTGCTGGCGATTTACCAGATAGCGGAAAGTAAACCTTCCGCTATCGGGCTACTGATTGCCGCGCCCGTGGTCGGGCGTTCGCTTGGCGCGTTGCTGATGTATCGGCAGCGCTATGCGAGAGAAAGCGGCATGGGAAATCTGTTTATCGGTAATATCAGCGCAGGTGAATTTTACACGGCGCTTATTTTGGGGGCGATGTTGACGTTCCTTTTCGCCGGTGGCTACGGCGTGCTGATGGCGGCGGCAAGCGGCGTTTTCCTACTGGTGTATCGCGCCATGATTCAGAATAAGCTGGGCGGCCAAACCGGAGATACGGTGGGCGCTGGTATTGAAATTTCGGAACTGGTATTCCTTTTGCTGATGGCGCACTGACGGATGCGGATTTACTTTGTGCGCCACGGCGAGACGCAGGTCAATCAACGCGGCGTTTATGCGGGCCTAACCGATTACGGACTTAATGAAAGCGGCGTAGAGCAGGGGAAGCGCTTGGCGAAAGCCATCGGCCACCTGCCGTTTGACGTCGCCGTTGCGAGCGGCCTGCGGCGAACCCGTCAGACGGCGTCTCTGATTGCGCCGGACGCGCGCTGTGAGCCGATTGAAGGATTCAACGAGATAGCCTTTGGCGAATGGGAAGACCGTCACTATCAGGAAATTGCGCTTAACGACGCAGAGAACTATGAAAAATGGTGCGCCGACTGGCAAAGCGTCGCGCCGCCTGCGGGCGAAAGCTTTGAGCATTTTTCCGCGCGTATTGCACAGACCTTTAGTACATGGTTAAAACGTGCGGAAGAGGCCTCGTTCGAAACGGTGCTGTTCGTCGGGCACCAGGGTACGCTGCGCTGTATTCTTCTTTCCCTATTGAACATGCCGCCGAGCGCGTTCTGGCACTTCACCTTTTCTCACGGCGCTTACAGCGTCGTGGACATTCATCAAGGGCACGCGGTTGTTCGTCAGCTAAACGTTGACGCCTTACCGCACGCTTAACGCAACATGAAGGCGACCGTACATGCAAACGCTTAACCACATTATTAACGCGATTAACACACCGAGCGACGCCTGTGAAAAGGGGATGGCGGAACGCCTGAACGGCCTGGTTAAGCCGATTGGTAGCCTCGGAAGGCTGGAGTCGTTAGCCATTCAGCTTAGTGGGATATCCCATACGCTTGCCCCCGCTTACCCACGTAAACAGATTATCGTAACGGCGGCCGATCATGGCGTATATGATGAGGACGTATCGAGCGCGCCACAGGTCGTTACCCGCATGCAAATGGTCAATATGGTTGAGGAAAAGGCGGGCGTAAACGTGTTGGCGAAGCAGGCCGGCGCGGAGGTGCTGTTGGTGGATACCGGCATCAAGGGCGATACGATTGACCGCGTGCTTGATTTTCGGGTTAGACAGGGAAGCGACAATATTGCGATGGGGCCAGCGATGCGGCGCGATGAGGCATATTGTTTAATCGAGCGGTGTGCGAACCTGGCTATTGCGCAGGTCGAGAAAGGCGTAAGCCTGATTGGCGTGGGCGAATTGGGGATGGCGAACACGACGCCGGCGGCGGCAATGGTTAGCGTTATGTGCCACGCCGCGCCGGAGCTAACGGTGGGCGTCGGCGCTAATTTTCCCGAGCGGCGGTTGCAGCATAAGGTTGAGGTCGTGAACCGAGCGATAGCCGTTAATCGCCCAGATGCGCAGGACGGCGTTGACGTTCTGGCGAAGGTGGGGGGATTCGATCTCTGCGGCATGACTGGCGTCATTATCGGCGCGGCAGCAGCGGGCGTCCCCGTCGTTCTGGACGGATTTCTTTCCTATGCGGCGGCGCTGGCGGCGGTGAAAATTACGCCACGGGTCTATCCTTATTTAGTGCCGTCTCATTCTTCGGCTGAAAAAGGAACGCTGATTGCGTTAGCGGCGTTGAAACTGCACCCGGTGCTTAATATGGGTATGAGACTGGGAGAAGGCAGCGGTGCGGCGCTGATGTTTCCTATTATTGATGCTGCGTGCGCAATTCCTGCAAACATGGGAACGCTGGCGTCGGGTGATATCGCACTGTCCAAGTAGCCGTGCATTATTGTGCGAATGCCCAATAAGTGGGGAAAAAAATTCACCTTTCTGCCAATTGCGTTTTGAGGGTTTTAATTAATTTATTATTTTTATTGATTTATTCGATCGATTCGATCGTTATAATTAATAATATAGATTATTATGCTATTTTGTTTGGACGGGCGTGAGAGTCCGTAGGAATATTTTGATCCCGATAATGGAAAAGAGTTTTTCTTTTTCGGCAATAAGGCGCCTTAAAGAAGATTAAGTACTAACGCTTTTACCGCCGCCGCGGTTTTATTTGGAACGGATAGTTTCTTAATAATATTGTTTATATGGAAATTAACGGTTCTGTCGCTGATAGACATAACGATAGCAATCTCATTTGACGTTTTGCCTTCCGCAGTCCAGCGCAGAATATCTTTCTCGCGCTTGGTGAGCTGATAGTCGGTTTCACCATTTTCCAGCGGCATTAAATAATCGGACAGACGGGCATGGGCTATCTGGGAAAGCCAGATAAGAGAAGGCGCATGGACTAACAGACTTTTGGCGTCCATATGGTTGTTTGCGCTGGCGAAGGAAAGCATGCCGATACGGCCAAAGGCGTCTTTCTGGGATTGCGACATGCCATAATTGATACCAAAGGCTTTCGCCTCTTCCCAAAATATGGGAGCTTCCTTGTGGATGCTTTCCTCCCACAAAAAGGCTTGGGTAGAGCGCAGGCCGTGATGTACGGTAGGGTCGATCTCAAAATAGTTATTTAGCTGGTACGTCAAGTTCCAGTCGTCTGGATAATTATTTATCACGTGGGTCTTATTAGACGAAACGGGATAGGTAGATCTAACGCCATAAGCGCAATACTCGAATCCCAAATTCTGCGCCGCTTTTTGAAGCGTAGAGAAAAATGCATCCTTACTTTTAGACTTTGATAGGCTCTCATAAGTCTTATATAAATTGATTTTCAATATCAGTCCTTTTGTAGCTGTACAGGCGGTAGGCCAAAGAGAAACGCCAAACGCCATTATATTATAACCGATATAGCCAATGTGTTACTTACTCTATAGGTAGTATAAGTATTGTGCAAATTCACAAAACTGGTTTTACATATTCTCGACGGTAATAATTGAACGAGTGACATATTAAGGTTACTAGCATACTAATATCATAATTGAGAGCTGTAAACGAAGGAAGTTACAATAGTCACATTTGTTATGTAGGATCTCAGCAAACCGTAGGAGAGAGTTCATTGGAGAGTCAGCGAGAGGTGGAACAGAGAGGATGTGGGCTGGATTGCCGCGTGTATATCAACGTGGATGATTTTTACAACCTTCAGTTCTCTCATCTGTATTCTGCCGCCTATGAAGAACCAGAATGGTTGCATTCTACAGGAGGCGTTGTTACAACGATTGGCGGCTATACGGAGTGGGTCAGCGGCGATTCCCCAACAGTATCTCTTGGATGGGACTGGGAGCTGCGCTATGAAAACGCAGTCTGTCGATTTGTAAAATCCGGCCCGGTGTTTAGCAACGTAGCCTTTCAACGATATGAAGGCGAAGGGCTTATCCTTTGTGATGAAGAATACCTGCAGCGAGTTTTGACCAGTAAGCTTGATACGATGAGATGGGAGCACGAAATATTTCATCATATCACCTGAGAATTGCGATTTATAGCTAGTAAAACTGTCAGGTTACCATTGGTAATGCGATGTTATTAATATGTTTTTTCCCAACAGTTAATAATATTGGAGCATTTACAATGGAATTTTTAACCGGTTCTACAAGCACACTACCCCGCGGTTTAGAACATGAACTGGCCGCCTATCGGTATCGCGTTTTTGTCGAAAAATTGGGCTGGGAACTGGACACCCCGGTCGGATACGAAAGGGATCAGTTTGATAAGCCCGATACCATTTACGTTGTAGCCAGAAATGAAAAGAAAGAGATCGTCGGATGTTCAAGACTTCTACCTACCAGCGAACCTTATCTTCTCAGCGAAGTTTTCCCCCAGCTGCTTAACGGCAATCCACCTCCTCATTCCCCCTTCATCTGGGAGATATCGCGCTTTTCCGCACTGGATTTGAATGCGCCAAGTTTAGAAAAGCAGAAAGGGAGCCTTTCTTCAACGGTAGCCGCAGGGCTATTAAAGGCATCGGTAGACTATTTGGCAAGGTATAACATCACGACCATCGTTACCGTTTCACCGCTGGCGGTCGAGCGGCTGATCAGGGGATTAGGTTACAAGGTACACCGGGGCGGGGCTCCGGTGAAGGTCGACGGCCAACCGGTTATCGCCTGCATTATTGATTTAACTTAACGAGGTATTTTTAAGCCGTTTTTCGATAGCCAGCCGGTGAAAAAGGCTGGCTATCGTCGTTTCTACCAGTCAATGCCGCGTCGTGCCGCTAATCCGCTATCGAACGCGTGTTTTATCGGACGCATTTCGCTAACCGTATCGGCCATGTCGAGCAGAGTGCGATGGCAGCCGCGACCGGTAACGATGACGGTTTGTTCTGTCGGGCGACGGTGAACGGCGTCGATGACTTCATTAAGATCGACATAGCCGTAGGCGACCATATAGGTGAGCTCATCGAGCACGACCAGGTCAAGGTCGCTGTCGCTCAACATGCGCTTGGCGTGCTGCCAGACTTCCTGCGCAGCCTGACGGTCCGTTTCTTTATTTTGGGTTTCCCAGGTAAAACCGGTAGACATAACCTGAAACTCCACCCCGCACTTTGCCAAAAGGTCACGTTCGCCGCACGGCCATTCGCCCTTGATAAATTGAACGACGCCGGCTCGCTGACCGTGTCCTACGGCACGGGTCACCGTACCAAAGGCCGCGGTGCTCTTGCCTTTTCCGTTGCCGGTGAAAACGATAAGCAGCCCGCGCGACTCGGTTGCGTCGGCGATGCGCTTGTCGACCTGCTGCTTGATTTTCTGCTGGCGCAGCTGATGGCGTTGCTGGTTTTGCGCATCCATAAATATAGGCTCAAAGCTCCTGAATAAGGATTGAAGTAAACGTTGCTGTATACCGCTTGCGGTTTACGATTTACCGTGCGGTATCGTCTAAAGGGTAGCATGAAGGCCAAAAAGAGAAACGATTTCTGAACATTATTAGCGGCGGGGCTATCGCTCTGGCGGGCTCTTATGGTATTAGAATGGAACGTGTTTCGTAGGGGCGAAGGTCTGAAAGATTAAAAACGGCGTAAATGAGCCTGCCGTCTATACATATAAGGAAAGGGGTAAGGAATGTTTGAACATGTTAATGCGTATGCCGGGGATCCAATACTGTCCCTGATGGAAGCGTTTTCTAAAGACGAGCGGCAGAATAAGGTCAATCTGAGCATCGGCCTTTACTATGATGAGCAGGGAAGGGTGCCGGTGCTGAGTTCCGTTGCCGAAGCCAGGGAGCGCCTGTTTAAGCAGCGGGATACGCCGCTGCTCTATCTGCCGATGGACGGCATGCCGGCCTATCAGGCCGTAACCCAACGCCTGCTGTTGGGAAAAGAGAGCGCAGCGCTTGAGGCGAAGCGCGTAGCGACAATCCAGACGCTGGGCGGCTCCGGCGCCTTGAAGGTTGGAGCTGACTTTCTTAAGGCCTATTTCCCCGATTCTCAGGTGTGGGTGAGCAACCCCACTTGGGATAACCACGTAGCGATTTTCGAGGGGGCAGGCATTAAGGTTAACCGCTATCCCTATTTTGACAGCAAGACCGGCGGCGTGGATTTTGAGCAAATGCTAGCGACGTTGGAAACGCTGCCGCCAAAAAGCATCGTTCTGCTGCATCCGTGCTGCCATAACCCGACCGGCGCCGATATTTCTCCCGCGCAGTGGGATCGCGTCATCGCCGTACTGGCCAACCGTGGCCTTATCGCCTTTATGGACATCGCCTATCAGGGATTTAGCAAAGGCCTGGACGAAGACGCCTACGCCATTCGCGCTGCGGCTGACGCCGGTATTCCTTGCCTGCTGTCTAACTCCTACTCTAAAAACTTCTCGCTTTACGGCGAGCGCTGCGGCGGGCTATCGGTATTCTGCGACAGCGCCGACGAGGCTGCCAGAGTTCAGGGGCAGCTCAAGGCAACGGTGCGCCGCAACTATTCCAGCCCGCCGATTAACGGGGCGCAGATCGTCGCTACCGTGCTGTCCGACCCGGAGTTGAAGGCCGTGTGGGTAGACGAAGTGGCGCAGATGCGTACCCGCATTTTGGCCATGCGCCAGCGAATGGTTGACGTGATGGCCGAAACGCTGCCGGGTCTGGATGCTTCTTATTTGGTGAAGCAGACCGGCATGTTCAGCTATACCGGCCTTTCGCCTGAACAGGTCGATCGTCTGAAAGAAGAGCACGCCATCTATCTGGTCAGAAACGGGCGTATGTGCCTGACGGGGCTTAATGGTCGTAACGTCGATCGCGTCGCGCAGGCGTTTGCCGCCGTTCTGGCGTAATTACTTTTCTTTTCTCTATCGGCGGCCTGGCAAATTTGTCGGGCCGTTTTATATAGGGCTTCATAAATGATAAAAATGAATTCAGGTGAAATTATATGTTGAGAGCACCTGACTGTTTTTTATTATAAATTATTAATGCTGACCATAAGGAGGTTAGATATATTTATACGGTTTTAATCTTCGTGCTGTTGTTATTTTGTGATTCAAATGTTTTTTTATCAACACATTTTAATACACTATGGAAAACATCCGTTTCTGAAAAATTGTGATGAATATCACATTCATTTGATTTAATTTAATTCACAATAATAACAATCATTACTAATAATTATTGTTTGATATCAATAAATAACAAATTTTTATGGCCATGAGAATAAAAGGGAGATAGCCTATGTGATCCTTCTGGTGATTCCGTCAGGCACAAGGAAGTTAAAAATGATTTTATATGTAAAGTAGTTTTTATATGTCAAATATATCCATCTTCAATTCCCGCCTGTAAAAATCAATAGAAGTTAGATCTGTTATTTATAGCCCGACTGTCATATTCAATCATGGGCATTTTATTAATGAAAGAGAAGAGCTTTATTATGAAAATAAGGAAGTCCAGGCTTGCCTTTGGCATTATATTAGGGATCGTTATTGGCGTACTCGGATTTGGCGGCAGTTCTTATATGCTGCACAAAACGTCAGAAACCAGCTTCTGCCTCTCCTGCCACACCATGCAGGCGCCGTATGAGGAGTATCAGGGCTCCGTCCACTTCAAAAATCAGAAAGGCATTCGCGCCGAGTGTTCCGACTGTCATATTCCTCAAGCGCCTCTCGACTTCTTCGTCGCCAAGATGAAGGCCAGCAAAGACGTCTACCACCAGTTCGTCAGTAAAAAAATCGACACGCCGGAGCTTTATGAAGAGCATCGTTTGGCGATGGCCCAGACCGTTTGGGACCAGCTAAAGGCGAACGACTCCGCCACCTGCCGCTCCTGCCACACCTTTGATGCTATGGATCTTGCTTCGCAAAGTCAGGACGCGCAGAAGATGCACAATCTTGGTATCAAAGAGAGGCAGACCTGCATCGACTGCCACAAGGGCGTTGCTCACTTCCCACCGGAAATCAAAATGGACGATAAGGCGCTGGACGAAGTGATGAATGTCGCCAAGCAAACCGCTGCCGACGCCAAAGTGGTCTATCCGGCGACGCCCGTCAAAATGGGCGACCTGGCGACCGTGTACCCGGCTACTGCGCTGAAGGTAATGAAGGCAAACGGTGCTACGCGTGAAGTGGAACTGAGGGGCTCCCAGATGAAGGGTGCAGAGCAGGTTATCTATCTGGAAAAAGGCCAGCGTCTGATCCTCGCAAGCTTAAGCGAAGCAGGGCAGGCGGCGCTGAAGGTGCAGGGCGACTACGTTAAGGATGATTATGGCAACGAGTGGCGCCCGGTCAGCCTGGCGGGAACGATTACCGAGCCGGTATTGGCCGACAGAAAAGCGCTGTGGGGCTATGCGGAAAATCTGGACACCGTTTACTGCTCCGGCTGCCACGCCAAGATTTCATCTAAACACTATACCGTTAACGCCTGGCCTGCCGTAGCCAAAGGTATGGGGGACCGGACGGACATTACGCCACAGAATTTGGACATTTTGACCCGATACTTCCAGTACAACGCGAAGGACATGAAACAGTAAGAAAATAAGTAAGAAGTAAGACATGAAGTCATTATTAATAATAAAAGAGGATAACCTATGAACGTAACGCGTCGAGGTTTTATTAAGGGTGCAGGAGTAACGGCTGGGGCTATGGCGATATCCTCAGCAATCCCTCTTCCGGCATGGGCCGAGGCCCCTGCCGGAACCGTACTGACAGCCGCTCACTGGGGGGCAATGTACGTAGAGGTCAAAGACGGGAAGGCGGTTTCTTCCAAAGGCGCATTGGCGAAGACGATACCAAACAGCATGCAATCGACCGTGGTCGATCAGCTTTATACTAAAGCGCGCATCAAGTATCCGATGGTGCGCAAGGGCTTTATGGCGAACCCAACCACGCCGGACGGCAAGCGCGGCAGCGACGAGTTTGTCCGCGTCTCCTGGGATGAGGCGTATAAACTCATTCATGAGCAGCATATGCGTATTCGTAAGGCGTACGGCCCTGCGTCCATATATGCCGGTGCGCCAGGATGGCGTTCCAGCGGCGTACTCCACAAGGCGCAACCGTTGATGCAGCGCTATATGAGCCTGGCGGGCGGTTATTGTGGCTATATGGGAGACTATTCAACGGGCGCGGCGCAGGTCATTATGGCACACGTGGTGGGTTCCGTTGAGGTTTACGAACAGCAGACCTCTTATCCGCTGATCCTAGAGCATTCTCAGGTTGTGGTGCTGTGGGGCGTTAACCCGCTCAATACGCTGAAAGCGGCGTATTCGATTACCGATGAGCAGGGGCTGGAGTTTTTTAACCAGCTCAAAAGCTCGGGCAAGAAAGTGATCGCCATTGACCCGATGCGCTCTGAAACGATTGAATTTTTCGGTGATAACGCTCAGTGGATTGCGCCTCACGTCGGTACCGACGTAGCGATGATGCTGGGTATTGCCCATACGCTGGTCACCAAGTCGATGCACGATAAGGCGTTTCTGGATAAGTACACCACCGGTTACGACAAGTTCGAAGAGTACCTGTTGGGCAAAACCGACAAGACGCCGAAGACCGCGGCCTGGGCGGCTGAGATCTGCGGCGTGCCGGCCGAGCAGCTTGAGCTGCTGGCGGAAATTTTCAGCAAGAACCGCACTATGATCATGGGCGGTTGGGGTATTCAGCGCCAGCAGTACGGCGAACAGAAACATTGGATGCTGGTGACGCTGGCGGCGATGCTGGGCCAGATCGGTACTGAAGGCGGCGGTTTTGGCTTCTCCTTCCACTATGCGAATGGGGGCAATCCAACTCGCGTCGGCGGCGTGTTGCCGTCAATGTCCTCTTCTGTCGCGGCGGGGAGTGACTGGCCGGTGACTGAAGTCGTCGCGAGTTTTCCGGTAGCGCGTATCGTCGATGCGCTGGAAAAGCCAAATACAAAAATTCAGCATAACGGCCATGAAGTTACGCTTCCTGACATCAAGATGATTTGGTGGACCGGCGGCGCGAACTTTACCCACCATCAGGACACTAACCGTCTGATCAAGGCCTGGCAGAAGCCGGAGATGATCGTAATCTCTGAATGCTACTGGACGGCAGCGGCCAAGCATGCGGACATCGTGCTGCCGATCACCACCTCGTTTGAGCGCAACGACTTGACCATGAGCGGCGACTACAGTAACCAGCACCTGGTGCCGATGAAGCAGGTTGTTCCTCCGATGTACGAGTCGCGCAACGACTTTGACGTGTTTGCCGATATGACCGAGCTGCTCAAGGCTGGCGGCCGCAAGGTCTTTACCGAAGGCAAAGAGGAGATGGATTGGCTGAAAGAGTTCTATGACGCAGCGCAGAAGGGCGCACGCGCTCAACGCGTGGCGATGCCGATGTTCAGCCAGTTCTGGCAGGAAAACAAGCTGATTGAAATGCGCAAGAGCGACAAAAACGCAAAGTTCGTGCGCTACGCCGAGTTCCGCGCCGATCCGGTAATGAACCCGCTGGGGACGCCGAGCGGCAAGATAGAAATCTACTCCAAGACCATTGAAGGCTTCGGCTATAAGGACTGCCCGGCGCACCCGGCTTGGCTTGAACCTAAGGAATGGAAAGGCTCGGCAAAAGAGGGACAGCTGCAGCTTATTACTTCGCATCCGCCACATCGTCTACACAGCCAGCTAAACTATGCGACGCTGCGAGAGCAGTATGCCGTAGCCGGTCGCGAACCTATCGTGATTAATGCTGACGATGCTAAAGCGCGTGGCATCGCTAACGGCGATCTGGTTCGTGCGTATAACGATCGCGGCCAAGTATTGGTCGGCGCGGTGGTTACCGACGGCATTAAGCCGGGCGTCGTTTGTATTCACGAAGGGGCCTGGCCCGATCTGGATCCGGCGACGGGAATTTGTAAGAACGGCGGCGCTAACGTGCTGACAGACGATATTCCATCCTCCCAACTGGCCAACAGCTGTTCTTGCAATACTTCGCTGGTTTCCGTTGAGAAATATACCGGCCCGGCGCTAGCGGTAACGGCGTTCGATCCTCCGAAAGGTGAACCAGTATCCGCTTGAGGTTTTAACCTGACGTAACGTCAAAGCCTTTTGGCATTTAGCCAAGAGGCTTTGTCTTTTCTGATGGAACACCTTTACAGGCGTTTGTCAGCCACCGCATCCCATCCATTCTCGGTATGTTCAATATTTGCTCTTATGATTTATTTGTCATTAAAAATAAATTTATATTCACCATTTGCCATGATATAAACATAAAAATTCGCCAATGTGGAACATTCGTTACCATCGGCGAAAAAACAACAATAACGATACGGAGAATCAAGTAAGTGAAAATGCATAAGCTGGCGGTGGCGCCTTTGCTGTTGGGCCTGAGTTTTTCCTCTTTTGCCGCGCTGGAGGCCGAGCGCGTCAAGCAGGTGGTCGGCGACGCGTTCCCCGCCTATCTGGCCGATCATAAAACGATTACTGAAATTGAATCGCCTACCGGTAATCTGGAAGGCAGCAAAAAAATGGCCGAATGGGTGAAGGCGCAGTTTGAAGCGCTGGGTTATCAGGTCGAGTTTCGCCAGAACGAACAGGGAACTCACGTTATCGCCAATATTAAGGGCAACGGCAAGCTGCGCGTGCTGCTTCTGGGGCATACGGATACCGTACAGCCGGTCGGCAGCCTGGCAAAGCAGCCCTACGGCTATGATGAGTCTACCGGGCTAGTGAAAGGGCCAGGGGCTGGGGACAGCAAGGCATCCGTTGCGCAGCTGCTTCACTTTGCCAAATCGCTCAAGCAGCTCGGCTTCACTAATTTTGCCGAGATGACCTTCTACTTTGACGCTGAAGAAGAAACCGGCTCCGCAACGGAAGACAAGATCCTCGAAGAGCTGGCCAAGCGCCACGACCTGACGCTGTCCGTCGACTCTTCTCCGACCGGATGGGGCATGAACACCCAGCGTAAGTGGGTGGTGAACTATGAAATCAACGTCGAAGGGCTGACGGGGCACGCGGGCAACAGCGCGCAGTCAAGCGCCAGCGCAACCGTTGAGCTGGCTAATCAGATTACCCGCATCATGAAGCTGGCGACGCCGCTGCCGGGAAACCCCGCTGATTACACCGCCGAGGCGCTGAAAAAGCGCGGCGTTGTCGACCATGGCCAGTTCCTGCCTGAGATTACTATCAACGTCGGCGTTATCAAAACGGGCAATACCAAGGTCAACGCCATTCCGAAAGATGCCTACGCCAAGCTGGATATTCGCGGCTTCAAGAGCGCGGATCGCGACAGAATCGACGCCGAACTTAAAAAGATTGCCGCGTCGCCGACCGTGAAGGGGGCGAAGGTAACGCTGGTTGGGCCGTCAAACTCCATGCCAGCAATGGAAAAAACGCCTCAGGCGGCCAAGCTTGCGGATATTTACAAGAGCATTGCCCACAAGCAGTACGGCGCCAACGTGGTTGAATGGGCGACCGGCGGCGTTTCTATCGGCAACTTTACCTCTCGCTACATTCCTACCATCGATGGTCTGGGCGTAGAGACCAGCAATGCGCACGATCTGGAAAACGAGCGTGCCGACGTGCGCACCTTCGTTCCCCGTACGGTGGTGATGATCATGACGCTGGATAAAGTCGTTGAAGAGGGCGTGATTGCTCCCGCCAAGTAGGGCATAGCTTTTCTGCAAATGTAAAAAACCGCCTCTGCGAAAACGCAGGGGCGGTTTTTTATTTATTAGCTACTCGATGCGCATTATTCCGCGCGGTATACGGTCTTTCCACCCACGACGGTGCAAAGCACCTTCACGTTCTCGATGTCGGCCGCGGGAATTTGGAACACGTTGCGGTCAAGTACGATCATGTCGGCGAACTTGCCGGGTTCCAGAGAGCCGATAACGTCTTCTCGATGCTGAGCGTAGGCTGAGTCGATAGTCGCTGAACGTAAAACTTCGGTTACGGTCAGATTGCGATCGTTATCCAGACGCGGCGGCGTTACGCCATTTACCGTACGGCCCTGACGGGTAGCGGCAACTTTCAGGTCGAACCACTCGTCCAGCGCGTCGATTGGCCAGTCGCTGCCGAAGGCGACGACCGCGCCGGCGTCAACAAATTTGGCGATGGGCTCCAGGTTTTCCATGCGCTTTTCTCCCAGCATCATGGTTTCCGCGGCGATAAGCTCCGCCGTCGGCGCAGCCCACTGGAAGGACAGGCAGGCGATAGCGCCAAGGCGGGCAAAGCGCTCATAGTCTTTCTCGTGAACCAGCTCGTTGTGGGCCAAACCGGGACGGATGTCCTTACCGGGATGGGCCGCTCGCATCTTTTCAATAGCATCCAGGGCAATGGACACTGCGCCTTCGCCGACCGTATGAAGATGAGGATCAAAGCCTGCGGCTGCGATTTTCACCATCAGCTCGTCGAGGATCTCCGGCGTGAAGTAGAGATCGCCGTAGCGTTCGGTCTTTTGCCAGTTTGGTTCAGCTTCGGTTCCGAAGTTGATGGTGTAGGGCTCAAGCAGCGAGGCGGTCATGGTCGGCGGCTGAAGCACGCCGTCGACAAACATCTTGATGTTGCGCAGGCCAATGCCCGGCGCCGGCGTCCACTCGGCCTGATGGTAGCGGTTTGCGAAGGCTACGGCGTTATCCACCGCTTTACCGACCGCTTCAACGCTGTAGGCGTCGTCCGGCGTAATTTCTTTCGCCGCTTGGAAACGAACCGTCAGCTCGCCGGACTTTTGCAGCTCGCTGAAAGCGTCCAGTTGAAGGGGGGAAACGCGGGCGTCCATGACGGCGGTTACGCCCTGTTTGTTCAGCTCGCGCTGCACCATGGCGGCAACCTTGACGGCCTGAGCGGCGTTGAGAGACGGAATGCTGTCGGCGGCGCGCATGGCGGGCGCGTCTTCCAGAATGCCGTTAAGTTCGCCGTTTTCGTCTTTGCCGATTTTGCCGTCGCTCGGCTCCGGCGCGTTTTTATCGATGCCAAATAGCTCCAGCGCCCGGCTGTTTGCCAGCAGAGTGTGGCAGTCGTTGGAAAACAGGATAACGGGACGCTTGGTGTTTAGGCGGTCCATGTCCGAACGGTACATGTTAACGCCCGCGGGCAGCATGCCCTGACGAAGCCAGGCGGTTACTTTCAGCCAGTCGTTTTCGCCTTTTAATACGTCTTTGTCCAGGTGCTGCTGCACGCGCTCAAGAATTTGTTCGATAGTGAGCGATTCATAGTTTAGGTGGCATCCGGAAAGCTGTTCACCGCCCCAGAAGGGATGCATATGGCCATCGATGATGCCCGGCATCATCATTCTTCCCTGTAAATCGATTTGCTCGGTATGTGAGCCGGCGAATTGACCCATCTCTTCGACGCTGCCACAGGCAAGCACTTTACCCGCTGCGATAGCGATAGCGTCGACAACGCGGTTTTGCGCGTCGGCAGTATAGATATAGCCATTATGATAAATGGCGTCGGCCACGGTTTTCGTCATTATCGAAAGTCCACTTATGTCAATGTTGATACCCACCGGCAGGGCGACAGGGCTACCGGCGTTTCCCGCGACAGGGCGGGTGTCTTAAATAGTAAAACGGGGGGAAACTGAATTCCCCCCGTTAGGCTTTACTAGCGTAACCGCAGGCGGATTAGCCGATAATCAGATCGACTTCTTCAGCGGAGATTGACGGCGGCGTCTTGCGGAAGCCGCGCGTAATAAACGTGAGATACGCCGTACCTATCGCTAGCCAGATAATTCCCACCGTCAGCGCTTCTTTATCAAGACTGGTCCAGAGCCACAGCGTGAGCAGTACGCCGATGGAAGGCAGCACCAGACAGGTAAACAGCTTTTTCACGCCGTGGCGCTCTTTGCTGTCGATGATAAAGTGCTTGATAACCGACAGGTTGACGAACGTGAAGGCGATAAGCGCGCCGAAGCTTATCATTGACGCAACCATGCCGAGCGACAGCACCAGAGAGAACAGCGAGACCAGGCCGACGAAGATAATCGACAGCACCGGCGTCTGCAGCTTCGGGTGTATATAGGCAAATACCGACTTGGGCAGTACGCCTTCGCGGCCCATGGCGTAAAAGATGCGTACGATGCTTGCCTGAGACGTCATGGCCGAAGCGAAAACGCCGATCACGTAAGCCATGATGAAGCTGAACGCCAGCATCGTTCCGCCTACGCGTTTCATCACCTCAATGCTGGCGGTGTCCGCGTTCGGAATGAAGTCCTGCCACGCCGGGTAGGTCAAGTGGGCGAAGTAGGAGATGACGATAAACAGCGCGCCGGCGATAAATACGGTGTACATAATCGCACGCGGCAGGGCGCGTTTGGCGTCCTTCGTCTCTTCGGCCATGGTTGAAATGGCGTCAAAGCCCAGGAAGGCGAGGCACAGCACCGCCGCACCGGCAAACAGGCCTGAGACCTGATCTGTCGCGAACAGAATCGGCCGCAGCAGAACTTCCGGATCGAAGGTGAATGAAGTCTTCACGCAAAGATATAAGAAGATGCCGATAAAGACGAGCTGCATAACGATGATCAGCATGTTCATCATTGTGACGAGTTTGATGCCGAGAATGTTCAGCATGGTCACGACGAAAATCGTACTGCAGATAATGACGCTCATCGGTATCGAGGGGAAAGCCTCGTGCATATAGATGCCGATAGCGATGTAGTTAATGATCGGCAAAAACAGGTAGTCGAGCAGCTGAGTCCAGCCGACCAGAAAGCCCAGATTGCCGCCAAAGGTCTTTTGTACGTAAGAGTAGGCTGAACCCGACAGTGGGAGCGCGCTGGTCATACGACAGTAGCTGAGTGCTGTGAACAGAACCGCAGCGAGCGTAATCACGTAAGCTACGGGCAGATGGCCTTCGCTAAGTACGGTGACTTGTCCGTAGGTAGTAAAGATGCCGAGGGGAACCATATAGGCCAGTCCAAAGAATACCAGCGCGGGGGCTGTAAGTACTCTTTTCATTCGTACCGCGTTTTGTTGCATTATTTTCCAAGCCCTTCCCAAAAGCCCTATTCAATGTGGGTAAAGATGTCATTCATCAATATCCACACCTGAAATAATCAATTCCGCACTCATTTTCAGAGAACCTCCGAATTATCGGCGTCAATCGTTTACCGATAAGACATGCTTCAATGAAACGTCGGTGATAGCGATGCTATCTCCATCCGCTGGGGTGAGCGCAGGGGGCGTACCATATAGCACTTATTACGCTTTGGCAATCCTTCACAATGGCAAAAATTGCCTCCGCTAGCGCAGGTTGCCTTCAGGCCAGGCGTAGCAAGGCTTTGCGCCGGATTCATTTTGTAAATAAATGTTGTTGTCTCAGAATAAAATATTGGACTAAGGCTTCTTTTTCTATGAAATATCTTTCTTGTAAAGCATCGCGCCAGATACGTATGAAGTACCTGGCGCGGCGGCTTTTTTGTTTGTTTACGCTTACGCTACGGTGTCACCGTTTGGCCGGTAGCGCGCCGCTGCGCCGCTTCCACCGGCTTATTTTCACTGATAATTTCAATGTCATGATGGCGATGATAGCCGTCGATCATTGAGTGAAAAGAGGTGGTCGGCGTATCGCCCGTCGTACAAAGATACAGGTGGCCCAGCATAAACATCAGGCCCGCCAGAGCCAGCACAAAGTGAAGCTTCAGCGCCCAAAATCCCATTCCCGCAGCCAGCCCTAAGGAGGGATACAGGCACAGAAAACCGGTTAGCAGCAGCGCGGGCACCAGAAGATACATTATGGCGACATAGGCCGCCTGTTGCAGAGGATTAAACTTATTTTCCTCATTGGATTCGAAAGGGTGGGGCTCTCCTTTCATGATGCCGAAAAGATAGAACCGGGTTTGTTTAACCGCACGGCCCACAAATCCTTTGAAGCGAACGATATAGTGGTGACCGTTTCCGCCGTAGGCGTTGATTAGCACAAAACCTATCCAGCTTATTAATAGGAGGAAGCCGGCGATTTTATGTACCTGAACCAGCGTCGCCATGAGCTGATAGGGGCCTACCGCAAAGTGGTTAAGCAGGCCGCTGGCCAGCAGTACGACGAACAGCGCCGCGTTGCTCCAGTGCCAGGCCCTGACGCTGATGGGGTACAAATAGCTTTTATGCTGATGCCCAAGCCTGATTTTGGGGGCAAGCTTATAGCGTAAAAAGGCGTGGAGACCCAACGCGGCCAGCATGCCGACTATCGCCAAAGCGATTAAAATCAGCCAGGTGGGCCAATAGTCGGGCGTATACACCGTAACGTGGGAGGAGAGTTGAGACTGAAACTGCTCGGCGTTCCATGAGTGGCTCATCGTTTGCCTCCTTTTATAAAGAAACGATGCGGTAAATATGGGGCTTACCGACGTTTTTCAGCTGATGGACATAGTAGGTGCCGACGCGCAGCTGGCGCTGAACGTCTGCGCTTTCTTCTTCGCCGAAAAACAGCGCGTTTTTCGGGCAAATTCTGACGCAGACCGGCATGAATCCCTGACTCAGGCGCTTTTCACTGCAAAAGTCGCACTTATCGGCGACGTGCTTAACCGGATCGATATAGCGCACGTCGTAAGGGCAGGCCGAAACGCAGTAATCGCATCCTAAACACAGCGCCTTATTAATTTGTACGATGCCGTTTTCGTCCCGATAGGAGGCACCGGTCGGGCAGACGCTGATGCAGGGCGCATCGTCACACTGTTGGCAGGAGTGGCGAAAGTAGCGTTCTTCATTGTCGTTCTGCTCGGATTTGGGCAGAGGGATCATGCTAAGGCGCGAGTAGCCCGCGGGAACGTCGTTGGCCTTGGCGCAGGCGACGGCGCATTCATTGCATCCGATACAGCGGGTTTCATCGTGAATTAACGCGTAGCGCTTGCCCTTTTGAGTCATGGCGTTGGCGATCGCTCTTCCCGAACCTGCTATTAATACGGCGGATCCGACGGCCAGTAAAAAACGGCGGCGAGAGTGGCTCATGGCATTCTCCTTTTACCGGCTTTGGCGAGTTCCTGCGCTTGCTCTACGATCCTTGGCGGAAAAGGGGAGGCTGTAGGTATTGACGACAGAGGCTTAAATAGAAAAACGGGGGTCATTGTTTTTTCCTCTTAACACGATTCCAGTCTTTTTTAATTTTTATAAAATAGTGAAAAATAAAAATGACTACTCCATAAAGGAATAGAAAAATGCGTTATAGGGATAATTGTTATCCGCATTTCATATATTGGCTTTACTTGTTTTGGCACCTGTTTTGGGTATTAAAAGCCAGTTAGTACTTTAGAGTTATTTATAGCGACTTTGATTGATCTATCTCAATTTAACATTTGGTATGAAAAATAAACTTCATTCATCCAGGATGGGCGGATTTATTATTTGATGTGGAGCAATAAAGCGAAATAATGCGGTTTAAGCATTTTGCCTTTGCCGATACTATCTCAAAGACAATTTAATATATTAGATAAAGTGGTTAGCGTTATCGATTTTACTAAGATTTGGCCAGAATTGAACCTCGACTGGACCAAAATAATAATGAGATAAAAGATTCTATATCGATTTTTTTAATAAATACTTTTCTGTGAAGGAAGCGATAGATGAAGCACTCTGCGTATATCTGTGTCAGCAAAAAGCGTGTTAACTCCGGGAGAGCGCCGTCATGATACCGGAAACGGGCCACTTTTTCCTGTCGCTCTCTTTAGCCTTGGCGGCATTGCTTAGCGTTTACCCTCTCATCGGTGCCTATCGCCAACATCAACAGATAATGAATACGGCACGGCCTTTGAGCTATGCGCTGTTCGCATCAACGATGATTTCCTTCTTGTGCCTGGTTTATTCACTGATTAACAATGATTTTTCGGTGGTATACGTCGCTAACAACTCCAACAGTGAGCTTCCGGTATATTACCGCATTGCCGCCGCCTGGGGGGCGCATGAAGGATCGCTGCTGCTTTGGGTCGTTCTGCTGTCGTCCTGGACGCTGGCCGTTGCGCTGTTCAGCCGCCGTATGCCGCTTGAGGCGGTCGCCAGGGTGCTTTCGGTGATGGGAATGATCAACGTTGGCTTTTTGCTGTTTGTGACGCTGACCTCTAACCCGTTTGAGCGTCTGCTGCCGTTTTTCCCTATCGACGGGCATGATCTGAATCCGCTGCTACAGGACGTCGGGTTGATTTTCCACCCGCCGCTGCTCTATATGGGATACGTCGGCTTTTCCGTCGCGTTTGCCTTCGCCATCGCTTCGCTGATGAGCGGGCGGCTCGACACCGCCTGGGCCAGATGGTCAAGGCCTTGGACGCTGGCCGCTTGGATATTCCTGACGTTGGGCATCGTGCTGGGGTCGTTTTGGGCCTATTACGAGCTTGGCTGGGGCGGATGGTGGTTCTGGGATCCGGTGGAAAACGCCTCGCTGATGCCGTGGATTTCAGGAACGGCGCTGCTGCACTCGTTGGCCGTCACCGAAAAGCGCGGAACCTTCAAAGCTTGGACGGTGCTGTTGGCGATTGTGTCGTTTTCGCTCTGCCTGCTGGGAACGTTTTTGGTGCGTTCGGGCATTCTGGTGTCGGTTCACGCCTTTGCCTCCGATCCGACGCGCGGCATGTTCATTCTGGGCTTTCTGGTGCTGGTTATCGGCGGCTCTCTGCTGCTGTACGCCTTTAAGGGCGGGCAGGTGAACAAGAGCCGAGTACGCTATGACCTGTTTTCCAGAGAGACGATGCTGCTGGCCAACAATATTCTGCTGACGGCCGCCATGCTGGTCGTACTGCTGGGAACGCTGCTGCCGCTGGTGCATAAGCAGCTGGGATTGGGCTCGATCTCTATCGGCGAGCCGTTTTTTAACACCATGTTTGTCTGGATTATGGCCCCGTTTGCGCTGCTGTTGGGCGTTGGCCCGCTGGTGCGCTGGCGCAGAGACTCTCTGTCACCGCTGGCCAAGCGGCTGATGATTGGGGGGCTGCTAACCGTCGGCATCTCCTGGGGCCTTTTGCTGACCGAATCCCGCTTTTCGGTGATTGCGTTTATCGGGCTCATGATGGCGATATGGGTAGCCACGCTCAGCTGCTTTGCCTTTTACGAGCGCATTACCTATCGGCATTCGTTCTGGCAAGGCGCCCGCAGGCTGTCGGCCGGCCAGTGGGGTATGTTTCTTGCCCATATGGGACTTGCGGTAACGGTTATCGGCATTGCTTTCAGCCAAAACTACAGCATTGAAAGAGACGTGCGCATGAAGCCCGGAGACAGCGTGGCGCTGGAGGGATATAGCTTTAAGCTCGTCGACGTTAAGCTTATCGACGGCCCCAACTATACGGCGGACGTGGGTACGCTGGTCGTCACAAAAGGCGACGGTCAGGTTGCGACGCTGACGCCTGAAAAACGCTATTACGCAACGACTAAAATGGTGATGACGGAAGCGGCGATTGACGCTGGCATTGGCCGCGATCTTTACGGCGCGCTGGGAGAAAATCTGGGGGACGGGCAGTGGTCCGTTCGATTGTACTATAAGCCCTTTATGCGCTGGATTTGGTTTGGAGGCCTGTTTATGGCATTGGGCGGCATTCTGTGCATGCTGGACGCCCGATATCGTCCCCTTAAGGCGGCAAAAAGAGAGGTAGTCGCATCATGACGTCACTGATATTGACCATCGTACTGGCGCTCTTGATAGGCGTTTTTGCCTTTGTCTGGCCCCTGTATCGTCGCAGTGAAAAAGCGCAATCATCGCTGGCGCGAGACGAACTGAACAAGCGCTTCTATCAGCAACGGCTGGACGAACTTGCCCGCGAAGAGGGGCAGGGGCTGGTTGCGGACGCCGCGCCGATGGTAGAGGAGCTGCAGTTCAACCTGTTGGAGGACGTGCCGCAGAAGGAGAAAAAGGCGGGGCCTTCCTCATCCTCGGCAAACCACCGGCTTATGCTGGCGCTTCCCGGCGTGGCGCTGCTGCTTGCGGTTTCTATCGGCGTTTATTGGCTAAACGGCAGCTATCAAAAGGTGGACGAATGGCGTCAGGGGGTGAATCAGCTTCCCGCGCTGCGTCAAACACTGATTGAATCCGGCGTTGAGAGTATGGACAGGCAGCAGCTGGCGACGCTGGCCGTAGGGCTTCGCAGCGAGCTTGCGGAGCATCCTGAGCGGGTTGACGACTGGGTTATGTTGGGAAGACTGGGGCTGTATATGCGCGACATGACCACCGGCATAGAGGCGTTTGCCGAAGCCAGCCGCAGAGCGCCGGGAAACGTCGATATCCAATTGGGATATGCGGAGCTTCTGGTGCGTTCCGAAGAGCGTAATGACAATATCCTCGCCAGCGAGGTTCTGGTCGGCGTATTGAACAAGGATGGCGATAATATTCAGGCGCTTAGCCTGTTCGGCTATAACGCTTACGAACTGCAGGATTACGGGCAGGCCGTTCGCGCTTGGAAGCGTTTACTGCATCTGCTGCCGCCAAATGACAAACGCATCGCGGCGATAGAAGAGAGCATACGTCTGGCGCAGTCCGGTGGAAAAGCGCGCCCTTAACGCCGCATAGCGTGAGAAACATAAGGCCATTCGTGAATGCGAGTGGCTTTTTTCTGCCCGCGCATTATTGCTTGCCGACAGAGAATGGCGGCGTTTAAGCCGCCTAATGAAGCCGTAGCGCCTGAAAAATAGAAGCGCAGGACTGGGAGTCGGATTTCTCAAAAAAGCGCAGAAACGTACGCTAAGGGCCAAATGCGGGCAATGAAAAAAGGGCGCATTGCGCCCTTTGGATACAAGGATAGGAAATTAGCTCTTTCCTGGCGTAAAGTCCGTTTTAGGCATTTCTCCTCGTTCGAGGTCTTTCCCTGACTCCATCCATCCGAAAACGCCGTCCGGCATGGTGTATACGTGCGTATAGCCAAGCTTTTTCGTCTCTCGGGCTGCATCGGTGCTGGCGGTACAAAGCTTATTCATGCAGTAGAAAATAAGCGTTGCGTTCTTGTCCTTGGGGAGAAGGCTTTGCCACTTTTCCTGATTGATGTGGATAGCGCCGGGAACATGCCCCTGATTCCAGATTTCATCGGGGTTAACGTCAAGAAAGTAGACGTTTTTTTGCCCGTGCATGGCCTCAGCCTGATTCAGCGTGATGTGCATCGGCGTGTATTCATCAAGAACGCGTTCGGGCGCTTCCATGCCACCAGCGTAAGACAGTGGCGAGAGGGCGACCGCGCCAATGAGCGCCAGTGCGGGAATAAGCGTATGTCGAATTAACATAGAACGTCCTTACCGGTTGAATATGACGGCGCCCCTGCGGGCGCCGTTGACGTAGTTCAATGAGTGATGGCGCTGAATTACATTTTGCCTTTATTTTTGCGGGCTTCGCCGCTCAGAATAGCCTGAGCCTGTTGAATATAGGCCTGGCCTTCCTCAATACGGCTCTTGGTGTAATGTGGGCCATGGACGCCCCACGAACCGTCTTTCTTGACCGCATCGGCAATTTCTCGAGCCTGCTTGGCAAACAGCTGAACTTGAACTTTTTCGTCCAGGCTCAGGCCGCTCTTAGGCAGCTTTTTGTCGATAAGCTTCAGTCCGTTTTCGATCTCGGCGTAGCCGGTTTTAACCGGGGTCTGCCACTCTACAACCTTGCCGTAGATGGTTTCCTGATCTTTGAACTGCAGCCTTTCAGACAGCACGGTCTGCACCGGGCTGTGACAGCCGCCGCCTTCAGCAACGTCGATATCGCTGAAGCTGGTGCGTCCACAGGACCACATCAGGTCGATATAGCCTTTACCGTCCTGCTTGGCGATGGTCCAACCTTTGACGCTAGAATCACGCGGCTTTCCTTCCGGCGGGTTCAGCGTTTTCGCCTTTTCGTCTACGTTAATCTTCCAGATATGCGATTTACGAACGTTGTCGAAGCCAGCCATATCGGGGAATTGGATCGCCGCGAAGTTCTCGCAGCTGCCCATATTAGGCATGTGACAGGCGGTACAGTTGTTTTTGCTGTGGGTATCCCCTTGAGCCATAAACTGCTTTTGCTGTTCGTGGCAGTCCGTACACTGCTTCTTCAGGTTGGTGCGGGTAAAGCCGGACTTCCAGTCGTTGGAAGTGACTTCATGCGGATCGTGACAGGTAGAACAACGCATCCCTTTTTCATAGTGGGCGGTGTTGAACATCTGCGAACCTTCCGTACCGCAAGCCGGACAGGCGGACTTGAAGTAAGAGTTGAACGGATTTTTAGGGTTCTTCTCGGCGTCTTTAGGGTCCCAGGCGAAGCGCTGGTGGCAGCGTTCACAGTTAGAAGGCATCCCCGCGCCGCGCGCGCCGTAAAGGTGTGCGCCCGCACCGTGACACTCTTCACAGGCGATGCCTTTACTGATGGTATGCTTCCTAAGCTCTTCCGGCTTGCCGAGAGCGGCGAAGAATTCATTCGAATTCTTAAAGTCGAACTTGAAGGTATGGCACACTTCGCAATAGGAACTGGCGGGCTGGAACAGGAAGTTTTTCCGGTCGGATGCGCCGTAAGACGTCATGCCCCATACTTCAGAGCCTCGGATACCAAAGTCTTCCGGCTTGGTGGGGAAACCCGGTACGTAGCTTGCGATCTTCTTCACCATTTCTGGCGTTAAGGTCTCCGCCCAGCCGCGAGAGAACTGGTTTCCGCCGGCGACCAGCGTACCGGTGCCGTCTTTTAACAGTCCATCTTTAATGTGGTAGGTTCCGCGAACAAGGTAGCTGTCAACAAAGCCGTATTTGGTTCGCGGCGTACCGACGATAGCGAAGATAGCGTCGTGCGTAATCCCCTGTGGAAGAATAGAGGCTTTACTGCCGTACATGCCTTTATGGAAGTCCTTATCCGGCACTTCGTCCATCTCGCTTGGGAAGCGAATGGTCTTGGCGTGGCGCGAGCGCTCCCACTTTTCATACTGTGCCGGGTGGCATTCTCCGCACTTCTCCGGACCAACAAACTTGTTGGGTAAATCCAGAAAGGATTCTGCGCCCAGGCGATAAGTGATGGAGGTCGGCCGCCCGTGTTTTTCCGCATAGGCTTTGCCGCCGCTAATTTCTACAAACTCTTCACCCCGGTCGCTAAGCTGGGGTTCGCCTACTATTCGGCCTGCGGCCTGATATTTGAAAACGGGATGGTTTTTAAGCAGATAATCCCAATAATCTTTTTCCTGAACTACGTATCCTTCCAGCGTGCGGGGAGGATACGGTTCAACCGGCGGTGTTGCCGCCTGTTGCGCCGGTGCTCCTGACGTAGCGGCGGGCGCGGCGGAGGGCTGCGCTTGCGCTACGGTGGGAGGCAACATTACTCCGAACGAGAGTAACAGCGCACAGGAAAGCGATCGTCGACGTATGCTCATTGTGGGCCCCTTGGTATAAGAATAAATGCATTGCTTCTTGGGTGCTGACACCCTTTGTCGGCTATTTTTATTAGCCAGCCCGCGCCGGGGAGGCGGCGGGGCTGAAAGTGATCCTTGCCTTAAAAATTAATCACAAAGAGGTATCACCGAAGCATAAGATAACCATAAAGACTGAGTGGTTTTTGATTTTAGTCATTAATTTTAAGGGGATAAGCCTGATGGAAAGCGTTTGTGGCGGAATGCCAAAACGCTTATTGTTTCTTTTATTTAACAATTAATTAATTTTCCATAAATCGGAAAAGGATTATTCAATTTTCATAAGATCTATTCCGTTATTAAATTCTGTTTATATGCGTGTGAGAAGATCATTTAAGAAGTTTTTTGATATATCTATATTTGAGATAAATGTTATTTGTTTTTCTTGTATGCATGCTTTTTTCATTTTCATTACATATTCCACTTTCATTTGGTTTTATATTTTTGTGATCTGTGTCATTAATTATTTTTACGGTTCTTTACGATTTCGAGATTAATTAAATATGCATTTAATATATTTATAATTAGATTTCTCGATTAAGCTTACCGGTGTAGCTAATATAAAGAAGTAAATGGAAACGTTCCTGTTAATTCTTTCTTAATTAAAAAACGAAGAAGGCGATTAATCAAAAAATCGCAAGGGGAAATAGGAACGTGTTGCGCGCTGACGCTAAGTGAGAGCGGGCCTTAACGCCGACTGTTCACCCGGTTTTTTTAGCGTTAAAATGGCGCTTTCTATCGAACATTAATGAGAACGGGGCTTATGGCTTACATTCCTAAAAACTATGCCAGGCTGGAGAGCGGCTATCGGGAGAAGGCGTTGAAGCTTTTTCCCTGGGTGTGCGGGCGGTGCGCGCGCGAATTTACCTATTCAAACCTGCGCGAACTGACGGTTCACCACATCGATCACGACCATTCCAATAATCCGGAAGACGGTAGCAACTGGGAAATGCTTTGCCTGTACTGCCACGACCATGAACACTCGAAGTATACGGAAGCGGAACAGTATGGTACGACGGTCGTTGCCGGCGAAGATGCACAGAAAGAGGTAGGCGAGGCGACCTATAGCCCCTTTGCAAACCTGAAGGATTTAATGAAGAAATAGCCTTTTTACATATAGCGCGCCGCGCTGTCGCGGCGTGTTAGCCTTTCGCCTCGATCTTCTTTTTCAAGTATTCGTACGCCTCGGTGAACGCCGCTTCGTTTTTCATCATGCCTTTTTGAATTACGTGCTTGCCCTGCAAAGTGGTCACCGCCATAGCCTCATTAAACTGCGCGTTAACCCGCTCGATGCTGATGATATCCCGATAGGGGACCTCAATCGTTTTAGGAAACACGTGCCCCTTTGGATAGCTGACGGCACTATCGCCGAAGATCAGGCGGCAGCGTGAGGAAATAAAGCTGTTTGCCAGAGCGATAAGAGACATTATGGTGAGCAGAGCAAATATGGCCGTGGTTGCGGCCAGCAGCGTTTTGGTCTGTTCTACCGTGAGGGTCGCCGAACGGCCGACTTCCAGCCAGTTAGAGGTTTGGTCTATCTGCTGGTAGGAAAAGCCGGTAAACCAGCCAAAAAACAGGATGCCTAACAAAATCGCGCTGCGTTTAAGATGATAGGCGTATTTTACCTCGGTCACCGCTTTCCCCTCTTAAGCCGTTTGTGTGGGGATATGGTAGCAGAAGGCGAAGAGTGAGGATGTGTTTTATACGGCATAAACGCAAACCGCCCGGCGGGCGGCTTGCCGTAATAAACGCGTCGAGGAGGGATTAGCTGCGCGATATCTTCGCTGGCAGCGCCTGTCTTGCAGCAGAGCCGACCACCCAGTCGAGCAGGACGCCTTTTCCTTCTCGAGTCGGATCGGTGAGGCCGATGTCGTTAATATTGACGCCCTTAACGTCATCTGTGCGCGGTTCCTGCGGCCTATCTCCAACGGTATGGGCTCTGGCTCCGAGTTCTTTATGGCCGAATCCGTGCTCTATCGCCAGCGTTCCGGGGATAACCCCTTCCACGACGATGGCGGCAGCTCGCATTTCTCCGCCCGGCGTTGCAATGGTAAAGGCGTCGCCGGTAGAAATAGCAAATCGCTCGGCGTCCTGAGGGTGAATGTAAACCGGGTTGGCGCCCTTAACGCAGTTAAGAAGCGGGGATAGCTGAGAAACGCTGCTGTGGACGTTGGATTTAAAGCTGGTCAGCAGCAGCGGCCATTCGCCCTCAGGATAAACCTGTCGAAGCGGCGTGCCGTCGGCCGTCAGCGGCGGATACCAGGTAGGGCAGCCGACATAGCGTTTGCCTGACAGACTGTTTCTGCTGGTTGCCAGCGTTTCATTCCAAACGGCCAGCGGCTTTTTCCAGCGGTGTTTCATCCTATTTCCCTGATAGCGTTCCGAAGCGTTTTCAAAGCGGCCGCCGCGGGCAAGCACGTAGGCGACCTTGAGCAGCTCGTCGGGTGCCAACGTTTTTTCCATCGCGGGGAGTAAACGCTCAAGGCCGGACAGCTGAACGTCTTCCATGCTGGCGTTGGGCACGCCGCCGTCAATGAAGGCGAGATTGGCAGCCGCCATCAGATAGTAGTCTTCCGCGCTGTGAATATCGCGCCAGCTTCCTTCGGCGTCCTGTATTGCCTTTTCGCCAAAGCCGCCGAGCTTAAGCCGCTTGGCGATATCAATAATCACGTTCTCCATGTTGATAGGGCGACCGTCGGGCGTATGTGCATTCAGGCAGTTCACTACGGGCCAGCGGGCGGTGGTGGCTTTTGTCGGCACGCCGTGCCACGGCGCGGCCATGCCCCAGCTTTCGTAGGTTACGCTGTCAGGGATGAGATAGTCCGACAGCGCGCCGGTTTCGCTGATAAAGGGATCGATAGTGATAATGAGCGGCAGCTGCTGTGGGTCTTTAAGTTTTTCTTCCAACAGCGCGGCAATTCCCGGGATAGCGTACAGCGGATTGGCCATGTGGTTTATCCAGGCCTTTAGCCTATAGGGATAGCCGTCTATAGCCGCGCTTAGCTGTTCGGTCATCAGCGGCTGAGAGAACGGATACCATGGGGCGCGGGTGGGATAGGGGGATTGGCCCGCATCGACTCTGCGCCGGTATTCGCTGGTGTTCTCATACTTAAACCGGTTGCGGGAAATGAAAACGCCTTTAGGAACAACTTTGTTGGGAAACTGCGCAAAATTATATCTTGGCCCCTTTCCGCTGGTAGGGTAGCGCCCGGCCTTGGCCATCACGCCGCCTTTGACATTCAGATTGCCGATCAGCGCATTGAGCATCAGGATGGCATAGGCGGTATAAAAGCCGCTGCTGTGCATGGTGCCGCCGTGGGTATCGACGGCGGCCCGATCTCCGTGGCTGGTGAACCGGGTGGCCAGCTGGATAATCTCCTCAACGGGGATGGCGCACTCTCGGCTGTAGAAATCCAGGTCGTACTTCATCGCTTCTTCTTTTAACAGCTGGAGCGAGGACTTCACGTGAGCCGTTCCCGACGGTGTCGCTATTTTCGTATCAACAAACAGCTGAGCGGGTGCAGGCTGCGTGCTTAGTGTGAGTTGCCCGCTCGCTTTGTCGATAACTAAAGGCACATCGTCGTCGGACAACGGTTCGCCGCCGTAGGGCATATTCATTTCAGACGCGCGCAGAAATGCGCCGCACCTTGGGTGCTGCTCGTCGCAGATAACTAAGTGAGTGGCGTTGCTCCAGTGGGCCGTATTGGCCACCGCCATGGCAGCTTCGCCGGGCTGAGATAAAAACAGGGCGTTGAAACGCTCATTTTCGATTATCCAGCGGATCATGCCCATCACCAGCGCCGCGTCGGAGCCGGGTTTTATCGGCAGCCAGCGGTTGTTGTCGCCGGCCGATAGGCTGGACGACGCGGGCAAAGAAGGAGACACAACGACGTATTCGAAGTCGGGACGGGTTCTGGCGCTGGCAAGCTGTCGTGCCTGGCGCTTGAACGGATTACCCGCCTGGGCCGGGGACATGCCGATAAACAGCGCGAACTTAACGTTTTCGATATCGGGCTTAACGTGAGTATAGTTATCCAAATCGTTCATCAACGCGCCCGACCCCGCACGGAATGAAAAACCACAGTAGGCGCCGTGGTTACTGAAGTTGCGCGTGCCGAAGCCGTTAAACGTAAAGCGTTTAAGAATATCGTCGCGGCCCTCATCGCTGGCGTTGGTAACCAACAGCTGGTTGGCCTTCGGGCCGTACTCTGGGTTTTGAGCGTCCAGCGGCGTTTCAATATCGCGGATTGCCCGCAGGCCGTCGACGTGGCCTTCGCCGAACAGGTCTCCTCCTTCGATGATCTCATTTAAGAGTTGTTCATAGCTGATGGGGAGCCACTTGCCTTCTCCTCTTTTCCCTGCTCGCTTCATCGGTTGAGTAATGCGATAGGGGCTGTTGCGCAGCGCCAGCATCGCATTGCCGCGGGCGCAGGCGGTGGAACGGCCGTCACCCGTGCCGGACTCCCCGGTCAGAGACAGATAGGCCCGTTTTATCGGCGTTTCAAACGGGAGCTGTTGCTCTTGAGAAAGAGGATGATAGGGGTTACCGGAAATGCGCAGTATCTCGTCCGTTCTGTTGTCGATTCTCACCCGGACGCCGCACAGCGTCCAGCAACCCAGGCACATTGACGGACTTACGCGCTGATTGGGATTGGCGATCAGGCGCTCCTTGTGCGTTATCTGGTATTCCGGCTCAAGCGAATTGCCGAAGTGCGCATGTTTAGGCTTTTCTCCAGAAGAGCCGGTAATGACGCCCTCCAGTATGTGTTTAGCCGTTTGCCCATAACCGGCGATAAACGCGGAGGTTCCGCCGACGGCCAGCCCGGCTTTAAGAAGGTTGCGGCGATTCTTATTCATGACGGTCACCTTGAACGGTTGAAACGTTGGATAAACGGGAGGGCGACGTATCGTTAGCGATGACGCCTGACGTTACGACGGCAAGCGCGAGCCAAAGTCCGGCCATACCGACAATGCCTAAAACGCCGGACGTTCCCCAGTCCAGGGCATAGGGGTAAAGACCGGCGTCGTAGCGCGGCACGCTTTGAACATTCAACAGCGTTACCCAGCGAACGAACCAGCAGGCCGCCACAGAAAGAAGGCCGAGCGCAGCGGCCCACCGGCGAGAAAGCGTAGAACGGCTAGCGGCAATGAAACAGGCGATAAGCAGCGCCATAACGCCCCCGATGCGCCAACGCCAAACGTCATGAATCATTAGATTCATTCCCTGACCGTTGATGAGCCAAAGCGGAAACAGCAGGCTGCTCAGTAGTGCAGAGATGAGGATCGCCCTGCGGATAAACGACGCATCGGGCGCCGAAAAGCGGCTAAGGGTCGACAGCATCAACAGAGTCAAACCCGATGTTCCTAAAAAGGCGGTGACAAACCACAGCAGTGGGGATGCTGGCTGATGCCAAAGCGGGCGGCTGGCGACAGCGGCGACTTCTGCGCCGGTATAAAGCGCAACGCTGAGCCCTGAAATCACGGTAATCAAAGCAACGAGCGTTAAGGTGCGCGGCGACGTAGGCCATTTTCCCAGCGACAGGAGGGCGAGTCTGCGCATCGTTGAATTAGGGTGTTGTTCTAGGGCGCGTATTGACGGACGCAGGTAAAGCCAGGCGGTCAGTACCGCCAGTAAAGAAAACAACGGCAGTAAAACGGCGCCCCGCGACATCCACGAGCTGGGGGTCAGATGAGCGAAAAAGTGCCACGCCCGACCTGGCTGATGCAGTTCGGCCGTAAGGGCCAAAGGGCCGACGGCGGCAGAAATGGCTAATACCAGCGCCAGCGAGCTTCTTAACGCCGGTGAGGTTTGGCGATGACGCAGCAGGGACAGCGTAAACAGAATGGCCGCCCCGTAAGCTGACCCAATATAGAAAAAGTACTGAACGGCCCACGGTAGCCATGCGGTTTCCTGGGCGGGAACAAGGATTTCAGTGATTATCATAGCGTTTCCCCCTGGGGCGTATAGGCGACCGGGTTACCCTTTACGTGAGAGGTAAATTCCTCGCTCATGCCGATATAAAAAACGTGCGGCGCGGTTTTTTGCTCAGGCTTGAGCACTTTGATATCCGCCGCGTTTTCTTTCAAAAGCCGATTAATTTCGCTTTTGGGATCGTTTAGATCGCCAATTACCCTTGCGCCACCGACGCAGGTTTCCACGCAGGCGGGCAGCAGGCCCGCTTCCAAACGGTGCGCGCAGAAGGTGCACTTATCGGCGGTTAGCGTGCGTTCGTTAATAAAACGAGCATCGTAAGGGCAGGCCTGTACGCAGTAGGCACAGCCCACGCAGCGCTGGTTGTCAACCATTACGATGCCGTCTGCACGCTGGTAGGTAGCCTGAACCGGGCAAACCGGTATACAGGGCGCATCGTTGCAGTGGTTGCACAGGCGCGGCAGCATAAAGGCTTTGACCTGGCCGGGGGTGATATCGGTTGGGGGGATCGAAACCTGATACTGTTTAACCGTTGTGCGAAACTGCCCCAGCGGCGCCTGATTTTCGATAGCGCAGCCGACGGTACAGGCTTGGCAGCCTACGCACTTGCGCAGGTCAATCACCATTGCAAAGCGTTTGCCGCGCATTCCTTCTCTCGGTCCGTCAGAGGTCGAGGCCGCCCGCGCGGTCGGGATCAGCGCGGCGCCGGCGGTGATTAAGCCGAGGCCGGAAAGTAAATGGCGTCTGTTTTTATCCATAGCGAAATCCCGTTAACTGACAGTGAAAGTGTGTGATTCGATACGGAGCTATTGTTAACGTCGCAGGCTTTTTCCGACTATTGTGGTTTTCCACATGTATCGGGCTTTCTTGATCTACAACAAAGGAATCGAAGGGGATTTTTTCGCTCAGACGGATTAAAGCGGGTAACCTTAGGGGACTGCTCAACTGGAAAGGCCGTTTGGCGATCGATATGGGATAGCCATGTTTAAACAGATACAAAAGAGGATGATTTGGCTTGCGTTGGCGTTAGGTATCGCCGTTTCAAGCAGCGCAATGGCACAGCCGCATCCCGAAGCGGCGGATGAAACGATAGACGTCGGCGTGCTGGCGACGCGCGGGGATCTCGCTGCGGTTGAGCGCTGGCGTCCGATGATGGCGTGGCTGTCACAGCGCGTTGGCAACGTTCGCTTTGAGTTGCATCCCTATACGCTTGAACAGATGGCTGACGCAGTTAAGTTGCAGAGCGTTGACTTTATTATCACCAACCCCGGGCAGTCGGTCCAATTGGGGCGGCAATATCCGTTTTCCTGGCTGGCTACGCTGCGAAGCCGTCAGCAGGGCGGAACGACCCACGCCATCGGCTCCGCCTTCGTTGTCAGACAGAATTCGCCTTACCGCCACCTCAGCGATATGAAGGGGCAAAAAATCGCCGCCGTGTCGGAAATGGCGTTCGGGGGCTACCTGACGCTAAAGCGAGAAATGCAGCAGGCGGGGAACGATCCCGCCCGCTTCTTTTCCTCTATTGAGTTTGACGGATTCCCGCTGGACGCCATTGTTTATCGACTGCGCGACGGTAAGATTGAAGGCGCTATTTTACCCGTGTGTCAGCTGGAGAACATGATCCGCGAAGGGCGGGTCGAGGTGAACGGCTTTCGAGTGCTGGACAATCAGGCTCCGCTGGGATTCGCCTGTCAAACGTCAACCAGGCTTTATCCCAACTGGTCTTTTGCTAAAACGGGCAAGGTATCGGACGCCATGGCAAAGCGCGTTACCGCCGCTCTGCTGGCCTTGCCTGAGAATCATCCGGCTTCAGTCGCCGCTGACTCGCTGGGGTGGACGACGCCGGTTAGCCAGCTAACCATCGACCGGCTGTATCAGGATCTGGATATGCATCCTCTGCAAAATCCGTGGTGGAAAGAGGCGCTGGTCTGGCTGAAGGCTAATCAGCAGTGGGGCTGGTTGGCAATATTGCTCATTGTGGTGCTCAACGTTTACCACTTCCTGCTGGAGTACCGCTTTAATAAAAATCAGCGTCGCCTGCAGCAAACGCAAAACGAACTAAACGAAAAAATCGCTATGCTGGAACACGCGCAGCGGGTCGCCGTCGTCGGTGAACTTGGCGGCAGCATTGCGCACGAGCTTAGTCAGCCCTTGGCCGCAATCCAAAATTACAGTCAGGGTGGGCTGATGCGCATTGGTAAAGGGAAGCCTGCCGCCGAACTGCTGCCGGTGTTGGAGCAGATTCAGCATCAGGTTAGCCGCGCTAGCGATGTCGTTTTGCGCCTGAGAGGGCTGATTAACAAGCGCGCCAGCATGAAAGCGCCGAGCGATATGGCGGCAATTATTAACGACACGCTGCTGCTTTTAAGATATGAGTTGGACAAGCATCGCATATCGGTAACGTTTCATCGCGACGGCGAAGAGCGGCAGGTCTTTATCGACCCGGTAGGGTTTCAGCAGCTGATCCTTAATCTGATAAAAAACGGCATCGACGCCTGCCGTCAATACGGTCAATCTTCCGCGTTTATTACTGTCTACCTGCATTTTTCCTCTCGGGAAGCCACGGTCAAAATCGTTGATAGCGGAAGCGGTATGACGGCGGAGCCTGAGCTGCTGCAAAGCGCGTTTTATTCCACGAAAGACGAGGGGCTGGGGCTGGGATTGGCGATATGCAGAGACGTGGTGAAAAGCCATCATGGGCGGATGACCATGACTAACGTTCTGCCTCACGGCTGTGCCGTTGAGATTGTATTTCCTCTTACTGACGGGCCGGATTAACCGGTAGAGATATGGCAAATATTCATATTGTTGATGACGATGACTCCGTTCGCAGTTCGCTTGGATTCATGCTGGAGGGGTACGACTTTCAGGTTGCAGTTTACGCTAGCGGAGAGGATTTTCTAAGCCGCGTCGATCTTGAGCAAGCGGGCTGTGTCATACTGGACAGCAGCATGCCGGGCCTGAGCGGCCAGCAGGTTCAGCGTATTTTGAATGAGAAAGAAAGCCCGCTGAGCGTTATTTATTTAACCGGGCAGGGCGACGTTCCCATGGCGGTGGATGCTTTTAAAAAGGGCGCCGTCGACTTTTTCCAAAAGCCGGTGGACGGCAACGCTCTTGCCGCAGCGCTTGAGAAAGCGCTGCTTTTGTCTGAACGGCATAAACGCATGTGGGAATATCGCCGATTGGTGAACCAGCTGACGGCGCGTGAGAAAGAGATGTTTTCTTTGATTACGCAGGGTTATAAAAACCAGCAGGTGGCCGATAAAATGAATATTGCCGTCAGAACGGTAGAAGTCCACCGGGCCAACTTGATGAAAAAGCTGAACGCCAAGACGGTCTCCGAGCTGGCGGTAGTTTATTCGATGTTAAACGAGAATGAGGTCATTTAAGCTCATTTAGTTACGTTGTCACTTAAATCCTCGTTGTTTTGACATGCGTTGAGCCGCATAGCTGCGGCTTATTCTTATAAACGAATGTTCTTAAAAGCGCACGCGACTACCAGCCGGTAATGCGCGTCCATACTTCCCGAGTTCCTTCTTTTTCGTCAATGGCCTGATACTGCAGGTGCATGGCGGTTGTCGCGCAGGCGTGGTTCGGCAGAATGCGCAGGCGGCTGCCGATAGGGAAACGCTCAAGTGCGCAAGGGCCGTCGGCGGGCAGCTCGATAAGGCCGTGCTCCTGATTGGCGGAATTTACCCGAACGCCGGGCAGGGGCGTGCCGGACATATCGCACACCTGACCGTAAAGGTAGTCCTGCTTCTGCGAGGCCGTTCCGCGATCGCGGGAAAGGGCCATCCAGCCGGCGTCGATAAACAGCGTGTTGCGACGCTTATTGTGGCCGATAACGGTGGCGACGATGGAAATGGCGATGTCGTCCATGGCGCAGACGCCGACGTTATGCATAAAGAGGTCGAACAGAGTGAATACGCCCGCTCGAACCTCAGTGATGCCCGTCAGATCGTCGGCGAAGTGGGCGGTAGGCGTGGAGCCTACGCTGAGCGTTGGGCAGGCGATCCCCTGGCTTTGCAGCAGTTCGGCGGTTTGTAGCAGCGCGCCGCATTCCTGACGCGCCGCGGCGCGAATGCAGTCCGGCGTCGAGCAGGAGTAGGACTCTCCGGCATGGGTCAACAGCCCTTGAAAGCGGGCCCCCGCGCCGGACAGGCGACGGGCGATATCAACAACCGCAGGGTCGGCAGCCGGCAGGCCGCCCCGATGTCCGTCGCAGTCAATTTCGATAAAGGCGCTGAACGTTACGCCGTGAGCAAGGCCGTACTCGGCGACCTCTGCGGCCTGCTCCAGGCTGTCCAACAAAATGTGCAGATTAACGCCTCTGCGTAAGAGCGCAGCGGCTCTTTCCAGCTTGTTGGCGGAAATACCGACGGCGTACAGCAGGTTGTCGTAGCCCGCATCGGCTAACGCCTCTGCCTCGGCCAGCGTTGAAACCGTAGCCGGCGCGCTGCGGGTTGGCAAAATAAGCGCGGTCGCTTCGAGAGAGCGGACCGTCTTCAGATGCGGGCGCAAAACGGCGCCCAGGCTCTCAATGCGCGTTTGTAGGCGGTGGACGTTAGCCTGAAGTTTGTTTTTATCAATAAGCAAAAAAGGCGTTTGAAGGCCGTCGGTCAGCTGGTCTGCGTTCATAGTTCCCCCCTGTAAAAAGAGTTTGTAGTTTTTCATCATTCTCATAAGATGAAAATAAACGTTAATTTAGTTATAGGTTAAGGTGAAACTTAATGATAAGCAGCGACGATCTGCGCTTTGTGCGGGAGTTGTCCTCACATCCGAGCCTGGCCTCTGCGGCAAGATACCTGGGCGTATCGGCTGCGTCCGTTACGCTTCGGGTGAAGGCGTTGGAAAAACGCTTGGGCGTTCAGCTTATTCAACGACCGGCGCGGGGGCTGCGTTTTAGTGAGGAAGGGCGGCTGCTGCTGGAGCGTGCGGGCAGAATACTGGACGACATGGATGAGCTTCAGGCATTGTTGGACGACCGTTCGCAGAAAGTGTGCGGCACGCTGCGCGTGCTGGCGCCTCTGGGCTTTGGCAATCGCTACGTGGCGCCGCTGCTGGGTGAATTTAGCCGTATACATCCGGAGCTTCGCATTGAGCTTTCACTTTCCGACGCGCCGGACTGGTCGACGGCGCAGGATTGGGACATCGTTATCTATATCGGTGAGCTGAGAGACTCTTCGCTTAAGCGCGTTTTGCTTGCTAAAAACGCGCGCTACCTGTGCGCGTCGCCGGAATATATCGCCCGTATGGGCATGCCGCTTTCGCCGGACGATCTTCATCACCATCACTGTATTGCATTAAGGGAAAACAGCGAAGACGTTACGCAGTGGCGTTTTGCCGATCCCGCTACGGGAAACCGGGTAGCCAAACGCATTCACCCTCTGCTAGCGAGCAACGACGGGCAGGTGGTTAAACAATGGGGACTTTTGGGAAACGGCATCATCATGCGCTCCGAGTGGGACGTGGCGCCGCAGATAAAAGAGGGAACGCTGATAAGAGTGCTTGCAGATTATGCCTTGCCGGATGCGGACATCGTCGCGCTGGTGGCGGGGGAACAGCGGCGCAGTTCGCCTAAAGTCGACGGTTTCATCTCCCTGTTAAAAGAAAGGCTTTCCGATCGCCCATGGCGAAAATGACGCTGCCTTACGATAACGGGCGGTTAGGCATACGGTAAAAAAAAAGCCCACGCGTAAAGCGAGGGCTATCACCTTGGTATAGCTGTCAATTTATTATTATAAACGCAGAGATAGAATTAACGCTGCTGAATTTAAAGTGTCACAGGTCCCGGTTAGCGACAAATTAATAATAGTGATGGATTGGCGTTTTCATTAAGCGAGGCTTAAGTGCAGTAGATAACAGGAAGAAACGCCTTTTCTTTAGCATCATGGCTCGCTATGCAACGTATATCCAGATGAATGTGAGGACGTTGCAGAAACGATATAGCAAATTTTTTTCATTGCCGATTCGGTTAGCCGGTTCACAAAAAAATTTCCGTAGAGTGAATATAGTTAAAAGGTATCTTTTTACATTTGAAATAGGGTCATGTATCAATAGAGGAGAGTGCGCTATGTACCGGTCTATTTTAGTCCCTGTGGATATTCTGGAAGAAGAACTTACCAACAACGCCATTAAGCACGCGGTTTATCTGGCGAAGCTGACGGGAGGCAAAATCCACCTGCTCCACGTTTTGCCTATTTCAACGGCCATTATTAACTCCTATGCGCTTGGATACCTGGAATTTAAGGACAAGGCGTCAATTAAGGCCGAAGAAGAGCTGAAAAAGCTAGCCGATTCGATAGACCTGCCCCGGGAGTCCGTCTCTTATTCTTTAGCCTTTGGTTCGCCAAGGGATGAGATAGCCGTTACCTGTTCAGAGGTTTCGGCTGACCTAATCGTCATTGGTTCAAGACGGCCGAACATCACGACTCACCTGTTAGGATCCAACGCTTCAGGCATCGTTCGTTACGCGACGACGTCGGTGTTGATTGTGAGATAGTTTCTGGGATAGAGAAATAAAGCCACTTCTGTGGCTTTATTTTTTAGTCTTTTCAACCCCTTCGCCGGGAATATCATAGAAGGCAGGCCTTGATAGCGCATTAACCAGCCGATTCAGGCGGGAAAATAGGTTTTGTATCGTCTTCATCACGCATTCCTCTCTATATCATGTGATGAAAATCACTTATTACAGTGTATGTTTCATTAATTAATTTATTAAACGTGATTTTAATCACGCGAACGCCGTCAGCAAAGTGGAGGCCGGGAAAAGCCTTTTTAGATGGCGTATAGAGAAATTAACGAAAGTGGATAAGAAAGCGTACAAAAGGAAGGGGGGTATTTCTACGTACAGAAAAAAACGCAATGAAAAATAGAGTTAATACGCTTACCGGTATTGACTAATTGGCGCCGTCAGATAATGATTCCATCTAATTTCTTTATTAATCAGGGATGAAGCTCATGTTTAAAAATACGCTTTTACTGTGCGCCGGGCTATTTATCAGCGGAGCGGCCTTTGCCGCCAACAGCGGCTATGTCGAGGCTTGCGCGGATATGCAGCAACAGGCGAACTCGAAAATTACGCGCAGCCAGGCCGTGAAAGTCTGCCAGTGTATTGAATCTCGCCATGAGAAAGACGTTGAAAAGATTCAGTCGATGGACAACCCAACCCAGGCGAAAGTCCAGAAAGTGATGACCGATACGGCTAATTACTGTATTAAAAAGGCGGGTATCTCCGCCAGCGGCAGTAAAGCGGGAAGCGCGTCGACCAATGGAAGCAGCCAGTCTGAAGGCAGCACTATGCCCAAAACGGGGTCAAAGGTTGGTGGAATTACTATCCGCGGCATACGTTAATCCGTTGAGCGGATTTCAGACGGAAAAAGAGACGCAGAGCTTTTGGAAATCAATAGGTAAAACAAGAAGTAAAAATCGAGAAAACAAAAGAGGGCGTGGATAAATCCACGCCCTCTTTGCGTAATAACCAATATATTGGGCCGCTTAAGGTTTCACCTCTGCGTCGACCGGCCTTGGTATCAGGCAAGAGCTCAGCAGGGCCAGAACGGTGATGCCCAAGCCAACCAGAATGCCGTTGAAATAGCCTTCAGGCGTTGAGCCTCCCGTCGGCGTCGTCATGATTTGAACGGCGGGCAGCAGGGCGAAGCTCAGGCCTGCGCCGAGGTTAAACGCGCCGGCGTTCATACCGGGTAGGAACCCAGGGTTATCCTTAGGCGACAGCACGATGCCGAGTCCGTTAAGCATAATGTTGGCGACGCCCGCGTAGCTAACGCCTATCAGCAAGACGGCGGCGATAAGCCAAGGCAGCGAGTTAAGCCCCATCAGCATCATCAAGCCTAGGGAAATAAGGCTGCCTATGATTCCGAGGCGTAAAACGCGGTTATAGCCCAGCGTAGGCGCAAGTCGACCGGAGAAGGGGCCAACCAGCCAACCGATAAGCGCATAGGGCGTTAAGAATGCGAGCGCTGCGGTATCCGCGCCCATGCCGAAACCAACGGCCTGATTTTGGGCAAACGACATCACCAGCCCGTTAACAACGGCGAAAATACCGGTCATGGTCAGCGTAGTGGTCAGCAATAACGCCCAGGTGCTGCGCTGTTTCAAATAGTAGGTCGTGACCAGCGGTTGCTGGCTGCGCTTTTCTACCTGCCAGAACGCAATGAACATGGCGATAGAAAAGGCGGCTAAGCCGAATACCAGCGGCCAGTTTGCAGCGGCCAGATTACCGGCCTGTCCGAGCGCAATCAGCATGGCCGCCAGAGACAGAACGAGCAGAATAACGCCCGGCCAGTCCATTTTGACGCCTTCGGACGGTTTTGACTCCGGCGCCCACTTCATCACCATCAGGGTGGCTATCGCCGCAATGACGGTGATAGTCCAAAATACGGAGCGAAAGCCGAAGTTGGCGGCTAAAAGCCCGCCGGCAATGGCGTCGATCCCCGCGATGCCGCCGTTAACGGCGGTGACTATCCCCATCAGCGTACCGTAGGTTTTTGCGTCGGAAATCTCGTGGCGCAGCATCAATAGACACAGGGGGACTACCGGTCCGGAAACGCCCTGTATAACGCGAGCGATATACAAAACGGTGATGTTGGGCGCCAGCGCGGCCAGTACGGTTCCTGCGGTCATGATGGCGAGCATCCAGCTCAGCACCTTTTTACGCCCTTTGATATCGCTCAGGCGGGGTAAAAATAGAGAGAACAGCGCCGCCGCGGTAAAAAATGCGGTTTGCGACAGGGAGACGGCGGCTTCGTCGGTGTGCAGCTCTTCCGCGATAGTGACCAACACCGGGCCAAGCATGCTGGCGTTAAGCTGGAATGCCACACAGGCGGCCAGCAGTGCGGTCATCAGGACCGACGCGCTGACCTTTGTTCCTGAAGACGGAGTGGCGGTCATACGCGTACCTCTCCGATGCGCTTAAGCGCGTCGACTACCATGTCCCAGAACTTCTCGTGATCGAGCTTGACCGCAACCTGCGTGTGGCAGTCCGCCGGGGCCGGAGCGCGGAAGTCGGCCACCGTCATGCCGAGCGTCAGCGTACCTGTCAGCTCAATGTCGACCGGGACTTTCTGTACGGTCATCACTGAAGGGTCGATAACGTAGGCAACGGCGCACGGATCGTGAACCGGCGGGTAGTCGAAGCCCTGAGCGTCTTTGTACATTTTGCCAAAGAATTCCAGCAGCTCCAGTACAAACTTGGCGGGCTGGGTGCCGACGGCCGTAATCTTCTCTACGACGTCCGGCGTTGCCAGAGCCTGGTGGGTCAGGTCTAGGCCGACCATCGTCAGCGGCCACTTTTCGTTGAAAACAATGTGGGCGGCTTCGGGGTCGATCTTTATGTTGAATTCCGCGACGGCGCTCCAGTTGCCTACGTGATAGCCGCCGCCCATCAGTACAATCTCTTTTACTCGCTCAACGATGCGGGGTTCCATGCGCGCGGCCAGAGCGATGTTGGTCAGCCCGGCGGTGGGAACGATGGTTACCGTTTTGGGCGGGTGAGACATGATGGTGTCGATAATCAGATCTACCGCATGGCGCTCATCGAGAGAAAGCGTCGGTTCCGGCAGCACTGGGCCGTCCAGGCCGGAATCGCCGTGGATGTCCGGCGCGGTTTCTACCTGACGCACCAGAGGGCGCGCCGCGCCAGCGGCAAAGGGAACGCCGGTGATATTAGCAATGCGGGCGACCGCCAGCGCGTTGCGGGTGACTTTCTCCAGCGTCTGGTTGCCGACGACGGTGGTCACCGCTAACAGCTCGATGTCCGGATTGCCGTGGGCGAGAAGGAGAGCGATCGCATCGTCATGCCCGGGATCGCAGTCGAGAATAATCTTCTTGGTCATTTTTTACACTCCCTTTAAGTTAAGGATGAAAAAGGCCTATTGGCGAACGGTTTGAGACAGGCGGTGTAAAACCTGCTCATGAGACGGCATATTTGCAGCGCCTTCCCGCTCCACCGCCAAAGAGGCGAAGGCGCAGGCGTAGGTCGCCGCCCAGCGGATGCTTTGCCCAGAGGCAACGGCCGCCGTCAGCGCGCCGGTGAACGCGTCGCCGGCGCCGGTCGTGTCTACGGCGACGGCGGGAAACGCGGAAACTTCATAAAAGCGCTGATTCTCATAAATCAGCGCACCCTGGTTGCCCATGGTGATAATAACGGTCTTTACTCCCTTGCCGGCAATTTCTTGCGCCGCTTTCTTGGCGCTCTTCCAATCGGTGACTTCGATGCCTGAAAGCAGCGAGGCTTCCGTTTCGTTGGGTGTAATGATGTCGACCAGAGAAAGATGCGGCAAAATTTCATGAGAATAGGGCGCCGGATTCACGATGATGCTGACGCCTAAGGCGCTGGCAATCTTCATAGCGTTAAGCGTAGCGTCAAAGTTGTTTTCCAACTGGACCAGCAGCACGTGAGACTGCGCCAGCCGTTCGTGTATCGCAATAATTTCGCTCTCGGTTATCGCCTGATTGGCCCCTGAGTGTATGGCTATCATGTTTTCGCCGTTTTGCTGGGAAACGTAGATGATAGCGTTACCGGTAGGGACGCTCTCTGACTGATAAAGCGTAAAGGAGTGAATATCGGATGCGGAAAGGTGCTCATAGGCGAGCTGACTGAAGCGGTCTTTACCGACCTTGCAGACAAAGTGCACGTCGGCGCCGGCCTTGCTGGCCGCCAGCGCCTGATTGGCGCCTTTCCCGCCCGGCCCTAGTGCGCTGTCGACGGCCATAATGGATTCACCGCCTTTGGGAAAGCGCTCAACCTTCGCCACGATGTCGACGTTAAACGATCCTAAAATGCAGACTTTTCCACCGGTCAACTGACCCGTGCGTTCAACGCGCGCCGCGCGGGGCTTTTTCCGGTTAATTTTTCTTAACAGCGTCTCGATGTTTACGCTGTCGGACGAGCCGATAAGGTCGGACTGGAACGATTTGCGAACGATCTGTGCGCCGCCGTGACAGCGCTGAACCAGCCCTTGATTCGCCAGAGCGTTGAGATCGTGACGGATGGTTTCTTTAGAAAGAGAAAACAGGGCTGCCAGTTGATTCACCGTAGCCCGCTCGTTTTTATCAAGAAAAGCCAGAATGTGGGTTCTTCTTTCTTCTAAGAACATCGCATCTCTCCCTTTTAGTATGGCGATCATAGTCAAGCATCGGATAGTAAAGAGTGATAACAGTCATATGACCGGAATAGAATCGGAATTAAACGGAAGTAAACGGAAAAACAGGGATAAAAAGGAGGACAGAAAGAACGCAGCGCTGACGGACCGCAACGCCGCGTGCGTTAGGCGCTATTTTTCACCGGGATTGTAGGGAAGCTTTCCCAATCGATAGGGGTTAGAGCGGAAAAATTCAACGCGCTCTTTAAAATAGTCTAACTGCGCCTTCGGGATGATGGCCTCGATGTCCCGGTAGTTGAACGGCATCCCGTAGCGTTCTTTATAGGCAATGCCTGATGCGTGCAGGTCGATGTCGACCTTTTCGCGATCTTCAGCGTTGAGATCGGCAAGGTTGTGGGTCATGGTGGTTCCTCCGTTTTGGGAGAAGTATACAGTAACGAGATCGTGATTTCATTGTGTTGGTTGTTGTAGGTGATTTGAATAAGGCGTGTTTAATATGGAGAAGAGTATGCGTTAGAATAAAGTAGATTTTTTGATGCGTTCTTATTTAACCAATTAAACAATAAGTCAGATAATTTATGGTGTTGAGATGATTTCAATGAGTCTCAATTTAATTTTTATATACTACAGTTTTATTTTTAATTGCTTGCATTACAAACAACGAAATTGAATTATTTAGTTCATCCTGTTTTTAAAATTTCAATAGATACTTGTACTAAGATACAGGTAATAGATATTTTTCTTTATTTTTGGATGTTGAGGGCTATAGTTCGAATGTTTTATCCGCTCTGTTTGTCATTTCTACAGGACCACAGCGGGATTATTATAGGAAAATACTTATTGTATTAGGTCGGTTTTCTATTGTTACTTAATAAGTTTTTCTTTAGGGATTTAAATAATCTCTGTTCATCATAGGAAGAACCAGAATGCTTAATGAGAATTTGAAAAGAAAAGTGTTGGCTGTGTCTATATCAAAAATATTGTTGTCTTCTGTCGTAATTGTGGCGATTAGCCATAGCAGTAACGCTATTGCAGACTGCTCTAATATGAGTGTCATTGCGGAGGGAGGAGACCGTTATACAGTCAACGGCAGTTTTAGTTACACCTGTGTCAATATTCCCGATGGCGATCCGCTTAAAGTGGATATGGATGGTATCCTTGCCGATGGCTCGAACTCCATAGTTCAGGAGTTGACCACTGCTGATAGAGCGCGACCAACGGGAGGACATATTGATTTGATTCAGGTCCAAGATGGTAGTGGGGTACATGCTTCAAATGGCGGAATGGTCACAATTAAGCGAGATAATGCTGAAGGCTATACTTCACTTGGAATAACGACGACAGGCTCCGGAGATGGTATTTATAGCCAAGGTAATGGCAGTTCAATTGCTATAGAAAAAGACACTACTATTAATTCAGGTGGTAATGGTTTAGTTGCTGAAGATAATAGTACGGTCTCATTAAGTGGTAAAGTGGATATTACAGCGCAATCCTCGGCTCTTTTATTAAAAAATGGTGCGACAGTAGCTGTTGGTAATAATGCTCAGGTAAGTTCACTTACAACAAAGAGTGCAACAGATCTGATCAAATTGGAGAGTGGCGTCTTAACTGAAGGTACGTTGACACTTTCCAATGGTACGTTGAACTCTAACAACGTTGCTGCTAACGTAATTAATGCTGATAGCGGTGAATGGAACGTAAATTTGGCCAAGGTAAGTAGTAATGGAGACATAATTACCGGCTCTGGAGCAACGCTTTTAGTGTCAGCGGAGAGTGAGTCTTCGGTGACGGGGGATTTGAGTGCTGCGGGCGGTTCTACATTTACGCTGAATATGGCTGGCTCTAACCTGACAGGTAAAGCTTCAAATGAAGGTACGCTTAACCTTTCGCTTAATGACAGTATTTGGGAAATGACTGGCAGTTCCACCGTCAGCTCATTAAACCTCCAATCCGGTAGCCGAGTTAATTTTGCCTCAGGCAATGACAAGACGCTGACGACCGGAGCGCTTTCTGGAAACGGTACGTTCCAAATCAACACTAAATTCAATTCAGACGGTAGCGCACAGACCGACCGGATTGTCGTTACGGGGGATGCGGAAGGGCAACATGGTCTTTATGTGGTTGCGGCATCCGGCAGCAAGGGGGGCCAGACAACCAGCAACGGCATTAACGTGGTGCAGATTGATGGAACAAGCACCGCCTCATTCAAACTGGTTAATCAATCCGGCGGCGATATAAGCTACATCAGCATGGATGCCTATGATTACTATCTGCATGAAGGCACCCAAGAAGGTAACACTAGCGACGAGAACGACTGGTATCTTCGCAGCACGTATAACGGCGGCAAGAGCGATAACGGTACGCCAAGCGCAGTGGACGGCCCCGTTCAATATCGTCAAGAAGTGCCCGGCTATATCATCACTCCGTACGCTAACATGATGTACGGTTACCAGACTGTTGGCACGCTACATGAAAGAATGGGTGATACCCAGCAATTCGCTAGAGGGTATGATAATAAGACTTGGGGACGTTTTGGCGGCAATCACTCCGAATCTAAAGCCGGTCGCTTTAACTATGACTTTGACACCATGTTTGCCCAATTTGGCCGCGATTTATATCAAAGCGTCACAGAAGAAGACACAAGCGTGACAGCCGGTGTAACCGTAACGTTAGGTCGTCAGCAGACCGATGCCAGGGATAAAGGACGCCATTATTCTGGTCAAAGTGCCGATACTGGTAGCGTGACGACTAACGCTTACAGCATTGGCGGCTATTATACTCGCTATGCGAACGATGGCGGATATATTGATGCCGTTACACAGTTTACCTATTACGATAACCACTATAGCAGCCGCTATGATGCCGACCAGAAGAGCTACGGTTTGATTCTTTCTCTTGAGGGGGGTAAGCCTTTCGGCGTGACGGAAAACTGGAAGATTGAACCGCAAGGGCAGATCGTTTACCAATTCCTCAATGCAGATGATTTCAATGATGAGATTTCAGACGTTCGCGGCGATAGTTATAGCGGCGGTCTTGCGCGCGCCGGTGTTCGTTTCTTCCGTGATGCGGCCCTCGACAAAGAAAATGAAGTGTTTAAGCCTTATCTGACGGCTGACGTTGTTGGCAATCTTGATGACACGCCAGAGGTACAGGTAGGCAGCGCTAAGCTACGCCCTGATGTCGATCGCGTCTGGTGGCAAACGGGCGTAGGCATTACCGCCAACGCGGCGAAAAACACCTCCTTCTATCTGGATGCGAAATACATGCAGAGTTTTGAAGGCGATCTGAATGGATACGCCGTTCACGCTGGCGTGCAGGGCCGTTTTTAACCGATACCATAAATAATTCAAGTCGCAACCAATGTTTATGCAGCTTGAAGAATGAAGGGGATAAAGCGGATAGTAATATCCATAGCGTGATAAGGGGGGTGCTTTGCACCCTCTTATTTTTTCTTTGATAGCTGGGTGAATTAACTCTGTGGTTATGTCTGTCGTTCGTCAAAATGATAAAAATAGGCATCGGAATGGTGATAGGGCTTACTATTGCTTCGATGCGTTTTATAATGCCACCAATTTATAATTTTCTTTCGAACTGCGTGAATAGGAAATGGCATGGACTCTGAAGACCTTTTTCGCATTGCAATCATCATCGGTTGTCTGGTTTTAGCCGCCAGAGGGACCCGTTTTCACGTGCGCTATTTTTTGATAGCCATCGCCGCCATTGCCGGCCTGACGCTGTTTATCGACTTTTTCGGTCTGGCATAGGCCCGGCATAGGCGCGTTTACTCAGTAACGTAAGGCTATAAACGTAAGGTTATAAAGGGACTTACCGCTTGAAAGCGTCGCATTATCTACTCATACTGGGGCATACGCTTTTTTGTCAGTACAATCATTTAAGAGGCATACCACATGGCTGAAGAGACGATTTTCAGTAAAATCATTCGCCGGGAAATTCCGGCCGACATCGTGTATCAGGACGAACTGGTCACCGCGTTTCGCGATATCTCTCCCCAAGCGCCTACCCATATTCTCATTATTCCCAACGTGCTGATCCCGACGGTTAACGACGTCAAAACAGAACACGAGGTGGCGCTTGGCCGCATGCTGGTTGTCGCCGCCAAGATTGCCGAGCAGGAAGGCATTTCAGAAGACGGCTATCGCCTTATCGTTAACTGTAATCGTCACGGCGGCCAGGAGGTTTATCATCTTCATATGCATCTGGTCGGCGGTCAGGCGCTGGGGCCGATGCTGGCGCGCTAAAGGAGCGGGTATGAAAAAGACGCATTGGTTTTTTCTGGGCGCAGCGATGCTGGCGCTGGCGGGCTGCCAGGTTAACCAGCCGCAAAATAAAGCGCCGGTAGTGGTCGTTCCGCCCGCGCCGCCGCCTTACGAGCCGCCGCCAACTCCGCCGACGCTGCCGCCGCCGGAGACCGCGATTAACTGGGCTGCGAGCGTAGAGCCGCTGGTGGCTAAAATGGTCAGCACCCCGGGGATAGAAAGCGAGAAGGGGATTTTGCTGCTCGAGCAGATGAAAAACAACACCAGCGGGCGGCTGGCGGCGTCCGTAGCGACCGACGCGCTGAAAGACTCCCTGCAGTCCACCGCGCGGTTTGATTTAGTGCCGGACGACAAGCTGCAGGCCGCTCGCCAGGCGTTGGGCATTCAGGGCGACGATAGCCTGATTTCTCGCAGTAAGGCGATGAGCCTGGCTCGCTATCTGGGCGCAAAGTACATCGTTTACGCCTCGGCGAGCGGTAGCCCTAGCGCGCCGGAAATCACTATTCAACTGATGCAAACCTCAACCGGCGAAATTATCTGGTCCGGTCAGGGTAACGCGCAGCGTTAGCCGTACTAAAACAAACGACGGAGGCCCGAACTTCATCGGGCCTTTTTCTTAACGGACGTTTGTTTCGCACAGATTTGCCAAAAGCGCTATTTCGTTATTTTCATACCCCAATTAGAATGAACGGCGTTTTCTACGTACGGTTTGTACAGCGCGCTAATCAATACGATCGCAGATAAGAGAGGTAAACGTGGGCCCGGTAATGTTGGACGTCGTCGGTTATGAACTGGATGCGCAAGAGCGTGAAATTCTGCAGCACCCGTCGGTGGGGGGCGTTATCTTTTTTGCCCGCAACTTTCACGATCCGGCTCAACTGGCCGAGCTGGTTCGCCAAATAAGAGCTGTGTCGAAAAGCCGCCTTCTGCTGGCCGTCGATCAGGAAGGTGGTCGCGTACAGCGTTTTCGCGAAGGGTTCACGCGCCTGCCTGCCGCCCAGTCGTTCGCTGCGCTGCTGGACAACGATGAGGCCGAAGTCGCCGCAAAAGAGGCGGGGTGGTTGATGGCTGCCGAGCTGGTAAGTCTGGATATCGACGTCAGCTTTGCGCCGGTGCTGGACGTCGGCCACGTGAGCGCAGCCATTGGCGAACGTTCCTTTCACAGCGATCCGCAGGTGGTTGCCGTTATGGCGTCCCAGTTTATTCAGGGAATGAACGAGGCGGGCATGCGGGCGACGGGGAAACATTTTCCAGGGCACGGCGCGGTCTCTGCCGATTCTCATAAAGAGACGCCGGTGGACCCACGTCCTTATCAGACGCTGTATGAGAACGACATGGCCGTATTTCGTCGCCTGTTCAGCGCTGGCCTGCTGGACGCCGTTATGCCGGCGCACGTGATTTATCCCGACGTTGACGACCGTCCCGCCAGCTGTTCTTCCCATTGGCTGAAAACAATTTTGCGCTCGCAGCTAGGCTTTGGCGGCGCCATTTTCTCTGACGATCTTTCAATGGAAGGCGCTGCCATTATGGGCGGCTACGCCGAGCGTGGCCAGGCGGCGCTGGACGCAGGATGCGACATGATTCTGGTATGCAACAACCGCGACGGCGCCGTTGAGGTGCTGGACGGGCTTCCGCAGGGAATGCACCCGGAGCGCGTAACTCGCCTGCTGCACGGTGCGAGAATATCGCGCAAAGAGCTTTTGGCAAGCGAACGCTACAGGCGCATTAGTAAAAGCCTGACCGAGCTTAGCGAACGCTGGGATCTGCACAAACAGCAGCTGGCAAGATAAAAGGGTTGAATAAAAACCGGCTTTTTGGGCAAGATAGCAATCAGGTACAAAAACAGCAGAGTGAGGCTTAGATGATTATTTATTTGCACGGCTTTGATTCAACCAGCCCGGGAAATCATGAAAAGATCTTACAGCTGCAGTTTATCGATCCCGACGTGCGCTTTATCAGCTACAGCACGCTGCATCCGCGCCACGATATGCAACACTTGCTCAAAGAGACCGATAAAGCGATACAGCAGTCTGACGATCCGAACCCGCTGATTTGCGGCGTAGGCCTTGGCGGCTTTTGGGCTGAGAGGATTGGGTTTCTTTGCGGTATTCGCCAAACGATATTCAATCCAAACCTGTTTCCGCATGAAAACATGCCGGGGAAAATCGACCGCCCGGAGGAGTATCTGGACATTATCACCAAGTGCGTCGAAGATTTTCGCGTTAAGAATCGCGACAACTGCTTGGTGATCCTTTCGCGTCTTGATGAAGCGCTGGACAGCCAGCGCAGCGCCCAGCAGCTTTCTCCCTACTATCCTATCCTGTGGGATGAAAAGCAGGGCCACAAGTTTAAAGAGATATCCCCCCATCTGCAGAAAATTAAAGCGTTTAAGCTTCGCTGATACTTCATGTGAAGACGACAAAGCCCCGCCGGGCTAAGCCTGGCGGGGCTTTGTCTTTCTGGTAACGACGAATTCCGGCGTCTATAATTTATTTCAATGCGTGTTTATTTTATCAAAATTGATTCAAATCATTTTTAATGTAACCAAATTGTCAAATATGATAATCTGCCGCCATTAGTGTGATGGCGGTCACGTGCCAGGCGTATTTATACCGGCGCATTGCGCCATGACCAACCGAAATTGATGGCTTATTGAGGTGGAAATCAACGTGCAAAGCGAAAAGAAAAAAATAGTGATTGTCGGGGGCGGCGCCGGAGGGCTGGAGCTGGCGACGCGTCTGGGTAAGAAACTGGGGCGTAAAGGCAAAGCGGAAATCACGCTGGTGGACAGAAACCAAAGCCACCTGTGGAAGCCGCTGCTGCACGAAGTGGCGACCGGCGCGCTGGACGACGGCGTTGACGCCCTGAGCTATTTGGCCCACGCCAGAAATAACGCGTTTCACTTCCAGCTGGGAACGCTTATCGGCATTGAACGCGAGGCCAAGCGGATACGCCTGGCGCGAATCAACACGGAGCAGGGCGAAGAACTGGTGCCCGAACGCGAGATCCCCTACGACATTCTGGTGATGGCGCTGGGCAGCGTGTCCAACGACTTTGGCACGCCGGGCGTGAAAGAAAACTGCATTTATCTCGATAACCCTAAACAGGCGCAGCTGTTTCACAACCGCATGCTGGATCTGTTTTTGAAGTTCTCCGCGCATTCGGGCGAGCGGGAGCGGGTGAACATCGCCATCGTCGGCGGCGGAGCTACCGGCGTGGAGCTGTCGGCGGAGCTACATAACGCGGTGAAGCAGCTACACAGCTACGGCTATAAGGGGTTAGACAACAGCGCGCTAAACGTCACGCTGGTTGAGGCCGGCGAGCGCATTTTGCCCGCACTGCCGGTTCGCATCTCTTCAGCGGCGCATCAGGAACTGATTAATCTCGGCGTCAACGTGATGACGCAAACCATGGTCACCAGCGCGGACGCAAATGGGCTGCACACGAAGGGCGGCGAATTCATTCAGGCGGATTTGATGGTATGGGCGGCGGGCATCAAGGCGCCGGACTTTATGAAAGAGCTGGGCGGTTTGGAAACCAACCGTATTAACCAACTGGTGGTTGAGCCTACCTTACAAACGACGCGAGATCCGTCCATTTTCGCTATCGGCGACTGCGCAAGCCTTATGCAGGAAAGCGGCGTCCCCGTGCCGCCGAGGGCGCAGGCCGCACACCAAATGGCGACGCTTTGCTACCAGAACGTGCTGGCCGTGCTGAATGGGCAGGCGTTGAAGAATTACCGCTATACCGACCGCGGTTCGCTGGTATCTTTGTCTAAATACAGCACCGTCGGCAGCCTGATGGGCAACCTGACGGGTGGCTCAATGATGATTGAAGGGCGGCTGGCGAGGCTTGCCTACATTTCGCTGTACCGTATGCATCAGGTCGCGCTGTTTGGCTATGTGAAAACCGGACTGATTATGCTGGTGGGCAGCATTAACCGCATTATTCGACCCAGGCTCAAGCTGCACTAGACAGCGCTTTCCGGGCGGCCGTTTGGGCCGCCCAACGTACCTTCTTATTGTTCCATTAGCTTCAGCTTTGCGACCACCGGCACGTGATCGCTGGTTGCCGGCCAGTCAACGCCTTGCCACTGCGCTTTCTGATTCGGAACGACCAGCGATTCGACGGACCACCGCTGCCCGCGGAAGGTGAAGATGTGGTCTAAGTCAAACGCCGGGTTGGCCGCCGGCCAAGATCGCATGTCTTTATCTTTTTGCAGAACGGGCGTCCACTGATTCTGCAGCTCGTTGATAACGGCGCTGCCGCTAACGTCGTTAAAGTCTCCGGCCAGGATTTTGATGCGGGAAGCGATTTCAGAGAAGGAAGAGTCCGTACTGCCGCTGACGATGTTTTGAATTTCTCGGATCTGCTGCTGGCGCAGCGTTGGATCCGCCTGCCAGTCCAGGTGCGTAGTCATAAACAGCACAGGCTCGTCCAGCCCCGGTTTTTTAACCTGAACGATCAGCAAAACGCGCTGCTCGGTATCGCCGGAAGGCAGAGGGAAGACCTGCTGCTTTTCGATAGGATAGCGAGACAAAATGGCGACGCCGTACTGTCCGCCTTCAAAATCAATCGCCCGGCCAAAGGCGCCGTGCATACCGGTCATTTTCGCCAGTTCGCCGAGCTGATCGACTTTCCCACTGCGCTGCGTGTTGACGTCGACTTCATTGAGCGCAAGAAGATCGACGTTCAGGCTTTTTATCGCCTGCGCCACCTGGGTAAGGTTTGAAACCCGCCCGGCGGCCATATTGTAAGTGGCAACCGTCATTGTCGGTGCCTGAGCCGCGGTGAAGACTTTATTCGGCGTACCGCCTTTTTCCGGCGTCAGAACTTTTGTTTCTGCATTAACGCCAAAGCTGCACAGCGCCGCCAGTAGGAGCAAGGGGAGCTTCTTTTTCATTTTTGATTAGCCTCTTTTCGAGTAGAGGCTACAGGTATACTTAATGCTCAAGGATAAAAAAGTGCCGGACGTCACAAACAATATGCTGCGTTTATAAAAATTTTTTATAAAAAATGCCTTTCAGGTAGGGGGGACTCTGATGAGGATAATCGGTTTTTTCCTAAAGAAAAAAATGGTAGCGAGGTCGGAAGCACGCCCGCCGGGAAAACCGGCAGGCGGTGGAGTTAGCCGATGCGGTGCTGTTCAAACTGCTCCAACAGCTCGCTGACAAAGGTCAGGCGCTTGGGGCGATCGCTCAGGTCGAGATTAAACCTGAGCTTGCTGGGGCCGTCGAGCTTATAGCGCTGCGGCTGTTTTTGCAGCAGGCCGATAAGGAAGGTCGGATCGACGTGGTTGCTGTCGCTGAATTCGACGAACCCGCCTTTTTCATGCCCTTCGATGCGCCGAATTCCCAGACGTTTCGCCCGTAACCGCATGGCCGCCGTTTGCAGCAGGTTGCGGGCCGCATCCGGGAGCAGGCCAAAGCGGTCGATAAGCTCCACCTTCAGCTCGTCCAGCTCTTCGTCGGACGCAGCGCTGGCGATGCGCTTATAGAATGACAGACGAGTGTTTACGTCCGGCATATAGTCATCCGGCAGCAGCGCGGGAACGCGCAGCTCGAGGTCGGTCTGGCTGGCGGTCAAGTCCTCCAGCGACGGCTCTCGACCCGCCTTCAGCGCATCGACGGCGCTTTCTAAAAGTTCCATATAGAGCGAGAAGCCGATGGAAGCGATTTGACCGCTCTGATCTTCGCCCAGCAGCTCGCCCGCGCCGCGGATTTCCAAATCGTGGGTTGCCAGCGCAAATCCGGCGCCGAGATCTTCCAGCGAAGCAACGGCCTCCAGGCGCTTCACGGCATCCGGCGTCATGGCTTTTGGATGAGGCGTTAGCAGGTAGGCGTAGGCCTGGTGATGCGAACGACCTACGCGGCCGCGCAGCTGGTGCAGCTGCGCGAGGCCGAAGCGATCGGCACGCTCCATGATGATGGTGTTGGCGTTGGGAATGTCGATGCCGGTTTCAATAATCGTGGTGCAGACCAGCACGTTAAAGCGCTGGTGGTGGAAGTCGGACATCACGCGCTCAAGGTCGCGTTCGTGCATCTGGCCGTGGCCGATGGCGACACGCGCTTCGGGAACCAGCTGCGACAGGCGTTCCGCCGCTTTGTTAATGGTCGCGACGTCGTTATAAAGGTAATAGACCTGCCCGCCGCGCAGCACTTCGCGCAGAATGGCTTCGCGAATAATCAGGTCGTCGTACTCGCGAACGAAGGTTTTCACCGCCAGCCGGCGGGCCGGTGGCGTAGCGATAATCGACAGATCGCGCATGCCGCTCATGGCCATGTTCAGCGTACGCGGAATAGGGGTCGCGGTCAGCGTCAGGATGCCTACGTCGGCGCGCATGGCTTTGATGCGCTCCTTTTGGCGAACGCCGAAGCGGTGCTCTTCATCGACGATTAAAAGCCCGAGATCCTTCCAGCGGATGTCGCTTTGTAAAAGCTTATGGGTACCGATAAGAATATCGACCTTGCCTTCGCTGGCGTCCTGCAAAATGGCCTGCTGCTCTTTGGCGCTGCGAAAGCGCGACATGACTTCGATGCGTACCGGCCAGTTGGCGAAGCGGTCGCGGAAGTTGTCATAGTGCTGCTGGGCGAGCAGGGTGGTTGGCACAAGCAGCGCGACCTGTTTGTTGTTTATGGCGGCCAGAAACGCGGCCCGCATCGCGACTTCGGTCTTGCCAAAGCCGACGTCGCCGCAGACCAGTCTGTCCATGGCGGACTTGGCGCACATATCCCCCAGCACTGCGCCGATGGCGTTTTGCTGATCCGGCGTAGGGGAATAGGGGAAGGATTCGCAAAACAGCTGGTACTGCTCTTTGTCCTGCTTGAAGGCGAAGCCGGGCTTGGCCTCGCGCTGTGCGTAAATGTCCAACAGCTCCGCCGCGACGTCGCGCACCTTCTCCGCCGCCTTTTGGCGCGCCCGGCTCCAGGCGTCGCCCCCCAGCTTGTGCAGCGGTGCGTTTTCCTCTGCGCCGCCGGAATAGCGGCTGATTAAGTGCAGCGAAGAGACGGGGACGTACAGCTTGTCTTCCCCTGCGTAGGTTAGAATCAGGTATTCCGCCTTGATGCCGCCGGCTTCGAGCGTTGTCAGCCCCGCATAGCGGCCGACGCCGTGCTCAAGGTGAACGACGGGCTGGCCTGGGCGCAGTTCCGCCAGGTTGCGGATAAGGGTGTCGGTATTGATCGCGCGGCGGCTGTCCTGGCGGCGAGGAGTTACCCGTTCGCCGAGCAGGTCGCTTTCGCAGATAACGGCAAGCCTGCCTTCGACGTCTAAAAATCCGTGCTCACAGGCGCCTATCATCAGGTAGTGGCCCGGCTTATCGGCCTGCTGCAGCGCGTCTATCGAGCGAGGCTTGAGCTTGATGCGGGCCAGCAGCTCCGTAAGCGTTTCGCGTCGGCCTTCGCTTTCGACGGAGAAGACGATGCTGCCGTCAAAGCTTTCGGTAAAGCGTCGCAGGTTGTCTAACGGAGACTTGCTCTGATGCTGAACGGAGAGGTCCGGCAGGGGGCGATAGTCCAGATTGATGCTGCCGGCCTTCTCTGTGACGTCGTCACTTTTTAACCGCATTTGGGGCCAGGCCTTCAGCTCGCCAAACAGCCTGTCGGTCGGCAGCCAGAGGGCGTCCGGCGGTAGAAGCGGGCGCATTGGGTCAATGCGGCGGCTTTCAAAGCGCTGGTTTGCGTCCTGCCAGAAGCGCTCGGCGGCGCTTTCGATATCACCCAGCGTCACCAATAGCGTATTGGCGGGCAGGTAGCTGAACAGGGTTGGCAGCGGTTGGCTGAAGAACAGCGGCTGCCAGTACTCGATACCGGACGGCCAAACGCCTTTGCTGACCTGCTGATAAACGTGCTCCGGATCGCGCCTTACCTCAAAGGTCTCTCGCCACTGGCTTCTGAAAAGCTCGATGGCTGCCTTGTCCGTTGGGAATTCGTGCGCGGGCAGCAGGTTGATGGCGTCGACTTCCGTAAGCGTGCGCTGGGTATCGACGTCAAACAGTCGGATGCTGTCAATTTCGTCGTCAAAGAAGTCCAGCCGGTAGGGAACGTCGCTCCCCATCGGAAACAGGTCGAGCAGCGCGCCGCGAGTGGCGAATTCGCCGTGTTCCAACACCTGGTCGACGGCGCGATAGCCCGCCTGTTCTAACTGAGCGCGCAGGCCGTCTCTGGATAAGCGATCGCCTTTCTTTGTCACCAGCGCGTGGCCCATCAGGAAAGAATGGGGGCACACCTTCTGCATCAGAGTGTTGACCGGCAGAATAGTGGCGCCGTTTTGCATCTGCGGCAGTTGATAGAGGCTTAGCAGCCGCGATGAGACAATCTCCTGATGGGGAGAGAAGCTGTCGTAGGGCAGCGTTTCCCAGTCCGGCAGCGCAGTGACCGGCTTTTGGGTAAACTGCTTGAGCTCATCGTTTATGCGCAGCGCCAGCTGCATGTCGGCGGCAACGAGCAGTACCGGGCCTGGATGGCGGTCGATAATTTCGGCGCAAACGAGCGCGGAAGAGGAGCCGTATAAATGGCCGATTTGCCTGACGTCTGTGGCGCGCACGGGCAGAGTAAAGCGGTGTTGAGAAGGCATACTGTCATCAAGTCTCTTTATCAAACTGGCAGATTGGGCGGACAAATAGCGTCCGCTGGGCGCGGCGATTTGCCGCTATCCCATTCTGTCGGGTCTTACGTTTTCTTCGCCCCATTCTTTGTTTCAAACGTCATTTCAAAACGGTCAGGCGAGGATTTGGTACATATAGTAATCCAACCCTAAAGGCTTGTCTGAAAAAATAGCGGCCTGCCATCGGCGGGATTATCAGCCTACCGCGCCTAAGGTATAGAAAACGGGGATTTTTCCAGCGGCATAACGATGATAAACTTACCGTCGCCGTCGGATACCGAATGCAAAAACGACATCGAATAGCCGGACGAAAGGCCGATGTCTCTAACTGGTCGCGCCGCTTGCCAAGCTTTGCGCAAGCGTCGATAAACTGAGTCACATACCTTAATGTATCAACCCGTTGCGTTATTTATAGGTCTGCGCTACATGCGTGGGCGAGCGTCAGACCGATTCAGCCAGTTCGTTTCCTGGCTTTCCACCATAGGCATTACGCTTGGGGTTATGGCGCTGGTGACCGTGCTGTCGGTCATGAACGGCCTCGAACAGGAGCTTGAGAAAAGCATTCTCGGCCTGATGCCGCAGGCGCTGGTGACGACGCCTCAGGGCAGCCTGAATCCCCAAACCGTTCCCGCGGCCAATCTGAAAACGCTGACCGGCGTAACGCGCGTTGAGCCGCTGACCACCGGCGACGTTGTGATGCAGAGCGCTAAAGGCATCGCCGTCGGCGTCATGCTCGGCATAACCAAAGAGGATAACGACCCGCTGGCGGGCGACGTTTACAGCACCAGCGTATCCGCGCTGGAGCCCGGCAGCTACAGAGTGATTCTGGGCGAGAAGCTGGCGGAAAAGCTTGGCGTACGTCTGGGCGATCGGGTGCGCCTGATGGTCACCGGCGCCAGCCAGTTTACGCCAATGGGCCGCATTCCCAGCCAGCGCCTGTTTACCGTGATCGGCACCTTCGCCGCCGGCAGCGAAGTTGACGGCACCCAACTGCTGGTGAACCAGCAGGACGCTTCGCGCCTGATGCGCTATCCGACCGGCAACGTCAGCGGATGGCGCCTGTACCTGACGCGCCCGCTCGATATTGACCGCGTAAGCCAGCAGCCGCTTCCCGAAGGGCTGGTGATGAAGGACTGGCGGGAGCGCAAAGGCGAATTGTTCCAGGCCGTACGGATGGAAAAAAACATGATGGGCCTGCTCATCGGGCTGATTATCGCCGTCGCGGCGTTCAACATTATTACTTCGCTCAGCCTGATGGTGATGGAGAAAGAGGGCGAAGTGGCGATTCTACAAACCCAGGGGCTTAAGCGTCGCCAAATAATGAGTATTTTTATGGTGCAGGGCGCTACCAGCGGCATCATCGGCTCGCTGCTGGGAACCGGCCTGGGCCTGCTTCTTTCCAATAAGCTTAACGCCATAATGTCGTTCTTCGGCATGTCGCTCGGCGGCGCGAAGCTGCCGGTGCTTATTGACTACTCTCAAGTTATTACTATCGCGCTGTTCTCTATGGGGCTGGCGCTGCTTTCCACTCTTTACCCATCATGGCGGGCCGCCGCCGTTCAACCAGCAGAGGCGTTACGCTATGAGTGATTCTTTATTGTTGCAATGTGTAGACCTTTGCAAAACCTATCAGGAAGGCAAGCTTAAGACGGACGTGCTTAAAAGCGTCAACTTTTCCATGCGTCCGGGCGAGCTGATGGCGATTGTCGGCAGCTCGGGTTCCGGTAAGAGTACGCTGCTGCACCTGCTGGGCGGGTTGGATGCGCCAACCTACGGCGACGTGATTTTCAACGGCCGCTCGCTCAGCCGTATGAGCGCTTCCGAAAAGGCCGAGCTGCGCAATACTCAGTTGGGCTTTATTTATCAGTTTCATCACCTGCTGCCGGACTTCACCGCGTTGGAGAACGCCGCAATGCCCCTTTTAATCGGCAGCAAAAAGCCGTCTCAGGCGTTGGAACAGGCGCGCGCCATGCTGGCGGCGGTAGGATTGGAGAAGCGGGCAGCCCACCGGCCGTCTGAGCTTTCCGGCGGCGAACGCCAGCGGGTGGCGATCGCTCGCGCGCTGGTGAATAACCCGGCTCTGGTGCTGGCGGACGAACCGACGGGCAACCTGGACAGAAACACGGCCGACAGCATTTTTGAGCTGCTGGGCAACCTTAACCGCCAACAGGGTACGGCGTTTCTGGTGGTGACGCACGATCTGGAACTGGCGCGGCGCCTCGACAGGCAGCTTGAGATGCGCGACGGCGTGTTGAGCCAGCGGGCCAGCGTGCTGGAGGTTGAGTAATGTCGGCGCTGCCTCTTTCGCTAACCATCGCCCTGCGGTTTATTCGCGGACGGCGTCGAAGCGGCATGGTGTCGCTCATCTCCGTTATTTCGACGATAGGCATTGCGCTGGGCGTCGCGGTGCTGATTATCGGCCTGTCCGCCATGAACGGCTTTGAGCGCGAGCTGAAAAACCGCGTACTGGCGGTGGTTCCTCACGGTGAAGTTGAGCCGGAGCAGCCGTTTAACGACTGGCCTGCGGCCCAAGAGCGTATGTCTCACGCGCCCGGCGTGGCCGCCGTTGCGCCGTACGTGCTGTTTACCGGGCTGGTAGAGAGCGGCACACAGCTTAAGGCCATACAGATCCGGGGCGTCGAGCCGAAGGATGAAGAGCGCTTAAGCGCTTTGCCGCAGTTCGTGCTGAATGACGCCTGGAAGTCCTTTAAGGCCGGCGAGCAGCAGCTGATTTTAGGCAAGGGCATTGCCGACTCGCTAAACGTGAAGCAGGGCGACTGGGTAACGGTGATGATCCCCAACAATGACGGCAGCGGCGACGAGCTAAAAATAGGCCAGCCTAAGCGCATTCGCCTGCACGTTACCGGCATTTTGCAGCTTAGCGGCATGCTGGATCACAGCTACGGCATGGTGCCGCTCGGCGATGCGCAGCAGTATTTGGATATGGGTGACAGCGTCACGGGGATTGCCTTTAAGGCCGACAACGTGTTTGCCGCCAACGTCGTGGCGAAATCGGCTGCGGAAGCGAGCGGGAAGTATGCCTACTATCGCAGCTGGATTGCCTCTTACGGCTATATGTACCGCGATATCCAGCTGGTGCGCAGCGTGATGTATCTGGCGATGATTTTGGTCATCGGCGTCGCCTGCTTTAATATCGTCTCAACGCTGATTATGGCGGTAAAAGACAAGAGTTCGGACATTGCGGTGCTGCGTACGCTGGGGGCGAAAGATCGCCTTATTCGCGCCGTGTTTATTTGGTACGGCCTGCTGGCGGGGCTGGTGGGCAGCCTGTGCGGCGTGGCGTTTGGCGTGCTGGTATCGCTTCAGTTGACCGCCATCATCAAGAAAGTTGAAGTGCTGGTCGGGCACCAGTTTCTTTCCGGCGGCGTTTACTTTATTGACTTCCTGCCGTCAGAACTTCATCCGCAGGACATTATTATCGTACTGGCAACCGCCATTGCGCTGAGCCTGTTGGCCAGCTGGTATCCGGCTCGCAGGGCCAGCCGCATCGATCCGGCGCGGGTATTGAGCGGCCAGTAAAACGATAAGACGAGGAGGTACACCATGTATTACGGTTTTGACATGGGCGGTACGAAAATCGAGTTTGGCGCTTTTGACGCACAGCGTAACCGGCTGATACAAAAGCGCGTTCCCACCCCGCGCGATGACTACCAGGCGCTGCTGGATGTCTTTACGAGCCTGACGCTGGAAGCCGACTCCGAACTGGGCCTTGTCGGCTCCGTTGGCATCGGCATTCCCGGTATGCCGGATGGCGAGACTGGCGCACTGTTTACCGCCAACGTTCCGGCTGCGATGGGAAAGCCGCTGGCAAAGGATCTGTCGACACGCATCGGGCGACCGGTCAAGGTTGAGAACGATGCAAACTGCTTTGCGCTGTCGGAAGCCTGGGATGACGCGATGGTCGACTATCCGAGCGTGCTGGGGATTATCCTTGGCACCGGCGTCGGCGGCGGGCTTATTATTAACGGCAGGCCGTTCTCCGGCCGTAACCATATCGTCGGCGAGTTTGGCCACCTTCGCCTTCCCGTTGACGCATTAGAGCTGTTGGGCAGAGACATTCCCCGCGTTCACTGCGGCTGTGGCCACGACGGCTGTATAGAAAACTATATTTCCGGGCGCGGATTTGAATGGCTTTATCAGCACTTTTATCAGGAACCGCTGACGGCACAGGCGATTATCGAACGCTACAGGGCTAAGGACGCACGCGCACAGGAACACGTAGCGCGCTTTATCGACGTGTTGGCGGTGTGCTTGGCGAACGTGTTTACCGTGCTCGATCCGCATGCGGTCGTGTTGGGAGGCGGGCTGTCCAATTTTGACGAGATGTATTTGCTGCTGCCGGAGCGCATTCGTCCCCATTTGCTGAGCGTGGCCCGCGTGCCGTCGATTGAGAAAGCGCGCTGGGGAGATTCCGGCGGCGTTCGCGGCGCGGCCTTTCTTAATCTCGGCGTTTAAGACAGAATAGAGGGCCGTTATGCCCTTCAGGATGAAAAGGAGTTTTGCGCCATGCGCATTCACCGACGTTTGCATCACCGTAAGATGAAGCGTGCCAGCCATAGGCTTCGGCGCATGCGCTACTATTCCGGCCGGATTTACGCGGAGTGCAGTGAAATGAAGGCCAGCATTTATCCTTCCGTTGTCGTTCTTACCGGTGCGGGCATTTCCGCCGAGTCCGGCATTCGCACCTTTCGCGCCTCTGACGGCCTTTGGGAAGAGCACCGCATTGAGGACGTCGCAACGCCGGAAGGCTATGAGGCTAACCCCGAGCTGGTGCAGGCGTTTTACAACGCCCGCCGCCGCCAGCTGCTTAGCCCAAACATCGCACCCAATGAGGCCCATAAGGCGCTGGCGAAGCTGGAGAACCTGCTGGGCAGCAAGTTTCTTTTAGTCACGCAAAACGTAGACAACCTTCACGAGCGGGCGGGCAATCTGCGGGTTGTCCATATGCACGGCGAATTGCTGAAGGTGCGCTGCACGTGCTCTGAGAAAGTGTTTGACTGGAAGGGCGACCTTTCCGTTGACGACCGCTGCGACTGCTGTACGCCGCCGCAGCCGATGCGTCCTCACATCGTTTGGTTTGGCGAAATGCCGCTGGAGATGGAGCAGATTAGCAAGGCGCTGGCCGAGGCGGACTATTTTATCGCCATCGGCACGTCGGGCCACGTTTATCCGGCGGCCGGGTTTGTGCGTACGGCAAGCCTGTCCGGCGCCCATACGGTAGAGTTAAATCTGGAGCCGAGCAAGGTGGGCAGCAGCTTTGCCGAAACGCACTACGGCTTAGCCAGCCAAACCGTGCCTGAATACGTTCAACAAACGTTTCTTGACGCGTTTTCTTTTGACTGCTGTAAAGATAAATAGCGTAAGAAGCCTAGGACCATAGATTAGACATGAGCTTTATTAAGATTGATACCGTTTCACCTGACGAATATCCGGCGCTGACCGCGCTTTGGGAACGCTCGGTGCGTGCAACCCACCACTTTCTGCCTGAGGCCGACATTCTGGCGCTCAGACCGCTGTTGCTAAACGACTTTTTGCCGCAGGTGACGCTACGCTGCACGCGCAACCAACGCGGCGAGCCCACCGGCTTTATCGGCCTGTCGGACGATAAGGTTGAGATGCTGTTTATTGACGACGCCTGCCGCGGGAAGGGGCTGGGAAGGGCGCTGATGGACTACGCGGTCAACGAAGCCGGTATCCGCAAGGTCGACGTCAACGAACAAAACCCTGATGCGCTGGCGTTTTATCAGAAATATGGTTTTAGCGTGATAGGGCGTTCTGAGCTGGACGGCATGGGAAAGCCGTATCCGTTGCTGCATTTGGCGCTGGATAACTGAGCGTAAGGAACCTTGCCATGGAATGGCGGCAGAGAACGTTGAGGGCGTTGGGTGCACTATTGATTTGGGGCTTTCATCAGATTGTCGTGCTGATATGCGCCGTTTATCTTTGTATGACGGCCTATTATTGGTTGGAAATTCGTCCCGTTGTTCAGACGTCGCTTGTGTCAGCTCAGCCCTATTTGAGCGACGAGCCTGTTATGAAATCGCTGCGGGAAACGGCGATAAAAATAACCGGTAATTCGCTTGGCTATATTGTCCGCGTGATAAAACCTCCCGCTAAAAAGCATCTATATCGTCATTTGGAAGCCGTCGTTTGGACTTACTGGTTGAGCGCTCTATACGATGACGATTCTTTGTATTCAATGACGTTAGCTAAAGCTTATTTTGGTCAGGATGCACAGGGCAACGCCGTCTACGGCGCGCGGGAGGCGGCAGAGAAGCTGTTTCATACCACGCTGGAGAAGACCTCGTGCGAGCAGCGGGTGCAGATGGTGGTTATGCTGAAGGCACCTTCGCTTTATAAACCAGGCTCAGAGCGCTTGGTTAAAGGAAGCCAGCGCTTCATGTCCCTTTGTGCGCTACAATCGTTACCCGAGAAATAGTTACCCACATTACGTTAAGGAATGACGCCAATGTCAACGGAGTTTGATAAGTCCTACTTTTTCGATGAAGCGAGCGAGGCTCGATATCGTATCGCTATTCCCGCAAAGTCCTTATCGTTTAGCGACTATCAGGTTGGCGGCTGGCTTGCCTGGAATAAAAAGAAATCTCATCACCGCTATTTAGGCTCCACAAAAAACGTTATTTTCGGCTTGATATGCGGCCTTCTGGCCATTCTCGCCTGTGAGTTTCTGTTTTCCGTAAAGGGCGTCAGGCTGAATCTTTCCGGCTGGTACAACGGTTCATCCGATTGGCTGTTTCGGGCGCGGAATGCTCAGGTGCTGTTTATTCTTCTCTGCGCCTTTATCTTAGGTTCTCTTCTTCGTTCTTTTGTATTTAAAAGAAGGTATCGAAAAAATCTCCAGCGGCTTTACCAAGTTAATGACAGCATACAGGGCGGTTGCCTGCTGGAGTTAACGGAAAAGGGAGTTCGCTGCGCCAATGCAAAGGCCAGCAGCTGTATTAGCTGGCAGAAAATCCAGGGCGTTATTAGCCATAACGACATTGATTATATCTTGGTAGAAGAGGGATTGTTTTTGTGGATCCCTGCGGCGCTGGAAGGGTATCTGCGCGATGAAACGTTGGCGTTTATTGAGGCGAAGCGCACTGAGGTTACTAATAATCAGGACAAAATCGTATGAGCCTGTTTCACGAGCACACTCGCTTAGCCGCCGCGCTGGCGGCATCAACGCTGAGCGCTTCAGTCCAAAATAAAGTGATGGAACAGGCGCGCCCCGCTGTGGCGTTTGTGCGCCGCCAGCACGATATGGTCAGCGTACAGAAATGCTGTTCCCGACTGGGTGGCCTGCCGGATTGGCCACCGGGCAAAGGCTGGCCAATGCGTGAAAAGCCGGTTGACGCGTCGGCGCGTATTTTGGCGCTGAAGGAAGAACTGGCCAGAAATACGACGTTTGCGGAAGAAATGGAAAATATGTACCAAAGTATTCAGGAACCGCTTAACGGCGAACAGAAAGCGATTTTCCAACAGGTAGAAGCAAAACAAGCAGAACGGTTGAAGGCGTTGCAACTGGCTCAAATAATGGACTTCCCGCTGGCTTTCGTCGTTCAGCTTAATTTGGAGGAGCTGTCTCAGCATCCGGGCTTCGATCCCAAGTTGCCCAAGCGTGGGCTATTGAGTTTTTTTAGAGATATAACAAGGGACGACGCTCAACCGTTCGTCTTCTGGCATGACGTTGCCCTGGATGCCCTGAGGTCGTTGCCCGCGCCGGAGGCGTTGATAGAGCTGCACGATAAGTATATAGGGGAGCCGTGGCGCAGCCTGACGCAGGTTGAGTGCCTAGAGCCCCGTTCTGTTATCAGTGTGCCAGCGGTATGTCCTGGTTTAAGTGAGACAGAGCAAGAAATATATGAACGCTGGTATAAAGAATTAATATACCTAGATAACGAATATAAGGCCGTTTTTGATGAAGAAGACGCCAGCTATGGCGGTGAGCTTTTGGGTGGCTGGGCCGAGCCCATTCAGCAAAGCGTTGAAGAGGAACTTAATGCGGAAGCAAAGGGGGATGAGTCTCTGTGGCGGCTGCTGTTCACCTGGAGCGAAGAGTGTTATGCCGATACGGCCCTACTGTCGGGGCTCCAGGGCGGCGGGACCTATTACGCCATGATAAGAGAAGATGACCTTACCGCTTGGCGCTTTGATCGCGTCAGTGGCGAACTACAGTTTGATTAATTAGGGATAGCTGCGTGTTTTTGGTTAAGTATCAAACGCAATACAGAAGGGAATATGCCAAATAGCCAAGAAGATATGCCATCAGGCGAAATCAGATTTCGTATTGAAATACCGGCCAAGGCGCTGTCGTATAAAGAGTACCTGAAAGGATGCAGTCAGGTCGTTATGAAGGCCCGTCCGCCGCAGCCTCTTTCTCGCCTGAAGTCGATAGCCAGCGGCGCTATTTTAGGGATAGCCATGACTGTTGGCTTCCAACTGTTATCGCAGGGCGGCAGCATTCAACTTGTCGCCTCGGCCTGGTCCTACACAAAGGATGATTATCTGTTCTATTTTGATAATGCCTTCTCCTTCTTCCTGCTGCTGTTTCTTTCCGGCGGGCTGGCGGGCGTTTTATGGCTGAGAAGGCAGTTTCTCCGACAGAGTAAAATTCTTTACCGCACGAACGACAGCATAAGGGACGGGTGCCTGCTTGAGCTGACGGAAAGCGGCGTCTGCGCAACCAGTCTGATAAATACAGGACCTGAAAGCTGGCGGATCAATCTAGGTTGGGGCAAGGTTAGTGCGGTGGCTAGCGATAAGAACGTGGACTACATCATTTTCACCTCCGGGCTGTTTTTGTGGATCCCGGCGGAACTGGAAGGATATCCGCGCGATGAGGTATTGGCGTTTATCAGGCAAAAATCGGAACAAAAGCGCTGAATTCCAGACGAGTTAATTAAAAAAGAAAAGCCGGGAACCCCCCGGCTTTTTCGTAAGACAGCGCATCAGGTTTGGCTTATGCGTCAGCCAATTCCCCCAGCGCCTGCTGCAGAATCTCCGCCGCCAAAATGACGTCGTCAAACTCGCTGTATTCGTCCGGGTGGTGGCTGATGCCCTCTTTGGACGGAATAAACAGCATACCGGCGGGGAAGTCCTGCGCCATGTACATGGTGTCGTGGCCTGCGCCGCTCATCATGGTGACGGAAGGGACGCCCTGTTCCTGACAGATGCGCTCAAGGCGGTGAACGATATCGTCGTTCATCAACACCGGCATATCGTTAGCCAGTTCGTGTACGTGTATGACGACGTCCTGTACGGACTTGGCGTGCTCAACGGAGGCCAGGAACTTGGCGACCACGCGGTTGACGCTGGATTTATCGACGCCGCGGATGTCGACGTAGAAGGTCACGTCGCCGGGGATCACGTTGATGGCGTTCGGCGTGACGTCCAAGCGGCCGACGGTGCCAACCGTTCCGTAGGCGGACTCATAGCAGGCGGCGGTGTTGATGTCGGTAATGATACCGGCGCTTGCCACCAGGGCGTCGTGGCGCTGGCTCATCGGCGTTGCGCCGGAGTGGTCGGCGTGGCCGTGAACCTCTACGCGGTAGCGGCAGGGGGCGGCGATGCCGTTAACGACGCCGATGCGTTTTTGCTGATGCTCTAACACCTTGCCCTGTTCGATGTGGGTTTCGATAAAGGCGGAGAAGTAGTCGGTCGGCAGGCGACACTCTTTCAGCTTCTGGCTTTGATAGCCGCAGTTATCCAGCACTTGGAAAATATTGTTGCCCTGGCTGTCGGTGTTTTTCGCCCATTTGTCAAAGTCGGCCTGGCTGGCCATCACCTTACTGGCCATACAGGCGAAGCCGAAGCGGCTGGACTCTTCCGCACGGAAAATCACCAGTTCAAGAGAGCGCTTGAGCTGCTGCGGCTTGAACTGGGAAATGGCATACAGGCCAGCCATAACGCCGATAACGCCGTCGTAGGCGCCGCCCTGCGGCACGGAGTCGATGTGAGAGCCAGTGCCGACGGCGGGCAGTTCGGGATTTTTCCCCGGCAGGCGGGCAAAGACGTTGCCCATGGCGTCCTGACGCACCTCAAGCCCCAGCTCGCGGCACTTTTCTATCATCAGCCGGTGAGCCTGTTCATCCTCTTTGGAGTAGGCGAGGCGAGTAATGCCCGGTGAGCCGTCGTTAAGGGTAAAGGCGGTGATTTGTTCGAAAAGATCGAGCGCCGATTGTTTAGTGAGAGCTTGAGCCATTCCAGTATCCTTTATGTCTGTTGTTGCCTGAATATTTGGAGGGGGATGCCCGTATTCCAAACTGAAACCTTTAGCGTCGCAGGGTACCAACGCTTTTGAACATCATAACAGTATAAGAGATTAAGACCTTAGTCTAATTCACGGCGAGCTTGATATAGGTCATACAAAGGGGAAAAGGCTCGCCGCGCCGATGCGTTGGCTAATGACACCGCTTCAAGGCGGCTAAAAACCAGGCCTTGAACAGTTCCTCGTCGATATCTACGCAGACCTTGCAGTTTGCGGCTTTGCCGAGAGAAGCTTTCAGGTCGATAACCGTCGCGCCCGAGGTGTACTCGCCTTTCGTCTCGACGGCGACAAAAACGTTTTGAACGGTAAACATTTCTGGTTTTAAAAGGTAGGCGATAGCGCAGCTGTCGTACATTTTTAATCCGGTATTAAAGCTTCCGCCGCGATATTTCTTAAACAGGCTGTACATCATGTCGCCCGTTTGATTCATTTGCTTGATTTCTTCGCTGTCCTGCGGGTAAACCAGCGCTTTCAGGCCAACGTCAAGGGGCGTCATGGCGATAGCCAGACCGCTTTCAAAAACGATTTTTGCCGCTTCCGGATCGACGGCGATATTAAACTCGGAAAGTACGCCAAAATTGCCTCGTCCCAGCGCGCCGCCCATGAGGACGATTTCGCCTATTTTTCCCTTTATCTCAGGGTATTCCCTTAACAGCAGGGCGACGTTCGTCAGCGGCCCAATCGCGACAATCGTGATTTTTTCTTCTGATTCTTTTAGCGTTTGATACATTGCCTGAACGGCGGTGATGTTTAGCAAATTTCCCCTATTGGGCTCTGGAAATTCATAGCCCTCCATTCCGGTAACGCCGTGTACTTCGCTTGCGTCTCTGACCTCGCGAAGGAGCGGCCGGGCGGCGCCTTTGGCGACGGGGGTGCTTAGCGTCCAAAACGTGAGTAGCTTAAGTGCGTTGTTGGTCACGTGCTCAATGCCGACGTTACCGGAGACCGTGGTGATAAGCTTGACGTCCAGCTCTCTAGCAAACAGCGCAATCCCCAGCGCTACGGCGTCGTCAATGCCAGGGTCGGTATCAATAATAATTGGCCTCTTGGCGCTCATTTTATTCTCTCCTCATCTGATGGCCTGCGTGACCCCATCTTATTAGAAGGCCGTTGCCGGAGGGAAGAAAAAATAAACCCCGCCGAGAGGCAGGGTTTGCAGAAATTACGGCATGAGTGAAGTATTAGCCGCCGGCTTTCAGGTTTTGAAACAGCGTCTCGTACAGCAGTCCGGCTTCACCGACGGAGCCCAGCCACTGTCCCTTTTCAAGCACTTCCGGATCGGGATAGAGGGACTTGTCTTCGGTCAGCGACTTGGGAAGCAGCTTTCTCGCTTCGATATTCGGCGTTGGGTAGCCGATTTCATTGGCTATCCTGGCTGCGACTTCCGGACGAAGAAGGTAGTCGATAAGCTTGAGCGCGCCTTCGACGTTCTTGGCGTTAGATGGAATCGCCATGCTGTCCATCCAGAAAACGCCTCCCTCTTTGGGCCAGATGTACTGAAGGTGAACGCCTTCCTGACGCGCCATGTACGATGAGCCGTTCCACAGCATGCCGATATCAATATCCCCCTCGATATAAGGGTTGGCGGGCGCGTCGGAGTTGAATACTACGACGTTATCCATCAGCTTGCGCAGCTCTTCATAGCCTTCTTTAATCTGCTTGGGATCCTGACTGTTTATCGGATAGCCCAGCTTAAGCATGGCGATGGGGAACACTTCGCGAGCGTCATCGAGGATCAGGATGCGGTCCTTGAAGCGAGGCTCCCAGAGGTCCGCCCAGCCGGTGACGGTTTTCGGATCGATAACGTCAGTATTGACCGCGATGCCGGTTGCGCCCCAGGTATAGGGGATTGACCACTCGTTGGTGGGGTCAAACGGCTTTGACTGCAGGGCAGGGTCGATATTCTTGAAGTTTTTAAGCTTGCTGGTATCGATTTTTTGCAGCATGCCTTCGTCGCGCATCTTGGCGATAAAGTAGGCGGAAGGGACTACCAGATCATAAGCGCCGTCTTTATAGGTCTTAAGCTTGGTGTACATGGTATCAATGGATTCAAACGACGAGTTGATCACCTTGATGCCGGTTTCTTTGGTAAAGTCGTCCATCAGGCCGGGCGGAACGTATTCCGACCAGTTGTAGAAGTAAACGACATTTTCTTCGGCTTGGACTGGCGCCGCGCCGAAAGAGAGCAGCAGCGTACCTGCCGCTAACAGACGAGACCACTTTTTCATGTAGGCCGTATCTCCAACATCGGATAAAAAACGTCGCCGACGAACGTGACGTCGGCGATAAACACTATTTTCCGCTGCGATCGCGCTGAATAAGCTGGCTAACCAACACCAGTATCAGCGAGAAGACCAGCATGATGGTCGCCAATGCGTTTACTTCCGGCGACATGCCCACTTTTACCATCGAGTAAATCTTCAGCGGTAAAATTTCGTAGGACGGGCCAGTGACAAAGGACGACACGACCACGTCGTCCATCGACAGCGTGAAGCTTAGAAGCCAGCCGGCGACGACGGCGGGCATGGCGAGAGGCAAAACGATTTTACGCATAATGGTAAATTCGCCCGCGCCCAGATCGCGCGCGGCCTCCAGCATTCTGACGTCAAAGCCCTTCAAGCGAGAGTAGACGGTGATCGTCACAAAAGGCAGGCAGAAGGTGATATGCGCCAGCATCAGCGTCCAAAAGCCCAGCGACAGGCCAAGCAGCATGTAGAGCGCCAGCAGCGAGATAGCCATAACGATGTCCGGCGACATCATGACCACGAACAGCATGCCCCCAACGAAGGGCTTACCGCGAAACTGATAGCGGTAAAGCGCCACTGCCGTGAGCGAGCCGATAAGGGTGGCGAACGTCGCCGACAGAGAGGCTATGACCACGGAGTGGCCCGCCGCCTGCAGCAGGCTGTCGTTATTCATCAGGATCTCGTACCACTGGGTGGTGAAACCGCGCCAGGTGACGCCGTATTTAGCGACGTTGAACGAGTTGACGATCAAAATAACGATCGGGATATACAAAAAGGCGTAAACGGCGGTCATAAAGCCGCCCCGGAAAAGGCGTCCAATCATTCCAGTTCATCCTTTCGGTTAAGTAGCTTGCCTACGCGGTAGTAAACGAACAGCATCAGCCCCATCAGCACCGTTAAGACAATGCTGGTCGCAGCGCCGAACGGCCAGTCGCGCAGCCGAAGAAACTGGTTTTTAATCACGTTGCCGACCAGCAGGTTCTTGGCGCCGCCCAGCAGGTCAGCGATATAGAACATGCCCATTGCCGGCAGCAGCACCAGCAGGCAGCCGGCAATGATGCCCGGCGTAGTGAGCGGAATGATAACGCGCGTAAAGGTTTGCACCTTGCCCGCGCCCAGATCGCGCGCCGCTTCAATGTAGGACTTGTCCAGTTTTTCGATGCTGGAGTAGAGCGGCAGTACCATAAAGGGCAGCAGAATATAGACCAGACCGATAATGACCGCTTCCTGCGAGTACATGATGCGCAGAGGCTCGTCGATAAGCCCGATGCCCAGCAGGATCTGATTTAACACGCCTTTGGTGCTGATGAAGATCTTCAGCCCGTAGGTGCGAATAAGCGAGTTGGTCCAGAAGGGGACAATCAGCAGAAACAGCATGACGGGCTGTATCCGCTTGGGCATATTGGCGATGATGTAGGCGAACGGGTAGCCGACAAGCAGACAGAAAAACGTGGCGATAAGCGCCATGTTTAACGAATGCAGCAGCACCTGCGCATACATCGGGTCAAACAGCCGGGTGTAGTTGTCCAGCGTAAAGACCATCGCCAGCAGGTTGGCGTCGTCACGGGTCAGAAAGCTCGTGCCGATAATCATCAGGTTAGGCAGGAAAACGAACAGCACTAACCATGAGACGATAAGCGTAATAGAGAGCTTCTGAAACAGCTTGCGCTGTGAAGGCTTATTGAGCGCTGTCATCATCTGGCAGTACCACCTCCCAACGTTCGGTCCAGGTTATGGCGACCTTGTGATTTATCGAGTGGTCGACGTCCGGATCGTCTTCGTTAAAGAACTCGCTAATCATCACCATTTTGCCGTTTTCCAGCTCAACGATAGAGTCCAGCGTCATTCCCTTATAGTTGTGCTCGCGAATGTGGCCGATAATTCCATCAACGCTTTCGCCTTCTTTTACCGCTACGACCGACAGGTCTTCAGGGCGCAGCAGCACTTTGACTTTGTCGCCCGGATTGACTTCAAGGTCTGTCAGAATGCCGCATTCACGGCCTTCAACGTTGGCCAGAACGCGCTTATCGTCGATGCGATGCAGAACGATGGCGTCAAACACGTTGATTTCGCCGATAAAGCGAGCGACAAACATGTTCTTCGGTTCTTCATAAATTTCCCGCGGCGTGCCGTCTTGCTCGATGCGGCCGTTGCGCATAACGACGATGCGATCGGACATCGTTAGCGCTTCTTCCTGATCGTGGGTAACGAAGACGAAGGTAATGCCGAGCGTACGCTGCAGCGCCTGAAGCTCGTTTTGCATCTGTTTGCGCAGCTTGTAATCGAGCGCAGAGAGCGATTCATCCAGCAGCAGCACTTTGGGCTTGTTGACCACGGCGCGGGCGATAGCGACGCGCTGCTGCTGGCCGCCGGACAGCTGATGGGGTTTACGCTGGGCGAAGGCGTCCAGCTGTACCATCTTCAATGCTTCCATTACGCGCGGCGTAATTTCAGCCGACGACGTTTTCTGCATGCGCAGGCCGAAAGCGACGTTGTCAAATATGGTCATGTGGGGGAACAGCGCGTAGCTTTGGAAAACCGTATTCACGTGCCGTTGTTCGGCGGGCTGATGGGTAATGTCTTGCCCGGTCAGCATGATTTGTCCGTCATCAACGGTTTCAAGCCCGGCGATAAGGCGCAGCACCGTCGTTTTCCCACAGCCTGATGGCCCGAGAATAGTCAGGAATTCGCCGTCGTTAATCGTTAGGTTGAATTGGTTGATGATATCGCGCCCGTCGAAGCCCTTACGCAGGTTCTTAAGTTCGACGACAGGTGAAAGAGAGGAGTTTTCAGTCATTTTTTTCTGTCACTCTATCCCATATGGTTAGTAAGCAGATAGAACCCCACCGCTGCAAAAGACTGCATGAAAGAACACAAAACCGTACTCCACAATTATAGACGGTTTAAGCCAAAACGGGCTTCCTTGTGTAATTCAAAACTAGCGGCACCCTTCGAAATTTTCGAAGCGCGGATAATAGACCGACTGGGTAATAAATGAAAGCTTATTTGGCCAAAAGAGGCTTTTTTTATAGCCATATGTTTAGACGGGAATTATCGTCGCTTACGGAAAGGTAAAAATGAGAGAAGAAAGCCCGTTTTCTTATTAATGATACTCCTAATGAGTGCGAGTAAATTAGGCTCAAGCTGACTTAACGCAATATTTTAGCTCTTAGGATACGCATAATGTTTAAAGCATATTCGGGGAGAAAAAAATGGAACGGTTACTGGATCGATTCTTTCACTATGTTTCGTTCGATACGCAGTCAAGGCCAAACGCTCGCCTGGCGCCCAGCACGGAAGGCCAAACCATGCTGGCGGAGTCCCTTGCGCGTGAGCTTATAGAGATGGGACTGAGCGACGTAGAGCTCAGTCCTTACGGTTGTTTGACGGCGACGCTGCCGTCTAACGTCGGCTGGTCCGTTCCTACTATTGGCTTTTTAGCCCACATGGACACCTCTCCGGACGTTTCCGGCAAGGGCGTCAGGCCGCAAATCGTCGATAACTATCGCGGAGGCGATATTGCGCTGGGCATCGGCGATGAGGTGCTGTCGCCGGTCATGTTCCCGGTGCTGCACCAACTTCACGGTCAGACGCTTATCACCACCGATGGGAAAACGCTATTGGGCGCTGACGACAAGGCCGGCATCGCGGAAATCTTGACCGCGATCGCGCGCCTGAAGGGAAGCGACCGCCCGCACGGCGACGTTCGAATTGCGTTTACGCCGGATGAGGAAGTGGGAAAAAGCATGAAGCATTTTGACATCCAGCAGCTTGGCGCGCAGTGGGGGTATACCGTAGACGGCGGCGGAGTAGGCGAACTGGAATGTGAAAACTTCAACGCCGCTCAGGCGACCGTAAAAATCGTCGGTAACGGCGTGCACATTGGGCGCGCCAAGGGCGTAATGATTAGCGCCTTAACGCTGGCGGCGCGCTTTCAGCAGATGCTGCCGGCAGATGAAACGCCGGAGAATACCGAAGGCTATGAAGGCTTTTATCACCTTAACGCCATTCGCGGCAGCGTAGACTATGCGGAAATGAGCTATAGCATTCGCGACTTTGAGCGAGACGGTTTTGAAAAGCGCAAGCGTACTATGATTGAGGCAGCAAAAGCTGTGGGAGAAGGGCTTCACCGCGATTGCCATATAGAAGTGACGATTAAGGATTTGTACTACAACATGCGCGAAGAGGTCGCCAAGCATCCTCACGTGGTGGAGATTGCTCATCAGGCCATGTTGGATAACGGCATTGAACCACAGCTCGTGCCGATTCGCGGCGGAACGGACGGCGCGATTCTTTCGCAGCGCGGCCTGCCGTGCCCGAACATATTTACCGGCGGCTATAATTCCCACAGTAAGCACGAATTCATTACCGTTGAAGGGATGGAGAAGGCGACTTCCGTCATTATGCGCATTGCGGAAATCACGGCGGAGCGCGCCCGTTAATATAGCAAGAGAGATAAGAAAAGGCCCATCGTTACACCGTAACGATGGGCCTTTCTTTTTGAGCGGCTAAGTCGACTAATAGTCGTTGAAGTACCAGTATCCGTTGTTGACCAGGCGCGCAAGTTCGGCGACGAAGGCCGGATCTTCCAGCGCATCGCCCAGCTCTTTCTGCCCGATAAGCGGATAACGACACAGAGCGTCGGCTGCTTCAATGCGGTCAGTATCGATAAGCTCGCCGTTGGCGTAGCATCGATCGCCGATGCGTAAAACCCGCAGCCCGCTCAGGCGAATCAGCTGCTCGCCCTGAACCAACGAGTCGTAGATCTCATCGGAGCGATAGGGAGGCTCTGCGGGGGCGATGTCCAGCTCGTGGCGTGATGTCGTCACGAATTGGCCGAACCAGGCGTTAAAGGCCTCAGGCTGATTAATTAACCCGATCATCATATCGCGAATGCGCGCCAGCTCGTGTTCCTGAACTTCTGAAGGATTGGTGCGAAGCGTCAGGTCCGGATCGCTATAGTGTTCGCCACCGAGGTCGTGTTCCAGCACGTAGTCGGCAAAGTTGCTGATAAGGTCGCGCCCGTTGGGGCCGCGATAGCCGACGGAGTAGTTCATCGCCGTTTCGTGGGTAAAGCCGTCGTGCGGGAATCCGGGCGGAATGTAGAGAATGTCGCCGGGCTCGAGGTCTTCATCGATGATGGGGTCAAACGGCTCAACGTGCAGCAGCGCAGGGTGCGGGCAGTACTGCTTCAGCGGCAGCCTGTCGCCGACTCGCCAGCGGCGGCTTCCCATGCCCTGGATAATGAAAACGTCGTACTGGTCGATATGCGGACCAACGCCGCCGCCCGGCACGGAGAAAGACACCATCAGATCGTCAAAGCGCCAGTCGGGGAGGTTGCGGAAGGGGCGCACCAGCGCCGCAGAGGGCATATGCCAATGGTTAACGGCCTGAACCAGCAGCGACCAGTCCTTTTCTCCCAAATGGTCGTAGCTTTCAAACGGTCCGTTGCTGGCCTGCCAGTGCCCGTTAGGGCGGCTAACCAGGCGACTGTCCACTTCATTTTCCATCGCGAGCCCCGCCAGTTCATCGGGGGAGATGGGATCGATAAAGTTCTTTATCACGTTTTTAAGAACGACCGGGCGTTTTTGCCAGTAGCGTTCAAGAAAGTCGTTCCAGTCTAAATCCAGTTGATAATCCATGGTATAAGTCGCCTTGTAGTGGGAACTGGCGTGATTATATATGAGGTAAATGGAAAATACCGGTATGGAATCTCACTTTTTATCTTCGTCTTTCGCAGGCAAACGATAGCGTAAGTCTAAAAAGACCATAGGAATTAACTGTTAGTGCAAAGTGACGTTAGGCGCTATGATTATTCGCTATGGCTGAGGGCTACCGTGTTTAACCGCTTTGCCGCCATTCTCCAGAACCGTTTGAGCGCACAGCCCCGATAAACTATCCGTACGTTGCGGATTAACCGAGTTTTAATGTCTTCTGAACTAACTGAATTAAAAGGATGCGGGGAGTCGGCGTTCTTGCTTTACGATCTCCACAGCCATACGCAGATGTCTGACGGTAAATTAACGCCGCAAGAGCTGGTTCTGCGGGCCTGCGAGATGCGCGTAGGGGCGCTTGCCATCACCGATCACGATACGACGGATGCGCTTGAGGCCGCCGCTCGGGCGATTGCAGAGTTGAACCTGCCGCTTCGTCTGATTAACGGTGTAGAAATATCCACCGCGTGGGAAAGCTTTGACATTCACATCGTCGGGTTGAATATTTCACCAAAAGCCGAGGAAATGGTCCGGCTTTTAGCCGCTCAGTCGCAAAAGCGCGCCGAGCGGGCGCAGGAGATTGGTCGGCGGTTGGAAAAGGGCCGAATTCCCGATGCCTTAGCGGGCGCTCGTCGTCATGCGGGCGAAGCGGGCATTACCCGGGCTCATTTCGCGCGCTATATAATGGAAGCTGGATTTGCTTCGGATATGGCTCAGGTTTTCAAAAACTATATGGTTAAAGGGAAACCCGGCTATGTGCCGCCGCCGTGGTGCTCAATGGAAGAGGCTATTCTGGCTGTCCACGCGTCGGGCGGGCAAGCGGTGCTGGCGCATCCGGGGCGATACGGCCTTTCCGCCAAGTGGTTAAAGCGCCTTATCGTTGACTTTAAAAGCGCGGGAGGGGATGCGCTGGAGGTGGCGCAGTGCCAGCAGCCGCAAAACGAACGCGCGCAGTTGGCCGCCTATGCGCGGGAATACGGCCTGTTGGCTTCCCAAGGGTCAGACTTCCACTATCCCTGCGCTTGGGTGGAGCTAGGGAGAAAGCTTTGGCTGCCTGCGGGCGTTACGCCCATTTGGCAGGACTGGCCGCGTTAATTTATCGTCGTTCGCCGCTCAATCTGGCGCATAGCCGAAGAGCGGCGGGCTTAAGGAGTTTTTATGTCACAGTTTTTTTATATACACCAAGATAACCCGCAGGCTCGGCTGATAGGCCAGGCGGTAGACATTTTACGCAAGGGTTGTGTGATCGTTTATCCGACCGATTCGGGCTATGCGCTAGGCTGCATGCTGGAAGACAAGCATTCCATGGAGCGCATTTGCCGCATTCGACAGCTGGACAGCAACCACAACTTTACCCTGATGTGTCGCGATCTGTCTGAGCTGTCTACCTATGCGCACGTAGACAACGCGGCATTTCGCCTGATAAAGAACAACACGCCGGGCAACTACACGTTTATCCTCAAGGCAACAAAAGAAGTACCCAGACGCCTGATGAATGAAAAGCGCAAGACTATCGGCTTAAGGGTTCCGTCGAACCCCATCGCGCTGGCGCTGTTGGCCGAACTGAACGAGCCGATGATGTCAACGACGCTGATGCTGCCCGGCAACGCATTTGCCGAATCAGATCCGGAAGAAATCCGCGATACGCTGTCAAAGCACGTCGACCTGATTATTAACGGCGGCTACCTGGGACAACAGCCGACGACGGTTATCGACCTGACGGAGGAGTCTCCGGTGGTGGTGCGTGAAGGCGCGGGCGATCCGACGCCGTTTCTTTAACGTTGGAAGAAAAGGGCATGAGTCAGCTTCCGGAGCATAAGGCGGATGTCGACAAACTGCCCGCGCTTGCGAAATTGCCCTTGACTGCCGAACAGCTGCCGCCGCTGCTGGAATGGCTGCAGGATATGAATTGGCCGGTCGCGGAGGGCGTTTCTCACCTGCTTTCGGCTTATCCGGCCGCGCTCGTTCCCCATATAATCAATGTTCTTCATTCCGACGATGCGATGTGGATATATAACGTGCTTAACCGCATAGTTTTGCACTCTCCGCCGGAGGTCCAGCGGCGCTACCGGACGTCGCTGATTCGTTTGGCGACGACGCCGACCAACGATGAAAGAGGCGAAGAGGTCGATATGCTCGCCGCGCGTATTTTGGGCGAATTAAAGTAAAGCGTGTTTTTACGTGAAGATGAATGCGGTCAAATGAATCAATTCATCTAAAAATCGTGTAGTATATTCGCCAAGTGACGGATATTTTTCTATTTTTCATGTAATTCTTTGATAAAGAAGCTGTTTCTTCCCGTTATCAAATTAGACGTTTTTTAAAAGCACACAGACGCCTGTGAAGGCGACAACAGAGGTTGCTCGATGAGCGAAAAGCTACAAAAGGTATTGGCCAACTCTGGCCACGGTTCCCGCAGAGAACTTGAGGCGATGATTCAGGCCGGGCGCATCAGCGTTGACGGCAAAATCGCCACGTTGGGCGATCGCGTTACCGTGACGCCGGGGATGAAGGTGCGTATTGACGGCCACGTCGTTTCTATTCGCGAAACGGAAGAGACTATTTGCCGCGTGCTGGCCTACTACAAACCTGAAGGCGAACTTTGTACCCGTAAAGATCCGGAAGGCCGGCCAACGGTATTCGAACGCCTGCCTAAAATGCGCGGCGCTCGCTGGATTGCCGTAGGGCGACTGGACGTCAACACCTCAGGCCTGCTTCTGTTTACCACCGATGGTGAACTGGCAAACCGCCTGATGCATCCCAGCCGCGAGGTTGAGCGCGAATACGCGGTTCGCGTATTCGGTCAGGTTGATGACGAGAAGATAAAAAGCCTGAAAGAGGGCGTTCAGCTTGAAGACGGCGTTGCCGCGTTTCGCAGCATTAGCTATCAGGGCGGTGAGGGCATGAACCAATGGTATAACGTGACGCTGACCGAAGGGCGTAACCGCGAAGTTCGCCGCCTGTGGGAAGCGGTTGACGTACAGGTCAGCCGCCTTATCCGCGTACGCTATGGCGATCTTGATCTGCCGAAAGGCCTGCCGCGCGGGGGATGGATTGAACTGGAGCTGGAATCGGTCAACTATCTGCGCGAAATGGTTGGACTGAAGCCGGAAACGGAAACCAAGCTTGCTCCAGAACGCGATCGTCGTCGCACAAAGGCTAATCAGATCCGCAGAGCGGTGAAGAAGCACAGCCAGCGTCCTGCCTCTCGGCGCGGAAGCACTTCTCGGCGATAAGCGAGATAAAAAAGGCGTCTGGAAGGCGCCTTTTTTATGTCCAAAAAACGGTATTTTATCTTTTATTTCATTTTGTTACTTATCCCTGTTTAGGCTAAGCCCTCGGCTCAACGCTGCCACTTTTCTTATTCCTCTCGTTAACCCATTTCCGCTTCACTTTGTGATCTATGCCCACATTTCCAGTTTATTTCCACTTTAAAGCGGAAAAACTCGGTCTCCTAACGTGGCATTAACGCGTGTACTGTGACGCCATTGGAAAAGGCAGATGGGCATCTCGCATTATATGCGGCCTATACGGAATTTAATGGTCATTGCATCGATGAAGGGCCTTATAAATAGCCATCTGCAGATAAATCCTCGGATGTGTCGATGCTGGACCCATCCTTTTCGTGACTATATTTACCTTTGAATCTAGAGATGTATTGCATGAGTAATATTCGTTTCAACATGGTTGAAGACAACCTTAAGCCGGAAGAGGTTACGCAAACGCTTTTAGCGATTATCGACGGCTGGCTGAAAGAAGAAGGCGCCTATACCACCGACGTACAGGGCCAGATGCTGGCTTCTCACGTCAAGGCAATGGTGACGCGGGCTAAAACGGGTGAGCCTTTGCCGGAAGTGGATCGGTCGCTGTTTGAAGAAATTTCCGACGAGTCAATGCGGTTGGCTGAACGGGCGGTAGACATGCTGCCGGGGCTGCCGATTGAAGAGGCTTACTTACTGTCCGTCCACTTTGAAATTGCGCGTTCAAACGCATAACCACCCCTACTGGAGAGAAAAACATGAAACAAGTTGTTGTCGTTATTGGCGATCGTTTAGGTAAAGGCCAAAAGGTCGCTGCTGGAGTAGAAGCCGCAGGCGGTAGGGCAGTCGTTGTTCCCGGCGTGGCGGCGGACATGAAGCTTGGCGACGTCATGAAGGCGGAGAATGGAGATATCGGCATCTCTTTCTGCGGCAGCGGCGGCGCGGGCGCGATCACGGCCCAAAACAAGTATGGCTATAAGGTGCGTCACGGCATGCGCTCTATTGAAGAGGGCGAGACCGCTATCGCAGACGGCTGTACGGTGCTCGGCTTTGGCTTTATGGATAAAGAAGAGCTGGGCGAGCGCCTGGTGAAGGCCTATATCAAAAAATACGGCGAAGCGTAATGAAAGAACGTCTTGAAACATCGGTTCGCGTCAGCGGTCGCGGAGACACAAAACAAAAAGCGATTGCCGACGCGCTAAGCGCCGTACAGCGTACGGTTTTAAAAGAGAGCAGCAATATCATCCTTCGTATTGAGCCCGTAAACGTAGAGGTTGTACAGGCAACGGTGAAAACGTCGCACGAGAAGTTTCTGTTTTTCTTTTTACCGCGCAAACGTGAACTTTACTCCGTTGTTTTAGACGTGGCTTTAGACGTAACCCTACTCAATGTACAAGAGATTCATTTCGAGTCGGCGTAGCTGCCTGTCGGAATGCTTTTGAGGAAAAACCAATGGATGCATCTACCACTGTTTCTGTGTTTGAGATCCTGATTAAGTCTCTGATTATCGGCGGTCTTTGCGGCTTCGGCCTGGGAGCAGGCGCAGCGCGCATGTTCCACGCGCCGACCATACAGGGAATGGGCGCGTTTCGTACGCTAGGGGAACTTAACTCCTGCGAAGGCGATCCTGCTTCTCACTTCTCCTTCGGCCTCGGCTTCTTCTTCAACGCCTGGGCGTCATCGGTCGCGGCCGGTGCGTTCACGCAGGACGTCGATCACCGCATTATCCCTAACTGGGGCGCGGCGGCGCTGATGATTAAAAATCGTAACGTCGCAGAAACGCTGCACAATCCGAAAAAAATGGCTATCGCCTGCGGCGTGATCGGCGCAGTCGTGGTGGCTTTCCTTAATACCACTGCGTCCGCCGTGCCTCCGTCCTTGCAGACGACGGCAACCAACGTGCTGGTTCCCGCCGCTAACCTGCTGGTAAACACCGTAATGCCCGTGATTTTCTGGCTGGCGGCGATGGATGCGGGTCGTCGCTCCGGCTTCTGGGCGACGCTGTTCGGTGGCTGCGCTCAGCTGATTATGGGCAACGCCATCCCCGGGCTGGTTCTGGGCATTCTTATCGGTAAGGGCGTAGACGACAACGGCTGGAACAAGGTCACTCGCACCATGATGATCGCCGTAATTCTGCTGTTCGTCCTCAGTGGCTTCTTCCGCGGCTTTGATATCAAGCTGCTGCAGTCGTTCACGCTGGGCGTGCCGGACTGGTTACAACATGTTCATAACGTATTGAGCGGTAAGTAATTCTACTAAACGCGGGATTGAATAATGAATACAGAATTAAAAAACGACTTTTGGTACGCGGAGTGGACGTTCCCTCTCTTTGTTGGACTACTGTCTGCGGGCGTCTTCGCCGGGACGCACATGTACGTGGTTCACGGCTTCGGCGCGTTTAACGAAGTGGCGTTCGTCGCCATGCTGCGCTCCGGTATTGATACCGGCGTTTACGGCGCGGTAGCGGCGTTCGGCGCGAGCTTCCTGTTTGCGCGCATCATTGAAGGTTCCCTGGTGGGGATACTTGATATTGGCGGCGCGATCCAGACCGGTATCGGACTGGGGGTTCCTGCGCTGCTGCTGGCGGGCGGCTTTGACTATCTGGTCACCAATTTCTACATCTCGCTGGTGGTAGGTTTGGTGCTGGGCATCGCGGTGGGCGCGATTATTATTTTGGCGCGTAAGTTCACCATCGGTCAGGGTAACTCAACCTTCGGCGCGGACGTCATGATGGGGGCGGGCAACACCTCCGGCCGCTTCCTCGGTCCGTTGATTATCCTGGCGGCGATGGCGGCGTCGATTCCTATCGGTATCGGCTCTTTGATTGGTTCGCTGATTTTCTACATCTGGAAGAAGCCGGTCGCCGGCGGCGCAATTCTCGGCGCGATGGTGTTTGGCTATTTCTTCCCGCTGGTTGCGGCATAAATTGAAAGACGAGGTGAGCAGACATCATGAATGATTTAATTATCAGGCAGGCAAAGCGCGTAGAGGGCGACGTTGTTGACGTCGTCATCCACGAGGGAAAAATCCGCGCCGTAGGGCCCGAGGCAGCCAAGGGACAAACGGCAAAAAAAGAGATCGACCTAAGCGGAAAATACTTTATCAGCGCTGGCTGGATCGACGCTCACACTCACTGCTGCCCGTCTTCGCCCATCTATTTTGATGAGCCGGACTTGGCCGGCGCCGCCTGCGGAGTGACGACCGTCATTGACGCAGGCAGCGTCGGCGCCGACGACGTGGACAGCTTCTTTCTACAGGCCCAAAAGGCCAAGACCAACGTCTATTCTTTTTTAAACATCGCTCGTATCGGCATTATCGCCCAGAACGAACTGTCGGACATGAGCAAGATAGATAACGATGCGCTGCAAAAGGCGGTGAAGCGCCATCCGGATTTCGTTGTCGGCATCAAGGCGCGCATGAGTAAAAGCGTCGTCGGTGAAAACGGCATTAAGCCGCTGCTCGCCGCCAAAGAGATGCAAAAGGAAAACGGGCTGCCGCTAATGGTGCACATCGGCAACAATCCGCCGAATCTGGACGAGATTGCCGACCTGCTGAGCAAGGGCGACATTATCACCCACTGCTTTAACGGTAAGCCAAACCGCATTCTGGACGAACAGGGGCAGCTTAAGGCGTCCATCAAACGCGCTCTGGCGCGGGGCGTCATATTAGACGTCGGCCACGGCGGTGAGAGCTTCAGCTTCTCCGTCGCCGAACAGGCGATGAGGATAGGCACCTATCCGGACATTATCAGCTCCGACATTTATCACAAAAACCGCGTCAACGGCCCGGTGTTTAGCCTGGCGGCGGTCATGACCAAATTCCTGTGTATGGGATTTAGCCCCAAGCAAATCGTCGACTGCGTGACCGTCAAGGCCGCCGACCTGCTGCGCCTGAAAGGGAAAGGGCGCCTGACCGTCGGCGGCGACGCCGACGTTACCGTCTTCGATATTAAGGAAGAGCGCATTGAGCTCTCTGATGCAGAAGGTCAGGTAAGAACCGGTACACATCGATTTATTCCTCTGGCGGCGGTCGTCGCCGGAGAAAGTATTGCAACCAAAGAAGGTGAGTCCGACTATGCCATCAATTTATGAGAAGTATCATTTACGCGAAGTGATTAACGCCTCCGGACGCATGACGGCGCTTGGCGTATCTACGCCTAAACCGGAAGTGGCGGACGAGGTTCACTTCGGCCTGAACCAGTATTTTGAAATGAAGGATCTGGTCAATAAGACCGGCGCTTACATTGCCAACCTGCTGGGCGTCGAGAATGCGGTTGTCGTTTCCTGCGCCTCTGCGGGTATCGCTCAGTCGGTTGCCGCCGTGATTGTGAAAGACGACGCTGACCTGCTTTTAAACCTTCACAGTTCGGACAAGCAGGTGCCTCGCGAAATCGTCGTGCCAAAAGGGCATAACGTCAACTTCGGCGCGCCGGTCGATACGATGATTTCTCTGGGCGGCGGCAAAGTGGTTGAAGCGGGCTTCGCCAACGAGTGCAGCGCAGGCCAGCTGGAAGCAAAAATTACCGCTCAGACTGCGGCTATTCTCTACATTAAGTCCCACCATACGGTACAAAAAAGCATGCTGTCGGTGGCCGAAGCGGCCGAAGTCGCTAAAAAGCACGGCCTGCCGCTTATCGTTGACGCAGCAGCGGAAGAGGATCTGCACGCGTACTACAACATGGGCGCAGATCTGGTTATTTACAGCGGTGCGAAAGCGATTGAAGGACCGACCAGCGGGCTGGTTATCGGTAAGAAACAGTGCGTTGAGTGGGTTAAGTTACAGGGTAACGGAATCGGCCGCGCGATGAAGGTCGGTAAGGAGGGCATTCTCGGCCTGACGCTGGCAATTGAGCTTTATCTGACGGCAAGCAAAGAAACCGGTCAGGAAATGGTGGAAAAGATGGCGCCGTTTATTGCCGAGCTTAACGGCATCAAGGGCATTTCCGCCAAAGTGGTTTGGGACGGCGCCGGCCGCGATATCGCTCGAACTGAAATTTCCTTCGATGAAAAAACAATCGGCAAAAAGACCGTAGACATCATGAAGGCGCTTAAGCAGGGGACTACGGCCATTTACTTCCGTGAATATAAAGCGAATGCGGGCATCGTTGAAGCCGACGTGCGCAGCGTGTCAGCGCAGCAGCTTACCGTTATCGCCAGCGCCATTCGCCAACAGGTTACCGGAGCATAACTGATGAAATTGACCCCAAACTATTATCGCGATCGCGTCTGCCTTAACGTTCTGGCAGGCTCAAGGGAAAATGCCCGCGAGGTGTATGCCGCAGCACAGAAGCACGTGGTGGTCGGCGTCCTGTCGAAGAATTATCCCGACTTGGCCAGCGCCATTGAGGATATGACCAAGTACGCGAACGATATTGAAAATGCCATTTCCGTAGGGCTGGGCGCGGGCGATCCTAACCAGTCCGAGATGGTGTCGCAAATCTCCAGAGTTATTCAGCCGCAGCACGTAAATCAGGTATTTACCGGCGCTCCCATTAGCCGCGCGCTGCTCGGGCAGAATGAGATCGTGGTCAATGCGCTGGTTTCGCCTACCGGAAAAGTAGGACTGGTGAAAATTTCCACCGGCCCGCTGAGTTCGACCTATCCTGATGCGATAGTCCCGGTAGAGACGGCTATCGCCATGCTTAAAGACATGGGCGCAAGCTCAATCAAGTTCTTTAATATGCGCGGCTTAGCCCATAAGGAGGAGTACGCCTACGTCGCCAAAGCCTGCGCGGAACACCGTTTCTACCTGGAGCCGACCGGCGGCATCGATCTGAATAATTTCGAAGAAATTCTGAAGATTGCGTTGGACGCAGGCGTGGAAAAAGTGATACCCCATGTCTATAGTTCTATTATTGATTCGGCGACGGGCAATACCCGCCCTGAAGACGTAAAAACGCTGTTGGCCATTGTCAAAAAGCTTGTTGTCTGACGTGCAACGCTTTTGTTGATGTCTGAAAGCCTTTCGTTCAGAAGGGCTTTCGTTTAACACAATTATTCTATTTATATAATATCTATTGGGTTAAAAGGGTGGTTCGTGGCGCTATTTCCTTATCAACGCCTTGCCTATTTGTTTGACGCTATCCGATCGGAGACGCTGCCGCAGGACGAACTGGCAAAGCGCTTCAACGTTTCAACCAGAACGATACGCACCGACGTATCGGCACTCAACGACGTGCTGTCCGAATATGGGGCGAACGTCGTTTATGAGCGAGGCCAGGGATACCGGCTTTCTGTCACCGATCCGCTGCGCTATGGCGCGCTGCCGATGCAAAAACATCAGGTCAAGGCGATACCCCGCTCGTCGAAAGAGCGAGTCGATGCGCTGCTGCTAAAGTTTTTACTTGCGCCTTTGCCTATCAAACTCGACGACATTGCCGAAGAGTGGTTTGTCAGCCGAGGGACGCTTCAGCACGACATGTCGACCGTCAGAGAACTATTGGAGAAGTATCAGATAGTCCTGGACACCATACCGCGGCAGGGTATCAAGCTGGTTGGCGCCGAGCAGGCCATTCGCGCCTGCATTACCGACATTTTGTGGCAGCAGTTTTCCAGCGATAACGAACGCTCGCTAAACAGCTTTAAACAGGACATTCTGACCAATATCGATCTCGGCTATATCGAAAAGGTGTTGGAAAACAGCGTGAGCCGTTTTGATATTCGCCTGACGAATGAAGGGCGCCAGTATCTAATCTTCAACTGCGCCGTTTCTATTCTGCGTATAACCCGAGGCCATGAAATTATTCACTATGCCGCCGAAGGCGTAGATGACGTGATAACGAACGCCGCGGCGGAAATCGCCAAAGGGTTTGACTATTTCCTCGGCGGTGAGCTTTCCGGCTCGGAAGAAGCCTACCTCAGCGTTCAAATTTCCGCTCAGCGCATACCCAGCGGAGACGTTGAAAGCGCTCAGGACAGCGAACGCTATAGCGACGAGCTGGTAGACTATATCCTCAGCTATATTAATGACTCCTATAACTACGACCTGCGCCACGATAAGAAGCTAAAAGCCGACCTTTCCTCCCATCTGGCGGCGATGCTGACGCGCGTCCGCTATCAGCTCAATACCAAAAACCCTCTGCTGTCCGATATTAAGCAGTACTATCCGTTTGCTTACGACGTAACCCTAAGCGCCATGGCGAACGTAGAGCATCAAATTCCTTACGCCATCAGCGAAGACGAACTGGGCTATCTGGCGGTGCATATCGGCGTAGGCCTTGAGCGCAATTACAGCGTCGGCTATACCCGGCACCCCCATGCGTTATTGGTGACGGACGCGGGCAATTCGACTATCCGAATGATTGAGGCCAAGATTGTACGGGAATTCCCCCAAATGAAGGTACAGCGGGTTATCTCTCTTCGGGACTACGAGGAGCTTGACGGCGTAGCCGAAGATTTTGTGATTACGACCGTAAGGCTGGTTGAAAAAAACAAGCCCATCGTAAAGATCGCGCCTTTTCCAACGCCGTATCAGATTGAGCAGATTGGCCGCCTGGCGATGGTTGATCGCACGAAGCCTTATATTCTGGAGCGCTTCTTTGATGAACGGCACTTTATGATAGTCAAAGGCAAGATGACGCAAGAAGCGCTGTTTAAGAAGGTGTGCCAAAAGCTGGAGGCGGATGGCTATGTCACCAAAGAATTCTATCCATCGCTGGTTGAACGAGAGTCTATCGTTTCTACTTTGCTGGGTGAGGGGATTGCGCTTCCCCATTCTTTGGGGCTTCTGGCCAATAAAACCGTGGTTGTGACAATCCTTGCGCCTAACGGCATAGAGTGGAACAACGAGAAAAAGGAAGTAGCCAACGTCGTTTTCCTGCTGGCCATCAGCAAGGCGGAATATGAAGAGGCGATGGCTATTTACGATCTGTTCGTTACCTTCGTGCGAGAGAAGGCCACCAAGCGGCTGTTGAACAGTAAGAGCTTTAACGACTTTCAGGCCATCGCGAAAGACAGCCTGGGAAGAAGCGCCTGAAGGGGTGATGTAAATGAATGATAATGGCTAAATGTGTTGTAATTTGTGTTTATCACTCATTTTTTACACAGCGGCTAAATATTAAGAGCAATAATAAAACCCTGCTAACTGCAGGGTTTTTGCCGAATAGAAACGCATAATATCGTTATGAGAGAAGATATATTTTTTGTACTGTTACCGCATGTAAGAATTAAGAATGTATGTATCCAATGCGTATTGTTGCTTTTTTGTTATCAGGGATGGCGTTAATGAAATAATGAGGTAAGTAATTTTTATTTAAATGGAGTAATGATGTTTATTATTCGTCAACACGCTTATTTGAAAGAAAGGCGTTTATTTTCCATCTTTGTGATGCATCTAACTGTTTCGGTACTAACACCCGCCTTTTTTGACATCCATCAACGATATCGAAGTATCAATTGCTATAGTGAGCCCGTGCAAAACAAGCCTTTTGAGATTATAGTTTAATCGTCATTGACAGTTTTATTGCTATTGGGAGCATTAACTTTTTATTGCATAATTATATTTGTAATATAGGTGTGGACGCGGCAAGGTTATTGCCGTTTTGATGAGTTAAATAGTGAGAATAACATGATTACACAAATCATAGCCTTGGTGGTTGTTGCAATCACCGTTTACCTGTTGATAAAGCAGTATGAAACGCGAATGGTGCTGATTGGCTCCGGTCTGGTTATGGGCCTGCTGGCGCTAAATCCAATGGCCGGCCTTGACGCGTTCGCCAAGAGCATGACGTCCGCCAGCCTGATACAAGCAATCTGTGCGAGTATGGGTTTTGCCTACGTGATGAAGTTTACCAAGTGCGATATGCACCTGGTGAAAGCATTGACCGGCATGATGACGCGTTTGGGCTTCTTCTTAATCCCAGCGACCGTTGTTGTGACCTACTTCATCAACATCGCTATTCCTTCTGCGGCCGGCTGTGCGGCAGCGGTAGGGGCAACGATGATCCCTCTGCTTATCGGCGCGCGCATCCACCCGGCTATCGCCGGCGCAGCGGTGCTGAGCGGTACCATCGGTTCTTTCCTTAGCCCGGGTATGTCTCACAACGCCTTCGTTTCCAACCTGTATAACGAAATCATGGTGGGAACGGACGGCTTCACCAAGATGGAAGTTATTGACCTTATCAAACACCATGCGCCGTTCAGCATTGCTATCGGCGCTATTGGCGCAGTATCTCTTTCTATCGTCGCGCTGGTTCGCAAAGAGTTCCGCATTCAGCCTGTTGAAGGCGAAGCGGGCGCTGGCAAGGCGGATGCGAAAGACGAGGGCGGCGCTAACTATCTTTATGCTACCGCACCGTTTATTCCGCTAATCCTGCTGTTGATTGCGGGCACCACGAACTGGTTTGGCAGCGTGAAGATGACCGTTCCGGCGGCGATGGTTATCGGCGCCATTTATGCGCTGGTTATTACTCGTTGCAGCCCAACGAACATGACCAAGCAGTTCTTTAACGGTATGGGTAACGCCTACGGCGACGTTCTGGGCATCATCATCGCAGCAGGCGTATTTGCTGCCGGCCTGAATGCGTCTGGCCTGATTGACAGCTTCATTTATTTCCTGACTCACCATCCTGAATTGGCCCGCTGGGGCGGAACAATCGGTCCGTTCCTGATGGGGATTATTACCGGTTCCGGCGACGCGGCTGCTCTGGCCTTTAACGAGACGGTAACGCGCCACGCGGCGGCATTCGGTTACACCATCCCTGACCTGGGCATGGCGGCTGCAATGGGCGGCGCACTGGGACGCACGATGTCTCCTATCGCGGGTGTGACTATCGTATGTGCGGGCCTGGCCGCGGCTAACCCGGTAGAACTTATCAAGCGTACGGCTCCGGGCATGATCGTTGCGGTGATTTTTGTCGCTCTGGTAATGCTGTAATCGTGCGACCGAGTAGACCGCAAGTTAAGCAACAAAGAAGGATATAAGTAATGTCGACAGTTGATTTAGAACAGTTAGTAACGTGGCGCAGAGAGCTTCACCGCTTTCCTGAAATCGGTTGGTCTGAGTTCACGACCACAGCGCGCCTGATCAAAGAGCTGCGCGCAATGGGGCTGGAAGTGTTTGCAGGCCCTAAAGTGATCAACCGCGAATTTGTTCGCGGCCGCAAGGCTGAAGTCGTTGAGAAAGGCTTGGCGCTGGCGAAAGAGCGCGGCGTTGATGAAGCGCTTTTGGCTGAAATGGAAGAATTGACCGGCTGTATGGCCGTGTATGACAGCGGAAAGCCTGGACCGACGGTTGCTTTACGTTTTGATATTGACTGCGTGAACGTGCAGGAATGCGCTACCGCCGAACACGTCCCGAACAAGGATGGTTTTGCATCAAAGAGCGCGGGCCTGATGCACGCCTGCGGCCACGACGGCCATATGTCTATTGGTCTGGGCATTGCCAAGTGGCTGGTGGAAAACGGCAGCAGCCTGTCTGGTAAAGTCAAGCTGCTGTTCCAACCGGCTGAAGAGGGCGTGCGCGGCGCAAGCGCGATGGCGGCAAGCGGCATCGTTGACGATGCGGACTATTTCCTCGGTATGCACCTGGGCTTCATCGCCAAGACCGGTGAAATCGTGGTAAACCCGAACAACTTCCTGTGCACCACCAAGTTCGACTTCCGTTTTTACGGCGCTCCGGCTCACGCTGGCGCAGAGCCTCACCTGGGCCGCAACGCTCTGGCAGGCGCTTGCCATGCGGCTACGCAGATGCTGGGCATTTCCCGCCACGGTAAGGGAATGTCTCGTATCAACGTCGGCGTTATTAAAGCGGGCGAAGGCCGTAACGTTGTTCCGGCATACGGTGAACTGCAGGTTGAAGTTCGCGGTGAAGACGAAGCCATCAACACCTTCATGGCCGAGCAGGTTCAGCGCATGGCCGAAGGAGCAGCACACAGCTTTGAGCTGCGCCTTGAAAGCGAAGTAATGGGTGAAGCGGTAGATCTGGTTAACGACAAAGAGCTGGTCGACCTGCTGACCGGCGTCGTTAAGCAGCACGCTGAGCTGACCGTTGTGCCTGAACGTTCGTTCGGCGGCAGCGAAGACGCTACCATTCTGGCCAAGCGCGTGCAGCGTAACGGCGGGAAGTCCATCTACTTCATCGTCGGCGCCGATTTGACTGCGGGTCACCACCAGGCAGGATTTGACTTCGACGAGAAGCAGCTTAAAACCGCGGCGGATCTGTTTATCGGCTGTCTGCAGAAGCTGATGAACAAGTAGTTTTTCCTACGCAATACGTTAAAACCGCCTCACTGTGAGGCGGTTTTTTTATTTCTGTTCTTCTCCGCTTTTTATTTCTATTTTGCGGGGCCGGGGGCTCTTCCCGGCTGCGCGTCAAGGCTGGCGCCATTCTCGTGTAGGCTATCGTCGCCCATCAGGTATAGATAGGTCGGCATAATGTCGGCCGGCGTTTTCAACAGGTTTGGGTCTTCGTCAGGAAACGCGTGAGCGCGCATGGCCGTTCGCGTTCCTCCCGGATTAATACAGTTAACGCGAAGCGTTGTCCCCTGATATTCATCGGCCAGCACCTGCATCAGACCTTCGGTAGCGAATTTAGACACCGAATAGACGCCCCAGCCGCGTCGGCCTTTGCGCCCTACGCTGGAAGAGGTGAAAATAAGCGACGCGCGGGGCGATTTAAGCAGCAGGGGAAGCAGAACCTGGGTCAGCATAAAGCCGGCGTTAACGTTAACCTGCATGACCTGATGCCAGGCTTCAGTATCCTGTTCGGCAATCGGTGCGATTTCGCCTAAAAGGCCGGCGCTGTGCAGCAGGCCATCCAGATGGTCCACTTCTTTCATAAGCTCTTCTTGCAGCATGGCGTAGTGCTTGGGCTGTGCGGTTAAAAGGTCGTAAGGAAAAATAATGGAAGGCTTTCCACCCTCTGCGGAGATCGTCTGCTGTACCTGCTTTAGCTTATCTTCATTGCGGCCAAGCAGAATGAGCCGGGCGCCGTGCCGCGCATAGCTTAGCGCGGCCTCTTTGCCGATACCGTCGCTGGCGCCGGTAACCATAATGATCTTTTCATTGAGCAAATCGCGCGGTGCCTGGTAGTGCATACTCTCTCCTTACGGTATATTTATCCGGTTTATACCCGTCATAATTCAAGCTGCATGTGCGTTGGCTTTGTATATTTGGCTATTCACAGATCTCACCTTTTCAGGGCCAGCGCAAGCGCCGTTCAAAACGCCGTGGGCGTTTTGTCATGCAACTCGAATTACTTAAGGGACGTGGGGTGGCTGCATTATGATGTTAATCATAGCTGAAATAGGCAACGATATCAGTCTGTCACGGTGAAAGAGGCTATACTTTTACCGCGTTGAATGCGTACATCGTTACCCGGTTTTATTAACCCGATAGGAAAAATGCCGTGGAGTGGATTTCTCAATATGGTTTATTTTTGGCGAAGATTGCGACGTTTGTCGTCGTAGTCGCCGCCGCTGCGCTGTTTATTCTTAGCGCAACTCAGCGTAAAAGCAGCCGTCGAGGCGAACTGACGCTGGTCGATTTAGGCGAGCAGTATCGCCACATGCAGGAGGAGATGCAGGTGGCCCGCATGCCGCAGGCGGAACAAAAGCTGTGGAACAAGGCGCAAAAGAAAAAGGATAAAGCGGAAGCAAAACTGGCCAAGCAGGCGGCTAAAAGCGGCGAACAAAGCAAGCAAAAGCCCTGTTTGTTCGTGCTGGAGTTTAAAGGCAGCATGGATGCCCATGAGGTTGAGGCTCTTAGGGAGGAGATAACGGCCGTACTGGCGGTCGCTAAGGCGGAAGATGAAGTTTTACTTAAGCTCGAAAGCCCGGGCGGCGTAGTGCATGGCTATGGCTTGGCTGCATCTCAGCTTGATAGGCTGCGTAAGGCCGGCGTTCGGTTAACGGTTGCCGTGGATAAAGTTGCGGCCAGCGGCGGCTATATGATGGCCTGCGTTGCCGATCGCATCGTTGCCGCGCCGTTTGCCATTGTGGGGTCTATCGGCGTGGTTGCGCAAATTCCGAACTTTCACCGACTGCTGAAGAAGAATGCGATTGACGTTGAGCTGCATACCGCCGGTGAATTCAAGCGTACGCTGACGCTATTGGGTGAGAATACGGAAGCGGGGCGAGAGAAATTTCGCGAAGAGCTGAACGAGACCCACCGGCTGTTTAAGGCGTTCGTCAGCGAACAGCGTCCGTCGCTGGATATTGACGCCGTAGCGACGGGAGAGCATTGGTTTGGCGTTCAGGCTAAAGAAAAGGGGCTGATTGACGAAATAGGTACCAGTGACGATCTGCTCATTGCCCAGTTAAACAAACGCGACGTCATTGGCGTGCGCTATGCCCAGCGAAAGCGCCTGATTGACCGGCTGACGGGAAGCGCGGCGGAAAGCTGCGATCGTCTTCTGTTGCGCTGGTGGCAGCGTGGACAAAAGCCCACTCTTTAATTGAAACTCTCAGTCGGCGCGTTCCTGCATTAATGGTTAGGGCCTGATGAATGCGGAATGCGCCGACGTTTTTTAGACATAATGTGAAGTTAACTTAGGCGTTTTTTAGTGATGTCTATAACGCGGTGAGTCCGTATTTAATTCCAATCTCTGTCTTGATTACAGAGCGATTAGTAAAAGATAATTTTAGTAAATTCCCCTTAATTTTATAAAAATTAGCATGGTATATTTCAGATGAATTCTGTTTGTACGTTATTGTTTCTTATTGCAAATATTTAAATGATATTGAGGTGTGAAGATGCGTGAATTAAATAAAAATGAAATGGAAGCCGTTAACGGTGGCTGCATTGAAGGCGCACTGGACGGCGCGGCCTGTGCTTCAGCTATTGGGCAAAGTAAAGGGTGGGACGGTTTTAGCAGCTTCGTATTTTCTGCCTTTGGCGCCGCGGTAGGCGCTGTTGTCGGCAGTGACGCAGCTACAAAATTCTTGAAGCTTTTCGCTTAAGTACCCAAGGCTCTCCACTTAAGCCAGAAGGCTTTTCAGAAAGCAGAGAGAGGTTCTCTCTGCTTTTTTACTATTGTAAAACTGCATTAAGCACAGTTTTTATATCAATCGTTACCCGTCAAACGTTATTCCAAATGATATTTGTTTGAAAACACGTGGGCCAGATGTTTGAACATATTGAATACGGCCGTCGTTTTGGCGGTCGGCAGCCCGTCTTTGTCCAGGAAGTACTCTCCCCGAAAAACGAGAACGCTGCCTTTTTGCTCTACGTCGGTAGCTTCCATTCCGTGAATGAAGTCTTCATGGTCGCGGATAAGTTGATTCGCTTCTTTTAATAGCGCTTGGCGCGATATAGGCGTAGTCTCGGTTTTCATTATTTACTCCAATGTACTCAAATTACGTACTTAAACCATTCACGCATTTTATCGCTCAGACCCTGCCAGAGCAATGCGTCAGAACTTATGCAGGATAGCGTTTTTTCTCCTTGGAGCCGCTCGTTTTTATCGATAAAAAACGGTTATTCTCGCTAATTTTGTTGCGTAGTGCTTTTTATCAGGTAGAGTTATGGGCTTTCGGAACAAACGAACGCAGCGTAAAGCGTTGAGAAAATCGAGCGTTTACGGCTACATACGAACGAGGAAGAAAGCGAGGGCTTGACGTTTCGCATTTTGACCTCAACATTAAACGCGGCGTTTTTGTGATGTTCTGCAAAATTCGCTATGTTGTATTTTATTGAGAAGGGCCAATTTAGGTAAACAACGTTATGGGTAAATCGCTCGTTATTGTGGAATCCCCGGCTAAGGCCAAAACAATTAATAAATATCTGGGCAGTGACTACGTGGTGAAATCCAGCGTTGGTCACATCCGGGATTTGCCGACGAGCGGTTCGGGAACGAAAAGCAGCGCTTCGACAAAAGGCGCCAAGGTCAAAAAAGATGCGCAGCAGGCGTTGGTTAGCCGTATGGGCGTTGATCCATATCACGACTGGGCCGCTCACTATGAAATTCTTCCCGGCAAAGAGAAAGTTGTCGCAGAGCTGAAAGCCTTAGCCGAAAAAGCCGATACTATTTATCTGGCAACCGACCTTGACCGCGAAGGGGAAGCCATTGCATGGCACCTGCGGGAGGTCATCGGCGGTAACGACGACCGGTATCGTCGCGTGGTCTTCAATGAAATCACCAAAAACGCAATCCGCGAGGCATTTAAAGAGCCTGGCGAACTCAATATGGATCGCGTTAACGCTCAACAGGCGCGCCGCTTTATGGATCGCGTGGTGGGCTATATGGTTTCTCCGCTGCTGTGGAAAAAGATTGCCCGCGGCCTTTCTGCCGGTCGGGTTCAGTCCGTCGCCGTTCGCCTGGTGGTCGAGCGCGAGCGTGAAATCAAGGCCTTTGTGCCGCAAGAGTACTGGGAGCTGCACGCAGACCTCGATCACGGAAGCGACGCTCCGCTGCAAATGCAGGTAACGCACTATCAGGACGGGGCGTTTAAACCCGTTAATCAGCAAGAGACTCAGGCAGCGGTCGCGCTGTTGGAAAAGGCGCGCTATGAGGTTTTAGAGCGAGAAGATAAGCCAACTACCAGCAAGCCCTCCGCGCCGTTTATTACGTCTACGCTGCAGCAGGCGGCCAGTACCCGGCTGAACTTTGGCGTAAAGAAAACCATGATGATGGCGCAGCGTCTGTATGAAGCGGGCTATATCACCTATATGCGTACCGACTCAACCAACCTGAGTCAGGATGCGCTCAACATGGTCAGAGGTTACATTGGCGAAAGCTTTGGCGATAAGTACCTGCCGGCGCAGCCAAACCATTACAGCAGTAAAGAAAACGCTCAGGAAGCGCACGAAGCTATCCGTCCTTCTGACGTGAACGTCCTGGCTGAGTCGCTAAAAGATATGGAAGCGGATGCTCAGCGCCTGTATCAGCTCATTTGGCGTCAGTTTGTTGCCTGCCAGATGACGCCGGCGAAGTATGACTCTACGACGTTGACGGTTAAAGCTGGAGACTATCTCCTGAAGGCTAAAGGCAGAACGCTGCGCTTTGACGGCTGGACTCGCGTACTCCCTGCGCTGCGCAAAAACGATGAAGATAAAACGCTGCCTACGGTAGAGGTCGGCGCGACGCTGGATTTAGTGCAGCTGCTGCCAAGCCAACACTTTACCAAGCCGCCCGCGCGCTTTAGCGAAGCGTCTTTGGTTAAAGAGTTGGAAAAGCGCGGCATCGGCCGTCCTTCAACCTATGCGTCGATTATTTCCACCATTCAGGACAGAGGCTATGTTCATACTGAGAATCGTCGCTTCTATGCCGAAAAAATGGGTGAAATCGTTACCGATCGCCTGGAGGAAAACTTCCGCGATCTGATGGACTACGACTTTACCGCCAGAATGGAAGATAACCTCGACAGCGTGGCGACCAATAAAGCCAACTGGAAGGGCGTGCTCAACAACTTCTTCTCTGACTTCAGCCAGCAGCTTGATAAAGCCGAGCAGGATCCGGAAGTAGGAGGGATGCGTCCTAATCAGGTGATCTTGACCTCTATCGATTGCCCGACCTGCGGACGGAAAATGGGGATAAGAACCGCCAGCACCGGCGTATTCCTCGGCTGCTCCGGCTATGCGCTGCCGCCCAAAGAGCGCTGTAAGCAAACTATCAACCTGATCCCAGAATCTGAGGTCTTGAACATTCTGGAAGGCGATGATGCGGAAACCAATGCGCTGCGCGCGCGCCGCCGCTGTAGCAAATGTGGAACGGCGATGGACAGCTATCTTATCGATCAGAACCGCAAGCTGCACGTCTGTGGTAATAATCCGTCCTGCGACGGTTATGAAATCGAAGAAGGTGAATTTCGCATTAAAGGTTACGACGGTCCGGTGATTGAGTGCGATAAGTGTGGTTCCGAGATGCATCTGAAGATGGGGCGTTTTGGTAAATACATGGGATGTACCAACCCTGACTGTAAGAATACGCGCAAGATCCTGCGCAACGGCGACATCGCGCCGCCAAAAGAAGATCCAGTTCCATTGCCAGAGCTGCCGTGTGAAAAGTCTGACGCCTATTTTGTCCTGCGAGACGGCGCGGCAGGGGTTTTTCTGGCTGCTAATACTTTCCCGAAATCGAGGGAAACGAGGGCGCCTACGGTAGCTGAACTGCAGCGCTTTAAAGACCGACTGCCGGAAAAATTGCGCTATCTGGCCGATGCGCCGGCAGCGGATCCCGAAGGCAACGCGTCTATCGTGCGCTTTAGCCGTAAGACCAAGCAGCAATATATTTCATCAGAGAAAGACGGTAAGGCGACCGGATGGTCATTGTTCTATACCGACGGCCAGTGGCGAGAAGTAAAAAAGTAATACTCTGAGCAGGAAGAATAATTACTTGCTATCTAGCGCCCTGTATGTTCATTTAACTACAGGGCGTTTTTATTCCGTTAAATCGCAGGGAGAGGCGCGGAATGAAAGCAGAGCCGGGTTGCGTAGTTGAAGGTAGCTCACGGCTTGGCGCGATAAACAGCACGGATGCGATTTTATATTAACCATGATAGTTATTGAGTAGTGGTGTAACGTATGAAACTGCAGCAACTTCGCTATATCGTTGAAGTGGTCAATCATAACCTGAATGTCTCATCTACCGCGGAGCGGCTTTATACCTCTCAACCGGGGATCAGTAAGCAGGTAAGAATGCTGGAAGATGAGCTTGGCATTCAGGTCTTTACTCGCAGCGGTAAACACCTAACGGAAGTGACGCCTGCCGGGCAGGAAGTTGTACGCATCGCGCGGGAGATACTGTCCAAGATTGACGCTATCAAGTCCGTCGCTGGTGAACATACCTATCCCGATCGCGGGTCGCTGTATGTCGCCACTACGCACACTCAGGCTCGCTATGCGCTGCCTAAGGCGATTAAGGCCTTTATCGATCGCTATCCCAAAGTTTCTTTGCACATGCATCAAGGATCGCCGACCCAGATAGCCGAAGCGGTATCAAAGGGCAACGCGGATTTCGCTATTGCGACGGAAGCGCTGCACCTGTATGAAGATCTCGTCATGCTGCCTTGCTATCACTGGAACCGCGCCATCGTCGTAAAAGACGATCATCCGCTTGCTTCAAAGTCGCATATTCCTATTGAGGAATTGGCTTCATATCCGCTGGTGACCTATACCTTCGGTTTTACCGGGCGTTCTGAGCTGGACATCGCTTTTAATCGCGCAGGGCTGACGCCGAAAATCGTGTTTACCGCAACGGATGCTGATGTGATTAAAACCTATGTGCGGCTAGGACTGGGGGTTGGGGTGTTGGCGAATATGGCGGTGGACGCATTGGAAGATCCCGACCTGGTAGCGATCGACGCCAGCCATATCTTTGCTCCGAGCACGACTAAGATAGGCTTTCGCCGCACGACGTTCCTGCGTAGCTATATGTACAGCTTTATCGAGGGATTTGCCCCCCATTTAACCAGAGACATCGTGGATAAAGCTGTCGCATTAAGATCGCCGGAAGAGGTAGAGGCGCTGTTTAGCGATATCGAACTGCCGGTTCGGTAGCGGGCTCTTCAGACTCCTCGCCGGATGCAAAGCGCGTCTGGCGAGGAGGTAATACGGACTATTTGGACAGCAGGTGGCCCATTTTTGCGGCCTTAGTGTCAAGATACTTTTCGTTTTTAGGGTTACGTCCTACCAGTAATGGAACGCGTTCAACGATGTTGATGCCGGCCTGAGTCATAATTTCAACTTTCTTTGGATTATTGGTCAACAGCCTGACAGAGCTGACGTCTAGCAGCTTGAACATGTCAGCGCACAGCGTAAAGTCACGCTCGTCCGCAGCAAAACCCAACTGATGGTTAGCCTCAACGGTGTCTGCACCCTTGTCCTGAAGCGCATAGGCGCGAATTTTATTCAAAAGGCCAATATTACGGCCTTCCTGACGATGGTAGAGCAGTATGCCTCGGCCTTCTTCAGCAATGTGCTGCATAGCGGCTTCAAGCTGGAAGCCACAGTCGCAGCGAAGGCTGAACAGCGCATCCCCCGTCAGACACTCGGAATGAATACGCGCCAATACGGGATTATCATCGCTGATGTCGCCAAACACTAGCGCAACGTGGTCATGCCCGGTGGCCAACTCTTCAAACCCGACCATCAGAAAGTCTCCCCAAGGGGTCGGTAGTTTGGCTTCAGCCACTTTCTTTAACTGCATGATGTTCTCCAATGACGATTGACTCTGCTTTTGCTGTTTGCGCTTAGATTGACGGATGCGTCACTACGGCATGAAACGCCATATTATAAACCAATTACGGCGCATTGTTGCCAGTTAGTTAATAAATAATGCGCGATAGTTTTATCGTTTCGGACATTTTTATGGAATTATAGTCAGCCGTTATAAGTACAGGAAGACGTTGTTGTATGCTGAGCCGTTTGACCGGGCGCCTTGCCGTTGGCGTTTTGCTTTTACTGATTTTACCGCTGGCGACGCTTTGCGTCGGCTGGCGCTGGTATCCGGGAGAGGGAAACGCATTTCTCCTTCCTTTATTTTGGCTCACAGAGACGGCCAGTTCGCCTTGGGGGGCGATAACCAGCGTTATTCTTGCGGTTTGGTTTATATGGCGACTGTCTTTGCCCGGGCGTCAGGCAATTGCCGTCGTTGCGCTGCTGGCTGCGGTTATCGTAGGAGGACAGGCGATAAAATCCGTGGTTAAAGAAACGGTAGCAGAACCAAGGCCTTATGTGCTCTGGATGGAGAATGAGTACCATATTGACGATCGCGCCTTTTACGAGCAGGGTCGAAAAGCGCGAGCGAAAATGATTGAACAACGGCTAGGCCAAGAGGCGAGAGTGCCCCTGTGGCTGTCCGACCATTGGCAAAGAGAAACAGGATATTCATTTCCCTCTGGGCACACGCTGTTTACGGCTTCTTGGGCGCTGATGGGCATCGGTTTGCTGCTGCCGCGTCGCCGCTATCTAGACGCCGGCGTTTTGATGGCGTGGGCCGTTTCCGTTGCGGGAAGTCGGCTCCTGTTGGGGATGCACTGGCCTATAGACTTAATTGTTTCAACGTTATTAAGCGGCCTGCTGGCGTTGAGCGCCTGCTGGGTCGCCGAGCGGAAGATATTTGCTAAGGCCCGGCGGGATGAATAATGCACCGTTGAAAATCGCCGACGTTTTGCGTCGGCATCGTGCATAAATAAGGGATACGGCCTAGTATTTTAAAGCAATATCAGTGAAAATCAGGCTCCTGTGCTGCGCGCATTTTTCGTTCAGCGCGCAGAAATGCTAAGTTAAAGGACACGGCCAAGCATTCTTGGTATAATTCATCCGTTTATCTCTATGTTTTGGATAGCAATGTGAAATATTTACTGATTGGATTAATCGCCGTCGTTATTCTGGTTATCGCCGTCACGTTGGGAGCCCACAACGAGCAGGTTGTAACTTTCAACTTTTTGATTGCGAAGGGCGACTACGCGCTATCTACGCTGTTGGCCGTTTTGTTCGGCGGAGGCTTTATTCTCGGCTGGCTGGTCACAGGCATATTCTATTTGCGTTTACGCTTACGTCTTGGACGTGCGATGCGCCAGATCAAGCGCTTACAAAACGAGACGACGGCGCCCGTTGAAGCCGCTCCCGTTATGCAGCAGATCGCCGAAAAGGAATAGCGCTGTATGCTTGAACTGCTGTTTTTGTTATTGCCCGTGGCCGCAGCCTATGGCTGGTATATGGGGCGTAGGGGCATACAGCAGGAGCGCCAGCAGGAAGCGAATAAGCTGTCTCGCGGCTATGTGGACGGCGTAAACTTCCTGCTTTCTAACCAGCAGGACAAGGCCGTCGATCTGTTTGTCGACATGCTGAAGGAAGACAGCGGCGCCTTTGAAGCTCATCTTACTTTAGGCAACCTGTTTCGCTCCCGGGGCGAGGTTGACCGAGCCATCCGAATTCACCAATCGTTAATCGAAAGCGCCTCACTGTCGTTTGAGCAGCGGCTTTTGGCTACGCAGCAGCTAGGCTGGGACTACATGGCGGCCGGTTTATACGATCGGGCTGAACGCATGTTTTCCCAGTTAGTCGACGAAGAGGACTTTCGCCTACCGGCGTTAAAGCAGCTTTTAACTATTTACCAAACGACCAGTGACTGGCAGCAGGCTATCGACGTGGCCGAAAAGCTGGTAAAGGCCGGCAAAGACGCATACCGAGTCGAGATTGCCCACTTTTACTGCGAGCTCGCGCTGCAGGCGATGGGATCCGACGATCTGGATAAGGCGATGGGGCTTTTGAAAAAGGCTTCTGCGGCCGATAAAAACTGCGCCCGCGTATCGATTATGTCCGGCCGGATTTGGATCGCCCGCAGCGACGACGCTAAAGCAATAGTCGAGCTGGAAAAAGTTATCGAGCAGGATAAAGACTTCGTCAGCGAAACCCTGCCTATGCTCTACGAATGCTATCAGCGTCTGGGGCAGCAAGACCTCTGGGTCGCCTATCTTAAGCGCTGCGTGGCGGAGCAAACGGGGTCAGCCGCAGAGCTTATGCTGGCGGATATGCTGGAACTGCGCGAGGGGCGAGACGCCGCTCAGGCGTACGTCAACCATCAGCTTCAAATTCACCCGACGATGCGGGGCTTTTATCGCCTGATGAATTATCAGCTGGCGGAAGCGGAAGAAGGGCGCGCAAAAGAGAGCCTGATAGTGTTACAGGAAATGGTGGGCGAACAGATCCGTTCTCGCCCGCGCTATTGCTGTGAAAAGTGCGGACTGACCGCCAACTCGCTTTACTGGCACTGCCCGTCGTGTAAGGCCTGGTCGACGGTAAAGCCGATCCGCGGTTTGGACGGCCAATAATGCAGTCTATTGATGTAAAAACAAACTGATTTAACCGAAAAGAAGAGAACAGGAAAACACTATGTCGACGTCGACTTCTCCCGTTATTGTTGCGCTGGATTTTGACACTCAGCGCGAAGCTCTTGAGCTGGTCGATAAAATTGACCCGGCGGACTGTCGTTTAAAAATAGGAAAAGAGATGTTTTCCCTGTGCGGGCCTGAGCTGGTTCGCTCGCTGCAGCAGCGTGAATTTGACGTTTTCCTTGACTTAAAGTTTCACGATATTCCCAATACGGTCGCCAGAAGCGTCTCTGCCGCCGCCGAGCTGGGCGTATGGATGGTTGACGTACACGCCTGCGGCGGAGCGAGAATGTTGGAAGCGGCTAAAAGCGCGCTGTTGCCGTATGGAAGCGATGCGCCAGCCCTTATCGCCGTAACGGTGCTTACCAGCATGGAAGAAAGCGAGCTGAAAGCAATCGGCATTCAGGGTTCTCTACAAGATCACGCGGAGCGATTGGCCCGTCTAGCCAAAGATAACGGCCTTGACGGCGTCGTATGCTCAGCCCATGAGGCTACACACTTAAAATCGCTGCTCGGCTCATCGTTTAAGCTAGTGACGCCGGGCATTCGCCCCGTCGGTAGCGAGCTTGGCGATCAGCGTCGCGTAATGACGCCGCCGCAGGCGATGGCCGCCGGCGTCGACTATATGGTTATCGGGCGCCCAATTACCCAATCTGCCGATCCGGCTCGGGCGCTTCGCGATATTTTGACCAGTCTGAGGCCGCTATGAGCGACAGCCGCTTAGTTTATAGTACAGACACGGGGCGCATTAAGCCGCAGGAAGAGACGGCGGAGCGCCCCAAGGGCGATGGCGTTGTGCGCATTCAGCGCCAAACTAGCGGCCGGAAGGGAAAGGGCGTTTGCATCATTACCGGCTTGGATCTGGATGATGACCAACTGCAAAAGCTGGCCGCTGAATTGAAGAAAAAGTGCGGGTGCGGCGGTGCGGTAAAAACGGGGCAGATTGAAATTCAAGGCGATAAGCGCGATGAGCTAAAAGTCTTGCTAGAATGTAAAGGTTTCAAAGTAAAGCTGGCCGGCGGTTGACGTGAGTCTAAAGATCGATAACAGGGTGCGGTATATTTAGCGGTATCTATTGATAAAATGAATAAAAAAGCGTTCTATACCGAGTTGGAAAATACGCTCGCTTCGTTGCTAAGCGGCGAACCCGATCGAATAGCCTCGCTGGCAAACGCCAGCGCTCTGCTGTTTGAACGTCTGGACGAGGTCAACTGGGTCGGTTTTTATTTACTAAACGGCCCAGAACTGGTTCTGGGGCCTTTTCAAGGAAAGGTTGCCTGTACCAGAATTCCGGTCGGAAAGGGCGTATGCGGCACGGCAGTGCTAACTGCGCGTATTCAACGAGTAGACAACGTTCATCAGTTTGAAGGCCACATTGCCTGCGATAGCGCAAGCAATGCGGAGATTGTGTTGCCGCTGTACTGCGGCGACGCGCTGATTGGCGTACTGGATATAGACAGTACCGTATTTAGTCGTTTTGACGGCGAAGATGAAGAAGGGCTGAAGGGGATAGTCCGATGCCTTTCACGGCATTTGTCTCAATGTTAAATGGCGATTTGTTGTGGTGTAGTTAAACTTGAAGTGCGGAGAGCGTGGCTTTTACCCGCACTGCGATTATAATGGCGCCTGATTTGCGCCTGCATGTTCGGGCTAGTTTGTTGTCATCAGGAAATTTCATGGAAAATCAACCCAAGTTGAACAGTAGTAAAGAAGTTATTGCCTATCTGGCTGAGAAATTCCCGCGTTGTTTTACGCTTGAAGGTGAGGCTCGGCCGCTTAAGATCGGCATTTTCCAAGACGTGATAGCCCGTCTGCCGGAAGAAACGCTGTTTAGTAAAACCCAACTGCGTACCGCTCTACGCCTGTACACTTCCAGCTGGCGCTATCTACACGGTCTGAAGGCCGACGCTCAGCGCGTCGATCTGGACGGTACGGACTGCGGCGCATTGGAAGCTCAGCACGTGGAGCATGCGCGCAAGCAGCTGGAAGAGGCTAAAGCGCGCGTTCAGGCTCAGCGCGCGGCACAGCGCAAAGAAAAAGAAGGCAAAGAAAAAAGCGATGCTCCGGTACGTCGTTCTCGCCCTGCGGTGAAGAAAGGCGCAGAGGCAAAGCCTGCCGCGCCCCGCGCCCCTCAGCCGAAGGCTCCCGCCAAGCCACAGCCGCGCACAACGCCCGTCGGCGATATCGGTTTATTGAAAATCGGTCAGCCGGTGCAGGTTCTTGCCGGTAAGAGCGCCATGGATGCAACCGTTCTTGAAATCGCGAAAGACGGCGTACGCGTTCAGCTGGCTTCCGGGTTAGCTATGTTAGTTCGCGCCGAACACTTACAGTTCTGAGGTAGAGGTCAGCCAACGCATGAATAACTTAGTCCGACTAACGGCCATTGCAAGCTTATTTCTAGCAGGATTAAGTTATGCGAAAGAGGCGACTTTCCGCATTGAGCAAATTCCGGATCTCCAGCAGGAAGTCCAGCATGCGGCGGTGAGTGAGCGCGTGACCGCTCGTTTTACGCGTTCACACTATCGTCAGTTTACGCTCGACGACGCTTTTTCAGAGAAGATCTTCGATCGCTATCTGAACATGTTGGACTTTAGCCACAACGTGCTTTTGGCATCGGATATTGAAAAGTTTGCCGATAAGAAAAAGTCGCTGGATGACGAGCTGAAGTCGGGCCAGCTTGATACCGCCTATGCGCTTTATAACTATGCTCAGAAACGTCGCCTTGAACGCTTGAATTACGCGCTGTCGCTGCTGGATAAGCCGATGACGTTTGATGGCGATGACGCCATTGAGGTCGATCGCAGCAAGGCTCCGTGGCCTACTAGTGAAGCCGAGCTGGATAAGCTTTGGAACCAAAAGGTCAAATACGACGCGCTGAACCTGACGCTTACCGGCAAAAAATGGCCTGAAATTAAAGAAATTTTGACCAAGCGCTATCAGTCCGCTATTAAGCGGCTGACGCAGGCCAAGAGTGAAGACGTTTTCCAAACCTTCATGAACGCTTTCGCTCGGGAAATCGATCCCCATACCAGCTATCTTTCCCCTCGCAATACGGAACAGTTCAATACAGAGATGAGCCTGTCTCTTGAAGGGATTGGCGCCGTACTGATGATGGAAGACGACTACACCCAGATTAACTCGCTGGTGCCCGGCGGGCCGGCGGCCAAAAGTAAAGCGATTGCCGTTGGCGATAAGATTGTCGGCGTAGGCCAACAGGACAAACCTATTGTTGACGTCATCGGCTGGCGTCTGGACGACGTTGTCGCGCTGATCAAAGGGCCCAAGGGCAGTAAGGTTCGCCTGGAGATTTTACCGGCAGGAAAGGGCGCTAAGACTAAGGTTGTCACTATCACCCGAGAGCGAATTCGTCTTGAAGATCGCGCGGTTAAAATGACGCTGAAAACGGTAGGCAAGAAAAAAGTTGGCGTACTGGATATTCCCGGGTTCTACGTCGGCCTGACTGAAGACGTTAAGACTCAGCTGCAAAAGCTGACGCATCAGAACGTTGACAGCATTATTATCGACCTGCGCGGCAACGGCGGCGGCGCCTTGACTGAAGCGGTTTCTCTTTCCGGGCTGTTCATTCCCAGCGGTCCTGTCGTTCAGGTTCGCGATAATAATGGCAAGGTCCGTGAGGACAGCGATACCGACGGCATCGTTTATTATAAAGGGCCGCTGGTGGTGTTGGTCGATCGCTTCAGCGCTTCCGCGTCGGAAATTTTCGCTGCCGCAATGCAGGACTATGGCCGTGCGCTGATTGTCGGCGAACCGACGTTCGGCAAGGGCACCGTGCAGCAGCATCGCGCGCTGAACCGGATTTACGATCAGATGCTTCGCCCTGACTGGCCGGACCTGGGCTCGGTTCAGTATACGATTCAAAAGTTCTATCGTATTAACGGCGGAAGCACCCAGCGTAAGGGCGTAACGCCAGATATCGTGATGCCCACCGGCGTCGATCCCGCTGAAACCGGGGAGAGCTTCGAAGATAACGCACTGCCGTGGGATAGCGTAGCTAAAGCCGCCTATACGATGCAGGGTAACGAGGCTCAGTATGTACCGACCTTGATTAAGGATCACGATGCGCGCATTGCTACGAATCCCGAGTTCCAGTACATCATGCAGGATCTCGCTCGCTATAAGGCCAATAAGGACAAGCGTGGCTCGATTTCTCTGAATCTGGCCAAGCGTGAGAAGGATAGCGCAGAAGAGGATGCTACTCGCCTGACGCGCATCAACGAACGCCTGACTCACGAAGGCAAGAAAAAGCTGAAGTCGCTGGAAGACCTGCCTAAGGACTATAAAGAGCCCGATCCTTATCTGGATGAGACGGTTCAAATCGCCTTGGATCTGGCGTCACTGGAAAAAGCCAACGCGGCGGCAGTGAAAAAATAGTCCGATCGAGTTATCGGTTATTACAGGCGCCTTCGGGCGCCTTTTTTGTCCCGGCTGTTAAAGCCTGTGATGAAAAATGTAGACTATTGTAAAGTTATGACCGAATTGTTAAGTGGCGCGCGTTGGCGCTTGAAATTTGCTTCAGAGCCCATAAGATCTATGGGTAAGAAACATTTTTTTACTTCTTTGAGGAAGCAATAAACCTATGATGCGTATCGCGCTCTTTTTACTAACAAACCTCGCGGTTATGTTTATTTTCGGCATTATCCTGAGCCTGACGGGCATTCAGGGCCGCAGCGTACAGGGGCTGATGATTATGGCCGGCCTGTTTGGCTTTGGCGGCGCGTTGGTTTCGCTGATGATGTCAAAATGGATGGCGTTGCGCACCGTCGGCGGTCAGGTCATTGACCAGCCGAGCAATGAAGTGGAGCGGTGGCTGGTTGAGACGGTTAGACGCCAGTCTGAGCAGGTCGGCATTGCGATGCCTCAGGTTGCCATTTATCACGCTCCCGACATTAACGCCTTTGCGACCGGCGCGCGCAGAGACGCTTCTCTGGTAGCCGTAAGTTCCGGGCTGCTGCAGAACATGAGCCGGGACGAAGCGGAAGCCGTGCTGGCCCACGAAATTAGCCATATCGCTAACGGTGACATGGTCACAATGACGCTGATTCAGGGCGTTGTGAACACCTTCGTTATATTCGCTTCTCGCCTTATCGCTCAGGTGGCGTCGGGCTTTATGAACCGAGACGGAGAGAGCTCCTCTTCGGGGAATACGATGGTCTACTTCGCCGTTTCCATGGTGCTTGAGCTGGTGTTTGGCATTCTGGCCAGCATCATTACCATGTGGTTCTCTCGCCACCGTGAGTTCAAGGCGGACGCCGGTTCGGCTAACCTGGTTGGCCGCGAGAAGATGATTGCGGCGCTACAGCGGCTAAAGACCAGCTATGAGCCGCAGGAAGAATCCAGCATGATGGCGTTTTGTATTAACGGTAAGGCGAAGACCTTCAGCGAGCTGTTTATGTCCCACCCGCCGTTGGATAAGCGTATTGAGGCCCTGCGGGCCGGTAGTTACAAGTAACGTTGAATAAAAATGGAAAGCCCGAACAGACGTTCGGGCTTTTTTATGCGCTTAGGCTCTATTTGCTAAAGGCTTTTGTCAGGCTAAACGGCATTGCCTGATAGCCCCGCGTTCCGTGTAGCTGAATTTCAACGGAAGGTTCGGTTTCTCCCCACTTGAACTCTTCAATATAGGGATTAGGCAGGCTGGTGAAGGCGCCAACGGCAAGGTCAAACGAGCCGCCAGCGGTTGCCGAGTAGACGAAAACGGAGTTTTTATCCTGCTGGTATTCGGTGATTGAAGTGACGGGGCTGAACCACTCATTGCCGCGTTCTTTACCGTATTCCCACACCTGCTGTACCGTTTTATTCTTTTGGTCAATCTTATAAATGACCGCTCGGCTGTACTTCATGCTGGGCATCGCAGGCTGTTCCATGCCGCGTCCGTCACCGTTGTCAAAGGCGGAAACGTAGATGGAGTCGCCTTTACTCATGCTGTCGATTTTAAAGGCCGTATGCTGAGTCCAGGTCCAGTCGAAGCCGCCTTCACAGACGCTGTTTTCACATTTGATTTTCTGCCCCTTGGCGTCAACGGGGGTCAACACGGCTGAATCAAAGGGCGCTTTCCATCCTTCGGGCGCGCTGAGGATCCATTTCACCTTCTTGTCGCGGCCAATCTTTATAATGGCGCTCTGGTGGCGGGAGCTAATGATAATGGAGTCGTCTTCGCTGTCATAGTCAACGCTGTTGACGTGAGCCCAGTTGCGGCCCGGCCCGCTGCCGACAATATCACCGAACTTGTCAGAGGAGTCCAATGCGGCCAGATCTTCCGCGCTTAAGGTATGGCCGGCCTGGCTTGCATCGATATTCAGGCAAACGGCGCCCTGATCGAGGGTTTTCATCACAACGTCGCGATAGGGGTCAAGGATGTCAAACAGCCGCCATTCGTCCACCACTACGCCGTTTTGATCGACTTCGGCAATCACGTCGCGCACGGTGCGAACGTTCTTACCGTCGGCGCGCTTATGGTTGGAGCTGGCTACGCGCAGGAAGTAATGGCCGTTGGCGGCGTTATCCATCGAGTGGGAGAAGTCGTTGTAGTTGTCGGGCAACCGGCGATTAAAGATTTCTCTTCCCATGATGTCATACTTCACGTAGCGCTGGCCGTAGCCCCAGCTTAGCGCACCGTCGTCGTTTTGCTTAAAGCCCATCATTACGCCGGCTTTATAGATAGATTTCAGATCGTAAATAGGATTGGCGAACATATACCAGCGGATATCGCCGGAAGTGTCGATAATGGCGTTGACAGGGTAGAAATTCCACTCAAGCGCGCCGCCAACGGGGTTATTCCATACGGTGCGGGTGCCGTTTCCTGACTTGTCCTGTAGATTGTTGAGCAGATAGAGTCGGTCTTTAAATTCAGGGGCGACTTTTTTAACGTTTACGGTGAAAAATGAAGCCTGTTCCTCTTTGGTTCCAGCTGATTCCGTATAGGCAGGAGGAGCATAGACGGTGTAGCTTTCTTTAATTTTTTCACTTTTTTCGCCGTAGAGGCGGATATATTCAACTTCAATCGTGTTGACGTAATCGGGATAAAGGCCGAAAACGGGGATCCCACCGTAGGTCAGAAGGTATTTATTGTTTACCTGATATTTGATTTCCTGACCGTTCGCCTTAGGCACAATACGAACCGATGCGTCTCTTAGTACGTAACCGCCGTTGCGGATAATTGCCGTCAGTGGCGCAATATCGTATGGGTTCATGACGACTTCGCCTATTTGACCTTGAACCTGATAGTCCAGCTTTGCTCCGCTCGCTCCACCAATAGCCAGTGCCGTAGAGGGCAAAGCTGATAATAAAGCTGCCGACAGCGCAAGGGAGGTTAACGCATATTTAAATTTCATAACATTCTCCAGTTACTTGAACGTAAATCCGTCTTATCTATTCAATCTTTCTCAAGATATTTGAGTGACTCTTTGTAATTGGTTGTTGCTGGATGTTTTTAAATATGAAAATAATAATATTTGGTTACAATTGACTTGAATATAATTACTTTTGACAATAAAGAGAATCGCCAATTTGCGAATAATGATTTTTCGAAAATCGAAATATAGGGATGAAAAACAAAGAGAAGGCCTCGTAGAATGGAGGCCTTGGGGATGAAGAGATAAATCAATTAACCGCGTATACGTCGCCGTCGCGAAACTCCAGCTTAATCAGACGTGAACGCTCAAGCTCAAGGCGATGGGCTCCTTTGCTTTTATAGTTGGCGAACAGAAATACGTTATCTGCGGGTTTACCGTAAAGGGGAACGTTTCTAAGCGTTACCGACGTTCCGGGCCGAACAACGATTGGCCAGACGATGAGTCCCTTGGCGTTTTTTTTCAGAAGGTCGCTTTTTTCTTTAAACCATTGTTCAGACGTATAGTGTTCCAATTGAGCGGTTAACCTGCCACCTTCAACGGCAACAAAGTCGACAAGGATTGGCTCTCCTTCGTTAGCTTTGGGAGTAACGCTGTATTCCAGATTATTCATCCGAACGCCGGGCAACAGAGAACAGCCCGTCATCAGCGCGACGAATAAACTAATGGTTGCTGTACGCTTAACTAACCTCATAGGACTATCACCGTGTTGGCATCGGCGGCGCTTTAGCGCCTGTTATTACATCCGATGCGGTAAAAGGGCGTCCTGAACCTGACTGCTTCTCAGGTTTAACTATAGGAAGAGAATGGCGGAGGGGCAAACGAAAAGCCCGCCAGAGAGGCGGGCCTGCGGACTATTTCTTCAGATAGGGACCATCGGCAACGGAATTGCGCTCAACCAGCTCGGGGTGCAGTTCAATCGAGTGGTAGGTTTCGCGCTTGTTGATTATGCGATCGAGCAGCATGTCCAGCGCCATCTCCGCCAGGTTTTCTTTTGGCTGTTGAATCGTCGTCAAGGGCGGGTTGTAAAAACGCGTATTGCGAATGTCGTCGTAACCGATGACGGAGATATCGTCGGGAACCCGTAACCCCATTTCGCCAGCGGCGCACAGCGCACCCATGGCGATGACGTCTCCACCGCAAAATAGCGCCGTTGGGCGCTTTTGGGCTTTTAACAGCTTCATCATACCGTCATACCCTTCCTGCGGCTGGAAGTCCGCCTCAACAATCCACTCATCGGGGATGTCGATGTTGGCCTCTTTCAGCGCGTGCAGGAAACCGCTATGTCGCTCCCGTCCGGTAAATTCATTTAGCTGGCCGGTAATGGTGGCGATATCTCGATGGCCTCGGTCTATCAAATAGCGTGCGGCCAGATACCCGCCGTGGAAGCCGTTATCTTCGATATTGTCGGTAAAGTCGCTGTGTTTACCCCAGTCCATCACCATCATGGGAATATGCTGATAGTCGTTTAGTAGTTCAAGCAGGGGGGGATGATACTCAGAACACATTACTAAAAGGCCGTCTACGCGCTTTTGCGCCAGCATGGCCAGATAGGCCTGCTGTTTTTCAAGATCGTTTTGAGTATTGCAAAGGATAAGCGTATAGCCCTTTTTATAACAGGCCGACTCTACGGCCTGAATGACTTCGGCGAAGTAGGGCGAACCGCTGCTGGTCGCCAACAGCCCCAGCGTTTTAGTACTGTTAACCTTCAGGCTGCGGGCGACGGCGCTGGGCGAATAGCTGAGTTCTTTTATGGCGGCCCAGACGGCAGTTTTAGTATCTTCCGCAACAAAACGGGTTTTATTGATGACGTGGGATACCGTCGTCGTTGAAACGCCGGCGCGTTTCGCTACGTCTTTAATGGTTGCCATAAAAGCGGGTTCTCCTGTGCCTATACCGTTCGTTGCTCAGATGACAGTGTAAGCGGGTAAGTTAACGTTTGCCTTTTCAATTACACATTAAAAGCAAAACGGTGTAGAATTTGTATCATACGCACTGGCGCTAACTTACGTTATCGTTATCAGTGATGCTTGGCGATGAATTTTGGCGCATTTAATTCAAAAGTAAAAGGGCTGTAGCGGAAAGAACGCAACGTTTTTTGCGGTTTTCGCACCTTTAGCCGAAATAGGGCTGATAAACTCACGTTAACATTACCCCCAATTAGTAAAAAAGGAGTCCAAGATGTCTGCTGAATTAAAGTGGTCTTTAAGCACGGTCGTTTTTGCTTTGTTCGTTATCGTGACTTACAGCCTGATTGCCGTTACGCACTAATCGTTTTTAAATACCCGACAGCGCCGATGTCGGGTATTGTTTTTAATGACGTCAAAGCGCAGCGATGGAACGTCGCGTTTTCAGGTTAGCGGTTTGTCGGTGAGTGAGAATGTTCCCTTGTGGAACATATTTTTTTGAAATCAATAGAGTAAAATCGGTGTTTCAACATGGAGGCAGAATGACTCACCATAAGGCTAGAGCGTTGGCTTTAGTGAAGCGGATCGTCGGGATTGTTATTTTTATACCTGCGCTGATTTCGACGGTGATATCCGTACTTAAGTACCTGGTAGCGCCTAAAAGCCAGATGCAGGAAATGACGGCGACTATCATGGATTTCTTGCAGGTGATGTTCAACATCGTGCGCCAATATACTTCTTTTCTTGAGTACTTTTGGACTAACTCGCCGGTGCCGAATATTCAAAACTGGACTGCATCCAACACCGTTTGGTTTATCGTTATCTTTTTGCTGATTTTCGTTGGGCTAGCGCTCTCTGCCTCCGGCGCAAGGTTAGCCAAGCGAGTTTATAACGTGCAGGAAGGCGTGACGGAGCGAGCGATCCTTGAAGCAATGAACGGTGAACAGGCCCGTTCAAAGCAGGAGCTGCAGAAGCTGATTTCGATTCCAAACACCTCCATTTTTGCGCAGATAACCGAGCTTTACGTGGCGCCGGTGCTGTGGGGCGCATTCATCTATGTGATTTTACGGCTCATCAATATGCTTTAGTTTTTCCGTACTTTATACGCATTGAGAACCGACGTTTATCGTCGGTTTCTTATTATGGCTTTAGCCAGTTTAAGTCGCGTTAGCGTCTTAAACATAAAACCACCTGCTTTGCGGGTGGGATCAAAGGGTTATACCAAGAAAAACACCTTTCCGTTACGATATAGATGTTCAAGCTAATAACCGTAACTAAAATGAGGAAAGGTGTTTATGGGCATTAAAGCACAAAGCTCAGCGCATACAAAGTGGCTGTGCAAATACCATATCGTCTTTTCGCCGAAGTTCAGACGGAAAGTGATTTTCAATAGTATACGTTCAAGCGTAGGTGAGATATTACGAGACCTTTGTAAGTATAAAGGAGTGGAAATAATAGAAGGTCACCTGATGCCGGATCATGTTCATATGTTGGTAAGTATTCCTCCGAAGTTGAGTGTTTCAAGCTTTATGGGGTATCTGAAAGGGAAAAGTTCGCTGATGATTTTTGATAGACATGCCAATCTAAAATATAAGTTTGGCAACAGAAAATTTTGGAGCGAAGGCTTCTATGTAAGTACGGTAGGGCTAAATGAAGCGACAATCCAAAAATATATCAGAGAACAAGAGAAATCAGATTTAGTCTCAGACAAATTGAGCAGCAAAGAGTATACAGACCCCTTCAAGGGGTAAGCCAAAGTAGCAAAGACACTTAGCTTGAACGAAGAGAAAGCGGCGTCATTTAGGCGCAGTCGGTAACAAGCCCTTATAGGGCAAGAGCAAACCACCCGCTATGCGGGTGGTTATGATTATCTGGCGCTATATGCCGCGCAGGCCGCATGTTTAGCGCAAAGCTGTGCTTTAGATCGACGTTTCGCTATAGTCAAAAGGTTAACCTGAAACCGTCTTGATAATAACCTTGAGGTGATGTCATGTGGCAATCCGTCGGTCGTTTATTGAGTGAGTATCTGGGCGAGACTTATACAATTATCGAAAAGGAGGAGTTGCCGGGAGGGGATATCCACCACGCACGCAGGGTCAGTAACGGCGTAACTGAGGTTTTTGTTAAGTACGATACGCGCGATATTTTGCCTATTTTCACCGCCGAATCAGACCAGCTGGCGGCCTTGGCGAAGAGCGGAACGGTCCGCGTACCGAAAGTTTACGGCGTGGGTTACGACAGGGACTATAGCTTTCTTCTTTTGGAATACCTGCCGCTTAAGCCGCTGGATGCCCACTATGCATACTGCCTGGGCCAGCAGCTGGCCAGGCTGCACCAGTGGAGCGAACAGCCCCAGTTCGGCTTTGATTTTGACAGCGATTTGGCGACCACCCCTCAGCCTAACCGCTGGCAGCGCCACTGGAACGCGTTCTTTGCCGAACAGCGCATTGGCTGGCAGCTTCAACTGGCAAATGAGAAAGGGTATAACTTCGGCGATATAGACAAGATTATCGCTATCGTTAGCCAACGCCTGAAAGGGCATCATCCTCAGCCTTCACTGCTGCATGGCGATCTCTGGCCGGCCAACTGTGGCGTGAGCGCTGCCGGTTCGGTTATTTTCGATCCAGCCTGCTACTGGGGGGATAGAGAATGCGATCTTGCCATGCTGCCTCTCTACCCTGAACTTCCTCCCCAAATCTATGACGGCTATCAGAGCGTTTGGCCGCTGCCGACCGACTTTGTCGACAGGCAGCCGCTGTATCAACTTTACTACCTGCTTAACCGCGCCAACCTGTTTGGTAAGGAGAACGTTGACGAGGCTGAGCGTGCCGTTGAAGCGCTGTTTGGCGACGAGAGATTCTAATTGAGCCACCGTTGTCTGTGTTGGACGGCGCGGCCTTCTGCTGCGCCGTTTTCGTTTTCTTTTTTGTCTGACGCAGAGTAAGAAATAAATAAATGAGCGCTTGTATTTCTTAGTATTGGTTTAAATATTAAATAAATGACTAATGTTATTTATTATCCATTCGTGTAGCTTGGCTCCCGCTTAATTAAGTAACTATTTGATTGTTTAAATAATTATGGGAGATCTTCAATGAGAGAATTAACGCTAACCGAAATGGAAGCTGTGGACGGTGGTTTTGGGCTACTTGCCGTTGCGGGGGGAATTGGACTGGCCGTTTCTATACCGACAATTGTGCTAGGGGCGATCGCGGGAGTACCTACTTTAGGCCTGGGTTTTGTGGTTATGGCTGCGGGTATCGTGGGTACATCTCTATCTGGGGCTGCAATAATTACAAGCATGGTTATATAAAGCGGCTAATTTCTATGGAGAGCGAAAATGCGCTCTCCATATGGCTTCATCTGGTTTAGTTATTCTTATATTGATCTACCTCATCCAGCCCTCGTTGCAGCCGTAGCCGCCATATTAACGCCCTGAACTTAATGCAAAGTCATTGCTTTTGGTTTAACATAGCCGATCGGAAGATGCGCTAAGGTTCGATTAGCGCTTTTTTTCATTCGGATATCAGGCCGTGCGCCAATTTGATAATGTTGATCAGATGGCATCGCGGCCTCTTGTATTTTAATTGAACATATCGTTTACACGTGATCTGTCGTGTAGGCTTTCTACTCCCTTTCAATTCGTTTCGGTTAATGCCAATTCTTCCCGCTATCCCACGTTATCTCTAAGTTTTATGAAATAGCCCGTTTCAATTTATTTCGCTTTATTCCTCCTCGTGTCGTAAAATTTGTGTACCAAACTGTGTACCAAATTCCGGTTGACTCACTATGCCTCTGAATGACACCAAACTGAGAAAGATCCACGGTAAACCATATGACGGGCCCGCCGAATTACCCGACGGCGGCGGCCTGTCCGCCAGAATTAGCCCCAAAGGGAGGATTACTTTCCAGTATCGATATCGCTTCAACCACAAGCCATTAAGGTTAAAGCTGGGGAACTATGGCTCTATGTCGATTAAAGACGCCAGAGAGGCGATGCAAGAGTGTAAGGCGTGGCTCGCGGAGGGAAAGGACCCGGCAATACAGCGAATAATGAAGAAGGAAAAGGTCACCGGAGCTGCCACAATAAACGATATTGTCACGGAGTGGCTGAACAGTCCTGCGGCCATGGTGCTTGTTAAGTACGAATACTGGCAGCGAATGCTCGCGCTCCACGTCACTGATAAATACGGTCGGCTTACCGTTAATGACATGGACCCCACTGATTGGGAGAAGATATTTAGAGGGATCAGCGATGGTGGCTCCCCCGTTCAGGCTGGCAGCGTCTTGGTAAAAATGAAACAGATAGTGCGCTACGCGCTTAGACGCAAACGAGTTTTATCTAACTCGATAATGCTGATTGAGCTTAATGACGTCGGTAAACGCCCGGAAGATGGCGAGCGGCATCTTGACGACCATGAAGTTGGCTTATTTTGGCGGGCCGTTGATGAAACAAAGATGAGTCTACAGAATAAGATATTTATTCGTTTAGTGTTGCTAACAGGGTGTCGGGGGATTGAATTGAGGTTGGCGAAAAAGGCCGATTTCGACCTTGATCGCCGGGTTTGGCATATTAGGAAGGAGATATCAAAGACAAGGAAGAGGTTTATTCGCGGGCTATCCGTAGAAGCGGTCAACCTCTTGCGCCTTGCTTTCTCTCTGTATGGGGATATGGAGGTCGTATTCCCCCCTGCGAAACTTCACAAGGATCGCCCTATGGCCGCCGGCGTTCTAATTTCGATGGCGGAGCAGGTGGGGGAATTGATGGGGGGAGATACCTGGACGATGCACGATTTGAGGCGGACATGTAAAACTCAGATGGCTAAACTGGGCGTCGCGCCACACGTATCCGAAAAGATATTAGGACATAAACTCACAGGCATGCTGGCTGTGTATGACCAGCATGACTACGTGGAAGAGCAGCAGAAGGCGGCGGATTTATGGGCTGGACATGTTCAGGCTTGTGCATCCGCAATTAACCCTCGTTCTTTGCAAAATTGAATAACTTCAGGATACCGGAATAGGGCGCCACCTTTTGGCGGATGCAATTCGGTTATTTCTTTTGGGAACGGAGTCCCGTTCTGTTCCCATATTTTACGTTTTCTATAAAACGTCGTTCTTGATATCCCGCCTAGCAATCTTTGAACTTCTTCCCTGTTAATCAATACAGGAGGGGTTGATACAGTCACGTTCATATTAGAAACCTCGCTTTTTCATGGCATCGAGCAGGATGTCCTGCACTGTTCGTTTTGAGTTACGCTGTTCCATTACCTGTTCGTCCATGGTGCCAACGGCAATAATGTGGTGAATGAACACCGGGCGGTTGTGGCCAGCTTGGATCTGCCGGGTTGGCCCGATGCGTTCGATAATTTGTTGGTACTGTTCGAGATCCCACCAGTGCGAGAAAAACACCAATATGTTGCCGCCGTCCTGCATGTTCAGGCCGTGGCCGGCACTGGCAGGGTGAGCGAATAGGACAGGGATTTTCCCGGCGTTCCAGTCGCGTAATGTCTGCGGATCCTGATCAAGGTGACGACCGCGGGGGAACGCTTTGAGCAAACGCTCAAGGTCGTGTTTCCAGTGGTAGGCGACAAGTACCGGTGCGCCAGCTGCTTCGGTCAGTATGCTGTCCAGCGCCTGCAGCTTCGCGTCGTGCAGTTCTGACCAGTTCCCCGCGTCATCGGTGTATATCGCGCCACTGGCGATTTGCAGGCACTTAACCGTCTTTGCTGCGGCGTTCGGCGCTTCGATGTCCTCACCATTGAGTTCGAGGAACATCTCCTTTTCCATTTCGCGATACTGCTGTCGGGCCTTCGGTGGCATGTCCACGCAGATCACGTTATGGATGGGCTCGTTTATATCGAACCAGTCAGCAGCGTTCAGCGAGATAGTGACGTCGGCCAGCGCGCGCTGTATCTCGTCCTGCGAGTGGGCGAACGGTTCCAGTTTCGTCCAGCTCTGGCCGGGGAACTGTATAGAGTTGAACCAGCGGGAGGTAAACGCGCCGTAGGTACGCCCGAGGCGCTGCCCTTGGTCAACAAACCACGCTTGTCCCCACAGGTCCACTAGGCCATTCGGCGCCGGTGTTCCGGTGAGGTTTACCCAGCGGCGTACGTGCTTATGGGCTACTTTGCCGAGTGCTGACGCGCGCTTCCCTCCACCACGTAGCCGGAAGGATTTCAGCCGGGTGCTTTCGTCCGCGATCACGGTACCGAAGGGCCAGCGGCCGCCGAGCTCTTCCACCAGCCAGACGAGATTGTCATAGTTGATGGTGAACACGCTTGCGTTGCTGTTCGCCAGCGCCGCCGCGCGCGCTTTGGCGGTACCGACAATCGGCTGCACTTCAATATTGCGCAGGTGTCCCCACTTCACAGCTTCGTCCGGCCATGTGCTGGCAGCAACGCGCAAAGGAGCGAGTACAATCGCCGGTTGGGTTTCGGCGCCGGCGGTAAAGAGGTCTTCAAGTCCGGTAAGTGTCGCTACCGTTTTGCCCATACCCATCCCGGCCCAGACGTTACTGCGAAGAATGTCGATTTCATGGTTGATAATTAGGTCTTGATAAGGGCGAGGCGTGAAAATTTTAGATGAGGTCATATCCTTCCTCGTACCACCAAGCGGGTTTTGTAGCATTGGATAAGAAAAAGGCCGCTTTCTGGGCGGCCCTCTGTGGGTTCTGTGATGGCATCCTGGCGGCTAACGATTCTCGCGTATCCCCGGAAAACATGGCTATCACCTCCTCAAAAGTATTCTTCCCGCGATACATAACCAAGTCAGTGCCGCACCTGTTTGGCATTTTTCGTACATAATCGGCGGTTAAAATATCGTTGAACTGCCTGGCTAATTCCGGCTCGTCTTTCGCGGCCAGTGCTATTTTCTGAATAGACTTTTTTATACAGAAAACGCAGTTGCCCAGATGCTCGGGGATCTGCAGGTCGAAAGGTTGTTCGCTCCACCAGTCGATGACACCCTGCTTGCTGATATCAGATATATCCGCCAGGTAACTGGTGCGTGCTCTCGGCGTCAGGCGCTTCGGCTCGTCGCCGCGGATACCAATCCATGTTTGGTATTTTTTTTTTTCCAATGTACTCGTCGCAATACTTCTTGAACGGTCCCAGTTTCATACGGTCAGTACAGAACTCACCACCAATATACGGGGTACCATACTTTTTCAGCATGTCGATCCAAGGTGCTAGACCAGGACCAATTTCATCAAGGCCAATAATACGGTACCCGTTTGCTTTTCCCAGTTCTGGATTGACCACAACACGCAGACAAACCAGCTCAATACCCCAGTGTTGTACTGCATCGCGAATGAATTGGTACGTTGCGGGGTGTTCCGCGCCGGTGTCCATGAATACGAAGCGAGTATCAGGATCCCGCTGACGCATAAGATGCGCGAGGTACGCAGATGTTCTGCCACCTGAAAAGCTGACGACGTTAATCATAGGGAAGACTCAAAAAGAAAAGATACGTATGTTGGGCTAAATCAAGTCATGGCCCGCACATTCCGTAAATGCTCGAATAAAAGCAGCAGCAGCAGGTGCAACTATCGCGTTCCCGTAGGCGCGCACGCGTCCCACTCGGGAGGTAATCCCATGAGCCAACGGGAATGCGCCGGATTCAACTGGCCGCCACTTTCCATCCCGGCAGAACAACCAGTCAGCATTTGACCAGATGGTGTCAGCCGGATCGGGCCCGCCAACCATACCTGTCGACCCAAAAGTGAATTGATTGGGACCTTGGGGCATTCGGCCCCGCCTTTGTAGTCGCGGGTTGTCGGCGTCGACCAACCCGCAAGTTTTGCCTGACCATGAGGTGTGCTGAGTCCGCGTTTCGTCTCCGGTTGATTGAATGTGTTGCATGTCGGCGTGTTCCAGCCCGCTAGATGCGCAAAGTCTCGAAGGGAACTTTGCAACGTGTTGCCGGACGGACGCTTCTCTCCAAGTATTTTCCTTAATGCTATTGATACGCTTCCGCCACCAAGTGGATCGCTCGCTGCTGGCGTCGGCCACCCAATAAGCTCTGTCTCTGATGTGCGGGGCGCCGACGCCCGCAGCCGGAAACGGGACAAGCCCAAAGGCGTAGTCCACTGCTTCCACGTCAGTTTGTACAAGGTCGAACCAGGCATTGACTCCCGCAACTTGTTCGCCAAATACCAACTTAGGGCGTCGCTCGCGGATGAGGTGGAATAGTGCTGGCCATAGGTGCCGCTCGTCATTAAACCCAGCGCCTTTACCAGCCGAGCTGAAAGGCTGGCATGGGCAACTTCCTGTCCAAACCGGTTTGTTATCCGGCCATCCGGCCAGACGCAAAGCATATGACCAGACGCCGATCCCGGCGAAGAAATGGCATTGTGTAAATCCGCGCAAGTCGTCTGGTGCGACATCTTCGATACTCCTCTCGTCAACTTCACCCGGGGCGATATGACCTGCAGCAATAAGGTTACGCAGCCATTTTGCCGCGTTAGGGTCTATTTCGTTGTAATAGGCTCCTCGCACAATATCCCCTCCAGATTTTTGCTATCCAGTACCACCACGGTAAAACCCAACGTGCGCAGCCGTTCGTGCTCGCGCAGCTGGTCGGCGCGTGGCTGTTTACCTGGCGCTTTACATTCAACGAAAACAAGGCGGCCGCCGGGGAGCAGGACAATGCGATCCGGTACCGAACGGCGGCCAGGCGAGACGAACTTATAAGCCACCCCGCCAGCCTTTTTCACTTCAGCAACTAAGTGTTTTTCGATAGGACTTTCACGTTCGTAGGACATCTTTAGAGACCCTCTGCAACTTCAGTAAGCAACTGGCAAAGCGTGATAAGAACTAAAGTGATAATAACGACCCTCATTGGGGGTAAATTCATTCACTTAACTCCTTTAGTTTTTCTCGTCCAATTTGCATTAAGCAGAAATCAGCGCGGTTTTCGCACCATCCACGGTTACTGGCGTTGCGAGCTTCTTTGCCCGCTTTACGCCATACCTTTGCAGCACGGCGATAATCCCCTTCGCGTTCGATTTGCGCGGCTTCTCGTGCAACCCGGTAATAAACTGGGTTGTCCAGATATTTAAATGACATAGTTTTAGATTCCGTGGTTGATATGGAAACATTCGTTTAAATACTGCTTGTTCGGACTCATAATTAGTCTTTCCTGTATCTGTAAGACTCGAACCCCCCGGCGTTTAGTGGAATACCTGGGGCCCAATCAGGAACGGTTGCCAGTAACTGGCTGAGATGCTCCGCTGAGTATTCGGGTGAATAAGGGGCCTCACTTATAATTTCATCGTGTACCGTCAGCACTATGCTGTAACCCGCATCCTCGATCAGCGGCATGTTTCCTGCGAGGACGTCGCGCGCGGCTGCCTGAGTGACGTTTTCCACCAGCTTTCCGCCATAGGTCTTGAGCCTTTGCCATTTACGCGAATAGGAATTAACGCCCTGGTAGGTGATGTTTCCCTTCTCAATGGATGGAGACGGGTAGCAGAGTACGCGCCCGGATGGCAGCTGTATGCGCAGCCATGCGCCATCACGGCGAATTTTCAGATAACCGCAGTACAGCGTCTTTTTCGGTGTGGCAATGGCTGTGCGGACTGTACGTTCGAGTTCATACCAGAAATTGCAGGTTGCTGGATGCGCCCGGCGCCACAGGCGTTTAAGCGAGTCGCAGGCAATGAAGACTCGCTCTGACAGACCGTAGGTCGCCTTACGTTTGACTGACTCGTCATACCAGCTTTTCGCCTCGCGGATAACATCGCGGGGGATGTTCGGCAGCGCGGCGTTTGCCAGCTCGTCGAGGTCAAGACCATAGACTAGGGCGAAGGTCAGGAACGCCGCAACGCCACCGCCGAAGCCGAGGCCGAGCTCCATCACCTTACCGATTTGGCGCTGGTATTTATCAACGTCATCTGGCGAGATATTGAAGGCGCGGGCGTAGGCCAGTTTGTAGAGGTCCGGGCCCCGACGTTTAAAGTCCTTTGCAGCAGCATCCCATATTGGTGCGCCGTTCTGATCCAAGAGCAGCGTGTCATAATCCCTGAACGCGTCCAGCTTCCATTGCTCGCCGGCAAGCCAGGCCAGTTTACGTCCTTCGATGTTCGACAGGTCGCTAACCACCAGCTTTTTGCCTGCGGGGGCCATAATGCAGCCGCGCAGCGCCGAACTGGTCAGTTCCATGACGTTATCAAACAGCAGATCGGCGCACCCGGCTTTCAGCGCTTCGATCCCTTCGTCTATCTGTTTCTGTTCAAGAGAAGGGCGGGGCAGGTTCTGGGGCTGAAATAATCGCCCTGCCCAGCGTCCGGTTCGCGATGCGCCGCAAAACTGCAGTGTGCCGCGCAGGCGCCCGTCACGGCTTACACCCTTCATCAGTGATTTGTACTTACTGGTGCTGGTGGTGCTGGACTGAAGCCTGATGCGTAGCAGCTCTTTCACCGCGAATGGCAAATCAGGATCCGCTATGCGTCGCTCCAGCGTGCTGCGCTGCATGTCCGGCAGCTCCACGCCGTAGGATTCCACTATGTGCTTAATCAACGCATCACGCTGCGTAGCCGCCTGCACCTCGCCGTCGGTCATTACCTGTGTGCGCTTCGCTAGCCGTGCCTGTTCCTGTTCTACTGCCTCGATCGCCGCCTGCGCGAGCTGTACATCCATGCAGACGCCGCGGTCGTTTATCTGCTGGTCTCGGTGCCAGAGCGCCAGCTCTGTCCCTCGATAATTCCACTTAGGCAGACGCTTATACACCTCGCGCATTGCCTCGATATCTAGTCCGGCATAGGCTACAAAGCGCCGCCATTCCTCTGGGTGCGTTTTGCCGGTAGCACGGCGCAGCTTGCTATTTTTCGGGCGAGGCTTACAGAAAAGCTGGATTAACGCCTTGCCTTCCTTATCCTTTGCTTTATCGAGAGGCACGTCCAGCACTTCGCAAAGCGCTCCCAGCGCACCGGGGAGCCCATGCGCCAGCGCCTGTACCATTGTGTCGCGCCAACGCTCAATTGGCGGTGCCATGTCGGGCATGGCATGTCGCAGGACAGTACGGTCAAAGTGCGAGTTGTGCGCCCAGACTTCTACATCTGGGTTTTTGAGCGCAAGACGCAATTCCAGGGGGATTTTTTCACCTGAAGTAAGGTCCCACACCCGTACTGGGTCGTTATCAATAGCCCAGGCAAAAAGCATGATCTCGGCGCCCTCTGCATACGCGTGGGTACCATTTTTTATGGGTACCTCGGAGAAGGTTTCGAGATCGAGCCAGAGGATTCTATTTTCCATTTTTCAGCGGTCCTGCGGTTACATGACAGGCTTTAGTCATCTGAGATATCGAAGGGAAAAGTTACCCCGGTCAGCGCCGGGGGTAGGGTTATTTAGATTGTTGTGATTGGCGGTCTATTTCTTCCTGTGCGAACGCTATCAAATCCCACGCCAATTCCTTGCCGTGAGCGTAGCCGCTTAGCAGTTGTGCAGCTTCCAGAAATACCTTGATGTGGTTTATTAAATCCTGGCTATCTAAAGAAGAATCGACCATACGTACCTCTTTGATTTTGATCGAAAATTGATCGAAATATAAGCATGGGCGTGTGGTCGATTTGTTCCCAATAGATTTGATAGATCAATGCAATCTGTTTTGATCGCTTTTAGCGATCAATTCACTTTCTCCAATGTTTCCAAGTAGTTTCCAGTTTAAACAAGGTCCGTAGCGTCGGCACCTTCGCTAAGGTCGTCGAAGTCTTCTGCGCTGGCCACTCCGCCACCTGCGAACGCATCACCGTCGCGCAGGAACTGGACACCGCCCAGCGATGCGTTGACACGCTTGCCGAAGTTATTGTCCTGCGCCCAGATGTCGATCACCGCGTTGACATAACAACCGGCATACGGTCGGCCGTCGGCCTGAACCAGCTGCGAGCAATCGCGGTCGAGAACGGCAGGACGCGCCTTGTTGGCCGCATTCAGGAAGAAATTACCGGGGAAACCTTCATACTCTGCTTTTTCATCACCGTCATGTAGGCAGAGGTTGAGCTTCTTCTCCAGCTGGCTATAAATGGTTTCCCACTTCTCGCCCCATTTCTCTTTAGCAACTTGCTTAAGGATGTTGCGCAGTTCGGTTAACTGCGGGTGTTTAGGGTCGATCAGGAAGACGGCGGAGAAGCGCGGCTCACCTTCACCATTAACAGTTTTGGCTTCGAACAAAGCGGGAAAGGCCAGACGGACGTTATGCAATTTGAATTTCATGGGTGTTGCTCCTTCTATTAAATGAGGTCAGCGGCGAGCGCGTCGTCAGACACGTCGTCAAAGTCGTTTGCGGGGTTAATATTGAGCGCAGGGCGCGAGTCGGTTTCAGGAACTACGGTTGGTTTGCCATCGGGCCTATGTATTAGCGCCTTCAGCTTCGTCCAGCGGCGTTCGCTGATAGAACCAGCTTTGTAGAGCTTTTCGGCTTGTGTCGGGCTGATCAGCTTTTCGTTATAGATGGGAACCGCTTTACCGAGTCGAAACGCTTTTAGCGTTCCTTCGGCGACGGTTTCATCACGCCAGGCTCGGTTACCTTGGTTACCTGTAACGAGCTTGTAACCGGGGACGGCATGCCCGGCGTTTAGCTCGCTATCAACACGGGAACGAACGGACTTACAGAACGCCTCTACTTGGTCGATACGACTATACAGATCCGCCAGCGCTTCGGGGGTTAGTACTACTATGCGCTTGGGGGCTTCGATGAGCTGGGGTTCCAGCGGCTGTGTGAGGTCGACAAAATCGCCTTTCACGGTGTCCAGCGCTAACTGGGCCTCAGCCGCGCACCGGCCGCCAGAGGCTTTACAGAACCGGCACTGCTTTTCACCCGGGTTGAAGCTGGTTCGCGGTAGCGTTTCTACACCTTCACACTCCGCTATTTGCGCGGTGATAAGCGCTTCAGCAGCTGCTTCGCGAGCTCGCTCGCCAAATTGCCGCAGGTCGCCAACGCTAATCGGCCACTCTGATACGTGATCAAGACGAGGTTGGTGGATGAAGAGTCGGACGGTTTCGAAGTCGTACAGCAATTCCAGTTCCGCCAGCGCCCCCAGTGCGTATAGCTGCAATTGCGGGTTGTTTTCCGCATAGACCTTAACGCCGCGCCCGTATTTCAGGTCATGCACCTGCAGTTCCGGACCGTTGATAATCAGGGCGTCAGCGGTACCGAATTGGCCCTCAACGTCGACAACGGCAGAGAAGTCTACGCGCTGTTCTACCAGCAGCTCGTTGCCCTGAGCCAGTGCCCAAACGGTATCGACATACTGGCCGACGGCCTCGACCATTTCGTCGTTGACTTGCGGTGTATCGGGTTTACCGAGGGGGTACGTACCTAGATAATCGCCAGTGTTCTGGCCGCCGGTGATTTCTGTTTCTGCTATTTTGGGGTTTAGCCTGTTACGCAGTACGCATTCCGCGAGCGCGTGCGCTGCGGTGCCCTCGATAGCGAAAGGGGATTCCTCATCTGGGAGACCTGTCTCCATCGCCAAGCTGGCGGAACATGTCATCCACCTATGTGCAGCCGATGGAGATAATCGCGCATGCTCAGACATTTTCACCCCCTAACGCTGCCTCGGCTAATCGGGCGATTTCAGGCATAAGATCGTCCGGTGCTTCGCTTACCTTCTTGACACCGAACTTGTCGAGTATGGCCACAGCTTCTGAGCGATATCCGCCCCGGGCAAGCTGTAGAATAAGCCGTTCTACTGTTTTTCGGGGGGACTCGGCTTCATTTGCGGGAGGTGTAGCTTCATCGGCACTGCTGGCGGTGTCCTGCGTAGGCTCGGTTTTTACAGTTTTCGACTTTTTCGGCTTGATATTCGGGCGTTCGCTTGCATCAGCCTTCAGAACTGCCTCTGCATATTCACGACGTGACGTGATGTCCGGCAGCGCCTCCCAGTGCTGGCACAGCTGGCAGCAGATCTGCAGCTGAATGGACTTATACAGCGCTTTGAAACTTGGCACGCCGGAAAGCGCCATGCGTAGCGCATCCATATCAACCGCTGTATCTAGCGGCGAAGTAGCGGCGAGGGCTTTTTCAGCGTCAGCCAGCATATCGGACGTTAAGTGCTGGGCCTTATCGCCAAACAGCACCGCCAGCGCGGTGATGGTATCCAAATCCAGTTTTTCGATATCCGGCTGCTTAGCCCGTTCTTCGGCATCCCTTTGCAGCTGCATATACTCGATCTTGTGGATTTCTACCGCACCGCTGGCGAGCTGTTCTTCAAGTGCGCCTTCAGTATTGAGTTCAATAACCTTTCCGTCGCTATGCCGTACGTAAAAGGGGCCTTTACGCGCAGAGATGGTTTCTGCGTCGGTGATATCTTCCAGAGCGGGGACCTTAAAGGTGGTTTCTACTGACCCGGTCTGCTGCTGTTCCAACCATTTAGCAAGCAGGGCGCTGTGTGCCTCAATAGCTTGGGTGTTGCGTTCTAATGCGGATTCTAAGCTCATGAGTTATTCCTCGATTTCTACAAATTGGCCGTCTTTATCAAGGCGGTACCAGACATTAGGTTTAATCCCGTTTTCGCCTACCTTGCTTGCCCTGATATGCAGCAGTTCCCCCGTCTCGTCATCGCGGTAGCAAACTACGATGGCGCTGCCTTCGGAGGCGCGAGCCTTTCCTTCTATACCCAGCGAGCAGGCAACAGAGTGCAATCCAGATACCTCTGCGGCGGAGCGGTAGCCGGTGTTGCTTGCGGCGGAGCGGTTGCCGGTGTTGCTTGCGGCGGAGTAGTCGCCGGTGTTGCTTGCGGCGGAGCGGTTGCCGGTGTTGCTTGCGGCGGAGCGGTAGCCGGTGTTGCTTGCGGCGGAGTAGTCGCCGGTCATTACCTGTTGTTCGAGTGACCTGTCGACCTTATTCCATATCCAGTCGATAGCACGCTGCACAAAGTCCGGCATGGAGATCTCAGCCTTAATCGTGATAGAGGCGCTGGCAATCTTGGTGTCTCCGCCATCCTCACGATCTACATCACCAGCTGCCACGGTTTCGGCGTACCGACTGTCTGCCGGTGGGTAATAGCCGAAACAGTCGAGCGGGTATTCGCATGAATGGAACCCTGACGAGCAGGCTTCAACTTGGCCTTTGTGCTCGAAGGTTTTTCCAATTTCAAACTGGAACCCGCGGCAGGTTAACTCCTGAGTAAAGCCTTTATATGTGGTGATTTGCATTACAGTGTCCTTATTGCAACAAGTAGAATGGTGATAACCAGCCCAGCAGCGGTAGCAAAGGCCATAACGGTGATGAGGTCGAACGGACGGCGCCGGTGTTGCAGTACGTCTTTACCGGTTAGCCGATATAAATTTTCAGGTTTCATTAAGGGATGCTCCTTTATCAGGTAGGGGAGCACACCCGCCGCCCGAGGGCGCGGAAGCGGCTTTTATGGGTATGCTTTCGTACTTGGAAAGGGAAGTGGTAAAAAAGGGCCCCACAGGAAGGGGGCAAACGCCTTAGGGAAGGAAAACGGGTTATGAAACTACACTGTTAATTATTTCTAACGCTTCAGGTGGCCAATAGGTATCCGCTCCCCAGTTAGGTAGTTCGGAAGCCATTTTGAAGCACAGTTGAATCTCTCCATCAATATCTATTTCTGGGGTTGCCCAAGTAGATGAAAGGTAGGTGTAGGTTTCATCTTCGGGAACCGGTTTACCGTTTCGGTATATTTCCCCGCCGGTATATTCCCAGTCTCCAGAAAGACCTGCAGATACTATGGAAGGTTTCTTTTCCTTAATGAGTTGGGCGGCTAACACCCAATCGAAAACCATCAGTTCCTTATGCCTGTTTTGCTCGCCCCGAATGAAGGCGCTTATGCTATCCATAGTTCAACCCTTAATGTGCGTTGTGAATGGTTTGTTTGGCTTCTGCAATCTCGGCAAGGCTGAACGCAAAATCTTGCCAATTTTCAATCTTTGCGGCCAATTGCGCCGGGTTGCAGCCGCACTGTTCAACCCAGAATTTAATATTGAGACGGAGTACTTCTACTGCTGTTCTCATGCTCTTTTCCTCGTTTTTCAGTTCGCTTTGGCAGTGCGGCGGCCGGTGCTGATCTTCGGCTTGTCTCGACGGACTGCAATTCACCGCACTCCAAAGGGAACTAAGGTTGTTACTCAGATTGCTAATCCAAATGGTGCTACCCATCGCATTAGTCGCCCTGTTCGTCGAAGACCTTCCCGATCTCGCCCTGAGCCCGGCTACCGTTTATCGCCCACCGTCCGGCTATCCCATCTATACGAACAATTCCTGCTCGCTGTCTCCACCTATGGGAAGGTGCTTTTATGCGAATTAATGCACTGCCATGATAACCCAGAAATGCATTAATTAAGCGATAACGCATTTATATGTCAAATCGCATAGCTTGGTCAACCCGAAAATGCTTTATTTTACAAAAAAGAAAGACCGCATGACGCGGCCTATTTTTAACTATTTGATTTTGTTATGGACGCCATAACGACGATTTAGCGATTCCTGCTATGTATTGAATCTTGGAGACTTGCTCTTTGTGTAAGCGAATAGGTGCGTGATTTTCATTGACTGGAAGTAGGTGGTAGAAACCATCTCTTTCGAAGAGAAACGTTTTTACCATGACTTCACCACTTTCAGTAATGACTAAAACTTCATCCCCGGGGATGTATTCATGGTTAGGTTCTATAATCACAAATTCACCCTCTTTTATCCGGGGGACCATCGAATCCCCAACACATTTTAACGCATATACGTCTTTATCGTATGAGGGCCAACGAAGATACCCGTCACCACTGCCAACGGGGTATTGCATATCCGTCCAAAAGCCACCATTACCCAGCTGGGCGTTTCCTAGTACAGGCACTTCTTTGAACACAACATCGTAGGGATCGCCATCAACGTCAACTACCGTTTGGGGTTTAGTTTCCTGTAGGTCACATTCGGCTAAGTCTATCGGGGAGACCCTGAAGAAATTAGCTATCTGCTTTAGTGTCATGTATTTGGGGTCCTTTACTTCACCAGATAGCATTCGTTGAAGTGTAGACTGTTGCATCTTAATTCGTCTTGATAGCTCAGTAACGCTGCTAATCCCTTCCTTTTGCATCAAATACTTCATGTTTTTTCTAAATAAGTCGTGGTTGGATGACATACTTTTTTATCCTTTTTAGTTCCATGAATATGCGTTATTGCATATTCTAACGCGGATTTATAAAGCATTTCTGGGTTGATTATCAATGCGTTTTCGGATAGATTCGTGTAATAACCTGCTAACGGAGTGATAATCCATGCATGAGCTAACCCCCAAAGACATAGTACAGTCCCTGATTGATGCAGGGTTTACTCAAAACCAAATAGCTGACGCTGCGGGCGTAGCACAGTCCTCAATTTGTCGCCTACTTACGGGTGTCCATACCGACCCGCGTTTATCTACCGTAAGAGCGTTGGAAAAGCTTTACTCAGAACGAATAGTTGACGCGAAGAAGGCGTAGCCCATGCCAGACAATAAACCCTGGGGGGCGATGCCTGACGAGTGGTTCCACTTCGACCTGGTGCTGGGGCGTACTGACCAGCTGCTGCCAGTCGTGTGCAACCCGGGCGCGGCCATTTCTCCTGACAGTAAACTTAAAGCGCTGGGCAAGACGCCGAGCCGCTACAACCGTGACCGCCAGGTCACCGGCATTGCTCAGTGGACCGAGCATGTTGTCACCGAGCACGATTTTGCCCGCTGGTCGAACGAACCAGACTACGGGATCTGCGTGCGCACTGGCTTTGGTTGGCTGGCGCTGGACTGCGACAGCGAAGATGCCGACGTGCAATCCACAATCCGCAGTCTGCTGGTGCAGCAGTTGGGCGAACTGCCGCCGCGGCGCTGGCGTGCCAACAGTAATAAATGCCTGTATCTGCTGGCCGTTGACGGCGATTTCCGTAAGCGCATCCATCGGCTGGAAGGCGAGCTCGGTATCATCGAGCTGCTGGCCAACGGTCAGCAATTCGTTGCCTGCGGTACGCACAGCAGCGGCGCCCGTATTCAGTGGGACGGCGGTCTGCCTGATGAGCCGCCGGCGGTATCTGCTGAACAACTCGATACGCTGTGGCAGGCGCTGGCGGACCAGCTGCCAGTAACAGTGACCACGGAGGCCGGCAGCTCGAAGATGCGTGACCGGTCAACGTTCACGCCCGGCGCCACGGATGAGACGGCGGAGTATCTGGACGCGAACGGCTGGACTCTGTTGGACGGCGCGAACGGCGAGCGGTATGTCCGCTGCCCGTTTGAGGACGGCCACAGCACCAGCGGCGACCCGACCAGCACCGTCTATTTTCCTGCAGGAACCGCCGGGTTTGACCTTGGGCATTTCAAATGCCTTCATGCCAGCTGCGCGCATCGTAACGATGGCGATTTCCTTAACGCCATCGGGGTCCGCAATGACGATTTCGAAGATCTGACAAGCGGTACCGACGTTGCAGAGCCAGCGCCGCTGCCGGCGTTCGAGCGTGACAAATGGGGACGTATCGAAGCGACAATCAGCAACGCGGCCAAGGCCGTCGCGCGCTCTGACTTTGTCGATATCGATATTCGCTTTGACCAGTTCCGTGACGAAATCATGTTTTCCCCTGCGGGCGCCGGAGAGTGGCAGGCGTTCACCGATGCGGACTATGCGCGCCTGCGCATCACGATGGAAAAGCGGGGTTTTAAGCCTGTAGGGCGCGAGCTGATACGCGATGTTGTGCTGCTGGTGGCTGACGAGCATCCATTCGACTCTGCGACCACCTGGCTGAATGGGTTGGAGTGGGACGGCGTACCGCGTATCGAATCCTTCTACCATACCCACTTCGGTACCGCCGACACGCAGTACACCCGCGCGGTGTCCCTGTACATGTGGACGGCGCTGGCGGGCAGAGTGCTGGAACCTGGTATCAAGGCCGATATGGTCCCGATCCTCGTCGGTCCTCAAGGTTGCGGAAAATCCTCCGGGGTTGAAGCATTGAGCCCCGATCCGGCGTTCTTCACCGAGATATCCTTCGCGGAGAAAGACGACGACCTTGCACGTAAGATGCGCGGCCGGCTGGTGGCGGAGATTGGCGAACTGCGCGGCCTCAATACCAAAGAGTTGGAAAGCATTAAGGCATTCGTGACGCGGACGCATGAGAACTGGATCCCTAAGTACCGGGAGTTCGCTACGCAGTTCCCGCGCCGCCTGGCCTTCATCGGTACCACTAACGAAGACGAATTCCTCGCTGACAAGACCGGTAACCGGCGCTGGCTGCCCGTCGAAGTATCCAAAGTCAACGTACAAGCGATAAAAAGCGACCTGTTACAGCTATGGGCGGAGGCCCGAGAGACGTTTAAACGCCTCGGCGGTATCCAATTCCGCGACGCGGAACGCCTCGGCGTGGCCGTCCACGAACAGTACATGATCAAAGACGCATGGCTGGAGACAGTCGAAAAATGGCTTGAGACACCCGACTTGATAACCAACGACATTCCGCGAAATTGCGAGTTTTTACTATCTAGCGACGTTTTGCGGGAAGCGATTGGTTTGGACCCTCGCAACATCGGCAAGCGTGAAGAAATGAGAATTAGCAATGTTTTGCAAAATTGCGGTTATTTGCGGGATAGACGCTTTGTTAACGGTAAGCAAGTGCGCGTATGGGTGAAAACTAGTACCACCTAGACCACCTGTATTTTTAGGTGGTCTAGTCGTAGCTGTATGTTTTTAAAAGCGAAAGACAACCTAGACCACCTAGACCACCAAGTTATAACAACCCCATATATATATATAAGTCGTTCAGGGAAAGGTTAGGAAGTTAGTGGTCTAGGTTGTCATAGGTGGTCTAGTAGCAAAATAGTAATTTTTTGCGGTTTTCAGATGGCTAATTGCGTTTTGGGGTGCCTTGGCAACACACCCGGTGGAGAACGCGGTCACAGTTGGAAAATTTTTCAGTATCAAAATGTAGAGGTCAGAACTATGCGTGATATTCAACAAGTTTTAGAACGATGGGGTGGGTGGGCGGCTCAAGACAATACCGCAGTGAGCTGGTCGCCAATTGCGGCAGGCTTTAAGGGCCTGGTGCCGTCAGGATCATCAAGCCGCTTGTCATGCTGTGACGATGATGGACTGATCGTCGATGGCTGTGTCTGTCGCCTGCAGCAGGTGCGCAAGCCCGAAGAGCTGGACGTGATCATGCTGCATTACGTTTGCCAGCTCTCAAAGCGCGAAATAGGGCGCAGGATCCGAATATCCGAAATGGAGGTACGTAGACGCGTGAGCATTGCAGAGGGCTTCATTGCGGGGTGTTTGTGCATGCTGGGAGTGCGTTTGCAGATGGAGTCCGAAGTAGAAATAAAAAAACCTTAAAAAGTATTAGTGCGTGTCGCAAAAAGTGTATTACTCTGTTAGAAATCGAAGTTATGACCTCGCAACAGACCTCCAAATATTTGGGGGTCTTTTTGCTTTTGGGAATGTGGGAAAAGTGTATAAAACAGGGCGTATACGTTCCGTTTTCAACCAAGTGCCATAGTGGGCTTTTGTTAACTAAATGTTGCGCTTTATTTTGCCCAATATTGGGTTAGAAAACTGGTAAAAACAGGCCTTATCCCTCTAATTTCATCCCAACCTGTTTTTCGTGGTGCGAGTAAGTACCATTATGTTAAATAGTCCCAAAAATCGACAATTTTAGCGCCTCGGCCTCTGCCGGGGCGTTTTCGTATACGGCTCCTGCCAAACGCTAACGCGGCGGGCAAAATCCTTAATCAACTACAAACGGACACTCCGCAGGGGGTGATGTATGCGTATGCCTTGGAAAAACGATACAGCGTTACTCGCTGCGGTAATGGCGGTTCTCGGCGCTATCGCAAGCTATTCGAACCAAATCCTGCAGGGGGAGAAGTTCAGATGGTCCACGCTTTTTTTAAAAGCGATCGTCGCCGTTTTCTGCGGTGCTATGGTCGTTTTGGCAGGTAGCTATTACCAATGGAACCCGGAGTTCTCAGGCGGCGTGGCGGGCTTGTCAGGGTGGTTTGGCGTTGAATTCATCAAAGTTCTTGAAAAGCTTTTTATCAATAAAGCTCCAGGAGGCCGTGCATGATAACTAGCCAAAAAGGGATCGACCTCATCAAAACGTTTGAAGGGTGCGAGCTTAAAGCTTACCTCTGCCCTGCGGGAGTATGGACCATCGGCTACGGGCATACGAAAGGCGTAAAGCGTGGCGATGAAATCACGGCTACGCAAGCAGAGTGCTACCTGCGAGGGGACCTAGTGAGTTTCGAAGCGGACGTTAACCGACTAGTGCGCGTTCCACTGACGCAAGGGCAATTTGATGCTCTGGTGTCTTTTGCTTACAACTGCGGGTCGCGGGCGCTGAGTACGTCGACGCTACTGCGTAAGCTCAACGCTCGGGATTATTCCAGCGCCGCCGATGAATTCTCTCGATGGAATAAGGCTGGTGGAAAAGAGCTTCCCGGCCTAACACGTCGCCGCGCGGCAGAACGAGACCTTTTTCTATCATGAACGCATTACTGAAACATGCCGCGCCGGGCGTCCTGATATTTTTGATGGGTGTTGTGATTTGGTGGGGCGCTGGGCAACTGAAGACGCTTGGCGCGAAGCTGGAGTCATCAGAAGCAGCGCTCAAAGCCGAACGGCAGAACAATGACCAACTCCGCCGACAGTATGGTCAGATCCAAGAGGTGCTGGGCGATGTGGCGAAGAAGAAGGACGAAAGTGAAAGGGCGGTTGCAAGCTTACAAGCAGAACTCGATGAAGCGCAGCGCGCAGTACCGTGTGCTGGCCAGCGCGTGCCTGACGCTGTTACTCAGCGGTTGTGCAAGCGAGTCGATGCCGTCAACGCCGCTGCCGCTACCAGATAGCCTGCTGCGGCCTTGTTTGGCGCCAGAGTATCGAGTAAAAACCTATGGTGACTACCCTGGATACGTCGCCGAGCTACTGGCGGCGCTTGAGCAATGCAACCGCCAATTACAGGGAATTACGCAATTAGAACAGAAAAAATAGCCCCTCCGAAGAGGGGCCGCGCTACACATTTGTCGTCGGAGACGTTGGTCGACGACGGGGGCAATAATACCCCCTAACTGCGGGTGTTCAAGTAGCGACGTCATGAAATGCGTAATGTCTCGAATTTTATTTGAATAAGTCGCTTAGGCGGCTTTCTTATTAGGTAACACTATGACTAAGAAGCTGAAAGCGAAACACGAAATGTTTTGTCGAGAGTTTCTTGTCGATCTGAATGCTACCCAAGCGGCCATACGGTCCGGATATGCTGCACAGCGTGCGCACATCACCGGCCCGGTGCTTGCCAACAAACCAGAAGTGAAGGCTCGTATCAACGAGCTAAAGCAGGAGCGTATCGACCAACTGGGCATTGACGCGAATTACGTGCTAAAGCGTTTGGTTGAAATAGACCAGATGGACGTGATCGACATTCTTAACGACGACATGACGATTAAGTCAATTAACGAGTGGCCAGAAACGTGGCGCCGAACTATCCAGGGCGTTGATTTAATCAATCTTGCCTCCAAGGATGATTTGGACGTTATTCTCAAAAAGATTAAGTGGCCCGACAAGGTTAAAAACCTTGAGCTGTTGGGGCGTCATGTCTCTATTCAGGCGTTTAAAGACAACGTTAAAAACGAGGTCACCGGCGCTGACGGTGGTCCCGTTCGGACAGAAACAACCAACTTAACGCCAGAGCAAGCTGCGGAGGCGTACAAAAAAATGATGGGTTAGCTATGCCTTTACCGTTTCCTTTTGATTTCAAAAAACCTGACTACGTGCAGGTTTTCGAATGGCGGATGGAGCGGCTGGAGAGGATCCGCAAAGACCCCATCATGCTGATGACCCTGAAGCAGTTTTATCGTACCAATCCCGCCCAGTTCATTATCGACTGGGGCATGACCACAGACCCGCGCAACCTCGATTACGGGCTGCCGGTTACTATACCGTTCTTACTCTTCCCAAAGCAGGAAGAGTGGATCCACTGGATTATGGAACGTTGGCACAATCAGGAAAATGGGATAACAGAAAAATCTCGTGAAATGGGGCTTAGTTGGACTGCGATCGGGATGTCTTGCTCGTTGTGTCTATTCAATAGGGAAATGGTCATCGGTTTCGGCTCCCGTAAAGAGGAATACGTCGACAGCACCGGCGACCCAAAGGCGCTTTTCTGGAAGGCGAGAAAGTTCGTGGAAACGCTGCCCGTAGAGTTTCGCGGTTCGTGGGACGAGAAGAAGCACGCACCTTACATGCGCGTCGAGTTCCCCGAAACCGGCGCGGTCATCAAAGGCGAGGCTGGCGACAATATCGGACGAGGTGACCGTACCACGCTCTATCTGGTGGATGAGGCTGCATTCCTCCAGCGCCCGCTGCTAATTGATGCAGCGCTGTCGCAAACCACCCGTTGCCGTATCGACCTGAGTTCTGTAAACGGCATGGCGAACCCGTTCGCTCAGAAACGTCATGGCGGAAAGCTACCAGTATTCACATTCCACTGGCGAAATGACCCGCGCAAGGATGAAGAGTGGTATCGCAAGGAATGCGAGAAAATCGACAATCCAGTTGTGGTAGCGCAGGAACTGGACCTGAACTACAGCGCATCAGCAGAAGGCGTTCTGATCCCGTCCGACTGGGTACAGGCCGCCATCGATGCGCATATAAAACTCGGTATCAAGCCGACAGGCAGACGTCAGGGCGCGCTGGATATTGCCGACGAAGGCCGGGACAAAAACTCATATTCAGCACGATATGGCTTCCTCCTGGAGGATGTCCAGGAATGGTCTGGTAAGGGTAGCGATATCTTCTCAACCGTTGAGCACGCTTTCGGGCTTTGCGACACGGCAGCCGTAGAAGAGCTGCGCTTTGATGAGGATGGCTTGGGAGCTGGTGCCCGCGGTGACGCTAGGGTTATCAACGAACAGCGCAGAGCGAATCGCCGCCCGGCTATTCTCGCTACTCCGTTTCGCGGTAGCGGTGCGGTATTTGACCCTGAAGGTGAAGCCGTTCCAGGCGATAACGCCCGACCGGCACGACTGAACAAGGATTTCTTTGCAAATGCCAAAGCGCAGAGCTGGTGGCATTTGCGCAAGCGGTTCCGCAATGCCTATCGCGCGGTGGTAGAGGGGAAACCCTACAACCCCGACGAAATCATTTCATTATCCAGCAGTATTTCCTGCCTGGACAAACTGGTCACTGAGCTGTCTCAGCCGACGTTCTCCATTAATGGCGTCGGTAAGATGGTTATTGATAAACAGCCTGACGGTACGAAATCACCGAATAATGCTGATTCAGTGATGATCAATTACGCGCCGATGAATGCGGCACTGAATATCTGGGAAAGGCTCGGGAGACAGGCTTAATGGCAAAACAAAAGCAAGGTGGCCAGCGGAAAGCAGTTGTTACCGCTGACAGCTATGAAAACTTTGCCGCCCGGGTGGGGATGCAATCGCCTAACCAACATGCAGCGTCTACGTATCGACCGAATTTTACCAGTCGCAATCGGCTACTGGTGGAGTGGTCGTATCGTTCATCGTGGATTATTGGTGAAGCCGTCGACGCAATTCCAGACGACATGACCCGCAAAGGTATCCGCATCACATCGGAGATTGATGCGAAAGACCGCGGCATTATTGAGTCTCAGTTTGACGACCTGCAGCTGTGGGACGCGCTCAATGATGTGCTTAAGTGGTCACGTCTCTACGGCGGTGCGGTGGGCTTCATCATGATCGAAGGTCAGGCACCGATGACACCACTCCGGATGGAAACCATCGGCAAAGGCAAGTTTAAGGGCATTCTGCCCCTAGACCGCTGGATGATTAATCCGGTGCTTACCCGCCGGATTAAAGAAATGGGGCCGGATTTGGGCAAACCTGAGTTTTACGACGTGGTGACCACAGCAACAGGCATTCCAGCCTGGCGCATTCACTACAGCCGCCTAATTCGCTTTGATGGTGTCACGCTACCATTCCAGCAGAAGATGACTGAAAACGAATGGGGTATGTCAGTTGTAGAGCGTATCTGGGACAGGCTTACCATTTTTGATAGCGCAACGATGGGCGCGGGCCAATTGGTCTATAAAGCGCATTTACGCACATATGGTGTGGATAAGCTTCGAGAGCTAATCGCTTTCGGCGGCCCGGCTTATGATGCGCTGTTGAAGCAAATCGACCTGATCCGGCAGTTTCAGAGCAATGAGGGTATGACCCTCAAAGACAATAGCGACACCTTCGAAACCCACCAGTACAGCTTTGCGGGGCTGGACGACATTCTCGCCCAGTTTGCCGAACAGATTAGCGGCGCCGTAGGCATTCCGCTGGTGCGCTTGTTCGGGCAGTCTCCGAAGGGATTTTCCACGGGGGATGCCGACCTTGCCAACTACTACGACAAGGTAAGTTCGTTGCAAGAACGCCGACTACGGCAGCCGATACGTCGAGTGATGGATATTATCTACCGTTCGGAGCTAGGTCAGCCTCTTCCTGATGATTTCACATTTGAGTTTAATCCGCTCTGGCAGATGTCAGATGTGGACCGCTCAACGGTGGCAGTGAATACCACAACGGCGATTGTTAACGCGCTGGATGCCGGTCTGATGACAACAAAAGCCGCTATGACCGACCTACGCGAGAACTCCGATGTAACCGGCATCGGCGCATCAATTACCGACGAGGACATCGAGAATGCCGAAGATGAAGCGCCTCCAGCCCTCGGCGAACTTGAAAACCCGAAGCCAGAGTCGCCAAGCGGAGATCCGATATCGAACCAACCTACGCAAGATAGCGCAGGCAGTCGGCGACATCATAAATGGCCGTTACGATGGTTCAAATGATAGTGTCACAGAAATTATGGAAGCCCTGGAGCGTTATAGCGAAATCATAACGCCCTGGGCAACTAAGGTGGCGGAGTCATTTACAGCGGATTTAGCGCGGCAGAACGACAAAGTCTGGCGGCAGCACAGCAAGAATATCAGCCGTGAACTGCGCAATCTGGTGGACAACGCGCCGGTAGGTCAGGTGATGCGGTCCATCGTTGCGGAGCAAGTCAAGTACATCAAGTCGCTGCCTCTTGAGGCAGCCGACAGGGTATACGACATTCAGAACAAGGCGATTGACGCAGTTGTTACCGGTGCGCGATCTAAGTCTTTTGCCGAAGAGATTATGGCGTCTGGTGATGTGGCGAAGTCCAGAGCGGATTTAATTGCCCGAACCGAGCTGGGGAGGGCTACTGGCGCGCTGGATATGTCCCGAGCGGTTGCTCTAGGCTCTCCGGGATATATCTGGCGTACCGCGGATGACGGCGACGTCAGACATTCACATGCAGAGATGGAAGGAAAATTCGTTGAGTGGGGTAAGCCTCCAACTCTGGACGGTATGACCGGCCATGCTGGCGAACTGCCCAACTGTCGCTGCTACAAAGAGATCGTGTTCGCTCGCGTTCCCTTTGCAATGAAAAGGGCTGCATAACCCATGAAATATTATTTTGAGACCAGGCTCGGAGAAACCCGATACCGCTTGGCGGATGGCTCTTTGCTGTGCAAAGACGTGCCGATAGGTCGAACGGGGAAGCAGCTTTATGGTGCTGCGGACCTGCCAAATCTCATCCCTGATAAATTTGGCGAGATAGTCGTAACGCGTTCACCTGAGCAGGTATTCCATCCGGCTACGCTCGCCTCATTTGAAGGGATGAGCATCACGATCCTACATCCTGAAGATGAAAACGGGAATGTGCGGCTGGTGAATCCCAAGAACTGGAAAGAGCTTGCGGTCGGGCATCCTCAGAACGTTCGGCGCGGGACCGGGGACCAATCTGATTTGATGCTGGCTGACCTTATCGTCAAAGACGAAAGCGCCATTCAGCTAATCGAAGATGGTCTGCGCGAAGTGTCGTGCGGCTACGACGCTGAGTACGAGCAGACCGAGCCAGGTAAAGCCGAGCAGGTCGATATTACCGGAAACCATGTGGCTCTTGTCCCTAAAGGCAGAGCCGGAAATCGTTGTGCAATTGGAGACAGAGACACAATGGCAAATCAAAAGAAAAGCTGGTGGACGCGTATGCGTACCGCTATTAAAACTGGCGACGCTGATACCATGAATGAGCTTGTGGAATCGGCACCTGCGTCGGTGATGGGCGATGAGGGGGGAGACTTGCCGCAAGGTGTAAACCTCAATATCAATCTGTCACCACAGCATCCGCTTCCTGATAAAGACCCAGAGATGGTAGGCGCTAAGACTGCTGACGGTGACGACGACATTAAAACGTTGCTGAAAGCGCTATTGGCTAAACTGGATGCTCGTCCGACAGGGGACGCGGATAACCCTGATGATAAAAAAGAACCGACGGGGGATGGTGAAGATGACGAAGAGGAAGCCGTTATTACTGGCGACTCTGCGTACCGTGCTGAGGTCATTCTACCGGGAATCGACCTGACCCGTAAAATGAAGCCTACCGCGTTTAAGCGCGAGGTGCTTTCCACTGCGGACAAAAAGCTGGTCCGTCAGGTTGTCGGTGATGCTGATATTCGCAAGCTGCCCAAGCAGTCCGTAGAGATGGCCTTCAACGCTGTTTCTGAGCTGGCAAAAGGCCGCAATACGCGTACGCCAACAGGCGATGCATCCCGCACCAACCTCAGCACTCCTAATATTTCAGATCTGAACAAAACTAACGCCGACTTTTGGGCTAAAAAAGGGTAATTCACGATGACTGCATTTCTTTATCGGATGCCTGTAGGCATCGCCGGGGCGATCTCTCGCCCTCAGGATCTGACCACCGAGCCGGTCATCCTAAAATCCGCGGACGCCTTTCCGGCTTATGGACTGGCGGGTAAATATGACACTGACGGCTACTTCGTTCCGCTAGAAGATGGCGATACCGCCGACAAGGTGAAGGGCATTTATGTCCGCCCGTACCCGACCACTTCAACACCGGATATGGTTCGCCAAGTCGGTACCGATAAAAACTTCCCGGGCGATGCGCTGAAGCGCGGCTACATGACGGTCAACCTGGGCAATGATGCGACCGCCATCAAGAAAGGCGCGCCAGTGTACGTCGTGGTTTCTCTCGATTCGAGTATCAGCGTACCGCTGGGCGGTTTCTCCGCGACGAGCATCAGCGGTAAAACCGTTGCGCTCACCAACGCAGAATTTACTGGCGCCGGCGATGCCGACGGCAACGCTGAAATCTCCTGGAAGATTTAAGGAATAAACAACATGCCAATGATTACTTTTGACCAGGCGACGGTAGACGGCTCTGGTGCCTTTCTTGTAGGTGAGCTGGAGCGTCTTGATCAGACGCTGAACCTGCCGCTGGTGGGGTACACCTGGACGCGCGATGTGCAGCTGCGCGAAGACGTTTCCATCGCCGATGATATCTCCAGCTGGACCAATACTACCTTTGGGGCAGCGGGTACGGGGGCTAACCCGAACGGTAAAAACTGGGTTGGTAAAGACTCTACCGCCATCGCCGGTGTGAACGTCGATATCGGCAAAGACGGCAACCCGCTGAACCTATGGGGGATGGAGCTGGGCTGGACAGTTATCGAACTAAAAGCCGCTGAACAGGTTGGCCGTCCGATCGATACGCAGAAATACGATGGTATGCAGCTTAAGTGGCAGATGGACAACGACGAGCAGGTCTACGTCGGTGATACTTCTCTGAACCTGAAAGGTCTAGCTACTCTGAACGGCATCCCAGTAAACAACGCAGCGAAGACCTGGGCAACTTCTACACCGGATGAAATCCGTGCCAGCATCAACAAGGTGTTATCGGATGCTTGGGCCGCGTCGGGTTACTCTATGGTTCCACGCGATTTGCTGATCCCGCCCGAGCAGTTTGCTCTGCTGTCCAGCATCATCGTGTCATCCGCCGGTAACCAGTCCCTGCTGACCTACCTGACCACGAATACTATCAGCTACCACCAGAATGGTGTTCCTCTGAATATCCGTGCAGTGAAATGGCTGAAAGGCCGGGGCGTAGGCGGTACCGATCGCATGGTCGCGTACACCAACGACAAAAAGTATGTTCGCTATCCGCTGGTTCCGCTGCAAAGCGTACCGGTTCAGTATCGCGGGCTGTACCAGATTGTCACCTACTACGGCAAATTGGGTGCTATCGAGCCGGTGTACAAAGAGACGCTGTCATACGTGGACGGTATCTGATAATCAGAATGGCCCCGTAACGGGGCCAAAAGGATAGAACATGGCTAAAGAAAAACTGGTTTCAATTATCGTTCATACGCCTTTTGACTTAACACTTATCGATAACTCAGTTTTGCATTTCGGTAAGGGGCGTCATTCAGTCACCGATGCGGTGGCGGAACACTGGTTCGTAAAAGCGCATGCGGAGGCGACCGAGGATGATACCTCGGGTGCTGATGATGGCCTGCAGAAACAGATTGACGAACTGAAAAAGCAGCTTGACGCGCGGGACCAACGGATTAAAGAGCATTTGGAAACCATCGAAGCATTGAAAAAACAGGTCGATGACCAAAAGCTCGCGGAATCATTAATCGGTGATTCCAAGGAGGCTCCTGATGCCAAAAAATCCGGATCTGCCAACAGTAAGTAAATTTCGTACCGATTTCCCGCAGTTCGCGGATACCACTAAATACCCCGATGCTCAGGTCCAGTTTCGTTTGAATTTAGCCGACGTTCTGATGAGCGAAAAACTCTACGGCCCAGACATATTCCCTTACGTGGTTGAGCTGTACGTTGCTCACTATATGACGTGGTTTGCACAGGATCAGCGTTCGTCAGCTGCGGGGGGAAGTGGTGGATCTGCCAGTGGTGTTGCTTCCTCAAACTCAGTGGATAAGGTTAGCGTCAGCTATGACAACAGCATGACTTTAAACCCTGATGCTGGTTTTTGGAACTATACCCGATACGGCGCGGAGTTTTATCAGCTGGCTACGATGTTCGGTGCCGGCGGTCGCCAGCTATGAGCGGTGTGACAATTACTGCAGATAACACCCAAGCCATTTTGGACGCGATAGCTGCCATTGCCAAAAAAGAAGTACTTGTCGGTATCCCCGCTGAGGACTCTGATAGAGATGACATTCCGTTCGGTAACGCCGGGATCGGGTATGTCAATGAATATGGGTCACCGGCTCAGAATATTCCGCCCCGCCCACATCTACAGCCGGGGGTTAAATCTGTTGAAGGACAAACAGTTCCTGAGCTAAAAAACGCCGCGATTGCGGCGTTGGACGGTAAAGAGGCAACTGCGGAACAGGCTTTGAACCGAGCAGGTACCTTGGCGGCAAATGGTGTTAAACGCTATATGACGACTACAGATTTTACCCCTTTAGCGGACAGTACCGTGGCAGCCCGCGCTCGTAGAGGCCGAAAAGGTGCGGTGGCGGAAGTGGAACGGCGAAAAAACGGGGATGCGCCGGCTACGGATTTAGTGAAGCCGTTGATAGACACAGGAGAATACCGCAGGTCTATAACGCATGTAATGAGGGATAAATAATGCCAATGCTCGATGTTACAGATGTTCTGTTTGACCCTGACTTCTGCGATCCAAATTTATGGGTTACTCGCCGACAGCAGACAGTAGACGCTGACGGTTTTGGTGTGGACACACTAACGAAGACGCAGTTCTCTGGTGTTGTGACTGTCGATCGCTCGTTGGAGAACCGCCGCATGCAAGCGGGGCAGGTTATCAGCGGGGCGATCCTTATCGTTACCACGGAACGGCTGACGCAGGGCCAAACTGGGCGGGATGCGGATATCGTGACCTATCAGAACCGCGATTATCGGGTGACTTTTGTGGACCCCTATACGGCCTACGGCGCCGGTTTTGTTCAGGCACATTGTGAACTGTTGCCGTTTGATGGAGGGCAACCTATTGAGCAATAACAGCAGTACGGAGGCGGGGTGGTTAAATCCATTAGGTGAAGACCCAGCTTACGATGAAGCGCTGGACCGGCGGCTAAGTCTATGGATGCGCAGTGTTTCGGGGCTTCCGGAGGGTATGGCTCGCCCACGTTGGCAGAAAGACCAACCGCCAATGCTGCCTGTGGAAACCACTTGGGGAGCGTTTGGCGTTGTCGGATGGTCGAGTGACGACACTCCGGCGTTTGTTCAACAGGACGACAACACCCAAATGTGGCGGCATGAAGATCTGGTCTGTATGGCGTCGTTTTATGGCCCTAGCGGCATGGTGTACGCAGCACGTTTTCGAGACGGTATAGAGGTCGAGCAAAATAACGCCGAGCTGAAAACCCTAAATTTATCTGTTGTCTCTCATGGTGAGATCACCCCATTTCCTGAGCTTATCAATAACCAATGGGTACGCCGTTACGACTTGTTAGTGACGCTGCGCCGGAAGGTTGTTCGCGAATATGGCATCAAAACTATTGTCGATGCTTCTGTTCAATTTTTTGGAGAAAAATAGTATGCCGCAGGGCTTATCTGTTTCGCGCGTTGTTAACGTGCAGGTGTCGCTCGCCGTAAAAGCAGCAGCTGGGCGCAATTTTGGGGCGCTCCTTATTCTCGGGCCGTCGGATGTCATCACCACGCCGGAGATTATGCGCCTCTATAACGATATAGAGAGCGTGGCCGAAGATTTCGGTATCTCTTCTGAAGAATACAAGGCAGCCAACCTTTATTTCCAGCAGTCACCACAACCTCGCGATCTGTATATTGGCCGGATGAAACGCGAACCTACACCGGCAACGTCCGGCGCTCTGCTTGGCGCGGTGCTGTCGTCATCTGAACAAACCCTGACTAAATTCACCTCCGTGGAGGATGGTGCGCTGAAAATCGCGATTAATGGAACCACTAAAACGGTAACAGGTATAGACCTGTCAGAGGCTACTGATCTGGCCGGTGTGGCTGCAGCCGTACAGGCGAAATTGACTGGGACAGTCGTCACGTGGATCGCGGGTTCCAGTCAGTTCAATATCGCATCGAGCACTACCGGTGCTGCATCGTCGATTGGTATTCCTATCGCTGCGGGAACGGGGACAGATTTAGCCCCGCTGATGGGCATTGATTCCGCGCGTAACCCCACGGTTATTGCCGGTGAGGATGCGTCTACAGGTTCTCCGTTACCGTCTGTTGTTGTTGCGTTGAACTACTCCGCAGACTGGTATGGGCTGGTTATCGCTGACCCTGCCATGACAGACCAGGAGCATATGGACGTGTCGGCGCTAATTGGCTCCGCCAGCGATTCCCGCGTATATGGCGTTAGTACTAAAGCCGCTGCGGTACTGGAGGCAACCAACACGGACGATATCGCTAGCCGCTTAAAGGCTGCCGGATACGGGCGTACGTTCGTTCAATATAGCCAGGTAGATTACGCAGCGGCATCCGCCTTTGGCCGCGCGTTTACCGTTAATTTCCTCGGAAATAACACGACGATCACTCTGAAATTCAAACAGGAGCCGGGAATTACTGCGGAGATCATTACGGCACAGCAGGCCAATACGCTACAGGCGAAAAATTGCAATGTGTTCGTTAGATACGCCAACGACACCGCAATTATTCAAGAGGGCATGATGTCGAACGGTGATTTTTTCGATGAACGCCACGGCCTAGATTGGCTGCAGAACTACGTGCAAAACAACCTGTGGAATCTGCTGTATACCTCGACCACAAAAATCCCGCAAACCGAAGCCGGCGTTACGCGCCTTGTCACCAACGTTGAACAATCCATGGACCAAGCCGTTAGCAACGGTCTGGTGGCCCCAGGTGTGTGGAGCGGAGGCGATATCGGGGAGCTGGAAGCTGGGGATACGCTGACGAAAGGTTACTACGTGTACGCCAATCCGCTGGACACTCAAGCGCAGGCGGACCGTGAAGCCCGCAAAGCACCAGTTATCCAAGTGGCTGCAAAACTGGCCGGCGCGATTCATTTCGCCGATGTGCTGGTCAACGTAGTGCGTTAATAAGGAGAAACCATGTCTACCTATAGCTTTATTGACGTTACCGCGTCTTTGGTCGGCCCTACCGGCGTTGTCGATCTGGGTTACGGGTCTGCCAACTCGGAAGAGGGCATCACTATTGCGATGACCGAGGCAAAAAACACGATGACGGTTGGTGCCGACGGTGAAGTGATGCATAGCCTACACGCCGGTAAAAGCGGAACCATCACGATAACGCTTTTGAAAACCTCACCGGTGAACAAAAAACTGTCGCTGATGTACAACGCGCAGAGTTTATCGTCGTCAACGTGGGGCAATAACGTCATCGTCGTCCGTAACAAAGCCTCAGGCGATATTACTACTGCGCGGACCGTTGCTTTTCAAAAGCAAGCAGACAACCAGAACGCCAAAGATGGCGGGACGATGCAATGGGTTTTTGACTGCGGAAAAATTGACCAGATTTTAGGGAGCTTCTAAGTATGGAATTTGAAATCAACGGCGTGGACTACCGCGCCGCTAAACTGAGCGTTTTTGACCAATTAAAGGTTTCCAGAAAACTTTTGCCCGTACTTGCGGGGCTTGCGTCGGAGTTTAACGCCATAAGTACGTTTCGTTCCGGCGGTGACCCGTACGCGTCGCTTGCGGTGGTGCTGCCAAAAATCGCGGAGGCGTTGGCGGAGATGTCCGACGAGAACGTCAACGCGGTCCTACATCCTTGTCTGGCAGTTGTATCGCGCAAGCATGAAAAGAGTTTCGTGCCTGTGTTTACCCAGGGCGAACTGATGTTCGACGACATCGACCTGCTCAGCATGCTGCAGATCGTCGGTCGCGTCGTGGGAGATAGCTTGGGAAATTTTTTGCGCGCACTCCCCGAACCCGAGATTGCCACCCCGTCAGCGGATTGACGCTGGACTCGCTGCCAGACGGCGAGGACTTTCTAATGCGCCCGGTAGACGCCGGGTATATCCCATATTCTGCATTAAAGGACGGGTCTATCGACCTGGCGGATGTTGCGCGCATGAATGATTGGCTGGATTTGAAAGCCGATAACGAGACGAGAATAGAAAGATGGAGACAGGCTAATGAACGCTGAAACTATTAAATCGTTTCTCGTTTCCCTCGGTTTTCAAGTCGATGAGGCCGGTGCGCGTAAGTTTGACGCCACAATCGTCGGGACCACTAAAACGGTCATGAAGATGGGAGTTGCGGTAGAGGGCGCCGCGCTCTCCGTCGTTGCGTTCACCGCCAAGATAGCGCAAGGGCTTGACCAGCTCTATTTTGCGTCTCAGCGTACTGGCGCGTCGGTGGATGGGATTAAGGCGTTGGGCTATGCCGCATCGCAGGCGGGGGCGAGTGCAGATTCTGCGCGCGGATCGTTAGAAAACCTGTCTCGGTTTATGCGTAACAACCCCGGCGCGGAGGGCTTCTTAAACCGGCTTGGCGTTCAGACCCGTGATGCTCGTGGTCGCATGAAGGACATGGCGTCGATGTTCACCGGTGTTGGGCAACGCTTAAGTGCAATGCCGCATTACCGTGCTAATCAGTACGCCCAGATGCTTGGTATTGACGAGGATACGTTAATTGCCATGCGGCGCGGAATGGGTAAGTTTACCGGCGAGTATACGGCGATGGCGAAAGCGATCGGCTTTAACGCCGATCACGCCGCTGTATCCTCAAATAAGTTCATGACCTCTCTGCGCTCTTTTGGCCAGATGGCCGGTATGGCGCGAGATAAGATCGGCAGCAATATGGCGGATGGGTTAGCGGGCTCACTGGATCGCCTCCGTCGACAGATCCTTGAAAACTTCCCTAAGATAGAGCAGACCATCACTAAAGGCGTGAAAGGGATCTTATGGTTCGGGGAAATTCTCGGACGGTTGGTTTTTCGTATGATCCAGGCTGGCGGCGCCGTGATGGACTGGTGGGGGAAACTGGATAAGGGAACCAAAAAGCTGATTATCGCGTTCGGGGCTTTGGTTGTCGCGTGGCGGCTGCTTAACAGCGCGTTTCTGAAATCTCCTATAGGTATAATTATTGCGCTGGCTACTGCGATTGGTCTGCTTTGGGACGACTATCAGACATGGAAAGAAGGCGGTAAGAGTTTCATTGACTGGTCAAAATGGAAACCAGAAATTGACTCAGCGCTGAAAAATATTGATGACCTGCAAAAGGGTATTACAGCGCTAACCACGTCGCTGATGGAACTGCTGGGGATTGGCCCGAAAACGTGGTCACTGAAATGGGATTTTCAGAACTTTACCGCGCAAATGGGCGAGTTTGGCAGAATGCTGAACATGATCGCCGATCTGCTGAATGCCATAAATGAAGGACGATGGTCAGATGCGGCCGCGATTGGGAAGAGATTACTGAATCAAGGCAGTGGCCAGCCGTCAGCCACTCCCGGCGTAACAGACAGTGCTAACAGTGCCGCCGATTGGGTGAAAAATACTTTAGGGTTTGACCCGCGTAGCATCGGGCAGACGGTCCAAGGCTGGTTTGGTGTCGGTAGCACGGCTAACGATTCGCCTGCGCCTGCGTTTACGGGGGAAATTAGCAACGGAAATTCACCGGCGGCAGACAACGCGGTAGCGGCGACGTATAAAGAACGCGGCCTACGTAACAACAACCCGGGCAACATTAACTATATCGGCCAGCGCGGTGCCTCGCTCGAACGCCCCGGAGGGCGATTTGCCAAGTTTGAAACGGCCTTTGATGGCCTGCGAGCGATGTCTAACCAGCTCTTGCGGTACTTCGACGGCAAAACCACGGGAAAACGACTGCAAACTCTCCGGGATATTATTTCTACTTGGGCGCCGGGCAGCGAGAACAATACCGAAGCGTACATCTCCGGCATGTCAAAAAGACTGGGGATCTCACCCGATGCGGCGCTTAACCTGCGTGACCCCAAGGTCATGTCGGCGTTAATGAGTGGCATCGTACACCATGAGAATGGCCGAAATCCCTATAGTGGTGAACTGATAAACCGAGCTGCACAAGCCAGCATTGGCGGTGGCGGTTCCTTTAATCAGGAAACCAATATCTATATTCAGGGGGTAAGTGACCCCAAACAGGCGGGAATGGAGGTTGCTCAGCGGCAGCAGGGCGTCAATTCGCGCGCGGCGCAGCAGATGCAGAAAAAGGTGGGCTGATGGATATCTTATCGACACTGTTTAATTTGCAGAGCCGAAAAATAGGCGTTCTGGTGCCGGATGTGGTGATTTCCGAACGCCATTCGGATGTGTTGGAAATCACTGAGCATCCGGTAGAGCAGTTAACAACGGAGGGAACCGCCTATGTCGCGGACCATGCCTACCGCCGGCCGTCGGAAGTAACCATGGAAGTCGGTTTCGCGGCGGGTGGCTCCCTGCTTGATTTTATCGATACGTCGGCAATCGGCATTAGTTTGGGCATGTCGCCGAAGGAAACCTACGAAAAGATCATCGAACTCCAGCGTTCAAAGGAACTAATGGACGTAACGACAGGGAAGCGACAGTACACGAATATGCTCATTCGGGCTGTTGAAGTGGTGACAGACCAAAAAAGCGAAAACGTATTGATGGCAACACTAACGCTTCGAGAGGTCATCGTTTCCCAAACGGCCGACTTCGAGGTAGCCAGCCAAAATAACATGAAGGACGGCGCAGACACCTCAGCAACGCAAGACACTGGAACAAAATCTACCACACCTGCGAATGAATCTATCTTCTCGAAAATAGGAAGCGCGATCGGCGGGATATTCAGCTAGGGGGCATACTTGAACATTTCAGAAATACCGCTGACGCCAAACAACCAGCAATTCAATATCACACTTGTTGGCGTGTTGTACAAAATGCGGGTTATTTGGCGGGATCCGTTCTGGTGCCTCGATATCTCGGATAGTAGGTCCGTCCCAATCATCAACGGTATTCCCTTGATAACGGGGGCGGACTTACTGGCGCAGTATGCGTACTTGAATTTTAATTTTGGATTGATTGTTCTGTGTGACGTAGATGGGCAGGTAAATCCGACAAAAACAGATCTCGGCCGCCGCAGTCACCTTTATGTGGTCACGGAGTGAGTTATGTCTCAGAACTGGTTACGACACTTTGAATTAAGGCTCTTTGATAAAGAAGGGGGCGGAATAAGCCTATCGGATTTTAAAGTTGTGTTTGATATCCAGAAAATGCCTAACACATCGTTTGCCAGCTCCGTAGGCAATTTCAAAATCTACAATCTGTCTACGTATACTGTAAACAGCATTATGGGGCAGGAATATACCCGGGTTGAGGTGATCGCCGGGTATGACGGTGTGCCGCAAAAGGAAAATGCCACAGAAGAAGAGGCCGAGGTTATTGCTAATAACGCGAGCTATGGCGTTATCTTTTCCGGTGATATTCGCTTTACAGTAACAGGTAAAGATAACCCAACCGATACTTGGATCATGCTGCAATGCATAGAGGGTTGGGAGGGACATCTAAGCGCTGCCACTATCACGACGCTGGCAGCCGGATGGACTTATAAAGACCTTTTTGCCACTACCATGAAAACGTATGAACCTTACGGAATTACTGCAGGCGCAACACCGAATATGCCTGATACGGTTTTCCCTCGTGGTCGGCCGATATTTCAGAACTCGCCAGCGGTGATAAATCATATCGCAGGCCAATGTAATGCGGATTGGTGGTACGAAAACGGCCAGATCGTTATGCGGCCCGAGAATAAGTATTTGGAGGATGAGCTCGTGGAGCTGAGTGCTAATACCGGACTTATCGGTATGCCTCAGCAGACTATCGGGGCCGGTGTGAACGTACGATGTCTCATCAACCCCAATATTCGATTAGGCGGTCTGGTGCGCATCAACCAAAAATCAGTTTATCGTACTGTACTATCGAATGAAGAGATCGGCAGCGCACCGGGCGCAATCGGTACGACTGAGAATAATGGAAATATTAGCACCACCGGCACGTTATCCCAACCAGCTAGTATTAATACGGATGGCGATTACATCGTTGGAAGCATAGATTTTCACGGGGACACACGGGGACAGCCATGGTACATGGACCTTATGTGCATAGCTAAAGGGTCTGCGGACTTAATGAGCTCAGCTGCGATGAGTAAAACTGCTATTTGAATTATATGTTTGTAGGAAAGGTCTCTTCGGAGGCCTTTTTTATTGCTCGGAGAAAACGTAATGCCTATTTCTCTACAGAACCAAACCGGCACAGAGCAACAAATGCTGCAGCAACTAACGGCTGCGGTATCGACACAACTGCGGGTGGCCATGCCGGGGATTGTTCAATCGTTTGATGCGGATGCAGTTACCTGTGTTGTTCAACCTGCGATTAGATGTAGTGACGGTTTAAAGCCTGTGAACCTGCCGTTGCTGGTGGACGTTCCGGTATCGTTCCAGCGCGGTGGTGGAGTTACGCTCACATTTCCAATCGCACCCGGTGATGAATGCCTTGTTGTTTTTGCTGATCGTTGTATCGATTTCTGGTGGCAGAGTGGGGGGATTCAGGACCCTGTGGACCAACGGATGCATGATATCGCTGATGCGTTCGCTATCGTAGGACCTCAGTCTCAGGTCAAAAAGATCGGCGGTATCAGCACTACCGCTGCCCAGCTAAGAACGGACGACGGTGCGGCCTTTGTTGAAGTGTCTGCGGGTCACGACATCACTGTTAAAACGCCAGGGAAGCTGACAGCTACTGCCGACGGTGGGACGGAAATCACCTCACCAACCATTGTACTAAACGGGGCCGTCACTATTAACGGACCGTTGGTGCAGGGGCAAGGAGACGCAGGTGGTGATGCGAAAATGAATGGTCCGTTAACTGTAACTCAAGACGTAACCGCAGGTGGTATTAGCCAGATGAAACACCGTCATACAGACGTAGACCCGGGGGACGGAACGTCAGGAGGGCCAATTTAATGCGATACCGACGGGAAGACGCCAACGGCGATTATACGTTCGGATCCGGCGATGAGACATGGCTGATTAATTCGCCAGAAGCGGTAGTTCAAGCGATTAAGACGCGTTTTGAGCTGTGGTATGGACAGTGGTTTCTCGATACGACAAAAGGTATGCCGTGGTTACAGTCAGTACTCGGAAAACAAAATCCAGAGGTATACGACATGCTGATACGTAAATACATTCTCGAAACTCGCGGTGTTAAATCAATCATTAAACTCGATACAACAGTTGATACCGGTCGGCGCCGCGTAACATTTGCTGCTGAGATTGATACGGTATACGGAACGACGAAAGTAACAGGAACAGCATAATGACCATAAACCTCGATACGCTTGGCTTGGCAGCCACTGTGACGGCAACTGGGATCAGCGCTCCGGGTTACCAAACCATCTTAAGTACGATAACCAGCTACTTTAAACAGATCTACGGGCAGGATGCGTATCTTGAACCTGATAGCAAAGATGGCCAGATGGTAGCGCTGGTGGCGCTTGCTGTACATGACGCGAACAATACTGCGATTGCCGTTTACAACTCCTTTTCTCCTTCTACGGCTCTATCTGGCGCACTAACAAGTAATGTCAAAATTAACGGCATTTCTCGAAAGGGGGCGACGAATTCAACTGTTGATTTGCTGCTAACCGGTACTACGGGAACGGTTATTAACAACGGGTCAGCGAAAGATGATAACGGTGTGATTTGGGCGTTGCCCAGCTCGGTAGTTATAGGGCCTGACGGTACCGCCATAGTGACGGCAACCAGTACGACAGCAGGAGCTGTTGCCGCGCTGCCGAATTCTATCACCGGCATTAATGCGCCAACACGGGGTTGGGTGTCAGTTACTAACCCGTCTGCGGCCTCTATTGGTTCGCCTGCGGAAACGGATGCCGAGCTGCGGCTGCGTCAAAGCCGTAGCGTAGCACTGCCGTCCCTGACGCCGTTTGATGCTATTGACGGCGCGATAGCGAATGTATCAGGCGTTACGCGCCATAAGCTCTATGAGAACGACTCTGGCGTAACTGACAGCGATGGCCTGCCTCCTCACTCTATATCCGTAATCGTGGAGGGCGGGGATGCTAACGATATCGCGCAAACTATCCGAGGGAAGAAAGGGCAGGGCGTATCTACTTACGGTTCTACGTCGGTTGTCGTAGCAGATCTGTATGGTAACCCTCATACGATAAGTTTTTCACGTCCTGGCGTCGTGCCGATTTATGTTTATATCCTGCTGAAAGGCTTTACAGGATACACAACGGAAATCGGCGATCAGATCAAAGTCGCGGTGTCTGCGTATATCAACTCACTGACGATAGGTGATGACGTTCTGCTTAGTCGTGTTTACTCGCCCGCCAACCTTGGCGTTGTGAGCGGTGGTAACGCTAAGTTTTACGACATTCTCGAACTGAAAATAGGAAAAAGCGCGAGTGAGGTTGCCGCAGCTAATGTCGTTATTGCGTATGACGAAGCCGCCGAATGCTCACCTGATAACATCACCGTGGTGGCCACATCATGAGCAAGTACACGGACCTAATCACTAACTATCACGCAACGAAGCCGCTGTTCTTTGAACATATTGATCTCAGCACTCGGCCAGTGGCGGATGTATCAGGCTCTATGTCTGGGTTCATCACCGATTTCGATATAGATACGGCCATTGGCGTACAGCTCGATATTCTTGGACAGTGGATTGGGCGTACGCGGTATGTTCAAGAACCAATATCAGGTATTTATTTTGCGTGGGATACGGAGGGTCTTGGCTATGACCAAGGCGTATGGCAAGGACCATTTGACCCAGATGCTGGTTATACCTCACTCAGTGATGAAACCTACCGAATTATTCTGAAAGCTAAAATTGCGATCAACAACTGGAACGGGCAAAACGACTCACTGCCCGCCATTTTAGATACCGCCACGGTTGGATCCGGCCTGCGAATGCAGATTGTAGACAATCAGGATATGACGATTTCTATCTGGGTTTTTCCTGATACGACAATCGAAGACGTAGATTTGGAACTACTGGCAGCAATACGGCAAGGGTATCTAACTGTGAAAGCTGCTGGCGTATTTTCTGGGGAAATTTTGACGCCGTCCGAAGGGCGTCAGTTTTTCGGTTTTGATATTGAAAACGAGTATATAGCTGGTTTCGACACTGGCGCATGGGGGAAAACATTATAAATGGCTACTAACGATTTTAAACCGTTTGCTACGGGCGCTGGCGCGAATGTGACATCGCAATCGGACTGGGAGGGACTACCGGCGCTGCTGAGTGGATTCACATCCGGTAAGGCTTCATCCTCTCAAGTAAACAAAGCGATTCGTCAGGCATCGTTTATTGCGGCGGCTTTGGCCCAGTTTGTAACGGAAAAGACCGATTCTGATGTTCATGATGATGGAGATCTGGCGGGATTCGTTTCAAAGCTCACAGCTGGGTTTGCGGCTCAATACCTGAGTCGTTCAAATCCGTTTGGTGATATTAAATCAGACGGAGAAACGGCAATCTCTACGGCGCTTGCAAACTTGGGGCTTGGTGACCAAACAGGCTATGTTGGCCGATTATTGAACGTTCAATTTTTTGAGACATCGGGGACATATATCCCAACTAACGGTACAAAAAAAATCATAGTTGAAGCCATCGGCGGTGGCGGGGCATCAGGTGGTGTAGGGGGAACCGATCCCCTCAAGGTATCCATGTCGGGATGTGGTACTAACGGTGCTTATGCGAAAGCTCTATTCGCTAATGTATCAGCTACGTATATCACCATCGGAGCAGGCGGTGCTGGTGTTATTAATTCAAGAGGAAATGATGGCGGAACAACATCATTCGGTTCGTATCTAACCTGCCCTGGCGGTGGCGGAGCTCCGGCGGGGCAATCTAACATAGACCCTTCTCTAATTTATAATTCCGCAACGAACGCAACAGAAGCACCGCAACCTACGGTTAATAACGGGATTATGATAAAAACAATGACCCCATCGCCTACGGTGTCGTGCTGTGTCTCGCTTGGGTACGGTTCAGCTCTGCTATGTTATCCGCCATTTACACATATAGGGAGGCATTATGGCGCAGGGGGAAATAGCGTATATATAACTCAAAATACACCAGCTCAACCTGGGTTTTCTGGTGGCGATGGTAAAGTAATTATATGGGAATACGCATAATGCTAAAATACGCAATTGTGAATAGCACTGGTATTGTTGAAAACATTATTGTCGCTGACGACATAAGCCAGATTGAAACCACGGGTGTACAGGTTATAGAAACCGATATTGCGGGTCCTGGTTGGTTATATAAGGATGGAGAATTTCTGCCGGCGCCGGAACCAGAGTTAACACACAATGAGATGCAGAATGCAGCTGGATTTGAAAAGCAACTCCGACTACGTGAGGCTGATGCCGTGGTTGAACGGCTGAAAGATGCTGTGGAGCTTGGTATGGCAACAGATGAAGAAGCCACATTGTATACCGCATGGCGTAAATATCGTGTCGTACTTAATCGGGTGGACATTTTAAAAGCGCCGGATATTGAGTGGCCGACAAAACCTTAGAGAGAGGTTATAATCCATTAGTTATGTCGAGAAATTATCCTGAGCCCCGTCCCTCATTCAGGGCGGGGATAGTATCAAGCTGTTAGCCAATTCATTAAAAAACCAGATTGAGCCCTCTGGTGTCATATGTGAATTATCATACTGAACTGGATAGGAAGTATCGTGCCCGACAATAGCTTTGCAATAGTTGTTAACACATAGGGTATCAAGGGAAGAAATGAACACTATTTCTTCCTGTTTTGCCAAATCGCTAAGGTATTGATTATCAATTTTTAAGTTACGCTCACTATCCGTCATTTCCCATGAAATTGTTCCGCTATTATTGATACCTGTTTCCTCAAGTGTATCAATGAGTGTTTTTTTCCAAAAGGGAACAGGGCCAACTAGAATGATCCTTTTGACACCAGATTTTTTTAAGAATTTAATAGTGTTAGGGAGATATTTTCGCACTGAGGATGGTGAATCCGCCCATAACGCGGATAGCATCACAGTATGAGGTTTTTTTGAGTAAATTTCCTGGCTTATCCGATCATTTATATCTTTACAGTGAGGTCTAAAAGGGTGATGGTTGCCAATAAGAGGGGCGCATAAACTTGCTGTTCGTTGTGTAATATCTAGCTTTTCGCCAAAAACTTTGCGCAACCCCGGCATTAAATGTGCTGCATGAGAATCCCCCCATACAACAAAAGATTTATCAGACATTTTGTCCGGACATTGAGAGAAAACAGAATAGTTCTGCTCAGGATTGAGAAAACAGGTATCCGGCCTCCATGATGAATGGTCCATTCGATATTCTACAACTAGCTTTAGTGTGTCCGAAAATCTAAAGCTCATTCCTTTTGTAGTTGATACTAATACGGCTAAAACTGATATTGATAAAAATATAATTATATTTAATTTTATTTTATCTCGACTTCTTAATGTATTTTCAATAAACCTGAAAGAAATACCCCCCAGCAGAAAAGATACAATTAGGCCGAATGAGATACTAAGGGCGTTAAATTTAATATCATAATATTTCATTATAACAACGATAGGCCAATGCCAGAGATAAACAGAATAAGATACTTTTCCAACCCATTGAGCAACTTTGTTTGATGTGAACACCGAGTTTTGTTTGTTCGCCAACAAAACGATTACCGTTCCTAATACAGGTATGAATGTCGCGTAACTTGGCCAGTAATCATTGCCGTTTAGCGTAATAACGCCTACCATAATTATGGCGATACCATAACCATCCCGATTCTTCATCCAATCGGGGGTATTACACCGAACGGATAATATGTAAACCAAACCTCCGGTGAGCATCTCCCACGCGCGAGTAGGAAGAAGATAGAAAATATCTTCTCTTGTTCCGGTTGCCTTCGTAATAGCTAAACACAGGGAAATAGTAAAAAGAACTGAGAGTATTGTCCAAACTGGTATCCGTGTTTTTTTAGCCGCTAATATAATAATAGGATATGTAATATAAAACTGCCACTCTACGGATAGAGACCAAGTATGAAGTAGAAAGTTAAATTCTGATGAGGGGTCGAAGTAGCTAGAATGTGCCGCATAGTAGTTATTTGAATAAAATAGTAGTGATGATATTGCATTTTTAGCTAACAGCTCAAATTCATTTGTACTTAAGGTAAAATAACCAAAAATAAGCACAATAAATACCACAGTTATTAAAGCGGGGGCTACTCTCAAAAAACGAGCTATGTAAAAATCTAAAATACTCCTATGGTCAACCCGCTCTAAAATTATTCCAGTCATTAAAAAACCGGATATAACAAAGAAAACATCAACGCCCGTAAATCCACCAGAAATATAGGGTACATTAAAATGATAAAAAACAACGCTGAGAATCGCAAACGCTCTCAACCCATTAATATCAAGCCTGAATTTATTGTAGCTCATTTTTAGGCCATTTCTTATCAAAAAATTACACTTACAAAAACCATAAACGGATGATAAATGCTTTGCGGTGTTTCGTCATCTCTATGTTAACCCCTCTCTCTCTCTCTCTCTCTCTCTCTCTCTCTCTCTCTCTCTCTCTCTGGCCGATGTGGTGTAAAAATTCCATGTTATACAATTTCTGCGTATTGTTTCGGGTTTCTTCAGCCTGTCTTGTACCGGCGTTTCGTAGAAAAATATTACCGGAAAATGTGCAACAGCTGGATTTTGGTAAAAATTTTTACAGCTTTCAGCTATGTGATCCAACTCTATTAATGCATTAAATAAGCTTTTCGTTTAAGATGTTCGGCTATTAATGAGTATCCGAAAAGTAGGATTTTCATTTGTGTACCAGAGTGTGTACCAATTTAACAAATGTTGGTTAGATGGATGCATAATCTATTGTATTTAAATACTAATTTATTTTACACGTGATCTGTCGTGTGGGTCACCACTGTAATAAGGAACTATCATGCCAGTAATTACTCTTCCTGACGGAAGTCAACGTCAGTACGACCATGCCGTATCCGTAATGGATGTTGCGCGCGATATCGGCCCAGGCTTAGCCAAGGCCTGCATCGCCGGTCGTATCAACGGTGAACGAGTCGACGCCTGCGATTTGATTGAGAGCGACGCTAGGCTTGAAATCATCACGGCGAAAGATGATGACGGTCTGGAAATTATCCGCCATTCATGCGCGCACCTGCTGGGCCATGCAATCAAGCAGCTGTGGCCGGATACCAAGATGGCGATTGGCCCGACTATCGATAACGGCTTTTATTACGACGTTGATATCGACAGAACGCTAAATCAGGAAGATCTGGATCTGCTTGAGCTGCGCATGATGGAACTGGTCAAGAAAGACTACGACGTTATCAAGAAAAAGGTGAGCTGGCAGGAGGCATACGACACTTTCGCCGCCCGCGGGGAAATCTATAAGCAGCGCATTCTGGATGAAAACATTAGCCGCGATGCGTTTCCTGCGCTTTACCACCATGAAGAATATGTCGACATGTGCCGTGGGCCGCACGTGCCGAATATGCGCTTTTGCCATAATTTCAAGCTGCAGAAAGTTTCCGGCGCCTACTGGCGCGGCGACAGCAACAACAAGATGCTGCAGCGCATTTACGGCACCGCTTGGGCTGACAAAAAGCAGCTAAGCGCCTATTTACAGCGTCTGGAAGAGGCCGCCAAGCGCGATCACCGCAAAATCGGTAAACAGCTTGACCTTTACCATATGCAGGAAGAAGCGCCGGGCATGGTATTCTGGCACAACGACGGATGGACTATCTTCCGCGAGCTTGAAGCCTTCGTGCGTATGAAGCTTAAAGAATATGACTATCAGGAAGTGAAAGGGCCATTTATGATGGACCGCGTGCTGTGGGAAAAAACCGGGCACTGGGAAAACTATAAAGAAGCCATGTTCACCACGTCGTCAGAAAATCGCGAATACTGCATTAAGCCGATGAACTGCCCTGGTCACGTGCAAATTTTTAATCAGGGGCTAAAATCCTATCGCGACCTGCCGCTGAGAATGGCGGAATTTGGCAGCTGTCACCGCAACGAGCCTTCGGGCGCGCTGCACGGCCTGATGCGCGTTCGCGGCTTTACGCAGGACGATGCCCATATCTTCTGTACGGAAGAGCAGGTGCGTCAGGAAGTCACCAGCTGCATTAAGATGGTGTACGATCTTTACAGCACCTTCGGCTTTGACAATATTAGCGTGAAGCTGTCTACTCGCCCTGAAAAGCGCATTGGTTCCGACGAAATGTGGGACCGTGCGGAGCACGATCTGGCAGAAGCGCTGACGGCGAACGGCCTTGAGTTTGAATATCAGCCGGGCGAAGGAGCGTTTTACGGTCCGAAAATTGAATTTACGCTGCACGATAGCCTCGATCGCGCTTGGCAGTGTGGTACCGTGCAGTTAGACTTCTCGCTGCCGGGCCGCCTGAGCGCCTCTTTCGTTGGCGAAGACAACGAGCGTCACGTACCGGTGATGATTCACCGTGCGATTCTTGGCTCGCTGGAGCGCTTTATCGGTATACTGACCGAAGAGTGCGCCGGTTTCTTCCCAACCTGGCTGGCTCCGCAGCAGGTCGTGGTGATGAATATCACCGACGATCAGGCCGATTATGTCAGCGATTTAGCAAAAAAATTGCAGGCAGCGGGTATTCGTGCGAAAGCGGACTTGAGAAATGAGAAAATAGGCTTTAAAATCCGCGAGCACACTCTAAGGCGCGTCCCTTACATGTTAGTTTGCGGCGATAAAGAGGTGGAGGCCGGCAAAGTTGCCGTTCGCACCCGCCGCGGCAAGGATTTGGGTAGCCTTGACGTTGATTACGTTATTGAAAAACTGCAACAAGAAATTCGCAGTCGTAGTCTTAACCAACTGGAGGAATAAAGTATTAAAGGCGGAAAAAGAGTTCAAACAGCGCGTCCTAATCGCATAAACACAGAGATTCGCGCCCGTGAAGTTCGACTGACAGGTATAGACGGCGAGCAGATAGGGATTGTTAGTCTGAATGAAGCGCTGCAAAAAGCAGAGGAAGCGGGTGTCGATCTGGTTGAGATCAGCCCGAATGCTGAGCCGCCCGTTTGCCGGATTATGGACTACGGCAAGTTCCTCTATGAAAAGAGCAAGGCTACGAAAGAGCAGAAGAAGAAACAAAAAGTTGTTCAGGTCAAGGAAATCAAATTCCGACCTGGTACCGATGATGGCGACTATCAGGTAAAACTCCGCAGCCTGGTTCGCTTTCTGGAAGAGGGTGATAAAGCCAAGATTACGCTCCGCTTCCGCGGTCGTGAAATGGCTCACCAGCAGATCGGCATGGAAGTGCTTAACCGCGTTCGTGACGATCTTGCAGAACTGGCCGTTGTTGAATCCTATCCAAGTAGGATTGAAGGACGCCAGATGATCATGGTGCTCGCCCCGAAGAAGAAACAGTAAGGCTTGCAAGTAATAACGTCCGGGCGTTCCGAACGCCCGGATTTTATTCGCCCAACTGGTTCGTTTTATTAACAATGCGAAGTGGATATAAAAAATGCCAAAGATCAAAACAGTGCGTGGCGCAGCTAAGCGCTTTAAAAAGACTGCTTCTGGCGGTTTTAAGCGTAAGCATGCCAACCTACGTCACATTCTGACTAAGAAAGCTACCAAGCGTAAACGTCATCTGCGTCCAAAAGGCATGGTCTCTAAAGGAGATCTGGGTCTGGTCGTGGCGTGTCTGCCATACGCATAACTTTTTAATTCAGAATTTAAGACGATAGGAGAGAGCATATGGCTCGCGTAAAACGTGGTGTAATTGCACGTGCACGTCACAAGAAAATCATGAAGCAGGCGAAAGGTTACTACGGTGCCCGTTCGCGCGTTTACCGTGTTGCCTTCCAGGCAGTAATCAAAGCAGGCCAGTACGCTTACCGCGACCGTCGTCAGCGCAAGCGTCAGTTCCGTCAGCTGTGGATTGCACGTATCAACGCCGCTGCTCGTCAAAATGGCTTGTCTTACAGCCGTTTCATCAATGGCCTGAAAAAGGCTTCTGTTGAAATCGACCGTAAGATTCTGGCTGATATCGCCGTATTCGATAAAGTGGCTTTCGCTGCTTTGGTTGAAAAAGCAAAATCAGTTCTGGCGTAAGCCGGATGAAAGAGGGGGCATAGCTCCCTCTTTTACTTTTTATTTCATTTAAATACGTGAAATCCATATTGATTCATAGTATTGTACAGTTTTCCACCAACGTTTAAGCGTCAAAAAATTATAAGGTAACGCAAGTATGAATCCTGCTATTTTCCGTTTCTTCTTTTACTTTAGCGCCTGACATCAGGAGGCTTTGCGCGTAAGAGAAGAAACGAAAACTAGCGCCGAAAGCCTCCGTCTGGAGGCTTTTTTGTTATGCATAGTTAAAAAAGATCAATTCATTTAAGTATATCGCCGGGTTTTATGACCCTATTATCAGAACTTCAGAGCAGGAAGAAGAGGAATAGAATGCCACATCTCGCTGAACTGGTAGCCAATGCCAAGGCCGCTATAGCGCAAGCCAATGACGTTGCCGCGTTGGATTTGGTGCGCGTGGAGTATTTAGGCAAAAAAGGGCACCTGACGCTGCAAATGATGTCGCTGCGCGACGTTCCCGCCGAGGAACGCCCGGCGGCTGGTCAGGTTATCAACCAGGCCAAGCAGGATGTTCAGGAAGCGCTGAACGCCCGTAAAGAGACGCTTGAAGCCGCTGCGCTGAATGCACGCCTGTCCGAAGAGACTATCGACGTATCTCTACCGGGCCGCCGTATGGAAAACGGTGGGCTGCATCCTGTTACCCGCACGATTGACCGCATTACCGACTTCTTTGGCGAGCTAGGGTTCTCCGTCGCCAACGGACCGGAGGTGGAAGATGATTACCATAACTTCGATGCCCTGAATATTCCCGGCCATCATCCGGCGCGCGCCGATCACGATACCTTCTGGTTTGACGCCAAGCGCCTGCTGCGCACGCAAACCTCAGGCGTACAGATCCGCACAATGAATGAAAAGCAGCCGCCGATCCGCATTATTGCGCCGGGCCGCGTTTACCGTAACGACTATGACCAGACCCATACCCCGATGTTCCATCAGATGGAAGGGCTGATCGTTGATAAAGATATTAGCTTTACCAATTTGAAAGGCACGCTGCATGACTTCCTGAAGAACTTCTTTGAGGAAGACCTTCAGGTTCGCTTCCGTCCTTCCTACTTCCCGTTCACTGAGCCTTCCGCCGAAGTGGACGTGATGGGTAAAAACGGCAAGTGGCTGGAAGTGCTGGGCTGCGGCATGGTGCATCCGAACGTGCTGCGCGGCGTAGGTATCGATCCGGAAATTTATTCCGGCTTTGCCTTTGGCATGGGTATGGAGCGCTTGACCATGCTTCGTTACGGCGTCACAGATTTGCGCGCCTTTTTTGAAAACGATCTTCGTTTCTTAAAACAATTCCAATAACAGCGGGAGCCAAAACATGAAATTCAGTGAGTCCTGGTTGCGTGAATGGGTCAACCCCGCGCTCAGTCGTGAAGAACTGTCAGAACAAATTACTATGGCCGGCCTGGAAGTCGACGGCATCGAGCCGGTTGCCGGCGAGTTCACCGGCGTCGTCGTGGGCCGGGTGGTTGAATGCGCTCAGCATCCTAATGCCGACAAGCTGCGCGTAACGAAAGTGGACGTGGGCCGCGGTGAGCTGTTGGACATCGTATGCGGCGCTCCAAATTGCCGTAAAGGCCTGACCGTCGCCTGCGCCACCGTGGGTGCGGTACTGCCCGGCGATTTTAAAATCAAGGCGGCCAAGCTGCGCGGAGAGCCTTCAGAAGGCATGCTTTGTTCATTTTCCGAACTTGGCATCAGCGACGATCACAGCGGCATTATCGAGCTGCCGGAAGACGCGCCGCTGGGGCAGGACGTTCGTGAATACCTGAAGCTTGACGACGCGACGATTGAAATCAGCGTTACGCCAAACCGCGCCGACTGCCTGGGGATTATTGGCGTTGCTCGCGACGTGGCGGTAATCAACCGCCTGCCGCTAAATGAACCCGATACGTCTGCCGTTGCGGCGACGGTATCCGATACGCTTCCGATTCACATAGAGGCGACGGACGCCTGTCCGCGCTATCTTGGTCGCGTAGTGAAGGGCATCAACGTTAAGGCCGCTACGCCGCTGTGGATGAAAGAAAAGCTTCGCCGCTGCGGAATTCGCTCCATCGACCCGGTCGTTGACGTAACTAACTACGTGCTGCTGGAGCTCGGGCAGCCAATGCATGCATTCGACCTTAGCCGCATTGAGGGCGGAATCAACGTGCGCATGGCAACGCCGGGCGAAGAATTGGTGCTGCTGGACGGCAACAAGGTAACGCTGAGCGATGACATTCTCGTTATTGCCGACCATCAGAAGCCGCTGGCGATGGGCGGTATTTTCGGTGGTGAACACTCAGGCGTAAATGAAGAAACGCAGGACGTCCTGCTGGAAAGCGCCTTCTTTAACCCGCTATCAATAGCGGGCCGCGCTCGCCGTTTCGGCCTGCATACGGACGCGTCTCACCGTTATGAGCGCGGCGTTGATTCAGCAATGCAAGAGCGCGCAATGGAGCGAGCAACCAAGCTGCTGGTAGAGATCTGCGGCGGTCAGCCGGGGCCGGTTATCAGCGCCGTAGCTCAAGACAAGCTGCCTAAGCCTGCGACTATCGTCCTGCGTCGCCACAAGCTCGATTCACTGATTGGACATCACGTTGATGATGAGCAGGTGACGGATATTCTGACTCGCCTGGGCTGCCATGTCGTTCATCAAGGCGACAGCTGGACTGCAGTCGCGCCGAGCTGGCGTTTTGATATGGCCATCGAAGAAGACCTGATCGAAGAGGTCGCTCGCGTTTATGGCTATAACAGTATCCCTAACGTGCCGCTACGTGCCGATCTGGTGATGGCGGAACACTGTGAAGCGGAGCTTTCTTTACGGCGCGTAAAAGAAATGCTGGTCGATCGCGGCTATCAGGAAGCCATTACCTATAGCTTTGTCGACCCTAAGGTTCAGCGTTTGCTGCACCCGGAACAGGATGCCCTCATTCTACCAAGCCCGATTTCGGTTGAAATGTCCGCTATGCGTCTCTCTCTCTGGAGTGGGTTGCTGGGGGCTGTGGTTTACAACCAGAACCGTCAACAGAGCCGCGTTCGCCTGTTTGAGAGCGGTTTACGCTTTGTGCCTGATGAGTCAGCGGAATTTGGCGTTCGCCAGGAGCCGATGCTGGCCGGCGTTATTACGGGGTCTCGCTATGATGAACACTGGAACCTTGCGCGGGACGCGGTTGACTTCTATGATTTAAAAGGCGATCTTGAGGCTGTACTGGCGCTTACCGGTAAACTGTCCGAGATTGAGTTCAGAGCGGAAAGCAATCCGGCATTGCATCCAGGACAAAGCGCAGCGATTTATCTCGATGGAAAACACATTGGATACATCGGCGTTGTGCATCCTGAACTGGAAAAAAAGCTCTCTTTGAACGGTCGTACCGTGGTGTTTGAAGTGTTGTGGGATCGGCTTGCAAACCGCCGTGTGCCGCAGGCTCGCGAGGTTTCACGCTTCCCGGCGAACCGTCGTGATATCGCCATTGTTGTCGCTGAAAACGTACCTGCTGCCAATGTATTAGATTTGTGTAAAAAAGTTGGCGTAAATCAGGTGGTTGGCGTAAACTTATTTGACGTATATCGCGGCAAGGGAGTTGCGGAGGGCTACAAGAGCCTCGCAATCAGCCTGACGCTGCAAGATACCGCACGTACTCTAGAAGAAGAGGAAATCGCCGCTACCGTTAATCAATGCGTAGAGGCATTAAAACAGCGATTCCAAGCATCCTTGAGAGATTGAACCTATGGCGCTTACTAAAGCAGAAATGTCTGAACACTTATGCGAAAAGCTTAATCTGAGCAAACGCGATGCCAAAGATCTCGTCGAACTTTTCTTTGAAGAGGTTCGAAGGGCTTTGGAAAATGGTGAACAAGTCAAACTTTCCGGGTTCGGTAATTTTGATCTGCGTGATAAGAGTCAACGCCCTGGGCGTAATCCCAAAACGGGCGAGGATATTCCAATCACCGCACGCCGGGTTGTAACTTTCCGTCCGGGACAGAAATTAAAGAGCCGGGTTGAGAACGCGACACCAAAAGAATAAAGATAACCAAGCCAAAAAGGCCGCTTTTATGCGGCCTTTTTCTTTAATATAGTTGCTCTTCTCGTTAACTAAATTTGGAATCGATAGGGACGATGAATTCGCACTTTTCCACGCTACGACAGCGGCAGCGCTATCAGGACAAGAAGACGTTCCTGCTGCTGCTGTTGCTGCTGTCTATTGTTGCGATCGTCAGCCTGTCGGTAGGGGACGTTTGGTTGCCGCCAAGCCGCTGGTTTAATGACCCGCAGGCAGATCTGTTCGTTTGGCAACTGCGGCTGCCGCGAACGCTGGCGGTGATGATGGTCGGCGCCGGGCTTGCTATGTCCGGCGCGGTCATGCAGTCCCTGTTTGACAATCCGCTTTCTGAGCCTGGGCTTTTGGGCGTTGCTAACGGCGCCGGCGTGGCCCTGGTGCTGACGATCCTTATCGGCGGTAGCCTGCTGCCCGTCTGGCTGCTAAGCATTAATGCGATCGTCGGCGCGCTAGCGCTAACGCTGGTCCTGCTGCTGCTTGCGCGAAAACGCTTTCTTTCCGGCTCAAGATTACTGTTGATAGGCTTCGCGTTGGGCATAGCCTGTAGTGCGGTAATGACCTGGGCAGTCTATTTTAGTACCAGCATGGACCTGCGCCAGCTGCTGTATTGGTTGATGGGCAGCTTTAGCGGCGTCGGCTGGCAGCAGCGTTGGCTGTTATTGGCGCTGTTGCCCATTCTGTTGATTCTGGCGGCACAGGGAAGCCGACTTAACCTGCTCTCATTAGGGGAAACGCAGGCCCGTCAGCTGGGCGCGCCGCTGGCGCTTTGGCGCAACGGCTTTGTGCTGGCGATCGCCTGGACAGTGGGCGTAAGCGTCGCGCTGTCGGGCATCATTGGCTTTATCGGGCTGATTATTCCCCATATGCTTCGCCTGATTGGGATTACCGATCATCGATTCCTGCTGCCGGGCTGTGCCGTTTCCGGCGCCGCACTGCTGCTGGCGGCGGATTTAATTTCCCGCATCGCCTTACCGTCAGCGGAACTGCCCATTGGCGTGATTACTTCAACCATCGGCGCGCCGCTGTTTATCTGGATGTTGATACGCCATGCTAACGCTGACTAATCTCTCAATTGACCGCAGGCTTACTGGTGTTAACGTAACGGCTGCGCCCGGAAGGCTGGTGCATATCATTGGTCCTAACGGCGCAGGGAAAAGCACCCTGTTGGCCGCCGCTGCGGGGTTATTGCCCCATCGCGGCGATGTCCTGCTCTGCGGTGAAAACGTCGCTAAGCTTTCGGCCCGCGAACTGGCGCACAGGCGGGCCTATTTAGCGCAACAGCAGGACAGCAGAGCGATGATGCGGGTCTTCCAGTATCTTGAGCTGCATCTACCGGAAGGCGCTGAGGCCGAGCGCATAGAAAGCGTTACGGCATGGCTTGCCGAGCGTCTGGAGCTCAGCGATAAACTCGACAGGCTGCTGACCCGCCTTTCAGGCGGTGAGTGGCAGCGCGTGCGCCTGGCGGCCGTTTTTTTACAGGTTTGGCCCGGCCTGAATCCCGATGGTCGACTTTTGCTTTTGGATGAGCCAATGAGTAGCCTCGACGTTGCCCAGCAGGATGCGCTGGACAGGCTTCTACGCCAGTTTTGCCAGAGCGGAGGAACGGCCATCGTCAGCGTTCATCATCTAAACCACGCCCTAAGCCATGCTGATGACGTCTGGCTGTTAAACGAAGGCCGCCTCATCGCGGAAGGCGCACCTTCCGAGGTTATGACGCCTGAGCGCCTGTCGTCAGTGTTTGGCATTGGGTTTGAACTGCTGGAAGCGGGTAAACAGAAGTGGTTAAAGACGCAACCGCTACTTTAAGAAGATCTACACGGGCGTTAAACGCGAAGAATATTACTTCACTGCCAGCGCATAGCTTTCATCAATTCGGCAAAAGATTTCTTCCAGAGGAACGGAATCATCAAGGCAAATAGTGACCCAGTGCTTTTTGTTCATATGAAACCCGGGAAAGTAGCGTTTGTTATCTACGCGCTTTTCGACGTCTTCCGGCTTCATGTGTAAGTCGATAATCTCAATGACGCCGTCTCCACTTAATCCTAGCTTTCCTTTCTGTACCGTCAGCAGGGCTGCATACCACTTTGCGCTGTCCTGCCGCCTGAATATTGCGTTGTCGGGAAAACGGGGCCACAGAAACTCTAACTCATCCTGATATTTTTCACGGATATACTTGATAATCCGTTTTGCGCCTTCGCTTTTAAATACGTCTGGCTCAAAACAGGCATTGGCTATCGCCACGAGGACTTGGTCATGTTCCTCCCGAACTCGACCGACGAAGGCTCCGGTCGCGCTGGAAATACGATGAAGAACGTAGCTTTCACCCGTCGAGGTATCTACCAGCTCCGTCGATACGAGCCCCTCTTTTGTGACGGTAACCGTCATGTCAAACTGACCGTCAATCAGATGGGTGGAATAGGTATAGCCGTTCTTATTCTTGACGAATCCAAAGGGCGGCAACCGTGCTGCGTTGAGCTTACGCCTTTTAAACAGCGCGTCGATATCCATCATGGCGCTAACCTTTTATCGAGCGTAGGTAATTATGAAGTATGCTTCAACGGCGGTAAAAAACAAAGCGGATTAGTTCTCTAAACGAATTTGGATATGCATTGAATTGATTTAGAGAGATTGAAGAGGAAGTCAATGGTGCCGGTAATAGGAGTCGAACCTACGACCTTCGCATTACGAATGCGCTGCTCTACCAACTGAGCTATACCGGCTTAGGGATCTGCGGTGTCTTGCGACAGGTGCATAACATAGTGAAATTCTGACAGAGCGTCAAGCGATTCTAAGGCTCGGAATTATCTCTTGGTTATTTAAGCATCATTACGAGGAAGAGGGCTGACAGAGCGGAATGCTTTTTAACGGCATACCGCATCCGTCAGCGTAAGAGAGTGTTCAGAATTCTGTGTCACGTTAAAAATACTACAACGTCATTACTTTATTCAGCCGCCCGTCAAAATAAATGGCTAACTGTGACAATGTCAAATTCCAGCTCCGGATGGGCATTGTCCATTTTTCCTGTGCATTCATCAGCCCCAGATAAAGCAGCTTCAGCAGGCTGTTTTCATTCGGGAAAGCACCTTTGGTTTTGGTCAGTTTCCTGAACTGACGATGCACTGATTCGATTGCATTTGTGGTGTAAATAACCTTACGGATATCAGTTGGATAGCGGAAGTATGCTGACAGATTTTCCCACTTGCGTCGCCACGACTGGAGCACTACCGGATACTGCTGACCCCATTTTGCCTCCAGCTCATCCAGCGCTGTTTCCGCCGCCTCTTTCGACACAGCACGGTAAACCGGCTTCAGGTCAGCCATGAACGCTTTATGGTGTTTTGACGCAACATATTTAATCGAATTACGTATCTGATGAATGATACATAACTGAACCTCTGTCTGCGGATAAATGCTTTTTATCGCGTCCGGGAACCCGGTCAGCCCGTCCACACAGGCAATCAGAATGTCTTCCACTCCGCGGTTTTGCAGGTCGCTTAATACCGACAGCCAGAAGTTAGCGCCCTCGCTTTCCGACAGATACAGGCCCAGAACATCTTTTTTGCCTTCCAGATTCAGTGCCAGCACGGTATAAACCGCTTTGCTCTGATAACGGCCATCCTCGCGGATTTTATAGTGAATGGCATCCAGCCAGACGAAGGGATAAACCTTCTCCAGCGGGCGCTGCTGCCACTGTTTTAATTCAGGGACAACTTTATCCGTAACGGCGCTGATAGTGGCTGTGGACACGCTGAAAGCATATAAATCTTCAATTTCCCGACTGATATCCTGGTAGCTCATCCCCAGCGCAAAAAGGCGAATGATCTTACGCTCAATCTCGTCGGACAGCGTGGTCTGATGCTTTTTGACTAACTGAGGCTCAAAAGTGCTATTGCGATCGCGCGGAGTCGACAATTCGAAGCTGCCGGTCGGAGCTTTGATGGTCTTTTTACTGGAACCGTTTTTACGGTTAGCTTCGACGTCCTGAGCCAGATGGGAGTCAAGTTCAGCAGCCAGGGCTGCTTCGGTTAACTGTTTGATTAACGGTGTTAAAACACCATCCTTGCCGGTTAGTGCCTGACCGGACTGGAGTGCTTTAAGTGCTTTGTCGAAATCGAAGGGTTGGGACATGTGTCATTCCTTTTTGATTGTATATTACTGGAATGACACAGAATTTCTAACACTCCCCAGCGTAATAACGGCGCTATTTTTCTCCACTAGCTGTCGGCGATTGTTCCTGCTGCTCCGCCTTTTTTACGGCCTCTTCACCATACATATTTATCATACGGGCTCTGACTATTGATTTTAGAAAAATATCGTTAAACGCGTCGGTCGTTTTCCAGACGCCGTCTTCTTGTATCAGGGGAAGATCGATATACAGCTTAAGGTTGGAGTTCCTTCCCAGTGCGTTCAATAAGTTATCGTAAAAGCCAACGATGAGTGGGCAAGTATAGCCGTCGGCCTGCTTTACGCATTCACCGTTCAGGGCTGTCCATTCAACGCTTTCCGACATTGATTTTATCTTTTTAGGCATCGCGCGCGACGCGCCGTCCAGTTTTTTGACGCTGGCCATCAATGCGTCTTTAATTTTTTGTTCACCAATGGGAGAGGCCGATTTTTCGCTCTTTTTACCATATGTGTGAGTAATATAGTCCTTATCTTTCATCTGGATCTGAAAGTCGTCGCCTTTCGGGCTGATGATATATCCGATATCGTAGTCGACGGTTTCTCTCTTTTGGCTCTCGTCCCTTAAGATAAACATCGCCGTTGCCGTGCAATAGCGCGTTCTTGTGGTGCTATCGTACGAGACCTCTGCCTGATTTTTTAACTTATAAAATATAGGCCTATTATCAGACGAAAGCGCTCTGCCGGGGTTTGAGATAGCGTCTTCTATATTGGCCCGCAAATACATCTTGGACAGCGTTTCATTTAGTGATGGTTTCGAACAGCTGGGCGGAGAGGAGGGCGTTGCAATATAAAATGCGATCCCCCCAACAATAACGGCCGCGAGAATAAAAAGAATAGGTTTATGAAAACGTTTAGTCTGAGCGTTTGAGTCCGTCACGGTTGTCCTTTCCAATTGATGCAGATGCCTTCTTTTATTGGCTAAGTCTACACAATATTCAGAATAAACAAAGGGACGTATTTGAGCTATTCCAAAAAGCATTAAGGGATAGGAATAGCTTCCCGTCCCTTAAGATTGTCTATATTCGCTTTTACCTATGAAAAAAGCTTAAAAAAAGTGAGGCGTTGACAGCTCCACAACGGTATCGGAAATACGTGCGAACGTTGACTTAATGAGCTTTGCCATGATGATTCCTCCTTTTATGTAAGTGGGTTATCGGTATCTAATCTCTAAGTGTGATTTTAATCACATAAACGGATTCATCAAGCCTTCATAAAATAAAGTTTAAAGCTTAAAAAATGCTTTAAGTAAAGGCGGGTTTGCACTCGTACTCTTTACTTTACAGGTAAATAACGCGGTCGTTTTGACCGTATTGTTCAGCGGTACGTTATGACTATATGTCTGAACGCCGTTCTAAATCGCTGTGAATCGATTTCTTCATTAATTGACCTTACGCTTATCGGCAGTATCATTTTGCTATTGTTTACGACGTTTTGTTATCAATACATGAGCCGAATGGAAAATGGTGAAACACGTTAATGATTTTATTTGTTGATTATTGCTCTCTGTTTTTCCCGTGAAGGTGCAACGCTTAATGTGTGTATTTTGTTTTAAGTTTTAGTTAAGATCTTTGCGTTAGACTCCATATCGAAGTCTGATGATATTGATATAAATAAGGGAGAATTATGAATTTCAAAGTTATGGCGCTGGCAGCCTGTGCATTCGCTTTTTCTGTTTCCACCTCCGCGCTGGCGGCTGAGGGGCTGACCGGATGCGCCGCCAAGCAGCATGAGGTTGAACAGCAGATTGAACAGGCTAAAAAGTATAATAATGCTCATCGGGTCGCTGGGTTGGAAAAGGCCCTGCAGGAAATTAAAGACGGCTGTAACGATGCCACGTTGAAAGCGCAGCGCGAGCAGGATATCGCCGAGAAAAAGGCGAAGGTAGCCGAGCGTAAACAGGAGCTGCAGGAAGCCCAGGCCGATGGTCGAAGCGATAAGGTCGCTAAAAAGCAAAAAAAGCTGGACGAAGCGCTTGAAGAGCTGAAAGAAGCACAAGCAGAGCTGCTTCGCTAAGCGAATACGCAATGCTCGTCCCGGCCTCGCATTAGTGCGGGGCTTTTTTATTTATCTTTTTCTGTCAGGCGGATATGGTCAACGTTCCAATGGTGGAGCAGCTCTCTGACAATCAACAGAGTAGCGGTAAATTCAGCGTCATAGGGAATTGCTTTTCTCAATGCCGGGCTGCCGTTAACGATATCCGCAAGCTGGTTGAAAACGTCCTCAACCTGTTCAACGCTGACGTAGTTTTCCCGTGTGGAATTTATCGCGGTCAGGGTAGGGATGCGCCTGATAACCGCGCTGTCGGTCGTTAACGCTATCTCACCGGCCAGCTTTTTTCTTTCCGGCATAATAACGTCTTCAACGATTTCAATGCCAAGTTCCAGCTCAGCGGCCAGCGCAGGCTCATGCTGAAGCTGGAAATGAGAAAGCCGCTTGGCGCCTATCGGCATGCGAATTTCGCTGTCCGGCATTTTTACTATCGTCTCTTCATCGTTAATGAGGAGTTTTCCTACCGCAATGTTACTCATGCTACGTCCGTGAACGCGTATAGCGCCTAATGTGTGTTATTTATATATTCTAATGTTAACGTTTCTTTTGACTAATGCCGAAATCAGAACCTTCATTTTGAGCGCTGTCAGGCAAGTCGCTTAAGAGTACGGCAATATTATGCCCACCGTTGGTTTGTTCCAACGTTATCTTCAAGACGATAGTTAAGGGTACCGAAAGCAGCATGCCGACCGGCCCCAACAGCCAGCCCCAAAAGATGAGGGAAAGGAATACGACCAGCGTTGAAAGCCCTAAACCCCGGCCCATCACCCTTGGCTCAAGGATATTCCCCAATACCAGATTTACGGCGAGATAACCGCCCGTGACGAGCAGCGCTTCATAAGGGCCGATAAATACCAGCGTTTGCAGGACGGGAGGAATGGCGGCCAGTATAGAACCGATAGTGGGAATAAAGTTAAGCAAGAAGGCCAGCAGGCCCCAGATAAACGCAAAGCGAACCTCAAGCAAAACCAGCATGCCCCATACGACCAGGCCGGTAAGCAGGCTAATGGCGGTTTTTAACGCCAGATAGTGCGTCACGTCGTTAACGGCTTGGGCAATGGCGTTCATGCCTTCCGCAGGGCGCGACATCACCTGCCGTAGCTTGCCGGGAAGCTGTGGCACCTCCAGCAGCATGAAAACGACGGTGAGCAGTAATAAAACGACCGACGTCATCGCATTGGATAGCTGAGCCACCGTTTTGGTCAGCACAGACATCGCCGCACCGGGATCGAAGTACTTGGTGAGGTCCTCTGCCGACACGGCAATTCCTGCGTCCTGTAACCAAAGCGCAAGCTTCTGCAGCGGTGCAAAGAGCGAGGCGCGATACAGCGGAAGCGTTCTCGCCAGCTCATTGAGCGCGGCCCCAAGATAGGACGTCAGCAGAAAAACCGTAACAACGAGAATGGTCAACAGCAAAAAAACCGCAAGCACGCGCGGAATGTGCAACTTTTCCAGGCCGCGGACGACCGGATTAAGCACGACGGCGATAAACAGCGACAGAATGAGCGGGACAACGATAGCGGCCGCAACCTTAACGCCGGCTAAAATGATAACCAGCATGGCCAGCATAATAACGATCTTTAGGCCATCTGACGTGATTATCGATTTAGACATAGGGAAATCTCCACGTTAACGGCCGTTTTTGCCTTAACTTGTTGCTTGGTTGTGCTGTTCACTAAATAAATGGGTGTGCATTTTAATCGAAAACCGGTTTGAGCGTCCCGCTTTTTATTCGTCATAAAACCGTCACCGAGCTTTCACGCTACCGTTATAAACCGCAGTTAATCTCTCTTTGCCTTTAAAAAAATAAACTTAATCAATAAGGAATGAGCGATGAAAAGCGACTATAACCGGCGGCTATTTATTAAAAGCGCGACCGTAGCGACGGCGGCAATGCTGTTTTCTCAGGCTCCTGCATGGGCCCAGGGGACGTCTCGCCGCATAACTCAGGCGATTAACCCTATTTCACTTAACGCCTGTAAGGCGCTTTCGCCAGAAGAGATGGCGACCGGATCTTCTCTGGTTCAGCACGCGCGAAGCTATCTGGAACAGCAGATCGGCACGGTAAAGAACGGTGATTTGCGCCGAACGATTGCAACTATCTATAGCCAACCGCAGCCATTGTCCGTCATACGGCTGGATGCCGATAGCCGCCGGGAGGTTTGGCAGACGCTTAGCGCCAAAGGATACACAAAGGCTGACGAGAAAAGCTTTCTTCCCCCAATGCCCACAAAGCGCAAGGACGGTGAGGCGTTTTTCAGCGCGCCGGGGAGCGGTTATCAAAGCCACCACGCCTATCCGGGCGGGCTGGCGACGCACGTTGCGGCCAACGTGTTTATAACTAATGGCATCGTTGATACGTACGTTGACGTCTATAACTATCAGGTAGAGCGGGACATTGCGCTGTCCGCACAGCTTTTACACGATCTCCATAAGCCGTACGTTTTTCAGTGGCAGGAAGACCACTCCAGCCGCCAGGAGCAGACGCTGGCCGGGACCGGGGAGCACCATATTTTATCCGTCGCAGAGCTGATATATCGAAAAATGCCTGCCGAGCTGGTCGTTGCGACGGCGTGCGCCCATCAGGCGCCAACGGCGGAAAACGACGAGGCGCAAATTGCCGCATGGCTGGACGCCGCCGCGATTATTGCGGGTACAGACCCCGTTTCCTACGGGCTGGTGGTGAGAAAGGGCGACGGCGTGACGCTGGCGAATATCGCTCGCCAAGAGGGATATATTTGCCACCTAGGGGATCACGACTTTGTGCTGTCAGTACCGGCGATTAAACAGACGCTGCCGGTCATAGAAAAGATCGCGAAGCAGGATTACCAAATAGCGCCGAACGACGCCGCGGCCTTTAATGCGCTACGAAATCGCCTCTATTCGACGTACAGCGCTATGCGCGTCCATTATGCCTACGCTACGCAGGGGGAAGAGGCCGTCAGGGCGATGATGCACGGTGTGGTTATGCCTGCCTGACGACTATCGTGTTTATGAGGAAAAGGCCGCTTGTTTTTGCAAGCGGCTTTGACATAAACCCCCTTTCATCATCAAGGCGCTTTGAGTAGGATGACCAGGGCGGGAAAAGGAATTTTGTCTTAAAAACTACCGCGAATCTTTCATAAAAAATCGCCGCATTTTTTAGAATAATATTCAATGTGATGGGATACGAAATCAGGGATAGGTACATCGATGATAAAAACGGATATGTGTTTTCGCGCCCTTCATGATGAAATCATGGCGTATTCGGGAAACGCCTTATTTCAAGACGTGCTACGACCAGCAATACCCAGACTGAAAGCGATAATGGCATCTTTTGAGTACCTGCGCCGCTTGGAGGACTCTCGACCTGGTATCGTGAATAGCGACGATCTTATGAGATTGTTTGCGCTTTCAGTCGTTAACGACCACCTGTTGCTTCCGCTTAATCTCTCGCGTGAGGAATACCTGCACTTCTTTCAAGAGCTGGGATTCGAACCTTATGACAGACCGGAGGCCTTTACTCCCGCTCTATGTGAAATCATTAGCGTCGGCAATTTTAATAGCTTTAGTGAAGGAATTACCCTAGGGAGAAGTTACTGGCCGGGATTACGTTTGGGCGAGCTTATTTTTTCCCGTTGCGCCGTAGACGTTTATTGCCCTCCGGAGTACGGCATTCTTAATGGAATAGCGGATAAAAGCGTCCTTTATTTTACTAATCAGCGCATAAACCGTCCTGCTCACGATTGCTCTCACGGTTGGGGCAGTAACTCTCGCTGGAAGACAGCATTCTCCCGTAATTATCAAAGTGGGGATTTTACCTTCTATAACGTTGATGGCCGGATGGATTTGGCGGATACAGCGTCCCGCGAACTATTAGAAGACCTAAAGGAACAGAAAATAACGATTGATGAAGCCAGAGAGCTGCTTGTGCACCGCTGCTGGGTAGGAAAGAAAGCGCTAGAAGACGACTTTTTTCCCTACCTCTGGCGAATGGCCGTTAAAAATTCAGAGACAGTATCAGAGTGGCCGTTGGCTACAGACGCTATAGTTCAGTTCAATGTGGCTCTTCGCGGCTGTTGTACTCGTGACCATAAAGGCTGAGGGAATCGCCCGCAGCGGCAAACTGCGGGCTTTCTGACCTTACCCCTCGTAAATCGCCCTGGAAGCCTGGCCTGAGCCAGAGCCGGGAACGGCCATCAGCCGCTTAAACTCGCCCCACAGTTCGGCGACGCGCTGCAGGTCCTCTTTCGATACGTCGAGGTGAGTCACGATGCGCGTGACCGGGCCGGCGTTAATCAGAACGCCGCGCTGCTTCATCCAGGGGCCGAGCTGGTTAGCCTCATTGGCGGGGATGCGGACGAACAGCATGTTGGTTTGTGCGCCGGAGCCAATAACCTCGACGCCCATTTCCTCAAGGCGCTGCGCGAGCCAGCGGGCGTTGTCGTGGTCTTCCCTAAGGCGTTCGACGTTATGGTGCAGGGCATAAAGCGCGCCCTGAGCGAGGATGCCGGCCTGACGCATCCCACCGCCGACCATTTTTCTCCAGCGGCGCGCGCGCTTGATGTACTCGGTGCTGCCGCAGAGAAGCGAACCCACCGGCGCGCCAAGCCCTTTAGACAGGCAAATCGTCAGCGTATCGCAGTACTGCGTCAAGGTGGTTAAAGGCACGTTCATCGCCACCGCGGCGTTAAAAATACGCGCGCCGTCGACGTGAAGCGCCAGCTTTTTCTTGCGGGTAAACGCCCACGCCTGATGCAGGTAATCCAACGGAAGCGCCTTGCCGTTGTGCGTGTTTTCCAGACAGAGCAGGCGAGCCTGCGCGAAGTGGAAGTCGTCCGGCTTTATGACGCTGGCGACCGTTTCCAGCGGCAGCGTACCGTCCGGGGCGATATCGATAGGCTGGGGCTGAATGCTGCCCAGTACGGCGGCGCCTCCGGCCTCAAACATGTAATTATGGGCTCTTTGCCCGACGATATACTCATCGCCGCGCTGACAGTGCGTTAACAGCGCCACAAGGTTGGCCTGCGTACCGGTAGGTAAAAACAGCGAGGCTTCTTTGCCGGACATCGCAGCGGCTTCCTGTTCAAGCTGGTTGACGCTAGGGTCGTCACCGTAAACGTCATCACCCACGGCGGCGTCCGCCATGGCCTGTCGCATAGCCTTACTGGGGCGGGTTACGGTATCACTGCGCAAATCGATCATAAGAACACCTCGGTCTGTGGGGAAGGCGATTGACGTTATTTACGCCTGTTGTATCACGACAGAGGGGAGAAGAAAAAGTGAAAAGGAAAGAGGAGATGCTCAACCGCTAAACTGACTATGGAGATGCACTCGGAAATATCGCAGTAAATAAGCGCTAGAGCGAAAAGCTGGCTTCCCAAAAGCGTTTTATTTCGTTAAGCGAGGTGAGGGCGCGTTAGCATGAGGCATCGTTCGCCTTTTATTCATTTTCGCCAACCCAGAAAGGAGGATCTTTACGATCCTTGAGGGAGAAAAGGCGATCAAATGCGCCCTGTTGCCAAAAAATGCGTAATAACTCGATAAAATGGACAGATATCTTGTTTTCTTTCGATAATTAGGCTAATTAAACATCTGTAGTAGAAATAATCAGTGGAGAAGAGAACCCGATGCGTTTACGTCATTTATTCGTGCTGGCTTTGCTGGTGCTCGCGGGCTGTTCCAGCCACAAAGCGCCGCCGCCGAGCGGTAAGCTCTCCGATCCCATCTACGTTTTGGCCCAGCTTAAAGAACAGCATCGAGAATGGCGTGGCGCGCCTTATCATTACGGCGGCTTGTCGCGCAGCGGCGTGGACTGCTCTGGTTTCGTTCTTTTGACCTTTCAGGACAGATTCAATATCAATCTTCCCCGTACGACAAAGCAGCAGGCGAGCATTGGTTCGCCCGTTTCCCGCGATGAGCTGATGCCGGGCGACCTCGTTTTCTTTAAAACCGGCCGGGGTGAAAACGGTCTTCACGTCGGCATTTACGATGCCGATGGCACTTTCCTTCACGCATCCACCAGCAAGGGCGTGATGACGTCCTCTCTGGACAGCCCCTATTGGAAGAGCGCCTATTGGCAGTCTCGACGACTGTAGGAAGGGCTTATGTCCCGCTCTGAACGCCTGCTGTCCCTGCTGCAGCTTCTTCGTAGCCACCGTTATCCTATGAGCGGCAAAGCGCTGGCGGCTAGCCTCAACGTTAGTCTGAGAACGCTGTATCGCGATATTCGAAGCCTGCAGGCTCAGGGGGCGGCGATAGAAGGCGAGGCGGGCGTAGGCTACGTCTTGAAAGACGGTTTTCTGCTTCCTCCCCTGATGTTTACGCCACAGGAAGTTGAGGCGCTGACTCTCGGCGCCCGCTGGGTGAAAAAGCGCGTTGATGACGAGCTGGCCACTGCTGCGACGCAGGCGCTGGCCAAGATTGCCGCCGTCGTTTCGCCGCCGCTTCGCTATCGGCTTGAGAGCGCGCCTTTGCTCATTGGGCCTTCCGACCGAACGCTTCACTGCCAGGAGATGATTACCCGCCTGCGCGCTGCCGTTGAGAATGAACGTAAAATAGAGATGAGCTATACGGATAAGTCAGGTCGCGCAACGCGACGAACCGTTTGGCCGTTTGCAATAGGTTTTTTTGACGACGTCCGCCTGCTGCTTGCGTGGTGCGAGCTGCGTAACGAGGTGCGAAACTTTCGGGTCGATCGTCTGAGAGAACTGCGCATTCTGGATGAACGGTATCCGCGGCGCCGCCAGACGCTGTTAAAAGAGTGGTATCGCCATAACGGCATCACGCAAGATTAGCCGACTACTGACACAAACTGTCACTTCACCTCAGTATTCTCCTCCTTGAACTCACCGGGCCACTGATACGGCCTGCAATCAGTACATCAAGGAGATAAATATGTTAGACGCCAATATGCTAATTTTGTACGTGGATAGCCCGCAAGCAAGCTGCGCGTTTTATGAGAAACTGCTGGGGCGTCAGCCGCTGGAGGCATCCCCCACGTTTGGCATGTTTCGCTTTGAGTCCGGCGTTTTGTTCGGGCTTTGGTCAAAGCATACGGTAGAGCCCCGCGCCGGGGAAATTACTGCCAGCGGCGAACTGGCCTTTGGCCTTGAGTCGCGTCAGGACGTCGATCTCTACTACCGACAGTGGAAGGAAAAGGGCGTCAAGATCCTACAAGCTCCGGTGCTTATGGACTTCGGCTATACCTTCACCGCCTGTGATCCCGACGGGCACCGCCTGCGCGTGTTTGTTGCCGAATAGATTACCGGGCAAAGGCGTATCTTTATGGCCGGGAATTCATGCCCCGGTCCTGAGGACGAAAGATTTGTGATAAAATAACAGGATATCTATCTATTTTGGTTAAAGGATACCCGTATGTCGTCCTCACTGCGCCTGTTGATTTCCGACTCTTATGACCCTTGGTTTAACCTTGCCGTTGAAGAGTGCATTTTTCGCCAGATGCCCGCGACACAGCGGGTATTATTCCTGTGGCGCAATGCCGATACGGTGGTTATCGGGCGGGCGCAAAATCCGTGGAAGGAGTGCAACACGCGCCGGATGGAGGAGGATAACGTTAAGCTTGCGCGGCGCAGCAGCGGCGGCGGCGCGGTCTTCCACGATCTTGGCAACACCTGCTTCACCTTCATGGCCGGCAAGCCCGAATACGATAAAAGCGTTTCTACCGCGATTGTGGTCAATGCGCTCAACTCGCTTGGCGTAAAGGCGACGGCCTCCGGGCGTAACGATCTGGTGGTGGAAACGGAAGAAGGCGAAAGAAAGGTGTCCGGTTCGGCCTACAGGGAGACAATGGACCGGGGCTTTCACCACGGAACGCTGCTGTTAAGCGCTGATTTGAGCCGCTTGGCTAACTACCTCAATCCGGATAAAAAGAAGCTACAGGCGAAGGGAATTGCGTCCGTAAGGGGAAGAGTCACTAACTTGAGCGAGCTGCTGCCGGGGATCACTCATCGGCAAGTATGTGACGCTGTCACGGAGTCTTTTTTCAGCCACTACGGCGAACGGACCGAAGCGGAAGTCATTTCACCTGACGCGCTGCCCGATCTGCCGGGTTTTGTGGAAACCTTCGAGCGTCAAAGCAGCTGGCAGTGGAATTTCGGACAGGCCCCCGCGTTTACCCACCTGTTGGACCAGCGCTTTGTCTGGGGCGGCGTTGAGCTGCACTTCGACGTAGAAAAAGGACGCATCAGCAGAACACAGCTGTTTACCGACAGCTTAAATCCGGCGCCTTTGGAAGCACTGGCCGAAAGGCTACAGGGCTGCCAGTATCAAAGCGAAGCGCTTAAGAAGTGCTGCGATGAAGTCGCAGTGGACTTCCCTGAACAGGCGAAGGAATTAGCTGAACTTAGCGGCTGGATGTCAGATATTGTTCGCTAAGAAAAGCGCGGCGCCGATTGAAGAAGGCGCCGCAGCGTTGGGCGAACAGGCTCGCTAATTTAGAAACGGCTCTCTACCGCGCGCGCCAGAGTACCCAGCATTTTTTCCGTATCGCTCCAGCTCAGGCACGGATCGGTAATTGACTGACCGTAGGTCAACGGCTGTCCGTTTTGCTGCTTCTGGCTTCCTTCTACAAGGAAACTTTCCGCCATTACGCCCACGATCGCTCTTGAACCCGCGTCAATTTGCTGACAGACGTTATCACAGACGTCCAACTGACGCCGGTGCAGCTTTTGGCAGTTGCCGTGGCTGAAATCGACCACCAGATGCTCCGGAAGGTCAAACTGGCGCAGGTTGTCGCAGGCAGAGGCGATGTCCGCCGCGTGATAATTTGGGGTTTTACCGCCGCGTAAAATAATGTGGGCATAAGGGTTGCCGCGGGTGCGATAAATGCTCATTTGGCCACGCTTGTCCGGTGAGAGGAACATATGGCTTGAGCGTGCGGCGCGGATAGCATCAAGAGCGATACGCGTGCTGCCGTCGGTACCGTTCTTAAAGCCGACCGGGCAGGAGAGCGCTGACGCCATCTCCCTGTGCACCTGGCTTTCCGTCGTTCGGGCGCCGATGGCTCCCCAACTGATGAGGTCGGCAATGTACTGCCCGATCACCATATCTAAAAATTCGGTCGCCGTCGGCAGCCCAAGCTGATTTATCTGGATAAGCAGCGCACGGGCCAGCGCGAGTCCCTTATTGACCTGAAATGAGCCGTCCAGATTGGGGTCGGAAATAAGGCCTTTCCACCCAACGACGGTGCGCGGTTTTTCAAAATAGGTGCGCATGACGATTTCAAGCCGGTCCTGATATCGAATTCTAAGCTCGCTCAGCCGCCGGGCGTATTCCTGCGCGGCGTCGGTATCGTGTATGGAACAGGGGCCGACGATGACTAAAAGGCGAGGATCCTCCCCGTGAATAATGCGCTCAATCCGTTGGCGGGAGGCGGTTACGTTGGCGATGATGTCCGCGTTAATCGGATAGCGCAGCGCCAGTTCCTCAGGCGTCATCAGGCTGTCAACCAGCGAGGTCCTGAGTTCATCTGTTTTGTGCATGGTTTTTCTCTAAAAGCGGTTCTTCTCTTCGGCGATATGCCGGGAAGTGATGGACATCACAATAACGGAAACCAACCGCCTTGCAAATAGGGAAAGAAATGAATTCGTTTCAAGCGGTAAAAAACGCGTGATGAAGCGAGAAACCGCACGCCTAAAGGGAACATGCGGTAAAAAGCACTGTGTTTAACGTCGGGTTTAATACATTCGTCGGGTCATACCCAGAATGTCCAACAGCTTGGTGGAGATCTCTTCTACGGAATAGTTGGTGCTGTTGAGAAAGCGGATGTTGTGCTTTCGATAGAGGGCTTCGACTTCGGTGACCTCAATACGGCACTGGCGCAGCGACGCATATCGGCTGTTTTCACGGCGCTCCTGACGAATGGCGGACAGGCGCTCCGGCGAAATGGTCAGCCCAAACAGCTTGCTGTGGAAAGGCTTCAGCGCGGGGGGAAGCAGCAGGTTGTCCATGTCGTCGGAAGTAAACGGATAGTTGGCCGCCCGGATGCCGAACTGCATCGCCAGATAGAGGCTGGTGGGCGTTTTTCCGCAGCGGGATACGCCGAGCAGAATGACCTGAGCGTCTTCAAGGTTGCGTAAAGAGATGCCGTCATCGTGGGCCAGCGCGTAGTCGATAGCGGCAATTCTGGCGTCGTATTTTGTCAGGTTGCTTGCCGTTAGACCGTGTATGCGATGCGCGGCGGGTATTGGCGCGACGCCCAGCTCCTGTTCAAGGGGCGTCACCAGCGTGTGGACGATGTTCTGACAGTAGCCGTGGCTTTTTTCTATGATCGCGCGAATGTCAGGCGATACGATGGAATAAAATACGATGGGCCTTTGTCCGGTTTTTTCGTAAACGCCGTCGATTTGCTGGCAGACTTCCTGCGCTTTAAGCGTATTTTCGACGAACGGTATGGTGTATTGATTAAAGTCGACGGGAAACTGAGAGAGCACCGCGTGCCCCAAGACTTCGGCCGTAATGGCGGTACCGTCGGAAATAAAGAAAACCGTGCGTTCCATAAAAAAATCGCTCCCACTGGCCGTGTCGTTAATAGGTAGCAATCAAATCATTCTCTATTTCTTTCGTCAACACGCTTTAACTTTTCCCCATTTAATTGTTGAAATCGAGCATATGAAGAGCGATTGCGAACAAATTAACGCGTTGATTCGGACAGGAAAACTTAGTTAACGCGCCGAAACGATTAACCATTTCATAAGTCACGAATTGCTGTGTAAGCTTTTAAGGGTAGGGGCAAATTTGTTGCTTCTATGGATCTTCTTGTTATTAATCCATCCTGATTAAACTAATGGGACACTGCTAATGCCTGCTATCGATAGCTGTCAACAATATGTTGTTTGGTATAACCAATTGGGAATGCATGATGTTGATCGTGTTGGAGGTAAAAACGCCTCTTTAGGTGAAATGATCGCTAATCTGAGTGAACTGGGCGTTTCTGTTCCTAACGGGTTCGCCACGACGGCCCAGGCGTTTAACGACTTTCTTGAGCAAAGCGGCGTGAATCAGCGTATTTATCAGCTGCTTGATAGCATTAACGTAGACGACGTCAAAGCGCTGGCCGATGCAGGTTCCAAGATCCGCAGCTGGATTGTCGATACGCCTTTTCAGCCCGAGCTTGAGCAGGCTATTCGCAGCGCCTACCAGACCCTTTCCGAGGGAAATGAGGGCGCCTCTTTTGCCGTGCGCTCCTCCGCAACGGCGGAAGATATGCCCGATGCCTCCTTTGCCGGGCAGCAGGAGACGTTCCTAAACGTACAGGGCATTGACGCCGTGATGGTGGCGATTAAGCACGTGTTCGCTTCGCTGTTTAACGATCGCGCTATCTCTTACCGCGTACATCAGGGGTACGATCATCGAGGCGTGGCGCTTTCCGCCGGCGTGCAGCGCATGGTGCGTTCTGATTTGGCCTCTGCGGGCGTAATGTTTACGCTGGATACGGAGTCCGGTTTCGATCAGGTGGTGTTTATCACCTCGGCCTACGGTCTGGGTGAAATGGTGGTTCAGGGCGCGGTAAACCCGGACGAGTTTTACGTACACAAGCCAACGCTGATGAACGACCGTCCGGCCATCGTTCGGCGCACGCTGGGTTCTAAAAAGATCCGCATGGTTTACGCCGACAGCCGCGAGCACGGCAAGCAGGTGCGGACCGAGGACGTCGAAGAGGCCAAGTGCAATCGCTACAGCCTGGAAGAGGACGAGATCCACCAGCTCGCCCGTCAGGCGATGATTATCGAGAAGCACTACGGTCGGCCAATGGATATCGAATGGGCGAAGGACGGGCAGACCGGCAAGCTGTATATCGTGCAGGCAAGGCCGGAAACCGTACGCGCCAACGAGCAGGTGATGGAGCGCTATCAGCTGCACAAGCGCGGCAACGTGCTGGTGGAAGGCCGTGCGATCGGCCACCGCATCGGCGCCGGTCCGGTGAAGATTATTACCGACCTGAGCCAAATGGACAGGATCCAGCCGGGGGACGTTCTGGTGACGGACATGACCGACCCGGACTGGGAGCCCATCATGAAGCGCGCAGCGGCGATTGTCACCAACCGGGGCGGGCGCACCTGTCACGCGGCCATTATCGCCCGCGAGCTGGGCATTCCTGCCGTCGTGGGCTGCGGCCACGCAACCGACGTGCTGCGAGAAGGGCAACAGGTCACGGTCTCCTGCGCTGAAGGCGATACCGGCTTTATCTATCAGGACGCGCTGGAGTTTAAGGTTCAGAGCTCTCAGCTCAATGCGCTGCCGGACATTCCGCTGAAGATCATGATGAACGTCGGCAACCCCGATCGGGCGTTTGACTTTGCCCGACTGCCGAACGAAGGCGTCGGTCTGGCTCGCCTTGAGTTCATCATCAACCGTATGATCGGCGTACACCCGCGCGCGCTGCTGGAGTTTGACCAGCAGGAAGCCTCGATAAAAGAGGAGATCCGCGAGCTGATGATGGGTTACGACGATCCGGTCGAGTTTTATGTCGGTCGACTGTCTGAAGGCATCGCGACGCTGGCCGCCGCCTTCTGGCCCAAGCGCGTGATTGTGCGCCTGTCTGACTTTAAGTCTAACGAATACGCCAATCTGGTGGGCGGAAGCCGCTATGAGCCTCACGAAGAGAACCCGATGCTGGGCTTCCGAGGCGCTGGTCGCTACGTTTCTGACGACTTCAAAGCCTGCTTTGCGCTGGAGTGTGAGGCCGTTAAGCGCGTGCGCAACCGCATGGGGCTGACCAACGTCGAAATCATGATCCCGTTCGTTCGCACCGTAGAGCAGGCGAAAGCGGTCGTTGACCAGCTGGCGCTTGAGGGGCTAAGGCGCGGGGAAAACGGCCTTAAGGTCATCATGATGTGCGAAATCCCCTCTAACGCGCTGCTGGCCGAACAGTTCCTGGAGCACTTTGACGGTTTCTCCATCGGTTCTAACGACATGACACAGCTGACGCTAGGGCTGGATCGCGATTCCGGCGTAGTTTCAACGCTGTTTGATGAGCGTAACGAAGCAGTGAAAGCGCTGCTAGCCATGGCCATTCGGGCCGCGAAGAAGCAGGGGAAATACGTCGGCATCTGCGGACAGGGGCCTTCCGACCATGAAGACTTTGCGGTCTGGCTGATGGAGCAGGGTATCGACAGCATCTCTCTTAACCCGGATACGGTGATTAAGACCTGGCTGGCGCTGGCGGAAAAAACCTCCGTTTCGGCCTGACGCAGAGACGGAGTAAGATAAAAACGCCGCCGCATTTTTATGCGGCGGCGTTTTTTCGCTATGAGAAAACCATTCTCATGACGCTCTTATGAATAGCTGTTTCAACATAAATAATTCTTATCATTGATCGCTTTTAGCGATCTATAGGGATGGTTCGATCGTTTTAAACGATTTTATTAAAGCTAAAACGCTATCTATTATTTCTAAGTTTTAACCTTCTGTTATGACATGAAATTTTTATTAAAAACATTGTTTTTAAGGGGTTCCTGCGCACTAAAAAAAGGTGAATGAGGAACACTTTTTATTGTTACAAGGAGTATGGAAATATGAGTAACGTATTACGAGCCATTTCAGCCTATCCGAAAAGGAAAAAGGTTGCGCTGTCGCTTTCTATTGCGCTTTTGGGCAGCTTTTCGGCCCATTCGGCAACGCTTAACGTTGACGGTACGACAGAAAGCAGCAGCGGTAGTGCAAGCTACACCAATACGTCAGTTTCTCCAGCGATACGAGTCACCGGCGGTGGGCAATTAACGTTGAATCACGATACAACGGCCAATACTAACGCCCCTACGGCCAAAGCCATTGTCGTCGATGGGAATAGCGCATCGTCGCTTACCGTTAACGCTCCGCTGAGTATTGATCTGGGAAGCAATACGGATACCGTTGGGCTTAGGGTCGATAAAGGAACGTTTACCGTGATGAACGGAGGTTCACTCGTTATCAATTCTACGTCGACAGGGACGATGGGAACGTCTGCCGTAGGGGTTGACGCCAGAGATGGCGCCACGGTTAATTTGGGAAGTGGCGCTATCATTACGACCGGCCTGGCCGGCTCTGAGCTACCGTCGGGATTCGGCATCCGCGTACAGAACGGCTCTGCGGGAGCAAACGACACTAAAGTAACGGCGAACAACGTACAAATAAGCACCGGCGGTAAAGAGTCCTACGGGCTCTGGGTGTGGAACTCGGTTCCTGCGACGGGTTCCGCCAACACAAAAGACGGTTATATCATACTGACCGGCGAGAACAACGCGATAGAAACCCATGGCGATGCTTCTCACGGTATGGCTACAGGGACGACAAGCCACGGAATGTCCCACATTCTTATTGGCGATGCGCTTGCGCCTTCCTCTGTCTCGGTGACAACGCATGGTAACGGCGCCCATGGCGCGTCTGCCGCCGTCAATACCGAAATTGTTCTAACCGGAGACAAACAAAGCATAGTGACGCAGGGCGACAACGCTTACGGCATCGTCGCCGATGCTTCTTTAGCTTCCAGCTCGGGCGTTAGTCCAACAATAAAAATTGACGGCAATGCCCACAGGATTGAGACATCAGGTTCTCAATCTCACGCGATTTATGTCAATAAAGGAGGGCTGGTTTCTATTTCTAATACCGGTACTGTCAGCGGCAGCGACAGTGCGATTAAAGCAAACGGCGCGGATGCTCACGCGGTATTTGCCGTTGGACAAAAGAGCAGCGGAGATCGAACCTCTGTCATTAATATTACCCAATTTGGCGGCATGATTGAGAGCGCGCAGGGAGACGCATTCAACGCGCAGGGTTCCGCTATTAATGCAAATTTAAACGGCGTTAACGTTAGCGCGACGAACGGTAAACTCATTAACGCAACGATCGTACCAAAGAGCTCCGCTTCGGGTCTTGATGGAACGATTGGCAGCTCGGTTAGCCTGATTGCCGATAATGCCAGCCGCCTGGTCGGCGACGTTTATGCCGATATAAAAAGCAGTGCGAGCGTATCGCTCAATAATGACTCCGTTTGGTTGGGAAGCGCGCAAAACGCCAAAGTGACCACTGCTGGCGGCGGGCAGTGGAGAATGACCGACAGTTCTGCTGTTACCGAGTTAAGCAACGGCGGCGTTACCTCATTTGAAAACGATCCCAACAGCCCTGCTGTGACAAGGTTATTCCGTACGTTAACGGTAAGCAATTCGCTCAGTGGAAACGGTACGTTTGTCATGCGGGCCAATTTACAAAACGGAAGCGGCGACAGGCTTATTGTGAACGGTACAACGTCCGGCAGCCATACGTTGAACGTACTTAGCGATGGAAGTCAAAGTACTCACGGTACGGAAAGACTGACGCTGGTTGAAACCGCCGACGGCGGCGGTAGCTTTACGCTAACGAGCGGTACGGTAGATATGGGGGGATATACTTATCAGCTGCAGAAAGAGGCTAATGGTAAAAACTGGCAACTGGCCGCCGCATCAAGCGGCGGTGGAAATAGCGGAAGCAACGGCGGCTCCCCTACGCCGGGTGGAAATGGCGGTAATAAAGCCCCCATTACTTCAACGGCTGACGCCGCGGCCAACTTTATTAATGCCAACTACTTAATGAGCTACGCTGAAACACAAACGCTGTTGCAGCGCATGGGCGAATTACGTCAGGACAAGGGGCAGGGCGACTTTTGGGCGCGAGGTTTTGCGGGGCGATTTGATAATTTCGCTAAAGGGCAGCTTAGCGGCTTCAATATGAACTACCACGGCTTTCAGCTAGGTAGCGATATAAGGCTCAATGCTCAGGATAACGATATTTATCTGGGCGTCATGTTCGGCGCATCCAACGCGAGCCAGAGCTATAAGCAGGGCGATGGCGGCCTTAATGCGCAGAGCTTCGGCGCCTATGCTAGCTATATGGACGCCAGCGGACTCTATTTTGACGGATTGATTAAGTATTCGCGAATGAAGAACTCGTTTAACGTGACTGACAGCAGCAGCCAGCGCGTCAGCGGAGATGATTCAAGCAACGGTTTTAGCGCCTCATTAGAAGCCGGAAAACGCTTTTATTTTTCGCCGGATGCCGATGGCGTTTATCTGGAACCACAGGCGCAGCTCAGCTTCTCCTATCAGGATGATATGACGATAAAAGCCAGTAACGGTCTGATTATCGACACGGACGCCTATCATTCCACGCTTGGCCGCGTGAGCGCGCTTGTGGGCTATAGCGCCAATAGCGGGGTGCCGGTTAATGTCTATCTAAAAACGGGCTACGTGACGGAGCTTGACGGCCGAGTTAGCTATCGGCTCAATGACGCCAAGGAAAGTCACGTTAACCGTGGGGGATGGTGGAATAACGGCATTGGCGTGACAACGCAGCTAAATAACCAGCACAGTTTTTATTTGGACGCTGCAAGCTCGACCGGACACCGGTTTAATCAACGTCAGATTAATGCAGGCTATCGCTTTAGCTTTTGATGAGTAGGGCTCAATAGTAATGAAACAAGGGACGCCGTTCAGAGAGCGTCCCTTGTTATTTATCCATAAGCGAGAATAAATAAGCTACTTGCCGTCTCCCAGCGTCTCTTCAAGGTCCGGCACTCTGTCTGAAGGCTCCGGCACTTCGTCCATCCAGGCGGATATAAGCCTGTATGATACCGCCAGCACGACGGGGCCGATAAACAGGCCAATCATGCCAAACGCCAACAGGCCGCCGATAACGCCCGAGAGAATAAGCAGCAGAGGCAGGTTCGCGCCCATACGAATCAGCGCCGGACGCAGGAAATTGTCCAGTGAAACGACGACACAGCTCCAGACCAGCAGCACCGTTCCCCAGGTGTTGTCACCGCTCCAGTAGAGCCAAATCACCGCAGGGAAAAGAACCAGACCGGGGCCAATCTGGGCCAAACAGCAGATGACCATCAACACGGTCAGCAGCGTTGCATAAGGAATGCCCGCAACGGCGAGCCCGATGCCGCCCAGCAGCGCCTGAACCATTGCCGTAACCACGACGCCGAGCGCAACGGCGCGAATCGCCTGAGCCCCCAGAATCACCGCTGCCTCTCCGCGCTCTTCCGCCAGGCGCAGTGCAAAATGTCGAATGCCTTTAGCGACCGCTTCGCCCTTGGCGTAGAGGATGGCGCTAAAGACCACCATCAGCGTGCCGTGCAGCACAAAGCTTCCCACGTGGGCGGCCTGAGACACAAACCAGGTCGTTGCCGCGCCGGCATAGGGCTGCACCTTCGCAACCAGCGATTTTCCGCCGTCGGAAATCAAACTTTGCCAGCCATGATGAAGGCGCTCGCCAACCATGGGAACGTCTTCCAGCCAGTTGAGGCTTGGAATGTGCCAGTTCTGAGAGTCGCCCAGCCAGCTGACAAGTTGGCCGCTGTTATCGACAATGCTGTTGATGACCAGGCTGAACGGCAGTACGAACAGCAGCACCAGCAGCAGCGTCATAATCACAACGGCCGGCGACCGCTTGCCGCCGGTGAGCTTTTGTACGCGCAGCAGCAGCGGCCAGGTCGCGATGACCACCATTCCTGCCCAGGCAAAGCCGAGTACGAAGGGGCGGATTACCCAAAGGCTGGCAACGATAAGTATTGTGATAAACAGTACGCCAAACATCAGGCGGGCAAGATCTAAGCGCTTTTGTGGTTGAGTCATGAACCATACTCGTTGTAGATGAATGGGTTATTGTTGATATTATCAACGATAGGCGGTACTTGCGCCACCGTAATTCATGACGGGAAAAAATTATCCTTTTTGCCATAATGTTAATGATGTGTTGTTTCAAGGTTTAATGCTGAATGGCGTCGTTTTGTCACCGGGATAATTTTCTCTACGGGCTACGCAAACGGCGGCAGCGTGTGCTAGTCTGCGGGATTGGGTAATGTTTTAAGAATGCCTCATTAAACCTGTCGAGGCAGATGAATAAATAAGAAAAAAAGAAGAGATTAACGGCAATGATTCCTCAGCTCAAACAGGCGCCGGGCGTCGATGCACTGGTGAACGCGTATTTAGCGGCGCTGAAGCGCTCAGGCTTTAGCGGCGACGTAGCGACGCAGTTTGCCGATCGCCTGACGATGGCGACCGACAACAGTATTTATCAGCTTTTGCCTCAGGCGATCGTTTTCCCCCGTTCTACCGCTGACGTGGTGCTGATTGCGCGCACGGCCAGCGCGGATGAATACCAAAGCCTGCGCTTTACGCCCAGAGGCGGAGGTACGGGAACCAACGGGCAGTCGCTCAATGACGGCATCGTGGTGGATATGTCCCGCTATATGAACCGCATTCTGGAGCTGAACACGGAAGAAGGGTGGGTTCGGGTTGAGGCCGGCGTGATTAAAGACCAGCTCAATCAGTACCTCAAGCCCCATGGCTTTTTTTTCTCGCCGGAGCTTTCCACCAGCAACCGCGCCACGCTCGGCGGCATGGTCAATACTGACGCGTCAGGACAGGGCTCGCTGGCCTATGGCAAAACGTCCGATCACGTTTTGGGGCTGCGAAGCGTGCTGTTAAACGGCGAACTGCTTGATACGTATCCTATGCCGGTTGCGCTGGCCGAAGGGCTGGCGGCGCAAAAGACCCGCGTCGGCGAGGTTTATCGCACCGTAATGGAACGCTGCCGAACCCAGCGCCAGCTGATTTTGGACAAGTTTCCAAAGCTGAACCGCTTTCTGACCGGCTACGATCTGAAGCACGTCTACAGCGACGACCTGCAAACGTTTGACTTAACCCGTATCTTAACCGGTTCCGAGGGTTCTTTGGCGTTCATCACCGAAGCCCGCTTAAATATCACGCGCCTGCCGTCGGTTCGGCGGCTGGTTAACGTCAAATATGACAGCTTTGATTCCGCGTTGCGCAACGCGCCGCTGATGGTCGAGGCCAAGGCGCTTTCTGTCGAAACCGTAGACTCCAAGGTGTTTAACCTGGCCCGCGAGGACATCGTTTGGGAGTCGGTAAAAAATCTTATTACTGACGTGCCCGGTAAAGACATGCAGGGCCTTAACATCATTGAATTCGCCGGCGACGATGAGGCGCTTATCGCCCGTCAGGTAGAGGCGCTTTGCGCCAGGCTTGACGAACTGATGGAAAATAGCGAGGCCGGCGTTATTGGCTACCAGCTGTGCAGCGACTTGGCCGACATTGAGCGCATTTACGGCATGCGTAAAAAGGCGGTAGGCCTTTTGGGTAACGCCAAGGGCTTGGCAAAGCCGATCCCTTTCGCAGAAGACACCTGCGTTCCTCCCGAACACTTAGCCGACTACATTGCGGAGTTCCGCGCGCTGCTGGACGGCCACGGCTTGGCCTACGGCATGTTCGGGCACGTTGACGCCGGCGTGCTGCACGTTCGCCCCGCGCTCGACATGTGCGATCCGCAGCAGGAACGCTTGATGAAGCAGCTGTCCGACAGCATCGTCGCGCTAACGGCCAAGTACGGCGGATTATTGTGGGGTGAGCACGGTAAGGGTTTCAGGGCTGAATACAGCTCCGAATTCTTCGGTGAGGAACTCTATGCAGAGCTTCGGCGGATTAAAGGCGCTTTCGACCCGCTTAATCGCCTCAACCCAGGGAAAATCTGTACGCCACTGGAGAGCGATGCGCCGCTGTTGAAAGTGGACGCCGTTAAGCGGGGGACCTACGATCGGCAGATCCCTTTAGCGGTAAGAACGTCGTTTAAAGGCGCGATGGAGTGCAACGGTAACGGCCTGTGCTTCAATTTCGATGTGAACAGTCCGATGTGCCCCTCGATGAAGGTCAGCGGCGATCGCGTTCATTCGCCGAAGGGGCGCGCGACGCTGGTAAGAGAATGGCTGCGCCAGCTGGCGGAGGCGGGCGTAGATCCGTTGGAGATTGAGCAAAAGCTGTCGCAGCGGCGCTTGAGCTGGCGCGAGCTTTTGGCCAAAACGCAAAACGCCTTGGCTAAGCGTAAGGGAGAGTATGACTTCTCCCACGAAGTTAAAGCGTCGATGTCCGCCTGTTTGGCCTGTAAGGCTTGCTCGACCCAGTGTCCGATAAAGATTGACGTGCCTGCCTTCCGCTCTCGCTTTTTACAGCTTTACCACACCCGCTATTTCCGCCCGGCCAGAGACTATCTGGTGGCGTCGGTTGAGAGCTACGCGCCGCTGATGGCCAAGGCGCCCAAGGTGTTTAACTTCTTCATTCGACAGCCGTGGATGCAGGCCATTGGCGCAAAGGGCATCGGCATGGTCAACCTGCCGCAGCTGTCAACGCCTACGCTGAAACAGCAGCTGCAGGGGCACCGCGCCTGTTCTATTACGCTGGAACAGCTCGAAACCATGGTCGTCGAACAGCGTCAGCGTCACGTGCTGGTGGTTCAGGATCCGTTCACCAGCTATTACGACGCGGCGGTAGTGGCCGACTTTGTCCGGCTGATAGAGAAACTGGGCATGACGCCGGTACTGCTGCCGTTTAGCCCCAACGGCAAGGCGCAGCATATTAAGGGCTTCCTGCGGCAGTTTGCGCAAACCTCTAAACGCACGTCAGAAGCCTTAAATCGGGTGGCAAGGCTGGGGATCTCCATGGTGGGAGTCGATCCGGCGCTGGTGCTGTGCTATCGAGATGAATATAAACAAATTCTTGGCGAAGCTCGGGGCGATTTTCAGGTTCTTCTCGTGCATGAGTGGCTGACGGCTAATCTTCACCTGCTGCCGGAAAAGGCCGTAGCGGCGGAGCCGTGGTATCTGTTTGGTCACTGTACCGAAAGCACCGCGCTACCGAACAGCGGCCGACAGTGGCAGGGCCTGTTCGGTCGAGTCGGCGCTACGCTGAATACGATAAATTTGGGCTGCTGCGGCATGGCGGGAACTTATGGCCATGAGGCCGACAATGCCGAAAATTCGGCGGCGATTTACGCGCTGTCCTGGCAAAAGGCGCTGGCGGGTAAAAGCGCAAGCCGCTGCCTGGCGACCGGCTATTCGTGCCGCAGTCAGGTGAAACGGTTTAATCAGGTTGTGTTAAAGCATCCGCTTCAGGCGCTGCTGGAGCTGGTTTAATTGATGAGATGAGGTAGTGCAGTATGTGGAAACGCCAAACAACGCTGGAGGCGCTAAACCAACTTTCCAAAGGCACGATGATGGAGCATATCGACATCGTCTTTACCCAAATCGGGCCGGATTTCCTTGAGGCGACCATGCCGGTCGACCGACGCACCACGCAGACGTTTGGCCTGCTGCACGGCGGCGCGTCCGTCGTTCTGGCTGAAACTATCGGCTCGGTAGCAGGTTATCTTTGTACCGAGGGCGACAGGCTGGTTGTCGGCGTCGAAATTAACGCTAACCACGTCCGCTCCGCGCGCCAGGGGCGGGTGCGCGGTGTCGCTAAAGCGGTGCATTTGGGGCGTAGCCAGCAGGTATGGGATATCCGTATTTACGACGAAGCCGACAAGCTGTGCTGCATTTCCCGGCTTACAACGTCCGTTTTGGATAAAAAGGCCGATTAATTCAGGAGACGACGCTCAAAAAAAGGTGGTCTACGTGGAGAAGATAACCGGTAAACAGCTGTTGGTTTCTCAAGCAATACACGCCTGGCAGCTGGACGGCAAGGGGGGCGTACTCCCAATTACGGACGACACGGTGGCGTCCGGCTCTATGCCGTGCTGGCTGCATTTTGACTATGAGCAGCCGGAAAGCCTGGCCTGGTTGAACGCGACTGAGCTGCTGCCGGAGTCCTTTAAGGATGCTCTGGCGGGAGAAAGCTGCCGCCCCAGAGTTTCACGCCAGGGCGAGGGGACGCTTATCGTCTTGAGAAGCGTTAATCTGAACAATGAGTCTTTACCCGATCCGCTGGTTACGCTGAGGGTGTATTTAACCGAAAGCCTGATCGTTTCGACTCGCCATCGACCAATCCACGCCATAGACGAAGTCGGTCAGGACTTGATGAACCACAGCGGTCCGACGCACGTCGGCGGTTGGCTGGTTGATATTCTTGATGCGCTGACCGACAGGGTGAGCGACTTTATTGACGATATTCACGGGCGCGTCATTGAGCTGGAAGACGGCCTGCTGGAGCAAGAAGTTCCTGAACGGGGAGAAATTGCGCTGATCCGTAAGCAGCTTATTGTGTTACGTCGTCACTTAATGCCGCAGCGCGACGTTTTCTCTCGCCTGGCCAACGAACGCTTTCCCTGGATGAGCAATGAAGACCGCCACCGCATGCAGGATATCGCCGAGCGGCTGGGAAGAGGGCTTGACGATCTCGACGCCACGATTGCACGCACGGCGGTGATTGTCGATGAAATTAATTCGCTGCTGGCGGACGCCATGAACCGCCGAACCTACACCATGTCGCTGATGGCGATGCTGTTTTTGCCGGCGACGTTTCTTACCGGGCTGTTTGGCGTCAATCTGGGCGGGATCCCGGGGGGAGATAAAGGTAACGCCTTTGCCATTTTCTGCCTGTGCCTGGGGGTTCTTGGCGGCGGGGTTCTCTGGTGGCTTAAGCGGAGCAAGTGGCTGTAGCCCGACGGTAAAAAAGGCGGAAATCCGCCTTTTTTCTTTTCAACCCGACGCTATTTAACTTCAACGACGTTAATACCCAGCTCGTTTTCATCCTGAGCCTCAAAGCCTGCGGGATGCAGAGGCAGTTCTTCTCTGTCGAACGCCAGATCGCCGCCGTCGGGAAGATCCATTCCCTGCTTTATTGCCGTGAAGTCAAACAGCTCGCGGTCGCACAGGTGCGACGGCACGACGTTTTGCATGGCGCTGAACATGGTTTCAATACGGCCAGGATAGCGCTTGTCCCACTCTCTGAGCATCTCTTTAATCACCTGACGCTGCAGGTTGGGCTGGGAGCCGCATAGGTTGCAGGGGATGATGGGGAACGCCTTGGCGTCGGCATAGCGCTCGATGTCTTTCTCGCGACAGTAGGCCAGCGGGCGGATCACGATGTGCTTGCCGTCATCGCTGATGAGCTTGGGCGGCATGCCCTTAAGCTTACCGCCGTAGAACATGTTTAAGAACAGCGTTTGCAGCATATCGTCACGGTGATGGCCCAGCGCGATTTTGGTTGCGCCAAGCTCCGTTGCCGTCCGGTAAAGAATGCCGCGGCGCAGGCGTGAGCAGAGCGAGCAGGTGGTTTTTCCTTCAGGGATCTTCTCTTTTACTATGCCGTAGGTGTTTTCTTCTACGATTTTGTACTCAATGCCGAGGGTGGACAGGTATTCCGGCAGAACGTGTTCGGGAAAGCCGGGCTGCTTTTGGTCCAGGTTGACGGCGATAAGCTCAAATTTTACCGGGGCGCTGCGCTGCAGGTTTTGCAGGATGTCCAGCATGGTGTAGCTGTCTTTACCGCCTGAAAGGCACACCATGACGCGATCGCCTTCTTCGATCATTGAGAAATCCGCAATGGCTTCGCCTACGCCGCGGCGTAACCGCTTGTGCAGTTTGTTCAGATTGTATTGCTGTTTTTGGTTTAGCGTAGCGCTTGTGCTCATGACGTTGACTCTGTTCAAAATACCCGGCCGGCGCGGTGGCCGCACGTAAACAATGGGCAGCTATGGTACGGATTATTGCCCTCGTTGTCACTCGCTCATGATGGAGAGAGCGCTTTGTCGTTTTCCTCTTGGTTCTTGTTCGTGCTTATCAAAAGAAAGGCGTTAATAAAAAGCCGGGAATAGCGAGCGACGATTAAATAATCAAAAAAAAGAAAGCTGACTGAACAAATAACGTACGAAAAATAGCGCAAATATAATAATAACTGTCAATTATACCAGTGATGTAAATTTTTCAGATGTATTAAAATCGACAAAGCCAATACAGAGATTCTAAGAAAAATAATGCCGGAATATTCGGCGATACGGTGTTCATTTTTATGAGACGAGTATACGCATGCCGAAGGCGCTTGCTTTATAGGGATGCAATCAGCGGTCAGGATTGGGAAAAGGAGATGGAAGATGGTAACTATCGAAGTCACATGCCGTCACTGCCATGAGACAAAGCCGGTAAGAAAGCACGGTAAAGGCCGAGGAGGCTATCCTCGCTATTTTTGCAATAACTGTAAGCGCACTTTTCAGCTTTCCTATTTATATCGCGCTCATCAGCCAGGGATGAAAGAAAAAATTCTTGAAATGACCGCCCAGGGCGCAGGGATAAGGCAAACGAGCCGAACGCTGAAAGTCGGGCTTAATACCGTTATGAGATATTTGAAGGCCTCAGAAGGCGAACTTAGCCATAGCGGCTGAGATATGATGGATTAATTTGTTAGAACGGGCGCTTGCCCAACGTGCTGTACCTTAGAGGTGGTTATTTTAGTTGTAAAATTTATAAGGCGCCGAGTTTGGCGCCTTATTTTTTCCCGTCGTTGCTCGCTATTGCGCGCTCGTTTTTTCTTCCGATTTACCGGCCAGCAGGCTGAGTAACGCATAGCGTTTCTGAAGATCTCTTTGCGCAGCCTGATGCAGCTCTGCGGCGACTTCCGGCTCCTGTGTATCAAGCCGACGGAACCGCTGTTCCTTAAGCAGCGCAGAAGCAAGGCCTTCTACGGGAGGGCGAGAGTCCAGCGTGAGAGCCGGCTTTTCCTCGTCCAAACGTCGCGGATCGAAGCGGTACAGCGGCCAGAAGCCGGAGGTTGTTAGCTGCTTCATCTGGTCATGGCTAAAGGCCAAATCGTAACCGTGTTCCTCACAGGGGCTGTAGGCGATAATCAGCGACGGGCCGGGGTAGGCTTCAGCCTCCTGTATGGCTTTCACCGTTTGGTTTAGCTGAGCGCCGAGGGAGATTTGCGCAACGTATACGTGACCGTACATCATGATGCTGACGCCCAGATCTTTACGTCCTTTGCGCTTACCCCGTTCGGCAAACTTGGTTACGGCGCCCATCGGCGTGGCCTTGGACTGCTGACCGCCGGTGTTTGAATAGCACTGGGTATCCAGCACTAAAACGTTTACGTTCTCTGTCAGGCTCATGACGTGATCCAGCCCGCCGAATCCGATATCGTAGGCCCAGCCGTCGCCGCCAATAAGCCAAATAGACTTATCGACCAGGTAGTCTGCGCTTTCGATAAGCTCCTTCGCCTGAGGGGCATCAGCGTTGCGTAAAAGCGCCTGCAGCTGGGCTATTTGGGCGCGTCGGACGTTAACGTCCGCTTCCTCGGCCTTCAGTGCTTCAATCAGATCTGGTGGCAAAGCGTCCGTCAGCTCATCGAGCAGTCGTATCGCCCTGGCTCGGTGTTGGTCGACGGTCAGCCGGAAGCCCAAGCCGAATTCTGCGTTGTCCTCAAACAGCGAGTTGGCCCAAGCGGGGCCTCGACCTTCCGCATTGGCGGTGTAGGGCGTGCTGGGCAGGTTGCCGCCATAAATGGAGGAGCAGCCGGTCGCGTTGGCGATCATCATCCTGTCGCCGTAGAGCTGAGTCAGCAGCTTGATATAGGGCGTTTCCCCACAGCCTGAGCAGGCGCCGGAGTATTCAAACAGCGGCGTAATGAGCTGAGAGGTTCTGATGTCGATGCGTTCAAGCCTGCTCTTGTCAATCTCGGGCAGCTGAAGGAAAAACTCAAAGTGGCGTTTTTCCACCTCAAGATTTTCCAGCCGTGGTTTCATGTTAATCGCCTTGATGCTTGGATCCTGGCGATCTTTTGCCGGACAGACCTCAACACACAGGTTACAGCCGGTGCAGTCTTCCGGCGCAACCTGGAGAACGTATTTTTGGCCGCGCATGTCTTTGGACTTTACGTCCAGCGATTGAAGGCCGTCAGGCGCGTCGACCATGGCTTCCGGTGAAACCACTTTGGCGCGGATGGCCGAGTGCGGGCAGGCGGCGACGCAGTGGTTGCACTGGGTGCACAGCGGCGCTTCCCAAATGGGGATATTTTCGGCAATGTTGCGCTTTTCCCAACGGGTGGTGCCAACGGGCCAGGTGCCGTCAGGCGGGAAAGCGGAAACGGGCAGAGCGTCGCCCAGGCCGGCCAGCATGGCGGCGGTCACGGTTTTAACAAAGTCCGGCGCGCTGTCTGAAACGACGGGCGGACGATCGGCGGCGTTTTCATCAATGGGCTGCAGCGTAATCTCTGCTAACTCGCTGACGGTAGCGCCCAGCGCCTGCCAGTTGTTTTGAACGACCTCCTCCCCTTTGCTGCGGTAGCTTTTGGCGATGGCGTCCTGAAGCTGCTTTAACGCCGTATCGCCGGGAAGGATTTGCGTCAGGTGGAAGAACGCCATTTGCATCACGGTGTTGATGCGAGCGCCGAGGCGGCATTCGCGAGCGATCTTCGCTGCGTTAATGATAAAAAATCGCGCCTTACGCTGATGGAGCAGGGCCTGAACGTCTCTTGGCAGGCGACGCCAGATTTCGTCTTTGCCGTAGGGCGTGTTGAGCAGGAACGTGCCGCCGACTTTCAGCTTTTCTATCATCTGGTATTTATCGATAAACTGATTTTGATGGCAGCCGACAAAATCGGCCTGCTCAATAAGATAGGCGGAATTAATCGGATGTTCGCTCACCCGCAGGTGGGAAACGGTTAGCCCTCCAGCCTTTTTGGAGTCATAAACGAAGTAGCCCTGGGCGTGAAGCGGCGTACCGTTACCAATGATTTTTATGTTGTTCTTGGTGGCCGATACGGTGCCGTCGCTGCCAAGGCCGAAAAACAGCGCCTCCAACGTTGCCTTTTGAGGGATGGTTTCATCCGTTAGCGGAAGCGACAGCTGGGTTACGTCGTCGAAGATGCCGACGGTAAAGCGGGGGCGCGGCCTGTCGAACGACAGCTCTTTAAACACGGCCAATACGCAGTCCGGCGCAAACTCTTTGGACGACAGGCCGTAGCGGCCACCGATAACCAGCGGCAGCGACGCGCGCTCGCCGCGAGAAAAGGCTTCCGCCAGCGCGGTCATAACGTCCAGATAAAGGGGCTCGGCCTGAGCGCCGGGCTCTTTAGTGCGATCGAGCACGGCGACTTTTTTCACGCTTGAGGGGAGACGCTCAAGGAAGTGGCGGGCAGAGAAGGGACGGTAGAGCCGAACCTTCAGCATGCCGACCTTTTCACCGCGCGTTAGCAGCGAGTCGATCGTCTCTTCAGTCGTACCGCAGGCGGAGCCCATAAGGATGACAACGCGCTCCGCTTCGGGATGGCCGTAGTATTCAAACGGACGATAGCGCCTGCCTGTTTGCTCGGCGAAGTCATCCATCGCTCGTTCGACGTGGCCGTAGGCGTCGTTATACCAAGGGTTCGTGGCCTCTCGGCATTGAAAGTAGGTATCGGGATTGGCCGAAGTTCCTCGAATTACGGGGCGATCGGGCGTCAGCGCGCGTTGGCGATGTGCCTTAATGGCATCGGCAGGCAGCAGCTGGCGCAGCGTATCGTCGCTCAACGGGACGATTTTGTTGATCTCGTGAGAGGTGCGAAAACCGTCAAAAAAATGAATAAAGGGAATTCGGGCGTTGAGTGAAGCTACCTGAGAGATAAGCGCGAAGTCTTGAGCCTCTTGAACCGACGCGGCGCACAGCATGGCGCAGCCGGTTTGCCTTACGGCCATAACGTCAGAATGATCGCCGAAGATCGACAGTGCGTGAGTCGCCACCGTTCTGGCTGCGACGTGCAGTACAAAAGGCGTGAGCTCGCCGGCCAGTTTGTACAGCGTCGGGATCATTAACAGCAGGCCTTGAGAAGACGTAAACGAGGTTGCCAACGCGCCGGTTTGAAGCGCGCCGTGAACGGTTGCGATAGCGCCGGCTTCCGACTGCATCTCGATAACGCGAGGCGTGTCTCCCCAGACGTTTTTCTGCCCATACTCGGACCAATCGTTAGCCTGTTCGGCCATCGTTGAGCTGGGGGTTATGGGATAAATGGCGATAACTTCGCTTGAACGGTAGGCCACGGAGGCGACCGCACTGTTACCATCGGTAGTAATCATAAACACGACCTTCATTGATTCACATGCCCACGTTCAGGACAAAGAAAATCCTTTTATTGGCACGTCGTTGTCCCGTTTATAGAGTCTTCCAGACTGATAGCCCAGTATATCAGATTGTGTTGCAAGGGCGGCGACTGTTTTGTGTAGTAATGTTATTCCTTCAGTGCGAAAAAAGGCTGAAAATGGGATGAAAGCCTCTATTTTCTGCATTTGAAGATATAAGTATCGTAGACGTACCGCGCCGAATAGAGTAAAAATAGTGGGTTAAAGCGTCATGATGCGTTTCCCGATGTGAAAATAAAAAAAAGCCAGCGATATGCTGGCGAAAGATGGAGTCGGTGAGTTAAAACAGCGGGCTCACTCGTCAATGAGTTAAGTTAATGCATGAATAATAGCGAAAGACTTCACCGCGTGCGGTGCAAAAAATGCTATCAAAATGTAATGAAAATATGTCAAATGCGTTTCTTTTAAGCGAACGTAGAAGTATCCCCATTATTGAAAAAATCAGTCGTTGAGGTGACAGCATGAAGGGAAGGACGTGCCTGTTGGCGTTGAGCTGCATGGTAATTTTAGCCGGATGTTCAAGCGAACCCGATAAGCCGCATCGCTATGTATCCCATCAAAAGATGGAGGCGGTCGCGGAGCCTATGGATGCGGTCGCACTGGCCAACTGCAGCAGCATGGGCGGAATGCCGACAACCTTGCATAATCTTGACGGCAGCGCGGTAAGCAAATGTCAGCTGTCGAACGGCAAGCGGTTCTGATAGCGAGATGAAAAGGCCGGAAGATATTTCCGGCTTTTTAAGTTGTTAACCTTCGTCGCTATCTGACCCAGTCCATCAGGCGATAGGTGAGGGAGTGGGTCGACGTGCTGAGCGTCAGCGTTCCGTTCTCAAAGCGAACCATCGCGCCTTCGTTAAGCATGTTGGAGACGGTTTGATCGAGCTGGTTTAAGTGCTCATCTAGACAGGCCATGCGCGTAGAGGCCAGCTGCGGCGCCGTCAAAACGCCGTTTTTAAGCTCGCCTTTGCCCATAAAGCTGTTGCACATGGCGCCGCTGATGTGCATGTTTTCCCCAAACTCGATGTCAAGAGGGCGCTGCTGCCTGCTGGTGTCTTTCATTGCGACGCCGTCGGCATGGGTCAGTACGAATCTGTGGTGCATTAAGTCCCGTTCGGTAGTGGGCGGCTTGTGTCCAGAGCTACAGCCGGTTAGAACGGCAAGGGCAAAAAGCAGAGGATATAGTGTTCTCACTCTTTTCTCTCCAAAAGGCGACAATCCTGCGGCCGGGCATCGTGGTTGATAACGGTGCCCGGCCGTTGTTTTACAATAGATTAGGACACGGTTCGCCGTTTTCCAACTGCTGAATGTTTTGCAGCGTCGTTTCAGAGATGCTCAGCAGCGCCTCTTCGGTCAAGAAGGCCTGATGCCCGGTAAACAGGACGTTATGACAGGAGGAAAGGCGGCGAAAAACGTCATCTTGAATGACGTCGTTTGACTTATCTTCGAAAAACAGGTCCCGTTCGTTTTCATAAACGTCCATGCCCAGGGAGCCAATTTTTTGCCTTTTGAGCGCTTCGATGGCGGCGGGGGAATCAATCAGCCCGCCCCGGCTGGTGTTGATAATCATGACGCCGTCCTTCATCTGTTCAAAGGCGGCGGCGTTCAGCAGATGGTGGTTTTCCGGCGTTAGCGGGCAGTGCAGGCTAATAACGTCAGACTGTTCATACAGCGTTTTCAGATCAACATACTCTGCGCCCAGCTCCAACGCCTGCGCCGACGGATAAGGATCGAAAGCCAAGAGGCGCATGCCGAACCCTTTCAGAATGCGCATCAGCGCAACGCCGATTTTTCCGGTACCGATAATGCCGGCGGTTCGGTTATGCATGTTAAAGCCAATCAGCCCCTCCAAAGAGAAGTTGGCGTCGCGCGTTCTCTGATAGGCGCGATGAATGCGGCGATTGAGGCTCATCATCATGCCGACGGCGTGTTCAGCAACGGCTTCCGGCGAATAGGCCGGGACGCGAACGACCTTAAGCCCAAGCTCGCGGGCGGCGTCAAGATCGACGTTATTAAAGCCGGCGCAGCGTAAGGCCAGCATCTTGACGCCGACTTTCGTCAGCTCTTCCAATACCGCACGGCTGCCGTCATCGTTAACGAAAATACAGACCGCATCGCAGCCTTGGGCGTTTTTTGCCGTTTGTTCACTAAGCTTAAAGTCAAAGAATTCGAGGCTCACGCCAAAACGGCGATTGGCGATTTCAAGGTATTTTCTGTCGTACTGTTTTGTACTGTAAATTGCCAGTTTCATTTAATATCTCCACCAAAGATTTAAAATAAATTTACCAGAGATAATGCGTTGGAACAATTTAACGATATTCCGTATAGGCCAATATTTCGGGTTTAGACAATGTTACCAATATGCTAACCTTGTCGATCATATTTATCGAGTTTAAAGCCCCCATTCGAGCGGTCAGAGCGTGGTCATACAGTGGTCATAAAAAAGCGTATCAAAGCGGCATTTTTTATCGCACTCGCGGTAGCGCTGGCTCTTTGTCTCGTCTGGCAGACCATTGCCGTTTGGCTCCCTTATGTCGCGTCTTACTGGCTTCCCTCCGGCTCTCAGCTTGTGTTTACCCAACGCCCTGAACTGATTAAACGCGGCGTTTCTTTCAAAGGTATACAGGTTTTAGCGCAAGACTGCTTTTTGGCGGACGTTGGTGCGTTCACGTTAACCTATGAAAATAGCCGGTGGAATATAAGCGGAAAATCGCTGGATATCGATACTCACTGCTTGGAAAAGCTTGCCGAGCAGGAGGAAGCGGAGGATGGATCTTCCGAAACGTCGCTGGCGGATATTCAAAAGGCGCTGCCTGCACTCAATGTATCGCTGGATCGCTTTAGCGTCACGCCTTGGGAATCCTACAGCGGTAAAGTTGCGTTGGCCAGCGGCCAACAGGGGCAGCGTTTGGCTATTTCCGGCGAGCTGCTTTCAGGCGTCGCCACGCTGGACAGCGCGCAAACGCTGACGCTGGAGTCTTTTACGCTACGCTTTCCCGACAGCCCTGAAGTTATCGCGCTTAACGGCGCGGTTAAAGTGCCGCTGAACATGAACTCAATCCCTGAATATGGCGACGTTAACGCTGAGGTGGTTTCTACGGCCGTCGATAAGCCGCTGGACGTCAAACTCGCCTGGCGGCAGCAGGACGGGCATTTGAGCGTAACGCCGAAAGGGGAAGACCTTCTGCTGCTGGACATCCCGTGGACGCTGTCGGGAAAAACGTTAACGGTGCAGCAGGGGCAGTGGCAGTGGCCTTACTCCGGGCAGGCGTTTTCCGGCGGCGTCAGCATGACGGTAAAAGACTGGAATAAGGACTACAGCGAAGCAAATCTGGAAGCGCGCATTAACGTCGTTACAAAGGGCAGCGCCGGCAAGGGTAACGTCGTACTAAACCTTGCTCCCGGCTTGGCAAGCCTCAAAAATAGCGATCTGCGCTTTCAACTGACGGGTAAGGTTAATGAAGACGACATTTCGTTCTACGCCACTATCCCTGGCGCGCTCACCGGCACGCTGCTTAATCCGACCGTTACTCTGACTTCCGGCGCGCTGCTGCGTGCGACCGGGCCGGTAACGCCGGATATCTATTTGCATGAAGCCCGCCTCCCGCTGGCGGGGATCCGCCTGACGGATAAAGGCGTTACCGGTCGGCTGCAGACAATTATTAACGCCAGCCATCGCTATTGGGGAAAATACAGGCTGCACCTGGACGGCCGGGCGCATGAGTTTTTATTTGACCAAGGCCGCTGGGAGTATAACTTCTGGGGTAACGGCAGCATGCCTCCGCTTCAGGCTCAGTGGGACATGTCGGGAAAGGGCGCATGGGAGGGAAACCAAATCAGCCTTCAGTCGCTGTCGACCGGCTTTAATCATTTGGCCTATGGCCGCGTTACGGTAGACAAGCCGCGCCTGACGCTGTCGGAGCCGCTGGTTTGGGATCGCGCGCAGAATACCTATGAGGCCGGCTGGCTGCTGCAAACGCAGAAGGTGTCGTTTACCAACGGCGGCTATTTACCCACCTCAACGCTCAACGTGCGCTTTTTCGGCCATAACCCGGCGGACTTTCAGTGGAAGGGTGATTTAAGCGCAGGGCGGGTTGGCCCCATCAACCTGAACGGACGCTGGGACGGTGAGCTGATTCGCGGTGAAGCGTGGTGGCCGCAGCAGTCGCTGGGCGTATTCCAAACGCTGCTGTCTCCCGAGTTGGGATTTAAGATCCGCAGCGGTACGCTTTACGCGCAGGCTGCCTTTTCAATTTCAGAGAAAAACGGCATCGAGGCCGGCGGTCACTGGGTGGTGAAGAACGGCGGCATGTGGCTGAAGGACGGAGAGCTCAGCGGTCTGGACTTCGTGATGTCCTATCGTTTGAAAGATCACGTTTGGCAACTGGGGCCGAAGGGGCCGGTTCAGCTGCGGGTTAAGCGGCTCAATAACCTGTTTGATATGCAGAATATCAGCGCGGATCTGCAAGGCTTTTTCCCCCATTCGGCCAGCCGCCCGCTGCGCTTAACTAACGTAGGCGTCGATATGCTCAGTGGGCATATCGGCATGCAGGCGCTGAATTTCCCGCAGAAGGCGCCCGCCGTACTGACGTTAAAAGGTATCGATTTGAGCGAACTGTTTACCATTCTTAAGCCAAAGCAGTTCACGATGTCCGGTAAAGTGGACGGAGAGCTGCCGCTTTATCTAAATCACCCTGAATGGGTGGTGCGTAACGGATGGATTGAAAATAGCGGCTCTTTAACGCTTCGTCTGGACAGAGACTTAGTGGCGGCTATCAATGAAGACAATATGGCGACCGGCGACATTATGGACTGGCTGCGCTACATGGAAATCAGCCGTTCCCGTGCGGACGTTAACCTGAACAATCTGGGCATGTTGACCATGGAGGCGCAGATTAAAGGCTTTAACCCGACCAAAAACGCCGAACGGCTGGTCATACTTAACTATCATCATGAAGAAGACATTTTTCAGCTGTGGCGCAGCCTGCGTTTTGGTGACAACCTGCAGGACACGCTAGAACAGTTTTTCTCATTGCCCAAGGAGCAGAAACCTCGTGAATAAATTCGAAGGGATAGTAGCGACGGCGTTCGCCGCGATTTTCCTTGGCGGATGCGTACCGCGTATTGAAGTCGCCCCGTCAAAGGAGCCGATCGTGATTAATATGAACGTGAAAATTGAACACGAAATTCATATCAAGGTAGATAAAGACGTTGAAAAAATGCTGAAAACGCAGTCAGACATATTTTAGGAGGATGCGATGAAGGCTATCTACGCTGGAATTACCGCGTTCTTTTTACTTTTTAGCTCCGCTTCATGGGCCTTGACGCTACAGGATGCCAAACGGCAGGGACTAGTGGGGGAAACCCTGAGCGGCTATCTGGCGCCGGTAAACGAAAGCGCACAGGCAAAAGAGTTTGCCGATAAAATCAATCAGGCGCGCCTTGAGCAGTATAAGAAGGTCGCGGAACAAAACGGCCTTCGCACCGAAGACGTAGCCAAAATGGCGGGGAAAAAGCTCATCGACCGCGCGCCGAGCGGAGAGTACGTTAAGGGTATTAACGGGCTATGGCTAAAAAAATAGTTAATGCGACGAGCAGGAACGAAAGCGGGGCATATCGCCCCGCTTTTCACATCAGGCAGTGATATATTGCGCAATGAAGGACTTGGCGTCGTCCTGCGCTTTTTTCGCAACGTCAGGGCCGTAGGCCACGCCTTCCTGATAGATGAACTCGACGTCGGTAATGCCGATAAAGCCCAGAAATACCTTCAGGTAAGGGGACATCAGATCGGTCGGCGAGTCTTTATGAATGCCGCCGCGGCTGGTCAACACATAGGCCTTTTTGCCTTTGACCAAGCCTTCCGGGCCTTTTTCCGTATAGCGGAACGTCACGCCGGCGCGGGCAATCAGGTCAAAATAGTTTTTTAACTGAGTAGGGATATTGAAGTTGTACATCGGCGCGCCGATGACGATAATAGCGTTACCTTTTAGCTCTTCAATCAGCGCATCGGACAGCGACAGCGCTTCACGTTGACGAGGCGACAGTTCTTGGCCGCTTGGGCGCATGGCGCCAACCAGCTCGCCGTCTAATACCGGAATTGGGTTTGCGGCCAAATCGCGAACGGTAATGACGTCAGAGGGGTTTTCCCTTCTCCACTGCTCGACAAAGTAGTCGGCCAGAATGTTAGACTGAGAATAATCCGCCAGAATGCTTGATTTTAGAACTAATACGTTACTCATGATAAATCCTTGTTTATGTCGTTCATCTTGGTATGCATCGCATTCTATTCACTCGGCGCCAAGGTTGATAGCATAATTATTAGAAGGTGTTATTCAGTTTTTTTGAAGGATAAAGAAAGCCGCGTCGGCACTGACTTTGTCAGCTTTATGGTAAGATGCGCTGCGTAAAAAGTTTATCCTCTTATTCAATACAGGACAGCAACTCGTGAAATCCCCCTTTGCCGCCTTATCCGACCGGCTTTCAATGCTGATGCTCGGCGATAAGAGGCGTTTACAGCGCCGCCTGGACGGCGTGCGCCGCATTCGGCAGCCAGAGAAACAGGCGTCAGCGCTTTCTGAAATCGAACGAGACATCGAACGAAGCCTGCTGCGGGTCGCCAATCGCGAAGCCGCACGCCCGGCTATCAGCTATCCTCCGTCGCTGCCGGTCAGCGAAAAGCGTGAGGCGCTGCTGGCCGCCATTCGCGATCATCAGGTCGTTATTGTCGCCGGTGAGACGGGGTCTGGAAAAACGACGCAAATTCCGAAGCTGTGTCTGGAGCTTGGGCGGGGCGTCAAAGGCGTTATTGGCCATACTCAGCCGAGAAGGCTGGCGGCGCGGACGGTAGCCAGCCGCATTGCCGACGAGCTGAACGTTCCCCTGGGCGACGCCGTTGGCTATAAGGTTCGCTTTAACGACAAAATCGGCGATAACACGCTGGTCAAGCTGATGACCGACGGCATCCTGCTGGCTGAAATTCAGCAGGATCGCCTGTTGACGCAGTACGATACGATTATTATCGACGAAGCGCACGAGCGAAGCCTGAACATTGACTTTATCCTAGGCTATTTGCGACAGCTGCTGCCAAAGCGCCCGGACCTCAAGGTTATCATTACGTCGGCGACCATCGATCCGCAGCGTTTCTCCCGCCATTTTAATCAGGCGCCGATAGTCGAGGTTTCTGGCAGAACCTATCCCGTTGAAGTACGGTATCGCCCGATTGCTGAGGAGAGTGACGACGGCGATCGCGATCAGCAACAGGCGATTTTGGACGCGGTCGACGAGCTAATGCGCGAAGCGCCGGGAGATATCCTGGTGTTTATGAGCGGCGAACGGGAGATCCGCGACACCGCGGACGCGCTGAACAAGCAAAACCTGCCCCATACGGAGATCCTGCCGCTGTACGCCCGTTTGTCTAACGCCGAGCAAAATCGCGTATTTCAGTCCCACGTTGGGCGACGCATCGTGCTGGCGACGAACGTCGCCGAAACCTCTTTAACCGTTCCGGGCATTAAGTACGTTATCGATCCCGGTACGGCGCGCATCAGTCGCTATAGCGCCAGGACAAAGGTTCAACGGCTGCCGATTGAGCCTATTTCACAGGCGTCCGCCAACCAGAGGAAGGGGCGCTGCGGGCGCGTTTCCGACGGTATCTGCATTCGCCTTTATTCCGAGCAGGACTTCCTTTCCCGCGCCGAGTTCACCGATCCGGAAATTTTGCGTACCAATCTGGCGTCAGTCATTTTGCAAATGACGGCGATTGGGCTTGGCGACATCGCGGCGTTCCCGTTCGTTGAAGCGCCGGACAAGCGCAATATTCAGGACGGCGTCCGCCTGCTGGAAGAGCTGGGCGCCATTGAGTCTTTTGACGAAGGTAAAAGTCGGCTTACCGCCGTTGGTCGCCAACTGGCACAGCTGCCCATCGACCCTCGCCTGGCGCGCATGGTGATAGAAGGGCAAAAGAACGGCTGCGTGCGCGAGGTGATGATTATTACCTCCGCGTTGTCCATTCAGGATCCCCGCGAACGGCCGCTGGAAAAACAGCAGGCGTCGGATGAAAAGCACCGCCGCTTTAGCGATAAGGACTCAGACTTTATCGCCTTTGTGAACCTGTGGAACTATCTTGCCGAACAGCAAAAGGCGCTTTCGTCGTCTCAGTTCCGTAAGCTGTGTAAAAGCGATTACTTAAACTATCTGCGCGTGCGGGAGTGGCAGGATGTCTACACCCAGCTGCGGCAGGTCGTGAAAGAGCTGGGGTTCCCGGTTAACAGCGTGCCGGCCGAATACCGCGAGATACATATGGCGCTGCTGTCCGGCCTGCTGTCGCACATTGGCCAAAAGGACGTCGAAAAGCAGGAGTTTACCGGCGCTCGCAATGCCCGCTTCGCTATTTTTCCCGGCTCCGGGCTGTTTAAGAAGCCGCCCAAGTGGACGATGGTCGCTGAACTGGTGGAAACCAGCCGACTGTGGGGAAGAACGGCAGCCCGCATTGAGCCGGAGTGGGTTGAGTCGTTGGCGCAGCACCTTATTAAGCGTTCCTATAGCGATCCCCATTGGGAAAAAGCGCAGGGCGCCGTGATGGCCAGTGAAAAGGTTACGCTGTACGGTCTGCCGATTGTCGCTGAGCGCAAGGTCAACTACGGCAGCATCGATCCGGTCGTAAGCCGGGAACTGTTTATTCGACACGCGCTGGTTGAGGGCGACTGGCAGAGCAAGCATGCGTTCTTTAAGGCTAACCGTAAGCTGATTTCCGAAGTTGAAGATTTGGAAAATAAGTCTCGCCGCAGAGACATTCTGGTCGACGATGAGACGCTGTTTAATTTTTATGAACAGCGCATTGGTCAGGAGGTCGTCTCCAGCCGCCACTTTGACAGCTGGTGGCATAAAGCCTCTCGCGAGCAGCCGGACCTGCTGAACTTTGAAAAATCGATGCTGATTAAAGAGGGCGCCGGCAAGGTAAGCGCCCTTGATTACCCCAATACCTGGCAGCAGGGAAACCTGCGCCTGCGCGTCACCTACCAGTTTGAGCCTGGCGCCAACGCCGACGGCGTAACGGTGCATATTCCTCTGCCGGTGCTTAATCAGGTTCAGGAAGAGGGCTTTGACTGGCAAATTCCCGGCCTGCGTAGCGCTCTGGTTATTGCGCTAATCAAGTCGTTGCCTAAGCCCGTCAGGCGCAACTTTGTGCCTGCGCCCAACTATGCGGAAGCCTTTCTTGCCCGCACAACGCCGCTGCAGAACGGCTTGCTTGATTCGCTGGAGCGCGAGCTTCGCTTGATGACAGGTGTGACGGTGTCACGTAATGAGTGGCAATGGGATCAGGTGCCCGATCATCTTAAAGTCACCTATAGAGTCGTAGACGACAAAAACAAGCCGTTGGCGGAAGGGAAAGATTTGGCGGCCCTGAAGCAAAAGCTGAAGCAAAAAGTGCAGGAAACCCTCTCCGACGTAGCCGATGACGGCATCGAACAAAGCGGCCTGCACCTGTGGTCCTTTGGTTCGTTGCCAGAACGCTACGAACAGAAACGGGGAGGTTACTCCGTGAAGGCCTATCCGGCGTTGACGGATGACAAGGACAGCGTGGGCATTCGCCTGTTTGAAACGGAGCAGGAGCAGCAGGCCTCCATGTGGCAGGGCACTCGGCGGCTTTTGTTGCTGAATATTCCTTCGCCGGTGAAATATCTGCACGAAAAGCTGCCGAACAAGGCCAAGCTGGGCCTCTATTTCAACCCGTTTGGCAAAGTGCTCGACCTGATTGACGACTGCATCGACTGCGGCGTCGATAAACTTATTGCGATGAACGGTGGCCCGGCGTGGGGCGAAGAGGGCTTTGAAGCGCTAAAAGAGCGTGTACGTGCCGATTTGAACGACTGCGTGGTGGATATCGCCAAGCAGGTTGAACAAATTTTAACGACAACGCACGCGATCAATAAGCGGCTGAAGGGGCGCGTTGACGTTTCGCTGGCGTTGGCGCTTTCGGACATCAAGGCGCAGATGGGCGGCCTGATTTATCGGGGATTCGTTAGCCACAGCGGCTGGCGGCGGCTGGCGGACATTCTTCGCTATCTGCAGGCCATTGAGCGGCGCATGGAAAAACTGCCCGTCGATCCCCATCGCGACCGCGCCCAGATGCTGCGGGTGGAAAGCGTACAGCAGCAGTATCAGGCGCTGTTGAACAAGCTGCCGCCACATAAGGCCGCTCCGCCGGAAATTGCCGAGATCCGTTGGATGATTGAGGAACTTAGGGTCAGCTACTTTGCCCAGCAGCTGGGAACCCCGTATCCCGTATCAGACAAGAGAATTCTTCAGGCGATAGAGTAGGTGACGCTGTAACAAATTCAGCATAATAGAGAGTAAAAACCCGCCTTTATAGATAGAAGGCGGCATTACTCTAACGCCTTTACCAACAGGCGGCTAGCCAGCATAAAGGATATGGCTTTTAGAGTTTTTAACAGGAGTTTTGCGGTATGGTTTTACGGATGAGATACGTTATTTTAGTTTTTTTTATTATATTGGCGGCAATTTCAATCTTTGATTACTTAAGGTCTCCGGCCGCTCGGTATCGAGATGAAACTGTAGCACCATTACAGGCAGAGCAAATGAATAATTACGGCTATGTCGTGTTCTCTCTGAATAATGAAGAGTACCTCAAGCCGGATACTTACATGAAACCCGCGAGAATTAGCGTCTTTTACGACGCCCGCGGCGATAGGCTATGGAATAAAAGAATCTATCTCACCTATGAAAATGCATACTTTTCAAATGGGGAAGTGAAAGTTTTCATTCCCAAATATGAAGGATTATAGGTTGGACAGCATTCAACTATCCGCTGATGCCAATGAAAACTGGACTTGCTGTAGGGGGCATGGATATTATCTGAAATCAGAACTGAATTTTTATTATTTTCAAAGAAGCGACTCCTCTGGAGCAGGAAATTTTACCAGATACCATAATGGCGATGCCGTTTATTCCAAGGATGGCGCTGGAAAAATATTTGTTACTCCCTATCTTAGCGATGATTCGATTGAATTCATGACAAACGACGAACCTCGCTATGGCGCCGGTCATAGTTAACCGCGGTGGTGATGTCAGTAAAGAAGGGCGCTTCTGCGCGATGAGGCCATTGCCTGTAGGGCTGATTTTGTCCAATTCATTTAGTGTTCCATCCTGAGATGTGTTTACGCATAAAGGATATTAATGAATTAACTAGTAACACTCCACGGTTCCTATTAATTAACTATAAAATAGTTAATGTCGCTTTTCCAGTAAAATAAAATTAGCCAATGTAGTATTGGAATGAATTGAAAAGATCAACGACTTTTAGTTGTTTGTTCATATTTTGCCATTTCAGTAAATATACTAGACAATAGAATATGCAAGCATATATTTTATTAGCTTCTATTTAAGTGTGTGACTATTTTTCAAGTTAAAGATATCATTTATATTTCTTATTACCTATTCCCTTTTCTCAGTATAGAATTAGAAAGATATGTGAGGTAATAATATGAATAATAAAATTAATCATCTAACAGAGATTGCTGAAAATTTTATTTTAATGAGGCATATGGCGGCAATCTCGGAAGCAGCAAAGAGAGGCAATTTCTGCGTTAGCTTTCGTGAGGCCGGTCCCTGCACTATCAATGCATTACATTACGGGGCGAAAGCAAAAGGCCATGACATTCTGGAAAAAACCATAAAACCTAGTTCTCTGAGATCAAAATATAAAGATCCGAAAGAATATGAAGCTATGCTAAAGCTGGTTGAGAAGCTTGAAATTATTGGTTATGTAGGCCACTGGGATGACACAGGACTAATTGGTATCTATGTTGGTGATGTAAGTAAAACACCCATTGCTCATGCTGTATCCAATGGGATCCTGGATTTAACAAACCCAGAAAATATCGACTTACTACGTTCCCAGCAAGATTGGAAATCACTTCCTTATACCGGAGATTATGATGCTCACGATATGATTACTTTCCGGGGGGCTGGTCGTCCAAGAACTGTCATGGTTAATTCAAAAGAAGAAAAAGACATCATAGATAGTATTAACCGTCAGGTAGCAAAAGTCGACTCAGCACGTCCTTTTTATAGTATTGAGCATAATGTAGTTCGACACGGTGCTCAGGTTAACTTCTCTTCTTATATGCTTTCACATGAAAAAGATGTTGTTGACAGAGAAGGTGGATTCATCGGTGCGGTAGCCAGACCTGGTGAATTTCCCCTTGCAGTTTGCGATCGTGGTAATTGGTTTATTATTAGAGATATTTACCAGCTGGAAGCATTTTATGGCTCTATTGGCGCACAGATAAAAGAGACTTGGTCAACTAAAGGGACAAGAACTTATTGTGATACAAAGAATGGGCGAGTGCGTTATGGCAGAACTGTACCTCAGCCTACCTATATGACCAGATAAAACGGTTTTGTTGCAATAAGCTGAGCTTGGATAAAGGCGTCGCCTGGTGGAGTTTGCCCATTTGATTTTGACACAAAATCCTGTCCCATTTAGAAGTAGAATTTCTGCGTGATGGCCATCCTCAAAACGGAGGTTATGTTGATAAAAAATTACAATTCATCGAAAAATAGACTGTCTTAATATTGAATGGTTGAGTTTGCTCCCTCAGGCAGAGTGGATAAATAGCATCCTCAAATAGGTATTTCTTTGGCATAAGTACCGAAATATGAGTGAACTAAAAAGACTTGTCAAAGAGTCGATAAAATATACAACGAACTGATGCCGCATCTGAGTTTAGATATGAAAACTCCGGATGCGATACATAAAAAAGCCGGGGTAAATTATCCCCAGCCTTTTGCTAAAAACTGCCAACATGTTTTAGGACGGGACAAAGCAATATTACTTATAAATATCCGCCGATACGGTAACCACGCCGCCCTGTTTTTCCCACTGGCGGGTAATGTGGTAGTACTTGCCGCCCTTGGCCGCAGTCCGCTTGGCGATCTGCTCGGACATATCCACCGAGTTGCTGAAGTTATCGGTAATGGTGACGGAGTCGAACGGCGTCATCTTGGCAGCAGTGGCGTTATTCAGCTCCTGGATTTTGGTTCCGTCGCGCAGCGTGATGGTATAGCGAGAGCCTTCGGTGCTGGTTTGGGTTTCAAAGAAGCGGCCAACGTCAGTGCTAAACGACGTTGAAGAAGCGACGTTTGGAATCTCTACGTCTTTAGCCGCTTCACCGCCGGCGGCCAGCGCTGCGCGCCCTGCGTCAGAATCGGCGGGGATTGGGTTGTCCTGAGTCTGGATTTTACGCATCGGCGCGTCTTTCTTATAAATGAAGGCCGTTACGTACTGGTTGGCGCCGCGGTTGGCGTCAACCTGCCGCACGATGTAGAAAGAGTAGGCGCCTTTTTCCTTCGCTTCTTTAGTGATGGCGTCATTGATATCGTCCTGCAGCGGGAAATAGCCGCGAATGGAGACGGTATCAAACGGCTCAAGCTTAACGGCCTCTTCTTTAGGGAGTTCACGAACGCCGTTGAAGACGCGGTATTCCGTCTCTTTGGTTGACACAGCCGCGTCGGCTTTATAAAGGTCTACGATAATGCGCCAGTTTCCGCCTTCAGAGTTTTGGTCACTGATGTCGCGCACGTAAAATGAGGCCGCGCCGACTTTGTCAGCCCGCTTTGAAGCCGCCTGATTGGCTTCAAAAATGCTGCTGTAGTGACCTGTAAAGGTGATTCTGTCGAAAGGAACTAACCGATCGGCATTCTCGGGTGTTAACTCTTGTGCTGCAAATGCAGAAAAAGCCATCCCGGAAAGCAGAGCTGTAGTCATTAGCGTTGTTTTCAGCTTCATAAAGGATCCTTTACGCCTTACTTTTTATTAACGTCGTGAAATTGCTACCGCCAAGGGTAAGCGATTATGTCACGGATTGACAGGGAATACGCTAGCATTTTTTCATTATTTCAGCACGCTGAATGCGCGTCTGCGGTTTTTGTGCCGACGCATAAAAAGCGCTTGGCGCCGGTTAAGCTTAAAAAATCAACAATAGATCTAATTTTTATAACAAGTTGATAAAAAAACATGAGAATAACGTCGGAGACTATGGATCGCCGAGTATATTTTCAGTAGGTTATAGGCTGCTGAATTGACCGGGGGCAATTGATAAGACATTACGATTATTCAGCTTCTCGTGTACTCGGCTTAAACACGTCAGGAAAATTCAGATTATACCCTTACGCTCTGGGCTGCCGTTCGCTGGCAAAGCGGGGAAAAGGGCATAACAAACGCTTATCATCCACGATTGATGAAAAGGGAAAAATATGCAAATTGGTGTACCAAGAGAGCGGTTGGCCAATGAAGCCCGAGTAGCTGCAACGCCGAAAACGGTAGAGCAGCTGATTAAGCTCGGGTTTTCTGTGGCGATAGAACAAGGCGCGGGCAAGTTCGCAAGCTTTGATGACTCAGCGTATGAGGCCGCCGCCGCAACGATTGTATCAAAGGACGACGTCTGGAAATCCGACATTATCCTTAAAGTCAACGCGCCGGACGACGGCGAGGTGGAGCTGCTTCGGGAAGGCACCACGCTCGTCAGCTTCATTTGGCCTGCGCAGAATCCTGAACTGATGCAGAAGCTGGCGGATAAAAACGTCACCGTATTGGCGATGGACTCTGTCCCCCGTATCTCTCGCGCCCAGTCAATGGATGCGCTGAGCTCGATGGCCAACATAGCGGGCTATCGCGCAATCGTGGAAGCGGCCCATGAGTTCGGTCGTTTCTTTACCGGCCAGATCACCGCTGCCGGTAAGGTTCCCCCTGCGAAAGTCATGGTTATCGGCGCAGGCGTTGCCGGGCTGGCGGCCATCGGCGCCGCGGGCAGCCTGGGCGCTATCGTTCGCGCTTTTGATACGCGTCCTGAGGTTAAGGAGCAGGTGCAAAGCATGGGCGCCGAGTTCCTTGAGTTGGATTTCGAGGAAGAAGCGGGCAGCGGCGACGGCTATGCCAAAGTGATGTCTGAAGCCTTTATCAAGGCGGAAATGGCGCTGTTCGCCGCGCAGGCGAAAGAGGTGGACATTATTGTCACTACCGCGCTCATTCCAGGTAAGCCGGCTCCGAAGCTGATTACTGAAGAGATGATCGCCTCCATGAAGGCCGGCAGCGTTATCGTTGACCTGGCGGCGCAAAACGGCGGTAACTGCGCGCTGACGCAGGCTGATAGAGTGGTTGAAACCGAGAACGGCGTAAAAATCATCGGCTATACCGACTTGCCTAGCCGCCTGCCGACCCAGTCCTCCCAGCTTTACGGCACCAACCTGGTGAACCTGATGAAGCTCCTGTGCAAGGAGAAGAACGGCGAACTGGATATTAACTTCGAAGACGACGTTATTCGCGGTGTCACCGTCGTTAAGACCGGCGAAATTACCTGGCCGGCTCCGCCGATTAAAGTATCGGCTCAGCCTCAAAAGCCAAAGGCGCAAGAGCAGGCCGCAGCGCAGGTCGTTGAGAAAAAGAGCTCTCCAGTGAAGAAGCTGGCTCTGCTGGCGCTGGCGATTATTCTGTTTGGCTGGCTGGCCAGCGTGTCTCCGGCAGCGTTTCTGTCCCACTTCACCGTCTTCGCGCTTTCCTGCGTAGTCGGCTACTACGTGGTTTGGAACGTAAGCCACGCGCTGCATACGCCGCTGATGTCGGTGACTAACGCCATTTCCGGCATTATCGTCGTCGGCGCGCTGTTGCAAATCGGCCACGGGGGATGGGTTACGCTCTTCTCCTTTATCGCGGTTCTCATCGCCAGCATTAACATCTTTGGCGGCTTTACCGTTACCCAGCGCATGCTGAAAATGTTCCGGAAGAACTAAGAGGAGTAGCAAATATGTCTGGAGGATTAGTTACAGCCGCATATATTGTTGCTGCCATTCTCTTTATTTTCAGCCTTGCCGGGCTGTCCAAGCATGAGACGTCGAAGCAGGGGAATACGTTCGGCGTCATCGGTATGGCTATCGCGCTTGTCGCTACCATCTTTGGCCCTTATTCCAGCAACGTTGGCTGGATCCTGGCTGCGATGGTTATCGGCGGCGCAATCGGTATCTATCTGGCCAGAAAGGTCGAGATGACGGAAATGCCTGAACTGGTTGCCATCCTGCACAGCTTTGTAGGTTTGGCTGCCGTTCTGGTCGGCTTTAACAGCTATATCGTCGGCCCACATCTGGAAGGCGTTAGCCCGCAGGAGCTGCAGGTTGTTCTCAACATTCACCACGTAGAGGTTTTCCTCGGCATCTTTATCGGTGCGGTGACCTTTACCGGGTCAGTGGTGGCGTTTGGCAAACTGCGCGGCACGATCTCCTCCAAGCCGCTGATGCTGCCTCATCGCCACAAGCTGAACCTTGCGGCTCTGGTGGTTTCATTCCTGCTGATGCTGATGTTCGTTAACAGCGAAAGCGTCGGCATTCAGGTCTTCGCCATGCTGATCATGACCGTCATTGCCCTGGCCTTTGGCTGGCACCTGGTGGCCTCTATCGGCGGCGCGGATATGCCGGTGGTTGTATCCATGTTGAACTCCTACTCCGGTTGGGCGGCGGCGGCGGCGGGCTTTATGCTGAGCAACGACCTGCTGATCGTGACCGGTGCGCTAGTGGGTTCTTCCGGTGCGATCCTGTCTTACATCATGTGTAAGGCAATGAACCGCTCCTTTATCAGCGTTATCGCCGGCGGTTTCGGTACCGATGGCTCGTCTACCGGCGACGATGAAGAGATGGGAGAATACCGCGAAACGACGGCGGAAGAGGTTGCCGAACTGCTCAAGAACTCAAGTTCTGTCATCATCACGCCGGGATACGGCATGGCGGTGGCGCAGGCGCAGTATCCGGTAGCGGAAATTACCGCCAAGCTTCGTGAGAAGGGAATTAAGGTTCGTTTCGGCATCCACCCGGTTGCCGGGCGCCTGCCTGGCCACATGAACGTACTGCTGGCTGAAGCTAAAGTGCCTTACGATGTAGTGCTGGAGATGGACGAAATCAACGAGGACTTCCCGGATACCGATACCGTTCTGGTTATCGGCGCGAACGATACCGTTAACCCGGCAGCGATGGAAGATCCGCGCAGCCCAATCGCCGGCATGCCGGTCTTGGAAGTGTGGAAGGCGCAGAACGTTATCGTATTCAAGCGCTCAATGAATACCGGCTATGCCGGTGTGCAAAACCCGCTGTTCTTTAAAGAAAATACCCAAATGCTGTTTGGGGATGCGAAAGCCAGCGTAGACAACATCCTGCGCGCGCTCTAAGCGTTCGTCTGAATTGTCAAAACCAAAGGGCCGCAAATTGCGGCCCTTGTTTTATCTGGCGCTAACGATGAACGCGTCAGTCTTCGTCGTCGTGCTCGTCGTGTTCAGCGGTGTCATCCGGCTTAATGGCCAGCAGATCGCAGCGCAGATGGCCTATCACTCGCTCAGCCGTATTGCCGATAAAAGCGGCGGAGAGCCCGGTACGGCCCACGGTGCCCAGCACAACGATACCGGCTTTGATATCCTCGGCAACGGCCGGGATGACGTCTTCCGGCAGGCCGCGCTCAACGTGAGTCAACTCCTCAGGGATGCCAAACTGCTGGCGAAGCGCCTTCATCGCCACAAGGTATTGGCCGCGAATGGCGTTGTTATACACCGTCGGGTCGAACTCGGGCAGCTCAATGGCGATATTGATAGACGTAGTGGGATAGGCGCTGACCAAGTGCACTTCGGTACTGTCGGCGAAGGTTGCCAGTTCCAGCGATTCCTTGATGAGCTTATGGTTAAGCTCGTCGTGAAAATCCTCTTCGCTGGCCAGGTTGACCGAAACCAGCGCTTTGCCCTGTTCAGGCCACGGCTGGTCTTTTACCATCCATACCGGGCAGGAGCACTTACGCAGCAGGTGCCAGTCGATGGGAGTAAAGATAACGGATTCCAGGCGGTCCTGCTGGTGAGCGGCCTTCAGCAGCAGGTCGTGACCGAATTCGGCGACTTCTTCAATCACCGCTTCATGATAGCGCTTGTGCCAAACGACCTTAATCTCTATGTCTACGCCGGACTCAATGTAATAGTGGCTCAGCTGGCGTATCCAGGCAACCCGCTGGTCTATTGCGCTTTGGCGCATGGCCATTCGCTCATCCTGCGACAGTAGGCTTGTCACTTCGTAGGAAAAATCGAAGATAGGCAGGAACGCTTTGATTTTTCCCCCGTTGCGGCGAACCAGATAAACCGCACGCCGTAGGGCAGCCTGATCCTCTTCGTCCGGATCGATTGCCACGATAAGATTTTGGTAGTGTGCCATAGCGTCCTCCCAGCCATTAGTAAACGTGACTAACTAAATTAGTAAATAAAGAGTAAACCATACAACAAAAACATAACAGCGCGATAATCGGACTCGGATCAATCTTTTGCCATCTAGCAGATTGATATGAGTCCGTATCGCGCTGGATTGACGATAGTTTAACCGCTAGCGGAAGGGCGGCTCGTTAAACGTCCTCAGCTTACGAGAATGGAGGCGTTCACCTTCAGTGCGTAAGAGGTCTATCGCGCAGATGCCTATCTGTAAATGCTCGGAGATAGCGCCTTCGTAGAAGCGATTCGCCTGCCCAGGCAGCTTGATTTCGCCGTGCAGAGGCTTGTCTGATACGCACAGCAGCGTTCCGTAGGGAACGCGAAAACGGTAGCCCTGAGCGGCGATAGTGGCGCTTTCCATATCAATGGCGATAGCGCGACTGAGGTTAAAGCGTCGCGCCGAGGCGGTATAGCGCAGCTCCCAGTTGCGATCGTCCGTTGTTACCACCGTCCCGGTGCGTAAACGCTGTTTTACCTCGACGCCGGGCATACCGCTGACCAGCTTGGTGGCGTCGTAAAGCGCGCGCTGTATCTCTGCAATGCTGGGGATTGGGATATCCGGCGGCAGAACGGCATCCAATACGTGGTCGTCCCGCAGGTAGGCGTGGGCCAGCACGTAGTCGCCGATAGATTGGCTTTCGCGCAGGCCGCCGCAGTGGCCAATCATCAGCCAGACGTTGGGGCGCAGCACGGCCAGATGGTCGCAGATAGTTTTAGCATTAGAAGGCCCGACGCCGATGTTGACCAGCGTGATGCCCTGACCATCTTTCGTTATCAGATGATAGGCGGGCATTTGATGATTTTTGCCGCTGAAGTCGAAAGCGTCGGCCTGTAGGACGTTGTGTTCATCAATCAGTATGCCGCCGGCGCAGGAGAGCGTGACGTAGGGGGAATCCGCGTCGGCGATTTGCCCGCGCCCCCAGCGGACGAATTCGTCAACGTAGCGCGTATAGTTGGTAAACAGAACAAACGGTTGAAAGTGTTCTACGGGCGTGCCGGTGTAATGACGCAGGCGCGCAAGCGAGAAGTCGATGCGCCGTGCGTCAAAGTGTGAAAGCGGGCTGAAGTCCGTCGGTTGGAAAAGGCCGTCGGCCATTTCATCGCCTATTTGGGACAGTTCGGTTGTTGGAAAGTGGCGCGTTAAGTCGGCGCTCATCGATCTGTCCAACGACAGGCTGGCGCCGTCGATGACGTAGGGATAGGGGATCTCGTGGTGAGAGGGTACAACCTCGATGTTAGCGCCGTAGTCTTCCTGTAAAAGCGTCAGCTGTTCTTCCAGATAGGCGCGAAACAGCGACGGGCGGGTGATGGTCGTTGTGTAGCAGCCTGGATGGGTGAACCGGCCATAGGCGCGGATCTTCTTCGGCGACTGGGATACGCCGTTCCAGCTGACTTTCAGCTCCGGATACACAAACAGGCCCGCTTTACGGGCGCTATCGTCGGGAAGGGCGCCGGTCTCGATAAAGGCGGCGATGGAGCCGCGCAGCGCTTCGACCGATTCGTTATACATGGCTTCCAATCTGTCCAGCGCCTGGGCCGGAGAGAGTTTTTCGGCGCCGCGTTCAAGGCTCATAGGATTTCCCCTGTTCGTGTAGTTTGTATCGTTGTAAGTGGCGAAACATAGCCTAATTATGTCACGAAGCGCTAAGAACGAAAGGCACAATCAAGAGAAAAGTGAAATGAATTCAGAAGGAAAGAAGAAAGAGAAGAAGAGGGCGATTCACGCGACGGCCAGGCAAGCGCATCGCGTGAATATAACGGGTATGTCTATTCGGGCTGATTCTGCCCGGCCAAGTCGGCCAGCGTGTCAATATCCTGAATCGTAATGTATTTACCCTTCACGCTCAGAATGTCGCTTTTCTGGAAGCGTCCGAGCAGGCGGCTGATGGTTTCTACGGTTAAGCCGAGGTAGTTGCCTATGTCTCCCCGCGTCATCGTCAGCCGGAACTCCCTGGGGGAGAAACCGCGCTGGGCAAAGCGGCGGGACAGATTATAAATGAAGGCGGCCAGCCGCTCTTCGGCATTTTTCTTGGAAAGGAGCAGGATCATATCCTGATCGCCTTTAATCTCGCCGCTCATCAGGCGCATGATTTGCTGGCGCAGGCTGGGCATCTTTCCGGACAGGTCGTCTAATATCTCATAGGGAATTTCACACACCATCGACGTTTCCAACGCCTGAGCGAAGCTAGGATGGGTGTGCGTACCGATGGCGTCAAAACCAACCAGATCGCCCGCCAGATGAAAGCCGGTAATTTGCTCATCGCCCTGTTCGGTGATGGTATAGCTCTTGATCGTGCCCGAGCGAATGGCGTACAGCGACTTAAGTTCGTCGCCGGCCTTGAAAAGAGCCTGCCCCTTCTGGATAGGCTTTTTACGCTCAATGATGTTGTCAAGTTGATTCAGTTCATGCTCATTCAGCGTAAAAGGGATGCATAGCGGACTGATGCAGCAATCCTGACAGTGAATTGCACATCCGCCTGACTGTATGCGCCGAATTGTTCGCTTTTCCGGAATCATAGGTTGTAACTCTGATTTATTTGACGTGAGTCAATTTTACCAGCTTTTTTTATAATAGGTAAGGCTTCACCAAAACTCCGAGATGTTCCCTTATGTTAAAAGGAGCATTTTGGAATAACGCTTTGTTTTAAATGTATTTTGATTCTTTTGCCTTTAAAGCGTGTGACTTAGGGGAATTAAAGTGAGGGATGAAACGCTTATTTTTTGAGCGAGAAATGCGTTGGCTTGTTAAGAGAACGGGAACAAACAGGGGCTTAAACTATAGGGTGAAGTGAATTCAAGATGAAACGCTGCGTAAGCGGCGATAAAACAAAGATTATTTATCTTTAATTTAACAAATCTATCATGATTGAGAGATATAGCGTAAAAACGGGAAGGAACTGACAGCATATTGGCAATATATCGACATACCCTGCATTACTTCCGCTCAACTTCAAACCCGCTAATTATTCCACATCGCCGTCGGGCGAGAAACGTAAAACAGCGTTTTCTTTGATCGCTAACAATCCCACGCGTTTAAGAAAGCCGTTTTACCACTCTACAAAGGCATCCAATTTGCCGCAGCAGCTTCTCCTGTCCTCATAGTTTGACAAAGATCAGGTTAATTATTTTCTCTAAGTCAGTATAATGAGAATAACTATCATTGTAATAGCTAATATCATAACTATGTCTATCTTGAAAAAAACGATTTTTCTTCTGATTGGATGGTGTGCGTTTAGTGCGATTGCTATGGCAACGGATTACCAACGGCTTACGGACGACATTCGTCAGCGCTTGGATAAAACCTCTCAGTTTTATCAGCAGCAGCAAATTGCCGAAGCCCGCACGGAAGTGCAGATGGCCTATTTTGAGGTTTTTGAGAACCTTGAAGGCCCCATTCGCATCAACATCTCCGCCCAAAAAAGCTATCAGATGGAAGCCGCATTTGGCGAAATTCGCAAAATGATCGGCGAAGGTAAGCCGCAGGCCGACGTTGACGCCAAGATTAACTGGCTGAAGGACGAGTTGGACAGCGTTTTACCCGTGTTGAAGGATGGACATAAACTCAGCGCAGAGCAGCAGCACGGTACGTACGACAACAGCGATATTGCGCCGTACTGGCAGCAGAGCTTTAAAACGATTGACGATTTGCTGGCGGAAGCGATAACGCTTTATCAAAACGGAAACTATGCCGAGGCTCGCCGCAAAGTGCAGCAGGCGCAGTATGACGGCTTCAAAAATTCCGAAATGGAAATGTCCGTTCGTCAAAATCGCTCTTCGCAGCAGGCCGGCGATATTAACCGCCAGTTTAACGAGTTGATTAATATCAGCGGCGAAGCCGACAGGATGAATGACGTCAGCTACCGCATCACCACGCTGTTGCAGGATCTTGAAGACCTGCTGCCGGGTCTTCCCATCACGCGCGAAGAGCAACAGGCCGTCGCCGCGGCGGATACCGTTGCCGACAGCGTTCCGGACGCTGACTGGTCCAAGGTCGTCACTGATATCGACGCCGCCGTTAAGGCCGCGCTGGCGCAGTATAAGGGTGGAGACGGCAAAGGGGCGATGATGGCCATACAGGACGCCTACTTCGATCTGTTTGAAGCCAGCGGAATGGAGAATAAGATTGGTTCCCGCGACGCCGCATTTAAAACCCAAATAGAAAACCACTTCACCCGAATGGTTAGCCAGATTAAGGCCGGTCAGCCAATAGAGAGCGTAGAGCAGCAGTCCCAGGCGTTGCAAACCGATCTTATAGCCGCCGTCGAGATGCTGGGCAGCGGCGCTCAAACGAGCTGGAGCCTTCTCATCTATAGCCTGCTTATTATCGTGCGCGAAGGGCTGGAGGCGCTGCTTATCGTGGCCGCCATCGTGGCCTATCTGGTGAAAAACAACCATCAGGACAAGCTTCCTCTGATCCGCCAGTCGGTCTACGTTGCTCTGCTGGCAAGCGTAGTGACGGCGGTGATATTCCAGTGGCTGTTTTCCAACTCCGGCGCCAGCCGTGAACTGCTGGAAGGCGTGACGATGCTGATTGCCGTAGTCATGCTGTTCTCTATGAGCTACTGGCTGCTGTCAAAAGTCGAAGCGAAGCACTGGAAAGCCTATTTGGAAGGCAAGCTTTCAAACTCACTGTCTACGGGCTCTATCGTTGGGCTTTGGCTAACCAGCTTCCTGGCGGTGTATCGTGAAGGAGCGGAGACGGTGCTGTTCTACTTTGCGCTGATGGGGGATTCGACAAGCGTCAGCGGGCATCTTTCTATTCTGGCAGGTTTCCTTATCGGCTGTGTGATCCTGCTGATTGCCTACGTGGTTATGCGCTTTAGCGTAGTTAAGCTGCCGCTTAAGCCGTTCTTTATGTTTACCGGCTGCTTTATGTATCTGATGGCGTTTGTCTTCGCCGGCAAAGGCGTATTGGAGCTGATAGAAGGCAAGCTGTTCCAACCCACGCTAATAGCAGGAATGCCGGAAATCGTGTGGCTTGGCGTCTACCCCTATGTTGAAACGTTGATACCGCAGGCGGCGCTGATCGTTGCGGCGCTGATTGCCCTGTGGGTAATGAAAAATAATTCGTCTCGCAAGGCGATAAATAACTAGAAGCAATGTGGGCAATTCTACCTATGCCTTTAGTACCGCTTCTCTGGGGCGGCTAACGGATGTAATGATTGTGACGATAAAGAGGATGGAAAAAATGGCAATGAAGAAAACGTTTGTTACCGGTGCATTTATCGCCGGTTTGTTGACGGCGCCGGCGGCATTCGCTTTTAAAGAGTACCCTGCGGGTGAACCGGTAAAAATGAATGAGCTGGAGATCGCGGCGGTTTATTTGCAGCCGATAGACATGGAACCGCGCGGAATGGGCCTGCCAGCCGCCAAGTCTGATATTCACCTGGAAGCGGATATTCACGCCATTGAGGGGAATAAAAACGGCTTCGGCGCCGGCGAATGGATGCCTTATCTGACTATCTCCTACACGCTGGTTAACACCGATACCGGAGAGAAGCAGGAAGGCACCTTCATGCCGATGGTTGCCGGCGACGGCCCGCACTACGGCGCAAACATCAAAATGATGGGCGTGGGCAACTATAAAGTGACCTATCACATTGAGCCGCCCTCAAAAGCGGGCATGCATCGTCATACCGACAGCGAAACCGGCGTTGGCCGCTGGTGGAAGCCTTTTGACGCCAGCTTTGAGTTTAAGTACGTCGGTCTGAACTGAGGTCTTAACTGAAATAGCGCGTTTAGCCGGAAGGGTGTGAAGCCCTTCCGGCCGTATTCTTTAATCACTGTGATTGCAGTGGTCGCCATAAAAATAGGGGAAGCGTTCCGGCCTTTGCGGTCTGGGCGTGAAACAGATATCTATGATGAACTATTTTCTGGTTTCGGTTCTGCAGGCGTTTTTACCCGTTTCTCTCCTGCTGGGAGTTAGCTGGGCGCCACGTCAGGCGCCGGGACTGCGTCCCGTCGTGTGGTTAAGCCTGTTGGGCTTTCTGGTCGGGGCGTTCGCCGGCATTCATTTCCCCCGTTCACAGCAGTGGACGCTGTTTTTTACGCTGTTCCAACTGGCTTCCATCGTGCTGTTTTTAGTAAGCCAGCGCGTTTCTTCACGGCGAGTCGGCTATTTCTGGCTGTTTATCCTGATTCTTCTCTCCTCCGTACGCTGGGGCCAAACGCCCAACCTGAGCGCTATCACCGCGACCGGCGTGGTGAATACGGATCTTATACTCAACGTCAGCGCCGTCCTGGGCGGCATCGCGCTCGTTGCGGCCTCCGCTGCGCTTATCGCCGCCTGCGTTAGCCAACTGCGCTTTTTACGCTGGCCTCTGATTATTGCGCTTGCATTAATTCTGCTGGCGCCGGTATCCGGCGAGCTGATGTTGGCGCTGATGAAGCTTCAGGCGATAGGGCTGACCAAGTCGCTTTTGAGCTATGTGGCTAAGGTCACCAACGCCTGGGCGCTGATTAACTACGTCAGCGCGCTTATTTTACTGATAACCGTGCTGGTTTATCTCTTGCGCGTAGTCATTCCCAGAGCAAAAGAGCGGGTTCAGAGCGAACCTATTGCGCATCGGAAGGCGCTGGCCCGCTATTTCGACGCTCGTCGAACGATGGTTGTAACGCTGTTTCTGGCCGCCGCCGCCTTTGGCGCTCAGCTTTATTGGGATAAGGTGGCGTCCCAGCCGCCGCGCCTGTCGGAGGCTCAGCCCGTATTGTTGGCTGATGACGGCATGGTTCATATCCCCATTGAGCAAGTAAAGGACGGCAAACTTCACCGCTTCGTCTGGGTCGCTGACGACGGTAAAGCCGTACGTTTTTTTGTCATCAATCGCTATCCGGACAAGCTTCGGCTGGGCGTTGTGTTCGACGCCTGCCTGCTGTGCGGCGATCAGGGATACGTGATGGAAGGCAATCAGGTCATCTGCGTGGCGTGCGACGTACACATTTTTATTCCGTCCATTGGTAAACCGGGCGGCTGCAACCCAGTGCCGATTGACGAATGGTCAATGACGGACACCGAACTGACCATTGGCAAGAAGGCGCTTGAATCCGGGCTTAACTATTTCAATACCGTCATTACGCTGGAGGTTACCGATCCCGTTGACGGCAGCCGTTTGACCAACACCAAGGCCGAACATCGTTACACCTTCGCCGGTAAAACCTACTTTTTCTCAAACGAGGCGAACTTTGAGGCTTTCAGAGACAACCCGGAAAAATACGTTCAGGAGGCTAAGTAATCATGCTATGGCGAATGCTGCGCCAGTCCTGGTCGCGCAACGTAGGCAAAAAATCGCTGGCGGTAGTCACCATTTTTCTGGCAGCCGGACTGATATCCGCGCTGTTGGCAGTATCTATCGATATCGGCGACAAGATGGCCCGAGAGATGAAGTCTTACGGCGCAAATATTCTGATCGAGCCCGCCGGACAGGCGACGCTGCCGGCGCTGTTTGGCGAAAAGAGCAATCCGCTGGCCGGGCAGGAGTTTCTGGACGAAGCCGAACTGCCCAATATAAAGGACATCTTCTGGCGTAATAACATTATCGGCTTTGCGCCGCTGCTCAGCGGCGAAGTTAGCGTACAGGGGCATAGCGTCATCGCGCTAGGCACGTTCTTCGATCGGGCCGTCGACGTACCCGATGAAGAGGACTATCACACCGGTCAGAAAACGGTGAGTCCCTATTGGCAGGTCAGCGGCAAGTGGCCTAAAGAAGAGGGCGATGCCGTTGAAGCGCTGGTCGGGCAACAGCTCGCTCAGCAGACCGGCTGGAAGATCGGCGATCGTTTGAGCGTTAAGGGGCCAAAAGGCAGTCTGGAGGTCGTCGTTAGCGGCATTTTGGCCAGCGGCGGCGATGAAGAGCAGCAGCTCGTCATGCCGCTGGCTCAGGTTCAAACGCTGCTAGGGCTGCCGGGTAAAGTGCAGGCGGTTCGCGTTTCAGCGCTGACCGTGCCGGAAAACGAGCTTTCACGCAAAGCGCGCGCCGATCTGGAGTCGCTGGATGCGGAAGAGTATGACCTGTGGTACTGCACCGCCTATGTGTCTTCCATCGCTCACCAGTTGGAAGAGGCGATTTCCGGCTCGGGGGTTCGCCCCATCTGGCAGGTGGCTGCGTCAGAAGGCATCGTTATCGAAAAGATTCAACTGCTTCTGGCCGTTGTTACGTTAGCTGCGCTGCTGGCGTCGGCGATGGGTATTGCGTCGCTGATGACCAGCAACATTATGGAGCGCACGCGAGAGATAGGCTTGATGAAAGCGCTAGGCGCCAGGCAGTGGCAAATTATGACGCTGTTCTATCTGGAGGCCGCCATGAGCGGCGTTATCGGCGGACTATTCGGCTGCCTGGCCGGATGGGGGCTGGCGAAGGGCATCGGTATGATGCTGTTTGACGCGCCGCTGAGCTTTGCCTGGATTGTCGTTCCCTGCGTGCTGGCGCTGTCGGTGTTGATTGCGCTGGTCGGTACGTGGTTCCCGGCGCGTAGAATCGCCTATCTTTATCCGGTGGAGGTGCTGTATGGCCGCTAAGGCACAAAGCATGTTCTGGCGCCTGGTGTGGCGAGCGCTCAGGCTTCGCATGCAGCGCGTCGTCGTGGTCTTCGCCGCGCTGGCGGTAGGGGCGGCGATCGTGACCGCGATGTCCGCCGTCTACTTTGATATCAACGCCAAAATGAGCCAGGAACTGCGCACCTTTGGCGCCAACTTTTATATCGGGCCGGGGCATGGGCACACCATGGAGCAGGCCGAGTACCAAAAGATTATGGACGGGTCTTCGAAAGATATCGTCAATGCGGGAACGCCCTATCTGTATGGGACAGCTCGAACGGAGCTTGAAAAGGTGGTTGTGATGGGCGTGTGGTTTGAGTCGCTCAAGCAGATCGTTCCTTACTGGCAGGTTACGGGGAACTGGATCGGCGTGAGCTTTGACGATCGTAACGCCATGATAGGTTACAAGCTGGCCAACCGCCTTGAGTTAAAGGTGGGCGATACGGTGGTGTTGGTTGACGGCGACAGAAAAAAGCCGCTGCAGATTAAGGGCATCGTTGAAGCCGGAGACGCAACGGACAACGTGCTGATTATTAATCTGCCGCTGGCGCAAAGCTGGTTGAATCAGCCGAACGTCATCAGCCACGCGCTGCTGAGCGTTAATAATGAACAAGGGCAGGTAGATGCCTTTGCCGAAAGGCTGCAGGCTGACTACCCCAATCTTGAAATTCGCCCCATTCGTAAGGTTTCCGCCTCGGAAGGCCAGGTGTTGGACAAGATCAAAGGGCTAATGGGGCTGGTTTCGTTAGTCATTCTGGTGCTTTCAACGCTATGCGTGAATACCACGCTAATGGCTATCGTCAGCGAGCGTTCTCGCGAGTTCGCGCTACAAAAAGCGCTGGGCGCTAAGGGCCGCGACATCGTGCGGCAGATTGTAACGGAAACGCTGATAGTGGCCCTGTTTGCCGCCGCCGTCGGCATCGTCATTGGCTACGTCTTGGCACAGATCCTTGGTCAAACGGTATTCTCTGCAGCGATTGGGCTTCGGGTTCAGGTTATACCGCTCACGCTGGCGCTTTCTCTGCTGGTGGCGCTGATCGCCGCCGTTCTGCCAACCTATCGCGCCGTCAAGATTGAGCCGGCTAAAGTATTAAAAGGAGAGTAGCGGTGATGCAACAGCAATCAAATATTCAAGCGCCATCGCCGTGGGTGATAGAAACCCGGCACCTGTATAAGCGTTTTGGCCAGGTTATCGCGCTGGATGACATTAACCTGCACATCAAGCGCGGGGAGTTTGTTGCCATTATGGGCGCATCAGGCTCTGGAAAAACGACGCTGATGAACATTCTGACCTGCCTGGATACGGCTAGCGAAGGGCAGGTGTTGCTGGACGGCGTTGACGCCGCAAAGCTGGATGAAGAGGGACGTCGCGCCTTTCGAGCCGATAAAATCGGGCTGGTGTTTCAACAGTTTCACCTGATCCCGTTTTTAACCGCGTTGGAAAACGTCATGCTGGCGCAACACTATCACAGCGTGGTGGACGAAAAGGCCGCGCGTAAGGTTCTGGCGCAGGTTGGGCTCGATCACCGCGTCGATCATCTGCCTAGCCAGCTTTCCGGCGGCGAACAGCAGAGGGTTTGTATTGCCCGGGCGCTGGTTAACGAACCGCCGGTTATCTTTGCCGATGAGCCGACCGGAAACCTTGACGAACAGAACGAAAAACTGGTTTTGGGGCTGTTAACGGATTTGCACAAGCAGGGCAGAACTATCGTTATGGTTACCCACAACCCGGAGCTGGGGCGCTTTACCGACAGAATTATTCGCCTACAGCACGGAAAATACCTTGGCGAAGAGGTGAATCGTCAGGAGGCAGAACAGCATGTTGGCTGAAATGAACAGGTGGACGGTCGCGGCTTTGCTTGGCGTTTCACTGCTGCTCGGCGGCTGTAAGGAAGAAACGGCAAAAGTGGGGGAGGCTGCGCCGACGCTGGCCGTCTACGATCTGCAGGGCAATCAGGCCTCCCTTGCCCAATGGCAGGGTAAATACGTGTATCTTAACTTTTGGGCTTCAAACTGCGGAGGTTGCCTGGTCGAGATGCCTACGCTTGAAAAGCTCAGCAAGGATTTTCACGACAGTATAGTGGTCGTTGGCATAAATACGGACAGAGGCGACTTTAACGTTGAGGCGTTATTAAACGACTTAAACGTGACGTTTCCTAACGTGAAAGATCAGCTGGCGATTACTCAGGAACGTTATCAGGTTATTGGTACGCCGACGGCCTTTCTTATCGGGCCCGATGGAAAGCTGCTTGCTCAATACGTTGGCATGATGAAAGAGCCTCAGTTGGCCGCCATTTTTGAGCGTACGAGAGGAGTGCAGCCTTGATAAAGCGAATTAGCGTTGCGTTTGCACTGGCGCTTGTATTTCTATGCTCGACAGCGCCGACTCAAGCTCAGGAGATTAAGGGGTTTTATCAGAAAAACTGCGCTTCTTGCCATGGTCGTAATGGTGAAAAAACGGCGCTGAATAAAGCCAGAAAGCTCGAAACGCTCGATGAGGCTCAAGTTATACAAGCACTGAAAACGCGCCGCGATGGAAAGGTAAAGGGCGCGGGGAATATGGTAAAAAAGCGCCTTAGTGACGAAAATATTCAACAGTTAGCAGAGTATGTGCAGACGTTAAGCGATCGCCAACATTAACATTGTTCAAAATATTTTAAATAACGCACGCGAGTGCGTTATTTTTTTGTGCTAATTTCGTTTTTTTTGTTTATAAAAATCCAGAATGTATAATTGCTTTTAAGAGTGTGTCCTAACGTTTCGTTTCTAAATCGAAATTGATTATTAACCTATTTAAAATCAATCAAATAAGCATACCACTATGAATTTGAACTATTCTAAAGAATAATAGGTCATAATGGTATACAGAAAAAACATCTTTTTGATTCCCTTTTAGGGCGACTTACCGTGGAAAAAATCATCTATTTTAAAAGAAATTACAACGGGTTAGATGCCGCTGACTTTGATCTGGTTCAAGGCGGAAATATGGTTCGTCGCCTGGTTAGCTCGCAGAATGATATAGAGAATATAAGCCTCAATCTGGGGCAAACTCGGCTTGAATACGGTTATCGTCGTTCCGGAACGTCGTCGATTTCTGGCCGAGGAAAATTCTCACCTCACTTTGTATACATTGGGTTAACGGTAAAGGGAAACGAATTTACCCGATGTAATGGAATGCCCGTCGGTGAAAGAAACCTGCGCATATTTCCGGAAGGAACGGATATCTTTTACCAATCCCAGGGAGAGTGTGAATGGTTTCTTTGCTCTATACCACGTTATCTACTACAGGCGGCGCTGTCCGCGCATCCTGACGGTTTGACGCTGCCTACAAATCAAATCATAACGATAAAGCTAAGCAATACGACGTTCGAGCACTTAACCGGATTCTTTAAGGAGATGTTTAGCTTCATTGAACCTCTGGCAAAGCCAATGCTGCCGCCAGACGTTATTAATAAGCTTTCTAGCGATCTCATTAACGAGTGCGCAACCGCAATAAGCAAAAATGATAACCAGTGGTTGGGTATTCTTCCCAATCGCTTAAGCCAGCTGCACGGTCAGCTTATTCTGGCCAGTGAAACGCTGGTGCTGTCCAGCGAGAATTACAACATTAAGCTATCCGAACTGGCGGACTCTACGGGATACACTCTGAGAGCCCTTGAAATGATTTTCAAAAATACCGTCGGCATGTCTCCCAAAGGATGGTTTATTAACATGCGGCTAAACGGCGCACTGCGCGACCTGATGACGGCACAAGATAATGATAATGTTGCTAAAACGGCGACTCGCTGGGGATTCCAGCACCTGGCGCGCTTTTCTTCAACTTACCGCAGTACGTTTAGCGAACGACCGAGTGAAACGTTGGCTCGCTCACGAAAAAGAAAAATACCTTGAATATCAACAGATGTGACTATTGATTAACTAACTTATTGTCTGGGTTATTTGCTACTATTGTCATTGTGTTACTTTTTCACTGTTGCCCAATCCCTTCTATAATAAAGTCTGAAAGTCCGCTTTCAGGATCGTAGGATATGAATGCGGGGAACTGGCGATACTGTTTACTAACGATGGGACAATAGGGGTTAACTATGTTGGCGATAAAGCATCTGTCTGCGGCGGTCGTTCTTGGCGCTTTTTTATTAGGGGGGTGTACGTCAAAAGTTGCAGATTCTAATGAGTACTCCGGTTTTTTATCTGATTATTCTAAGCTGCACAAAGCGGAAAGCCCAACGGGGCAGACCGTACTGCGCTGGGTTGACCCTGCGCTGAAGATGAATAATTACCAAAATATCTACTATGAGCCGATTGTGTTCCATCCGGCGCCTCAACCCAATGAGCAAATTTCTCAGCAAACTTTAGACCAGATCCTCAGCTTTACTAACCAGCGCGTCAAGACTGCGCTGGGCCAGCGCCTGCACTTAGTCGACAACAAGCAAACGCCGAATACTTTGGTATTCCGCGGCGCGATTACCGGCGTTAGCGCACCAACCCAAGGGCTACATTTCTATGAAGTGATCCCCGTTGCTCTGGTCATCGCTGGCACTATGGCCGCAACCGGGGAGCGCGATGAAGATACCGTATTAATGTTTGAGGGCGAGCTGGTTGACGCCAAAACGGGAAAAACGGTGTTTGAGGTTGTGCGTAAAGGCTTCGGAAAAGAGTTAAGCAACGATAAGCAAAAGGTCACCGTTGGAGATTTACAGCAAATAGTTAGCGATATGGCGACCGATATCGTTCGTTATCAAGATTGATTTCTTTGCTATCATACTGTTTCTTGTGAAAAACGCCGCTGCTGCGGCGTTTTTTTATAGCTAAACAGAGGGCGTTTTGATTGAGAGCCTGGATCAATAACACTAATAGGTCATTTTTATCATACGGTTTTAATCGCAGTTAATATCGAGAAATATGAATATACTTCCGTTAAATTCCATTAAAAAATGATTTATAGAAAAAGATCTCAAACTGGGCAGTCGCTTTTGTTTTGAAATAAACTTTTATTAAACATTTAATTTACATTTTAGTGACATTTCTTCATTCCTCTCCTAGTCTTAATAGTGAAAGCATTATGGCGTTTATGGTTTTTATGTTTTTAATTGAAACGCTTTTGATGCATACTTAATGTGTCTATTGGTGGAGGAGGCGATTATGAAAGTACTGTTTGCCGTTACGGGTTTTGTCCTGCTCATGTTTTATTCGACGCTTTTTGTTATGTACCTACCTTAATCTATTCCTTGATGCGCCAAAGCGCTGGCAAAAAAAGCGAGCGTTTTGGCAGTCCTCTTTACTCTTTTTCTCGCACCACTCACAACGCCGCTTGAAGTCAGTGCGATAGACAGAATGTTCCCATAAGCAATTGGGTTATTGATAAAAAAGCCTATGAGCAGGACAAGAGCAAGAGGCTCATAGGTGACCGGCTCCGAGAGCTATCGTTACTGCTTGAGGAGGCGCTTCTAATGGGGGATGCAAGCTTCCCCGTTCACTTACCGAACGGGAAAAGGGGGGTTGCCTAATGCTCGGCTAAGCGTGGCGTAAGAACAGCCCTATTCATGAAATAGGCCTGTGGCTGGCCAGTGAGCTTATGAAGCCCGCTTTTCCATAAGCGGGCCTTTGATTATCCGGAAAAGCGTCCCAGCTTGAATAAGTCCAAAGAGTTCTTTATTTCTAATTTAAACATAATGTTATAACGATGAACGCTAACGGTCTTGCTGCTGATGTTTAGTTTTTCCGCAATGTCCTTGTTTGATAATCCTTGAGTAATGAATTGCAGTATTTCTCTTTCACGATTAGTTAATGACGCCGTTTTACTGGTTTTGCTATGGTAAAGCTTGGTCTTAGGAATACACTGAAAACCGTTCATTACTAATCGGGAAACTAATGTAAGTGATTCTATATCATGGGTTTTATCAATAATCCCATCGATAGGGGCTTCCAGCGAGTTGATAATGTCCAGGTTTGAGCTTTCAGAGGTGAGGCCAATGAGCTTGGTTGAGGCACTTTCACCCTGAATCTCTTTTACCAGCTTTTCCTTATCGCTATTAATTAAGTCAATATTGATCAAAACGAGTTGAATGTCTTGCTCTTTAATCATATCAACAATACCGGATGTCGAATGAATCGCACCGACGATGTCAAGAAAATCAGTGTTTTTTAATATCTCACTGATCGCAAAACATACAAACTTATTGTTGTCTACGATCAAGGTCTTTATTTTTTCTTTATCCATTTCAAGCGCCTATCCTATGTTTAGTATAAGAGTTAAGAAGTGTCCTTTTATCACATATGCCGTAAGTAGAAAATCCACTTCCTATCTGGTGTTAGATGTTAAAATGTTAATAGAAATATAATTGCTTAATTCCATTTTGATATAAGTAACGATAAGAAATCTCATTCTTATATATTTTTTATAAAAATATCCTTTTTGTCATTATCAGTGCCGATTTGCGATCTTATTATCCAAGTGGCTACACATTTTGTAGACCAAGTTTGGTTCTGTTTAATTAGCCTTTATACTTTAAAATGCCAAGGTTAACTGTGATTTTTTCCCTTCTGGGCTAAATTGGCACTGCCTTTCTTGAGGGCAAAGACAGTGCCTATTGAAACTTAATATTATATATTTTCTGAATGTAAGCTAAATCAACTATTATTTATCTAGAAATCCTGTATATAATTATTTTTTAATCTGAACGCCAATGAGCGCCAGTGGGTCCTCGATTTCCCGCAATGCCGGGGTTGTGGCATCGGGAGGGGATTGTACACTGATATTTGACGTGGAATTTATATTTTTATCCACTATCTCTTTGATAGGTAATTCCTTGGCTTCCACCTTTTCTTCTTCGCTTGACTTGTTCACTGAAGACGCAATAAGTGAAGCGTCTACTGATGTATTTTCATCCGCCTCTTTTTCAGATCCTTCAGATGAATTATCGCCAAATCCAATAATATCAACAATGAAGTTATTATCATTATTTTCTTTAAAATCAACATTTATATTGAACGCGCTATTTATTTGTCCAAGTTCAGAAAAAATTCGGACAAGCAGGATCTTGAAGTTAAATTCTGAGCTGACTTTGTTGCTCATCGTCTGGAACAGTTCTTGTTCCGCGTTCAAAAGATCTAAAACGGAGCGACGGTTAACTTTGTATTGTTCGTGATAAAGGCTTTTAACTTCCAATGAGTGAGTAATGCGTTGAGAATAAATATCAATTTGCCGTTCCTGACTCAGCGCATCCTGATACATTTGAGAAATCTTTGTTGATAGATCCTCAATGGATTTTTCAATATTCCAACGTGCGCTTTCTACGCGCTGGGCAGCGCCGCGGCTGCGGTAAATGGCGCCGCCGCCGTCAAAAATGTTGCTATTAACGTTTAGCATGACCAGCGTATCGTTCTCACCATAGGTCGTTGTCTTCCCTTGTGAAACCGAAACGCTTAATGCCGGCATCCAGCTTTTGCTCGTGTAGGCGTATTCTGCCGAAGCGGCGTCTTTAGTTGCGCGCATGGCCTGGATACGAGGAGATTCTGATATTCTCTCGCGCATGTGTCCGGTCAGCTTATTTTTGATAGCCGTTAAGTCTGGATCAATAAGCTCGGAAGGGCGCTTGCCAACTAAAATGTAATAGTCTTCTTGCGCAGCCTTAAGCTGGGCCTCATAGCCGGAAAGATCGGCTTCCAGCCCCTTAATACGAACTTCAACCTGCTCAACGTCACCCAAACTGTCAACACCGCCGTCAGCTCTCGCTTGAGCAAGATGGAGTATGTTAAGGTGTTCGGCCTTATTTTTATTGGTAATATCGATTATCTGCTGAAACTTAATAATATTTAAATAAACTTCCGCAACTTTAGATGACAGCACCTCTGCTTCGTCATAAGCGCTATATACTTCGGTCGACTTATTGTATTTTGCATAATCAACCCGATCTCCGGTACGCCCAAAATCAAACAGATTTTGCTCAACCTTCACAGAATAGGTTTTTCCATCGTCATTACTGTTGTTGCTGTTTGTATTGGTAAGCTCATTTCCCGTATTGACCGACACGTTGGGGAGCCACCCGCTGCGGGCTTCACCGATAGAGCTGTCCGCTGAGGCTACCTTGCCCTTGTGATATTTAATCGTAGGTGAACGATTTATCGCTTCTTGCAGCGAGTTCTTTAGCGTTTGTGCATTCGACGGCACGGAAAGGGTGGTAATACCTGCTAGCACAAGGCATAGCATAATCCTGTTATAGTTGATCACTTATCTTTCCCTCAGTGCTTCTTTGGCTTTATTCAATGGTTTAAGCAAATAGTCAAAAACGCTCTTCTGTCCGGTTTTAATGTCGACGGTCGCTAACATTCCCGGGACGATTTCGTGCAGCTTTCCGTCTTTGGTTTCCAGGGCCGCTCGCTCTGTACGAACAAACACCTTGTAGTAGTACTGTTCGCGACGTACCTGATCCTGAATGGTATCTGGCGAAATGCGTTCAACTGCTGCATCCATCGTTCCATAAATAGAGGATTCATAGGCGCTTATCTTCACGATCGCTTTCTGGTGAGGATGAATAAACGCGATGTCGCGAGGGTTAATTTTTACCTCAATCAACAGCTGATCTTCTGAAGGAACAACCTCCATCAGCTTGCCTCCGGGTTCAAGCACACCGCCAACCGTCGTCACCTGAACGTCTTTAACAATGCCTTTTACGGGCGATGTGATGATCGTGCTGGCCAACTGATCTTTTCTTTGCAGCAGTTGGAAATAGATGGAATCCAGCTCGTTTTTCTTTTTCACCAGCTCTTCTTTAGCCTGTTCAAAGTAATGGTTACGCGCTTCAGTAATGCGATTTTTCAAATCGTTTTCTTCTTTTCTCAGGCGAAGCTCTTCAACCTGGCCCACTGCGCCTTTTGCAACGAGAGGGCGGATTAATCCCAGCTCATTGTTAGTTAACTTCAGGCTTCTTTGCAGGCCGGAGACGTTTTCTTCCAGGCTTCTGCGGCGCGATACCAATAGCGACATTTCGTGATCGATAAGCACCTTGTGTTCGTTTAATAACTCCTCGTCGCTGAGCTTTTTATCGTTGGACTCACTGGCATAGCTGCGCAGAAAAGCGATAAAGTCCGGCTGTGCCTTTTCATCTTTAATCTCGGCCGTTAAGCGCGCAATGCTGACGGCTAATGCCTTTACCTTGGCGCCGACTTCATCGTATCCGGCCTTAAAGCGAGTTGAGTCTAGAATGGCCAACTGCTGATTGGCTTCCACTATATCGCCTTCACGAACCATCAACTCTCGAATGACGCCGCCGTCTCTGGCCTGAATGACCTGAGAACGGTTCCAGGTAATGACGGTTCCCTGACCGTGTGTGACTTCATCAAGTTCGGCAAAATAGGCCCAAATGAGCAAAACCAGACATGTTGATAGAATGAACCAAATGATATTCGCGTTTTTACTGGTTTGAGCATCGCCAATCTCAGCCATGTCTTGATTTTTCTTAAAAAGTCTCATTTTTATAATCTCTGCTAGTTCGCTGCCTTCAGCCTTTGTAATACCGCATCTCGCGGCCCGTCGAGAACGACGCTTCCCTGGCTCATAACGATAATCCGGTCTACCAGCCTTAGCGGTGCGTGCCGGTGCGTAACGACAACAAACGTTTTGTCCTTAATGTGTTCGCTCAGAGCGCTAACGACATGATTTTCTAGAGTTTCATCCATATTGGCCGTCGGTTCGTCCAAAAGCAGGATAGGGGAGTCTCGGAGCAGCGTTCTGGCCAGCAAAAGCGTTTGTTTCTGGCCTCCGGAGAGCCCTCGTCCACCTTCTGCTATAGAGAGCTCTAGCCCCTGGCCCGTTTTTAGCAGGCTGGCGGCGCCGGCAATATTGAGCGCTTCGACAATTTTTTCTAATGACGTTTGGGGCTTGCCCATGATCAGATTGTCTCGGATCGTGCCGTGAAAGAGCTGGGCGCTTTGCGGAAGGTAGGCAATATCCCGGCGAACGTCGTTGTTGCTGATGTCCTTCATCGTCAGACCGTCAAGCAGCAGCTCCCCTTCGGTCGTTTCGGCGATGCCTGAAATCAGTCGCAGCAGCGTTGATTTACCCGCGCCAATAGAACCGAGAACGGCGACTTTTTCTCCAGGACTGATTTCCAGCCCGCCGATATCCAGCGCCATCGGCGCTTCAGGATTAAAGCGATACTTAACGTTTTTCAGACTGAAATGACCACGGATTGCATCAGTATGGAGCGTTTCGCTAAACGGTTTCTGGTCCAGCGGCTTTTTCAAAAATTCGTCTAATCCGGTTTTTGCCATTTTGGCATGCTGCCAGCGGGTTAATACCTGAGCCAGCTGGCCAAGGGGCGCAACTGTGCGGCTGGAAAGGATGGAACAGGCGATAAGCGTACCGGTGGTAATGTCATTTTCAATAACCAGATAGACGCCAATAGCGATAACGCTGATGTAGACCAGCTGCTGAACGAACTGGCACCAGTTGGTAATCAGGCTGCCCCAATGACGCTGTTCAAGAGAGATTTGCGCCGTTGTCGCGTTACAGCCGTTCCAGGTACGCAAGAAGCGATCTTCGGACTGCATGATCTTAATGTCTTCCAGGCCTTCGACGGTTTCTACCAGCATGGCGTTACGAATGGCGCTTTCGCGGATCCCCTGTTGCGACAGGCGCGCAAGCGGCCACTGGGCGATTAATCCCGGTATAATGACAAGAGGAATAGCCAGCAGTGGCGCAAAGGCTAAAGGACCGCCGATAAAGGCAATAACGCCGATGAATATCAGAATGAAGGGCATATCCACCATGGCGACGACCGTCGTAGACGTCAACAGCTCTCGGATATGTTCGATTTCTCTGAGCTGAGCAACAAAGGCGCCGGTAGAATTGGGTCTGGCATCGTTCTTCATGCGCAGCGCGCGTGAAAAGAACATTCCCGACATAAAAAGATCCGTTTTCTTACCAATCGCGTCGGCCAAGTGGCTGCGGGCAAGCCTCAGCATCATGTCCATGAGTAGCGCAACGACAACGCCGATAAATAATACCCAAAGCGTATTGTAGGACTGTGCGGGAATGACGCGGTCATATATCTGCATGGAGAAAAGGGCGCTGGAAAGCGCCAGAATGTTGCCGAACAGGGCACCCAGCGCAATTTGTCCATAAAATTTGAGATCTTTTTTTATCAAATTGAATAGCCAGTTTTCTTTATAAGGTTTAAGAAAATCATCTATTCGCTTATCTTCAACTCGCTCTTTGTGATAAATAAGCCAAGCCGGACCCTCTCGCATAGATTCGAGCTGTTCTAAGTCGACCTGGGTTTTTATATCAGGAGATATATTAAAGGAAAGAGTTGCGGTTTTATTTTCATTTATACTATAAATGACGACGGCCTGATCGTTATTTAACGGCACGAAAACCGGAAACAGAAGCTTGGGGATTCTTTCCAGTTTTTCATTAGTTTTTTTGTGGTTTAATCCTATGTAATTTATCATGTTTTCCATTATCTCATCGTGGCTTCCGCCGTTCTGGATAATGTGCTGCAAGTTGTTTGGTGTAACGCTAATTCCCAGCTCTTTGGCAATAATTGTTACGCATTCACTCCACGGTGAAAAACCCATAATCTATCCTTGAGACATTTTATCTTTAATATAAAGGTTATTAATTAATAACTATCCGATTAATAGTGATTAAGTAATAAAAGGGGCGAGAGCTCGCCCCTTAGAGAGTTATTAAATAACGCTAACGCCGTTCTGTACCCAAATCTGTGCGTCTTCGTCTTTGTCGTAGACATACAGGTTGTACTCAACGCCGCCTTTGTTAGCGGTTGCAACGTTGCTCCAGCTGGTCAGATCCAGATCGACCTTATCGTCGGACGTGCCGTTGATGAACAGCTTCTTGTCGTCGTTAAGTTTGATCAGATCGTTATAGCTAACGTCCAATTGCAGAGCGGAAGTTGAGTTCAGGTCGATCTGCTCAATGCTGTGCAGCTTGCTCAGAACGTCAGAACCGATAGTGGTGCCGCTTTGATCGTGGAATACCACAGTATCAAAGCCGTCGCCGCCGTTAATCGCGCTGAACTTGTGAGAGTCGACCAGAATGCGATCGTCGCCGTCACCTGCGTTAACATTGCTTACGCCGTTGCGGCCATCGATAACGTCATTACCCGCGGTGCCTTCGGCTGAGTGGTAGTTACCCTCAATGAATTCACCCGGCTTGCTAACGTCGCCGTTGTCGCCCTGATAGCGAGAAGTACCGTCGCCGTTGTAGGTGCGGCTATACAGGTTGCTGTCACCGTTGGAGACTTCAGACCAGGTTACCGCGAAGCCGCCGTCGGCCAGCGACGTGACGGAAGGCAGAGAACAGGTGCCTTCATCGTCAACGCCTTTATCAACCACCAGCTCACCGGTCACAGGTGCGCCGCTAGCGTCATACACGCGGGCCATAACGTGCGATTCGCCGTTAGCGTTAGATGCCCAAGTGACAACGTAGTTGCCGTTTTCCAGAACGGAAATGTCGTAAGCGCCGGTCAGCGTGTTCGGCATCAGGCCCTGAGTGCCATCGGTAGACTGATTAGCTACGATAGCGTCGCTCAGCGGATGCAGCTGATCGTTCAACACTTCAAAGCGCTGAACCATAACGTCGCCGCCGTCGCCCTTGGTTGCGCGAACCCAAGAAACCAGGAACGTACCGTCATCCAGAGCAACAATCTTAGGCGCGATGTCGGTAGAGCCGGCAGGCGCATTGGTATTGATTTTTGCCCCGTCAAGAACGATCTTACCCGTTTTGAAGTCAACGACGGACAGCTTCAGATCTACCGGGCTGCTGCTTAACAGCTTGTCCAGAGACCAGTCTTTGCAACCCTGCTGCCATACGACCGCATACTGGTTGTTGCCAATACCGGCGCCGGCAAGGCCTTCGGTATCGCTGCCAGGGTTAGTGCCAAACAGGAAGTTGACGACAGTGTCAAACACGCCGTTATTAGTGGTGATATAGCCGTTTTCATCAAGGAAGCCGCCGAAGTTAGTGTCGGTCGGCGTCTCAATGTTGCTGCTGACCTTAACCAGATTACCGTTGGCGTCTTCCGCATAGCGATAGCTGTACAGGTGTGAACCAAGTTCAAACGCATCGGTATCGATGAGCTTCAGGAAAAAGTCTTCAATCGACTTGATGGGTTCCTTAATCCAGGTCAGTACCAGCTCCGTTACGGTATCAATCAGCTGACCGATAATCGGAATGCCGGACAGGCCCAGCGCTTTGCAAAGGTCGCGAACGAGGCCGGAGATATCCAAATTGTCATTCAGATTTTCCAGGTCCAGGAATTCACGCGTATGCGTACCGGTAAATACGACGCTGCCATCAGGCATCTGAACGATAGAGGAGCTCATTGCTCCCTGACCGATAATCGCTGAAAGGATATGGTTCGGCAGGGTGTTGACCAGACCGTCGACCAGCGCTTTAAAGTCGGTATTCGGCAGAACGTTCAGGAAGTCGAGCGTCTTGAGCGCATTAGTTAGGAAGTCGGCGATCGGATTAACGATACTGGACAGGAAGCCAGTAACTTGATCCGCGATGCCGTCCGGCAGCCATTCCTTCAAAATGCCGTTAGCGCCACCGAGGTCGTTATGGGCGGAGACCATCTGCGGGCCGCTGGTGATAGGCGAGCCTTCAGCGGTAAAGCGCTCATAAACAACGTCGTGGCCCGTATAGCTGCCGGCCGTATCATTCTTGGCGTACAGTACGGTGATCGCGCCGTCGGTCGGAGAAACGGCAACGTCGAAGTTGGACAGGAACTTCTGCGCGCTTTCTTTGCTGTAGCCGTCGGCAACGTTTTTATCGCCCAGCGTTAAGGTATTGGTCAAATTACCCGCAGCATCGAAGATCTTGATTTTGATGTCGTAGTATTTTGAACCTGCAGATTCCGCTTCCGGATAAGCTACCAGGTAGCCGCCGTTCGGCAGAGCGCGAGTAATAGAAATCGGTGCGTCGATCGTACCGTCAGTTTCGATCTCACGAACGTCTGAATTAGCGACAGACATGTCGTAAGCCTTCTGCTCGTACGTCACGGATACGTCTTTACCTGACTCCGTTACTTTTGTACCTACAACGGTCTGTACGTCAAAGTTGTGCTTACCTGCGTCCAGATTCTCAACCTTGATTGACCAGTTGCCTTTAGCGTCAACTTCGGCCGTGCCGATGACTTTACCGCCGTCCAACAGGTTCACGGTTGAACCGGGAACGCCGCGGCCATGAATAGTTGGAGAGGTTACGTCGGTCGTAGCGGTCAGATCCATTGACTGGCCGTCTTCGCCCATACCCAGTACGGATGCTTTGTGTGAACCGGGAAGCGTGACGCTGGCCGTGTTGCCAAGATCGTCCGCCAGGCTGATAACGCTCGTGCCGGGAACTAATGTCTGGCCTTCATTCAGCGTAATCTTGTAGTTGCCGTTTTCATCGGCAGTCACTTCATAGTCGGCTTTACCGTCGCCGTCAACGTCAAGCTTAACCTTGGCGCCGGGTTCAGTTTTGCCGCTAATGACGTTCAGATCCTGAGATACAACGATGCTCTCTGCTTCTGGCGCCGTGGCGTCAATTTGAGTAGAGACAGGAATTTTTTCGCCCTTGCTGTTTACTACCCATACGGTCACGGTTGCACCGTCGGCAATCGGCGTAGCCGGCGTGAAGGACCAGTTTCCGTTTGCGTCGGTTTTAGTCGCGAAATCGTGGTGGCCGTCGCTGTTAACGTCGATATAAACGGTAGCGTTTTTAGCGTCGCAGGTACCGGACAGGCTGGAACCGTTAGAACGGTTCAGCGTCAGCGTCGTCGGATCGGTTACCTCACTGGGATCTGGCGTAGGCGCAGGGTTAGAAGATGAGTGATCGTTATCATCATCGTCATCATTTGCTGCCCATGCGATAAGACCGGCTACGCCTGCGGCGCCAAGGCCCAATGCAACGAACAGACCGGTATTGTCATCGTCACCAGCCGCAGCCGCTTCTTCGCCGCGGACTTCATAGTAGTCCCAGCCTGAAATAATGTCTTTAAGTTGCTCAGGGGTATAGGCAACAACTTCAGCGCCGTCGTTATAGACGCGCTCATCGCCCAGAACGATCTGCTTTTCCGGCAAACCTGATTCAGGCGTATTTTCAATTGTCAGAGAGCTTAGCCCTTGGTCGGCGGGGCCGAAAAAATTATCAACCGTAACGACATTGCCATCGCTGGTGTTAATAATAAGTCCTGATCCGTTACGAGCCATATGAGAAACGTGACCGTTATTTCCTTCAATAAACAGTCGGGTTCCCGGCGTTGCGTGAATATTCGTTGAAGAACTCAACGAAACCTCTTGTACAGCTTGCCCTGCTTGTTGTATGTATAGTTTCATATCCATAACCTATAATTGAGGTATAAAACCGACTTTCAATGCTGAGGATCCTGTGCGCTTGAAAACCAGTTTTTTCTACTAAATAAATATATGAGTAATTTAATTGGGTGTGTTTATTAACTACTTTTTAATTAACCTTACTATCCTCCTCATATGGTTAATGCTGGTTTTTTCGGTGAAGTTAATCTATCAAAAAAAGATGTTAATGCAAATTTAAAGGGCGGTAGTAAAGCCGATTTTTATGTGCAAATAAGTCAATATTTATTTTTGGTGTTACTTTTTTTATAAATCTCTTTTTAATCTCAACATGTCCTTATTATTTTTATAAATAATCTTTTAGCATTTGCTAAATTCCACCGTTTTGCAGTGTACTTTAGTAGAGGGGATTCAGCCGCGACAGGAGGTTTGAAGCATTGTAGCATATAATAAGAAACTTTGAGGATTGGTAAGGCGTCGGCGCTGGGAGTGATGTCTTAAATAGGGTATATAGGCCGGTAATGCCTTAAAATCATCCAAATAATACACGTTGTTATATAAAATTTTTTATGCGTAAATATTATATCGCTTGATAGTTTAAGAATGTAATAAATAATGGCTAATAATTAAACGTTCATTCTATTGTTCTGAAGGGATTTTCTATTATTACGCCAGCTTGATGGTTATTGATTTTGTGTTTTTAAATTTCTTCATTCTAGTGTAGGGTGAGAATATCTTCCCGTGGGAAATTAATCATAAGTAAAGCTAAGTTTTATTCTTATCTAATATTAAGAATGTACTGGCGATTTTTTGGGGTTTATTCATTTTATAAAGGATGGGAAACATATGGGACTGTTTCGCCAGGAGGCGCTTCAGGCAGAAAGGCAGAAATGGCTAGGGAGCGTAATATTAAGTACGCCTTTATCTCTGCGTTTTTTTACTTTTTTTATCTGTGCGGTTATAGCACTGGTTATATTGTTTTGCATTTTGTTTTCATATACCAGAAAACAAACGGTGACGGGGCAGCTTGTCCCCGATAAGGGCGTTATTAAAGTTTATAGTCAACAATACGGCATCGTTATTGAGAAAAAGGTTAAGGAAGGCGACAGGGTCAAACAGGGCGATGCGCTGTATGTTATTTCAAGCGAAAGAGAAGGCGCTAACGCGCTCGGCACTCAGCAAACGATAAGCACGCAGATTCAGGCAAGGTTGGATTCACTTAACGATGAGCTGAATAAAAATCAGGAACAGTTCTCAGCGGAAAAGTCTCTGCTTGAAAGTTACATCGAGAAGTTAAATAGCCAGATTGATGCGCTAAATAAACAAATCGTCAATCAGCGACGTATTCTGGGGCTGGTTCAGCGCCGTCAGCAGCAATATCAGCAGATTTATCAGAAAGAATACATTTCTCTGGAACAGTATGAGCGAGTGAAAGAAGAGGTTCTGCAACAGCAGAGCGCGCTAAGCAGCTATGAAAGAGAAAAGCTCAACACCGAAAAGGAACTGGCCGGTCGTCAATCTGAGCTGGATGGGCTGCTGCTGAAGTTTGAAAAACAGCAGGGACAGCTCGAACGAAACATTTCCAGCGCCAAACAGGAGCTGGCCGAAAGCGAAGCCAAGCGCGAGATCGTTATTCAGGCTCCTCAATCAGGGACGGTGACGGCCGCCGTCGCGCAGGTAGGGCAGTTTGTTGAAAGCAGCAAACCGATGGTCAGCATTATTCCTGAAAACTCGATGCTGCAGGTTCATCTCTATGCGCCCAGCAAAGCGGTCGGCTTTATTCAGGAGGGGGCGGAAGTCTGGTTGCGCTACCAGTCATACCCTTACCAGAAGTTTGGCCAGTATAGAGGCCGGGTGGTTTCTGTTTCTAAAGTGACGCTGACACAGCATGAAATTCAGGCTACGTCACTTACGTCCAATGAACCTTCGTTTTATCAAATTACGGTTAAGCCTGAGAGCCAAACCGTCTTTGCTTATGGCCAAAAGAAAGCGCTTCAGCCAGGAATGGAACTGGAAGCAGACATCACGTTGGACAAGCGCAAGGTTTATGAATGGGTATTGGAGCCACTGTTTAGCATTACGCAAAAGGCAAGCGACTGAGGTTAAGGGGCGAATTGAAGGATGAGTTTTGTTAAAAAAATAAATTTTGGGCTGACCAGCCATCGGCTGCCTGTCGTGATCCAAACGGAGTCTGCCGAATGCGGACTGGCCTGTCTGGCAATGATTGCCGGCTACCATAGTTACAATACCGATTTAGCGACGCTACGCGGTAAGTTCAGTATTTCTCAAAAAGGGATCAATCTAAGCCAGCTTATAGGCATTTCTAAACAGTTAAACCTGAACAGCCGCTCTTTGCGCTTAGAGCTCGACGAGCTTCCTAAGCTGAAACTTCCCTGCATTTTGCACTGGGATTTCTCCCATTTTGTGGTGCTAAAGTCAGTCAAAGGAAATCGGTGCGTAATTCACGATCCCGCGACCGGCGCCCGTCAGTTAACGCTGTCTGAAGTTTCTTCATCGTTTACCGGCGTGGCGATAGAGCTCTGGCCGGATGAAGGATTTAAGCCGCAGGAACAGCGTCGTCACGTTCGCTTTCGCGATTTGATAGGGAAAATCACTGGGCTTAAAAGCAGCTTTATCCAGGTGTTAATACTGGCGTTGGGGATTGAATTATTCAGCATTGTTTCACCGCTGTTTACACAGTGGACCATCGACTACGTTATCGTCTCTAACGATAAAAATCTGTTGGTTACGCTGCTTGTCGGCTTTGGCGTTATGATGCTGGTGCAACAGTTTACTTCAGCCGTACGCGCCTGGGTCATGATGTATATTTCGACCTCGATCAGCGTACAGTGGCGCGACAGCGTGTTTCGTCACCTGATGCGTTTACCCATCAGCTACTTTGAGAAGCGCCATCTGGGCGACATCGTTTCCCGTTTTGGCGCCGTTGATTCCATTCAGTCCACGCTGTCGTCTTCCTTCTTCGTCGCTATTCTCGATGGGCTAATGACCATCGTCACGCTGGTGATGATGTATATCTATAGCCCTCTGCTGGCGACCATTTGTCTGATTACCATGATGCTTTACGTCATCGGACGCATCCTATGGTACCGGCCGCTGCGCATGGCGTCGGAGGAGCAAATCGTCCACGGCGCCAAGCAGCAAAGCCACTTTCTGGAGACGGTGCGCGGCGTAAGAACCATCAAGCTGTTTGAACGCCAGCAGGAGAGAACCGCAGACTGGATGGGGCTGCTTATTCGCCAGATTAACGCCGGCGTGCGGGTGCAGAAGCTGCAAATTTATTACCAGCAGCTTAACGGACTGCTGTTTGGCGTAGAAAACCTGGTGGTCTTGGGGCTGGGGGCCATGATGGTTATGGACCAGACCTTTACGGTCGGCGTTCTTATGGCCTTTACCTCCTATAAAACCCAGTTCAGCCAGCGCATAAGCAGCCTTATCGACAAGTTCTTCGAGTTGAAGATGCTGAGCATCCAAACCGAGCGCCTGGCCGATATCGTTCTTACCGCCCCTGAAGACGCTATTGAACCGGTTTCTGAGACGCAGCAGTCCCGGCCGCCCAAAATTGAGTTCAAAAACGTCAGCTTCCGCTACGCCGATAGCGAACCCATGGTTATTAAGGACGTGTCCTTCGTCATTGAACCCGGAGAGTGCGTCGCGCTGGCAGGCCCGTCTGGTGGAGGTAAAACCACGCTAAGCCAGCTGCTGTGCGGCAGCCTGACGCCCTGCAGCGGCGACATCCTGATTGATGGCACAAGCCTTAAAAAGCTGACGCCGGCCGGGCTGCGGCGGTTTAGCGCGACGGTGCTGCAAGACGACGTGCTGTTTGCTGGCTCAATTATGGACAACATCACCTTTTTCGATCGCGATATCGACAGGGAACGCGTCGTGAAGTGCGCGCTGATGGCGGCTATCCATCAGGATATTGAACAGATGCCGATGCAGTACAACACGCTGGTCGGCGATATGGGCGTTGCGCTTTCCGGAGGGCAAAAGCAGCGGATCCTGCTAGCCAGAGCGCTCTATAAGAGCCCTCAGCTTCTGATTCTGGATGAAGCTACCAGCCATTTAGACGTTCAGCTGGAGCAGGTGGTTAATGCCGCCGTTTCCCGGCTGAAGATCACGCGTCTGGTGATTGCCCATCGCCCGCAGACGCTAGCCTCTGTCGACCGAATCATTGTTATTGAAAACGGCATGTCAACTCAGCAACTCACTCCCGCCCAGCTTTTTGGTCAGCCGGAGAGCCCCAAACCCACAACAGAGCCAGTTACCGAGGAGGAAATCTAGGATGAATGAACGAGTGTTTACGGCATTAACCTGTTTTGTCGTAACAATCGGTGTCTGCCACGCAGGCTCAAGGCAGGATATCGAAAAAATGATTGATGAACTTAGTCAGGCCAGAGCGCCCAGAGTAGATGGCAGCGTAGTGCAAAAAGGCGCATCGAAAGGCTATGAGCTTATCTATCAGACCAGGAAATCAACGGCGATGCTGGTAGGGACGCAAAGCAGAGAAATTGAAACGCCGTCGCAGGGGAACATTCGCGTTGAAACAAGCATTCATACGTGGCCTTCGGCGGCGCCAGCAGTACAGGCGACCGGCCGCTATCACTATGCGCCGCCGCCCGTGCCTGAGTTTGAAAGCATGGCCTATGGACAAAAGGATATCGTTACCGTCGATGCTTCCCCACTTCAGATAAAAACGGAGACGCAAATATCTCCACCGGGCGCGCGTTCATCCCGCGTGAGCGGAATGATGCTGCCCAGAATGGGCGCTGCGGCGTCTTGGCAGGCCGTATCTCGCACCAAGAGCAAGAAGCCGCTGTCATCACCCGGTTATATCGAAACGGAAACGGTAATGTCGCCTGCGCCTCCCAAACGATATTCCATCATGGAGGGGAATAAATAGGATGAGAAACTGGCTTTTAGTATCGCTGATAGCGTCTTCCTGTTTGCCCCTTTGGTGCAACGCCGCGCCTTCGCAGGACGTGATGTCGCTGATTGACGAGCTGTCGTCGTCGAAACCGGCGGCTGGCGCCACCGGCAGTAGCGCCTATGCGCAAAAGGGCGCGCGGCCGGTTATTACGGATGACATGCTCTACAGAAAAGGCCGGGCGGCGGAGAGCAAAACTGCAGCGCCGCAGGCCGCGGCGCTTTCTCAGGAGAACGTTGAACGAGATATCTGTATTGACGGTACGGCGCAAAAAGGCGTGTTGAGCTTTTATGACGTCGTCGTTTTGGCCATGTGTAACAACCCGAAGGCGAAGGCAACGTGGCTGAATCTTCATTACTACCAAATTGAGAAAGATAAAAGCTATGCGGGCTATATGCCGACGGTAGATGGGCTTTCTACGTTCGGCCATCAGGAGACGAAAACGCACTATCCGCAGACAACGCTCGACAGCACAACGGAAAACTGGAAAAACACGCTGGAACTCAGCTGGCTGCTGTTTGACTTTGGGCAACGGGAGGCAGGGGTCGACAGGGCGAAAAGCGAACTTAGCGCGATGGAGTTTATGACGCAGTCGGACCTGCAGGACGTCGTGTTGGACGCGGCGCAAAAGTACTTTGCGGTAATCGCCGCTCAGGCGTATCTGGACGCCGCGCGCGACATTGAGCTTATCGCCTATAAAAGCCTACAGGTGACTCAGGGTAAGCGGGAGGCCGGCGTCGGCGTTTTGGCCGATGAACTGCAGGCGAAAAACGCCGCGCTGTCGTCAACCAACTACCGCATTCAGGCCGAAGGCGACGTGCGTAACGCCATGGGCGCGCTGGCGTCGATTATTGGTCTGGACATTACAAAAAACATCACCTTCCAAAAGGGGCTGACGGTTCCCTCCGAGCGTTCTTTGGCCGACATTCAGCGCTTAATTGATAAGGCGCTTAATCAGCATCCCTATCTGCTGTCCGTTAAAGAGCAGATCGCCGTCTCGGAGAAAGAGCTGGCTATCGCTCAGCGCGGATTTTTACCGTCAGTCTACCTGACGTCCCGATGGGGGGACAGCGAGGCGAAGTACGGCCCGACTTATAACACCGACGAGTTTTATATGGGCGTTAGCGTCAAGGTGCCCATTTTTAGCGGTTTCAGTCAGTACAACGCCGTCAGGAGCGCTCAAAACAAACTTGAACGGTCGAAAAACCAGTATGCCCAGTCGCGGCGCGATATCGCGCTTCAGGTTTGGCAGACCTATCAGAGTCTTTCAACGACTCAAAGTAACTTAAAGAACATGAGCGATTTAGTTGCGTCATCGCGACGCGCCTATGACATCGCACGTGGGCGTTATCAATCCGGCGTCGGAAGCATTTTGGAATTGCTAAACACGCAAAACGATCTGTCAGAGGCCGAAATGGATAACGTTAACAGCATGGTGGAGTGGCACCTGTCCAGACTTCGTCTGGCAGCAAGCCTGGGGCAGTTGGACGTAACGGCCGTTAAAGACAGTCCGCTTAACTAAGCGAAAACGGCCTTTGGCACTTTGGGGGAGAAAATATGAGAAAAAATCATAATTAGATCATGTGATACCACTGCTATTTTGTGGCCACTGAATACATAAGACGACTCGTCAGAGGCCGATAGAGATAACGTTAGCGGCATAGTGATGCGGCGCTTGTTTGGACGTCGTCCGGCGGCTGGTCTGAGGCAGTTAAACGTTTATGGCTGTTAAAGACAGTTCGCTTACTTAAGCGAAGCGGCTTTTGACACTATAGGGAGAGGAAGATGAGAAAAAATTATAATCAAATCATGTGCCACCACTGCTCCGAAAAGAGCGGCGTTCGGCGGCATGGCAGAGCGCGTTCGGGGCTGCAGCGTTACTATTGCTCCAACTGTAAACGCACGTTTCAGATAAACTACATCTATCAGGGGAACGAAGGAAAAATCCTTCAGCAGGTCGAGGCGCTGTATGAACAGGGAAAAAGCCGCAGCGAAATTTGCTCTAATCTGGGCGTTTCCCACACCGTGGTCGATCGCTATCTGTACCTGCTGCTTATAGAAGGGGACGCCTAAAACGCGCCGTTTGTCAGTAAGCGCATAGATAGCGCTGCTCCGTCTGAGTTACGCTTGTGGGTTATCTGGAATACTCATCCGGATACGCGGTAGATAAAAAGTAGGTTACAATGCCGCTCGCACAATTTCGATGAACTCAAGGCTAAGCCAGTAACCTATGCGACTTTCAGACAATCAGCTTGAACTACTCAGCCCGGCCCGCACTGTAGAAATTGCCCGAGAGGCGATTTTACACGGCGCAGACGCCGTTTACATCGGCGGGCCGGATTTTGGCGCGCGTCACAATGCGGGTAATTCGCTGAAAGACATTGCGGAGCTGGCGACGTTCGCTCACCGCTATTACGCCAAAGTATTCGTCACGCTGAACACCATCCTGCATGATGAAGAGCTGGAGCCCGCCAGGCGCCTGATTCATCAGCTTTATGACGCAGGGGTAGATGCGCTTATCGTGCAGGATATGGGCATCCTTGAGCTGGATATCCCGCCTATCGACCTCCACGCCAGCACCCAAACCGACATTCGTACGCTGGAAAAGGCCCGCTTTTTATCTCAGGTCGGCTTCTCCCAGCTGGTGCTTGCCAGGGAGCTGAGCCTGGAGCAAATCAGGCGCATTCGCCAAGAGGTTGATGCGTCATTGGAATTTTTCATTCACGGCGCGCTGTGCGTTGCGTTTTCAGGCCAGTGCTACATCTCTCACGCCCAGACAGGGCGCAGCGCCAACCGAGGCGACTGCTCTCAGGCGTGCCGGCTTCCCTACACGCTAAAAGACGAGCGGGGCGGCATTGTCGCTTACGATAAACACCTGCTGTCGATGAAGGACAACAATCAGTCTCTGAACCTGAATTCCCTTATCGATGCCGGCGTTCGTTCTTTCAAGATTGAAGGGCGCTACAAGGATCTCAGCTACGTCAAAAATATTACCGCCTACTATCGTCAACGGCTTGACGCCATTATGGCGCAGCGTTCGGATTTGACGGCGGCCTCGAGCGGCAGAACGCAGCATTACTTCGTGCCCAATCCGGATAAAACCTTTCACCGCGGTAGCACCGATTACTTCGTCAACGAGCGCAGGATAGATATCGGCGCCTTCGATTCGCCGAAGTTTATCGGCTTACCCGTAGGCGACGTGCTTAAAGCCAGTGAACAATATTTAGACGTCAGCTCAGAGGCGCCGATAAACAACGGCGACGGCCTCAACGTGTTGATTAAACGGGAAGTTGTCGGCTTTCGGGTCAATAAGGCCGAAAAGCTGGCGGACGGGCGCTACCGCCTTTATCCCAACGAAATGCCGCAGGCCTTGACCAAGCTTAGACCGCATCATCCCCTTAATCGAAACCTCGATCATCAGTGGCAACAGTCGCTGATGAAAAGCTCCAGCGAACGCAGAGTGGGGATTCGGCTACACTTAAAGAGCGGAGAACGTGGGCTGCTGCTGGAAGCCGTCAGCGAAGAAGGCATTTTAGTTACGGCGTCACTTGATGGCGCATATGAACCGGCGAATCAGCCTGAAAAAGCGCAGGCCTCTCTGAAGGAGGGGCTCAGCAAGCTGGGCCAGACGATGTATTACGCCGCAGAGGTCACGCTCGATCTGCCGACGGTGCCTTTTATCCCCAGCGCCCAGCTCAACCAGCTGCGCCGCGATGCGGTGGATAGGCTGACGGAAGCCCGACTGGCGAGCTATCAGCGCGGGAGCCGCAGGCCCGTAAGTTTGCCTTTGCCGACCTATCCGCAAACCCATTTAACTTTTTTAGCTAACGTCTACAACCATAAGGCCCGCGAGTTTTACCAGCGCCACGGCGTAGAGCTTATCGATGCCGCCTATGAGGCGCACGAAGAAAAGGGCGAGGTGCCGCTGATGATAACCAAGCACTGCCTGCGCTTTGCCTTTAACCTGTGTCCCAAGCAGGCAAAAGGCGTACAGGGTGTGAAAACCCGCGTAACGCCGATGCAGCTGGTGCAGGGCGAGGAAACGTTGACGTTAAAATTTGACTGTAAATCCTGTGAAATGCAGGTGTGGGGTAAGATAAAGTCCCATATCCTAAAATCGCCGCCGCCGGGAAGCGTTAAGGAAAATGCCGACGATTGAATGGGTGGATACAAAATAGCGACAAGTAAGACAATAAATAGGGGCTTTTCTCTATGTTTGGTTTTTCTATACCGCGTACGTTCATTGTTTCACTGTTTTTTCTTTTTTCGCTCAGCGCAATGGCGCAGGGGGCTTCAACGCCGGATGCCCCCGACTCTGATGCATCGGCCAACGTTAACGTCCAAAAGCAGTTCGATGCCGAATCCCTGGTCAAACTCCAACAGCATTTAAACGATATTAAGCAAGGGGTCTCCGTCGCCACGACGGATAAACAGCTAAGTGAGCTGTACGTTGAAACGCAGGAGCTGATTGGCAAGGCTGAGGACGGCGTTCAGCTCCTGCATCCCGCATTAGAGCAGGTAAATACCCAGCTTGACGTGGTGGGCGCGCCACCCGCCGCGGGCGCACCGGCCGAAGCGCCGGAAGTGGCCCGCCAGCGCCGTGAATTGACAGACACCAAAGCGCAAATGGTGAAGACGCAAGGCCAGCTTGAAACGCTAAAAGCCGATGCGACAAACCTGTCCAAACATATTGTTCAACTGCGCCGAAGCGCGCTGAAAACCCAGTTGGCCCTTAACTCCGGCAGCATCATGAACTGGCGCTTCTGGGCCGTGCTGTTTACGCCCCAGCAGGAAGATTTAAAAAAATTTAACGACTTCAACCAGCAGTGGGCAAACGTCTGGAATGAGGCATGGCAGCCGGGCGCCCGTTCCGGCACCGTTGTGCTGGGGCTGTTAGCGCTGGCCTTTTGGGCGTTTGGCCGTCGGCTGCTGGAGCGAGGGCTCGTCTGGCTCAGCATTCAGGCATTTCCCGATGGCCGCCTGCGGCGCAGCTTTTTAGCCTTGGGAACGGTAACGGTGACGGTGCTTACGCTCTGGGGCGGCGCGCGGTTGATCTATCAGATTTTTGAAGATCTGGATGCCTTCACGCCGATCGTTGAACAGTTTTCTAACGCGCTGCTCGGGTTGACGATATTTTCAGCATTAGTCGTCGGGCTGGGCAGGGCGCTGCTGTCCATCCGGCGCCCTTCATGGCGGCTTATTGCCATGCCAGATCCTATCGCCAATGCGCTGCAGTTCTATCCTCCAATGCTGGCCGCGCTGCTAATGGCCTTCGGCTCCGTAGAGCAGGTCAATACCGCCATTAACAGCAGCGTGCCAACCGCTATCTTCGGCAACGGCATTATTGCGCTGCTGATTGGGCTATTGATGTTTTCAGCGCTGTACCGCGTTCGCATCGTGAGGCGCTCGCTGCTGGAGGAAGATGCGGCGGCGGAGGTCAAAGGTACGATAGCCGGTTTGATCTACGTCTGCGTTACGCTGGTTTCCACGGTGGCTCTGCTGGCGCTGCTCATTGGCTATATTTCTCTGGCGCGCTTTTTAAGCTATGAGCTGGTGTGGGTCGGCATCGTTCTGTCGGTGCTTTATCTGGCGGTAAAGTTTGTCAACGACCTGTGCGAAAGCCTGTTCTCGCTTAATAACGCCAGCGGAAAGTGGATAAAACAGACGTTCAATTTGAATGAACGCTATCTGGATCAGGCCACCATCCTGTTTTCCGCCATCGGCAAGACGGTGCTGCTGCTGTTGGCGATCGTCGCCCTGTTCAACGGTACCTACGGCACGACGACGCCGATAACGCTGGTTGAAAAAATTGTTGAGATTTTAGGTAGCGACAGCCTGGGCAAAATCAACATCGTTCCGGCGAATCTCATTAATGCGGCCATCAGCCTGACGATCGGCATTTATATCCTGCGGACCGCCCGACGCTGGCTGAGCGCCAAGTTTCTTCCCAAAACGGCGATGGACGCAGGGATGCGCATGTCGCTGGTTACGCTGTTTAGCAACGTCGGCTACGTGCTGCTTATCCTGATTACGCTGTCGATTCTCGGCATCGAGTGGAACAAGCTGGCGTGGATCGTCAGCGCCCTGTCGGTGGGTATCGGTTTTGGCCTGCAGGAGATCGTAAAGAACTTTATTTCCGGCCTTATCCTGTTGACGGAGCGGCCGGTAAAGGTGGGCGATCTGGTCAGCATCAGCGGCGTTGAGGGGGACATTCGCCGCATTAACGTGCGCGCAACGGAGATTCAGCTCAGTGATAAATCGACGGTTATCGTACCCAACTCCCAGCTGATTTCTCAAAACGTCCGCAACGTGACGATGGGTAACGCACAGGGCGTCGCCACTATCGCATTGACCTTTCCGCTGGATATCGATCCGGAGCAGGTACGCGATATCCTGATTGAGGCCTACTCCTCCCATGAACTGATTTTTGACACGCCGGGGCCGTCGGTCACCTTTAGCCAGCTAACGCCTGACGGCATTACGCTAAGCGTTACGGGCTACGTCAGCAGCCCTCGTCTAGTGAGCCGCACCAAAAGCGATTTGCTGTATGAAATCTTAAAGCGCCTGCGTGCGGCGGGCGTTAAGCTGTCCAGCCCTCAGAGTTTGGTTCTTCAGCGGCATCCGCAGGATGATGTGGGGATTGAGCATAGAGGGGAAGAATAGAAAAGGGGGAAGCTCTCGCTTCCCCTGACGCCTATTTATCCTGCGCGGCCACGGCAACCGCCGTATTCACCGCGTCAGGAATGACGCTGCCGTGGTTTTTCCCCGGGAACAGGATAAAGCTTACGCTGGCGCCCTGTTGAGCCAGCGTTGCCGCCAGATCTCGCGCTTTTGTCACCTGCTGACGTTCGGCCTGCCTTTTGGCGCGTTCGGGGTCAACCGGCTGATTGACCTTGGCCGGATCGGGCTTCTCTTCGTACTCGCCGACGGTCATCGTGATGGACTTTGGATTAGCGGTTAACAGCGGGGAGCGTTTAGGAATAACGACGCCTTTTCCCCACCATAGCGAAGGGCTGGCCGCCACGTAGCGTTGGAAGCTTTGCGGGTGATTAAACAGAACGTACAACGTAAACAGCCCGCCGAACGAATGGCCCGCCAGCGTTTGGCGAGACGCGTCAACGGCGTACTTAGCCGTAATCGAAGGCTTCAGCTCTTGTTCAATAAACTGATAAAAAGCCTCTGACTGCCCCCCCTTGGCGAACGCTTCGCCTTCCGCCGGCGGCGTATAGTCGCGCGTGCGAAGCTCCGTATTGTAGCTGACGCCGGTCGGGTAGCCGATGGCGATAATTAGGGGGGCCGGGCCGTTTTCAGAACGATAGCCGTTAACCGCGACGGGAAACTGGCCGTTGCCGTCCAGCATGTATAAAACGGGGTAGCCGCTCGCTAGCGCAGGCGCCTTCGGCAAGGCGACGTAAATACGATATTCGTACCCTCGTGCGGAGGTCATGTCGTGCTGGCTGAGCGTAAAGTGTTGACGGGCGCTTTCTTCAATTGGAGGAATAACGGGCGAGGGCTTGGCGGATACGCCGGTGGAAAAGAGCAATGCGGCGGCGATGAGCGATTTATACATGGATAACATTTCCGAAGAGAAAATAGCGGTATCCGGTAGTGGATACCGCATGAGGGTTAGAACTTCAGATTGAGGCCGACCCAGAAGCGGCGGCCGTCTTCAACTATCCAGTTGCCGCCGTTGGTATCAATATCATCCCCGGTTTCGTCGGTGATATTGAGTACGGCCATGTTCAGCTGGGCGTTTTTGCTAATCTGATAAGAGCCGCCTACATCAGCGGTCGTAAAGGCGTCGCGATAGCGGGGGCCGGTATAGCCGTTGCGCTGCCCGGCCCACACCTGCTTGCCGGTGTAGGTGACGCGCGCGTAGGTTTCCAGCCTGTCGTTAACCTCCCAAGTCAGCTTGCCGTTGGCGCTGTGCTTCGGCGTTTGCGCCAGCGGTTCGCCTTTAAGCGACACGCCGCTGCTGAAAGACTCATCGTCGCTCGTACGCTTGGAGTCGAGATAGGTATAGTTTAAGTCCAGCTTCCACGCTGGAGCGAGAGGAATGCTGGTCGCCGCTTCTACGCCCTTGATATTGGCTTCGCCGACGTTGTCAAAAGTATAAAGATTCAGGCCGGTAATGGGATCTTTAGTGCCCGTACTGTAGCTGGTGAGCTTGTTTTTAAAGTCGGTGTTAAACAGCGTCAGCGCGGCGCTGAAGCCCGATTCGTGATCGTAGGCGATGCCTATTTCTTCGTTTACGCTGGTTTCCGGCTTCAGGTTAGGATCGCCGTAAATGATGCCCGCGCCGCCCTGGGTTGCCGTACCGTAGCTGGGGCTTATCTCGCGAAGCGTAGGGGCGCGGAACGCTTTAGCCACGCCGCCTTTCAGCGTAATTTCGTCCGTCAGGTGATAAACCAGGTAACCGCGAGGGTTCCAGTAGTCGCCGTAGGTCTCGTGGTCGTCAAGGCGAACGCCGCCGGTAAAGATTAGGTCGTCGGTTAACGAGATTTCATCTTCGACGAACAGGGACTGCTGGTAGGCCGAAATATTGGCGCCTTCCGTCTTTCCTTTGCCAATCGTCGAGCTGTCTTCCAGTTCGGAATACTGGTACTGACCGCCAATGGTCACCATGTTGCTCGGTAGAGGCAGTGTCATTTTGGCGTCGACCACCGTGTTGGTGATTTCAGGCCTTCGAGCGTCGTAGCCGCCGTTCCAGGCGCCAGTAGTGGCGTCTAGCTTATAGCTTTTGGTGATGCGCTTGGTTTTTTCCTGATAAACGCTGACGTCGGTAAAGCCAAAGTCCCAGCGGCCGTTATGGGTGATGCCCCAGTGGTTGCGCTCGTTGCTCAAATCGGTTTTTGCATTGGGCTGCTTTAAGCCGCCGCGAATGGTATAGGCATCGATAGATTTCCCCGGCGTTGACTCGCGCTTTTGTACGGTGCGGCCGGCTTCTAGCGTAATATCTTGAGATTCGGTCGGCGAAATGCTGAATTTGGTGGTGAAGTTTTTGTTATCGTTTTTGTTATAGCCGCCAATAATGTCGTCTTCAGGGCGGTAGTTAGCGTTGCCGTAGATTTGGAAGCCGAGCAGATTGTCCATCAGCGGGCCTGAAAGGTAGAAATTGCCACCGTAGAGGTTACCGGAATCGGCGTTTTCCTGAATGGTGGCGTCCATACCGACCGCGCCGACCCATTCGGTGCCGACTTTGCGGGTGATGATGTTGATAACGCCGCCCATAGCGTCAGAGCCGTACAGTGCGGACATTGGGCCGCGAATGACCTCGATGCGTTCAATCGCTTCCATCGGAGGAATAAAGCCGGCTTCAAAACCGCCGCTGCCGTTCGGGCGTGATTCACGGCTGTTCTGGCGCTTGCCGTCGACCAGGATCAGCGTGTAGTCGCCGGGTAAACCGCGAATAGAGATGTCCTGGGTGTTGGTTTCACTGCCGGTGATGCTGATGCCTTCAACGTCTTTAACGGCGTCAGCCAGATTATGGAACGGCTTTTTCTCTAAATCTTCACGCGTAACGACGGAGATGCTGGCGGGGGCGTTGCGAATAGACTGTTGGAAGCCGGACGCTGTTACGACCATCGTCTCATCACCATCGGCAGCAAAGACGGGGAGGGCGAAGCTGCCGATAATGGCCAACGTGAGGCGATTTAGCGAGTTGTTTTTCATTTATTATCCCTACTCAACGGTATGAAAACATCTGTGTGAATTTGTGTGGTTATGTAAAGAAATCGCAATGATAATAATTTCTATTTAGATTTGATCAAGCATTTTATTGAGAAATCTTTACAAATAAATTCGCCTCCGGCCGAAGCACGAAGGCGAGATGAGGGAAATAGACGGAACGTTTTAATCAGTTATCGCCATTGGCAGGGTAGAATCCCTGATAAAGCTGCTCTACCGCCAGCCCGACGCGGGGCCCCATGCCCAGAATAATCGCTCTGTCGATGGCGACGATGCGCTGATTTTTCCAGGCTGGCGTTTGCTGTACGCCGGGGATCTCGCCAAGCTTTGCCATTCCGCCGGCGACGCTCAGGCTCTGTTGTGTTACCACAATAACGTCTGGATTACTGCTGATAATGCCTTCACCGCTGTACTTTTTGTACTGAACGTGAGTGGCGACGTTAACGCCACCCGCCATTGCCATAATGCCGTCGGCAATGCTTTGCCTGCCAGCAACCTGAGGCTCGGCGTTGTCAATATTGAGTAAAAACAGCACGTTGGTTTTCTTGGCGTGCCTATCTACGTTCTCTTTGACCGTGATGAGCGTTTTCTCAATGTCGGCGATCAGCGCGTCACCCGCCGCCTGACGGTTAAGCACAGTGGCGACCTGGCGAATGTTATCGCTTAGCTGGGAAACGGTGGCCGGCGTACGGGGAAGCGCCACGACCTTAACGCCGAGCTTTGGCAGCTGGCTTAGCACGTACCCGGGCTCAGCGTCACTCCAGGTCAAAAACAGCGTTGGCTTTAGTGCGAGGATGCCCTCACTGCTGAGCTGCTTCCAATAGCCTATCTGCGGCAACGACTGGGTTTGCGGCGGATATGAGGTTGTCTGGTCCACTGCGATAACCTCATCGCCAGCGCCCAGCGCGTATACCACCTCGGTCAGCGAACCGCCCGCGATGACGACTCGCTCCTGAGCCTGCAGCCATAAGGGGGCGCTAAGCGCCGCCACTAGAGTAAGTAGTCGAATCATTCAGCGTCTCCTTAGAAGCTAAAACCAAAGCTGACGGCGGTATTAAAACCGGATGCCGGAATACTTTCGTGCGCCGTTTGGTAGCGCTTATCCGTCAGGTTATTCAGCGCCAGGTTGACCTGATACTGGTTTTCAGAGCCAAAGTAGCCGGTTAGCCCCAGGTTTGCCGTCGCCCAGCCCGGATAGTGGTACTCTTTGTCGGTCATTTTGTTATCTGCTTCGGACGCCGCGCGGATATAGAAATCAGCATCTAGGTCCATAAAGTCCAGGAACAGGCTTTTCTTCACGCCGAAACGGCCCGTCAGCATCGGCTCGCCGGTGTCATAGGTGCTTCGGTTTTCCATCTTCAGCTCGCGCTGCATCATGTTGCCGGTGATGTAAGGAACGACGGCCCAGCCGCTGTATTCCGCGTGAAGCTCCATGCCGTAGGTATAGGCCTTATCCGCGTTGGCGTAGTACTCATAGGCTGAACGGCTGCCGTTGCTGTTACCGTTACAGACCGCGCCGCCGCTGCAGGGCAGCGTCGTGATGTAGTTATCGGCTACGGAGTAGTAAACGGCGGTGTCAATGAACCACTGGTAGCCGTTATAACGAAGCCCGATTTCATAGTTATCGGAGGTTTCCGCCTTCAGGTTCGGGTTGCCGTAGAGTATGCCGCTGCCGCCTGCGGTCGATTCGATGAACAGGTGAGACAGAGTAGGGAATACGTAACCCTCGGCATAAGAGAAGCGCAGCTCGGTATTGGCGAAGCCGGAATAGCGCAGGCTGGTAGACGTTGTCAGCGTGTTGTCTCTGACGGTTTTTTCATTTTCCGTCGCATAGCTTGTTCCTTGGCTTGAATGAACGGTGCGGCTGTGCCCGCTAAGAACTTTCGACTCCAGCCAGTACTGGCGAGCGCCCAGCGTCCAGGTCCAGTCTTCTGCTATTTGCAGCTCGTTTTGAGCAAAGAGCGCCCAGTTAGACTGCTCCCAAGCGTTATCAGAGTCCTTCTGCCGCTGGTAGTTAGTTGCCGGGGGAAAGCCGGTTGACGTGGAGGACGCCACTTGGCTTAAAGAATCTTGCGTGACATTGTCACGTTGATACTGTGCGCCAAAGATAAGCGTGTCGTTGTTAAACGGCGTCAGGTCGGCTTGGAACGTTATCCCGTCCGTCTTCTGTTTATCATTAATATTGCTTTTCGTTGCAACGTTCAGGTCACCGATCATTGGGCTGCCCGTCGCCGTGCTGACTTCCACATGATTGCGGAACTGGCGCTCGGTTTCCTGGTGATAGCCGTCCAGGTGGAGATTTTTCAGTACGTCGCCGTCGAGCCGGTAGTCATAGAACAGGCCAATCTTTTCGCGCGTCAGCTTGGGGATTTTTACGCTAAAGGCTTGATAACCCGGTTCGTCGAAGTAGGTTTGAGTATCCAGCTTGTAGCGATCGAGAGAAAGCCCGACCTTGTGTTTACCCAGCGTATAGCCCAGCCATGCTCCTTGGCTTTGATTGTCGAAGCCGGTATTGGGCAGGCGGCCGTCCGGCGTATCGCGATCGCCATAGTCGGCATAGCTGGCGTTCAGACGATAGTCGAATCCCCCGACCGAGCCGTAAACGGCGGCCGACTCCGCCCAGCCGTCGGTTGCGCCGTCATAAACGACGTTGACCTTACCGCCGATCGGCTTATCACCGCCTTTTTTGGTGATAAAGTTGATAACGCCGCCAATGGCCTGTGAGCCGTAAAGCACTGAATGGGGCCCTTTAACGACTTCGATACGTTCGAGCGCAGAGCTGTCAATCAGCAGGCCGGGGCCAGAAGTGTGGCCGGAGCGTTGGTAAGTGACCTCTTGACCGTCGATAAGCAGCAGCACTCTTGATGGCGCTTCACCGCGGATGCGGATTTGTTTTCTACCCGCAAGCGCATTGTCATAGATCTCTACGCCGGGAACGTCGCGCAGGGCTTCGGCCACGGAATCGCCGGTAAGCTTGTCCAGCGCCTGACGGTCAATGACCTGAATGGACACCGGGCTTTCCCACAGCGGTTTTTCCGTACGGCTGGCGCTGACCACCATCGTCTCATCTTCTTTTTCTTTGTCCGATCCAGATATCGCTTCGGCACTAGCGTTGGAAATCATTAGCAGAGGAAGAAGGGTGGTTAAGAAAGTTTTCCTTGTCTTTATCGTCGCTTTCATATTTTTCCTCTGTTTTTTAATGAGAATGATTATCGTTAGCTTTTATAAAGAAAGAAAAGATGAGTTTCGAGTACTAATTTACCGATATTTGATCGCAGTCATAAAAATCAAAATTATTTTTTTGGAGTAAATATAAAAAATATCAATGAGTTAAATAATTAACCCTGGTTTGTTTTTGCAAATGATTAACATTTACATTTAATAAAAAAACATAATGAAATGAAAACAAACATAAAAAATACATCTTTATGTCCAGAGGAATTTGTTAAAAAAAAGAAAATTTTTATAAACGGCTAAACGGGGAGATCAAAAAATACCCCGTATTAGTGAGAAAAATTTCATTTGATAAACGATTATTATTATCATTTAATGCGGTGAATTTAGCTTAAAACGTCAGAACAAATCAGAGATCCAAAGATGGCTATTGATTTAACGCCTTACTATGCTCAGCCCGGCCCTTTGCCTTTTCCCGATCGTCATGCAACGATGCCGTGGCGCAACAGCGTGCCGCTTGCGCCGGAAGAAATAAATGACGCCTGGCTTTCGCTTATTCAAACGACGGTGCCTGCGCGTAAGCGCCTGCTGTATCTTCACATTCCATTTTGCGCCACCCACTGCACCTTTTGCGGCTTTTATCAGAACAAGTTTCATGAAGATAGCGCGCAGCGCTACGTTGACTATCTGCTCAAAGAGATTTCTCTGGAAGCGGGCAGCCGCCTGCATCAGTCCGCGCCGATCCATGCCGTTTATTTTGGCGGCGGAACGCCGACGTCTCTTTCAGCCGATGGGCTGTTTCGCATTATTGAGCGGCTAAAGTCGAGCCTTCCGCTGGCGCCGGACTGCGAAATTACGGTTGAAGGGCGGATCCTCAATTTTAACGACGAGCGCATTGACGCCTGTCTGGCTGCAGGGGCAAACCGTTTTTCTATCGGCATTCAGACCTTTGATTCCCATATTCGCCAGCGTATGGCCAGAACCTCGGATAAAGAGCAGTCCATCGCGTTTTTGCAAAACCTGTGCAAGCGGGACAAGGCCGCCGTGGTGTGCGATCTGATTTTCGGCCTCCCAGGGCAGACAACGGAAACCTGGCGTGAAGATATCGCCATCGTTAGAGATATAGGCCTAGACGGCGTCGACCTGTACGCGCTAAACCTGCTGCCGACAACGCCGCTGGCCAAAGCGGCGGAAAACCAGCGCGTCACGCTGCCGGACGTCTCCGCTCGCCGCGATTTTTATCTTCAGGGCGCCGACATTTTAGACCAGTACGGATGGCGCCAGTTGAGCAACAGCCACTGGGCGAGGACGACCCGCGAACGCAATCTCTACAACCTGCTGATTAAACAGGGCGCCGACTGCCTGGCCATGGGATCGGGCGCCGGGGGCAACCTGAACGGGCAGGCCTATATGATGGAGCGCCGTCTGGAAAGCTACTATCAAACCCTTGATGCAGGCCGCAAGCCGATAATGATGATGACTCAGCCAGCGGGAAGCGCTTCTCGCTGGCGGCACGAGCTGCAGGCGGGCATCGAGGTGGGAAGAATTGACCTGCCCGCACTCACGCCGCGAGCTGGGGAGCTGACGCCGCTGGTATCTCAGTGGCGTCAGGCCGGGCTCGTGCGCGATGACGATCTCTGCGTTCGGCTGACGGACGAAGGGCGGTTTTGGGCCAGTAACCTGCTAGGCTCTTTGCAGCAGCTGGTTATGCAGCTTAACGCCTAAGGCTATCGCCTTATCCCCGATCTATACCGCTGTCCACTGACGGCATAGATATCAAGAAGATAAAACCATAACGTGATTAGAAAGGACATTCCCATGAGTGAAGTAAGCCTGAATGAAACCGGCCTGAGTGAATTTATGAAGACCAATCCAGACGGCACGCTGGAGGACATAGCGCGTCAATACCAGACGTCGCTGCTGGACGTGGTAGACGCCTTACCCTCGCGCACGCTGGTCGGCGGCGAAAAGTTTGACGCCGTATGGGATGAGCTGACCACCTGGGGGCCGTTAACCACGCTGGTTCACAATCATGACGTCATTTTGGAGTTTCACGGCGAGCTGCCTTCCGGCTTCCATCGCCACGGCTATTTTAACCTGCGCGGAAAGAACGGTCTGAGTGGGCACATCAAGGCGGAAAACGTCCGGCATATTGCGCTTATCGAGCGTCCGTTTATGGGCATGGCGACCGCTTCTATCGTATTTTTCAATGAGCAAAAGCAGGCGATGTTCAAGGTTTTCCTTGGTCGCGACAGCCACCGCCAGCTTCTGCCCGAGCAGGTTGAGGCCTTCCGGCGCCTGGGCGCGGACTTAGCGAGCGGCGCTAAATGAGCGCGTGGTTAATCTTTGGGGCGGCGAAGGGAACCGGCGCTCACGTACTTGAATACGCATTGGCGCACCAACGGCAGGTTTTTGCTTTGCTGCGTAGAGAAGAGGATGCAGCGCGCCTGCGCGAGCGGGGCGTTATCGCTCTGGTTGGCGATGCGACGGATGCCGCCGCGGTCGAGCGAATTTGTACGATGGCGGGAGCGGATTGCACTATCGTTTCTACGATGGGCGGCAGCCATGACTATCTGGCGCACCGTACCGTTATCGACGCCGCCGAAAAAGCGGGCATAAAGGATATGGTGATGGTGACGTCGCTCGGCTGCGGCGACAGTTGGCCAACGCTGTCCGATCGCGCCAAGGCGGCGTTTGGGCAAGCGGTTAGAGAGAAGTCGCTGGCGGAGGTGTGGCTACAGACCAGCGGGCTTAACTACGGCATTCTTCGTCCTGGCGGCCTTTTAAACGGCGAAGCGACGGGAAAAGCGCAGTGCTATCAGCATCAGGAAGTGCATGGGTTCGTCAACCGCAGCGACGTGGCGTTAACCATTGCCAATCTCATCGGTAGCGGTCTGAGCGGACAGGTTTATAGCCTGATCGAGCCAGGGCTGGCACCGGTTCGATAATCCTGTTGCAGAGGCATCGCAATTGAAAAGCAGTTTGAAAAGCTATCGCTATGCAAAAACGGTACTGTGGGGGCTGTTGGCGCTATTGCTGGTACTCACCCTGTCGGCGGCGAACCTCGGTGCGCTAAAGCTGTCGTTCGCCACGCTTTGGCACGCGTCTGCGGACGACGTCGTCTGGGATATCTGGTTAAACATTCGCCTGCCCAGAGTGCTGCTGGCCGCCGTGGTGGGCTGCGCTCTGGCGACGTCCGGCGCGGTCATGCAGGGGCTGTTCCGCAATCCGCTGGCGGATCCGGGACTGCTCGGCCTCAGCAGCGGAGCGGCGATGTTTGTCGGCCTGGCCATCGTTTTTCCCTATGCGCTTGGCCTTTATGGCCATATGGTTGCCGCATTCCTTGGTAGTTTAGCCGTCAGCATAATTATCTTTTTGCTGAGCCGCAGCAGCCACGGAACGATGTCCCGCCTGCTGCTGGCCGGTATCGCCATTAACGCGCTGTGCGGCTCTGCGGTTGGGATATTAAGCTACGTAGGCGACGATCAGCAGCTTCGCCAGCTGTCCGTTTGGATGATGGGCAGCCTGGGGCAGGCGCAGTGGTCTACGCTGGCTATCGCCGCGTCGGTTATTGTTCCCGTCACGCTGTTGACGCTGCTGTCCGCCAGCCGCCTGAACCTGCTGCAGCTTGGCGATGAAGAGGCGCACTATCTCGGCGTCAACGTTCACCAAATCAAAATCAGGCTGCTGGTGTTAAGCGCGCTGCTGGTCGGCGTTTGCGTTGCCGTTAGCGGCATCATCGGCTTTATCGGGCTGGTTATTCCACACCTGATCCGCATGCGCATCGGCGCCGATCACCGCTGGCTTCTGCCCGGCGCGGCGCTGGGGGGCGCGTGTCTGCTTTTACTGGCCGATACGATTGCGAGAACGGCGGCCGCGCCGTCCGAGATGCCCGTTGGGCTGATTACCAGCCTTATCGGAGGCCCTTATTTCCTGTGGCTTATTGTTAAACCTAAAGGAGGCACCCATGCTGGAGGCTGAGGGCGTTTACTATCAGGCCGGGCGACTTTGCCTGACGCAGGACGTCAGCCTGAAGCTCAATCCCGGCGAGCTGGTTACGATTATCGGGCCAAACGGCGCGGGTAAATCAACGCTTCTTCGTCTGTTGACCGGCTATTTGAGGCCGTCTCAGGGAGAGTGTCGCCTGATGGGGAAGCGGCTGTCGGAATGGTGTCCTCACGCGCTGGCGCGCACACGCGCAGTGATGCGCCAGCATTCCGGGCTGGCCTTTCCCTTTAGCGTCAGAGACGTCGTGACGATGGGGCGCTTTCCCTACGGCAAGGCGCGCCAGCATGAGGCTATTGAGCAAGTGATGGCGCGAACGGAGTGCATGCCTTTGGCCAATCGCGACTATCGACAGCTGTCCGGCGGGGAGCAGCAGCGGGTTCAGCTGGCCCGCGTGCTGGTTCAGCTGTGGCAACCTGAGCCTGAAGCCAAATGGCTGTTTCTCGATGAGCCTACGTCGGCGCTCGACCTTTATCACCAGCAGCAGACCCTGAGGCTGCTTAAACAGCTAACGCAGGAGCTGAATTTCAACGTTTGCTGCGTACTGCACGATCTCAACCTGGCGGCGCTTTACGCTGACCGCGTCGTGCTGTTGCATCAGGGAAAACTGGTGGCGCAGGGGACGCCGGAGCAGGTTATGCAAGCTGAATCGCTGACCCGATGGTATCAGGCTGATTTGGGCATTCAGCGCCACCCTGAAACGCAGCAGCCGCAAATTTATCTACGTCAGTGACAATGTCACTAAATGTTCTTGGGCGGCGGCAAAAGTCGCTTAGCTCAAGGCGACCTTTATACCCAACCCAATCAACACGACGCCAAGGACCTTATCTACAGAGCGCTGCACCTTTGCCAGCCCGCGCCGAACGGGAGCGCTTTGAATAAGAACGACCAGCAGAGGCCACCAAATGGCCGCGAGGATCCAGATGATAAAGGCGTACCACAGCTTTTCTCCCGTACTGGAGTCCAGGCTCAGCACCTGAGTAAAAACCGAAAGGAAAAACAGCGTGGCCTTTGGATTAAGCAGATTGCACAGGTATCCCTGAATAAACGCGTTCTTGTAGGTTGTTTGCTGCCGTTCGACCTGCGATACGTCCATCTTTCCCGCGCCTTTAGCCAACAGCGCCTGTATGCCAATCCAGATGAGATAGCCCGCTCCGGCGTACTTTAACAGGTTAAACAGCCAGGGCGTGGTCGTTATCACCACCGCCAGGCCCGCGACGCAGTAGGCCATGTGGGTCGCTACCGCAACGATTATCCCAAGCGCGGTCACCATAGCCACCGAGCGGCGATAGCGCGCGGCGTTCTTTATCACCAAGAAGAAATCAGGCCCGGGGGACAGCATGCCGAGGGTTGCGATGGTGGCGACAAAAAGCGAGGTTTCTAACATAGCGGCTCCGGGAAAGCGTAAACGCACAATTGTCCATAATGTCAGAGCATTGGGCTGAAAAACAAGGGGGAAAAGCAGCCAAGGGAACGTAGCTCACTTCAGGGGCGATAGCGATGCGGTTTTAAAACGTCTCTTTGAACAGCGGCGAAAGCCGCTTGCCCCGGATTATTTAGGAAATTTGAACGCAAAGTCGGCGATAAACTGTTCTCCGGCTTGTGCAATAGCCTGCGACAGCGCGCGATAATATGTCTCTAACCCATAGCTTTCAATCTGATGGATATGCTGACGTATAGGCGCACAAAACAGCTCGGCGTTACCGGCCTCGACTCGCTTATTGTTTGGCGGCAATTCCCCGGTAATTGACTTAAACCAGGTACGCACGGAGCCTTTTAGCGCGTTCGGCACCTTCGCGACGTTTTCACTATTAGTCAATACCTGCAGCGTAGGGAACTGGTCAGCGTTTACCGCGGTTTTCAGACGGTTAAAAAACTGAGCGAAGATTTCAAACGACTGTAAGTCTGCAACTTTTGGCTTTGTGGTTATTCCGTTCTTATTTCCTGACCTGTTCGTCGACGGGGCAGGTTTTTCTCGTGACGACGGGTCGTTTAACTGAAGGTCGAACAGCAGATTGCAGTGCTCGCGGCGCTTCTTGACGTCCTGGAACATTTCCAGAAATGTCGTGATAAATTCAGGCGTGATAAGGTCATGCAGTTCATGATTAATTAACCATTGGCCCCGAGCGAATTGGTTAGGCGTTTGAAACCAGGCGGGTATCGGATCGGCAAATTTCTTTGGCTTGCCGCTGCCGTCGAACTCCACAAATTCCGCACCGTCGTTGAAGGCAAATCGGCAGTTCTTGAAGGTTTTAATAGGATTACCGAACGTCATCGCATCTTTAACAAACTTTGCGACCTCATGAGACATCACGAAGGCTGACTGCCTGTCGGCATCTCGTAAGACATAGTTAAGATCTTCTACTGACTTCACACCCGGCTCAAGGTCGGAGAATTCAAGAAAAATGTGAAACATTTCGGCGACTTCCTGTTGGTATTCTATCTTTTATAGATTATCACAGACTCCCTAAACACACCATTAACCGCCCGGATGAAAACGTTTATCAACGGTATGACGTACAGTGAAGTCATACCAATGCGGTGTGATACGGATGCGTTTTCCAAAGACTTATTATCTTAGTAGTCTTTGATATGTCAATTAATTGCCGATGGCTATTAAACGATATGAATGTAGATGCGAACGCATTTGTTTGAAGGGATAGTTAGAAAAGCCAGCGGTAAGCTGGCTCCGTTGTCGTTGTCGCACGTCAGGCTAAACGGCGCGGTTCATTGTTTCAGATAACCAATAAACCTGTTGAACGCTGACAGCGCCGCTTTGCCTTTACGGTAGTAAATCACTGAATACTGCGCTTCGGTATAAACGGTGGCGGTAGGCTCGCGTTCCGCAATCTGCGCGCGCTTGCCGTTGATATAGGCTTCATCTTCTGAAACCAGCCTGAATTCTAATCCATAGCCTTTGAATATTTTAACCCGTTCTGCCTTTTGCTGTTTCTGCTGCTGACTATCAGGACGCTGAGCCCGATCGCGTATTTCCATTGCAGAACAGCCAAAAGTGACGAAAGCCAGCAGGGCGATGGTGACTATCTTACGCATGTCGTAGGTTTCCTTCGTTGCCTAAATTGTACGGTTAAAAAGACATATGCCAGCCGACGTTAGCGCCAGCGGCGTCGCCATCCCATGAGACGCTTACCGTCGCAGCGGAGCGGTACGTGGTTCGAAACTGTGCGCCGCCCGCAACGGAGCTTGCGCCATCGTATTCACCCACGGCTACGGCTAATCCGCTGTTATTGGCGTCATAGTGCAGCCCCGCAATAGCCTGCGCCATTGCCCCGACCTTCTTTATTTTCTGGCGATTCTGGTCAATGTCCCTATGGTTTTGGTCTATTTGCTGGCCGTCTTGCTCAATGGCTGCGGCATTGTGTGAGATAGCGGAGCTATTGTGGTTAATATTGCCGCTGTTCGTGTCTACCTGAGCCACTGTCGCTGTATCAACGGTATAGCTGTGAATCGTTCTGATCGTCGTTATGCCGTCTTTACCGTCCCGGCCATCTTTGCCGTCAACGCCGTTTTTAGGCGGTATTGCCTGTGCGATCGGCTGAGGCGTTCTTTGCGCCGGCGTCAGGTTTGTCTGCATGATTGGCGTTGGGGGAGTGGCGTTGCCGTATGTTATGACGGGAGCCTTGGTCAGTTGCTGAGTGATTGTTGGCGCTTTGGGTTGTGGCGGAGGGGTTATAGCAACCGGCGGTGGTGCAAAAATGACGTCCATATTTTGAATACGCGTCACCTCATTGCCTGCATATACCCATGCATAAGCCTTGTGATAGTCACTCCGGTCGGCATTAAACGCGTTATAAGCATCGTTTGCCTTGGTTCGGGCTGCTTGCAGCAGTGCGTCATACTGGTCAATAGTCATTGTAACCGGAGTGGCTACAGCAGAGGCGGCGAACAGGGCTGTTAGAGCGGTCAAGTTACGTATGTGCATCTAAATACTTCCTACATAAGTTTTAATCAGTTTAATAACGCATGATTTATGACTGGCTAAAAGTCTTTTATAAGTCTATTGTTGATATGAGGTTATAGACTAATGATAGAATGTGTAAAGTCTTTTTATTTGGTTTTTTATTAGGTTTAAATATGACTTTGAATGTGTTGTGATTTTAATTTTTGCTTCTGAATTTAATTATTAAATCAATTAAAAATAAACTAATAGTCAGCTATTTATATTTGAACAAGATTCAATAGAAAGAGCGCGGAAGAGAAACCGTTGTGGGGGTATTGCGTTGGGGGATAGGGAACTTATTGCGTAAGAAATGAGAAAACGGGGGAGGCGCGAAAGCCTCCCGCACGGTATGGTTATTTATTAACCTTAATAACGCGCTTCACGTCCAGCTCAATCGAATTCCAGTCCTTATCGATTTCGCCCTGTAGCTCGACCAGATCGTCAGGCGTCACAACCTGACCCTGCCAGCGCTTATCGTCAATGTCTACGTTCATCGTGCCGGTTTCATCACGAAACAGGTATAGCTCTTTGCCGATTTGCTGAACGATGTTTCCGCGTAGAGTGACCCAGGCGTCGTCGCTCATCTTAAGGGCCTTGTCTACCGTTGTCGCAGAGGCTTTTGGGCCGGAGAAACCGCCCGCCGGCGCGGTTTGTGCCGTGCTTGAATTCGGGCCGTTGAACCCACCGGTTGACTGAGCCAGCAGCGGCGTGCTGATTAACGCGGTGACTAACGCCAGCATGGTTAATTTTTTCATTAACATCCTCCTCTTTTAAATGTGATTTCCTCTATTGACCAGGCTATTTAACACGCTTTTTCTTAACCAGATCTTAAGGCGAAAAAATAAAAAAATAGTGGGGATCTTGGGTGGATATCCCTCTTTTTATACGGTAAAAAGGGGCCGGATACGAGGAGAACCGCATGCGAATTTTATTGGTAGAAGACGACAGGTTGATTGGCGACGGTCTGAAAGCCGGATTGGGAAAGCTAGGCTTTAACGTGGACTGGTTTTCAGATGGCCTGGTTGGCCAAAGAGCGCTAAGCGCAGCGCCCTATGACGCCGTTGTGCTCGATCTCTCTTTACCCGGCATTGACGGTATGGACATCCTGCGCGCCTGGCGAACCGACGGGCATGACGTTCCGGTGCTGATTTTGACCGCGCGCGACGCTATCGAGAAACGCGTAGAAGGGCTACAGCAGGGGGCAGACGACTACCTGTGCAAACCGTTTGCCCTGACGGAAGTCGCCGCTCGCCTGCAGGCGCTTATCCGCCGTCGGCACGGCCAGCTTACGCCTACGCTAACCTATGGGGATATTACGCTTGACCCCGTTACGATGGCCGTCACCCAGCGGGGGAAGGCGGTTATCCTTAAGCCAAAAGAGTTCGCGCTGCTTACGCTGTTTATGCACAACGCGGGACGCGTGCTTCCTCGCTCACTGATTGAAGAAAAAATTTATAACTGGGATGAGGACGTTTCCAGCAACGCCGTCGAAGTGCATATTCACCACCTGCGCCGCAAGCTGGGCAATGAGACTATTCGCACCGTTTACGGCGTAGGCTATGCGCTGGGAGAACCCAAGTGAAATTCAACAGCCTGCGGCTGCGTTTAACTTTACTGTTTTCTCTGGTCGCGCTGCTGGCCTGGGCGTCGGCCAGCCTGATGGCCTGGTGGCAAATAAACAACAGCGTCAACGAACTGTTTGACACTCAGCAGATGCTGTTTGCCAAGCGGCTAACGGTGCTAAACCCTCAGTCGTTCTCTGAACCGCAAAGCCTGCAGGAAATGAAAAAGACGGTTCGCCACAATCGCGGCAAACTGGACGACGACGCGCTGGCGTTTGCTATTTTCACCCTTGACGGCCAGCGCGTTCTTAGCGACGGAGACAACGGCAAAAGGCTAATCTTCGACTATCGCACCGACGGGTTTGCCGACGGAGGCCTTGTTGACGATGACGATCCCTGGCGCGTGATTTGGCTAATGGCGCACGACAAAAAGCATATTGTCGCCGTCGGTCAGGAGTGGGAGTACCGAGAAGACATGGCAAGGGACATCATTTTATCGCAACTGGCCCCTTGGCTGATTGCGCTACCGATGATGATCCTGCTGCTTATCGGCCTGATTACCTATGAGCTGCGCCCCTTAACGCGGATCGTCAATCAGCTGAACCAGCGTCGCCCTGACGACGACGCGGCGCTCGTCGTCCAGCGGGTGCCGAGCGAAGTCAAGCCGATGGTGGACGCGCTGAATCGGCTGTTTTCCCGCATTGGCCAGATGCTGACCCGCGAGCGACGCTTTACGTCGGACGCCGCACACGAACTTCGAAGCCCTCTGGCCGCGCTAAAGGTGCAGGCGGAGGTCGTTCAGCTGGCGGGGGACGATGACGATATGCGCAACGCCGCGGTTGTGAACCTGATGGACGGCATCGACCGCTCTTCCCGCGTCGTCGACCAGCTTTTGACGCTGTCTCGGCTGGATTCTCTGTCCCAGCTGAGCGACGTTCAGGAAATTGAGTGGCCGCTGCTGCTTCAGACGGCGATTGCCGACCACTATCAAAAGGCGCGCGCAAAGGACATCGAGCTTAGCCTGTCGGTAGAGCAGACGCCTAAACCGATAAGCGGCCAGCCGCTGCTGCTGTCTATTTTACTGCGCAACCTGTTGGACAACGCGATGCGCTATAGCCCGCCGGGCAGTACCGTGGCCGTGACGTTGACGTCAACCGGTTTTCGCATAGAAGACAACGGCCCGGGCGTTAATTCAGACTTTCTTGCGCGCATAGGCGAACGCTTTTTCAGGCCGCCGGGCCAGGAGAAAAGCGGCAGCGGGCTGGGGCTATCCATCGTGGAACGGATAGCCCGCCTGCACGGGCTTGGCGTCAGCTTCCGCAATCGCCCTCAGGGCGGCTTTGTGGCTGAACTAAATATAAATATCGACTAAACTCAGATGCTAAAACAACAGTGACGTTCAAGGAGCGGGATGAGAATTCTTTTGGTCGAAGACGACGAGTTAATTGGGGACGGCATAAAGGTTGGCCTTGAAGAGATGGGCTTTACCGTAGACTGGTTTACCGATGGGCGACTGGGCGAGCAGGCGATACTCTCTGCGCCTTACGATGCTGTAATCCTCGATTTAAGCCTGCCTCATGTCGATGGTTTGGATATCCTTAAGCACTGGCGCCAACAAAGGGTGGATACCCCGGTGCTTATTCTTACCGCCAGAGACGCGCTGAACGAGCGGGTGAGCGGCCTGCAGCTCGGCGCCGATGACTATCTGTGTAAGCCTTTCGCTCTTGAAGAGGTCGCGGCTCGCCTGCAGGCGCTGGTGCGCAGGCGGCACGGGCAGCTGAGTTCGGTGCTGGAATACGGCGATATCGTGTTTGACGTCGCCAGCGGCAGCGTGACCAAAGCTGGAGAACCCGTAACGCTAACCGCAAGAGAGCTGAAGCTGCTTGAACTCTTTTTACTCAGTAAAAGCCGCGTGTTGAGCAAGGCGCTGATTCAGGAAAAGCTTTATTCCTGGAGCGACGACGTCAGCAGCAACACCGTTGAAGTGTATATCCATAACCTGCGCCACAAGCTGGGAAAAGACCTGATTCGAACTATTTACGGCATGGGCTATGCTCTGGGCAGCGATAAATGAAAAACCTCAGCCTGCGTACGCGCCTTATCGCCATTTTTACGCTTCTGATCGTACTGTCCTGGACGGTGTCCGCCGCGATTGGTTATGTCAAGGTTCGCCACCGCGTTCGCTTGATGTTCGACGCCGAGCAGATCCTTTTCGCTCAGCGCCTTGAGCGCTCGGGGCTGGACGATTTATTAAAGCTCGATCCCAACGATAAAAAAACCGCATTTTCCCCGCATTTTAGTCATCAGGCGCGTGAAGCGATCTCCTATGCGATTTTTACGCGGGAAGGGAAGCGGCTAATCGGCGACAAGACTGACGAAGCGGAGATAACGTATTCTCCCAACAAGATGTTGCTTGGCGACAAGCCGCAGTTTATTGAAGGGAAAAAGTGGCGAGTGCTGTGGCTGGTTTCGCAGGACAAGCGGTTTGTTATCGCCATCGCTCAGGAAACCGCTTACAGAGAGCGGTTGGCCAAAAATATTCTGTGGGATCATCAGGTGACGCCGTGGGGCATTATGCTGCCTATCATGCTTATCGCCATTTTCTTTTTAATTAGCCACGAACTCGCTCCGCTTAAGCGCGTTTCGCGAGCGCTAAAGAAAAGGGCGCCGGATGACGAAAGCCCGATTGAAGAAGAGCATATGCCGAAAGAAGTTCAGCCGTTTGTCAATGCGCTGAACGCGCTGTTTCGTAAAACGGGCGATCTGCTGCGAAGGGAGCGTCGCTTCGTTTCCGACGCGGCTCACGAACTGAGAAGCCCGCTAACGGCGCTGAAGGTGCAAACGGAAGTTGCCCAGATGACGGCCAATAAGCCTGAAGTACAAAAGAGGGCGTTAGGCAACCTGACGCTGGGCATTGACCGCGCCTCCCGGCTCGTCGACCAGCTGCTGACGCTGTCAAGGTTGGATGCACAGTCTGAAATCCCGGACCGTGAAGCCGTTAACTGGCGCGCGCTGCTGGAAGAAATGCGTCCGACGTTTGAAGATACGGCACAGGCCAAAGGCACGGAGCTAAAAATCGACTATCGGGGCGATGCGCCGGTGACGCAGGGAAACGTCGTCCTGCTGTCGCTGCTTATCCGTAACCTGGTCGACAATGCGCTGCACTACACGCCGGAAGGCGGTACCGTCCACGTAACGTTGAGCCATGAAACGTTTATCGTCGAGGATTCCGGGCCGGGCGTGACGAAAGAGCACTTGGCGCGCATGGGAGAGCGTTTTTATCGTCCTCCGGGGCAAAAGAAGATCGGCAGCGGCCTCGGTATTTCTATCGTGAAGCAGATTGCCGAGCTGCATCGCCTGAAGGTGGCGTTTCGAAACGGGGAACAGCGGGGATTTATTGCGGAAGTTTCTTTTGAATAGCGTGAATGGGATAAAAGCAAGCGGCGAGGCCTGAACGACCTCGCCGTTTTGTTTTATGATGCGGAGAAGAGCAGCCCAGGAAGCAGCAGGCCGCCCCAAACGATGACGGCGAGGATAAGCGTCACCAGCACGGCGGCGGAACCGATGTCTTTTGCTCGTCCAGACAGTTCATGATGGTCATAGCCTATTCTGTCCACCACCGCTTCAATCGCGCTGTTGAGCAGTTCGACAATCACCACCAGAAAGACCGAGCCTATCAGTAAAATTTTCTCTATCGCCGGCACGTTTAGCCACAGCGCCGCAGCGGTAGCGACGATGCACAGCAGGCATTCCTGTCGGAAGGCAGCCTCGTTTCGCCAAGCGGCTATCAGCCCGGCGCGCGAATATCCCGCCGCCTTAACGATTCTCGTCATCCCTTTGGCCTGTACTTTGCTCATCGCTACCCCCTTATTTTGCAGCGGATCGACAGGTTTTAAACATGTCCAGAGCCGGGTTATAGACGTTCGTTTGGATATCAAAGATGCCTAACAGCGAGTGGAACAGGTTGTCCTGGCTGAACGTACCGGTCTTGGCTTCTTTTTGCAGGCAGTTTTCGTCCAGATTTTGACTTTCCCGGTATTCGGGCGACGTCCACAGGATAAACGGAACGTGCGTTTGCTGTGACGGTGCGATGGCGTAAGGCGCGCCGTGCAGGTAAAGGCCGTTCTCACCCAGAGATTCACCGTGATCGGACAGGTAGATCAGGGCGGTCGCGAACTTATCCCGATGTTTATCTAAAACCGCAATCACCTGGTCTAACATTGCGTCGGTATAGACGATGGTGTTGTCGTAGGTGTTAACCAGCGTTTTTGTGTCGCAGTTTTGAATATCGTTGGTATCGCAGGTCGGCGTAAACTTTCGATACTCGCTGGTATAGCGGTCGTGATAGCTGGGGCCGTGGCTCCCCATCTGGTGCATCACTATAATGCCGTCGTCATTTTGGCCGTTGATATAGTCTTCCAGCTTATAGAGCAGGACATCGTCCTTACACTCTCTGTTCTTACAAAGGTCTGGGAGTTTCAACAGCGTCATATCTTCATTAGGTACGCGATCGCAAACGCCCTTACAGCCGCCGTCGTTTTCACGCCAGAAGACGTTCACTTTCGCCCTGGCAAGAATATCAAGCACGCCTTCGGTATGCTTAGCTCTGGAGCCGCTGTAACCTTTGCGGTTCATGTCGGAGAACATGCAGGGTACGGAGACGGCCGTTGCCGTGCCGCAGGAGCTGACGTTCTGGAAGAACAGCACGCCGTCGCGCTTGGACAGCATCGGGTTGGTGTCACGAGAATAGCCGCCGAGCGAGAAGTTTTCCGCTCTGGCCGTTTCGCCAACCACGAGCACCAGCAGCGTTTTCTTTTTCCTCTGCTGCGCCTCCGGGCCTTTTTTTGCATCCAGCCCAATCTGCACAAAGGGCTTTTGCGAATCAATATAGCTGGACACGTTGCTAATCAGCCCGGCAACGGCGTTTGACGGCACCAGCGTTTTTTCTACCCCGCGGTTGTTGCGAAAAAAGGGCGCATAGTCCTTAAAAAGGAAAAACGCGATGATGAGGACCACTAAAGCGGAAATAACGATACTTGCCGTTTTGGTCAGAAAAAAACGTATGGCGCCTCGTGAAGGCGTGACTTTCGTGAGCAGAACAATAATGGAGGGAATAATACCTAAACAGGTAAACCACAGCACCATCTGCGGCGATACCAGATCCAGCGTTTCGTGAACGTTGGTCTCCAGCGCATTTTGGATCATGTTGCGGTCGATAACGACGTTAAAGGCATACATAAAGTAGTTAACGCCGGCGCCAATCAGAATGAAGGCGATTGCCAAGGGCTTTCGAATATAGGGCCAAAAAAGCAGGCTAAAAATAATATTCAGCAGGCAAAAGAGCACTATCGGCATGGAGATGAAAAATACCAACGTCGCGAGAGAATCGACGCCGACGATCTTCCAGGCCTGAGTAAAAAATCGGGTATTTTGCGCAAGCGTAATAAACAGCGTCACGCCAAGAATAAACGTCAGGTCGCTGCATTGAATTTTCAAGACTTTTCTCACTACAGAGCTCCAGAGATAGCAATTATTCAAACGTGCATAGTTGAGCAATTAAACCTTAATCAATTATTAAGCCAAAATAGTGACGGAGTTCGTTGGCAACCCTTTAAATTTATTGCTATATATGGGCCATAGGCTCATTCCCTATCCTCTGAAAAAGCTAAAGGTGAATGATAAATGACGAGACTCCGTCAATAAGGGGGCTGTAAATGGAACAAACAACACAACCTGCGACCACGCTGAGCCACTTAAAAAGGCGAAAGTATAGTCTCCTAATTAAGTACGCGATGAAGATGTTTGAAGAAGGCGCTTTTCCAACCGTTAGCGAACTCGCGGTCGAGGCGCAGGTATCCCGAGCGACGGCCTACCGCTATTTTCCCACCCAGAGCGATCTCATCGCTGCCGTAGTAGAAGAAACGCTAAAACCCATTATCAACTGGCAGCCGGAACAGAGCGACGCGGAGTCCCGCGTAGAGGCGCTGCTGCGCTTTGCCTACCCCCAAATGTTGAAGCATGAAGGGGCGCTGCGCGCTGCGCTTCTGCTCTCTTTACAGCAGTGGGCCCAGCGGCGGGCGGCGGAGTTTAAGTTGACGTCTCTGGATGATGAAACCTCCGCAGATACGCAGGACCGACTGGTGCGGGGCCACCGTAAGGCGATTTTGTCTCTGGTTACGGAGCCGCTTAACCACGAACTGCCGGAAGCGATGGTTAAAAAGGTCAACTGCGCGCTGTCTATGGTGTACGGCTCGGAAGTTTTCATGGTGTTAAAAGACATCTGGCAGTTGGAAAACGACGAAGTGATGTCGATGACGCAGTGGATGGCGAAGGCCATACTGAATCAGGCCCGGGCCGATGCGAAGGAAAGTGAGGGGAAGGAAGCGCTTTCCCACACGTCTTGACGATGGCTGAGAAAAAGAGCGACGCTGTTTATCAGGATGTCGATTTTTCACAGCTTTATCTTAACCACATGCGGCGAGCGGGAAGGGTGACAAAGCCCGCTAGCAGCTGGGACGAAAAAGCGGAAAAGATGGCGCGAGTTTGCGCCAATCCTGAAGACGAGTATTTAAAAGCGTTTCTGTCGCGAATGGACCTGAGTGGCGCAGAGACGCTGCTTGACGTTGGCTGCGGCCCCGGCACGATTTGCCTTCTCTGCGCGCCGCGCTTGAGGCAGGTTTATGGGCTGGACTACAGCCCCGGTATGCTTGACGCAGCATGTCGACGGGCTAATGAGGCGGGGATCGTCAATGCGGCATTTATTCAGCGTGAATGGGACGCCGCGTGGGACGACGTCCCCGTTTGCGATATCGTCGTCGCTTCCCGCTCTACGCTGGTTGCCGACATGGCAAGCGCGCTGCGTAAGCTTAATGAAAAGGCAAGAATGCGCGTTTATACCACGCACGCCGTCCAATCCCACTTTATCGACGAACGCATTCTTAGTGCCCTGGAGCGCCAAAGCGATGGGCTGCCTAACTATATTTATCCGCTAAATATTCTTTATCAAATGGGCATTCATCCACGTCTCGACTACATTGACGCCCACTATCCACAGCCGCAGCCTGAAAGCTATGAGGCGCTTGAACGGGCCGTGGGCTGGTCTTTGGGGGAGCTTAGCCTGACGGAAAAGCGACGCCTTAAAAGCTACTACCGCCGCTGTGAAGAGGACGACGTGGCGCCACTGAGTTCTCTCAGGCGTTGGGCGTTTATCTCCTGGCAAACGCAAGGCGGCAAATAAGGATTTACCGTGTTTTATATTTCTGATGATTTTATAGACAGACTGCTGCTCGATGACGTTCAGCTAGGGGATCTGACGACTCGAGCGCTGGGTATCGGTTCAATAAACGGTAAAATGCGGTTTATTCGACGGCAGGCCGGTAGGGTAAGCGGCGTTTTCGTCGCCTCTCGCATACTGTTAAAGCTTGGTTTGACGGTTGATATCCTCGTTTTCGACGGGCAGAACGCCCAATCAGGAGAGGTGCTATTGACGGCAGAGGGCCGGGCTGATGCTCTGCACCAAGGATGGAAGGTGGCGCAAAACGTGCTGGAGTGGAGCTGTGGCGTCGCCCAGTACATGGCCGAAATGATGCAGCGAGCGCAAAGCGTAAATCCTTCAGTGCGCATCGCCTGCACGCGAAAAAGCATCCCGGCAACCAAAGCGCTGGCTATTCCCGCCGTACTCGACGGCGGCGGCATCATTCACCGGGGTGGAACGGCGGAAACGGTACTGCTGTTTGCAAACCATCGTCGCTTTTTTTCTAATCCGAACGACTGGGCTGGCATGATCTCAAGGCTAAGAGCGCAGGCGCCGGAAAAGAAAATCATCGTAGAGGCCGACAGCGAGGAGGAGGCAATGGCCGCTTTAGCTGGGCAGCCTGATATTATTCAACTGGATAAGTTTACCCTGCCACAGATCCGCCGCCTTCAGGATCTCGTCGTGGCGACTTCGTCACGCTGTCGGCTGTCGGTAGCCGGAGGAGTTCATCAGGAGAACGTTGCCGACTACGCGGCAACCGGCGTCGACCTTATCGTCACGTCGTCTCCATATTACGCGACGCCCGCGGACGTTAAGGTCGTTTTAGAGCCTCAGCGGTAGGAATCTCAGTGGGTCACAGCCCCAGCGTTGGGCCCACGTGCTCAAACAGAATGTTGACGCCAATGCCGATAAGCACCAGACCGCCTAATACTTCTGCGCGCTTGCCTAACAGCGGGCCGATAAACCGGCCCAGCATCATACCCAGCGTCGCCATAATCATGGTCGCAAGCCCGATAGCCATTGCGGTATGGAAAATATTTACCTGAAGCAGGGCGAGACCAACGCCGACCGCCATGGCGTCGAGGCTGGTGGCGACCGCCGTAGCGGCTAAAATCCAGAATGAGTGCCTGTGCAGCTTGGGCGCCTCAACCTCCGGCGCCTTAAGGCCTTCAACTATCATCCGGGCGCCGAGAATAAGCAGCAGGCCAAACGCGACCCAGTGGTCCCACTCGGTAATATATTGGCCGGCAAACAGGCCGAGGCCCCAGCCGATAAGCGGCGTGATGGCTTCAATCGTGCCAAAAATAAGGCCTGTGCGGAAGGCTTCGCGAAAGCGGGGTTTGTGTAAAATTGCGCCCTTACCGACAGAGGCGGCGAAAGCGTCCATTGACATGCCAAAAGCAAGAATAAGCGTTGCGGAAAGATTCATTATTATTTTCTCTGGTCGGGAAAGCCAATAGCAAAACCGAACGTGGCCCAACCTTACCGCACGTTCGGAATGCTAATGGTCTCGCCTACCCGATAGGGCTGCCTACACCACGCCAGACGTAAAGCCCGGCGAGTATGTTGATGCAGGCGCTAATGTCAAAGACAAAAGCCGGCTACTCCCCAATAACGGACGCATTCTAACATTTGAAACGAAAGTCTGAAATTAAGAAGCGCCTATCAATTATTTTCATCAGTAAATGAGAATTATTTTCATCAATAGCTATATTTAAAACATTCTAACTTTTGATGAGTAAAATAATATTAGCAATAGTTAAATATAAGGGTGAAATGATAAAAGTAATAATCTTTTACCGTATAGAGGGAGATATCACTTCACTTAAAACATAAAGTTTTACATATGTTATTAAGGAATTACATCAATGAGGTTACTCATGGAATGAACAAGTGGTAAAAATGTCGTCACTTTATCTTAAAATGAAAGAGAGTTACACTCGAATATCCTTATGGTCCAATAGTGGACTTATGAACAAATAATGTTTCTTGTTATTATCGTGATAACAAAAGCATATTTCATTAATTGCTTTTATCGAAACAATAAAAAGTCAGCAGGGATATGAATTTAACTCTTTGACGTTAATCATAAAATGAATGGTATCTATGAATTTACCTCAAAAACCGCAGGAAAGCACTTTAAGACTTGTTGAGTGTATTTCAAATATAGGTGAAATCTATTCCCACAACCAGCAGGTTGTATTTTGTCAGGAAATTGAGAATAAGAGAAAAGAGTTCGTTTTCGCCGTGCAGGAAGGAAAGGTGGAAATTTACAGAAAAAATGTTTTCATTGGCGAGCTAAGCGCGCCTTGTATTATGGGGCTATTGCAGTCCTGTTTTCTTATCGATTTCTACCATTTAAAACCCAGCAGCGATAGCGTTATGGTTGCCACTGAACGTAGCACGGCGATGGAAGCCATAACTCAAAAGGGATTGTGGAATGATGTTCTTAACTATCAAGCATATGTCTTTGATATACTCCTCTATCGAAGAGAGTTGATCATCAAAAATTCTGCCTATAGCGTTATTTGCAACCTGCTGGAAGAGCTGGCTAAACTGCCCTTGGCGGAGCGTGAAAAAATTAGCGTAGGAAGCTATATCCTCAAGTACAGCGATATGGCGCGCAGCGGGATGATGCGCATTTTGTCCGATCTCAAAATGGGTGGCTATATAGAAATGAAAAGAGGGAAGCTGATTCAGATATGCAAAAAGTTGCCTGAGAAGTATTAAACATTCCTATCTGATGTTTTGTAAGAAAAATCCTTTCACGATTAAATCAAATTTCGAAAGAAACAACACATCATTCTGCAAGTCGGTATGATAACCTCAGATAATAAAAGCATCGTTTCTTATAATCAAATTGACATTAAAACGCCAAGATTTTTTCTGAAATCCTTGGCGTTTTGTTTTTTTAATATATTTTAAAAGGGTGTTCATTGTTTTCTCTGGTGCTAATTTCATCATTAAATAGTTTAGCGCGTTGCTAATTAAGGCGTGAAGACGACTTTGTGGTTGAACTTATTTGTGAGCATCACGCTTGGCTGACAGAGCCTTGCGGATAAAAGCAAAGCTCTTCAAGCCATCAGGTAAGCGGAAAATTTAGGTTGTATAGCATGGGGGCAGGCGTGGCAGCACTAATACTAAAATATGAATACTCAGATAGAGGTTGTTTATAGTCAGCGTGATTTTTAAGACATCGAATGAAGGAATCCGATTAACGGGGCGTGGACGCCGCTTTCCGGCCTTTGGACCGACCGGAAAGCGCATCGTCGTTTTTATTGCATAAAGCGGCTCATTTCCTCAAAAATTTGCAGGTTTTCGCTGTAGTTGACCGCCTGCACGTCTTCAAGTTTTTCCACCTGACTGACCATCTGGGAGAGGCGTAAATCCTTTTGTACCAAAAGCCAAATGCGGCTTTGGTTGCTGTCTTTGATTGGCATACAGAGGATACCCTCAACGTTGAACGCCCGGCGGGCAAACAGGCCGCAAATGTGCGACATGACGCCAGGATGGTTGCGCACGATGAGTTCCAAAGCAATGGCTTGATTTATTTGCGACATGTTCAGGCTCCAATCATTTCAATATTCGCCGCGCCGGGCGGCACCATCGGATACACTTTCTCGTTGATATCGATAAGCGCATGAATCAGACAGGGGCCCGGTCGGCGGATAGCCTCGGCCAGCGCGGTCTGAGGGTCGGCTTCGCTATTCAGGTCGCAGGTATCCAGACCAAAGCCGGCGGCGATCTTCACAAAGTCGGTTAGGTAAGGGTAGGCGGCGGCAAAAATGCGCTCCTGATAAAACAGCGTCTGCTGCTGGTGAACCAGCCCCAGCGCCTGGTTATTCATCAGAATGATTTTAACGTCCAGACGATGCTCAACCGCGGTCGCCAGCTCCTGAATGTTCATCATCAGGCTGCCGTCGCCGGAGAAGCAAAGTACCTTACGAGAGGGTTCCGCCAGGGCTGCGCCGATGGCGGCAGGCAGGCCAAACCCCATCGTACCCAGGCCGCCGGAGGTCAGCCACTGGCGTGGACGGCGCAGCGGATAAGCCTGCGCTACCCACATTTGATGCTGGCCCACGTCAGTGGTGACAATAGCGCTTTCGTCCACGGAGTCGGCCACGGCTTTGATAAGCCCATAGTGGCTCAGCGGGTTGTCAATGTCGTTCATAACGGACGGATAGTCCGACTTAATCTGGTCGATGTCTGCTCGCCACGCCGCTCGTGGGTTGGCTTCAATCAGAGGCAGTAGGTTTTTAAGCACCTGTCCGACGTCGGCCGCAATGGCGATTTGCGGCCGACGGATTTTACCGATTTCCGCCCGATCGATGTCTACGTGGATAATTTGAGCGTCGGGGCAAAACTGCTCCGCTTTACCGATAGCGCGGTCGTCGAAGCGCGCGCCCATGACGATAAGCAGATCGGCCTGTTGCAGGATAAGGTTAGTGCTGCGAGTCGCATGCATTCCCAGCATGCCGAGATAAAGCGGATGTTCCGCGGGCATGGTGCCCAGGGCCATCAGAGTCATGGTGGTCGGCAAACCGGCTCGCTCGGCCAGCTCCATTGCGGCTCGCTGCGCCTCGGCGCAGACTATCCCGCCGCCTAAATAAAGCACCGGGCGCTTAGCCTGGTTGATTGCGGTGGCGGCGTCCATCACGGCGTGAACGTCAAACGGCGGCGGTGCGTCGGGTTTAGCGATGGGCGGCAGTTCGTCAAGCTCGATGGTGGCGGTCTGCACGTCTTTGGGAATATCTATCCATACCGGCCCCGGGCGCCCGGATTCAGCAATGCGGAACGCGTCACAGATAACCTGGGGCAGCTCGTTGACGTGGCGCACCAGATAATTGTGCTTGGTAACGGGAATCGACATGCCATAGGTATCCACTTCCTGAAAAGCGTCGGTACCTATCATGGAAGATGATACCTGGCCCGTGATGCAAACCAGCGGCACGGAGTCCAGCTTGGCGTCGGCGATGGCGGTGAGGAGGTTAGTCGCGCCGGGGCCGCTTGAGGCCAGGCACACGGCGGCCTTGCCGTTAGTTCTTGCCATTCCTTGGGCGATAAACCCGGCGCCCTGTTCGTGGCGAGCCAGTATGTGTCGGATGACCTTGCTTTGCCCAAGAGCGTCGTACAGCGGAAGCGCCGCGCCGCCGGGAATGCCGGCAACGGTCGTGATGCCCTGACGTTCCAATAAGCGAACGATTAACTCCGCTCCGGTAAAGCAGGTTTTTGGATGTGGCTTGCCCGATTCGACCATCGTTTTTATCCTTCTGTTTGGGCCGACGTTCCCGGGCGGGCGCCTATAAAGCAGAAACCCCGTCCGGTTTGCGCCGGCGGGGTTTCGAAATCTTGCGTTGATTCGGACCCGTTACGGCGCACTGCCGACGACCACCACCACACGCACGACGACCACCGCGGCAGGTTGCGCGGTGAGGAGGAGCGATTGAGCGAATGGGGTTGTCATTACGGGATTACCTTATCTGTTAAATGTGTCAGTAAATGACGCGAACGTTTTTATAAAAGCACAGGCTTACGAAAGGCTCAACGGGTTTATGCAAAAAATGCGCTCTCCCAGTAAAAAATGGGATATTCATCACCTTTATGTGGGTAACTCATAGTGTGAGTAGAGCGCCTGAACGTAGCGCATAAGCTCTCTGCGTACGCTCTCTGGCCCAATGCAGGTACAGCGAGTGCCGAAGCTTAACAAAAGCCGATAACCCCGTTCATCCGGCACAAACGGCATAACGACGTGAAGTCGGCCATCTTCAGTTGGGGTAATATTTTGCGGCGGGCAGTATTCGCTCAGAGCCTCACGCAGAGCCTTATCGGCAATGAGCTCAATATCTATCAGCCTCGGATCTATCCATGCGCTGCACTCCATGCTGGTTGGATTAAACGGCCTGGGCGTAAAAACAGTATTCTGCTCATGCATGTGGACAATTCGGCTCAGCTTGAAGGTGCGGAAATCGTTGCGTTGCAGACAGTAAGCGCGCAAATACCAGCGCTGCTCTTTTAACAGCAGCTGATAGGGCTCAACGCGTCGTACGCTTTGCGCTCCGTCGCCGTCTTCGTAGTGGATTTCCAGCACCCGATGTTTTTCCAGCGCGTCTCGCAGCGCATTAAGGTCTACATGGTGCGAAGGGTAGCCTGTCCACGACGTGAGGTCTATCGCAACCTGGCCGCTTTTAAACGCCACTTCTTCGGCGCGCTGAGGGGGAATCAGGCTTCTCACCTTCGCCCGCGCGGCGCTAAGCTCTGGCGTCGACAGGGCGGGAGACAGGGCGTTTAGCCCCGTCAGCAGCGTTGAAATTTCTGCGTTTGAAAACAGTCGCTTGTCGACTTTAAAGCGTTCTATAACCCCGATGCCGCCATTCGGCCCCGGCTCTGTGACAATCGGGATCCCGGCCCGCGCCAGGGTATCGACGTCGCGATATATCGTTCGAACGGAAACTTCAAACATTTCGGCCAACCTGGCGGCGCTTATCCTGTCCTTTTCCAATAGGGCCATCAGGATGGCAACAATTCGATCTATTTTCATCGTTCGCCTCTAAATGCTGACATACAGATGTCAGGGTTAGCATGCCATAGTTTTGAAAAAGCGAGGGTATTTATCTTAACGGAGGTTAGACAATGAGCTATTTAGACGACTTTCACCGCCTGATGGACACGCAAAAAGAGATTGCGTTGGCGACCAGCCTGAACGACGAACCTAACGTTAGGATCGTCAATTTTTATTATTCTCAGGAAAGCCCGGGCGTCCTTTGGTTTGCGACCTTTAGCGATAACGTGAAGGTGGCGGAATTTGAGAAAAACGATCGCGTTGCTTTTACGACAGTTCCCTACGGCGGTACGGAGCACGTTCGCGCTGCGCGGGCGAAGGTGAAAAAAAGCGCGCTGCCGCTGAGCGCGTTGCAGGATGCCTTTATCGATAAAATACCGGGCTACGCTGATATTATTACTATGGCGGGAGAGGCTTTAGCGCTGTACGAAATCCATTTTTCTCAGGCCAGCGTGGTGCTGGATGCGGAAAGAATGGGGAACGTATCATTGTGACATTGTCACAAATAATTTCACCTCGGCAACCCATTGTAATAGTGTACTAGTTCAGTTAATGTGACGAGACGACGTTATCTTTATTATCGTATAGGTTAGGGAGCCACCTTTGTCCTCGTCCTCATCCAAAATAGAATTCCGCGGCGGCCCGCTGATGGTGCTGGTTCCCGCCGTGGTTTTCCTCATCGTTGCGGTTTACCTGTTTATATTCCAAAAGGCGTTCGACATGAACGGGCTTGCCATGGGCGGTTTTCTCGGCGTTATCGCCGGCTCGCTTTTGGCGAAAAACAGCGTCAACTATTGGAACGGCGCGATTGCCGGCATCGCCGCGCCGCTAACCGGCGTGCTGGTCTGCATCCTGGTGATGGCCGGCATTTTTTCTTCCATGATGAAGGCCGGCGGCATTGCCGGGGGCTTCGTCTGGTTAGGCGTTGAAACGGGGATTTCCGGCGCGCTGTTCTGCACCTTTACTTTTATTGCCACCGCCATTATCGCAACGGCGACCGGCACCTCGATCGGCACTATTTTTGCCGCCGTGCCGGTTTTCTTTGCCGCGGGCGTTCAGCTGGGCGGCGATCCGGCCATGCTGGCGGGCGCGATACTGAGCGGCGCCATTTTCGGCGATAATTTGGCGCCGGTGTCCGACGTAACGGTTATCTCCGCCAGCACCCAAACCTATCGCGACGGCGAAACCGCCGAAGTGGGCGGCGTGGTGGTGTCCCGTAGCCCGTATGCGATTTTGGCCGGGCTTTTGACCATTCCCTTTTATCTGCTGTTCGGTCAGGGTCAAGAGGCCAACATGCAGCTTACGGAAACCGCATCGGCCAGCGGCCTGAGCATGCTGGTTCCGGTTATTATTCTGGTCGCGGTGGCCATCTATACCCGAAATATTTTTTCAGCGCTGATTGTCGGCGTCATCTCTGGGCTGGTTATCGGCCTGCTGATGGGGCGCCTGGAGGTCAGTCAAATCCTGTCGGTGAAAGACGGCCAACTGGACGGCATTCTCTATAACGGCGTAAGCAGCATGGCGGGAACGATTATGCTGTGCCTGTCGCTGTTTGCCGTTATCGGCATTCTGGAGAAAAGCGGCGCCATCGCCGCCATGACGCAGCGCCTGACCCGCGGCAATCAAACTATGAGCGCCGCCCGCGCAGAGGGCATCCTCGCCGCCGGGGCATTTTTATGTTCGACGGTGTTTGCCGGCGTCACCAGCGCGGCGCTCATCCTGTTTGGTCCGATTGGCGATAAGGTTGGCAAAAGCGCTGGCCTGCACCCGTACCGACGTTCCCACATTATGAGCGCCATGGCCAACAGCATACCGGTCATTCTGCCGTTTAGCGCCTTCGTCTTCGTCGTGATGATCGCGGTGAAGAGTCAGTCTTCCGGCGACGTTATCACGCCGTTTACGCTCTTAACCAGCGCGTTTTATCCCTGGGCGCTGTTCCTCGTTTTTGGCGGCAGCGTGATAACGGGCTTGGGGCGTCGCTTTGAAGGCAATAACCGCGCCTCGCTGAAAGCGCCGATGGAGAATGAAAATGATGAACGATGAGTTTGAGCTTTACGATCTGCACGTTGAGGTCGTCCCTGACGGCGACAGGCCCTACGTTTGTTCGCATCACACGGGGCAAGGCTTTGACGTCGTGGGTGAGAACCTGATTTTTCCAGAAGGGGGCCGCTTTTCTCTCTACGCCATGGGGGCGCTGCTGCCTCTGCTTCCGGCCAAGCAAAGAATGACTCATGCGCACGACTGGATGACGACCGATGCGCTGATAGCCTGTCCGGACCCATACTGCGGCGCACGTTTTAGGATTACGCGCACCGGCCTTAGAACGTTCAGGCACGGTGAGTGTACGGTCGTACCGCTTAATGCGGATACGCCTTCAAAATAAGAGTAACGGATAAACAATAATGGAAAACGCGACACGAATTAATTTGACGCCCGACTATCAGACATGTCGAATCATCAACGGCGGCTGGCAGCTCTCCGAAGGACATAAGCTACAGGGTGAGCACGACTTCTCGTCGGTTCTAAAAGCCTTTCATCAGTTGGCGGAACGCGGCTTCACCACCTTTGACTGCGCCGATATTTATACCGGCGTAGAAGAGCTTATCGGCCAGTTTATTCTTGAAAGAAGGCGCGACACGGGGAAAGACGACGTTCAGGTTCACACCAAGTTTGTGCCCGACCTGTCCGCGCTGTCCGAGGTCGACTATCACTACGTCGAACGCATCATCGCCCGCAGCCTAAAGCGCCTTAATAAAGAGCAGCTGGATCTGGTGCAGTTTCACTGGTGGGACTACCAGGTGCCCGGCTTTCTGGACATCGCCGGGCACCTGGTTCGCCTGAAGGAGGAGGGGCTGATTAAAAATCTGGGCACCACCAACTTTGACACGGCTCATCTGCAAAAATTGGTCGACGCCGGTTACCCCTTAGTCAGCAACCAGACGCAGTACTCCGTGCTCGACAGGCGCCCCGAGCGGGCGATGGTCGACTTCTGCCAGCGCAACAACGTCAAGCTTCTGTGCTACGGCTCTCTGGCAGGCGGCTTTTTGTCTGAGTCATGGCTGGGTAAGCCTGCGCCTTCGACGTTGGAAAACCGCTCTCTGGTGAAATATCGCCTGATTATTGATGACTCCGTCGGTTGGGATGGCTATCAGCAGCTGCTACGGCTGATGAAAGAGATTGGCGAGCTTCGAGGCTGTTCACTGTCCAACGTGGCGGTAATGTACATACTGAATAAGCCCGCGGTTGGCGCAGCGATTGTCGGCACCCGCAGTGAGCGGCATATTGCCTCCAACGAGAAGGTCTTTAGCTCGCGGCTGCTGCCGGAAGACGTTCAGCGCATCGACGACTTCCTCAATCAGCACCGCATTCCCGACGGAGAGCCGTTTGGGCTGGAGCGGGAAGAGGGCAACAAGCATCGCAATATCATGAAAATGAACCTGAACGACGAGTAAAAAACGCAATAAAGGCGTGCTCGTGGCGCCGCTTTAGCGTTATGCTTCTGTTACTCAGACCGGCGGGGCCGTCAGGCTTTGGCCCCGCAATAAGAAAAGTAAAAGCGGGAGCATTCATGAACGTGATACTCGTGAAAACCGAGCCGGACGACGTATGGCTTGCCGAATCCCTTAGCCAATACAACACGGCCGACTACTATGCCAAATACGGCATAAGCTGGAAAACCCACCTGTTTACCACCAACTGGGAGATGCGGGAAAACTACCGCGTCGTCTACGACGATACCCACGTCGGTTTTTTGATGCTGGAAGCCGAACCGGAATCCGGCGAACTGTATATCCACGATCTGCAGCTGGATAAGGCCTATCAGCGGCGGGGCATCGGTTCTCAGGTGCTGACGCTCATTGAGCGCCTGGCGCGTCAAAGAGAAATCCAGCACCTGAGGCTGAGCGTTTTTATCGACAGTCCGGCGCAGGCGCTGTACGGCAGCAGAGGGTTTGTTGTGGTTAACCAGAATGAAAGTAGGGTGAGTTTGTATAAGCAGTTATAGAGAAAGGGCCGCGAATGCGGCCCTACGTTCTTATACGCGCTACTTCAACGGCGGCACGCCGTCCTGCCAGCTATCCCAGTGGTTTACGATATAGTCGGTCATCTCTGAGCCTACCGTCGCGATGTTTTCCACCGTTTCCTTAAAGCCGCCGGCGGTCTGGCCCGGAGCCGGGTCCAGGTGTTCCAGCGTGGTTTCTTTCGGGTTGCCCTGATCGAAGTTCACCGCGCCGCGCAGGCTTAAAATCCGCTGCGTGGAGCCTTCCGTTTTGGCGATAACCTGAGTAATCGCCGCAATTTCCATTTCCGTCATCAGATAGTCGTCCGCGCCGTACAGCTTGGCGATATACTGCGCCTCTTTTGACATGCCCGGCCCGTGGAAGAAGGTGTCTCCGGTCATATGCGTGCCGGTCAGCACCTTTGGCGTGCGGCGAGCGTTAGCGTCCGGATAGCGCTGGCGGTATTTCTGCGCGCCTTCGGAGTCTTGTAGCTTTGTGTCTCCCGTGATCTTCATGGCCCAGGAAACCAGCGTTGGGTTGAACTGATAGCGGCGGATGTTTTCATAGCCTTTACGCGGCATAAAGGTTTGGCCGTCGTGAAGGCCTTCTTCCGGCGCCCAGCGGTGGCCAAGGTCGTAGTCCACCGCCCAGGTGGCCCAGCTCACGTCGCCAATCGTTCCGCGAGACGGCGGCGTACCGGCGACGCCGTTAATGATGAAGTAGGCTTTGGACATATCAAACTTCGGGTTGAGAAGTATCGCCTGCATGGATGAAGAAGAGGCGACTTTCCCCATGCCCAGCACGGAACCGCATACGCCGCTGTCGTTACAGAAGACGGGGTTTGACGCGCCCTTGACTGTGATGGGCTGGCTGTCTTTGAAATATTTTTCGTACCAGTTTTGGAATTCGCCCGCTTTATCTCCGGTGTTTTTACCAATTTCAAACATAGAGCCGACAAAAACCTTCACCTTAATCGGCGCATCGTCGGCCAGTGCGTGGCCTGACGCCAGAAGAGGAAGGAGAACCAGCGAACTAATACCTTTTTTAAACATCGTTTTGTTTCCCGTTTTTGTGTACGTAATCGTTTGCGCTATTTTCTCCGTTTGGGAACAAAAAGGCCAGATGTCGATAATGAATTTATGTCATTAAAGTTTGGCAGGACTATGCCAGGTGCTTATCGCTTGTAATTAAACCTGATGGAATAGGCGCCATTTTTCTTGATGGCGATGTCTGCGACAATGAAAATCTGAACGCGCTTCACGGCAGAAGAACTGCTTAAGAATTATACTAAAAGAAGAAAAACCACTGGCATAAATAGAGGAGGCGCACGATGTACAAGTCCATCTTAGTCCCTTTAGACGTCATGGAAGACGCTCTGTCCCACAATGCGTTAAAGCACGCGGTTGGTTTGGCGAAAATGACCGGAGCGAAGCTGCATTTGCTGCACGTCTTGCCCATTTCCACCACGATCATCAACGCGTATGAGCTAGGCTATCTCGATTTGAAAGACAAGGCGTCGGCGATTGCCGAAGAGCGCCTAAAGCATCTGGCTGATGGCGTTGACCTGCCCAAAGACCGCGTTTCTTATTCGCTGGCCTTCGGTTCAACCAGGGATGAAATTGTTGAATCGACGCAAACCGTACAGGCCGACCTTATCGTTATCGGCTCGCGCAGGCCCAATATAAAAACCCATCTTTTAGGCTCCAACGCCTCCGGCATCGTACGGTATGCAACGACGTCGGTGCTCGTCGTCAGGTAATCAACTCAGGTGCCGGGCGGAACATTTCGTCCGGCATGCTTTATTTTCTCTTTCTCAATATTGAATACTGTATTTTCATACAGTATCTTTATATCTGTCATTTCGGTCAGGGCCGTCTTCGTATTTCTACAAACGCCCCGGCCAGTGAGGGGGAGAAAATGAAAGACAAACTGTTGCATAAGCTTAAGGTCCTGGCCGAGTCGGCAAAATATGACGTGTCGTGCTCCTCAAGCGGCGTTGCGCGCAAGAATAACGGTTCCGGGCTAGGGAACGCCAGTGCCTGGGGCGTGTGCCACAGCTTTACCGAAGACGGGCGCTGCGTTTCGCTGCTTAAGGTGCTCATGACCAACGTTTGCCTTTATGACTGCGCCTACTGTGTTAATCGACGCAGCAATGACGTTGAGCGGGTTGCTTTCACACCCGAAGAGCTGGTTGAAATCACGCTGGAGTTCTATCGTCGAAATTATATCGATGGCCTGTTTTTAAGCTCGGGCGTGCTGAAAAGTCCCGATCACACGATGGAAAGAATGATAAGAGTAGCGAGAAGCCTGCGTACCGTTCACGGCTTCCAAGGCTATATCCATATGAAGACCATCCCCGGCGCCAGCCGCGCGTTAGTTTATCAGGCCGGGCTGGTAGTCGACCGCCTGAGCGTAAATCTGGAAATCCCGCTGGAGCAGGACCTCAAGCGCCTGGCGCCGGAGAAAGATCATCAGAGCGTCTATAAACCGATGCACTTTATTCAACAGGGCATGCAGCAAAGCCTGGAGGACAGAAAGAAGTTTCGTTCCGCGCCGCGCTTCGCCCCGGCCGGGCAAAGCACGCAGATGATCGTCGGCGCTGCGGGCGACAACGATCGGGATATTCTTCATCTCTCCTCCTCCCTTTATCAGCGCAGCGGAATGAAGCGGGTGTATTACTCCGGTTATATTCCCGTGAATACCTACGACGCCAGATTGCCAACGACCACGGTGCGTGAAAACACCCTCAAGCGGGAAAATCGCCTTTATCAGGCCGACTGGCTGATGCGCTTTTACCAATTCAGCGCGACGGAAATCGTCGATTCCGGCCAGCCTTATCTTGAACTGGATATGGATCCCAAGCTGGCCTGGGCGCTCAGGCACCCGGAGCAGTTCCCTGTGGACGTCAACACGGCGGACTACGCCATGATTTTACGCATACCCGGTGTCGGCGTTAAGTCGGCGAAAATGATCGTCGCCGCCAGGCGGCACGGGCGGTTGACGCTTAGCGGATTAAAAAAGATCGGCGTAGTGCTAAAGCGGGCGCAGTATTTCATCGCCAATAACGAGCTGCCGCACTTTACCATACAGGAAGCGACGCCTGAATACGTCAGGCGCGCGTTGACCGAACCCGCAAGCGTTCGGCCGCCGTCACAGCAGCTGTCGTTAGGATTTTAAGGGGCAGACCGTGTCTATTTTTTACTATGACAAAACCTTTGACGGGCTGCTCTCCACCGTTTTCGACGCCTATAGGCTAAAGATCTTCCCTGAACTGCTGCTGACCGAAGGCGACGTTGAGCCGCTGTTTATGACCAGGCAGCACACGAGCGTGACCGATGCAGCCAAAGCGGACAGAGTGTGGACCGCCTTAGGGAAACGCCTTTCCGGCAGAGCGCTTAACCATATTATGTACGTCTGGCAATCGGAACAGCAGGGCGCTGACATGCTGATCTTTAACTATATTCGTAAGGTGATTGATTCACCAACGCCCATTGAAACCGACTTCACCAATAGCGTGGTTAGCGAGATGTTGAAAATAGCCAAAAGGGTGGGTAACGATCGGATGCACTTAATCCAGTTCGTTCGGTTTCAGCAAACGAAAGAGGGCATTTTCTTCGCCTTGGTTTCACCAGACTATAACGTCCTGCCGATGTCCATTTCTCATTTCACCGATCGTTTCACCGACAGGCCGTGGGCCATATACGACATCAAAAGGAAATATGGCTTTTATTATGATTTAAGCGTCCTCAAAGAGGTCGTCATTCCGGACGATGGAAACGTCATAACGTCAGGTGGAAAGATTAACCCCGATTTGCTTCATGAAAATGAACGCATATTCCAAAATCTCTGGGTAACCTATTTTCAGTCCATATCAATAAAAGAAAGAGCTAATCCAAAGCAGCAGGCGCGCTGTATGCCCAGGCGGTTTTGGCATTTGCTGCCGGAAATGTACGATCGCATCATTACCTGATTACGCCTGAATTTAGGATAGCCTTACTATATTATACCAATATTCACCAGCGTGTTTTTTGAGCAATTAAAACGATTTTTATTAATCGACGTTAATATAACAAAGTTGATAAAACCCTATCCACATAAATAGTAATTTATTATTTATTAGTAGGTTATATTTTATTTTATTTTTTGAATTAAGAGTAATAAAAATAATAACAAGGCTATATATTCCATTTGTTAGAATTTACTTTGTTGATTTAAACGCGTTGTTAATGTATTTTGCGACCTGTGAATAAAATGAAGCAAAGGAATTGGCTTATGAATAATAGGATGTTTAGAACCATATTTGATAAGGATAAGCGCCAATGGATTGTGACATCTGAATTAGCCAAATGCAGAAATAAGAGTTCTCGAATAAAAAAGCTGTGTTTGAGCACGCTGGCGCTGGCGGCGTTCGGCTCGGTTCCTAATATTTCCTTTGCTTCCCCCCTCTGCGACGCAGGCTACGTTTGTTACTTAGACTCCACGTGGACCCACCAAGGTATGAATAACGGCGTCGGAACGCTGTTAATTAACGACGGTAATGCCTATACGGTTTACGGCCCGACGTCGATGAAAACCAATATTACTTATCCAGTCCGCAAAGCCATAACGCTCACTGACGCATGGAATAACGGTTGGGTGAGCGGGTTGGCGGCCGCCGTCGATCCGTCAACGCTAGGCCAGATAGTCTTTTCAAATAACTATGAGGGCAGCGCAACCGTCGTCAACGACTCCGGCATTACCGAAACGGTAAACCTGTACGATCCCACCAAGCTGATTACGTCGAGTTCCGCATCTCAAACGATCGTGACGATTCTCGATCCCAGCGTAACAAACGTCGATTTTTACTATGATGCGGGATTTGTCAAAGTCACTGACGGGGAGGCGCGCGTACGCCTCAGCGGGCTTGACGCTATCACTACCGGATTGTCCCGAAATACCGCCTTCGCTCTGGCCGATGGTACTGGGAGCACGAAGGCCAAAATCGTATGGGAAAGTGACGTGGTCTATGAGCCCATCATTTTAAAGGACGATTTTTCCTTAACCAATACGAGCGGCTCACAGCAGGTTCTGTCCTACACATTCAAAGGGGCGTTTACCGCCTTCGACGGCACGCCGTGGACCGTTAACGGTCTGGATGACTATAAAGACTATCTGGCCTGGTTGAACGACAAGGTCAGGGACGGCAGCATTAACTCGGCGACCAAGTACGAAACCTATAAGTCGGCCGCGTATACGCAGCAGGCGTTTGATTATGATTACTTAATACCTGCGGGAACGGGGCCTGCCGAACTCTATGCGGCAAAAAACGGCGATGCGCTGCTGATGGCGAAGGGCGCTAACGCAACGGTAGAGGTCGCCGCGGGGGTGACCATTACTCAGAAAACGGGGCCGACGTCCGCCGTTGGCAACGCCGACTATGCGGATAACGCCAGCGTACCCTATGGCGTCGTTCTGGTGACGGAAGGCGGCCAGGGCCACAACTACGGAACGCTGCGGGCTCACGGAGGATACGGCCTGGTTTCCTCACAGGGAGAGGGCTCCAGATTTACCAACGAAAGCGTCGGGCTGATTGAAATCGGCTCAGGTTCATTGACCGACGATTCAGGCAAAAATCGCACTCAGACCATCGTTGCGCGCGACGGCGGCGAAGTCGTGAACCAGGGCCGCATCGTTCACTATGGCTCAAACGCCTCAACGTCTGACGCGTCAGTGGTTTTCTATGTATACAACAAAGGCGTCTTAACCAATGACGGCCTGATCTCTCTCGGCTCGACGGAAAAGCAGTGGTCTAACGGTGGCTATCAAACCATTAGAAGCATCGGCCTGACCGGCAGCGACAGCCGTTTTATCAATACGGCTAATGGCATTTTGCAGTTGGGCATCGACCCCGAAGACGGTAGCTCAACAGGCGTTGGCACAAACAGCTTCCTGTTGAAGCTGGACACGCAAAATACGCCGACCACTCAAAGCGAAAACCACGGCAAAATTAACGCCGGAAGCCGCGTTAGCGGCTCAAACCTGATTTACGCCATCAGCACCGGAATAAACTATTTCACTAACTACGGCGTGATTAATCTCGACGGTAACCGCGATGAAAACGGCGATCTGGCGTCCAATGCAGTTTTTAACGCCGCCATGTATCGTTCCAACAGCTCCAGCGCCAATCCGATAGACTTTGAAAACCAAGGCACCATTAACGTCGACGGCTACGGCAACGTTGCTCTGAAGGCCGTGACGCGTGGAAAAATCATTTCTTCCGGCACGATTAACGTCAAGGGAAACCGAACCTCGTCAGGACTAAACAACTACGGTGCCTGGGTTGAGGGCTCCGGTTCACTCATTGAGATCTCCGGCAACGTCAACCTGACCGGCGACGACTCTATCGGCGTGTACGCCACTAATCGGGGCACGATTAAGCTTTCCGGCAATGGCCAGGTTACCTTCGCCGACGGTGAAAATCAGATAGGCTATTACATTTATGGCGCGGGTTCAGCCATCAACAATACCGGCTCTGGCACGCAGGACGTCACGACCGCTCGTTCAACGCTGATGCGCCTTGACGGCGGAGCATCGTTTACCGGCTCCGCCAGCGCAGCGTCCACCATGAGCGCGTCGGGTGAAGGCTCGACGGTGATCGTAGCAACCGGTACCGGCACAACGGTAAGCTCTGGCGGCATGACGGTTAACGTCAGCGGTAAAGACGCCACCGGCTTTTTGGTCGAAGGCGGAGCCAAGGGAACCATCGATAACACGGCGATAATCAACCTTGACGGTGTGGGCGCCACGGCGGGGATCGCGGATGGAAAAAAGCATAGCTTGAGCGGTGAAGAACAGATTCTTACCGAGACGGAAATGCGCGCTACCGAACTGACGGCCGGCGCAACGCTGACCTCGACGTTAAACGGCGCGATTGGCTATATTGTCCGAAATCTGGCAACGCTGAAGAATACCGGCGACATCACGTTCACCGGCGTTGGCGCGACCGGCATCATGGTTGAAGAAGGGGCGACCGGTGTCAACGACGGCAATATAACGTTAGGTGAAAACGGCGTCGGCCTGTTTGCCTCGGCGAATACCAATACGACGTCTTTAACCAATACGGGCAACCTGACGCTAAATGGCGATGGCGCCGTCGGCATTTCGGCTACGGGCTCGAAAGTGGTCGTAGACATGGTAAGCAGCGGCGGCAGCACGCCAACAATAAAAATGAACGGCAATAACGCCGTTGGGGTTAAGGCGTCTGGCGGCAGCGTCGTTAATCTGGATAGCAGCGTCGTTACTGAATTCTCTGCTTCTGCGACCGACCAAATTGCCTTCTGGCTAAGCGGAAAATCCGACGCGGGCGCGTCTTCAACGGTCAACGTAGTCGCCAGCGCGACGCCGTATAGCGTGTCCGGAGAACGATCGACGCTGTTTTTCGTTGACGGAGCGGCAAACCTAAGCGGCGCTCTGAACGTTCTCGTTTCGGGTAAGGACGCCAGCGGTCTGCGGGTCAGTGGTACTGACTCTACCGCTACAGTGAATTCAGGCAGCCAAATTGAAGTCACTGGCGAAAACGCAACCGGCGTGCTTGCGCAGCTGGGCGGCAGCGCAATCATCGCCAGCGGCGCAGCGTTTACCGTTAGCGGCGTTTCGGCTACCGTGGGTATTGCCGAAGACGATGGTTCCGTGATTACTAACGGCGCGACCGTCACGTCCTCCGTCGGCAGCTCCGGCTCTACGGCGTTTATCGCCCGAAACGGCGGCGAGCTGAGAAATACCGGCAATATTGACCTGTCCGCCGGCAGCCAGAACGTAGCTATTGATATCTTCAACGGTAAGGTATACAACTCCGGCAGCATCAAGGCGAACGGTACGGCAATCCATATTCGCGGTTCCGGTTCCGTTATCAACAATAACGGCAGCATTGAGGCGACCGGCGGCAGAGCAGTTATTGAACTGGGGCAGGACGCCAGTCTGGATCTGGCCGCCGTATCCGGCAGCGGAACGATTACGGCAAAAGGCACGGCTGACGGCATTTTGCTGTCCGAAGGCGCTATTGCGCTAAACGTTTCCGATACCACCATCGACATGAGCGACGTCAGCAGCACCGGCGTCGGCATTCACAACAAGGCCGGTATCAGCGGCATTCGGTTAGACAACACCACTATCCGAGTTAACGACGGCGTAGGGATCTACACGGGCGCAACGCTTGACGCCAGCAACAGCGGTACGATCGCCGTTCGCGACGGGGTTGGCATTCTGTACCAAAACACTAACGGCACAGCGACCGCTAACGATCTGGACCTGTCAGGCTCACAGGGCCTGACGATTAACGTTAATGGAAACGGCGGGCGAGGCATCGTCGCCAACATGACCGGCGCAGATAAAACCGTAGACTCTGCGGTTAATGTCAACATTCTCAGCGCTTCCGGCAGTGCTGCACTGGACGTTACGGGGGCCGCGACGCTTATACAACGCGGCGACCTCGTTTCCGCGTCCGACGACGTAATCAAAGCGGGCAACGCGACCGCGATTATTAACAGCGGAAAGATCCACGCAGGTTCTCGTACCAGCAACGTCGTAGTAATGAACGACGCGCTAAACAAGTCGTTCACCAATACCGGCAATATTCTCGGCCAGTTGAACTTTGGCGCTGGGGTTAACGTCGTACAGTTGAAAAACGGCAGCGCCATTGACGGCGATATTGCGCTTGGCAGCGACGACGGCAACCAGATTACGCTTTCCGGCGCATCAAACTCGCTGACCGGCAATATCAGCGGTACGGGCAACGGCAATCGAGTTTCGCTGCAGGACGGCGCCGATGTCACCGGCAGTGTCTTGCTGGCCGGCGGAAATAACCGGCTCACGCTGAGCGACAGCGCCGTTTTGACCGGCAACGCGAGCACAGGCAGCGGCAATAACGAAATTTATCTGAGCGGCAGCGCTACGCTGGCCGGCACGCTGTCGGTCGGCTCGGGGGCCAATGCGCTAACGCTGTCAGACGCTTCACACCTCGATAACTTTACGGCGGTCAGCGGTGGAGAAAACTACGTCACGGTAAAAGACGGCGCGACCTTTCAAACGCTGAACGCCGGAACGGGCGGGGCAGCCGACAGCCTGACGTTTGATAACGCCAGCTACGCGCTGACCAACGTCTCCAGTATTCAGCACTTTGACCGGCTGAACCTGATTAATGGCGCTCTTTTTACGACCGCTCTAGCGCTACAAATGGGTGACGGACCTTCGACGCTTGGCGTAATCAATGTCGATAGCTCATCAACCTTGAAGCTAAACTCCCTGGCCGCCTATACGCTGGATCACCAGCTTACGGGCAGTGGGCTGCTCGACGTCGTTTCCGGCACGTCGTTCAACTTTGCCTCAACGGTCGGCAATCAGTTTACCGGCACGGTACAGATGAACAGCGACAGCTTTGCGCTGTCCGGTACGAATACGCTGGCGCTGACCAACGCAACGCTAGCCGTTATGAGTGACAATGTCACAATTGTTGGCATCGGAACGCAGAATGTCGGCGGGTTAGCGTTTGGCGGCGGCATGCTGGATTTCGGCATAACGATTCCTAACGCCAGCGTTTCCAGGGCGTTTATCCGCGCAACCGATGCTCTGGACGTAAGCGGCAGCGGCAGTGTGAAGGTCAACAGGTCCGGCTTTGACAACGGTACGGCGCCGACGGTTAATGCTACGCTGGGGCTATTGGATCAGCAAAACGAGGCGCTGGTGCAGCTGGTTTCCTCTGCTACCGTGAACGGCAATGCGGGCGCGATTCGCCTGATTGATGAAAACGGCGCCGCCATCAGCAACGGCAGCGTTGTGGCCATTGGTCAGAACGGTACGCACGCGGCTGACGCCACCTACGACTACCGCTTGGTAACGGACGGTTCAGGCGGTAAGGGGCTATACGTCGGCTACGGCCTGACGCAGGTAAACCTGCTGACGTCGGGTTTGACTCGGCTGACGATCGACGCTTCCCACAGCGCAGAAAAAACGCTGTCCGCCAAGGTTACCGGCACGGGCGATTTGGGCATTAAGGCAGGAAACGGCGCGAACGCGCTGACGATCGCCAATGAACACAATAACTATAGCGGGGAAACCGATCTGCAGACCGGTACGCTGATTTTAGGCAGCAACGGAGCGCTGGGTGAGACCTCAAAGCTAAGCCTGGCTAATGCAACAACCGTTAACGCCAGCGGCTATAGCCAAACCGTCGGTGAACTGAACGGCAGCGTGGGCTCCACGCTGGATTTAGGCGGCGGTTGGTTGACGATGCTTAACGGCGGTTCTTCTTCCGGCGCTCTGAGCGGCAGCGGGCAGATAACCGTCAGCGGCGGAACGCTGACCGTAAACAATGCCAATGCGGGCTTGAGTGCCACGACGACCGTTGACGCAGGCGCTATCGCGCTGTTGAAAGACGTCGCAGCGCTGGGAACCGGCGGCGTTGTGGCCAACGGCGCAGTGACGCTGAATAACGCCAGCGGCGCGTTCACTAACGCGCTTTCCGGCAGCGGAACGTTGGAAAGCCAAAACGGCAGCGTCGTGACGCTTATCGGCAACAACGCGGGCTTTAGCGGCGAAATGCGAATTGATGGCCTTTCCTCGCTAACGGTAAACGAAGGTAAAAACGTAGGAGCCGCCAGCGCTATTCAGAATGCAGGGCGCTTTATCGTGAATAACGCAGCCGATATGACGCTGCCTACGTTGGTTAACGGCGTTGGTTCGCTGGTAAAAAACGGCGCCGGTACGCTGACGCTCTCCGGCAGTAATACCTATAGCGGCGATACGCTGATTCAACAGGGCAACGTGGCCATTTCCCAAAGTGCGAACCTGGGGGATGGGTCCTCAACCAACCGCGTGGTGCTCGACGGCGGCCATTTACAAATCACCGCAAATACGACTTCAGGGCGCGACGTTACGCTAGCGAAAAGCGGTAGCGTAATTGTTGATAGCGGCGTAACCGCAACGCTGAACGGCTGGAATGACGGAGGCAATGCGGCGCTCGCCATCACCAAAGCGGGCGATGGAATTCTCATCTGGAACGGTGATAACAGCGCCAACGCGGCAGCGGTCAACGTGACCGGCGGCGTCTTGCAGGTCGAGGCGTTGGAGAATTTAGCCAGCGCGACCGGGGTAGTTAATTTATTGTCCGGCAGCGCGCTGTCGGTATTAAAAACCGGCGCGACGGCGGACAACCTGCATTTTACTCGCCAGCTTCAGGGCAGCGGCGAATTGCGCATCAATCTGGGCTACAGCGATAAGGCGTTTACCTTTGACGCCAGCGCCGGTGGCGGTGACTTTAGCGGTACGTTGACCATGAACGACGGGCACTTCATTCTGGATACTCAGGCCGACAGCGTGATGAGTAATGCAACGCTAGCTCTGAACGGCGGGGCCGGTAAGCTGGGCAGCATGAAGTTACAGGGTAACCATTTAATGGCAGGCCTAACGCTCAACGGCGGTCGTTTGGAAGTTGACTTCCGCGCGGCGGACCATCGTCCCGACGGCTTCCTGACGGTAGACCGATTGGATGCTTCCGGCGGCGGCTCCTTGGCCATTACCACACCGGCAAACCTGCCGAACCCGTTACCGGTGACCGGCGCGTCGCTGTTCGATCAGGACGACGGCGTCTATGACCAAATCGTCGCCGCTGCGTTGGTAAACGGCAGCGGCAGCCAGATCTCACTGGTTAAAGCGGACGGCTCGCCCGTTGGTTTGGACACCATCGTCGGCCTTATTCAAAGCGGCGTAACTGCAGGTAACGCGCACTATGGTTACTTCGGCGCAGTGAGAGACGATGGTCTGTATTTGGGCTATGGCCTAACACAGCTGGACGCTTTCGCTAACCAGTCCATCATTTTGGATAATACCAACGCCGTGGATAACGCCCTGGGCGCCAGGCTAACGGGAGACGGCGGATTTACCGTTAACGCAGCGGGAACCGTACGCATCGGCAACGCTGCCAGCGACTACAGGGGGACGACCCTCGTCAATCTGGGCAGCGTGGTTCTGATTACCGACAACGCCTTCGGCCAAACGTCCGAGTTGCTGATGCAGGCCAACGTCGGCGTCGACCTTAACGGCAGTGCCCAGACGGTAGGCTCGCTCAATAGCCAAAGCGGCAGCCTGTTGAACCTCAACGGCGGCGAGCTGACGGTTAATCAGGGAGGAATGACAAACGGGCAGATGGTCGGTCAGGGAACTCTGAATTTGACCGGCGGGGTACTGAACGTAACGCAAAATAATGCCGGTCTTAACGCGCAGGTGAACGTTGACGCGGGCGCAACCGCTCGGCTGATTCAGGCCCAGGGCCTGGGGCTGAGCGCTATAAATCTTGAAGGGCTGCTGGACCTGGACGGCGCAGGCGGATCGCTAAACAATGCGCTGAGAGGCAGTGGGCACGTTGCGCTAAACAATGCAGCTAACGTAACCCTGACGGCGGATAACGCCGGTTTCAACGGCCTGTTCACGACCGATGTCGGTTCAACGCTAGCGGCGTCGGAGAAAAGGCAGCTGGGTTCAGCCTCCGTAAATAACGACGGTACGCTGGTTTTGAACGCCGGTGGACACTGGGAGCTTGAGAACGACATTCAGGGAACCGGTACGTTGGTCAAACGCGGTTTTGGCACGGTGCAGATTGACGGTAGCAACGTCACAGCCGGCCAGACCAGAGTTGAAAACGGCCTGCTGCTGCTCGGCAGCGAGCCAGGTTCGACGGCGAATCTGGTCAGCGACGTCTTTATCGATACGCAGGGCATTGTCGGCGGCTACGGCACGGTGACCGGCGAGGTAGAGAACAAAGGCAGCATCTCGGTTGGACGTGCGCAAAGCGGCAGCGAGTACGGTGGATTCACCATTGACGGCGATTACGTCGGCAGCGGTGGTAAAGTGGTGTTTTATACCCAACTCGCCGGGGACGGCTCTTCCACCGACCGGTTGACGATCGCGGGCGATACCCGCGGTCTCACCGACGTGGTCGTTCTTAACGCTAACGGGGCAGGGGAAAAGACGGAAAACGGCATTAGGCTTATCGAGGTCGGCGGTAACTCTGACGGCGTATTCAAGCTAAGCGGACGCGCCGTGGCCGGAGCCTATGAATACTTCCTGTATCAGGGCGGCGCAGCGACACCGGACGACGGCGACTGGTATCTTCGTTCAGAGATCTACTCACCGACGCCGGATCCCAGCGTATATCGCCCGGAGGGGGCTGGCTATATGGCCAACATGGCGGCTGCGGGTAAACTGTTTAGCCTGCGGCTGGAAGATCGTGAGGGCCGAGCGGAAAACTCCAGCATGTGGCTGCGCCAAGTCGGCTCCCGAACCAAGCACCGTGACACGTCAGGCCAGCTGCATACGGCGACCAACAGCTATGTGGTTCAGGGCGGCGGTGAGATTTGGGGTACGGATTTTGGCGACGCGGATCGCATAGGGCTGGGCGTTATGCTGGCCTACGGTAAGGCAAACAGCAAGGTTCGCTCAACTCAAACGCATTATCATGCCAAGAGTTCGATTGACGGCTACAGTGCAGGGCTGTATGGCACGTGGTATCAGGATGCCACCACGTTGAACGGCCTCTACGTCGACAGCTGGGCGCAGTACAGCTGGCTGGACGCCGAGGTTAACGGCGAAGGCATGGCAAAAGAGTCGTATAACATGAAAGGCTATTCCGCCTCTTTGGAAGCGGGCTATCGCATGTCGGTTTACCAGAGCGCTAACGGAGAAGTCTTCCTGACGCCGCAGGGGCAGGTCACCTGGAACGGCATTAGGCCTGACGATCATTGGGAATCTAACGGTAAAGCCTATGTTACTGGTTCAGGTAAAAATAACGTTCAGACCCGGCTGGGAATGAAGCTTTCTCGCGACGGCGTCAACGATGCGGATAAGGGAGCTGATAAACTGTTTACCGCTTATGCTGAAGCTAACTGGCTGTATAACAGCGAACAGGCGGGCGCGGTGATGGACGGCGTAAAAATAAAGCAGGCCGGAAGTCGAAACGTCGGCGAGCTGAAGCTGGGCGCGGAAGGCAAGCTCAACGGCGGCCTGAACCTGTGGAGCAACGTCAGCCAGCAGCTCGGCGACAAAGGCTATAGCGATACGTCGGTTACGCTGGGGATCAAGTACAGTTTCTAAGCGACGGCGTTTACGTTAGACTACGCGAATACGGGCCGGTGGTACAAACTACCGGCCCGATTTTATCGTCTAAATACTATAAGAGATATTGTCATCAATGACGGAAGAAGCAAACGCGCAGCCCAGCGTTCCCGGCAGGACGCAAATTACAGAACTGCTGGCGGAGTACCACACCGTTAAGGGTTCGCTGCGTAAAATTATTATCGTATTTTTCTTAAGCGTCGCTATTGACGCCTACCTGATACTGGTCAACAGCGTGCTGGATATTCCCATGCTGGTTTTTACCCTCATTATGGGCGGCTACGTTCTGCTGCTTAATCACAGAAAAAAGGCGTTCGAAAGGCGCTTGGACTCCGTCTGCCTTCGCCTGTTTGAGCGCTGCTTTAATACGTCGGGAGCGATGCTGAACGACTATCTGCGTGAAGAAGAGGGCGCGGAGTAAAGCGCCGCGCCGCGTTTTTACGTCTGGCTAAAAGTCGCGCGATTCGCGCTCTATGAGTTCCGCCAGCTCGCCGTTTTGCAACCAGCGCTCAATCAAGGCGCTGACGCGAGCAAAAAGCTCCGGCTTGGCGCGAGGAACGCAAACCGCCTGGCGAATGGTGGTGAAGCTGTCCGGCAGAACGACAAAGTCCGGGTTGAGCTTGGCGGCGCGAACGAGAGGTTGTCTGATGCCCGCCGCCATGTCGCCTTCACCCGCCAGGAAGCGGTCGATGGCCTCCTGTGAGGAAACGCAGCGGTTTAGCGTGGCGTTTTTTAAATAGCGGGTTAGGAAAAGATCGTAGGCAGCGCCCTTGCCAACGTTAATCACCACGTCGGGTTTGTCCATTTCTTTAACGCTTTTCCAGCCCGCGCTGCGAAGAACCAGGCAGGTGCCCTCAATCGTGATATAGGGTGTTGTAAACGCCAGCTGTTCTTCTCGCTTGGGGTCAACGGCTAAAAATGCGATATCCCACAGGTTAGCGGCACTGTCGTCGACCACGCTGCCAGCGGTGGGATAGGGGTGAAATCGCGGCGTGAGCCCAAGCTCGTTGGCAATTTTTCTGGCCAGAGAAACGCTGATCCCACCCGGCTCTTTTTGTCCGTCTTCCTGATAGGCCAGCACCGGATTACCCAGATTTATCGCAAAGCCCAGCCCGCTGGCTTGGGCAAGCTCATTACTTATTCCCGACATATATTTTCCCTGAAATCAACTTGTTGAAAGCGATCAGATTACCACTGAACGTGGAGTAGGAAAGTTGTCACAGGTCACAGTAACGGAGGTTTAACGGTGCTGTCCGTGTGGCGCAGGCCTGACGCCATTTTTGAAGATCGGACGCATAAATTATCGGGCCGGTGTGGCCCGGCGTAATTTGCCTATAGCGGCTTGGCCGTAATAATGCGGCCCGCGCTGACGAAGCCGCCGCCGCCGAGGTGGTGGAGCGTAAACAGCGTAGGATCGGCGGAGTCAAACAGCCAGCGACCGCGGTTGAAAATGCGTTCATCGGCCGATGCGGAAATCACTTCGCCAAACAGCGTGTCGTACTTTTGCTGAGCGCCGACCTCCGGCAGAAGGCGACACTCCAACCAAGCGGAACAGCCTTCTTCAAGCAGCGGCACGCTTAGCGTTTGCGAATCCCGATATGGAATAGAAAAACGGCTGAATTTGTCTTCCTCGCGCCCCGATACGCTGCCGACCGCATAGGTAAGATCCGCGCTGGCTGCGGTTGGAATGCAGATGCCGAAAGCGCCGCTGGCTTCGATAAGCTCCCGCGTCCAGGCGCTCTTATCAATAACGATGGCCACTCGGGGCGGTGCGAATTCTACCGGCGTCGACCAGGCGGCCGCCATCACGTTTCTCTTTTGCGATAGGGGATCTCGGCTAGTGATAAGCACCGTTGGGCCGTGGTTTAGCAAACGGCTGGCGTGCTTTAAGTCAACGGGACGAAAGTGGGACATGGCTTTTCCTTATCGATGGCGCTAAAGCGGTAGAAACTAAAAAAGCGGATCGCTTCATCATATCCACAGGTCGTGAAAATAACCAGCGCACTCAATTGGCTGTATCGTTCTCTTATACTGCTGCGCTACACTACGGCGATAGCGGATCTCAAAATAAAAGGAATTATTGTTGAAATTCATTACCCGATTTTTTTCCCGCAGAGAGTCTCCCGATAGCGCTGAAGAACGATTCCTGTTGGCTAAACGCCTTGAGGCTCAGCAAGATTTTGTTCAGGCTTTTTTCTGGTATGAAAAAGCCGCGTCGCAGGGGCACACCAACGCGCAAAATAACCTGGGGCTGCTTTATGAACGGGGTAAGGGCGTTGCGCCCGATAGCCAAAGGGCGGTGTCGCTTTATCGCCGCGCGGCGGAGCTTGGCAACGCAAAGGCACAGCACAACCTTGGCCGGATGTATCATACGGGAGAGGCGGTCGAACGGGACTATCCGCAGGCGCTCTTCTGGTACCTTGAGGCGGTTGAAAACGACGGCGTTGCCCATTCTCTGTTCGCCCTAGGATCGCTATATTACGCCGAAGACTTTCCCCAAAGGGATTTGGCCAAAGCCGTGGAATACTGGCGTCAGTCGGCGTTAAAGAACCTGAGTGAAGGGCAGTTCCGGCTGGGGTATGAGTATCATCAGGGCGGCGGCGTCGAAATTGACCTGTGTCAGGCCGTCTACTGGTATCAATTGGCCGCCGAGAAAGACCATCCCTCCGCCTTATTCAACCTGGCCCATATGTATTACTCTGGTGAAGCCGGTAGAGAAGATCCCGAACGAGGGCTTTCCTACCTTCGGCGCTCTGCCGAGCTGGGCTGTCTTTTAGCCCAGCTTGACCTGAGCGACAGGTATATACACGGAGATGGCGTAGGAAAGGATCTCGCAGAAGCCCTTCGCTGGTGTAAAACGGCGGCGGAACAGGGCAGCCCAGAGGCTCAATACAATCTCGTCATATTTTATTTAAAAAGCGGCGATGCGGCGCAGCGCAAAAGGGCATTCGATATTCTTCACACGCTCGCGGCCCAAAGCGTCGCCAATGCCCAGTTTTTGCTTGGCGCTCTCTATCAGGAAGGCGAGCTGATTAATCCGGAACCTGAGCTTGCCATTTACTGGTATACCAAAGCGGCTGAACTTGGGCACAGAGGCGCTCAGCAAAGCCTGATCGCCGCGCAAAATATGGATATCCGCCTTGACCGCTATGCACCAGACATAACCATGCGTCCCGAAAGTTTGCCCTACGGTCAGACATTTATTTCACCCGACGGGAAATACGTTAATTAATATGCTTGCACTGACAAATATCGAAGGAACGGTAAGCCTGACGCTAGACGTCGTGGGCTATCAATTCCCCGCCGATGAAGAAGATAACTGGTGTTTATTAAAAGTAGGCGTCGTACAGGGGCGCGATCGGTTTGATAAAGTCGATCCTTCGCTGGAAACGGGGGATCTGACTCGCCTCTATAATTGGTTTCTTGCGCTGTCGGAAAGAAAGCTGCCGTCTTGTGCGCGATTGAACTTTGTTGAACCCTGTTTGGAATTGGAATATGTGTCCTACAAAGGTGACAATGTCACCATAGCCGTTGAGCTTGGGTGCGAAATTAAGCCTCCATTTGCTTTAAAACGCTCAGACGTTCGCTATTATGGTTCACCTGGCCGTTATTGCGTTGTCGATAAGGGCTGGAAACTATTTTTTAACCTGAGCGAAAATGACTTTTCATCTATTTTGTTCGCGCTGAGGGAGGCAATGGAGAAATATCCGATTCGCAAGTATAGGTAGCTTTTCTCGATTTCTTTTATTTTTGGTGCTCCCTTATAATCTAGCAATCAGTATCCATTCCAGAATAGCTCAGCGGTAGAGCATTCGGCTTCGGACCGGAAGGGCGCAGGTTCAACTCCTGCTTCTGGACCCTATAAAACGCGCCGACATTTTAAATGTAGACGCTGCAATTCCGGAGTAGCTCAGTGGTAGAGCATTCGGCTTTAACCGAAAAGGCGAGGGTTCGATTCCTATCCTCCGGACACCATAAAATGGCTTTACAGGCGGTCGCTCATGGCAGAGAAAAAAGACGCATTGCCCATTGGATTAGGGTACGCACAGGCGCAGTTGGCGAAAGCGTTAATGAGCCCCCTCAATGCTGAAGAAAAAACCGAGCGCTGGGAGGGCGTGCTTCATAACATTCTTAACGCGCAGGCGCAGTACGGTTCCCGAACGCCTTTTAACAATGTGCCGGCCTGGGTGACGCCTGAGGTGGTCACGGGGGGCTTCGCGACCGGTCGCCACATGGCCGGTGGAGAGCTTCTTGAACATGAAGTGGCGCAGCTAAAGGCGTATTCCCTGAAGGCCGATACCGGATGTGAACGGCTGGCGCTAAACGGTTACTACCTGACGGACGCGGGCCTTGACGTACTCTGCCAGCGCTTGGAAACGGGCGCCTATGAGATAAGCGCGCCGGAAGAAGGTGCACTGCTTACCGTGGCGTGGCTGTTGAAAAATAACGACGTCCAGCCCGCTCGCCAGCTTATTGACGCCATTTCACCCTGGTTTTCTTTCCTTCGATTTTATCCCATCCCGCTGGATGCCCCACGTTCGTCGAGCGAGATGGTTCGCCTGCAGGAGCTTGGCGACAGCATTGCCGATCTGCGTAGAATTCAGCCCAATCGTCGACTTTTGGCCCAAAAAGAGTCTGTAGAAATTTGGCTGCCGTTCAAAGTCAATATGGTGCATTTGGTTCAGCAGGCGCTTGACGGTGGCGAAGCTATCGACGAGTGGAAAAAGGAGGCAAAGGCGCTGTTGACCGAATATCAGCGCCTGCGCGCGGTGTATTCACTTTGCGGTAAGCCTGAAAAACATAAGGGTCATTTTTCTCAGCTGCGGCGCTTTATCGAGCGCCTGTCTGAAGATAGCAAAATGTCGGCTGCGCCCGGCGATATAGAACAGATCCGGTTTATTTTACGATCGCATATTCAAAAGTATGGCGAACCATATTCAGAACAAAGCCTGCGGGTAAGCGAACTGCGTCAGCGCGCAGTAGAAGCTCCTGCGCATTATGACGTCAGCCAAGCCCTGGCGGCCAGGCTTGAACGCCTGCCGCCTCAAGGCGGTATTGATAGCCTAGATACCGTTTCGTGCGCGCTGTCTGAGCAAGAGGCTACGGGCGTCAGGGTTCCCGCAGGTACTCAGATCCCTGCCTATATACAGCGCAAGGCGCTCCGCAGCCTGAATACAACGGCGGAGGAGCTGATAGCGCAAAAGTTGATTACCTCTTCGGAAGTACTGGCGCGCATACTGCCGCAGACGACTTCGGGGATCCGTGCCTCTTGTATTGCCGATGAGGCGCTAAGAGAACTCTATGCGGCCATCTACCGAGCCTTTCGCTGCCGCCGGTCGCTGCTGCTGTTAGATCTACAGCATCAGATTCAGTTAGAGGAGCTGCCGTGGATTGCAGCGATAGAGCCGTATCGTCAGAAAAGCCTTTCAGAGCAGGAGCTGGCGCAGAAAACAATGCGGGAAATTGGTTTTCTGGCCGTGAAGTCATTTCCACAGGCTCAGTTGCCCAATAGGCTCTTGCAGGAACTCAGTTCGCTGAGCAAACCGGTGACGCCGCCGCTTTTTTGGACGGACGAACTGGCCGCTGACATTTTTATGGGGCAGTTCTCGAACAAGTTCGTTCACGCCGCGATTAGCGCGGCCGACGCCATGAAAAACAGCCTCTACGCAACCTATTTTGGGCTCGACTACGACCAGATAAAAAAACGACTTGCGGCGAACGGTAACGTTTCGAAGATCAACATATTAGAGCGCCTGACGGGAAGCACCCATAAAAATGTAAAGCCGGAAGCCGCCTTACTTCAGATCTGCGAAGAGCGGGCGGGCGTTCGCTATGAATACTATAAGGTGGCTCAAAGCGGGATGCTTATTGAGCAGCAGCTGGTTTTAACCACCCATAACATGAATACGGTTTTTACCGGGCTTGGCTTAGAAAGACGCCTTACGCCGTTCTTACCCGAAATGTGTGAATTTTGCTTTAGGTGGATTTGTCGAAGGCTACAGGTGCCTTTCGAAGGCTATCACAGTGCGTTAATTACGATTAAGCAGTCCGCTTACGCGTGGCGGCAGCTAATTTTCTATCTTTCTTTCCTGCCTCCAGAGCCACGTTCGGCATTTGTTGCATGGGCCGAGGCGCACCTTCAAAAGCAAAGGCCGAGCTTTCAGTCGCTCTTTTCGCCCGTCTGGCGCGGGCTCATTATGGCGGCTCAAGGACGGTCGCCGCAAATGCGTCCTGAAAAAGAAGGCGATCCCAGGGCTTTCTACGGCTGGTCGGCTCAGCATTGGATGCTACCTCTGCTGAAGGAACTGCCGAACGGCCATCAATAAACCTACTGCCAAAAACTGTCACAACCGCGCGTTAAGCTCTCATAAACCGTTTACATAAACACGTTATGAGAGGCTTTATGGATTTTCACGGTAAAGTGGCGATCGTCACCGGAAGCACTAATGGCATTGGCGAGGCGGTGGCCGATTGCTTATATCAGCGAGGGGCCAGCGTCGTTATTGCATCAAGATCCAAACGTCTTGTTGAGAACAAAGCGAAATCCCTGTCTCCGGATGGCGAGAGAGTTCTGGGCATTCAGTGTGACGTGTCCGATCCGGCGCAGGTTGAACGACTAATTAACGATACGGTTAGCTATTTTGGCAGGCTCGATCTTGCGGTTAATAGTGCGGGCACGACAGGCGACCACGACAAAAGCCTGCCGGAGCAGACGATAGAAAATTGGGAAAGAGTGATAGCCACAACGCTGAGCGGCGTTTTTTACTGCATGAAATATGAGATACCGGAAATGCTGAAATCCGGAGGGGGCGTGATAGTTAACCTATCTGCAGTAAATGGATTTGTCGGTATTGCTGGATTGGCGCCCTATACGGTAGCAAAGCACGGCGTCATTGGCTTAACCCAAACCGCTGCGCTGGAATTCGCTGATAAAGGCATTCGAGTTAATGCCGTTGCTCCCGGCTATGTCGGCACGCCCAGAGTCAATGCGCTGCCGGAAAACGTTTTAAAAAGCTTTGCCGACAGTCACCCGATGAAAAGGTTGGCAAAAATGGAGGAAGTTGCCGAATTTATCATGTTCCTTCTGTCTGATAAGTCGGGATTCTGTACCGGGGGCATCTATCCCATTGACGGCGGATATCTGTCACAATAGCGGCTTTGGCAAGCATGGAAAGCATGAAGAAAGAGGAACGGAAGATAATGGAAAAGCAGCTAACGGAACTAAGCAAGTTTTTAAGCTTTGTGTTGCGCCATAAGCCTGAGGCTATTGGTATGACGCTGGATTCGGAAGGCTGGGCGAATGTTGATACGCTCATTGAGCGCGCAAAGACATCCGGAAAAACCTTAACGCCATCCCTTATCGCTACGGTTGTAGAAACTAATGCTAAAAAGCGGTTTAGCCTTTCCGACGACGGCAAACGCATCCGCGCCGCTCAGGGGCATTCGACGGAGCAGGTGTCTATTGCCTATGAAGAAAAGACGCCGCCTGAATTTCTGTTCCACGGAACGGCAAGCCGCTTTATTGACTCGATTAAGGCAAAGGGTCTTATTCCCGGCTCTCGGCACTATGTGCACCTTTCGGACAACGAAGAAACTGCCGTAGCGGTAGGGCGTCGACACGGTTCGCCCGTGCTGTTGAAGGTCAAGGCCGGTGAAATGCACAGGCAAGGTCTGAAGTTCTATCAGGCTGATAACGGCGTGTGGTTAACGCCGTTTGTTGCAGTGGCGTTTTTGGAATAACGGTGTGAGTTTTAGCAAAATAGCCTCCGCGTTTAGCCTGATAAATGTCGGTGCTTTTTGAGTATTTCAGGATACCCACGATATGGAGTAAAACATGCAGTCAAATGAAGAACATGCCAGAATTTGGGCCGAATGGCATCGAGCCGCGAGTACTTCAGACCAGGCCGCGTTAATCAATCTCTATGCTGACGACGCTATTCTAGAAAGTCCTCTGGTTCCCGCCATTCTTGATGAAAAATCCGACGGCATCCTACGAGGACGCAAGGAAATTAAACGTTTTCTCGATGAAGGGGCAAAGAGAAGGCCGAATCCCTTAGTGCGCTGGTATCGCTCCGACAGATGGTTCAGCGTCGGCGATACGCTGATTTGGGAATATCCGCGGCAGACACCCGACGGCGAACAGTTGGATATCCTTGAAGTCATGGAAATTCGTAACGGTAAGATTCAACATCAGCGCATCTATTGGGGGTGGAAGGGGTGTTCGCTTATCGCGCCCACGCTAGCGCAGGCCCTTTGAGAGGACGTTTGCCAATAATATTATCGAAGAACTGAATTCATGGAGAAAGAATCGTATGCGTTTTAGCAAACCAGCACTGGCCCTCAGCCTGCTGTTCGCCTTAACGGCCCACGCGGCCGGAGAAAGCAAGGGCGTTTCTTTGGCGTTTCTGACCAGCCTGATAAAGGGCGGTACGCAGGCCGTCGCGGCAAAGACCATGAGCAACGCAGCGGGTGTGATGGAGTATTGCGTAAAAAGAAAGCTGGTTGAGGCGACCGATCCTGAAAACCTCAAAAATAAGCTGAAGGATAAGCTTGGCCTAAGCGATCCTAAAGCCAGCAAGCAGAAGGAATACCAGGAGTATATGGACGGTCTTAAAGGCGTTATCACGCTTCACAATAATAAGACGCTCGACCTCAACAGCTTAGGCAATTCGGCGCTGGCAGAGAAGGTGAAATCCAAGGCCTGCGACGTCGCTTTGTCGCAGGGAATGAACTACATTTCCAAGTAATCGATGGCTAAAGCCGGTGAGAATAGCGCCCTCAAACCTGAGGGCATTATTTTTATCGGCCGACCCGCGCCTGTAGCGCTGCCGGGTATCTTTCTCCCGTTATTTGCACGGCGTCAAGAGCCTGAGCGATGCTTGCCAAATCTTGACGTTCAAGCACAACGTTCGTGGTGCCCAGGTTCTCCGTAAGGCGATGCGGCTTGGTCGTACCGGGAATAGGGACAATCCACGGCTTTTGAGCTAACAGCCACGCCAGCGCGATTTGTGCGGGCGTAGCTCTTTTTTCAGCCGCGATGTCGTTTAGCAGAGCGACCAGCTTCTGGTTTTCCTCAAGCGCCTGAGGAGAAAATCGCGGTACCTGACTACGAAAATCGTCTTGACCAAAGGTAGCTTCAGCACTGATTGTCCCCGTCAAAAATCCCTTACCCAGCGGGCTGAAGGGTACAAAGCCGATGCCTAATTCCTCCAGTACGGGAAGGATTTCCCGCTCAGGCTCCCGCCACCACATGGAGTATTCGCTTTGCAGCGCGGTAATGGGCTGAACGGCATGGGCACGGCGAATGGTTTGAACACCGGCTTCGGAAAGGCCGAAGTGTTTCACCTTACCTTCCTCAATGAGTTTTTTTACCGTACCGGCGACGTCCTCTATCGGTACGGCCGGATCGACGCGGTGCTGATAGAGCAGGTCAATGACGTCGGTTTTTAACCGACGCAGAGAACCTTCAACCGCTTTACGAATGTGCTCTGGCCGACTGTTGAGAATTTGCTGCTTATTATCATCGCCAAAAGTAAAACCGAACTTGGTGGCGATAACTACGCGGTTTCGAAGGGGCTTTAACGCCTCGCCTACGATCTCTTCGTTAAGGTAAGGGCCATACACTTCCGCCGTATCAAAAAAGGTCACGCCTTGTTCAACGGCGGAGCGAATAAGTTCGATAGCCCGTTTTGTATCGATTGCAGGGCCATAACCGTGGCTTAACCCCATGCATCCAAACCCTAAAGATGAGACTTCCAGACTTTTACCAAGAATGCGCTTTTGCATAAGCTAATACCTCCAAACGAGTTTGAACAGAAACAGGGGAAGTCAGAGTGTAGCGCCGGCCTAGTAACAAGATTAGATAGGATAATCCACATAAAGATATGAATTTAATTCATGAGCAATAGAGACAGGTAAGGCGTGGTTAATTCGTTGCTTTTTAATATAAATGATTAACTAATGAGTTAATTTCATAGCTCCTTTCGTATTTCAATAAGTAATGCGCCTGCGATAACTGCGCTATCTTGTTTATGTGAATCGATATATCTCACTTTTATGAAGATAAGAGTAGAAAAAGGCCTATAAATACAGTTCGAGGAACCACAATGACTTTAATATCAACAATGGCCATCGGGGCCTCATCCTGCGCGGAAATCGATAAAGTAAAAATAGCGCGCAGCGGATCTCAGGCGTCGGTATTCGGGCCGGACGCATGGTTTAGCGGAAACGTCAGGATTGACGCGCCTTTTCAAGCGACGGAGCCTGCACGCGTTGGCGGCGCGACGGTAACGTTTGAACCCCAAGCGCGCACCGCATGGCACACTCATCCGCTTGGACAAACGCTTATCGTTACGCAGGGAAGAGGATGGATACAGGAATGGGGTAAAGCTGTCCGCGAAATAAACGCCGGAGACATCATTTGGATCCCTGAAGGCGTTAAGCACTGGCACGGCGCAACCGCCGAAACGGGCATGACGCATATAGCCATTGCGGAATCCCTTAACGGGAGCGCAGTGGAGTGGCTTGAGAAGGTCGATGACAAACAGTATAAGGGCGAATGCTAACGCATATCCCGCTGAAGGGCTCGTTGCACCAGGCTGCGGCGAGTCCGTTTTATGGCTCTGAACCGCCGTAGCGTATAGCCTCAATAAAAAGTGAAAAGGCGGTCGTATGCTGCCTTCTGCTGGGATAATACAGGTAGTAGCCAGGAAACGGCTCACACCATTCGTCAAGAACGCGTATCAGCTGACCGTCTTCCAGCTCCCGCGCTACAACGTCCTCAGGGATGTAAACTAAACCCAGACCCGCTTTTGCCGCCTCAACTCGGTGAGCCAGCGGATTTATCGTAAGCTGGCCTTCAACGCGTACTTTCAGGGCTTTTCCCTGCTGAGAAAATTCCCATGGGAGCAGGCCGCCGGAAGTAGGAAGGCGCATGTTAATGCAGCGATGCGTTTGCAAATCGGCCGGAACGCGCGGGGCAGAATAGCGCTTGAGATATTCGGGAGATGCCACAATCGCCATTCTCATCGGCGGGCTTACCGGTATGGCTACCATGTCCTTTGCAACGGCTTCGCCTAATCGGATCCCAGCGTCAAAGCGCTGTGTAACGATATCCATCAAGGCGTTATCTACAGTAACTTCTACGTTGATGTCCGGCCATTTGGCTAAAAAATCCTTTAAAATCGGCCATAGAACGCGGTCTACAGCGTGCTCTCCAGCGGTAATTCGAATATTACCGGCGGGAACGTCGCGCATATCCTTGAGCATGTTCAGCTCGGTTTCAATATCCTGAAAATGAGGGCCGATACGTTCAATAAGGCTTTCACCAGCTTCGGTAGGAGACACGCTGCGCGTTGTGCGCGTAAGCAGGCGAATGCCCATACGTTCTTCAAGGCCTCGCATGGAATGGCTTAACGCCGACTGAGACAGGCCCAGTTTCGCCGCCGCCCGCGTAAAACTCTTTTCCTGCGCGACGACGAGAAACGCAATGAGATCGTTGAAATTTTCTTTTAGCACAGCGTCACTCCTTTAAAACAAGCCGAGGAATATAAGTATATAGGGTTAACTATGAACTTAACTCATAAATGGAAATTATTTTTATTCGTAGCGGTTAAAGTGAATTAAAAGGTTGAATAAATAACGACCATTGAAAAAAACACCTCCAAATGGTTATAAAAAAACGGTGGTTTTATTAAAAATTTTTCGCATGTTTCACATTCAATTTTCTTTTTCATGAAGCAATTATCACAAAATAAAAATATGGACTAAATATAAGGCTGGTGAATTAAAAAAGTGTTATCAGCTAAATACCAAACCAATATACCGCGTTGATGTTGATTTTTAACTACAAATCAGAGTTAAATTCTTAAATTTAAACAACAACCAAACCATTAATCCATTTCATGTGGTTTGCACAATATATTCGATCGTGTTTAAATGCGTGGTGTAGGGATGAATGTCATCAGGAAGGATGCTTATGAACTCGCTTATATACACGCCCTTTATTTTCCTCGAAAAAATAACGTCTTCACTGCTGATAAGCGCGCCTGCTATCAGGTCTTTTCGGATCTTTATGCTCATTTCTTTGTATGGGCAACTGTCGTTTTTTTAGTTTAGACCACCAAGTAGAAACACGCTTTATAATTAAAATGGAGAATAATAATATAATGAAAAAACAATGGAAAAAAGTAATGCCGGTGGTGTTAGGTGGCTCATTCTTTTGTAGTCCATTCATAGAAGCGGCAGAATTAACGAACCAGAACTATACGAGCAGTATTAGCTCTATTACTAGTGGAAATCATACCGTTAGCAACGGCGATGTCACTTTAAACGCCTCAGGATATACCGGGAGCTCGGCCAACCAAAGGGCTATCATCAATACGATGAATGGCGCAGTAAACATTAATATCAATGAGGGCAAGACGTTAACGATAAGAGGCTTCAATAATAATACGTCGAACCAAAGCTCTACGCTGTATGCCTATAAAAACGGTACGCGAAGCGGGATCATGACCTTTACCGGCGGCAACATCGTAGTAAGTAATGAAGTGACCAACAGCTATTCAAACGTCTATGGCCTGTTTGCAGGAGTAGGCGGCAAGTTTGATTTTAAAAGCGATGGGGATAATAAGGTCAACCTTACCGTGTTGATGCCGCAGGCCGGTCTGGTTAACACCCACCGCTGGGGGATAGGCCTTTATAAAGGAGAGCTGGCGTTCGACGGCGGGGACTTCGTTATCCGCGTTGACGGCGATCCGGGCGCTAATTCTATCGATCGACGAGTCGGTATCGTCGTAGCGGCAGGGAGTAGCGTCGACGTTAACGCCGATCGGATTTATATCGATGCCAACGAGCTGGCGCTCCATTTCGCCGGAACGACCGGTTCCAGCAATCCCACGGCCTATAACGTCGTGAATACCGCAAAATTTGAGGCTGACTCTATCATTTTCAAAGGCAGCCAGGGCATTTTAGCCGGGCTTTCAAGCGACTACTTCGGAACTCGGAACGTTATCGAATTTACCGGCAAGACGTCAATTGAAGCCATCGTGCGGGGCGATGAGAATAACCTTTTTGGCGAAGTCGGCGGGGGGCGGGCACTAGACCTTATGGCGACAGATATCACGTTTAACAGTAATGACACCGTTGTCCTGATTGGTGAAAACTTAACGCCTTTGGGGACACGCCCCGGCTACCAGCATGAATATGCCGGATGGATAGACCCCTATTGGTTGAGAACCGTCTCACTGACGGACGAAACCGTTTTAGAGGCTAACGCAGACGTTGCTATAAGCAGCAACGGCGGTTACTACAATACCGGCCTATACGTGTGGGAAAGCCAGGCGCATCTGAACGGAAAAACCAATATCGTTATGAAAAATGGCGTAGACACAACCAGAGCAGTCTATGTCTATGACGGCGGCATTGGCACGAGTAAAGCGGTATTTAGCGATGATTTGGCTATTTCATTAGCGGATACCGAAGCCCGCTATATTGCTGGAATAGAGGCGGCGGCTGGCGGTAAAGTCGACGTAAGAAAGGGACTTATTCTGAATGACAATAGCGACGTCTATTGGTCGCTCTATTCCCGAGGGGCAAACAGTCAGATTGACGTTAACTCATTGGGCGCTGGCGTTGTACAGGTTGTTGGGGATGTTGGCGCCATTAACGGCGGTACCATCAACATGACGATGGACAATGCCAACTCCTATTTGACGGCGGCCAGCTATACCTCTACCTCAAGTTCAACCAGCAGGGGCACGGTCAATATGGATATCTCCGATCGCGCAGTTTGGAACATGACGGGGAATTCCCGGGTCACAAGCCTGACGCTGGATCGGGGCCACGTCAACTTTATGGCTCCGAACGACAGCGGGGCGTTTAAAACGCTGACCGTTCACGGAGATTACGTCGGCAGCGGGCTCTTAACCATGAACACGGCATTGGGAGGCGATGACTCCGCCACCGATAAGCTGATTGTAGAGGGAAGTACGACAGCCGGCACGACCGGGCTAATTGTCAACAACTACAACGGTACCGGAGCGAAAACGACGAACGGCATCGAAATTATTACCGTTGCCGGTGCGTCAGACGGCATATTTGAATTGAGAAATCGAGTCGTTGCCGGCGCGTATGAATACAGCGTGGCGAAAGCAGGCAAGAACTGGTATCTGGTCAATACGCTCACTCCTGAGCCAACGCCTGAACCAGAGCCAGGCCCCGATCCGGATCCCGCGCCTGAAGAAAATGAAGACAGCACCAAGGTTATCCGCCCTGAAACCGGCGCCTATATCGCTAACCTGGCCGCGGCAAATACCCTGTTTACGACGCGGCTACACGATCGTTTAGGCGAGACTCAGTATACCGACTACCTGACGGGTGAAGCTAAGGTCACCAGCATGTGGCTGCGTCAGGAAGGCGGCCACAATCGCAGCAGAACGCAGTCCGGTCAAATAAAAACCCAGGCCAATCGCTACGTCGTGCAAATCGGCGGTGACGTTGCCCAATGGAGCAGCAACGGGCTTGACCGTTTCCATCTGGGCGCTATGGCCGGTTATGGCCACGTTCAGGGCAACACCCATGCGAAATACACTGACTACCGCGCCAAAAACAAGGTGGACGGCTATGCGCTGGGCCTGTACGGTACCTGGTACGCCAATCGGGCAGACAAATCCGGGCTGTACGTCGACAGCTGGGTGCAGTACGCCTGGTTTGGCAATACCGTTCAGGGCGACGGCCTCGCTCAGGAAAGCTATGACTCTCAGGGTTGGCTGGCCTCGGTTGAAACGGGCTACAGCTTTAAAATGGGAGAAAATGAGCGCGCCAGCTACTGGCTGCAGCCTAAAGCACAGCTGATCTGGATGGGGGTTCATGCGGATAAACATGATGAAGTAAACGGTACGAAAGTGACCGGCATGGGTGACAATCTGTCTACCCGTCTAGGTTTGCGCGCCTATGTTCAGGGCCACAGTGAAGTCGATGATCGCACCGGCCGGGTATTCCAGCCGTTCGTGGAAGCCAACTGGATATACAACAGTAAAAACTTCGGCGTGGCGATGAACGATGCTTCCGACTACCAGGCCGGCACGCGTAATATCGGCGAACTGAAGGTCGGCGTTGAGGGGCACTTAAACAAGAACCTGAATATCTGGAGCAGCGTGGCTCAACAGATCGGCGGGGAAGGGTACAGCGATACCTTGGCGATTGTTGGGGTTAAGTACAGCTTCTGACGCTTTATTCTTAACGATTCAAACTATGGCAATGCCCTCTGTGCTGAGGGCATTATTTTTACTCTGCCCAGAATAATCTTGTTCAATCAGGAAAAAGCAGAAGTCGGAGACTAAAAACTCCAATAATGGACAAATGAGGTTATAACCTCAACTCACATACCACTTTTATAGGTAAAAAACAGAATTTACACCTATAAAAGTAGTGAGATAGGGGTATCGATTGTTACGTGAGTGAAATTCTTTAATGTGCTAATTTTAAAGGATATTTTCTCACTATCCGCTTGTATGTAATACAGCGTGTGGAATCAGATTAACTATCTAATTTTAATGAAGTTGTTATCTACTTCATTATCAATTTATTTTTTCGATCAAATTGATGTATTTGATAGTTTTTGCCTATCAAAAAATCTACCAACGATCATTCAAAACTATTTGATGTGTGTCATTCGCCTGATAAAATTCATTGCTAAAGCGTTTTTAATAATTCGAATGCAACTCTTATAAAATTACAGGGAAGTAATTATCATGCAAATAATTAAATATACCTATAATTGTCTGTTCTCGTTGATGAGAATTATTCATCAACAATCAGACAGGCTTCTTATTGCTTTTAGAAAGCACTCCTTCATCCGATTAACGTACGCATTCTTCAATTAAAACCAATTTTAGATAGTGTGAGAATATGAATAAAATATTTAAGCTTGTGTGGAACTCTCAGCTGCAAATGCTTGTTGTGGCTTCCGAGTTTGCGAAAGGATATATCTACTCGTCCTCAAAAAGGGTCTTTAATGACTCACCTAACGATTTGCGTACGTTGCGTCACTTTGAATGGGGGGCGATACCTGCCGCGCTGTCTCTTCTGGCTTGCCCTGTATCGGCTGCTGATATTCAGGTATTTGACTTTACGCCACAGAATTCCTTCGAAGAGGTTCTTTCCGGATCTAATCGTCTGGTAGGAAGCTTTGCTGGCATCCAAAGAGGTATGACGGGGTATACCTGGACGACGCTGGGTCAGGCCCGTGACAACGGCCTGATTACCGGCGACAGCGCCAAATGGATTGACTATGACATTTTGAGAATGGGCTCGCAAACAAAGTCAATTAATTATATCGACCCGATTACCGGCAATACGGTAACAATGAAAGTCTATGACAATAGTGATATTCAGACTGAGCCAGCTAAAGACTTTGGAATTACTATTTCAGTACCGGTGGGTACAAACAGTCAGTATGTTGACAGAAACTTTTATCAAATTGGCTCAGGTGCATCGTTAGACGTAAGCGTGGGGCAAACGACGGAGAATTGGGTCGGCGCTGCGGAAAATCAATTTAACGTTATTTTAAAAAGTTCGTCAAATAATATAAACACAGCATCCGTCTTTCATGCAACCGACGGCGGTGAGATAAACTACCTGTCAAAAACGGTCGTGCAGTTAGGCAATAACGACAATAACATTCGAGACGCCAGTAACCCCGTCGCGTGGATGACTGCCGCAGATTTTGTGGGTTCGTTTGACAGCGTTATCGGTGCGCAAAACGTCACTAATGTCGCTGAATTCAAAGCCTATAATGACGCACTTATCCAGGCCATCAAAGAGGGAAAGATACAGCTTACAGAGGCTGAGTATTCTAGTGAGTTAAACAAGGCAAGAGATCAAAGCCTGCATGGCATTGTCGTCAATACCAGCAATATCGCTTCTGATGACGCGGTAAGAGCAACCGTCAATCGAGACGTCGTTTCCTATATTCATGCCGAAGGCGCAGGCTCTAACGTGAATATTGACGCCGATGCCAATATTCAGCTGGTAGGCTCTGATGCCATGGTCGTGAATCTTGAAAATGGAGCGACTCTTGTCAACGACGGTACGCTTGGGAGCGCGGGAAATACTTATCGCGGCGCCTACGTTGTCTCTGCGCGCAATACGTCATTTGTTGAGAATAACGGCGTTATTGACGCCGGTACCAACCCCGAAATGGCCGATTTCTTTCAGGCAGGCGCCATGGGCGTCGCAAACGGCTCTCACACTGCAGTATTGGCGAACGGGGCATCCATCATCAACAATAACGCTTCAGGCGTTATCAACCTTGCGGCAAGGGGCAACTACCAGGGCAATACCGGCGTATTGCTTAGCTCATCAGCCACGTTAAATAACTTCGGTGCGATTAACATTGCGGCCAGCACTGAGGCAGACAGTATTCTTGGCAACGCTGCCAATATTGGCGTCATCACCCAGCAGAATACGACGTTTAATAACGAAGGCACGCTGTATATCGGCCGCCTGGCGCAGCGTGCGCCGACGGACGTTACTGAAGATATTGCCATCAAGCAGTCTTCCATCGGCGTTCATCTGTATGGTAACGGGACTTATAACGGTACAAACAATTCCGAGATTATTATTGGCAGTAAAGTCCAAAACGCGACGGCGATTGACGTTGGCGGTTCAGCTACGCTCGCTCAACAGGGGACCATTCAACTCAACGGCGCAGTATCGGGAAGCTCGGTTTCAAGCAATACAGGGATTCTGGTGCGTGAAGGCACCAGCGCCAGTAAGGTCGTCAATAGCGGCACGATCGATATCAATGGCTTAAATAGCACCGGAATTAAAGTGTTGGCTAACGGGCAAATTACCAGCTCGGGTACGATTAACGTCAACGGCGGCCTCGATCCGGTCAGCCACTATGCCAACTACGGTATTTATGCCCAAGGTGAAAATGCGCAGGCGACGCTATCCGGAACGGTAAACCTCACCGGTGACGGTGCTATCGGCGTTCATGCCAGAGATAAAGGTGAAATAAACGTAACCCAAGACGGTACGGTCGCATTTAACGGCGGCACTAATCAAACCGGTTATTATGTTTATGGCGCAGGCTCAAGCATTAAAAACAGCGCTAGTAGCGTACAGGACGTCTCTACCACGGATTCAACCCTTTACCGAGTTGACGGCGGTGCCGCCTTTGATGGCTCTGGCAGCAGCTCAGCCCAGCTTTATGCCTCTGGCGATGGCGCGACAATCGTTCGCACGACCGGCGAGGGCAGTACCTTTAGCTCAGGCAGGCTGGAGCTAAACGTAACGGGTGACGGAGCGACAGGGATTCGAATCGAAGGCGGCGCGACCGGAGAAATTACCTCAGATACCGTGATAACCGTAGCAGGTAAAGGCACTACCGCAGGCATTGTAGACGGTAACTATTACGATTTGGACGGCAGTGAAAACGCGGCCAAGAAAGGCGATTCAGTGCTGGTGAGCTACGCCGAACTGGCGTCTTCCAATACAGCGGACGACGCCTTTGGCTATATCGCCCGTAACGGCGGTACGCTGGTTCATAAAGGTTCTATCGATTTTACGGCGGCAAACAGCACCGGGATTTTGGTGAGCGGCGGGATTTTAGATAACCAGTCAACCGTCAGCGTCAACGGCGTGGCGGTAAATATTCAGGGCGCCAATTCCGAAGTTAAAAACAGCGGAACCGTCACCGCGACGAACGGAACCGCCGCCTATCTGGTCGGCAGGGGCGCCAGCCTTAACCTTAATGGTGACGGTGTCACCAATGCGGCAGGCAGCGCGCACGGCATCCTGCTGGATGACGGCGCCAGCGGGCTATCGGTCGACGGCGCCACTATCACAATGAGCGATAACGGCAGCGGCAGCGCGATTGAAAACAAAGCCAATATCAGCGGCATTCAGCTCAAAGATACCACTATCAACGTCGGCAACGGCATTGGCGTTCATACTGGCGCATCTATGGCGCAGACGAACTCCGGGACGATCAACGTCACGGGCAGCGGCACCGGTATTCTGTTTGAAAACGTCGACGGGTCTCAGACTGATCAGGTGCTGGATATGTCCGACTCGCGCGAACTGGTGATTAACGTTAATCAGGCCGGCGGTAGAGGTATTGTTACCAACGCCTCAACGGATTTACACACCGGCGCTAGCGTCAACGTATTAGACAGCAATGGCGGCGCAGCGCTGATCGTACAAGGTTCTACGCAGCGGGTGGTTCAATCGGGCACGTTAAGATCTCAGTCAACGACGTCACCCGTGATTGATATCAATAACGGACACGTAAGCAGCTTTGTTAACAACGGCGCCATTCAGGCCTTAGACAGCAGTCGTGTCGCTATTTCTACCAACAGCGGCAGCGGCATTGCGTTCACCAACGCCGCCGGGGCTTCGATTCAAGGACAGGTTAACCTGCTCAGCGGCGATAACCAAATTACGCTTGAGTCCGGCAGTACGGGCAATGACTTCACTACCGGCAATGGCAACGATCTGTTCCTGTTAAGCGGCATTAGCGAAAGCGAAACGGCGCTGTTTACGTCGCTCAACGGCGGCAGCGGCGACGACACGCTGCGGCTGGATAATTCGGCCTACGTAGTCAGCCGCGCTGGCGCTATCAACGGTATGGAGCACATCGACTTAATCAACGGGTCTACGTTGACCCTTGACGACATCACGCTGGCGCTGGGCGATGGCCAAAACGATGCTACTGGTACCGGCTACAGCATTGACGCCTCCAGTACGCTGGCGCTTAAAGCCGACGGTGACTTGGCCTTCAACAGCCATCTGTCGGGCCGCGGAACGGTAACCGTTGACGCCAATAACGGCAACGTTGATTTCACTAGTAACAACGCCAACGATGGCTTCAGCGGCACGGTCGCATTGAGCAACAGCCGCTTCGAACTGGCGGGGCTGAACGCGCAGGCGTTAAGTAACGCAACGCTAAGCATTGGCAGTGGTAACGTCACCCACGTCGGCAACGGCGTACAGCATATCGGCGGCCTGACGTTTGACGGCGGCACCGCCAGCTTTGACGACGTCACGCCGGGCAACGCCGCAGCAGATGGAACAATCCAAAGCGCAAGCATGGATCTGCTCGGTCGCGGTACGGTTCAGGTCAACATTAACGCAGTCAATAACGACCGCCCGGTTGCAAATACCCAGAGTCCTATTTTAGAGCAGGATGACGGACAAGCCCTGATTATGCTGGCAACCTCGGACACGGCGGTACAGGGCAGCGCGGGGAATCTGACGCTGGTGAATAGCAGTGGAAACGTTATCAGCGACGCCGTCGAGGCGGACATCAGCCAGAACGGCAACGTTGTCGCCCGCGGAACCTATGACTATCGCCTGACGAGTGGAAGCCATAACGATGGCCTCTACGTCAACTACGGCTTAACGCAGGTTGAACTGCTGGGACAAGGAACCGAGGCGTTGATTTTAGACGCTAACGGAAAGACCGGTAACGCCGCCGATCTGAGCGCTAAAGTGACCGGTAGCGGCGATCTGGCGCTGGACAGTCAGTCTGGCCAGACGGTTTCGCTCTCCAACATGGATAACGACTACACCGGCGTTACCGACGTACGCAGCGGCAATCTGTTGATGCTTAACGACAACGTGCTAGGCAGCAGCGCCGAGCTTAAGCTGGCGGCAGATACCGCTTTTGACATGAATGGCCACAGCCAGACGATAGGCCAGCTCAGCGGCGCCGCTGATTCAACGCTGAATATCAACGGCGGCAGCCTGACGCTCGCTCACGGCGGTCATTCAGCCGGTACGCTAACGGGGAGCGGCGCGCTGAACGTTTCCGATAATACCCTGACGGTTAGCGGCGCTAACGCTGCGCTTAGCGCGGTGACAACCATTGCTTCAACTGCTCAGGTTGTACTGGACAACACGCTGGGCTTGGGAACGGGCGACGTTGTCGCCGCAGGCAAGCTGGCGCTTAATGCGGCAGAAGGCGTATTGCACAACAATATCAGCAACAGCGGCCAGGTGGAGCTTACTGCAAGTCAAGTCACCCTGGCAGGCAATAACGCAGATTTCGACGGGCGTTTTGATATCGACGGTAGCTCTCAGTTGACGGCTTCACAGGCCAATCAATTAGGCAGTGCGGACATTCATAATCAGGGTGAACTGGTGCTTAACGCCGCCGACGATTGGACGTTGAGCAACGCGGTTGACGGTAGCGGCAGCTTGACCAAGCAGGGATTAGGTAGCCTTACGCTGACGTCGAGCGCGGTTTATACCGGCGACACGAATATCCAGCAGGGCTCGCTGGTTTTAGGCAGCGAAACCGCACCGATAACGCTTGCCAGCCAGCAGGTCAACGTCGCCAGCGCAGGAACGCTTTCAGGCTTTGGCGGCACGGCGGGCCATGTTGACAACGCGGGAACATTCCAGCTTGGCAATGGCGCAAGCAGCCCAATTCAAACCTTCACCGTTGGCGGTAATCTGACCAACAGCGGCCAGGTCAATTTGGGAAGCGAAGGGCAGTCGGCGGGTAATCGGCTTGTCGTCAATGGTAACTACCACGGCGACGGCGGCCTGCTGCGGATCAATACGGTACTGGGCAACGACGCGTCAGAAACGGATAAGCTGGTCGTCACCGGCAATACCTCCGGCAGCACCGATGTTGTTGTTAACAACGTTCTGGGCGCAGGCGCGCAGACGGTCAACGGCATTGAGGTTATCCACGTCGACGGTCAGTCTGACGGTCAGTTTACGCTGAAAAACCGAGCCGTGGCCGGGGCATATGAATACTTCCTGCACAAAGACGGCGTCAGCGCGGCGGATGGCAACTGGTACCTGCGTTCAACGACGCAGCAGGGGCCAAACCCAACGCCGGAAGGCGATCAGGACGATAAGGTCTATCGTCCTGAATCCGGCAGCTACCTGGGCAATATAGCGACGGCGAATGCGATGTTTAACCTGCGTCTGGAAGATCGCGAAGGCCGTGCAGAAAACTCCAGCATGTGGCTACGCCAAGTTGGAGGACATACTCGCTTTAGGGACAGCTCCGACCAACTGCGTAACCAGACCAATCGCTACGTCGTTCAGGGCGGAGGAGAGGTCGCTAACGTCCAGTTTGATAAGGACAGCCGTTTAGGCCTGGGCGTCATGCTGGGTTACGGTAAAGCGGATACCAACACGCATTCCTCGCTTAGCGACTATTCGTCCAGAGGAAGCGTAGAGGGCTATAACGCAGGCCTGTACGGCACCTGGTATCAGGATGCCAACTCGCTTAACGGCATGTACGTGGATAGTTGGATAAACTACAGCTGGCTGAACGCCACGGTTAACGGTGAGCAGTTGTCGTCGGAGTCCTATAACATCCGCGGTTACAGCGCCTCGATGGAAACGGGTTATCGCATGCCGGTTTATCAAGGGGAAAACGGCAGCGTGTTCGTCACGCCACAGGGGCAAATCATCTGGAACGGCCTGAAGGCGGATGACCACCGAGAAAGCAACGGCACCTGGGTTAAATCAGGCGGACGCGACAACATCCAGACGCGTATGGGCCTGAAGGTCTCTCGCGATGGCGTTAGCGATGCGGATAAGGGTAAAGATAAGCTCTTTACCGTCTACGCCGAAGCCAACTGGTTGTATAACGGCAAACCGGCCAGCGTCACGATGAACGGGGATCAAATCAAGCAGGCTGGAACCCGCAACATTGGCGAACTGAAGCTGGGTACCGAAGGGCAGCTTAACAAGTCGCTCAACCTGTGGACTAACGTGTCTCAGCAGTTGGGAGATAAAGGATACAGCGATACGTCCGTTAATTTGGGCATTAAATATCGCTTCTGAGTAAACGGCAATAAAACTGGCAATCATAAGGGGAGAAATTCTCCCCTTATGGTGGTTAGTTGGAAAACTCATCTTTTTCAGTTTATACAACACACTTCCCTGGGAAGGAAATGAAAGCCTCGACCTCCTTCTGCATGATAATGAGACAACAAAGTCACTCTCTACTTAGTCTGTAAATCATAATCTCTATTGGGCCTGTAACCATTGTTTCCCGGTAATTAAACAACCAGTGAAATTATAATATTGCTTTTATTTTCACTTAAAGAAAAATTAATTATCTATAATTTCATTTTTAATTAACAACTTATTTGACTTGTTATTTAAATCTAACGATCACCATGAAAAGGTGATAAAACCAATCACATCAATAGCCAAAAAACACACAATTAACAACACGATTTTGTGATGATTAAAAATTTGATAAACCAGCGAAATCAATGCATAATAACAACGCTTTTACTGATTGGATTCATAATACACTGGAAATGGATATCATCATGTTTCATTACAAAAAATGCTTTATTTTTATTGGGTTGGCTACCAGTTCATTGATTGGCCATTCGGTTTATGCCGCCCCTCCTTATTATAATAGCACCGGTGAAATCAGCAGCGGCCTATGGGATTGGGAAAATCAGGGCAACGTTATTGGCGGTGGGGACGGGAACAGCGGCGAATTAGTTCTGCAGGGCTCAGCCAGCTACAATAATCCTTTTTTTGTTGGATACAACGGCGGCAATGGTTCTCTGACAATTAAAGACAATGCTGCATTCATTGGCGAGATTACCAGCTTTAGCGTAGGGACAGCCAACAGCCAGACAACGCAATCTAATGAAACAAAAGGCGTTTTAAATCTTATCGGCGCCGGCATTGGTCACATTAACGCCAGCGTATTGAAAGTTGGCGATACCTCGGTATACGACAGATATACCCAACGAGATAAAAGCGTTACGGGGATATTAAATATTCTTGATGGCGCCAGCGTAAGCGTTGGTCCGGTTTCCGGTTCGCCGGGAACCTCTATGGGCGGTATTCTTTGGGCCGGAAGCGGAAATACCGCCAACACGGGCATAATTAACGTCAGTGGAAAAAATAGCCAGCTCTATATACGTAATGAAATTATAGAATCCAGTCCTTATGTTGAAGACTATATTGCCGATGGGAATGCCTATTTGGGTTACCTCGGCGATGCCACGGTTAACATATCTGACGGCGGTTCATTGATTACCGGTCGCATGATAGCGTCATTTGCAAGGCATAATGACGCTACTGACAATTTAGCTAAAACGCCTACCGTCAATATCAACGTTACGGGTTCAGAGAGCAAATTAGGTATTCAAAGCCTGTTGGCGCTGGCCTCAAGCGATGCTGGCAACGTTTACAGTATTGATTTCAACGCTCAAGTTAAAGGGGTGGGAACCGCCGTCCTAACCGTCGCAGACGGTGCGGAGGTTTATTTTGAAGGCAAGGGCTATATGGACTCGGACGGTTTCGGTAATACGACGTCGGGCCTGTTTCTGGCCGGTGAGGCCGGTACTTCCGCCACCGTAAACCTTAACGCGGGCGGTACGATTTCCATCTCTGACAGCATCCTGTCCCCGACTGAAGACGGGATTGTTGCCGGCGACGGCACATATGACTTTAATCTTAATGGCGGGACGCTTCGCGTTAATTCATGTGAGTACTGCGACGATAAGCTGACTACCGCAGTTAATATGAACGTTCTCTCCGAATCGTTCCTGGAAGCTGATGCCGACAAGCAGATGATGCTTAACGGCAATTTGGTGGGCGAGGGCGGGCTGGTCAAAACCGGCGAAGGAAGCGTTATTTTCTCCGGTGAAAATAATTATACCGGCGGAACGCGCGTAGAGGCGGGAGAACTTCGAGCAAACTCCACCAACGCATTTGTTGATAATACGACTTATACGGTCAATGGCGGCCTGCTAAACCTTAACCACCACGACCTTATTATGTCATCACTCTCCGGCGCGGGCGGCGTAGTTGACGTTACGTCTGCGGATCTGACGATAAATCAGAATAATGACAGCTATTTTGCAGGGCAATTTGCTGGCGCAGGAACTATCGCTAAGTCAGGAACGGCTCAATTAGCCCTTAGCGGCGACAGCCATGACTACAGCGGAATAACCACCGTTTATAGCGGCAACCTTGATTCAACCAACGCTTTAGGCGGGCAGATAATCGTTAAACCGGATGCGCTGCTTTCCGCCAAGGGCTATTTGGGGGAGACAACGGTAACCTCTGGCGGCAGCCTTTTGGTCGGAAGCCTGTATCACGCTAATCAGCCGAGCTTATCGACTCTGACCATTGATGGCCGCTTCAGCAATCAGGGCAATACCTATATAGGTAGAGTCAACAACGGCGACGGGACGCTGGTAGGAAACCGGCTTGTGGTTAACGGCGACTACCAGGGCGGCGGTTCACTTCATTTTAATACCATTGCCGGCGATGATAACTCCGTCACTGACCACATGACGATAATGGGTAATACCTCAGGAGAAACCAGCGTGTACGTCACTAACGTCGGCGGTATGGGGGATTACACAGAGAAAGGCATTGAGTTGATTAACGTCCGCGGCCAATCGGACGGTGCTTTCCGCCAAGCGGGGCGCATTACCGCCGGAGCGTATGAGTATTTTCTCAATAAAGGAAATGAGGAAAAAGGTACTGACAGTAAGAATTGGTACCTGACTAACTATCGACCAAATCCAATTCCAACGCCTTCTGAACCCGATCCTGAACCAACGATCAGGCCTGAGGCCGGAGGCTATATTCACAATATCGCCTCGTCTAACATGCTTTTTGTTCATCGCTTACACGATCGACTGGGTGAAACCTACTATACCGATGCGCTTACTGGCGAAGAAAAGGTCACCAGCATGTGGATGCGTAACGTTGGCGGACATACCCGTTCAAGAGACAGCAGCGGGCAGCTCAAAAGCCAGACCAATCGCTACATTCTGCACTTAGGCGGCGACGTTGCCCAGTGGAGCAACGACGGTCAGGATCGTTGGCATATCGGCGTTATGGGTGGCTATGCCAACAGCCGCAGCAATACGCGCTCATCGATAACGTATTACAGAGCCGATAGTTCCGTAGACGGTTACAGCCTTGGCGGCTATGGCACCTGGCAACAGAATGAAGGCGAAAACACGGGGGCCTATGTGGATACCTGGGCCTTGTATAGCTGGTTCGATAACCAGGTTCAAGGGCAGGGCCTGGCGACGGAATCCTATAAGTCTAAAGGTATTACGGCCTCTATTGAAACGGGTTATACCTTTAAAACCGGCGAATATAAAGACAGTAAAGATGAAACCAACGAGTGGTTTGTACAACCTCAGGCACAGCTAGTCTGGATGGGCATCAAGGCCGATTCTTTCACCGAGGCTAACGGCACTCGCATTCACAGCAAAGGCGCGGGGAATATTCAAACTCGTTTAGGCGTTCGTACTTTTGTTAAAGGGCATCATCAGTCTGATGAAGGCAAAGGACGCGAATTCGAGCCGTTTGTCGAAGCCAACTGGATACACAATACTAAAAAATTCAGTACGGAAATGGGAAATAAGCGAGTTACGCAGGCTGGCACAGATAACATCGCCGAACTTAAGCTGGGCGTTGAAGGCCAGATAAATCCTCATTTCAATCTGTGGGGGAACGTTGGCGTGCAGGTTGGCGATAGCGGATACAGCGATGCGGCATTCATGCTGGGCATCAAATATAACTTTGGGCAATCTTCGAGGAAATGACGTAGTCAATTGTTCATAACGTAATGAAAATTGCCGGGTTTTTTTTTGCTTCGGCAACTTTATTTCTTTCTATTTTGACCACACCGCCTTGTCATTGCAGCTCCCGTTTAGCGCTAAGCTCGTCAGCCTGATGGAGTACCCATTCTCGAAAATGGGCAATTTTCGGTAAGCTGTCGCACCCTGGACGATAGACCAGATAATAGGCCAGAGGGCAAGGTAGCGAGATATTCTGACAAAGCCTGACTAGCCGACCGCTTTTAAGATCGTCATCAACCATGATGCTTCGCGCCAGCGCGATGCCATGCCCATCGACCGCCGCTTGAAGCACCGCCGCTGAGCTATTGATCCTCAGCCCTGGCTTGCTGGTTATCGCTTGAACACTAAAGCGCCTGAACCACCGATCCCAGGTTATAAAATCCTGATGGTGTTCCATTGACAGATCGTGAATAAGCGTCTGTTCGGCCATTCCCATTGAGCAATTTAGCCGAGGATTTTCTGACAGCATCGCGGGGGCGCAAACGGGGAAAACCTCTTCTGACATCAACAGCTCGGTCTGCAGCCCTTCCCATCGTCCCAACCCATAGCGTATACCGACGTCTATCCCTTGGGCAGTGAAGTCCATGAGTTTTAGACTGGTTTCCAGACGAACGTCTATCTCTGGCCACTGGAGCTGAAAATCCTCAATTCGCGGAAGTAGCCATTTCGCGGCAAAAGCCGGACTGGTGGTCACGTTGAGGATCCCATTTGTCATCCCTTCTCGCAGAAGCGTCATGCCCAGATTCAGGCTCTGAAATCCTGAACGAATATCCGGCAATGCCCGCAGCGCAGGCTCGGTCAAAATCAACGCCACACGCCGATTATTACTGCGATGAAACAGGGGGAACCCAATGACTTCTTCAAGCGAACGAACCAATTGCCCGACCGCGGCCGGGGTTACGTTCAATTCTTCCGCCGCCAATGAAAAGCTCTGATGGCGTGCGCTGGCTTCAAATGCGCGTAGTGCATTAAGGTGAATAGGTATTTTCATATTAGATAGAAAATCTTCTTAGATAATCAAGTTTATCTCATTTGTTTGCCAATAAAAACATCAACATAATGAACAAGCGGTAGAGATAATCAATAGAAATCGTTTGAATATTTTAGCTTGCAACAAAGGCCATGATACAGAGTTTTTGTTTTGAGGTCTTGAAATCAAGCGATTAAACCGTAACGGCAATAAGGGCGCTGAGCAGCTTTAGATGGGTTGGCCAGCAATTTAACTAAAAGGTAGGAGTTAACTTAACAATGGCTTATTTACAAATCACATTGGATATCAGTGAACAGAATCGTGCGGCGGCAGCGGCAGTGTATCAGAAATACAAGGCGCCATTCCTGAATAACGTTGACGGTGCGGTTTCTAAAGAGCTGCTGGTTCGTAAAGAAGACGTTCAGGTTCTGCATGGCTTCAAAACGGAAAAGCAGGCTGAAGCCTATCTGGGGTCTCAGTTATTTATCGAAGACGTCGTTGAAGCGCTTAAGCCATATCTGAACGGCGCACCGGACGTGAGAATTTACGCAGTGGCGTAGTTTACATATTCTTATCAAAACGGCTTTCTCGGGAGGCCGTTAATTTTATCACGCAGGAATTTCCGTCTATTACGCCGTTTGAAGATAAATAGCGTTGTTTAGCGTCTCCCATTCTCAATATATTGCGAATCATCATAAATTACCTTCATCATAGCTCGTACACTGTTTCTTAACGCAAAAGTGATTATCAAAAAGTCTGACATGTGATACTAAGACTGAGATACAACAAAAAAGGAACCATCAGATGTCAAATTTTAAAATAGCCAGGAAAGCACAAAACCTTCAATCATCAGCAATCAGAGAACTATTGAAACACAGCAAGATGGAGAGCGTTATTTCACTGGGCGGGGGAATACCGAATCCTGACCTTTTTGATCGCGAAGGTTTACAAGTTGCTATGGACAAGGTTTTATCCGCCTCTTGGAAGGATGCCTTTCAATACGGTTTAAGCGAAGGCAGCCCTGAATTGCGTGGATCAATTTGCCAACTGATGGCTGGGCGAATGATAACCTGTAATGTGGACGATGTCATTGTCACTTCAGGCTCCCAGCAGTCGCTCGATATTCTTGCTCGGGCGCTCATTAATCCAGGGGATGTCGTTATCGTCGAAAGGCCGACCTACCTTGCTGCTTTACAGGTGCTCCAGCTAGCTGAGGCTCAGCTAGCTTCCGTAAGCACCGATGAGTACGGAATGAATATTGATGAGCTTGAACAAATGGTAAAAACCACATCGGTTAAAGCCGTCTATATTGTCCCAACGTTTGGAAACCCCAGTGGAGTAACGCTTTCAGATAGTCGCCGTAGGCAATTAGTCGAATTATCGAAACGCTATGATTTTGTCATTATTGAAGACGACCCTTATGGCGAAATTAATTTTACGTCCCAAAAATTTAAGCCGCTTAAAGCCTATGCGAAGGAAATGGACAATAGCGATAACGTGATTTATACATCCACGTTTTCAAAAATCTTAACGCCTGGCGCAAGAATAGGGTGGCTGGTTGTGCCCGCGTGGTTAAAAAGACAGGTGACTAATCTTAAGCAAGCAACGGATTTGCATACCAGCGCGCTTTCGCAGTCGTTAACTTATCATTATTTAGAAACCGGTCGCCTGGCGGCGCAAATAGAAATTATTCGCGAATCATATAAACATAAATGCCAAACGCTATGTGAACACATTGAGAATGAGCTGGGCGAGCATTTGACGTTCCATAAGCCTATGGGTGGGATGTTCCTATGGGCAAGATTTAAATATGAAATGAATACAACGGAATGGTTAAAAAAGACGTTAGACAACGGCGTAGTCTATGTTCCGGGAGAATTCTTTTACTGTAGTGATCCTGAATATTCAACCTTGCGAATGTCTTACGTCACGGTCACGGATGAAAATCTTAAAGAGGCCGTTATGAGATTAAAGGCTTCTTTAAATTAGCCATCCTCATAGTCAGGACATTTGAAGACAGCTGCTACTTCGCTCAGCGATGTAAGCAGCTGTCGCAGGAGTGACGTTGTGGATAATCGATTTATGAGAAAGGGCCGTTTACGCGGAAGCGTCAAACAGATTTGGTTTGTTAATTGCCATCATTTATTTAACATAATATACATTATGCGAACCAAAGTGTCGGATTTTGCAATCTGATGTTTTGCATGATGACTTATGCTGTTCCTACGGTCTCATACGTACTGGCCAAAGGCTGTCAAAAACCTTTAATCTGACAGCTGTAGTCCGTTTTGGGTTAAGTGATGCCCGCCATGTATAATCACTATGAAGGCTCACGCTGCTGAGTTATTTACTTAACCCAGGATGCTGTCGACCGGCGTCTGACCTCGCTAATTAAGGAGTGTTATGGATCATATTCAGCGGGAAACGCCTTGTCCGGGTCTGCGATTAAATTCAAGTCTGGATGCCGAGCTATATGGTTATAAATGGGCGCGCGATAATGTCGGTCAATCCGGCGCAACAATTTATCGATTATATGGTAAACCCGATGCGCCAGAATTATTTCTAAAGTATGGCAAAGGTACCATCGCCGATGACATTACAGATGAAATGGTTCGACTTAACTGGCTGACGGCTTTCATGCCTCTTCCGGTCATCAGGCATTTTATCCGTACTCCCGATCATGCATGGCTACTAACAACTGCGATCTCAGGAAAGACGGCATTTCAGATGTTAGAAGAATATCCTGATTCCCATGAAAATATTGTTGATGCCCTGGCAGTATTCCTGCGCCGGTTGCATTCGATTCCTGTTTGTAACTGCCCTTTTAACAGCGATCACATATTTCGTCTACAACTGGAGCGTCTCTTATGGCTAAAACGGCGAAACAGCTGCGTTACCTTCGCGCCCGGCCTGAAGACTATCCCGCCATTTTGGAGATAGCCGAGCCCTTTTACCCCGACGTCAACAATCACGACGGTCAGAAAGGCTTTCTCGACAGGCGTTTCAGCGCGCCGATGCTGGATGCGATCAATACGCGATTGGGGCTGTTAGTGGCAAAGGATGAAAATCACGTTGTTCTTGGCTTTTTGGGCCTTTCGCCCTTTTCTTTCGATTCCCCTTCACCGGTCGTCGAGGCGATGGTCAAGGCGCTGCAACCCTGTTCGGCTCTGGCCCCCTTTATCTTTGGCCCCGTTTGCGTAGCGGAAAACGCCGGCGGCTTAGGGATTTTTAAAGGGCTTTATGCCGCCATGTGGCGTTTCCTGCCGGCATCGGAGTATCAAACCGGATTCGCTTTTATTAATGAAGGAAATCAGCGCTCTCTCAATGCCCATCTTATCGGATTGGGGGCAACGAAAGTCGGCTCGTTTCTGTTCGACGGTGAGCGCTATATCACCGTGAGCTACGCCAGACCGAAATAATAATAGGCTATTCCTACCATAGATGGATACTATCAACGGCAATAGCTATTAGAATCAATACGATCTCTTTTTTATATACAATTAGACAGCATAACCAATACTATTTTGCTATAAGTAGTCATAACAATTAACTGATAAACTTCTTTTCATACCGCTTTTGGCGATTACCTTTTGAACAATAAAAACTTTTCTGAGGTTGGGAATGAATATACCACTAACGATTAACGTGCTCGTTTTCGTAGCACTTCTGGTACTGCTGGCGCAAACCCGCCGCACGCAGTGGAGCCTGGCCAAAAAAGTGCTGGTCGGCCTGATCGTCGGCGTTCTGTTTGGTTTAGGCCTTCAGTTCGTATACGGCGTCGACAGCCCGGTTTTAAAAGAGTCCATCTCATGGTTTAACATCGTCGGCAACGGCTATGTCCAACTGCTGCAGATGATCGTGATGCCGCTGGTGTTTGTTTCCATCCTCAGCGCCGTCGCCAAGCTGCATAACGCCTCTTCGCTCGGTAAAATCAGCTTCTTAACTATCGGCATTCTGCTGTTTACCACCATGATCGCGGCCTTTATCGGTATTATGATCACGCTGGCATTTGGCCTGACGGCGGAAGGCCTGGTGCAGGGCGCGCAGGAGACGGCTCGCCTGGGAGCGATTGAATCCAACTATATAGGGAAAGTGGCCAACCTGACCACGCCTCAGCTGATCCTCTCCTTTATACCCAAGAACCCGTTTGCCGATCTGACCGGCGCGAACCCAACGTCAATCATCAGCGTCGTTATCTTCGCCGCATTCCTGGGCGTCGCGTCTCTTCAACTGCTTAAGGATGACGAAGCTAAAGGACAGCGCGTGCTGACGGCTATCGATACGCTGCAGTCCTGGGTTATGAAGCTGGTTCGTCTGGTTATCAAACTGACCCCGTACGGCGTACTGGCGCTGATGACCAAGGTCGTAGCCTCTTCGAACGTACAGGACTTGATTAAGCTTGGCAGCTTCATCGTGGCCTCCTACATCGCGCTGGCGCTGATGTTTGTGGTTCACGGCATCCTGTTGAGCTTCACCGGCATTAACCCGCTGAAGTTTTTCCGCAAAGTGTTGCCGGTGCTGACCTTTGCCTTTACCAGCCGTTCAAGCGCTGCCAGTATTCCGATGAACGTAGAGGCGCAAACCCGCCGCCTCGGCGTCCCTGAGACCATCGCCAGCTTCTCGGCTTCGTTCGGGGCGACGATTGGGCAAAACGGCTGTGCCGGCATTTATCCCGCCATGCTGGCGGTGATGGTGGCGCCAACCGTCGGCATCAACCCGTTCGACCCAATGTGGATCCTGACGCTGGTCGCTATCGTTACCGTAAGCTCTGCGGGCGTCGCCGGCGTGGGCGGTGGCGCAACGTTCGCTGCGCTTATCGTACTGCCGACGATGGGGCTGCCGGTAACGCTGGTCGCACTGCTGATTTCCGTTGAGCCGCTTATTGATATGGGCCGCACGGCGCTTAACGTCAACGGCGCCATGACGGCGGGTACAATAACAAGCCAGATTTTAGGGCAGACGGATAAGGCAGTGCTTGACTCTGAGGATGACGGCGAATTAGCCCACCGCTAAGCGCTCTTCTGTTCATATGTAAAGAAATGCAGCCATCTCCGGGCTGCATTTTTTCATTTCATTACTCACTTCTTCACCAAAAAAACACACGACTTTGCTAGTCTTAAAACATATCGGCAAATCGTAAACCAAGGAGCCCTGTAATGAATAAACCGCTGATGATGGCCGTTGCCGCCCTTTTCTCTGTCGCTCCGCTGGCCGCGTTGGCCAACAACTGTGAAGAGATAAAGGCCGACATTTCACAAAAAATTATTAATAACGGCGTTCCGGAATCCAGCTTTACCCTGTCAACTCAGCCCGTTGGTCAGGACGTATCCGCAGACGCTAAAGTCGTTGGCACCTGCGGCGGTGGCCAACAGCAAATTATCTATAGCCGCGTAAGCGGTTCCGCTGCTGCAGACGCGGTGCAAACGCCTAAGGTTGAAGACACGGAACACCCGGACCTTCAGCCCCAAACCGAACCTAAAACCGAATCCCAAACCCAGCCTTGACGGTGTATGAGTATGGGTTCTTTATGTACTCAGAAGTTAGCTGCACCCTCACGTGTGACGTTGTCACTAAAATTGTGTAAAAAAAGTTAAATTGGCTATAGCCCTTGTTCTACAAGGGCTGTCGCTCTATTCCCTCCCCATTCCCATAAAATTTATCCCCCCATAATTTGGAAATCCGCTTGGTATGATGTTATACCTTAAAACGTACGATAAGCCTTGGAAATGCTGTTTCCAGAGGACTTATTGATATTTTTTGCTAGATACATCCGCGTTTTTCCATGTTTAAACCAATTTCGCTAGCGCAGCGACCGTCTGAATCAGCGAATTGATTTTGTCCAAGAGCTCTGTCAGCTCACATCGTTTTCTCCTGGGGACTATATGCATAACAACTGGCATAAATCGGCGTTAATAAAACGCTTAATTTTGGGGGGGCTGCTGTTTATCGTCGTCATTGCTTTTATTGCCTATGGCATCGGCATCGACGCGCTTAAACAGCATAAAGAAGATCTGTTCTATTTAGGCCATCAACACCTTTATTTGGTCGCCTGTTCTATGCTTCTGGCGCTTGTCGTCGGATTGCCCAGCGGCGTGCTTTTAAGTCGACGCTTTGCAAGGCGCTGGGCTGAACCCGCCATGCAGATTTTCAACGTGGGCAACACGCTGCCGCCTCTTGCCGTGCTGGCATTGGCGATGGTCGTCGTAGGCATCGGCGATAAGCCCGCCATTTTTGCCCTGTTTTTGGCTTCTCTTTTACCTATCGTCCGCAATACCTATTCCGGATTGAAGGCAATTCCCCCTTCATTAATTGAGGCCGCCGACAGCATCGGCATGACGCCGCTACAAAGATTAATGAAAGTGGAATTGCCCAATGCGCTGCCGGTCATCATGACGGGAGTCCGCATTGCGGCCGCCATTAACGTAGGTACTGTACCGCTGACGTTCCTTATTGGCGCCAGCAGCTACGGCGAGCTGATCTTCCCCGGTATTTATCTGAACGACGCGACGCTTCTCTTTCTGGGCGCCACGGCAACGGCCGTTGTGGCCCTGCTGCTGGACACCGCCCTTGCCGCACTGAGCTATTTGCTTAGCCCACAGCTGGCCAGATAAACAACTTAACGGGATACCTATGTCTATATTCAAAAAGCGACTCATCAATAAACTCCGGGCGCGTTGGCAGCGCGCCGCCTCGGTCGGCACACTGTGCGCCGGGCTGCTTTGCAGCGCCGCCGCTTGCGCGGATCCTTTGGTACTTGCCAGTAAAAACTTTACCGAACAGCACATCTTGTCAGCTATCACCGTTCAATATTTGGCGACTAAAGGAATTGAAGTAACGCCTAAAACCGATCTGGCATCAACCATCATTCGTTCGGCGATGTTGAACAAGCAGGTAGATATGGCTTGGGAGTACACCGGCACGTCGCTCATCGTCTATAACCAGATCAAAGAGCCAATGACGCCGGAAAAAACCTACCAGACGGTTAAGGAGCTGGACGGAAAAAAAGGCATCGTTTGGCTTGAACCGGCCAAAATGAACAACACCTACGCCTTCGCCATGCAAAAGACGCGAGCGGAGAAAGAGAATATTCATACGCTCTCTCAGCTGGTTGAACGCCTCAATCAAATGCAAAACGGCGACCAAAAGCGGCTTTGGATGATGGGTTTCGACCCCGAATTTGTAAACCGCTCTGACGGCCTGGCGCCAATGCAGCAAGCGTATGGCCTGAAGCTGGAGCGCCCGCAGATCCGCCAAATGGACTCAGGGCTGGTATATAACGCCATTCGCGACGGCTTTGTTGACGTCGGGCTGATTTATACCACCGATGGCCGCGTCAAGGGGTTCAATCTGCAGGTGCTGGAAGACGATAAGGGCTTCTTTCCAAGTTACGCCGTCACTCCTATCGTCAGGAGTGACATACTCGAGCGCACGCCGGGGCTTGCCGATGCGCTCAATACCCTGTCGCGCCTGTTGAACAACGACGTTATTTCAGCGTTAAACGCCAAAGTGGATATTGAACACCAGTCCGCTGAGCGCGTAGCGACGCAGTTTTTGAAAGACAACGGACTGCTTTAAGGAGGCGCTAAGTGGAAACTCTACAGTATATGTGGCAAGACGCAGGCTATATCGCCACCCTTACAGGCCAGCACCTGCTGCTGGTCAGCCTGGCCGTAGGCATGGCGATTGTCATTGGCGTGCCTCTGGGCGTGCTGATCGTAAAACATAAATGGCTTGCCGCGCCGGTTTTAAGCTTGGCGACCGTGGTGCTGACGATCCCTTCCATCGCCCTTTTTGGCCTGATGATCCCACTATTTTCCATGGTAGGCCAAGGCATTGGCGCGGTCCCTGCCGTAACGGCCGTCTTTCTCTACTCGCTGCTGCCCATCGTGCGCAACACGCACATTGCGCTCAGCAACCTGCCGGCGGGCCTGCGCGAGGCGGGTCGAGGCATCGGCATGACCTTTTGGCAGCGTTTGCTCTGGGTTGAAATCCCCATGGCGCTGCCGGTGATTTTTGGCGGCGTCAGAACCGCCGTTGTGATGAATATCGGCGTTATGGCCATTGCCGCCGTCATCGGCGCAGGTGGATTAGGCCTGCTGCTGCTGCACGGCATTAGCCGAAGCGACCCTCGTTTGCTGATTGCCGGCGCCGTCATGATTAGCCTGTTGGCTATCGCGATGGACTGGTTGCTGCACCGCTTACAGATTGCCCTGACGCCTAAAGGAGTTCGATAAATGATTAAATTAGAAAATCTGACCAAAGAGTTTAAGCAAAAGAACGGCCAGACCTTCAAGGCCGTCAACGACGTCAATCTGCACGTTCCTGAAGGCGAAATGTGCGTCCTGCTCGGCCCTTCCGGCTGCGGCAAAACTACGACGCTAAAAATGGTAAACCGTCTGATTCGCCCCAGCGGCGGCCGCATTCTTATCAACGGCGAAGACACCGCCAATATGGATACCGTCACCCTGCGCCGTAAAATCGGCTACGTCATTCAGCAAATTGGCCTGTTTCCCAACATGACGATTGAAGAGAATATCACCGTCGTTCCCCGCATGCTGGGCTGGGACAAGAAGGCCTGCAAAGAGCGCGCTGCCGAGCTGATGAATATGGTCGCCCTGGACCCTAACCGCTTCTTGAAGCGCTACCCGAAAGAGATGTCCGGCGGTCAGCAGCAGCGCATCGGCGTTATTCGCGCCCTGGCCGCGGATCCGCCGGTTCTGCTGATGGATGAGCCGTTTGGCGCGGTAGACCCCATCAACCGCGAGTCCATCCAAAACGAATTCCAGGAGATGCAGCGCAAGCTGAAAAAAACCGTCATGCTGGTAAGCCACGATATTGATGAGGCCCTAAAGCTGGGCGACCGCATCGCCATCTTCCGTAAAGGGCAGATCGTGCAGTGTGCGACGCCGGATGAGCTGTTGGCCAAGCCGTCCGACGAGTTTGTCGGCTCCTTCGTTGGTCAGGACCGCACCCTCAAGCGCCTGCTGTTGGTGCAGGCCGGAGACGTGACCGATATGCAGGAGACGTTGACCGTTCGCCGCTCAACGCCGCTGAGCGAAGCGTTTGCCGTCATGGACGATAACGATATGCGTTCTATCGTGGTGGTTAACGACGATGAGAAGCCGCTTGGATTTGTAAAGCGTCGGGAGGCCCGCGGCGCTGACGGCGTTTGCGGTGAATTGACGCACCCGATCACCATAACCGCCCGAGCGGAAGACAATCTGCGAGTCGTGCTGTCTAAACTTTATGAGCACAACCTGGTGTGGATGCCTATTGTGGACGAACAGGGACGCTACAGCGGCGAAATATCGCAGGACTATATTGCCGACTACCTGAGTTCGGGCCGTACGCGGCGCAAGATTTCAGCGCAATAACGTGACGCGGTCACTCACAATGTTAAAACGGCGCCATTCGGCGCCGTTATCTTATATAGGGAAATATAGAAAGCGTACTGAATAATCAGGAGGCCTTGGTCACTTTCAGAGCGTTAAAGCTTTGCGTTACCGGCATGAGCTCAATGCGATTCACATTCATGTGGGCCGGCAGCGTCGCTATCCAGAATACGCTCTCCGCAATGTCGTCCGCCGTCAGCGGATTAGCGCCGTCATACAGGCTTGCCGCCTTTTCGTCATCACCTTTAAAGCGCACGTTGGAGAACTCAGTCGTCCCACAAAGGCCCGGCTCTACGTCAGTTACTCGGATAGCCGTGCCGGACAGGTCGGCGCGCAGGTTGAGGCTAAACTGCTTAACGAAGGCTTTGGTCGCCCCGTAAACGTTGCCGCCGGGATACGGATAGGTGCCGGCGATTGAGCCCAGGTTGATAACGTGGCCGCGATTGCGTTCGACCATCTGCGGCAGAATGGCGTGAGTTACAGACGCCAGGCCGATAACGTTCGTATTGATCATGGTGGTCCAGTCCTGAAACTGCGCCTGATGCGCTGGCTCTAAGCCTAAAGCAAGGCCAGCGTTGTTCACCAATAGATCGATTTCTTTGAAATCGCTCGGCAGGTTTTTCAGAACGTCCAGCAGTTTTTCGCGATCGCACACATCCAGCTCCACCGGCAGGAAGCGCTCCCCCAACTCGCTTTTAAGCTGCTGCAGGCGATCGAGGCGGCGGGCCGCGCCGATGACTCGGTGCCCTTCTTTAACAAATCGCCTAACGATGGCTTGACCAAACCCGGCGGACGCACCGGTTACGAAAACAATCATGGCATCTCCTTTTTAATCGGTTGAACGCACTGCTTAAAGGCAAAAGCGGTGGCTGTCTGAGCGTATCACAATAATTCGGCGGGCACACGGCGCGCTACTCGCAGCAAATAAGATCCAGATTAATATAGCCGCTAAGATCGCGCTCTTCCGGGCGAGCAAGATAAGGCAATTCGCCGATACAGGGCGCAGAGATATTCTGTTTAAGCGCCGCGATCGTTTCTGCATAGTAGGCCATGCCTGGGTTGATGCGGTTTGCGACCCATCCCGCAATGGTCAATCCGTCGCGCATAATGGCTTCAGCCGTTAAAATTGCGTGGTTGACGCAGCCCTGCTGGATGCCGACCACCAAAATAACCGGCATTTTTTCTTCAATCACCCATTCGGACAGCGGGCGCATGCCGTTGAGTAAAAAGCGCCAACCGCCAATGCCCTCGACGATAACGCAGTTGCTCTGCGACTGGAGTCGGCTTAACCCACGCGACAGGCTTTCATAATCCAGAGGGCTTTCGCCATAGGTCAGTGCGGCATGGTGTTCAATAATAACGGGATTAACGTCTCGATAGGTGACGGCTACGGACGAGGAAGACTGAAGCACCAGCGCATCGTGGTTTCGCATCCCTTCATCCGTTTCATGAGAAGCGATGGCGATGGGCTTGTAGCCAGCAACGCTCTTCCCTCGCTTAATAAAGGCCTGCAGCAGGGCGCGTGAAACCACGGTTTTACCGACTTCGGTACACGTCCCCGTTACAAAAAATCGATTTGGCATAAAGGTATTTGCTCCAGAACCTTCAATAAAAAGAACAGCATCTGTAGAACGTGCGGAAAAGCGCCGTTAAGCGTTTACAGATTAACCTTTGCACATACAAAGGCGTCATTACGTTAATGTCAAAAGTCTAGGCGATGCCCTGATGCAATAGATTGCGTTAGCTCAATGTTTAATGAATAAAGGGAAATGCGTCATAAAAACAAAGTGTTAATGGTTACTTCGGTAGCTATCCCTGAAGTAATCCTAACAGCAAAGAACCATCATAAAGCGCCATTTTGACCAGCGTCGATGCGGGCATAGTGCCTACGTTCATAAAGCGCGTCGGCTCCACGCGAAGCGAATGGGTGTAGTCCGGCATCGCCGCGCTGCGGATACTCTCTTCAATGACGGGATAAAGAATCGAAGACGCCTTGTTGAGCGGCGAGCCGATGAGGATTTTTTCGGGGTTGAACACGTTGACCATGACGGCGGCGATTTGGCCCACGTGCGCGCCTACGTGCTGAATTATCTCTTTTGCCAGCGCGTCGTTCGCATTTGCATAGCGGCACAGGTTATCGATGCTCAGGGAAGAGAAATTTAACAGCGATTCCGGATGGGAACTCAGCAGGCCTTTCGTACGTTCAAGAATGTTTCCCATGCTGATGATAGTTTCCAGACATCCGCTATTGCCGCAGTAACAGGCTTTACCACCTGCCTCAACGCGCGTATGGCCAATTTCTATGCGGCGGCTGGAGTCCGCGTGCAGCATGCGTCCCCCGCTGATAACTGACGCACCGACGGTATCGTCGATGGTGATTTGAATGACGTTCTGACAGTTCATCGCCGCGCCGTACAGCGCTTCGCTCATCGCCCAGGCGGCGATGTCCTGCTGTACGTATACCGGCAGTCCGGTTTTTTTATTCAGCGATGCAGCCAGCGGAAGGTCTTCTTCATCATAAAAAGGCAGCTTTTTAACGACGCCCGTCGCGGTATCGATAATGCCGGGAACGGTGATGGCGATAGCCGTCAATCGCTCCAACAGCGCCTGATGGCGTTCAAAAAAGGCCTCGATGACGGCAGTAAAGCGAGTAAGCCAAGGAACGACTTTATTATCTACCGGGAAAGGAATCTGCTCTTCAACAATGAGGCGGTTGCTGAGGTCCTGCAGCGCCAGCGACAGATGGCCATAGTGGACGCGCACGCCAAGATAGTGCCAGGCCTTCGTGTCCAGCTCTACGCCTACCGCCGGCCGCCCTCGGCTGCCGGGTTCGCTGACTTCCGTTTCTTTTACCAGGTGGGCGTCCTGAAGCTCACGTACGATTTTGGTGATGCTTGCCGGCGCCAATTGGGAAATCTTGGAGAGGGAAATTCGAGAAATGGGGCCAAACATATCAATCAGACGATATACGGTTCCCGCATTGGCCTGTTTGATGTGGTCAATATGCCCCGGTTGCCCTTCTCTGTTCACCCTACTGCCTCTTTTCTCACTTGCGAAATAATTGTCGCGGTCGCCGGAATTTATTCGACAAGCTATGTATAATCATTGTTTATAGAAAAAGCACAAGATCGTCGAATTCTACCCGCCGTGACTCAAAACGACGCATTGAGACTACCGTGCCCGATGGCAGTGGATTATCGTTTAAGCCACTCGGTTTGTCATCCCTATCGAGCCGATTTCCTTGCGCGGGTTAACTGACTAAGGAATTGCTGTGGAACGCAATGAGTCTGAAAAAGACGCAGCACCAATGACCGAATCTCAACCTGAACCCACTGCCCCCACAGATACCGCCTCCAAAAGCGGCCATCGTCGTACGCCCTTTATCGTTCGCGGCACGCCGAGCTTTGCCCGCGTAACCGCGGCGCTGTTTTCCGCCGGGCTTGCCACCTTCGCGCTGCTCTACTGCGTTCAGCCCATTTTGCCGATTTTATCCGCCGACTTTAACATTTCTCCCGCCAGCAGCAGCCTGTCGCTATCGTTGTCTACGGCGATGCTGGCGGTAGGACTGTTGTTTACCGGCCCTATTTCCGACGCGGTGGGCCGCAAACCCGTGATGGTGACAGCACTGCTCTTGGCCGCGCTATTCACTATCGCCAGTACGCTGACGACCAGCTGGCACGGCATTCTGATAACCCGAGCGCTGGTCGGCCTTGCTCTGAGCGGCGTTGCCGCCGTCGCGATGTCTTATCTGAGCGAAGAAATAGACCCTATGCACGTGGCTTTTGCCATGGGGCTTTATATCAGCGGCAACTCGATTGGCGGCATGAGCGGCCGCCTTTTAACCGGCGTGCTGACCGACATTTTCTCCTGGCGGATTACGCTTGGCATTATCGGCCTTATCGCACTGGCGGCGGCGCTGGTTTTCTGGCGCATTCTTCCGCCGTCTCGGCACTTTCGTCCTTCATCCCTGCGCCCAAGAACGCTTCTGCTCAACTTTCGCCTGCACTGGCACGATCGCGGACTGCCGCTACTGTTCGCCGAGGGTTTCCTGTTGATGGGCAGCTTTGTGACGCTGTTTAACTACATCGGCTATCGCCTGATGGAGGCGCCTTACAACATAAGCCAAACCTTCGTCGGCTTTCTCTCGCTGGTCTATCTCACCGGTACTTACAGTTCGCCGAAAGCGGGCGCGCTGACGTTTAAGTACGGCCGCGGGCGGGTATTTATGATTTCCGTCGGGCTGATGCTGCTGGGTCTGTGTATTAGCCTCTTCTCGTCTATCTGGCTGATTCTGCTTGGGCTTTTGATTTTCTCCTGTGGCTTTTTCGCCGCCCACTCGGTTGCCAGCAGCTGGATCGGGCAGCGGGCCAAGCGAGCAAAAGGCCAGGCGTCGGCACTTTATCTGTTTTTCTACTATACGGGATCGAGCATAGCAGGCACCTCTGGCGGGCTGGTCTGGTATCATTACGGCTGGTCCGGCCTGGTGCTTTTCTTATCCCTGATGCTGGTCTGCGCGCTGTTTATCAGCCGATGGCTGTCACTTTTGCCTTCAGTAGGCAAAAAGAAAACCGCCTGATGAGAGGTTTATAAATGAGTAACGCAAACGACAAGCCAAACCTGCTCTCGCGCCTGTTGAACGCCGTGGTGCAAAACGTACGAGAGCACCTGATGATTTATCTGGTGATTTGGCTTATCGTGCTGGCGCTGGATGTTTACTTTATCTGGTTCTACGAATAGTGGCTGCGTTAAACTAGCAGGTTTGAACCGTCATAGATTGCCAACACGAGCTCTCTTAACGGCGGCTCATATTCCAACTGCTCAACTATCAGCTTTTTGGCATCTGGCGTATAGCAAAATGCCAGCGTCATTGTGTGTTCGTCTTTAATCAAAGAGAACGCTACGCATTCAGATGAAAAATCAATGGCGATAATCTTCGCCCCTATAATCCGCCCTCTGCTTTCTTCATCGTTCTGAAACGGCAGTGCGTCAAGTCTCGTATGCCTGTCGCTACACCAAAGGCAAAATATGATCCACGAAGGTATTACAGCTTCATCACAGTCCAACTGAATACCTAAAAATCCCGCGCCGCCCATACCGTAAGTGCCGAAATACGTTTCCAGTCCAACTATTTCCCGGCCAACATACTTATCTTGTATATCAACAAGACGAAGCGGCATACCGACAAGGCTAACGTCTCCTTCATCGGCGCCAATCGTGGGGACGATGTCAGTAGGAGTGAAGCCTCGTTCTTCCCAACGCTGACGCTCCTGTAAATCGCTGACAAAGGTGAAATTGGCTTCAACAATCCCCAGCTTCAAGTCCTCTAAATTACGCTTTCCCATTTTCTATTTTCCCTGACAGGCTGCAATTCCATTCATTATACGAAAAAGGCGCCCTTCGGCGCCTTAGTCTTACCTATCCTAACGGCCTATTTTTTCATACTGCCAACCATATCTTCCGGGCGGACCCACTCGTCAAACTGTACTTCCGTCAGGTAGCCCAGCGCCAGCGCGGAAGCTTTCAGCGTCAGTCCCTCTTTGTGGGCCTTTTTGGCGATTTCCGCCGCTTTGTCGTAACCGATATGGGTATTGAGTGCGGTAACCAGCATCAGCGACTCGTTGAGGAGTTTCGTGATGCGCTCTCTGTTCGGCTCGATGCCGGAAGCGCAGTGTACGTTAAAGCTGTTCATACCGTCGGCCAGCAGGCGTACGGACTGCAGGAAGTTATCGATGATCATCGGGCGGTAAACGTTAAGCTCAAAGTTGCCGGACGCGCCGCCGATGTTGATGGCGACGTCATTTCCCATCACCTGTGCGCACAGCATGGTCACGGCTTCACACTGCGTCGGGTTGACTTTACCCGGCATAATGGAGCTGCCCGGCTCGTTTTCCGGAATGGCGATTTCACCGATGCCGCAGCGCGGCCCGGAGGCCAACCAGCGCACGTCGTTGGCGATTTTCATCAACGATGCCGCCAGGCCCTTCAGGGCGCCGTGGCTGTGAACCAGCGCGTCGCAGGTTGCCAATGCTTCAAACTTGTTGGGCGCGGTAACGAACGGCTGGCCGGTCAGTGATGCAATTTCTTTTGCAACGCGAACGGCGTATTCGGGATGGGTATTAAGCCCGGTGCCTACGGCGGTACCGCCGAGCGCCAGTTCGCACAGATGAGGCAGCGAATCTTCAATGTGTTTGAGATTATAGGCCAGCATTGCCGCCCAGCCGGAGATTTCCTGCCCCAGCGTCAGCGGCGTGGCGTCCTGCAGGTGAGTGCGGCCGATTTTGACGATGTCTTGATAGGCCGCGGCCTTGTCTGCCAGAACCTTATGGAGCGCTTTAAGCTCAGGAATAAGGTGCTCTCGAACCGCAATAACCGCCGCGACGTGCATTCCGGTCGGAAATACGTCGTTAGAACTCTGGCTCTTGTTAACGTCGTCGTTTGGGTGCACCAGGCGATCGTTACCACGCTTTCCGCCAAGGATCTCGCTGGCGCGGTTGGCCAAAACCTCGTTCATGTTCATGTTGGTCTGCGTACCGGAACCGGTTTGCCAAATAGCTAAGGGAAACTCGTTCGGGTGCTTATCCGCCAGCACTTCATCCGCCGCGCTGATGATAGCGTTGCCCTTTTTCTCATCCAGCAGCCCCAGCTGCATGTTCACCACCGCCGCAGAACGCTTGACCTGAGCGAGAGCGTGGATAAGCGCTTTGGGCATTTTTTCCTGAGAAATGCGAAAATGTTCCAGCGAACGTTGAGTCTGTGCGCCCCACAGGCTGTTCTCAGGAACACCGATCGGACCCATAGAATCTTTTTCTGTACGCATAGCAACCATGATTTTCTCCTGATATCGATATAATAAAAATCGCGAACTACGTTATACTTTACCCGCAGCGAATACCTATCATCCTTCAACTGCGACAACGTTTCTGTGATGATACCGCCGTTAATGGGGATGAGACTCATTAATATTACTGATGTAATAGATTAACGTTATTTATGTATTTTCTGCTGTTGAAAAAACGCTGCTGAATTTAAGTTTACCACTAGCCAGGCAGGCTGCTGGTCAATACCCCAACAGAACGATAAGGATTGCATAATGAAAAAATCGCTGGTTGCCATTGGAATAGTGGCCGTATTAGGCGGCGCTTGGGTTGGCGGCGCCTGGTATACGGGAAAACAGATTCAAACTCAGATAGAAACGTCCATAGCGGAAGCCCAAACGCGCCTTGATAAGTTAGGCTATAAGGCCAATGTGAAAATTTCTGACTATCAGCGCGGCATTTTTTCTTCTCAGGCAACGTACACAGTAACCGTTGCAGAAAAGGGGCAATCCGATACCGTCTCTCTTTTACAAACTATCAGCCACGGCCCTTTCCCTTTAGCCAAGTTCAGCTTGGCGCCTAAACTGGCCTATTCACAGATTTCGCTGATGGAGCAGGCGTCGCTGAAAGACCTGTTTGTCATGACGGAAGGCAAATCGCCCTTTACCGCTAGCGTATTGACCGGCTACAGCGGCGATAGCGAACTTGATTTTACGTTACTGCCCCTACGGGAAAAAACGGAAGGCGGACTGACGTTTAGTGGTACAACCTTTAACGGCCAGGTGCGCGTTCAGGGCGACACCAGAAGCCTTTCTCTGACCGGCTCTCCTCTCGACCTTAACGAACTGGGTTCGACCTTCCGCTACGACACCCTCAAGCTTGATGTGGCGATTGATAAAGACGAGGTGTACACCGTTACCGGCAGGCTCGGTAAAACCGTTATGACCTCGCCGAGTGATGAGGAAGAAGCGGGACAGGAGCAGATTCAGTGGGATGAGTTAACCGTCAACAGCCGCGGCAAAACGGGCTCTTTCGGAATGAATATGGGACAGGTCGACGTTGCGCTGAAGAATATGAACATCAGCAAAAACGGCACGCCCTATTCTACGATTGAAGGCCTGAAAGTTAACAGCAACGCGCAGGAGAGCGGTAAGTTCATTAACCAAACGGTAGACGTTGCGGTTGATAAGCTTAGCATTGAAGGCAAGAACATGGGTTCCGGTTCAGCAAAAATCAAGCTGGACAATTTTGATGGAAAAACGCTTCAGTACTTTAACCAAAACTCCAATATCCTGGTTTATATGTTAAGCGGCATTCCCCTCGATCCGAATTCGGCTCAGGGTCTGAACGTTAATCTGATGACCTTTCTGGAAGGCAATCCAACCCTCAGCATCGCGCCTTTCGTTTGGAAAAATGACAAGGGCGAAAGCCAGCTAGACACTTCGCTAACCCTTATGCGCCCCGCTGATTTAGGTGAACAAACGGATCCCGTTCAACAAATAGTCAGCTTAACAAAATCGTTTAGCAGCAAGGTTAAGCTTTCCGTTCCGATGATGATTGAACAGGCTCGCATGACGGCTGAACTTGAAGGCAACATCACGGGCGAAGAAGCGCAGGCTCAGGCGTCAGACTCTATCCGCCAGCTGATAGATATGGGCGTGAACCAAAAGCTTCTGACCAAGGTTGATGACAACACTGCAACCTTCTCGCTTAACTATGCGGACGCTCAGGTTGATTTAAACGGCCAGAAGATGCCTTTGGAAAGCTTCCTCGCGCTTTTCTTTGGGCCAGGATTCAACTAGTCAGAATATGAACGATTGATGAAAAAATAAACGTTTCCGCTTGAAATAAATTGTTTCAGGCGGAAACGTGTCAGCTAGCGATTGTTTTTAATGTTTTTAATTATTTCCCTTTTATTATCACTTGATTAAGTTACTAATCCCTTCACTTTACTCAAGAATTACCCCACCGTTTCACAAATTTTTTCGGCATTTTCACTATTGTTAAGCCCTCTTTCCTGTGATAAACACCATAACCATAATAAAAGTGATGGTTAACCCAATTACAATAGCGTTCCAGCACATCGGAACATAACAGGAAGTTTTTATGAACCGCTTTGTCATTGCCGATGCAAAAGAGTGCATCGGATGCCGCGTTTGTGAAGTCGCCTGCGTGATGACCCACAATAACGGACAACACCCGGAAGTCCCTGAGCTCTACCTTCCCCGAATCAAAGTTATCAAGACCGCCGCTATCAGAACCGCCGTAACCTGCCGGCACTGTGAAGATGCGCCCTGCGCTCAGGTCTGCCCCAGCAGCGCCCTGACTCACGCAGACGACAGCATTCAGCTCAATAAGGATAAGTGCATCGGCTGTAAAACCTGCGTACTGGCCTGCCCCTTCGGCGCTATCGGCATGGTTGAAGAAAGCATAACGCTTGCGGGAAGTCATTCTGACGCACGCACGACGGCCCACAAGTGCGATCTGTGCGTCAACGACGCTCAAAGCCCCGCCTGCGTATCGGCCTGCCCGACGAAGGCTCTGCGCGTAGTGAGTGAAGAATCCATGCTGGCGCAGCAAAAGCAGAAGCTACAGCACGCCGCGCTGCGAGAAGCCCCAACCGGCGCGACGCGCCCCGTTGTCGAGGCCCCCCGTCAGCTAACGGACCGACTGGCGGAAAAGGTTTCGGTTCCCCGCGGCGATGCGCATAAGATAGATCTTACGGCGCGCAAAGAAGAATTCGTTGAAATCTATAAGCGCTTTACGCCCGAGCAGGTAGAAACTCAGGGCAACCGCTGCATTACCTGCGGTAACCACGCCTTCTGTGAATGGACCTGCCCGCTGCATAATCGTATCCCCCATTGGATTTCTCTGGCTAAAGAAGGGAAGATTATCGAAGCCGCTGAACTATCTCACCAGACCAGCAGCCTGCCGGAAATTTGCGGGCGCGTTTGCCCTCAGGATCGCCTCTGTGAAGGCAGCTGTACGCTGAACGCGACGGGCGGCGTTACCGTTGGCAACATTGAGCGCTACATCACCGATACGGCCTTTGAAATGGGATGGCGCCCTGACCTTTCCCACGTAAAACCGTTGGGCAAAAAAGTGGCTATCATTGGCGCGGGGCCGGCAGGACTCGCCTGTGCGGACATTTTGGCGCGTAACGGCGTTGAGGCCGTCGTTTTCGATCGCCATCCGGAAATCGGCGGCATGCTGACGTTCGGCATCCCTTCCTTTAAGCTGGATAAAGATGTGATGGTCAATCGTCGCCACGTCTTCACTGAAATGGGAATTACCTTCCATTTAAATACGGAAATCGGTAAAGACGTCGAGTTTAGCCAGCTGGTTAACGACTACGATGCGGTTTTTGTCGGCGTTGGCACCTACCAGTTTATGCGCGCCGGACTGGACAACGAGGATTCGCCGGGCGTTTATGACGCGCTGCCGTTCCTTATCGCCAACACCAAGAAAGTAATGCACCTGCCCGAGCTGAAGGAAGAGCCTTATATCGATCTGTCCGGTAAGCGCGTCGTGGTGCTTGGCGGCGGAGATACGGCGATGGACTGCCTGCGGACCTCTATTCGACAGGGCGCCAGCGAAGTCACCTGCGCCTACCGGCGCGACGAGGCCAACATGCCGGGCTCTAAGAAAGAAGTGAAAAACGCGCGGGAAGAAGGCGTTGAGTTTATGTTCAACGTTCAGCCCGTCGCCCTGGAGCTAGACGACAATGGCCACGTGTGCGGCGTACGCCTGGTCAGAACCGAAATGGGCGAGCCCGATGCTGAAGGTCGTCGACGTCCTAAAGTGATTGCAGGCTCGGAGTTTGTTCAGCCCGCTGACGCCGTTATCAAAGCCTTTGGCTTCCGCCCCCACCCAATGCCCTGGCTTGCTGACGTTGGCGTTGAAGTTGACAGCTACGGCGTCATCCTTGCGCCTCACCTCAAGCAGTTTGCCTGCCAGACCAGCAATCCGAAAGTGTTTGCCGGCGGTGACGTCGTTCGCGGCGCCGATCTGGTGGTGACGGCTATCGCAGACGGCAGAAAGGCGGCCAAGAGCATCGTTCGCTACCTGACCGGCGATGACGCCTTGCAAAGCAAAGCGGCCTAGTAAAACATCGCGTTAAACCGAATCGGGCGCCATTAGCGGCGCCCGATTGCTTTACTTCTCTGCGCGACTTTCCAGTACGCGTTCGACGGTGTCGACAATCGCCTGCGTTTGCGGGTCTATTTCTATATTGACAGAATCTCCCAGCCTTTTCGCTCCAAGCGTAGTTCGTTCCAGCGTCTCCGGGATAAGGTGCACGCAAAAGCGCCCTTTTGACACTTCGCCTATCGTCAGGCTAATGCCGTCAATGCCGATAAATCCTTTATACAGAACGTACTTCATCAGCGCATCGGGCATCTTAAACCAGATTTGACGGTTGTTCTCCGACGTCAGGATCTTCACAATCTCAGCCTGACAGATGACATGGCCGGACATCAGATGCCCGCCGATTTCATCACCGAAGCGCGCGGCCCGCTCCAGGTTGACGCTGTCGCCGACCTTCAGATTTCCTAAATTGGTTACGCGCAGCGTTTCTTTCATCAGATCGAAGCTGATAACGTCCTTTTCTATCGCCGTTATCGTCAAACAACAGCCGTTATGCGCAACCGAAGCGCCAAGCTCAAGCCCAGGCAGCAGCGCTTTGGGAAATTTAACTTTGTGAACGCGAAAATTGGACTTTTCTTCAATGGCGACAACGGGCGCTGTCCCCTGAACAATACCGGTAAACATAAGCGGGCCTCGGAACAAAAAGAGTAAACTGGACTTAACATTGCCTGCGGGAAGTTTGACTCAAAATGTGTGAAAAACCAAATGCAGTTTTCATTTCAATCCCATATTGGCTTTACCTGCGTTTGACAGGTAGAATCATCCCCCCACGCATTTTGGCGCTTTTGGAGATTGGCGCCATCGCGTTATGACTCTCGCGTTTTAAAACAGTCTCACTTTATAAAACAGATAAGGTATATACGTGCAGAACTACATTAAAGAAGCGCGTAGCCTGTTGGTATTGGCTCTCCCCGTTATCGCGGCGCAGTTCTCCCAAACGGCTATGGGCGTTGTTGACACTATTATGGCGGGCGACTACAGCGCAACCGATATGGCTGCCGTTGCGGTCGCGACGTCAATCTGGATGCCGGCTATTCTTTTTGGGCAAGGGCTTCTAATGGCGCTGACCCCCATCGTCGCTCAGCTTAACGGCAGCGGAAGACGGGGCAAAATCGCCCATCAGGTTCGGCAGTCCGTTTGGCTGGCCCTGTTCGTCTCTCTGCTCGTCATGACGGTGCTGTACAACAGCCACTATATTATCGAGAGCATGCATAACGTCGACCCCGAGCTTGCCAGTATAACCGTCAGGTTCCTGCGCGTTATCATGTGGGGCGCTCCCGCCTATCTGCTGTTTCAGGTTTTTCGCAGCCAGTGCGACGGACTGTCTAAAACCAAGCCGAGCATGATAATCGGTTTTATCGGCCTGATGGTCAATATTCCCATTAACTACGTCATGATACACGGCAAGTTCGGCATGCCCGAGCTGGGCGGCGTGGGCTGCGCGGTGGCTACCGCATCGGTTTACTGGGTCATGTTTATTGGGCTTCGCCTGTACGTTCACACCGCGCGTTCACAAAAGGACATTAACGCCCAACGCGGATTTGAGCTCCCCCAATGGTCGACGCTAAAGCGCCTGATTGGCCTCGGCTTGCCCGTTGCGCTGGCGCTGTTTTTTGAAGTGACGCTGTTTGCCGTCGTCGCCCTTCTGGTTTCGCCGCTGGGCGTCGTCCCCGTCGCAGGCCATCAGATTGCGCTGAACTTCAGCAGCCTGGTATTCGTTTTTCCGCTGTCTTTAGGCGTAGCGACCTCTATTCGCATCGGCTTCAGCCTGGGACAAAAAAAGGTTGATGACGCCAGAGTTGCTGCCTATACGGGCCTGATAATGGGCTTGATTATCTCTGCGATCACGGCACTGTTGACCGTCATCTTTCGCCATCCGATTGCGCTTTTATATAACGATACGCCGGCCGTAGTGGCGATGGCGACTCAGCTTATGCTATTGGCCGCAATTTATCAGTGTTCTGACGCCGTTCAGGTTATCGGCAGCGGCGTGCTGCGGGGTTATAAAGACACGCGCTCTATTTTCTTTATCACCTTTACCGCCTACTGGATTATCGGTCTGCCCGTCGGCTATACGTTGGCCCTGACGGACGCCATCGTGCCACGCATGGGGCCTGCGGGGTTCTGGACGGGATTCATTATTGGTTTAACCGCGTCGGCTATCATGATGATGTCGCGCATGCGGTGGCTGCAAAAACAGCCGACCGAAACCATTTTAGGGCGCGTACAGCGATAACCTGCGAGGTGAACGCCGCTGGCAGAAGGGCTATTTGAATAAAAAAACGACGGACTGCGCAGTAACTCATCAATTGAACGCGTTATTGCAAGAAAATCGTTTTTTTCCCTTGCCAGTGAATGCGTTCACCGTTAATATTCGTCCGCACTGCTGATGCAGTTGTTAAGAAATCAGTTATGCGTCCGTAGCTCAGTTGGTTAGAGCACCACCTTGACATGGTGGGGGTCGGTGGTTCGAGTCCACTCGGACGCACCAGATTTTAACTTATAAATCTGGCGCCTTCAGTCTTCATTCCCGTTTAATCCTCTCTTAGTATTTTGACACCTCCTCTATTTTGTGAATTTTTTCATTGAGATTGAAACCTACTGCCCTGCCCGTTTCCCATAAATACGTTCGTGCTATAACCACATTCCGCCTTTGAGCCAGAGGGAAGAAGAATGCTATTCTGACGCCACTTATCGATCGCATTACTCGGCAGTTGGAGGACAAGTGGCAACGACACTCAAAGGCGTTTACATGCGCGGCGGCACCAGTAAGGGGCTCTTTTTTCTGAAAGAATGGTTACCCGAGGATCCCGTAGCGCGAGACCGACTGCTGCTTCGAGCAATGGGAAGCCCTGACCCCTTCGCTACTCAGATTGACGGCATGGGCGGCGCAACCTCCAGCACCAGTAAAGTAGTTATCATTTCTCGATCGCAGCGCGCAGATAGCGACGTCGATTATCTGTTTGGCCAAGTCGCCATCAACCAGCCTACTGTCGACTGGTCGGGAAACTGCGGCAACCTGACCGCTGCGGTTGGGCCATTTGCCGTCAGCCAAGGGCTGGTGCATGCGCCTGAGAACGGAATGGCGGAAGTGCGCATTTGGCAGGCGAATATTCACGCCAGAATTATTTCACATTTTCCCATGCGAGATGGAATACCGCAGGAGGAAGGCGATTTTCAGCTGGACGGCATCCCCTTTCCGGGCGCCGAGATCGTCATTGATTATTTAGATCCCTGCGGCGCCAGCGATAGCAATCAGCCGGTCTTCCCTACGGGAAACGTCATAGACAGCATTGATGTACCCGGCATCGGCCCTGTAAGCGTGACCATGATGAATGCGGCTAACCCCGCCGTCTTTATTCACGCCTCAACGCTTGGGCTGTCCGGTACCGAGCTTCCCGTGGAGATAAACGGAAATCAGAGCCTGCTGGCGCAGGCTGAACTTATCCGCGCCACGGCGGCGGTACGGATGGGGCTGGCGAAGGATCTGGAAGACGCCAGCCGCAATCGACTTCATACGCCAAAGCTGATTTATCTGGCAAAGCCGACCGGCTACCTCTCTACCGGCGGCGTGCGCGTTGAGGCCGAAACGCTGGATGTGAACGCCCGCATTTTTTCCATGGGCAAATTGCACCACGCCATGACCGGCACCGGCGCTATCGGCATCGCAGCGGCGGCGGCAATCCCCGGTACGCTGGTTCAGCAGCTGCTCTCTGAGCCTCGCGGGCAGCAGCTAACGATGGGCCACCCAGCCGGGCGCGTTCAAGTTGGCGTTAAGGCGGAAAACAGCGGCAGCCAGTGGCGAATCGTTAAGGCGACGATGAGCAGAACGGCGCGTCGAATAATGGTTGGAGAAGTGTTTGTACCGAACGACGTGGTATAGTTCAACACGGTCAGACGTTGGCGGAAGTGACAACGCTTCCGCCCTTCTTTCGCGCTAATTGTCCTTTCTGGAAGAACCAATTACCGTCATATTGACGAAGTAGTCGTTACCAAGGATTCGGCCATTGCCAAACCAGGTTACGCCGTGCGATATCAGCTGTGGGTTGGCATCAGACTGGATGAGCCGATTCCCTTCATTATCTTCAATAGTGTAACCATTATCTTCAATGCTTCGCGCCAAAATCGGTTTGTCTAACCCCGAAGCGTAGAACATATCAATCGATCGCAAATATTCCGCGCCATAATTGTTAACAATGGCGATAACGCGCTGTTGATATTCAGGCCACGTCAGCGGCGTAGAGTCGCTTATATTCGCCGCAATCACCGCATACAGCTGCGCGGTAGACTGCGCAACGGCCATTCTGGCATGCATATCCTTATTAAATCGGGGTAAATTGAAGACCTGTTCGTTTTGCGATACCGCATTTTTGCCCGCATTTTCCTTATTGTCTGACTTCCAGAAAGTCCAACCGGACGGCTCTTTCTCTTCTTTCTTCTCCTTTACCGCAGGCTTCGGCGCGTTTTCAAGGTAGATGCGCGTGTTCACCGGCTGAAACATGGAAGACGCCAGATAAGCGGTGCATACCGCCTGCTGCTGTTTAAGGTTGCCGTTCACCAGCAAGGACCACGGGCTGCCGGACGTGGGGATTTTTCTGGCATTGATGCCCCGCTTGCTTAACTCGACGTTAACCTGCTGCTGCGTGACATCGCCGCGCGCCAGATCGCAAACCTGCTTCATCAGAAAATCATCGCGTTTTCCTTCAAGCTTTGGCGTCATCTCATTTAGCGTGTCGGTAATAATATTCCACGTCGGTATGCTGACATATTTCACGGCAAGATCGTCGGCGCTGGCTATTGCCTGGCTGGCCGAAAGGAGAAAAAGACCGCCGACGGCGGTCTTGATTACAGATGTTAAACGCATTTTTACACGACCAACGTTAATGATTAGCAACATCAATAGTCATACGGCGATTGGGCGCCAGGCATGCGATCACCGCGGGGGATTTTTGCCCCGGACACGTGACCTTTGGCATAACATCACCCAGACCGCGCGTTTCGATTTGCGATGCGGAGATACCGCGAGCTATCAAAAGGCTTTTGACCGACTCCGCGCGCGCTAAAGAGAGCTGCTGATTTTTCACCGGTTGACCGATACGATCGGTATAGCCGGTTACGGTCACCCGCTTTCCCTTCTGCACTTCGCCTTTGAGATCTTCAGCCAGGCGATTGACCTGCTCAACGCCCTGCGGGCTTAAGGACGCACTACCGAAAGCAAACAGGCTCTCCGCGCTCAGTTCCTTATATACCGTCTTTACGGGCATTCTTAGACGCGCCAGGCAGTCCTCCGGTTTGAAGTAGAAGCTCTGCGCAGTCATGTTTGAATCAAATATCACTTTATATTGACAGGTGAGTACTGAATTATCCGGCTGGGTAAAATGGAAAATATAGTCCCATTCTTTCACCCGAAATACGCCTTCCTTAAAGTGCGGCGTACCGATTAACTCGTAGACCTGCGCTTTAGATAGGCCCGGACGCATCTGCTTCAGGTTATCCTGATTTACAAAGCTGCCCTCTGCTCTCACGGCGCTATTAGGTTCTGGAAATACCGGATTCTCGGTTTTACCTTCTGAATTTACATCGCTGATGGAGCGGGTGCAGGCGGATAACAACACCATACAGCCCACGACCAGCACCAGGGGAATATTTACATATTTCATAATGACTTTCTCATTCAATAATGGGGAAACGGATCCCCCGGCCCGTCTACAGGCCGGGGAGTTAAGGTTGATTAACAGAGGATTACCACTGGTAACCTATGCCAACGGTGGCGCCAAGGTCGCCCTGGCTGTTAGTCGAGCCCGATAGCTTAGTGACCCATTTACCGTTATCGGAGATGGTTGATATACCCAGCGCAACGGCAGACTCACCTTGATAAGTACCGCCCGCAAGGCCGACCATGCTTGCACCTGGCTGATAAGGCTGTGGCAGCCCCGCCATCGCCATTGCCCCGGCAACGCCGGCGCTCAGCTTGTCTTTCTGGTCGTTCATCATGTTTTTCAGATCGTTGAACTTGTTGTTAGTGTACTGATAAGAGTTGCTCATCCCCTGTTTCAGCTGGCCCACGTTTACTGCGTCGGTGTTTTGCGTACCGGCCGCAACGTTGGTTATCTGACGTTCCCCGCCGGCGAACCCTACAGAGACGCTGTTATCACGATCGGTGACCGAGTTATTACCCAGCGATACCGAGTTGGTATGGGTGGCTTTCGATTTCGTACCAATCGCCACGCTGTTGTCCCCTGATGCCGTCGCACCGGCGCCGCCAGCCACTGCGTCTCTCCCCGTTGGCGTAGGCTTTGGCAGTTCGCTGGTGTTATTCACCTGGAACATGCCGTCCGTACCGTTAGAGATATTGGTCACGCGCTGATCGACCAGATCCAGCTGGTACTTGTTCACCGCATCGCTTGGATCAACGCCGTTCGCCACGTTGGTGATGGTCGTACCGCCGATATGGGTTGAGTTATCGTAGGTATCTCCTCCCATGGTCACCTTGTTGTAGTTCACTGAGCCGTCAACGTTGATGTCGTACTTAACGCTGCCTTTATCCACTTCGTTGATATTGACATTAATATTCTCAAGCGCCTGATTGGTGGCATAGAGCTGGGAACCGTTGATGGCATCCGTACTGTCGGCAGAAATGCGGCCCGCGGCAACGTTGGTGATCGTGCGCTCATCGCCCTCACTGCCGACGCTTACCGTACTGGTTGGCGCAGTACCTGCAAATGTGTACTTATCGCCTCTGATCGTGACCTCTGTCGTCGCAACGGCCGCTGAAGTAACCGAACCAGCCCCAAGAGCGACGTCACCGGCATTGTTAGCAACGGCGCCAGCCCCCATTGCCACGCTGTTATCACCAAGAGTTTGAGCGCCCTGACCCACAGCTACGCTGCTTGCGCCGATGGAGGCCGCATCGTCACCCATGGCGATTGAGCCGTTTCCGGTGGATCTGGCGTTAGGCCCTACCGCAATGGAATCTACGCCGATGGAAACGGAATCCGCTTTATCCGAATTCGCATGGAAGTACTTGATGCCGTTCTCGTAAATGTTGGTCGTTGCATCAGTGAGCTGCTGTACGTTAACCGCATCGCTTGGATCGACGCCGTAAGCCACGTTAGTGATACGGGTGCCGCCGGTCTTCGTGATGCTGTTATAGGTGTCGCCGCCTAGCGTAATGCTGTTGTAGTTCACCGAGCCATCAACGTTGGTGTCATACTTCACGGAACCCTTATCCAGATTATCGATAGCCTGATTAGTGGCATACAGCTGGGAACCGTTAATCGCATCCGTGCTGTCTTCTGTAATACGACCCGCGGCTACGTTGATGATGGTCCGTTCGTTACCACGGCTTCCTACAGAGACCGTACTCAGCGGATCGATACCGGCAAAGCGATAGTATTTACCGTTGATGGTCACGCCCGCGGTTCCTACGGCCGCTTCCGTTACGGAACCGGAACCTAGCGCCACGTCGTTAGCATTTAGCGCCTGAGCTTCACGGCCCAATGCAATCGCACTGTCACCGGTAGCCAAAGCGTTGTACCCTACGGCAGTGCTGCCTTGCCCCTGTGCCGAAGCGTCAGAGAGCGCCAACCCTGTGTCGTTAGTACGCACATAGCGAATGCCGCGACCGTTGATCTCGGTGTATTCCGTCGTCTGATCGCCCGCGAAGTTGTTAACGGTATCAATAATATTGGTAACGTTTTCATTGGTCTCGTTCAGCTGAGACATGTTTACCGCGTCGCTATCATCCACGCCTCGAGCCACGTTTTTGATGCGGGTACCGCCTGTTTTAGTGGTGCTGTTGTATGTATCACCACCCAGCGTAACGCTGTTGTAGTTGATAGTTCCATCAGGATTAACGTCATACTTCACCGCTCCCTGATCCAGACCATTAATAGCCTGATTGGTAGCATAAAGTTGTGAACCGTTAATCGCGTCGGTACTGTCAGCGCTCAAACGTCCTGCCGCTACGTTGGTAACCAGACGCTCATTGCCCAGAGAGCCTACGCTCACCTGACTGGTCGGGGTTGCGCCTGCAAAGTAATAATCCACGCCCTGTAGCGTCACGCCCGTCGTACCGGTGGTGGTCCCCGTTACGGAACCGGAGCCGAGCGCCACGTCACCGTCATTGAGCGACTGCGCGTCGCGACCCAGCGCCAGGCTGTTCTGCCCGGTTGCGCGCGCATCGTAGCCCACCGCCGTACTGCCCTGACCGTGGGCGAAAGCGTCCGACTCCGGCAGGCCGGTATCGTTGGTACGAACGTAGCGAATGCCGCGACCGTTGATTTCGGTATAGCTCTCGCTCTGATCGCCGGCGAAGTTGTTTACCGTCTCAGTAATGTTGGTGACGTTGTTGTTGGTCTCCGTCAGCTGAGAAAAGTTAACCGCATCGCTCGGCGCTACGCCGTCCGCCACGTTGGTGATGGTGGTGCCGCCCGTGTGGGTGCTGTTGTCGTAGGTGTTTCCACCCAAGGTGATACTGTTGTAATTCACCGAGCCATCAACATTGGTATCGTAATGAACGACGCCGGCATCCAGTGACTCAATGGCTGAATTAGTTGCAAACAGCTGTGAGCCATTCACGGCGTCAGTACTGCTGGATGAGATACGCCCCGCGGCAACGTTAGTGATGGTTCGTTCAGCATTTACGTCACCAACGCTGACCGTCGCAACGGGAGCGATGCCTGCAAAATTGAACAGCTCGCCGTTAATCATCGTGCTGGCGGTAGCTACCGCGGCCAGCGTTTTAGCGCCGGACCCCAAGGCTACAGAACCGTCATCCAAAGCTTGGGCGCCTTGTCCCAGCGCCAGACTGTTTGTTCCTATAGCCGCAGCATTTGCGCCAATCGCCGTCGCACGTTCACCTGACGCAGAAGAGTTCGCGCCAAAGGTTGAGCTTCCTAACCCTGATGCAATGGCGCCAGAGCCAAAGGCAGCAGAAAACTGGTCCAGCGCCTGAGCATTCTGGCCGACTGCGGTAGAAGCAAACTGCGTCGCTTGGCTGTTGGCACCAATCGCGGTAGTGAAATCGGATGAGGCAGTGCTTGCCTGACCGATAGCTACGGACGCAACATTGTTAGCCTGACTGTTCGCCCCCAGAGCCAGTGAGTAGTCACCTGTAGCCCTGCTTGACTGACCGATCGCAGTAGCGATATAGCCGGTAGCATTACTGTCCTGGCCCAGCGCCATGGTTTTTTCGCCGCTGGCGATACTGTTTGCGCCAATCGCCGTCGACTCAGCGCCTGCGGCATTTGCGGACAGGCCTATCGCCACGCCATCCTGACCTGATGATGTAGCGTTCACGCCCGCCGCCAGAGAATTAAGCCCCGTTGCGCCGTCGTTGTCATAGTTGCCGCCGACAGCGCCATTGTCATTGACGCTGTAGTAGTGGGTCTTCGCGCCGTCAACCACTTCGTTAAGCTGATCGACGTTGACCGCATCGCTGCCGTCCACGCCATAGGCCACGTTAGTGATGGTGGTGCCGCCCGTGTGGGTGCTGTTGTCGTAGGTGTTTCCACCCAAGGTGATGCTGTTGTAGTTCACCGTGCCGTCAACGTTAGTATTGTAATGAACGACGCCCGCATCCAGAGCTTCAATAGCTGAATTAGTGGCAAACAGCTGTGAGCCGTTGATAGCATCGGTGCTGTCAATGCTGATATGGCCCGCCGCCACGTTGGTAACTAGACGTTCACTGCCCGCCGAACCGACGCTCACCTGACTGGTCGGATTGGCGCCAGCGAAGGCGTAGTTATTGCCATTAATGGTCACGCCAGGAGTACCGGAAGTCAGACCCGTTATGGAACCGGCGCCCAATGCTACGTCATTGTCATAAGTCGCCTCGGCAAATTCACCCAGCGCCATTGAACGAGAGCCGATAGATTTACTGCGCGTACCGATGGAAATACCGCTTCCATTCATTGCCGTAGCGCGATCGCCCAGCGCAATGCTGCTGTCGCCTTCTGCGCTTGCAAACGGACCAATTGCCGTGCTTCCGGCTTTTTGAGCCTTCGCTCCGGAACCTATGGCTGTCGCATCAGTATCCGCCGCCAACGATTCCCAGCCAATCGCAACCGCGCCGGTACTGGTCGGGTTGCTCGTGCTGGCGTCAACGCCTAACGCAATGCTGTTGATTCCCTGTGAACTTGCGCCGTAGCCGGTAGCAATACTGGATTCGCCAATGGCTTTGACGTTGTGCCCTACGGCCAAAGACGCCTGTCCAAGCGATAGCGCGCCAACCCCTGCAGCCAGCGAGTTCATGCCCGTTGCGCCGTCGTTGTCATAGTTAACGCCGATATTGCCGAAATCGTTAACGCTGTAATAATGCGTGGAGGCGGCATCTAACCCGCTTTTTAACTGCGCCACGTTAACGGCGTCAGTATCCAGTGTACCTGCGGCAACACTGGTAATTTGGCGAGTGTAGTTATTCGCAACGTCGCCGACGCTGACCGCGCCTAGTGTGCTCTTCCAAGCTGAACCAGTATCGAGGCTGGCCGTTTTGGTTAACGGATCGTAACCGACAGCACCCGCAGACGTTGATGCGACAGAGCCTGCTCCCAACGCCACCGCATTAAGGGCGGTAGCGCTGGATGCCAATCCCCAGTTGCCGCCCAGCGCAAGCGCCCCCTGTGCAGAAGCAGTACTGTAAGAACCAATCGCCGTTGAATATGAGGCCTGCGATTTCGCACCATAACCCAGTGCGGAAGCGCCCGTATAGTTAGCTTGGGCCATATTACCCACCGCAGTCGCATTATCGGCATTCGCCTTTGCCACAGCACCTAACGCGGTTCCGTAATAACCACTTTCCGCTCCGGCGCCAACAGACACCGCGCTTTCAGCCGTAGCTTTAGTTGCCCGACCGACCGCAACCGCATAATTCCCCTTGGCGTTAGCAGTATCACCCATTGCAGTGGCTGAACTACCGCTAGCAGTGCTAAATGAACCTACCGCAACAGCGTTATCACTGGTGACAGAGGAGTTATTACCCAACGCCAAAGACTGATAGCCCGTTGTGGATGATTTGGCGCCGATAGCAATATTGTTGCCATTACTATTATTTACGGTTGCCTGACTGCCGATAGCAATACCATTGAAGTTTTGTGCTTTCGCACTGGATCCCATAGCAACGCTATCGCTTCCTGTTGACAGAGAACTTACGCCAACAGAAATAGATCCAGCGCCCGATGCTGTCGACATCGTGCCGATAGCCGTCGAGGCGGTACCGTTCGCTGTCGCCAACGTCCCCATGGCAAAGGCCTGCGTTTTGGTCGCAGAAGCGCTGGAACCCATTGCCAGCGCGTCTTGTGCTGAAGCCAGAGCCTTAAAGCCGAGTGCCAATGCGCCGGTTGACGCCGGATTCGCGGGGTCGCTTAACGCCTGAGCCTGTTGGCCAATGGCGATGCCGGTTCTTGACGTTACTGATGCAAGGTTACCCATAGCAACAGAACCTGACCCTGAGGCATTCGTTAGCGCGCCGATGGCGGTTGCCGCATCTCCCGATGCCGCTGCGCCGCTGCCCATAGCGAAAGCCTGTTTTTTGGTTGCCTTAGCAGAGGCACCCAACGCCATGGCGTCTTGAGCATTAGAAAATGCGCCCCAGCCAATGGCGATAGCCCCCGTAGAGGCAGCGTCGGCAGGATCGACTAATGCTTTCGAGGACTGGCCGATAGCGACGCCGCTACCAGACGTACTTTGTGCGTTAAGGCCCATCGCGACGGAGTTATTGCTCGTCGCCATGGCATTTTGCCCCATTGCCAACGAGGCTTCTCCGGCGGCTTGCGCACCGTTGCCATAAGCGGAAGCCGCCAAGCCGGAAGCGATAGCGTTAGTTCCCGTCGCGACTGAATCGACACCGGTAGCCTGAGCGCCTTTACCAATGGCAACGGCATCCTGTTGATTAGCCAACGCGTTAGCGCCGATTGCAATAGTATATTGCTCGCTGGCCGTCGCCGTTGGCCCAATGGCGGTCGCGTTACCCGTAGCCGCAGTTGCTTTTCCGCCGTTAACTGAGGTGTTACTTGCGACGTTGCTATCCAGCGTTGCACTGCTGACGCCAGTACCCGCAACCCAGGCTCGCGCATCTTCAATCGGAATCATTACCAAAACGGCGGCGCCGATAATCCCTGCGGCATAAGACGACAGCTGAAGGCTGCCGCTTTTGCCTTTACCTTTTGCTTTAGCAAATTCACTTACCGCAGTCCATATTCTTAAACTGGGATTCCAAACCAGCCGATAAATCTTATTCATATCTAACTCCCGCTGTTTCTAATGAAACGGCAATATCCTTATTTACTTTGATGGGTAAGCTTGTTTAACGCGATGCATTCCCGATCAATAAACGGTCGTTCAAGCGAAACGCTATTAAGCTTGCTTTGGTTGGCGTTAAACAGTGCTCTGGTCCTGTCGATATCCTGTTTAACGTGTTGTAAATAACCACCTACGAAGAAAGTTGCTTCTGTAAGCGCGTCTTTTTTTACTGCTTCTTCTACATTCCAATTTTCAATAGACTGAAATACGGAATCTTCAGAACCTTTACCGATATAAAGTTGAGCAATTTCCTGTTGATAAGGTAATTGCCACTTATAATTGACAGCTTGCTTTTTCAGGTTATGCGTTAATTCAGCCCGGGTGCCTTTCCACTGTTTCGCCGTTAGCCACAGTTGCCATAGTCTTGCGTAGTCTCTTTCCCGTGCATTAGCGGACGAACTCAGCATGCGAAACGCCTTCATTGCGTCATCATATTGACCAAGCGCCGCATAGTTGATAGCTGACGGAACCGCTGACACGGTGGCCATTTCACTAATCTTTAGGCGATCGTAAATGCTTCTAGCCTCCTTATTGCGACCGGATAGATCGTCGTTGATGGCGTCCAAAAACAGCTGTTGGTGCGTTGATCCCATCTCTTTTGAAATGGTAGGCTCGGCGCGCTCTTGCTCCGCTATAGCGGTATGCCCATGTATTACAAAAAATCCTGCAAACATCACATATGAGAAAAGCTTTTTTGCTAAAAAAACTTTTCGACAAGAAGAAAAATCTACTACGTCATGCATTTGAAAGTACCTGAACTTGCAAAAATAAAACAACGCAATGACTTCCAAGCTATTTTGTTAATTGTGACACGATGGAAATCACATTTTCCAAAATAACAAAATGAAAATCATCATCAGTTAATCTTTATAAGATTTATTCGCCAGCCTTATAATAAAGCGGTGTAATATCACTATATTTAATATGATAACCACGCCCCTTTGAGTACTGAATGAATCCCTCTGGCATACCTATAGAATTAATTTTTTTATTTAAATGAGTGAACACTTGCCATAGCCTTTGCGTGGAAGGACTTAGGTCGTTGTCCTCCCATATTTCTTTTAAAAGCACTTCTTTACTTACACCATGGAAACGTGCGTGGTTTAAGAGATAAAGAAAAAGGTTCATCATCGTGTCGTTAAAAAATAACGCACCGAAGAGCAAGTTTTTTTCTGAACCGCTGGTTGTCAATCTATAAAGGCATTTATTTTCTATATCTAAATGAAAATCTTTACCAATAAGATACCCATACAATTGATAATGCATAAACCTACATCCAAATAATTACTCAGGTTATAAATACATTCAAAAACCCTTTTCCAATTTTGCGTGATTATATGAGTGTTCACATTACATTCAACGCATTGGAAAACATGTTCTTGAAATCAATTCACACCGTTTTTTTAGATTTAAAACCCATTAAAGAGCATCGGAAAAGGCATAAAAACTAATGCGTACCAAAAAAATGATATTTGATACAACAAAGCGTTAGTTTTATAAACTCAACATAAAACAGCAAAATTCATTTTCACTTAAAAATTAAATAACAATATATTTAATCATCCTCATGTTTCATAAAGAAAATTACGTAAATTTTTTTGAAAAAATTCTTCCTATCCTTTGTACCGTAAACGTAAATGCGTTTATCAAGCACAGTTGTGAGAACAGTATGTTTTCTTGCCTCATGCTGGCGTTGAAAGATAGTAAGTAGAAAAGGGAAAATAGTGGACAAAAGTAATTTGAAGTAATCTAAAGAGTAGACTAACCTGTTGTAATAAAATAAAAATAGCAATACATAGCGTCGCACTTAAGAAAAACACGCCGTCTAACGCTATCCATTTGAATAGATTGGCTTTAGATTTCTTAAGAAATTTGTTTGGTTCACCGTTGATTGATGATCATTCATGCAACAAATTGATTTTATAGGCCATTCGGTAACCCTGTTATGAAAGTCCATTATGAGATCGAAAAGAAGGTAATCTTTGCTCCGGAAACGTGCACTATGTGGCCTACGGACGATCCCCTAGCTCGGATCACGCTTTATGCTACCGCCAGCCAGTGTTTCCTTCTGCTTTTACAAAATGCGGGTGACACACTAAGTCAAAAATTTCTTTTTGCCGAAGTCTGGGAGAAAAACGGTCTGTACGTTAACGCCAATACGCTCTATCAAAATATTGCCGTGCTTCGTAAGGCGCTTAAGTCGATAGGAATTAAAGAAGAAGTGATTAAAACAATTCCTCGACAAGGGCTGAAATTCGTTGGAAAGAGCACCCTTATTCAATATGAAGAGAAGATCGAGGCACTTATCGAGCGACAAGCACCATTACCAGACGTCGAACCTGATAAAGATAGAGTCTTGGCGCCACCGACGGTAAGAAGTAGCGACATGGAAGTAAAAAAAGCTTCTCAATTCATACCGTGGCGAAAAAAAGCGGTCTGGTTAATTCCAGTAACCACGATCGTACTGTCTCTCTTTCTGATTGTTTACTCGTTTATGATGAAGAACAATCAGACCGAACGTTTCTTCAACGAATATAGCTATATTGATGAGTTTGAAGGGTGCAAAATTTATTCAACCAATCAAAACCTCGGCATCAACCATACCTTTCTTTCTGCCCTCACCCGTTTAACCGGCTTGACCTGCTATAAGGGCGACAGCATATGGTTGACGCTTAATCATCAACTTCAAGTAAAATCAGCTATAAAATGCAGCAATGATATAAGTTCACCGGACGCTAAATGCAGCACATGGCTCCAACTTGGAGATAACCAATGAATAAAAAAGGCGTATTCGCACTCTGGGGCGTGGCAATCCTCATGTCAATCGGTGCAGCAGGGCTAACATTTATGAAAACATCCTCCGTCAGTGATTTTTCCTGTCAAGGAGAGGTTGTTGTCATTCCCATCGGACATAAAACTAAAATGGCGTCATCAATAAAATTTAACTTTACCGATGGCAATGGCCGCTATGATTCTAATGCCACCGTCACGCAGACGGGGGTACCTGACCAATCGTTCAGCAACACGATTTATTTCAAATACTGGCGCGAAGGCGATGAAACCGTCATGTTATCGGATAGCAACAATGCGCTTTCTGAAACCCTTAAACCGCTGTTGGATATTCCCGACTTTTTCTTGTATCGCGATCGGGGCATTGCGCTAAAAATTCTGAAAATAAACCGCAATAGCTTTATGTTTACTCACGACGACACGCCGATCTTCTACTGTAAGTCGAAAGATTAAAATAGAGCTATTATTCACTTGCCACAATATAAATCCCGCACTCAAAGCCGCCATTTCTCCCTTCGCGCGAACTTCCCGCCAGACCGCTGTTTATCGGGACTTTTGGAGATTCCCACTAAATTCATTTGCCATTTTCCTGATTATTTCGACATTTATCCATTTTCTTCCTGACACATTCCCCTTTATAATAGGCAAATTCGTTAGGTGAAAGGTTTCAGCAAAGTATCGGAGTCATGCCTTTTCGCCCTGATAGTCGCGGCCTGTCGCGAATTTCTGGCGAGATGGGCAATGTTTCGCAATACTAATAGAATTCCAGCCGAGAGTGCCGGCTTTCATCATCATCTTCTCTCACAACGTATTGGTAAAAGTGTCATCATGAAGAAAACTAAAATTGTATGTACCATTGGCCCGAAAACCGAATCAGAAGAAGTGCTGGGTAAACTCCTGAAAGCAGGAATGAACGTCATGCGCTTAAACTTCTCTCATGGCGATTACGAAGAACACGGCCAGCGCATCAAAAACATCCGCGCAGTACAAGAAAAAACCGGCCTGAAGGCCGCTATCCTGCTAGATACCAAAGGTCCGGAAATCCGTACCGTTAAGCTGGAAGGCGGAAACGACGTCTCTCTGGTTGCAGGTCAGACTTTCACCTTTACCACCGACCTCAGCGTCGTAGGCAACAAAGATCGCGTGGCGGTCACCTACAGCGGCTTTGCCGAAGACCTTAAGGTCGGTAATACCGTTCTGGTCGACGACGGCCTGATCGGTATGGAAGTTATCGAAATCAAAAAAGGCGAAGTGGTTTGTAAAGTACTGAACAACGGCGATCTGGGCGAGAACAAAGGCGTCAACCTGCCTAACGTGTCTATTCAACTTCCTGCCCTGTCCGAAAAGGACAAGAAGGATCTGGTTTTCGGCTGTGAGCAAAACGTTGACTTCGTTGCCGCTTCTTTTATTCGCAAGCGTTCCGACGTGTTAGACATTCGTGCGCACCTTAAGGCGCACGGCGGCGAACACATTCAGATCATTTCCAAAATCGAAAACCAGGAAGGCCTGAACAACTTTGATGAAATCCTGGAAGCTTCCGACGGCATCATGGTTGCCCGCGGCGACCTGGGCGTTGAGATCCCGGTTGAAGAAGTTATCTTCGCGCAAAAGATGATGATCGAGAAGTGCGTCAAGGCGCGTAAAGTGGTTATCACCGCGACCCAGATGCTGGACTCCATGATCAAGAACCCGCGCCCTACTCGCGCTGAAGCCGGCGACGTAGCGAACGCGATCCTGGACGGCACCGACGCCGTTATGCTTTCAGGCGAAAGCGCCAAGGGCAAGTACCCGCTGGAAGCCGTTACCATCATGGCGACCATTTGCGATCGCACCGACCGCGTAATGCCTTGCCGCGTAGACGCCCTGACGACGACCGGCAAGCTGCGTATTACCGAAGCCGTTTGTCGCGGCGCCGTTGAAACCTCTGAAAAGTTGGACGCAACGGTTATCGTAGTAGCCACCGAAGGCGGTAAATCTGCCAAGGCCGTGCGCAAGTACTTCCCGACCGCGCCGATTCTGGCTCTGACCACTAACGAAACGACCGCCCGCCAGCTGCTGCTGAGCAAAGGCGTAACGACTCAGATCGTCACTGAAATCACCTCTACCGACGACTTCTACCGCATTGGTAAAGAAGCCGCTCTGGCCAGCGGCCTGGCTAAGAAAGGCGACGTGATCGTAATGGTTTCTGGCGCGCTGGTTCCAAGTGGAACCACCAACACCACATCGGTTCATATCCTGTAATTTTTTCCAGAAGCACTTTCAAGCGCCGCACTGCGGCGCTTTTTTTATGTATTGATAAAATTTCTTAGGGTATTTTTCAAAGCGCGCCATTTTCACATTTGAGACGTGGGTAAACCTTTATACGATTCAGCTCAATGGCTGCGCCCACGCCGCTTTTCCCTAGGCTTTTGTTAACACTGAGTAAGCCCTTTTTTCACGGTGGAAAATATTTTGCTCATTCTTTAACCAATCGAGCTAAATACTTTGCAGTAAGTTAAAAATTTATTCTCATTCCAAAAAAGTTTGTGTAATACTTATAGGGCTACATGCAAAAAGTTAACTCAAATTGAGGGTGTAAATATGAACCGTACTAAAGTGGTACTGGGTGCAGTAATTTTAGGTGCTACTCTGTTAGCTGGCTGTGCAAAAAGCACTGACACTGCTACTAACAGCAAGCTGACTCAACTGATCAGCGATGTTGCTGCTTTACGTTCTGATGTACAAGTTGCTAAAGATGAAGCAGCTCGTGCTAACCAGCGTTTAGACAACATGACTCGCGGTTACAAGAAGTAATAACTTCTTTGTAAGGAAAATGGCGCACTTCAGTGCGCCATTTTTTTTACCCTCTGCCCTATACTCTCCCCGTTTTCATGCATAACTGAGCGTATTTCTTCTTTTATTTTCTCATTGAGTTCAAAAATCAAAATAGGCCATGAGGCCAACACGTTATTGCCAACGCTAAATAGTTGAACTCAGGTCGCGTACATAAACACCTTCGGTTCCATTCTTCAATGCCAGAGCGCTTAAAAACGCGATAGGTGCATTTTTAGATAGAACTTACATCTACAGCACCTTTTAATTTGCAACGCCTTAAACAGCGTTCTATGCGTAAAAAATAAAAAGCGCGGTAGCTCATAGTGAACGACCGCGCTTTTTCTGAACAACTTACGATAATTAGCGGTTTACCTGCAGCGGCAAACCAGAACGACGAGTAATTTCTGCGCTCATTTTCGCAGAGTCAGTACCGGCATCGTTCATAAACTCTGCAACGGCTCCGTGCAATTCGATAGGCATGGTTTGCGCATCGTCCTGCTCGGTGCGAGACAGCGGCTGGTGAACCTCGATATACCTTTTGCCGTCAGGCTCTACGGTAGCCTTCACCGGCTCGTTAACGATTTGAACGCGCGTGCCGACAGGTACGGTGTTAAACAGCGCTTCAATGTCGTTCGGACGCAGGCGAATACAGCCAGAGCTAACGCGCATGCCGATACCGAAATCGGCGTTAGTGCCGTGGATCAGATAGGTACCGCCGGCAGCGGCCAAACGCAGCGCAAACAGCCCCATCGGGTTATCCGGACCACCGGGCACCACGGCCGGCAGCGTAATTCCCTGAGCCGCATAGTGCTTACGGATATTAGCCGTTGGCGTCCAGGTTGGATTCGCTCTTTTCTCCGTAATCGCCGTGGTCATAACCGGCGTTTCACGCCCCAGTTGGCCAATGCCGATCGGATAAACGATAACGGTATTGCTGCCTTTAGGGTAGTAATACAGGCGAAGTTCAGACAGGTTAATAACGATGCCTTCACGAGGCGCATCCGGCAGGATCATCTGAAGCGGGAGGATCAGCTCTGAGCCTGGTTTAGGCAACAGCGGGTCAACGTTAGGGTTGGCTTCCAGCATGGCAATCAGGCCAATTTGATAATCCGCCGCGATGCGCTCCAGAGAACGCCCGTCGTTCGGAACAATCAGCACCCTATTCTCGCCGATTAAACGGCTGTTGCTTGGTGGCAACTGATATTCCATTGCCTGGGCGAAGGCCGCCTGTCCTATCAACACTAAGGCCACAATGGCTTTACATACTGCAAAAACACGGTTCATGCTTAATTCCTAACCTTCTGCTATTAATCGGTCTCTTTGGCTGGTTCTCAAACACGGGCTTAGTAAATAACCGCCGGAGATTACTATTATGTCGCAAAACAGAGCCTTCACCTAGTTCAAGCGCACAAGAACGCCTTGAGAAATGGTAAGATTTCTTATCATACCCATGATTTATAAGTAAAAACAGCTCGTCAATTATTTGCTATAAAAGACTCTATCTCTGTGATAACAATAATGATGTATTCAAAGCCGCTGAGATGGACTAAGATAATTAAATGTTAATTCAAAGTAAATTATTATGGAGAACGTCATGGCACAAACCGTTACTATGAAAGGTAATCCCGTATCCGTTGGCGGTCAGCTTCCAAAAGCCGGCGCTTCAGTAAAATCATTCACACTCACGGCCAACGATCTTTCCGACGTCAGCCTCAGCGCTTATAAAGGAAAGCGTAAAATTCTGAACATTTTCCCCAGTATTGATACCGGCGTATGCGCTACTTCGGTAAGAACCTTCAACAAGCGCGCAGGTGAAGCGAATAACACCGTTGTATTGTGTATCTCCGCCGACCTGCCCTTTGCTCAATCCCGCTTTTGCGGCGCGGAAGGCCTTAGCAACGTCGTTACTCTCTCCGCTTTTCGCAGCCCCGATTTTAAGCAGGACTATGGCGTTGAGGTGCTCGACGGCCCGCTTAAAGGCTTAACCGCCCGTGCGGTAGTCGTGCTGGATGAAAATGACCGCGTGCTCTACAGCGAGCTGGTCAAAGAAATTTCCACTGAGCCAGACTATGACGCAGCGCTGGCCGCGTTAAAATAACGGCATCATAAAAAGCAAAGGGAGAACCGGCTGGCTCTCCCTTCTTTATTTAGCTTTATTCAGCCTCGACGCTATTCGCTTTCCGCCTTCGCCTGCTGGCTCAGCCCATACTCCCGAAGCTTATTGGCTATTGCCGTATGCGATACGCCCAGCCTCTTGGCCAGCTTACGGGTGCTAGGATAACTGCCGTAGAGCTGCGTCAGCACCGCACACTCAAACCGCTTGCATATTTCGTCCAGCGAACCGTCCATAATGTCGTTGTTGAGCATCATCTCGGCCGTCACTTCGGGCAGAACGATATCTTTCGCCTGTAGCTCGCTGCCTTCCATCTGCGTTACCGCACGATAAAGCACGTTTTTTAACTGCCTTACGTTGCCGGGCCAGCCGTACTGGGTCAACAGCGGCGTAATATCCGGCGACAGACGCGGCTTCGTGATACCTAACTGGTCAGCAAACAGCGTAATAAACTGCTCGGCCAATGGCATAATATCGGGTACGCGCTCGCGAAGCGGCGGCAGCGTCAGCGTGAGCACGTTTAGGCGGTAGTACAGGTCTTCGCGGAATACGCCCTGGCTAACCAAGTTAAACAGACTCTTTTGCGTCGCGCAGATAACGCGCACGTCGACGTGCACCTCTTTATCTTCACCAACCCGGCGGAAAGTGCCGTCGTTCAGAAAGCGCAGCAGCTTGCTTTGCATTTTAGGCGACATCTCGCTGATGTTATCCAACAGCACCGTTCCGCCATTCGCCTGCTCAAAAAATCCCTTTTTGGCTTCCTGCTGGGCGCTTCCCGCATGCCCATACAGTTCGCTTTCAACCACGTCGTCAGGCAGCGAGGCGCAGCTCAGCGCCAGAAAGGGCTTGTCGCGACGCGCGCTCCTCATGTGGCAAGCCTGTGCCAGAACGTCTTTTCCCGTACCGGTATCACCGACGATCAGCAGCGGCGCGTCCAGCATCGCCAGGCGGTTAGCCTGCTCAATCAGAGTCTTCATTTTACCACTGACGGAAACGATGTGGCTGAAGGCCTGATTGTCCGCCACGTTTTTATTTTGCAGCTGTCGTCCGATTTTAACCGCCGACTTCAGCACCACGACGGCGCCGGTCACCGTTTTTTCGGCGCTTCCTTCATCGCTTTGGTATATCGGCATAATGTCCATCAGGTAATCCTGCCCGCGAACAATAACCCGCTCAGAGTGAGGCGTAATGCTCTCGCCTTCCAAATGGCGAAGGAAAGGATAGCCGTTAACCAGAACAGAGGCGGGCTGCGCCACGATTTTATCTTCCGTCACGCCAAACAGCGCTAGCGCCGCAGAGTTAACTAAATCAATGCGCCCTTTCAGGTCGATAGACATAACGGGTTCCGGCAGCGATTCAAACAGCGCTTTCAACGCGCGCAGGCGCTGCTCCGAAGGCATGTAGGACACGGTCCGTACGTCGATAACGCCTTTAATACGCCGGATGCTGACCATCAGCGCGCTAAATACGTCAAAATCTATAGAGGAAAAGTTCAGATAAATCTTACCGCTGAGGTCAAGCTCAATGCCGCGAAGGTCGAGATGACGTTCAACCAGCAGATCGAGGAGTTCCCGGGTTAACCCCAGTCTGTCTTCGCAAAGGACTTCAAGACGCATGATAAAAGCCTTGTACCGTGGACGCTGTAATCGGGTGAGGCGCTATCATACCCGCAGACGCCCGCCAAATGAAGATAAGTGTCACAAAAAGTTGACAGATCTAACACTAAAACGCCGACAAAATGAAACTAGCCATCTCAAAATTACTTATCTCATGAATTCTAAGACAATGTTCTACTGCTAAGGGCTCTTTCTATTACATTGGAGAAATGAATTTTTTAGTTCCCTTTCTGCGAAAACAGTGATTAATTAACGTTTCCATAATAAATAACCTTATCGAGACACAGCATGAAAGACGCAACGCTAGCCCTACACCACGGATTCCAATGTGACCCGGTAACAAAATCCGTCGCCGTTCCTGTTTATCAAACGGTCGCCTATGAGTTCGACAATGCCCAGCACGGCGCGGATCTCTTTAATTTGGCGGTTCCCGGAAATATCTATACCCGCATCATGAACCCGACCAACGATATTCTAGAAAAACGCCTGGCGGCCCTTGAAGGCGGAATCGCCGGGCTGGTGGTATCCGCCGGCAGCGCCGCTATCACCTATGCCATACAAACGCTGGCCAGCGCTGGGGACAACATCGTCAGCACGCCCCAGCTTTATGGCGGCACCTATACGCTATTTGCCCACATGCTGCCCGGATTCGGCGTCAACGTGAAGTTTGCCCGCGACGACTCGCCGCAGGCCATCGCTGAACTTATCGATGAAAACACCAAGGCGGTATACTGCGAAAGCATCGGCAATCCCGCGGGCAACGTTGTTGATATAGAGGGATTGGCCAACGTCGCTCACGCCAAAGGCGTACCGCTTATCGTCGACAACACCGTCGCTTCGCCGGTCCTGTGCAAGCCAATTCAGTTCGGCGCGGACATCGTCGTTCACTCAATCACCAAATACGTCGGCGGTCACGGCAACTCGCTCGGCGGCGTAATTATCGATTCGGGAAAATTCCCCTGGGCTGAACATAAAGAACGTTTTCCCATGTTCAGCACGCCGGAAGCCGCTTACCACGGTGTGGTCTATACCGACGCCTTTGGCCCCGCGGCTTTTATTGCCCGCGCGCGCACCGTACCGCTGCGCAACTGCGGCGCGGCGCTCTCTCCGATGAACGCTTTTCTGTTGCTTCAAGGACTAGAGACGCTGTCGCTGAGAATGGAACGCCACGTCGAGAACGCGCGTAAAGTGGCCGAATACCTGCAAAGCCACGATAAGGTTGGCTGGGTCAGCTACGCGGGCCTTCCCGATCACCCCCACTATGCGCTGGCGCAGAAGTATATGAACGGCACGCCGTCGGCGATCCTCTCCTTCGGCCTGAAGGGGGGATATGAGGCCGGGGTTCGTTTTTATGATGCGCTGAAGATTTTCAAGCGCCTGGTCAACATCGGCGACGCCAAGTCTTTGGCCTGCCACCCTGCTTCCACTACCCACCGCCAGATGTCCGAAGAAGAACAGGCCAAGGCGGGCGTGAAGCCTGAGATGATACGCCTGTCTATCGGCATTGAGGCCATCGAAGATATTCTTGAGGATCTGAATCAGGCGTTAAGCGCCTGACGGCGGGCGTAAGCGTAAGACAAAGGCCGCGAAAGCGGCCTTTTTACTATTTGTCCTTTCCTCCAACCTTCGACAGCCCGTTTTTAAGCTGGCCGATAAGCTGGGTTCTAAAATCGCCCAGCCGAGGCTTATCGCCGTCCAGCCAGGGCAGAGGTCGACACAGCTCCATCGCTTTGATGCCCAGACGCGCCGTCAACAACCCTGCCCCGATGCCCTGCGCCGCGCGGGCCGAAAGCCTTGCCGTGATGTCTTGAGACAGCCAGTCCATGCCGACTTCACGGATAAGCTCGCTGGCGCCGGCGAAGGCAATGTTTAGCAGCACCAGCTTAAACAGCCGAATGCGGCTAAAGTAGCCCAGCTCAATGCCGTAGATGTTGGCGATGCGGTTGATTAGGCGAATGTTGCGCCAGGCGATGAACGCCATATCCACCAGCGCCAGCGGGCTGACGGCGATCATCAGCGCCGATTCCGCCGCTGAACCGCTGATTTCCCGACGCGCCTGCTGATCCAACACGGGCTGCACCAGCTCGGCGTAGAGCGTAACCACCTCTCTGTCGTTTTGCGTTTCATGCAAAGAGGCCTGCCAACGGCGCAACGCGGGATGGCTGTTGTCAATTCCCGCCTGCTTGGCCAGCGTTTCGCAAAACGCGCGACCTTTGCCAAGCCCGTGGCTTTGCAGCAGTTCGCGGGCCGTATCGCGCTCCTGAGCCCGCTCTCTCAGGCGATAAAGCCGCCGCCATTCGGTAATCACCGAGCCCACTCCCGCTACGACGATAATCGCGCCTGCGCCGTAAGCGCCTAGCGTGATCCATTCGTGTTGAGCGATTGCATCGGAAATACGGTAAACCCCCTGAGCAATGACGCTAATGCCAAACAGCCCTAAGCCGAGCGTCACCATCTTTCGCCACAGGCTTTTTTTCGGCCTCAGCGCGTTGGCGATTAGCCCTTCGGCTTCGCCTTCCGCCTCCTCGGCCTCAAGCTCCGGCGCCGTAGGATAAAAACGTTCGGCCTGCTCGTCATCAAACCGCTGATGGTGACGCAGCTCAGGTTCTTTTTCTTCGACCAGGGGCTTATCGAACTCGATTCGTCCCTTGATGGGTTGGTTCATCTCAGTTTGTCTCCTAACAGGAACTCCATTACCGCGTCCAGTCGAATGTGCGGCAGCGGCGTATCGACGCTCATCGGCTTAGGCCGGAAAGCGTCGAAGTGGAAGCCCTGCGTTTGCCAAAAAGAGGGATCCGGCAGACGAGCCGGGACTTCTCCGGGATAGACGGTTAAAAGCTGTCCGTCCTCTAATCGATGCCCCTTGAGCGCCGGCATTCGGTTTCCCTGATGCTCGATAATTCCGCTATCGGTCGCCTGTACGGAGGCTAGCCCGACGCAGTCCATGGTAATCCCCTCAAAGGCGGCATTCTGCCAGGCTTCCTGTACGAGCTGCTGAAGCAGGGAAACCAGATTGGCATGCTGGTCGGGCGTAATGTGGTCCGCCTTGCTGGCGGCGAACATCAGCCTGTCGATACAGGGTGAAAAAAGCCGGCGGAAAAGAGAGCGCTGGCCGTAATGAAAGCTCTGCATCAGCTGCGTCATCGCCAGGCGCATATCGTTGAACGCCTGCGGACCGCTGTTTAGCGGCTGGAGACAGTCCACCAGCACGATTTGGCGATCGAAATTCAGAAAATGGTCCTTATAGAACCCTTTCACAATATGCTGACAGTAGTAGTCATAGCGCGCTTTCAGCATGCCGAAGTTAGTGTGCTTATCGGCCTGCGCAAGCCTGGGTTCATTTTTCTCGTCGATCTCCGGCCAGGGGAAAAACTGCAGCACCGGCGCGCCGGCCAGCTCCCCAGGTAAAACAAACCGCCCCGGTTGGATAAAGTGCAGCCCCTCCTGTTTACACTGTTGCAGATAAAGGCTGTAGGCCTCCGAGATTTCCGCCAACAGGTTTTCATCTACTGGCCCCAGCGGGTCGCATTTACGGCACAGTTCCAGCCAAGGCTCGGCCCATTTGGCGCGTTCTCCTTGGCGGACGTCGTTCATTTGCCGACTCCATTCCAGATAGCTTTGTTCAAGCATCGGCAGATCGAGCAGCCACTCTCCCGGATAGTCGACAATCTCCAAATAGAGCGTCGAATGCGTCGTAAAGTGGCGCATCAGGGAATCGTTGGAGCGAAAGCGTAACGCCAGACGGATCTCGCTGACGCCGCGCGTCGGCACCGGCCAGCTTGGCGGCGTACCGTAGAGGGACGCCAGCCCTTCATCATAGGCGAAGCGGGAAATGCCGAAGTCCTGTTGAGGGATCCTTTTCACGCCAAGCAGGCGCTCTTCGCGCACGGCGGAGAACAGCGGCAGCCTGGCGCCGTTGTTGACGTTCAGCAGTTGATTGACAAACGCCGTGATAAACGCCGTCTTGCCGCTGCGGCTAAGCCCGGTCACCGCCAGCCTTAGGTGACGATCCAGACCGCGATTAACCAGCGATTGAATTTCGTTCTTCAGTCGTTTCATCAGAAGCCTTCTTCATGCGGCGGGCGGTCAACGCTATTCCTTTTCTCAACAAAGGTTCGCCAAACAAAATTAAGGCCGTACGCGCCGGCCGCCACAGGTTAAGTTTCAATAGCAATGATAACACGAACGTCGGGCCGTAATATTTACTCAGGAAAAAGAGCAGCATCGCCAGCGTTTGAACGACCTGCTGCCTTTTAAAAGAACGCGTCATTTTTTGAATTCCTTACCCGTGGAGCTTTGTATCAGACCGCGCCGAAGGTTCCTTAAGCAAGGAACCCGGCGCAGAAGGGAAAGTGTCGATTGAAGGCGCTACAGGCGACGAAAACGGCTTTCAACCTGAAAGGTGTCGGAGGTCAGATAGCGCTCCAGCTCGCGCAGGCGGCGTTCGCTCGCCTCCAGCTCCTGCGTCGCCTGATGAAGCCGCTGGCGAACCGGAATGCGGCTGTGTAACGATGCTTCCGCGCTCGGAGCGCTGTCCAGAAAGAAAACCATGGTGAAATAAATCACGACGGTGATAAAGAAAAAGCCGAAAAACAGCGCCAGTACCGCCAGAATGCGTACAACGACGACCGGAATGCCCAAGTAGCGGGCGATCCCCGCGCAAACGCCGCTAATCATGCCCTCTTCAGGAATACGATATAGCTTGTTGTTCATTAACGTTGCCTCCAGTTGGGATGCTCTTCGTCTAAAATAGATTCCAACGCCGCAATGCGTTCTTTCATTCGCTGAGCCTGTTCACTCAGCGCCATGAGGCGCTGCATATCCTGCGAGTTAAGCTGTCCGCCGTTACTCTGCTTATTGCGGTAGTGCAGCCAAAGCCAGATCGGGACAATAAACAGAATAAACAGCGTCAACGGTACGGCAAGTAAACCCATTAGCCAGCTCATTGATATTCCTTACTTTTGATGATTCGGGGGTCGCTTATCCGCCAAAGGGATAAGCGACATAGCTACACCTGACTATCAGGCTTCTTTATCTTTGTTCATCTTGGCCTTCAGCGCGGCCAGCTCGTTGTCGATCGCTTCGTTGACCTTCAGCTCGGTGAACTGCTGCTGTAGGCTCTTTTCTTTGCCGAAGCCGACGCTTTGCGCTTCTGCTTCCATATGGTCGATGCGGCGCTCGAACTGCTCGAAGCGGGCCATCGCTGCATCGACCTTACCGCTGTCCAGCTGGCGACGGACGTCGCGTGATGAAGCGGCGGCCTGATGGCGCAGCGCCATTGCCTGCTGGCGAGCGCGCGTTTCGCTCAGTTTAGCCTCAAGTTCGGTAATATCGCTACGCATACGCTCCAGCGTTTCGTTAACTAGCGTCAGCTCTGACTCCAGAACGGCCACCAGATCGGCCACTTTCTGCTTTTCAATCAGGGCGGCGCGCGCCAGATCTTCTTTATCTTTACGCAGCGCCAGCTCCGCCTTTTCCTGCCACTCGGCCACCTGCGCCGTGGCTTGTTCAATGCGGCGGGTCAGCTGCTTCTTCTCGGCCAGCGCTCTGGCGGAGGTAGAACGAATTTCAACCAGCGTGTCTTCCATTTCCTGAATCATCAGGCGAACCATTTTTTCCGGATCTTCCGCTTTCTCAAGCAGAGTGCTGATATTGGCGTTTACGATGTCTGCAAAGCGAGAAAAAATACCCATGGCTGTGTTCCTCTTTATCTACGGTCGTTAATTAAGGTAGTGGCAAGATGCCTTCCCTTTGCATATATCAAGAAGCGTGCCAAGTTTGCACCAACCTATAATTAACTGATTTTAAAGAAAATATATTTTTACTTGCCATCTGACTATAAAAAATGATTTGATGAAAAAAACCAACTAATGGCGAATTTAACCATGAACAGCGGTGTAAACAGCGGTATCGATAACCTAATCGGTCAGTCCAACAGCTTTATTGACGTGTTAGAACAAGCGTCCAGAGTCGCTCCGCTCACCAAGCCAGTGCTGATTATCGGCGAACGCGGCACGGGGAAAGAGCTCATCGCCCATCGATTGCACTATTTGTCCAAACGGTGGCAGGGGCCGTTTATTTCGCTGAACTGCGCCGCTCTGAGCGACACCCTGCTCGATTCAGAGCTGTTCGGCCACGAAGCCGGCGCGTTCACCGGCGCACAAAAGCGACACCTAGGACGCTTTGAGCGTGCCGACGGCGGAACGCTGTTTCTTGACGAGCTGGCGAACGCTCCCATGCTGGTGCAGGAAAAGCTGTTGAGGGTGATTGAATACGGTCAGCTAGAGCGCGTTGGCGGCACTCAGCCTTTGCAAGTGGACGTGCGCCTGGTCTGCGCAACCAACGAAGACCTCCCCGAACTGGCTCGCCAGGGGAAGTTTCGCGCCGACCTGCTCGATCGCCTGGCGTTTGACGTTATTAACCTCCCTCCGCTTAGAGAGCGGCGCTCAGACATCATGCTGCTGGCTGAGCATTTCGCCATTCAGATGTGTCGAGAACTGGAACGCCCCCTTTTCCCCGGCTTTACGCCGCTTGCCGTTGATACGCTGATGGGCTATCGCTGGCCGGGCAACGTGCGAGAGCTGAAGAACGTGATTGAACGTTCCATTTATCGCAATAAGGATGCCGATGAACCGCTGAACGATATTATTATCGATCCTTTCGTTCACACGCAGAGCGCAAAACAAAAAGATCCTTTATCGTCTGAAGCGCCTTTATCATCGCTTCCACCGCTGCCCGTCGATCTTAAAGGCTGGCTGGCGCAGCAGGAACGGGAGCTGGTTGAACTGGCCCTGATGAAAAGCCAGTTCAACCAGCGGCAGGCGGCAAAGCTTTTATCGCTCAGCTATGACCAGCTGCGCGGCATTTTGCGTAAATATGAGCAGGGTAAGAAAGATGAATGACTCACTATCGGCACTCCCGCGCCGATAGTTTTTTAACCACTCTACGCCTCAACCGCGATGAATACCGGTTAAAGATTGGGATGGCGGCTATACTCTTGTATAATCATCGGCTGACTTCCATAACCAAGATCTTTTGAGATATGCGTGGGTTAAAATTAGGGGCTTTGCTCTGTGCCAGCCTTGCGCTGCCCGTTCAGGCGGCGCCAAATGACGAATCTCCCGTGGAGGGCGCTGCGACAACGCAGGCGGCGTCTCCCGCTGCCGACGTTCGTCAAAGCGGCTTCGTTTACTGCGTCAATGGCCTCATTGACAGCTTTAACCCGCAAATTGCCAACGGCGGCGTCATGGTGGATACCATTGCGGCCCAGCTTTACGATCGCCTGCTGGACGTCGATCCTCTTACCTATCGTCTGGTTCCCGAACTGGCCGAGCGTTGGGAAACGCTGGACAACGGCGCAGCTTACCGTTTTCATCTGCGCAAGGACGTACCGTTTCAGACTACGCCCTGGTTTACGCCAACTCGAAAAATGAACGCGGATGACGTGATTTTCAGCTTTAACCGGATTTTTAACCCGGAAGCGCCCTATCACGCCGTCAACGGCGGCCATTACCCCTATTTCGACAGCATGCAGTTTTCCAATACGGTTCGCGAGATTAAAAAAATCGACAGCTACACGGTCGAAATTCGGCTCAAGCAGCCGGACGCCTCCTTTCTGTGGCACATGGCGACGCACTATGCGCCCGTATTGTCCGAAGAGTACTCTCGCAATCTGCTGAAGATCGGAAAGCAGGAACGTATTGACCGACTGCCGGTCGGCACCGGACCGTTTTTACTCAACGAATACCGTCCCGGTCAGTTTATTCGGCTACAGCGCAATGAAAGCTACTGGCGCGGCCTGCCCCGCATGCCGCAGGTGGTTATCGATCTGGGCGCAGGCGGGACGGGCCGCCTGTCAAAATTACTGACCGGTCAGTGCGACGTACTGGCCTACCCGGCCGCCAGCCAGTTGACTATTTTACGCGACGATCCCAGGCTTCGGATCTCTCTGCGTACCGGCATGAATGTGGCCTATCTGGCGTTCAACACCAGCAAGCCGCCGCTAAACGATAAGCGGGTTCGCCACGCGATCGCGCTGTCTATCAATAACCCAAGGCTGATGCAGTCCATCTATTACGGCACGGCGGAAACGGCGTCCTCTATTCTGCCCCGTACTTCCTGGGCCTACGACAGCGAATCGGAAATTACCGAATACAACATTGAGAAAGCCAAGCAGTTGCTAAAAGAAGCCGGCGTCGGTCCTCTTCGCCTGCACCTGTGGGTTTCCACCGCGTCTCAAGCCTATAACCCAAGCCCGTTGAAAACGGCGGAGCTTTTGCAGGCGGATCTGGCCCGCATCAATATCAAAGTCACCATCGTGCCGATTGAAGGCCGCTTTCAGGAAAACAGCTTAAGCGATGAGGACCACGATCTTACGCTTGCCGGGTGGGCGACCGACAGCAACGATCCCGACAGCTTCTTCCGCCCGCTGCTAAGCTGTGCCGGCATTGATTCACAGACAAACTACGCCCGGTGGTGCCACCCTGAGTTTGATAGTCTGCTGAATCAGGGCGTTATGGAGCAGGATCTTTCCTCCCGCATAGCCATCTACCGTCAGGCGCAAAAGACGCTGGCGGATGAGCTGCCGATCCTGCCGCTGGCCTCATCGCTGCGCATTCAGGCCTACCGCTATGATATAAAAGGCTTGGTTCTCAGCCCGCTTGGCAACGTCTCTTTTGCCGGCGTGTATCGGGAAAAGGCGTCTAAGGAGCAGCAATGATTATTTACTTACTTCGTCGACTGCTGCTGGCGCTGGTAACGCTTTTTATCCTGACTATCGTAGGGTTTAGCGTTTCTTACTATACGCTCCACGCGCCGCTGGCCAATGAGAGCGCGGTTCCCGCCTATATTCACTATATCGGCGGCCTGCTGAAGGGCGATTTTGGCGTTTCCGCTATCAACGGCGAGTCAATTAGCGAACAGCTGAAGTTCGTTTTCCCCGCGACGCTGGAGCTGTGCGTGCTGGCCTTTGCTATCTCCCTTGGGTTAGGCCTGCCGCTGGGAATTATGGCCGCGATGTTTAAACACAAGTGGCCCGATAACGTCATTACTACAGTTTCCCTGTTCGGTTTTTCTATCCCCACGTTTTGGCTGGGCCTGCTGCTAACGCTGCTGTTTTCTCTGAATCTTGGCCTGCTGCCTGCCTCCGGGCGTTACGACCTGCTCTATCAAATTCCTCCAGTGACCGGCGTCGCCCTGATTGACGCCTGGATGTCCGACTCTCCCTATCGGGAGCAGATGATGATTAGCGTTATCATGCACCTTATTCTGCCGGTCACGGCGCTGTCGGTTGCGCCGACAACGGAAGTTATTCGCCTGATGCGCCAAAGCGTTCTTCAGATTATTGGTCAAAACTATATCAAAGCGGCCGCAACCCGCGGGCTCTCTCGTTTTACGATTATAAGGCGCCACGTGCTGCACAACGCGCTACCCATTATTTTACCGAAGCTAAGCCTGCAGTTTTCGACCATGCTGGCGCTGGCTATCGTAACGGAAACCGTGTTTAGCTGGCCGGGATTGGGGCGCTGGCTCATTATCGCCATTCGTCAACAGGACTTCGCCGTTATCTCGGCGGGAATCATCATCATGGGCGCGCTGGCCATCGTCGTTAACCTGCTGGCCGATATTTTTAACGCCATGACCAACCCGTTGAAAAATAAGGAATGGTATGCTTTCCGATAACGTATACCGAGAAAAGAAGATGCCCAGCGCGCTGAACTACGTCTGGCATCATATCCACCGGGATATTTTGGCCATGATTGGCCTGTACGGCATGCTGTTTTTGATAGTGCTCTGCCTGTTTGGCGAAGCGCTCGCGCCCTATCAGCTCGATCAACAGTTTCTCGGCTATCAGCTGCTGCCGCCTTCCTGGTCCCGCCATGGGGACGTTTCCTTCTTCCTCGGCACCGACGATCTGGGCCGCGACGTGCTAAGCCGCCTGCTAAACGGCGCTGCGCCGACGGTTGGCTCGGCGATTCTGGTTACGCTGGCCGCTGCGCTGGTAGGTACTCTGATGGGCGTGCTGGCCGGCGTTAGCCGCGGGCTTCGCTCCGCATTTCTTAACCATATTCTCGACATTTTGCTGGCCGTTCCTTCCCTACTGCTGGCTATTGTGGTTGTTGCGTTTGTCGGTCCCAGGCTGGAACATGCGATGTTCGCCGTATGGCTGGCGCTGTTGCCGCGCATCATTCACACCATTTACCTCACCGTACATGACGAGCTGGAAAAAGAGTATGTGATCGCCGCGCGTTTGGACGGAGCGTCTACGAGCTATATCCTGTGGAACGGCCTGCTGCCGAATATCGCGCCGGTTTTGGTTTCTGAATTCACCCGAGCGCTGTCGATGGCCATTATGGACATCGCCGCACTCGGCTTTCTCGGCCTTGGCGCCCAGCTCCCCTCTACCGAATGGGGAACCATGCTGGGCGACTCTTTAGAGCTGGTATACGTCGCGCCCTGGTGCGTCATGTTGCCCGGCGCTGCGGTGATGATTAGCGTACTGCTGGTTAACCTTCTCGGTGAAGGCGTCTACCGCACAATTACGACAGGTGATGAATAATGCCGCTTCTGGATATTCGCAATCTGACCATTGAAATTATGACGCCGGACGGCCCGGTAAAGGCCGTTGACCGCGTAAGCCTGGCTCTGACCGAAGGTGAAATTCGCGGCCTGGTGGGCGAATCAGGTTCAGGAAAAAGCCTTATCGCCAAGGCCATTTGCGGCATTAGCAAAGACAGCTGGCGCATTACCGCCGATCGCTTTCGGCTCAACGACGTTGACCTTTTGAAGCTCTCGCCTCGTCAGCGTCGAAAGCTCGTTGGCCACAACGTTTCAATGATTTTTCAGGAGCCGCAGTCCTGTCTCGATCCGATGGAGAAAGTCGGCAAGCAGATCGTTCAGACGATCCCCGGCTGGACCTACAAAGGCCGATGGTGGCAGCGCTTTAACTGGCGCAAGCATCGCGCAATAGAACTGCTTCATCGCGTAGGCATCAAAGATCATAAGGACATCATGAACAGCTATCCTTATGAGCTGACTGAAGGTGAATGTCAAAAGGTCATGATAGCTATCGCCCTGGCTAACCAGCCGCGGCTTCTGATCGCCGATGAGCCAACCAATGCGATGGAGTCTACGACTCAGGCGCAGATTTTTCGCCTGCTTGCAGGCATGAATCAGAATAACAACACGACCATCCTGCTTATCAGCCACGACCTGCAAATGATGAGCAAGTGGGCGACGCGCATCAACGTCATGTACTGCGGACAGACGGTAGAAAGCGCCCCCTGCGAGGAGCTTCTGACGGCGCCCCATCACCCCTATACTCAGGCGTTGATCCGCGCAATGCCGGACTTTGAGCGCGCGTTGCCCCATAAAAGCCGCCTGAATACGCTTCCCGGCGTCATCCCGTCACTGGAGCACCTCCCCATTGGCTGTCGCCTTGGGCCTCGATGCCCCTACGCACAAAAGAAGTGTATTGAAACGCCGCGCCTGCGCGACGTAAAGGGACACAAGTTCGCCTGCCATTTCCCGCTTAACTATGAGGAACCGTCCTGATGGATACGCTGCTTGAAGTCCGTAACCTGTCCAAGACGTTTCGCTACCGAACCGGCCTGTTCCGTCCGCATGAACTGGATGCGGTAAAGCCGGTCAGCTTTACGCTGAGAGAAAAACAGACGTTGGCCATTATCGGGGAAAACGGTTCGGGAAAATCAACGTTGGCCAAAATGATATCAGGCATGATCAAACCCACCTCGGGCGATATCGTGATCGACGGACACCGCCTGGAGTTTGGCGACTATCGCTACCGCAGCCAGCATATCCGCATGATTTTTCAGGATCCCAACACCTCCTTTAACCCACGCCAGCGCATTGGCCAGCTGTTGGATATTCCCCTGCGGTTAAATACCTCTTTGGAAGCCTCTGAGCGAGAAAGGCGCATTAATCTGACGCTGCGTCAGGTGGGGCTGTTGCCCGAGCACGCTTACTACTATCCGCAGATGCTGGCCTCCGGGCAAAAGCAGCGGGTTGCCTTAGCCCGAGCGCTGATTTTGCAACCCAAAATTATCGTTGCCGACGAAGCGCTGGCGTCGTTGGATATGTCATTACGTTCACAGTTAATCAACTTAATGATGGAACTGCAGGAAAAACACGGTATATCCTATATCTACGTCAGCCAACATCTCGGCATGGTCAAACACGTCAGCGATCAGCTTATCGTTATGCAACAGGGCGAGGTGGTCGAACGCGGCAATACGGCGGAAGTTATCGCTTCCCCGCTGCATGATATTACGCGCCGAATGATAAACAGCCACTTTACCGAAGCGCTGACCGCCGATCACTGGCGAAAGGACATTGCCCATATTTAACCGTTTGTGCGGCCTCTTTTTCCTGCGCTTTACGTATAAAACGGGCGTAGGAGGAAATGGTCGTACGATGCAACGCGACAAAGGTGCACGATCTTTACAACAGGCATGATAGAATCGCACCGTTTTATTAACAGAGATCGTTTCGGACACATTCCGTCGGTCTATATTGACTACAAGGATCATAGCTATGGGTTTTCTAACCGGTAAACGTATTCTGGTAACCGGCGTTGCCAGCAACCGCTCAATCGCTTTTGGCATCGCGCAGGCGATGAAACGCGAGGGCGCTGAACTGGCTCTGACATATCAGAACGACAGGCTGAAGTCGCGCGTAGAAGAATTTGCCGCCGAACTTGGCGCGAATCTCGTTCTGGCCTGTGACGTAGCGGAAGATGACAGCATTACTGCCCTGTTCTCTGAGTTAGGGAAAACCTGGCCTAAGTTTGACGGTTTTGTTCACTCTATCGGCTTCGCTCCGGGCGACCAGTTGGACGGCGACTACGTTAACGCCGTTACCCGTGAAGGCTTCAAAATCGCTCACGACATCAGCTCCTACAGCTTTGTCGCAATGGCCAAGGCCTGCCGTTCAATGCTGAACCCAGGCGCTGCGCTGCTGACGCTCTCCTACTTGGGCGCAGAGCGTGCTATCCCGAACTACAACGTCATGGGCCTGGCTAAAGCCTCTCTGGAAGCTAACGTACGCTATATGGCTAACGCCATGGGCCCTGACGGCGTTCGCGTTAACGCGATTTCCGCCGGCCCGATCCGTACGCTGGCCGCGTCCGGCATTAAGGACTTCAAAAAGATGCTGGCCCACTGCGAAGCGGTCACGCCGATCCGTCGCACCGTTACCATTGAGGACGTCGGCAACAGCGCCGCCTTCCTGTGCTCTGACCTTTCTGCCGGCATCAGCGGCGAAGTGGTTCACGTCGACGGCGGCTTCAGCATCGCCGCAATGAATGAATTAGAACTGAAATAATTTATTGATCGTTCATCAAAAAGCGGGCCGTCATCGGCCCGCTTTTTTACTTTTTACAGATAGCGACACAGATAAGCGCTAGTCTCACATACCTGAACCGTAAACTCGCTTTTTCCTGGAACGGGGAACGATTCTCCCACGCCAAAGGCAACCCACTCCGTCGAACCGGGCAACAGAACGTTTAATGAACCGGCAATGACGGTCATCTCTTCCGGTTGGTTGGTGCTGAAATTATACTCTCCCACTTCCATTACGCCGACGCTCGAACGGCCAATGCTGCCGTTCTCAAAGCCGATAGATTTTACTTTTCCTGCAAAATATTCATTTACGCTCAGCATATTCCTACCGCCCAATAGTTTAGAACCGCACTGCTTATAAAAAGCGAGGCTCTCTGGTTTTAAAAACAGTTAATGATGAAACGCCCTTACGTTCAGCATTCGCCGAGCCGTTCCTCTTTTGTAACATACTTTAAGCCGCTCCTCACCCATCAATTTATTCAATTAGCTTGCCCCCACGCGGCGTTTTGTGTAAAAAGGCCATCATAAAACGCCTATTCACTACTGCGGAAAATATGTTTCAAGATAACCCGCTGCTTGCCCAGCTTAAACAGCAACTCCACGCCACCGCGCCTCGCGTAGAAGGCATCGTCAAAGCAACGGAAAAAGGCTTTGGATTTCTTGAAGCGGACAATCAAAAGAGCTATTTCATTCCACCGCCGCAGATGAAAAAAGTGACCCATGGCGACAGAATTATTGCAACGCTGCACTCCCAAAATGACAAAGAGCAGGCAGAGCCTGAAACGCTGGTAGAACCCTTTCTGACGCGCTTTATCGCCCGCGTGGTAAAAAAAGGCGAGCGCCTGTTCGTTCAGTCCGATCACCCGATGGTAAAAGACGTCTTTCCGGCAAAAGTGAAAAGCGACGTTCCTACGCCGCTTAACGAAGGCGACTGGGTCGTTGCAGAAATGAAGGGCCATCCGCTCAGCGGAGAGCGCGGGTTCAGCGCGCTAATAACCGAATTTATCACCTTTAGCGGCGATCACTATGCGCCGTGGTGGGTGACATTGTCACGTCACCAGCTGGAGCGAGAGGCGCCGCAGTGGACCCCTTGCGACATTCAGGATGACGGCATTGTTCGTCGCGACCTAAGCCCGCTGCACTTCGTCACCATTGACAGTGAATCGACGCAGGATATGGACGACGCGCTTTACGTTGAACGCGGCGATAACGACATTCTCAAGCTGTTTATCGCTATTGCCGATCCTACGGCCTACGTCAGCGAGGGAAGCGAGCTGGACGTTATCGCACAAACACGTGTGTTCACCCACTATCTTCCCGGCTTTAATATTCCCATGTTGCCAAGGGATTTATCGGAAAATTTGTGTTCTCTTCAACCAAACGAGCGGCGCCCTGCGCTTGTTTGTCAGGTATCCATCTCGGCTGATGGCGCTTTGAGTGAAGATATTGAGTTTTTCAGCGCCTGGGTAACGTCAAAAGATAAGCTGGACTACGACCACGTTTCTGATTGGCTGGAAGGCAAAGACGGCTGGCAACCGCAGAGTGAACCATCGGCTGAACAAATTCGCCTGTTGAACCAAATCGCCCTTCGCCGCATAGAGTGGCGCACTCAACACGCCCTGGTGTTTAAAGACAGGCCCGATTATCGCTTCATTTTAGGAGAAAACGGCGCCGTTTTAGATATCGTGACCGAGCGCCGCCGCATCGCTAACCGCATCGTCGAAGAATCAATGATTACGGCAAACGTCTGTGCAGCTAGCGTATTAAAACAAAAGCTGGGCTATGGAATATTCAACACCCACGCCGGCTTCGATCCCGCTCTGGTTGAACAGGCCGTCGACGTATTAAGAAATAACGGGATTAGTTTCGATAAAGATGAACTCTTAACGCTGGAAGGCTTCTGTCGCCTGCGCCGTTTGCTTGACGCACAGCCGACGTCCTATCTGGACGGCCGCATCAGGAAATATCAAACCTATGCAGAGGTAAGCACTGAACCAGCCCCCCACTATGGCCTGGGGCTTGAGGCCTATGCAACCTGGACGTCGCCGATAAGAAAGTACGGAGACATCATTAACCACCGCTTGCTTAAAGCGCTCATTCACGGACAACCGTCAACCGCGCCGGATCGGAGCGTTATCCAGCCGCTGAGCGATCGCCGCCGCGCAAATCGCCTTTCTGAACGAGACGTCAGCGATTGGCTCTACGCCCGATTTCTTCAGGATAAGGCCGGAAACGGCGTTCATTATCAGGCCGAGATTATTGACGTATCTCGCGGCGGAATGCGGGTCAGACTGCTGGATAACGGTGCAGTGGCCTTTGTACCGGCACCCTTTATCCATGCCGTACGCGATGAACTTACCTGTAGCTCAGAGAGTGGAACGGTTATATTAAAGGGAGAGCCGCTATATCGTCAGGGTGACACTATCAGCGTGACGGTCGAAGAAGTTCGAATAGAGACCCGCTCAGTCATTGCCAGACCGGCGCCGTCGCTCGCGTAATCACGCTGCGGCCAATAAAAAACCCGCCGAAGGCGGGTTTTTGGCTGCTGGGTGACGCCTTATAGGGCTACAACGTTGGCAGCAGACGGGCCACGTGGGCTGTCTTGAATAGAAAATTCAACGTGCTGGCCTTCTGCCAGAGTCTTGAATCCATCAGCAGCGATAGCAGAGAAGTGTACGAACACGTCCTTGCTGCCGTCGGTTGGGGTGATAAATCCAAAACCTTTACTTTCGTTGAACCACTTAACGTGACCAGTTTTCTTAGACATTACAAAAATTCCTATTGATATTTAACCTGCCAAAAAAGGCATATACGACCCATTCGGACTATCTATTAAGGACAAAAATCACTCATCGTTCCACTATTGTCATTAACCATAGGGAAGTCCAAAATGATTACCAAAGTAGCTCTCATTAATGGGTCAATTTCATTACCTCATATCTATTAAATTTAGGCAAGGTGTTTTCAACCACACAATTAAAAATTAGATCGGGAGCACATAAATTACCACACGCCTTTTATAGAAACGGTTAAGCAGTTTTGATTCCATTTCTAATTCATCGAGTAGTAAATATACCAAAAAGGACAAAATTAAGACGCTCGTGCAACCTTTTTTATCTCATGATAAAATAGAAAGGTTAATCATAATACAATATGCTCAATTCATGACAATGTTACAGTATTTAAACGGCTACCCCGAAACGCTTCGGCAACAGGTTAAGATTCTGATTGAAAGGGATCAATTGGGAACGTTCCTTTTGAAGCGCTATCCTACCCCTCACGGCTATACGACAGATAAGTCGTTATATCAATATGCTACTTTAATAAAAAATGAATATATAAGAAATTCATCGCAGCTAAGTAAAGTTTGCTATGACAATAAGATTCACATTATTAAACATGCATTGGGTATGCACACGTCAATATCGAGAATTCAGGGAAGTAAATTAAAAGCCAAGAGTGAGATTAGAATATCAAATGTATTCAAATTGGCGGCCGAACCCTTATTAAAAATGATCGTAGTTCACGAATTAGCCCACTTAAAAGAAAAGTCGCACAACAAAGACTTCTATCAATTATGCTGCTATATGGAACCGGAGTACCATCAGTTGGAATTCGATGCGCGACTCTATTTGACCTATCTGGAAAAATTCGGGCCACTCTATTGAAAAAGCGAACAAAGGCGTTGGCGTTTTACTCCTCGTCCCAAAAGGCGACGCGCCCTTTTCCCGTATGATTTTCTCTGATTTCCTGAGCAACCAGCGCAATCGCTTCCCCGCTTCCCATGCCCTGAGCCATCAGCTCCTGAATGCGCTCAACCGCTTTTTGCTGCTCTTCATGATTTAACGTCGGAAAGTCTGCTGAAAACATAAACGCCCTTTTACACTGGCGAGCATCAGAGCGTCGTGCACTCGATAGCCCAATAAAATCAATACGCTCTTGGCGCGAAGAAGATTATACTCCCATTTAGAGGTGCGAAACATGTACAAATTCATTGATCCAGAAGTTGCTAGTGGGTTTGGTGACTCAGCTTGGCTTAACGCTCAAAAAATCAAATTTCTACAGTCATGAACAACGACATTCTCAATCACTTTATACGACGTTTCCAACTGCTGTCATTACCCGAAACGCCGCTCGGGCGACAGATAAAGCAGGCTGCCGTATTGATTCCAATCATTCGAAAAGAACAGCCATCGATCCTGCTCACGCGCCGTTCAAGAACGCTGCGCCACCATCCTGGGCAAGTGGCGTTTCCCGGCGGCGCCGTCGACATCAGCGACGTAAGCCTCAGCGCAACGGCGCTTAGGGAAGCCTGTGAAGAGATAGGCCTTGAGCCCAAAAATGTTGACGTATTAGGGCAGCTTCCCTCGCAGGACAGCATCAGCGGCTATCGGGTCACGCCCATTATCGGCCTGCTGCCCGATGGGCTACATTTTAGGCAAAATCGCGATGAGGTCGACGCCCTGTTCGAAGTCCCTCTAACCCACATTCTGCGCATCCAAAACTACCGGACGATTAACGTGTTTCGCCGGGGCCAAGGTCATGATATTTACGTTATGCCGTACGAAGGCCACCTAATCTGGGGACTTACCGCAGCAATACTTCGACAGCTGGCAATACAGGAAACGTTTTCAAGATAACTATTTTCAGCCTGAATTAGATAAATGAGAAGAAAACGATTGCTTTAATAATCTTCTAATTTTATAGCTAGCCTCACGATAAAAAGACTATAATTAGCGAGTATTGTAAAACTAAATTTCACCCATATCTTTATGCTCAGGCCAATTGACTAGTTCAATGAAATGACCTGAGCCGTTTTTACATCATTTATTTCCCTGAGGAACCCCGCGTGATTAGCGTTTTCGACATGTTCAAAATTGGTATTGGCCCTTCCAGCTCACATACGGTTGGGCCAATGAAAGCCGGCAAAGCGTTTGTCGACGATCTCTGCCGCAGCGGGATGTTAACTAATGTGAATCGTATTGTCGTCGACGTTTATGGTTCACTCTCCCTTACCGGTAAAGGGCACCATACGGACATTGCCATTATTATGGGGCTGGCGGGAAATCAGCCCGATACGGTCGATATTGACAGCATTCCCGGCTTTATCCGTCGGGTAGAAGAAACGGAGCGCCTGTCGCTGGCCGCCGGCCAGCATGAGGTTCTATTTCCACGCGTAGGCGGCATGGTCTTTCACAGCGAAAACCTTCCCCGTCACGAAAATGGCATGAAAATCACTGCGTTTGCAGGCGAACGTGCGGTATATAGTAAAACCTACTATTCCATCGGCGGCGGCTTTATCGTTGATGACGAAAACTTTGGAAAAGAGGACAAGAGTGAGATCAGCGTCCCCTATCCGTTCAAATCCGCCGAGGCGCTGCTGACGCTTTGTAAGCAGTACGGGCTTTCTATTTCCGGGCTCGTTATGCAAAACGAACTCGCTATGCACAGCGTTAAGGAGATTGACAGCTACTTCGCCGCCGTCTGGCAAACGATGAAAGACTGTATCGATCGCGGAATGAATACCGAAGGCGTACTGCCCGGCCCACTTCAGGTACCTCGTCGCGCGGCGCCCCTGCGCCGTATGCTGCTGTCGTCTGATAAGCTGTCTAACGATCCGATGAACATCATCGACTGGGTAAACATGTTCGCGCTTGCGGTGAATGAAGAAAACGCCGCCGGCGGCCGCGTCGTCACCGCACCAACCAACGGCGCCTGCGGCATCGTGCCTGCGGTATTGGCCTATTACGATCGCTTTATTCAACCGGTTTCCCCCGAAGCCTACATCCGCTATTTCATGGCAGCGGGCGCCATTGGCACGCTTTATAAGATGAACGCCTCCATTTCCGGCGCTGAAGTGGGCTGTCAGGGAGAGGTGGGCGTAGCCTGCTCAATGGCGGCGGCCGGCTTAACGGAACTTTTGGGGGGAAGCCCTCAGCAGGTCTGCGACGCAGCGGAAATCGGTATGGAACATAACCTTGGCCTGACCTGCGACCCGGTCGCCGGGCAGGTACAGGTTCCCTGCATTGAACGTAACGCCATCGCGTCGGTAAAGGCTATTAACGCATCCCGAATGGCGCTTCGCCGCACCAGCGAGCCCAGAGTGTCGTTAGACAAAGTGATAGAAACCATGTACGAAACCGGTAAGGACATGAACGCCAAATACCGGGAAACCTCCCGCGGTGGGCTGGCGATTAAGGTCGTTCCCTGTGATTAACGCGCATTTGATATAGCTAAAACGGCGCCTTTGGCGCCGTTATTTTTTACCGCTTTCGGTAGAGCCGAACGTAGAAATCGGCCTCGCACTCAAAGGTCGTTTGCCCCTTTAATTCGGCAGTCAGTACTTCGCTTGCACGCCAGGCAAATGGCGTCATTAACAACAGATCCGCTGCCTGCATTCCCGTAAGCGTCATTGAATAGCTTATTCTTTGCTGGCTAACGAACTCGAATCCGTCAATCTCTTCCAATATGTCATCATGCGGTTTCGCTTCGCGATAAATCAGCGCTTTTAACTGAAAAAGATGGCGCGGAGCGGGAACTGCCGTGACGATAACGCCGCCGCTCTTGACGACTCTTTTCAGCTCTTCATCTCTGCAGGGTGCGTAAATGCGCACAACGCCGTCGATGGCATCATCGGTAAACGGCAAGCGGTGGCTCGAAGCAACGCAGAACTCAATGCCGCTATGGCGTTTGGCGGCGGCTCGTATTGCGTCCTTTGATATATCAAGCCCGTAGGCGGCAATGTTGCGACTAGCGCTAAGCGATCGTGCAATAAAGCCGGTGTAATAGCCCTCTCCGCAGCCAATATCCAATAAGGATAAATGGCCGTCTCTCGGTAACGCACTATCTAAAAAATGCATTACCGTTTCGCGTAGCGGCTGATAGTGTCCGCCGTCTAAAAAACGCCGCCTTGCCTGCATCATCATTGCGTTGTCGCCGGGCAGCTTAGACTTCTTATGCTGTACGGGCATCAGGTTAACATAGCCTTCTTTTGCGCAGTCAAACTGATGCCGATTATCGCACAGCCACGCTCTGTCATTTAGCCGAAGGGGTAAATGACAGAGAGGACACTGATAGTGCATAGGAGTTCCTAATGGACAAATGAGAAAAATGCGTTTTTACACAACAAACATGAAGGAAGTATACCATTAACGCCGCGCTAAGCCGACGCGTTAACGCATCCTTCCTTCACTGTGTATACGTCAATAACGGATTAAAACGCAATAACGTCCAGAGCCGACGGGCCCCTTGAACTTCTCTGCGTAGAAAACTCAACGTGTTGGCCTTCAATCAGCTGCTTGGTCGACGTCGCAATGGCGTTTCGATCAACGTAAACATCGGAAGTGCCGTCTAGGGGGGAGATCAAACCAAAACCGTGGTCTTTATCGAACCACTTTACATATCCAGTTCTTAAAGTCATTGTTATACCTCTTACTTCAAAATTAATTTCAAATAGTCTATTTCCTTCTACAGTGAGTTATAAAAACGTCTGTACTTGGAGTCACAGGCAGTTATCGGTTAGTCCGATTTAAAACCGTGTTAAGAAAAACAGCCATAAAAAAACCCGCATCAGGATGCGGGCTTCTTGTGCTAACGTTGCGTGCTGATTACAGCGCGATAACGTTGGCAGCGGCCGGACCGCGCGGGCTATCCTGGATGGTATACTCGACTTTCTGGCCTTCAGCCAGGGTCTTGAAACCTTCGCTCATGATTGCAGAAAAGTGAACGAATACATCCTTACCACCATCATCTTGCTCAATAAAACCAAAACCTTTGCTTTCATTGAACCACTTAACTTTGCCAGTTTTCTTGGACATCTTTAACTTACCTTTAATTTAGTTAACCTGCCATACATCATAGGGTATAGGCATTACGGCCAGATTCTCAGAGTTTACTTATGGAGGCACTAAGAAGATGTTCATCTAACAAGCGAAATCAAACGATAACGGCTTTAAGAGGGAACGAGCTTTACTCTAATGTCGTACACATAAATAGGTCTGCAACACAGGCCGGGTTACATTTACTCATAATGCCCCGCATAACGCAAGCGTTTTCTTCCCTCTTTTGAATAAAAGAAATGCTGGCGTCATCAATCGGTTAAAACAGATTAATAGAGCGATAACTCGCCCGCCGGGCGCGTTTTAAAACGACGGTGCAGCCACATGTACAGCTCCGGCGCTTTTAATATCTCTTTTTCCACAATTTTATTCATGAAGGCCGCGGCTTCAGCCGTATCCTTCATGGGGAACCCTTCAGGCGGTTCGGTAATCATTACCGTGTATCCACTGCCGTCAGCGTGGCGCTTCGGCGTAAAGGGCAAAATAACCGGATTGGCCTGACGCATCAAAATACTGGTTCCCACCGTCGTTGCCGCTTGAGGAACGGCAAAAAACGGCGCAAAGACGCTGTTACGAGGGCCGTAGTCATGATCGGGGGCATACCAGAGGATCTCTCCCTTACGCAAAGCGCTAATCATGCCCTTCACATTATGGCGGTCAATAAACGCTTTATTTGAGCGGCTGCGGCCTAAAAACTGAACCCAGTCCATCAGTTTGTTATTGTGGGCTCGATAAACGCCGATGCCGGGGTTGTACATGCCGTAGATTCGGCCGCCCAGCTCCAGCGTTAAAAAGTGGATTCCAACGAGAAGAACGCCTCGGCCCCCTTCCCTTATGCGAGACATGATTTCGGGGTTATCGATTTTACACCACTTTTTGATTCGGCTATCGGGCCAAAACCATGCCATTCCGGTTTCAAACAGCCCCATACCTAAAGCTTCAAAGTTCTCAACCAGCATTCTCTCTTTTTTATCCTGACTGAGCGCAGGAAAGCAGAGCTCGATATTTCTTCGCGCGATGTGGCGTCGGCGTGAAAGGAAGCGCATAGAAAAACGCCCGATTCTGCTGCCGATAAAAAAGATAACGGGATAAGGCAGCTGAACCAGGAGATAGAGAAGCGCTAACCCAAACCATACGTGCCAATACTTAGGCAGTAGGAAAGAATAGCGAAAACGCGGAGGCTTCATAACTGACATACAATCTCTCTGATTACTCGTAACACAATTAAAAACGGGCTGAAAAGCCATTGTACAAAGAGAGATTAATGAGCCAGATAGGCAGATTAAAATGCCATTGATACAACGCTATCTATGCTCATTATGACAGATCGGATGTGTGAAAGTTCGTTTATCTAAAAAAAAACCGATAGATTGACAATTATTTAAATTCACTCGGTTTTCTTTTCAATTCTCCGGGCATAGCGCTGCGCCATTACGGCACAAACCATAAGCTGGATCTGGTGAAAAATCATTAACGGCAGCACCATCATTCCTACTGCCGCTGCGGGAAACAGCACGTTGGCCATCGGAATGCCGTTAGCCAGGCTCTTTTTCGAACCACAAAAAACGATCGTGATTTCATCTTCTTTAGAAAAACCCAGCGCGCGCGCAACCACCGTATTGACCACCAGCACGATAGCCAACAAAACAAGCGAGAAGAAAACGATGGTCAGCAGCGACCATCCATTGACCTTGTGCCAAATCCCCTCAACGACCGCTTCGCTGAAGGCCGTATACACGACTAACAAAATGGAGGTTCTGTCCGTTTTGTTAATCAGCTTTTTGTGTCGCTCTACCCAATTGGCGATCAGCGGCCTGGCAAGGTGCCCGATAACAAACGGCACCATCAGCTGAATAATGATATCGATAATGGCCTGTACCGTATCCGCACTCCCTTCCTGAGTATGCATCAACAATCCGACCAGAATGGGGGAAAGGAACACCCCAAGCAGGCTGGAAGCCGAAGCACTGCAAATGGCGGCCGCAACGTTACCTCCGGCAATAGAGGTATAGGCGATGGCCGACTGAACCGTCGCCGGTAGCGCACACAAATAAAGAAACCCTAAATAGATGCCGGAAGACATTACGCCAGGGACAAAAACGCCTAACCCGAGCCCTAATAAAGGAAACAGTATAAAGGTGCTAAACAGCACGACCAGGTGCAAACGCCAGTGCCCTAGCCCATTGACGATATTCTGCCTCGACAGCTTGGCGCCGTGCATAAAAAACAGCAGCGCGATCGCCGCCTTGGTCAACCAGCCGAAAAAAATCTTGGCGTCACCTTCACAGGGGAACAGCGATGCAAGAACGACGACGGTAATAAGGATTAATAAAAAAGGATCGATCCGGAGGAACTTCAGCCACGACATGAAACAAACATCCCATACAACAAGCGTATTCTTTAATCTATGCTATTTTGCTGTAAAAGCAACCTGAAGCGCCCCGCTTCGTTCGATTCTCCATCCGAATATCCCGCAATTTGTATCAAGAAAACGATATCGTTTGCTTTTTTCCGTTCGGCTTTATGACATAATCCTGCCTTCGTATCAGGCTATGTCCCACCCAACATGACGAACAGACAGGATCGTAGAAAGAATGGCTTCTCAACCCGCATTAAAACCAATTAGCGATATTGCACTACGTTACGGCATTTCCTCTGAACACCTCATACCCTATGGCAACGATGCGGCAAAAGTCGATTTATCGCTGCTGAACTCCCGCCCGGTCAAGGGAAAGCTAATTTTAGTTTCCAGCATTACGCCTACACCTCTGGGCGAAGGAAAAACAGTGACCACCATTGGCCTAAGCCAGGGACTTAACGCAATCGGTCACGACGCGATCGCCTGCATCCGCCAGCCAAGCCTTGGGCCGGTTTTCGGCGTGAAAGGCGGCGCGGCCGGTGGCGGAAAAGCGCAGGTTTTGCCTATGGAGAAGCTAAACCTACACCTCACCGGAGATATTCACGCCATCACCGCCGCACACAACCTTGCCGCCGCGGCGCTGGACGCCCGCCTGTATCACGAACAGCGGTTGGGCGATGCGTTTACCGAACAGACCGGCCTACCCCGACTGAATATCGACGTCGAACACATTCTGTGGAAACGCGTCGTTGACCACAACGACCGAGCGCTGCGCCACATTGAGGTCGGCGTCGGCGGCGGCGTTAACGGCGTTGAACGTCAGGACGGTTATGACATCACGGCGGCGTCCGAGCTGATGGCCATTCTGGCCCTGTCTGAAAACCTAAAGGACATGCGCCAGCGCATTGGCCGCATCATTCTGGCGCTGGATACTCAAGGCCAGCCGATTACGGCAGAAAAGCTGGAAGTCGCCGGCGCGATGACCGTTCTGATGAAAGACGCCATTCAGCCTACGCTGATGCAGACCAGCGAAAATACGCCGGTGCTTATTCACGCCGGCCCGTTCGCCAACATCGCCCACGGCAACTCTTCCGTTATCGCCGACCGCATTGCGCTTCAGCTTGCTGACTACGTCGTCACCGAAGCCGGCTTTGGTTCCGATATGGGAATGGAAAAGTTTTTTAACATTAAGTATCGCCAGTCGGGCATCAAGCCGTCCTGCGTTGTATTGGTCGCCACGCTGCGCAGCCTGAAGGCCAACAGCGGCAAGTTCAACATTAAGCCAGGCCAGTCGCTGCCACCTGAGATCGCCGAAAGCAACGTTGAGCTACTGGCTCAGGGGTGCCAAAACCTCGGCTGGCACATCAACAACGCCAAGCGCTATGGCTTACCGGTAGTTATCGCCATCAACAAATTTCCGACGGATTCCGAGCAGGAGTTGGACTACCTGCGCGAATTTGCGCTTTCCTGCGGCGCCGTGGGCGTTGAGGTCAGCCGGGCATTTGCCGAAGGCGGTCAGGGTACGGCTGAGCTGGCCAAGGCCGTCGTGGCCGCAAGCCAGAATGAAGCAAAGGTAAACCTGCTTTATCAGGATGAAGTGCCTTTACGCAGCAAGCTCCAAACGCTGGTTGATACCTACGGCGCAGACTCCTTGATATTAACCGAGCAGGCTGAAGCGCAGCTGGCCGCGCTGGAAAAGCAGGACTTCGGACGCCTCCCCCTGTGTATCGCCAAGACGCCGCTGTCTATCAGCGCCGATCCTTCGCTGAAAAACGTTCCGCAAGGGTTTACCGTGACCATTTCATCGCTGAAAGTCTCGGCGGGCGCAGGCTTTATCCGCACCTATGCGGGAAATATCATGACGATGCCCGGTCTGGGAACGCTGCCTGCCTATCGAAATATCGATCTTGACGACAATGGGGAGATCGTAGGATTAAGTTAAAATACCGCTCAATTCTTACCCAATTGTAGGTAATCCTCAATAACCCTACGCTTACAGTGTTGTGCTCAAGCCGCCAATTACCGATAATACGGCGGCTTTTTTTCTTTTAGGCATCAAGATGAGCGACTATTTGCTGCTTTTTGTCGGCACCGTTTTTGTCAATAACTTCGTTTTGGTCAAGTTTCTCGGGCTGTGCCCCTTTATGGGCGTCTCCAAGAAGCTTGAAACGGCGATTGGCATGGGGCTGGCGACTACGTTCGTATTAACGCTGGCGTCGATCTGCGCCTGGCTGGTGGAAAACTACATCCTGTCCCCACTGGGACTGGGCTATCTGCGCACGCTGGCGTTTATTTTCGTCATTGCGGTCGTAGTACAGTTTACCGAGCTGGCCGTGCGTAAAACCAGCCCGGTGCTCTACCGGCTGCTGGGCATCTTCTTGCCGCTGATTACCACAAACTGTGCGGTTCTGGGCGTCGCCCTGCTTAACGTAAATCAGTCGCACGGTTTTATGCAGTCAACGATTTACGGCTTTAGCGCCGCCGTTGGCTTCTCTTTCGTTATGGTGCTGTTCGCCGCGCTGCGCGAGCGTCTCGCGCTGGCCGACGTTCCTGCGCCGTTTAAAGGTTCATCGATCGCCCTGATTACCGCAGGGCTGATGTCATTAGCATTTATGGGCTTCACCGGGTTGGTACGATTTTAATGATTTCACTGTGGTCTAGCATCATTGCCCTGACGCTGCTTGCGCTGGTTTGCGGCGCGGTCTTGGGCTTTGCCGCGCGCCGGTTCAGAGTTGAGGCCGATCCCATCGTGGATAAAGTCGAAGCCCTGCTGCCCCAAAGCCAATGCGGCCAGTGCGGCTACCCGGGATGCCGTCCCTATGCTGAAGCCGTAGCCAATCAGGGCGAAGCGATTAATAAGTGTGCTCCCGGTGGTGAAAGCGTCATGTTAAAGCTGGCCGATACGCTGGGCGTAGAGCCTCAGCCTTTCGATCCGGACGTGGCGGAAATCAATCCTGTAAGAAAAGTTGCCGTCATTGATGAATACAACTGCATCGGATGCACGAAGTGCATTCAGGCATGCCCGGTTGACGCCATTGTTGGCTCAACTCGCGCTATGCATACGGTAATAACGGCGCTCTGCACGGGCTGCGACCTCTGCGTCGCTCCCTGCCCAACGGACTGTATTGAAATGCGCCCTGTGCCCGAAACGACAACAAACTGGAAGTGGAATTTGCAGTCAATTCCGGTCAGGATCGTCGAGATAAATTCACATGTTTGATCTGTTCGCTCGATTCAAAAAAACCGCCCTGTGGGATTTCAAAGGCGGCATTCATCCTCCAGAGATGAAGGATCAAACCCGTCACGTCCCCATTCGCCGCCTACCGCTTCCCGAACGGCTATATATCCCTTTGCAACAGCACTCGGGGCCGGGAGGCGAGCTGCTGGTCAAAGTAGGCGACTACGTGCTGAAAGGCCAGCCGCTAACGGCCGGTACGGGCAGAGAGCTTCCCGTACACGCATCAACGTCAGGTACCGTGACCCATATTGGCTTTTACCCCAGCACTCACCCTTCCGCGCTCCCCGAGCGCTGCGTCCAACTGGAACCAGACGGCTTGGACAAGTGGGGCAAGATGCCGACGCTTGTAAACTATCGCGACTATGAGCCACAGCGGCTTATTGCCCATATTCATCAGGCTGGCGTCGCCGGGCTGGGCGGCGCCGTATTCCCCACCGCCAATAAGATAGACGGCGGCCTGAGCAAAACCAGGACGCTGATTATCAACGGCGCAGAATGCGAACCCTACATCACGGCGGACGATCGCCTGATGCAGGAATACGCCGATGAGCTCGTACAGGGCTGTGAAATTCTTCGCCACGTACTTGAGCCGGAAATTATCCTGATAGCCATTGAAGACAACAAGCCTGAGGCCATTAGTGCGTTAAACAATGCGTTACAGCGTAACAGAAATGATGCGATAGAAGTTCGCGTTATTCCAACCAAATACCCTTCCGGCGGCGCCCGCCAGCTTACCAAGATCCTTACGGGCGAAGAAGTTCCACACCAAGGACGTTCGTCAGACATTGGCGTACTGATGCAAAACGTCGGTACGGTATACGCCATAAAGCGCGCCATCATCGACGGCGAACCTCTGCTGGAGAGGATCGTCACCCTAACGGGCGAAGCCATGGCGCACAAAGGCAACGTATGGGCCCTGTTGGGCACGCCTGTTTCATTTCTGCTTAAGCAGGCTGGCTATCTCCCGCAGACGCCGCCGCGCGTCATTATGGGCGGCCCCCTGATGGGATTCGTTCTTCCCGACGTGGATGTCCCGATTACCAAAATGAGCAACTGCCTCATTGCGCCAACGGAAGAAGAAATCGCATCGCCCGAGCCGGAACAGGCATGCATACGATGCAGCCAGTGTGCGGACGCCTGCCCGGCAGGCCTTTTGCCCCAACAGCTCTATTGGTTTAGCCGCGGAAAAGAACACGAAAAGGCCCGCGCCTATAACCTGTTTGACTGCATTGAGTGCGGCGCCTGCGCCTACGTCTGCCCAAGCCATATTCCTCTAATACAGTATTATCGGCAGGAAAAGGCCAAAATTCGCGATCTGGACGAACAGGCCGAACTCGCACGCTCTGCAAAAATTCGTTTTGAAGCAAAGCAGGCCCGTCTTGAAAGAGAAAAACAGGCGCGACAGCTAAGGCACAAGAAGGCCGAAACGCAGCCTGATAGCGAAGACAGCGAACTGATTCAATCCGCGCTGGAAAGAGTGAAAAAACGACGTGAAAGCGCCAGCAGTGTCTCTACGCCTCCGGTGATTAAATCCATCGAGGGCGCAGCCTTACCGGATAACGCCGCCGCCATCGCGGCCCGCCAGGCAAGAAAAGCCCAGCGTTTGGCTAATGCAAGAACCGAAGTCACACCGTCAGAAGCTTCAACTCCCGCCGCTGACGACCGTAAGGCCGCGTTAGCGGCGGCAATTGCCCGCGCCAAGGCGAAAAAAGCCCAACAGCAGTCGGCGACGGCCAAAGAGGCTGCCGTTCAGGCTGCGCCAAAAGAAGAAACCGAACAGAACGATCGCAAAGCCGCCGTAGCTGCCGCCATCGCCCGCGCTAAAGCGAAAAAGGAGCAGTCACAGTCAGCGGAGCCTGACGTCGCCGCTCCCCTGCGGGAAGAGCACGCGCAGGACGACCGCAAGGTCGCCGTTGCCGCCGCTATCGCCCGCGCTAAAGCGAAAAAAGAGCAGTTGGCGCAATCAGCCTTATCCCCTGAGACGGATGAGACTGAAACGGCAGGACTTCAGGGAAAGAACGTCCCCCTGTCTGAAGCCGATGAGCGAAAGGCGGCCGTGGCACAAGCCATCGCCAGAGTAAAGGCGCGTAAAGCCCAACAGGCCGCCGCATTGACAACAGCGAGTGAAAAATAGATGTCGTTTCGTATTACCAGCTCACCGTTCTCTCATTCCCAGCGTTCAACGCAAAGGCTGATGCTGTGGGTCATTTTGGCCTGCCTGCCGGGAATTGCCGTGCAGTGGTACTTCTTTGGCTACGGTACGCTGATTCAGATCGCGCTGGCCGTTCCTGTCGCCTTACTGTCAGAGGCGTTAGTATTGCGCCTTCGCCATCAGCCGATAAAAAACAGCCTGACCGATAATTCCGCGCTATTAACCGCCCTGCTGCTGGCCATCAGTATTCCTCCGCTCGCGCCTTGGTGGATTATCACTATCGGCACGCTGGCTGCTGTCGTCATCGCTAAACAGCTTTACGGCGGACTGGGGCAAAACCCCTTTAATCCCGCCATGGTAGGCTACGTTATTCTGCTGATATCGTTCCCCGTTCAAATGAGCAGCTGGCTGCCGCCAGAGCCGCTACGAGCGACGACCATCACGCTTTTAGATTCAGTGAACCTGATTTTTACCGGCCATACCTCAAGCGGCGGCGACGTATTTACGCTAATGCTTGGCGTTGACGGCATGAGTCAGGCGACGCCGCTAGATACGTTGAAAACCGGGCTGCGTGGCGGGCATGCGATAGCCGACGTGATGCAGGCCCCCGTTTATAACGATTTCGGCGGCGTAGGCTGGCAGTGGGTCAACGTTGGTTTTTTCATCGGCGGCCTTCTTCTTTTGATTAAACGAATCATTCACTGGCACCTCCCCGTCAGCTTTTTATGCTCGTTGGGCGCCGTTTCTCTTCTGGGATGGTTGATTGACCCGAGCCACAACGCGGCCCCATGGTTTCACCTGCTCAGCGGAGCGACTATGCTGTGCGCCTTTTTCATTATTACCGACCCGGTAACGGCCTCAACGACGGTTACGGGGCGGCTGATTTTCGGCGCGCTGGTCGGCGCACTGGTCTGGCTGATTCGAAGCTATGGCGGCTACCCGGACGGCGTGGCCTTCTCCGTGCTGCTTATCAACATGACCGTACCGTTGATCGACCACTATACGCAGCCTCGCGCATACGGGCATCGGTGAGGTAACGGCATGCTGAACACCATGAGAAAGCACGGACTGACGCTGGCGCTCTACGCGGCGCTATCAACGGCGTTAACTTCCGGCGTCTATTTAATGACGCGTTCAACGGTCGAAGAACAGGCCGCGCGCCAGCAAAAGGCGCTGTTTGACAACCTGTTGCCGCCCAGCGCCTATAACAACGCGCTGCAAAATGAATGTTACATTGTCACGGATGACGCGCTGGGTAATGGCGCCCCCCATCGGCTTTACCTGGCTCGAAAGGACGGTGCGCCCGTTGCGGCCGTGATTGAAACCACCGCGCCCGACGGCTATTCTGGCGCAATCCAACTTATCGTCGCCGCCGACTTTAACGGGACCACACTGGGCGTTCGTACGCTTGAGCATCACGAAACGCCGGGGCTGGGCGATAAAATCGAGCTGCGCATTTCCGACTGGATCACCAAATTTGCAGGGAAAACCGTTAACGGCGAGCAGGACTCTCGCTGGGCCGTTCGCAAAGACGGCGGTGAGTTCGATCAGTTTACGGGGGCGACCATTACGCCACGCGCCGTCGTCAAAGCGGTAAAACGGACGGCGCTGTACGTTCAGACCCACCATTCCCAATTTAGCGCCCTTCCTCACTGTGAGGCTAAGCCATGAGTGAAATGAAAAACCTGCTCAGTCAGGGCCTGTGGAAAAACAACTCTGCGCTGGTTCAGCTGCTGGGCCTCTGCCCGCTTCTGGCAGTTTCCTCCACGGCCACCAACGCGCTTGGACTGGGACTTGCCACTACGCTAGTGCTGGTCTGCACCAACGTCGCCGTCTCGGCCCTGCGCCGCTGGGTGCCGCAGGAAATACGCATTCCTATTTATGTGATGATCATTGCGTCCGTGGTTACGGTCGTGGAACTGCTGATTAATGCTTACGCCTATGGCCTTTATCAGTCGCTGGGCATCTTTATTCCCCTTATCACCACCAACTGTATCGTTATCGGGCGAGCCGAGGCTTTTGCTGCGCAAAATCCGGTAGCGCTGTCCGCCGTTGACGGTTTTGCTATGGGCATGGGCGCTACCTTTGCGCTGTTTATTCTTGGCGCTATGCGCGAAATTTTAGGTAACGGAACGCTGTTTGACGGCGCCGACGCGCTGCTCGGCTCTTGGGCAAAAGTATTGCGAATTGAAGTCATTCATCTGGACAGCGCCTTTCTGTTAGCAATTCTGCCTCCCGGCGCGTTTTTAGGCCTCGGTTTTCTTTTGGCGTTAAAATATGTTATTGATGCCAAAGTTAAAGCGTACAAAAAGAGAGTCGCCGTAGCCTCTGCTTCACAGCAAAGCCACGAACCCATTCAGTAAGGACACCCAGTTTGAATCAGGCAAAGCGTATAGAAATCCTCACCCGACTTAGGGACAGCAATCCTAAGCCAACGACGGAGCTAAATTTCTCCACTCCGTTCGAGCTGCTTATTTCCGTTCTGCTTTCAGCGCAGGCCACGGACGTCAGCGTCAATAAGGCGACCGCCAAGCTATACCCTGTAGCCAATACGCCAGAAGCCATTCTGGCGCTCGGCGTAGACGGCGTGAAGGAATACATAAAAACGATTGGTCTGTATAACAGCAAAGCGGAAAACGTGATTAAAACCTGCCGCCTGCTGATTGAAAAACATGGCGGCCAGGTTCCGGAAGACAGAGCCGCGCTGGAAGCGCTGCCCGGCGTCGGAAGAAAGACCGCCAACGTAGTTCTTAACACCGCCTTCGGATGGCCCACCATCGCCGTAGACACCCACATCTTCCGCGTCTGTAACCGCACAAACTTCGCGCCGGGGAAGAACGTCGAGCAGGTTGAAGAAAAGTTATTAAAGGTCGTTCCAGCAGAATTCAAGGTAGACTGCCACCACTGGCTTATCCTTCACGGCCGCTATACCTGTATTGCCCGTAAGCCCCGCTGCGGCTCCTGCCTGATTGAAGATCTTTGCGAATACAAAGAAAAGACCGAGATCTGACCCGGTTGGGCTATCGAAGCGACCTTTCGCTGGCCCATTACTCTACCGCTTTTCCATTCCCGCATGCTTAAACCGAGCTTTTAACTTTCACAACAAATATCAAACATTTCACCAACCGCGTAGCCTATACTAGATAGGTTAATCGCCCATTTCGGCGTCAACAAAGCGCGGCGGACACAGCATAGATAGCCGCCCGCGCGGACTCTATCACTAACGGATCGTGGAGTATAACAATGAAGCTATTTTATAAGCCGGGCGCCTGTTCTCTGTCTCCCCATATCATTCTTAACGAAATCGGCCTTAGCTATTCCGTTGAGAAAGTCGACCTGGCGACCAAAAAAACGGAACACGGCGAAGACTTTTTAAAGGTCAACCCGAAGGGGCAAGTGCCTACGCTTCAGCTTGATGACGGTGATATTCTGACCGAAGGCGTCGCCATCGTGCAGTATCTGGCGCACCGCGCTCCTACCAAACACTTAATGCCGCCTGCCGATACTAAGCCGTTCTACCATGCGCTTGAATGGTTAAACTTTATCTCTACTGAACTACATAAGGGGTTTAGCCCCCTGTTTAACCCCAAAACGCCGGAAGAGTATAAGCAAGTGGCGAAAGAAAAGCTGTTCAACAGCTTTAGCTATGTAGACAGCGTGCTGCAGACGCGTCCTTACATTCTCGGCGCCAGCTTCAGCGTGGCGGATGCCTACCTGTTCACCGTAACGCGTTGGGCGGCGGCGGTAAAACTGGATCTCAGAGGCCTGAAGGCGCTGGCGGACTATATGGCCCGTATGGCTGACCGCCCTGCCGTTAAGGCTGCTCTTAAAGCCGAAGGCTTAAACTAGCAACGTACGCATGTAAAAACGGGCCATTTTGGCCCGTTTCTCGTAAAGAGAGGCTTACGGTCGAATTACAGCTTTACGGCCTTAAAATGATGCTCCGGCGCGACGATGTTATCCTGCGCGGCCACGATCTGCAGCTCGTACTCACCTCTGCGCTGCGTTTCCAGCATGATTTCATACACCGCGGCGGTAACGTGTTCCAGCGCCTCAGGCAGCGGCTTTTCTTGCAGCAGGTTCACCAGCATCAGGCCGCTGGTAATATCGCCCACTCCGACCGGCTGACGGGGACCAAAGTCAACCAGCGGGCGGCTGATGTGCCAGGCTTCATCGGCGGTTACCAGCGCCATCTCAAAGCAGTCGGCACGATAGCCGGCTCGGCTAAGATGTTTCACCAGTATCACTCTGGGCCCTTTTCGACAAAGCTCTCGGGCCGCGGCAACAACCTCTTCTACGCTGGCAATCGTTTTTCCACTCAGCTGCTCCAGTTCAAGCAGGTTGGGTGCCATCATGTCGCTTGCGGGCAGCGCTTCGGCACAGAAAAACTCCGCCACGCCCGGCGCAACGATACACCCTTTTTCTGGATGCCCCATCACCGGGTCGCAAAAATACCAAGCGTCAGGATTGGCCGCCTTAACCTTTGCAACAACGTCTAGAATCGTTTTTCCCTGCTCCGGCGAACCAATATAGCCGCTCAATACGGCATTACAGCGGGCAAGCTGGTGGATCTCGTCAATGCCGCGGGCTATTTCCGCAATGTGGGCAGCCGGCATTACGCATCCCGTCCACTGGCGATATTGGGTGTGGTTGGAAAACTGAACCGTATTCAACGGCCAGACGTTAACCCCCATTCTGCGCATAGGAAACTCGGCGGCGCTGTTTCCCGCATGGCCATAAACAACGTGAGATTGGATGGAAAGTATATTTTTCATAGTTAAAACGCGAACCTGAATTAAAAACGCAGTGAGGCCATTGTGTCAGAAACCGCTATCGCCGCGCTATGCGATGAGACAAAAAAATTCGGCCGCAGAGCGGCCGACGAAATGGAACATAATCTTTCCGACTATTTCCAGGCGATCAGGCAATAGTGCTTCTTACCGCGACGCAGCAGCGTATAGCGACCGAACAGACGATCGCCGTCAGCAAAGGCATATTCAGGGTTTGACTGTTTTTCGCCATTGATCGTGACCGCATTAGAACTAATCATCGTTCTGGCCTGGCCGCGAGACGGAACCAGCTCGGCAGTAACCAGCGCCTGCTGCAGATCGGCGCCCTTTTCCAGCTCAATAACCGGCATGCCGTCCTGCGCCAGCTGGGCGAAGTCCTGCTCGGTCATCTCGGCCAACTCGCCGGAGAACAGGCTTTGGGTAATGCGCTGAGCGGCCTGAAGCCCCGCATCTCCGTGAACCAGACGCGTCACCTGCTCGGCCAGCACGTACTGCGCACGCGGCGCTTTACCGCTGTTCTTATCCTCTTCTTCCAAGGCGTCAATTTCTTCGATGCTCATGAAGGTAAAGAACTTCAGGAAGCGATAAACGTCCGCATCGGCCGTATTGATCCAGAACTGATAAAACTTGTAAGGGCTGGTCTTATTCGCATCCAGCCAAATCGCGCCGCCTTCGGTTTTACCAAACTTGGTGCCGTCAGACTTGGTGATAAGCGGAACGGTGAACCCATAGGCCTGCTTCTGATGAAGGCGACGAGTAAGATCGATACCCGACGTAATGTTGCCCCATTGGTCAGAGCCGCCGATTTGCAGCTCTACGCCAAGCTCTTTATTCAGACAGGCGAAGTCGTAGGCTTGAAGCAGGTTGTAAGAAAACTCGGTGAAGGAGATCCCACTGTCGTCGCGGTTTAAGCGCTGCTTAACGGCTTCTTTATTGATCATCGCGTTAACAGAGAAGTGTTTACCGATGTCGCGCAGGAACGTTAGCACTTTCATGCCGCCGAACCAGTCGTAGTTGTTAGCCATCGCGGCGCTGTTGGCGCCGCAGTTAAAGTCCAGAAACGGCGAAACCTGCTGGCGAATCTTTTCTACCCACTCGGAAACGGTCTCTTCCGTGTTCAGCTTACGCTCTGCGGCCTTAAAGCTGGGATCGCCAATCAGACCCGTCGCGCCTCCGACCAAAGCAACCGGCTTATGGCCCGCCAGTTGAAAGCGCTTTAAGCACAGGAGCGGAACCAAGTGACCCAAATGCAAGCTGTCGGCCGTCGGATCGAAGCCGCAATAGAGAGCAATCGGCCCTTGCGCCAACCGCTCCGCCAGCGCTTCTTCATCCGTAAGCTGGGCTACCAGCCCACGCTCTTGCAGTTGTTCAATCAGGTTTTTCGCCATCGATAGATAACTCCGTTGTTATAGTTTTACGCAGGCCTCAGGCCGCGTGGTTAAAACACATATTTTTGTCGAATGGGATAGCATAAACGCCGCCACGAATAATGACCAGTACTTAAGGCGCTAAACGATCGATATTCCAATGAGTTTGCTCTCGCTGATACAGAAAACGGTCGTGAAGCCGATTTATGCGCCCCTGCCAAAACTCGATTTCGTTAATGCTGACGCGAAAGCCGCCCCAGAAGCTGGGCAAAGGCACTTCTCCCTGCAAAAACTTCTGCTTAAGTTCAAGAAACTTACCTTCAAGGACGCTTCGCGCCGAAATACGCGACGACTGTTGGGAGACCCAGGCCGCAATCTGGCTCTCTTTAGGCCGGGAATGAAAATATTTTAATACTTCTGTCGGCGACAGGCGTTCCGCTCTCCCCGAAACGATCACTTGACGTTCAAACATGTGCCACGGGAACAGTAAACTTACCTGATTGTTTTGCGTAATCTCGCGCGCTTTTCGACTACCCAAGTTGGTATAAAAAACAAATCCCTTTTCATCGTAGTGCTTGAGCAGCACGATGCGCTGAGACGGGCGGCCGTTTTCATCCACCGTCGCTACGCACATCGCGGTCGGATCGGAAATCTGGGCCTCGCAGGCCTGCTTTAGCCAAAGCTCAAAAAGGGAAAGCGGATCTTCAGGAAGATCCTTTCTACGTAAGCCGCCCTGCGCATACTCCCGACGCAAATCGGCAATGTTTTTTGAAGTGGGCATCGTCAAAAAGCCTATCAGTGTGAAATGAGGTCCTATCTTGCACCCACTCCGGCAGGATTTCAAACGTGGGCGAGAAAAAGCAATGCGTTACGGCGCGTTGACGGTGTACAAAAATCCCGCCGGACTCAAGCGCCGTTTTGCGCTGACTCGGGCGGGATGTCAAAAAAGTCGGACTATTTGATCAGCTGACATTCCCTGAGCCTGATATCTTCACCGCGCATAACGATGGCGCCGTCCCCTTTAGACCAAAAGGTATATTCCCCATCGCTATATCTGGCGCCAGAGGCGGAAACGGCCTGAACCAGCCGACGGGACTGACCGTCCATCATGAGAGTGACGGAATCGCCGGCATTGTCCAGCGTCACTTCCAGCGTTTGCGTTTCACACTGATAAACCAACGTCTCTTTCGCGGCGTCCTGCGCGCTACATCCCGCTATCGCGATAACGGCAGCGATCGTAAACAGCTTTTTCATCGTGTTCCCCCGTAAAGGTATTTTATTAAATCAAGGAATATAAACTGCGCCCAAAACCGTCTCTCTGGATGCGCCGGTGACCGCCGGTAAATTTCCGGGTTCGCCGGACAGCGTTCTTGCCGCCAGCCAGGCAAACGCTATCGCCTCCATATCGTCACCGCTGATGCCGTAACTGTCCGTCGTTTCAACCGCTGACTCGGGCAAACATTCAGCCAGCCTCGACATCATTAACGGATTGCGCGCACCACCGCCGCATACCAGCAAACGATGACAGCCTCCGGCAGCGATAACCTGTTCGGCGATCGTTTGAACCGTAAATTCCACCAGCGTCGCCTGTACGTCCGCCGGCTCGAGATGCGAGAAGCCTTCAAGCTGCTCATGCAACCATTGAAGATTGAAGCGCTCCCTTCCGGTGCTTTTGGGCGGGGGCTGCTGAAAATAGCGATCGGACATCAGTTTTGCCAGCAAGTCTGCGTTTACGCGGCCTTCACGCGCCCAGCGGGCGTCTTTATCAAAACCCTCGCCCTTGTGCTCCTGTATCCAGGCGTCCATCAGCATATTGCCCGGGCCGGTGTCGTAGCCGCTTACCGGCTGGCCTGGAATGAGTAAGGACAAATTGGCGATGCCGCCAATATTGAGAATAAAGCGTCTTTGCGTATCGTCGGCCAGCACGGCCTGATGAAACGCAGGCACCAGCGGCGCGCCCTGGCCGCCGAAGGCCATGTCTTTACGCCTGAAATCGCCAACGGTGACGATGCCGGTCATTGCGGCAACGCGGTTGTTATCGCCTAACTGCATGGTGAACGGCAGTTCCCCCGTCGGCTCATGCCACACGGTTTGACCGTGGCAGCCAATGGCCACAACGTCTTTTGATTCGATGCCGTTATTTTTCAAAAGCCCCAGAACGGCCTTGGCAAACAGAATGCCCAGGCGCAGATCCAGGCGCCCCAAGTGGGAAAGCGTAACGGACTGTCCCTGACAGACGGAAAGGACATCCTGACGGATATCGTCAGGCATAGGATGGAAATAGCTGGCTTTTTGAATTACGGTAGCTTCAGCGATCGTCACCAAAGCTACATCAACGCCGTCAAGACTGGTTCCTGACATGATACCTATATAGTTACCCGCTTTCATTCGTTCATCCCCGTGGCTTTTTTCGTCGTAACCGCTTGGGGCTATTAAAACAAAAATACCCCCAGGATTGCCATATGAAAGAACGATAAGCGTGGGAACGAAACGCTATCCCTTACTGCTGATTTCCATGTCTGCGATATTTTTCTCAAATTTACGAATGATCTCGGCAAACAGCGCCAGCTGCTCCTTCGGGATATCCCGTTCAATCCCTTTTCTAACGCCGTCAACAACGCTGTTCACTTGTTCCAGAATTGGTTTGGCTTCTTCTGTCAGATTGATCTGCTTAGCTCTGCGGTCGCATGGACAAGGTTCTCTCTTTACGTATCCCATACCTTCCAGCTGGTCCAGCGTCCGAACCAGTGACGGCTGCTCGATGCCGATCGCTTTAGCCAACTGAATTTGAGACTGGTTTGGAGGCAGCCCGTTCAGATAATAGAGCGTCACCCAATGCGTTTGAGTGAGCCCGAGCGGCTTAAGCTGAAGGTCAATAATACTGCGCCAGCTACGGACCAAACGGGCAATATCTGCCCCTAAGGTATAATCGTTTTTTGAATTCATAAGATAACCTGACAATTAGTGTAAAACATCAATAACATTAATACGTTTACAATTATTACGCCTTTCATCAAAAAAGACTAATAAATAAAGCATCATTTCAAAATTAATCGACATTAATATGGATTTAATCTACCGTTAAAGCAACATTAAATAAAGGGAAAAGTGATGTGGCGTGCCACACCGCAAAGATAAAACATGCTCAATACATTAATAAAACTGAACTTAACATTAAGTAATTATCAATTAAAAAGCGCCAACTTCGTCCTTTGGCGCTTATATAAAACTGACATCTAAAGCGTTTTAAATTATTTTATCACGCCGCACGCGGCTCTCGCGCCACCGCCGCCCAGAGCCTGCGGATGATCGTCATGGTTATCGCCGCCTGCGTGAACCATTAGCGCAAGCCCCTTAATCTGGGCAATGGTTTTCAGACGCGGTGCAAGTACGGGATAGCTGGCCTTACCATCGCTATCAACGTAAATAGCCGGCAGATCGCCCAAGTGCCCTTTGGCGTTATACGGCCCCAAGTGCTTACCGGTTTTTTCCGGATCGAAATGTCCACCGGCAGCCAGCGCGGCTACCGATTTACCGTCTTTCATACCGGCGTCGCAGCTGCCTTTTTCATGCACGTGGAATCCATGCACTCCTGCGGGAAGCGATGTCAGGTTTGGCGTAAACAGCAAACCATATTCCGTTTCCGTAATAGTGATATTACCGATAGATTGCCCAACTCCCTCAGCGGAAACACTATTCACTGGAACCTCTACGGTAGTGGCCTGAACGCTGGCGCAGGCCGCCAGTGCGGCTAAAGCGGTTAAATAACGTTTCATTGTTTTATCCTTTTAAAAATGCTTAATTATCTAAGCCTTTTTATTATGAGTCATCTATTGGTTAATTACATTTTTGCAACTTGGTAAAGTGACCAAAGTCACGATAACCGCTTGTAGAAAAACCATTTTTATATCGTATCGAAATATAAAAACGTGTGTACATATCAAAAAAGAGAGGGCTGGCTATGTGTGTCATCCTCTTTATCTACAGGTTTCCTGTTCTTAAGCATTTTCCGTTGACGGCATAAGCGTAGCACGTTCTGCTTTTCAGCATCCGTCATGCTCATCCACTGGAAACGCTCGTCCCTGCTTCTGAAGCAGCCCAAGCAGTAGCCTCGATTGTCAGATTGACAAATTCCACGGCATGGAGAGGGAATTGCAAAAAACTCTAACTGTTGAGGCATAGTTGTCTGCTTAGAGAGCGCAATAATTAAACGAAAGATTACTCTAAGGTAATAGATGCAGTTTGACCAGAAAGCAAGCAGCTTATTTGACTCGCCAAACCTCATCCCTCGAGCCTTGTTCTGCGTAAAAATGGCCGCCAGCGCCATCCGTGCGCAATTGCGGGTCACAGCCTGATTATCATATCGATGGAATATCAGTCCATTAACGATAAGAATAATCGTTTATTAATAACGACGCTCGGGTATACTTCATTACGCCTATCACTATCGCTTTTTTGTATTACGAGGACTGCAGCATGCGTTTACTTCACACCATGATCCGCGTAGGTAACCTACAGCGCTCTATCGATTTCTATACTCAGGTTTTGGGCATGCGCCTACTGCGCAGCAGCGAAAATACAGAATATAAATACTCGCTGGCGTTCGTTGGCTATGGCGACGAAAGCCAGGGCGCCGTTATTGAATTAACCTACAACTGGGGCGTGGAAAGCTATGAAATGGGCACCGCGTTCGGCCATATCGCTCTAGGCGTTGATAACGTTGCACAAACCTGCGAACAAATTCGCAGCGCCGGTGGCAAGGTGACGCGCGAAGCGGGCCCGGTCAAAGGCGGAACGACCATTATCGCCTTCGTCGAAGATCCGGACGGATACAAGATAGAGCTTATTGAAAACAAACAGGCCGCCAACGCGTTGGGCAACTGATCCCCTCTCGTCTATCGGGCGCATTTCGCGTCCGATAGTTTTTCGACCTATCCCCCAAAATGACCATTACCAAAGAGATTGCCGAGCATCTGGCTCCGTTTTTTGGCATAATGCCCCCTTTTAATCGTCCGCAAAACAGGTAAGTATGGCTGATACAAATACACAGAACTGCTTAAGCGAGCGCTTTCGCGGCTTCTATCCCGTCGTTATTGATGTAGAAACGGCAGGATTCGACCCTCGAACTAACGCCCTGCTGGAAATCGCCGCCTTTACCTTAAAGATGAACGAACAGGGTTGGTTAATTCCCGACCAAAGCCTGCATTTTCACGTCGCTCCCTTTGAGGGTGCAGTGTTATCGCCGGAGGCGTTGGCCTTTAACGGCATCGATCCCCATAATCCTTTACGCGGCGCGGTCAGCGAATATGACGCTTTGCACGCTATTTTTAAAATGGTGCGCAAAGGGATAAAAGACCAGTCGTGCAATCGAGCCATCGTCGTAGCGCACAACGCGGCCTTCGATCACGGATTTCTAATGGCCGCCGCTGAGCGTGCAGGCCTGAAGCGTAACCCCTTTCATCCTTTCGCTACGTTCGATACCGCGGCCCTGAGCGGCCTGGTGCTGGGACAAACGGTACTGGCGAAAGCCTGCATTACGGCCGGGCTTCCCTTCGACAGCGCGCAGGCGCACTCTGCCCTTTACGATACCGAAAGAACGACCGCGCTCTTTTGTGAGCTGGTTAACCGCTGGAAGAAGCTGGGCGGCTGGCCGCTGACGCCGGAACTGTCCACTCACGGCTAGATAGCGTCCCTTAAACGATATCGGCCACCCCGAGGGATGGCCGATGCTTCACTGGTTTCGACTAATGAGAAACGCTTACGCTTCGTCCGCGCTTTGGGCTTTAGCCGCTTCCTTTAGCAGCGGCTGCAGTTCACCGCGTTGATACATTTCAAGAATGATATCGCATCCGCCGATAAGCTCTCCATTAACCCAAAGCTGTGGGAACGTCGGCCAATTAGCATACTTGGGCAGCTCTGCCCGGATATCCGGGTTCTGTAAAATATCAACGTAGGCAAAACGCTCTCCGCAGGCAGAAATAGCCTGAACGGCCTGTGCGCTGAAGCCGCAGCTTGGCAGTTTAGGAGAGCCCTTCATGTATAACAGGATTGGGTTTTCCGCGATTTGAGCCTGAATTTTTTCTACTGTGGTCATGATTTGCTTCCTTAAGCAGACATTGCGCATTTTTGAGTATTGTAGCCTTGAATACGAACAGAAAAAACACTACTTTTCACAGGGATTTAAGCCAGGATGCCGATTTTCGCCTATCCTTTAGTGAGTTCGGGCATTCATGCCCCCGTTCGTTACGATGCTTTTTCCTTTTTTCTCTTTTAATATAGGAAAAAGTTGATAGAATTACCCAATATAACAAAGTTACAACATTTTATTTTCAAATGAGTCATGACGCATGGCCCTCAATCGCAGGCTATGTCGTCACAGAACTCTACTTTTATAAAAGGAGCAAATAATGTCGTTTGAATTACCCGCACTGCCTTATGCCAAGAATGCCCTGGAACCCCATATCTCCGCAGAAACGCTGGAATACCACTACGGCAAGCACCATAACACTTACGTCGTTAACCTGAACAATCTGGTTAAAGGCGGTGAATTTGAAGGTAAATCACTGGAAGAAATTATCATGAAATCTTCCGGCGGCATCTTCAACAACGCGGCTCAGGTTTGGAACCACACCTTCTATTGGAACTGCCTGGCGCCTAACGCGGGCGGCGAGCCAACCGGCGCGCTGGCTGACGCTATCAACAAAGACTTCGGTTCTTTCGCCGCATTCAAGGAACAGTTTACCGACTCTGCCGTGAAGAACTTCGGTTCTGGCTGGACGTGGCTGGTGAAAAAAGCTGACGGCAAGCTGGCTATCGTGAACACTTCGAATGCCGCTAACCCGATGACCGACGGCGATAAGCCTCTCCTGACGGCTGACGTTTGGGAACACGCGTACTACATCGACTATCGCAACGCGCGTCCTAAGTATATGGAAAACTTCTGGGCGTTGGTTAACTGGGCGTTCGTCGCCAAGAATCTGGGCTAATCCCCCTTACCTAACGCTTTAAACGAAGCCGCCCTCTTTAGTTAAAGAAGGCGGCTTTTTTCATTTATCGTCGACGAAGTACACGACCTCGTGCGCTTCATGCGGCGCCGGAACCTCAAGCTTATCCAGCATCCTGGCAAGCGCCGATTCTGCAACGGGGTAAGGCCTGTCGGCGTTCTGCTTTTTCCAGCGGGCAAAAGGAACCTCGATGTAAACTATCCTGACCTTTGCCCGATAGGCGACAAACAGTGAAACCAGCTGTTGGCGAAGCGAATACGTCAGGTTTGTCGCATTCCAGACAAAGTCGCTGCTTTGCCGCAATAGCTCTCTCGCCCGTTCCTTAGCCTGCTGAACCACCCAGCCGTTAGAGGCTTTGTCATTCGGCTCAATGCGGTGCTGCCGACGGATGTCGTCCAAACTCACGACCGGCATCCCCCGGCAGTATCGGTCCAGATAGCGATCCTTCCCCATCCCCGGCAGGCCGCACAGCATGGTCACCTGACATTCGCAATCGTCATAAGGTTGATAGTCAGCCTGCCCGCCCTCTTTTGAAAAGTAGACGAAACGCGCCAACGCAGAAGGAAACTCCCTCGCCTTTTTCCAACAGGCCTGTTCCATACAGTACAGTTCAAAAAGCTCAATACGCTCCAAAAGCGCCTGTCGGTCCCCACACTCGCGCCCGAGTACGTCAGCTTTAGCCAACGTTGCCAATAGCCCCATATCGCATCGCAGAGATGCCGCCAGCAGCGCTTTTTGCGGATCGGGCTTTTCCATGATCCACAGCGGCAGCCCGTGATGGCGAACAAGCGCTGCTATCTCTTCACGAAGAGCAAAAGGCGTAGGAACGTCTTTAAACAGGATCTGCCTGGCGCTAAGCTCGCCTCGTTTCGCATGCCCAGGAGAAACAATAGTGCCGTCTTCATCAATTCGGGTTGTGCTTCTCTTTTCTACGTCGTGTAGCGCCGCCGCCGCCCAGAGGACTTCCTGACGCAGCAAAGAAAGCTGCTGATATTCCGGCAGTTCGACTAACGCACGCAGTACGCGCTGCGTATGCTCAGCAACGTCGCCCTCGGCGTGATGCTTTGGATCCTGCATAACGCCGTGCATATCGGCAAAAAAAGAAAAGCGCTGCGTTAAGTGGCTCCACGACCTGTCGTCACTAAAGCGCCAGTTCATGCTCGCCTCCCCGATCGTTACGCTCATAGCGGAGCTGCGCCCTTTTCCAGCTGCGTTTCCAGTGAACGTCGGTCTTTACGTGATTTTTTCGAACATACTTAAAGACGTTGTGCGCAAATGCCTCTACGGGATATTCATCCTGATTTCGGCTGACAACCCCCTCCATAGAACAGGGTTGATTTGTATGCGTATCCCACGAATCAAAACCGCTGGGCCCTTGGGACGTTTCAATAATTTGCCGGCTGAACGCGACTCCATCACTGGCGCTGTCGATATTAAGCTCGGGTACCCGAGGAAAATCAAACAGGGCCGCGTAAAATCCAACCTCTTCCCAGCTTAGCCAACAGTCTTTGCAGCGTACCGCAAAGACGAAAAAGTCATGCTCCAAACGGCGGTATTCAATCGAATGAATAGCGTATAAATTTTCACCAAAGATTTCGATGTCGTTTAAGTCGTTCTTAATCAGCGCCCAGCGCTGACGAATTTTCTGCGTCCACGCCGACTGCGTCGGTGCTGCATGAGAGCGTGCAAATACGCCGTACTTATTCAGGCAGTTGTTTTCGCCGTCCAACTTTTCGGTATGCACCAATGCCTCAATGCGGGAAACGTCATCCCACCACGTAGGGTTAATGCGATCGTCGCTGGTAGTACCGGGCGAAAACGGATAGTGATAGGTCCTGCCGTATTTCCTTGATTGTCCATTCATCATGTTTATTCCTATGTCTACGAGTGCGCGCAGTTTCGCCGCGCGGTAGACGCTGTCCTCATGAGTAATGGTCAAAAGGCAACTGTGTCTGAAACGAGCGCACGGTCTGTTTACCCAGGCTAGCGGGCTATTTTAACGAGAAAAAAGCGTAATAACGGAGGAGATTAAACGCAGTGTAGGTGAAAGCGCGCGAATATTAACAGGATAGAGAGGGGATTGCCAATAGCGGGGAGCACAAATTCTCACCGCTATTGTTCAATTACGGCAGTTCAACCTTAAAAAGCTGACGGAAGTTATGGCTCGTTGCCTGCGCAAACGCTTCAAGCTCAACGCGCTTTAAAACGGCCAGGTATTCGGCCACGTCGCGCACGTAGGCGGGGCGATTCTCCTTGCCGCGATGGGGCACCGGCGCTAAATAAGGCGAATCGGTTTCAATCAGCATGCGGTCTAATGGCACGTAGCGCGCCGCTTCCCTCAGCGCGTCCGCGTTGCGAAACGTCACAATGCCGGAAAACGAAATATAAAAACCGAGATCCAACAGCTGCCTTGCCGTATCGCAGTCTTCGGTAAAACAGTGCAGTACTCCGCCGCAGTCTCTCGCATTCTCTTCTTTCAGAATAGCGAGCGTATCTTTACGCGCGTCGCGAGTATGAACAATCACGGGCTTATTCAACGCATTGCCAACCTGAATATGCTGTCGAAAGCTAAGCTGCTGTAGCGGAATATTATCCTGCTGATAATAGTAATCCAGCCCGGTTTCTCCCAGCGCCACTACGCGAGAAGCCGCAGCCAAAGCCTGAAGTTGCTCAAGCCGATACGGCTCATCGAGATTTAGCGGATGAACGCCGCAGGAAAGAAAGACGTTTGGGTACGCAGCGACGCTGTCATAAAGCGCCTGAAAGCCTGGCAACGTTGTAGATACTGCCAGGCAGGCATGAACGTCACGGCGCTTGGCCTCCGCCAGAACGTCGTTCAGATCGACGCCCTGCTTGTCGAAGTCTAAAGCGTCAAGGTGACAGTGTGAATCAACTAAGTACATAAGAAATATTGCTCAAAGAACCCAACGTTAAGCTAATCCGCTCTCCGTCTGGTTTAACATATTGGTTAATAAAAGCTCGCGATTTATGCCGGCGACCGTCTGCAGTTCGCGCCGACACGCAAGCCAGCGCTGCGTTATACGGTTAATCTGCCCTGGGGCCATAATGACCGCCAATCGCTGGACGGCATCGATCGCATCCTGATTGACGATAAAGTTCCCCGCGCCCTGCTGATGCTTAACGACGTCCAGCAGCAGCGAAACGCTCCAGTGGATGCGCTCGGCCGCATTGTCTTCATTGAGCAGCGGCAAAAGCAGCAGCAAATCGCGCCGTTCAAAGGCTTCAGCCATCCGCTGACAAATCGCCGCGCGCGCGGCCCAGACGTCAGACGTTAACAGCTGCTGTGCGGCAACGGGCGCGCCGTTGCTTAATCGCAGCGCGGTGCGCAGGCTGTCCGGCTGTCCGGCGTTCTGCCGGCGCAGCCACTCAACGCTAAACGCCTCATCCGGACACGCAAGCAGCCAATGCAGGCACCGGCTTCGAATGGTCGGCAGCAGCGCAGAAGGCTCGTGACAAGACAGCAAAAAGTAGGTGTGTTCCGGGGGCTCTTCGAGGGTTTTTAGCAGCGCGTTGGCCGCCGCTTCGCTCAGCCGTTCCGTTTCACGGATCCAGGCGACCTTAACGCCGCCCTGCTGCGCACGGTTGTAGAGCGTTTCCGTCAGCTGGCGCACCGTTTCAACGCCGATAGCCGTTTTGCCCTTTTCCGGTTCGACAACGTGCCAATCCGGGTGGGTTCCCGCCTTCATCATGTGACAATTATGGCAGACGCCGCAGGTTTTCTCCCCCTGCGGTTCCTGACACATCAACCAGTATCCCAACGCCTGAACCAGCGGCTCATCGCCGCAGCCAGGGATCGACTGCAGCAGCAGCGCATGATGGCTGCGATCGGAGGAGTATTGGGCAACCAGCTGCCGGTATGCAGGGGTCAGCCACGGATACCAAATCACGCGTTTTTCTCCAACCACTGCCTTACGGCGGTACGAATATCCGACGTCACCTGCTCTAAAGGCTGAGACGCGTCGATAGTAACGATCGAGCAGTCCTGCTCGGCCAACTCTCTATAGCGCTCGCGAGTACGCTCAAAAAAGGCCAAAGACTCTTTTTCTATGCGGTCCAAAGCGCCTCTTGCTCTGGCTCTCGCCAAACCCTGCTCGGGAGGAATATCCAGATAAAGCGTCAAATCGGGGTGGAAATTGCCTAAAACGGCGTCTCTAAGGGTCGTCATCAGCCCTGCATCGATGCCTCGGCCGCCTCCCTGATAGGCCTGAGACGAAAGGTCGTGCCGATCGCCTATCACCCACTCTCCCTGCGCCAGAGCCGGTTTTATTACGTTCTCGACCAGCTGCACGCGTGACGTGTACATCATCAGCAGTTCGGCTTTATCCGTAATTCGTTCATCGTGCACGCCCTCTTTGACCAGCGCACGCAGTTTTTCCGCCAGCGGCGTACCGCCAGGCTCTCGCGTAAAGCGGATATGTTCGATGCCCCAACGCTTAAGTTCAGAAACAACGGTTTCCCGCGCGGTGGTTTTCCCCGCGCCTTCCAGTCCTTCAATAACGATAAACTTACCCTGAGTCATTACTATTTTCCCGCTCGAAGCGTTTGCAAATACTGACGAACCGCCTGATTGTGACTTTGCAGGTTGGTGGTAAACGTATGGCCGCCCTTACCATCGGCGACAAAATACAGATAGTTGGTCTTCGCCGGATGCGCCGCGGCTTTCAAAGAGGCCAGCCCCGGCATGGCGATGGGCGTCGGCGGCAGTCCGTCAATCGTATAAGTATTGTAGGGCGTCGGCGTAGTTAAGTCTTTACGGGTAATGTTGCCGTTATACTGGCTACCCATACCGTAGATCACCGTCGGATCGGTCTGTAGCTTCATGCCAATGCGCATGCGGTTGATAAAGACGGAAGCCACCTTGTCGCGTTCGGCGTCCACCGCCGTTTCTTTTTCAATAATCGACGCCATGATCACCATTTCATACGGCGTCTTATACGGCAGGTTTTCTTCGCGCCCCGCCCAAACTTCGTCTACGGTCTTCTTCATTTTATCGTGGGCGCGCTTAAGCAACGCCAGATCGGTCGTCCCGGCCGTATAGTTATAGGTATCCGGATACAGCCAACCTTCCGGGTGAACCGGGGAGTCAATTGCCAGCTTCTCCGCGATCTGCGCTTCGCTCAGCCCCTGCAATGAATGCTTCACATAAGGCGCCTGTTCAAGCAGCGGGATCCAGTCCTGCACTCGCGTGCCTTCAATGAATCGAATAGAAAACTGAGCCTCTTTTCCGGAGCGAAAAAGCAGCAGCATCGCTTTCACGTCCATATCCGGCGTCAGCTGGTAGGTTCCCGCTTTAAATCCCCCCAGTTCCGGCTTGAGGCGCAGCAGCCACGGCAGCGGTTTAACGTCCCTGATAACGCCTTTATCCACCAGGAGTTTGCCAAGCGCCGCCTGTCCGGTTCCCGCAGGAAGCGTAAAATAAACGGCGTCTTGAACGCTAAGCGGCGTCTGTTCGTATTTTTGCAGCCATTGATACCCGACAAAGGCTCCGGCAGCTCCTGCCAGAATTGCGACGGCTAAAATCCCTATGAGTTTTTTCTTCATTGCCCTGGTCACTTAATGGGTGGTTTTAAACGCGGTTACTGTATGACGCTTCGTGGTACTACAATACCAAATTCTATAAGCAAAACGGCCCGGTGAATATACCGGGCCGTCTTAATTATATTATCGCGACGGCTCCGCAGAGCCGTTCACTGCTTAAACCTTACGGAACAGAACAGAACCGTTGGTTCCGCCGAAGCCGAAAGAGTTACACAGCGCGTATTCCATCCCCTTAACCTGGCGCGCTTCGTGAGGCACGAAGTCCAGATCGCACCCTTCGTCCGGGTTGTCCAGGTTGATAGTAGGAGGTATAGCCTGATCGCGCAGCGCAAGAATAGAGAAAATAGACTCTACCGCACCGGCTGCGCCCAGCAGGTGGCCCGTCATTGACTTGGTTGAGCTGACCATCACGCGCTTGGCGTCTTCTTTGAAGATCGTTTTCACCGCTTGCGCTTCAGCTTTATCCCCGGCATTCGTTGAGGTGCCGTGTGCGTTGACGTAGCCAATTTGTGACGGCGTCACGCCTGCATCGCGCAGCGCGTTTTCCATAGCCAGTGCGGCGCCCGCGCCGTCTTCCGGCGGTGACGTCATGTGGTAGGCATCGCTGCTCATACCGAAGCCGACGACTTCAGCGTAGATCTTGGCGCCGCGCTTCTTGGCGTGGTCGTACTCTTCCAGCACCAGAATGCCTGCGCCATCGCCCAGCACAAAGCCGTCGCGGTCTTTGTCCCAGGGGCGGCTCGCCGCCTGCGGATTATCGTTACGCGTAGACAGCGCGCGGGCCGCGCCGAAACCGCCAACGCCTAACGGCGTACTCGCCTTCTCGCCGCCGCCGGCTACCATGACGTCCGCATCGCCATAGGCGATAATACGCGCCGCATGGCCAATGTTGTGAACGCCAGAAGTACAGGCCGTAGCAATAGAGATACTAGGACCTCTAAAGCCATAAATAATGGATAAATGGCCGGCGATCATGTTCACGATCGTTGAAGGCACAAAGAATGGGCTCACCTTACGCGGACCGCCGGTCATCAAAGCGCCGTGGTTTTCCTCAATCAGGCCAAGACCGCCAATGCCAGAGCCGATGGCGGCGCCGATGCGAGGCGCATTTTCCGGGGTAATTTCAATACCGGAATCTTTAATAGCCTGCATGCCGGCTACGATACCGTATTGAATAAAGGGATCCATTTTTCTCGCGTCTTTACGCGAAATAAAATCGTCTGAATTAAAACCTTTTACTAAACCAGCAAAACGCGTGGCAAAGGCGCTGGTGTCGAAATGGTCAATAAGGCTGATACCGCTCTGCCCGGCAAGAAGAGCCTGCCATGTAGTCTCTACAGTGTTGCCGACAGGGGATAACATGCCCATTCCGGTCACTACAACTCGACGCTTAGACACGTTGAATCCTCCAGAGGGGGGAATGACTTGTTGTTGGATATGAAAAAACTTAGGCGGTCGAGTGACCGCCTAGATAGATATGTCTGATTACGCGTTAGCAGCCGTGATGTAATCAATCGCCGCTTGAACCGTAGTAATCTTTTCTGCTTCTTCGTCTGGAATCTCAGTATCAAACTCTTCTTCCAGAGCCATAACCAGCTCAACGGTGTCAAGAGAATCAGCGCCCAGGTCTTCTACGAAAGAAGCACTGTTTTTGACTTCTTCTTCTTTAACACCCAGTTGCTCAATGATAATTTTCTTAACACGTTCTTCGATAGTGCTCATACTCTTAAATTTCCTATCAAAACTCGCTAACGCGATGGTTTTCGTAGTTTATTCAATGTTGAAAAAGATGCAACCAAATATAGGCTGGTCGAACCAGAATTTTGAACCAACTTGCTAAATTTAGCGCAAATTGAACAAAAATTCATCGATTCTTTACAGCATATACATGCCACCATTCACATGTAAGGTTTCACCCGTAATGTATCCAGCTTCATCAGAGGCCAAAAATGCAGCAGCGCTGGCAATCTCTTTTGCGTCGCCTAAACGGTTTGCGGGAACCTGTGACAAAATGCCTGACCGTTGTTCATCTGTCAATGCACGCGTCATGTCGGTCTCGATAAAACCGGGAGCGATGACGTTAACCGTAATGCCTCTGGAGGCAACCTCACGCGCCAGCGATTTGCTAAAACCGATAACTCCGGCCTTAGCCGCGGCGTAGTTAGCCTGCCCTGCATTACCCATTGTACCAACAACTGAGCCAATAGTAATTATGCGGCCATAACGTTTTTTCATCATGGCGCGCATAACGGCCTTCGACAGGCGGAAAATGGCGGTCAAGTTGGTATCAATAATGTCCTGCCACTCTTCGTCTTTCATACGCATCAGCAGGTTATCGCGCGTAATGCCGGCATTGTTGACGAGAATATCAACATCGCCAAATTCCGCACGAATCGCCTCAAGCGTTGATTCGACTGAAGCGGCGTCGGTGACGTTCAGCGCCAGGCCTTTGCCCTGTGCGCCCAAATATTCGCTAATAGACTGAGCGCCGCTTTCTGACGTAGCCGTGCCGATGACGCGTGCGCCCTCAGCGGCCAGTCGCTGTGCAATAGCTTTGCCAATCCCGCGGCTGGCGCCGGTGACAAGAGCAATTTTTCCTTCTAACTTCATGCAGTTCCCCTTTAGGATAAATTCGGTTTTCGCTTACCCTTCAAGCGCGCCTTGCAGGCTGGCAGGATCGTTGACCGCAGCCGCGGACAGAGTGTCCACAATGCGCTTAGTCAAACCGGTCAGCACTTTACCTGGCCCCATTTCCAGAAGATGGGTCACGTTTTGCGACGCCATAAACTCAACGGTTTCCGTCCAGCGAACGGGGCTATAAAGCTGGCGAACCAGCGCGTCGCGAATCGCATCGCCGTCGGTCTCAGCTTTTACGTCTACGTTATTGATAACGGCGATCTTCGGTGCGCTAAACTCAATGTCTTTCAACGCCTGAGCCAGCTTGTCGGCCGCGGGCTTCATCAGCGCGCAGTGGGACGGAACGCTGACGGAAAGCGGCAGCGCGCGCTTGGCGCCAGCGGCTTTACATGCAGCGCCGGCCCGCTCGACGGCCTCTTTATTACCGGCGATAACAACCTGCCCCGGCGAGTTAAAGTTGACGGGCGCAACGACCTGCCCCTGAGCGGACTCCTCACAGGCTTTGGCAATTTCATCGTTGCCAAGACCAATGATGGCGTACATCGCGCCGGTACCTTCCGGCACGGCGTCCTGCATCAGCTTGCCGCGCAGCTCAACCAGGCGAACGGCGTCTTTAAACGCCAGAACGCCGGCGCAAACCAGCGCAGAGTATTCACCCAGGCTATGGCCCGCCAGCATCGCTGGGGCCTTACCGCCCTTTTGCTGCCATACGCGCCAAACGGCAACCGAAGCGGCCAGCAGCGCGGGCTGCGTTTGCCACGTTTTGTTCAACTCGGCTTCCGGCCCCTGCTGGACCAGCTGCCATAAGTCATAGCCGAGCGCCTCAGAGGCTTCGGCAAACGTTTCTTTTACCAGTGAATTCTCTTCGGCCAATGCGGCGAGCATGCCTACGGACTGAGATCCCTGGCCCGGAAAAACAACGGCAAATTGACTCATACTTTTATTATTCCTGATGCAGTTAGAATCGAATTAACGCTGAGCCCCAGGTGAAACCACCGCCAAAGGCCTCAAGCAAAATTAACTGGCCGCGCTGAATACGACCATCGCGCACCGCTTCGTCCAGCGCGGACGGAACGGAAGCCGCCGAGGTGTTGCCGTGACGATCGAGCGTAACGACAACTTTTTCCATCCCCATGCCTAGCTTCTTGGCCGTCGCTGAAATAATGCGTAGGTTCGCCTGGTGGGGAACCAGCCAGTCCAGCTCGGACCTGTCGATACCGTTCGCCCCAAGCGTTTCGTCAACGATATGGGCCAGCTCCGTTACCGCGACTTTAAATACGTCGTTGCCCTTCATGGTCAAGAAATCGGGTTTGGAAGGATCTACGCGATCGTGGTTCGGCAGCGTCAACAGTTCGCCATAGCGGCCGTCGGCGTGAAGATGCGTCGAGATGATACCTGGCTCTTCGGACGCCCCGATAACCACGGCGCCCGCACCGTCGCCAAACAGAATAACCGTTCCGCGATCGGCTGGATCCAACGTGCGGCTAAGGGCGTCAGACCCCACAACCAGCGCGGTTTTTACAAAACCGGTTTTAATAAACTGATCGGCCACGCTCAGCGCATAGGCAAAGCCCGCGCAGGCGGCGGCGACGTCAAAGGCGGCCGCGTCTTTAATGCCTAGATAATTTTGAATCTCACAGGCCGCGCTTGGAAACGCATTGCTTGACGACGTAGTAGCAACAATAATCAGGCCGATATCGCTTTTATCGATACCCGCCATTTCGATTGCCTTATCTGCCGCGTGACACCCCATTGTCGCTACGGTTTCATCCGCCGCAGCAATATGACGCTGACGAATGCCGGTACGGGACACGATCCACTCGTCGCTGGTTTCCACCATCTGCTCTAAATCAGCATTGGTACGCACTTGTACAGGCAGGTAGCTGCCTGTACCGAGAATTTTTGTATACATGAAATGTCATTCACTCTTAGGTAATACCGCCTGAAGACGAGCGGCAATTTGCATGGGCACGCTGCGTTGCACGGCCTGTATGGCCTGCTCTATGGCTACAGCAAAAGCCTGTTGATTAGCCGCACCGTGACTTTTTATCACCGTACCGCGTAATCCTAACAGACAAGCCCCGTTATATCGATCGGGATTTAAGTGTCCGAAACGTTTAGATAAACGTTTTTTGAACCAATAGCTAAAGATCTTCATCCACCAGGTCGGCCTGCGCTTCCCCGATGAAAGTAAAGAAAGGAAGACTCGAATAACGCCTTCGAGCGTTTTCAGCGTTACGTTGCCGACAAAACCATCGCACACCAATACGTCGGTTTTCCCGGTTAAAAGATCGTTCCCCTCAAGGTAGCCGATATAGTTTATCTGCTGTGCATTCTTGAGTATAGCGGCGGCGGCCTGAATATTATCAAGACCTTTGGTCTCTTCTTCACCAATATTCAGCAGCGCAACGCGAGGATTATCGACCTGTAAAATCTCTTCCGCCATCACCGCGCCCATTACCGCAAACTGCACCAGCATGTCGCCGTCGCACTCTACGTTGGCGCCCAGGTCAAGAACCAGCGTTTTGCCGCCCTGCTGATTCGGAATCGCCGACACCAGCGCGGGGCGTTCTATGCCGTCAAGCGGCTTGAGCATAAGCTTTGCCAGCCCCATAAGCGCCCCGGTGTTGCCGGCACTGACGCACGCCATCGCCTCTCCGCTTTTCACTAAGTCCAAGGCAATGCGCATGGACGTCCCTCGACTATTGCGAATAGCCTGCGACGGCTTCGCGTCATTAGCCACCATGGACTCAGCGGGAATAATTTCAAGACGGGAAAGAACCTCGGACGAGGCGGATTTGAGCAGTGGCTCGATATCAGAAGAGAGACCAACCAACTTAATGATTAGTTCTGAATTAGAAGCCAATGCCTGCAAAGATGCAGGCACTGTGACGCAGGGACCGAAGTCCCCGCCCATAGCATCTAACGCAATGGTTAGACTTGCCAAGGTATCACCTAAAATTACTTAGCGATTACCTTGCGGCCACGGTAGTAACCGTTAGCGGTAACGTGGTGACGCAGGTGGGTTTCACCAGAAACTTTATCCACGGATACTGCAGCGGTAGTCAGTGCATCGTGAGAACGACGCATGCCACGTCTTGAACGGGTACTTTTGTTCTGTTGTACGGCCATCGACCTTACTCCTCGGTTACTTTTGCTTTAAACTGGCTAATACGGCAAATGGATTTGGCTTCTCCGCCTCGGGAGGCAGCTCGCCAAACGTCATTTCCGCGTCGGACACTTCACAGTGTTCATGTTCATGCACCGGCACGATCGGCAAAGACAGAATGAGTTCATCCTCTGTCAAAGCCAGCAGATCGATTTCGCCAAACTCATCGACGTCGACCGGCTCATAACCTGCCGGTAATGCTTCAGCCTGCTCATCATTTTTGACCGGACTGAAACAATACGTTGCCTGAACGGTGTATGCATAAGGCTGATTGCAGCGCTGACAGAGCAGCGTAACGGGAACCGTCGCCTTTCCGTTCAACACGACCAAGCGCTGATTATCGATAAAAAACGATAGCTCAGCCTCAATATCACCATCCACGCTCTCTACCGACTCGGCTAAACGCGTAGCCTGCTCTGCGGTATAAACACCGGCATAGTCTAGGCTTTTTTGAGCCGCGCGAAGCGAATCGATAGTTAAGGGTAATTTTACCTTTTGCATAGGGCGCGCATATTAACGTTGTCATGGCCTTTAGTCAAAGGAAAAGCGCGAGATGCGCGCTAAAAACGTGCTTTTTGACCTAAAGGGCTTTCAATAAGGCGCGTAGTTTAAGATAGACGACGTCGTTTCGCTACGTCTATTAATAGAAATCCCCTTTTCTTCTTTGTATGTTTACATTTTCTTTCACTATTTGTGCTCGATAAAATAAACCGGGTACACTGCCGCTTCTCACAACAGCTTTGGAAACGCTATGACTTCGCTCATCCTCGCCTCAACGTCGCCCTATCGCCAGTCCTTATTATCAAAGCTTGCGCTTCCCTTTACGGCGCTGGCTCCCGACGTTGACGAAACGCCGCTTTTGGGCGAATCCGCGGATGAACTCGTCGTCAGGCTGTCAAAGCTAAAAGCGCAGGCCGTTGCGCTTAAGCATCCGCAGTCGCTGGTGATTGGTTCCGATCAGGTTTGCGTGCTGAACGGGCAGATTGCAGGTAAGCCGCTCACGCGCGAAAACGCCGTGGCGCAGTTAACTCTGGCGAGCGGGAATGCCGTTACGTTTTATACCGGACTTTGCCTTTATATACCGCAGACAAAAACTTATCGGACGGTATGCGAACCGTTCATCGTCCACTTCCGTACGTTAAGTAAAGACGAAATAGAAGCCTACGTAGACAAAGAACAGCCGCTGTACTGCGCCGGCAGCTTTAAGTCGGAAGGTTTGGGCATTACGCTGTTCGAACGCTTGGAGGGCCGAGATCCCAATACGCTCGTCGGCCTGCCGCTGATTGCGCTGAATAGACTATTGCTGGAGGCCGGAGTAAATCCGCTGCTGAACAATAAGTGACATTGTCACCAATAAAAGGCCGCCTACGATAAAAGCAAAGGCGGCCCTTTTTCCTGCATTCAAACGCTATTTCGCGCCGCGCAAAACGGTCAAACAGCGGCGCAGCCTATCATCCATTGGCGCTTCAACGCGCATCGTCTCCCCCGTTGCCGGGTGTTCAAACCTTAGCGCCGCTGCGTGCAAAAACAGCCTGTCCAGGCCCGTCCCCGCAAGCTGCGCGTCAAATTCTCGATCGCCGTAACGGTCGTCAAATGCAATAGGATGCCCTGCGTGCAGCGCATGAACGCGAATCTGGTGGGTTCTTCCCGTCACAGGGCTGGCCTTGATAAGCGTCGCAAATGAAAAACGCTCTTCTACCTTAAAGCGCGTCTCTGAAGGCTTGCCTTCGGCATCAACTCGAACAATACGCTCTCCGCTTTGCAGCACGTTCTTAAGCAGCGGCGCCTGCACCACCTTACAATGGGACTGCCACTGCCCTCTGACCAGCGCCAGATAGTCCTTTTGCATGGTTTTAAGCCTGAGCTGTTCGTGAAGCGAACGCAGCGCAGAGCGCTTTTTCGCCACTAACAGCACCCCCGAGGTCTCTCTGTCGAGGCGGTGAACCAGTTCAAGAAAGCGCGCGTCCGGCCTTAGTGCACGAAGCCCTTCAATCGCGCCGAAGCTTAAGCCGCTGCCGCCGTGAACCGCCGTTCCGGAAGGTTTATTCAATACCAGCAGATGCTCATCTTCAAAAATGATGCAGTGCTCCAGCGCCGCGACCTTGTCCAATTTGGCTGAAACGACGTTTTCGACCTTCTCGGCCACTCTGACGGGCGGAATGCGCAGTATGTCTCCATCTTCCAACTTATACTCCGGCTTAATGCGCTTTTTGTTCACGCGCACTTCTCCCTTGCGCAGGATTCGGTAAATCATGCTCTTAGGGACGCCTTTAAGCTGGGCGATCAGGAAGTTATCGACCCGTTGACCGGCCGTATCGGCCGTTACGGTGACCATTTGTACTGTAGGTTGATGTGTTTTCATGGCGCAGAGTTTAACACGATCGTTTTTTGCTAAATATGCCTTGATGAAATTGTTTTGTGTCTACACTTAAGATAAGCCCCGTTTACGCCATCAAACGGTTTAAAACATGCTGTGGATAAAAAAATATCCTCCGTCGCCGAGGGCAATCGGCGTACGGTTTTCAACACCTTTTCCACAACATTATGCTTAAGTGCAAAAGTCACCTTGCCATAATGCCTTTGGCAGTTAATAATGTGGCTGATTTTCTGCCTTATTCACTCTGAACCAAGAGTAATAGGCAAAAAATGACATTTGCAGATAGCTCAAACGGTGCAGCAATGGCGTAAGACACGGTGAGTATCGGGCAATGAGCGGGCTGCTGCGAGCGGCTTGGATGGACACATAGAAAACCGGTTTGCACTGAGATGATTCAATATCGGTCGCCGATTTTCCTGATAAAAAGCGCCGTTTTTTGCAAAGCAGAAACGGGCTTACCGAGATAATGCGCCCCTGCGCAGGCGACAACCGTGAGGTTGACGATCCTGCTATAAGACTCGGGGCCGTCGGTTAATGCCATCTATTGACACCTCTCGCGCAGACTCAGTGGACAATAGAAAAATGAGTACTTTTTAATGAAAAGAATGTTGATTAACGCAACTCAACAGGAAGAGTTGCGCGTTGCTTTAGTTGATGGACAGCGTTTGTATGACTTAGATATTGAAAGTCCTGGCCATGAACAAAAAAAGGCAAATATTTACAAAGGAAAGATCACCCGCGTAGAGCAGAGCCTGGAAGCAGCCTTTGTTGACTACGGCGCAGAACGTCACGGTTTCCTCCCCTTTAAAGAAATTTCTCGCGAATACTTTTCCTCCGGCGTCGGCGGCCGTCCTAACATTAAGGATGCCGTTCACGTAGGTCAGGAAGTCATCGTTCAGGTCGATAAAGAAGAGCGCGGCAATAAGGGCGCCGCGCTGACAACCTTTATCAGCCTGGCGGGCAGCTATCTGGTTCTGATGCCGAACAACCCTCGCGCCGGCGGCATCTCCCGTCGTATCGAAGGTGAAGATCGCCAAGAGCTTAAGGAAGCGCTGGACTCGCTGGAAATTCCTGACGGCATGGGGCTTATCGTCCGTACCGCCGGCGTTGGGAAATCCGCCGAAGCCCTTCAGTGGGATCTCTCCTTCCGCTTAAAGCATTGGGAAGCCATCAAGAAAGCGGCCGAAAGCCGTCCTGCTCCATTCCTGATTCACCAGGAGAGCAACGTCATCGTTCGCGCTTTCCGCGATTACCTTCGTCCCGATATCGGCGAGATCCTGATCGATAACATCAAAATTCTCGACTTGGCCAAAGAGCACATCGCTGCGCTAGGCCGTCCGGACTTCAGCAGCAAGATTAAGCCCTATACCGGTGAAATCCCGCTGTTTAGCCATTACCAAATCGAATCCCAGATTGAGTCTGCCTTCCAGCGCGAAGTGCGCCTGCCTTCCGGCGGCTCAATCGTTATTGACACCACCGAGGCGCTGACCGCCATCGACATCAACTCCGCTCGCTCTACCCGCGGCGGCGATATTGAAGAGACGGCGTTCAACACCAACCTCGAAGCCGCGGACGAAATTGCGCGTCAGCTGCGCCTTCGTGACCTGGGCGGCCTTATCGTCATCGACTTTATCGACATGACGCCGGTTCGCCATCAGCGTGAAGTGGAAAACCGCCTGCGCGACGCCGTTCGTCAGGACCGCGCCCGCATTCAGATTGGCCGCATTTCTCGCTTTGGCCTGCTGGAGATGTCCCGCCAGCGCTTGAGCCCGTCGCTGGGCGAATCCAGCCATCATATCTGCCCTCGCTGCAGCGGCACCGGTACGGTTCGCGACAACGAATCGCTCTCTCTGTCCATCCTTCGCCTGATTGAAGAAGAGGCGCTGAAGGACAACACCAGAGAAGTCGATGCGATTGTCCCTGTTCCTATCGCCTCTTACCTGCTTAACGAGAAGCGCGAAGCCATTAACGCCATTGAACGCCGCTCCGGCGGTAAAGTACGCGTTGTGGTCGTTCCCAACGACAACATGGAAACGCCGCACTACGAAGTTATCCGTAAGAAGCCGGGTGAAGAAAGCCAGGTGCTTAGCTACATGCTGCCTCAGCTGCACGAAAGTGAAATCGAGTCGGAAGAGGAAGTTTATCACGAGCGAAAAGCGCCCGAGCAGCCTGCTCTGGCCAGTTTCTCCATGCCTGCTGACAGCGCGCCTCTAGAAGAAACCAAGGCTCTGCCTGCTCCCGTCAGTACGGCTGCGACAGCGCCTGCCGCACCAGGGCTGCTTAGCCGCCTTGTTAGCGGACTGAAGAACCTGCTTGCCTCTCCGGAACCGACTAAACCGGTAGTCGAAGAGACAAAAGAAAAGTCTTCATCCGAGAGGCCGGATCGCCGAAATAATCGCCGCAGCGGCGGACGTAAAGAGCGCGGTGAACGTACCGAGCGCACTGACCGCAACTCCGAGCGCCAAACTCGTGAAGCTGGTCAGGAATCTCGCCGCAATAACCGTCAAGCGCAAAGTCAGGATGCCGCAACTGAAGGCAGTGCTGATAACCGCCGCGAAACCCGCGCCGAGCGTCAACGTCGCCGTAACGAAGAAAAACGCCAACAGCAGGCTGTAAATCAGCAAAACGACGCCATCGTTGAAAGCGCAGCGGAAGACGCCGTCGCAGAAGAAGAGAAGCCCGTTCCGACCCAGCGCCGCCAGCGCCGCCAGATGTCGCAAAAAGTTCGCACTGCGACTCAGGGCGAACGCAGCGCAGACGCCGTCGAAAGTACCGCTGCGCCAGTACCGCCGACCGAGAAAGAAGAAATCAAGCTTCTGCATCAGGCTAACGTAGCTCAGGAAAACGGCGTCGCATCAGAAAACGCTGAAAAGAATGGCTTTACCAATAACGGCGGTGAAAACAACGGCATGCCTCGTCGTTCTCGCCGTTCGCCTCGCCACCTGCGCGTCAGCGGGCAGCGTCGCCGTCGCTATCGCGATGAGAAGTACCCAACCGTATCAGCGATGCCTTTAGCTGCTGCCGTTGCTTCTCCCGAGCTTGCGTCAGGTAAGGTGTTTATCAACTATGCGGCAATCGCCGCCGCTCAGGCCGCCCTACAGGAAGACGCCGTTCAGGCTGAAGTTCAGAGCGACGTTCAAGAGCAGGTAGTCGTTTCCAGCGTCATTATCGCTGAAGGCGTGCAGCAGCCGGAAGTCGTTGAGTCTCCGATAGCTGAGGTCGCTGCGATTCCGGCGGTAGAAGCCGTAGCGGCAGCGCCTGAAGTGGTTGAAGCAGTGATTCAGCCTTCCGCTGAGCCGGTTGAGGCTGAAGCTGAAGCCGTTGCCGTACAGCAGGAAGAAACCGTTCACGTTCAACAAGAATCAACGCCGGACGTTCTGACCTCGATTGAAACGCCTGCGCCGATCCGCGTAGAAACCATTCAACCGGCTAGCCATGCCTACGGCGCGTCCGCTTCTGCGCCCGCCGCCAAGCCAGTCATGCCGGAAGAAACGGCTGAACCCGTGGTTCAGGAAGCGGCTCCAAAGCCGTTTGAAGAGCCCGCAGTTCAGGCTGCTACTGTGGTAGAACAAACCGTGCGCGAGCAAAACGTCTCCAGCGCTCCGGCCTTTAAGCCTGCTGCTGTACCGATGGACGACGCGGAGCCCGCTCCCGTAGCGCAAGCGCCTGTCGTTTCTGCCGTTTCAACCGACGCCTCGGCGCAGAACGCCAAAGGTTCTGCAGGCGGCCATTCGGCAACCAGCCATGCGGCTGCCCCGGCGGCAAGGCCTGCTCCCATTGACGACTAACCGTCAATAACACAAAAAACCCGCCGTTTGGCGGGTTTTTTTATGGTTCGCTTTAAGCGCCCGGCCAATATAAACGGCCAGGCTTGGAGAAATTCAGTACACTTTATGCATCAGGTTAATAACCAAAGACTCAACCTTACCTTTCGTGAACTGCGCAAACGAGGTGAAGTGCTCAGACTGGCTGTGCAGATCTAACGCTTCCTGTGACGCCCAGCGTTCAATAAAGACGTACACCATGGGATTTTGATTATCCTGATGCAGGTCGTACTGGTGACAGCCCTCTTCAGCCCTGCTGCTGTCAACGATCTTTTTCAATGCTTCCACTAAAGGCGCCTGAAAGTCGCTCTTAATCGTCAACGTAGCCACAATGGTAATTTCACTCATTATTGATTTTTCCTTTGCCGTAAAAAGTGTACTTTCGGTATTCTCTCCTCTAACGAACTTTTTAGCCAGCCTCTTAAACTTCATCTTTCACACTATTTTTACTTAATCGGCCATTTTTCTTTATGCGGATAAAAGCGTTGACACTTCGCCCTTAATCCAGTTAACTAGTACACAAATACTCCCAGAGAGATACGCTCATGATGACAATGACTACAGCTGCAACACGCCCCCTCTCGGCCAAGACGTTAATCTGGTGGCCAGACAAGCCTTAACGGCGGGTCGGCTTTCTGCTGTAAAAAGAACGCCTATAGCCCGCAGCCTGCGGGCTTTTTAGTGCCCGCCGTTCGGTAAGTTTGATAAAAACGCAAAACAAATACGGTGATAAGACGCTATGCCAATACAGAAACCCGCTTTACAGATCGTCACGGTAGAGACGCCCTACCGAAACGATCCCACGGCCATATTCAGCCAGCTCTGCCATCAACGCCCGGCCACGCTGCTGCTCGAGTCCGCAGAGATAGACAGCAAGCAAAATCTGAAAAGCCTTTTGGTTATCGACAGCGCGCTGCGCATTACCGCTGACGGGCATCGCGTAACGCTGCAAGCATTGACGGAAAACGGCGACCGCCTGCTCACGCTGTTAGACGAGCGGCTATCGAGCGACGTAGCCCATAGAAGCGGCCCACGATTCAGAGAGTTGGTTTATTCTCCCCCTGACGCCGCACAGGATGAAGACGCGCGCCTGAAGGCAAGCTCCGTCTTTGACGCCCTACGTCAGCTCTTATCGCTGCTTGAGGTCCCCGCAGATCAGAAAGAGGCCATGCTGATAGGCGGGCTGTTTGCCTACGATCTGGTCGCCGGTTTTGAAGACCTGCCCCAGCTTAAAAGCGATCGCAACTGCCCGGACTACTGCTTTTATCTGGCCGAGACGTTATTGATCCTCGATCACCAAAACCGCGAATCGCGCCTGCAGGCCAGCCTGTTCGTCCCCCACCGGGACGATGCCGAAAGAAGGCGCCTGAAGGCTCGCTTAAGCGAGCTTCAAACCCAGCTCCTTGAACCGCCGTCAGACATTCACGCCGTCGCGCTCGAAAGCATGCAGCTTGACTGCGATCGCAGCGATGAAGACTACGGCCGAATCGTTCAGGAGCTACAGGAGTCCATCCGCCAGGGCGATATTTTTCAGGTTGTTCCTTCCCGGCGCTTCACGCTTCCCTGTCCTTCGCCTTTAGCCGCCTATCAGACGTTAAAAGAGAATAATCCCAGCCCCTACATGTTTTTCATGCAGGATGACGACTTTACGCTGTTTGGCGCATCTCCCGAAAGCGCCTTGAAATACGACGCAGAAAGCCGCCAGATTGAGATCTACCCCATTGCCGGCACGCGCCCGCGCGGCCGCCTTCCCGACGGCTCGCTGGATAAGGATCTGGACAGCCGCTACGAACTCGACATGCGTACCGATCATAAGGAGCTGGCGGAACACATCATGCTGGTCGACTTGGCGCGCAACGATCTGGCCCGCATCTGCGAACCAGGCAGCCGCTACGTCGCCGACTTGACCAAGGTTGACCGCTACTCTTTCGTTATGCACTTGGTATCGCGCGTTGTCGGAACCCTTCGGCGCGATCTGGATGCGCTGCACGCCTATCAGGCCTGTATGAACATGGGAACGCTGAGCGGTGCGCCAAAGGTTAAGGCTATGCAGCTTATTGCACAGTATGAAGGCGTGCGCCGCGGCAGCTATGGCGGCGCCGTGGGCTATTTTACCGCTCACGGCTCTCTTGATACCTGTATCGTTATCCGTTCGGCCTACGTTGAAGACGGCATCGCCACCATTCAGGCCGGCGCGGGCGTCGTTTTGGATTCAAATCCCCAGTCCGAAGCCGATGAAACGCGCAATAAGGCCCGAGCGGTGCTGCGCGCTATCGCCAGCGCCCATCAGGTTAAGGAGATTTTCTAATGGCCGATATTTTACTTCTCGACAACGTCGACTCGTTTACCTACAACCTCGTCGATCAGCTTAGAGTCAGCGGGCACCGCGTCACCGTGTACCGTAACCACCTGCCCGCCGAGTTTATTCTCCAGCGGATGAGCGATATGAAAAAGCCTATCCTGCTGCTTTCTCCTGGCCCTGGTAAGCCTTCCGAGGCGGGCTGTATGCCGGAGCTGCTGCAAAGGCTAAAGGGGAAAGTGCCGATTATCGGCATCTGTCTGGGCCATCAGGCGATTGTTGAAGCCTATGGCGGAACCGTAGGCCAGGCGGGCGAAATTCTGCACGGCAAGTCCTCCCCCGTAACGCATGACGGACAGGCTATGTTTGCCGGGCTGCCTTCCCCGCTGCCCGTCGCCCGCTATCACTCTTTGGTCGGAAGCCAGCTTCCCGATGAGCTTATCGTCAACGCACACTATCAGCAGATGGTGATGGCCGTTCGACACGACGCCCATCGCGTTTGTGGGTTTCAGTTCCATCCGGAGTCCATTTTGACCACCCAGGGCGCAAAGCTGCTGGACCAAACGTTGGCCTGGGCCGAATCGTAGGAGGCGAGATCAAAGCGGCTATTTTTTATTATAAAAAGATTGACAACGCCCCTTCAAACTAGTTAACTAGTACACAGAAACGCAGCGCACTATTTGCAACAGGCTGTTCGTAAACACCTCGTAAACATATAGGTACTTATGATGACAATACAAACTCAATTAACCCTTTGGTGGCGACCTCTCCTTTAGCGGGCGGTCTACTTGCACCTGTTTGTCATCAAACAACGCAATAACCAAGAAGCCCGCGCCCTGCGGGCTTTTTTGTGGGCGCTCCCCACAGTGCGTAAAGAACATAACTTAGAGCGGCGAAAGAAAATGCAAACACAAGACATCAAGCAGTCAATCCTTAATAAGCTTTACGGCGCACAGGCGCTCACTCAGCAAGAAAGTCAGGCATTGTTCAGCGCCATCGCCAGGGGAGAACTGGAGTCGTCGCAGCTGGCCGCCGCGCTGATCAGCATGAAAGTCCGCGGGGAGACGCCGGACGAAATCGCAGGCGCGGCATCCGCATTTTTAGCCGATGCTCAACCCTTTCCTCGCCCAGATTACGACTTCGCCGACATCGTAGGTACCGGCGGTGACGGAACCAATAGCATCAATATTTCCACTGCCAGCGCCTTCGTAGCGGCCTCCTGCGGCATCAAGATCGCCAAGCACGGCAACCGCAGCGTATCAAGCCGTTCGGGCTCCTCTGATCTGCTGGCGGCAATGGGCATCAGGCTTGACCTGCCGGCCGAAACGTCCCGCAAGGCGCTGGACGACCTCGGCGTTTGCTTCCTGTTCGCGCCGCAGTATCACGCCGGCTTTCGCCACGCAATGCCGGTGCGTCAGCAGCTTAAAACCCGCACGCTGTTCAACGTATTAGGGCCGCTTATCAACCCTGCCCGCCCGAAAAAAGCCCTGATCGGCGTCTATAGCCCCGAGCTGGTTCGCCCTATCGCCGAAGCGCTGCGAGTGCTGGGCTACGAACAGGCGGCCGTCGTGCACGGCGGCGGCATGGACGAAGTCGCCATCCACGCGCCTACGGAGGTCGCGGAACTGCGTGACGGCGAAATCAGCGTTTACAGTCTGGATCACCGCGATTTCGGCCTGAATAAATACGCACTGTCCTCACTGGAAGGCGGGACGCCGGATGAAAACCGCGATATTCTGTCTAGACTGTTACAGGGAAAAGGCGAAGTGGCTCACGCCAGCGCGGTTGCCGCCAACGTCGCCGTGCTGATGCGGCTGTTTGGCCAGGAATGCCTGAAAGAAAACGCGCAAAGAGCAATGGACATCATTCACAGCGGCGTAGCCTATGACCGCGTTCAGGCTCTCGCGGCAAGAGGATAAATCATGCAGGAAACCGTATTAGCGCGCATCGTTCAAGACAAGCAACAGTGGGTTGATGAACGCCGCCAAAAGCAGCCGTTAGAAAGCTTTAAAAGTAAAATATCGCCCAGCGAGCGCAGCTTTTATCAGGCGCTGACCGATGACAAAACGGTCTTTATTTTGGAATGCAAAAAGGCATCGCCGTCAAAGGGGCTGATTCGCTCGCACTTTGACCCTCGCGCCATTGCCGAAAGCTATCGCCCTTTTGCCTCCGCTATTTCCGTCTTAACCGACGAAAAGTACTTTCAGGGCAGCTTTGACTACCTGACGATAGTAAGCCAGCAGGTGCATCAGCCCGTGCTGTGCAAAGACTTTATCATTGACGCCTACCAGATTTATCTGGCGCGCTTTTACCGTGCGGACGCCATTTTACTCATGCTGTCGGTGCTAAATGACGAACGGTATCAGGAACTGGCCGCCGTTGCCCACTCGCTAAATATGGGCGTACTGACCGAAGCCAGCAACGAAGAGGAACTGGAGAGAGCTATCGCCCTCAACGCGAAGGTCGTCGGCATCAACAATCGCGATCTGCGGGATCTCTCCATCGACCTCAACCGTACCAGAACAATGGCGCCCAGGCTGCCATCTTCAACCATCGTCATCAGCGAATCCGGTATTCATACCTATGGTCAGGTGCGGGAGCTGAGTCAATATGCCAACGGGTTTCTCATTGGCAGCGCGCTGATGTCTGAACCCGATTTGGATCTGGCGGTCCGTCGCGTCGTTTTCGGCGATAACAAAGTGTGCGGATTAACCCGACCGGAAGACGCCGAAGCCGCTTATCGCGCCGGCGCGGTCTACGGTGGATTAATTTTTGTGGGCAAATCGCCCCGCTATATCGATCTGGCTCAGGCGCAAAAAGTGGTTCACGCCGCGCCTCTGCGCTGGGTCGGCGTATTTTGCAACGCCAAGCCGGAAACCGTTTGTTTGGCGGTCGAGCGCCTTAATCTCAGCGCCGTCCAGCTTCACGGCCAGGAAGATGACGCTTATATCGCCCTTTTACGCCAACGCCTTCCCGGCGGCTGTGAAATCTGGCAGGCCAGAAGCGTCGGCGAGCGTATTCCTAAACTCGATACGCCGCACGTCGACCGTTACCTGCTGGACAACGGCGCGGGCGGCTCCGGGCAAACCTTCGACTGGTCGCTTTTAGCCGGCGCCGCGCTTGAGAACGCCATGCTGGCCGGCGGATTGACGCCGGACAACGCACAACAGGCCGCAGGGCTTGGCTGTCGGGGGCTAGACTTCAATTCCGGGCTGGAAAGCGAACCAGGAAAAAAATGCAACGATAAGGTTCGCGCGGCGTTTTCTACCCTACGCCAATACTAAATTCGTTTATTACACAATAATTCAATTCGTGACGTCCCTGATGTCGGCAACAAAAGGATATAACATGACATTGCTTAACCCTTACTTCGGCGAATTTGGCGGAATGTACGTTCCACAAATATTAATGCCGGCGCTACAGCAGCTCGAACAGGCCTTCGTCAGCGCGCAGAGCGATCCCGGCTTTCAGCGGGAATTCCACGACCTGTTGACGAACTACGCGGGGCGCCCCACGCCGCTAACTCTGTGCCGCAACCTGACCGCTGGCACCAAGACGAAGCTATACCTCAAGCGCGAAGATCTGCTGCACGGCGGCGCCCATAAAACCAACCAGGTGCTCGGCCAGGCGCTGTTAGCCAAAAGAATGGGTAAAACGGAAATTATCGCCGAAACCGGCGCCGGCCAGCACGGCGTGGCGGCCGCTCTCGCCAGCGCGCTGCTGGGCCTGAAGTGCCGGGTGTACATGGGTGCGAAAGACGTCCAGCGCCAGTCGCCGAACGTCTTCAGAATGCGTCTGATGGGCGCTGAAGTTATTCCGGTTCACAGCGGTTCATCCACCCTTAAGGATGCCTGTAACGAGGCGCTGAGAGACTGGTCCGCCAACTACGACAAGGCGCACTACCTGCTCGGCACCGCCGCCGGTCCTCACCCGTTTCCTACCATCGTGCGGGAATTCCAGCGCATGATCGGAGAGGAAACCAAAGCGCAGATGAAAGAAAGAGAAGACTGCCTGCCCGATGCGGTGCTGGCCTGCATCGGCGGAGGTTCTAACGCTATCGGCATGTTCGCCGACTTTATCAACGAGCCGGGAGTGCGCCTTATCGGCGTTGAGCCAGCGGGGCTTGGCATCGAAACAGGTCAACACGGCGCGCCCTTGAAACACGGTCGCGTAGGCATCTATTTCGGCATGAAGTCGCCGATGATGCAGACCGACGAGGGGCAAATCGAAGAGTCTTACTCTATCTCTGCGGGGCTGGACTTCCCGTCCGTCGGGCCGCAGCACGCCTACCTCAACAGCATCGGGCGTGCGGAATACGTTTCCATTACCGACGACGAAGCGCTGGACGCTTTCAAACAGCTTTCGCGCCACGAGGGCATCATTCCTGCGCTGGAGTCCTCCCACGCGCTGGCCTACGCGCTGAAGATGATTGCGGCCGAACCGCAAAAAGAACAAATCCTGGTGGTTAACCTGTCCGGCCGGGGAGACAAAGACATATTTACCGTTCACGATATTTTAAAAGCGCGGGGAGAGATCTGATGGAACGTTATCAACGCCTGTTTAACCAATTGGAAGCCAACGGAGAAGGCGCATTTGTTCCCTTCGTCACGCTGGGCGATCCAAACCCCGAGCTGTCGCTAAAGATTATTGATACCCTGATTGACGCAGGCGCCGACGCGCTGGAACTCGGGATCCCGTTTTCCGACCCGCTAGCGGACGGCCCCACCATTCAAAACGCCACTCTGCGCGCCTTTGCCTCAGGAGTGACACCGTCACTTTGCTTTGACCTGTTGGCAAAAATACGCGCCCGTCACCCCAATATTCCGATCGGCCTGCTGATGTACGCAAACCTGGTTTTCACCCGAGGGATCGACGAGTTTTACGCCCGCTGCGCCGCGGTTGGCGTAGACTCCGTACTGGTTGCCGACGTGCCTTTCGAAGAGTCAGAGCCGTTTCGCACCGCAGCGCTACGCCACGGCGTAGCACCGATCTTTATCTGTCCGCCTAACGCTAACGACGACCTTCTGCGCCAAATAGCCACCCACGGCCGGGGCTATACCTATCTGCTCTCCCGAGCCGGCGTTACGGGCGCAGAAAACAAGGCCCATCAGCCGCTTGAGCACCTGATAAACCGGCTTAAAGAGTACAACGCCGCCCCAGCCATTCAAGGGTTCGGCATTTCCGAGCCGTCTCAGGTTAAGGCCTCCATCGACAGCGGCGCTGCGGGTGCGATATCGGGCTCGGCTATCGTAAAAATTATTGAGGAGCTCAGCGCCAAGCCGGATGAGATGCTCAACAGGCTGGCCGAGTTTGTAAGAAACATGAAGGCAGCAACTAAAAGGTAATTCATTCAAGAAGCCATAATGCAAAACGGGCGCCTATAACGGCGCCCGTCGTCTAGCAATCGGAAATTATTCACTCACTACTGCGCCCACCGGCAGCACAAAGCTGAACTCGCTGCCCTTGCCCGGCTGGCTTTCAATCTCCAGCCGAGAATCGTGATGGTTGAGCGCGTGTTTAACAATCGCCAGCCCCAGCCCGCTGCCGCCTGTCTGCCTGGAGCGGGAAGGATCGACCCGGTAGAACCGCTCCGTCAGGTGGGAAAGATGTTGCCGCTCAATGCCCGGCCCATTGTCTTTTACGCTAAAGCGCGCGCCTTTGGGCGTCAACGCCCAGTCGACCTGAACGGCCGTTCCTTCCGGCGTATGGTTAATCGCGTTATACACCAGGTTAGACATCGCGCTGTAAAGCTGCTCCTGATTGCCGTAAACGTACAGCCCCGGCGTAACGTTGAAGTTAAGCTTATGCTTACCGCCGCTTAGCACTTCTCCTTCGCGCAGCAGCGTATCCAGCAGCGCCGGAACGTTAATCTTTTCATTCGATACGTGGCGCGGCGCGGCTTCAATGCGCGACAGGGTCAACAGCTGATTGACCAGCTGGTCCATGCGCTCGGTCTGCCCCTTCATGCTGGCCACGGCGCGCTGGCGAATTTCAGGACGCGTATCTTCATCGTCCAGCATTTCCAGATAGCCTCTAAGCACCGTCAGCGGGGTTTTCAACTCGTGGCTGGCATTGGTGAAAAACTTGCGCCTCACCTCTTCCAATTGTCGCACCTGCGACACGTCGCGCGCTGAAATCAGTATTTGTCCTTCATCATAGGGCACCGCGCGAAACTCAATGTGGCTGCCGTTGTTGAACTGAAGGGTCAGCGGTTCGCCGAACTGCCGCTGATTAATAAAGTCGGTAAACTGCGGATAGCGGATCAGGTTAAGAATGTGCTGGCCGTTGTCCTCCGGCCAGCGAAAGCCCAGCATGCTTTGCGCCAGGCGGTTACACCAAAAGATATGGCCGCTTTCCGTACTGAGCACCACCGCGTCCGGCAGCGATTCCGCGCCGCTGCGAAAGCGCTTGATAAGCGAAGTCAATTCTCGCCGACGCTGGCGGTTGCGGTGCTGCATCTGATACAGGCCGTAAAACAGCGGCTCCCAGCTTCCTCTTCCCGACGGCGGCATGATGCTGCGATCCAACCACAGCCAGTGAGAAAGCTTCAGCAGGTTGTAAAAGTGCCAGCACAGCGCGGCGCTGACGGAAATCAGCAACAGCAGCGTCAAATGGCCGATAAAAATGCTTAACAGCAGCGCGGGAAGACAAAAGAGAAACAGCTCTAAAATGATTTTTTTCCACGACAGGCGTTCTAACACTGGCAGTTTCCTAATTAAAAGCGCGTTGAAAAACGGTAGCCGGAACCGCGTACGGTCTGCAGCATCTTATCATAGCCGCTGCCCTCCAGCGTCTTACGCAGTCGACGAATAAACACGTCTACCGTTCTGTCCTCAACGTAAACGTTGGTGCCCCATACCTGATTTAGCAGCTGTTCGCGGCTGTAAACCCGTTCCGGATGGCTCATAAAAAAGTGAAGCAGCTTGTACTCCGTCGGTCCCATATCGAGCGGCACGTCGTCCGCCATGACTCGATGAGAAGACGGATCGAGCACCAGGCCGCTAAACGTCAGCTGCTCGTGTTCCGTCATCGGCGACGTTCTGCGCATCACCGCCTTCATGCGGGCCATCAGCTCTTTGGGCGAAAACGGCTTGGTCACATAGTCATCAGCGCCGGACTCAAGCCCCTGCACCCTGTCGTCCTCTTCGCTGCGCGCGGTCAGCATGATGATAGGAATATCTTTGGTCAGCGCTTCGCGCTTCATCGACTTGATAAACTGTATGCCGGAACCGCCCGGCAACATCCAGTCCAGCAATACCAGATCGGGATACGGCTCTTTTAACTGCGCCTGCGCGCTGGCCAGGTCCCCCGCTTCTATCGTCTGATAATCGTGCTGTTCCAGCACAAGAGAGATCATTTCCCTGATAGGCGCTTCGTCTTCAACGATCAGTATGCGTTTCATCATCGGCGTTAGGCTCTTTCGCTGTAGATCTTTATTGGAGCTGTAATGCGGGCCAGTATGCTACAGATATATGACAGTTTTATGACGTTAACAACCTGTACGTTGTGAATTAACTCGAGATTAACGGAAAAAGACCGCTGCTCGGCCATTCGCTGCGTATAATGTCGCGAAGAAAAGGTTTCTACACTACTGCGAACGATAACCGTGAGGATCCATGCGAATTATTCATACGTCTGACTGGCACCTGGGACAATACTTTTTTACTAAAAGCCGCGCCGCAGAGCATGAAGCATTCCTGAACTGGCTGACTGAACAGGTAGTTACCTACCGAGTCGACGCCGTTATCGTCGCTGGGGACGTGTTCGACACGGCGTCGCCGCCCAGCTACGCCCGCGAGCTGTATAACCAGTTTATCGTCAGGCTTCAGCCGACGGGCTGCCGCCTGGTGGTTCTTGGCGGCAATCACGACGCCGTTGCCGTACTGAACGAGTCCCGCGCGCTTTTAGCCTGCCTTAACGTTGACGTAATAGCCGGCGTCGCAGAAGACGAATCACAAGAGCTGTTGCTGTTAAATGATAGAACAGGAGAGCCCTCGGCCCTGCTGTGCGCCGTGCCGTTTATACGACAGCGTGACATTGTCACTAGCCAGGCGGGGCAGTCGGCGGAGGAAAAGCGTATAGGAATGCAGTCGGCCATCGCCGAGCACTATCGGCGCGTTTACGAACTGGCGCTGGCTAAAAGAGCAGCACTCGATCGTCACCTTCCCATTATATTAACCGGGCATCTGACGACCGTCGGCGCCTCAACGTCGGACTCTGTCAGAGAGATTTACATCGGTACGCTTGACGCGTTTCCCGCACAGGCCTTCCCGCCGGCCGACTACATCGCGCTGGGCCATATTCACCGGCCTCAGAGGGTGGCAGGCCTTGAACACGTTCGCTACTCCGGTTCCCCCATTGCCCTAAGCTTTGACGAAACCGGCCAGGAAAAGAGCGTCGTTTTAGTCGACCTTAATCCTGACGCTTCGCCGCAAATAACGCTGCTGCCGGTGCCGGAATTCCAGCCCATGCGCTTAATCAAAGGCGATATCGACGAGGTGCTGGCCAGGCTTGACGCGTTTAAATCGTCCAGCGAGGAGCGCCCCGTTTGGCTGGATATAGAAGTCGATACCGCACTTTACCTTAGCGATCTACAAAAGCGCATTCAACTAATGGCCGACGACCTGCCGGTGGAGATCGTTCTGCTGCGGCGCAGCAAAACCATGACGCATCGCCATCTGGAACGACAGGAGAAAGAAACGTTGACCGAACTGACCGCCAATGACGTTTTTGAGCGCCGACTGGCGCAGGAGCAGCAGGAATCTCCCGATGAAAACGTCGCTTCGCGCTATCCTCGGCTAAGAGAGATGTTTAACGGCTTATTGGATGAAGTCAGGCTTGAGGGTGAACAAAAGGCACAGGAGGAGATAAAGTGAAAATTCTCAGCCTACGCCTTAAAAACCTCAATTCGCTTAAGGGCGAGTGGAAAATCGACTTCACGCAGTCGCCTTTTTGCGACAATGCGCTGTTCGCCATCACCGGCCCCACCGGAGCGGGTAAAACCACCCTGCTGGACGCCATCTGCCTGGCGCTCTATCACAAAACGCCCCGCCTCGCCGTCGGCCCGACGCAAAACGATCTGATGACCAACCATACCGCCGAATCTCTGGCGGAGGTCGAATTTGAGGTTCAGGGCATCGGCTACCGCGCCTTTTGGAGCCAGCGGCGCGCCAAAGGCCTAGCGGACGGCAACCTGCAGGCGCCGAAGGTTGAACTCGCCTATTTGAGCGACGGAAAAATCATCACCGATAAGGTTCGCGACAAGCTTGAGGCCATAGCTCAAATCACCGGCCTCGATTTCGGACGCTTCACCAAGTCCATGATGCTCTCCCAAGGGGAGTTCGCCGCCTTTCTCAACGCCGAACCTAACGAACGGGCTGAGCTGCTGGAAGAGCTGACCGGCACCGAGATATACGGCCAGATTTCCGAGCGGGTCTTCCTGCGCCATAAAGAGGCCAAAAGCGAGCTGGAGGCGCTGTACGCCCGATTCGAGGGCGTACGGCTGCTTGGCGATGAGGAGCTGAATTCGCTACGCGAACAGGCACAACAGCTTCACCAACAGGAGCAGGTCCTGGAGCAGCAAATTCAGCAGTTGACCAACGACGGGCAGTGGCTGGCCCAGCAGGACGACTATCGGCAGCAGCTATCGACGGCCCAGCGGCAGTTAACCGACGCTCAGGACGAGCTGCAAAAGAGCGCCGATCGGCTGGAGCGCCTGCGGCAAAGCGAACCGGCTGAAAAGCTTAATCCCCTTTACGGCGAACGCCAGCGGCTGCGGGATGAAACTCGTGAGTTGGAACAAACGCTTGTTCGCTTAACGACAGAGACGGAACGGCTTCGCCTGAACGTCACACAGAGCCAGCGGGCCTGTGAACAGGAAGAAAAGGCGCTAAGCGCCATGCTCATTGAGCATGAACAAACGAGAACGCTGATCGATGAACGGATAGCGCCGCTCGATTTACACATTGCCGCCAGGCGTCAGGAGCTGGAGCAGTGGACGGCGCAGAGGGTTGAACTGACCGGGCAGAAGCAAAACGCGTCTTCTGCTCACGCAGCACAGCTTGCCCAGAGCGAGATGCTTGAACGACGACAAAGCGACCTGGAAGACTACTTCTCTCGCCACAAGCAGCACGCTCAGTGGGGGGAAAACCTCCCCCTGTGGCAAAGCCTGATGGAAGAGCTAACGAGACAAAAAGCCGAGCTTGTCCTGTTGGCTCAAGACGTAGAACAGCGCCGCCAGGATCGGGAAAATCTTGAGCGCGCCTTCACCCAAACGTCTCAGGAGCAGCAGGAAGAACAAACGAGGCTTCAGTCCCAGCAAGAGGCGTTTGAGCGCCTTCAGAAACAGCATCGTGCGTTAGCGGCTGAATGCGACTTGGCGTCCCTTCGAAAACGGCGGACGGCGCTGGCAAACGCCCGAGAGGGCGCGCGCGAGCAGCGCCAGCTTCAGGCTCGCTATTTAGAAACGCAGGTCCGGCGCAGCGCGCTCGGTGAACGACAGGCGCTGCTCATGGTCGATATTGAGCAACAAAAGGTCAGGCGAGCGACCAACCGGCGAGAGCTGGAAGATAAGCAGGCCCATTTGGCCGATTTGGAAACGCTACACCAACAAGAAGTATTGCTAGCCCGCTTTGCGCAAGAGAGAGCACAGCTGAAATCAGGCACTCCCTGCCCGCTCTGCGGCGCGCTGGAGCATCCCCTTAATGAAAAAAGCGGCGCCCATAGCGATAACGGCAGTGCGGAGCGGCTCGCTGCGCTAAAGGCCGACGTTCAGCGTCTGCACGATGACGACGTACGGCTACTGAGCCAGATTCAGGCGCGAGAAGACGAAGTTCAGCGCCTGCGAACCGAAGCGACGGCGTTAGACCGCTCGTTGACCGAAGCGCAATCCCAGTGGCAAACGCTTGGCCAAACGTCAGAGGCAACCTTTAGCATTGAGGATGAACGAGGCCTCAATGACCATCTGAGCGCCCTTTTGCTGCACGAACAAGCGCTGGAAGAGAACCTCTCGCATCTGGAACTGGCGGAAAAAGATCTCCAACAGCAGAAAGAGCGGTTAAATCAGCACGCCGTCAGCCTGAAAGAGGCTCAACAGCGCGTAACGCTGCTGGCGCAGGATCTCGCGCACCGCGCGCAGCAAAGCCAGCAGTCGGAAGAGCGGCTCAAATCTGCTGACGATAAATATCAAAGCCGATTGGAACAGCTGCGCCAGCGGCTGGAAAAGCATTCGCTTCCCCTGCCTTTACCAGAAGGCTATGCGGACTGGCTTAGCGCCCGCGAAGGCGAATGGCGCCAATGGCAAACCCACCGCGCTGAATCCGCAGAGCTGGAGCAGCAGGCCGTTGCGCTCAATGGCGATCTTCTCGCGCAGCGGGAGCGCATATCGCATATACAGGCCCAGCTACAGGACGTCGATGAGCGGCTTGCCGCCGGTCAAAAAGAGGTCGAGCGCTTAAACGAGGAGCGCCTGGCGCTCTTTGGCGAACGAACGACGGCGGAAGCCCTGCGTGAAATGACAAAGGCGCGTGCTGAACGAGAACAGGCGCTGGCCCAAACTCGCCAACGCTGGCAGCAAAACAACAGCGAGCTGCAGTCGATGAGCGGGCGGCTGTCGGCGCTCGACCTACAGCTTCGCCAGAGCCGGGAACGCCTGACGAAGCTCGAAACGCTTTTCCTTCAGGCGCTCAACGCCAGCGTTTTCAGCGACGAAGACGCCTTTTTGGCCGCCCGGCTTAGCGACGAAGAACGACTGTCGCTTAACGCTCTTAAAGAGTGCCTGGCAACGGCGTTCGCTCAGGCTACCGCGCTGGTTCAGTCGGCCGAACAGCGCCTTCTCCAGCACGTCGAAACGCGCCCCGCTCACCTGCCGCATGGTGAAACTCGCCAGACGATCGCGGAGCGGCTGGCGCAGCTTTCTCAGGAGATCCGCGCCAACAGCGTGCTTCAGGGGGAGGTTCGCCAAAAGCTGACGGAAGATGGGATCGCCCGCGAACGCCAGGGAGAGCTTCAGGCGCTTATTGCCCGCCATCAGAAAAATCTGGACGACTGGTCGACGCTAAACGCGCTGATCGGCGCAAGCGACGGCGCCAAGTTCCGCCGGTTCGCGCAGGGCCTGACGCTGGATCACCTGGTCTATCTGGCCAATCTTCAGCTTGAGAGGCTGCACGGTCGCTACCAGCTTCAGCGCAAGTCAGACGGCGCGCTGGAAATGCAGGTCATTGACACCTGGCAGGCGGACAGCGTGCGTGATACTCGCACGCTGTCCGGCGGCGAGAGCTTTTTAGTCAGCCTGTCGCTGGCGCTGGCGCTATCCGACCTTGTGAGCCATAAAACGCGCATCGACTCCCTGTTTCTGGATGAAGGATTCGGCACGCTGGACAGCGAAACCCTCGACATCGCCCTCGACGCTCTGGACAACCTTAACGCCAGCGGGAAAACCATTGGCGTCATTAGCCATATTGACGCAATGAAAGAGCGAATTCCGGTACAGATTAATGTGAAAAAGGTGAACGGGCTTGGCGTGAGTCGGTTAGACGAAAAGTTTAGAAATTAGTGCGTTATTTCCAATAGCGACGCGCGGCCTGAAGTAAAAGTGCGGCAAGCCACGTTGCGATTGGGTATGATGGCATCTATGTTTATACAGAGCGCTGCTCTCTTTACGTTAAATGGAAATAAGTATGTTGTGGTTTAAAAACGTTATGATTTATCGCCTCAGCCGTGAGGTTTCACTCTCTGCTGACGAAATGGAAAAGCAGCTCAAGCCGCTAACGTTCACCCCCTGCGGCAGTCAGGATATGGCTAAAACAGGCTGGGTTTCGCCGATGGGTTCGCACAGCGACGCATTAACGCACACAACGGGTAACCAGATCCTCATCGTTGCCCGTAAAGAAGAGAAAATTTTGCCGGCGCCGGTCATTAAGCAGGCGCTCAATGCGAAAATCGCACAGCTTGAAGCGGAGCAGCACCGCAAGTTGAAGAAAACGGAAAAAGACGCGCTGAAAGACGAAGTGCTCCATACGCTCCTCCCTCGCGCCTTCAGTCGCTTCAACCAGACCAGCCTGTGGATAGATACGGTAAACGGCCTGATTATGATCGACGCAGCCAGCGCCAAACGAGCAGAAGATACGCTGGCCCTGCTGCGCAAGAGCCTTGGCTCGCTGCCGGTCGTGCCTCTTACGATGGAAAGCCCCATCGAGCTGACGCTGACCGAGTGGGTTCGTTCCGGACAACTGCCGGAAGGCTTTACGCTTCAAGAGGAAGCCGAACTTAAGGCGCTGTTGGAAGGCGGTGGAGTGATTCGCTGTAAAGGGCAGGAGCTGGTGTGCGACGAAATCGCAACGCACATCGAGGCAGGTAAGCTCGTCACCAAGCTGGCTCTGGACTGGCGCGAGCGCATTGAGTTTATGCTGGCCGACGACGGCAGTCTGAAGCGCATCAAGTTTACGGAAACGCTGCGTGAACAAAATCAGGACATTGATAAAGAGGATTACGCAGCCCGCTTTGACGCAGACTTTTCTCTTATGACGGGAGAGACCGCCGCGTTAATTAGCGAGCTCATCGAGGCGCTCGGCGGCGAACGCGCAGAATAACCTTTATATATACATGGTTTTTCAACCTCTCGCGCTAAGAATAAATAAAGGCGCGACGGTCTAAAAATGGTGGGATTTATATTTTCATTGTAGGCAGGAGTGGTAAACTACCCTCCTGCTTACAACACATTATAAACAGAATTATAGTTTTACTCTTTTTTAGTTTTTGACCCATTAGTTCCATAATTTGCTAAAAACACAGTTTTGCGAACCAATTTAGCGAAAGTAAACGGAGGGAGCGTTTGCATAATTATATCATTAACGACCGGGTTCTTTTTAATACGCATACCGGTACGTTAAGCCGCCTTGACGACCCGCGGCAGATAAGCACGCTCGACGGACACGCTAAGCGCCTGTTTTTGCGCCTGATAGACAGCGGTTATCAGATTATTCCCTTCGATCAGCTGGCGCAGGAAATTCACCGCCCGCCTTCTTCTGAAGCCACCGCGCTTTTGGTACACATACTGGAAGGCATCTCTGAATCGTTTCTGAAAATTCGAGAGCCGGAACCCATATTAACCACCTACTCTTACGGCGTTCAGCTTTCAACCGACGTTGAACTTAAGGTTATTGCCAGCTACAGAACCTTTAACAACAACGGCAAAGAAAAACCCTATATTGCCAAGAGGCCCATTCTCAACGCGACGCTTCTGGCGGAGAAATCCAATATTCAGACGTCTTCCCAAAGTCGGCTTCGCCGGTTTATTTGGTACTACATTCGCGTTGCGCTGCTGGCGGCGCTGTTTATCATCCTGCTCTATGGCGCCCTGTCGCTGTTTTCCAGCCGGCCTAACTACTACGCCGACTATCACTATCAGGGCAACTATTACAGCTGTAAGGTGTTTATCCATAACCAAAAGCCAACCGATTTAGCTCGCCTGAAACAGCGCATCGACAGTTTGAAAATAGACTGTTCTACACCTAAAAACGTGTACTTCAGCCTTCCCGCCGACGACAGGCGGGAGTCCTTTCAGGTCTGTCAGGGCGATCCGGATAAAGATGACGCTCCCTGCGTTAATTACTATGTGGTGAAGGTCAAATGAAACGTAGCCTGTCTCTTATCATCATCGCTGCTGTGGGAGCAACAATACTGCTGATAACCAGCATTTATCTGTTCTACACCCGCCAACAGGACTCGTTCACCTGCTCTACCCATGGCTCTTATCTGTTTGAAAGAAGCGATAAGAGTACGGATGCGCTAATGATATCCAACATGACGTTTCATTTTAAAAACGGTAAAGGCAAGAACATGATAACGGGGTACATTGAGACCGACGGCCAGCGTTATATCATTGACAGAACGATTCTGTTTGACTATTACCGCAGTAAAAACAATGACTTTACTCTAAATACTACCGATATCTTACGCACGTCGCACGACACGCTCCCCAATGAATTGGGCGAACGCTACCTTTACCGCTTTAGTACGGAACGCCATGAATCGACCTATCTGCACGTCATTGATATGAATAGCGGCAAGAAGATTTTTTCCAACGGAACGCTGCCGTATTTTATTTGCCAGTAGTGCGTTCGCCGGTCAGCGCTTTTCGTCTTACGAAATTTCGTGAAAACGCTGACCTTTCATTGCTATATCCTAAATAATTCGAGTTGTATGACAAAACGCCTATGGCGTTTTAAACAGCGCAAAGCGCTGGCCCTGAAAGGGTGAACCCCGTAGGGGGAATTACGCAGCCAACGCACAGGCAACTTGAAGTATGACGGATATAAACCTTCATATTTCTTTCATTCTTTTTATTGGCCATCGATTTATACTAAGCGCCAAGACGTCCAATTCTGGAGAATAGCCCACTGGACGGGGCTATTATGGTGAACAATCCACATGACACGACCTTCTTCCCGACTGTTACGCCCTTTAACCGTTGCGATTGTCGCGGTACTTGCCGCTGGGGCTTACTTTTACTTCAAATCACCGACTGACAGCGGAACGTCAACGGTGAAAAATGCCAGTGGCCAGACCCAGGCGCCAACGGGCCGTCGCAATATGCCGATGCCTCCGGTGCAGGCCTCTGTCGCCACGACTCAAGACGTTCCCCGCTACCTGAGCGGCTTGGGGACAGTAACCGCCTCAAACACCGTTATCGTTCGCAACCGCGTTGAAGGCCAGATCGTTGCCATCCACTTTATCGAAGGACAAGACGTTAAAGAAGGCGACCTGCTGGTTGAAATAGACCCTCGCCCTTTCGAAATACAGCGGGCTCAAGCCGAAGGCCAGCTACAAAACCTACAGGCGACGCTGGTCAACGCCAGGCGAGATCTGGCGCGCTATCAGTCGCTGATTAAAACCAAAATGATTTCACAGCAGCAGTTGGATGAACAAACTGCGCTGGTCAAACAAACCGAAGGCAGCATCAAGGCGGCCCAAGCGACGCTGGATAACGCTCACCTGATGCTGACCTACAGCCGAGTTACCGCCCCTATTTCCGGTCGAGTAGGCCTGCGTCAGGTTGATGTCGGCAACTATGTCACCAGTGGTGACAGCACTGGCCTGGTGGTTATTACGCAGACTCGCCCCATCGACGTCCTGTTTACGTTACCCGAAGCCGCGCTAAGCGACATACTCCCAACCTATCGAAGCGGCGCGCCTCTGATCGTTGAGGCCTGGGATCGGGAAAATAAGCGGCTTATCGCCACCGGCACGCTGCTAAGCCTGGACAACCAGATCGACGCGGCTACGGGCACCATTAAGCTCAAGGCGCGCTTTGACAATCAGGATGAACGCCTCTTCCCCAATCAGTTCGTTAATACACGCATCAAGGTCGATACGCTTAAAAACGCCCTCGTCATTCCCGCCGCCGCCGTACAGACCGGCAACAATGAAAACTTTGTCTGGGTCCTCGGCGACGATAGCAAAGTGACGAAGCAGGCCGTAACCGTCGGTCTGCGCTACGGCGAGCTGAGCGTCATTAACAGCGGGCTGTCGCCAGAACAGCGCGTCGTTACCGACGGCGTCGACCGCCTCAAGGAAGGCGTGCAGGTAGAGGTCGTCACGCCTGGCGCCGCGAAGGATGGCGGTCTCCGGGGACCGTCAACGAAATGAAAGCCGAGCGCGCTCTGCCGACGGGCGGCGGCCTGTCCCGCCTTTTCATTCTCCGCCCGGTTGCGACCACGCTGCTGATGGTGGCAATCCTGCTGGCGGGCATTCTCGGCTACCGGGCGCTTCCGGTTTCCGCGCTGCCCGAAGTCGACTACCCGACGATTCAGGTCGTTACGCTTTATCCCGGCGCCGGGCCGGACGTCACCACCTCGGCCATCACCGCGCCGCTGGAGCAACAGCTGGGACAGATGTCCGGCTTAAAGCAGATGTCTTCCCAAAGCTCCGGCGGCGCGTCGGTCATTACGCTTCAGTTTCAGCTCGATCTGGCGCTGGACGTCGCCGAACAGGAGGTTCAGGCCGCCATTAACGCAGCGACCAACCTGCTGCCGGGCGATCTGCCCTATCCGCCGATTTACAGTAAGGTCAACCCGGCCGATGCGCCAATCCTGACGCTTGCCGTGACTTCCGATGCCGTCCCCATGTCGCAGGTGCGCGACATGGTGGAAACGCGCGTGGCGCAGAAAATATCGCAGGTTTCCGGCGTCGGGTTGGTTAGCCTGTCCGGCGGCGAACGCCCGGCGGTCAGAGTAAAGCTGAATCCTCAGGCGCTGGCCGCCTACGGGCTGGATAGCGAAACGGTAAGAAGCGCCATCACCGGCGCCAACGTTAACTCGGCGAAGGGCAGCCTCGACGGGCCAACCCGTTCCGCCACCCTGTCGGCCAACGACCAGATGCGCTCGCCGGAAGATTACCGTCAGCTGATTATTTTCTACAAAGACGGCGCGCCTATCCGGCTCAAGGATATCGCCACCGTTGAAGACGGCGCAGAAAACGCCCAGCTTGCAGCCTGGGCGAATCAAAAGCGGGCCATCATCATCAACATTCAGCGCCAGCCGGGCGCCAACGTGATTACCACCGCCGATGAAATTCGCAGCCTGCTGCCCCAGTTAACCAACAGCCTGCCGAACGCCGTCAACGTACAAATACTGACTGACCGAACCATCACCATTCGCTCCTCCATTGACGACGTGCAGCTAGAGCTTATGCTGGCCGTCGCGCTGGTAGTTTTGGTTATCTATCTGTTTTTACGCAATCTGCCCGCAACGATTATTCCCAGCGTCGCGGTCCCGCTCTCTCTGGTTGGCACGTTCGCCATCATCTATTTCCTCGGGTTTTCCATTAATAACCTGACGCTGATGGCGATGATCATCGCCGCTGGCTTCGTTGTCGATGACGCCATCGTGGTGATAGAAAACATTTCTCGCTATATCGAACAGGGAGAGAAACCGCTTAACGCCGCGCTTAAAGGGGCGGGAGAAATCGGCTTTACCATCGTGTCCCTCACCGTTTCACTGGTGGCCGTGCTTATTCCCCTGCTGTTTATGGGCGACGTGGTCGGGAGGCTGTTTCACGAATTCGCGCTAACGCTGGCGGTGGCGATACTGCTTTCCGGCGTGGTTTCGCTCACCCTGACGCCGATGATGTGCGCCCGCCTGCTGAGCCATGAGTCGCTGCGTAAACAAAACCGCTTCTCTTTAGCCTTTGAGAACTTCTTTACTCGCGTGGTCGCCGGCTATGGCCGCTATCTCACCGTCGTGCTCAAGCACCCGATGACTACGCTCGGCGTGGCTCTCGGCACGCTGGCGCTCACCGTCACGCTTTATCTGTTCATCCCCAAAGGCTTCTTTCCGCTGCAGGATAACGGGCTCATTCAGGGAACGCTGGAGGCGCCGCAGGCCATTTCATTCAGCGCGATGGCCAAGCGCCAGCAGGAAGTGACCGCACTGCTGTTAAAAGACCCCGACGTTGAAAGCGTTTCGTCGTTTATCGGCGTCGACGGCAACAACGCCACGCTCAACGGCGGGCGAGTTCAAATCAACCTGAAGCCCTTAAGCCAGCGCGACGCGCGGGCGCCGGAAATCATCGATCGCCTGCTCGCTCGAGTAGAAAGCGTGCCCGGCATAACGCTATATCTACAGCCGGTACAAGACTTAACCATTGAAGACAAAATCAGCCGAACGCAGTATCAGTTTACGCTACAGGCCATGTCGCAAGAGCAGTTAACCCAATGGGTGCCGGTACTGCTCGAACGCCTTAAAGCGCTGCCGCAGCTGGCTGATGTCACCAGCGACTGGCAGGATCGCGGTCTGATGGCCTATGTGAACGTCAACCGCGACGACGCGAGCAGGCTTGGGATCGATATGAGCGCTATCGACAACGCGCTGTATAACGCCTTTGGGCAGCGCCTGATTTCCACCATTTATACCCAGGCTAATCAGTACCGCGTAGTGCTGGAGCAGCAGGTCGATAAAGACCGGGTGATGGACGCCTTTGACGCTATTTACCTAAAAAACGCCAGCGGTCAGCCCGTTCGCTTAACCAGCATCGCCACCGTTGAAGAACGCTTTGCGCCGCTTTCCGTCAACCGAATCTCCCAGTTCCCGGCCGCCACTGTCTCCTTTAACCTGCCGCCGAACGTCTCGCTGGGGGAAGCAACCCGCGCCATCACCGACGCGGAGCGCGAGCTTAACTTTCCAAGTGACATTGTCACTCAATTCCAAGGCGCCACGCTGGCGTTTCAGGCCTCGTTAACCAGCACCCTGTGGCTTATCCTGGCGGCGATCGTCACGATGTACATCGTGCTGGGCGTGCTGTATGAAAGCTTTATTCATCCGGTCACCATTCTGTCAACTCTGCCCAGCGCAGGCGTCGGCGCACTGCTGGCGCTGATGCTATTTGGCAAGGAGCTGGACATCATCGCCATCATCGGCATCATTTTGCTGATAGGCATCGTCAAGAAAAACGCCATCATGATGATCGACTTCGCGCTGGCCGCCGAGCGAGAGGAAGGCAAGTCGCCCTATGACGCTATCTATCAGGCCTGCCTGCTGCGTTTTCGCCCCATTCTGATGACGACCATGGCGGCCCTGCTCGGCGCGCTGCCGCTGATGCTAAGCCAGGGCATCGGCGCAGAGCTCAGGCAGCCGTTGGGCATCTGCATGGTTGGCGGCCTGCTGGTAAGCCAGGTGCTGACGCTGTTCACTACGCCGGTGATTTACCTGCTGTTTGACCGCCTTAGCCACCGCCTGGTCGTACGCAAGCCAGAGCAGCAAGAGGTTGCGCCGTGAGGTTCTACGCCCTGTTTATTCACCGGCCGGTGGCGACCACCCTGCTGACGCTGGCGATTGTGCTCGCCGGCCTGCTGGGCTTTCGGCTGCTTCCCGTTTCGCCGCTGCCGCAGATAGACTTCCCGGTGATTTCCGTCAGCGCATCGCTGCCCGGTGCGTCGCCGGAAACCATGGCCGCCTCGGTGGCCACGCCGCTGGAGCGCGCGCTGGGCTCTATCTCTGGCGTCAACGAAATGACCTCCAGCAGCTCTTTGGGCAGCACTCGCATCATTTTGCAGTTTGACATGGACCGCGACATCAACGGCGCGGCGCGAGACGTGCAGGCGGCGATCAACGCCGCGCAAAACCTGCTGCCAAGCGGCATGCCGTCTCGTCCCACCTACCGCAAGGCGAACCCGTCCGACGCGCCTATCCTGATCCTGACGCTGACGTCTGACGTCTATTCGCCGGGTGAGCTGTACGACTACGCCTCTACCCAACTGGCGCAAAAAATCTCGCAGCTGGAGGGCGTAGGCGACGTCAGCGTTGGCGGCAGCTCCCTGCCGGCCGTTCGGGTGGAGCTAAATCCGCAGGCGCTTTTTAATCAGGGCGTCTCTCTGGACGACGTCAGAAACGCGATCAATAAAGCCAACGTGCGCAGGCCGCAGGGTTCTCTGAATCTGGAATCACAGAACTGGCAGGTGCAGACAAACGATGAAATAAAAACCGCCGAAGGCTATCGTTCGCTGATTATTCACTACCAAAACGGCACGCCGGTCAGGCTGCAGGATGTTGCCGACGTCGCCGACTCCGTGCAGGACGTCCGCACCGCTGGGATGGCCAACGGCGTACCGGCTATCCTCATCATGGTGCGCCGAGCGGCGGACGCCAACATTATCGACACCGTCAACCGCATACGCCAGGAGCTGCCGGAGCTGCAAAGCGCCATTCCCAGCGCAATTAACCTTTCTATCGCTCAGGACCGTTCCCCGACTATTCGCGCTTCGCTAAGCGAGGTCGAACGCGCGCTGGCCATTTCAGTTGCGCTGGTTATTCTGGTGGTTTTACTGTTCTTACGCGAAGGCCACGCGACGCTTATTCCCGCCGTCGCGGTGCCCGTATCGCTGATAGGCACCTGCGCCGCCATGTATCTGCTGGGATTTAGCCTGAATAACCTGTCGCTGATGGCGCTCACCATCGCCACCGGCTTCGTGGTGGACGATGCGATCGTCGTATTGGAAAACGTGGCGCGCCATATTGAAAACGGCCTTAAGCCTTTTGACGCCGCGCTTAAGGGCGTGAGTGAAGTAGGCTTTACCGTACTCTCCATGAGCCTCTCTTTAGTGGCGGTGTTTATCCCTCTGCTGTTTATGAGCGGCCTGCCCGGCCGATTGTTCAGCGAATTCGCCGTCTCGCTGTCGGTCGCCATCGGCATTTCGCTGGTGGTTTCTCTGACGCTCACGCCCATGATGTGCGCACGGCTGCTTAAGGCTCATCCTCCCAAGAGCGAACGCGGCTTTGGCCGCTGGCTTCTCGCCATGCAGCACGGCTATGCGCGATCGCTTGCCTGGATGCTTAACCGCGCGCCGCTGGTGCTGACTCTCTTTATCGCAACCGTAGCGCTAAACGTTTGGCTGTATACGATCGTGCCGAAAACCTTTTTCCCCGAACAGGATACAGGAAGGCTGATGGGCTTCGTTCAGGCCGACCAGAGCATTTCGTTTCAGGCCATGAAGCAAAAGATGAGCACCTTCATGAAGATAGTCAACGGCGATCCCGACGTTGACAACGTAACCGGCTTTACCGGCGGTTCGCGCACCAACAGCGGCTCAATGTTTATCTCGCTCAAACCGCTCGGTGAGCGTAAGGACACCGCACAGCAGGTGATTAGCCGCCTGCGCGGCAAGCTGGCCAAAGAGCCCGGCGCCAGCCTGTATCTTATGGCGGTACAGGACGTACGGGTCGGCGGCCGTCAGGCCAACGCCGGATATCAGTACACGCTGCTGTCCGACGACCTTGCATCGCTTCGTCAGTGGGAACCTAAAATTCGCGCAGCGCTGGCGGCGCTGCCCGAACTGGCGGACGTTAACTCCGATCAGCAGGACAAGGGCGCGGAAATCGCCCTGACCTACAACAGAGAGACCATGTCGCGCCTCGGCATCGACGTAACGGCGGCCAACGCGCTTTTAAATAACGCCTTCGGCCAGCGGCAGATTTCCACCATTTACCAGCCGCTCAACCAGTACAAGGTCGTCATGGAAGTGGCGCCGCAATACGCTCAGGACCCCAGCGCGCTGGACAAAATGTTTGTCATTAACGGCGAGGGCAAGGCCGTCCCCCTTTCCTATTTTGCGCAGTGGTACCCTTCCAATGCGCCGCTTTCGGTCAACCATCAGGGGCTTTCAGCCGCCTCTACGGTCTCTTTTAACCTGGCCGACGGTTATTCACTGTCAGACGCGACCTCTGCCATAGAGCGCACGATGACGGCGCTGGGCGTCCCGCCGGCCGTCCGCGGCTCGTTCGCCGGTACCGCACAGGTGTTTAAAGAGCTGCTGCAGTCACAAATTATGCTGATCGTCGCCGCTGTGATAACCGTCTATATCGTGCTCGGCGTCCTGTATGAAAGCTATATTCATCCTCTGACCATCCTTTCTACGCTGCCGTCGGCAGGCGTTGGCGCTATACTCGCCCTAGAGCTTTTCGATACGCCGTTTAGCCTGATAGCACTCATCGGCGTGATGCTGCTGATAGGCCTGGTGAAAAAGAACGCCATCATGATGGTCGACTTTGCCCTGGCGGCGGAGCGAGAAGGCAGATTGACGCCGCGTGAAGCTATCTATCAGGCCTGCCTGCTGCGATTTCGCCCCATTATGATGACCACGCTGGCGGCTATCCTAGGCGCGGTGCCGCTGGTATTGGGCAGCGGCGACGGCGCGGAGCTGCGTCAACCCCTTGGTATCACCATCGTCGGCGGCCTTATCGTCAGTCAGCTTCTGACGCTGTACACCACGCCAGTGATTTATCTTTATTTCGACCGCCTTAGCCGCTGGTTTGAACGCCGCAGAGCGTCAGGCCGCGCCATAGGGCAGCGGGCATAATTTTCAGGAGTCCGTTCATGACCGATAACGCCCCTCACGTACGATGGCAGCTGTGGATCGTTGCTCTCGGCTTTTTTATGCAGTCGCTGGACACGACGATCCTCAATACCGCCCTGCCCGCCATGGCCCACAGCCTGAACGAAAGCCCTCTGCGCATGCAGTCGGTTATCGTTTCTTACGTATTGACGGTGGCGATTGGGCTACCCGCCAGCGGCTGGCTGGCCGATCGCATCGGCGTTAAGCGCGTATTTCTTGCCGCCATCGTGCTGTTCACTCTAGGCTCGCTGCTCTGCGCACAGGCCGAAAGCCTGCAAGAGCTTATCCGCGCCCGCATCGTCCAGGGCATCGGCGGCGCGATGATGGTGCCGGTAGGCCGCCTGACGGTGATGAAAATCGTCCCCAGAGAGCAATATATGGCGGCCATGACCTTCGTCACGCTTCCTGGTCAGGTAGGCCCGTTGGTAGGACCGGCGCTGGGCGGCTTTTTGGTCGAATACGCCAGCTGGCACTGGATCTTCTTGATTAACCTGCCGGTCGGGATTATCGGCGCACTGGCCACGTTTTGGCTGATGCCCAACTATAAGATGCCGCCGCGCCGGTTTGATATGGTGGGATTTATTTTGCTGGCGGTCGCCATGGCGACGCTGACCCTGTCGCTGGACGGCCACAGCGGGCTGGGGCTGACGCATTCCGCCATCATTCTGCTTTGCGCCTGCGGCGCCTGTTCGCTCGGCCTTTACTGGCTCTATGCCCGCCGGGCAGAATCGCCTATTTTCAACCTGTCGATGTTCCGCATCCCCGCCTTTTCCGTCGGGCTAAGCGGAAGCCTGCTGGCCCGCATCGGCAGCGGCATGATGCCCTTTATGACGCCGCTGTTTCTTCAGGTCGGGCTCGGGTTTTCGCCCCTCCACGCGGGGCTGATGATGATCCCGCTGATTATCGGCAGCATGAGCGTGAAGCGGCTGGTGGTTCGCATCGTCAACCGCTTCGGCTATCGCCACGTTCTGTGCGTCTCCACGCTTGCTCTGCCGGTGTTTACGCTGCTTGTCGCCCTTTGCGGCATACGGGGCTGGTTCTGGGCGCTGCCGTTTATCCTGTACCTGCTCGGCGTGACCAACGCGGTGCGTTTCTCCACCATGAACACTCTGACGCTTAAGGATCTGCCCGACGAATTCGCCAGCGGCGGCAACAGCATGCTGTCGATGGTCATGCAGCTTTCCATGAGTCTTGGCGTCAGCATCGCGGGCATTCTGCTGGGCGTGTTTTCAGCCCATCAGGCCGCGGCGGGAACGCCTGAGATCCAGCAGGCGTTTTTACACACCTACTTTGGCATGGCGCTGATTATGACGATCCCAACCTTTATCTTTATGCGAGTTCCGCTTAATAATGCGCCAAACGTTCAGCTTGAATCGCGCAAGAAGCGTTAACGCCCTGACGGAGAAGCCGAGAGATGAAAATAGGCATTACCGGTAAGCTCTTTCTCGCCATTTTGGCGACCTGTATGCTCGTTATCGTTACCATGAACTGGGGCGCACGCTTAAGCTTTGAGCGGGGATTTACCGACTATATTCGCCACTCTAACGAACAGCGCTTTAACCTGCTGGCGAACTCTCTGGCCGAGCGCTATCGCATTGAGGGAAACTGGGACTTCCTTCGCTATAACGAGAAACAGCTCTACCGCCTCCTTCGCTCTTTTGACCAAAACGACGGCCATGAAGACATGCCGCCCCCGCCCGGATGGCGCGTTCCCTTTTGGGTGTTCGACACTCACGATCGCTTGATCTCCGGCTCGTCCCACCCCGTGCCGAACGAAGCGACGCGCACCGCCATTACTCTCGACGGTAAAATCATCGGCTGGATCGTCGCCGTTCCCAGCGAAAAGCTAACCCGGCAGGCCGATATCAACTTCTCTTTGCAGCAAAGCCGCACCAGCTGGATTTTAGTCGCGCTGTCCACCTTTTTGGCTGCCCTGATGACGCTGCTGGTATCCCGCAGCCTGCTTTCTCGCGTAAAAACGCTGGTCAACGCCACCCATAAGCTTGCCGCCGGCGACTTCAGCGCCCGGGTCGCCGTCGCCAGCAAGGATGAACTGGGTACGCTTGCCAACGACTTTAACCTGCTTGCCCATACGCTTGAGAAAAACGAGTCTATGCGGCGCGCCTTCATCGCCGACGTGTCTCACGAATTGAGAACGCCGCTGGCCGTCCTGCAGGGTGAGCTTGAGGCCATGGAAGACGGCGTCCGCCAGCTAACGCCAACGTCGCTTCAGTCGCTTCAGGCGGAGGTCAGCGCGCTGACGAAGCTGGTTAACGATCTTCACCAGCTCTCTCTTTCCGACCTCGGCGCGCTGAGCTATAAGAAAGCGCCGCTAAACGTTATCGACGTTCTCGAACAGTCGTTGGCTATCTATCGGGGGCGCTTTGAGCAAAAGGGCCTGGATATCGAGACCTGCCTGCCGCCAAAAGCGGTTATCTTCGGCGATCCCGACAGGCTTGCCCAGCTGTTCAATAACCTGCTGGAAAACAGCCTGCGCTATACCGATACCGAGCCCGGCGGGCAGCTTATCGTTTCGGCCGATATAGAGAAAGAAAACCTGTTAATCCGCTGGCAGGACTCCGCGCCCGGCGTGACGGACGAGCAGATGACGCAAATCTTTGAACGCTTTTATCGTACCGAACTCTCGCGCAACCGCACCAGCGGCGGCTCAGGGCTTGGGCTTTCTATCTGTTGGAATATCGTAAACGCACATGACGGGCGCATTAGCGCAGCGCATTCCCCTTTAGGCGGACTGGAAATTGCGGTAACCTTACCTCTCATTTCTACGGCGAGCGCAGCGGTACGATGACAGAAAAAAGCGAACTGGCCGAAGGCGGCCTGCCCCCCATCCTCATCGTTGAAGACGAACCCAAGCTTGGGCGCCTGCTGGTCGACTACCTGCAGGCGGCCGGCTATCAGACGCAGCTGTTAACCCACGGCGGCGAAGTGGTTGAGCACGTTCGCCGTTTTCCGCCTTCGCTCATTCTTCTGGACCTGATGCTGCCCGGCGTCGACGGTATGACCCTCTGCCGCGAAATTCGCCTCTTTTCCGACGTGCCCGTTATTATGGTGACGGCGAAAACCGAAGAGCTGGACCGGCTTTCCGGGCTTGAAATCGGCGCTGACGACTACGTGTGCAAGCCCTACAGCCCCAGAGAGGTGGTCGCCAGAGTTAAGGCGCTGCTCAAACGCAGCTATACGACGCCCCGCCCGCTATCGGCTCAGGACGACGCCCTGAGGCTTGACGAGACGCAGTTTCGGGTGTCCTATCGCGAACTTCAGCTTGACCTCACCGCCGCTGAGTTCCGACTGCTTAAGGCGCTTATGGCCAATCCCGGACAGGTGCTGACCCGTGAATCTCTGCTAAATAATCTGTATGATGACTACCGCGTCGTTACCGACCGCACCGTCGACAGTCATATAAAAAACCTGCGCCGCAAGTTGGAAACGTTGGACGCAGAACGGGTCTTTATTCGCTCCGTTTACGGATTAGGATACCGTTTTGAGGGATAGTCCAGGCTATATTCCTTAGTGATTTATGCGCAATGTCGCCCATAATTGAAGGAATACGGCCTAATACAAGGAAAGACAATGGAGTCCACTGTCGAATGAAATATCAATCAAAGAGCGCCGCTGCGGCGGTCTTTCTTAGCGTTACCGCTGCGTTCTGTGCGCAGAATGCGCTTGCAGCGCCCTCAGAGGGCTGCGCAATCAGCGAAAGCGTCAACGCCAATAACCACCTTATTCTTTTAAGTTACCCCTATACAACGCCCGTCAAGCGCGTTGAGACCTACACCGAAAGCGATGACACCGGCTCTGCCTTTTATTCGGTCTTTAACTATGACCGCTGCGGCCAGATCCTCGACATGCACTATCAGCTGGTAAAAAACGAGCAGCGCTTTATTCTGGATTCGGAATACGGCCTGACGAAAATGGACGACGGCTGGCTAAATAGTTACAGCGTCACTATGTATAACATCTTTGCCAAACAGCGGGTGCTGGCATTCGCGCGCGAAGGGACAACCCGCTATCGCACCGACGCTAACGGGCTTATCGTCGGATCAATAGAAAACTATACCGCCGGCAGCAAAGAAAAAATCGAAAGTGGTGAAACGCGTGGCAGCTATCTGTTAGACAGCGCAAAGCGTATTGCTAACGTAACCCTGCTCGGCTCGGACGGCGGTGATAATCGTTTTTTCTACAACGGCAGCGGCATGCCGTTTTCATTCACCAGCCCCAACTCCCATATTATTTATCTGTACGACAAACAGGGGCGTCAGGACAGTTCGCTCGAAATCAGCGTGTCATCGTTCTACTTCGGCAGCAAAAAAAGCGACTGTACGGAATGGAACTCCCATAACGACTGTACCAGAGCCGTCTCCGATGAAATTGAGCTGTTTCCTAACTATGCCGTTCAAAGGAAGAGTGCTTTTCGATCTACCTTTAGCTATTGGGATGACGAGGCAATAAATAAAGAAACGGTGTTGGCAGGAACAGAGTAATGGGAGATGTCGTTACTTTGCGGGCTTCTCACTGCCGCTATTCGCGGCAAGCCTGAATCTGCTTTCACTCCGCGTCGTCAATTGCGGACGCTTCGCTGCTCGTCCAGACAAAAGATGGCGCGGGTGACAAAGGGTGATGTTACCGCATCGCCGCCCGCTGGAAGCGTGTGTGCAGCTGAATGAGCAACATTTTAATTCGATTTTATTAGCTTCAAATTTTCGGCATAACTTTTATCTGCATCAAGTCCAAAGGCGCTGAAAATTTCTCTCTTAATGGATATATTTTTAGGGTTTCGTAAATCGTTCTTAATTTTATAATGATGATTGCTATTCCAATATGGTTGATTTGATTTTTCTGCTATACATTGCTCTAATTTTTCAATATCTAATCCAAAACCAATACTCTCGTTCCTATATGGGTTTTCTTCATAATACCCATATTGGTTTTTTTCGTTTTCCACAAGGTATTTATCAAATTTTGAAATGTTAGCTTCTTTAAATATTAATCCATATTGCAAGTAAACCGTCTCTCTGTCTTTTGAGCTAATACTTCTACCATAGGAAATAAGCATATCGCTGTAATCATTCAAATTTAGTTCTTTATGTCCAATTATTTTGTTCTCTCCATAGTAAAAGTGATTATCCATAATAGGTTGGGCTGGTAAGGCCGTGCAGTTGGATAATTCATTCAAATTAATACATTGGGTATCAGCTATTTTATGATATATTTTTACAATCAAAGCCTTACCCATGAAGTTGTCCAACCCGTAATTCTTCTTTAGCCTGAAATTTTTGTCTTTTCTCAATTTGGCAATATCTATTAATATCCGTCCAAAACCCCAATTCCTGCGCCCAATTTTGAAAATAAAAAAATCGCCCTCTTTAAATTTACAATGTTGGCGTTTGGCTGATTTAAATGATTCAATTTCAGATAAGTCTTCTTCGGTTGTTTCTGCAATCCATTGATCTATCCATTTTTTTAAATCTTCAATGGTTTTATCCTTGCCAAGATTTCCCGAGAAAAAAGTAGTTTGTGTTGTGTAGTTTGCAATAGAAATATAACCGGTTGACAAAAAATTGAAATACACGCCAAACGGGCTAAATGATTGCGTTGCTGTGAAATTTAATTTCTTTGGCTTTCCTCTTGCTGTTTTAGGAAGTAGTATCGTCCTGTTTTCAGATGTTTTTTCGCAAAGCTCTTGCTCTATGTAACTATTATTGGTTGCCACAATTTTCTTGCGAATAACGTCATTGTCGAAATAGAGATACATATCGTTCAACCTTACTAATTCCCAATGTTCTTCTACAGGAATAAGTCCTAAATATTTTCTCTGCTCGTTTGTTAGCTCAAATAATAATTTTCCCATTTATATCTCAATCGTTATTAATTTACTTGCTATCTGTCCTCACGGCTAACACTCAACATATCGCGGGTTGCTGACGGTAGGCCTGACGGACACTTCACTATCCGCCGTGGCAAAAGCTGGCATGGGCGACAGACAACAATGATACCATATCACCGCCCGCAGGAAACAGACGCTCAGTTGGACATTCTTAAAACGCTAATTATGAAACATACCATTTCTGTGCTGAATTAATATCTGGACAACAATAACCTCCCTCTTCGTTCACAGAACGCTTCAATAATTTTTTATCCCCCATGAAAAAACCATAACCCATTAATAAACATAATATTCATTTAAACATGGCGCCATAAAACACAAATTATTTCCGACAAAAATCACATTCCTGATAAAAACCCCTAGTCTTTCACTTTGCTTCAAGTAACCTGCTAATTCGAATTAGCACATAGAAAAACAAAAAATATCGCCTTTATACCTCTCTGCCTATCAAGGGGAACCGGTTTATAACCAACATAAAAGGGACCACTCTATGAAAGCGAACAAACTCCTCTTTACCCTAACCTTAGCCTGCGGGCTTACCTGCACCTCTGCCGCTCTTGCCGCGCAATATACGCTCAAAGTCGGGCACAGCGCCCAAACCTCTTTTCATATGCACAAAGCGTGGGAAAAATTTGCCGACGAGGTTAAAAAAGGGTCGAACGGCGAGATAGACGTTCAAATCTTCCCGGCGGACCAAATGGGCAACAGCCTCGAACAGCTCGAATACGTCCAAACCGGTACGCTGGACATGACCTCCCAATCAATGAGCCTGTTGGCCAACTGGGATAAAGCGTTCGGCATTACCGAAATGCCCTACGTCTTCACCAGCCGCGAAGAGGCGCTGAGCGTGCTCAACGGCGACTTTGGTCAATATCTGTTTAGCAAGCTTGAACCCCTGGAGCTTAAAGGACTGGCCGTGGCGGAAAACGGCTTTCGCCAGATAACCAATAACCGCGGGCCGATTTATAAGCCCGACGATCTGAAAAACCTGAAAATACGCACCATGCAGATAGACTCCCACATTCTCGCCTATCGTCACATGGGCGCAAACCCGACTCCCATGGCGTTCGGCGAGCTCTATTCGGCCCTGCAACAGGGCGTAGTCGACGGGCAGGACAACCCGCTAAGCCAAATTGTCACCAGCCGCTTTTATGAAGTGCAGAAATACGTTTCTCTGGCCAATATCGTTTATAGCACCGACGTCGTATTAATCGGCCTGAATAAATACAACTCGCTGCCGGAAAAATACCAAACGCTGATTAAAGATGCGATGAAATCCGCCATGGCCTATCAACAGGAGTTAATTAAGCAGGAAGAAGACGGCTACGTCGCTTTTCTGGAAAAGGCTGGGCTTAAAGTCAATTCGCTGTCGCCAGAGCAAATCGCCGCATTCAAAGAGAAGGTCAATGAGGTTCGTCCTCAGATGATTAAATCCATCGGCCAGGAAAACTGGGACAAGCTGGAGAGCAGCATTAAGGCATATCACGCTAATAAGCAGTAGATAAGGCATATAAAACCCGACCCTCACCTGCCTTCTGAAACAGGAAGGCGGGCATCCCATTGCCGGAAAACGCGTTATGAAAATTATTTACTATATTAACGAGAACCTCGAAAAAGGATTATTAATATTAACGCTGGGCCTGATGAGCGCATTTATCATTATTCAGGTCGTTATGCGCTACGTATTTCAATCCTCCCTGGCCTGGTCTGAAGAGTTTATCCGCTGGCTTTTTGTTTGGTTTATCTGGATTGGAATTAGTTACGGCTTTAAATTAAAAAAGCACGTTAGCATTCCGCTTATCGTCGATCTGTTCCCAGACAAAATCAGAAAAGGCATCGCCATATTCACTCAATTATCCATGGCCGTCTTTTTCATCTTTCTTTGCTACTACAGCTATAAGCAGGCCACGTCCCCGCTGGTGCTTCGCCAGTCTTCCGTCGTCCTTGCCTGGCCTATCGACAAACAGAACGTCAGCATGTTTTGGCTTTACGCCTCGATGCCTTTAGGCGCCCTGCTTTCCTCATTTCGCCTGTTTCAAAACGCCGTTCTGGATATCGGGCGTTTTAATAAACATTAAGGGGACATCATGGTTACGTTAGTTCTTTTTTCCGTTTTCCTGATCCTTCTGGTTCTGAACTATCCCATCGGCGTATGCATGGGAATAGCCACCTTTATCGTCATCTATTTTGTTCCCGGCGCGCCCGGCGGTATGGCGCTGCTGACGAAAAGCGCGGTCATGGGCGGCAACAACTTTCCGCTTATCGCCATCCCTATGTTTGTACTGGTAGGCGAAATTATGCAGACCGGCGGGCTGTCGCGCAGGATCATCGCCTCCGCCGCGCGCGTAGTTGGCAGCGTAAAAGCCGGGCTGGCCTACGTTAACGTGCTGGCCAGTATGATCTTCGCGGCTATTTCCGGCTCTTCTCCGGCGACCGTCGCCGCCATTGGCAGCAACATGATCCCCGAGATGAAGAAGTATGGCTACGACCCGACCTTTTCCACCGCCGTCACCGCGGCCTCCGGCACGCTGGGCGTAATGATCCCGCCGTCGATTCCCTTCATCATTTACGGCGTGACCGCCAGCGAATCCATCGGCGCGCTGTTTCTGGCCGGCATCGTGCCCGGCATTCTTTTCGCGCTGTTTTATGCCCTTCTGTCGCGCTACTTGTTGCGCCATCAGAAAAACGATCGGGAGCTGACGCAGGGAATAAAAGAAGAAGCGCCGCCCATCGCTGGCGGCATCGCCAACAGCAGCTGGTGGGCGCTCCTGGTGCCTATCATCATTCTCGGCGGCATCTACGGCGGCATATTCACGCCGACCGAAGCCGCTGGCGTTACCGTCGCCTATGCGCTGTTCGTCAGCCTGTTTATTTATAAAGAGCTTAAATGGTCAGACATGCCGGACATTCTGACCCGCACCAGCGTCACTTCCGTTTGCTGTCTTATCATGGTGGTCATGGCAAGCCCCTTCGGCAAGCTGTTGACCATTGAACAGGTGCCCAATCAGGTCGCTGAATTCATTACGTCTCTTTCCAACGATAAGTGGACGGTTATTTTACTTATCAACCTGATGCTGCTGGTCGTCGGCATGTTTATGGACACCATTGCCGCCATTATTATCCTGACGCCCATCCTGCTGCCGGTTATGGTCGGCTTCGGCGTCAATCCCGTCCACTTCGGCGTCATCTTAACTTGCAATCTAGCCATCGGTTTTTGTACGCCGCCGCTCGGCATCAACCTGTTTGTCGCCAGCAATATTAGTGAAATCCCCATAGCCCGAGTGATTAAGGCCATATTCCCCTTCCTGTTGGTCATGCTGCTGGCGCTGGCGCTCATCAGCTATATCCCGGCTATTTCTCTTTATTTGCCGTCCGTACTGAATTCATAGCGATGGAATCGTTTTTAGTTAATCTCTGACGAGGAAAATATGGAAAAGAAAAAGGTGTTAGTAACCGCAACAAACTACTCGCGGCTGTGCGCTGCGGGGAAAAAGCTGCTTGAAGAACACGGCTGTGAAATTATTGAGAACCCGTTCGGGCGCCCGATGACGTTTTCCGAACTGCAAGAGTTCGCACCGCAGGCCGACGCCGTGGTAGCCGGCGTTGACGACTGGAACAGCAGCATATTTAGCCTGACGCCCAGGCTGAAGGCAATTTGTCGTTTTGGCGTCGGCGTTGACAATATTAATCTTGAAGATGCTTCAAAAGCCAACATCAAGGTCACCAACGCTGCGGGTATGAATGCCAACGCCGTAGCGGAATTAACCATCGGACTGTTGATATCCGCCATGCGCAACATCCCTCAGCTTTATCAAACCACGCAGCAAGGGCAATGGGATCGCTTCGTCGGTGACGAGCTGATAAACAGAAAGGTCGGCCTGCTGGGCTTTGGCAACATCGCCCGCTGCGTGGCGAAAAAGCTGATGGGTTTTGATGTTGACGTATCGGCCTACGACAAGTATCCCAACCTTGAGGCCGCGCGGGCGCTCAACGTCACAATTTGCGATAAAGAGGAGATCTTGCGCACCTCCGACGTCGTCATTCTGCTGCTCCCCAGCCTGAAAGAGACCTACCATTTTATGAATGACGACGCCTTCAGCATGATGAAGCCCGGAAGCTATTTCATCAATACCGCCAGAGGCGCGCTGGTGGATGAGGCCGCGCTCTACCGTGCGCTTACCTCCGGCAGGCTTTCCGGGGCGGCAATCGACGTTTACGAGGCTGAACCAACGCAAAAAGGCAATCCGCTATTTACGCTCGACAACGTCATCACTACGCCCCACACCGCCGCAGAAACCTATAAAACCTATCACGATATCGGACTTTTGACCGCACAGGCGATTCTGGACGTGTTCAACGGGCGAGAACCCAAGAATTTATTAAATTGAAATAAGCAACAGGAGACTTCATGAAGACTATTAACGGCATTATTCCGGTTATGCTGACCCCCTTTACCCCGGATAATAAAATCGACTACCCCAGTCTGGATCGCCTTATTGAATGGTATATCGCCAGCGGTATTGACGCGCTGTTTGCCGTCTGCCAGTCCAGCGAGATGATTTATCTCTCTTTGGAAGAGCGCGTGGAACTTTCCCGCTACGTGATAAAACAGGTCAACGGGCGCGTGCCGGTTATCTCTTCCGGCCACATCAGCGACGAGCTGGAAGACCAGAAGCGCGAGCTGCTGGCCGTGGCGCAAACCGGCCCGGACGCCTTGGTTTTAGTGACCAACCATCTGGATCCTAAAAACGAGGGAACAGAGGTCTTTTTATCCAATCTGCGGGCGCTGTTGGATACGCTGCCGCCAGAGCTTCCGCTGGGGCTTTACGAGTGCCCGGCCCCCTATCGCCGCCTGTTGACGGATGAAGAGCTGACGTTTTGCGCCAACAGCGGGCGCTTTGTGGTGATAAAAGACGTTAGCTGCGATCTGGCGACCGTTCAACGCCGCCTGTCGCTGACAAAAAATACGCCGCTAAGCATCGTCAACGCCAATGCGGCTATCGCCTATCCCGCGATGTTAGCAGGCGCGCGCGGATTTTGCGGCGTAATGGCCAACGTGCATCCTGAACTTTACGTATGGCTGCAGTCACAGGGAAGCCGCCGTTCAGCGTTAGCCGACGAAGTAGCCCGCTTTCTTTCGCTGTCTGCGCTGGTTGAGAAATGCGGCTATCCCAAAAATGCCAAAATTTATCAACAGCGTCTGGGCATTTTCAAAAGCACACACTGCCGGGTGACCGCAGATGACGTGTTGGAAACCCAGTGGGCGCTCAGCGTTATTCTGGATCAGATCCGCGAAGGCACGGAAGACTATCAGCGTAAAGTCGGACTGAGGCCCTGATCGCTTGAATGTTCATTCGCGCGCGGGTTTTCCACGCCGCGCGCGAATCGTTTTCATCGATTGTTTCTTTCGCCAAACTCCTTCAGAATGACCGCTTTCGTGCGTTTTTATTACGCGCCGTTCTCGTTTCCTCATCAAAAGGTTCACTAGCGCTATGGCTAAAACCGCTGAAGAAATCGCGCAGGCTCTTAACGTCTCTATCACCACGGTTCGTCTGGTGTTGACCAACAAAGCGGAACAATATCGCATCAGTCCGGCTACCCAAAAAAAGGTTGAAGACTACGTCGCAGAGCATGGCTATACGCTGAACTACACGGCTCGCAGCCTGAGAATGAAAAAAACCTACACGCTGGGGCTTGTCGTTCCCAGACTGTCCAACCCTTTTTTCGCCAAGCTGTCGGAAAAGCTGGAGACGCGCTGTCGTCAGGAGGGCTATCAGCTCATGACCAGCTGCACTTATGGCGACGAGGCCTACGAGAACCGGTTGGTAAAAGCGCTGGAAGAACGCAACGTTGACGGCATATTCATTGCGCCGACGTCTAAAAAAAGTCAGGAACACCACGTAAAGCATCGAAAAAAGCCGCTGGTGTTTCTCGACCGCGACTTCGGCAGCACGCTGCCAAACATTGCTGCTATCGTGACGGACAACCTCGACGCCGGCTTTACGCTAACCGACGCCATGCTCAGGCAGCAGCCTTCGCCCGTTCACTTCTTCGCCGGCAATCCAACGCTGCCGACCATCGTTGCTCGCATGGAGGGCTACCGTCAGGCAATAACGTCTGTCGAAAAGCGCCGGGAAGACGACCTCATTTCCTGTAGCCCCTATGACGCCATCGACGACGGGGAACTGATGATGAATGCCTTTATCGATCGACACGGTTGTACGCCAAAGGCGCTTATCGCCTCTTCGCTGACGGTGATGGAAGGCGCGCTTTTTGCCGTTAAAAATCGGCTCGGCGCAATTCCTCCGGAAATGAATATTGGCACCTTCGATGAGTACGTGATGCTGAGCTTTTTAACCAACCGCGTATGGTCTATGCGCCAAGATAAGGAGGCGCTGGCGGCTAACGCGTTCAACGCGATGGAAGAGCAGATTGCCGGCCGTCCGAAGTTTGGCCTTCAGGTATGCAGGGCGACGCTGATGTCGCCCTTGCCCTAAACGCGCGCGTTACCTAGCCAGCGGTTGGGATAAATCAGCCGATTTCCAGACGAACTTCTCGATAAACGCCTTCGAGCCCCGCTGATTCTCTGGATATTTCTTTTGAGAGGCGCTGCGCAGCAGCATTAACTGCTCGCCTCGCTGAACGGCCACCAAGTAGAGACCGTCGACATATTCATTGTTCACCACTTTGAACGACCACGCGGTTCCCGCCTTGGCGAATGATCCCTCAGCCAACGTTATGGGAGAAGCTTTACCCGTTTCCACGGTCGAAAACCTTCGGTTCAAATATTGTTGCAGCTGTTCGCCAAACTGCGGCGTTGAGGTTGAGGCTTTCGGCCTTTTTTCAATTTCCAGCGATACCAGTTGGCCGGTTTTCAAATTGTGATAATAGAATTGCGTTTCACCGTCCGCTTCCAGATGAAAGTCACCGATCCTCACAGGCAGGGTCAGGTCGTACGTTTTGCTGACGACGGCGGTATTGTCCTGCGTGAACGCCCAGTATCGGCCAAAAAATCCGGACGTCACCACCGCCTTATCAAGCTCTTTCCCCCGCTCAGTTCGCCCTTCGCTCCAGGCGACATCCGCAACGTATTTCAAAGCGGTATCATAAACGCTGTAATCGCCGTTGTGGCTGTACTTCTGCATCTCCATCATGCTGTTCAGCGATTGGCTGGCTTTTTGCAGATCGTTCATCCGATACTGAGCGATACCCAGCGCGCCGTAAAGCTGTACCAGCTCATAGGGAAATTTGGCGTCATTTAATGCCTGCGTCGCCTGTTCGATAACCTCCTCCCATGGAGAATCCCCCATACGCAGGCTGCTGGGCGACAGTTTATCCAGACGTTCTTTCATCGTCATTTTCCCGTACAGTTTGGGGGCGTCGTCCCACGTCAGCGCGGCGAACAGCTTTTCAATCTTGGGCGTCATCGCCGACACTTTATCTTCGTAGACGTTAACCTGCGCTTCCAGCATCCACTCCCCTCGCGCCACGGCCCAGCGTGCGCGAACGTCAGCGGGATGTTCATCGTTTCCTGGCAATACCTTCGACGTTCTTGCCGATACGGCCTGCGGAAAACTCAGCGTCGGAAGCGAATTATTTATCGCCTCCTTATCAGATTTCGTTTGGTAGTCCAGCCAATGGTCGAGGTTCTTCTGCGCAAAGGATGGGCCACCCTGCGGCGGATCGTCCGGATCGCGATAGTCCGGTTCACGATATGAAACGGAAAAGCTCAGCATCGCGGCGCTATCCAGCCCTCTGTCGCGAATATAGGTTATCTCGGCCCTGTCGCAGCGTTCGTCAGCCGGATCGAAGCTCGCCAACACCCATCCGTCCTGAACGAGGGGAAAACTCATCTTCGCCAACGAGTAGTCGAGCCGGTGAGTTTGTTCATCTATGGTCCATATTTGAGGCCAGGCCCGAGACTGGAGAAACATCTGCATCTGAAGCCGATAGACGTCGTTAATCCGCCCGGCATTGGAGGCATCGGAAATAGCAATATTCAGCCACTTGTCAGGCTCGGAAGCGACAACGCCCCAGGGCTTGTTGGCAAACTCTTCCGCCAGCTGGCTGGCCTCAGAGAACTTATGCTGCTTTTCCAACAGATACAGTATCAGCTCAATGGTATGCTGATACTCATACATGTTGAAAGCGGGCATCGAATCCGCCGTTTGGCGCGCGCGCTGGGCCAGCCTCAGCGCGTTCGATAGCTCCCCTTTTCGCCCCTGCTCTACCGCGGCGTCAATGTCTGCCCGCCAGCTTAGATATGACAGGCGCTGCTTCTCTTTTTCTGCGCTGCTCATATCGGGGCTGCCTTCTTCATTCAGCCACTGCTGCACCATCGATTCGCCATAGGTTGCTTCTTTTGCATAGCCGGAAAGGCTGAAGGCGCCCAAAAGAACGCACAGCAGTAAAGGGGACGTTTTCATAACTACATTCCGTAAAAAAGAGTACCTAATAATTGCCCTTATCATTATAGAGCGTCAATGATTGCTATCATGATTTTAGCAGTCTACAATCCCCGCCTTGGGAAAACGTTCCCAAAGTCGCGCCAAAGGGCTATGTCCCGCGCGGCTCTGACCTGCGATCAGACAATACAGAGATAACCTATGTTTAAACCGGAACTTCTTTCTCCGGCCGGTACGCTGAAAAATATGCGCTATGCCTTTGCTTACGGCGCAGACGCAGTGTATGCCGGCCAGCCGCGCTATAGCCTTCGAGTGCGTAACAACGAATTCAACCACCAGAACCTTCAGTTGGGCATTAATGAAGCCCATGCGCTGGGCAAAAAGTTTTACGTGGTAGTGAATATCGCGCCCCATAACGCCAAGCTGAAAACCTTTATTCGCGACCTGACGCCGGTAGTGGAAATGGGGCCCGACGCGCTGATCATGTCCGATCCCGGGCTCATCATGATGGTGCGCGAAGCCTTCCCCCATATGGACGTTCACCTGTCCGTTCAGGCCAACGCCGTCAACTGGGCGACGGTCAAGTTTTGGAAGCAAATGGGGCTGACCCGCATCATTCTTTCGCGCGAGCTGTCTTTGGACGAGATCGCAGAGATCCGCCAGCAGGTGCCCGACATCGAGCTGGAAGTTTTTGTTCACGGTGCGCTTTGCATGGCCTATTCCGGCCGCTGCCTGCTTTCCGGCTATATCAACAAGCGAGATCCCAATCAGGGCACCTGTACCAACGCCTGCCGTTGGGAGTATAAGGTTCAGGAAGGCAAAGAGGACGACGTCGGCAACATCGTTCATATTCATGAGCCGATTGCGGTGAAAAACGTGGAGCCGACCCTCGGCGCAGGCGAACCGACGGATAAAGTGTTTATGCTGGAAGAGTCCATGCGCCCGGGCGAGTACATGAGCGCCTTTGAAGACGAGCACGGTACCTACATCATGAACTCCAAGGATTTGCGCGCCATTCAGCACGTCGCCCGCCTGACCGAGCTTGGCGTACATTCGCTGAAAATTGAAGGCAGAACCAAGTCGTTCTACTACTGTGCGCGTACGGCTCAGGTATATCGCCGCGCTATCGACGACGCCGTCGCCGGCAAGCCGTTTGACGACTCGCTGTTAACGACGCTTGAGTCCCTCGCCCACCGCGGCTACACCGAAGGCTTTCTGCGTCGCCACGTACACGATGAATACCAAAACTATGACTACGGCTATTCGGTGTCCGACCGTCAGCAGTTCGTCGGCGAATTTACCGGAGAGCGTCGTGACGGCATGGCGGCCGTTGAGGTGAAAAACAAGTTTTCCGTCGGCGACAGCGTTGAGATGATGACGCCGCAGGGCAACGTTCACTTTGTGATTAAGGAAATGCTAAATCGCAAGGGTGAAGCGACCGACGTCGCGCCGGGAAACGGGCATCTGGTTTATCTGCCGGTGCCTGACGACGTCAGCCTTGAGTATGCTTTGTTGATGCGTAATCTCGGTGACGGAAACGACACGCGCAATCCCCACAGTGCATCCAACAATGCATAAAACGGCGTTTCCGCAAGCTGAGTGAGTAAAAAAACGTCATGATGTGTAAATTTTTAGAAACCGATCACATCTATGAGGAAAAAAATAGACTAACATCGCAGTCCTAAAGATTAATAACTAGATGTGTTCCTATTATCTGTTTAATAGAAACCACCTCCTTACCAGTCCAATCTCCCTTGGGCTGGTTTCTTTTTTTAAGGGGGTATAGAAACGGGGTATAGAAACTCCGCTTGTGCTTTTCAGCCCCCTATTCCCCATCAGAGAATTTTCTTAAAATTTAATTCGATACGTCTAACGTTGAGCGTGGGCAATGCTTGATATTTACCCTATTGCTGGCAAACATATTTTTGATAATTTCGGTCTGCGTTAAGCCACGCAGACCGAAAAGAATAAAGAAAGTGGGGAGCGGAAAGGCGCTTAGCGGCTGCCTTGGAGATGTTCTTCGCGGATCGAGTGCTGCATTTTCTGCCAAATAACGCCGCTTGCCTTACCGTAGTGGCGAACGCATTCCATCACCTGATCGTGCAGTTTTTCTCGACTGATATCCGCCAGGCGACGGTAAAAATTCAGCGCCAGCTGCCTTGCTTCCGGGTTGGCGAAATAGTGACGCCCCACGCGCATATACAGCCCCTTGATGCCGTTTAAGATCAGGCCGTAAATAGGATTGCCGGAGGCAAACGCCAGTCCGCGGAAAATATTGTAATCAAGCTCGGTAAAGCTTTCCGGCCGCTCTTCCGACAAATCCGCCAGCGCCAGCACTTCTTGCGCCTTTTCCGGGTTTTGGCGCACCGCCGCGCGGATGAAAATAGCGGCGATATTGGTTCTTACCGCCAGCAGGTTGTCCATCAATTGGGGAACGCTGTCGTGGTCCAGGCGCGCCAGCGTCTCCAGCAGGCTCAGGCTGGACGTTTCCCAAAAATTGTTCACTCGCGTCGGCTTACCGTGTTGAATCGTCAACCAACCGTCTCTGGCCAAGCGCTGAAGTACTTCTCGCAGCGTGGTTCGAGTTACGCCAATCAGTTCGGACAGCTCCCGTTCAGCGGGAAGAATAGAACCGGGTGGAAAGCGATTGTTCCAGATGCTTTCAATTAAATACTCTTCCGCAAATCCAGCCGGGCTCTGCGCTTTAATCACCATAAAAGCGTTATTCCATCAGGGTACACATAGATAGGCTGCATCATATCAGAAGCCTATAGCCGGACATAGCGGCAATAGAAGCCTTTGGAACAAACTGTGGATTGGATTACAAAAATATGTTTTTTTGAAAAGGCTCTCGCTAAAACGGTACATTAGCGACCATAGTTTCAGACAGGAACGATAATTCTTTAACATAAATGACATTTGAAAGATGGTTTTAGTATAAATCTGGTTTACACTAGGCCGCATGAACAATTGCACAAACGCAATAAAGTGAAGGAATCATGTTATCTTTTCTGAATGGCTGTTCTAAAGGGCGCGGCGCGTGGTTTCTGCTGGCTCTCAGCGTTATTATTTTTGAGGGTGTCGCCCTTTATTTTCAGCACGTCATGCTGCTTCGCCCCTGCGTCCTTTGTATTTATGAACGCTGTGCTCTGTTCGGCATTTTGGGCGCAGCTCTCATCGGTATGATTGCGCCATCGTCGACGGTGCTTCGCTATCTGGCCATTATCGTTTGGATTTACAGCGCAATCGAAGGCGTTTTGCTGACCTGGAAGCACACCATGATGCAGCTTTACCCTTCACCAATGAACGTGTGCGATTTCTTCGTCAGCTTCCCTTCCTGGCTACCTCTGGATAAATGGATCCCGTCGGTATTTGTCGCTAACGGCGACTGCTCGGAAAAGCAGTGGTCCTTCCTGTCGATGGAAATGCCCCAGTGGCTGCTGATCATTTTCGGCGTTTACCTGTTAATCGCTCTGCTGGTCGTTCTCGCCCAGTTCGTTAAACCGAAAAGACGCTATTTTTCTTAACTAGTCACAATCTTTTATGTAACGGCGCCAATGGCGCCGTTGTCTTATCCAACGACCAAGCGCTTCACTCACAGCCTACTGCGCCTCCAGGCTTTCTTGCATTTTCAACGCCTCGATGCAGCGTAGCAAGCAGCATACGGGACTGTTCTCAACCGGCTGTTCTGACGTCACCAGCGTGATGTCTCGGTAAAACGCGGGCTCGAGCGCAATAGCGCGCATATCGGCTGCCAGCGAATTGAGCGCCAGCCCCGGCAGCAGCGCGATCCCCAATCCTTGACGAATAAAGCTTAGCGCCGTGCTGGGGTGGTTAAATTCGTACTGAACGTTGGGTATGACGTTCCTTTCCTTAAACAGCGTCATAATGCTCAGCTCATAGCGCCCCTTGCTGACTATCAGCGGCTCTTTGCTTAACTCCTCTACGCTGACTGCGGAACGTTCGGCAAACGGATGTGAGTCAGGCACGACGACGGTGAATCGGTCCTTATAAACAAGCGTGCTGCTCATATCGTTGACGGGGAAGTGAACAAATCCGGCGTCAATCTCCTGCCGCTGGAGCGCGCTCATAATCTCTACGCTGTTGGCCTCATAGAGAGTAATTTTGATTTTTGGGTGGTGCGTCTCAAAGTAACGAACAACCTGAGGCAAAATGCGTGAGCACACGCTGGGAAAACAGCCTACGCTAAGCGTTCTGCTGGGCGCTTCTTTTTCCTGTTCGGCCAGTTCGCGGATCGTCGCCACTTCCTGCATAACGGTACGAACGTGGGCAACGATGCGCTCTCCGAACGCCGTAAGGCGCAGCGGCTTACCCTTTTCACGCGTCAGGATCGCCACGCCGAGCTCATCCTCCATAGCCAGGACGGCCTGGCTGACGGCGGACTGCGTCATATGTAACCGCCTCCCCGCTTCCGTAAAGCTAGCGTACTCCAGTACGGCAATAAGCACGTTCATTTGCGTCAATGTCATAATGAATAACTAATGATATTTATTAAAATGATTAATTTTACTAATACTGAGTGAGGGACTAGAATTTTTCCGTTATTTAAATCACAAAATGATGCATGGTTTCGATTTATTCATAGATATTTAATAAGCGTACTTCCCCCTGTTACGCCCAAAAGTTCTCGGGATGAAAGCGGACCTGCTCTCCGTTTAGACAGGCTATTATGAAAGACAAACTGTGGACAAAAGATTTTTGGGCCATTACGGTCATCAGCTTCATTATTTTCTTCGTGTTTTATATTCTCTTAACGCTATTGCCTATCTATATATCAGACAGGCTGCACGCCACGGCGGATAAAGCGGGTTTGCTGGTGACGCTGTTTTTAATTGCAGCGATTGCCATTCGCCCTTTTTCCGGACTGTGGGTAGGAAAATATTCAAATAAAAAAATTCTGGTTATTTCCTCTTTTGCTTTTCTGATCGTTACGGCGCTATATCCTTTTTGCACCAGCATCGAAACGCTTCTATTTATTCGCGTACTTCATGGCATAACGTTTGGCGTTCTCACGACGGTTAAGGGAACCATCTCCGCCCGGCTTATTCCCCTATCTCGTCGAGGTGAAGGGATCAGCTTTTTCTCTCTGGCGATGGGGCTGGCGATGGTTGTGGGCCCTTGGATTGGCCTAAACATGGCGCGCACAGGCGCATTCTCTTTCGCATTTATGCTGTGCACGGCCGTTAGCGCTATCGGCATTGTTTTAGCGCTCATTATGCGCGTTCCTCTGCTGCATTCCGCCGCGGAGAATGAACACGGCGCGGCCCCTAAAATCAGCTTTAGCGCCATGTTCGATCGCGCCGCTATGCCGTTCGCTATCGTGACCTTTTTTATGACGTTCTCATATTCCGGCGTATCCGCCTTTCTCGCGCTGTATGCCAGAGAGTTAAACCTGATGGAGGCTGCGAGTAACTTCCTGCTGTGCTACGCCGCGCTGCTGATGTTCTGCCGCCTGTTTACCGGTCATATCTGCGATAAAAAAGGGCCTAAGTACGTTATCTACCCCTGCCTGATTGCCTTTACGGTCGGGCTGGCGCTGTTGGGATATGCGCACGACAATATGACGATGGTAATTTCCGGCGCGCTCATAGGCATTGGCTACGGCTCAGTCACGCCGGTGTTTCAAACGCAGATCATCAGCTCCGTTGAGCACCATAAAATCGGCGTTGCCAATTCGCTGTTCTTTAATGCGATGGATGCAGGGCTAGCCATTGGCGCGTTTGTCATGGGGATGACCGTTGAAGGCGCTGGATATCGCGTTATTTATCTTGCGGGCGCCGTGCTGGTGGTTATTGCAGGCATTCTTTATATACGGCAAATGAAGGCGGCGCGTGCGGTAGCGCATGCCTGATGAATTCCTGAGGTCGTCGATAGCGACCTCAGGGCGCTTGGCACTACAGGCTAACCCGATAGCGGGGTCGTTTTTTGCAGGCTTCGCGATAGCTGGATCTCTGACGCACAAAAATCAAGCAGCTTCCTTACGCGGCTCAACGGATGTTCGGGAAGCGCCTCATCGTACTGTCTGTCATCGCTGGGGATCCTATGCAGTTTGCTTTCCCGCAGCCGCGCGAAAAGTTCCTCACCGGAGTTCAGCATTTCCGGCTCTTCCTCATTGAATTCGATTTCCCCTTTGTGGAGCAGAAGGTTTGCAACTATGGCCTCCCGAACGCCGGTAGTTCCCCTCTCCACGTCTTCGACGTTAATTTGAAACAGGGCGTCCTTAAACGGCAGCCAGATAATGCCGACGTAATAGATGCCCAGTGAGCCTGGCGTAGGATCCCGATACTTAAAAATCGCCCGCAGCGCAGGAACCTTCTGAATATTCAGCGTTTCAATGTCTATCAACGCGCCAGAAAGACGTTCCGTTTCGCGTTGCCAATACTCTTTCGCGGCCTCAACGTCGCTTAGGGAGAATGGCCATTCGCAGGCGGGGAAAAGCTGAATTCGCACGGCTTCACGCTGCGGTGCGAACCATGCAATGCTGGCTTCATTTTGATGGTGTAGCTCCCAGCCTTCGGTATTTAACGTAAGGTCCGTCAAGCGGGGCTTTTTTGAACCGAATAGCGAAGAAAAAAATGACAGCACGCGCATCTCCTTAACACAGTAAATTCCTACAAATTATTGTCGCTACTGATGCCTGCGGGCATAGTTACTGGGAATCGCCCCAATGGCTAAAATAAGCAGAATTGAAAAAATACGCGCCCAAAGCCCGCTGTCTATAAGATAATTGATGACCACATGCTCAGCGCCACAAAGCGCCAACGCAAGCAGCCGTGCATACTTCATACCAATATCCCGAAACCTTTTCGCTAGCGTATTGACCCAAACCCAAAATAGTAAGATCGCAACAATGAGGAAAATACACAGAACCTTAAGCGACAGTATTTCATAAAAAGAAACAATAGTAGAAGCTAAGGCTATCTGCGCGGCAACGCAGGCCAATTGATAAATTAAAAACGGCCTTCTGCGCATTTGAGCGTTGCGCAGCCCCAAAAAAGCCTCAGAGAAAACGCGGCGTCCTAGTGTTGGTCTTTCCATAACCATTATTTCTATTCTACCTTTCTAATTAGGAATATAGCGGTGAGAAGCGTTACGCTAAGCGGCTTATGTCGCTCATCTTCTCTTCGTATTTACACTAAATAAAATAAACCTTTGCCTTGGCCGACGGATTTTAAGCTGGCGATAACGGCAGGCGCAATCAAAAAACACCGCCTAAGCTAACTGGGCAACGTTATCGGTGCGACGATCCTTGCCGACTATTGGGACGTGCTGGCTCCGTCGCTGGCCGTCTCTTACGATAAGATCAATTTGCTGGAAACGTTCGGCCCCTATGGCGGGCTGCTCGTCACCTATTTAATGCTGTTGGCCGCATTTCTTTCGGTTGTTATGTGGGAAAGACGATTTTTCCTAAATAAAGCACAGCCGTTAGTGTCCCTTAAGGAGAGCGCGTAATGAATAAAAAAGAGATCGTTCCTGACTATCGCCTGGACATGGTTGGCGAACCCTGCCCTTATCCCGCCGTTGCTACGTTAGAGGCAATGCCTTCTCTGAAACCGGGAGAGATTCTTGAGGTGGTTAGCGACTGCCCCCAATCAATTAATAACATTCCGCTTGATGCGAAAAATCACGGCTATACCGTGTTGGATATTCAACAGGACGGCCCAACTATTCGCTATTTAATTCAGCGTTAATTATTTCCTCCCTTTATTTAAAATAACAAATAGAGGGAGGTTTATTTCCAAACATAAAAACCTTAACAAAATCTTATTTAAATAGAATTAATACAAAAAACATCAAGAACAATAAAAATAATAATTTCAATGACAAACAATCATACCGTTAACATATTTATTTAATTTTCAATAAAGTAAAAAAACAGGCTGACGTCGTTTATAAAAGCTGTTATCTTTCTCAAAAAGCTCCCGCTTCAGGTTTTAATTATATTTATACCATTGCAGATAAATGGAATTTTGATGAAGATATCTAATATAAAAAAGAAGTCTCTATTACTTTTTGTCCTTGTCGTCCTTATTGGTTTTCTGTTTAAAGATAACGTCATTCACGCCTACAGGTCAGTGCTGAAACTCGGCGACCCGGCCAATAGTTCCGAAATAGGACATTACCAGGTTGAAATAGAAGCCAGAAAAATTGATGGCATTAAAAGAAATATTTCATCGCTCACTTACTCAAAGGTCAGCAACACGTTCTTCAGCACGATCAACTTTCCGCCTTCTATCGTTGAATTAAGCAAAGACGGTCGCTTAATCAGAACCATTCCCTTAAATTTCATGAAGGATGCGGAAACCATCGAGCATATTGAAGGCAATATCTTCATCCTGGCAGATGAAAAAGACTATACCATTTACGCAATCGAGCTAGGTGAAGATTCAGAGATAACCGTTCTTAAGAAGCTAAGAATATCTCTGGACAAATCACCGACCAACAGCGGATTTGAAGGCCTCGCCTATTCGCCAACTGACCAAATCCTCTATTTATTTAAAGAAAAGGATCCGATCGTTATCTATAAGGTAAAAGGCTTCTTTGGCTCTGATGATTTACACATTATCGACGACAAGGCGCTCCAAAGTAACTTAACGACGCAGGACATTTCCGCCGCAGACTTTTATGCCCCGAACAACACGCTGCTTATCGCCTCTCATGAGTCCAAGCTCGTCAAAGAGATTTCTCTTTCTGGCAAGGTCATCGACAGAATGTATTTACGTAAAGGATGGCACGGCCTGAAAGAAGACATCAGGCAGGCAGAAGGGCTCGCCATGGATGATAACGGCGACCTGTACATAGTCGGTGAGCCAAACCTGCTGTATAAATTTGTCAAAAAAAGCCGCTAACGCTCACGACAGACGTTAAAACGGCCTGATATAGCTTCGCGCCTGTCTTACCCCGCCAGGCGCTTAGTCCAGCCATTCGGGCCGATTTAAAATATGATCCTGCCAGTCTTCAACTTCACTCTCAGGGACCGCAATATGACGCACGGAAATGCGGGCTGCGTGCATCGCAGACGCTGAGCCGCTAATCAGAGGATGCCACGGCGCCAGCCCCTTCCCTTCGTGTATCCGGCGATAGGCGCAGGTTTCCGGCAGCCATTCGAAGGTCAACAGGTTTTCACGCGTCAGCTTGATGCAGTCCTCTTCCAGCTCGAAGCGGCGTTCGTACTGACGGCAGCGACAGGTTTTTATATTCAGCTGATTGCAGGCGACGTTGGTGAAGTAGATTTCATCCGTATCTTCGTCCATCAGCTTGTGCAGGCAGCACTGGCCGCACCCGTCGCATAGGGATTCCCATTCTTCATCGTTCATTTCAGCCAGCGTCTTGCGCTGCCAAAAGGGGAGCTGATTCATATAGCCTGTATCTCTAACCAAAAGCGTGAACAACGTTAAAAGCGAACGCCCGTAGCGTCAGTACGGGCGTTCGATTTAATACCAATGGCGGGATTATAGCACGCGGCTGTGAATTTCTTTACCGTTAAGAGCGACGGTAAAGCTATCGCCGTGGTTCAGCGGCCCGACGCCGGAAGGCGTGCCGGTTAAGACAATGTCTCCAGGGCGCAGCGTAAAGAAGCGGCTCATATAGGAGATCAGCGGCAGAATGGGCAAAATCATATCCCGCGTATTTCCTTCCTGACGCACCTCGCCATTAATCACAAGGGACAAGGACGCCTGCTGGGCATCGCCAAACTCGCTTACGGGAATAAAGCCCGAAATCGGGCAGGCACCGTCAAACCCCTTGGCCTTTTCCCATGGTTCGCCGGCTTTTTTACACTCGGCCTGTAAATCTCTTAGCGTCAGGTCCAACGCAATGCCGTAGCCGGCAATGGCGTTAACGACCCGGCTTTCTTCCGCATTTTTTAGCGGCAGGCCGATAAGCACGGCCAGTTCGACTTCATGGTGCACAGAGCCAAGCCCATCAGGAATGGCGACCGGCTGACTGATATCGCACAGCGCCGTTTCCGGCTTGATAAATAACAGCGGCTGCACGGGCGCATTGCCGCCCATCTCTTTGATATGATCAGAATAGTTCTTGCCTACGCAAACCACTTTATTTACCGGCAGTTCAAGCAGGTCGCCCTGCCAGTCGCGATGTTGATACATATGCCTGCTACTCCTTTAACGCAACCGTAATCGGTGCGCCTGTTTTATCAGATGTTGTCGCTTATCAACCTGACTCGGCGTCGGCTGAGACTTTTTTATAGATTAAGTTTTGGATAGTAACACTATGCTGCTACCAAAAATCTAGGCCAAGTCTCGCAATTTTCCAAATTGATTCAATCAATAGATTAAAAAACAACCGCTATCGGAGCAGCGCCTCCAGAATGTCTTGGCAACTGGATTCATAGCCGTAGACGGGCAGCGCTCTGGCTTTCTCCTCCAGCGCCTGTGCCGCCTCGCCTGGAGAAGACGAACGCGCCACGCGGCCGACTCCATCGGTTAACTCACCGATGACGTTGGAATAGCAGATGTTATCGTCAAATCGGGCGGAGCCCTTTCCCGCCCAATAGCTCCCGTAGCCAATCACAACCACCGGGACGACAACACTCAAAAAGCCTGTAATACGCAAAATGGGCCTCCTGCCGCATTGGAATTTGTTTTATTTCTTCACTACGCTGTCCGCCAGCATGCCGACGTTAATGCCAAAATAGGTCGAACGATTCCAGTGCATCAGCGTACGAAAGTTGTTAAACACCATAAAGGTTCGCCCCTGCGCGTCGTCTGGCTGAACTATCCAGGCACGCTGCCCGTTGGGGATTTTCGCCGGAGATACGGTCTTAATGCCGAGCTTTTTCCACTGCCCGACCGTTTTGCCGCGCTCATCCTCCAACCCTACCCACTCGGCCTTAAAGTCTTTGGAAACCGTGACCTCTATGCCCCAGCCCTCCTTCGCGTTCCAGCCTTCGGTCGCAAGGTAATTGGCGATAGAGGCAAATACATCGTCCGTGTTTTGCCAAATATCGACCTTTCCGTCACCGTCTCCGTCCATGCCGTATTTCAAAAACGACGTCGGCATAAACTGACACTGCCCCATCGCACCGGCCCACGAGCCTTTAAAACGCTCGGGAGCGATGTGGCCCTGCTGCAAAATCTGCAGTGCGGCCATTAGCTGATCGGTAAAAAAGGCTTCGCGACGTCCGTCAAAGGCCAGCGTGCTTAGTGCGGAAACGATGTCCTCTTTTCCCTGAAAGCGCCCAAATCCACTCTCTGAGCCCCACAGCGCTACAATATAGTTTGCCGGTACGCCGGAACGCTTGCTGACGGCATCCAGCTGCTTTTTATAGTCAACGTACGCGGCGCGGGCGCGCTTTATCTTCGCTGCCGACAGAGAGCGGCGCAGATAATCATCCAAGGTCAGCTTTTTTTCCGGCTGGTTTTGATCCGCCGTGACCACCCGCTTAAGGTAGTAGACGTTAGCAAACGCCCGTTCAACGGTCTGCTGCGTGATGCCCTGCGTCAGCGCTTTTTCCTTTAGCGTTTCGACATAGGCGCGAAACTTCGCCTCTTCTTGAGCCTCTACAGGCGAAGTCGACTGCGCCCAAGCGCAGCTCAAGGCGCTGGCCGCCAGGAGCATTCCCGCGGACAAAAGCCGCGCGGCTGATAGTTTCATCATGCCTAATCCTGAATTCCGTTTTTTATCAGCGGGGTATCCCGCGTTGTTCATCACGTCGGCGCCTTTGGAGTCAAAGTTCGGTTTTCAACAGGCTTTCTACCGGCGGCGGCACCTGCAGGTAAAAACCCTGCTCGGACAGCGCCTGCTTAACGCGCTCGATATCGGCCATCGCCAGCGCCTCTCTTTTGGCAAGATCCAGCGTCATCGCCAGCGTGGGGGGGCCAAACGTTCGCATCAGCTCCTCCGGCACGCGGGAAAAGTCGTCCAGGGATTCGATATAGAGGTAAGTACCCTCTTTTTTACTGCTTCGATAAATAGCGCATCGCATGCGTGTAGGGTTCCTAATAGCCTGAATCATTAAAAAATCGACGGACCGATGAGTCTGAAAGAAGCGACTAAGTGAATCATTTAGTCGCGTAATCTAAACGAATAAACGCGCCCACCGTTTGATTCACTGCGAATTAATTCTTTCATCGGCTTGCCTAGATATGCCGCTAACTATAACATGCTGCCATATATTGGTGTATTTTACAGATACGGCTCTATTTAACGATGATTGAGCCCAACTTGAGTCAGAATCGATGTCACAATCGCCCGTTGAATTGAAAGGCAGCAGCTTTACGCTGTCAGTTGTCCATCTACATCATTCAGAGCCCGACGTTATTCGCGAGGCGCTAACGGAGAAGGTCAAGCAGGCGCCGGCATTTTTACAAAATGCGCCCGTCGTGTTAAACGTCGCCACGCTGGAGCCGGGTGCAGACTGGCTTGCGCTTCAGCGCGCCGTGAGCGAGGCGGGCCTTCGCGTCGTGGGCGTCAGCGGCTATCAGGGCGATGAGCAAAAGCAGGCGATTCAGTCAGCAGGCCTGCCGCTTCTGACCGAAGGGAAAAGCCCCAAGGCGTCAAAAGCGGCGGCAGCGGCCCCTATTCAACCCCCGTTGGCAAAAACTCAAATCATCGATAAACCGATTCGCACCGGGCAGCAAATTTATGCCCGCAACAGCGATTTGATCGTGGTAAGCCACGTCAGCGCCGGCGCTGAGCTGATTGCCGACGGCAATATCCACGTTTACGGCACGATGCGCGGCCGCGCCTTGGCCGGCGCCAGCGGCGACTCTGGCTGTCAGATATTCTGCACACAGCTGGCTGCCGAACTGGTATCTATCGCGGGCCAGTACTGGCTGAGCGACCGAATACCAAAAGAATTTTATGAACGCAGCGCCAGACTGTTTTTAAAATCAAATATACTCACCATTGAACCACTAAATTGAAGCCCTTTTACAAGGAACACGCTATGGCACGTATTATTGTTGTTACTTCCGGTAAGGGTGGCGTTGGTAAAACTACCTCCAGCGCGGCCATTGCTACCGGTTTAGCACAAAGAGGTAAGAAGACCGTCGTTATCGATTTCGATATCGGACTACGTAATCTTGATTTGATCATGGGATGTGAACGCCGTGTCGTGTATGACTTTGTCAACGTAATCCAAGGGGACGCGACGCTGAATCAGGCGTTAATCAAGGACAAGCGTACTGAAAACCTGTACATTCTGCCGGCATCGCAAACGCGCGACAAAGACGCGCTGACCCGCGAAGGCGTGGAGAAAGTGCTGAACGAACTCGACGAGATGGGTTACGACTTTATCGTCTGCGACTCTCCGGCCGGTATTGAAAGCGGCGCGCTGATGGCGCTCTACTTCGCCGACGAAGCGGTGATCACCACCAACCCGGAAGTCTCCTCCGTTCGCGACTCAGACCGCATTCTGGGCATCCTTGCCTCTAAGTCTCGCCGCGCAGAAAACGGTCAGGATCCGATTAAAGAGCACCTGCTGCTCACCCGCTACAACCCCGGACGCGTTACCCGCGGCGATATGCTGAGCGTGGAAGACGTGGTTGAAATCCTGCGCATTCCCCTGCTGGGCGTCATTCCGGAAAGCCAGTCCGTGCTGCGCGCCTCGAACCAGGGCGAGCCGGTCATTCTGGATGCGGAATCCGACGCGGGTCAGGCTTACTCTGACACCATCGACCGCCTGCTGGGCGAAGAAAAACCCTTCCGCTTTTTAACCGAAGAGAAGAAAGGTTTCTTAAAGCGTCTGTTTGGAGGGAACTAAGACATGGCACTGTTAGACTTTTTCCTGTCGCGTAAAAAGCAGACGGCCAACATCGCCAAAGAACGCCTGCAGATTATCGTGGCCGAACGCCGCCGCGGCGACAGCGAACCGCACTACCTGCCGCAGCTCAAGCGCGATATTCTTGAGGTTATCTGTAAATACGTGCAGATCGACCCTGAAATGGTTAGCGTGCAGCTGGAGCAAAAAGGCGACGACATCTCCGTGCTGGAGCTGAACGTGACCCTGCCGGAAGCCGAAGAGAAGCGGAGCTAAATCCCCTTTTCTCTTTTACTAAATGGAAAAAACGCCGTTTATTGCTTGTTGAATAAACGGCGTTTTTTATTCAGGCGTCATTTATCCCCGCCAACAGCGCCCGATAAATATCCGCATTCTCCTGCTCAAAGCAGACAACGTTCACCTTCTCAATCGCCGGATTGTCGGCAAGCGCATCAAAAATCGCCGCCAGCGCGATTTCCGCCGCCGCTTCTTTTGGGAAACGATAAATGCCGGTGCTGATATTGGGGAAAGAGACGCTGGCTATGCCAAGCGCTTTCACCCGTTGAAAACAGCTGCGATAGGCCTTTTGCAGCAATTCGGCCTCATTTCTTTGCCCGCCGCTCCAGAACGGCCCAACGGTGTGGATCACGTATTTAGCGGGCAGCTTTCCCGCCGAGGTGACAACCGCTTCGCCCACATCGCACTTGCCCTGGCGCGCGATGATTTTGCGGCATTCGTCGAGGATCTCCTTCCCGCCGGCTCGGTGTATGGCGCCGTCAACGCCGCCGCCGCCCAAAAGAGAGGTATTCGCCGCATTCACAATCGCGTCAGCGGCGATAAGGGTGATGTCGCCTTTCAGGACGTGGATTTTCTCTTTCATAGGGTGATTACCTTAACGGGGCTACTGCTGCTGCGCCATAAACGCCCTCAGCCGCTCTCCCATCAGCTCGCCGCGCCAGCCTTGCAACAGCTCGGGCGTACACGTTTCCTCACGGGACTGCCAGTAGGACTTCAGCAGCTGGTTAATCTGCCGGCGGGAGGCCAGCAGCTCGGCATTCAGGCCGCACTCCGTTGAAATCGTCTGAACGAGCGTCTTAATCTCTTTAAAGACCCTTTTATAGTTCGGGTAGTCAACGATGCGGATAATCCTTTCGGGCAGTTCAGCGTCGTCCAGCGCCGCGCCTTCTGCCGCCAGCTTTAACAGAGTGCGCCCGTGAAAGCGGATCTCTGGCCCGCTCAGACCAAGCGACTCCAGCTCGGACATCGACGTCGGCTGACGTTTCGCCACCTGCCAGAGGCTGTCTTCTCGTACGACAAAATTGACCGCCATATCGCGCTCGCGCGCGTAGTTCAAGCGCCACGCGGCCAGCAGCTTAAGTACGCCCAGCTGGCGCTCGTCCAGCTGCCAGGCGTTGTTGATTTCAAAGTAGGCCGCGTCAGGACTGAGCGTTTCGCCGCGGCGGGCGCTCATCATGATGCACTCGTCCTCTGCCGCAGCCAGCCAGCCTCGCTCCTGCGTTTCGTTTTGGATCTTTTCAGCGATCGGCAGCAGGTAGTAAACGTCGGCAGCGGCATAAACACACTGCTTCTCCGTGAGCGGCCTTGCCAGCCAGTCGGTGCGAGATTCGCTTTTGTCCAGCTCAACGCCCAGATACTCGGCCACCAGCGTGGCGAATCCGGTAGACAGCGGACGCTGGTTAAACGCCGCCAGCACCTGCGTATCAATCATCGGATCCGGCATCACGCCGAATTCATGTTGGAACACTTCCAGATCTTCGCTGCAGGCGTGAAGATACTTAATCACCTGCTTATTGGTCAGCAGCGCGACGAACGGCGACCAGTCTTTAATATTAAGCGGATCAACTAAAGTGACATTGTCACCATCATACAGCTGTATCAACCCCAGCTGAGGGTAATAGGTTCGGGTGCGGACAAACTCGGTGTCCAGCGCAATAAGCGACTTCTGGGAAGCGCTGTCGCACATGCCCTTCAGCTGTTCATCGGTCGTAATCAGTTGATAGTTCAAAACGGTTCTCTTTTATAGAATTTCTTAACTACAACGCCGGATAATCCGGCGCTATGAATAGATAAATACGCAGAGCGCTATGCCGCCCTACTTGTCGTCTTTAGGCTTCATCGCCTCGTCGCGCAGCGCCTTGCGCAGAATTTTGCCCACGTTGGACTTCGGCAGCTCTTCGCGAAACTCGATAATCTTCGGCACCTTGTAGCCGGTGAGCCCTTCACGACAGTGCGCCAGCAGCTCTTCGCGCGTCAGGGATGGATCTTTTTTCACCACGCAGATTTTTACCGTCTCGCCGGAAACCTCGTGCGGCACGCCGATGGCGGCCACCTCCAGCACTTTCGGATGGTGGGCCACGACGTCTTCGATTTCGTTGGGGTACACGTTAAAGCCGGAAACCAGAATCATGTCCTTCTTGCGATCGACGATTTTCATAAAGCCCTGTTCATCCATCACCACGATATCGCCGGTCGCCAGCCAGCCGTCTTTCAACACTTCTCGCGTTGCTTCCGGGCGCTGCCAGTATCCTTCCATCACCTGCGGCCCCTTTACCCACAGCTCTCCGGCTTCACCTTTAGCAACGTCGTTGCCGCTGTCGTCCACCAGGCGAACCTCGGTCGATGCGACGGGAAGACCGATGCTGCCGCTGTATTCTTTCAGGTCGTAGGGGTTACCCGCCACCAGCGGCGAGCACTCCGTCAGGCCGTAGCCTTCAAGCAGGTGCGTGCCGGTGAGCTGGTGCCAGCGCTCGGCGACGCTGCGCTGCACTGACATACCGCCGCCGACGGTAATGTGCATGCGGCTGAAGTCCAACTCGCGGAAGTCTTCATCATTAAGCAGGGCGTTAAACAGCGTGTTTACGCCGGTCAGGGCCGTAAACGGATAGCGGGAGATCTCTTTCACCATGCCCTTTAAATCCCGCGGGTTAGTGATAAGCAGGCTACAGCCGCCGATTTCCATAAACAGCAGGCAGTTCACCGTAAGGGCGAAGATGTGATAAAGCGGCAGCGCCGTCACCACCATCTCGCCGCCGACGGTCAGCAGCGGGCTGTAGTTGGCACACGCCTGCGCCATATTAGCCAGCAGGTTGCGGTGGCTCAGCATGGCGCCCTTAGCGACGCCGGTCGTTCCGCCGGTATACTGCAACAGCGCCAGATCGTCATGGCCCAGCTGCGGCTTGACGTACTGCTGGTGGCGACCTGTGCGCAGCGCGCGGCGAAACGACACCGCGCCGGGCAGGCTGTATTTGGGCACCAGCCGTTTAACGTATTTCACGACAAAGTTGACCAGCGAACGTTTGCCCACGGCGAGCTGATCGCCCAGGCCGGTCAAAATAACGTGCTCAATAGCGGTGTTCTTAACCACCTTATCCAGCGTGTGGGCAAAGTTGGAAACGATGACGATGGCCTTGGCGCCGCAGTCGTTTAGCTGATGTTCCAGCTCCCGCGGCGTATAGAGCGGGTTTACGTTAACCACCACCAAGCCTGCGCGCAGCACGCCAAACAGCGCTATCGGATATTGCAGCACGTTGGGCATCATCAGCGCGACCCGATCGCCCTTTTTCAGGCCCAGCGTATTTTGTAAGTAGGCGGCAAAGGCGCGGCTGCGCTTTTCCAGCCGGCGAAAGGTCATCACCTTGCCCTGATTGATATAGGCAGGCTGATCGGCAAAGCGCCTGACCGAGTTCTCAAACATATCCGCCAGCGAGTTATAGCGATCCAGATTGATGTCCGACGGAACGTCTTTGGGATAGCGAGATAGCCAGATTTTTTCCAATTTTAACTCCTTTACGACCGCGTCCTTTTCCCGTTGTTATTCTCATCGGAAAGGCTAAGAGCGCGCCACAGTGCAATATTTATTCAGGGCTTAATGCAATAACAATTCTATTCTCGACCCGGCAGCTTCTTCCAAGCCACTTCGTTACGCAGATAAACGGGTTCTATGCGATCCGCCGGCAGCGTTTCGCCTCGCTGCCAGCGCGCCAGCGCCAGAGGCAGCATATCCTGCGCGTGGGGAAACAAAACGCCACCGTCCCGAAGCCTGGCCGGGCTGCCGTTCCCCATATCGGGATACGTTTGCCAGCCGGTGCCGACGGTCGCCCACTCGCCGCCGACGGCGCTCAGCGACTCGCTCACGCTCAAGGGAGCAAGTACGCTTTCACCGCCAACGGCCAGCCATTCGCCCTGCGCCGAGCGCTCATAGCGCCCCCAGTAAACTTCGCTCATGCGGGCATCAATCGCCGACAGCACTCGCGTTGCTCCGCTAATGCGGTAAGCGCCCTGCGCCATGGTTTCCAGCGTTGACAGGCCAATGACCGGCAGCTCAGCACCCAGCGCCAGCCCTTGCGTAATGCCAATAGCAATGCGTACGCCGGTAAAGCTGCCGGGGCCATGACCAAACGCCAGAGCGTCAAGGTTTTGCAGCGTCAGGCCGGACTCATCAAGCGCCTGCTGCACCATAGGAAGCAGGCGTTGGGCATGTTCACGCGGACACTCGGCATAAACCGAATGAACCTCGCCGTCGTTCCAAACGGCGACGGAACAGGCTTCAGTAGCAGCGTCAATGGCCAGAATTCGTGTAGACATAGAAAACCTCAGGCAGGACCTTCTTTTTGAATATAACTAAAGTGGGCAATAGTATCATATAGGCACCATTCGCCTCTATTTATCGTCATTCGACGGCGTTCCCTGCTTTAGAAAAGCCATCGCTTTGTCCAAATCGCGCGTGCGCGGCGCCGGCGGCAGGCTATTGAGGAAGATTTCGCCGTAGGGGCGCATCACCAGGCGATTATCGCAAATGACAATCACGCCGCGATCGGTTGTGTCGCGAATAAGCCGCCCTACGCCCTGCTTAAGGGTAATGACCGCGTCGGGAAGCTGAACCTCTTGAAACGGATCGCCGCCGCGCAGCCGGCAGTCCTCAATGCGCGCCTTAAGCAGCGGATCGTCCGGCGCGGTAAAGGGCAGCTTGTCGATAATCACGCAGGACAGCGCATCGCCCCGTACGTCTACCCCTTCCCAGAAGCTGTTGGTCGCGACCAGCAGCGCGTTGCCCGAAGCGACAAACTCCGACAGCAGCTTGGCTTTGCTGGTCTCTCCCTGCATCAGAACCGGCAGCGTCATGGTTTCACGAAAGACCTCCGTCAGGTCGCGCATCATCTTGTGCGACGTACAGAGGAAAAAGCAGCGTCCGTCGTTGGCCTCAATCAGCGGGCGCAGCATGTGAGCCAGCTGCTTTGCGCCGTTGAACTGATTGGGGGACGGCAAAAAGCGCGGCACGCATAAGAGCGCCTGGTTGGCGTAGTCAAAGGGGCTGGCCAGCAGCAGCGTCTCCGACTTGGTCAACCCCAAGCGCTGGTTGAAGTGCTCCAGCGACTCATTGACCGACAGCGTGGCGGAGGTAAATATCCAGCTACCCTTTTTGTCCTTCATCACTTCCTGAAACTTTTCCGCGACCGACAGCGGCGTCAGCGCCAGAATAAAGTGGCGGGCGCTGCACTCATACCAGTAGCTGTAGCCGGGGATCGAGACGTCCTTCAGGCGGGTTAAGCGCGAACGGTAAAGGGTCGCGCGTTCGAAGGCGGCGTCCAGCAGGGCCGAACGCCCAAGCGCCATTTTAATGACGTCGTAACACAGCGTCAGCGCGTCGTCTACCAGCAGCAGCGCCCGTTGAACCGAAGCCTGCTCAAGCAGGTCTCGCAGGTTGCCGCGAAAGCCCGGATCGCCGAGCGCCAGCCTAAAATCCTGCGTGCTTTGCGTCAGGCGATCGGCGCTCTTTTGCAGTTGCGCCATGTCCCGCACTTCCGTGCGATAGGCGATAGTGATGTCTTTGGCCAAGTCCATCAGCTGGCGGCTGGAGAGCTGCTGGCCGAAATACTGGCTGGCGATGTCCGGCAGCTGGTGCGCCTCGTCGAAAATCATCACGTCGGCGTCGGGGATAAGCTCGGCAAAGCCGGTCTCTTTCACCACCACGTCGGCTAAAAACAGGTGATGGTTAACCACCACCAGATCGGCCTCCATCGCTTTACGCCGCGCCCTGACCACGAAGCACTCTTTGTAGTTGGGGCAGTCGCCGCCCAGACAGTTGTCGTTGGTGCTGGTCACCAGCGGCCAGATGAAGCTGTCTTCCGCCACCTGCGTGCAGGTGCTGATATCACCGTCTACGGTGCTGGAAGACCAGCGTCTAAGCTTGACGAGATCCTTAAGCGATGCGTCGGACAGCTCGCCGCCGGTCATGCTCTGCTGCTCCATGCGCTCCAGGCACAGGTAGTTGGAGCGCCCCTTAAGCAGCGCCAGCTTGCCGCTAAACTCCAGCGCGGTAGCGACCGTCGGCAAATCGCGGGCGAACAGCTGGTCTTGCAACGCCTTGGAGCCGGTCGAAACGATGACCTTCTTTTTAGAACGCAGAGCAGGAACCAGATAGGCGTAGGTTTTACCGGTGCCGGTGCCGGCCTCAACCACCAGCTCCTGGCCCTTTTTTATAGCCGTCGTGATGGCTTTCGCCATTACCCGCTGGGGTTCACGCGGCTTGAAGCCGTCAATCGCCTTGGCCAGCGCGCCTTTGGGAGAGAAATCGTCCGTCAAATCAGTTGTCCGTCATTGTGGCCGCCATCGTATGACGGAAAGTAAAAAACAAAACTGTCGACTATTATGCCAAGGCTCCCCACCTATCACCACTCGGATTTCCATTTCCACTGCTTTGATATCGCGAGTTCTTGTGAAAATGTATTCCCGCGGGCGGTTATGTTAACCTCTCGCCCTATCCGTTTTCTAAACCGAATATGTAGAACGGTTTTATTGTTGAACTCACCCTTCAGGAGCAATGCCCTATGACTCTCGAACGCATCAACCCGGCCAAGCGCTGGTCGGACGCCGTGGTTTATAACGATACGATTTACTACACCAGCGTGCCGGAAAATCTGGACGCCGACGCCACCGAACAAACCGCCAACGTGCTGGCCGATATCGACAGAATGCTCGCGCAGCTAGGGTCGGATAAAACCCGCATTATCGATGCGACCATATTTCTGGCCGATCGCCGGGACTTCGCCGCGATGAACGCCGCCTGGGACGCCTGGGTCGTCGACGGCAAGGCGCCGGTGCGCTGCACCGTTGAGGCGGCGCTGATGAATGCGAAATATAAGGTGGAAATCAAGATTGTTGCCGCCCGCTGAGCAGCCGAACTTATATTAATGACGATGGCCGGAAGACGTTAATCCTTCTTTCGGCTTTTTGTTTTTAGGCGAGATACAGCCGTTTTCTAAACAGAGACAAATAGACAACAAGATCGGATAAAACATAAAAATCAATGTGATAAGCCAACAACAATTCACAATTCAAATCAATGAGGCAAAAATAGAATTAAAAATAGAATATTTCACCAAACAGCGACGGCATAACGATCTATTAGGAATATTCGGCCTGACTAAGGCAGAAAATATGACCTAAGAGATTTATTAATATCAATAAGATAGCCCCTTCGCTCCCCCGTCTTAAAATTGACACGTTACAACGCGTTATTTTTAATAGCTGCCACAGTAAAAGCAGACTTCATGGTCCAAGAGCCCCAAAAAGTCTCTCTGCGTCGTCAAAAAGATAAGGGACTACGATTTTGAAACGCTATCTAACCACTACTCGCCTATTCCTCACTGTAGGCTTAAGCTATATTTTATTCGCTACGTCAACTCAAGCAACGGTGATTTATCATTATCCCGTGTGGACAGGCTCTACTGACAATGCGGGTACCTGCACTTATAGTCTATCCGATCTTGCGCCACTATCAGTACCGAGAACGCTGGTTGTTGATAACAACCTGCCTAACGATACTGAGTTGTTCCACTGGAACTACAGTGAGTTTGTACCCAATATAAGCGGGTACTGTATGCCTAATGGTGAAAGATTAGGCAATAGCAGCGATATGGCTGTCCTTTCGACGTCTCTCCTTCCTCAATTTGGAGCTTTTGAGACCAACGTTCCTGGAATTAGGCTAAAAATTTATTACACGTATACTGACCGTGGCGTGGGAAAGGACGGCAACACGGAGACAACGCGATGGTATCATGACGGCGCTCTACTACCAGGGACAACGCCTCTTAATATTGAATACCTGTGGGAAGGGGCTTATTTCGGAAGCCACTTTGCCCCCGACGGCAACATGGTACCTATGCCTAAGACTAAATATTCTTTTTCTCAGACGGCTAATCGGATCGGTTATTCCCTTCGCGCCGTATTAGTTAAAACGGGATATGTGACGTATACCTCAACACCATTATCACTTCGGGCAGGCGTATTCTTTGGCAATAATAAAGATGGCTGGACTTCGGTTCCCAACCTTATTGGCAGTGGGGGCATTACCATCGTTCCCCCTTCCTGCCGCCTGAAAGGCGCGACCGACTATACTATTGACATGGGCCGCTGGCTCCATGCCGGCCCCAGCAGCCTCCAGCCTGGTCTATCTCTGCCAGTCAATGGCCTTGCCAAGCCCGTCAACATCAACCTTGAGTGTTCCAGCAAGCTGAACAACGTCTATTTCCGATTTGAAGACGCGGGCACCTCTCCGTTGAGCAATAATAATATTAGTTTGTATGACAGCGGTGGTACCAAAATCGACGGATTAGAAATCGAAATGCTGTACCGCGGTAATCACCTCAACGTGGATAATTCTTCCAAAACCAATGTCGGCCCGCAGGGTACGATAAATACGAGCCCTGCGGATACCCTCTTCAACAGCCAGTCCATCATCCCCTTCACTGCCCGCTACGTTCAGCGCAGCGCGATTAAAAAAGGCGGCGCCAGCTATACCGGGCCGGTCACCGGAAAAGTAAATATGTACGTCACCTATCAGTAATGACCGCACCGTTGGCGGCGCTCCAGTCGCCAAATCCAAAGCGTCTCAAATCTCAACTGTTCCGTGAAATTCAGGGAAATAATTCACCAACAATTCGCAGTTCAGAATATTTCAATGATGTTACAAATCAAAAAAGATCAATTCGCTAAAAAATAATAACATCACGATCTAATCATTAAACAAAGCCATTTAGAGGTAGAAAAAATACCCCTTGTCATCTATCAATATCAATAAGATAGAATCATTGCACTTCCTCTAACAATTGACACGTTGACTAAACGCTATATTTTAACCGCCATACCAAAGGCTGGTTCTATAAGTCAAACAGGCGGAAAATTCCACAGTTTTCGAATGGATATAAACGCTAAAACACGCATTAATTCTCAGAGTAAAATTTAAAGCTCCGCAGCAATAGCCGGCCTCAATTAAAGCAACGCTCAGTAATACCTTCGGAACCTTCAGCAAAGGGACAGGAAATAATGTTGAAATCTCATTTTAAAGCGGCTTATACGCTAAGCGTTATTGGGCTATGCTACTTTTCATTTAGCTTTTCGGTTCAGGCTTTAACGCTAGTGCACTATCCCCAGTGGGTTGCTGGCGGAGCGGCTAGCGGCACTTCCGGCACCTGTTATCACACTCTTCCTGAACTGGCCCCTCTCTCTGTGACAAGAACGCTTGTCGTAGATAATCACCTACCGGTAGGTAGCGAACTTTTTCATTGGGGATACGGTGAATTTATTCCCAATATTAACGGTTACTGTATTCCGAACGGCACTAATAACGTTTCGTCTTACGGTCGTTTTTTCACCGTATTGGCGGGAAACGCTTTCGCCGATGCCAACGGTGCTTTTGCGACCTCCATACCTGGTATCGGAATAAAGTTTTTTATAACCTATACGTCAAGAGGCGTTAGCGCCTACCGCCCCGCAGCCTCATCCCAAACGAGCCGTTTAGTCAGCTATGCTGGCTGGATCCCGGCTTCAACGCCTATCAATATCGAATACCCTATAATGAATAGCAATGGTTCGGGCGTTTGGTTTTATACCGACGTTACTACCACCTCACCAGCAACGCATCACTTCTCACAACAGGCTAATAACGTAGGTTATTCTATCCGCGCCGTGTTGGTGAAAACGGGCAATATCACTTATACAACCACACCGCTATCTATTCCCCAATCGGCTGAGTTTAAGGCGATAGATCTTGGAAATACGACCAACCTTCCAAACCTTATCGGCGGCGGCGGAATAACCATTGTTCCCCCTACCTGTAGATTAAAAACGCCAACTGACTATGCTATCAATATGGGCCGCTGGGTACACAGCGGCCCTGGCAGCCACCAACCCGGTATTGCTCTCCCTGCCTACGGCGTGGCCAAACCTATCAACATCAACCTTGAGTGCTCAGGTTCTCTGGACAACGTCTACTTCCGATTTGAAGACGCAGGAACTTCACCGCTGAGCAACAAAAACGTCAGCTTGTATGACGGTAGCGGCACCAGAATTGACGGACTGGAAATCGAAATGCAGTACGGCGGTAGTCGAATTAACGTGGATAATACAACCAAGACCGATGTAGGCGCCCATGGCACAGTCAAAACCAATCCGCAGGATTTCTCCTTCAACAGCCAATCCACCGTCCCCTTCACCGCCCGCTACGTGCAGCGCAGCGCGATTAAAAAAGGCGGCGTCGGCTATACCGGGTCGGTGACGGGCAAGGTGAATATGTACATAACCTATCAATGATGATGGCATCGGAGGCGGCGAGTTTGCCGCCAACCGTCAGACATTAAATTAGAGTAGAACGGAACGATCAAGGCAATATACCACCAACAATTCAACATTAAAAACAATGAGATAATTTTTTTATTAAAAACAAGATATTACTCCAAACGGCGATCTTATCACGATCTATTAGGGAAATATTTTTAAACTAAATCAGAAAATTTAACCTGAGTAATTTATGAATATCAATAGGATATGACCTACGTTCTCTGACCTAAAATTGACACGTCGCACCGCACTATTTTTAATAGCCAGCATTCATTAAGGCGACAATAGTTAATTCTTCGACGGACAGGGATATAATCATGTTGAAATCTGATATTAAAACCACTCATATTTTTGGGGTTTTATGGTTATATTTTTTTTGTTTTTCAACCCAAGCAATAACTTTCACACACAATCCCAACGCTACAAGCTCCTGCTATTACAACTTACCAGAGCTTGCTCCTCTGTCCGTTCCAAGAACCTTGGTCGTGGATAATAATCTGCCAAACGGCACCGTGCTATATAGCTGGGGATATAATGAGTTCATTCCCAACATTAATAGTTATTGTACGGGATTGCCAGTATCATCTACGCTCCCTTCCACCATATTATTCTTTTACCCTGCAGGGCAACATGCCTTTTCAGGCGGAAGTAACGGCGCTTACCCAACGCGGATCCCTGGTATTGGAATAAAATTTTATTTTACCTACACGGCCAGAGGCGCTAGCGCCAGAAGCACTACACTCAACACATCTGCAGCACAGGCAAACGGTTCTATTCTTTCACCTTCAGAACCACTCAACGTTGAATATACTTTGCTCTATAACATTATGTTTCCACCTGTTGGTGTTGAATTCAGGTCGGACATAATATCTTCCAACCCACTTAGTTATTCTTATAGCCAACAGGCCAACCACATAAACTATTCAATTCGCGCTGAACTGATTAAAATAGGAACCATACCTTACAGTTCAACACTCTTATCATCTCCCCTATTCATGAATAATCCCCCCTCAGTCAGGGTAAATAACAGCTACACTAGCGTATCCAATGTAATTGGCGGTGGAGGAATTAGAATTGTTCCGCCGTCCTGCCAATTAAAAAGCTCAACCGACTATTCCATCAATATGGGCCGTTGGCTTCACAGCGGCCCCAACACACTCCAACCCGGCATATCTCTTCCCGCTTACGGTCCGACCAAACCTATCAACATTAGCCTTGAATGCTCCAGCAAGCTGAACAATGTTTACTTCCGATTTGAAGACACCGGTACAGTAAAGCTGAGTAATAAAAATATCAGTCTCTACGACGATAATGGAACCAAAATTGATGGAATAGAAATCGAAATGCTTTACAACGGCAGCCGCATCAACGTGGACAACTCAACCAAGACTAATGTAGGCAGTCAAGGAACGCTTAATACCAATCCTGCAGAGATTACCTTCAACAGCCAATCCACCATCCCCTTCACCGCCCGCTACGTGCAACGTAGCGCGATTCAAAAAGGCGGCGTCAGCTATACCGGGTCGGTGACGGGCAAGGTGAATATGTATGTGACCTACCAGTAATCCCTACATTATGGGCGGCGCATATCCGCCCAATCTGTATTTTCGACTTAAATATCTTATAAAATTCAGCGCAATAGGCCGCCAACAATTCGCACTTCAGAGTAAACAAGTGAATCTATCTATCAAAACAGGTAGTTTTACCATTAAATAAGCGCATAACGAGCTAATCATTGCGCCATTACGTTCCAAAATAGAAAAAATAACCTGGCGCATTTATTCTTATCAATAAGATAGCAACATCCTATTTATCTCTCAAATTGACATATCGGCAGCTCGATAGATTTAATAGCTGCCATAGAAAGGGCTGGAAAGGGTTAAAAGACTCATTAATTTTCTAATAACCGTAAACGATAAAGCACAGGTTGAGATAAATTAAAAGTAACGCGTCATTATTTCCAATGACCAGGCCATCATTATTAACCTCTCCGGAGCCTTCCACAAAGGGATGATAGATTATGTTGAAATCTTATGCCAAGATCATTTATATATTAGGTTCTGTCGGGCTGTGTTATTTTTCATTTATCCATACGGCTCAATCGGTGACGTTCACCTATAACCCTAATGCGACAAGCATTTGCTACTACAATCTACCTGAACTTGCCCCTTTATCGGCGCCAAGGACGTTGGTTGTTGACAACACATTACCCGTCGGTGCTGAGCTATATCATTGGGGATATAACGAGTTTATTCCCAATATTAACGCCTACTGCCAGTCAAGCGGAAAACTTCCAACGCCTACTGGTATTATATCTATGTATTTTTTCCCCGTGACGGGTATAGCTCCGGACGCTAATGGCGTTTATCCAACCTCTATTTCTGGCATTGGCATAAAATTTTATTTTACCTATACGTCCAAAGGAACCAGCATTTATTCGAGTCCCTATGCGACGACGAGCCTACTTGGGGGAACGGGTAATTGGTTGGCAGCCAATGAACCGCTCAACATAGAATACTCTTTTACCGCGGACATGATAGGTTCGCGGTTCTACAATGACATTCAAAACTCTTCTAATTATTATCTTTCCCAGCAGGCTAATAACGCCGCTTATTCCATTCGGGCTGTATTGGTTAAAACAGGCAGCATAGGTTACAGCTCAACACCGCTATCGATGTCTCGTGCTTCTACCGTTCAAGTTGGTGGTCTTAGCGGCAATCTTCCCGTCCCCAACGTCATTGGCGGTGGGGGTATCACCGTCATTCCTCCCGCATGTCGACTAAAAGCCTCCACCGACTACACCATTAATATGGGGCGCTGGGTTCACAGCGGCCCAGGAAGCCGCCAGCCGGGCGTATCTCTACCTGCCTATGGTCCGATCGTGCCTGTCGACATCAATCTGGAGTGTTCTGGTCGCGTGGACAACATTTCCTTTAGGTTTGAAGACGTTGGCTCATCTCCGTTGACCAATAACAACATTAGCCTGTATGACAGCGGCGGCACTAAAATTGACGGACTGGAAATCGTCCTGTTTTACGGCAGCAACAAGATAAATGCAGATAACGTATCCCAAGTTGGTCTTGGCAGCTGGGGAGAAACAAATACCAATCCCAAAGATACTTCATTCAAACCATCCATTGCCCGCTTTACTGCCTATTACGCCCAGCGTGCGCCTATTCAAAGAAACGGCGTCAGCTACACCGGGCCGGTGACGGGGAAGGTGAATATGTATGTGACCTATTACTAACGACCGTACCAAAGGCTGTGAATCTACTGCTCGAAATATCAGGCGTTCATTCAGATCGAATATAGAATCTTCTCTAACGAAACAGCGATGTTAAAGCCGTACCGAGGCAGGCGATAACGTCATCAGTCGACCTCCCCATTTGCATATGTATCGTGGCGCCATCCAGCGCCATGACGCTGGCCGCCAGCAGCGTCGGATCGGCAATCTTCCAATGAACGCCCAAGGCTTCCTGAACGGCAAGCTTATGATCGCGGGTCAGTCGCTCAACGTCAGGCAACATCTCACCTATTTCTGACGTCGCATTTAAAAACGCGCAGCCGCGAAAATCAGGCATACCTCCCCAGTCCCTAAGCGTGTAAAGCAGCGCATTGATATTACCGACTCCCGCTTGTATATGCCGGACCATCTCGCCGTTAAACCAGTCCATCCAGAGAGCGTGTCGGTATTCGAGATACGCCAGAATCAGGGCATTTTTACTGGGGAAGTGACGATAAAACGTTACCTTCGTTACCTGGGCCTGCTCGATAATTTTATCGATGCCAGTGGCTCGTATCCCATGCAGATAAAAAAGCTCATGCGCTGTATGCATGATTTTCTCTTTCGCACTGCGCTTATCCGACACATCTGTTTTGACGTTCATCTTTTTTACCATTGACACGTTTATGCAATGGGCCTAGATTACCACCATGTAGACAGATCTGTCTACATACAACTAACGAGGATTTTGTTATGAATAACCGCCCTCCACTTCCCCCATTTACCCATGAAACCGCACGTCAAAAAGTTCGCCTGGCCGAAGACGGCTGGAACAGTCGCGATGCGGAAAGCGTCTCCCTCGCCTATTCACCGGACACCCAGTGGCGAAATCGTACGGAGTTTGCTAGCAATCGCGGCGAGGCCAAAGCATTTCTTCAGCGCAAATGGAAAAAAGAGCTGGAGTATAGGCTGATCAAAGAGCTGTGGGCTTTCGAAGGTAATAGGATTGCCGTTCGTTATGCCTATGAGTGGCACGATGACTCTGGCAATTGGTTCCGTTCTTACGGCAATGAAAACTGGGAGTTTGCAGCAGACGGATTAATGCAACGCCGCTACGCCTGTGTCAACGATATGCCGATTAAAGAATCGGAACGCCTTTTTCACTGGCCTCTGGGACGTCGTCCTGACGACCACCCAGGCCTGAGCGACCTCGGTTTATAGCGCATCAATATTAAGATGTCACTGTAGGCGATCTGCGTTCCAGGTTTTGCCCCTCTAATACCGATTGCCGGCAACGGCGTGAAACGCTCTTCACGCCTCATAAGGCTTTATATCAATTGATGAGGGCTAGTAACCGGCTAACTTAACATGCATGCGGTCTATTGTTAGCCACAGTGCGAGCTAATCCATAGTAAAAAATGAAAGCGCCTCAAAAATCGAACGAGGCGCATTATTACTGCGGATCCTGTATCGGAACAGGAATAACGTATCGGCCCTTTTTCTTTATTTATATTATTCATCCCCTAATAAAAACGGGCTCATCGCTGAATGCCTTTTATAATTCTCCGTCGCCAAAATGTGATTCGACGTCGCATAGCAATACCGACAGCCGTGCAGGCAGGTGTTATAGGCGCCGATATCGACGCTTTTCACGCAGCCGCATCCCTTCCGCTGGCCTCTATCTTTTGCCGAGCTTACCTCTATCGCAAACAGCTGCTTTAAAAGCGCCTCGTCGATGCACTTGCCGTGCGCAATGCCTACGTTGGTTAAATCCATCGGCTCTGCACAGCTAAAAATCTCCATACCGTTGGCGCGAGCAATCTCGGCAAGCTCCCGCGCCAACGACTGACACAGGCTGGCATCCTGAGCGATATCGGTATAAATAAGCGAAGGCGTCGCCTTTAAATTTCTCGCCGTTTTGGCGTAGATATCGGCAAAGCTGATAACAACGCGCCGGCAGTAGCCGTTCAGGCTTTCAGCCAGCTTGCCGAACAGCCGCAGATGCTCGTCAAACGGCAGCAGGTTGGAAAGAAGAATGGGATCGTAGCGCCACACTACCTTTTCTTTGCCTATTTGGTCGGAAAGCCGCTTAAAAACCTCAAGGCTTTTTAAAGGATGCAGCGTCTTGGCCTCCAGCGCGCGCGGATAGCCGGTCAGCGTGTATTGAAAATAGTATCGATAGCCCAGCGAGTCCAGCTCCGGCAAATACGACATCAGCCGGGTTGGATTGCGAGTCCAGAAGACGATAGCGTCAACGTCTTCGACGGCCAGAGAAATTCGGCTAATCTGGCGCGGATTAAACGGGTTTCGATTCAACAAAAAACCCGCCCTGACGCGCTGGATAAACCAGTCGGAGTAAAAAGCGGGAATGTCCGTTCGGCGGCTTGCGCTGATAATCATGCGAGTTTCTTGTTTATCGCTTTGCGTCAGATGGCCACTTTAAGCATTACCATCCCAACAAGCAACAGCGCAAGCCCTGCCCAGCCCTTTCCGTTTAGGCGCTGGCCAAACATTATCCAGCCGGCGGCTACGGTAGCCGCAATACCAAATCCGCCCCACAGCGCGTAGGCAATGGCTAGGTCCATCCCCTTCACTGCCTGCGCCAGCGCGCTGAACGCGCCGAGCACGCAGGTAAGGGAAAGCAGGCCAAGCCAGACTCGCTTAAAGCCGTCAGACAGTTTTAAAAATACGTTGGCGACAATTTCCAAAACGATAGCGAGCGCTAAAAACGCAACGTGGTAGATATCAAGCTGCTGCATGATTGCTCTCCCGCTTGTTACCCTGCGTTTTAGCAACGCGGGTACCCTGCTTGATAAGCATAATACCTAACAGCAGCGTACCGAGCCCAAGCGCCTTCATCGGTGAAATCGCTTCGTCAAAAATCAGGGCGCTAAACAGAGTAATCAGCACCACGCCTACGCCTTCCCACAGCGCGTAGGCAACGCCTAGGGCGACGCGCTTAACGGAAAGCGACAGCAGGATATAAGAAAGGGTTATCATCACATACATAACGACGTGCCCAGAAATATGCCCGGTTTCGCTGGCATATTTCATCGATAGCGTACCGATAACCTCGCTTACGATCGCCAGAAATAAAAAGAACCAATAAATCATGTTATTTTCTCCGCTAAATTTTTATAGGCATATTTCCGCAAAAAAGAATTAGCGAATTTATTTCGAATAAGAAACAAATAGAGACCAATCGTTTTTATAGCAGAAAAACGCTTTTTAATTATTCGTTAGCTAATGAATAAATTAAAAAATAATTCGTTAGCCAAAAGCCAGGAGAAAGACGCTAACGCTCGGCGCTCCAGTTGAGCAGGCTGGCGAGTACAGAAGAAATGAAGAAAACGAAGGTAGATGTTTGCAGTAAAGAACGTTGTATAGACGTCATAATAAGTTGGTTGTCAGTCGTGTAAAAAACCACGATTTGCTCTTACCCCTCCCGTAATATGGTTAGCGACTCTATTTCTACCATGCCAAAATGGCGAAATCAAATAAAGAAACGCATTTTATTTATAAAAGCACCGCCTGTTCCGTGGCCAATTTAATGAAACGGCTGCTTTGCTGCATAAAAAAGCCGCCTGCGTTTAGCGTCAGGCGGCTTTTTATTGACAAGCGGCGCTTAGCCTTTAGCGTGAGCTACCGCTTCGCTGGCAAGCTCGGTGATGCGCTTAAAGTCGCCTTTGGCGATAGCGTCAGTTGGAACGAACCATGAACCGCCGACGCACAGCACGCCAGGCAGAGCCAGATAGTCGCGGCAGTTGGCAAGCGAAATCCCGCCTGTCGGGCAGAAGCGAACCTGCGGAATAACGCTGCTGATAGCCTGCAGCGCCTTCACGCCGCCGTTGGCCTCGGCTGGGAAAAACTTGAACTCGCGCAGGCCGTAGTCCATACCGAGCATCAGTTCAGACACGCTGCTAACGCCGGGAATAAGCGGAATGTCGCCGTCAACCGCCGCCTGCAGCAGGGGTTCTGTCAAACCGGGGCTGATGGCGAACTGGCCGCCGGCTGCCGCAACGTCGGCCAGCTGCTGCGGAGTAAGCACCGTACCCGCACCGATAATGGCTTCCGGTACCTCTTTGGCAATGGCGCGGATCGCGTCGAGGGCGCAGGGAGTACGCAGCGTCACTTCTAAAACGCGTACGCCGCCGGCAACCAGCGCCTTTGCCAAAGGAACCGCGTCCTTTAGCTCTTTAATCACGATGACGGGCACAACCGGCCCGGCGGATAAAATGCTTTCTGCGCTCGTTTTCCAATTTTTCATTTATTGAGTTCTCCAGGTGGCCGGTTGATACTCTTGGTATGCCGCAGCCGTTAAAAATAGCGCGCGGCGGGCGGCCGCACGCGGGGTTCATACTCTACGTCAGGCCGACCAAAACACGTCAACCGGCGTTTTAGTTTGATGCAGTATCGCGCGCACGGGCATCTCGTTAACGTCGTCTCCCGCCTGCGCCTGATGATAAACGGCCCGCTTATTCTCACCGACTAAGTGAAGAAAAATCTGGCGGCTGTTAAGCAGCGCGGGCAGCGTCAGCGTCAGCCTGTCTAACGGCGCCGTCAGCGGCGTCATGCCAATGCACAGGCGTTTGGACGTCATATTCAGCGCGGCGGCAAGATTGTCCGCGCCGGGAAACAGCGACGCGGTATGGCCGTCGTCGCCCATCCCCAAAATGACGACGTCAAACGGTTTGGCTATCTCTTCAAGCGCCTTTTCAACGTCGTCCACGTCGCTAAACGGCGTTGGGCTGGCGTTCTTTAACGGCACAAAGCGCGCCGCCTTTGCCGCATCGCGCAGCAGGTTTTCACGAACCAGACGTCCGTTGCTTGACTCATCGTCTTCATCTACCCAGCGTTCGTCCGCCAGCGTTATCGTCACTCGCGTCCAGTCTAGCGGATGCTGGCTGAGCAGCTTGAACAACCCCAGCGGCGTCTTTCCGCCGGAAACCACCAGACTTGCCTGTCCCTTTTCCTTAATCCCTTGCTGTAACGTAGCAACGATACGCTGAGCCAGCCGGCGGTTTAACTCGTCTGCGGTAGGAAAGCTCGTTAAATTGGCCATGGCGTTCACCCTTTATCTCTTTTTATCCACCTGATTTCGGCGATCCGTCGGTCGCCGATGCATAAATCGGCTCGGCGATTTTGCTATTCGAACTCGCTCCACGAGCGGCCATCGCGAGTAATCATCGCAACAGAAGCGACCGGCCCCCAGGTACCCGACTGGTACGGCTTGGGCGGTTCGTTATCCGCAGCCCAAGCGTCCATAATAGAATCAACCCACTTCCAGGCCTCTTCTACTTCGTCACGGCGCACGAACAGCGCCTGAATGCCGCGCATGGCCTCCAGCAGCAGGCGCTCATAGGCGTCGGCGACGCGCTGCTCGTGGAAGGTGTCTGAGAAACTCAGGTCAAGCTTGGTGGTTTGCAGGCGATGCTTGTGATCGAGCCCCGGCACTTTATTAAGGATCTGTACCTCAACGCCTTCATCCGGCTGCAGGCGAATGGTCAGCGTATTCGGCGGCAGCGACTGGTAAGAGTCGCGGAACAGGTTCATCGGCGGATTCTTAAAGTAGACCACCACTTCGGTACACTTGGTCGGCAGACGCTTACCGGTTCTCAAATAGAACGGTACGCCGGCCCAGCGCCAGTTGTCGATGTCGACGCGAATAGCGACAAAGGTTTCCGTATTACTGCGCTTGTTGGCGCCCTCTTCTTCCAGATAACCGGGCACTTTCTGCCCCTGAACGAAGCCCGCCGTATACTGACCGCGAACGGTTCTTTCACGTACGTTAGTGTGATCGATGCGCCGAAGCGAACGCAGCACCTTAACCTTTTCGTCGCGGATGCGGTCGGCGCTGAGATCGACCGGCGGCGACATGGCAATCATCGTCAGAATTTGCAGCAGGTGGTTTTGCACCATGTCGCGCATCTGGCCCGCTTTGTCAAAGTAGCCCCAGCGGCCTTCAATGCCGACCTCTTCAGAAACGGTGATCTGCACGTGATCGATGGCCGAGTTGTCCCACTTGGCGGCAAACAGCGAGTTGGCAAAGCGCAGCGCCAACAGGTTCAATACCGTTTCTTTACCGAGATAGTGGTCAATGCGGTAAACCTGCGATTCGTCAAAATACTGCGCAACCTGATCGTTGATTTCCTGAGAAGACTTCAAATCTGTTCCCAGCGGCTTTTCCATCACCACGCGGCTGGGAAACTTGCTTAGGCCGGCTTCGCCCAGTCCGCGGCAAACGGCACCGAACGTGCTTGGCGGCATAGCGAAGTAGTTGATGGTAATTCGGCTTTCCTGATCGAGCATCTCTCCCAGGCGAGTAAAGCCGGCGCCGTCGTTAACGTCCAGATTGCAAAAGTCCAGACGCTGGCTCAAACGCTGCCAGACTTCGGCGTCAACCGCCTCTTTCATGAAGGTTTTCAGCGCGGTTTCAACGACCTCAATATAGGCAGCCTTATCCCAGTCTGCCCTTCCCACGCCGATAATGCGGGTATCGATATGGATATGCCCCGCTTTCTCCAGCTGATAAAGGGAAGGCAGCAGCTTGCGGCGGGCCAGGTCGCCCTTTGCGCCAAAAATAACCAAGTCACACGCCTGAGCGATTGAATCATCCACCATGACAGTCTCCTCAATCGACCGCAGCTTTGTCTCTTTTGCGGTCTGAAGTTCTTGTAATTTTATTACATAAGTACTCTACTCTTTTACTTTACTGACGTAAACAGTCAAAAGAAAAAGCGTGCCTCATATAATAAAACGCCGTTTCAATAGGCTTAATGCGTTAAAACTGCAAGAGTTTTATCTCGTATTCGCCCTATTTTTTATCGCGTTCTTGTCAAAATAAGACCGCGATCAAAGTTCGTGAAAAAAAATTACAAAAATGCGTTTTTGTCGCGACGCGCGCTTTTACGCCATAGTATATTTTCATAAAACCAAGATTGGTTTCTCCTTTAAATGTAATAGGTAAAAGAGCGCGAGGCAGAAAAGAGATGTTGGAAAGAATTCATCAATGCCAAGATTCACTGAGTAAATCGGAGCAGAAAGTCGCCGATGCCATCCTCGCCGCGCCTCAAACGGCCATTCATTCCAGCATTGCGACGCTGGCCAAGATAGCAAACGTCAGCGAGCCTACCGTTAACCGCTTTTGTCGACGGCTAAATACGAAGGGGTTCCCTGACTTTAAGCTGGCGCTGGCCCAAAGCCTCGCGAACGGAACGCCCTACGTTAACCGCAACGTGAGCGAAAACGACGCCACCGACGCCTTTACCTACAAAATCTTTGATTCCGCCGTCGTCAGCCTTAATATGGCGAAAAGCAGCCTTGACATTATAGCCATTAATCGCGCCGTTAACCTGCTGATCGCGGCGAAAAAAATCTCGTTTTTCGGCTACGGCGCCTCTTCCGTTGTCGCTCATGACGCCATGAACAAGTTCTTTCGCTTCAACGTGCCGGTCATCTACTTTGACGACATCGTTTTACAGCAGATGAGCTGCATGAACGCGAACGCCGGCGACGTCGTGGTGCTGATCTCACACAGCGGCAGGACGAAAAACCTGGTTGAGCTGGCGGAGATCGCCATTAAAAACGGCGCCACCGTTATTGCCATAACCTCTCAGGGAACGCCGCTGGCAAAAGCGGCAGATCTTGCCATCCTGCTCGACGTGCCGGAAGATACCGACGTTTATATGCCGATGGTCTCTCGCCTTGCTCAGCTCACGATTATCGACGTTCTGGCCACCGGCTTTACGCTACGCAACTCACAGGCCAAGGACAGCCTGAGGCGGGTAAAAGACGCCCTGAAAGAGTCTCGCTTCGACAAAAAGTAACCTTTTGTCATTAACGTTTTCGATCGGGTCGCGGCGCGTCGTGAAACGAGGCAGCATCGATTTGTGAAGTGATTGAGATAATGGTATAAAGCCTGACGGTATTAGAGCCTGTTTAAACGGGCCCGCCATACGAGAAACGAGAAATATACGACAAAAAGCAGCAACCTCAGGTATCACCCTACCTGATTTTCTACCAACAGCTAGAAAATGGCGGTCAAGCGCTATCGGCCGCATAAATGGAGTTACTCATGTCCAGAAGGCTTAGAAGAACCAAGATTGTTACCACGTTAGGCCCTGCAACTGACCGTGACAATAACTTAGAAAAGGTCATTGCAGCAGGCGCCAACGTTGTTCGCCTCAATTTCTCCCACGGTTCCCCAGAAGATCATCTCCTCCGCGCTAACAAAGTTCGAGAAATCGCCGCCAAGCTAGGCAAACACGTCGCTATCCTCGGCGACCTCCAGGGCCCCAAAATCCGCGTATCCACCTTCAAGGAAGGCAAAGTTTTTCTTAACATCGGCGATAAATTCCTGCTTGATGCTAACCTTTCCGTTGGCGATGGCGATAAAGAAAAGGTCGGCATCGACTATAAAGGGCTGCCGTCCGACGTAGTTCCCGGCGATATCTTGTTGCTGGACGACGGGCGCGTACAGCTCAAGGTATTAGACGTTCAGGGTATGAAGGTGTTCACTGAAGTGACCGTCGGCGGCCCGCTTTCCAATAATAAAGGTATCAATAAGCTGGGCGGCGGCCTGTCGGCAGAAGCGCTGACCGATAAAGACAAGGCCGACATTCTTACCGCGGCTAAAATCAACGTTGACTACCTGGCCGTTTCCTTCCCGCGCACCGGCGAAGACCTCCACTACGCCCGCCGACTGGCGCGCGACGCCGGCTGTAACGCCAAAATCGTCGCAAAAGTCGAACGTGCCGAAGCGGTATCAACCGATGAAGCGATTGACGACATCATTCTCGCCTCGGATTCCATTATGGTGGCCCGCGGCGATCTCGGCGTTGAAATCGGCGATCCGGAGCTGGTTGCCGTACAGAAGAAGCTTATCCTTCGCGCGCGCCAGCTCAACCGCACCGTGATTACCGCCACGCAGATGATGGAGTCGATGATCACGAACCCAATGCCGACCCGTGCGGAAGTGATGGATGTCGCCAACGCGGTGCTTGACGGTACTGACGCCGTGATGCTGTCGGCGGAAACTGCCGCCGGCCAATATCCGGCAGAAACCGTCGCTGCTATGGCCCGCGTTTGCATCGGCGCGGAAAAGATGCCGCGTCTTAACGTCTCCAAGCACCGTATGGACGTTCAGTTCGACAACGTTGAAGACACCATTGCGCTGTCGACCATGTACGCCGCTAACCACCTGAAGGGCATTAGCGCGATTATCGCCATGACCGAGTCCGGCCGCACGGCGCTCATGATGTCCCGCATCAGCTCCGGCCTGCCGATTTTCGCTATGTCTCGCCATGAGCAAACGCTGAACCTGTGTGCGCTTTATCGTGGCGTAACGCCGGTGCTGTTCCCCGGTGACTGCGACGGCCTTACCGCCGCAATGGCCGCAACCAATCTTTTGAAGGAAAAGGGCTTCCTGATGTCCGGCGATCTGGTCATCATCACCCAGGGCGACGTGATGGCGCTGGTCGGCAGCACCAACACCTGCCGTATTTTGCGGGTTGAATAATTGTTGTTCTGCTTATAATGAGAAAAGGGCCGATTTCGGCCCTTTTCTTTATAGTTAATCTCGTTGGCTACTTTTTCTTTCTCGGCCACAGATCCCTTCTTTTATAGGGCTGGATCTCCCCGTTTCTGCGCGTCTTGATAAACTTGAGGATCCAAACGTACTGTTCGCGATTTGGCATCACCAGCTTTTCCAGCTCTTCATTCATTCGACGGGCAATGGTCGGCGAATCCGCATCGGCGATGTCGTCCATCGGCGGATGGATATAGATATCCAAAATCCCCTCTTTCGCACGATACACGGGAAACAGCGGAACGATCGCCGCGTGGCACACCTTCATAAGGCGCCCCACCGCGGGCATCGTGGCCTTATAGGTGCCAAAGAAATCCACAAACTCGCTGTGCTCCGGACCGTGATCCTGATCGGGGAGATAATAGCCCCAGAATCCCTGACGAACCGAACTGATGAAGGGCTTTATGCCGTCGTCCCGGGCGTGCAGTCGGCCACCGAAGCGGCGGCGGGCCGCGTTCCACAGCCAATCGACCAGCTCGTTTTTCTGATTATGAAACATGGCCGCCATTTTCTGCCCCTTCGCAGCCAATAGCATAGCGGGTACGTCGACGCTCCAGCCATGAGGCACCATGAAAATCACGTTGCGACCGGCGGCGCGCATCTCTTCCATCACCTCTTCGCCGTGCCAGCGTACCCTTTTAAGCAGATAGTCCGGGCTGCGCACGGCCTGCTCAACCATCAGCAGCATTGACTGGGAGGCGGTGGCAAACATATCGTCAATTAAGGCTTCCCGCTCGCGTTCTTCCATTTCGGGAAAGCAGTAATAAAGGTTAATTCGCGCTCTTCGGCGAGCGTCGCCCGAAAAGCGGCCAACCCACTTGCCGAGCGCCCCCAGCAGCGGATTTCTTATCTTGGCTGGAACAAAAGCCAAAAGCAGCATGGCGCCGACGCCAAGCCAGACTCCCCAATATTTGGGAAGAAAGAAAGACTTCTTGAAAACCGGAATAAACTCAACGTTTGAACGAGATTGTTTCTGCATGCCAAAAGCTCATTAAGTCGACGAACCGCGTCCGCCTTTATCATTATTGAATTATTACTCGTTATACTTCGAGTATATACTCTTCATACTTCAAGCTGCAGGTGCGTTGGCTACGCTCGTTCACCCGAATCACTTACTTATGTAAGCTCATCGGGACTCTCTCCCTTGCCGCCTTCCTGCAACTTGAATTATTTCGAGTATAGGCCGTGTCCTTAAGACACAAAAGAAAACGCTGCCAGGATCGTTAGCAGCGTTTTCTCTTTTTCTCCAAGATCTAGAAAGTTAGCTGCGGCACAACTTCTTTCACCAGAGCGACATATTCAGCGCGATCTTTACCCGCCAGGCCGTCGGAACGAGGCAGCGTCGCGGTCAGAGGGTTAACCGCCAATTCGTTGACCCACAGCTCATAGTGCAGGTGCGGCCCGGTTGAACGTCCGGTATTGCCCGATAGCCCAATGCGATCGCCGCGCTTCACTTTCTGTCCCGGCTTCACCAGAATCTTATTCAGGTGCATATAGCGGGTGCTGTACTGACGGCCGTGGCGGATAGCGACATAGTTGCCCGCTGCGCCGCTGAACTTGGCGACCACCACTTCGCCGTCGCCGACGGCCAATACCGGAGATCCGATAGGCATTGCAAAGTCAACGCCCTTATGCGGAGCGACTCGGCCAGTGATCGGGTGCAGGCGACGCGGGTTAAACTGGGATGAAATCTTATACTGCTTGGTGGTCGGGTAACGCAGGAAACCCTTCGCCAGCCCGGCCCCGTCCTTATTATAGAACTTGCCGTCGGTAGAGCGGATAGCGTAATAGTCTTTGCCGCCGCTTTGCATTCTGACGCCCAGCAGCTGGCTGTTTTCATTCTTGCCGTTCAGCTTCTCTCTGGAAAGCAAAACGGAGAAGCGATCGCCCTTGCGCAGCTTGCGGAAGTCGAGCTGCCACTGCAGCGCCTTCGTTACCGCGTTGATTTCGCCGTTCGTTAAGCCCGCGGCGCGCGCGCTGGAAACAAAGCTGCCGTCCAGAGTGCCGACAACTACGTCGTTTTTCCATTCTCCCTTTAAAACGTCTACCGTTTCTTTAAACGCGCCGTCGACGCGTTGATAGGTTCGGGTTTCCCGGCGAGAAACGACCCAGGTCAACGCCTGCAAATCGCCTTCTTCGTTCAGCGTCCAGCTCAGCTGCTGACCAATCTTCAGGTTAGCCAGCGCGCTGTTTTTGTTCGTCAGCAAATAGACGTCGGAGGAATCGATGCCGAACTGGGTAAGAATGCTGCTTAACGTATCGCCGCTGGACACAACGTACTCGTTGGGCGCACCCGCGTCGCCAATCTTTTCGTCCAGCTCGTCTTTAGGAATATCGTCATCCGGCGTCGGCTGGTCCATCGGCTCGGAGTTGTCTACCGCGGCCGTCGAACCATTGGCGGACTCATTGGGAATGGGGATAGTCGGGAGCGGAATAAACCTCTCGCCCTCTGAAGCAGGCTTATAAATAGCGGCCTGCCAAACGAGTGCACTCCAGGTGAGAAACAGAAGAGCCCCAAAAGTCAGCTTATGGGGCATAGGTAAATTGTTATACTTTACGGCAATCGAGCGAACCACTTGCAGCACTACGAATATTCCTCATTGTTTCATTCCAGGCAGCTCGCAAACTGTTGGGATAGCTGAGTTAGAAATTGTAAGTAGCTATCTTTACCTAACGTTATATTGCTGCCGAGCGGATCAAGCACGCCAATTCGGACATCGGTCCCTTTAGCGACAGCGTTGACGACGGCTGGCTGGAATTGTGGCTCAGCAAAAACGCACTGCGCTTTATGCTCAACCAACTCTGTTCTTATACTATGCAATCGTTGCGCGCCGGGTTGGATTTCCGGATTAATAGTAAAATGACCCGACTGGGTTAATCCGAACGCTTTCTCGAAATAGCCATAGGCATCATGGAAAACGAAATATCCTTTACCCCGCAACGGCTGCATTATATTAGCAATATTTTCTTTTGTCTTCTCTAGTTCTTTTTCAAACTGTGCCAGATTAGCATCTAATTTGTCTTTATTTTGCGGCATAAGTTCCAATAATTTATCGTGGATTGCGATAGCTGAGCGTTTTGCAATCTCCGGCGACATCCAAATGTGCATATCCATACCGCCGTGATGATGTCCATGTTCATCATCATGTTCTTTATTATCAGTAGATTGCGTATCGTGGTCGTGGTCATGATCGTGGTGTTCGTCTCCCTCGGTTCCCTCCGCCAGCAGAGGCTTAACCGACGCCAGTTCGGTCAGCACGATTTGTTTAGATACGTCCACTTGTGAAAGAGGCTTGGTTAAAAAAGCTTCCATATCGGGGCCAATCCAAACGACTAGAGAGGCCGAGCGTATTTTCTGGACATCTGACGGCCGAAGCGCATAATCATGCGGCGAAGCGCCATCGGGAAGCAAAACGTCCGTATCCGTTACGCCATCCGTAATAGCTGCAGCAATAAATCCCAGCGGCTTGGTCGAGGTTAATACGGTCGCGAACGCGCTTGAGCTTACGCCGGCGGCGCATAGGACGCCAACGAGAAAAAGACGCCGTAATCCGCTAGATTTTCGTATTTGCTGCATGTGTATGCCTCACTATAGGTAGCTATTTTGTAAACGAGTGTTTGACTATTTTGGTAGATGACTATCGCCTCTGGTATGTTATAATATAACAAATCAAAGGTTGTGCAAGAAAAATGAACTATGTCCACTTTGCTTAAGCTAGACCGCATTTCCGTCGTTTTTGGTCATCGTAAAGTGCTGTCCAACGTTTCGCTCAAGCTTGACGAAGGCCGCATTCTGACGCTTCTAGGCCCAAACGGCGCGGGTAAATCGACGCTGGTGCGCGTCGTACTCGACCTCATAAAACCCACGTCCGGTTCCGTTAGCCGCAGTAAAAACCTACGCATTGGCTACGTGCCGCAAAAGCTGCATCTTGACCCGACGCTTCCCCTGACGGTGTCGCGCTTTATGACTCTGCGTCCGGGCGTAAAAAAGGACGATATTCTACCGGCGCTGGCGCGCGTACAGGCGGAACACCTGATTTCCATGCCGATGCAAAAGCTCTCCGGGGGTGAAACCCAGCGCGTGCTGCTGGCCAGAGCGCTGCTGAATAAGCCCCAGCTGCTGGTGCTGGACGAACCGACCCAGGGCGTAGACGTCAACGGCCAGCTGGCGCTGTACGACCTTATCGCCCACCTGAGGAGCGAGCTGAACTGCGCCGTGCTCATGGTTTCTCACGATCTTCACCTGGTGATGGCAAAAACCGACGAGGTGCTGTGCTTAAATCAGCATATTTGCTGCTCAGGCGCGCCGGAAGCGGTGTCTCATCATCCTGAATTCATCGCCATGTTCGGCCAGCGAGGCGCGCAGCAGCTGGCGATTTATCACCATCATCACAATCACCACCACGACCTTCACGGCCGTATCGTGCTCAAGCAGACAGGCAGTAATAAATAATGATTGAACTGTTATTTCCCGGTTGGATGGCGGGCGTGCTGCTATCACTCGCGGCGGGTCCGCTGGGCTCATTTGTGGTTTGGCGCCGTATGTCCTACTTCGGCGACACGCTGGCGCACTCTTCCCTGCTAGGAGTCGCCTTCGGCCTGTTGCTCAACGTAAATCCATTTTATGCCGTTATCGTGATTACCCTGCTGTTGGCTATCGGGCTGGTCTGGCTGGAAAGACGGCCGCAGTTCGCCGTCGACACCCTGTTGGGCATTTTGGCGCACAGCGCGCTCTCTCTCGGCCTGGTCACCATAAGCCTGATGTCAAACGTTCGGGTAGATTTGATGGCCTACCTGTTTGGCGATCTGCTTTCCGTCACCGCCGAAGACCTGTGGGCCATCGGCGCGGGCGTTGCCGTAGTGCTGCTTACGCTCTGGTGGCAGTGGCGCAACCTTCTGTCCGTCACCATTAACGCCGAGCTGGCGCACGTCGACGGTATCAATCCTGAACGCTCGCGTCTGCTCTTGATGCTCATTACCGCGCTGACGATAGGCGTGGCCATGAAGTTTGTCGGGGCGCTTATCATTACGTCGCTGCTGATTATTCCCGCCGCCACCGCGCGCCGTTTCTCCCGAACGCCGGAACAGATGGCGGGCTTCGCCGCGATTGTCGGCATCATCGCCGTCAGCGGCGGGCTGACGCTTTCCGCCTACCACGACACGCCGGCCGGGCCGTCGGTGGTGCTGTGCTCCTGCTGCCTGTTCCTGCTCAGCCTGTTTAAAAAGCAGCTTGGAGACTGACGCCCTCCTCTTATTATTCATTTATTGCGGTCTGTTTACGAAAACACATATTTTCAGAGTGAATAGCGGCGCAATAAGATCTAAAATATCGCCCGACGGTGAAAAACGTCTTGCTCCAGTTTGATAAAGACTCAGAGCAAGGCGCTTTTTTATAGCGATGCTGTAAAATATTTCACTACTTAACCGCTGCAGACAACGTTGAAGTCAACACTGTGAATATCGATATTATCGGCCTGTTAAACAGCAACTATATATTGCTGCTGTTCGTCGTATTGGCACTCGGCCTGTGCCTTGGAAAGATTCGCTTGGGGAGCGTCCAGCTCGGAAACTCCATCGGCGTACTGGTGGTGTCGCTGCTGCTGGGCTACTTCCACTTTTCTATTAACACCGAGGCGCTGAACCTTGGCTTTATGCTGTTCATTTTCTGCGTAGGCGTCGAAGCCGGGCCTAACTTCTTCGCCATATTTTTCAGAGACGGCAAAAACTATTTCATGCTGGCGCTGGTGCTGGTCGGCAGCGCCCTGCTCATTGCGCTGGGCCTGGGCAAGCTGCTCAAATGGGACATCGGCCTGACCGCAGGCATGCTGGCCGGCTCCATGACGTCAACGCCGGTACTGGTTGGCGCAGGCGATACGCTGCGCCATACCGCGACCGATTCGGCTACGCTGGCCCAGGCGCAGGATCACCTGAGCCTCGGGTACGCGCTGACCTACCTGCTCGGCCTCGTCAGCCTGGTTTTCGCCGCCCGCTATTTGCCTAAGCTGCAGCATCAGGATCTGCCGACCTGCGCCCAGCAAATCGCCCGCGAGCGCGGTCTGGATAACGACAGCCAGCGTAAGGTGTACCTGCCGGTGATCCGCGCCTACCGCGTCGGCCCGGAGCTGGTAGCATGGGCCGCCGGGAAAAACCTGCGGGAGCTTGGCATCTATCGCCAAACCGGTTGCTATATAGAAAAAATCCGCCGCAACGGCATTATCGCATCGCCGGACGGCGACGCCGTGCTTCAGCTGAATGACGAAATTTCGCTGGTCGGTTATCCGGACGCTCATGCCCGCCTTGACCCCAGCTTTCGCAACGGTAAAGAAGTCTTTGAGCGCGACCTGCTGGACATGCGCATCGTCACCGAAGAGATTGTGGTTAAAAACAACAACGCGGTCGGCAAACGGTTAAGCCAAATTAACCTGACCGATCACGGCTGTTTTCTTAACCGCGTTATCAGAAGCCAGATAGAGATGCCGATTGATGACAACGTCGTTCTGAATAAGGGCGACGTTTTACAGGTCAGCGGCGACGCTCATCGGGTAAAAAGCGTCGCTGAGCGCATCGGCTTTATTTCTATCCACAGCCAATTGACCGACCTGCTGGCCTTCTGCGCCTTCTTTGTTTTGGGGCTAATGATAGGACAAATAACCTTCCAGTTCAGCAGCTTCTCTTTTGGCATCGGCAACGCCGCCGGGCTGCTGTTTTCCGGCATCATGCTGGGCTTTATGCGCGCTAACCACCCGACCTTTGGCTACATACCACAGGGAGCGCTGAACATGGTGAAAGAGTTCGGACTGATGGTGTTTATGGCGGGCGTTGGCCTTAGCGCGGGCAGCGGCATCGGCAATAATCTCGGCATTATCGGCGGGCAAATGCTCGGCGCCGGCCTTATTGTCAGCCTGGTTCCGGTGGTTATCTGCTATCTGTTTGGCGCCTACGTTCTGAAGATGAACCGCGCTCTGCTGTTTGGCGCCATTATGGGGGCCAGAACCTGTGCGCCGGCGATGGAAATTATCAGCGATACGTCGCGCAGCAACATACCGGCATTAGGCTATGCCGGCACCTATGCTATCGCTAACGTTTTGCTCACGCTGGCCGGTTCGTTGATTGTCATTATCTGGCCTGGAATTTTTTAATTTATTATAAATCAATTAGATAATTGAATTTTTTAAAAAAGTACTAAAAATTCAATTTTAAGGTGAACTAATCGAACGGCCCGGCGTCTTAATAAGTGCCACTGCTTTACTTTCAATCTTCCCTCATTGAGGTTGGCCCGATAAGCTCTTAATACGTTTCATGCTTATCGGGCTTTTTATTGTCCATTTTCCGGCCTTCTGTCAAAACCGCCCCGCTACTCTCTGTTAATTCGCCCCAAACGGCCCCGGTATACCCGGAGTTCACTTTTTCTTTAGGCATGCGCGCGCACAATATCATACAATAATGGTATACCGCGTCCGGCTTGTGCCGTTCAACCTCATAGGGAAGCGTGATTGCTATGTCATTAATCAAAAAAATCTTTATCGGCTATCTGGTCTGTTTCGCCATCGGGACCGCGCTGCTTTGCAGCTACTATCTCCCTTCCAGCCATATCGTAAAAATCACTGGCTCTGAAGTAAAACGGGTGGATAACGACGGCCCTATTTCGGCGGAAAACCCGGCTGACGGGCCAACGCGCGACGTGTACTACATCTACACCATTGATGAAGATAAAAAGATCGTGGTTTATCGCAATGAAGATACCGCCTGGAGCTTCCCTTGGTACTTCAAGTTCAACAGCGCCGACATTCAGGCTCAGGCTCAGGCCGCCAACGATGCCAACCAGGTGACCCGCATCACTTACTACGGCTGGCGTTTCAACATGCTCAACATGTTTAAAAATATCGTCTCCGTCAAGCAGGTTGAAAGCTATGAATCGTCCACCTTTTCTTTTTATACGATAGTGAAAGGATTCGGCTGGTTCGTCTGGCTGCTGCTTATCGTTTTGCAGGCCGCAATGCCCTCGCTGTACACCAGCTGGCGCGAGCGCAAGGACTTCCGTCGCCCGGACGGCTCGGTCGTTAAGTAACGCATTCTAACGGCGGCTTCGGTCGCCGTTACTGTCTCTCGGCTCTACTCCGATCTACCCCTTCTCCCTTCTATAATTCAGCCCTCCCTTTGTGCTAGAATCCGCGCAGTTTTCCTTAATGAGTAAAAGTTTTCATGAGTAATGCCCCAACTATCGGCTTTGTTTCCCTCGGCTGCCCCAAGAACCTCGTTGACTCTGAACGCATTCTGACCGAGCTTCGCACGGAGGGTTACCAAATCGTTCCCCGCTATGACGGCGCCGACCTGGTGATCGTCAACACCTGCGGCTTTATCGAAGGCGCGGTTCAGGAGTCGCTGGAAGCGATTGGCGAAGCGCTGGCGGAGAATGGCAAAGTTATCGTCACCGGCTGCCTCGGGGCAAAAGAAAACCAAATCAGGGAAGTTCACCCCAAGGTGTTGGAGATTACCGGCCCGCACAGCTATGAACAGGTACTGGCCCACGTTCATACCTACGCGCCAAAGCCGGAATATCATCCGTTCACCAGCCTGGTGCCGGCTCAGGGCGTTAAGCTTACGCCCAAACACTACGCCTATCTGAAAATATCAGAAGGCTGCAACCACCGCTGCACGTTCTGCATCATTCCGTCTATGCGCGGCGATTTGGAGAGCCGCCCCGTCGGCTCCGTACTGGACGAAGGCAAGCGGCTGGCGGAGGCCGGCGTTAAAGAGCTGCTGGTGATCTCTCAGGACACCTCGGCCTACGGCGTAGACGTCAAGCACAGAACCGGTTTCTGGAACGGCCAACCGGTAAAATCCGATATGGTCAGCCTGTGCGAACAGCTGGCAACGCTCGGCGTCTGGGTTCGCCTGCACTACGTTTATCCCTATCCGCACGTTGACGACGTCATTCCGCTAATGGCCGCGGGCAAAGTTCTGCCCTATCTGGACATTCCGCTACAGCACGCCAGCCCGAAGGTGCTCAAGGCGATGAAGCGGCCTGGCTCGGTGGAACGCACGCTGGAGCGAATCAAGCGCTGGCGCGAAATTTGCCCACAGCTTACGCTGCGCTCTACCTTTATCGTCGGCTTCCCCGGCGAAACGGAAGAAGACTTCGAGATGCTGCTTGAGTTCCTGCGGGAAGCCCGGCTCGACCGCGTCGGCTGCTTTAAGTACAGCCCGGTCGAAGGCGCCGCGGCAAACGACTTGGACGACCAGGTTCCAGAGGAAGTTAAAGAAGAGCGCTTCCACCGCTTTATGCAGCTACAGCAGCAGATCTCCGCTGAACGCCTGCAGGAAAAGGTCGGCATGACGCTGCCGGTTATTATCGATGAAGTCGACGAAGAAGGCGCTATCGGCAGAAGCATGGCCGACGCTCCTGAAATCGACGGCGTGGTTTACCTCAACGAAGAGCGCGGCGTAAAGCCCGGCGACGTTGTTCAGGTGCTGATTGAAAACGCCGACGAGTATGACCTGTGGGGAAGCGTAGTGCGCTAAGTAAAACGCGCTCTCAGGTTCAAATGCAATCCCGATGGCCTTTCCGGCATCGGGATTTTTTATTCTTTCCGGGTTTTCCCCTTTCTTTTTCATTATCAAAGAAAATTTTGCTTGCCTATTCGCTCAAATTGACTATATATTCATTTTATTCGATTTTTCAGTCAAAAAAGACCCTTGTTTATCTGGAGCGATCGTTATGAAAAAAGTTTTAGCTACCCTGTTATTCGCCAGCGCCGCATTGTCCGTACAGGCTGCTGAGACTATCCGCTTTGCCTCATCCGCCACCTATCCTCCGTTTGAGTACATTGATAACAATAACCAGATTGCCGGCTTTGATATCGACCTCGCCAAGGCGCTGTGTAAAGAGATGAAGGCCGAATGCACCTACTCAAACCATCCGTTTGACAGCCTGATCCCGGCGTTAAAATTCCGGCGCTATGACGCCGTTATTTCCGGAATGGACATTACGGCCGAGCGCAGCAAGCAGGTGCTGTTCAGCCAGCCTTACTACGCCAACTCGGCGGTGCTTATTGTACGTAAAGGCACTATCACGTCGCCTGACCAGATAAAGGGTAAAAAGGTGGGCATGGAAAACGGCTCGACGCACCAGAAATATATGAACGAGAAGCACCCTGAAGTCACGACCGTCCCCTACGACAGCTATCAAACGGCGGTGATCGACCTGAAGAATGGCCGTCTTGACGCGGTGTTTGGCGATACGGCGGCGGTAAACGAATGGCTGAAAACCAACCCGGAGCTAGAAACGCTGGGTGAGCACATCGCCGATCCCGCCTATTTCGGTTCGGGCCTCGGTATTGCCGTTCGTCTGGACAACGCGGCGCTGATGGAGAAGATCAACGGCGCGCTGGACGCACTGAAGAAAGACGGAACCTATCAGAAGATTAACGACAAGTGGTTCCCTAACTGATCTAAATTAAACCTCACGGCGGCCTCATCACGAGGCCGTTTTTGTTTTTCATCGGCGCGGTGATAGGATAACCCCCTGTGCCAACGACCGTCCGACAAGGAGTCCCCTATGTACCATGCCCTCTACCATTCTCCGGTAGGGCCGCTTCGCATCGTTGCCGACGATGCCGCCCTCAAGCAGCTCTGGCTTCCCAATGAGGTTAAAAGCCGCAGGCCTGAAAACGGCTGGATGGAAAATGAAGCACATCCCATTATCGCTTCCGTTATCCGCGTACTGACGGAATATTTCGCGGGCAAGAGAGTTGATTTCAACGTCATTCCCTGCGAACCGGAAGGTTCCGAATTCCAGCGGGCGGTGTGGCAGAGGTTAAGAGATATCGACTACGCGGACGTCATCAACTACGGCGCCATTGCCGCAAGCGTGGGCCGGCCTAAAGGCGCTCAGGCCGTCGGGGGCGCGGTAGGCTCTAACCCTATCGCCATCGTCCTGCCCTGCCATCGCGTTCTGGGTAAAGACGGTACCTTAACCGGCTACTCCGGCGGGCTGGACGTCAAAAAGGCGCTGCTGGCGCTGGAAGGTATTCCCTATAAAGAGCGCAACTGAGGTGAATTAACGCTGACGCTGCAGTAGCGCCAGCGTTTCATAGTGCGCAGTGTGCGCAAACATATCGAACAGGCGAACTTTAACGATGCGATAGTCCGCCAAGTGGCGAATGTCCTGAGCCATGGTCACGGCATTACAGCTGGAATACAGAATGTAGCCCGGCGCCGTTTCGCGCAGATAGTCACACAGCGGCTTGCCAATCCCCCGCCTTGGCGGATTCACCAGCACCAAATCGGGCGGTTGAAGATGGCTTTTAGCAAACGCCGTCGAATCCAAGGCGTCAAAGCGGATATCCGTTAGCCCTATCGCTTTTGCAGAGCGCTTGGCGCACTCAATGGCCTGAGCGCTGATTTCTATCCCCGTAAGCGATATCGCCTTTCCCGGCACGCTGGCGCAGTGCAGGCCGAAGCCGCCTACGCCGCAGAACAGATCCCACATGCTGCTAACGTCCAGTTCACTAACCCATTGTTGCGCTTCGGCGTACAGCGCTGCGCCGACGGCAGGATTAGTTTGAAAAAAGCTCTGCGGGCGAATAAACAGGGGGATGCCGTTAAACCGTTCTTCCAGCGCATCGCTTGCGGTCAGAATAATTTCCTTTTCGCCTTCCAGAATCGCCATATGAACGGGCTGAACGTTAGCCGAAACGACGCGCAGCTGAGGTAGCTCCGCCAGCAGCTCCGGCAGCGCCTGCCTAAGCTGGGGCAGTTTGTTTTCAGAACGTAACACGAAGCGCACCATAGCGCTTCCGTCATGCCGGCTTTGGGTAACCAGAATGAACTTTAGCTCGCCGCGCCGCTTCTCTACGTTGTAAGGAACCAGCCCCGCCTTGGCGATAAAGCGTTTAAGAGAGGGAAACAGCGCTTGGATCGCTTCGGGATAAAGCGGGCATCCGCAGAGATCGACCGCTGCTCCGTCTTTCATCGGCAGCCCTAAGATCGGACGCTCAACGCTACCGCTGACCACCATTTTAGCTTTGTTTCTAAAGCCCAGCGCATCGCTGGTAAAAGGCGCAAGCGTCTGCTCTACGGGAAGGCCGCTTAACAGCGTACTCAAATCGTGAAGCTTATCCCTCAGCTGCTGCTCATAGGGACGGTCAAGCCACTGGCATGAACGGCACAGCCCCGATGCATAAAGCTCACAGAGCGTCTGTTCTGTCGCTATCATTTAAGACGAGTCTTCGAACGAACGCTTAATGAAGCGTATGGGTGATTGGACGAGCGATCTGAATTTCTTCTTCGGCTTCGCGATCGGTTTCAGAGCTGGTTAACAGCTCGTTTGTTCCCGCTTCAAAAATGATTTGCGCAGTTTGCTCTTCCGCTTCCTGCAGCAAAAGATGGAACTGTTCTATCGCAATGCCTGCACCGATGCTTAAGGACTGACAGATAACCAGCTTGGGCAGGTTATCATCCTGCACGTCGACAAACACTTTGGTGGTTAACGATGAGGCATTGATTTGGCTAAGATCGGCAACTAAAGGAATAAGCGCCACGGGGCGAATTTCCGCCACGGCGGAAAAAAGAATAACGTTGTCGACCAAATCAACCTTGGCGTCAAATATGCCGTTAATATTTTGCAGATGCGGTAAATGCAGCGCCTGACAGGAATCGCACTCGAAGAAAGAGATACCCAACTGACCCAGCCAGCTGCGCATTAACGCCAAATCAGGGACATAAAGCTTACCCATTATGGTATTTCCTCGATAAAATCAAAAAACAGTGCATATACGTCGTCCATATTACCTTATTTTGAGCCCATTGAGGTAAGTTATTACCGATTCTTACAACAGGCCGGAGAAAAAAATGCCGCTAACCCGCTTTTCAACGATGGATCCCAACATGCTGCTGAGTATAGTCAACATGAAGCTCAGGGACGAGTTCGACTCCCTCGAAGAACTGGCCCGCAGCTATGACATCGACGCAGACGCGCTGTATGAAAAGCTGTTGGACGCCGGATATCGCTATCAGCCATCCAACAATCAGTTTATCGCTAACGCGTGATCCAGCCCTGCTCATGCAGGTAATCGAGAATAAACGGGCGGCTTTCTTTAGCCAGCGTCGCTGCGATCTGTCCGCTCCAGTTGACGTGCTTTTTGTTGTCGCTTCGGGACGCGTAATAGGCCGTTATTTGTGCGTCATAATCGGCCAACGCCGCTTTATCCAGCGGGTGGTAGCGATTTTCATGAACGGTAATCGCCGTAGGCAGCCTTGGCTTACGCTCCGGATCCTGCGCCGGATGCCCAAGACAGAGCCCAAACAGCGGCAAAACGTGCTTTGGCAATGCCAGCAGCGCCGTCACGTCGGCGATATGGTTTCTCAATCCGCCGATATACACGCCGCCTAATCCTAGAGACTCCGCCGCGATAAGCGCATTTTGCGCCATGATGGCGGTATCAACGCAGCCTAAAAGCAGCTGCTCCGCATAGCCAAGCTGGGCCTCTGGATACACTTCCTGATTGCGATGAAAGTCGGCGCAGAACACCCAGAATTCAGCCGCCTGGGCGACGTAAGCCTGCCCGCCGCTGCACGCGACCAGCTTTTGACGTAACTGAAGATCGGTCACCCGAATCACCGACGAGCACTGCAAAAAGCTCGAGCTGGAAGCGCTCTGCGCAGCACGGAGAATTGCCAGCCGCTGTTCCTCGCCTATGGGTTCAGGCGTAAAGGCGCGGATGGAGCGATGTGCACAGAGAAGATCGATAGTTGGAGTCATGGGATTTCCTTTTTGAGTCTCGACGCGCTGACAGCCTGTTGCTGCCCTACTTTAGAGCGCTACGCGGAATTTGCTATTTTAACCACGCATTTTTATTTTGGCTCAGCAAAAAGTGATATTAAAACGCTTCACTGCATGCCTAAGCTGCGCCAAGACTTCAAGATACCTATGCTAAACGCGCGGTAAGCGCAGCCGTGAAGCGGTAGTCCTCATGGAAAGCCTTCGCAGCGAATGCCCTCACGGTTGGAAAAACGCGCCGCCGATGGCTACAGACCTATCCGACTGAGAAAACGCGTAAAACATCGCTCACCGTCCGCGAAGCCTCCTCAGATAGGCCATATTTATCAAACCAACAGGCAATTCCTACTTTTTTTTATCACCAATTGCGGGCATAGTATCGACAATTTATCATATGGCTAACGGCGATCCCGCCGCTCCGGTCAACCTCTAAGGAGATTTCATGTTTGTAGTCATTTTTGGGCGCCCCGGCTGCCCCTACTGCGTCCGCGCAAAAGAGCTGGCAGAAAAACTGAGTCAAGAGCGCGACGACTTCAGCTACAACTATGTCGATATTCACGCTGAAGGCATTACTAAAGCCGATCTGGAAAAAACCGTCGGTAAGCCGGTAGAAACCGTTCCGCAAATCTTTATTGACCAGAAACACATTGGCGGTTGTACCGATTTCGAAGCCTACGCCAAAGAACATCTGGGTCTTTACACCAACTCATAAGAGCGGGTAATGCAGAAAAAACGGCGCCTTGGCGCCGTTTTCTATTTCTATCGCAGTCCCTCTACTCTTCCCGACTGATACCGAAGTGGCGGTAGGCGTGCTGCGTCGCCATTCGTCCTCTTGGCGTACGCTGTATAAAGCCCTGCTGGATGAGGTAAGGCTCAATGACGTCCTCAATGGTTTCCCGCTCTTCGCCGATGGCCGCCGCCAGGTTGTCCAATCCGACCGGCCCGCCCATAAATTTGTCGATAATCGCCAACAGCAGCTTACGGTCCATAAAATCGAACCCTTCGGCGTCGACGTCCAACATGTCCAGCGCGCGGGTCGCAACCTCAGCGCTAATAAGACCGTCGGCGCGCACTTCGGCAAAATCGCGCACGCGGCGCAGCAGGCGGTTGGCGATACGCGGCGTTCCGCGCGCTCGGCGAGCGATATGGTTAGCCCCCTCCGGCGAAAGGTCGAGATCCATGCACTGCGCGCTGCGAGAAACGATAGAGGCCAAATCTCCTACCTGATAGAACTCCAGCCGCTGCACGATGCCGAAGCGGTCGCGCAGAGGAGACGTTAGGGAACCGGCGCGGGTGGTCGCGCCGATAAGCGTAAAGGGAGGCAAATCTATCTTGATGGAGCGCGCCGCCGGCCCTTCTCCTATCATGATATCCAGCTGATAGTCTTCCATCGCCGGATAGAGAATTTCCTCAACGACCGGCGACAGGCGGTGGATCTCATCGATAAACAGCACGTCGTGAGGTTCCAGATTGGTCAGCATAGCCGCCAGATCGCCCGCCTTTTCCAACACCGGCCCTGACGTGGTCCTGAGGTTAACGCCCATTTCGTTGGCAACGATATTGGCAAGCGTCGTCTTCCCTAGCCCCGGCGGCCCGAAAATCAGCAGGTGATCCAGCGCATCGCCTCGAAGCCTGGCGGCCTTGATGAAGATTTCCATCTGCTCGCACACCTGAGGCTGGCCGACATACTCGCTCAACAGCTTTGGCCGCATGGCGCGATCGACCGTGTCCTCTTCAGAAAACTGCTCGACGGGAGATATTAAGCGATCGGCTTCAATCATAGTTTGTCTCTTTCAGCTTGCGTCGACACTTATCGGCGGCTATAGCGCAGCGCGCAGCGCCTCGCGGATCAGAGTTTCAGAACCGCTTCCCGGCTTGGCCACTTTACTCACTAAACGGCTGGCTTCCTGAGGCTTATAGCCCAGCGCCACCAGCGCGGAAACGGCCTCGGCCTCAGCGTCGCCGTCTGCGTTTTTCGCACTGGCAACCGGAGGCAGCGTGCCGCCGCCGTTGAACAGATCGCCGTTTAGCCCCTTAAAGCGGTCTTTCATCTCCACGACCAGACGCTCTGCGGTTTTCTTTCCGACGCCCGGCAGCTTCACCAGTATGCTAACCTGCTCTTGCTCAACGGCCTGTACAAACTGCTGCGCCGACATGCCGGAAAGGATCGCCAGGGCGAGCTTGGGGCCAACGCCGTTCACCTTAATCAGTTCACGAAACAGCGCCCTTTCCTGCTTATCGTTAAAACCGTACAGCAGCTGAGCGTCCTCACGCACGATGAACTGAGTAAAAATCGTCGCTTCCTGGCCGCGTTCCGGCAGCTCATAAAAGCAGCTCATCGGCATAAACACTTCATAGCCGACGCCGTTAACTTCAATAAGCACTTCAGGCGGCTGCTTTTCCAGAATAATGCCGCGTAAACGACCAATCACGATTTGAACTCCTTAACTCACCGGTTGGGGAAACGGCGCGCAGCTCTTTGCATAAAACTGCGGCGCGCACTGTCATTTCGCCTATTACAAACAAAAGCTGGATAAATATCCAGATAAATATGTCAATTGTGCGTTTTTGTTTATATTCGTTTGCGGGCTTTTATTCAAAAACGGCGCGTATTCTGTACGCCTTGAAGAAAAACCTACTCCGCCACGCGGCCGCGGGCCAGGGTCAGCCTTCCGTTACCCATGCGAAGCGTATTTTGAAAAAGATGGCAGTGAGTAATGGCGATAGCCAAGGCGTCGGCGGCATCCGCCTGCGGATTGGCGGGAAGCTTGAGCAGCGTTTTCACCATATGCTGCACCTGCGACTTTTCGGCGGCTCCCGTGCCAACCACCGTTTGCTTAACCTGACGCGCCGCGTATTCAAATACCGGCAGGTCCGCGTTCACCGCAGCCACGATCGCAGCCCCCCTCGCCTGGCCGAGCTTAAGCGCCGAGTCGGCGTTGCGCGCCATGAATACGCGCTCGATGGCAAAATAGTCGGGATGGAATTGAGTAATAATCTCGCTTACGCCGGCATAAACCAGCTTCAGCCGAGTGGGAAGATCGTCGACAGCGGTGCGGATACATCCGCTGCCGAGATAGGTCAAAACTCGCCCCTGCTGGCGAATAACGCCGTAGCCTGTTATCCGCGAGCCGGGGTCGATGCCAAGAATGATGGCCATTACAGCGTTGCCGCCACCTCGTCAGAGATTTCACCGTTATGGTAAACCTCTTGAACGTCGTCAGAGTCTTCCAGCATATCGATAAGACGCAGCAGCTTAGGCGCCGTTTCGGCATCCAGTTCCGCCTTAGTGGAGGGAACCATGGAAACTTCCGCCGCTTCGGCGACCAGGCCGGCTGCATCCAACGCATCTTTGACTTCGCCGAAGCTTTCCGGCGTGGTGAACACGTCAATAGCGCCGTCGTCATAGGTCACGACGTCGTCGGCGCCCGCTTCCAGCGCGGCATCCATTACCATATCTTCATCCGTCCCGGCCGGATAAGAGATGACGCCCTTCTTGGTAAACAGGTAGGACACCGAGCCATCGGTACCCAGGTTGCCGCCGGTCTTGGTAAAAGCGTGGCGAACCTCGGATACGGTGCGGTTGCGGTTGTCGCTCAGACACTCAACCATTACGGCGGTGCCGCCCGGGCCGTAACCTTCATAAATGATGGTTTCCATGTTGGCATCGTCATCGCCGCCAACGCCGCGAGCAATAGCGCGGTTAAGCGTATCGCGCGTCATGTTGTTTGACAGCGCCTTATCGATAGCTGCACGCAGGCGCGGGTTGGAGCCAGGATCGCCCCCGCCGAGCTTGGCGGCCGTTACCAGTTCGCGAATGATTTTTGTAAAAATTTTACCGCGCTTGGCATCCTGTGCCGCTTTACGGTGCTTTGTGTTGGCCCATTTACTATGACCTGCCATAAAAAATCTCCAGTAGAAAGCCCTGTGGCTTAATCTTAATCAACAGTCAATTAACAACAAAATTCAGACTGCTGACAAACCGTCCCAATAAACTTCAGAGGATATTCCGGCCGAAAATACAACCTACTTATATCACCACTGTGCTCGGCCGGAAGAGCGCCTGTATTAGCATTGGGAGTGCGGCGGGCCTAGCCCTCCTACGGGCAGTTATGAAGCCTTCGGCTTCACCCTTTCAGGGCCAGCGCAAGCGCTGTTCAAATCAGCTTACGCTAATTTGTCGTTGGCTTACGCCAAGTCGACCCCAACGGAGGCCTCTCCCGCCGTTTGACTCCGTAAGTTTTATTCAAGACCTTTGTCAACAATCACAACAAAATTCTTCAATCGCCTGCCGGTTGCTCCATGACTTGGTCATTAAAGCCGCCTGCCGCGCGTCAACCCACCGGTAAGCATCGTGCTCTGACAGCTCAACCTCCCGTTCCGCAGGCAAAGCCAGACAGAACCAGTGTTCAAGATTGTGCGTCGTTCCGGGCGCATAGCGATGGCGAAAGTGGGTAAAAATCTCAAACGTTACGCTGCGCTGACAGTTGTGCAGCGGCAGGCGTTCCGCCTCGATATCAATGCCCGTTTCTTCCTTGACCTCACGACGCGCCGTTTGTTCCACGGATTCCCCCTCTTCCAGGCTGCCGGTAACCGACTGCCAGAAGTCAGGATCGTCGTGACGTTGTAACATAAGCACCCGCCCGCCGTCGTGGCTAAAAATAACGACCAGTACGGATTCCGGGCGCTTATAGGTTTTCACATTACTTGTCCTGCTGCGGGATAACGCTGATAGCCAGCTCCTGCAGCGCCGCCGGGTTCGCGAAGCTCGGCGCGTCCGTCAGCGGGCAGGCCGCCGCCGTAGTTTTCGGGAACGCGATAACGTCACGGATGTTCTCCGTACCGGTCATCAGCATCACCAGACGGTCGAGGCCGAAGGCGATGCCGGCGTGAGGCGGCGTGCCGAACTTCAGCGCGTCCAGCAGGAAGCCGAATTTTTCGCGCTGTTCCTGCTCGGTAATGCCCAGAATGCCGAAAACCACCTGCTGCATCTGTGAATTGTGGATACGCACTGAGCCACCGCCGACTTCATAGCCGTTAAGCACCATGTCGTAAGCGTTAGCCACCGCAGACTCTGGATCGCTCTTCAGCTGTTCCGGCGTGAGATCTTTTGCTGAGGTGAACGGGTGGTGCATCGCCGTCAGGCCGCCTTCGCCGTCGTCTTCAAACATCGGGAAGTCGATAACCCACAGCGGCGCCCAGCGCTGCTCTTCGGTGATGCCCAGATCGCGGCCAACCTTCAGGCGCAGCGCGCCCATGGCGTCAGTGGCGATCTTTCTGGTGTCCGCGCCGAATAAAATAATGTCGCCGTCTTTTGCCTGAGTGCGCTCAAGCAGTTCGGCAATGATTTCCGGCGTCAGGAATTTGGCTACCGGGCTCTGTACGCCCTCAACGCCCGCCTGGCGATCGTTAATTTTGGCCCAGGCCAGCCCTTTCGCGCCATAGATAGACACAAACTGGGTGTATTCGTCGATTTGCTTACGGGTAAGCGCAGCGCCGCCGGGGACGCACATGGCGATAACGCGCCCTTTAGGGTCGTTTGCCGGGCCGGAGAAGACCTTGAAGTCGACGTCTTTCACCAAATCGGCGACGTCGACCAGCTCAATCGGGTTGCGCAGATCGGGCTTGTCCGAACCATAGCGGCGCATAGCTTCAGCAAAGGTCATTACCGGGAAGTCGCCTAAATCGACGCCCTTCATCTCCTGCCACATTTCGCGCACCATCTTTTCCATCACCGCACGCACCTGATCTGCGGTCATGAAGGAGGTTTCCACGTCGATCTGAGTAAATTCCGGCTGGCGGTCCGCACGGAGGTCTTCATCGCGGAAGCACTTCACGATTTGATAGTAGCGATCGAAACCGGACATCATCAAAAGCTGCTTAAACAGCTGAGGTGACTGCGGCAGCGCGTAGAATTTCCCTTTGTGTACGCGGCTTGGCACCAGATAGTCGCGGGCGCCTTCCGGCGTGGCCTTGGTAAGCATCGGCGTTTCGATATCCAAAAAGCCGTTGCTGTCCATGTAGCGACGTACGAACGCCGTCATGCGGGCGCGGGTCTTCAGACGCTCGGCCATCTCTGGGCGGCGCAGGTCAAGGTAGCGATACTTCAGGCGCTGTTCTTCGCTGTTGTTTTGGTTGGAGTCAAGCGGAAGCGGTTCTGAACGGTTAATGATATTCAACGACTGGGCGAAAATCTCTACGCCGCCGGTCGCCATATCCTTATTAACCTGGCTATCGGGGCGAGCGCGCACCGTGCCGGTAATTTGAATGCAGTATTCATTGCGCAGCTCGGACGCCAGCTCAAACGCCGCTTTACAATCCGGGTCGAAAAACACCTGCACGATGCCTTCACGATCGCGCATGTCGATAAAAATTAACCCGCCCAAATCGCGACGGCGGTTGACCCAACCGCACAGAGTAACTTCCTGCCCAACGTGAGAGGTGTTGAGCTGACCACAATAATGAGTACGCATAACGCTATCCTTTTATTCAGCCGAACCGTTCGCCGGGCAGTTAGCCTGGCAGGCTTTGGCACAACGGGTGTCTGATGGGCTATTCTTACGGCTTTGCGGGGCATCGCTCGCATACCAGCCGGAACCCTTCAAACTGAAGCTTCCGGGGGAGACCAGTTTTTTCAACGCTGCTTCACCGCACTCAGGGCATTCCACCAGCGGCGCATCAGCAAACTTCTGTAGTTTATCCATACGATAGTGGCAAGCGCCACATTCGTATTCATAAATAGGCATAATTATCGCTTTTTAAACGCTGAGTTATTTACGAACCGTTCAGGACACGCTAAACCTTGCCCAAAAGCCGGTTATTATAATGGAAATAATCACCGCCGATAAGAGCACATCGCCGTACGAAGAAAAGATGCGTTGCATTTCGCGACTAAGCGAACAAAAAACAGCCGTTCTACCCTGCCGTTTAAGCAATTAGCCCCTTTCCCGTCGGTTGCATAGGGCAAAAACGATAAGGCAAAAGGCTAAGATCTGGCAAGAAGTATGTTTTTTGTTTTATAAAACATGAAATAACTTCTTATTGGCGTTTTATGGCGGAAATCTTTCACATAGCGAGTTATGATTCTGTTGTAAAAATAGCGGGTAGCGAGGTAAAAAAATGGTTAGCGCACTGTATGCGGTATTGGGTGCACTACTATTGTTCAAACTGTCTCTAAACGTCGTAAAGTTGCGCACGCAGTACCGCGTTCCCTTTGGCGATGGGGGCTTTTATGAGCTGCAAACCGCAATCCGCATCCACGGCAACGCCGTCGAAAATATCCCTATCGCCCTTATTCTGATGGTCATCATGGAAATGAACGGCGCCAACATCTGGCTGGTGCACGCCTGCGGCATTATGCTTTTTGCCGGACGGTTTATGCACTACTACGGCCTGCACCACCGCGACTGGCGCTTTCGGCGCTCCGGCATGAGCGCCACCTATATTTCCATCGGCATGATGGCCTGCGCGAACGTTTATTATCTCCCGTGGGAACAGCTGTTTATTTTATACTAGCGACTATCGGCATCCTTCAGGAATGCGTCGACGAAAATAAGTAACAAATTCCTAAAGACGAGAACGGGCGGGCTTTTGACAAGACGCCCGCCGTACAGACATTGTTCCCGCGCTTTGGTATACTTGCGCCCCTGACTTAATACCACTAACAACGCCACTCACAGATATGCCGAACCGAGATATGCTATTTGCCGCCCCCATCGATAAGCTGGGCGATTGGACCTTTGATGAACAGGTTGCCGAAGTTTTTCCTGATATGATTCAGCGATCCGTTCCCGGCTATTCCAACATTATCTCCATGATAGGCATGCTGACGGAGCGCTTTGCCCGAGCGGACAGCACGCTGTACGATCTTGGCTGTTCTTTAGGCGCAGCGACTCTTTCCATGCGCCGCAACGTGCGCGTCGATAACTGCCGCATCGTCTCCGTGGATAACTCACCTGCGATGATCGAGCGCTGCCGCCGCCATATCGACGCCTTTCGCGCAGCTACGCCGGTAGAGGTGATTGAGGCGGACATTCGCGATACGGTGATTGAAAACGCGTCCATGGTGGTGTTGAACTTTACGCTTCAGTTTTTGGAGCCGGACGACCGACAGACTTTGCTCAACCGCATCTATCAGGGGCTATTGCCCGGCGGCGTTTTAGTGCTGTCGGAGAAGTTCTCTTTTGAAGACCGCCCCATTGGCGAACTGCTGTTTAATATGCACCACGACTTTAAGCGCGCCAACGGCTACAGCGAGCTGGAAATCAGCCAAAAGCGCAGCATGTTGGAAAACGTGATGCTCACCGACAGCGTAGAAACCCACAAGGCTCGCCTTCACAAGGCCGGTTTTCCCCACGCGGAAACCTGGTTCCAGTGCTTTAACTTCGGGTCGCTTATCGCCGTAAAAGATGAGGTCGTCCATGATTGATTTCGGCGACTTCTATCAGCGTATCGCCAAAGGCCAGCTTAGCCACTGGCTGGAAACGCTGCCCGCCCAGCTGGCGGCCTGGCAAAAGGAGTCCCTGCACGGCCAGTTCAAGCAGTGGTTTAACGCCGTCGACTACCTGCCGCACGTCACGCCCGAACGGCTGGACCTGCTGCACAGCGTCACGGCCGAGGCCGCGCCCAATGCCCTAAGCGAAGGCCAAATTCAGGGCATTACGACCCACCTTCGTACGCTCATGCCCTGGCGTAAAGGGCCGTTTCATCTCTACGGCATCCATATTGATACGGAATGGCGTTCAGACTGGAAATGGCAGCGCGTAGCCCCTCATCTTTCCTCGCTAGTTGGCAGAACGGTGCTTGACGTCGGCTGCGGCAGCGGTTACCACCTGTGGCGCATGGTTGGCGCAGGCGCACAGCTGGCCGTCGGCATTGACCCAACTCAGCTGTTCCTCTGCCAGTTTGAAGCCGTACGCAAGCTTATCGGCGGCGACCAGCGCGCGCACCTTCTGCCGCTTGGCATAGAGCAGCTGCCGGCCCTCGGCGCGTTTGACACCGTATTTTCCATGGGCGTGCTGTACCATCGCCGTTCTCCGCTCGATCACCTCTATCAGCTTAAAAACCAGCTGGTGAGCGGCGGCGAGCTGGTGCTTGAGACGCTGGTCGTTCCGGGAGACGCCCAAACGGTTCTGCTGCCGGGCGATCGCTATGCCCAGATGAAAAACGTTTACTTTATTCCCTCAACTGACGCATTGGCCAATTGGCTTGAAAAGTGCGGCTTTATCGACGTTCGCGTCGTGGACGTCTGCCCGACGACGACCGAAGAACAACGTAAAACCGAATGGATGATCAATGAATCTCTGACGGACTTTTTAGACCCTCGCGACGCAACGAAAACGCGCGAAGGCTATCCGGCGCCGGTCAGAGCGGTTCTCATTGCCAAGAAACCCTAAAGGACAAAGGAATGATACAAAAATGGCTTCTGGGCGCGGCCCTGCTGTTTATCGGCGGGTGCACCGTACAAGTCTCAGACAATCGGAGTGAGGCCTTGGCTCAGGAGAACGGCGCCCTGCCGGTTGATATCCAGCTTCAGCGCCTTCATTCCTACCCCAAGGGCGGAAGCGTGGTTATCCCTGCATCGCAAATGAAGGCAGGAGACATTCTGCTAACCTCCCCCTACGGCCCCACGTCGCTCGGCATTCGCCTGTTCAGCGGCTCGACGGTCAGCCATGCGGCGATTTACCTTGGGGATGATAAGGTCGTTGAGGCCGTCGGCGGTAGCGGAGTCCAGGTCGTCACGCTCGAACAGGCGCTCGACCATAACTCAAAAATCGTCGTTATGCGCGTGCCGGGCCTGACGGAAGAACAGGCGCTCTCAATTCAAAACTTCTCTGAAGAAAGCCTGGGGAAACACTACAACTACAACGGCGTCGCGCTGATAGCGCCGTTTATGCTGACCCGCCAGCTGTGCAGCCTGAACCCCTTCTCGTCGGAGTTTCGCAACGGCTGCATCTCTCTGATGGCCCAGCTCCAGTTAGGAAGCGATGAAGACGCCAAGGGCAACTACTTTTGCTCTCAGTTCGTCATTGAGGCCTACAACCGCGCCGGCAGGCCGATCACCGAATCCGCGCCGGTCTGGATAAGCCCGGTAGACCTTCTGCACATGCGCGAAGGCGACGTCGCCTCCTTTACGCCCAACGTGCCTTTACAATACGTTGGCCATCTCAAGCGCGGCGTGGTGGAAAACACCACCATTGCGCTACAGCAGTTCTTTCATCTCGACTGACGTAAAAAAGCCGGAACGAATTCCGGCTTTTTCTCTATATTAGCCCATCACACTCTGACGCCGTGCAGCGAAGAACGCACCATTTCGGGCGCGAACATCGCCTTCATCGCCGCCACCATATCGCCGTCCACCTGAAAGCGCTCGAACTCATCGCCTTCCCCACCAAGACCGATGTTGACGCCCGCTCTGCGATAGCGCATGGGCGATGCGGTCACCAGGCCTGCGGAGGTGTGCACTTCACTGGCGCCCGCTTCTATGAACTTATGGATATTGGTCAACCGAACGCCTCCGCCGGGCATAATTATCGGCCTCTGGCTTAACTGCACCAAGCGGCGGATCAGCGGTAGCCCCACCTCCGCCGTTTGCTGCTGCCCGGAGGTCAGAATTCTGTCGACGCCCATCTCCGTCAACTGTTCCAACGCCAAAAAGGGATTAACGCACATGTCAAAAGCGCGATGAAAGGTGACGGACATCCCCTGCGTTAGCGAAAGCACCTGCTTCATTCGCTCCCGGTCAATCGCGCCGTCCTCCGTCAACATGCCGATAACAATACCGGAAAAGCCGAGATCGCGAATGTGCGCAATATCGCTTTTCATAATGTCGAACTCGCAGGCGGAATAACAAAAGTCGCCACCTCTGGGGCGTACAATCGGGTGTACCGGGACTGAGATTCGACGCGCGGCCCACTCAAGCATGCCCAGGCTGGGCGTTATTCCCCCCTCCGACTTACTGGCGCAAAGTTCTATCCTGTCCGCCCCCGCTCGTTCAGCTATCGTTGCGCAGTCGACGCTGTAGCAACACACCTCTAGCTTTGGCATCCCACCTCCTAATCAGCAAAAATCAAAACACCGCTTGAGCATATCAATGCATCTGACGTAGTCTACGGAAGGCAAACTGCAATAAATACGCAACAACGGTGGATTAAGGACTTAAGTATGGCATCGAATTTTGATTTATATGTGGAGAGGCGTCACACGGATAGTGATAAGTGGCACAAATATGAAAATAAGGAGATTATTCCGCTGTGGGTCGCGGACAGCGATTTCAAATCTCCCGATGCCGTAATTGAAGCCCTGCAGCAGCGCGTCGCCCACGGCGTATTCGGCTATGGATATCCGTCGCCGGAATTAACAGAAGTCTTTATCTCCCGCATGAAGTCACTCTACAACTGGGAAGTAAAGCCGGAGTGGCTAGTGTTTCTCCCCGGCTTGGTTAGCGGCCTGAACCTTTGCGTTCGCGCATTAACCACGCCGGAGCAGGCTACTATCGCGCCGCACCCTATTTATCCACCGTTTATGAAATCCGCTCGCTTGGCCAACCGCCAGCAAATCTCGGCCCCCATCAAGCTACAGGGGAAGCGCTGGGTGCTGGACCTCGACGCGGCAGAGCCTCAGCTTACCGGCAACGAGAAGCTGCTGATGCTGTGCAACCCCCACAACCCGGGCGGAACGGTATATCGCCGCGCTGAATTGCTGGCCCAACTCGATTTTGCGCAGCGTCATAACCTGATCGTCTGCTCGGACGAAATCCACTGCGATTTGCTGTTAGACGAAGGCGTTGAACATATTCCCTTCTCTTCCCTAAGTGAAGACGCCGCCCAGCGCTCCATTACGCTGATGGCGCCATCCAAAACGTTCAATATCGCAGGGTTGGGTGCCTCCATCGCCGTCATCCCTAACGCTGCGCTGCGTCACCGTTTCACCGAAGCGCGCGCGGGGATCGTTCCCAGCGTTGATATCCTTGCCTATGTTGCCGCGACTGCGGCTTATAAAGGCGGCGATGAATGGCTGACCGAACAGCTCGCCTACCTGCGCGCCAATCATGCGCTGGTGATGGAAAAGATTAATGCGATCCCCGGCCTGAAGCTTATGCCGGTTGAAGCAACCTATTTGGCGTGGATTGACGCTTCCGGGCTGCCGGTGAGCAATCCACACGCCTTCTTCGAAGAGGCTGGCGTAGGCCTCTCGCCGGGGAGTGATTTCGGCAATCCCAACTTCGTTCGCCTCAACTTTGCCTGTCGGCGCGAACTCCTAAGCGAAGCGTTGGAACGAATGGAAAAAGCCGTAGCCGCTTTACCGGCTGAAATAGAATAGCGTGGACGCGACAAGCCTCTTGGTGACGTTGTCACTGAGAGGCTTTGTCATTTTTAATTAGCCTTCCGACTTAACCACGTCGCGGATGCTGTAAGGATGAAGCTTTATCGTTACGCCCTCTTCCGTAACGGCCAGCGTCGGATTAGGCAGTGATTCTCCCTCTCCGATCGGATTGCTGAACTTAAGCTTAAGCTGGGGCATCAGCAGTATCTCATCGGAAAACAGCGCCAGCGCCGTTTGGTGGAAATCATCGCCGTTGGCGCTGGGCACTACCCATTCCACGTGCTCCCATCCCTCATGTGGATACAGCCTGTTTCCCGGATAAGGCAGCTCAACGCAGTCTATCGTCCACTCTCCAACCCGCAGTGGTTCGTTCAGGCCAAACAGGCAAATGGGGCGACCGTTTATCTCCTTTTCGGAAATCAGCTCGCCGCACTTTGCCAATCCCAGGCGCCAGCGCTCCGCCGTTGCGTGTTGAAAGCAGCGCACCGAGATATGATCGGCGTGATAGTCGGTTAGCGAGAGTTCCAAGCGAGCCAGCAGTCGCTGTAGCTTTTGCTCAAAAGTCGGCAGGCTCTGCCACAGATCCTGCAGCTCGGTAATGCGATGAAATGAAAGCATAGCGTTCTCCCGAATAGCTCTCCTAAAGGTGGCCGCTTACGTAGGCCATAAAACGGCGGCGCTATTATTCACTATTATGGCTTTCAGGCAAAGCAACGCATGAAGGCACCATTTTATCAGCCCCTACGCTCCTCACGATCGGCCTTTCTCCCTTATCCCAATCAACTGTTTTATCCATATCCTCTCTCATTCGCATTATCTATTGGCTTTTATATGGGTAAGATCGTTTTAAAAAAGAGCGATAGCCTAAGCTCGGCTTTGCAAGCGGCCATACGTCACTCTTTTACAGGAAAGGGGGATCTAAGAAAAATGGTAAAGAGGCAGGAATGGAAACACAAAGGCTCGGAAATTCCGAGCCTTTTTAGGTACAGAATGAATTAGAAATCAATTTAGTTTAATAACTAATGCAAAAACGTCATTTAAAGCAGTAAAGACAAATTTTCATTCTGTATCGTGGCACGAACACTTCAATCACTGAAAAGTATGAAAATGCGTGCTTCTGATTTATCGTTATCATACTCTTATTCCCCCAAGCGCACTTCTGTTTGCATGTTAAGACGTCTGTATTAACACTCAACTCGGGAAAGTATCCTTAAGATAAATCACACATTTCTATGCTTTCAGGAAAGCTTTTAGGAAAGTGCTACCGCAGGTTCTGCTTCTGCTTCTTTATAATATGCTGAGTAAACGTATTTAACCTGGAATGTCCGGCTACAATTAACACAATAGAAACGCTGATAACCTGCTCGCCCCTTTCCGTGCTTTCTTACAGACTGTGTATCATGGCAATAACGACAGGGCGTTCTCTTCTTGAACATAATTTACTCCTTAAAATGAATACCACATTAAAAACTATTCGCCTAAATTAATCGATGTCATAAAGATCGCGTTATCCGAAAAACGAAAAGATGCCACGTCAGCAGGGATCTGTTTATTATTAATTTCTCATTACATAAAAGAATGGAAATAAAAACAGCTCATTAGGTCTAAAAAGATAATTAACTTAATAAGACACTTAAGAAATAACGCTTTGAGGCCGGGGAATCGATTAATCTTCCACCACTCTGACGAACTGACCCCTTTTCTGGTTTCTCATCAATGTATGGCTCGGATATTCTCCAAACGTTTTTCGATACTGTTCGGAAAAGCGCGAAAGATGTTGAAATCCCCACTTCGTCGCAATACTGGAAACTGAACTTTCAGCCGACGCATTAAGCAGATCGCGAAGCGCGCCGTTCAAGCGTAGATTAAGAAACCACTTACCCGGCGGCATGCCGACCGAATTGCGAAAAATCAGTTCCAAAGCTCTCAGGCTATATCCCGTACGTTCGGCAATATTAATTAAACTGGAACTTACGTCCTCTCTGGACATAACAAAATCTTCACTATCGCGAATCAAATTGTTATGCCGATGCGAGATGGCGCTCTTCTTCTCTTCGTTGTTTAAAATAACGCTATGGCATAATGCCGAGACGTAATGATTAAACAGCTTATCGCATAAAGCATCTGAGAATTCAGATTCAGGATCGACAGATCCCATCGCCCGGCTCTGGCTTACGGTAAACACTTCGTCCGTGAGCCTGATAAGTTCATCAACGGCATTCTTCCCCAAACGAAGGGAAACAATCCTGTCTTTCGATAGCGGCAAAGGTTCTCCGCTGTATGCAACCGCCGCCTGCTGTAGAAGCTTTCGCTCAACGCTATATACGACCCAGCGCGCCGGCCCGGAAGTGTGATACAGCAGCTCGCATCCTTCAGGGTAAATTTGCACTTCATCGGGGTCTATCGGCGTTGTGTTATAGCGAGCAACCTCGCTGCCATAGGCCATAAAGCCAATACAGACCCGATCCGACGGCATACGCCCTCGGGCAATAACGGGAAAACTGTAGTTACCGGTTTCCAAACACCCTACTTTAGCCCTAACTCTTTGGTGATAAAGGCTTAGCTGAGTTGAAGAAAACAGCCGGTGTTCAAAATATCCGCCGAGGATAACGTCGGTCGCTTTGGCAACGTCCAGTCCCAAATAAACGTGACACTGATAAACGGGAAAAGATACCATTCAATATAACGCTCTTATCTCAATATTTCGTTTTTTGGATAGACAAAACGAAAAATAACGATTACTCACTGAAACAGAAACGGCTGGGTTTAGGTTATTTGGCGATGAAAGCCTAAATAAAAACCACCCGCCGACCCGATGAGTAAAAGGAAAAGGGCTTAAAAGGAAAGCAAATGACGGTGGTTTCCCGACATTCTTAAAACCAACAGGTTAGCTATCTAAGGCAAGACAGAATAAAACTGACCGCCCTTTTCCTTTAAATAAAAAGAGAAATCTAACATTACAATCCCTAACTTTGACTACGTTAAACCAATTTAAGAAAATGCGTTATCCAAAAAACGAAAAAATAGCAATATAGAGGTGTTTTTATTCTGTTATGCGGAAATGTTTTTTCCGTTTATTAAAAAAACAATGTGGTAGAGAGAGTTACGTAAGCTCTCTCGCCGTGATATTTAAAGGTTCCTACAGCATGCACGTTAATATTTATTCATCATACATATAGCTTTACTATATTGCCGGCGCAGACAGCACTAATGAAAAAATGGAACATTATGCGGCTTAAAAGAAACAATTCGTTATGAAAGGAAACAAAACACACTTACAAAAACGCCAATTAAATAAGAAAAATTCGGGCCTATTGAACACAACTTCAACAGTAAAAAAGCGAACACGTTACAGAATAGCTTTACCAAATATAAAAAAACGGAACCTTTTGGTTCCGTTTTTTTATTCCGTAAGTAAACTAACTCTCATCTTCCCACTTAAGTACCGGCTTATCGTCGTTAATGAGATAAACGGCGTTAACCTGTTCATTAATCAACGGGAGAAAACTCTCCCCGTCGGGTAGAAAAAGCTTAACGGCCATACCGCACTCGGCCGTTAACGCTCGGGGGGCATCAATAACGCTATAGGTCAATCCCTTTGCCGCTAGCGCCTTTTTCAATTGAATAATGCCCAAAGGCGTATGGAAAAGAAAAAGATAGCCGTAATGCGCCGTATTATTCTTCATTCAGCTCTGCCTCTAACGACTTCCTGAAAATCAGGGTATATATCATTCCAATGGCCAGAACGATAATAATACCGACGGCTACAACAATCTTTCCACCTTCAGTCGGGCCCGCTGGGCTGGAAGCCATTGAGAAATTGTGAGCAATCGCAGCGCCCGTCAGCATTCCCAGCACGCTGACAGCGGCATCTGAGCTGCCCTGCCCGGCGCTAACCAACTGACGAAGCGGACATCCGGTGATAAAAACGCCGCACAGGCCAACCAGCGCCATTGACAGAAAATTCCATACGCCGTCGGAATGAGCGATAGGCTGATTTTCAAAACCCAGGTTAAACTTGCCAAGATAGACGTTACCCGCGGCCACCAGCAGCGTTAAAGCCAGTACGCCGAGCGCCATATTAACATTACGCGACATAAATACGTTTTTAGCCATACCGATAAAACAGAAGCGAGTACGCTGCACGATAGCGCCAATGAAAAGCCCTGCCGCTATCGAAAGCCATACGGGGGCGTGGCTCGCGCCCGGCCCCTTTTCACTGGCGCGAAACAGGCCGCTGTCCCAAAGAAAAATTCCCAACAGCGCAATGCAAACAATAGGGAATATTGCCCCCTCAACCGATGACTGTCGGTAGCTGCGGGGCAGTGAAAACCCTTTTTTAAGGAACAGGCTACCGATGCCGATGCCTGAAACGAGCCCGACGAGTCCGACAACCGCGTTCAGATCGCCGGCGCCGAGGCGAAGCACCATTCTTAACGGACATCCTAAAAAAACCAGGCATCCCAGCATCATAAAAAAGCCCAGCGCAAATCGCACCAGAGGCGCAGAGCCGGCCTTCGCCTTAAATTCTTTAAACAACAGCGCCGCCGCAAAAGCGCCAATGACAAAGCCTGTAATCTCCGGCCTGAAGTACTGCACTGTAGGCGTACCGTGTAGCCCCATACTCCCCGCGCTGTCGCGCAAAAAGCAGGCGACGCAAACGCCCATGTTAGGCGGGTTGCCCGCCGTTGCCAGAATTAAAGCAAACGCGCCTATGATGGCGCCGGAAATAACCAGTATCCACGTTCTGGACATAATTTTTATTCCTATGATGGCGGGATAAATCCCTACTAATAGACCTATTAAGTAACTGGGAATTCTACTTAAAACACCGCAACATATCTTTGCCCATCGTCACAACATCCTGTCCTTACAGCACTTTTTTTTCAAACAGGGACTCCAAATCGTTTTATAATTTATTTATCTTCGCCGCGCGAAAAGAAGTTCGGGTTTTCTCCCAAAAAGAGTATGTTATGAAGGCACTGCCAGCCTTCATTTCGCTTTTTGCCGCATGGCTTTTTATACTTTAAGAAATCACCGTGCGTTATACGGGACGGGTTTACTAACGTGAATAATGGATTTTTTAGCCAAGGCCTTGCGCTACCGGATTTGATATTCGGTTCTTCTCTTTATTTTCCCCCTGTTTTTAAGGCTCTGTTTTTCGGTCTCATCCTATGGCTGCTGGTTCACCGCTGGCTTCGAGACTGGCTCTATTCCGGGGACGTCTGGCATCCGACTTTAATGGATCTGTCTCTTTTTATACTCTGCGTTTGCAGCGCTCTGTGGGCATTAACTCGTTGGTAATAGTATGAAGCTCAATACGTTAAAATATTTTTCGACCGTCATCGTATTTGCCGTTGCCGTCGTCTCCGGCTGGTGGCTGTGGAACTACTATATGCAATCCCCTTGGACGCGCGACGGTAAAATCCGAGCGGAGGTCGTTAACATTACGCCGGAGGTCTCCGGCAGGCTGACGCAGATACACGCCAAAGACAACCAGAGCGTAAAAAAAGGCGATTTGCTGTTCGTTGTTGACGCCAGCGCCTACCAGATTGCGGTGGACAAAGCAGAAGGCGACTTGGCCAAAGCGCTTTCCGACCTGAATAAGGCAACGCACGAAGCCGCCCGCCGACGGGGGCTGGCGGGCAGCGTCATCTCGAAAGAGGAACTGGACGACGCTAATCTGGCCGTTGAGGCCATGCAGGCTAACTATAAGGCCGCGCAGGCGACGCTCGAGCAGGCGAAGTGGAACCTGGCCCATACCCATATTTATGCGCCCGTCGATGGCTACCTGACCAATCTTCAAACGCGGATCGGCAGCTACGCCACTGCCGGCTCGCCTTTGGTTGCGCTGGTCGACACCAACTCGTTTTACGTCATGGGCTATTTCGAAGAAACCAAGCTGGGCAACATCAAGCCGGGGCTCAAAGCAGACATCACGCTTTACAGCGGCAACGCCGCCTTAAGCGGCGAAGTCGAGAGCATCGGGCGAGCGATTTACGACCAAAGCGTCGATCCGGACAGCGATATGCTGATGAACGTCAAGCCCAACGTCCCTTGGGTTCGCCTGGCGCAGCGCGTACCGGTAAGGATTCGGCTGACTCAGGTCCCCGACGGCGCCCTGTTGGTCGCCGGCACAACCTGTACCGTATCCATTAAGCCTTAGGCCCGCGCGTGAACATCCCCTGGTTGGAATGGAAAAGCACCCCGTGGGGCAAGGCGAGCGCCGGCCAGTGGCGATACGCCCTGCGCAACGCCATCGCTATGTGCCTGTCGCTGGGCATCGCGTTTTGGCTCGATCTTGACGATCCCTACTGGGCGATGACCTCCGCCGCCGTCGTCAGCTTTCCGACCATCGGCGGCGTTATCAGTAAAAGCATCGGACGAATTCTGGGCAGCCTTCTGGGCGCGCTGGCCTCAATGCTGATTGCCGGTGCCTGTCTGAACGACCCTTGGCTGTTTACCTTTTTCATTGCCGGATGGCTGGCTCTGTGCACCTATATTTCTAACCACTACCAGAACAACGTTGCCTACGCCTTCGCGCTGGCTGGTTACACGGCCGCAATTATCGCCTTTTCCCTAACCAACAGCACCGACTCGATGGACATTTTCAATATTGCCCAAGCGCGAGTCTGTGAGGTTGTTACCGGTCTTCTGTGCGGCGCTTTGATGATGATGATTCTGCCCAGCACGTCTGACGGAAGCGCCATGCTGGATGCGCTCAAGCGCATGCACGTCAAGCTGCTCGAGCACGCCCAGCTGATGTGGCAGGCGGGAACCTCGCCCCAAATGCGCACCGCGCACGAGGGCGTTATCAGCCAGATCCTTACCATGAACGTGCTTCGCATTCAGGCGGTATGGAGCCACTACCGCCTTCGCCGTCGCAAAAATATTCTGAATTTTATGCTCCACCAGCAGCTGCGCCTGACCAGCATTATCTCAGGCATTCGTCGCATGATGGTCAACTGGCCGGAGCGGCCAGAAACGCTTACCGACGGGCTGCAAAGATTACTGGACGAACTGCGCCAGCCGGATACCAACAAATACCGCCTGGCCAAGGTGCTTAAAGATCTCTACCCGACCGACCCCAACGACTTTCGACATCGCGCCTTCTGGTTCAGGCTGCGCCATTTTTGCTGGATCTACCTTCAGTCCAGCCGCTGGCTGCGCCAGTTGGACCACGCCGCGCCGGATACGGTTCTTCAGCCGCCCAAGGTCAACACGCTGGCTCAGCATACGGATACCGTCGAGGCGTTGTATAACGCGCTGCGCACGTTTTTATGCATCGTCATCGGCTGCGCCTTCTGGATTAACACCCAGTGGGACGCCGGCTCTGCGGGCCTGACGCTAACCGCCATCAGCTGCGTGCTCTACTCTTCTACCGCATCGCCCATAAACAGTGTCATGACGCTGATAAAGGCGGTCGTGCTGCTTTCCATCGCCTGCTTTGTCGTGAAGTTCGGCCTGATGATCCAGATTTCCGATCTTTGGGTCTTTTTTCTGTTCCTGTTTCCCGTTCTGCTCACCATGCAGATGATGAAGTTACAGCATCCTCGCTACGCCGCCCTCTGGGGGCAAATGCTCGCCTTTATGGGATCGTTTCTCGCCATCACCAATCCGCCGACCTACGATTTCGACATTTATATTAACGACAGCGTTGGCAAGCTGGCGGGCGTACTGCTGGCGGGCGTCGCGTTTCAAATTCTTCGCCCCAGTTCAGATAAGGTGAAAAGCCACCGGCTTATTCGCGCGCTGCGACGCGACTTTATGGACCAGCTCAGCGCCCATCCTCAGCAAAGTGAAAACCAGTTTGAGTCCGTGGTTTATCACCGAGTCAGCCAGCTCAGCCAAAGCAAAGACGAGCTTTCTCGCCTGTGGGTGCTGCGCTGGGGCGTCGTATTGCTCAACTGCAGCCACGTGGTTTGGCGGCTGCGCGACTGGCAGACGCGTTCCGATCCGCTGTCCGTTGTGCGGGAAGTCTGCATTCGCTGCCTGAAGGACATCATGTCGGAAAAAGGCATTCAGCACCGCACGCTGGAGGCCTCGCTAAACGAGCTGCTTCGCATCTGCAACGCGCTCTCGCACCATCACGACCCCGCGGCCAGAGAGCTCGCCGGGCTGGTTTGGCGCCTGCACTGTTCGCTGTCGCCGCTGCAGACTGCGGCGGTACCGCCCGCACAATAAAAACGGCCTCTTGCGTTCACTGCAAGAGGCCGGGTTCAATCGGAAACGATAGCGCTTATTTTTTCTCCGCTACCGCATCCTTCTTCAGCATCATAATAGCCAAGGCTCCAATGATGGTCAGCACCGCCAGCGTCAACAGCCCGGCAATGGAGTTATTCATCACGCTTTCCGCCTTAACGCGAATGAGCGGCGCCAGGAAGCCGCCGATGGCGCCGAACATGTTCACAAAACCAATCCCGGCCGCCAGCGCAACGCCGGACAGCACGCCGGTAGGGATCGTCCAGTAAACGGGCTGTACGGCAATAAAGCCCGCCGCGGCAAAGCAAAGCGCAATGATAGCGACCACCGGCGTAGCAAAGGCGGAAACGCCGATGCCGACGCCGGCGATGGCCAGCGTTATCGCCGCCAGGTTGCGACGGTTGCCCGTTTTGTCGGAATAGCGGGGGATGTAGTAAGTCCCGAACATCGCCGCAATCCACGGGATCGCCGCCACCAGTGACGCCTTAAAGCCCACGTTAGTGCCTATCAGCGCCGCTACCTGGGTCGGCAGGAAGAAAATGAGGCCGTATACGCTGATTTGAATCAGCATATAGATAACGGCCAGATGCCAGACCTGTACGTTGGTAATTGCGTCAAGCAGGCGCGACGTCTGCTTTTGCGACTCCTCGCTGGAAATCTGGTCGAGCAGCGCCCTGCGCTCTTCCGGCGTTAAGAAGCGCGCCTTTTCCAGATTGTCATCCAGATACATAAAGGTCCAAAATCCCGCCAATACCGCCAGCGCGCCTTCAATCATAAACATCCAGAACCAGCCAGGATGGCCGCCGAAACCGTGCATTTCCAGCAGCGCGCCCGACAGCGGCGAACCTAACGTCAAGGCCAGAGGCGCCCCCATATAGAACAGCCCCATAACGCTGCCGCGCGTACGCTGCGGGAACCACTGCGAGGTCAGGTAAATCATGCCGGGGAAGAAGCCCGCTTCGGCCGCGCCCAAGAGCGTGCGTACCGTCAGGAACTTCCACTCGGCGTCGCAAAACGCCATCGCGGAAGAGAGTACGCCCCAGCACAGAGTGGTTAGTCCAATCCACTTTCTGGCGCCGAACTTTTTCATCAGCAGGTTAGCCGGCGCCCCCAAACAGGCGTAGGCGACGAAAAAGATCCCTGCCCCCAGCGCATAGGCTTCATTACTAAGCCCGGTATCAATCTGATAAGACTCCTTGGCAAAGCCGATATTGGCGCGGTCAAGAAACGCCAGAATGTACAGCGTCAGCATAAACGGCACCAGCCGCCAGCGTGTTTTAGTTACAGCCGTATCGAGAACCGTAGTCATGACTAGATCCTTATAGTAATTATCGTTTTTATGGAGCCCGCGTCGGGCGGGCTCTCAATGATGAACTAACGGCGCGGCGTTAATGCGTATACGGACGCGTTAACTGGCATTGCGGATTCAGCTCCACGCCGAAGCCCGGCTTATCAAGCGCGGACTTATGCATACGTCCGTTAACCGGTACGGGTTCATCAAGCAGGATGGGATCAAACTGAGGACGCAGCGTCGAGCAGTCCGGGCTGGTCATCAGGAATTCGCTAAACGGCGTATTGGTAAAAGTGATCACCGCGTGGTGAGAGTAAACGGAAGAGCCGTGCGGAACCACCAGCTGGCCGCGCGACTTGGCGATAGCCGCAATCTCCAGCAGCGTCGTCAGACCGCCGCACCAGCCGACGTCCGGCTGCATGATGTCGATGCCGGTTTCAGACAGCGTTCGGAAAGACTGTACGGTACCGTGGTGTTCGCCGGAGGTGACCATCATTCCCGGCGGGGCGTTGTGCTTAAGCTCGGCGTAACCTTCGTACTGCTGAGGCGGCAAGCACTCTTCAATCCACTTCAGGTTATAAGGCGCGCAGGCGTGGGCCAGCTTGGTGGCGTAGTTAACGTCCTGGCTCATCCAGCAGTCGAGCATCAGCCAGAAGTCCGGGCCGCACTTCTCGCGCATGTCCGCCACCATAGCGGCATCTTTACGAATGCCGGCGTCGCCGTCGTGAGGCCCCCAGTGAGTCGGCATTTTCCCGCCGATGAAGCCCATTTTTTGCGCCAGATCCGGACGCGCGCCCGTTGCGTAAAACTGGATTTCATCGCGAACCGCGCCGCCGAGAAGCTTATAGACCGGCAGGTCGACCACTTTTCCAAACAGGTCCCATAGCGCTAAGTCAACGCAGGAGATGGTGTTCATCACCAAGCCGCCAGAACCGGAATAGTACATGGTGGCGTTCATCATCTGATCGTGAATGAGCTTGATGTCGGAGACGCACTTACCTTCAATAAAGCGGTTGAGGTGTTTTTCAACGATAAAACAGCCCATTTCGCCACCGGTGGAAACGGCAAACCCCTTCACGCCGTTATCGGCCTCAACTTCGACGATAAGCGTTCCCAGCACGTTAATCCCGAACGACTGACGGGATTGCTCATACTGCTTGTACTTGCTCATCGGCGTAGCGATGTGGTCGTCAATCCAGTGGCCGCCGCCCTGATCGTGATAGTCCGCACCGCCGGAACCCTTCTCGGCAGTAGCGCCGCCCATAAAATAAGCGCTGACCCGTTTGATTTTAGGTAATTTCATGGTTATCCTCTGTTTCGCTTAGTTGGCAATAGTTAGAAGTTGTTGCAAGGCTTTCTCTAGTTTGTTTTTTATGGAGTTAGCCTTCTCTTTCACTGCATCAATCTGTGGGAACGGTGATTCCCCCATCTTGAATCCTCTGATTTCCATTCCGAGCTTGTAACCCAGCGGGAAAGGAAGCGAAGACATCATCATCATGACCGGCAGCGCAGCCATTTGCAGCGCCAGCGCCTCTTCGTCGCGCCCCGCTTGCGTCAGGCGATAGATCTTGACCATCACTTCAGGCAGCACGCCTGACGTTGCCGTCATGCACCCTTTGCCGCCCGCCTTCAGCGAAGGGTAAAGAAACTCCTCTCTGCCGGTCAGTACGCAGAACTGCGGGTTCACCTCTTTGCACAGCGTGAGCATCTGCATAAAGTCAACCGCGTTGCCGCCGGAGTCTTTAATCCCGACCACGTTCGGCAGGCGAGCCAGTTCGGCGACCATCGACGGCGTAAGGGCATCGGCAAAAAACGGAATGTTGTAAAGGCACACCGGCAGCGTCGTGCTCTCGATAATGCTTTTCATCGTCGCGACGATAACGTCCGGCGCGTGGCGATAAAACGTCGGCGGCATCAGCACCAGCCCCGCGGCGCCCTTCTCCTTGGCAAACTGCCCCAGTGCAATGCTTTCCTGCGCGCAGCTGGAGGGAATGCCGCACCAAACCGGCGCGCGCCCGGCGGCCTGACTGATAACGGTTTCCATCAATGAGCACTTTTGTTCAAACGACATTAGGCCGGACTCGCCGACGGAGCTAACAGGGAACAGCCCGCTAAGCCCTGCGCCTATCTGAAAATCGACAATTTTTCTAAGCTCGTCCAAGTCGGGCTGCCCGTTCTTCCACGGCGTCAGCATCGCGCTGTAGATACCTGAAGGTCGAATCATGACGTGTTTTACTCCTTCTTTATTAATTTATAACGACACTCTGGGCTGCGTTTCGCACCCCATCTCTTTGGAAATCAGCGCGGCGGCATGCATTACCCTTTCCGCCAGCGCCTGCAGGTTGCTTTCGTTCACCTGCAGCGTGGTGCCAACCGCCGAAATGGCGGCGACCAGCCGATGTGAGGAGTCAAACACGGGTGCGGAAATGCACTGAATGTTTAACAGGTCTTCCTGATTGTCGAAGCTCCAGCCGCGCTGCCTAATCAAGGTCAGCTCGCGGACCAGCTCTTCTTCGCAGGAAAGGGTATAAGGCGTCATCACCTTAAAATCGATGGCCGACATCAGCTCCTTCTGGCGCTGCGGGCCTGCCCAGGCCAGCAGGCATTTCCCCAGCGCAGAGCTATAAAGAGAAACGCGCTTGCCCTCCCAGGAGCGCACCTGGATGGTGCTCTGTGAGTCTATTTTTAATAAATAGATAGGATCGTCGCCGTCGAGAATGCCCAGATGGCAGACCAGGCCGGTATCCAGCATCAGGCGAGTTAAGTGGTCTTTGGCAATTTTCCGCAGATCGAGCTGTTCTACCGACCGGCTTCCCAGCTCCATCAGCTTGAGCCCTAAACGGAGGCTTCCGTCATCGCTTTGCGCCAGCAGGCGAAGCCGCTTTAGCTCGTCAATCATCAGGTAAAGGGAGCTTTTGGGCAGCATCAGGCTGGTCGCCACGTCAGTGATAGTGCAATGGCCGTTTTCCGCTACAAAGTCAAGAATATCGATAGCTCTGGAGAGCGCAGGAACTTTCGATTTTTTGTTATTTTCCATTATATTGGAATCCGTTCTTTTATATTAGAAGCCATTTCTACCACTGACGAATGGGTGAAAAAAACACCGACGTGTCCAATCTGTGACCGCTCTCTCACAGCGACTGAGTAATAAATTCGGCTTTCCAACCGGATGGAAAAAAAGCTTAAAAAGCAGAGGGATCTCCTACTAAAAACACGCTTCAGAAACGGATAAAGCAGCGAGCTTCTCAGCGAGAATAAAGAGGCGTTGAATAAAAAAAGGACGATGAGTCAACATCGTCCTTTTTGCGGGTATTCATAAAGGAAGGATTAGAAGCTAAAGCGATAGCCACCGTTCACCTGCCGCTGGTCGAACGCATTTCCGCTGGTGTAATCAGCCTCCAGATACAGCGTATGCTGCTTATTAAGCTGCGCGCTAACGCCCAGGCCGTTGTTCCAGCCGTTGCCCTTGAAGCTGTGCTTCTCTTTGGAACCGTTCAGACGATAGTCGGTATCGCCGGAAAACTCCCGCAGCGCGCCGGTCTTCAGATAAACGTTCAGCTTGCTGTTGCCCGTTATGGTTTCATAACCCAGCAGCACGCTGGCGCGGCCCAACATCGACTCATAGCTGCTCAGATCGATGTTCAGGCCATTGCTGGCCCTCATACCCATGGCGTCCTGATGGCTATAGGTAAACTGCGCCTGCGGCTCAACGTAGAAGCCATTACCCGTCTGGTTCAGGCTAAACTTCTGCCCAGCTTCCAGCGAGGCGCTAAAACCGCTGGCGCTGCCGTCGGCGTTGACGCCGTTGTTCTGGCTGTCCAACACGCTGAAGCCGTTCTTTTGGCGAGATGCTTTCAACACCAGATCGCTGTAGAAACCGCCCTGCGCCATGTAGCTGGCGTACATGCCCATATAGTCCGAACTGGCCGTGCCGTCGCCGCCGCGATAGTCCGGCGAGGCGTGGGTAGAACCGATAAACAGGCCGATAAACAGCGGGGTTTCAACGGAAATACGTTTGTCCGCGCCGAACTGCACGCCGCTGTAGCCCATGTCAAAACCGCTCAACTTGCCGCTGGCAAACGCGCCAAACTTGCCGCCGTAGCCGCGGATCCAAACGTTGCCGCGCTCGCCGCTCTGGCGCAGGTCGCCCATGCGCTGCATCAGCGTCTGGTTTTCGGCGTAGTTCATCAGGTAGCTGACGTTAAGGTAGTTGCCGCCGGCATCGGCTGCGGTGGTCGGGGTTGGTGATGGAGTGGGATTCGGCTCTGGCGTTGGCTGCGGCGCAAGCCCTGAAGCGTAAAGCTCCCAGTTGTTGCCGTTTTTACGCACGTCGTACAGATAGCCGCCCAGCTCAACCTGTGACGTCGCCGCAAACGTCGCTGCCCCGTCGGCGGTTTCCACCACCGTCAGCACCTCATTACCGGTGGTTGCCATGCTGCCCTGATTGTTAATCGTCAACAGATGGTTGCCCGCGCTGGTTCCGGTGACTTTCAGCAAATCGCCTGAGTTATTCACGCCGTCGCCGTCGCCCACAATATCAGCGCGCATAATAAACGTACCGTTTCCGCTTAGGTTGGCAACCTGTAGTATGGAATAGTCGCTACTTGACTGCGCGCGGCTGGCAAAATCAATAGTTGAATTCGCCAGAGCCAGCTTATCTACTTTGGAGCTGTCGGAAACATTCCACAGGCTGTCCTGCATGGTAACGTTTAAGTAGCCATCATTGGCATTGTCGCTATAACCCTGGCCGCTCCACACAGAGCCGGTACGCATGTTTAAGTCAACAAGCCCGCCTCTGGAAATAACCCCGCCGGTAATCGTCAACTTACCGTTGGCATCCACGGTGCTTGGGGCATAACCACACTCACAGTCGTCCTGAGTGACAATAGCCCAGTCGGTAACGTATTCCATATTAATTGCCACATCACCGCTTAAATTAATGTGGCTGCTGCCATCCAAATAGATACCCGTCGATCCGGTTTTACTGTTAATGGTAACGTTTTCCGCTGAGATCGTTGCGCCACGTTGAGAATAAAGGCCAGTCCAACCGCTATTAACGTTAATATCGGTATAGGCCAAATTCAGTGACGCATTGCCATATGCTGTGGCAACGGCGAAATTGTCAGAAGACAGTATGTTGCGATTATCGGCAGTACCCAAGTAGTTCAAGACGCTCAGACTCTGGTCGTCGCCACCTACGGATATCGCATACCCTCTGTCAGAAGATACATGGCTACCGGCGCCGATGTTCATTGTCCCGCCAACCTCGTTGCCAGATACGTGAATATCCAGGCCCGAGCTATAAACGCCTGAAACATGAACCATCAGCGCATCAGCCGTCAGAGTGCCACCGCCAACGCTGGAAATACCGTTAGCACGGTCTCCAGAGGTCGTGATTGAGGAACCGCAGCCTAAATCAACGACAGCATTCCGGCTCAGCACAATGCCATCGCTCTCTTCTCCTTGGGTCTTGATAGTCAAACCGTTTGCAGTAACGCGCGATAAATATTCGCTGTCATTAAATATTATGCCTGCGCTTCTGTACCCTGAGGTGCTAATCAAACTCCCGTCGCCAAGATCAACCGAAGCCCCGCCCCGTTGAAAATAAATACCGTACCTATACGCTCCTGATGCTTCAATCGTTAATCCGTCGGCCTTTAACGATGCGGTTTGGCTAAGTAAACGGATCCCAATACCGTCTGTAGCGAGAATTGTGCTCCCTTGACCCAGATCGAAATCCAGCGAACCACCGTCAATAGAAATGCCCATACCGAGACCGCCCATGCCGTCTACGTTAATCGTCAGCGCATTTGCGGTAAACGTACTGTCATTGTTGGCGCCGCCAGTACGTATACCAACGCCGCCGTTGCCCGTCATATTGATAGTCACCCCGTTGGCTAAATCAACGTGGCCGGTCGTTGTGCTGTTAATCGCGCTGTAGCTTGAACCTGTAGCGACAATAACGTCATTGTCTTGAAGGGTAATGTCGCCGCCTGACTGTGGCCCCAGCTCAGCCGCGCTGACCTGACAAACGCAGGCGCTCAGGCTGACGAAACCCAATATAGCTAGCTGGCGATAAAAAGAGCTTTGAGAGAAATGCTTTATCCGCATAATTGAAAATTCCCTTTTCACTTTTAACTAATTTATGTCCATAGCCCCGCAATCTAACGAGGGAAAAACATTCAAAAAAACAAATCATCCAACGTTCAACAGATTAATCGCTGAGAAAAGAGGATTAAACAACGAATTAAAAACCCTTTTGGCATCAACAAATAAATATAAAACAAGACATTGTTCATGACGACTATTCTTATATTAATAACATCTTACGATCTAATAAAAGGGATAGTCAATAGCTATTGATCGATCTAAACCGATCGAAGATATCAATATTATAAAAATGTAAATTTATTTTAACTCACTGTTTTAAATAAAAATAAAATCCCACAGCATGTACATAACTCATTGTTTTAATTTTTATTTTAAAAAATAAAAATCTCCCCCCCAAGAGATAGTAAACATCTTGACATTATTTTTTAAAAATAAAATATGTTTCATTTTCAACTCTATTGACTAGCAATAGAGATTAAAAAACCAGTATGTAGATTGATAAAGCACGAAAAGTAAAACGCTCAATGAAAGGTAAGATTGAACATATAAATTAATTGAAAATAACACACAGAAACAGATATACATTGGTATTTATATTTTTCACGTCATGAATTTTTAGCAATGCCGATAACATGATTCAAAAAGGAATAAACGTAATGCCGAGAACGGCGCTTTTGGTCATTTTGTTTCAAAAATAGAACGTTAACCTAAACCCTGCGTCCCCGTGAGTTCCCTAGCTCAGGGCAAACGAACAGCAAATTTTGCGAAACGCCATTTTCCGTCGTCCATAAAAAAGCGGACGATAATCGCTCACCGCCCGCTTTACTATAATTAACGATAGCCTATAGCTTAAAAGCTAAAGCGATAGCCACCGTTCACCTGCCGCTGGTCGAACGCATTTCCGCTGGTGTAATCAGCCTCCAGATACAGCGTATGCTGCTTATTAAGCTGCGCGCTAATACCCAGGCCGTTGTTCCAGCCGTTGCCCTTGAAGCTGTGCTTCTCTTTGGAACCGTTCAGACGATAGTCGGTATCGCCGGAAAACTCCCGCAGCGCGCCGGTCTTCAGATAAACGTTCAGCTTGCTGTTGCCCGTTATGGTTTCATAACCCAGCAGCACGCTGGCGCGGCCCAGCATCGACTCATAGCTGCTCAGATCGATGTTCAGGCCGTTGCTGGCCTTCATGCCCATGGCGTTCTGATGGCTATAGGTAAACTGCGCCTGCGGCTCAACGTAGAAGCCATTACCCGTCTGGTTCAGGCTGAACTTCTGCCCAGCTTCCAGCGAGGCGCTAAAACCGCTGGCGCTGCCGTCGGCGTTGACGCCGTTGTTCTGGCTGTCCAACACGCTGAAGCTGTTCTTTTGGCGAGATGCTTTCAACACCAGATCGCTGTAGAAACCGCCCTGCGCCATGTAGCTGGCGTACATGCCCATATAGTCCGAACTGGCCGTGCCGTCGCCGCCGCGATAGTCCGGCGAGGCGTGGGTCGAGCCGATAAACAGGCCGATAAACAGCGGGGTTTCAGCGGAAATGCGTTTGTCCGCGCCGAACTGTATGCCGCTGTACCCCATATCAAAGCCGCTCAGCTTGCCGCTGGCGAAGGCGTCAAACTTGCCGCCGTAACCGCGGATCCAAACGTTGCCGCGCTCGCCGCTTTGGCGCAGGTCGCCCATGCGCTGCATCAGCGTCTGGTTTTCCGCGTAGTTCAACAGGTAGCCGACGTTCAGATAGTTGCCGCCGGCATCTGCTGCCGTCGTGGGTACCGGAGACGGCGAAGGCTTTGGATCCGGAGTAGGATCGGGTGTTGGCGTAGGATCCGGCGTAGGGGTTGGGTCCGGGCTTGGAGTAGGATCTGGCGTTGGGGTGGGTTCCGGCTCGGTGCCTGAAGAATAAAGTTCCCAGTTAGTCCCGTTCTTACGTACGTCGTACAGATAGCCGCCCAGCTCAACCTTTGACGTCGCTGCAAAGGTCGCCGCACCGTCGGCGGTTTCCACTACCGTCAGCACTTCATTGCCGGTGGTCGCTAAGCTGCCCTGGTTTTTGATCGTCAACAGGTGGCTACCGGCGCTGGTTCCGGTGACTTTCAGCAGGTCGCCGGCGTTATTAACGCCGTCACCGTCCCCGACGATGTCAGTGCGCATAACAAACGTGCCTCTGCCGCTCAAAGAGTCCATCGTGAGCGTAGTAAAGGCGCCGGTCGGCGCTACGTCGCTGGAGAAGTCAACGGTAGAGTTGCTCATCGTCAACGCATCCAGATAGGAGTTTCCTGCAACGTTCCAAAGGCTGCCCGCCATCGCAACGTTTAGCGTTCCCACATTTGCGGCGCTGCTATAGCTATAGTTATCAGCGACCCCGTTCCAGACGGAGCCTGACTGCATATCTAATGAAACCTGCCCGCTCCGGCCAGCCATTACGCGTCCGTTAATGGTTAATTTTCCGCTTGCGCTGACCAGCGTATCCGCGCCGTCCGTCGATTCTATTGCGTTATGGCTTAGACGGGCCATATTCAAAACCGTATCGCCGGAAAGTTCGACCCGGCCGCCGTAGGATGCAGCGGCTCCCGTGGAGGATGCGCTACTGTCTGCGCCGTTAATCGTGAGAGAGTCCCCTTTAATAACGCCGCCGCTGCTCGCAGAAAGGCCGGTAGAGCTAACGCCAGCCAGGGTATTTGTAAGATTAACATCGGTATAGGCCAGATTGATTTGCGCATTGTCGCTAAACGCCTGGGCGGCAAAAGAGCCGTTTGCAGAGACAACGTTGCGATTATTGGCCGTCCCTTTAAAGTTAAGCACCGTCGCTTCGCTGCCGCCGTCAGAGGAAAGCCCATAGGCTCCATCGCCTGGCGTAATGGTACTCCCCGCGCCAACGTTGACCGTTCCGCCATTTCTAACCCTTATCCCCTCGCCATAGCTTGACGCCGAATTATCAATGGTCAATTTGTCAGCTTCGAACTCACCACCGTCAACGAAAACACCGACAGTACGAGAGCCCGAGCCTTGAATCGTCGAGTTAGAACCCAGATTCACATAGGCATTTTCTTTTACCGTTACGCCATTGGCGCCAATGCGCGTGGAGTCATCCCCCTGCGTATTAATGAACAGATTGGTCGCGGTAAACGTTGCTCTATCACCGGTTCCACTGCCATCAATGTAAACGCCGCTGGCCGCTATGCCGGTTGTCGTTATGCGGCTTCCGCTGCCAAGATTAACCGACGCACCGGCCCGCTGATCGATATGGACGCCGTGCTTAGATTCTCCCTGCGTGTAGATATCGATCCCTTCCGCCGAGATTGACGACGCTCCGTTCATATAAATACCGACACCGTCCTCTACCCGGATCGAACTTGCCGTTCCCAGATCGATGTTAGCCGCAGCGCCCGTAACGTTAATCCCCGCCGTATTGCCGCTGCCTTTAACAACAACGCTAAGTCCATTGGCCGTTAACGTGCTGCCGTTGGCCTGCATTTGAATACCTTTCGCAACGGTAACGCCGTTGGCCGCAGCGTCAACCACAATGCTCACGCCCTGCGCTAAGTTCACCGTTCCGGTTGCATCGTTCAAGACGCCGTAAGCAAAACCGTCCGTACTATCGGCAACAATGCTGTCGTTATTTTGCAGCGTAATGTCTGCCCCTGACTGGCTTCCCAACTCGGCGGCCTTTGCCTGCTGTGAACAGGCGTATGACCCGAACCCAATAACGCCGAGTAACGCCAACTGATGATAAAATGCGCGTTGAGACTTTTTCTTTATTTTCATCCCTGTCATTCCTTTCTGCCGCAGATCCCGTTTAGCACCATGCCCAATGTAAAACGCGGCTTCTAACTTAAAAAGGCGGCAAAAGCCGCCTATAACTTAAAGATCAATTTATTAAAAACTAAAGCGATAGCCGCCGTTGACCTGTTGCTGATCGAACGCGTTGCCGCTGGTGTAGTCCGCTTCCAGATACAGCGTATGCTGCTTGCTAATCTGTGCGCTGACTCCCAGACCGTTGTTCCAGCCGTTGCCCTTGAAGCTGTGCTTCTCTTTGGAACCGTTCAGACGATAGTCGGTATCGCCGGAGAACTCCCGCAGCGCGCCGGTCTTCAGATAAACGTTTACCAGGCTGTTGCCCGCCGTTGTTTCATAGCCCAACAGCACGCTGGCGCGGCCCAGCATTGACTCATAGCTGCTCAGATCGATGTTCAGGCCGTTGCTGGCCCTCATGCCCATGGCGTCCTGATGGCTATAGGTAAACTGCGCCTGCGGTTCAACGTAAAAACCGTTGCCCGTCTGGTTCAGGCTGAACTTCTGCCCGGCTTCCAAAGAGGCGCTGAAGCCGCTGGCGCTGCCGTCGGCGTTGACGCTGTTACTTTGGCTATCCAACACGTCGAAGCTGTTTTTCTGACGAGACGCCTTTAACACCAGATCGCTGTAAAAGCCACCCTGCGCCATATAGCTGGCGTACATCCCCATATAGTCCGAGCTGGCAGTGCCATCGCCGCCGCGATAGTCCGGCGAGGCGTGGGTCGAGCCGATAAACAGGCCGATAAACAGCGGGGTTTCAGCGGAAACGCGTTTGTCCGCGCCGAACTGCACGCCGCTGTAGCCCATGTCAAAGCCGCTCAGCTTGCCGCTGGCGAAGGCGTCAAACTTACCGCCGTAGCCGCGGATCCAGACGTTGCCATGCTCGCCGCTTTGGCGCAGGTCGCCCATGCGCTGCATCAGCGTCTGGTTTTCGGCGTAGTTCATCAGATAGCCGACGTTCAGATAGTTACCGCCCGCATCAGCGGTTGAGGAAGGCGTGGGCGATGGTGTTGGTGACGGAGTTGGATCCGGATCGGGCGTCGGTTCAGGGGTGGAACCAGACGCGTAAAGCTCCCAGTTGTTGCCGTTTTTGCGCAGATCATACAGATAGCCGCCCAGCTCCACCTTTGAGGTTGCCGCAAACGTCGCTACGCCGTCAGGAGTTTCTACCATCGTCAACACTTCATTGCCGGTGGTCGCCAGGCTGCCCTGGTTTTTTATCGTCAGCAAATGGTTTCCGGCACTGGCCCCGGTCACTTTCAGCAAGTCACCCGCGTTATTAACGCCGTTACCGTCCCCAACGATGTCAGCACGCATAATAAACGTGCCGCTGCCGCCGAAATTATCGACGGACAGGGTCGTATAGCCGCTGCTTGAGGCCGCATGGCTGGCAAAATCGACGGTTGAGTTTGTCAACGACAGCTTATCTAATTCGGAGCTGGTGGGAACATTCCACCGGCTGTCCTGCATGTAGACGTTCAGCATGCCGCCGTTGACGTTGTCGGTATAAGCCTCACCGGTCCAAACGGAGCCGGAGCGCATGTTCATATTAATAACGCCGCCTTTGGAAACTACGGCGCCGTTTAGCATCATCTTTCCGTCAGCGTTTACCCTACTGGCCGCATAACCGTCGCTGCTGTCATCGCGGGTACCGATAGCCCACTTGCTGGCATCCCCCATATCGATAACGATATCGCCGCTTAAATCAACCTGACTGTCGCGAAGCAAATAGATACCGACTGACGCTCCGTCGCTGCCGTCAATGGTTACATTTTCACCAACGATGGATCCATAGGTTTGTGCATAGAGGCCGAACCAGCCGTTTTTAGCATAAACGTCGGTATAGGCTAAATTCAGTGAGGCATTGACCATCGCCGTTGCAACGGCATAATCACTAGCGGTAAGCATATTACGGTTGTCGGTAGTTCCTTTAAAGTTGGCAACGGAACCGCTGCCGGCGGCCGCGATCGCATAATAGGTATTGCTCGTAATGGCGCTGCCCGCACCGATATTAACGCTGCCGCCCTGGCCGCCGGAAGAGCGATCCAACAGAATACCGGCGCTGTTGTTTCCAGAAACCTCAATCTTTAACGCATTCGCTTCCAAAGTCCCGCCGTCGAAAAGGCTGAGGCCGTGCGCATAGCTACCAAGCGTAGTGATAGAGGATCCGCTGCCTAAATTAACAACGGCGCCCTTCCTGATATCCATACCATATGCGGAATCGCCTTTGGTATTGATAGATAAATTATCGGCGACAAAGGTTGTATCTGGCCCGCCCGACGACGATCCGATTCTAACGCCTGAATAGCCTGAATTAATTACGCTTCCGCTGCCCAAATCGACAGAGGAGCCAGGCATTTGAAAATGGATCCCGTGCCCTTGCTCTGCGTTAATCGTCAACTTATCGGCTCGCAGCGTCGCGCCTGCGTTAAAAAAGTTAATACCGGTGCCCTGCTTGACGTTGATAACGCTATCGGTACCTAAATCAACGCTTGCGTTAGCGCCGTCATGGATATTGATCCCATAACTACCAGTACTGAGAACGTTAATCGTAAGCCGGTCTGCGGTTACGGCCACGCTGCCGCTGCCATCAGTCCAAATACCTATACCGTCACCGAATGTTCCACCTGCATTGACGGTAATTGTCACATCCTTGGCCAAGTCAACGATGCCAGGGGCATTAACCTGAATAGCCGAATCGCCGCTTATAGGCGTATAGACAACGGTATCATTATCCTGCAGGGTAATATTGCCGCCCGTTTGTTGCCCCAGCTCAGCTGCGCTTACCTGGCAAACGCAGGCGCTCAGGCTGGCAAAACCTAAAATGGCTAACTGACGATAAAAGGAGCGTTGGGAGAAATGCTTAGTCTGCATAGTTGAAAATTCCTTTTCATTTCCAGGTAGTTAATATCCGTCTCACCCATAACTTTGTGAGCAAAATGATTTTCAAAACAATTTTTTAATGTAAAAGAGAAGGTAAAAAAACAACACTCTTACGCAAAAAACAAGGAATTTGAAAACCATTTTTAGATACAACTAAATACATAATAAAGTAATGCTTATGATTAATATCATTACTACTTATAAATATTACATTTCAACTCAAAAAATAGTCAATAACTATTACAAATCGCTTAATTGATCGAGAGAATCGATCCAAACGTAAAGCACTCACCCTCAAAAAATAATGTAATAATTTGATTTTATTAAAAAATTTAAAAATAAATTATTTTATTTATAAATAAAAAAATAAATGAATAAAATATATACAAATAATAGACCCCAACCAAATAAAATGCGTTGCAATTTATTTAAAATAAAAATAAATATGTATTACAAATCTAAAAATAAATATTAAAACCACTTTTATGAAACAATTAAAAAATGAATGTAAATATAAAAACACCCATATTGAAATAGGGAAAACTATCTAAACTATATTTACATATTTTTATTAGAAGATACGTATCCATTCTTATCTCATACGGAAATATACATTTTTGCTATTCAGAAAAAACGCTAAAAATGAGGAAACGTTTGCATACCCGCTATGACGGCATTTAAGGGAACTTTACGCCGTTAATACAGCGTATCCTCTTTGCTCAGAACAGGGTCATAAATGGATATAGTTTGAAGAGAACGAAGCAGATGAGATGGGCGCCCTTTTGTTACCATAAAAAACGGACGATAACCTCTTATCGTCCGTTTTATTATCGACCTCTACTGTCTATAGATTAAAAGCTGAATCGATATCCGCCGTTAACCTGACGCTGATCGAACCTGTTGCCCGTTGCACTATCAACTTCAACATAAAGCGTGTGATTTCCATTGATATTGGCACTAACACCCAGACCGTTGCTCCACCAGTTGCCCTTGAAGCTGTGCGCCTCTCGAGAGCCGTTCAACTTATAGTCGGTATCGCCGTCAAATTCCCTGACAAATCCGGTCTTTAGGTATACGTTAACCTTGCTGTTACCCGCCGTCGTTTCATAGCCAAACAGCGCGCTGGTGCGTCCAATTATGGACTCATAGCTGCCAAGATCGATCTTCAGGCCGTTGCTGGCGTTAACGCTCGCTGCGTCCTGATGGCTATAGGTGAACTGCGCCTGAGGCTCTATATAAAAGCCCTCGCCCGGCTGGTTCAGGCTGAACTTCTGCCCTACTTCCAGCGAGGCGCTGACGCCCGTTGAGCTGCCGTTGCCGCTGACGCCGTTATTCTGGCTATCCAGTACGCTGAACTTGTTTTTAAGGCGAGAAAGCTTGGCGATACTGTCAACGTAGAAACCGCTGTCTGCCATATAGGTCGCATAAAGCCCCATGTGGTGTGACTGTACGGTGCCGTCTCCGCTGCGATAGTCCGGAGAACCACGCGTTAAGCCCATAAACGTACCGATATACAGCGGCGTTTCCGGGGAAATGCGTTTATCAAATCCCAACTGGGTTCCGCTATAGCTCATGTCGAATCCGCTCATCTTGCCGCTGGCAAAAGAGTCGAACTTGCCGCCGAACCCTCTCATCCATGCGTTGCCCTGCTCGCCGCTTTGGCGCAGGTCGCCCATGCGCTGCATCAGCGTCTGGGTTTCTGCATAGTTGATCAGGTAGCCGACGTTGAGGAAATTACCGCCGGCGTCTGCCGTGGTCGTAATCGGCGGTTTTGGTTTCTCTTCTGGATCCGGGTCCGGGGTCGGATCGGGATCTGTCGGAGGAACATAAATGCCAGAGGAGTACAGCTCCCAGTTATTGCCGTTCTTACGTACGTCATACAGGTAGCCGCCTAGCTCAACCTGAGACGTAGAGGTAAAGTTTGCCGCGCCGTCCGCCGTTTCGACTACCGTCAATACTTCATTACCGGTGGTCGCCAGGCTGCCGCGGTTCATTACGGTCAATGAATGATCGCCAGAACTGGTTCCCGTCACGACCAGCTTATCGCCCGCGTTGTTGACGCCGTCTCCGTCGCCCACGATGTCGGTGCGTAAAACGAACGCGCCGTTTCCGCTAAGGTTAGCCACGCTCAGCGTCGAATAGTCGGCGGCCGTCAGCGCGTGTGATAAATCGACCGTCGTATTGTTCAGCGTCAGGTTATCCAGATTGGAATTTCCCGCTACGTTCCAGCGGCTGTCGTTCATGGTGATATTCAGCAAGCCGCCGTTGACGTTGTCGCTATAGGCGTTCCCCGTCCATGTCGAGCCGGACGCCATGTTCACGTTGACCAATCCGCCTCTTGACTGAATGCTGCCGTTAATCGACATTTTTCCCGTCGCGTTAATCCGGCTGGCCGCATACCCGTCGTTATGTTGAGTATCTATCGCCATTTGATCGGCGCTGGCCATATTTACCGTCAGGTCGCCGGTCAGATCGATCTGGCTGTTGGTCATGGCGTATATGCCGCGGGTTCCCGCGGCGCCGGTCACGGTAAGATTCTCACCGGTAATTACGCCGCCGCCGAGCGCCCACAGCCCCAGAGCCAAACCTCCGTTGCGGTCGACCGTGACGTCGGTATTCTTCAGGTCGATTTTAGCGCCGGAAAACTGGGCTGAAGCACCATAGGAACCGCCTGAAAAGATGGTATTGCGATTATCCGCCGTGCCGATAAAGTTGATGGTGGTATTGGTACCGTTAGTCACCAGGCCACCGCCCAATTCGGAAGAAACGTGGCTGCCCGCACCGATATTAGCCGTACCGCCGCGTACTTCAAGGCCGTTAGAGTTATTGCCCTTGGCGTCAATCGTCAGCGCATCCGCTTTGATTTCACCAAAGCTCCAGATGCCGTGCGCATCGCTACCGTTGGTCATAATCTTGCTGCCGGCGCCCAGATCGACAATAGAGTTTCTCTGAACGTTCATACCGTACGCGCTGGAGCCCTGCGCATCGATAGTCAAACCGGTCGCGGTAAATTTCGCCGGGCCGTTTGCCGCTGTGCCGTTCAGGCCACCAACATAAACGCCGTAGCTGCCGCGCCCGTTGGTTTTAATTGAGCTGCCGCTCCCCAAATCAGCAGTGCTACCGTAGTCGTCAACGCTTAAACCAAGGCCGTTGTCGCCCTTGGTTTCAATGGAAAGACGGTTAGCCACCAGCGTAGACGAATGACCTACGACAACGCCGCTGGCCATCGCATTCGTCTCACCCGTAACCTTAATACTGCTGCCCGTGCCAAGATCGGCATTTACTTTAGTTCCGGCTAAATCAAGGCCTACCGCGCTTCTGCCAACGACGTCAACGGACAGGCCGTTAGCCGTCAAAACGCTGTTATTTCCCTGAATAAGAATACCTTTGGCGTAATGGGTCGGATCCGTCACGCTGATGGTAACGTTATTACCAAGGTTGATGGTTCCCGTATTGTTATAGGGGTTCATTACGCCATAGAGGTTTCCTGATGAATCCCCCACGTTGGCAGTAATCTTGTCGCCGTCATTAACCGTGATGTTTGTGCCGCTTTGGCTGCCTATATCGGCAGCCTGTACCGGCTGTAGGAAAATGACCGAGCTCAGGCTAAGAAGGCCTGCGGCCGCCAAACGGCGCTGAAGTGAGCGTTTTGTGAATTTAGAGAGACGAGTTCCCTGAAATTCCCTATCGTGCAGATTAATGTCCATAACATTCCTTTCAACTACACACTAAAAAACAATTCCTTTTTGGGTTTGCCTGAATACGTTAATTTTTAACAAAAACAGTCAGGCTAAAGAGCACCCTAATATTGGGCCCTTGGCATAAAGCGAATAAAAAAACGGTTGTTATAATATCTACGAATGAGTTGGATTTTATATGAACAGTTTGGAACCACAAATTGTTCTTACCTAATAAAACACACGTATTGATAGGTTTTACAAATTAAATGATAGATTTCGATCGGAGTTAACGATCTAAATGGTAATTAAATGTGTCACATCAATACGCTACACTTTGGAAAAATAAAATTAATACACTGATATAAAAGATATTTAATTAACAAAATGAACCTTTACTCATTAATATTTTGTTATTCAATAAATGCGATAATTCTGGTTTCTCCCCCTGTTTCTGATGGCCAATAAAGTCAGTAAAAAGTATAAAAAAGCAGCAAAAAACCATCCTAATGATTAGTGCGCTAATTAAGTCGCCGTCATTAAGTCAAAAGATATAAAGTCTATAGATGGACTTTATATAAAAGAGTTTCCAATTTAATAATCACGGAGGAAATATAAATTAAAGCGTTTTCACCCCCTTAATAGCTTCCTCTATCGCCTCTTTTTTCAGACCTATGCCCCACTTCCGTTCACTTGGCCACGCAAAGTAAGGCATCGCTTCTACCGACGCCCAAAATCTGCATATCGATTGCTGCCGATCAAAGAATTTGTGATAACTACCGCTGAATTTATTCATTTTATGAGAAGAGGAGTGGTTTCTTATCTTATACTTAGAGCTCGCCCCTACAGATACAGCATAAAGATAATGAAAGAGATGATTACGGCAGTGGTGATGGCATTTACTCTGTTTGCCCAGCCGGCCGCTTACGCCGAAAGCGTCGTCGCGGTTGACGCCGACGTATACCGGTTTGATAAACACGATGACTTCAATGTTTTTTGGAGTGACCTACAGCTTGCCATTCAACATAACGACAAACGAGCCGTTGCCAAGATGATGCTTTTTCCCTTTAGCGACTATGAGCATTCGCCGGTTATTTTTCAAAGTGAAGACGAGTTTATCGCCCACTATGACGAGCTTTTTGACCGGGAGATGGTAGAACTTATTAAAAACAATCGATACCGCCCTGGCGATCCCGATCAAAGCGAGGTGCTTGATGCAGCCTCCCCAGAGGGCTTCGTTATTGAACACGAAAACAGCGATCTCGGCTACAACCTGGTGATAGAGAAAGTGGACGGCGTTTACAAAATCGTTCGCGTCGCGTTTTATTCCTAGTTCTCTCTCGGCGGTCATAGCTATCCTCACGCTGCCACCTCTAACGTTGACCTTATTGCGCGATCGTTCATGTCGCCTTGAATCGTTTCATCTCATGATTTAAATCAACATTCCTCTCTCCTGCCGCCTTCATTTCGACGAAGGAATCACAAATTTAATATGCCTTTTCTTTATGATGAATGAGCCCATCGCTAAGGCTATCGTTGCGAATCAGTGCGAGCGTCGAACCGATGGCGTTTATCGACAATCTCGACAAGCCTCTGGGCAAAGGCTTCTCGGCAAGGATAGAAACGATGAGTGATATAGCTCTGACGGTCAGTCTACTGGCTTTGGTTGCCGTTGTTGGCCTATGGGTAGGCAACTGGAAGGTTCGCGGCGTTGGGTTAGGCATAGGCGGCGTGCTGTTTGGCGGGATCGCGGTAGGCCACTTCAGCCACGTTTATCACATCTCTTTGAATGAAAACATGCTGCACTTCATTCAGGAATTTGGACTCATTCTCTTTGTTTACTCCATCGGCATTCAGGTCGGCCCTGGGTTCTTTTCCTCTTTGCGCCGTTCCGGCATGAGGCTAAACGCCTTCGCCTGCCTTCTGGTTCTGACCGGCGGTCTGGTTACCGCCGCGCTGCATAAAATCTTCGCCATTCCTTTGCCGATTGTGTTAGGCATTTTTTCCGGCGCCGTGACCAATACCCCTTCACTCGGCGCCGGGCAGCAGGTTTTATCCGATCTGAGCGCGCCGGCCGAACTTGTTAATCAAATGGGTATGGCCTATGCCATGGCCTATCCGTTCGGCATTTGCGGCATTTTGTTAGCCATGTGGATTATTCGCCTGGCGTTTCGCATCAACGTCGATAAAGAAGCCAAGGCATTTGACCAAATTTCCGGCGCGGCGGCCGATAATCTGCAAACGATGAATATTCAGGTATGCAATACGAACCTGGTCGGTATGCAGCTGCAGGATATTCCTATCGTTAATGAAGAAGGGGTCGTTTGCTCCCGCCTAAAGCGCGAAAATCTGCTGATGGTGCCTTCAGCGACAACGACGATAGAAATGGGCGACCTGCTGCATTTAGTCGGCGATCGCCACCTGCTCAATCAGGCGAAGCTGCTAATCGGCACGGAGGTCGACGTCGCGCTGTCGACCCGAACTCGGGATCTGCAAATGGCCCGCGTCGTGGTCACCAGCGAAAAGGTGATGGGAAAAAAGATTGCCGATTTAAACCTGCACCGCTACGACGTAGTTATTACTCGGCTCAATCGGGCCGGCGTTGAGCTGGTGGCAAGCAGAAGCCTGTCTCTGCACTTTGGCGACATTCTTAACCTGGTCGGCAAGCCATCGTCAATAGATACCGTCGCCGATCTCGTCGGCAACGCTCAGCAGCGCCTGCAGCAGGTGCAAATGCTGCCGGTTTTCATCGGCATTGGCCTTGGCGTACTGCTGGGCTCGATACCCTTGTTCATTCCCGGCTTCCCCGCCGCCCTTCGGCTAGGGCTGGCCGGTGGCCCGCTGGTAGTAGCGCTTATTCTTGGACGTATCGGCACCCTTGGGAAAATGCACTGGTTTATGCCGCCCAGCGCCAACCTGGCCTTAAGGGAGCTTGGGATCGTACTGTTTCTTTCCGTCGTAGGGTTTAAGTCCGGCGCCAGCTTTATCAGCACGCTGCTAAACGGCGACGGCGTTATCTGGATGGGGTACGGCGCCTTAATCACGATAGTCCCGCTGTTGGTCGTCGGGCTGCTGGCCTATGCGGTAGCGAAAATGAACTATTTAACTATCTGCGGCCTGCTCGCCGGCTCGATGACAGACCCGCCGGCGCTGGCGTTCGCTAACGGAATGCATCCCACCAGCGGAGCTGCGGCGCTTTCTTATGCGACGGTGTATCCGCTGGCGATGTTCTTACGCATTATGTCGCCACAGCTTCTGGCGCTCATTTTCTGGATCTAGGCGGCGTCTCGCCGAACGTCAGCGCCGGGTGGCGATAAGCGTCACTCGGCGAGTTTTTTCTGCCAAAATATCGCCTGCCCCATTTCCGGATCCAGTTCATAGCCGCTAAAACCAAACTTGCGGTAGCTGCTTTGGGCGCCGAGGTTGCCCTGTAGTACTTCTAAGGTCATTTTGCAGCACCCTCGCTCTTTGGCGATGCTTTCAACCTTGGTCAACATGCGTTGAGCAATCCCCAATCCCCTGTAAGCGGCGTCAACCGTCACGTCGTGGATATTCACCAGCGGACGAGCGGCGAAGGTAGAGAAGCCCATAAAGCAGTTAATGAGCCCGGCAGGCTTTCCTCCTACGTAGGCCATTACGCTAAAAGCATGAGGCAGCCTTGACAGCTCTGTCGCCAGCCGCGATTTGACGTCGTCCTCCAGCGCTTCGCCTCCGCCCATAGGATCTTTCGCATAGCCATCCAAAAGCGCTATCAGATCTTCCGCCTGCCCGGCGTTGTTATAATCTACCAATATCACTTCTACGTTCATTACTGTCTTCCTATAGCGCGGTGAAAGCGCATCACTATAGCAAAGCCATTCCGTCGCGTCTCGCTTGGGGCTATGCCTCACTCATTTTCTTAACGATGAGCGCTTAGCGCGTGCGCGCCCTTCTTCCTTAATACAAATAGGGGTAATATGGCAGTGTTTTAAACCGACGGTTTCCAATAAAAAAGCCCGCCATGAAAATACGGTTCAATATAGTAGACGCAGAAAAAAGATCGGCTCAAGCTTGGAAGGGAAATGCGCAATGACGCTGCTACTGGCGCTGTTAACCAAGCTGCTGATAGGCGCGCTGCTAGGGCTGGTCATCACCACGACCGGCGTCGGCGGAGGAATTCTGGTTTTACCCGTACTGACCTGGATGTTCGGCATGGACACGCTGAGCGCCGTGGCAACCGCAAACCTGATGTCGATGCTGATGAAGCTTTCATCAAGCTGGGTACACTTCCGATTGGGCAATATTCCGCTAAAACCTTCAATGGTGATATTGCTTATCATGCTGCCTAGCACGCTGTTGGCAAGCTACGGCATTACCCTGCTCGCCGACGTTGACGCATGGTACGCCCACGTTCAATGGGGAATCAATTCGCTGGTCGTTATCGCCATCGCCCTTTCGCTTTTTATCTTCTGCACCCGGCTGTTCCACCCTGACCGGATGGCCGTTCAAAGCGCGCGCCAGCCGGGCAGCCTGAGTCAGTTCATCGTCCCCGGAACCTGTGCGGGCATAACGATTGGCGCAACGGGCGTCGGCGGCGGCGTCGTCATGCTCCCGCTGCTAATGAGGTTTGCCCGTATGGACATTAAGCGCTCGATAGGCACGTCGGTCTTCGTCACGATGCTGCTGTCCGGTGCGTCGGCCTTTGCCTACGGCCAGGGCGGCTATACCGATGTACAGCTGGCGCTGATATTGAGCGTGGGCTCCATTCTCAGCCTGCCCCTGGCCCGCTATCTCTTAAAAACCGTATCGGAAAAAACGTTCCAATGGGTCACTTTTGCCTTTATCGTGACCAGCGCCGCAACGATGCTTTATCGCATGATATAAAAATGCGGCGAGCCTTCGCCCGCCGCGCGTCTTTTAGGCTTTTGTTCCTTTAGCCTTTTACGCAAACCACCTGCTTTAGCGTATGAACAATCTCAACCAGCTCGGACTGTGCCGCCATCACGGCGTCGATGTCCTTATAGGCCATTGGGATTTCGTCAATCACGTCAAGATCCTTACGGCACTCCACGCCCACCGTCGCCTCAATCTGATCTTCCAGCGAGAAGCGGCGTTTTGCCTCCGTACGGCTCATGGTTCGCCCCGCGCCGTGGCTGCATGAACAGAAGGACTCCGGGTTTCCCTTTCCGCGAACGATAAAGGACCGAGCCCCCATAGAGCCGGGAATAATTCCCAATTCTCCCGCCTTAGCGCTCACCGCGCCTTTACGGGTTACCAGCACGTCCTGACCAAAGTGATGCTCTTTCTGTACGTAGTTATGGTGGCAGTTCACCGCTTCCATTTCTAACGTAAACGGCTTGGCAATCACCGCTCTCACCGCGGCAATCACGCTGTTCATCATGGCTTCGCGGTTCAGGCGAGCAAAGCGCTGCGCCCAGTCGACGGCAAACACGTAGTCGTCGTAGTGCTCGCTTCCCTCGACCAGATAGGCGAGATCCTGATGGGGAAGATTAATGAAGTGGCGCTGCATGTCCTTTTTAGCCAGTTCAATAAACACGTTGCCGATAGCGTTTCCTACGCCGCGCGATCCCGAATGCAGCATAATCCACACCGCCTGATTCTCATCCAGGCAGACTTCAATAAAGTGGTTGCCGGTTCCCAGCGTTCCCAAGTGAACGCGGTGGTTACTGTTGCGAAGCTTGGGGTACTTATCGACGATTCGCTGGAAGTCCGGGTCCAGCCCGGCCCAAATCTTATCTATCGCATCGGGTACGTTACCCCACGCTCCCCGATCGCGCTTGGTACGCGTCAGAGTACGCCCGTGCGGCACGGCCTTTTCAATGGCGTCACGCAGTGCGGCCAGGCTGTCCGGCAGGTCGCTGGCGTGAAGCGAGGTCTTCGCCGCCATCATACCGCAGCCGATATCCACCCCCACCGCGGCGGGAATAATGGCGCCGACGGTCGGAATAACGGACCCAATCGTGGAGCCTTTTCCCAAGTGTACGTCGGGCATCACGGCAATATGTTTAAACACAAACGGCATTTTGGCCGTATTTTCTAGCTGACGCTTCGCCTCTTCTTCAACGGGAACGCCCTTGGTCCACATTTTTACCGGACGTCCGTGTTCTACGTTGATAACATCAATAGCGGGTTTCATCATTTTTCCTTTTATTTATTATCGCATCGGTTACGCATTCCCTTAACCAACGCTTTAAGATCAAGCAAGGTGGATTTTTCCCTCACTCAATATGCAGCGACGTACTAGGTGACCTTTGTCCTCTATCGGTACGCTCTGCGGACGCTTTATCCTATAGCCATAATCGTGCCAATTCCGGCCAATGAAAACCAATCAATTGATTTGTAAATTATTTTAATTTAATAACCACAAGCACTAAGAGCTACCCCAGCAGATTAGCTACTGGATTTTTATCTTTTTAGATAACTTTATATCTTTTTGTATATGCTCATTATCACCCTACTCGCCCCATATTTACACTACCTGAAAAAACCCGCGTAGAATCCAACGCTTTCTGCACCTATAATAGCCTTCGTTGTTTACCCGTTATAAGGAAAGAGAAAATGAATACACGGCTTCCGGCCATCGCCCTGGCGTTGAGCATCGCCAGCCCCTTGGCTCTTGCGGCGTCAAAAACGCCTGCGCTTAGCGAAGTTGCGCCCTATCCCGATGCACAAAAGGGCCAAACCCGTTACGCCATTTTTCTTCCGGAAATGAAGCACGAAAACGGCTTGAAGGTTGAGCTGCTTATCGGTAAAGAAATGGACGTTGACTGTAACCGTCACGCCCTCGGCGGTAAGCTTGAGTCAAAAGATCTCAAGGGTTGGGGATATAGTTACTACGTCGTTAATGACGTCAAAGGCCCCGTTGCCACAATGATGGCTTGCCCGGATGGGGTAAAGCATAAAGAATTCGTTACTATCCCTCTTGGCAGCGATCTCATTAGCTATAACAGCAAGCTGCCCATCGTCGTTTATGTGCCCAAGGACATCGACGTTCGCTATCGCGTTTGGTCCGCTGAAGTCGCCGTTACGCCTGCCGAGGTGAAGTAACTCCTCTGCGGCGACTGCTCCTATGGACAGTCGCCGCATTTATGATGGCAAGGCGACGGCCTAATTCGCATTCACACTATAGCTGTATTTGTAATAGTCGCTTTTTTTCTTGATAACGCCGTTCAAAATTATTCCTTTCACCTCAACGCCGCTTTGAGTAAGTCGACCAATGCCGGCTTCAACCTCTTTTATCGTATTTACGCCAAAACGCGCCACCAGCAGCGTTGTTCCCGCGAATCGCCCGATAATGGCCGAATCCGTTACCGGCAAAACGGGCGGGGTATCGACGATGACGATGTCATAGCGTTCGCCAACCTGCCGCAATAAGCTCTCAAGACCGCCGAGCATAAGAAGCTCTGACGGATTCGGCGGCGTTTGCCCGCGAGAAATAAAGTCAAATCCTCCGGGCTCAATGTGCTGTAGTACCGCATCCAGCGCGCACTTCCCCGACAGAACGTCAGAAAGCCCCACGCCATTGCCCACGTTGAAGAGAGTATGCGCATATCCTTTCCTCATGTCGGCATCAATATAGAGTACTTTTTTTCCCGCTAATGCTACGCTCGCTGCCAGGTTGCTGCTAATGAACGTCTTGCCGCACTCCGGCGTTAAGCCAGAAATCATCAGCACGCCGTTGCGCGCCTCTATCATGGCAAAATGAAGGCTGGTGCGTAATCCACGAATAGCCTCAATGGAAAGATCCAAGGGGTGAGTCGCGGCCAACAGGCCCCGAGGCGGTAAGTTGCCCACCTTTGCTTTTCGCATAAACCATCGATGACGGCGCGGCGCTTTCTTTTTTACTATGTCAGAGAAAGGAACGCTGGCATACACGTTAATCCCCCTTTCCTCTAGCTGCTCCGGCGACTCAATCCCCTTATTCAAAACCATGCGCATCAAGACAATGCCAGCGGAAACGACCAGCCCCATGATAAATCCAAGCGCGACCACTAAAGCCTTCTTGGGCCGTATCGGCGCCGGGTAGGATAAGGCGGAATCAATAATCCTCACGTTACCAATCGCGCTGGATTTAGCGATATTGAGTTCCTGTTGGCGCTTTAGCAGCTGCATGTAAATAGCGCGCCCCGACTCTACGTCCCGGCTTAGGCGTAACACCTCCTGCTGCGTCGCCGGCATGGCGGAAACGCGCTCATTCAGCCTCTGTTTTTCCTGCTCCAGCGTCAGCTTTTTTTCCATCAGCGACTTATAGGCCGGATGGTTCTTTTTATAGAGCTGCGCTATTTCCGCTTCGCGAAAGGTCAACTCGTTGAGCTGATTTTCAATGTTTACCGTCTGGGCCAGAACTGACTGCGCCTCCAGATTCAGGTCAACGGAGTCCTTCTGCTGTCGATATTGGTTGAGCTTATCCTCGGCCGCATCGAGCTCGCTGCGCACTCTGGGCAGCTGCTGCTGTAAAAAACTCAGGCTTTTCGAGTCTCTCGCGGCCTGGCGGGCGATGCTCTGAGTCAGATAGTTATCCATAATGCTGTTAAGGATAGTTTCGATCCGGCCCGGCTCTTCCCCCGTCAATGCCAGCTGCAGCATTCCGCTGTCTTTCCCTCGATCGGTAACGACAAACTGTTGCTGAAGCCGATGGATAGCCTCCTGGCGGGTCAAGTACGCAACGTTAAAGACCGTACTTTCCTGAACGTCGATAGAAGCAACGTTAATGCCGACGTCGCCGCTTTCCACAAGCTCACCGACGCGCCCTTCCAGCTCGACGCCGTTAAACCGCAGGCGATAGCTACCTTTTTGCTCAGCGTTCACGTCAATCTTGAGCACGGACTCCTGCTCATCAGGCAGCCTCAAATAGCTTACGCTCAGCGTTCCCGCACGTTTCCCCATAAGCTTCGCCCAGCCTTTACCCCATAGAGGGAAATAGTCCGGCCTCACCTCGTAGCGCAGGTTAAGGTCGTCTACCGTTTGGCCCAGAATCATTCTGGACTGCAGGATCTGAATATCCGGCGCGGCGGAAACCTGCCCGTCGGAAAACATCTGGTTAAGGTTTTTAAGAATTACGCTGTCCTGCCTTTGTTCCACCTGAACCAGCGCATCCGCTCGATAAACGGGCGTGGCCATCAACGCGTACAAAACGGAACCAGCGACGAAAACTGCCGTAACACAAAGGATAAGAACCCAACGCTCCGCCAGCGTCGCAATCAGAGCGACGAGGTCAATTTCCTGTGAAAAGGGAGGCTCAGGCCTGGTGGTCGCTTCGGTTGACATAATCAACATCTACCTTTCTATATCCAAGTTTATTACTCCAGCGTTCGCCGGCGCTGTCGAGCAAGCGATACACATAGTGGAAAGCCTCTCGGTCACGGCGGAAGGGATCCGGTATATCCCTTTTGTCCACCCACTGTGAAAAAAGCAGCGTTCTCCCCCTCGCCTCCGGAGCGGTATCGCTTATGGCCTCAATATGCCGCCTCTCCATCACTAGAATAAGGTCATAGTCCCTAATCAGCCTCGGCGTTAACTGTCGGGCAAAGTGCCCTTCGAGGGACAGCCCATACTCTTGGGCAACGCTCAACGCCTGAGGATCTGCTGGGAAGTCAGCCATGGCGGCGATACCTGCTGAAGCAATAAACTTGCCCGGAAGGCGGCGGCGCAAAAGCCGTTCGCCAATAGGCGAGCGACAAACGTTTCCTGTACAGACCACCAATACAGAATCAAATGTCATTGTGGCCAGTTCCTAATCATGCGCGCGGCTTCAGAGAGATCGTGAATGCCGGTAATCGTTGGCACCAGTTGGGTGATAACGCGATTCCAGCGCACGATTGGAGCGGCGGTAACAAAGACGACGTCGTAAGGCTTTAGATAAAACTCCGTAGCCATGATCATGGCCGCAGCGTCTTTGGCATCAAGCTGGTAGATACTGGCGATCTTTCCCTCTTCGTCGCCTTTAAGCTGGCGTATAACAAAAATGCCCGACGCGTCGGAAAGCGACTGAGAAATCCCCTGAGCGTTGCCGATGGCCTCCGCCAGCGTCATACCGCTGCGGTCCATTTTCATGGTGGTCTGCTTACCGACTTCTCCCATAACGAACACTTTCTGGTCATCGTTACGCGGAACAAACAGGATATCGCCGGGATAAAGCAGGCGATTTTGAGTCAAATCGCCTTTTTGCATTAGCGCGTGCAGAGAAATAACCGAATCCTGTCCGTCGTGCGTCAGCACGACGTTGCGCCAGTCGGCATCTTCCGCCAGCCCTCCGGCTGCGTTAATCGCATCCATAACCGTGAGCGGGATATTGGTGATGGGCTGCTGCCCCGATTTGGCAACCTCTCCCGTTACGTAAGCCTTCTGGGAGCGAAATGCCGCAATGCTGACGTCAACCTGAGGGTTTTCAATAAACTTGGACAGGCGCGTCGTCAGCACCGTGCGAACTTCGCCGATCGTTTTTCCAGCCACCTTCACCAACCCGGCATAGGGATAAAAAATGGTGCCGTCCTCATTTACCCAGTTCCCCGTATCGCTGGCGCTGCGGTACTGACCGGCCGGAGTGGTGAGTTCAGGGTGATCCCAAACCGTTACCATAAGCACGTCGCCAACGCCGATTTGATATCGATAACGGCTTAACAAACCGTCCAAATCAGGGTTTTGGCGAGATATAATCGGTTCAGGCCGTAACGCTTCTATAACGTCAGGAGTAATGGAATATACGCTAATCAGATTTTTCCAGTCATATTCTTCATTCGGCTCCTCCGCCGAATGGCTTAATTCCTGGCCGGGCGTAACGGTGCAAGCGTTTAAGAAAAGAATAAATATAGTTACGTAAAAGAATTTTACTATCCCATGTTTGTTGCTTACTGACTTATTAAAGATAAGAAAAACTTTATCCATACATAGCTTCTCAACAACCATTAACCAATTTTAATTAACAGGGTTATTTTCAACGGCGTTATTAATAATCAAAGTATCATTTAATAACGGATGTGGATAGAGGCATTTATCTGAAGGTAATCCTAAGGATCTACCTTCCTCAATAATAATTTAATAGAGATAGTATAAATAGCTAAGCGCCAGCCTATGCACACTGCCGCTAAATGCCCAAGGCCAAAGCGTTACAAGAGCCCTCCTGTTAAAAGCCGCTCTCACTTGCATTGGCTTACACAAGGTCCCCGTCGTCATGAAAAACGCACTACTTATTCACTCATTGGAAACTTTAATTTAATCACGAACCGTCAAAAAATAGAGAGATAGAGAAATAGGAAATAAAGAAACTCAGCATAATAATAGATAATTATTGCTTAGAATAACCAAAAGTTTTCAAAGTAATCATAATAAAATATTTATATAACCACTAAATCGTCAACGGGTTATTACACCTATTATTTAATCATAGGCAAACTGAATTTCACTATTATCCATCGATAATAATTAGATAACCGTCCTGCTATTTATTATTGACCTTGTACCAACACGCCATCCGCCTTAATTATTTAATGAAATGTTAAAAAGAAACAAAATGACCACTCACTCGCCGCCCGTTTTTAACACTCTTTTTTCCGCATAAAAGCAGTACAACTCTACATAGACATTGACAAATAAATTGATATATCACCATGCAAGAGGCTATTAAAGAGAGTATGGTATCGGGGTTAAATTACGACGGGCGATTAAGTCCCGCCATTTTTTATTTTTGAGATGGTTAGGTTATCCCCAGATGAAAACGCATGGAATGAACGGCGTTCGGCCGTTTAGTGCATTAATTGACGCCTGTTGGCGCGATCCCTATACAATTCAACGTTTTTTCAAAGACATTATCGCCGGCATTACCGTCGGCATTATTGCAATCCCCTTGGCTATGGCGCTGGCAATCGCCAGCGGCGTTCCCCCGCAGTACGGGCTGTATACCTCTGCGGTTGCCGGCATAATTATCGCCGTCACGGGGGGCTCTCGCTATAGCGTGTCCGGACCTACGGCCGCCTTTGTCGTGATCCTCTATCCCGTATCACAGCAGTTTGGCCTGTCTGGGTTGCTTATCGCCACGCTGATGTCCGGCGTTTTCCTTATTATTATGGGGCTCGCTCGCGTCGGGCGGCTCATTGAGTATATCCCTATTTCCGTTACGCTGGGATTTACCTCCGGTATCGGTATCACCATCGCGACGATGCAGATAAAGGACTTTTTCGGGCTCACGGTAGACGTTCCCGAACACTATGTCGATAAAGTCATCGCTCTGGCATCGGCGCTCCCGACTATCAGCTGGGCCGATACGCTTATCGCCAGCGTCACGCTGGCCATTCTGATTTTGTGGCCAAGATTGGGGCTGCGCGTTCCTGGGCATCTTCCCGCTCTGCTGGCCGGCACCGCCGTCATGGCCATTCTTTCATGGGCCGGCTATTCCGTCGCTACCATTGGCTCGAAGTTTCACTACCTGATGCCGGACGGCTCCAGCGGTCAGGGGATCCCTCCCATCCTGCCCCAGTTCGTTCTGCCTTGGAACTTCCCCGACGCCTCCGGCCAGCCCTTCGTGCTGAACTGGTCTACGATTTCCGCCCTGCTGCCTGCCGCTTTTTCAATGGCGATGCTTGGCGCCATTGAATCTCTGCTGTGCGCCGTCGTTCTTGACGGCATGACGGGCAGAAAACACCACTCAAACAGCGAACTGTTAGGGCAAGGGCTAGGCAACATCGCGGCGCCCTTCTTCGGCGGCATCACGGCTACTGCTGCAATAGCGCGTTCCGCCGCCAACGTCCGCGCTGGCGCCACCTCCCCCATTTCGGCCGTCGTACACTCGGTTTTAGTGATTTTGGCGCTGCTGGTGCTGGCGCCGGCGCTTTCCTATCTGCCGTTGGCCGCGATGTCATCCCTGCTGCTGCTGGTGGCCTGGAACATGAGTGAAGCGCACAAGGTGGTTGATATCCTAAGGCGCGCGCCGAAAGACGACATCATCGTTATGCTTTTATGCATGTCGCTCACGGTACTGTTTGATATGGTAATCGCTATCACCGTTGGTATCGTGCTCGCCTCGCTTTTATTTATGAGACGCATCGCCCGCATGACGCGCTTGACCGAAATTAAAGGCGGCAGCGACGATAGCTGCATCGCGATGCGCGTAAGCGGCCCGCTGTTCTTCGCCGCGGCGGAGCGCATTTTTAACGAATTGACTCAACGTTTAGACGGTCAAAAGACGATTGTTTTACAGTGGGATGCCGTACCGGTTTTGGATGCCGGCGGCCTTAACGCACTACAGCGTTTCATTGACGTTCTGCCGGAAGGCGTTGAGCTGATTAACTGCGATATTCAGTATCAGCCGCTCAAAACGCTGGCAAGGGCGAAGATTAAGCCTGTCGACGGGCGGCTTTCATTCTATTCATCTTTGGATGAAGCGCTGGCGGCGGCTAAGCGATAAGCTCGAAATAACCCTGTATCAACGGCAGGGCGGCCTATAGCCGACGCTATGATTGTCCATATGCCCCGTTTTTCCTACGGGGCTTTCTATTTACAGCAGGCTCAATGCTTCATCGAGCTCAGCTTCCGCTTCTTTTAATTTACGCGTTTTATTGGCTACCTTCTCCGGCTTGCCGGACGCCTGGGCTTCAGCCAGTTCAGCCCGGCGCTCTGCGACCTTACGCTCCTTGTTTGCAACCTTTTCCTCTTGATTTACGCGGTATTCACCGCTATTGCAGTGAGCCTCTACGTTACGCATCGCGCGCTCCAGCCCCGCCAGGCGGTACGGATTGTTATACTGCCGGGCATACTCCATCTGCTGAGCGATCTTCTCTTTCTTTATTTGACAGTGGTCTTTACCTTCGTAGTGACTTCCCGCAACGACGGCGGCTGATGAAGCCATAAGCGGTAAAATTAAAATAAATTTCTTAAACATAATGCTCTCCCTAAGCATAAATCGCATTCTCAAATATCGAGAACGCCGGCATCTTATCATGCAAAAATAACCACACAATCGGAGGAAACATTACGTAACATATCCTGAAAGATTCCTGATGATATAGATAAAAAACATATAAATCATGTAATTATAAATATTATTGTTATTTGAAATAATATTAAATCAAAAGCGTTTTATCCCTATTGAAATAAAAAAGGGAGCTCGGTTGGCTCCCTTGATGGTTATTAACGGTATTTCACATTAACAGCTGGTGTCCAGCTCATCGAAACTTTTAACCAGGTCGTCAATCGCCTTTATTTGCTTAAGGAACGGTTCCAGTTTATTCAGCGGCAACGCCGACGGACCGTCACACTTAGCGTGGGCCGGATCCGGATGGGCCTCGATAAACAGGCCCGCCAGGCCAACCGCCATTCCCGCACGGGCCAGCTCCGTCACCTGCGCGCGACGCCCGCCGGAAGCGGCGCCGAACGGATCGCGGCACTGTAGCGCGTGGGTCACGTCAAAGATAACCGGACTGTTGCCGCTCACCTGCTTCATCACGTTAAAACCCAGCATGTCTACAACCAGGTTGTCATAGCCAAAGTTGCTGCCGCGATCGCACAGGATAATCTTGTCGTTGCCGCCTTCTTTAAACTTGTCGACGATGTTGCCAACCTGACCCGGGCTGACGAACTGGGGCTTTTTAACGTTAATCACGGCGCCCGTACGCGCCATAGCTTCAACCAAATCCGTCTGGCGAGCCAGAAACGCGGGCAGCTGAATGACGTCGACCACGTCCGCTACCGGCTGAGCCTGTGCAGATTCATGAACGTCAGTGATGACCTTAACGCCGAACGTCTGCTTAAGCTCCTGGAAAATTTTCATTCCCTCTTCCAGGCCCGGGCCGCGATAAGAGTGAATTGATGAGCGATTGGCCTTATCGAAGGAGGCCTTAAAGACGTAGGGAATGCCGAGTTTTTGCGTTACGGTCACGTAGTGTTCGCAAATGCGCATCGCCAAATCCCGAGACTCCAATACGTTCATGCCGCCAAACAGAACGAACGGTAGATCGTTCGCAACCTTAATCTCGCCAATATTCACTACTTTCTGATTCATTCGGTAGGTTCCTTAGTTATTAATCAACGTTATGCCGCAGCTATGCCGCCGGGCTGCGCCTCATTATTTATTAATGGAGCGTGATGTTGCCGTTGTTCGTCTGCTCAATACTGCTGAGCTGCATTTTAATCACTTCCGTCACCGGATCTTCCGGGCACTGTTCGATGAAATAGTTCAAATCGCGAGCGGCAATGTGATTGCAGTCCAACTGTGCGTAAATCAACCCGCGATCGCGAATTTCATAAGGATCTTCCGGATCAAAGCTCAGCGTCAGCTCACTCGCTCTCAATGCCAATTCGGGCCGGTTTTCCTGCATCAGCGCGCCCTTCAGCGTTCCCAACAGCTTAATGACGATTTGACTGTTTTCCGAATCGTTCAGGTCGTCATAGGCCAGCTTTGCGTCGATGCCAAGATGCCCTTTGAGCCAAATGTCTAAAACGTGACAGGTTAACGTTTCGCCATTAAGCGGATTAATCACCCAGCTATCGCCGTCCAGCCAGTCGGCCTTCACCAGCAGCTGCGTCGGAAACATGACGGGGAAAAGGGGAATTTCCAGGCTGTTGGCAATGTAAATGAGGATAGTCCCCAGCGAAGACGGCGCGCCGCACCGCGTTTTTAGTACGTGGTCTAACCAAAGCGTTTCTGACAGGCGATAAACGCCCTTGGCGGACCCGAAATCCCACGTGTGGTAAAACAGATCCAAAAGCCTTTCAAGCCGGAGATCGACGTCGAGATTTTCCGGTATGCGAACCCGGGCCTGAGCTGCCAAGGCATCCAGCTCGCGGCGCACTTCATCTTCCGGAAAGTCATCGCGAATAAGCCGCGTAATAAGGCAAATTCCGTCCAGCAAGGCGTGGCTGTTAAATTCAAAATCGGTAATGTTGTCGCGACTCATGCATACTCCATGATTAACGGCAATTTGGTCACTGCCAGGGCTACAATGAAATAAACAACAAGCAGCGCGGCCATAAAGGCCGTCACGCGCAGCGCTTGGCCCATTGTACGCCGACTCAACGCAATATGCCCTAAGCCAATGTAGATTATCACGCCGACAAGCTTTTCAGTCATCCACGTTCCCTGCGGCGTAAACGGATAAAAGTGGGTAATAAAAATCAGCGCAATTCCGGTAATAAACAGCACCGTATCGTTAACGTGGGGAAGAACTTTTACCCACTTACGCGCAAGCAGCGCCGATCCCCTCCATCGCCAGTAGAAACGCAGAGCGAACATGGCAATGCTAACGATGGCTGTCGCAACGTGTAGCCATTTAACCCACAGGTACATAAATGCGTCTCCGCTAAACGGCCGGCCGCAGCAAGCCGCCTTAGAATGTGTTAATGACTGAACCAGCGCCCGAGCGTAACGCGATCGTTACCGCCGTAGTCCTGATGCGTTGCGATAAGATCAAATCCCCGCTGCTTAAACAGCGTTCTTACCTTTTCTCCCTGCTCCCAGCCGTGTTCTACCAAAAGCCATCCCCCCTGCTTGAGGTAATCGGGCGCGTTCTGAACAATCCACAGCAAGTCCGCCAGGCCGTCCTGCTCCGCCACCAGCGCGCTGCTGGGCTCAAAGCGTACGTCGCCCTGCTGAAGGTGAGGGTCGTTTCTGTCGATATAGGGAGGATTGCTGACGATAGCATCAAAATAGCATTCGCTAAGCGGCTCAAACCAGTTTCCCTGAACAAAATGAACGTTATCAATACCCAAACGTTCTGCATTGTCCTGCGCCAGCGCGATGGCGGCGGGTTGAAGATCGATGCCGGTGACGGAACTGTCCGGACGTTCACTGCCCAAAGCCAGAGCGATCGCGCCGGTCCCGGTCCCGAGATCGAGAATATCGCACTCCACCGTAGGAAGATGTTCCAAAGTCAGTTCAACCAACCTTTCCGTATCGGGCCTGGGAATAAGCGTTGCAGGCGACACGTTCAGCATAAGGGACCAAAACTCTCTCGAACCCACCAGGTAGGCTATCGGCTCTCCGGCTATTCTACGCACGAGCAGGCTTTCCAACTGGCTCAATGCCGTTGGCTCAATCGCCGTTTCGCTGAACGCCATCAGAAACGTTCTCGTTTTACCCGTAACGAAGCCGAGGATAATTTCTGCATCCCGTTTCGGGCTATCGCCGCCCTTCAGCCGGGCGATAGCCTGTTCCAGCCATTGATTAAAAGTCATAGCGGGATTAGGCGTCCTGCTCGGACAGCGCCGCCAGCTGATCGGCTTGATATTCCTGAACGATAGGCTGAATCAACATATCAAGCTTGCCTTCCATCACTTCGTCGAGGCGATAGAGGGTCAGATTGATTCGGTGATCGGTCACCCGTCCCTGTGGGAAGTTATAGGTTCTGATACGATCGGAACGGTCGCCTGAACCCAGCAGGTTGCGGCGCGTGGACGCCTCTTCCGACTGACGCTTTTGCATTTCCGCCTGACGAATTCGCGCTCCCAGCACCGACAGCGCTTTGGCCTTGTTTTTATGCTGCGAGCGCTCGTCCTGACATTCGACGACGATGCCGGTCGGCAAGTGGGTGATTCGGATGGCGGAATCGGTGGTATTGACGTGCTGCCCGCCCGCGCCGGAGGAGCGGAAGGTGTCTATTTTCAAATCGGTCGGGTTGATTTCCGGCAGCTCCGCCTCTGGTACTTCAGGCATGATGGCGACCGTACAGGCCGACGTGTGAATGCGGCCCTGAGACTCCGTTTCCGGCACCCGCTGCACGCGGTGGCCGCCCGACTCGAACTTGAGGTGGCCGTATACGCCATCGCCGGAAACTTTTGCGATAACTTCTTTATAGCCGCCGTGTTCGCCGTCGTTGGCGCTCATCACCTCGATGCGCCAGCGCCGAGCTTCCGCATAGCGGCTGTACATTCTAAACAAATCGCCGGCAAAAATAGCCGCCTCGTCGCCGCCGGTTCCGGCGCGCACTTCCAGAAAGCAGTTGCGCTCGTCGTCCGGATCTTTTGGCAGCAGCAGAACCTGAAGCTGCTGCTCGAGTTCTTCAAGCTGACGCTGCCCTTCGTCTATCTCTTCCTGAGCCATCTCTTTCATTTCGGGGTCAGTCAGCATGAGTTCTGCTGCGCTCAGATCTTCCTGAACTTTACGCCACTGGCGAAAACAGGCGGTAACGTCCCCTAACTGGGCATACTCGCGAGAAAGTGCACGAAACCGTTCCTGATCGGCGATCACGGTCGCATCGCCTAAATGCGCCTGCACTTCTTCATGGCGCTCCTGTAAAGCTTCTAGTTTGGCAACTATAGAAGGTTTCATTCGTGGCTAAACCCTATGGTAAATATTGAAGGTCACTAATACTGGTCCAGCCCGAGGCTGTCGCGCAATACGTTTAACTGCTCAAGATCGCCGCTGCTGGCGGCTTTCTGAAGCGATTTGGTTGGTGCGTGGATAAGACGATTGGTTAATCGATGGGACAATGTCTCAATAGTGCTTTCTACGTCGGCGCCCTGGGCTATCGCGGTCAGAGCCTTTTCAACCAGCTCTTCGCGCACGCCTTCCGCCATCGCGCGGTAGTCTTTAATCGCCGTGACGGCCGACTGAGAACGCATCCAGGCCATAAAGTTGGCGCTTTCCTGCTTAACGATGTCTTCTGCCTGAACGGCCGCGGCCCGGCGCTGAGAAAGATTATGTTCGATAATGGAGTGCAAGTCGTCAACCGTATACAGATAGACGTTCGAAAGCTTGCCGACTTCCGGCTCAATGTCCCGAGGCACGGCGATATCAATAAACAGCATCGGCTGATTGCGGCGCGCTTTTAAAGAACGCTCCACCATGCCTTTACCGATTATCGGCAGCGGGCTCGCGGTCGAACTTATCACAATATCGGCTTTATACAGAGACGCATCGATTTCCGGCAGCGTGATGACGTCGGCCTCAACTTCATCGGCCAGCTGCTGCGCCCGCTCGCGAGTGCGGTTCGCTATCGTCATTTTCTTAACCTGATGCTCGCGCAGATAGCGGGCAACCAGCTCAATAGTCTCTCCCGCTCCCACAAGCAGAACGTTGACGTCGCGCATCGACTCAAAAATCTGGCGCGCCAGCGTACAGGCGGCAAAGGCGACGGAAACCGCGCTTGAACCAATTTCGGTTTCTGTCCTGACGCGCTTGGCGACGGAGAACGACTTCTGAAACAGGCGCTCAAGTTCGGTATTCAGCTTTTGATGTTCCTGCGATTCGGCAAAGGCCTTTTTTACCTGGCCTAAAATCTGCGGTTCACCTAACACTAAAGAATCCAACCCGCTGGCAACGCGCATCAGGTGGCTGACGGCGTCAAAGTCCTGGTGCCAGTAGAGGCTGCCCGCCAGCTCGTCCTTAGCCAGATGATGATATTGACACAGCCAGTGGGTTAGCTGAGAAAGCGCGTTGTCATCGGGCTCAACGCTTAAATACAGCTCGGTTCGGTTGCAGGTAGACAGCACGACGCCGCCCTGCACCAACGGCTGTTGGTGCAGGCTATCGAGCGCCTCGCCCAGCGTGTCCGGAGAAAACGAAATTCGTTCTCTTAAGGACACTGGCGCGGTTTTGTGATTGATTCCAAGTGCAAGAAGCGTCATGAACTGCCGTTTTTATTATATATCGACGGTCAAACCGTTATCTTAATGAGATATTCTACTTGATGCTGACTGTCAATAAAAGTCGCGCATTACCACGAAGGCAAATCGCAAAAAGCGGCGTAAAAAATGTAGCGCCGCCTGTTCATTCTATACTGCCTAAGTAAGATCGTCGTTGACGTTTGGCTCGCAGCCGATTAGCGTTACACCACTCTACCGCATAGAGGCGGTAATTCACCATCGACAGGATCTGACGACATCATGAAGATACCTTTACGAACTTCCTCGTTCATTAAGCTCATTCCGCTAGCCAGCGTGCTGCTGACCGCCTGTACGCTGACGGGCACTGGCGAGCAAAGCGGTGCGTCTCCCCTGTGGCAATCCCATGAACAGCAGGTCAAGGCCTTGACGCAGTACCAAACGCGCGGCGCTTTCGCCTATCTGACCGACAGCCAGAAGCTTTATGCGCGTTTCTTCTGGCAGCAGCAAACCCCCGAACAGTATCGACTGGTGTTAACCAATCCATTGGGAAATACCGTGATGGAGCTTAACGTTCAACCGGGGATGGTTCAACTGGTTGACGACAAGGGACAGCGCTACGTCAGCGATAATGCCGAAAAGATGATTTTCGAGCTAACCGGTATGACTATTCCTCTTGAAAACATGCGCCAGTGGATGATTGGCCTGCCCGCCGACGCTAAAGACCTCACCTTCACGCCAGAGGGGCAGCTAAAAAAGATTACGCTTGACCAAAACGGCCAACGTTGGACCGTGGAATATCGAAACTATGATACAAAAGCCCAACCGGCCCTCCCCGGTCTGATCGAAATTTCCCACGGCGATGAGCGCATTAAGCTGAAAATGGACGACTGGACGCGGCAATGATGAACAAGTGGCCCTCTCCCGCCAAGCTGAATCTGTTCCTATATATTACTGGCCGTCGCTCCGACGGCTATCATTCGCTGCAGACGCTGTTTCAGTTTTTAGACTATGGCGACACTCTGAACTTTAACGTTCGTCAGGACGGCCGCGTAAATTTGATGACGCCCATCGCCAACGTCCCTGACGACCAAAATCTGATAGTGCGCGCCGCCCGGCTGCTCCAGCGGCATACCGGCAGCGCTCTGGGAGCGGATATCTCCGTCGACAAGCGTCTGCCAATGGGTGGTGGCTTGGGTGGAGGATCGTCAAATGCGGCGACGGCGCTGGTCGCGCTTAATCACCTGTGGCGCTGCGGGCTGTCGCAGGATGAGCTTTGCCGAATCGGGCTGACGCTCGGCGCCGACGTGCCCATTTTTATCTACGGCCACGCCGCGTTTGCAGAGGGCGTCGGAGAACGCTTTACGCCGGTTGAGCCACAGGAAAAGTGGTATCTGGTCGCTCATCCTGGCGTAACTATCCCTACCGTAGCCATTTTTACCGACCCGGAGCTACAGAGGAATACGCCTGAAAGAGATCTCGAAACGCTGTTATCTTCGCCTTTTTTCAACGATTGTGAACCAATCGCAAGAAAAAGGTTCCCCGAGGTTGAACAGCTTATTTCTTGGCTGTTAGAATATGCGCCGTCACGCCTCACAGGGACAGGTGCTTGCGTATTTGCCGAGTTCGATACTGAAGCCGCCGCCCAACGCGTGTTACAACAAGCCCCTGAATGGTTGCACGGCTTTATTGCGCGAGGCGTTAACGTTTCGCCACTAGCGTCGTTCCTGTCAGGGCAAGAGTGAGCGCCGCGCTGATGCGGTAAACAAAGCTATTTGGAGTCGGCCCTGTTTACCGCATTTTGCGGTCTCAAATTTATCGTATACCGTCACCTATCCACGCTGTCGGTATCTTTCTGGATGCAAGCCTGAGGTTCTTCTCGTGCCTGACATGAAGCTCTTTGCTGGTAACGCTACGCCGGAACTAGCACAACGTGTAGCCAATCGTCTTTATACTTCTCTGGGTGACGCCGCTGTAGGCCGTTTTAGTGACGGTGAAGTGAGCGTTCAAATCAACGAAAACGTCCGCGGTGGTGATATTTTTATTATTCAATCCACCTGTGCGCCGACAAACGATAACCTGATGGAACTGGTCGTTATGGTCGACGCGCTGCGCCGCGCTTCTGCGGGGCGTATCACTGCGGTTATTCCTTACTTTGGCTACGCTCGTCAGGATCGTCGTGTACGTTCCGCCCGCGTGCCTATTACGGCCAAAGTCGTTGCGGATTTCCTTTCCAGCGTCGGCGTCGACCGCGTTTTAACCGTCGACCTGCACGCCGAGCAAATCCAGGGCTTCTTTGACGTTCCGGTTGATAACGTTTTCGGCAGCCCAATCCTGTTGGAAGATATGCTGCAGCAGAATCTGGAAAGCCCTATTGTCGTATCTCCGGACATCGGCGGCGTCGTTCGCGCTCGCGCTATCGCCAAGCTGCTTAACGATACCGACATGGCCATCATCGACAAGCGCCGCCCTCGCGCCAACGTCTCTCAGGTGATGCACATCATCGGCGACGTCAATGGCCGCGACTGCGTTCTGGTTGACGATATGATCGATACCGGTGGAACCCTGTGCAAAGCGGCTGAAGCCCTAAAAGAGCGCGGAGCCAAGCGCGTATTCGCCTACGCGACGCACCCGATCTTCTCCGGCAACGCCGTCGACAACATCAAGAACTCTGTGATTGATGAAGTCGTCGTTTGCGATACGATCCCGCTGTCAGCCGAAATCAAGGCTATCAACAAGGTTCGCTCGCTGACGCTTTCCGGCATGCTGGCTGAAGCCATTCGTCGCATTAGCAACGAAGAGTCCATTTCCGCCATGTTCGAACATTAATTTCGAACCTGCTGAAATGTAAAAACCCGGAAGCAAACGCTCCCGGGTTTTTTATTTGCAGAAATTAAAACGGAAAATCTCTTTTTCCGGCAAACTTTGCCTTTACGTTATCTTTCCGGTTCTCTGAGCCCTATCGCGCGAATTTACAGATGCTTATGGCGATAGCGACGGTTATCGTAGTGCTTAATCCACCAGTAGCGGTCGGCCACCTTCTCGCGCCCGCTAATGCGTGCGCCGACCAGCCAAATAAAGGCGCCGATAAAGATACCTGCGATGGGAAGGTTTGCTAAATCGCCTGACAGCAAGGCGATGTCTTTTACGTGAGAGACGATCGTCAGGCCCGCGCCACAAATCATGAAAATAAGGCCGAAGACCATAAAGATGTTACCTAGAATAACGAAGGTTTTCCGTTTCATAAGCTCCTCCACCAAGTGCTTGCTGAAGTAATTATTAAGCTGCTTACCTTTGCTATGAGTATAACAGCGGGGGGCAGTAAATGTGTGGGTGCGATCACAGCTCGGACATTAACACTTACAATTTCCTTACATTTCACAAAAAACCTGACGGTTCTTCAATATTCTCAACTTCATTCCTTAAGTCTGCGCCCAAACGCACTATTTTGTGATTCCCCCCAAGAACGGTAGAATAGTCCCCTACTCTGTTTTCAATTTTGGGCTAGCGCTAGAAAGCCCGATATGCGTTGATTTGGATACTGACTGTGAGCAGCATTAAACTGATTGTTGGCCTGGCGAACCCCGGTGCCGAATACGCCCAGACGCGACATAACGCCGGAGCCTGGTTCGTTGATTTATTGGCCGATCGCTATAACCAACCGCTAAAGGAAGAGCCCAAGTTTTTTGGTTATACTTCCCGCCTTAGCATTGGCGGCCAGGACGTTCGACTGTTGGTTCCCACCACCTTCATGAACCTGAGCGGTAAAGCCGTTGTCGCCATGGCAGGTTTCTTCCGCATTTCGCCTCAGGAAATTCTGGTTGCCCACGACGAGCTCGATCTCCCCCCCGGCGTCGCTAAACTTAAGCTAGGCGGCGGCAACGGTGGACATAACGGGCTAAAAGACATCGCCAATAAGCTAGGGAACAACCCCGATTTTTACCGTTTACGCATTGGTATCGGCCACCCTGGGGATAAAAACAAGGTCACAGGGTTTGTATTAGGAAAACCGCCGGCCTCAGAACAGTCGCTGATAGACGACGCCATCGACGAAGCCGTGCGCTGTACGGATATATTAATAAAAGAAGACGTCACTAAAGCGATGAACCGGCTCCATGCCTTTAAGGCCGGCGCATAGCGATAGCGCAGCCGTCAGTCCCGGCTGACGGTTTTCGCATCGCCCCCCTTGATGTTACGGTAAATTAGCACCACCTAGCGTGCGGCAACATTCTGATTTTTGAGTTAAAGCCATCAACGGTTTTCCGACTGCCAAAAATTCATCTTCCTCGATAGCTCGTGCGCCAATCTTTTCCAAAATCCCTCGTCGAAAGAGTGTTTATGCTAACGAGTCCCCCTCATTTGCTTGCATTCTCCTAACTGACGGTAATGCGCGCTTCCTCCGTGAACGTACACTCGTAGCCTGGCCTGTCGTTAACTCAATGAAAACATTAATATTGATAAAAATGTCATTACTAACCAAAATATATCTTTCTGTTATAATTTTTTAATAATTATGGAATGGCAAAAATTAAGTAAATAAAAATTAAAGGTTACAAAAAGGTATTTCCTCTCTCGATCATTTAGGAGAGAAAACAAAAACTCTTTTAATACAATAAATAAATATCAATTGCTTCACTAGTCTGATTAATCCATGTACTGTACATTAATCTCTACATTAGAAAACTTACCATACTCCCCAAAAAAAACGCATAGAGCCACATCAAACATGGTTTCTATCAGGCCTCGATAAAAGCATTGGAAAACGTTCCCCCCGAACTAACAATGAAAATAAATTACGTAAATTCAATTAATTATGTTTAAATTAATTAAAAAAAGAAATTGATATTTAACATAAAAGCAGAGGTAAGCTTAAGTTAACGAGCTAAATCACAACACTTATACTAAGTAAAAACACCTTCTCTCCCTCTTAGTTTCCTAGAGAAAAATACGCGCAACAACTCAGTAACCCTAATTTAATTTCAATCCACGCCTGAAGCCTAACTTATTTGTTACTATTCATAATAGGATGAGTTATTCGTACCCCCTTATGCACTATTTTTTCGCTCCCAGCATTGTGTCTCAACGCCCGTTGCGGTAAGCTGTGAGAAGTAAATCTATAATGGATGATAGATGAATATGCACGTACGCAGTGATGAAGTGCATAAATCGGATGGTGCACACGTGTGCAGTGATTTATGCCACCTGACCAGAATGTCATTAAAACACGCTCACAATATGAAGAAGGTTGAGGCCCAATCATATTGGCGTCGTTGCATGTTTTTCTTGGGCGCCAGCGCCGTCGTCACGCTTTTCTTTGGCATCGTCTTCTTTACTACGCCAACGCTGATAACCTACTTCATTGAAATGATCGTTTCCATCATGGGAATTACGATTTCTCACGCCTGGTATCGCGTTACGGCCAACAACATCCACTGGCATAAAAGCTGGTATGCGCACGTTAGAGGCCTTGAAAACCAGCTTGCATCCTGCACTAAAAAGCCCATAAGGATGATAAGCGGAATACAGGCGCCCCACAGCCTCAATGACTCATTCCTCCTTAACAGAATGCTCAACGTGGTCTTTTTCGTGTTCTGGTGCATTCTTCCCGTTATCTCGCTGCTGAAATTTTTCTACTACTTCGTTTACGTCAACGGCGTTTCCCTTTCGCTGGCTAACACCCTTTTTCTGTGCATACCTTTCCTTATTATGGTTTTCCTCTCTATCGCGCTTAACGTCTTTATGTGTATGTTCTCATCAAAAGATGATGCGGAGATCGACAACCGAGAACTCGATATCGCCCTACAGTATAAAAACGGCCAGAACCAACAGAACTGAACGCCCCGTTATGCCCTCCTTTTAGCCCTTTTCAAGCCTCTTTCCCACCCTTGCTCTATAAACCTATAGCCATATTCCCGTTCGATGAACAGCAGGAAAGCTGACTCCGCAATCAAGATCGGGTATCATTCTGCGGTTTCTTTTTTATTGTGAAGCAGGCGATTTTTATTCTCTGCCGCTTTTGTCGTTGCGCCCAACGGACTAATCCTCTCTATTGGCTTAGCGATAAACAACATGACGCTGTAATAAGGTAATCCGGTGAATATACAGGCACTCTTATCAGAAAAAATAACACAGGCGATGATTGCCGCAGGCGCGCAGGAAAACTGCGAAGCCCACGTACGCCAGTCTGCAAAACCTCAGTTTGGCGATTATCAGGCAAACGGCATTATGGCCGTTGCAAAACAGATGGGACTCCCTCCTCGCCAGCTCGCCGAGCGAGTGTTATCGCATCTTTCCCTTTCTGGCATTGCCAGCACCGTTGAAATCGCCGGCCCGGGCTTTATTAACATCTTTTTGGACGCACAGTGGTTGGCGGAAAATGCAGAACGGGCGCTGCAAAGCAGCCGGCTGAACGTGACGCCAGCCCAGAAGCAGACCGTCGTCGTTGACTACTCCGCCCCTAACGTTGCTAAAGAAATGCACGTAGGCCATCTGCGCTCAACGATCATTGGCGACGCCGTAGTCCGCACGCTGGAGTTTTTAGGCCATCACGTTATCCGCGCTAACCACGTCGGCGACTGGGGCACTCAGTTCGGTATGCTTATCGCCTATCTGGAAAAGATGGAAAACGAGCACGCTGACAACATGACGCTTTCCGATCTGGAAGCGTTCTATCGTTCGGCTAAACAGCACTATGACTCCGACCCGATTTTCGCCGAACGCGCCCGCGAATACGTAGTGAAGCTTCAGGGCGGCGATGAATACTGCCGCACGATGTGGCGCAAGCTGGTCGACGTCACCATGCAGCAGAATCTTGCCACCTATCAGCGCCTGAACGTCACGCTAACCGTTGACGACGTTATGGGCGAGAGCATCTATAACGCCATGTTGCCCGGCATCGTTGCCGACCTTAAGGCTAAAGGCCTGGCGGTGGAAAGCGAAGGCGCCACCGTGGTCTATCTGGATGAGTTCAAAAATAAAGACGGCGACCCGATGGGCGTCATCATCCAGAAAAATGACGGCGGCTATCTCTATACCACAACGGACATCGCCTGCGCCAAATACCGCTACGAAACGCTGGGCGCAGACCGGGTGCTCTACTATATCGATTCGCGCCAGCATCAGCATCTGATGCAGGCTTGGACGATCGTTCGCAAAGCGGGCTACGTGCCGGAAAGCGTTACGCTTGAACACCACATGTTCGGCATGATGTTGGGCAAGGACGGCAAGCCGTTTAAAACCCGCTCGGGCGGAACTATCAAGCTTTCCGAGCTGCTGGATGAGGCAATTGAAAACGCAGACGCCAAGCTGCGCAACCTCATTGTAGAGAAAAACCCGGACATGTCGGAAGACGAGCTCAACAACGTGATAAATGCGGTGGGCATCGGCGCGGTAAAATACGCAGACCTCTCCAAAAACCGCACCACGGACTACGTTTTCGACTGGGACATCATGCTGGCGTTAGAAGGCAACACGGCGCCCTACATGCAGTATGCCTACACCCGCACCGCGTCCATCTTTAAGCGCGCGGGCATCAGTGAAGATGCTCTCAGCGGCGAACTGGTCATTGCCGACGAACGCGAAAAAGCGCTAGCGGTTCGGCTGCTGCAGTTTGAAGAAACGCTGTATGCGGTCGCAAAAGAAGGTACGCCTCACGTAATGTGCGCCTACCTCTACGATGTCGCCACGCTGTATTCAAGCTTCTATGAAAACTGTCCGATTCTCAACGCCGACAGCGATGCGATTCGCCAAAGCCGCCTGAAGCTGGCCGCCCTCACCGCACGCACGCTGAAACAGGGGCTCGACACGCTCGGCATTCAAACCGTAGAGCGCATGTAGCGTTCAGCCATTAACGAAAAAGCAAAGGCGCCGAGAGGCGCCTTTCTTATATCCATACACATCTACACTACCGGCTTAGGCCACTCGACGAGCGAAATCGCGAATGCGGAAGCCTAACGCGGCCAGCGTACCAAAATAGGCCACGATGCCCACAATCACGACGGCCAGCAGCCTTAAAATACGCATCGGCATATTGCCGATGTCCCACGCCGGCATCAGGTACATCATTCCCAACAGCGCGGCCGTCATGACGAACAGCGCGACAACAAGCTTCACAAAGAACGATAGCCATCCTGCCTTTGGCTGAAAGTGGTTACGCTTTCTCAACTGCCAGTACAGCAGCGCCGAGTTGATGCAGGCCGCAATGCCGATAGAGAGCGACAGCCCGGCATGCTTAAGCGGCCCGATAAACGCCAGGTTCATCATTTGAGTAGCAAACAGCGTAAAAAGCGCAATCCTGACCGGGGTTTTGATGTCCTGACGGGAATAGAATCCCGGCGCCAGCACCTTAACCAAAAGAAATCCCATCAGACCAACGGAGTAGGCAATCAGCGCCTGACGCGTCATCATAGCGTCATACGCGCTAAATTCGCCGTACTGAAACAGCGACTTGATGAGCGGCTCAGACAGCACGCCAAGCGCGACGGAACAAGGCAAGGCCAAAAGAAAGCAGAGGCGCAGCCCCCAGTCCATCAACCCCGAATAGGCTTCGCTGTCCCCGCTGGAGAAGCTTTTAGCCAGCGAAGGCAAAAGAATGGTTCCCAGCGCTACGCCCAGCACGCCGGAAGGCAGCTCCATCAGGCGGTCGGCATAATACATCCAGGAAACGGAGCCGGATGCCAGAAAAGAGGCGAATATGGTATTGATGATCAGAGAAATCTGACCAACGGATACGCCAAGGATCGCCGGCCCCATTTGCCTGAGCACCCGCCAGACGCCGCTGTCTTTCAGGCTCACTCTCGGCAGCACCAGCATGCCGATTTTCTTAAGGTACGGGAGCTGGTAAAGCAGTTGAAGCACGCCTCCGGCAACCACGGCCCACGCCAGCGCCATGATAGGCGGATCGAAATACGGCGCGCCGAAAACCGCAAATCCAATCATGCTGATATTCAGCAGCGTTGGCGCAAAGGCCGGAACGGAAAAGCGATTCCAGGTATTGAGGATTGCTCCCGCCAACGAGGATAGCGAAATCAGAAAAATATAGGGAAACATGATCTTCAGCAGCTGCACCGTAAGCACATATTTCTCTGGGTCTTTGGTAAAACCGGGCGCAGTGGCCCAAAGCACCCACGGCGCGGCGACGATGCCGATGAGCGTCACCAGCGCCAGCACCAGCGTCAGCAGGCCGGAAATGTAGGCAATAAAGGTTTTAGTCGCCTCTTCCCCTTGCTGGGTTTTGTACTCGGCAAGAATTGGCACAAACGCCTGAGAGAAGGCCCCTTCGGCAAAAATGCGGCGCAGCAGGTTCGGCAGTTTAAAGGCGACGAAAAAGGCGTCCGTGGCCACGCCGGCTCCGAATGCGCGAGCGACGATCGCATCGCGGGCAAATCCTAACACCCGAGAAACCATCGTCATAGAACTGACGGCGGCCAACGATTTAAGTAGATTCATAGTGATTGAATTAAACGGCTTTGAATGAATCGTATCGCCCATCGCGGCGATACGGAGCTGGGCGTAGTTTACGTGGTGTTAAGGGAATCACCAATCGAAAAGCGTATAAAAATATGAATCCCCGTCGCTTTATCGCCGACGGGGATCGCCGCTCACACAGAATGAGTGACAGCGTCACCAATTAGCCAATCAGCTCGTCCAGGGTTGCCTTCAAGGTATTAACCAGCTGTTTTAGCTGAGCGACCTCCTCTTCCAACGCCTCAACGCGTTCGGACAAAGAAGAGGAATATTCCACATCACAGGGCGCGGCACCCGCAGCGCTGACGTTATCAACCTCCCCGCTGAACAGGTGCGCATAGCGCAGCTCTCTTTTTCCCGGCTCGCGCGCCAGCCTGACAATAAAGGGGCCGTCCTCACGTTCAGCCAGGCCTTCCAGCGTCTTTTCCACCTCTTCCATATCGCTAAACTCGAACAGCCGATTTGAGCGCGTGCGCAGTTCTCCCGGCGTTTGCGCTCCCCGCAGCAGCAGCAGGCACACGATGGCCAATTCGGCGGGAGTTAACTTTAAATCGCCAAACTCGGTGTTGCAGAAGCGATGGACGTATTTAGCCACGCGGCTGCCCGTTCCGCTTGAAGGGCGAACGAGGTGCTTTTTCTGCAACGCGTCCAGCGTCTCCTGCACTTCGCTTTCGCTTAACGACATCACCGGCTCGCGGCTGGTTTTCTGATTGCAGGCCAGCGTCAACGCGTTAAGAGAGAGCGGATACTGGTCGGGCGTAGTGACCTCTTTTTCCAGCATGCAGCCAATGACGCGGGCTTCTCTTTCATTCAAAACGTATTTCATTACAGGCTGATTCCTTACGCTAAAGGTTTCCAGTTCGGGTTAATTAACGCCATCATGACGTGGTCGCGCCACTCGCCGTTTATTCGTAAATAGCTTTTCGCATAGCCTTCTCGCTCAAATCCAAGCCTTGCCAGCAGATTACCGCTGCGGTGATTATGAGGCATATAGTTGGCCATAATGCGGTGCATTCTCTGCTGTTGAAACATGTAGCGTAGCGCCGGTTGCAGCGCTTCATACATCATTCCCTGGCCTTCCCATTTTTTGCCCAGAGAATAGCCCAATATGCAGGCATAAAAATCTCCGCGAATGACGTTACTAAAGTTTGCAACGCCTCTGACTTCTTTTTCGTCCGCGTCGAGCAATAGGAAATAAAACGCGCTGCCCTGCTTGTGCAATTCATTGATGATGTTCAAACGAACCTGCCAGCCGGAAGGATAACAGTAGCTTTGATCTCTGACCGGCTCCCAAGGCCTGAGGAACTCGCGGTTTTCGGTATAGTAGTCCGCCAGGCGATAAGCGTCGCGATCGCAGGCCAGACGAATAACCAAACGTTCAGTGGTTAAGGTAACTTTGGGTATATTTGAGCGATAGCCAAACATTCGCCCCCCTAAAAATTAATCCAGCGCATTAAAAGACAAAGATAGTCTACTAAAATAGTATCGCTGTTACGTAAATAAGTTCAGAATAGTCAAAAAAATCCTCTCATTGCTTATTTTTTCGCTTACGGTGAAATTATGCCTCGCGTGTCGCACGTTAGGAATTTGGGTAAATATTTTTTACTCGTGGATAACCTGCTGGTCGTTCTCGGTTTCTTTGTCGTCTTTCCTCTTATTTCGATACGCTTTGTCGATCAGCTCGGCTGGGCGGCGCTTTCCGTTGGTCTGGCGCTGGGCATGCGCCAGTTTTTACAGCAGGGATTAGGCATCTTCGGCGGCGCTCTGGCGGACCGCTTCGGCGCCAAGCCGCTTATTGTAACGGGAATGCTGATGCGAGCGGCAGGATTTGCCGCAATGGCCATGGCCGACGAGCCGTGGATCCTGATGCTCTCCTGCGTCCTTTCCGCCTTTGGCGGCACGCTGTTTGACCCGCCGCGCATCGCGCTGGTCATCAAGCTTACTCGCCCCCATGAGCGAGGCCGTTTTTATTCATTGCTCATGATGCAAGACAGCGCCGGCGTAGTTATCGGCGCGCTGTTGGGAAGCTGGCTTTTGCGCTACGACTTCCACTGGGTTTGCTGGTCCGGCGCGGGCTTTTTCATTCTGGCCGCCGCGCTTAATGCCTTCGTGCTGCCCTCCTACCGCGTATCTACGTCCGTACGGGCGCCCATTCTAAACGGCATTAAGGCTGCCGTTCGCGATCGCTTTTTCCGCCGCTACGTGCTGACGCTGACCGGCTATTACGTACTGTCGATTCAGGTCATGCTGATGCTGCCGCTGCTGGTCAACGAAATATCCGGCGAGCCGGAAACCATTCGTTGGATGTACCTCATTCAGGCGCTTCTCTCCCTGACGCTGCTGTACCCTATTGCTCGCTGGAGCGAAAAGCGCTTCAGGCTGGAAAGTCGACTAATGACCGGGCTGCTGCTAATGACTTTCAGCCTTGTTCCTTTGGGATTTATCAATTCCCTATCCCTCGCCCTGGGGCTTATCTTCTTCTTTTATCTGGGGCTGATTATCGCCGAACCGGCGCGAGAAACGCTCAGCGCATCGCTTTCCGCTCCGCAGGCTCGCGCCAGCTATATGGGATTTAGCAGGCTTGGCCTGGCGCTGGGCGGCGCCATCGGCTATACCGGCGGCGGCTGGCTGTATGATATAGGCCACGAGCTTAACCTGCCGCAGATCCCCTGGATGCTGCTGGGCGTAACCGGGATTGTTACCGCGCTGGCGCTTTATCGACAGTTTACGCCTCAGGCGATAAGGCCCAAGAAAGCCGCGGCGTCATAATGCCTCTATTGCCTGCGGGCTCTTGGGCTTGTACCCTACGCTAATGATTTATTCACTATTATCAAAGGTCAGTATGCTAAAACAGTTTCCTCGCTTTGTTTTTTTCCTGTTTATCGCTTTTCTGTTTGGCTGCAGTCAAATGACGCAATACTCCTTAAGCGAGCAGGACATCAATAAGTACCTCAGTAAAAATACCGAGAAGGCCACCCGTAGCTTTAGCCTCAGCGGCCTGGCGGAAGCGGACCTCTCATTAAGCAATCTCAATGCACAGATCGGCCGTACACAGGGCAAAATTACGCTCTCTGGCAACGCTCTGTTCGCCGTCTCCTCGCTGCTGGGCAAACAGGACGCCAACCTTCAGCTAACGCTCAACGCGCGCCCGGAGTTTGACCCTGTCAAAAGCGCCATCTATCTAAAGGATTTAGAGCTGGTGGACTATGACCTGCAAACCAGCCAAGGGAAGGTGAAAAACGTAAAAACCTTTATTCCTTTGCTCAACAGCGCGCTACAGCTTTATTTCAACGACCAGCCGGTTTACGTTCTGAATTCGGACAAGAGCGCGCTGGAAGCCTCGGCGAAAAAGCTGGCTAAAGGCATTCAGGTTGAAGAAGGCAAGCTGGTATTCGAATTTATTAAGTAAAAATCATAACCACCCGCATAGCGGGTGGTTTGCTCTTGCCCTATAAGGGCTTGTTACCGACTGCGCCTAAATGACGCCGCTTTCTCTTCGTTCAAGCTAAGTGTCTTTGCTACTTTGGCTTACCCCTTGAAGGGGTCTGTATACTCTTTGCTGCTCAATTTGTCTGAGACTAAATCTGATTTCTCTTGTTCTCTGATATATTTTTGGATTGTCGCTTCATTTAGCCCTACCGTACTTACATAGAAGCCTTCGCTCCAAAATTTTCTGTTGCCAAACTTATATTTTAGATTGGCATGTCTATCAAAAATCATCAGCGAACTTTTCCCTTTCAGATACCCCATAAAGCTTGAAACACTCAACTTCGGAGGAATACTTACCAACATATGAACATGATCCGGCATCAGGTGACCTTCTATTATTTCCACTCCTTTATACTTACAAAGGTCTCGTAATATCTCACCTACGCTTGAACGTATACTATTGAAAATCACTTTCCGTCTGAACTTCGGCGAAAAGACGATATGGTATTTGCACAGCCACTTTGTATGCGCTGAGCTTTGTGCTTTAATGCCCATAAACACCTTTCCTCATTTTAGTTACGGTTATTAGCTTGAACATCTATATCGTAACGGAAAGGTGTTTTTCTTGGTATAACCCTTTGATCCCACCCGCAAAGCAGGTGGTTTTATGTTTAAGACGCTAACGCGACTTAAACTGGCTAAAGCCATAATAAGCAAACGGGGCGCAAGGCGCCCCGTTTTATATCTTGAGTATCCTACTCGACTATTCACCCCTTCCCGACTTCACCGCTCGCAGCACGACAAACTTGTTGTTTGACGCCAAAAGCTCACAGTGGCCAAACAGGCGCTTTAGCTTTTGGTGATAGCCAAGATGTCGGTTGCCGACAATCCGCAGCTCTCCGCCTTGCGACAGGCAGCGGCGCGCATCAAGGAACATCTGCCAGGCGATGTCGTCGGTGATCACCTGCTGTTGGTGAAACGGCGGGTTACAGATAACGGCGCTAAGGCTTCCATCGGCGATGTCCATCAACGAGTGCTGGGCCTCAAAGCGGCTGCGGGAAAACGCCTGCGGCAGGTTCTTTTCCACGTTTAGCCGACTGGAGGCGACCGCCATAAAGGATTCATCGCGGAAAGTCACGTGAGCCTGAGGGTTTTGCGCCAACAGCCTCAGCCCTAAGACGCCGTTGCCACACCCCAGATCCACCATATTCCCCGGCGCGTTTGACGGCAGATAATCGGAAAAGAACCGCGCCCCGATGTCCAACGAAGTGCGGGAAAAGACGTTAGGATAGTTATGTATCTCGTAGGACGTTCCCTCAAGCGGCCACGACGCCAGCGGGTTAAACGCCGCGACGTCAGGGCGCTCGGCGCGACAAAAAATCAGCCGCGCCTTTTTCCACGCCAGGCTGGTACGGGTTGGCCCCAGAATCTGCTCAAACAGCCGTAGCGTTGACGTATGCACATCGCGACTTTTCGCCGCGGCGATAATTTGCGTCTCCGACGTAACCACCTGCCGCAGGGCGTGCAGCTGATGCTCCAGCAGCGCCAGCGTCTTGGGCACTTTTATCAACACGGCCGACGGTCCATCAGGAAGCGGCGTCAGGCTGTCCGTAAAAGTTACATTGTCACCATTTATTCCATTGCGCGCAAGATTACTCTGCGTCGCATATTGGCTGATAAAAGAGTCGCTGCTGCACACGGGGTGATACTTCGCCAGCGCGCAGGCCAGAGCGCCGAAGGCGTCGTTGAGAATAATCAGCGGCCCGCTGTTTAAGCGTGAATAGTCGAGTTCATTTAGCAAAAACTCATCGGCCGCTTCCCACGCCCGCAGCGGGCTATCGCGACCGGGATCGGGGAAACGGCTCAGCGACAGCCCGGCAAGCTGGCTCTCACCAATGGAAAGCTTCGCTTCTTGTGGTTCCGTCATTGTGCTTCGCCATCCTCGGCTTCGGTCAGCTCATCCCGCATGGCCTGAAGCGCTTCTCGCGCCAGAGAGGCCAGCGCGCGATAAAACGCCGTTGTCGCATGAGCCTCTACCTTGCCTAAAAAGCGCCCGCACCAGGGAAGAAGATAGTCATCAAACAGCGCCAGCTGTGCCTGAACCTCGTCGGCCTCCGTCGCGTTGTCCTCGATCCAGGATGCGGCTAAAAGCAGTTGGCCAAAGCCGTTGGCCGCAGAAGCAGACAGCGGGACGCCTCTTTCGGTTAAAAACGCCCTCGCCTGCGCTTCGCTCGGCCCTTCATAGTCAGAAGCATAAGGCGACACGCTGCCGCCTTCGCCAAACATGGCCTGATAGTCTGCCGCCAGCTTTTGGCGATCGGTATCGTTGCCCATCCGTTCCAGCAGCTCGTCCTGTTCCAGCGGCCAATGCTGCTTTAGCTTGCCTTCGCCCAGCAGGCCAAACAGCGGATCGAGCACCGTATCATCCGGCGACCGGGAAAACAGAGAGCCGAGTATCCGGCAAACAATTGAAAACTCATTCATAAACGTTAAACTCGCTAATTCTTGTTATAACCCCAACACACGCTTGTCTTTCGGATATTTCACCGAGTAAGACAGCCCAAGCAATCGGGACTCGTTAGGCGCCAGGTTTAAAGACCACTGAACCTCGCCCTTATCTTTATCAAACGTTGCGCCGTCGTGGCGTAGGTTTTCTACGACAACGTCGCTGCTGCGGCTCATCGGCACCTGATCGATAACCGTCAGCGCGATAGGCTCGCCGCGCGTATTCTTAACCTCGATGCGGTAGGCATAGCTACGCTGGCTTGCGTTGCCAAAAAACTCGGCCTTTTCCGTCGTTTTGGCGTCATTTTCACGACTGACCAAGATCTTCCGATCGCGCCCCAGAGAGATATCCAACGTTTTCTGGATACGGCGCGGATCTATGCTTCCCTGACCGACAAACGCCCCCTCATAGAAAACGCTCGATCTGCCCGGCAGCAGGTTCAGGCTTTCCCAGTCTTTTAGCTGTACCTGTAAAAAAGCGTCCTGCTCGATTTTCGGCACGGCAACATAGCGATACTCGCCCTGAACATCAAGCTGTTTTATGACGACGGAGTGCCCTTTACCGTCCGCTGCAATGCGGTAAGGCAGAGAAATGCTGAACCGGGCGTTAAGCCCGCCGGAATCGGTGACCACATAGTCCGACATCGACTTTTTGGCGCCGACAGAGCGCATTCTCGAACTGTCCGCCACCGGCGCTTCCGTCGCCATTGGCGCCGGCGTAGCGACTTCATACATGGCGTCGTTGGAGCTCGTCTTGCCCGATAGCATCGGCGCGCGGTAAAGATCGATATACCACGGAGAAAGCGCCGGAGCCTGTGCTCCCCGGCTCGGATTGCCGGTAGAGAGCGTAAGCTTGACGTTATCCCAGTCAATGCCGCTGTTTTGATAAACGTTGGCCTTATAGGTCAGCTTTACCGGTTGAGAAATGCTGTCGACCCGAACGTCATAGGTAGGAACCCAGCCCGCATCGCCGATCGCGTAGGATAGGGTTACGTCGCTGGTCATCGCTTTGGGGGAGTAGAACTTCACCACCAGCTGATTTACCGCCTGGCCGTCTTTTTGCTGCGCCTCGGCCAGCTGATGATTAAGCCGGTCGATATTTTTCTCAATCTCTTCCGCCTTTTCCTTCAGGTCGATGTCGGCCAGCAGCGCCTCATTCATTTTATCGCTAACAAGCTGCAGCATTTTATTGACCTGGTCTACGGTCGCCCCTTCCTTCTCGCCGCCTACGCTGCGGTTGCTTTCCAACACGGCCAGCTGGGCCTGGATAACCTGCCGGCGGGCATTAACCCGACTCTGTTCTCTGACCTCGGCTTCCAGCTGCTTTTTCAGTTCATCCACTCGAGCGGAAACTCGCTCGTTGAGATAATCTCGGCGCACGCTGAACGACTTGACCACCGCGCCGCCGCCCGCCTCAAGCTGCAGGCTCTGTTCGTTAAGCCCGTCGGCGATATTGGTAAAAATCACTTCGCTTTCCCCCGCGGGAAGCGTCACTTTATTGGCGTTAAACAGCTCGGCTCCGCGCAAGAAAACCGTCACGTCGTGCAGACTAGCCCTTTCCATCTGCGACTCAGCCCACGCAGAGGAGGAAAAGGCCAAGGCGACGGCACCGTACAGCAGCGTTGTACGGTAGAAAGTCGCGCGGTAGGAAAATGCATACTTCATCGTTTTATCCTTAAAATCGTGATGACATAGCCCTCTTTAAACGCTAAAGAGAGGCAAATTCCGCGATATGCGGCTTTCCGTGAGACTCAAGAAAATCCAGAACCCGGCGCGGCGTGACGTTAAGAATCCGCTCTTCCGGGAAGTTAACGTCGCGCAACACCCGTAATGACTTATCAAAACCGCCCAGCGCGAAGGCGGTATGGGAATCCGACCCCAGCGCGACCCAGCCCCCCGCGTCGCGAATGGCCTTAGCGACCTCAATGCAGTTTTTTTCACTGCCCGCGCGGGAATGAATAAAGGACGAGTTATTGATCTCCAGCGCCACGTTGTGGCGCGCCGCGGCTTCAGCAACGGCTGGAATATCAATCGGATATTTAGGATTACCCGGATGGCTTATTATCTGCACCACGCCGCTGGATATGGTCGCTATCATCGCCTGCGTGTTGTCATCTTTGCCCATAGGGGCCAGCACCGGTTCGTGAAAGCCGGCGATGACTAAGTCCAGCGTCTTGGCGATCGCTTCATCGCAGTCCGTTTCGCCCTGCAGGTTTTTGATATTGGCCTCGATGCCGTACAGCAGGCCGACGTCGTTCACTATCCTGGGGATCACCGCCATATTCATAAAATGCCAGCGGTGAGGCGCATCCACCATGTCAGGACCATGATCGGTAATGGCAAACAGCCTGATACCCTTACTCTTGGCGATAGCAAAATAGTCGCTTACCGTACTGTAAGCGTGCGTGCTGGCGATAGTATGCGCATGCAGATCGACCGGATACATAGCTGACTCCCTTTTTAATGCTAAAAATCAACGAATTCGGGACAGAAAAAGCTTGAGATGACGGACTGTACGCGCGATTGGCGCCTATCCCAAAATACATCCTCAAAGTATACCTTGAGTTGCGCCAATGCCGGATAATTACTTTTGTTAACACCGGAGAACGGCGCCGATGTCGCTAAAGTCGCCCACAGTTGTTGATAGCTTGAGCAAACGGACAAAGAACGCGAATTTATGCTTGACCGAATCCGGTCTTCTCCCTATAGTAGCGCCCCGTTGACCTTCATTATTAGATCAACAAAAATACGGTGAGATGTCCGAGTGGCTGAAGGAGCACGCCTGGAAAGTGTGTATACGGCAACGTATCGAGGGTTCGAATCCCTCTCTCACCGCCACATTCAAGAGCCCGCTAATTAGCGGGCTCTTCTCGTTTTCAGGCTAATAAAACGGCCCGCCAAACGCCCAATAAATAAGATCGGTCATCCTCATTGCCCTTTCCTTCTTTATCACCCAATAAAAAAACGGCCTCCCGTTTGGAAAGCCGTTTTCATAAACGCATCAACTGCGCTTAGAAGCTATAGCGAATGCCGAGATGGCCGCTGTAAGGTGTCTCTACGTGGCTGCCTTTTGCGTAGTTAAACTCCGCGTAGGTTGACCACTGATTGTCCAGCTGTGCGGTCAGGCCTACGCCGTACTTGCCCACGGTGCCGGACATATCGTTAGAGAAGCGCTCGGTGTCGTTGATAACCACGTCGTTGTTCTTTTTGAACTCGTGGCTCACCGCCAGGCGAACGTAAGGCTTAATCAGCGCGCCGTCTTCCATCAGGAAAGACTTGCCGAACGTCGTACCGATCTCGCCCTTCACGGACTCCGCAGAATCGGCCTTAACCTTCATACCGCTGCTAAACCGATAGCCGGTCTTCTCACCGTGGAACACGGAGCCTAGCACGTAAGGTTCGATAAAGTAGCTGTCAACCTTGATGTGCTTACCCGCTTCCAGCGAGAAGCCGATGCCGTTGCTGTTGTCTTTGGCCGTGGTTTTTCCGTCGTTGAACCTGGCGCTGTTTTCCGTTCTGAAGTGGTTTGCCTTCAGCACGCCGTCGAGATAGTAGCCGCTGTTGTGCATCCAGGTGGTGTAAAGGCCGATCGCGTAGCTGTCGACTTTACCGTCGCTGGTGCGAGCGTCCAGCTCTGAATGCGTGTAGGAGAACATGCCGCCGACCAGCAGGCGTCCATTATCCAACGCAATAGCATGGTCTCCGCCCAGCATGACGCCGTTCATATCCTGCCGATAGCCGACGTTATCGGTAGAGATGCGGTTGCGGCTGGTGATGTATTTCCCCCACGCGCCGTCCTGCGCCGTATGGTTATCGCGCAGATCGCCCAAGCGAGTTCTCAGCGTCGACAGCTCGCCGTCCCAGATAGTTGGGGTTACGTTAGCCATCGCAATTGCGTTCTTACCGCTTTCGGAAATTTCAGGCTTGGGATTCGGCGTTGGATCCGGACCTGGGCCTGGCCCCGGATCGGGATTCGGATTTGGATCCGCCGCCTGCGGAGACAGATACCAGTTATCGCTATCCGTACCTTCGCCCTGAACCAGATAGTACTTATAGGCCCCTAAATCGACGCTGCCGTTAACCAGCGTAAAGCTGTCACTGGCGCTGCCGTTGGCAAAAATCAGGTGGTGCGGATTGACGCCAGCGACGCCGCTTCTCAGCTCCTGACCGGAATCCATCACCTTGACGTTGAAGGCGCCGCTGATGCTGTTAGTAACGTTCAGAAAATCGCCCTGCCCACCGTTAATATTGGTGTTCATCACAAAGGTGCCGGAACCGGTTAAATTATAGATTCTCAAGCGGCTGTACTTACCCGCATCGCTGCCGTCTCTGCTGCCAAACGCGACGGTGCCGTTATTAGTCAACGCCTCAACCGTAGCCTCAGACGAAACGCTATCGGCATTGTGCTTAAGGTACAGGAATGAGCTATCGCCGGCCAAATTTACCTGAATCGCGTAGGCGCCCTTGCCGTCCATAACGCCGGTCCAACTGTGAAGATCGCCGCCTTCCATCGTCAGAGAACCGTCGTTAACGTCCAGCGTACCGGTTGAGTATGCGCCATAGGCGATAGTAGACTCGCCGCCGTTTTGAATAGTCGTATTTGAAATATGACCAAATTCGTTAACCAGCTGCGTGCCGCCGTCTACCAGGGTTTTATCCGCATCGGCGTAGTATTCCACGCGCTGTACGCCGCCCTGATGAATAGTAGACTCGGTTGCAACCTGATCTTTACCAATCCAGCCGTCCTGTTCGACCCACTGGCCGCCGGTCCAACCGCCCTTCTTGCCGCTGACGATCTGTAACCCGTAAACCTGAGTGCCTACAGCCTCGCCGGTTTGAATGCGCTGAACGCCGCCTTCATAAATCGTGGCATTATTTGCCGTTTGGCCGTCGACTCTGACAGTGCTGTCCGACGTCCACTGGCCGTTTGCCCAGGTACCGTCAACACCGGTAATAATCTGGGTACCGTAAACTTTCGCGTCGTCAGAAGAACCAAAGGTAATAAACTGCAGCGCGCCTGCGTGAACGGTCGTATTGCTGTCGGCCGCCGTTCCCTTGCCCGAATAGACCTGCTGAACGGCGCCGTCGTACAGTACGGTGTCAATCGCCAGGCCACTGGTCATCTGATAGCTGCCGCTGCCGATGTGGCTGTTGGTGGCCGTGCCGCCGTAGATAATATGTTCGCCGCCGTTGATGACGAGAACGTCTTTGGTATTAGAGGTACTGGTGACAGACTGCTCCAAGTGGCCGCCGTCAACCAGAATGGCCTGCGCATAGCCGCGCGTACCGACGACCATCCGCCCGCCGGCATTAACAGTGGTGTTATAGGCTTTGGCGTCATTTCCCAAGCTTAGGCTACCCAGATTTTCAACGACGGTATTGTAAGCCACCGAGTCTTCCATCATGGACAGAAAGCCGCTGTATATCTTGGTGGCGTCGCTTGGATTAACGATCCCGCCCTTCACCACGTTTCCAATGGCGACGCTCCCGCTTCTAAAAGTAAGCTGAAAAGAATCAACAACGTTGTTCAGGCTATAGGAGTTATTTTCAACGTAGAGGATCTGCTCTGGGAACCAGGTTCTGGTGAGCGTTTCACCGTTGATATATTGGTTTCCAGTGATAATTGATTGATATTTGCTCTCCCACTTTCCCTTCGCTATCGGCCACCCGTCGGTTGCGGTGCTTAGAATCGCGTTAACGTCCGGCGTCTCTATTTCAGAGAGGAAGGGAGGAGGAGGAACGGGCGCTTCTGCGGCATAAGCAGCAAAAGAAGTCGAGAATAGCGCAGGCAACGCCAGCACTAGCTTATTAAGCGTCATATCTAAGTCCTTTTTTATAAAAGATAAATCCCTATATCTACTTGAATGACAACAGTACCTGTCGTAATTGCATGTCCATTTCCCTTTTATTAGAAAATTTCCCGCCTAATGCGTAGCTGCCCATAAAAGTCAAACAGGGATATGACAAATATAATAAATGTGTTGTTTTTATATTTCAACCTAAGAAAATCAATTCATTAGTTGTATAATTAATAGTGTTTATCGTTATTTTTAAAAATAAATACATTTATAATCATTGTGTTGCATTCATTACTTATTCAATAACAATAATTATCCTTCGTTATTTATAATTTCACCAAACAAAATTAAATTTGTTGATTAAATAAAATTAAAAATTCTCGACGCGTTGTTAATGACCTTTGCGCCTGACGCTATCTGGCTTGATGGTTGTTTGAGCACAATCGAAAATGCAATAGGATATGAATTGAATGATTTTTGTCAGAACGAATGAAAGGTGCTACCTATTCTATTAATAGGCAGTACCTACTCTATTCAATGCCACATGAGAACGTTAAAAATACTTCGGCACCTTTAGGCGCCGAAGTATCGATTTCAAGCACTATTCGGATTCAGGCTTTACCCGCAGGCTACACCAGTTGTTGCTCTCTTTGATACCGCCGTCCGGCGAGGTATAGCCCAGGCATCCCATGATGCTGTCATATAGCTCTATGTGGCGATGCGTTACGCCCTTGTCCGCCTGCTTTTGCAGCTGTTTAAACATCTCGGCCTTTTCTGGGGATTCAAGATATTTATCCGACATCCATACCAGCATAGGAACCCTAAACTGCTCCGGCGGCGCCATCTTGCGCGGCGTGCCGTGCAGATGTTCCCGCTCATTGATGGATTCTCCGTGATCTGCGGCATAGAACACGATCGCCTTTTTATCTCTGAGCTGGTCGAACACGCTGGTGATAAAGCTGTCGACATAGGTCACCGAATTATCATAGGAGTTGATAAGCTCCTCCTTGCTACAGGGCGAATCTATCCCAACGCACTCAGGCGTCCACTGGGCAAAGCTGCGCGGATAGCGCTGAGTATAGTTATAGTGCGACCCTTTCGTATGAAGAACGACAAGATGCTTTCCTTTGGGATGATCGATAAGCGAGCGCCTTAGTTCTTCCACCAGCAGCATGTCGTCTACGTGCTTGCCTCGGTTTCTCGGCTCAGCCCCGATCTGCTCACGGTAGGCGATGTTGTCTGACATAGTATTACTGTAAAACCACAGTTCGCTCTGCATGGCGTACAAATCTGAACTAAAGCCCAGCTGATTGAGGACAGCAAAAACGTTCTGTTCTTTTAGCGTTCGCTGAGGATTCTCTTCCGCCCCGCCTTCTCGAACAAACATACAGCGTAAAGAGAGCTTGGTGGCCGTATCGCACGACTCGCCGCGAAACGCTATCAGGTTTTTCTCTTGAGCAAGCTTCGGCGTTGTATTGCGCTCGTAGCCCAAAATGCCCATATGATCCCAACGCGTCGTTTCGCCAATGATGAACACTACGTAGGCGTCGTCCAGATCGTCCGGCGCTTTATAGGTAAATTTCGTCATTGGATTGAACAACAGCTGATTATCGGACGACTCGTCAATTTGCGTCCAGGCATAGAGCCCCAGCGCAGAAATCCAGTTGGAAGGAAGATATGAATTAGAGACCACGCCGCCGTAGCTGGGTAAATCCACGCCGCTGGCACGCTCGACCTTCTTTTGCTGGAGATCCAAGAGGCGGATAGGCCCCCAGACCAGCAGCCCGGCTAATAAGACCACGAGCACGTTCTTCACCCGCTGCCCGCGGGTTTTGAGCTGCTGTAAAAGGGTATCCTGACCGCGATTAATCCAGATAGCCGCCAGCGGCAACGCGCTGATTAGGACCAGCCAGCCGATAAAGTGCCAACCGACGACTTCCTTTGACAAATCGATATCCGTCGTCATTACCGAGGCGATAATGCCGTAGCCGATAACAACGTTCAGGAAGGTCATATAGTAGCTTGCCCCGGCGGAGCACAGCACGACCAAAGAGGTCAGTATTCGCCAAGCGCGACGTCCCGGCAGCGACAGGACTCTCAGCAGGCAAAACGTTGCGAGAACCGTAGCCGACAGCTCTACTACCGCCGCTGCGCCTTTCCACACGCTAAAATCGTAAGAGTAACCAATGAACCTGCGGTAAAACACCGCGCTATTCATAAATAGCCCAATATAAAGGGCTAATAAAAAACTCAGCTTCTGCTGCGTTATCGATCTTATATATTCCATGCAAACAGCCTAGGGAAAAGAAAAAACTTCAACCTCGGCGCAAATGCGCCAGGGCAATTAATATGCACAAAAGGAGAGCGTCCGATTTTCCTCAAGTGCGGCTAAGTAGACCACGCCAAATGAGAAAAGTGTCTTATAGCGCCATCATTTGCGGGATTTTTTTTAATTACGGGAGCGAACGCTTAAAAAGCAAACAAAACGCGCCCTCTGCGGCGCGTTGTTATAATGCATTTTTCACTGTCGATCTATACAAATAGTTTCATTTCACAATAATTGATTACTCTTCTAATTAGCGCATCCGCCAAATTAGCCAATGAGTGTGGATAGCCGATCGAACTCACTTCGCGCCGTTCGTTCATACGTTAGCGGGGTTAGCGTAATATAGCCCTGCTGTACGGCTAAAATCTCGCCGTCGCTCAGCGCTTCAGGCTCCCCTTCCTGAATCCTTATCCAATAATAGGATTCTCCGTACGGATCGCAGGTTTCGGTCGCGCTCAGCTTTTCAACGTTTCCTCTTCCCTGAGCCGTAACCTTTATGCCCTTCACGCCGTCAGGCTCAACGCCCGGAAAGTTAACGCTTAGGCAAACCGATGTGTCCCAGCTGAGCGCCGTCAGCTTTTTCAGCGTTTCGGCTAAATAACGTTTGGAGCAAGACCAGTCTAGCGCTCCATCTGCCCGTTCGTTTTGGCTTAGCGCAATCGACGGTATGCCCATCAGCATTCCGGTCATCGCTGCGCCGACGGTGCCGGACAGCAACGTCTCAAAACCAAGATTAGAACCTGAATTCACGCCGGAAAGCACCAGATCGGGTAAAGCCGCTTTCATTATCTGATTGACGGCCAGCGCTACGCAGTCTGCCGGCGTGCCGTAAACGGCGTAGTGCCGCTCGCCTCGACGTGAAACCCGCAGCGGTTCCCTAAGGCTAATGCCGTTGGACACGCCGCTTTTGTCTACCGCAGGTGCGATAACCCACACCTCATCGGCAATAAGCCGAGCAGCCTGCTCAAGAAGCGCGATGCCTGGCGCATCAATGCCGTCATCGTTTGTTAAAAGAACCCGACGAATGCCTTTCTTTACCACGTCACTTCTCCTTAATTTTGGGGATTTAACTTAACACAAATCGTTTCAGCCTAGCTAAAAAAGCGGCCGTCGGAAAGTCGGCGACGGCGCTCGCATAGATATTAACTCGGTATAACGTGTATAATAGCGCATCGATTTAGGCGCCACCTCGCGCAAAGATAAAATAATTCATTGATATTAAACGATTTAAGGTGATATAAGCTATGGGATTCAAATGCGGCATCGTCGGACTGCCAAACGTGGGGAAATCCACCCTGTTCAACGCGTTAACCAAGGCGGGTATTGAAGCGGCCAACTTTCCGTTCTGTACCATCGAGCCTAATACCGGTGTCGTTCCCATGCCAGATCCTCGCCTCGACCAGTTGGCCGAAATCGTTAAGCCGCAGCGCACCCTGCCTACAACGATGGAATTCGTCGATATTGCCGGCCTGGTGAAAGGCGCGTCCAAGGGCGAAGGCCTTGGCAATCAGTTCCTGACCAACATCCGCGAAACTGAAGCTATCGGCCACGTCGTGCGCTGCTTTGAAAACGACAACATTATTCACGTGAATAACAAGGTGGATCCCGCAGAAGATATCGATGTTATTAACACCGAGCTGGCGCTGTCCGACCTGGAAGCCTGCGAACGCGCTATTCACCGCGTACAAAAGAAAGCCAAAGGCGGCGATAAAGATGCAAAAGCTGAGCTGGCCGCACTGGAAAAATGCCTGCCCCATCTGGAAAACGCCGGCATGCTGCGCGCGCTGAAGAGCCTGACGGAAGAAGATAAGGCGGCTATCAAATACCTGAGTTTCCTGACGCTGAAACCAACGATGTATATCGCCAACGTCAACGAAGACGGCTTCGAAAATAACCCCTATCTGGATAAAGTGCGTGAAATTGCCGCTGCTGAAGGCTCTGTCGTTGTTGCCGTGTGCGCAGCCGTTGAATCTGATATTGCCGAACTGGACGACGCAGACCGTGAAGAATTCATGGCTGAACTGGGTCTTGAAGAGCCAGGTCTGAACCGCGTGATCCGCGCGGGCTACGAACTGCTAAATCTGCAAACCTACTTCACTGCAGGCGTTAAGGAAGTCCGCGCCTGGACCATCCCCGTCGGCGCTACCGCGCCTCAGGCGGCGGGTAAAATCCACACCGACTTCGAAAAAGGCTTTATCCGCGCCCAGACTATCTCCTTTGACGACTTCATCACCTACAAGGGTGAGCAAGGCGCTAAAGAGGCCGGCAAGATGCGTTCTGAAGGTAAGGACTATATCGTTAAAGACGGCGACGTGATGAACTTCTTGTTCAACGTCTAATTGCCTTTGCTATCCGAAAAATCCACGCAACCGCGTGGATTTTTATTTTCCGCTTTGTCTACTTCAACAACCTCACCTTCACCGCCTTCCCCTTAATCTTCCCCTGCTGCAGCTGCTTCCACGCGTGGCGCGCCACCGACTGCTTCACCGCTACGTACGCGTGCACGGGGTGGATCGCAATCTTGCCAATGTCTGCGCCGTCTAGCCCGATATCGCCGGTTAACGCGCCCAAAATATCGCCCGGGCGCATTTTGGCTTTCTTACCGCCGTCGATACACAGCGTCGCCATGACGGCTTCCAGCGGGGTGATGCGCAGGCCGGTCGGCGCAGGCTGCCAGTGGATTTTCATATTGAGCATATCCTCCAGCGCATTGGCGCGCTGGGCCTCTTCCGGTGCGCAGAGGCTAATGGCCAGCCCGCTTTCTCCGGCGCGAGCGGTGCGGCCGATACGGTGAACGTGCACTTCCGGATCCCACGACAGCTCGTAGTTGATCACCATCTCCAGCGCTTTAATGTCCAGCCCTCGCGCAGCGACGTCGGTCGCCACCAGCACGCGGCTGCTGCCGTTAGAAAAACGCACCAGCGTCTGATCGCGGTCGCGCTGCTCCATGTCGCCGTGCAGCGCCAGGGCGCTCTGGTTACTGTCGTTCAGAGCGTCGCATACCGCCTGACAGTCTTTTTTGGTATTGCAGAACACCACGCAGGAGGCAGGCTGATCACGGCTCAATAGCTTCTGCAACAGGTCGATTTTTCCGCTGCGGGAAATCTCATAAAACTGCTGTTCAACCGCAGGCAACTCGTCCACGGTGTCAGTTTCAACTACGAGCGGATCGTGCTGAATGCGGCGGCTAATGGCAGCAATAGCGTCGGGCCAGGTGGCGGAAAACAGCAGCGTCTGACGCTGAGTGGGCGCGTAGGCGATCACCGCGTCGATGTCGTCGGCAAAGCCCATATCAAGCATCCGATCGGCTTCATCCAGCACCAGCGTCCGTAAAGCATCAAGGCTTACCGTCTCCTTTTTCAGGTGCTCCAACAGCCGCCCCGGCGTCGCGACAATAATATGAGGCGCGTGGCTCAGGGAATCGCGTTGGATATTGAATGGAACGCCGCCGCAAAGCGTCAGCACCTTAATGTTTGGCCTGTACCGCGCCAGTCGGCGCAGCTCGTTTGCAACCTGATCGGCAAGTTCGCGTGTCGGACACAGCACCAGCGCCTGAGTGTTAAACCGTCCTGCCTCGATGTGCTGTAACAGGCCCAGACCAAACGCGGCGGTTTTGCCGCTGCCGGTTTTCGCCTGTGCACGAACGTCTTTCCCGGCAAGGATCGCCGGTAGCGCCGAGGCCTGAACCGGCGTCATCGTCAAATAACCCAGTTCGGTAAGGTTGGAGAGTTGCTCCGCAGGAAGCGCATTAAGTTCAGCAAATGAGGTCACGGTGAAAATTCCGGATGAAGTAAAAGGGCCAATGGGCGGCAATGATAGCATCCCTTCTCTGCCACGCCGTGAGGAATTTTTATCTCATCGCCGTCGGGCAGCTATAGCCTGAACCGCTAACCTCTCTGAATAAGCCGCAGGCAAGAACCCTCAACATTCATCGCTGGGTTTACTTGGGCTTACTAAGCACCCCAAAGCCATCTTCTGGCTTTGAGGCATGCGCGACTAATGGCTAATAACAACCTTCCCCACGTGCTGGCGTGAGCCGAAATACTGCCAGGCCTCTCTAACCTGCGTAAACGGAAATACGCGATCGATAACCGGCATAATTTTATGCTGAACTAACGCCCGGTTCATTTGCTCAAAATCCTCTCGCGATCCCACGCTTATCACTCGGAAACGGGCAGCGCTTTTAAACAGGCTGAAGAAATCTATCGCTGCGGCGTCCTGAGCGACAAATCCAATCAGCGCTAATTCACCGCCAATACAAACGGACTGAATCGACTGATTCAATGTTCCTGGGCCACCGACCTCAACCACCCTGTTAACGCCTTGCTCGTTGGTTAAACGTAAAACTTCCTGGCTCCACTGGGGATGTTGAACATAGTTGATAACCTCATCTGCCCCTAACGTTCTCAGCCGAACAGCCTTAGCCTCGCTGGATGTGGTAGCGATAACTTTTGCTCCCATTGATTTGGCCAACTGGATAGCAAACAGTGAAACGCCACCTGACCCCAAGGTTAATACGGTTTCTCCAGCCTTAATCGGCCTGTCGCCATTGAGCGCCGTCCAAGCGGTGACCGCCGCACAGGGAAGCGTCGCGCCTTCCTCATAGCTTAAGTAGTCCGGCAGTGATAACAGCGACTCTTCGCTAACGACTTTGTATTCGGTTAACCAACCGTCGCGATCGCTGCCGTACAGCTCGTTACGGGATGATGCCTGAAAAACCCCTCCAAACCAGCGCGGCATGAAGGTATTCACGACCCTATCACCCACCTTAAAACGCTCGACGCGCTCACCGACACGCACTACATCTCCAGCGGCGTCGGACAGTGGGATATGCCCAGCGCCGGCGGGAAGCGTATATTGGCCGTTCATAATGGCCAAATCGCGATAATTAAGCGACGTGGCGCTGATCCGTACCAACACTTCCCGCGCCTGAGGTTCGGGCATCTCCTCCTGATGAGGCACCAAATAATCCAAACTGCCGAACTGCTTGAAACGATAACTTTGCATAATTAAATTTCCACCATGTGCATGACATTTTCCGTATAGCGCGTGCCGCTAGCGGCATCGGACGGAAAAACGGCGTCAATTTCAGCTAATTCACGGTCATTCAGCTTAACGTTCAGCGCCCCGAGGTTTTCGTCCAAATTTTTGATTTTTCGAGTACCGGGAATAGGTACTAAATGCTCCCCTTGCGCCAATACCCATGCGAGCGCTAGCTGTGCCGGGGTACAGCCTTTGTCCTGCGCCAAGGAGGTCACTTTTTCAACCAGTTGCAGATTGTGAATAAAGTTGTCCCCCTGAAAACGCGGATTATCACGACGAAAATCATCAGCGGTAAAGTCATCCGGGCTTTTTATCGTACCGGTTAGAAAGCCTCTACCAAGCGGACTATAGGGAACAAAGCCAATGCCCAATCGGTCGCAAGCGGCAAGAACCGAATTCTCGGGATCTCGAGTCCACAGAGAATATTCGCTTTGCAGCGCCGTAATCGGGTGCGTCCTGTGCGCTCGCTCCAACGTTTGGGACGAAGCTTCGGACAGGCCGAGATAGCGCACTTTGCCCGCCTGAACGAGTTCCGCCATAGCGCCGACCGTCTCCTCAATAGGCACATTGGGATCGATACGATGCTGGTAATACAGATCGATGTAGTCAACGCCGAGGCGCTTCAGGCTGGCATCACAGCAGGCATGAACGTATTCAGGCCTGCCGTTAACGCCGCGCGCAGCAGGATCGTTCGGATTGAGCTGGATGCCAAATTTAGTGGCTAGAAAGACTTCATCTCGCCTTCCCTGAATCGCTCGACCAACCAACCGCTCATTAATATAAGGGCCATACATATCCGACGTATCGAGAAAATTAATCCCGTTATCCAACGCGTGACGAATCGTTCTTAACGACTCGTCATCATCATGCGCGCCATAAAAAGCGCTCATTCCCATACAGCCAAGCCCAATGGCTGAGACCCGCGGACCGTTTTTACCCAATCTACGAATTATCATAATAACCTCTTGTATTAATAAAGATTAATGTTGTGAAAAATAAGTGGCGATGCTCAGATTAGTTCGTTCTTCCAATCGAGGAGGTGATTTTGGCTTTGCTATTCACGGCTATTCTCTCCCTGGATAAAGCTGTTAAAAGACAGCAGAGAAAGTCTAGACAATGATGATTAATGAAAATATATTGATAAATTGAAACTTAAATTTCGAAAATGAAATCATGCTGGATGAATTAGCGCTGTTTGTAAGCATTGTAGAAACGGGAAGTTTGCGCGCGGCAGCCAAGAAAGCCTCAATCCCGGCCCCGACACTAACGCGCCGACTGCAGAAGCTGGAACAGCATTTGGGCTGTCGCCTGCTGCATCGCAGCGCTCGGCGAATGACGCCAACGCGAGAAGGATGGCAATACTACGAGCAGTGTAGGCCGCTGGTTCATTCTCTACAGCAGGCAACCGCCAAACTGGACGTTACGCTCCATCAGGTTAGCGGCCTTCTCCGAGTTCTGGCTCCGGTAGATTTGGCTAATGACAATCTGGCGCCGGCCTGGATGACCTTTTTAGCCCAATATCCAGAAGTCCGCCTCGAGCTGGAACTGGATAATTATACTCAGGATCTGATAGGACACTGCGCCGACGTAGCCATTCGCGTTGGCGCACAGCCCGACTCATTGCTTAACATGCGTAGATTAGGGCAGGCAAAAGAAGTCCTGTTGGTAGCCTCCCCCGACTATCTGGCAAAGCGCGAGCCGCTTAAATCAGTAGACGATCTGGAGCTACACGATCTGGTCGTCAGCTCACCGCTGTCTACCTGGACAATGCAACACAGTCAAAGCGGGGAGATCGTACGCTGGCAGCCACAGGGAAAATTTTGTGTTAATGGCGTCTATTTAGCGCTTCAGGCTGCGCAGGCTGGTTTAGGGATCTTGTTTTGCCCCATTAGCCTATGCCATGGCCAGCTGCGCAGCGGAAAGCTGGTTCGAGTACTGCCCGAATGGCAAGGCGCCCCGCGAGATATCTATGCCGTGTGGTCACAGCAGCGCTACGTTCCGGCCAGAGTTCGAGCGCTTATTGAACATCTTGCTGACTTTTGCCGCCAAAATCCGCAGCTAGCGATCTAAATACGTCCCCTGTACGGCCTTTAATCAACTATCTATTAGGAACCCATGCGGCTACATGGGTTCCTAAACTCATATCACGCGGTTAAACGGACAGCGTACAGTTATCTATCAACCGCGTGCTGCCGATATAAACGGCCAACGCACAGAGCGTTCGATCTTCAATGCGCTCTACTGGCCTTAGGCTATCGGCATCAACCAGGCTGATATAGTCGACCTTCGCCAGAGGCTCTCGTTTGATTTCGTCTTTCAGGCGCAAAGCCAGCACTAAACCGTCTCTTTCTCCATCGAAAACCAGCTTTTGGGCAAGCTGAATTGCCCGATATAAGCAGACCGCCGCCCTGCGCTGTTCGAGATCCAAATAGCTATTACGGGAACTTTTGGCCAAGCCGTCCGCCTCACGAACGATAGGACAGCCGACAACGCTTACGTCAATATTCAAATCCCTGACCATGCGTCTAATAACCGCCAGCTGTTGAGCATCTTTTTCACCAAAGTAAGCGCGGTCCGGTTGAACGATATTGAACAGCTTGGACACCACGGTACATACTCCCCTAAAGTGCCCCGGGCGGCTTTTGCCACACAGCTCTTCCGTTAGCCCCGTCATGTCGACGTAGCTGGAGAAGTTCTTACTGTACATCTCTGTCGCCTCAGGGTGAAAAATGACGTCCACGCCCTCTTCCGCACAGCACTGGCTGTCTCGCTCAAAATCGCGAGGATAGCTGGCTAAATCTTCTTTTGGCCCAAACTGCATAGGATTAACGAAAATAGATACCACTACTTTATCGTTTTCGATCTTGGCCCTATGCATCAGGCTCTGATGCCCTTCGTGAAGAAATCCCATTGTCGGCACTAACCCGACGCTTTTCCCTTCCTGTTTCCAAGATTTGATTCTCTCCCGCAGTTCGGGAATGGAGGTGATAACGTTAATCACAGCGCGGCTCCTGTTTTTTCGTGATTTCACAACGCGACTACAATATCAGCCGAGAGTCCGTTAAGTCATCAAGTGGTGGAATAAAATGTACGGCTGTCTCGTTACAATCGCTACGGCCTGCATATCAACATAGGCATACTAGTCAATATGGACTTTAACTGACTAAAAATCAGAAAAATGTTAATGAACAAAATTTTTAACAATCAAAACATAGAGATAGAAAAACACCCCAGCAAAAATAACACACATTAACTATCATAAAACCAAAAAACAAACAGGATAAAATATAATAAAAATCAAAAAAGGAAAAAATAGAAAAAGGAATTAATAGAGTGAATAAAATAATAAATTGACAATAAAAAACCCCTCTATTTAATCAACATTCATTAATTAAAGATAGAAACAACAAACATAAATTAGACAATAAGAGAATAAAAAACAATATCATGTTTTCATTGAAATTTTTAAAACAACAAAAACAGACTGTGATTATATACAACGATCAATCAAAAGATTACAATAGCTAAAAACTATTAATAAACTGAATTCGATCTGTAAAAACAATTTTATTAAGTATATTCACTTAACTATAATTTTAAAATACCAAGATTGAGAATTTTTCAAAATGAAGCACAAATAATATTTAGGATTGCCTATGTCCTGTTATACGGTTCCGCTTCCCAAATGCCCTATTTGTAGTAATCATCGCAGCGTTATACGTTATGGCTATAGTAAGACAAAGGCACAACGCTATCGTTGCATGAGCTGCCAAAAGTCATTTCAGCTTAAATATATTTATACAAAAGAAAAATCTGCGCTTGCCGTTGAATAAAATATATTTATCGTATTAATACGTTTAAAAAGCGTCACTCTCCGCCACTGCGTATTCACTTGCATAAATTTTTATGTATATTGGGCGTTACGTTTACAGTGGAGGAAACGTCGTGCAAAAAATGTTAATACTCTCCCTTCTGCTGTTGCTGACCGCATGTTCCGCGAATACGGCAACGGGCGTAGGCGCATCGGGTGGGACTTCAGGTGTGAGTATCGGTATAGGCGGTGGGATCGGATTTTAACCCCCGTTCAGGTTAAGCCCTGGCTAACGTCAGGGCTTAAAAATCGACGATTATTTATGTAACGCCAGCTCCGATGAAGCCTTTCCTTCGTGAGGCTTTCTAAGGTACATATACCAGAAGGGAAGCCCAACCATCATTCCTCCCAGAATATTCCCAATAGTTACCGGCAATAGGTTTTTTACAAGAAAATGGCTTACCGTTAAGTCAGCAAATCTCTGTGGGTCAGCGCCAACAGAATGCCAAAACTCAGGCGTCGCGAAGTCCTTTATTATAATCCCCATAGGGATCATGAACATATTAGCGATACTGTGCTCAAAGCCGCTGGCGACGAACATACTGATGGGCAAAATGAGAATAAACATTTTATCTATCAGGCTTTTTCCCGCATAGCTCATCCAGACGGCTAAACAAACCATCACATTAGCCATAATTCCTAAAAAAACCGCCTCTATAAAGCTGTGTTCCAACTTATGTTGGGCGGTGTTTAGTACGTTCAATCCCCACTGCCCATTGTCTAAAACGTGTTGACCTGCAAACCACATAATGGCGACTAAAGACAGCGCGCCGATAAAATTGCCGATATAAACATTAAGCCAGTTAGCCGCCATCTGGCTCCCGCTAATCCTGCCCCCCGCTTTCGCTACGCAGGTTAAAATCGTAGAGGTAAACAAATCGACGCCGCAGGCGACGACCAGCATAAGTCCCAGAGAAAAGCAGGCGCCGCCAAGAAATTTGGACCAGCCAAACGGCACGTCAGCAGTCCCCGTTGTCGCGGTAATGTAAAAAACAAACGCGATAGAAATAAATGCGCCCGCCAATATGGCGGATATGTAGGTTTGAAACAGCGGTTTATTCGTTTTATAAATCCCGGCATCTTCTGCAATATGGGCCATATCGGACGCTGAAAAACATCCGGGACCGGTTAGATCGCGACCATTCATACGTACTCCCTAAGAGCCTTATAGGATAGGCCCTAAGTCATCAGTTGCTACACGGCCCACAGAAAGCGCAGCTCTGGCGATATGAATGCGCAGGCGGCTCGTCGTAACCGTGTGAGAAAATTAACGTTGGAATATCACTGAAGCGGGCTTCATCGGATAGAGATATTTATCTAAATGAAGCTGCATTTGAAAATGCACGTTGCGTGCCAAACTGAGAAATACTTAATCACATGAAAATAAAGAAAAATAAATTTTTTATTACAGACATGTTCCCTTTTTCAGCAGAAGTGTCGAAGTGGCCTCGTCATTTATGCTGAAAAAATGAACAGATAAAGCCTGCGCACTTTTTAAGGCGCACGTTTAAGGCTGTAAATATTGAAATCAACCATGTCCCTATCCGTCGTTTTTAGCGCCAGTCCTCCAACCGGTCGCCCTCTTACGGCCCCCGGCCACGTTCAGCTGGCCTATTTTTCACAATTCTCCTTTCTCTTGTCTATAGTTAAAAGGATGTTCGTAATCCTATCTGGTTACAAAAAAACTTGAGTTCTGCACTCTGTCTTATACAAAAGGAGTTAAAAACATCATGGCTAAACCTTATGTCAAGCTCGATAAAAACAACGCCGCGGTTCTTCTCGTTGACCATCAGGCCGGCCTGCTCTCTTTAGTTCGAGATATCGATCCCGACAGGTTCAAAAATAACGTTCTCGCTCTGGCCGATCTTGCAAAATATTTCAAACTCCCGACGATCCTGACCACCAGCTTTGAAACTGGCCCTAACGGCCCTTTGGTTCCCGAACTAAAAGCGCTGTTTCCGGATGCGCCTTATATAGCCCGCCCTGGCAACATTAACGCCTGGGATAATGAAGACTTCGTCAAAGCGGTTAAGGCCACCGGGAAAAAGCAGCTGATTATCGCCGGCGTGGTGACTGAAGTATGCGTGGCCTTCCCGGCCCTGTCGGCTATTGAGGAAGGGTTTGAGGTTTTTGTCGTGACGGACGCTTCCGGTACGTTTAACGAACTCACCCGTCATTCCGCCTGGGACAGAATGTCGCAGGCCGGGGCGCAGCTAATGACTTGGTTTGGCGTTGCCTGCGAGCTCCATCGCGATTGGCGAAACGACATTGAAGGCTTGGCGGCGCTTTTCTCTAATCATATTCCCGACTATAGAAACCTGATAACCAGCTTTGACCTGAAAAATAAGGGATAAAAGTAATCAATTAGTGAGTCGCTTTTCCCTCAAGTTTCTTCATTAGCCCTGCATTTGTGGGGCTATTCTCAATTCTGTACCCTATAAATAAAATCTAGACAACAGGAACATAGTAGTCACACTTTATATTTACCCTATCTCTGAAAATTGCACCGTTATAGGTAAATATTTCAATATCCTTCCCCTCTCGCCGCTTTATACGATATTTCGGCAAAACGTTAGTATAAATATACCGAGAAAAGTGGAAAAAGTTTTCAACGCTGCCGTCAAAGTGAAACTTGGCGTATCGCCCTTCAACGTTAACGACGGTGCTTACGCTTCTTGTCCGTTCTGTCGCCACTGTACACGCAATGGTAAGCGCTCCTGAAACCCTGCTGTCGAGCTTAAGATCGTAAAGCATGCATATATTAGTCGCTAAAAGCCGCATGTTATCCCTAATTAATGACAGCTTTAACACTTTACTATTGTCACTGACTATTGAGAGCTCCGGTTCCTGATACATCACTTCTAAAACGGTATGGAAAACCTTCTTTAAATAGCATAGTTCAGGAATTACAGCGCCATAGTCGTGGCCATCAAGATTTATTGCCGCTCGAAATCTGGAGAAATCCCAATCCAGGGCGTTTCTAAACTGAAGAGGAGTACAGCCAAAATGCTTCTTAAAAGCCCTATTAAAGCTTTGAGAAGACTCAAACCCCATCTTGTGAGCAATGTCGCCAATGCGCAAGTTGGTTAATTTCAGCAGCATAGAGGCTCGGGACAGCTTTCTCTGACGAATATAGCAACCGAGATTCTCTCTCGTATATAGCTTAAATACGGTTTGAATTTGCCGCCTACAGTATCCAGATATTTCAGTGACCTGACTTATATCTATGTCATCTTCAATATGTTTTTCAACCCACAGAAGCGTATCTTTAACAATCGACTTTCTTATTGGCATAATTAATATGTTATGTAGATATAACGCAGCAGTTCTTAATTACTTAAGGCTAAGGTTCTTGACGTTAGCCACAGCGATCGTTTCCCTTCTAATCATCAATAAATTAAAAGAATGCTGGTAAAGATATAAAATAAGAAGCCAGCTTGGCTTATCAAAGCATTACAATAATGTCCGAAAAAATCTCAAGCAAGGAATATTTTCACCAAAAAATAAAAAACATACAAACAGACAATGAATACAATAAGTTATAGGTAATTATTTCTAAACCATTCAGCCCAACCCTTAATAACATAAGAAACTATTATCTTGATAATAAATAATTGCACAAAAAGTTAATTTTTCTCTTCGGTAAAATCTTTTTGTGCATCCTAATAAAAATCACATTGCCAGTATCACATTGAAAAATATAATATTATTATACTTGCAATCCTAATAAAGATTAAACAAATTAACAAAATGCTATAAATTAAAAGTGTTGTTATATAAAATAAAATAATTGAAATTGCCAGGTTAATAGTAAAGAACAATCTATCGGATATAAATATCTACAGGCACTTATTGAGCGTTTAAAATACCCATCATTCATAATTTATATAAAAAATAAAAGTACAAAAATGCCTAATTTAAAGAATAAGCCGACTATATGCCATTTATGCAACGGAGAGAACTGCGTCAGGAAGCATGGGAAATCGCGAGCGGGTTTACAACGTTACTACTGTAAAAACTGCAAAAAATCCTTTCAAATAAAATACATATATACAACCTATGAGAGCCCCCACAAAGAAACCATCCTGAGTATGACCAATGCAGGAAAAAGTCCTGATGAAGTATCAAAGCTTCTCAACATCAGGAAGACAAAAGTCCAATTGGTGGTATCCGCCTTAAGTGGTAAAGAAGCGCCATTACAATACAACAAAATAAAGAGTAACTCTTAACAACTGCCGTTATGCATTATGGAAAACAACATCAATAAAAGATGCCTTTACCCGCAGTCTCAATGCTCATCTTCCATGTTTCCCGATTCGCGAGATGACGTAGATCTATATATTCTGATGGAAACGCTTCTTTTAAAAAAGAAATGCCTATTTGTCATTGTGCTTTTTTTTGGATTGAGCGGCCTGCTGCTATCTTTACTATTACCTCAAAAATGGACAAGCCAAGCAATCGTCATTCCTCCGGAGATGCCCGAGCTAATTCAAATCAAAAAAGAACTGACCGAGCTTCGTGCATTAGATATAAATTATGATGTCGATGCGAATACGCTTTACCAACAGTTCATCAAACGATTTGATTCCTCTACTCTTCAGGAAGAGTACTTAAGTCAGTCTCCTTACATAATGAAACAGCTGGCAAACAGTAGCTTTGATGCTGAAGCTCGCCGTCGGCTAATAGTTAAAACGACAGAACTGCTGGAATTGATGTCCAGTGGTTCATTGAGTCAAAAAGAGCCTCGTCCATATACGTCCTGGACGCTTAAGTTTACCGCAGCCACAGCAGATGACGCACAAACGGTCCTTAGTGGCTACATTGACTATGTTTCAACAATAGTAAGAAAAGAAGTTATTAACGATCTGCTTAGCTCGTTAGCATTAAAAATCCAAACAGAAAAGGATAGCCTAGCGTTAGAACGAAAAGCGCTAGAAAACGAACGCAATATAAATATACTGCGCCTTAACTATTCGCTGGAAGTCGCTAATGCCGCAGGAATCAAGCAGCCAGTGTACAGCAGTGGCTTAGCGGTTAAAGACGATCCCAACTACTCCGTTGCCTTAGGTTCTGACGGTTTAGCGCAAAAGCTAAAAATAGAGCAATCTATTACGGACGTTGCCCACTTAAACGCATCAATTCAAAACAGAGAGATGCGTTTAAATAGAATGGAAAAAATCAACATCCAAGATGTAGCGTTCCAGCCTTACAAATACCAAATGGCTCCCAATTGGCCGGTAAAAAAGGATGGCCCTAGTAAGCCGCTTATTCTGACTCTATCAACGCTATTCGGCCTTATGGTCGCCTGTGGCTATATCTTGATGCATCAGGCTATTCTAAAAAGAAAAGATATATTAAGTCATAATTCAACCACAAACGCACTTTACTCATGATATGAGTCATAAAAAAGGGAGCCTACGCTCCCGTTTTTAGCCCTACCGTTTCTGATTACATATTCGCAATCATCGCCTTGCCAAACTCTGAACATTTCAGCAGCTTAGCGCCGTCCATCAGGCGTTCAAAGTCGTAGGTCACGGTCTTGTTCTTGATAGCGCCTTCCATACCTTTAACAATCAGGTCGGCGGCCTCGAACCAGCCCATGTGACGCAGCATCATCTCGGCAGACAGAATAACCGAGCCCGGATTGACCTTATCCTGCCCCGCATACTTAGGCGCCGTACCGTGAGTAGCTTCAAACAGCGCACACTCGTCGCCGATGTTAGCGCCCGGAGCAATACCGATGCCGCCAACCTGTGCGGCCAGCGCATCAGAGATGTAGTCTCCGTTCAGGTTCATAGTGGCGATAACGTCATACTCAGCCGGGCGCAGCAGGATTTGCTGCAGGAAGGCGTCGGCAATCACGTCTTTAATAATAATGTCTTTGCCGTTTTTCGGATTCTTGATTTTCATCCACGGGCCGCCGTCCAGCAGCTCGCCGCCGAACTCCTCTTTGGCCAGCTGATAACCCCAGTCCTTGAAGGCGCCTTCGGTGAACTTCATGATGTTGCCTTTGTGAACCAGCGTGACGGACTCACGTCCGTTATCAATCGCATATTCAATAGCGGCGCGGATCAGGCGCTTGCTGCCCTGCTCTGAACACGGCTTGATGCCGATGCCGCACTGCTGAGGGAAGCGAATTTTCGTTACGCCCATCTCTTCTCGCAGGAACTTGATAACCTTATCGGCTTCCGCCGTTCCCGCCTTCCACTCAACGCCGGCGTAGATGTCTTCTGCGTTTTCACGGAAGATAACCATATCAGTCAGTTCAGGATTTTTCAGCGGGCTTGGCGTGCCTTCGTAGTAGCGAACGGGCCGCAGACACACGTAAAGATCGAGCTGCTGACGCAGCGCTACGTTAAGTGAACGGATACCGCCGCCTACCGGCGTCGTCAAGGGGCCTTTGATCGCTACTTTGTATTCTCGAATAAAGTCCAGCGTTTCATCCGGCAGCCAGACGTCTTTACCGTACAGCTCTGTCGATTTTTCCCCAGTATAAATTTCCATCCAGGAAATTTTACGTTCACCGCCATAGGCTTTCTGTACTGCGGCATCAACAACCTCAATCATCACCGGCGTTACGTCAACACCAATGCCGTCACCCTCAATGTAGGGGATAATAGGATCGTGCGGAACGTCGAGTTTACCTTTGGCATTCATCGTAATTTTTTTGCCTGTAGCCGGTACAACAACTTTGCTTTCCATCAAACTCTCCTCTGAGGACCTGTTTGTTAATTTTTTGTAAGACTCACGATGATACTACTTGAATAATTTGTCACCGCCAATAAAAAATGTTTTCGGGTATAATGGTTTAACGATTCAACGCACAGAACGCCATGTTAACATTAGCCACTAAAAAAAATTCCGCCAGCCGTCGGCGGCCAAAAAAGACAAAAGCTCTTGAATTTAAAGGGCCTCGACGCCTTATTTTGCTAAATAAACCCTTTGATGTCCTACCTCAATTTACCGATGAAGCGGGAAGAAAAACGCTGAAAGATTACGTGCCGATCCCCGGCGTATACGCCGCCGGTCGCCTCGATCGCGACAGTGAAGGGCTTATTGTTCTCACAAATGACGGCCGCCTGCAGGCAAAATTAACACAATCACAACATAAAGTTCATAAAGTTTATTTTGTTCAGGTGGAAGGTATTCCAGATGAAAGCGCGTTAGAGAAACTTCGCCGAGGCGTAACCTTAAACGACGGCCCTACGCTTCCCGCTGGAGCTGAGCTGGTTGATGAACCTGAATGGCTGTGGCCGCGCACGCCCCCAATCCGCGAGCGCAAGTCAATTCCTACCCAGTGGATTAAGATAACCCTGCACGAAGGCAGAAACCGGCAGGTGCGAAGAATGACGGCCCACGTTGGCTTCCCTACCCTGCGGCTAATTCGCTATAGCGTAGACGGCTGGACGCTAGAGGGGCTCCAACCGGGTGAATGGAGAGAGGTGCATAGTGTCTGAAACTCAGTATAAGCCCCACGTAACGTTGGCCTGCGTTGTTCAGGCCGAAGGCCGATTTCTTATGGTGGAAGAACGCATCAACGGCCGCCCGACGCTAAACCAGCCGGCGGGCCATCTGGAAGCCGGGGAAACCGTGCTGGACGGCGCCGCCCGCGAGCTGTGGGAAGAAACCGGCATACGGGCTCGCCCTCAGGAACTGCTCCGCATTTACCAGTGGCTGGCGCCGGACGGAACGCCGTTTATCCGCTTCACGTTTTCTATTGACTTAGAAAGCATGGTGGCCGCTTCGCCAAACGACGCCGATATCGATCGCTGCCTGTGGCTGAGCGCGGACGATATTCTTACCTCGCCTAACCTACGTTCGCCACTGGTAAAAGAAAGCTTGCTGCACTATCTGCAGCCAACGCGCTATCCGCTGGATATTTTGACCTATTTTGGCGGCTAGATTGGCGGTGCCAACGGCCTTACAACGTGATAGAATCAGCGGTTATTGTGTTATACAGCAACAGCAGCATTCACTAGCTACACGAGAGACCTATGTCAGATAATCGTCAGAAAAAAGTCGTTGTCGGAATGTCCGGCGGTGTTGATTCCTCAGTCTCAGCCTATCTGCTTTTACAGCAGGGCTATCAGGTCGTTGGCCTGTTTATGAAGAACTGGGAAGAAGACGACTCTGATGAATACTGCTCGGCCGCGACCGATCTGGCCGATGCGCAGGCGGTTTGCGACAAATTGGGCATAGAGCTCCACACCATTAACTTCGCTGCCGAATACTGGGATAACGTATTTGAGCACTTCCTGGCCGAGTACCGGGCCGGGCGCACGCCAAACCCCGATATTCTGTGCAATAAAGAAATCAAGTTTAAAGCCTTTCTTGAGTTCGCAGCAGAAGACCTGGGAGCAGACTATATCGCAACCGGTCACTATGTCCGCCGTCAGGACTTTGACGGCAAAAGCCGCCTGCTGCGCGGCGTAGACGACAATAAAGACCAAAGCTATTTTCTCTATACGCTCAGCCATGAGCAGGTCGCCCAAAGCCTGTTCCCGGTTGGCGAACTGGAAAAGCCGGAAGTGCGCCGCATTGCCGAGGAGCTCGATTTAGTCACGGCCAAGAAAAAAGACTCTACCGGCATCTGCTTTATCGGCGAGAGAAAGTTTAAAGACTTTCTGGCCCGCTACCTGCCGGCTCAGCCGGGCGATATCGTCACCGTGGACGGCGAGGTTATCGGCAAACATCAGGGGTTGATGTACCACACTCTGGGTCAACGTAAAGGTTTAGGCATCGGTGGAATGAAAGACGGTGGTGAAGACCCTTGGTACGTGGTTGATAAGGATCTGACGGCCAATCGCTTAATCGTCGCACAGGGCCACGACCACCCTAGCCTGTTTTCCACCGGACTTATAGCTCAACAGCTGCACTGGGTCGACAGAAATGAAGTTACCGAGACCTTCCGCTGTACGGTGAAAACCCGCTATCGCCAACAGGACATTCCGTGTACCGTCACGCCTCTGGGCCCCGATCGCCTGGAAGTGCGTTTTGACGAACCCGTCGCGGCGGTAACTCCCGGACAGTCCGCCGTGTTTTACCAAGGGGAAGTCTGCCTCGGCGGCGCCATTATTGAAGAACGCATACAGGATTAACCGTGGCCAAAAATTATTACGATATAACGATCGCGCTGGCCGGCGTCGCTCAGGCGTCCCGTCTGGTTCAACAGCTGGCGCTCGGCGGGCAGTGCGACGCGCACGCTCTGCAAGTGTCTCTTCGCAGCATAATGGTGACGGATTCCCCCACTACGCTGGCTATTTTTGGTCAGGAAAGCGATTTAACCCTCGGGCTGGAGTCGCTCCCTGCGGTACTTACCAACAGCCGCAAAGAGCTTAGCGCCGACCTGACCCGCTACCTGCTCAGCCTGACGGTGCTTGAACGCAAGCTGTCGGCAAATCCTCAGGCTCTTGATGAGCTTTCTAACCGTATCTCTCAGGTGGAGCGCCAATTGCTCCACTTCGATATTGATTCCGAAACCGTCGTCCACGCGCTGGCCGACATCTATGTCGACGTTATCAGCCCGCTGGGGCCGAGAATTCAGGTTACGGGCGCGCCGGAAGCGCTACAAAAACCGCTGATCCAGGCGAAGGTTCGCGCCGCGCTGCTGGCTGGCATTCGCGCCGCCGTCTTATGGCAGCAGGTAGGCGGCCGCCGGCTTCAGTTCATTTTTTCACGCAGTCGCCTGCTTACGCAGGTGCACCAGATTCTTTCAAATCGTTAAACATTCAGACTTCAGGAGTCCTATTGATGGAATTATCTTCACTGACCGCCGTATCACCGATTGATGGACGCTATGGCGACAAAGTCGACGTTCTGCGCTCCATTTTCAGCGAATTCGGGTTACTGAAGTTTCGCGTAACGGTTGAAGTTCGCTGGCTTCAAAAGCTGGCAAGCTGCGCACAAATCAAGGAAGTCCCCGTTTTTAGCAAAGAAGCAAACGATTACCTTGATAATATCGTCGCCAGTTTTAACCAGGAAGACGCCGCCCGCATCAAAACCATTGAGCGCACAACCAACCACGACGTTAAGGCGGTGGAATACTTCCTGAAAGAAAAAGTCGCCGGCGTAGCCGAACTTAATGCAGTATCGGAATTCATTCACTTCGCCTGCACGTCGGAAGATATCAACAACCTGTCCCACGCGCTGATGCTGACGACAGCCCGCCGCGACGTGCTGCTGCCAAACTGGCGCACGCTTATCGATACGGTGAAGGCGCTGGCCGAGCAGTACCGCACGATCCCCCTCCTTTCTCGAACCCATGGGCAGCCTGCCACGCCGTCAACCATCGGCAAAGAGATGGCTAACGTCGCCTACCGAATGGAACGGCAGTATGCCCAATTGGCGAAGGTAGATATTCTCGGCAAAATCAACGGCGCCGTCGGCAACTACAACGCCCATCTGGTAGCCTACCCAGAGATTGACTGGCACCGCTTTAGCGAGGAGTTTGTGACCTCTCTGGGCGTAACCTGGAACCCCTACACAACCCAAATTGAGCCGCACGACTACATTGCCGAGCTCTTTGACTGTGTCGCTCGCTTTAACACTATCCTGCTGGATCTTGACCGTGACGTTTGGGGCTACATTGCCCTTAACCACTTTAAGCAGAAAACCGTCGCCGGGGAGATCGGTTCCTCAACGATGCCTCATAAAGTGAACCCTATCGACTTCGAGAACTCCGAGGGCAACCTGGGGCTGGCTAATGCCGTACTGGGACACCTGGCCACTAAGCTGCCGGTATCCCGCTGGCAGCGCGATCTGACGGACTCCACAGTATTAAGAAACCTCGGCGTCGGCATCGGCTACGCGCTCATTGCTTACCAGTCCACCCTTAAGGGACTTAAAAAACTGGAAGTGAACGAAGGCCATCTGCGCGAAGAACTCGATAACAACTGGGAAGTGTTGGCGGAACCTATCCAAACGGTTATGCGCCGCTATGGAATTGAAAAGCCCTATGAAAAGCTGAAAGAGCTTACTCGCGGCAAGCGCGTAACGCAGGCCGATATGCATCGCTTTATCGATGGACTGGAGCTGCCGGCAGAGGAAAAAACGCGCCTGAAGGGCATGACGCCGGCCAACTATATTGGCTATGCCGTCGAAATGGTGGATCTTCTTAAGTAGACAGCGCCGTAATGGTTAAGTAAAACGGGGCGCCAATAGGCGCCCCGCTTCATTTTCTACCCGCGCCCTCAAGCGCCTTTAGCAAAACGCTCGTGGGTCTGCTTAACGATCTCCACCAATACGCTGCTTGCTGCCCTCAGGGATTTAACCGGCAGATATTCGTAAATCGAGTGGAAGTTGTGCCCGCCGGTAAAGACGTTTGGACAGGGCAGCCCGTTTTGCGACAGCGCCGCGCCGTCATAGCCGCCGCGCATCGGGATAACCTTCGGCTCTATGCCCAGGCTCCGATAGGCGTCCACGGCGATATCGATAGGATAGCTGGCATCGTCCTGCAGGCTATTAAACACGTTGGTATAGCGATCCGCCAGCTTGCAGGTTACGCTGCCTTCGCCCCACAGGTCTTCGCAGTGCTGCGCCAAGCGAGATAAAAACTGCATGCGGTGCTGGTATCCCTGCTCGGTAAAGTCCCGAACGTCCATCTTCAACACCGTTTTGGCGCTGTTACCCTGTAACTGTTTGACCCAATAGTAGCCTTCCCGGCCTTCTGTATACTCCGGCGCTTCACCGCCCGGCAGCATGGCGATATATTTATGCGCCATCAGCAAAGAGTTTTTCAATCGGCCTTTAGCCGACATGGGGTGAGCGGACTGGCCGGTAAACACCAGCTCCACGTCGCCCGCGTTCCAGTTCTCATAAACCAGCTCGCCAATACCGCAGCAGTCCAGCGTGTAGGCAAAATCCGCGCCGAAGGCCTTAACGTCGAACGCCTTCGCGCCGCGAAGCCCCTGCTCTTCATCAGGCACCAAGCCGACTTTTACCGTTCCGTGCTTGATTTCCGGATGGGCTAACAGAAACTGAACCATGTTCACAATGGAGGCAATAGCAGCCTTATCGTCAGCGCCCAACAGGCTGGTACCGTCGGTGACGATAACGTCGTCGCCTACATACTCTTGAAGCTCGGGGAACTCGCTCTGCCGCAGGAAAATTTGCTGCTCTTCGTTCAGGCAGATATCTCCCCCCTGATAGGAAACGATTTTTGCGTGAGTATCGCTGGTTTGCTCGGCGCTGGTATCCAGATGGCCGAAAAAGGCCACCGTCGGCAGCGGATAATCAACGTTAGCGGGGAGCGTTGCCGTCAGTATCGATCGCTCATTGACCGTGACGTCCTTAAGCCCAAGCGCGCGCAGCTCTTCAGCCACCTGATTGGCTAAAACCCTTTGCCCTTCCGATGACGGCATAATGCCCGCAGCGCCCTTGTCGCGGTCCGTAGTCGTATTGATCTTGGTATAGGAAATAAAGCGATCGACGATATCCATCATATTTACCTTTACATATTTAATAGTCGCTGATTACGTTAACATAGCCCCAAGCGGCGTTAAACCGCTTTGAGAAAATCCTGAACGCGTGTCTCAATAACGAAAGGTATCGTACAACTTTTCAACACGCGCTGCCTGACCAAGCGGAAATATTCGCGCTGCTTTTCTCTATTTGCTGAAAATCCTACCGCAGAAAAGCATGCAAATTGGGTGAATTAGTGCGCCCGCCATGACGACTCGTTAAAAACCGTGCAGTGCGCTTTTGATGCTATCCTTACCCCATCGCCTGTATCACTTGGGGGCATCGTGGTAAACTTGCAGCACCGCTGGTTAATCCCTTAACCTTTTCAGCCTTTTGCTCATGGCTACTATATAGTTACCGTATATCCGCTCATCCGTAACCGCCAAGTCTGACAGTCTTCAGGTTGCTCTACGATGACATATTAGGAAAGAAAATGGGTTCGATTACAGATCTATTCCACGCACTTTTACAACACGATTTTAAAACGTTGGCGAATCCGGAGTTTCTTTGGGCCATTTACGGCATTCTTTTCGTCATTATCTTTCTGGAAAACGGCCTGCTTCCCGCCGCATTTCTTCCGGGGGACAGCCTCCTGCTGCTGGCCGGCGCGCTGATAGCCCAGGGCTCGCTTCACTATCTTCTGACGCTTGCCGTACTTTCAGCGGCCGCCGCGCTGGGCTGTTGGTTAAGCTATTTGCAGGGGAGATGGTTAGGGAAAACCAAAACGGTCCAGGGATGGATGGCAAAAATTCCGGCACACTATCATCAACGCGCCCATAACCTGTTTCATCAACACGGTTTCTTTGCGCTGCTGATAGGCCGATTCTTAGCGTTCGTCCGCACGCTGTTGCCTACGATTGCTGGTCTGTCCGCGCTTGACGGCAAACGATTTCAAATCTTTAACTGGCTTAGCGCCGTTCTGTGGGTTGGCGTAGTGACGAGTATTGGTTATCTGATAAGCCTAACGCCCTTCTTTAAACACCATGAAGCGCTGGTGATGAATGGCCTCATGATTCTTCCTATTGCGCTATTGGTTATTGGCCTGCTTGGTTCTCTGCTCGTGGTATTAAGGAAGAAGTCGCACCAGAAGAAATAGCCTATTGGCATTGAGCGGCTAGTTCGATGCCAGACCTTGCTCGAAGTTTTTACCGGTTAGCGGCGTTTTCCATACCTATGACGCAGGAAGAAAAAAACGCCGTAATTGCCTCATCAAACTGCAGCTCTTTTAACAGCATACGATGTTTAAAATAGCGTTCCCGCCCCTCTTTCTCCCAGCCCCATTCAACGCTGACAGAGCCTGCATTCGGCTCAAGCGTTAACATAACTTTTGCTTCAGGGTTCAGCCTTCTGGCCTGTAAAAGAAAGTCGGATATGTCCATCTGCATTCTCATTTTTCTTATAGAAATGAGTCTTATATTACCATCATTTTTTACTACGCAGGCACCAGGCTTGCGCGCTATGGCTCAGGGCAGGATGATTCGAAGGATAACGGCGCTGAAACTATACTAATATAGGAAGAGAAAACGGTTTACACCCAAAAGCCCGCAATCATGCAGACTTTAGGGCGCGGGGTTCTATTAGCTACGAAGCTTTCTGTATATTGCAAGCACGACAATCGCGCCAATAACTGCAACAACAAAGCTGCCCATATTAAAACCGTCTACTTTACCAAACCCGAAGAAGGTGCTGATCCAGCCGCCAACAACTGCACCGACGACGCCGAGTATTACCGTCATTATAAAGCCGCCGCCGTCTCTCCCCGGCATAATCCACTTAGCTAAAATACCCGCAATCAGGCCAAATACAATCCATGAAAGAATACCCATATACACCTCATTTTCTGCATCAATAACCAACTAATACCTTTAAAAGAGTAAACGCGATAAAGCTATATTTCAACTTACCGGCCTACCTGACAGCTCACTGCACCACCAACGCTTAGGCGCGGATATCGTCATATTCGCGGGTTTTATCAAACTCATGCTTCGCAAACGGGCAAAGAGGAATGACTTTGCGATTTTCCTGACGCATTTTTTCGACCACGCGCGCAACGAGTTGCTTACCAACGCCTTGGCCTTTCAGGCTTGGGTCGACGTCGGTATGCTCGATGATGCTCAGATGCTCTCCCGTAGGGACGAAAACAATCTCCGCCACCAGGTTGCCCTGTTCATTATTAACATAAAATTTGTTGTGGCCTTCCAGTATTTCCATAGCTCCCTCGCTTGGTTGTGACGATACCCTCAGCGCCCTGTATTGGGTGGGTATCCGTAATATAAATCACCGCTGTGATGTCTGCTTCGTCCAAAACGGGCTACGGTGCCTTTATTGGCTCGGTATAAGTATAGTTCTGTAAAAACGGGAGGACGTAATTTCAGGCAATAAAAAAACCGCAAATCGCGGCTCGTTTTCGTTCTATCAAACTGTTTTTTATTGATTTTGAATGGTGCCCGGGACGAGACTTGAACTCGTACGGCGTTGCCGCCGAGGGATTTTAAATCCCTTGTGTCTACCGATTCCACCACCCGGGCTGATGCTGGAGGCGCGTCCCGGAGTCGAACCGAGGTGGACGGATTTGCAATCCGCTGCATGGCCACTCTGCCAACGCGCCTTATCTGATACGCCTAACACTCAACCGCGGGGGTTGAATTGGAGCGGGAAACGAGGTTCGAACTCGCGACCTCAACCTTGGCAAGGTTGCGCTCTACCAACTGAGCTATTCCCGCTTCGTGTTCGACCGGCAAAGGCTGCCGATTTAATCACTTACCCTCTGCGGCCCAGCCGCAATCGGATGCTGTGCATTCTACTTACCTGACGAGGTGAGTCAATAGAATTATTAAAACATTTGGTTCGTTTGCTGCTTTTTCCGGCGTATTGCCTAGTGCTCCAGCAGATCGTTACGCGAAGCCTTCAAATACTGGAACATAGACCAGAACGTAAGGATAGCGGCGATGTAAAGAAGCACAAAGCCCAGCACCTCAACCCACTGATTAGGCCGCCACAGCAAACCGATCAGCGCCATCATCTGGGCCATGGTTTTCACCTTTCCAATCCAGGAGACGGCCACGCTACTGCGCTTACCGATTTCCGCCATCCACTCTCTCAGGGCGGAAATAATAATTTCTCGAGCGATCATCGTTGCAGCCGGCAGTGAAATCCACCAGACGCTGTAGTGTTCAACCACCAGCACCAACGCCGTTGCGACCATCACTTTGTCGGCAACCGGATCGAGAAATGCGCCAAACCTCGTCGTCTGCTTCCATTTTCTTGCCAGAAAACCGTCAAACCAGTCCGTTACCGCCGCAATGACAAAGATAGAGGCGCACGCTAACGGAGCCCAAGTATAGGGAAGATAAAACGCCAATACGAAAAACGGAATCAGAATGACGCGAAACAGAGTAAGCAGAGTAGGTATATTAAATCGCATAATGTTCTGGTGCTCTATCACTCAGAATAAATTAGGGAGGGCTTGCTATATGTTGCTACATTGCCCTCAATGTTTCAATGCATTGTGTATTTTTTCTGCCAAAGATTGCGATATTCCCGGAATTTTTGCGATTTCCTCAACGGAAGCATTAAGCAGCGGCTGTAAACCGCCCATATATTTCAACAACGTTTGGCGACGCTTAGGCCCCACGCCTTCGATATGCTCCAGCGAGCTGGTCTTTTTCACCTTAGCCCTGCGCTGCCGATGCCCGGAAATAGCGTGATCGTGCGATTCATCCCTAATGTGTTGAATTACGTGTAATGCGGGTGAATCGGGAGATAAAGACATCCCCTCACCTTCGGCCTCAAAAAACAGCGTTTCCAGACCGACCTTCCGATCGCTGCCTTTGGCTACGCCTATCAGGCGCGGTTTGGATTTGTCCCAAGCGACGTCAAGTTGATGAAAGACCTCTATCGCCTGCCCCAACTGCCCCTTGCCGCCGTCGATGAAAATAACGTCGGGAATTTTTTCCTCTGTCAACGCCTTGCCGTATCGCCTGCGGAGCACCTGAGCCATAGCCGCATAATCGTCCCCACCGGTAATGCCGGTAATGTTATAGCGCCGATACTCCGCTCTTAGTGGCCCGTTTTTATCAAATACTACGCACGATGCTACCGTTTGCTCCCCCATCGTATGGCTAATGTCAAAGCATTCCATGCGATTAATTTCGGGCAGATTTAACAGTTCGGCCAACGCCGTCAGGCGCTGATGGACAGTAGATTGCTGAGACAGCTTAGTTTTAAGCGCGATGCTGGCATTGGTTCTGGCCAGCTTCAAATAGCGCGCCCGGTCGCCCCGCGGGCGGGTCTGAATCTGAATTTTCCGCCCCGCCACTTCTGAAAGCGTTTCTTCCAGTGCAGTTTTATCCGGCAGATTAAAGTCCAGCAGGATTTCCCCAGGCAGCGACCTTGACTGGCTCCCCTGAAGATAAAACTGCCCGACAAACGTCTGGATAACCTCTTCCAGATCGGTTCCCTTGGGGATTTTAGGATAGTAGCTGCGACTGCCCAGCACTTTTCCCTGCCGTAAAAACAGTACGTGCATACAGGCGATGCCTGACTCATAGCTGACGCCGATAACGTCCAAATCATCGCTGTCGCCGGAGACGAACTGTTTCTCAGTAACTCTACGGATAGCCTGAATCTGGTCGCGAATGCGGGCCGCCTCTTCAAAATTGAGCGCCTTACTGGCCTCTTCCATACTGGCAATGAGCTGATCGAGAACCTGGCTATCTTTCCCTTCTAAAAACAGGCGAATATAGTTCACCTGCTTTTGATATTCCTCATCCGTCACCAGACCTTCAACACAGGGCCCCAGGCAGCGACCAATTTGATACTGTAAACAGGGCCTTGAACGGTTTCTATATACGCTGTCTTCGCACTGGCGGACGGGAAATATTTTCTGTAGCAGCGCCAACGTTTCGCGCACCGCACCGGAGTTGGGGAACGGGCCGAAATACTCCCCTTTCGCATGTTTGGCGCCGCGGTGAATCTTTAAGCGGGGATGCCTGTCAGAACTGAGAAAGATCAGCGGGTACGACTTGTCGTCACGAAGTAAAACGTTATAACGCGGCTGGTACAGTTTGATATAGTTATGTTCCAGCAGCAGGGCTTCCGTTTCCGTATGAGTGACGGTCACATCAATGGAGTGAATGCTTTTTACCAACGCCTCCGTCTTCTTACTGGAAACGTTTTGACGGAAGTAGCTGGACAGGCGCTTCTTTAAATCCTTCGCTTTTCCCACATAAATAACAACGCCAGAGGCATCGTACATACGATAAACCCCTGGCTCGTTGGTTACGTGCTTTAAAAAAGCCTTGCTGTCAAAATGCTCAGTCACTGTTTAGCAATTTATCCGATGAAACGATGCCGTGCCGTATTGCCAGATGAGTGAGCTCAACGTCGCCGCTGATGTTAAGCTTGCTGAACATTCTATAGCGATAACTATTGACCGTTTTCGGGCTAAGATTCAGCGCCTCGGCGATTTCATTCACCTTAAGCCCTTTGGTGATCATCATCATAATCTGAAGTTCACGTTCAGACAGCGCGGAAAGCGGCGTATCTGCCTCTGGCGCCAGCTGGCTTAGCGCCATCTGGCGAGCAATATCCGCACCGATGTAGCGCTGCCCGGAAGCAATAGCGCGGATCGCGTTGATAACTTCATCCGGCGCAGCTCCCTTACTCAGGTATCCTGACGCTCCGGCCTGCATAACTTTTGCCGGCAGCGGATTTTCCGTATGAATCGTCAACATGATCACTTTAATATCCGGAGAGTAGCGGAGGATCTTTTTCGTCGCCTCAAGCCCCCCTATTCCCGGCATGTTCATGTCCATAAGGACGATGTCAGCCTCATTGGCGCGGCACCATTTTACGGCGTCTTCGCCGGTCTGCGCTTCGCCAACAACTTTTATTCCTTTAACATCTTCTAAAATGCGTCGGATCCCTGCGCGCACCAGTTCGTGGTCATCAACAAGAAGAACGCTTATCAACAGAAAATCTCCAAAAACAAAAAGAATAAAATCGACGCACTTATCCGCAGAAACGCCGCGCCAAGCGGGGATACAAAAAGGAATCGCTTCGAACGCGCGCCACAGAATCCCCTTAAGAAATCAGATAATTATTTCAGCTGACGCCCATTAACGCAATCACTATCGTTTGAGCAAACGACCGCAAGCCGAATGTATCCTGTCAGTAAGCCAAACTCCGCGACAGTATACAATACATACCCCGTATAAAAACGTCCGAGCCTGTAGCAAGAGTGCGAGACATAAACTTGCCTCTGAGGTTCCATACCCTATAAATACGAGAGAGTTCTCCCGTATTTTCTCATGCATTGTATCGCCACTGTCCTATCCACATTTGCGCTAAGGTTGGCATTTTCACCAAAAAGATGGCACATTCCCCACATGCTTAAATTACGTTAATGTCATTTACAACAGGAGAAACTCATGGCCGTTGTACTTCAAGTCGATTTCAACATGTCGGCGGAAATGCTGGGAGACGCACTGTCCAAAAGCGCCGTTGGGCTAGCGGAAAGCATCAATCAGGAACCCGGGTTTATCTCTAAAATCTGGACAGAGAATAAGGAAACCGAAGAAGCCGGAGGCATCTATCTGTTTACAGACAGGGACTCCGCTGAGCGCTATTGGCAAATGCACAAACAGCGTATCGCTTCATTCGGCGTCACTCACGCTAACTGTAAAATCTTCGATATCAATGAGCCTTTAACTCTGATTACTCACGGTAAAATCGACTGATTGCAGATTGCCGAAGGCGTTTGTATCAAGCCGTTTGAAATATCCTTATCGATTAACCAAGCGGGATACTCAGCCCGCTCATTTTGTTGATTATCCTTTTTTTTCATAATCTCATTGCCCATACTCAACAAATCATCTCTATACAAATAGCTGATTTTCGGTCCCTGCCATGCTTTATCGAAAACCAATACCGCAATGCCAAAAGATGCCGTCGTTACAGCCTGTTTATTATTTGCCGCAACGAACCACTTTGGCAGTTCAAAAGGTATTCTTCCGCGAATAAATGCCACATGATCTATTTGTTCTGCGGGCCACCACTCTTCAGCCGTGGCGACTTTAACCAAATAAACATAGCGACCGCCCTTGTCCCTTTGTTCAAGCGTGTGACGCATGATATGAGACATCCCGGTAATATATTGCCCTTTATACTGCTTCGATCTTGAATACGGAGGATTAGCAAAGGCCGCGCCTTTAGCCTCATCCAGTTTGGCTGCCCAATCTTTAGTCAGCGCATTGTCCTCAATAGTATAAAAATAAGGGCATTTGCTGTTTTCCCCATCGCTAAAAAGATCGAGAACCAGAGGGCCGTAAAGCGCATCAATTGCCCAAAAGAGCGCATCAGGCGTACACCACTGGTCGCCTACGTCTTTAAGATAATGAGATTTTTTTTTACGCTGTCGGTTAATTTGTTGAAAATACTCAGTTTCAGAAAAATCGATCATTGTGACCCTTAGAATATTGGGCCCAGACGGAAACACACTGCGCTTATTACGTGCGCAGTTACCCCTATCTTTAATAAGGATAAATTAAAGTCCGTTTACCGATTTATGTTGATTACCGTTTGGAGCGAGATATAACGAGTTAAAAATGCAAACATTTTTCATTAAAAATGTTAACGCGTTTCGACTTACTCTTTACGCCTTCATTTCTTTAAGAAATAAAAATGCTTTTGCACAGTAAAAATATAAACCAATAAATAAAAAAAGCGAACCTAAAGATATAAACAATTACTTCAAAAGTTGATACAACATTACAAAATGTATAAATTAAAATCACACAAGACCACAAAATAACATGAATTTCAATACGTTATAAAAATAGCGATTTTAAAAAACAAATAAATTTAATTAATTATCTTTAATTAATAAGCGATTAATAATATAGATTTAATAGAATGCATAATTACAAGAATTAAAAACCGCATACGGTATCGACCATCCACTATCATCCTGGCAATATTTTCCGCTGCGTCTCGCCGCTCTTTGAAGAGCTTTTTACATAGTTTTGCATAACATTGTTGTCGTTTTCATAGACAGAGTATGAACGAGCTTCTTAGAAACTACTCCATAAAACACAGAGACTTAAATCTCGAAATAACCATCATTCTTCTTCAAAAAACCTAGTGATTTTACCAGCTTGTTTTATATGACAAAACTCGGCGATAATAATCACAGCGTTTTATCAGTTAAAAATGACTGTTTTTGGTTTGCCGTGAAGCCGACTCCACACACTTTTTGGTTTCACGGCTATTTTTTTGCCTTTTTTCAACGATAAAAAAGGCTATGTTTCCATAGCCCTTTATATATCAACTAGTTTCTTAACCTTGGTGCCTGAAGCTGGTCACGAATGGAAGCCGCCAACTCGTCAAGAGACGGCTGTTCTGGATGCGTTTCATCCTCCTCACGCATCAGCTGAATCTCCGCCAGATAGGTATGCACAGGTTGCCCGTCATCGTCTTCCATCACAACGTGATACCAAGGAGATTTCCTCAGGCGATCGTCGGCAGCTACTTCATCCTCAGAAGCCGGTTGAGTAAGGGAGTATTCAGCGTCAATATCAATAATGACGCCGAGGCTTCCCAATAGTGAATGTCTAACCTGCTGACCAATAGAGAACTTACTGGTAACCATCGTCTCCTCCTCGTATTCAGGCTGCGCCTTTCTCTTAAATATGGGGGGTGTCGGTCACATTTCAAGCCAATTTTGATAACACTGACTTAACTTTACACGCGTAAAACGTTTCCTCTTTGGTTTAGACGGTGCCTCTCAACATTCTCCGACGGCTCAGATACACTTCACCGGTTTCGGTAGACCGGCGATCTTTGTAGCCTGTTTGGCCGGGCCTTTGCTAAACAACCGATAGAGATAGCGGCTGTTCCCCTTCTCTTCACCATACTTCTGCGACATGGCTTTCACCAACATGCGGATAGCCGGTGAGGTATTAAATTCCTTATAAAAATCGCGAACAAAGCGAACGACTTCCCAATGTTCTTCGCTGAGCTCTATCCCTTCCTGACGGGCGAGTTCCACTGCCATTGACTCACTCCAGTCCTCAACGTTTACCAGATATCCCTGTGCGTCGGTATCAATCGTTCTTCCCTCAAACTCAAACATAGCGCCTCAAATCCCAAACCCTTTTCCCTTATTGTATAGTAAAAACCTTTGTCGTGTTTACACGCGAAAACGCTGCTTGTGGATAGCATTGCACAAATCATAAAAAAAACGCTATAAATGATTAACTCATACCGTCGGTGTATAGTGCATCCATCGTTATCATCATCAAAAATAAGGGAAGTTCATGGCTATTGAATGGGTGGCGGCCTATCTGGCGCTAGGCGCAGTCGTCGGCTTTATGGCTGGTTTACTGGGTATCGGCGGCGGAGGGATCATGGTGCCTATTTTGACGGCAATTTTTGCCGCTCAGGGAACGCCGCCGGAACATCTGGTGCATATGGCGCTCGGTACGTCCATGGCTTCCATCGTTTTCACCGCCATATCCAGCCTGCGGGCACACCACAAGCATCAGGCTGTTCTTTGGCCGGTCGTTTGGAAAATCACGCCAGCCATTCTATTGGGAACGCTTTCCGCAACCTGGCTTGCCGCCATGCTGCCGACTAAAGCGCTAGGCATTTTCTTCTCCTGCTTTATGGGCTACGTTGCCTTACAGATGATCCTTAACATTAAACCGAAGCCCAGCCGCCAACTGCCGGGAATGGTAGGAACGTCTATCGTAGGGCTTTCTATCGGCGGCATCTCCGCGCTGGTCGCTATTGGCGGAGGTTCTTTAACTGTTTCATTCCTGAGCTGGTGCAACGTCCGCATACAGAATGCTATTGGCACTTCGGCTGCCGTAGGTCTGCCAATAGCCCTTTCCGGCAGCATCGGCTATATGATTAACGGCTGGGGCTCGGCCGGTACGCCGGACTATAGCATCGGCTATGTCTATTTACCTGCAGTGATCCTTATCTCCGTCGTCAGCTACTTTACCGCGCCGCTGGGCGCAAAGCTGGCTCATCGCCTGCCGGTCGCTACGCTTAAAAAGGTATTTGCCTGTCTGCTTATCCTGCTCAGCCTGAAAATGCTGCAGACCATCTTCTTTAACTAGCCACCTAAAAATCATAACCACCCGCATAGCGGGTGGTTTGCTCTTGCCCTATAAGGGCTTGTTACCGACTGCGCCTAAATGACGCCGCTTTCTCTTCGTTCAAGCTAAGTGTCTTTGCTACTTTGGCTTACCCCTTGAAGGGGTCTGTATACTCTTTGCTGCTCAATTTGTCTGAGACTAAATCTGATTTCTCTTGTTCTCTGATATATTTTTGGATTGTCGCTTCATTTAGCCCTACCGTACTTACATAGAAGCCTTCGCTCCAAAATTTTCTGTTGCCAAACTTATATTTTAGATTGGCATGTCTATCAAAAATCATCAGCGAACTTTTCCCTTTCAGATACCCATAAAGCTTGAAACACTCAACTTCGGAGGAATACTTACCAACATATGAACATGATCCGGCATCAGGTGACCTTCTATTATTTCCACTCCTTTATACTTACAAAGGTCTCGTAATATCTCACCTACGCTTGAACGTATACTATTGAAAATCACTTTCCGTCTGAACTTCGGCGAAAAGACGATATGGTATTTGCACAGCCACTTTGTATGCGCTGAGCTTTGTGCTTTAATGCCCATAAACACCTTTCCTCATTTTAGTTACGGTTATTAGCTTGAACATCTATATCGTAACGGAAAGGTGTTTTTCTTGGTATAACCCTTTGATCCCACCCGCAAAGCAGGTGGTTTTATGTTTAAGACGCTAACGCGACTTAAACTGGCTAAAGCCATAAGCAAAAATCCCACTGTTTCGGCAGTGGGATTCTAATCACCTTAACGATGGTATTGCTGGCTGTCTGCAGGCGCTTCTTCTCTCTCATCAAGGCTATAGTCTCGCAGAACGCTTGCGACCCTGAGCCGATAGCCTGCAAATATGTGGCTGCGCCCTTTAGCCTGCGCTCGGCGATGCTGTTCGATATTTCTCCACTGCTTTACCGCTTCCTCATCTCGCCAAAAAGAAAGGGAAAGCAGCTTTTCCGGATGGGTCAGGCTTTGAAAACGCTCTATTGAAATAAAACCGTCTATCTGGGATAGCATGGGCTTCAGCTCGGCGGCAAACTGTAGATAGGCATCTCGTTGCCCCTCCGCTGCTTCAAGTTCAAAAATTACGACAATCATCGCTTCTCCCGTCTTATGAATATCTGAATAATCCCTCTTAATAGGCAGCAAGATACAACAGACGGTTAGCGGTTTAAAAGAAGAAGCTACTTCATTTCAGATTTAGGCCTGACCTCCGTACTGCCTTTCAGCCGGGGCCGATTCGCTTCTATCTCCGTTAACGGCTGCGTTTCGCGTAAAGACAGGCGGGAGCGCTCAGCGAGCTCCTGATATTCTTTAGTATTAAGACGCTTCCAATAGAGCTCATCATCAGTGACGTCACGCACGTACTTGGCCGGGATCCCCATCAGCATTTGCCTTGTTTGCCCAATAAACCCCGCCTTAACGAAGCTCATCGCACCGACAATACTTTCATCGCCGACAATCGCGCCGTCCATAATTACGCTGTTCATACCTATCAACACATCGCGCCCGATAACGCAGCCGTGAAGTATCGAACCGTGTCCGATATGCCCACATGAATGTACGACAGTATCCATGTCGCAGTAGCCGTGCATAATGCAGCAGTCCTGAAGATTAGCGCCATCCTCAAGAATCAACCTCCCATAGTCCCCTCGAAGCGATGCGTGAGGGCCGATATAAACGTTTTTGCCGACGATAACGTCGCCAATAAGAACTGCGCTGGGGTGAACGTAGGCTGTGGGATGAACGACGGGGATAACCCCCTCAAACGAATAGAAGCTCACGGATGACTCCTTGTATCCGACGACCGGCATGAGTGATTAATCAGGCAAACAGGTTACCTCAGCAACATTATGGAATAAGCGTGATTATTCAATATTGGTGAGCCGTTTCGCTAAAAATAAATTGTTATTCCCACAAATAAAAAGCCGGTATACTCCCGCCTGTTTTTTCACAATATATTTATGGCTCACGCCATAAACAGGAGTTTTCCCCTATGACAGGTCTGTTTTTGGGTCTTCTTCTCGGTTTTGTCATGCAGCGCGGTCGTTTTTGCATGGCAGGTGGGTTGCGGGATCTTTACCTCTTCCGCGATAGTCGAATGACTATTGCCATCCTCATTATCATCACGCTTCAAAGTATCGGTTTATTCGCTTTTATCGAACTAGGCTGGGCCAAGCTGCCTTCAGGTGACTTTCGCTGGCTGGCGACCTTAGTCGGTGGACTGATGTTTGGTATCGGCATGGGTCTGGCCGGATCTTGTTCTACCGGCGCCTACTACCGAGCGGCTGAAGGTCTGGTTGGCAGCATGGTCGCTGTAGTGGGTTTCGTTATATCCAGTTGGTACATACGACAACCTTCGGGCAAACAAATTTTCGCCCCAATCAGCGCGCCGTCTCTACCTGATGCATCCTTAACCCAAACGCTTAACATCTCTCCCTGGATAGCCGTTCTGGCCTTAACGCTGATTACGCTGTTCCTTACCTATCGCTACCTGAATAAGAAATCATTCCCCATTCCTCAGCCTAAGCCGAGAAAAACGGGCATTTCCCACCTGTTGTTTGAAGCAAGATGGCATCCCTTTATAACCGCCGCCATTATTGGCGTTATTGCGTTACTCGCATGGCCTTCAAGCCTGATGTCAGGACGCGTCGGTGGATTGGGGATAAGCGGCCCCAGCGCTCAGCTGTTTTCTTTAATCACCGAAGGCAAAACCGGTTTCTTCGGCTGGGCGGGATATCTTCTCATCGGCATTTTTGTCGGCGCGCTTGTCGCTGCCTGGGGAAGCCAGGAATTAAGGGTTCGTTCCCCCGGTTGGAAAGCATTGGCCAAAAGCCTGTTCGGCGGCCTACTGATGGGTATAGGTAGCGGGTTGGCGGGTGGATGCATGCTCGGCAATACGGTTGTTAATACGGCCTGGTTCTCCTGGCAAGGATGGTTGTTCATCCCCTGCATTCTGTTAGGTAGCTGGCTGGTCAGCTATTTCACTATCATTATTCCTAATCAATTAGTTAAAAAGAGTGAGGCATAACGTCATGAAAACGATAAAGCTTGATACTACGGGCAAACTCTGCCCTTTTCCGCTGATTGAAGCCAAAAAGATAATTGTCGGACTCAACGTCGGCGATACGCTGGTTATTGATTACGACTGTGCTCAGGCGACGGAGAACCTGCCCCGCTGGGCCGTAGAGGAAGGCCATAAGGTGACCGACTTTCAACAAACCGGCGACGCTCAGTGGCAGATTAGCATTCAGAAAGGTTAAGCCTTAGCGGCCTTAAACCTGCCTGCATCGGCCTCGGTAAGCACAGGCCGATGCGGAGAATGATTCTATCATCGACGTCAGCCCTTCCTTTCCTATATCACTTCACATAAATATCAGGCGTTACGCCACGCTATCGTCAATATCGACAGGAATAAAAGGAAAGAGATAAATACCAGGAAGAAAGGAGATGGGCTGTGAGGGGTTCGAACCCGCGACCTATGGATTAAGAGTCCACTGCTCTACCAACTGAGCTAACAGCCCTTTGCGTCTGGGGAATAAAATACGCCCCTGATTTAGCGTGTTCAAGAAAAAATTTCTTCTTTAAGCCTTCCGGAAAAGTAAACGAAAAACAATGTTTATCACGCCAGCAATAAAGCCAACAACAGCGCCAATAGGGGCATATGATTGAATATCAGACAGAGTAAGGATCTCGCCCCTACCGTAAAAAATAGCTTCGCCAAACAAAACTACAGCATGAATAGATACGCCAATTAGGGCGTACTTTACCACCATGGATAGCAGGTATTTTATTGTAGATATCATCATAGTACCTCCACTCCATCGTATTTACCCGATCTCTTAATTTGGATATAGACAAATTCCGACAGTGTGCGTTTCTAATGCGGATGGGTCACAAAACAGTTTTTCGTGCCTACAAGCGCAAAAGAAAACGGGCCAGCTTTCGCTGACCCGTTGTCAAATTTGGCGGAGGAGGTGAGATTCGAACTCACGGATAGTCGCCCATCGACGGTTTTCAAGACCGTTGCCTTCAGCCGCTCGGCCACTCCTCCGTAACGGCGTGAAATATAGAACAGCTTGAGGTAGCTTGTAAAGCAGAGAATTTAGCAAATTCGTTTGTTCGGCTGAAAAAACAGCAAAATATCATTTTTTGCCGATTTTATAGCCTCTCCGTTCGCCAAAATCCCCCAATTTCGATAAGACACCTCAGCTACCTGATCCAGCTCATCCAGTCCGCAACCATGTAGAAAAGCAGACAAAACGCCATAAAAGCAGCAATATCTTTTATTAACGGCATAGCATTTCCTCGCGTCAGCATTCACCATGCTGTGAGTAAGCCATCCATTTCTTAATGGAATCTTAAGACGCGGAAAAAGAAAATTTATTGCTCGTCAGCACGCTATGCTGCCTATTTTATCAGTCCTAGCCGCTTTATTTCTTTCTTGGGACAGATATCCATCACAACCGTCAGGCCGGCATCCTGCGCCAGCTTTTCTGCATCGTGATTCACAACGCCAATCTGCATCCAGAGCACTTTTGCGCCGATGGCAATAGCCTCTTGCGCAACGCCGTAAGCCGCATCGGCATTGCGAAAAACGTCCACCATGTCAACCGGGGACTCTATATCCTTAAGCTCTGCGTAAACCTTTTCGCCTAACAGCGTTTTTCCAGCAAGCTTAGGGCTTACGGGAATGACTCGATATCCCTGCCCCTGAAGGAATGCCATAACTTCATTACTCGGCCTTTCCGGATTATCGCTTGCGCCTACCAGCGCAATGGTTTTCACGTTCTGTAAGATAGCCAATATTTTGCTGTCGCTCATGTTCCGTTTCCTCTTATGGGTCGCACCTGTGAGAATAAAGTATACATTTTCTATTTTATCGCTTTTTTATAAAACGCAGTTTCAGTAATCTATCTGTTATCACTCTTTTTCAAGGAATTTTACCGACTATGCAACTGACGACGCGGACCATCCCGGTTCAAAAGAACGTAGCGCTGGTAGCCCACGACCACTGTAAAGCATTTTTACTCAAGTGGGCGGAAGACAATAAGCAGACGCTGGCCAAGCACACGCTTTTCGCGACGGGAACAACGGGCAACATGATCCAGCGCGCCACCGGAATCAACGTACACAGCATGCTCAGCGGCCCAATGGGAGGCGACCAGCAAATTGGAGCGCTAATTTCCGAAGGTAAAATCGACGTTCTGATTTTCTTTTGGGATCCGCTCAACGCCGTCCCCCATGACCCTGACGTTAAAGCGCTTCTACGTCTGGCGACCGTATGGAACATTCCTGTGGCAACCAACCGCGCAACTGCAGATATGCTAATGTCATCCGTCCTGTTTGAAGAAGAGGTAGAGATAGCGATCCCCGACTATCAGCGCTATCTTCAAGAACGCTTAAAGTAACGGCCTTTTCTCCGGCCGGAAAAGAAAGCCCGACTCACGTCGGGCAATTGTTCTATCAGGGTTTACGCTTCACCACCGCGCCCATGTCAAGCAGCTGTTTCACAAATACGGACGGTGACTCCGTATCCTGCAGCAGCCATACGCGATGGCGTGCGCGCGTTAAGGCGACGTAGAGCAGGCGGCGTTCCTGCGCGTCGGGAAACGTTTCCGCCTGGGGTAATAAAACCCGTTCGACGACGCCTTCCTCATCTCTCGCGGGGAACCCGTCCGCCCCGTCCTTCAGGCCAACGATAATGACGTAGTCAGCCTGCCTCCCTTTACTCGCATGTATAGTAGAAAATTCAATTTTCAGAGTTGGCCAGCGCGTTGGCGCCTTATTTAAAATCTCAGGTTTGGAATAATGATAACGGCCCAAAACCAGAATATCGTCATCCGGCGAGGCATAACCGCTGAGCTTATTGAGCAGCGCCTCCAGCTGCTGTTCGGGTAAAAGCACGATGGGATGCTTTTCACCCTGAAACTCACTTTGGATCCTGCGCTTAATCTGCGCGGGATTTTGTTGGACGTATTCACCGGCGATTTCCGCCGTTTCCTGCCCAAAGCGATAGGTCGTAGTCAGGGCGCAGCGTTCTCCGGCGCCAAAGGCGTCGTTAAACCTGGAGGTTAATTCGGGCGCCGCACCGCTGAACCTGTAGATAGACTGCCAATCGTCCCCAACGGCAAACAGAGCGGTCTCCTCGTTCTGCTGGCGTAAGGCTTTTATTAACGCCGCTCGCAGCGGGGATATATCCTGAAATTCATCGACCAGAATATGCCGCCAGGGGCTGACAAACTTGCCCTTTTCAATCAAGCCGATGGCCTGATGCAAAAGCCCTGAAAAATCTACCGCGCCTTCCTCTTTCAACGCCTTTTTCCATGCCTTTAACAGGGGAGACAATAAACGGATCTTCTTCTGAAACTCCGACTTAATCTCCGGCGGCGCTAGCGCAACCATATCGGCCTGACTGCCGCCGCACTCGCGCATAAGGCGAAGCCAGCCGTCCAAACGAGCGCCCATACGTTCGGTCAGCGACGCGTCCTGCCAAAACTGCTCTCCGCTCAACGGCCAGCCTAGGTCTTGCGAGATCCAGTTCCGCCAACCTGAGGCCTGGCTCTTTTTCTCTGCGCACTGTGCCCGCCATTCGGCGCATAGGAAATCCCTACGTCGCTCTGCATCGGTTTCTAATTTACTGATCGACGGTGGCTTTTTACTGCACTGAGAGATGACCGATAGGGCCAGCGCGTGGAAAGTTTTCGCTTCAACATGGGATGCGCCAAGCCGCCGACTAACGCGTTCATTCATTTCCTGAGCGGCCTTACGCCCGAAAGCCAACAGCAGGATCTCTTCTTCTCGCGCAATCCCTCGGTAAAGCAGCCAGCCTGCCCGCGCGGCCAAAACGGACGTTTTACCGCTGCCGGCGCCCGCCAACACCAACACGTTTTTTTCTCCACTGAGCACGGCTCGGCACTGTGATGGATTTAACGGCTGAGACTCAACGCTGGCGAAAAAGTCTCGGTGTTCTTCCAGCATGTTCCGGATCCACTGCCGGTTAGCCTTTTCTACTTTTTCTTCACCCTCGTTTAGCCACTGCATGCAAACGTCATAAAAACCGCAGCAGGAAGAAAACGCCGTTAACCTCTCCTGAGGTAAGGGAATGGACGACAGAGTGGTTCGGATATCCGCCTGAATCTGGGCAAGATCTTCTTGCGTTAGCCAGCGTCCCTGCGCCAGATGGGCTTCAATCGCCAGAACCCTGTCGGACAGTAAAGACGCCGTGATCCTCTCCATCTCAACGTCCCACTGGCGCCATACCGTCATCAAATGATGATAAAATTGCTGAGTTTCTTGCCACTGGGTTCCGTGAAGGCGGACGACCTTCTCTTCCGGAAGCTCAAACTCCAGTTCTCCCCAAACCAGCCCTCTTTTACAGCGCACCGCCAACAGTTGATTAAACGGGATAGCCGTCATGTGTTTAGGACCGCTGACCTCTACGCCAGCGTTCAACATTTTCACTTTATTATAAGGATGCTGAGCCAGATGCTGCCCTACTGCCGTTGACTTTAGTTCCATGATATACCGCTTAAACTCATGCCGTTTATTAACGTCCGCAGGCAAAACGCCGATTTTTGCTCGCGTTTTCGCTGCCTATAGCCGAATAATTTATCATTACGAGGTGAATATCTAACGCTTTTCGATTGAGTAAAGCAAAATAAGCCGTAACATAACGGGTTTTATCATACTTGACCGCCTTACTTTGAGGGAATCACGGTTATTCCTGAAGGCAAGCAGATCGGCGGCAAACGGGAGCCAGGAGCGATTTATGCGCAGCGTACTGAATATACTTAATTTTATCCTCGGTGGCGTTTTTACCACCTTAGGCTGGCTGCTGGCCACCATCGTCACCGTACTACTGATTTTTACGCTTCCGTTGACGCGTTCCTGTTGGGAAATTACCAAACTGTCTCTGTTTCCCTTCGGCAACGAAGCCGTTCACGTCGATATGATTAATCCCGACGATCGCAATTCGGTAAGAAACGCTGGCGGTACGCTGCTTAACGTATTCTGGTTTATCTTCTTCGGCTGGTGGCTCTGCCTTTCTCACATTACGGCCGGTATCGCACAGTGCCTGACGATCATAGGGATCCCGGTCGGTATCGCCAATTTCAAAATTGCCGTAGTCGCTCTGTGGCCCGTAGGGCGTCGAGTCGTGCCTGTCGAAATGGCGCGTCAGGCCAGAGTCGATAGCGTTAAGCGCCAAATGCGCTCCCCCCGTTAAGGTCTACGATAATGACGGCACGTCAGGGGCTTCGACGCTATTTTTATAACAGCCATTGGCTATACGGCATCCGCATATTTATCGCGCTTAGCGGTACCGTTTTTGCACCCTGGTGGTTAGGTGAAAGCCTGCTGACGATCCCATTAACGCTCGGCGTCGTTGCCGCAGCGTTAACCGATTTAGATGACCGATTAACGGGACGGTTACGCAATCTGGTCATCACTCTGTCCTGTTTCTTTATTGCCTCCGTCTCGATTGAAATCCTCTTCCCCTACCCTTGGCTATTTGCTCTTGGCCTTTTGCTCTCGACCGCGGGCTTCATTCTGCTTGGATCGTTAGGTCAACGGTATGCCACGATCGCGTTTGGCGCGCTTCTAATTGCAATTTACACAATGCTCGGCGTTTCCATGTACTCAGCCTGGTACACGCAGCCGCTGCTTCTGCTTGCCGGCGCCGTTTGGTATAACTTCATCACCCTACTGGGCCACATCATTCTCCCGATCCGCCCACTGCAGGATAATCTGGCCCAGTGCTTTGAAAAGCTGGCGGCGTTTCTTGACGCCAAAGCGATGCTGTTCGATCCCGATGAAGAGCAGCACTTCGCCCGTCAGCTCATTCACCTGACGATGGTCAACGGTTCCCTGGTCGACACGCTAAACCAAACAAAGGCCTCGCTGCTAACCCGACTTAAGGGGGACCGGGGGCAGAGAAGCACTCGACAGATGCTGCACTATTACTTCGTTGCTCAGGATATTCACGAGCGAGCAAGCTCCGCCCACGCTCAGTATCAGCAGCTTAGCGACTCACTGCGCTATACCGATATTTTGTTTCGCTTTCAACGACTGCTGACGCTACAGGCAAAATCGTGCCTAAGCCTTGCCCACGCCGTTCGCTATCGCCAAAAGTATGTCTATAACGTCTACCAAACGCAGGCGCTTCTTCACTTGGAAAAGAGCCTCTCCAACCTGACGTCGAAATATGAGCTACCGCCCGGCTTGATGCAGTCGCTTTCTCACCTGCTGAATAATTTAAAATCGATTGACGCTCAGTTAAGCAGCCTTGAGTCAGAACAGGCGGCAGACGTTCAAAGCCTGCAGGACAACACGCTAGCGGACGATAAAATTGCGGGCCTGCAGGACATCAAAGCGCGTTTTGCTCAACACCTGACGCCGCAGTCAACGCTGTTTAGACACGCCGTACGCATGTCCCTCGTTTTATGCCTCGGCTATGCGATTATCCAGTTTGCTCATCTACAAAACGGCTACTGGATTATGCTTACCAGCCTGTTTGTCTGTCAGCCGAACTACAACGCAACGCGAACCCGCCTGACGCTTCGCGTCGTCGGAACGCTAGCCGGCATTTTAGTTGGATTGCCCATCCTCTATTTCGTACCATCGCAGGAAGGACAGCTTATTCTCATCGTTATCAGCGGCGTTTTGTTTTTTCTTTTTCGCAACGTGCGCTACGCCTACGCCACAATGTTCATTACGTTGCTGGTTCTGTTTTGTTTTAACCTGTTGGGAGAAGGATTTCGCATCGCGCTTCCGCGCGTGGTTGACACCCTGCTGGGCTGCGCCATCGCTTGGGCGGCCGTTAGCTTTATATGGCCAGACTGGAAATTCCGCCACATCAGTACCGTTCTGAATAAAGCGGTCAACGCTAACTGTCGATATTTGGACGCTATTCTCGAACAGTACCATCAAGGGAAAAGCAACGGTGTCGATTATCGGATCGTACGTCGCAACGCCCACAATTGCGACGCTGAGCTGGCCTCCGTTGTTTCAGGAATGGCAGCAGAACCGAAACGGGATCCGGCTTTATTAGACAAAGGATTTCGCTTGCTCGGCCTAAACCATACCCTTCTTGGCTACATCTCGGCTCTAGGCGCCCATAGAGAAAAGTTGACGGAAAACTCAAACGTATTGGCTATGTTAAACGACGCCGTTTGTTATATCGACGGAGCCCTACAGCGTGAAGCGAGCGAAAGCGCTCTGGCACAGACGCTGAAAAACGTAAATCGCCAGATATCAGCAATCGGCGCAAACAACGACGATACGGCGCAGCTTATCGCTCAGCAACTTTCCCTGATTATCGATCTGCTGCCCGAGTTCATAACGCTATCAGGTAGCCTGGCGAACGAGCGCATTTCCGCAGTCTGAGCCAGGCTGACCGTTGTTATTTGTGGTGGGGAAACGCCTCCTCTTCCAACGCATCGTGTTGACTAAGCCCATCGAGCAGAGCTTGACGTACTTCACTAGGCAACGCGGCTGCATGGCAGCCTAAAATCGCACCAGCTAAAGAAAACAGCAGCTCGGTTTTGACATCCTTTCTAATTTCTCTGATTTTAATAAACGTTTCTAATGCGCCGACTTTAATCAAATCTTCAATGCTTTCTACGTTCACTAACCACAGCAGGCGCTCTGTAGCTAACGTCAGGTTAGGAAGATCTTTTAAGCGCGTACACTTAGGAGCGTTCTTTTTCTTACTGTCCATCATAGCCGCCACAAAGGCGCATGAAAGAAAGCTTCTCAATCTTTCTTCATTTTGCCAAAGCGCCTGATGTACGTGATAGTACTTCATGAAAACCGGAACGCCCTTTTTATGATAAATATACTGCTCCATTCCCTGATTGATGAATGTCGACTCCAGCTTGCTATTAGCCCTTAGGTAAAATTTTCCTTCAGAAACCAATGCGAACATAACGTTATCTTTGCAGATGCCGTATCCTCCAAACATAGACTGGGAACTCAGCTCCCCAAAATCACTAAAGTGGGCAATGATTTCTTTGACATACTGCCTCATAACTTCTCTTTTCATACAGATCCTTAATTGTTTTCAATGTGTAGCATATGGCCTCATTGAACGACTAAGATAGATTAGTTAGTCGATGAAATAATCGACAAAAAGAACAATTATCAAATTTTCCCTTGAATTAATAGATAGTTAATCGCCTGTTCATGTCAAATTTGCGAGACATCGTGAAAATAGTTGATTTTAATTAACGCCTCGGATACTGTATATGCATACAGTAAAGATTGAAGGGGTATTTTATGTACATCGCGCCACTGATTACCAATAACGCTTCACATACACTTTTTTCCGGATTGAGTAACAGCAGAACCGGCATGACCACCAATCTGGTCAGCGAGATTGTGTACGACCCACAGAACCCTTTTACGCTACATTTGCTGCTCCCCTTTTTGCAGCAGCTCGGGCAGCAGCCGCGCTGGCAGCTATGGCTTTCATCTGAGCGTCGCTTGAACAGACATTGGATAAGCCGTTTGGGGCTATCGGAGAAAAAAAGCATTTCTCTGCGCACTTCTTCTACACAAGAAAGCGTGTTAATGCTGGAAAAAGCGCTTCGCAGCGGCAACTTCAGCTCCGTCATCGCATGGCTACCGGAATTAACCCAGCAGGATAAAGAGAGCTTGAATCAGGCCGCAGCTGAAGGAGACTGCTACTGCTTCGTATTACAGCCGATGATGATATACCGAAACAATGCTCCTCAAGGTTCGCTTAACGGACAGTGGCACTAAAATTTAGCACAGCGAATGCGGCCTCAGAGCACCCGAAAAAAATCAATATCTATATGAAAAACAAATTGAAATTAGTGAAAAGAGCAAAACATCAGGTGAGCAAGACGATAACGCCACCTTTCTTATTGTTGCCAGCCTACTGCTTATAACCCAAAGGAAGAATGAGGTGGTTTTTATAGGTGAAAATTTCATATATATAAATCAACACCTAAAGCATAAAGGAGATAATTCATTATTAACCAAGAAAGAACGCCGGCTATTTTTACTATATAAATAAGCTACTCAAATTAGCTCAACCTATACTTACAACATAATAAAAAGACGTTTTATTAACGCATTAAATATGCTTCTTTACTTAAGCTAACATAAAATTACATTTCTCCTTATTGTTAAGCCAACTCCTTGCTGCCTTCGAGCTGTGAAATCGCACAATATGCTCATAAACATATGTATCTCAAGCGTAGTACAATAATTTTTTTGCATATCGTGTCCGAACGCCATTATTACTAAGGAAAACGCTTTCCTTTATTAAGCCATATTTCCTTCTATAAACTATGTTAATAAGCATGCTAAACAAGATATTTTTATGTTCTTTTAGTATTCAAGACTTGTAACTTTTCTTACAAGCGGTAAACTTTAGCATGATCAGGTTGCTTGTTATGGTTCCGGTTTTTCGATGTCAGTCATGGAATGATAGTTGAATGTTAACTTCGAACCTTTGTACCGGGCCCAATAAGCGTATAACTGAATCATAACTAATTTAGATGATAACGAGGCGCAAAATGAAAAAGACAGCAATTGCATTAGCAGTGGCATTAGCAGGTTTCGCTACCGTAGCGCAAGCTGCTCCCCTAGATAACACCTGGTACACCGGTGCTAAAGTGGGTTGGTCTTACTACCATGATACTGGTTTCTATAACAAGTATGCATCTGGTGCAGATACTCATCCGCATCAACTCGGTGCCGGTGCTTACGTTGGCTACCAGGCTAACCAGTATCTGGGCTTTGAGTTTGGCTACGACTGGTTAGGCCGTATGACCTACCGTGGCGATGACAGCGCTGCTTATAAAGCACAAGGCATCCAACTGTCTGCCAAGCTGAGCTACCCGATCATGAACGATCTGGATATCTACACCCGTTTAGGTGCGATGGGCTGGCGTGGTGACGTAACTGCTCACCCTGCAGCAGGCGGTACCTACAAAGATCACGAAACTGGCGTTTCTCCGCTGGCTGCCGTTGGTGTTGAATATGCAATCACCCCGAGCCTTGCTACTCGCCTGGACTACCAGTGGGTTAACAACATCGGTGACGCCGACAGCGTTGGCACCCGTCCGGATAACGGCATGCTGAGCCTGGGCCTGGCTTACCGTTTCGGTCAGACCAAGCCGGCTCCTGCCGTTGCTCTGCCGGTTGTACAGACCAAGCGCTTCACGCTGAAGTCTGACGTTCTGTTCGCTTTCAACAAAGCAAGCCTGAAAGCAGAAGGCCAGCAGGCTCTGGATCAACTGTACGGCGAACTGAGCGCGCTTAAGCCTCAGGACGGTTCTCTGGTAGTTATCGGTCACACTGACCGTATCGGTTCAGAAGCCTACAACCAGAAGCTGTCTGAGAAGCGTGCACAGACCGTTGTTGACTACCTGGTCAGCAAAGGCATCCCGGCAGACAAGATCTCTGCTCGCGGCGAAGGCAAATCTAACCCGGTTACCGGTTCTACCTGTGATGGCATGAAGCGCGGCGCAGCTCTGATCGACTGCCTGGCTCCGGACCGTCGTGTAGAAATCGAAGTAACTGGCGCTAAAGACGTCGTTACTCAAGTTAACGAAGCTGTACAGGCTGCTAAATAAGCAACCCTTACGCTCTTAGCATCAAAAAACCCCGCGCTAAGCGGGGTTTTTTATTGATAACACATATTAAAAAATTATTTAGCTACTTGTCCTCAGACAAAATAGCCTTCAGATCCTGCTTAAGCAGAGACATTTGGTTCGCGTACAGCTCTTTTCGTTCAGCGTCTTCTATCAGCTGCACTATCGTTTCCGATAGCGTAGCGCCGCGGCGCTGTGAAAGCGCGGAAAGCCGCTGCCAGACTAAAAACTCCAGATCGATAGACTTCTTGCGAGTATGCTGCTGCTCTGCGTTAAAATGCCGCTTGCGCCGCGCCCGGATGGTCTGCTTAAGGCGATTTTCCAAATTTGGATTTATGTGAGCTTTAATCCACTCCAATACCTTTGTTGGCTCATTCTCCAACCGCAGCAGTTCTTCAACGACCTCTTGCGCCGCGCTATACTCGATATAGCGGGTGATTTCCTCGCCTTCCCGGTGCTTTTTGACTAGATACTTCCATTTCCAGCCGCTTTCCAAATTGTCCAACTGCTGATATTTCATGGTATAAACACCCGCTTAGTGACCGCGTAACATCCGTAGCATAGCACTTTTTTTCACCATCACAACCCCAATCCCACTCTTTCGCCCGCATTGATTTTAAACCTACCCTAGGGAGTATGAACTGCGCTCGATTCTTGTATAATCTCGTTTTCTTTTTAAATAAAAGCAGCGAATATTTTGACGATTAATCAGCTTGAATGGCAACAGCTGTTGCCGGACACCACGCCCTATACAGGACTGTTTGAGCAAGAGTTCCGCCGCGAGCCTATCGATCTCGCCATCACGCAGCCGCGCCTTCACCAGGCTTTGGCTGCCTTCTGTGGTCAACATACCGCATCGCCTTTTATGGTAGTCAAAGCGGTAGACAGCCGCGCCTATCTTGCCCTGATTAACGACGGCGTTGAAAAATTTGTCTCTCTGTCCCCCTCGCCTATCGGCAGCCGTTACGACATCCAGGGAAAGAGCGTAACTCGTTCCGATGCGCAAAGCGCTGAAGACAACTTTGCCGCAAAGTCAGCCAGCCTCTATGAAGAATGGCTGGAAGCGGAACAGCTGTTTGGCTGTCTGCGCAAATGCGGCGATAGCTATACGCTTGAGCCGGGGCTGGTTCATCAGGCTAACGGCGGCGTGCTTATTCTCTCCGTCAGAACGCTGCTGGCACAACCCCATCTGTGGCTGCGTTTAAAGCAGGCCGTACTCAGCAAGCGCTTTCAGTGGTGCTCAGCCGACGAAACCAGACCTCTTGCGCTTTCCATCCCTTCGATGCCTCTCGACCTGAAGGTCATTCTGGTGGGCGACCGCTATGGACTGGGAGCGTTACAAGATCAGGAGCCTGAGCTTATCGAACAGGCGCTTTACGCTGAATTTGAAGACGATCTGACGCTTAATGATGAAAACGATATCGTAACCTGGTGCGCCTACGTTGCCAGCGTCGCCTGCCGCTATCAGCTGCCTGAAGTTAATGCCGACGCCTATCCGCATCTTATCAGAGAAGGCGCCAGGAGAAGCGGAGATCAGGAAAGGCTGCCGCTGTGTCCGCTGTTTATTAGCCACCTGCTGTCAGACGCGGCGCGCTTTACCGATTCGTCAATCACGGCCCAGGCCGTTATCCAGGCAAGAGACGATAAGCGCTGGCGCGAAAGCTATCTGTCAGAAATGGTGCTGGACGATATCGATTTAGGGCAGGTTCATATTGAAACCGAAGGCGCGGTCATCGGCCAAATCAACGGCCTGTCCGTGCTGGAATATCCCGGTCATCCGCGTGCGATGGGGGAACCGTCTCGCATCAGCTGCGTCGTTCACCTCGGTGACGGTGAAATTACCGACATAGAGCGCAAATCCGAACTTGGCGGCAACCTGCACGCAAAGGGAATTATGATTATGCAGGCCTTTATTACTTCTGAACTGGCCTCTGAACAGCAGTTTCCTTTCTCCAGCTCGATCGTTTTTGAACAGTCTTATGGCGAAGTCGACGGCGACAGCGCCTCTCTGGCAGGGCTGTGCGCTCTGATAAGCGCCCTTTCTCAGTTGCCGATAAGCCAGCAAATCGCCGTAACCGGTTCTGTCGATCAGTTCGGCAACGTCCAAACTATCGGCGGCATTAATGAAAAAATCGAAGGCTTTTTTGACGTATGCAACGCGCGTGGCTTAACCGGCTCGCAGGGTATCATTCTGCCGCTAACCAACGTGCGCCATCTGTGCCTGAAGGATGAAGTCATCGAGGCCGTAAAGCTTGGACAATTCACGCTGTGGGCGGTCGAGCACGTCCGCGATGCGCTGCCTCTGCTGACGGGAGTGCCCTATATTGAAGAGAATGCGCCCTGTATTTTAAGCGCCATTCAAGAGCGGATATCTCAGGCCGGCGGCGGCGATCGTAACCGTCTTCCCTGGTTTTTACGCTGGATTAATTGGTTTAACCGTGGCTGATCGGACTTGTTCGGCTTACATCTGTAAGCTAATCTAGTCGGCTACGATTGTGGGTATACTGCCCTTTACCTGTTAAAAAATTAAGGTTAGTCAATTATGTTTGAAAAACGCGAATCCTATACAAAAGAAGACCTGCTTGCCTCAGGTCGCGGTGAACTATTTGGCGCAGGCGGTCCGCCGCTTCCGGCCCCAAATATGTTGATGATGGATCGCATTATCAAAATGACAGAAACCGGCGGGCAGTACGACAAAGGCTATGTTGAAGCCGAGCTGGATATTCAGCCCGACCTGTGGTTTTTCGGTTGCCACTTCATCGGCGATCCCGTCATGCCCGGCTGCCTCGGTCTGGATGCGCTTTGGCAGCTGGTTGGCTTCTATCTGGGCTGGCTTGGCGGAGAAGGTAAAGGCCGCGCGCTGGGCGTCGGTGAAGTTAAGCTGACAGGCCAAATTCTGCCGACGGCGAAGAAAGTGACCTATCGCCTTCACATGAAGCGCGTCATTAACCGTCGCCTGATCATGGGCATGGCCGATGGTGAAGTGCTGGTCGACGGCCGCGTTATCTATACCGCTACCGATTTAAAAGTCGGCCTGTTTAAAGACACCAGCGCATTCTAAAAATCCTCACTGAAAAAAGCGCCTTCGGGCGCTTTTTTACTATCGTCCCGCCCCCTCTTTTTATCCGTTACGCGAATACGCTCCCTGCGTAGTACACTTAAATTCTACGCTAAGTGATAGACTTACCTTTCAACAAGTCGTCATAATGGCGTCACTATTCAGTCGCCACCATTCAGTTGCCACGGAGTCATGATGAATCAGGAAAAACTCTATATCGAAAAAGAGCTGAGTTGGTTATCGTTCAACGAGCGAGTTCTTCAGGAAGCGGCGGATAAAAGCAATCCGCTTATCGAGAGGATCCGCTTTCTGGGCATCTATTCAAGCAATCTGGATGAGTTTTACAAGGTCCGTTTTGCCGACGTTAAGCGACGCATTCTGATTAAAGAGGAACAGGGTTCTGCTTCCAGCTCTAAACAGGTATTGAAAAAGATCCAGTCGAAGGTGCTAAAAACCGATCAGGAATTCGATAACCTGTATAACGAGCTGCTGCTGGAAATGGCGCGAAACCAGATATTTCTTATCAACGAACGCCAGCTGTCGGAAAATCAGCAGGTGTGGCTGCGCCACTATTTTAAAAACCATCTCCGCCAGTACATTACGCCCATTATTTTGTCTAACGACATCAATCTCGTTTCATTTTTAAAAGATGACTTCACCTATCTGGCGGTTGAGATCGTCATTAGCGAAGACAAAAAAGAGTACGCGCTGCTGGAAATTCCGTCCAATAAAGTATCGCGCTTTATTACGCTGCCGCCCGAACCGCCCAGACGGCGTAAGCCCATGATTCTGGTGGACAACATTATCCGCCTCTGCTTGGACGACATCTTTAAAGGCTTTTTCGATTACCAGTATCTGGAAGCCTACTCGATGAAGATGACGCGCGATGCCGAATACGATCTGGTCAACGAAATGGAATCCAGCTGGCTTGAGCTAATGTCCTCCAGCCTTAAGCAGCGATTAACGGCGGAACCGGTGCGCTTTGTCTATCAGCGCGATATGCCGAACGACATGGTGGAAATCCTGCGCCATAAGCTTGGCATTTCGTCCTATGACTCGATTATTCCCGGCGGGCGCTACCATAACTTTAAAGACTTTATCAACTTCCCCAACGTGGGGAAAGATAATCTGCTAAACAGGCCGCTGCCCCGTCTAAGGCACAATTGGTTTACTCTGTTTCGCAACGGATTCGAAGCCATAAGGGAACGGGACGTTCTGCTTTATTATCCTTACCACACGTTTGAACACGTACTTGAGCTGGTGCGCCAGGCCTCTTTTGACCCAAGCGTGCTGGCGATAAAGATCAATATTTATCGCGTCGCGAAAGATTCCCGCATTGTAGAGTCGATGATCAACGCCGCCCACAACGGTAAAAAGGTCACCGTCGTCGTGGAACTGCAGGCGCGCTTTGACGAAGAGGCCAATATTCACTGGGCCAAGCGCCTGACAGAGGCTGGCGTCCACGTCATTTTCTCCGCACCGGGCCTCAAGATCCACGCTAAGCTGTTTTTAATCTCACGCATTGAAGAGGGGCAAATCGTCCGCTATGCGCACATAGGGACGGGTAACTTTAACGAAAAAACCGCCCGGCTTTATACGGACTTCTCCCTCCTAACGGCCGACGCCCGGATAACCAACGAAGTTCGCCGGGTATTCAACTTTATTGAGAACCCCTATCGCCCCGTCAGCTTTGAGCACCTTTTGGTTTCACCTCAAAACTCGCGCCTGATGCTTAACAAGCTCATTGACCGAGAGATTTCCTGCGCGCAGGCAGGCCTTGAGGCCGGTATCACGCTAAAAATCAACAACCTGGTGGACAAAGAGCTCATCGACAGACTTTATGCAGCATCCGGCGCGGGCGTAAAAATTCGGCTGATTGTCCGGGGAATGTGCGCTCTCGTCCCTAACATTCCGGGCGTTAGCGAGAACATTCAGGTAACGAGCATCGTCGATCGCTTCCTTGAACACGCCCGCGTCTATATTTTTGAAAACCAGGGCGACAAGCAGGTCTTTATCTCCTCAGCCGACTGGATGACCCGCAATATCGACTACCGTATCGAAGTCGGCGTCGCGATCCTTGACCCGGTGCTGAAGCAGAGAGTGCTCGACATTATTGACTTGCAGCTTTCCGATACGGTCAAAGCCCGCATTATCGATAAAGACTTAAGCAATGATTACGTTCCGCGCGGCAACCGCCGGAAAGTGCGCTCCCAAATAGCCATCTATGACTATTTAAAAGCGATTGAAGAAGCCTCGACAGAAACGCCAACGTCAATTGAGTAATTTTTATGCCTTTAACCAAAACTACCGCATCAAAACAACAAGAAATTGCCGCGATCGATCTGGGGTCCAACAGCTTCCACATGGTGATTGCGCGCGTCGTCAACGGCGCGCTGCAAGTTTTAGGTCGCCTGAAGCAGCGCGTTCGACTGGCCGACGGTTTGGACAAAGACAACGTATTAAGCGAAGAGGCTATCGTTCGCGGCCTTAACTGTCTTAGTCTGTTTGCTGAACGCCTGCAGGGTTTTCCTATTAACAGCGTCCGCATTGTTGCAACGCATTCGCTAAGACAGGCCGCCAACAGTCAGGAATTCCTTGAGCGGGCAAAAGAGATTTTGCCCTACCCCATAGAGATTATTTCCGGCCAAGAAGAGGCTCGCCTTATCTATATGGGCGTTGCTCACACGCAGCCGGAAAAAGGCCGTAAGCTGGTCATTGATATCGGCGGGGGGTCAACCGAAATGGTTATCGGCGAAGACTTCTCTCCGGTCTTGGCCGAAAGTCGACGCATGGGCTGCGTAAGCTTTTCTCGCCAATTCTTCCCCGATGGGGAAATAAGCTCGCAAAACTTCAACAGGGCCAGGATTGCGGCCGAACAAAAGCTGGAAAGCCTAACCTGGCAGTATAAGGTTCACGGCTGGCAGTACGCATTCGGCGCATCCGGCACGATAAAGGCGGTACACAACGTTATTATTGAAGAGATGGGAGAGCCTGACGGTACCATCACGCCCGAGCGTCTTGAATGGGTCATCAAGCAGACGCTGAAGTTTAAATCCTTTCGCTCACTAAAGCTGGCCGGGCTTTCTCCCGACCGTCAGGGCGTATTCGTTGCAGGGCTAGCCATTCTGAGCGCCGTTTTCAATGCCCTATCGTTAAAAGCGCTTCGCCTGTCCGACGGAGCCCTGCGCGAAGGCGTTATCTATGAAATGGAGCACCACTTTCGGCATCAGGACATTCGTAGCCGAACCGCTATCAGCCTGGCCGAGCATTACAATATCGACCGAGATCAGGCCAACCGCGTTTTAACGCTGACGAAAAATCTATATGCCCAGTGGGTTAAGCAAAACGAAGCGCTGGCCGACCCTCAGTCGGAAGCACTGCTGGGCTGGGCCGCGATGCTGCATGAGGTTGGCCTCAGCATTAACTACAGCAACCTGCAGCGTCATTCCGCCTACATTTTGCAGAACACCAACCTCCCCGGCTTTAATCAGGAACACCAGCTGCTGTTGGCTACGCTGGTGCGTTTCCATCGTAAAAGCATAAAGCTGGATGAGCTTCCCAGCTTTAACCTGGTCAAACGGCATCAGGTTATTCCCCTGATCCAGTTACTGCGCCTGGCCGTACTGTTAAGCAACCAGCGTCGCTCAACGACGGAGCCAGACTACCTGAAGCTAAAAAGCGACGGTTTCCACATAACGTTGACCTTCCCTTGTGACTATCTGGAGAAAAACAGCTTGGTACAGGCAGATCTGGAACGGGAACAGGAGTATTGGGAAAACGTCAGCGGCTGGCGCCTTATGCTTGAATGCGATGATTAAAAAATGCCGGTCGTTTGACCGGCATTCTTCTTTTATAGGCGATGATAGTTAGAACTTGTAGCCTACGCCGAACATGAAGGCCCACGGATCCAGGCGCGTATCAATGCTGTGGCGAGTGCGGTTACCCGCTGCGTCTGTCGAAGTAAAATTCACGTCGGTTTCGATGTTCATCCACCAAACGGACGTGTTTATCATCCAGTTTTTATTAATGTTGTAGTCAAGACCAGCCTGCAGCGCAACGCCCCAAGAGTCGTCCAAGCTAAGGTTGCTCAAACCTGCGCCTTTGCCAGTGCTGTTAAAATCTTCGCTAAAGAAAGTCGTATAGTTAACGCCCGCGCCCAAATAAGGACGCCACTGGCTTTCTTTAGATCCAAAATAGTACTGCAACATCAGAGAAGGCGGCAGATGTTTTACCGTTGCGATAGTCCCCACTTTCCCCACGCCAACATCATGCTGAAACGGGGTTGCGCCCAGCAGCTCAACGCCGATGTTGTCGGTAATCATATAGCCGAAGGTCAAACCAAGCTGCGTATCGTTATCGACGTTAAACGACCCCAGTCCCAGTACGTTATCAGAACCTTCATTTGGTCTCACGGTAATGGAGCCCGCACGGAACAGGAAATCACCGGCCTGATGCGCCACTGTTACCGACGGAGCCAACATTGCTGCAACTAAACATGCCAAAGGTAATGCTTTCACTTTCATTATCCATATTCCTTTTAGGGTTAATGTGTGGGGAAATATACCTCCTTGGTAGTAAAATTGATCTAACCAAGATCACACTTCATGACAAAAATTGACAAATTGGCAGTTTATGCATTTATTTGCAAAATATCGTTTTTGATTCAAATCAAAAACATCACAAAATGACAAATAACGAACATTAAATAACCAATTAATAAATCAAAAACACGGCTCATTGAATAAAAAATAGTCATCAACGCGTAAATAAAGCGCTATTAGAAAAATGTAAAGAGGATAAGCTGCAAGATTTAAGGCAAAAAGGGTTACACGCGGTACAATAGCGGCCGAACAAATGTGTAAATCATTAGCATAAAACAGGAGACAGCATGCCCATCACGGCCAATTCCCTTTTCCGTGACAGCCTGAATTTTATTCGTAATCGGCTTTCCAGCTTTATCATGCTGGCCCTACTGGCTTCGTTTATATTTTATCTACTTCTGCAGGTCACGGCCCCTGACGTTACCCAGCTTCATCTGCTGATTACTAAATCAGTAGGCAGCAAACAGCTGAGCGCGCAGGAGCTACAGGCCGCGCTGAACGGCCTGTCGGCCGATCAAAAGCAAGACATAGTGAAAATGGCAGTGCCGCTGTTTGGCTCTATTGCGCTCAGCGTTTTTATTAGTGACCTTATTTTAGTCGCCGGCGTCATTACCCTGACGATTCAGGTATCGCAGGGAATTCACACCAGTGCGCTCAGAGCTATCGGCGCTTCCGCGTTCTCGCTCCCAATGCTGTTAATCTTGATGGCTGCGGCCTACCTGTTGATTATTTTTGGACTGTCTTTATATCTGCTTCCCGGTCTCTTTTTTGCCTTCGCTCTGGTGCTTTCGCCCATTGTTCTACTGGAGAGCCGACAGGGGCTCATCTACGCAATAACTACCGGCTGGAATATCGCGTTCTCCCACCTGCGCCTGGTGCTGCCGATGCTGCTGTTCACGCTATCGGCAAAGTTCATCCTGTTTGCGCTAACCGTCAACGTATCGTCCCTTTCTCCCGCACTGGCCGTTTTATTAATGACCGCCCTTAGCAACATGCTCACCGCGTTTATGTTTGTTTATCTGTTCCGCCTTTATATGCAGGTTAAATAGCGTCAATACGCAATAAAGCCGGCAATAGCCGGCTTTAACAATGACGAGATTCGACTAAAAGCCAGGGGCAACTTCCGCACTCTCTTTACTCTGAATGAGCTTCAGCGCCAGATAGAGGTCGGGGACCAGCATGATGTCCTCTTCGTCATGCGCAGGGCGGTTATCTTTAAACCAGCGCGTGAGTTCCGTTCGCCTTCCGGCCAGCACCAGCTTTATTTGCCTGTTCTTTAAGTCCCTTTTCAGTTCGTCAATTGAAGCCAGCACGCTGATATCCGCATAGGTAAAGCTCGCTACGGCATCAATAACGACCCATCGTGGCTGAAACGGCGTGCTGTCGACCAGATTAAGAATGCGACGCTTAAAATAGGCCACGTTAAAATAGGTCAGCGGGGAATTAAAACGATACATCATTACGCCCGGCACCGCTTTGACGTCGCTATTATTGCCGAGGGAATGAATCATACCGTCATCGTTTATGCCCAACAGCTGCTCCGTTGGGCGAAACACCGTTCGAAGGAACTGAAGCAGCCCCAGCAGCACCGCTAGCCCAATGCCCTGAATAACGCCGATAAGCAGCACGCAGGCAAAGGTAAACAACGCCAGACGAAACGCGGAGCGATTGCGCTTTCTAAGGTTCCAGATACCGCGCAGATCCATCAGCGACCAGGCGGAAAACACCAGAACCACGCCTAGCGCCGAGACGGGAATAAACTGCAAGGGATGAGTAAAAAACAGTACGATGACCGCAATAACCAGCGCAGCAATAATAGAAACCAGCTGAGTTTTTCCGCCGTTAGCATCGTTTACCGCCGTACGAGAATCTGCGCCGCTGATGGCGAATCCCTGCGACAGGCCAGACATAATGTTAGAAATGCCCAGCGCCCTAAACTCCGCATCCGCATCGATGTCATAGCCGTTTTTAGACGCGAAGCTTCGTGCGGTCAGCATCAGGCTCACGAAGCTGATTAACGCCAGGTTAAGCGCTGGAATAACCAGCTCTCTCATTAATCCCGGCTGAAAGCTATGCCAGTCCACCATGGGCAGCATACCGTCAAGCCCGGAGTTCCCTAACGTTTCAATACCGTATTGCTGAAGCGAACCGCCCCAGGAAATGGCGGTGGTAATCATAATAGCCAACAGCGGCGCCGGCCACTGGCGGCGAAACGTTCTTATGACAATCAGAAGCAACAGCGTCAATACAGACATTCCCACCGTGGGAAGGTGGCTCTTTAAAATCAACAGGGGTAGCGCGATAATTTTCTCAATAAGCTCGCTGGCTTGAATCGTTATCCCCAAAATCTTGGCTATCTGCCCTACCATAATAGTTATAGCTACGCCGTTTAGCAGGCCTGTTAATATCGGTTGAGACAGCAGATCGGCCAGCGCGCCCAGGCGAAACTTACTGGCTAACAGGCACCAGCCCCCCATCATCAGCGTCATGACAATGGTCAACTGCCACTGCATCGAGCTGTCCCCGGCGGCCAACGGCGTAACCACTGCCGCAATCACCGCGCAGGTCGTTGCATCAGGGCCAACGATAAGCTGCCTAGACGAACCAAAAAGCGCGTAGGCTATCATGGGCAAAATGCAGGAATAAAGGCCGACAATCGCGCCCAGATTGGCCAGCTCGGAATAGGCTATAGCGACCGGCAATGCAACGGCAGCGACCGACAGCCCGGCTTGAACGTCAGACTTAAGCCAGGCTCGATCGTAGGCCAGCAAATTGGCTAAACCTGGCATCCATTTTAAAAACACGCGCGAAAACATACGACCTCAACTTCTGAACGCCAGCCCACATGAAGATACAAAAAATATCGCACCATCATACCGTATAACGTTAAAACCGCACGGCTTAAAAAAGCTTATATAATCAAGCATTACCCTACTCTAACCCGCCGTAACTCAATACAGGCGCGGCATCGCGCGGTGAGAGTACACAGCCAACGCTAAATCGGGTATAGTTCCACACTTGCTTATCGATGAGACGAGTTATGAAGCAGCTACTTGATTTTTTACCCTTGGTCGTTTTTTTTGGTTTCTATAAGTTTTACGACATCCTCACCGCTACCAAAGCGCTGATTGTCGCTACCGCCATAGCCGTTATCTATAGCCTGATAAAGTACCGCAAGGTTGAGAAAATGATGCTGGTCACGTTCGTGATGGTGCTTATTTTCGGAACGCTGACGATTAAGTATAACTCTACAGAATTCATCAAATGGAAAGTGACCGTTATTTACGGGCTGTTCGCCGGCGGCTTTTTGTTTAGCCAGTTTGCCCTTAAAAAGATAATCATTAAGAACATGTTGGGTAAGGAAATCTCACTTCCTGACGCCGTCTGGTCGCGCCTTAATATTTCATGGGCGCTGTTTTTCCTGTTCTGCGGCCTGCTGAATATTTATATTGCTTTCTGGCATTCTCTGGACGCCTGGATGAACTTTAAAGTATTCGGCCTTACGGGAATGACCTTTGCTTTTACGCTATTGAGCGGCGTCTATATTTATCGCAATATGGCCGAGCAGGAAAAAAACGGCGTGGACAAGCCCAACGAATAGCCACGATATCTCGTCTATTTTTTGCCACTGCGTCAGGAAAAGGCGAGATAAAGAACCCATACTCTCTATTTAAACACTAAAACGACAGAAGACAGCATGAGTACAAAAAGCCGTTCTCCCCGAGGGGAGCTAGTTTTAAGAACGCTGGCCATGCCGGCCGACACCAACGCCAACGGCGACATCTTTGGCGGCTGGATCATGTCGCAGATGGACATCGGCGGCGCTATTCTGGCTAAAGAAGTCGCTCAAGGCAGAGTCGTCACCGTTGCGGTAGACGCCATCACATTCTTAAAGCCCGTCTCCGTCGGCGACGTAGTTTGTTGCTATGCCCACTGCGTCCGTACGGGAAGAAGTTCGGTTACGGTCAATATGGAAGTCTGGGTGAAAAAGGTGTCTTCAGAACCCATCGGCCAGCGCTACTGCGTGACGGAGGCCGTATTCACCTATGTCGCCGTTAGCGACGACGGCCAATCCCGCCCGCTGCCGGAAGGGAAAAGAAACTACACGGCAGAATAAATTGTCATCGACTAAAAAGCACAAAGGCCGCATAAGAGCGGCCTTTAACATTAAATAAACGGCAATCACCCCTGAATCTGGGCCCCACCGTCAATTCTAAAAATGATGGTCAACTTTTTGTCTTTCACTTCTACCGGCGTATAGCGCCATTTTTTAAGCGCGGTACGCACCTCTCGCTCAAACATATTCGGCGGCGTCGCGGACAGGAAGCGCACGTTTTCAACCCTACCGCTATCGTTAATATCAAACAGGATAACGACCTGCCCTTCAATGCGGCGATCGAACGCCTGCTTAGGATACGTTGGCTGAGACTGTTTTAACGCTTTCGAACCCAACGACGTTGACGCCCCCTGAGACGATACCGGGCCGCTGGCTACCGGACTCGCATTAGGCGTGACGACAGGCGAAGTCGCTGGCTTTGATATTTCCGCCCGTTCGGCCTTATTCTCAACCTTCTCTTTTTTAACCTGCTTTTTCGGTTTAGGCTTCGGCTTGGGCTTTTCTACCGGTTTTGGCGGCGCAGGCTTCGGCTCCGGAACTGGCGCGGGCTCAGGGATAGGCTCTGGTTCTGGAATTGGTTCAGGCTCCGGCGCAGGCTCTGGTTCGGGAACCGGTTGCGGCTCCGGCGTAGGTTCCGTTACCGCCTCAGGCTCGCTTGCTTCCTGAGCCGGCGTCGCTTCCTCACTCTGCACTGGCGCCGCGAACATAGCGGGATTAACCATCACAACGTTCATGGGGGCAGACTGTTCTTCCTCTGGCAGCATAACGTTCTCTTGAATCGAGGCAAAAACAATGCCGCCAATCAGAGAAGCGTGAAGGCAGACAGAGAACGTTATAGGCCATGAAAAACGGCGAGCTAGAAAGAAACTTTTCAAGAAAGAGCCACTTCAATGTTCAGCTATAGAGTGATATAGGCTGATTTTAAATGAAAATGGTAATGAGATTCAATATCAAATTAACAACGCTTTATAAGAAAAGCGCCCTCTTCATCCACGTCAAGTCGACAATTTTTATTTATCAATCGGTAGGTTATAAGTCAAAAATTGACGTTGATGTTGCGATAAAAATCCCATAACGTAGGTACCGAAATGATATTTGGCGTCCCTCATATCGCCATAAAACTAATATGTATCAAAAAATCGACCGATAACCCTATCGAGGATAATACCGTGCTATATCTTATTTACGCCGAAGACGTTGAAAACACGCTGGAACAACGCCTCGCAGCCCGCCCAGCCCATCTGGCGCGCCTGCAGCAGCTTAAAGATGAGAATCGTCTGATCGTCGCAGGGCCAAATCCCGTAGCCGATAGCGAAGAGGTCGGCGCCGCCGGTTTTTCCGGTTCTGTCATCATCGCCGATTTTCCCAGCCTGTCGGCGGCGAAGGCTTGGGCGGACAAAGATCCCTATATCGACGCCGGCGTTTATAAGAACGTAACGATCAAACCGTTTAAGCGCGTATTCTAATGCTACTGCGGCGGAGTTTCCCTGAGAAATCCGCCGCGTTTTCCTTCCGTTATCAAGTATAAAACCCCTTTCATCGGGGGGCCTTATTTATCCCATGTAGTCCAACGCATACAGCAATGACCGACGCTGACGACCGAGCTCCTTCTCCGACCTGATGTGATGGATGCGGCTGTTTCTTCTCGACTGCCCTTCCAACCAGCGGTGTCGACGCCGCTGAGCCTGACGCAACATGCGCCAGCGTCCAACTTCAGTTCTGGATCTGTGCATAGTGTAAAAAGCCTGATAAAAACAACGGGAGCGCCTATTGTAGCGCATTCAAAGCAGCCCTTAGGCTATTTAAAATCAAATATTGCGGGAGAATGACCTGAAGTGCCGCTCCGATTAAACGGCGAAATGAGGGATAGCGCCGATAATCAGAATGTTAAAACATGTGTTATCCTTTTATAGCGACGCCGGTTTCTCAAATTACGCTGCCTATGCAACGTTCCGGCAAGGAATAAACCATAAGGCGAGAATGAGACGAACTCTCGCGATTTAACGTCAACGGGATAGCAGGCTTTCAATGACCACTTTTTATACCGTTCTAAGCTGGCTGTTGGTTATCGGCTATTGGTTATTGATAGCCGGCGTGACGCTTAGAGTTTTAATGAAGCGGCGCGCCGTTCCTTCAGCCATGGCCTGGCTTTTGGTTATTTACATCCTCCCTCTGGTCGGCATCGTAGCCTATCTGCTCTTCGGCGAACTGCATCTTGGAAAGCGGCGAGCAGAGCGGGCGAAAGAGATGTGGCCCTCTACGGTAACCTGGCTGGCGGACTTAAAAAATTGCCAAAACGTCTTTACTACTCACATAAGCCCGGTATCCGAACCGCTTTTCCAGCTATGTAAGCGCCGTAACGGCGTTCCCGCCGTACGGGGAAACCGCCTCCAGCTGTTGACCAACAGCAGCGACACCATGATTTCGCTGATCCGCGATATCGATAAAGCGGAACACAGCATTGAGATGGTGTTCTATATCTGGCAAAGCGGCGGTCAGGTAGACAACGTGGCCGAAGCCCTGATGGCGGCGGCCCGCCGAGGCGTACGCTGTCGCCTGATGTTAGACTCCGCCGGCAGTATGCACTTCTTTCGGACCCCCTATCCTGCGCTGATGCGCGATGCCGGCATTGAGCTGGTCGAGACGCTAAAAGTCAACGTGCTGCGTGTATTCCTACGCCGCATGGACCTACGTCAGCACCGAAAAATCGCTATCATCGACAACAACATCGCCTATACCGGCAGCATGAACATGGTCGATCCTCGCTTCTTCAAACAGGGGGCGGGCGTCGGCCAGTGGATTGATCTCATGGCGCGCATTGAAGGACCCGCCGCGACCATGCTCGGTTTGATCTACGCCTGCGACTGGGAAATTGAAACCGGCGTCAGGCAACTTCCGCCGCCGCCTAACGCAAACCTGCTGCCGTTTGAAGAGGAGGATGGTCACACCGTTCAGGTTATCGCCTCCGGCCCCGGATTTCCGGAAGAGCTTATCCACCAGTCGCTGTTGACCGCCGTTTATGCGGCCAGAAAGCAGCTCATCATGACAACCCCCTATCTGGTGCCCAGCGATGACCTTCTTCATGCGATTTGCACGGCAGCGCTGCGCGGCGTCGACGTCAGCATCATCGTTCCCTATAAGAACGACTCCCTGATGGTTGGCTGGGCCAGCCGCTCGTTCTTCACTGAACTGCTGGAAGCCGGCGTCAAGATATACCAGTTCCAGGATGGGCTTTTGCATACCAAGAGCGTGCTGGTCGATGAAGAACTGAGTCTGGTCGGCACCGTCAACCTGGACATGCGCAGCCTGTGGCTTAATTTTGAAGTCACCGTATTGGTCGACGATAATGCCTTTGGTGAAGATCTGGCCTGCGTACAGGCCGACTATATAGCCCGTTCGACGCTGCTAAATCCGGAAGAGTGGGCCAAGCGCCCTCTGTGGCAGCGCATCATTGAGCGTTTATATTATTTCTTTAGTCCGCTACTATAGCCGATTATATTCTTGACGAACGGATACCCCATTGATGGACAACGACGACTTTGACCTGAACAACCGTCTTGATGAAGACGAAACGCTGGATCAGGCCTACGACATATTTCTTGAATTGGCGCCCGATAATCTCGATCCCGCTGACGTCCTGCTGTTCAACCTGCAGTTTGAGGAGCGCGGCGCAGCAGAGCTGCACGATCCGTCACCGGAATGGCAGGAACACGTCGATTTCGATTTGAACCCTGACTTCTTTGCCGAAGTCATCATAGGGCTCACCAACGAGCAGGACGAAGTGGACGACGTCTTTGCTCGCCTGCTTATCTGCCGAGAAAAAGACCATAAGTTCTGCCACATTCTGTGGAAAGAATAGCTAAGGAAGATGAAGCAGTAAAAATCGCCCCGTGCTTAAATCTCGGGGCGTTTCTTTAGGCAAGCAGCCCAGGGAATGAAACCTTGATGCCGGTAACGATAAACTCAATTCCCAGCGACATCAGCAACAGCCCCATTATCCGTGTTACCACGTTAATGCCCGTTTGCCCTAGCAGTCGAACCAGCCAAGGGGCCGCGCGAAACAGCAGCCAACAGCAAAAGGCAAAAAACGCAATAGCGATAAAAAAGCCGATGTAGTCCAACCAGGTGTTGTAGCGCGTGCTCCAAACGATCGTCGAACTGATGGCACCCGGCCCCGCCATCAGCGGCAGCGCCAGTGGAACGACGCCTACGTTATCCCTGGCAGTCGTTTCGGTCTTTTCTTGCTTATTCTGCTTATCCTCTCCCAGTTTACCGCTAATCATCGACATGGCGATGGTAACAATCAAAATCCCACCGGCGATACGGAAAGAGTCAATCGAAATGCCGAACAGGCGCAGTATCGTATCGCCAAGAAAAAGAGAGCACCAAAGAATAATGGCGACGGAAAGATTAGCCGTCAGGTTAGTTTTGTCACGAGCCGCCGGAGACTGGTAGTTCGTCATGCTGATAAAAACCGGCAAAATTCCCACTGGGTTTACTAGCGCAAACAGGCCGACGAGAAACTTGATGTATCCTGAAAAATCCAGTGCGGCATGCGCCATCGCTGACTCCGTATAAAGAAGAAAGGGAACAAAAACGCGGCTAATGTAATCGAGTTAGGCATAAAGATCTAGGCTGTGACCCGCAATTACGGAACACAGCCTAGACGCTGCATTTTATCCACTATAGTTAAAGAATGCTGAATAAACGCCTTTTCGATCTCAAAAGCGTTAAATTGTGCAAAAAACGGCATGCTGAATGGTGTCAGCATGCTGTTTTTGTGATTCAGATCACTCCATTACCCCCTCTTAATGGGTAAGCTGTGTTTCATAGCCATTTTGTACATAACTTAGTGGACGTTTTAAAAATTAATTTATTAATAACAAATAGTTAACTTAGGTTTTTTCAGTCAGTCAATCACTATACGGTAATTCTTATCCTGTTGTTAACGCCGCGGTTTATTGACTAAAAAAATTTATCAATCTTAGGAGAGTCTCATGACAGTAAGTAACAGCACTGAATTGAATGCCCTTGTCGCCCGAGTGAAGAAAGCGCAGCGTGAATACGCTAACTATACTCAGGAGCAGGTAGACAAGATTTTCAGAGCCGCCGCGCTGGCCGCCGCCAACGCCCGCATCCCTCTGGCGAAAATGGCCGTTGAGGAGTCAGGCATGGGGATCGTGGAAGACAAGGTGATTAAAAACCACTTCGCTTCCGAGTATATCTACAACAAATATAAAGATGAAAAGACCTGCGGCGTGCTGGAAGAAGACGATACGTTCGGCACCATCACTATTGCGGAACCTACTGGGATTATTTGCGGCATAGTTCCGACAACGAACCCGACATCCACAGCAATCTTCAAGGCGCTGATTAGCCTGAAAACCCGCAACGGCATCATCTTCTCTCCTCACCCACGCGCCAAAAACGCCACAAATAAAGCGGCCGATTTAGTGCTTCAGGCAGCGATCGAAGCGGGCGCCCCGAAGGACATCATCGGCTGGATCGATGAACCCAGCGTGGAGCTTTCTAACCAGCTAATGCATCACCCTGATATCAACCTGATTTTGGCAACCGGCGGGCCGGGCATGGTTAAAGCCGCCTATAGCTCAGGCAAACCGGCTATCGGCGTTGGTGCAGGCAACTCCCCTGTCGTTATCGACGAAACGGCGGACATCAAGCGCGCCGTCGCCTCTATTTTGATGTCGAAAACCTTCGATAATGGCGTTATCTGCGCCTCGGAACAGTCAGTTATCGTCGTCGATAAAATCTATGACGCCGTACGCGAGCGCTTCGCTTCGCACGGTGGCTATATGTTGAAGGGCAAAGAGCTGAAGGCCGTTCAGGAAATCATCCTGAAAAACGGCGCTATTAACGCGGCTATCGTCGGTCAACCGGCGGTCAAAATTGCGGAAATGGCGGGCGTAACCGTACCGGCAAGCACTAAGGTGCTGATTGGCGAAGTGACTAACGTAGATGAATCCGAGCCTTTCGCTCACGAAAAGCTGTCTCCTATGCTGGCGATGTATCGCGCCAAAGATTTTGAAGACGCCGTAGAAAAAGCCGTTAAGCTCGTCGCTATGGGCGGCATTGGCCATACCTCCGGTCTTTATACCGATCAGGACAACCAATCCGAACGCATCAACTACTTCGGCGACAAGATGAAAACCGCCCGTATTTTGATTAATACCCCAACCTCTCAGGGCGGCATCGGCGATCTGTATAACTTCAAGCTGGCTCCTTCTTTAACGCTGGGCTGCGGTTCCTGGGGCGGTAACTCCATTTCTGAAAACGTCGGGCCGAAGCATCTTATCAACAAGAAGACCGTCGCTAAGCGAGCAGAAAACATGTTATGGCATAAACTTCCCAAATCTATCTATTTCCGCCGCGGCTCACTGCCGATTGCGCTCGAAGAAGTAGCGACCGACGGGGCCAAGCGCGCATTTATCGTGACCGACCGCTTCTTGTTTAACAACGGCTACGCCGATCAGATAACCAACGTTTTAAAGCAGCACGGTATTGAAACCGAAGTATTCTTTGAAGTTGAAGCTGATCCAACGCTGAGCATCGTCCGCAAGGGCGCAGAGCAGATGCACTCCTTTAAGCCGGACGTCATCATCGCGCTGGGCGGTGGTTCCCCGATGGACGCCGCCAAGATCATGTGGGTCATGTACGAGCATCCTGAAACCCACTTTGAAGAGCTGGCGCTGCGCTTTATGGACATTCGTAAGCGTATCTACAAGTTCCCTAAAATGGGTGTAAAAGCCAAAATGGTCGCCATTACGACAACCTCTGGCACCGGCTCAGAAGTAACGCCGTTTGCGGTTGTAACCGACGACGCTACCGGCATGAAGTATCCACTGGCTGACTACGCGTTAACGCCGGATATGGCCATCGTCGACGCAAACCTGGTGATGAACATGCCGAAGTCGCTGTGTGCATTCGGCGGCCTTGACGCCGTTACTCACGCGCTGGAAGCCTATGTCTCCGTTCTTGCGAACGAATATACCGACGGCCAGGCGCTGCAGGCGCTAAAACTGCTGAAAGAGTACCTTCCGCAAAGCTATAAAGAAGGCGCGAAGAACCCTGTGGCTCGCGAGCGAGTGCACAATGCCGCAACCATCGCCGGCATCGCCTTTGCCAACGCGTTCCTGGGCGTTTGTCACTCAATGGCTCATAAAATCGGTTCCGAGTTCCACCTGCCGCACGGCCTGGCCAACGCGCTGCTTATTTGTAACGTTATCCGCTATAACGCCAACGACAACCCAACCAAGCAGACGGCCTTTAGTCAGTATGACAGGCCGCAATCACGCCGCCAATATGCCGAAGTCGCCGATCACCTAGGCCTTTCTGCGCCGGGCGATCGTACTGCGGCAAAAATTGAAAAGCTGCTGAACTGGTTAGAAGAAATCAAGAAAGAGTTGGATATCCCAGCTTCTATTCGTGAGGCTGGCGTGCCGGAAGCAGAGTTCCTGGCGAAAGTCGACAAACTGTCCGAAGACGCGTTTGACGATCAGTGTACCGGCGCCAACCCTCGCTTCCCGCTGATTTCCGAGCTGAGAACCATTCTGCTTGATACCTACTACGGCCGCCCTTACGTAGAAGAGTTACAGATTCAGCCCGTTCTGGAAAAAAAGGTTGAAAAGGCCCCAGCTAAAAAAGCTAAGAAATAGCGCATAGCCGCTAAAATAGGCGAAGCCGCCCACTTGGTGGGCGGCTTTTTTATGAGCGTCTATCTTTCATAGCCAAGCAGCGTCCTGCGGTTGTTCATATTCATAGATGTCCCCATGCATAGACTCAAAGGCCGTACTCTACGCTGTCATATTTGAGCACCAACACACTATGGCATTGCGTATTCACCGTGATGATGAGCTTTTAGACCCACACGTTGTAGGATACGGCCTAATGCCAGCACGCCTTTCAATGTGCAAGGTATAAAATAATGGTCGTATTTCCGCCTATGCGCCTCCCTTTATGCAGCGGTTAACGGTGATTTATAGCAATGCTCATAAACCACCAGCCGATTGAGCCCCTTCTTACCCCATGATTGCGCCAGAAAACCATTGGCAGTCCTAACGCGAGTTTACGGGGGTCTATGACATCAACCTACACACGCCTAAACAACCTCAAAGAGCCTGAAAACAAAGGCTTTCATTAGCCTGATACGATATAAATTAAACGAAATATAATAATAAAAATTTTAATATTTTCATTAATATAGTTTAAATGGTGCTTTATGTACGTTATTCCTTTCCAACACATTTATCAATTGGAACTTAAAATCTGCCATAGCAGACAAGTGGACAACAAAAAAATTATTGTTTATTTTTTACGTAGTTACATGAAAATAAAAGAAAATTTTTCATTTTCAGATTTCATATTGCTATTATATATGAGCGATTATATTGATTTTGATAGCTCCGCTTTTCATTGAATTTAAAAATATTTTCGGTGCCATAGCGTGATATTTCTACTTAAATAGCGCGGTTCTCATGCGCTACATATGATTTTCTATCGCGCTTCCCCGCTTCATTCGAAGAAACAAGTCAATTGCTTTCATTAAAATGATCCAAACAACGGTCGCCACTAAAAATAAACCATCCGGAAATCATTAAGAATCGCAAGAAAGCAAGGTTTCCCTACGTCAGGGCATCGATATAATCTCCACCTTTACATAACCTTTAATAACAACGCGAATAAAGCCATCGAACGGTAAAAAGCGATGAACAACAAAGATTTTTTACACCATAAAGAATGTGTTTCTAGGTTATTTACACCTTCTTGATGACATTATTTGACTATCGCCCATAAATAAATTAGCTTTATTTATGTAATACCCTATTGCAGAAATAAATCTCACGTTTTATTATTGCTGGCAATTTCAATCCATAATTAATTCGAGAACAATACAATGAGCGAAGCATTAAAAATCCTTAACAACATCCGTACTTTGCGTGCTCAAGCAAGAGAATGTACTCTTGAGTCTCTGGAAGAAATGCTAGAGAAGCTGGAAGTCGTTGTAAAAGAGCGCCGTGAAGAGGAAGAAGCTAGCCAGGCTGAAATTCAGGAGCGCACTCGTAAACTGCAACAGTACCGTGAAATGCTTATTGCAGACGGTATTGATCCTAACGAGCTTCTACAAACTCTTTCCGCCGCTAAAACCGGTGGTAAATCCAAGCGTGCTGCTCGTCCTGCAAAGTACCAATTCGTTGACGAAAACGGTGAAACAAAAACCTGGACAGGCCAAGGCCGTACGCCAGCTGTAATTAAAAAAGCAATTGAAGAGGAAGGTAAATCGCTTGACGATTTCCTGCTGTAATTAGCCAGCTTTTCAGCTTTTAAAGGCCTCCATATTCATGGGGGCTTTTTTATTTGTACCTTAGCTCTATATATACAGCATCAATAACTATCTCGGTACTTCTCTTTTTTCCTATCTACGATGCCATTTAGAACACAAGCATTAATCAATAGTTACATTTGTAACAATTCCATTTAAAAAAAATATCTTGGTGAGTATTTAAAAGTCATAAATTTCGTCTGCGACGTATAAAGAATCACGCATAAATAACAAATCATATTCACTATGGCATAACCCAGAAACTTACTTATCGATCGCTGGATTACAAAACCGACCTGCGCTATGCCGTAATTTATAGTGGTTCTTTAACATCTCATCCACCATAGCCTATATGAGCGTTTTCTATTAGCTTTCCATATCCTGAGACTCATCCATTTTGGTAAGTAAGTGATAGTAATTAATGTCACTTGTAGGGTTCCATTATGAGCTTTAGAAAATGGCGTAGCCTACCATAGAAATTTTAAGCAAAAAAATACCGGCCGCGAAAAGAGGCCGATATCTTATTTAATCACACTATCTGAGTTCCTTGCCGATACGAACATCGAGCCGCAGGCATGTTAAATGCGAATGCTTGACGATTACGCCCCTGCCCCCAAAGTGCTATAGAGCAACTTACTCAAAAGTATATAACCTTAATTTTTGAGCTTAACCTGAAGCTGCTGCATCCATGCTCTAAATTCAGCGCCCAGCGTCGAATGCCGCAGGCCATATTCAACAAAAGCCTGCATATAGCCCATCTTGTTTCCACAATCGTGGCTACGCCCCTTAATATGATAGGCGTCAACCGGAGAGGACATCATCATCAGAGCAATGGCGTCCGTTAATTGGATTTCGTCACCGGCTCCGGGAGGAATGCGCGACAGCAGAGGCCAAATATCGGCAGAAAGCACGTAGCGGCCTACAATAGAAAGATTTGACGGCGCCTCTTCCACGCTCGGCTTTTCAACCATCTTCACAATAGGCGCGCTCTCACCGACGCTGAGCCCATGACCGTTGCAGTCGACGATACCGTAGTCACTGACTTCATTCATCGGTACGGGTTCAACCATGATTTGGCTACGCCCCGTCTCTTCAAAGCGTTTCAGCATCTCGCTTAAATTATCAACGGCAAGATTCGAATCATACTTATCAATAATCACGTCAGGCAGTATGACAGCAAAAGGCTCATCCCCAACCAAAGGATAGGCGCACATAATCGCATGCCCTAACCCCTTTGCCAGGCCTTGACGCACGTGCATAATCGTCACGTCTTTAGGACATATTAGCTGTATTTCATTGAGCAGCTGGCGCTTAACGCGCTTTTCCAGCATTGCCTCAAGCTCAAAGCTAGTATCGAAGTGATTTTCTATCGAGTTCTTAGATGAATGCGTCACTAAGACGATGTGTTGAATTCCGGCCTCAATACATTCGTTAACAACGTACTGAATTAGCGGTTTATCCACCAGCGGCAGCATTTCTTTTGGAATGGCCTTTGTTGCGGGTAACATTCGGGTCCCTAACCCGGCAACTGGAATAATCGCCTTTTTGACTTTAGGCAAAGCGGACATAACAAACTCCCAATACAAAATGAAAACAGACTATGGCTAAAGCAGCTTGGTAAAAATCTCATTGCCTGAGTCCAACGTTGAACTATAGACAAAAGCCGCCCGAGCAAAAGATGGCTCCAGTATAGCAGTAATTCATTGTTCTTTTAGAAGCTTATTCTCTAAGCATTTGGCTATTCAGCACCGTCGCAGGTTAGCTGTAGGCGGCCTCCGGCCCCCCAAATCCGACACGTCCAGCGTTCCGCTACCAGATGACACTGTCCCGGATAAAGCAGGTGCAACGTTCCCATAGGGACGCTTTCATTTATTTTGTGGGTTTCATCATCGGTAATCACGCTAGCGTGAAGGCCGGCTGAAACAATCAGCAGCCGCTTTTTCACAGAATGGTAATAGCCCGCCAGAAAAGGAAATTGCCCTTCCAGATAGGACTGTCGCAAAAGCGTATTAATTTGGTTAAGTACGCTGGACATCTGCGGAAGCGCCTCGTTGCGCTCGGCCAAATGTTCCTGCAGCAGGTTATTAAAAAGCGCTCTTAGCATAAGCGCTGCAAGTACCCCCTTATCTCCCGCTAACGATATATCCAGGCAGTAAAACGCAAAATCACGTTCAGACAGCGGAGCGATGTCAAAAACGATACCGGGACGCTCGGCCAGCGTCAGCTGCCGATAGTTAACCCGACAGTTGGCAATCGTCTGCTTCGCCGGGGGCTGCAGCTGCCGCAAAAGCTGAACCGCCTCCTGAGGCTTACCGCTAAGCTCCGCCCAGTCTTCCATCATCATCATTTCATCGCTGGCCGGAGAGGAAAACAGGTAGGGATAAAAATAGGAAAGCAGCGCGTCTCGCAGGCGATTCAAATCGCCAATGGGCTTTAACAGAACGTCGTGAACGCCAAGGCGCAGCATTTTATCTATATCGGCAATCTTTTCCGTGGCGGAAATAACAATGACGGGGATCTGACTTCCCTCATGGCGCAGGCGGTCAAGCAGCGTGATCCCATCCATCTTCGGCATGATAAGATCGCAGATCATCAGCTCAGGGGGATGCGCCTTGACATAAATCAGAGCCTGCTCGCCGTCTTCAGCTTCTCCCGTCTTAGCGCCCAATGAGGCTAAATACCCAGCCAACATAGCGCGGAATACGGGATCGTCTTCAACAATAAGAATATGTCTGTCGACTAAAGGGGGTGTCATTCTTCACTTCCATGCTGTTCATTACATATATTTTGGTTCAAGTTTGGCGCTTGTGCGCGATAAATACTTCACTTATTCTTGTTAACAAATATTGCCAAGCGAGCTCCACGTGAGCTGATTACATTTCTTAATATGAACCCAGCTTCCTTTTATCCTATGCGCCACCGTACACCGTCACGTTTTCAAGCGGATAAAGGATTGGCCTAATACTCTTATAGCACACTCGGAGGCCGGAATTGGTCGAACCATGCCCCTGTGGCAGTAAAATCGCATTTAACGCCTGTTGTGAACCCTATATTTGCGGAAGTCTTGCTGCGCCGACGCCGCTTTCCCTGATGAAATCCCGCTATAGCGCCTATGTTCACAAAAACGTAGAGTACCTGATAGCCACTTGGCATCCGGACTTTCGTCACCCTGAGCTTGCTGCCGCGATTAGCCAAAGTTTTAACAATACGCAATGGCTTGGGCTCACCGTCGTTGAGGCGGGAGAAGAATCGCCGGAATGTGGATACGTCGAGTTCGTCGCGCGCTTCATTGATACTCAAACGCAACGTTCCCATGCAATCTACGAGCGTTCTACGTTTATCAGACAGGAGGGCGTCTGGTACTATACTCAAGGCGTTAAACCCCGTATTGGGAGAAACGACGCCTGCCCCTGTGGCTCAAATAAAAAATATAAAAAGTGCTGTGGAAACGACTAACGTTTCCCACACGCAAACAACAGCAAACACAACACCGAAGGTTTAACTGCGCTATGCAAAGAAAAATACTGCGTACGATTTGTCCCGATGCGAAAGGACTCATCGCCAAAATCACCAACATTTGCTACAAACACCAGCTCAACATCGTTCAAAACAGTGAATATGTCGATCACCGAACCGGGCGTTTCTTTATGCGCACCGAGCTTGAGGGCATCTTTAATGACGAAACGCTGCTCGCCGATCTGGACGACGCGTTGCCGGAAGGCTCCGTACGTGAGCTCAACGAAGCGGGAAAACAGCGGATTGTTATTTTAGTCACCAAAGAGGCCCACTGCCTGGGCGATCTGTTGATGAAAAGCACCTACGGCGGGCTTGACGTAGAAATTGCCGCCGTCATCGGCAACCATGACACGCTGCGTACTTTAGTTGAGCGCTTTGATATTCCGTTTCACTTGATAAGCCATGAAGGACTGACGCGCGAAGAACACGACAAGCAGGTGGTTGAGGCCATCGATCGCATTTCGCCGAGCTATGTCGTTCTGGCGAAGTACATGCGGATATTAACGCCGGACTTCGTTCGCCACTATCCTAACCGCATCATCAATATTCACCACTCCTTCCTGCCGGCGTTTATCGGCGCGCGCCCTTACCATCAGGCCTATGAGCGCGGCGTCAAGATTATCGGCGCAACGGCCCACTTCGTGAACGATAACCTGGACGAAGGGCCGATTATCATGCAGGACGTCATCCACGTTGACCATACTTACAGCGCTGAAGATATGGCCCGTGCCGGCAAAGACGTCGAGAAAAACGTGTTAAGCCACGGCCTGCACGAAGTCTTGGCCCAGCGCGTGTTTGTATACGGAAACAGGACCGTTATTCTATAGCATACGTATCAAACGGAGCCCCGCGTATAGCAGCGAGACACCGCATTGAGGCGGCCGAAATAAAGGTCGCCTCTCTGTTTTTGATTTTTTATACTGGAAAACGCCGCGTAAAGCGTTGCATTTAGGTGCGACAATTTCACCCTCAGCCTTGAAGGTTAGCGGTAAATAGGCTATACAACCCCCTTTGTCTCATCGAGTGGAATTCCTCATGCGTAAGAATATCTGTGTTTATTGTGGCGCCAGCACCGGCAACAATCCCTCCTATGCCCAGGCCGCAGAGCGGTTGGATAAAGCCATCGCTGAACAAGGACGCCGCTTGGTCTATGGCGGTGGAAATAAAGGACTGATGGGCATTTTGGCCAACGCCGTTTTAGACGCAGGCGGAGAAGTGACCGGCGTTATCCCCGAACGCCTGGTTGAAGCCGAAACGGCTCACAAGGGATTAACCACGCTGGAAGTCGTTCCCGATATGCACGCCCGCAAAGCCAGAATGAGCGAACTGGCCGACGGCTTCATCGCCCTACCCGGCGGCATCGGTACGTTAGAAGAACTGTTTGAAGTCTGGACCTGGAGTCAAATCGGCTATCACAAAAATCCGGTCGGGCTGCTCAACATTCAGGGCTTCTACTCACCGATGAGCACCTTCTTGCAGCACGTCGCCGACGAAGGCTTTGTTCGCCAAAGCTATTTAAATACGCTGCTTATCAGCGACAACGTCCAACAGCTGCTGAACGATATCGACCTGTACATGCCCCATAATCTGGATCGCTGGGCAAAGCAGTAAGCTTTCACCGCCCGCGCTCGTCGCGGATGAGTATAAAATATAAGAACAACCGCCCGACGGCAGTTCCCAGAAAAAAGAGCCTTAATCATGAAATTTGTCTCATTTAATATTAACGGGCTAAGGGCCAGACCCCACCAGCTTGCGGCGCTTATCGAACAGCATCAGCCGGACGTTATCGGCCTGCAGGAAACCAAGGTCCATGACGACATGTTTCCGCTCGACGAGGTCAGCCAGTTCGGCTATCACGTTTTCTATCACGGACAAAAAGGGCACTACGGCGTCGCCCTTCTCACCAAGGCCGAACCTTTAGCGGTAAGAAAAGGATTTCCCGGCGATGAGCCCGACGCACAGCGTCGGATGATTATGGCCGACTTAGCCACCCCGCTCGGCACCTTGACCGTAATGAACGGCTACTTCCCTCAGGGGGAAAGCCGCGACCACGAGATAAAGTTTCCCGCCAAGCGGGCGTTTTACGCCAACCTGCAGTCCTATCTTGAGCAGCAGCTTGCCCCAACCCAGCCGGTGCTCATCATGGGCGATATGAACATCAGCCCAACCGATTTAGACATCGGCATCGGCGAAGACAACCGCAAGCGCTGGCTGCGTACGGGTAAATGTTCCTTCCTGCCGGAAGAACGCGAATGGATGCAAAAGCTGATGGGATGGGGTCTGGTGGACACCTTCCGCCAGCGTAATCAGGACGTCGCTTCCCGCTACTCGTGGTTTGACTACCGTTCCAAGGGGTTTGATGAAAATCGCGGGCTTCGCATCGACCTGCTGCTGGCCAGCCACGCTCTGGCTGAACGCTGCATAGATACCGGAATCGACTACGATATTCGTGCGATGGAAAAACCCTCCGACCACGCGCCGGTATGGGCCGAGTTCGCACTTTGAACCTGATGGACACCATCAACATAGTCGACGTCGTTGCAGCGATTATTGAGCGACAGGGAAAAATCCTGCTCGCTCAGCGCGATGAGCAAAGCGATCTGGCCGGCTACTGGGAATTTCCCGGTGGTAAGATTGAAGCGGGAGAGACGCCCGAACGGGCGCTCTGTCGTGAACTGAACGAAGAGATGGGCCTGACAGGCCTGCAGATTGCCGAGCATGTCGCCACCAGCACGATATCACAGCCAGCAAGGGTTTTGAGCCTGCAGGCCTGGAGAGTCGTCGGCTTCGAGGGTGAAATACAGCTACGCTGCCACAGCCGCTTCGCTTGGGTTTCGCCGCAGGAGGCGTCCGACTATCTTCTTGCCCCGGCCGACGTACCTTTACTTGACGCTTACCTACAGCGGTCGCTAAAAAAGGGCTAAACGTCCTTTTCCGTCGCCTCAGCGCCTTTTTTCGCTCGCGCTGCGCGCTTTCGCTTGGGCTTATCCTCTGCGGCTTTTTCCTTACTCTTCTGCTCCTGCTGGGCGACATTCTTAAACACCGGCGGCAGCCGATTGCGTTTGGCCTGATAAATCAGCGTCTGCAGCTCCGTCACCATCGGCTGAATAAAATCCTGATAGCGGCACTGCTTTTCGCTAATCTGCGTCAGAATGGATTCCCAGTGCGCCGTCATGTCCGGTCGCGTAGCGGTTTCCGGCAGGCAGTGAATCAGCGCGCGCCCGGCCGGAGTAGAAATAATCGAACGCCCCTTCTTTTGTAAGAAACGACGCTTAAACAGCAGCTCGATAATACCCGCTCGGGTGGCTTCCGTACCCAGGCCGTCCGTTGCCCGCAGAACTTTCTTAAGCTCTTTATCCTGCACAAAGCGGGCGATCCCGGTCATTGCTGACAGCAGCGACGCATCGGTAAACGGCCTCGGCGGCTGCGTCTGTTTCTCTACCACTTCGCCGTTCTCACACAGCAGCTCATCGCCTTTGGCAACAACCGGCAGAGGCATGCCTTCATTTTCTTCATCCAGCTCTTTACTGCCGAGCAGCACGCGCCAACCGGCTTCGGCCAAGAAGCGGGCCTTGGCGATAAACTTTCCGCCGGCGATGTCCAGTTCTATCACACACTTGCGATATACCGCATCCGGGCAAAACTGCATCAGATATTGGCGCGCCACCAGCTCATAGATTTTTTGCTCATCGAAGGAGAGTGATACGCTGCCACCGCGGGCGGTAGGAATAATGGCATGGTGCGCATCCACCTTTTTATCATCCCAGCAGCGGTTACGCCTTTCGGTATCCATTCCGGCGACGGGCAGCATTTCAGGGCAGTGTGACCCAATGGCCGCCAGCACCGCGTGGCGATCGGCAAAATGCTCCTGAGGCAGATAGCGAGAGTCCGAACGCGGATAGGTAATCAGCTTGTGGGTTTCATACAACCGCTGACAGAGATCCAGCACCTGTTGGGCACTAAAACCGTGTCGCTTGGCCGCTTCAATCTGTAGCGCAGACAGAGAAAACGGCAGCGGCGCCGAATCGGATTCCCGCTTGTCGTTATACTCTTTCACCAGCGCCGGCTGGCCGGTGATGCGCTTAACTACGTGCTCAGCCAACGCCCGATTGAGCAACCGCCCCTCGTCGTCCAAAAAGGACTCGCACGACTCGCTGGGCTGCCAAACGGCGGTAAAACGCTCCTGTGACGGCGTAACTATGTGCGCCTTGACTTCAAAAAAGTCTTTCGGCACGAAGTTTTCTATCTCTTCATCCCTTCGCACTACTAGCCCCAGCACCGGCGTTTGTACCCGCCCCACGGACAGCACGCCGTCATAGCCGGCATTACGACCCAGCAGCGTATAGGCACGGGTCATGTTGATGCCGTACAGCCAATCCGCACGAGAGCGGGCCAGCGCGGAAACACACAGGGGAATGAACTCTCTGTTTTCCCTAAGCTTATCGATAGCTCGCGTCACGGCCTGCGGGTTCAGGTCGTTAATGAGGCAGCGCTTAACCTGCTGCCTCTTTTCCAGCGGCAGGTCCAAAAACTCCAGCACTTCGTCAACCAACAGCTGCCCTTCCCGATCCGGGTCCCCGGCGTGAACCACTTCGCCGGCGTCGGCCAGCAGCCGCTTAATCACGTTAAGCTGCTTGGTAACGGAATCTCTGGGCTTCAACTGCCATTTTTCAGGAATGATTGGCAAATCGCCCAGCGTCCAGCGGGCAAAGCGCGGATCGTACTGCTCCGGCTGAGCCTGCTCCAGCAGGTGGCCTACGCACCAGGTCACGACCTGATCCTGCCCACAGGCGATAAACCCGTCCTGACGCTTGTGAGGCTTCGGCAAAACATCGGCAATGGCCCGCGCCAGACTTGGTTTTTCGGCAATAAACAGGCGCATCAGGCGTTATCGTGTATTAAAAACTCGCGCACCGCCGCATAGTCTCCGCGGAAAATAATGCGCTCAGCCTTACGGCCCAGTTGATAGGTATACATGGGGTCGTAATACTCCTTCAAAAGCGGCACCAGCCAGTTTTCATGCCCGTCGTCGCCGTCACCGCGCCGATGCTGTTCAAGCGCGATGTCCAGTTCGGCGTTGAGCGCCTGATAGCGCTCCAGTCCCAGACGTTTGCGAATGGCAAACATTCCCTGGTGCAGGTACTCGCTGAAGTTCAACCAGCCCTCTTCCTCGCCATAGCGCTGAATAAAGCCGCGGCACATGGCGTTCACATACTCTTCTTTCAGCCGTGCCAGACGAACCTCAAACGGGTCGTCAATAACGACGATGCGCGACTGCTGCATGGCGTCGAAAATTTCTATCGGCACGTGATTCGAGCCAATCGTGCGGCCTTCGTCCTCAAGCGCCCAGCGGCTAACGCCGGCGTGCTGTTTTTTGAGCACGTCAATCGCCAGAATATTCTCGAAATTTATCTGCGTGCTTTGCCCGGCTACCGTACGGCCGAACGAAGAGCCGCGATGCTTGGCTGCCCCTTCCAGGTCGACGCCAAACGGCAGCTCGCGAATCAGCAGCGTTTTTCCGCTGCCGGTATTTCCGCCCACGATGCGCATAGGCTGCTCGGCCAGCTGCTGATTAATAGCAATAAGAAAGTTTCTCAGCGCCTTATATCCCCCCGAAACCAAGGGGTAGTCCTGACCGGCCTCTTTTAGCCACTGCTGGGTAATGTGCGACCGCAGACCGCCGCGCATGCAGTATAGAACCCCTTCCGGATGCTGCCTGCAAAATGCCAGCCACTGCGCTACCCGCTCTTCTCTTACGCTGCCGCTGACTAGCCGGTGTCCCAACGAAAGCGCGGCCTGCTGACCGTGCTGCTTATAGCAGGTCCCGACGGCTTTACGCTCCTCATCATTCATCAGAGCAATGTTGGTCGACGTAGGAAAAGCGCCCTGAGCGAACTCCACCGGGGCGCGCACGTCGATTAACGGGGTATCGTTTAGGAAAATGCGCCGATAGTCGGCGCTATGAAGCTCGAACATTAAACAACCTCAATCAGCGCCCGACCGGCCTGCGGCATCGTCAGTTCGCCTATCGCAGTGAGCTCAATCTGGTGGCGTTTAGCCAGCGCAATCACGTCGTCTTCCGCCTGAGGCATAACGGCAATCAGGAGCCCTCCCGACGTCTGCGGGTCGCACAGCAGGCTGCGCTGCAGGTCGGTTAAGCTGCCTATCAGGTGACCATAGCTGTCAAAGTTACGCTGCGTCCCGCCCGGCACGCAGCCCTCTGCGATATATTCAGCCACGTTCGGCAGCTGAGGCACGGCGTCAAACCAAACCGTCGCCTGTACGCCGGAGCCCTGACAAATTTCGCTCAAGTGCCCAAGGAGCCCAAACCCGGTCACGTCGGTCATTGCCGTAACGCCGTCGAGAGCTGCAAGCTCCGCACCGGGCTTATTCAGGCGGCACATCACTTCCGTCGCGACGCCTTCGTGTTCTGGCTTCAGCCTGCTTTTTTTCTCCGCCGTGGTTAAAACGCCGATGCCCAGGGGCTTGGTTAAATAGAGCTTACAGCCGGGCTTGGCGGCGCTGTTTTTCTTGATTTGTTCCGTGCTGACGATGCCAGTGACCGCCAACCCAAAAATCGGCTCGGGCGCGTCGATAGAGTGGCCGCCGGCCAAAGAAATCCCTGCCTGGCGGCAGACTTCTCGCCCGCCCTCGATCACCTTCTGCGCAATCTCCGGCGACAGCTTGTCGACAGGCCAGCCTAAAATAGCGATCGCCATAATGGGTTTGCCGCCCATGGCGTAAATATCGCTGATGGCGTTGGTGGCGGCTATGCGGCCAAAGTCGAAGGGGTCATCCACGATGGGCATGAAAAAATCGGTGGTGCTGATAATGCCGACGCCGTTGCCGATGTCATACACGGCGGCATCGTCTCGCGTTTCGTTCCCCACCAGTAAATGAGGATCGAGGAATTTTTCCTGCTCGGAATGGAGGATCGTTTCCAACACTTTTGGCGAGATCTTGCACCCGCATCCCGCCCCGTGGCTGTACTGGGTTAAACGAACGGTTTGTTCTGACATCTGTATGCTCCCCTTTTCCGAACCGTCTGAAGTAATCGCATATAGTACCGCGCCTCGACGTCGTTGATAAGAGTTGAGCGTGATTTAGGGAAAGGCGCTCTGCGCATTAGGGGCGAACCGCGGCTTGATAAAACCGCGGTTTAATGGAGAACTCAGCTTAAAAATAGGAGACAAAAGGCGTCGTATCGGGCGCCTTCACCTTCGCCGGCTGCACCTGAGGCGTACCCAGATAAAGGAATCCGACGATTTCATCCAATTCCCTACATCCAAAGGCCTCTCTGACCGTTTTGTTTTCCGTCCAAAATCCGCTGCGCCAAATTCCGCCGAAATCTTGCGCAACCGCGGCCATCTGCATGGCCTGAACGGCGCAACTTGCCGAAGCGACCTGCTCCCAATGCGGTACTTTAAGGTGCTCGGTACAGTGGGCAACCACCACGATAATCATCGGCGCCCGCAGCGGTCCGGTCTTTGACTTTTCCTGAACGGACTCGTCTTTCCCTTCTTCAAGCGCCGCCTTCAGCAACACCTCTGCAAAACGGTGGCGCGCTTCCCCCTCGACGATGATAAAACGCCAGGGTTCCAGCGTTCCGTGGTCAGGCGCCCTCATTCCAGCGCGAATGATGTTTTGCAACGCCTCGCCGGAGGGCGCTGGCTCGACTAAACGCGATGCGGAACGGCGGTTGAGCAGCAAAGTGAGTGCATCCATAGAATTCTCCTGACATTACGCTATATAAAAATATCGTTTTATTGTAAGGTTAATTATTTGTTAATGACAGCAAAATAACGCTCGACGTTACGTGATAGACACTGACTTTTTCAATCCAACCCTTTAGGATAATCGACATCGTTTTTCCCTGACTCAGGGCATCAATAAAGGCACGCTCATGAAGGCACTTCTGCAAATCTTCGCGACCATCTTCAAGATCTGTTGGTACGTTATTAACTTTGTCCGTAAGGTCTTTCTCAACCTTATTTTCTTTTTTGTTTTGATTATTGGCCTCGGCGTTTACTTTCAGCTTGAACAACCCTATCAGCGGCCGCCGCAGGGCGCTCTGCTGGTTGACCTACAGGGCACCGTTGTCGACGCGGTGAATCCGGACAACAAGCTTCGCCAACTGGGGAAAGAGCTCATCGGCGGCAGCCGGGACATTCAGGAAAACTCGCTGTTTGAGATAGTAAAGCAGATTCGATACGCCAAGAGCGATGAATCCATCAGCGGGCTGGTGTTGTCCCTTGGCGGATTCCTCGGCGCTGACCAGCCGTCTCTTCGCTATATAGGCAAGGCCCTCAGTGAATTTCGCGAAAGCGGAAAGCCGATTTATGCGATTGGTGACGGCTATACCCAAAGCCAATACTATCTGGCGAGCTTTGCTGACAAAGTTTATCTTACCCCCCAAGGCGGCGTTATGCTCCCCGGCATCGCCGCCAACGGCCTGTATTACAAGTCACTGCTGGACAACTTGAAGGTGACAACCCACGTTTTTCGCGTCGGCACCTATAAGTCTGCCGTCGAGCCCTTCATCCGCGACGACATGTCGCCAGAAGCGCGCCAGGCCGGCAGTCGCTGGCTGAACGGCCTGTGGTCAAACTACCTGCTGGACGTCGCGACAAATCGCCACACTACGCCAGAGAAAATTTACCCCACGGCGCAAATGCTGATTGAGCAATTGAAGGCTAACGGCGGCGACAGCGCGCGCCTTGCAATGAAAAACGGGCTTGTGGACGGCATCATTTCCCGTGCTGAAATGGAAAGTCGCCTGACAAAGGCCTTCGGTTGGGATAAGAAAAACAAGAACTACAATCTGACCAGCATTTACGACTACAGCATCCCCGAAGAGAAATCGAAGGAGAAAAAGCCAGAGATTGCCGTCATTTTTGCTAACGGAGCCATTATCGATGGTAAAGAGATGCCGGGCATGGTCGGCGGCGATACCACCGCCAGGCAGCTGCGCAGCGCCCGCCTGAATGACAACGTCAAGGCCGTTATTCTTAGAGTTAACAGCCCAGGCGGAAGCGTTACCGCATCGGAAACCATCCGCGCTGAAGTTCAGGCGCTTAAAGATTCAGGCAAAAGCGTGGTCGTCTCTATGGGAGGCATGGCGGCCTCTGGAGGCTATTGGATTTCCACCCCAGCCGACTACATTATTGCAAGCCCAAGCACGCTGACCGGCTCTATCGGCATTTTTGGCGTGATTAACACCTTCGAAAATTCGCTGGATGCAGTAGGCGTTCATTCGGACGGCGTTGAAACATCGCCGCTGGCCGGTGCGAGCGTGACCAAGCCCCTGTCTCCTGAGTTTTCTGAAATGATGCAGCTTACGATTGAAAACGGCTATAAAACCTTCATCGATTTAGTCGCCAAAGCGCGGAAGAAAACGCCTGCGGAGGTAGACAGCATCGCTCAAGGCCGGGTCTGGATCGGCGCAGATGCCAAAAGCAACGGTCTGGTCGACGCATTGGGCGACTTTGACGACGCGCTGAAGAAAAGCGCCGAACTGGCCAAGCTGAAAGACTACAAAATCAAGTGGATCAGCAGCGAGTCAGAGCTTAAAGAGACGCTACTGGGTCAGGCTACCGTGATGGTCAACGCCCTGCTGCCGGGATCAGTCAAGATAGAGCTGCCTGCGCCGCTGAACCAGATGGCGAACGAGCTTAATCAGCAGCCGGGCCTCTTCGGCAGCCTGAGCGATCCCGGCCATCGCTACGTTTACTGCTTAAGCTGTAGCTATTCTAACTAGTTTTATCGGTTGTAGCGTTATAGGGTAGGCCCGGCGGCATCGCTGGGCCTATTTTATTATGGAAAAGCGTTCTCTTCCGATAATGTGTCTTTTATAATCGCTCCATCCTTCTTCAATCTCCCCATCGGCTTATTAACAATGTCAAAACAAAGAAAGTCCATCTATGTCGCCTACACCGGCGGAACCATCGGTATGCGCCATTCCAGCCAAGGCTACGTCCCCGTATCCGGTTATCTACAGCAGCAGCTGGCGAAAATGCCCGAGTTTCATCGGGAAGAAATGCCGGAATTTGTTATCCACGAATATCATCCGTTGATAGACTCATCGGACATGACGCCAAGCGACTGGCAGCACATTGCCGACGATATTTGTCATCGTTACGATCGCTACGATGGATTTGTCATTCTGCACGGTACCGACACCATGGCGTTTACCGCTTCCGCACTCTCTTTCATGCTGGAGAATCTGGACAAGCCGGTTATAGTGACAGGGTCACAAATTCCTTTGGCGGAGCTGCGATCCGACGGACAGGCTAATTTGCTTAATTCGCTCTACATTGCAGCGAACTATCCGATTAATGAGGTTTGCCTGTTCTTCAATAACCGCCTGTATCGCGGAAACCGAACGACCAAGGTTCACGCTGACGGTTTTGACGCCTTCTCTTCCCCCAACTATCCTCCGCTGCTGGAAGCCGGGATCCACATCAAGCGCCTTGCCCCCGCGTTTACTGGCGCCAACGGGGAATTTTGTTGCCATCCTATCGCTCCCCAGCCGATAGGCGTCGTTACGCTCTACCCGGGCATTTCGACCGACGTTATTGCCAATATCCTCCGCCAGCCCGTCAGGGCGCTAATTCTTCGAACCTACGGCGTGGGCAACGCGCCGCAGAGCCCCTCCCTGCTGAAGGCGCTCAGCGACGCAGCCGAACGCGGCATTATTGTCGTTAACCTGACGCAGTGCCTGTCCGGCAGGGTCGATATGGGCGGCTATGCCACGGGCAATGCGCTCGCCCATGCGGGCGTTATCAGCGGTTTTGACATGACGCTGGAGGCTACGCTAACCAAGCTTCACCTCCTACTTAGCCAAGAACGAGACGCAGCAAGCATCAGGCGGCTGATGCAAACAAACCTGCGGGGAGAATTAACGGAAGCCGAATAGCGCGGTAGGAACGGGAGAAAGGCAAAGCTAAATCGTTTCAATACTGTTTTTAGACACGCTTGTGGCTGCGCTCTTCGGCAGCCGACGCAAATTGAGCTGAATCGATTATGTTAACCGATTGCTACACCGCTAGCCCGCCGTGGCTTCTCCCGTCTCATCGTCAACAAACCTCATTGAGCCGGAATTGATGCAATAGCGCTGCCCGGTCGGTTTTGGGCCATCGGGAAACACGTGCCCAAGGTGAGCGTCACAGTGCGCGCATCTAATCTCAATCCTGTGCATATTATGAGAATAATCATCGAGATAGTTAACGGCACCTTGGGTGACCGGCTCAAAAAAACTGGGCCATCCACACCCGGCGTCAAACTTGGTATCAGACTTAAACAGCGGAGAATCACAGCAAACGCAGCGGTAGACTCCCACCCTGTTATTATTTAAAAGGCGCCCGGAAAACGGCGGCTCGGTTCCCCTTTCCTGGGTAATGAAACGCTGCATTTCCGTCAGGTTTTTATTTTTTTCATTCAATGTATTAGGCATTTTAGCTCTCTCCGATCCCGTCTATGTAACTGATGCTGCTTACCATCATTAAAAATAACAATAAATTAACAAAAAGGCAGTAAAAATATTGCCTGTCGGCCTGAAAAGAATAACGTCTCGCTAAAAATTAACGAAAAGGGTTATAATCATTGAATCTGTACCCGAGAGCACGGCCCGATATGTACAAAAAACAGGCAAAAAATCGTCGCTGTTTCGACTCTTTTTTTGTGAGAGCTGACAAAGGTTGACACGATTCCGCTTGACGTTTTGCAAGGTTTTTGTAATTTTATACCCTAAATAATTCAAGTTGCATGAAGGCGGCAAGGGAGTGAATCCCGATGAGCTTACATAAGTAAGTGATTCGGGTGAACGAGCGCAGCCAACACACAGGCAGCTTGAAGTATAACGGGTATACTGGACGGGCTATGACACTCACTTTATTCACTAACAAACTAGCTGGTGGAACATTATGACTATCAAAGTAGGTATTAACGGTTTTGGCCGTATCGGTCGCTTCGTATTCCGCGCTGCTCAAGAGCGCTCAGACATCGAAATCGTTGCGATCAACGACTTGCTCGACGCTGACTACATGGCGTACATGCTGAAGTATGACTCCACCCATGGTCGTTTCAAAGGCACCGTTGAAGTGAAAGACGGCCACCTCGTCGTTAATGGCAAAACCATCCGCGTTACCGCAGAAAGAGATCCGGCAAACCTGAAGTGGAACGAAGTCGGCGTTGACGTCGTTGCCGAAGCTACTGGTCTGTTCCTGACTGACGAAACTGCGCGTAAGCACATTACCGCTGGCGCTAAAAAAGTCGTACTGACTGGCCCATCCAAAGACAGCACCCCGATGTTCGTTATGGGCGTAAACGACGCAACCTATGCTGGCCAGGACATCGTTTCTAACGCATCCTGCACCACAAACTGCCTGGCGCCGGTTGCTAAAGTACTGAACGACAAGTTCGGCATCGTTGAAGCGCTGATGACCACCGTTCACGCCACCACTGCTACTCAGAAAACCGTTGACGGCCCGTCTCACAAAGACTGGCGCGGCGGCCGCGGCGCGGCTCAAAACATCATTCCTTCTTCCACCGGTGCTGCAAAAGCCGTTGGCAAGGTTATCCCTGAACTGAACGGCAAGCTGACCGGCATGGCGTTCCGCGTTCCGACTCCGGACGTTTCCGTTGTTGACCTGACCGCTCGTTTGGAAAAGCCTGCTTCTTACAAAGAAATTTGTGAAGCAATGAAAGCCGCTTCTGAAGGCGCGCTGAAAGGCGTTCTGGGCTACACCGAAGACGACGTTGTTTCTACCGACTTCCTGGGCGAAAAGTGCACCTCCGTGTTCGACGCCAAGGCAGGTATCTCTCTGAACGACAACTTCGTTAAAGTCGTTTCCTGGTACGACAACGAAATCGGCTACTCAAACAAAGTTCTGGACCTGATTGCTCACATCTCTAAATAAGAGATCCGGCAACGTCTAAGCTTAGAGGGCAGCGAATCGCTGCCCTTTTTATTACCCACAGAAAGAATGAAAAAAAAGAAAGCTACCCGGCCTCTAACCCTTCGTGAACGCTGTCGACAGATTTTCGGCAACCCGCCCCCTCCCCGCTACGTATGGGAAAAAGAGTTTGACTACTGTGACGAACAGCTACAGGCGCTGGCCGTAAAAGAGTGGGACCAGATTCAGGCCAGAGAACTAAGCGGCTATTATCTGCTCAACCTCGCCTACGTCGAACCCTTACAGCCCGAGCTGTTTCGCTATCTGTTTCCCATTTGTCTGGCCGTTTGGTGCGAATCGCTGACTAACGGCGAATGTTTTGAGGATTTCCTGCACGTAACGCGCCGAGGCCGGATTCTGGAAAAGATGATAACGACAAAAGAGAGAGACGGCATACTAAACGCGCTGTGCGATAGCTTTATTCATCGCCTTGAACAAGAGCGGGGGTTTATCTATTCAGGCTCGTTCACGCCGGCCTATCAATGGCTATACGCATTCAACGATCTTGGAGAAACGCTGCCCGTTATTGAACCCGTCTGGCAGCGCTGGTGGAACCTGGACACCCCAGGTAAAGCCGTTTGCGCCATTATGTATGCTTCAGGGCTTATCTACGAAAACGGGGAAAACCCTATCTTCCATCGCTGGAACAAAACTCACGGAGGCGGAGGCCCCTATCTTGCTGAGCTAAGCGGAAGCTTTGACAGCGACGGCTGGCTGCCTGAGAACCTGAGCTTCTTTAAAAGAGCGCTGACAGCCGACTGGCTATTGGAAAATCTGGAGCGTGCCGCCAGCGTTCTGCAAGGCGAGCAAGAGGAAGCAATGGCCAACGCCATCGTCTCCGATGCCCGCCAGAGGCAGGAAATTATCACTATTCAGATTAACGACCTGATTGACGGCTTAGCTCCCAGCTCAGGGGCGAACTGAACGCTCATAAAAACGGCCGCCTTCGATTATACTTTCAGGACGACCGCGCACTACTAAGAAGGCTATCGCATGTCAGATGCACTATTTTTATTACCCATAGAACAACAGCTCACCCCGAGCCTCAGCCTGCGTAAAAAAGAGGGCCTGACGTTCGCCGTGATAGATCACCCAAAGGCCAAAGGCGTGATATCGCTTCAGGGCGCCCAGCTTCTCGCCTGGCAGCCCGCGGGAGAAAACCCCGTCATTTGGTTAAGCGAAGCGACTCACTTTGAGCCGGGCGTCGCCATCCGCGGCGGGATCCCCATCTGCTGGCCGTGGTTCGGTAAAGCAGGAACTCCTTCTCACGGCTTTGCCCGCAACGAACAGTGGCGATTGACCGCACACGACGAAAGCGAAGAGTGCGTCTGGCTAACGCTCACGCTCAACGACAGTGAAACAACCCGTAAAGTCTGGCCAAACGCCTTTAGCCTGATTGCCAGAATCAAGCTGGGAGAAACCTGCGAGCTAGAGTTGGAGTCTCACGGCGACTATGCCGTTACCGCGGCGCTGCACAGCTACTTTCAGGTGGGTGACATATCGCAGGTCAGCGTATCCGGGTTGGGTGAATCTTACATAGACAAGCTCGCTGATGCCGACGTCACCGCAGAACGTTCCACGATGCGCTTTTCCGGCCCCGTTGATCGCATTTACTACCAACCGCAGGCATTCAGTACAATTAGCGACCCGGTACTTAAGAGAACGATTGAAATCCACCACCGAAATGCGCCGGACGTCGTCGTCTGGAACCCGGGAGCGGAAGGTGCGGCCTCAATGACGGACATGAGCGCCGAAGGCTATAAAACCATGGCCTGCGTAGAAACCGGCTGTGTAAGGCAGCCCGCTATTGTGCGCAGCGATAAGCCCCACTACCTTTCGGTCGCCATTCGCTGTCATAAAGAAGCGTTATAAAAAAGTGACGTTGGATATGTAAAAGGCCGCGATTGCGGCCTTTTTTACGCACTAATAAATCAAATCAGAAAGCGTAAGAAACCCCGGCGGCGACCAGCGCCGTATAGGATTTATCCACCATCGGGCTGTCTTTCACTTCGTCATCTAGACGAGTATATCGGCCGAATGCAAAGATTTTCCAGCTCTGAGTTAACGCATAGTTTGCGGACACCTCGGCATAAGGCGACCAGCTGCTTCCCGCGTTGTAGCTGTCAAAACCGCTGCGGCGAGACTCTTTACCAGAAATGCCGTAATAGTAGTCATTGAAATTGCTGCTGTACCAAGTAACGCCCACGCCCGGCGTTAAGGTCAAAGCGCCTAAGTTAAAGGGATGCAGATAGGCGGCGTCAGCCACATAGCCGTTGCTGTAATCCAGCACGTCAGCAGACAAGGAGGTGCGCACAACGCCCCAATCGGCAATATGCCGATACCCCACGCCAGCCATAGCGGTTGAGTGACGCTTATCCAGCTGCTTCATTCGGTGGCTGTCGCTGTCGTCCGGATCGAAATGCAGTGGTGAATAGAATAGGTTCAAAGACAGCTGGTTATGCGTATCTTTTAGCAGATACGCCCCGGCTCCGGTGCCGCGAACAAAGAAGCGCTCACCTTCATAGTTGATCATTGGGTAGGGAACGGTATCGTTATCAACGCCCTTATAGGCATACTGACCAACCGCTGCCCCGAGGCCGATAGAAAAATTGTCAGCCATTGCTGCCGGAGCCATTAGCGCCGCGCTCAGCGCGGCGGCTCCCCAAAGAACCTTATTTGATTTCATTAAAACTCCAATATGACACTTTTAATTATCACCAAAACCAATATTACACCCGGTTTACTGGCTTTTTAACACGTTAGCAATTTCAACAGATTCCTGCTGCCAGGCCTGAGCCAATACTTTTACCAGCTCGCTATAGCCGTCTTGCTGCAGCGGCAGCTCAACGTCAAACGGTCGACGGACGATTTGCCCTTTGTGCTGCAGCACCCAATAACCGCTGACTACCGCATGCCCATCATAGCGGCCTTGGAACGCATTGACCGTAACCCGCAGCGAATCGACGTCGCTACTTCCAACCGGCTGGTTCACCACCAGCCAATCGCCCAACTGAGCGCTAAGGTTGTCGGTCAACGCCCTCTTCAACTGCTGCTCCAGGCCGCTGGCCCACAGGTTGCTGCTGGCGACGGTATACGTCACGTCGCTGGTCTGATAGGCGATGCCCGTACCGCTAAGGAAGTCCGCAACGGTGACGTTTTCAATCCACAGCTGCTTTTGCGGATTAATGGACGAAGCCTGAACGGAGGCTCCGCCGGCAGAGGGCAACTGATAGTAAGAAACCGGCGCCTGACTGCTACAGGCACTGAGAAACAGCGCGAGGGCTGCAATTTTCCATTTCATCATTGACTATTGGCCTTCTTGGGCTGAGGGTCTTTCGCGCCGGGCGCTTCAAAGACCAGTGCATTGCTCTTCTGATTCAGTTTCTGCAGCAGCGGCTGCAGTTCACGCATCACCTGATCCAAACGCTGCATGTCGTTCACTAAAGAGCTATACGCTGACGATCCGGGCTGTAACCCCTTCAGGCTGCGGTTAAGCTCAACCAGCGTCTGCTGCATGTCTTTTGGCAAATTGTTGACTTCTTTGCTCGACAAAATCGCGTTCAGGCTGGCCATCGTGCTGCGAGTCTGCTTCAGCGTTTCGGTCATTTCCGTCAGCATCGGTTCTACCGGCATCTTGTTGACCTTATCCAGCGTCTGCATCAGGCGCTTCTGGATTTCCGCCAAACCGCCGCTGACCGTCGGAATTATAGGACGCCCCATCACTTCTTTAGGCCCGCCCCACGGCTTAGCGTCAGGGTAGAAGTCCAAATCGATAAACAGCGCGCCGGTAAGCAGGTTGCCCGACTTCAGCGCGGCCCTGAGTCGATTGCTGTCGTTAACCGACTCCAGCAGGTGACTTTTAAGATCGAAATCCTTACCAAACCGGTTTTGCACTCTGTCTGGCTCAATGCGGATAAGAACCGGGATATAGTAGTTCTTGTTGATCGTCTTCAGCTCCGGCATATAGAACGGCACTGCGGAGACGGTACCTACCCGAATGCCGCGAAACTCAACCGGCGCACCCGGCTCTAAGCCGCGAATAGAGTCTTCAAAGTAGAGCAGGAAGTCATCGTGTCGCGTATACAGCGACTCTTGAATGCTCTTTTGATCGGAATACAGCTCAAATTCGTCGAGGTTTTTCACCGGATCGCCCGCCGACCACCCGTTGGGCAAGTCAAAACTCACGCCGCCGGTAACGAGCGTATCCAGTGACCCCATATCAACGCGAACGCCCTGAGACGACATGTCGAACGAAATGCCGCTGTCCTGCCAAAAGCGAACGTTGCTGGTTACAAGGCCGCGGTAGGGTTCCATAATGAACAGCTGGTAGCGCATGACGCGCTCTTTAGGATCAAACTCGCTGCTTTCCACCGTCCCGACGCGAAAACCGCGAAACAGCACCGGATCGCCCGCGTTCAACCGCGTCGGCTGCTTGCTCTCCAGCGCAATGCGCAGCCCTTTCATATCGGGCGAAGCCAGTGGCGCATTGTCCTGCAGCGTAAAGCGGGTCTCTACCGCTTTGTCTCTTCCCGGCTGAAGTTCGATATAGGCGCCGGAAAACAGCGTATTCAGACCAGAAACGCCCTCTCGCCCAATCTTGGGCTTTACCACCCAGAACACCGATCCCTTATTCAGCAAATTTTCCATGCCGGTATGCAAACGGGCGGTAACGATAACCTGCTTAAGGTCATCGCTCAGGCTCACGCTTTCGACGATGCCGATATCAACATTGCGGGTCTTGATGGCGGTCTTTCCCGCCTCGATACCTTCTGCATTTGAGGTAACCAGCGTGACCTCTGGCCCCTGGTTGCTGAAATGATAAAAAAGGATCCAGGCGCCAATGAGCACCGTAACGATGGGAATGATCCACACCGGCGACCAGCGTTTTATCGTTTCTATCTTTGCCGTTTTGTCCTGATGACTTTCCTGCACGTGAAGGCTTCCTCACTGATTGGTTGATACTGGCTTAGTACGATCCCACAACAGGCGCGGATCGAACATCATGGCGGCGATCATGGTCAAAATAACCACCATTGCGAATAATATAGCGCCGACGGCGGGATAGACGCTCATCAGCCGACCGATGCGCACCAGCGCAGACAGCACGCCGATAACGAACACGTCGATCATTGACCAACGCCCGACGAACTCCACGATCTCATAAATAAAATGCATTCTATGGCGGTCTAAATAGCCGCTCTTTTGTCCCATCTCCGACGCGTCGTAGCAGAGCCATCCTATCGCAAGAATTTTCAGCGACGGCACCATGATGCTGGCAATAAAAATCACCATCGACACCGGGTACGAACCGTCTTTCCAAAGCAGGATAACCCCAGACATAATGTTAGACGGTTCCGGATTGCCCAGCACTTCCGTCACCATAATCGGCAACAGGTTAGCCGGTATGTACAGCATTACTGACGTTATCAGCAGCGCAAGCGTCCACTGCAGGCTGTTCTTTCTTCTCGCGTAACCGGTAGTGAAGCAGCGGGGACAGCGGTGCATATCCGCCGGAAGCGTCGCCATGCAGCAGGGGCAGGAACGGAGCCCCTGAGCCAAACCGGACTCCCCGATCCTAAGTTCCCGTTCCAGCTTGGGCGCGGATTGAATATTCTGCCAAAACCAGTAGCGATCCATACATTGGAAGGCCCTTACCTGCAGCAGGCAAAACAAACAGTAGGGAATAAAGCTGGGTCCGACGCCAATGTCGCCGTAGGCCATCAGCTTAACGAAGCTGACCAGTACGCCCACCAGGAAAATCTCCACCATGCACCAGACTTTAGCCAAATAAACAATGCGCCCCATCACGACCTGCAGGCGGTAAGGCAGTTTGACCTTAAGGCCGAGTAGGATGATAGCCAGCATGCAAAACGCCGGCACCAGCTGCACGAAAATAACGAACAGCGTGGCCAGGCTGGCGTAATCGTCCCCCACCATCACCTGAGGGATTTCAATGAGGCGGATCTGACTGTAAATACCCGACACCCGCATGTTGATAAACGGAAACAGGTTGGCAAACACCATCATAATCAGCGCGCTGATGGCAAAGCAGACCGGCTGCAGCGCCGGTTCAACCCAGCGCGCGGTTAAGGTGGTATGACAGCGCGGACAAACCGCCTTTTTCCCCTGAGACAGCTGCGGTAGCTCAACCATCAGGTCGCACTGAGGGCATAGCATGACTTCCTTCTCTGCCTCTGTCGCAGCGGAAAAAGTCGCCTCTTGAGACGGCGAGCGCCCCATAGTCGATGTGCCCACTGCGTGCGTACAGGATGCGTCTACGCACATAGGCGGCGCCCTGCTTCATGCAGACAAGAATATGTCTTAGTCATTAACCTCATTCCGTTACGCTACCTCTACCCAACCGCTACCCAACCAGCGAAAGCCGTTAAGCGTTTTTCATCGACTCCAGCTCTTCCCAACGCAGGAAGGCTTCTTCAAACCGCTGCTCGGCTTCGGCCAGTTCGGTCAACACTTTTTGCGTCACCTCGTGAGGCTGGCTAAAGAACTCAGGATCGCCCACCCGTTCTTGCAGCGTCGCAACAACAGCCTCAAGCTTCTCAATTTTTGCCGGCAGCCCCTCCAGTTCTCGCTGAAGGTTATAGCTCATCTTATTGCCGGCTTTCTTACGATCTTCTGCTTTTTCTACCGCAGGTTTATTCTGTGCGGCAGTGGTCGACTGCGCCTTAAGCTCGACGCTACCGGCCCGCTGCCCGTGCGCGTCGGTATATCCGCCGGCAAACGCCTTAATCACGCCGTTGCCTTCAAAAATCCAGCAGTCCGTCACGGTATTATCGACAAACTGCCGATCGTGGCTTACCAACAGCACCGTTCCACCGTAGTCGCTGATAAGCTCTTCCAGCAGTTCTAATGTTTCAATATCCAAATCGTTTGTCGGTTCGTCAAGAATCAACAGGTTGCTGGGCTTTAAAAACAGCTTGGCCAGCAGCAGACGATTGCGCTCGCCGCCGGACAGAGCCCGCACCGGCGTCATGGCGCGCTTAGGATGGAATAAAAAGTCCTGTAAATAGCCTAGCACATGGCGGGAACGGCCGTTAACCATCACTTCCTGTTTGCCGTCCGCCAGATTGTCCATCACGGTTTTATCCGGATCCAGCTGGACGCGGTGCTGGTCAAAATAGGCAACTTCCAGCTTGGTGCCAATCCGCACGCTGCCGCTGTCAGGCTGGATTTGCTGCAGCATCAGCGTCAATAGCGTGGTTTTTCCGCACCCGTTGGGCCCTACCAGCGCAATCTTATCCCCGCGCTGAACCTGGGCGGAAAAATGCTTCACCAGCGTTTTATCGCCCCGGCTAAAGCTAACGTCTTCCATTTCAAACACGATCTTGCCCGAACGCAGGGACTCTTCCACCTGCATTTTAGCGGATCCCATAACGCCTCGGCGCTCGGCATGCTCATTTCGCATCGCCTTTAGCGCTCTGACGCGTCCTTCGTTGCGCGTGCGCCGCGCCTTGATCCCCTGACGGATCCAGACCTCTTCCTGCGCCAAGCGGCGATCGAACTCGGCATTCTGCAAAGCCTCAACGCGTAGAGACTCTTCTTTACCAAGTAGATAAGCATCATAGTTGCCGGGCCAGGACACCAGCTTGCCGCGATCCAGATCGACAATGCGCGTCGCCATGTTGCGGATAAAGGCGCGATCGTGGGAAATAAAGATAATGCTGCCGTTGAACTCCTTCAGGAAGGACTCTAGCCAGGCGATAGTGTCAATATCAAGATGGTTGGTCGGTTCGTCCAGCAGCAGCACGTCTGGCGAACACACCAGCGCCCGCGCCAGAGCGGCCTTGCGCAGCCAGCCGCCGGAAAGCGATGACAGAGGCGCTTCCGCCTCCAATCCCAACTTCTCCAAAACGGCGCGGATGCGGCTATCGATAAGCCAGGTTCCCTGATGCTCCAGCGCCTCTTGCAACTCGGCAAGCCGCTTTAAGTTTTGTTCGCTGGGGTCGTTTCCAACCTCAATAGAAAGATGATGATAGGCTTTAAGCTGCTCGGCCTGCTGCTCGACGCCTTCGGCGACGAAGTCAAACACCGTACCTTCAACGTTACGAGGCGGATCCTGCTGCAGCCGCGAGACGACCAGATCCTGTTCAAACACCAGTTGGCCGTCGTCCAACGGGACTTCTTTATTTAAGATCTTCAGCAGCGTTGACTTACCCGCACCGTTGCGCCCAACCAGACAAACGCGCTCGTTGGGTTCAATATGAAGTTCGGTATTGTCCAACAGGGGCGCATCGCTAAACGACAGCCACGCGCCGGATAAACTGATAAGAGACATTAATTAACGATCCTCGCCGGCATGCGTTAACAGCCAGCAGTTGTGAATTTGTTTGTTACGCGCGAAGTCTGGAGACAGCGTCTTATCCGAAATTTCTTTCGCCTTCAGCCCCAGCTTGGCGATACCGTCGAGATCCATTTTAAAGCCGCGCTTGTTGTTGGAGAACATCAGAGTGCCTGCAGGGCGCAGCATTCGCTTGAGGTGACTCATCAAAGCAATGTGGTCTCGCTGCACGTCAAAGCTGTTTTCCATTCGCTTTGAGTTGGAAAACGTCGGCGGATCGATAAAGATAAGGTCGAACTGTTCGGTCGTTTCTTCCATCCAGCCCAGGCAGTCGGCCTGAATCAGGCGATGGGCGCGGCCGGTAAGGCCGTTAGCGCTCATATTGCGTCCGGCCCATTCCAGGTAGGTTCTCGACATGTCCACCGTGGTGGTGGTGCGCGCGCCGCCGAGGCCGGCGTGAACGCTGGCGGAGCCGGTATAGGCGAACAGATTGAGGAAGTCTTTTCCTTTGCTCATTTCCCCCAGCATCCGACGGGCGATGCGGTGGTCGAGAAACAGCCCGGTGTCTAGGTAGTCCGTCAGGTTAACCCACAGCTTAGCGCCGTACTCTTCCACCTGGAAAAACTCGCCCTTTTGCGCCAGCTTCTCGTACTGGCTTTTTCCCTTTTGCTTTTCCCGCACCTTCAACACCAGCGCGTTGGCCGGCAGTTCGAGCACCGCCAGCGTCGCGTTGATGGCGTCAAACAGGCGCTGACGAGCCTTTTCCGGCGCCACGGTTTTAGGCGGCGCATACTCTTGCAGAACGTAGCGGGAGCCATAGCGGTCCAGCGCCAGGTTGTATTCCGGCAGGTCGGCATCATACAGGCGGTAGCACTCGAGACCTTCCTTCTTAACCCACTTCTCAAGGCGCTTAATATTTTTACTCAGGCGATTGGCGAAATCAGCCGCCAGCGGCGCTGACGCCTCCGCTTTTTGCTGAGGGGCTTCATCGCCCTCGTTCTTCTCTCGCCCTGCGCTATCCGTTAAGCGATAGTTTTTCTGAACGCACTCCAACGGGCCGTTCTTAGCCTTAAACTGCCGGCTTGAACGAAGCTGCAGGCAGCTCAACAGTTCTGGAGACGCGCTAAACAGAGAGAGGTTCCAGCCGCCAAAGTCCCGCTTCATAATTTGCCCAAGCGCCGTATGTAGAGCAATCAGCGCGGGTTCGCTTTCCAGGCGTTCGCCGTAAGGCGGGTTGCTCAACACGGTGCCTTGCGGCCCGTCGGGCAGCGGGTTGGTCAACCGAGTAATATCCTGAGAGGCGAAATGAATAAGGCTGCCGACGCCGGCGCGGCGCGCGTTCAGCTTTGCCATCTCAATGACTCGGCGATCGTTATCGTAGCCGTAGAAGCGCGACGCGGTCTTATTCACACCCCGGCTGGCGCTGGCCTGAGCCTCGCTTAGCAGCTCTTGCCACAGCTCGGCGTCGTGGCCGCTCCAGGCGTCGAATCCCCACGCGCTTCGGTGAAGGCCGGGCGCCACGTTCGCCGCGATCATCGCGGCTTCAATCAAAAGCGTTCCCGAACCGCACATCGGGTCGACCATCGGCGTTTCCGCCTGCCAGCCGGAGCGCATAACGATGGCCGCCGCCAGATTCTCTTTTAATGGCGCCTGGCCGGTCGCATCCCGATAGCCGCGCTGGTGTAGAGAGCTGCCGCTCAGGTCGAGCGCCAGGCTGGCTTTCTCTTTTTGCAAGAAGACGTTGATGCGAATATCGGGCTGCTGCTTTGCGACGTCCGGACGCTGCTTGACCTTGCGCATAAAGCTGTCGACGACAGCGTCTTTTACCTTCAGCGCCCCGTATTGGCTATTGCGGATTTCATCGTTGGTGCCGGTAAAATGCACGGCAAACGTATTCTTAACGCTAAACATCGACGGCCAGTCGACGGCGTTGACGCCGAGATAAAGGTCCATGTCGCTGTAAACGCGAAACTCGCCCAGCGGCATCAGTATCCGCGATGCCAATCGGCTCCAAAGCAGCGAACGGTACATCAGGCGCTTGTCGCCTTCAAAATGTACCCCGCCCTGAACGACCCGACAGCCGTTTGCTCCCAGCGCTTCCAGTTCGGTTTTTAACAGTTCTTCCAGGCCTCGCGCCGTACTGGCAAACAAAGAGATCATAACCATGCACCACAGAATAAAAATAGGTTGAACATTATAGCCAATCCGTCCTCTTTGTCATAAAGTTACCTGCTATTTATTCAGATTGCTGACAAACCGTCCAAGGCTGTGTCCCGTAACTGTCCGCGGTGGCGACGCTGAGCCAAAATCACGTAATCAAGGCGGAGCGTGCAGGGCATAGTGGGCCTATGCCCAAGTGCGACAACGCAGAGTTCGTGATTTTGGCGCGCGTCCCGAAGGGCTGGGGCCATTTTTACGCAGCGCTGCGTTCCTCGTGGCTTATTTGGCCCGCCAAACCTCGCGCCTTGTTCTGCGTAAAAATGACCGCCAGCGCCATCCGCGTATAGTTACGGGACACAGCCTAAGCTTCGGTGGATATTCCGGCCGAAAATACGGCCTGCTTATATCACCCGCATGCTCGGCCGGAAGAGCGCCTGTATTAGCTTTGGGAGTACGTCGGTCAGGCCCGAAGCAAGTACGATGTGCTGGCAACGTTCGGCAACATCCAAACTGTACGCTATCAATACGGAGCTTTACGCGTGGTTACTCTATCTCGTTTATATGTACATCCCGTCAAGTCCATGAGAGGGCTGGAACTCTCCCACGCACAGGTGCAGGCCGGCGGTCTGGCTTTCGACCGCATATTCATGATTACTGACCCCGCGGGCACGTTTATCACCGCTCGCCAGTACCCTCAGCTCGTTTGCTTCACGCCCGCGCTGCTGATTAACGGCGTATCCTTAACCGCGCCGGACGGCCAGAACAAGACCGTGGCTTTTAACGACTTTTCTGCCGAACGATCGCCGACGGAAGTTTGGGGCAACCACTTTACCGCCCACGTTGCGCCAGACGAGGTGAACCGTTGGCTGAGCGGTTACTTAAATCGCGACGTACAGCTGCGTTGGGTCGGGCCGGAACTTACGCGTAGGGTAAAGAACCGCCCGGAGGTCCCGCTGGGATTCGCCGACGGTTTCCCCTACCTGCTGATCAATGAAGCCTCTTTCCAGTCCCTACAGGCGCGCTGCCCGGCGAATATCGTTATCGAACAGTTCCGCCCTAACCTTATTGTGCGCGGCGCGGCGCCCTTCGCCGAAGACGAATGGCAAACGATACGCATCGGCGAAGTGATTTTCGATCTGGTTAAACCCTGCAGCCGGTGCATTTTAACCACGGTGAATACCCAAAGCGGCCGCAAGCACCCGCAGGAAGAACCGTTACGCACCCTGACGCAGTTCAGAACGGCGGAAAACGGCGACGTCGATTTTGGTCAAAATATGATTGCCCGCAACCAGGGCGTTATACGCCTTGGCGACGACATTGAGATATTGGCGACTCACCCTCCCCGCGTTTACCGCTCGTCCGAGCTGGACACCGCTGAGCGGATACGAGAAGCGCCCAAAGACGTCGTTATCAGCTACGGCGAACGCTCCTTTGTCGGCAACAATCAGCAGGTACTGCTTGAGCAGCTGGAGCAAAACGGCATTCAAATCCCCTACTCTTGCCGCGCCGGCATTTGCGGCTGCTGCCGCATCAAGCTCAATGCGGGAGAAGTAAACCCGTTAAGGAAAGGGGCGATTAAACGCGACGGCTCCGTTCTGGCCTGCAGCTGTGTGCCTAAAACCAACGTAGAGCTGGCGTGACTTAACGCGTAAGGAAAGTAAAACGCCCGCAAGTGCGGGCGTAAAACTAACGGAAACGTTCAGGTTAACCGACCTGAGCGAAAGGAATGTGGGCCTGCTCGAACTGAACGCTAAGCATCCTGTCGTGCATCACTTTTATTGCATCACCCAGCTGCAGGCACTTTCCCGCCATCATCATGGAGGGCTGCGCCACCAGGCACAGACTGGCGTTTTCACCCGCGTCCACGACCAGCAGCAGCGCCGGCTGCCCGTTTTCAATGATAGAAACGGCAACAATATCGCTACGCGCAGGGCGCAGTTCAAACGCCTGCTGCTCGAAATACCAGCTCTTGGGCATCAGCGGCTTTAAAAAACGGTGCGCCGCCAGCGCGTTCAGAGTCAGCTCCGCGCGCTGCTCATGAGTAAGAGAAAGGCTGCGGCAGCGTTCTTCCAGTTCAAAGAACAGCGCTGCGTCGTCAACACAGAATGCGGATTCGGTAAACGCATCGGGCGTTAACGTTTTGCCAGCAAAGCGCGAACGAAAAATCATATCGTTGGATAAATCCAACATTAATCGATCGTGTTCACTGTCAAAATACCAGCGCCAGTTATCGTCTGGCTTAATCCTCATTGCTTTTTCCTTAAACTCATCCCGTCATACTTCAAGCTGCACCCAGCATACCCGCAACTCAAATTATTCTGGGTATATAACAAACGAAACTTATCTTTTCATCCCTCAAAATATGAAATGGCAAATCAATATCGGATGAAAAGATACCGTTTATATCTCACTATAATTAATTTGAGGGGTAAACGCTTTGAATATAGAACAACCAGAGGAAAAAATAAACCCCTGGTTGCTTATTAATAAGAAATAATTTATATCCCCGTCATACTTCAAACTATTTAGGGGACAAACCGTTCACAATTTCTTTTACCAATCCCGGTCCTTTAAAAATAAATCCAGAATAGATTTGAAGAAGTGTGGCGCCTGCGTCTAATTTTTCCTTTGCCGCTTCAACAGAATCAATTCCCCCTACGCCAATAATGGGCAACCGCCCGTTCAGCTCAGCGTAGAGGCGGGCGATAGTCGAGGTGCTCTTGGCGCGCAGAGGCTTACCGCTCAGCCCCCCTGCCTGCTCGCTGTTCTTTAATCCAATAACGGACTCGCGATCCAACGTCGTATTTGTTGCAATTACGCCATCAATATTATGTCTTACTAAACTATCGGCTATTTGGATCAATTCATCTTCAGAAAGATCCGGCGCGATCTTCACTGCGATCGGAACGTATTTCTGATGCCTGCTGCTTAATTCACTTTGCTTTAACTTGATCGCGCTTAATAGATCGTCAAGCGCATCGCCATATTGTAACGATCGCAATCCCGGCGTATTGGGCGACGATATATTAACGGCGATATATCCCGCATAGGAATATACTTTATCCATACAAATCAAATAGTCGTCTTTCCCCTGCTCTACCGGCGTCACCTTATTCTTACCGATGTTAACACCGATAATTCCCTGAAAGCGTGTTCTTTTTATATTCTCAACCAGGTTATCTACGCCAAGGTTATTGAAGCCCATTCTGTTGATCAGCCCCTCGGCAGAAACGATCCTAAACAGCCTCGGCTTATCGTTTCCCGGCTGTGGCTTTGGCGTTACCGTTCCTACTTCGATCGCGCCAAATCCCAGCGCGCCCAGCGCGTCAATGCATTCACCGTCTTTATCAAGACCGGCGGCAAGGCCAAGCGGATTTTTAAAAGTGAGTCCCATACAGGTGACGGGCTTATCGGGAACATTTTGCTGGATAAGACACTGAAGAGATGTGCCGCTGATGCGGCGTAAATGGCGAAAGGTAAGCTCATGAGCGTGCTCAGGATCGAGCTGGAACAGCGCTTTCCTGATGAAAGGGTAAAACATACTCTCTCCTTAATCCGGCGATTAACCGGGGGGATATTATTCAGCATTCGCCGATAAAAATAAATCAATAATCCTTAAAAATAATGCGTGTTATATAATTAAGCCGGCACAAATGCCGGCTTAATTCAGCTTCTCAAGCGCTTTAACTACTCGGTTCCGAGCGCTTTGCCAATCTTCTCAAACAGATCGCCGGAAAGATTTTCTATTCCTTTCAGACGTTCAAGAGATCTTCGCATCAGCGCTTGGCGATCTGCATCATAACGCCCCAGGCGGATCATCGGCTCGATAAGCCGTGCGGCCACCTGTGGGTTGCACTGGTTGAGATCCACCAGCACGTCGGTCAGGAACTCGTAACCCGACCCGTCCTTCGCGTGAAACGCCGACGGATTGGTTGAGGCAAAGGCGCCGATGAGGGAGCGGATGCGGTTAGGGTTATTCATACTGAAAGAGCGATGGTTCATCAGCGCCTTCACGCGCTGCAAAACCCCCGCTTCCGGGCTGGAAGCCTGCAGAATAAACCACTTGTCCATAACCAGCCCGTCCTGATGCCAGCGTTCGTCAAATTCCGCCATCATGGCCGCGCTGCACGGCAGCTGTGCCGCAACGGCCGCCGAGAGCGCCGCCAGCGAATCCGTCATATTATTTGACTGCGCATACTGTCGGCTTATCAGGCCATCGGCAAAGTCACGATCGTCAACAAACGCCAGATAGCTCAGGCAGACGTTGCGCAGCGCTCGCTTGGCAATGTCTTCATGATCGATGCGATATTCATCGGTTCCGTTAGCCAGATAAACCGCTAGCCATTCAGCTTCCATATCCTGCGCCAAACGCTTGAGCATGGCGCTTCGAACCTGGTGTATCGCATCAGGATCGATGATATCAAACGGCTCAGACATCTCATTTTCCGACGGCAGCGTCAGGATCTGCGCGGCCAGCGCGGGATCCAGCGTATCGCTCAACAAGACGGCGCGGAAGGCGTCCACCACGCTATCCGGCAGCGTAAACGCTTCACCCTTCTGTAAACGCAGAACGTTTTCCCCTATGTGCTTGGCAAGCAGCATTTGCGCCGCGTCCCAGCGGGAGAATTCGTTGGTGGCGTGCTGCATCAGGAAGGCCAGCTGCTCGTCGGTATAGGGGTAATCCAGCTTCACCGGCGCAGAAAACTCCCGCAGCAGGGAAACCACCGGACGCTGCGGCACGTTGTCAAAGACGAACGTTTCGCTCTCTTTCGTCACGTTTAATATAGAAGAAGAAAGATTTTGGCCGTTAATCGACAGCGGAATAACCTCCCCTTCGCGCCCATAAAGCTCAACGTCTAGCGGTACGTGCAGCGGCAGTTTTTCGGCCTGATCCTGCGTCGGCGGCGTCATCTGGCTTACGGTCAGGCGGTACTGGCGCTTCGCTTCATCATAGTCATCGCGCACCGTCAGGCGCGGCGTGCCGGACTGGCTGTACCAGCGGCGGAACTGGGTAAGATCGATGCCGGAAGCCGTTTCCATCGCCTCGACAAAGTCGTCGCAGGTCGCGGCGGATCCGTCGTGAAGTTCAACGTAGCGGCGCATGCCCGCCTGGAACTTCTCTTCGCCCAACAGCGTGTGCATCATGCGGATCACTTCCGACCCCTTCTCATACACGGTAAGCGTATAGAAGTTGTTCATCTCGATCACTTTTTCAGGGCGGATCGGATGCGCCATCGGGCTTGCGTCTTCGGCAAACTGCGCGCTGCGCATCACTCTGACGGCGTCAATGCGGTTAACCGCCCTTGACCCCAGATCCGAACTGAATTCCTGATCGCGAAATACCGTCAGCCCCTCTTTAAGGCTAAGCTGGAACCAGTCGCGGCAGGTGACGCGGTTACCGGTCCAGTTGTGGAAATATTCGTGACCAATCACCGACTCGATGTTGAGGTAGTCTTTATCCGTCGCCGTTTCCGCCTTCGCCAACACGTACTTGGAGTTAAAGACGTTCAGTCCTTTGTTTTCCATGGCTCCCATATTGAAGAAGTCGACAGCAACAATCATGTAGATGTCGAGATCGTACTCCAGGCCAAAGCGCTCTTCATCCCAGCGCATGGAATTTTTCAATGACGTCATCGCCCAACCGGCGCGATCCAGATTGCCGCGATCGACGAACAGTTCCAGCGCGACCTCTCGCCCGGAACGAGTAACAAATTTATCTCTCAAGACGTCGAAGTCCCCGGCCACCAGCGCAAAAAGGTAACAGGGTTTTGGGAACGGATCCTGCCATTCAACCCAGTGGCGGCCGTCAGCCAGCTCGCCCTGCGCCACTCTGTTCCCGTTAGACAGCAAATAGGGATAGGCCGCCTTATCCGCCGTAATGCGGGTGGTAAAGCGCGCCAAAACGTCGGGGCGATCAAGATAGTAAGTAATGTGGCGGAAGCCTTCGGCCTCACACTGCGTACACAGCGCTTCGCCTGAAACATACAGCCCTTCCAGCGCGCTGTTCTCTGCGGGGTGGATATCGTTAACGACGTGAAGCATAAATCGGTCGGGGACGTTGTTTAGCGTCAGAGCGCCCTCGTGCAGCAGATAGTCGCTCCAGGGCTTGCCGTCAACGCTTATCGAAATCAGCGTCAGGTTCTCACCGTCGAGCACCAGCGGCGCTTGCGCATCGCCCCGTCGCTCAATGCGGCTTACCGCGCTTATTCGCGTTGTGCTCGGCGCCAAGTCGACGTCCAGTTTGATGTCGGTAATAATGAAGTCCGGTTTACAATAATCGTGGCGATACTTCGCCTGAGGCCTGTGCGTCATAAAAAACCTATTGTGTTCAACCCAATGATGATCTGAGTCTATGCTTCTTGCCGTAGAGTTGCAAAACTCCATACGCTTCATCCTTCAAGCTGCCTCTTTGTTGGCTGCAAATGCTCGGCCCATCCATAGGCCTCGCCCTTACGGGCCGCCGCAAGCGGCGTTCAAATCTGCTCCAGGCAGATTTGTCTCTCACTTGCCGCCTCGATGGAGCTTGAATGATATTGTGTATATGGTGGAGAAAACGAGAAAAACAATCATTCCTTTACTACATTAAATTATCCACTTTTCTTTGGTCCCGTGGCCGCAAGATTATCGATCCACTGAATTTTCTACCTTTATTACGCCGCTATTAAAGGTATACTCTCTGGACCTTTTCAGCGATCCACCCAACGTGAGAAAACGCGAATCGCAACATGAAACAGCAGGCCAGCCCCATTCTTACCTCGTTATTGGATACCGATGCCTACAAGCTGCACATGCAGCAGGCGGTTTTTCACCACTATCGCCATACGACCGTTGACGCCGAATTTCGCTGTCGCAGCGACGATCTTTTGGGAGAATACGCGGACGAAATCCGACAGCAAATCGCGCTGATGGAAAACCTATCCCTGACGGAGGAAGAGTATCGTTATCTCTCTTCGCTTCCCTTTTTTAAGCAGGACTATTTGACCTGGCTAAAGTCGTTTCGCTTCGACGCGTCCCAGGTTCAAGTCACAAATCGTCACGGCAGGCTGGAAATTCGCATCAGCGGCCTTTGGTACGAGGCTATTTTATGGGAAGTGCCTTTACTTGCCGTGATTAGTGAAACGATACACCGGCACAGAACGCCTGAAACGGGCGTTGAATCGGCGCTATCCCACCTGCAGGAGAATCTGGCGCGCTTTCGCGACAGGTATGCCCACGTTGACCTGTCCGGCTTTCGTATTTCCGATTTTGGTACGCGCCGGCGCTACAGCAAAGCGGTTCAGGAAGCCATCGTTAGCGAGCTTCAGCGTTCGTTCTCTCCTTATATGATGGGAACCAGCAACTACGATTTAGCGCGTCGGCTGAGCCTGCCGCCCATCGGCACTCAGGCGCATGAGTGGTTTCAGGCGTTTCAGCAAATAAGCCCCGTTCTGGCCAACAGCCAACGCGCCGCGCTACAGGGGTGGCTTGACGAGTATCCCAACCAGTTAGGGATCGCGTTGACGGACTGCATCACGATGGACGCCTTCCTCCGCGACTTCGGCCTGCCCTTTGCCAACCAGTATGAGGGGCTTCGCCACGACTCGGGAGACCCGTTCGAGTGGGGCGAAAAGGCCATCTCCCACTATGAAAGTTTGGGTATCGATCCCATGACTAAAACGCTGGTGTTCTCCGACAGCCTGGATCTGGACAAGGCGCTGGCGCTTTACCAACGCTTCTATCAGCGCGTTAAGCTGGTGTTCGGCATCGGCACGCGCTTAACCTGTGATATCCCCGGCGTTAGTCCGCTCAACATTGTGATTAAGCTGGTGAAGTGCAACGGCAAGCCGGTCGCCAAGCTGTCGGACAGCCCCGGAAAAACCATCTGTCAGGATCCGGCGTTTGTACAGGCATTGCATAAGGCGTTCAATTTGCCTTTGGCGAAATCGCTTCGTTAAGAAGCGCGTTTTCCATATACAAAAAATAAAAGCCGCCTTTCCTCTACAAAACCTCTACAAAAAGGCGGCTTTTTTTAGTACCTTTAGCAAGGCGCTAAATATTCGGTTTAATACCCTATATTCTTCACTGTGACAGCCTCGCTCCGTGCTGAGGCCTAAACGAGCGTTTTCAATCGCCGGCTTCTTCGGCAAATAAAAATACGTCGCCTATCGTTTAATACGACGGTATGGCGGTCATTACACAGTTCAGATTAACACCATAAGAGAGAAAGTTATGAGCGTAGTGCCTGTAGTCGATGTACTGCAAGGGCGCGTAGCGGTTGACAGCGAAGTCACCGTACGCGGCTGGGTGCGTACCCGGCGTGATTCTAAAGCCGGTATTTCCTTTCTAACCGTTTATGACGGTTCCTGCTTTAATCCGTTACAGGCGGTCATCAATAATTCTCTGCCCAATTATCAGGACGACGTGCTTCGCCTGACGACCGGCTGCTCCGTGGTCGTTACCGGCAAAGTCGTCGCCTCTCCGGGCGAAGGCCAGCCCGTTGAACTGGCGGCAAGCCGCGTAGAAGTGGCCGGCTGGGTGGAAGATCCGGATACTTACCCGATGGCGGCCAAGCGCCACACCATTGAGTATCTGCGCGAAGTCGCGCACCTGCGTCCGCGCACCAACATTATCGGCGCCGTCGCACGCGTTCGCCACACGCTGGCGCAGGCGCTGCACCGCTTCTTTGACGAGCAGGGTTTCTTCTGGGTATCAACGCCAATCATTACCGCTGCGGATACCGAGGGCGCCGGCGAAATGTTCCGCGTTTCTACGCTGGATCTGGAAAACCTGCCGCGTACCGACAAGGGTCAGGTTGACTTCAGCGAAGACTTCTTCGGCCAAGAGTCTTTCCTGACCGTTTCCGGCCAACTTAACGGCGAAACATACGCCTGCGCGCTGTCCAAGATTTATACCTTTGGCCCGACGTTCCGCGCGGAGAATTCCAACACCAGCCGCCACCTGGCGGAATTCTGGATGGTAGAACCCGAAGTGGCGTTTGCCGACCTGAACGACATTGCGGCGCTGGCGGAAGCCATGCTGAAGTACGTGTTTAAAGCGGTGCTGGAAGAGCGTCCTGACGACATGGCCTTCTTCGCCGAGCGCGTTGACGCCGAAGCCGTGACGCGCCTGGAGAAGTTTGTCACCTCCGACTTTGCGCAGGTCGACTATACTGACGCTATCACCATTCTGCAAAACTGCGGCCAAACGTTTGAGAACCCGGTAAGCTGGGGCATCGACCTCTCTTCCGAACACGAACGCTATCTGGCCGAGAAGCACTTTAAGGCGCCGGTCGTCGTGAAGAACTATCCGAAAGATATCAAAGCGTTCTATATGCGCCAAAACGAAGACGGCAAGACCGTCGCCGCGATGGACGTGCTGGCGCCGGGCATTGGCGAAATCATCGGCGGATCTCAGCGCGAAGAGCGTCTGGAGCAGTTCGACAAGCGCCTGGCCGAACTGGGAATGAACAAAGAAGACTATTCCTGGTATCGCGACCTGCGTCGCTACGGCACCGTGCCCCACTCAGGGTTCGGCTTGGGCTTCGAACGGCTGGTAGCCTATGTCACCGGCGTGCAGAACGTTCGCGACGTGATCCCATTCCCAAGAACGCCGCGCAATGTCTCATTTTGACGCTTCTTTACAGAAGATTGTTTTTTAAACAATCTTTCAAGCGGCCGCCTCAGGCGGCCGTTTCAATTTTCCAAAGTTAGACCTTTATCACAAAGTTCCCTCAAATCCACATCCTGAAATACATCTTTTCCCCTTGTAACTTGTTTGCGATATTAGTAGCATTTAAAGGCTAGATTAACTGCTTCGCGAGTGAAAGACTGCGGGTGGCTAATAAATGGCATCTAACGTTACCGGCTTTAGTCGGAAGCAGTGGCAGATGCGATAAAACAACTCCAATGAGGGAAGTTAATAAAATGATGAAACGTAAAATTTTAGCAGTGGTAGTTCCGGCTCTGTTAGCAGCAGCTGGTGCAGCAAACGCCGCTGAAGTCTATAACAAAGACGGTAACAAGATTGACATCACCGGTAAGATCCAAGGGTCTCACTATTTCTCTGATGGCAAGAGCAGCGATGGCGACAAAACCTACGCTCGTTTCGGCCTGCGCGGCGAAACTCAGGTTAACGATCAAATCACCGGTTATGGTTACTACCAAACTGAGCTGAACGCCAGCAAAGGTGAAAACACCGGCGGCAACTCTCAGAAAACTCGTCTGGCTTACGCTGGCCTGAAAGTGGGTGATGCTGGTTCTTTCGACTACGGTCGTAACTACGGCGTTCTGTACGATATCGGCGGCTGGACTGACGTTCTGCCTGAGTTCGGTGGCGACTCCTTCCAACAAACTGACGTCTTCATGACTCAGCGTGCTGGCAACCTGGCTACCTACCGCAACAAAAACTTCTTCGGCATGGTTGACGGTCTGAATTTTGCCGTTCAATACCAAGGTCGTAACGACGCAAGCGATCATGACCGTAACGGTCAAAACCGCAACGGTGACGGCTGGGGTATGTCTTCTACCTATAATTTAGGTAATGGCCTGTCTTTAGGTGCTGCTTATGCATCATCTGACCGTACCGATCAACAAACCGTTGATGGTCGTGGTGACCGCGCTAACGGCGTAGCCGCTGGCCTGAAGTATGACGCTAACAACATCTATCTGGCAGCAAACTACAGCCAGACTTACAACATGACCGTGTTTGGCGACAGCACCAGCAACGTTGCTAACAAGACTCAAAACTTCGAACTGGTTGGTCAATACCAATTCGATTTCGGTCTGCAGCCGTCTCTGGCTTGGGTTTACTCCAAGGGTAAGGATCTTGATTACACCGTTGGTACCAAGCAATACGATAGCGAAGAGCTGGTTAACTATGTTGACGTAGGCGCTACCTACTACTTCAACAAAAACATCTCCACTAAAGTTGACTACAAAATCAACATGCTGGACGACAACAACTTCACCAAAGCTGCTGGCATCATGACTGATGACGTCGTAGCAGTTGGTATCGTTTACCAGTTCTAATTTCGCTTAAGCGAAGTGATGAATTTAAAAAGCGCTCTTCGGAGTGCTTTTTTTATGCCTTTCATATTAGTTCACTACGCCCCCATAAAAAAATGTAACAATTTTTCAAAAAAATAATAACGCAAATTACAACAATTTCTCTGTTAGGGTCCATTATTTAATTGTCAGCACTAAACGAAGTACGGTTTGGCTGGCAGCCTGTGCAACCGCCGCAAATAGCATCATCTCCAGCGTGGATGAATGCATCACGCGGCCTGTTACATAGCGGTTGACAATAAATGCGATAGAAGGCGTTCAGTGGAGAAATTGTTATGAAACGTAGAATACTAGCGATAGTCATACCGGCCTTGCTGGTCGTTGGTTCCGTAAACGCGGCTGAAATTTACAACAAAGACGGCAACAAGATTGATATCACCGGCAAAATCCAGGGTTCCCACTACTTCTCTGACGCTAAGGACAGTGACGGCGATAATACCTACGTGCGTTTCGGCCTGCGAGGTGAAACGCAGGTCAATGAGCAGATTACCGGCTATGGCTTTTATCAGGCGGAGATGAACGCCAGCGATTCAGAAGGCGACAACGGCCAGAAGACCCGCTATGCCTACGCGGGCATCAAGGTCGGCGATGCCGGCTCGCTGGACTATGGCCGTAACGACGGCATTCTGTACGACATCGGCGGCTGGACCGACGTGCTGCCTGAGTTCGGCGGGGATTCCTTCCAGCAAACCGACGTCTTTATGACCCAGCGCGCGGGCAACCTGGCGACCTACCGCAACAGGGACTTCTTTGGCCTGGTTGACGGCCTGAACTTCGGCGTTCAGTACCAGGGCCGCAACGACTCCGGCGATCGCAACGGTTCTGACCGCAACGGCGACGGCTGGGGGATGTCAACCACCTACGATTTGGGCATGGGCCTGTCTCTGGGCGCCGCTTACGCGTCATCGGACCGCACCGACACGCAAACCTCTGACGGCGAAGGCGATCGCGCAGACGCAGCGACCTTCGGCATCAAGTATGACGCCAACAACCTCTATTTGGCCGCCATCTACGGCCAAACCTACAACATGACGCGATATGGCAGCGACTCCGACTACGTCGCCAACAAAACGCAGAATACCGAACTGGTGGCTCAGTATCAGTTCGACTTTGGGCTTCAGCCCTCGCTGGCATGGCTGTACTCCAAGGGTAAGGATTTGAACTTTACTACGGGGACTCAAACCTACAGCGATGAAGAGTTGGTGAACTACATCGACGTAGGCGCGAACTACTACTTCAACAAAAACATCTCGGCTAAGGTTGATTATAAAATCAACATGTTAGACGACAATAACTTTACTAAAGCGGCGGGTATCCCCACTGACGACGTAGTTGCCGTGGGGATTGTTTATCAGTTTTGATTTCGCTTAGGCGACGGGGTTAGAAAGCGCTCTTAGGAGCGCCTTCAGATTCTCTTAAATTAGTTTCAGAGGACATTCCGGCCGTAAATACGACCAACCTATATCACCATCGTGCTCGGCCGGGAGGGCGCTTGTATTAGCTTTGGGAGGGCGTCGGGCATAGCCTTCCTGGGGGCCGTTATGAAGCCCTTTGGGCTTCACCCTAAAGGGCCAGCGCAAGCGCTGTTCAAACCGGCAAAGCCGATTTGTCGTTGGCTTACGTCAAGTCGCCCCCAACGGAAGACTCTCCCTCCGATTGACTCTGTAAGCTTTATTCAAGAGCTTTGTCATCAATCTCAGGCACTCTTAGGAGCGCCTGAGATTCTCTTAAATTAGCTTCAAAGGATATTCCGGCCATAAGAACGGCGGTTGAATGTAGCGTTTTGAGTACTGAGAACCTAACGCTGTCACTGGCTGTTTACCAGCTTGACGCCGTTAGCATAGTGACTACAGTTTAAGCTCGTGGCGAGCCGCTTCAGCGATAAAATGGCTACGGTCACGATAAACGGTGCTAGATTTAACTGCGGTGTCGATGCGTCTGATTAACGTATCGGGCAGTGAGACATTAATACGCTGCGGTTTGCCTTCGAACTCTGATAAATCAACATCAACCATGACCCAGCTATCAAAGTCCTTATATTCTGGATTTGCAGCATAAACCAGATACCCGGCATCTTTAATATCGCCAGCAGCAACGACACCTCGCTGCACCAGATCTTCGATTACCATCAGGATCGCCTCTTTTATCATTGGTGCAATCTGATCCTGTGTATCAGCAGCGGAGAAGCAGCCACAATCGTAAGCTGAAAACGCAGGAACAATCATACCGTAAGCGGTGTTTTCATCTTTCGGCGTCTCAACGCCCACTGAAAAGAACATATCAACCTCCAGAGCAGGCAGAGATTAGATCCCCGCCAGTTTCTTAATAGATTTGACGGTACCGAGAGGTAAATCCTTTTTCGGATGAGGCACTGGAAAGGTTTTTCCGGTTATGGGCGACCACCATATCTGGTGACTACTTGCCTTATGCCTTTTGAGCTCACATCCAGCAGCAATCAATTCCGTTATCAGGTCAGTCGATTTCATTTTTCCTCTTGGCCTGCAATGATTATACACACGGATACACACAAAACGAAAAAATGTTTTTCTGTCGATATATATCCCGCACCGTCAGTAAACGAATGCGGGAAGACGTCCCTGAAAGGTCTTACTGAAAATAACGCGAAGGCCAAATCTCCTCAGGCGCAACGCCCAGCGCCTGCGCTATCAGCCGTTCACCTTTGGGCCAGCGACGCATTAGGGCATTCGCCAGCGTTGAAGAAGCCAGCCCCGCGTCGCGTGAGACGGCGGCAAGTGAGGTGCCTCTCTTTTTCAGCCCGGCGATAACGTCAGCGGCATGCCAATCCTGCTGCTTCATCATAAGCCCTCGCTGGTAAACAGCAGGCCGTCGGCCGTGCGCACCCGCAGCCAGCGCGGGAACTTAAGCTCGGCGACAAAATAGCCCACCAGCCCGAACAGCAGTTCACCAATGGTTTGTTCCGCTCCCAGCGGCAGCGCCCTGCCCGCTAGCAGCTGTGCCAGCGTCAGGCAATAGTCGCACAGCTGTTCTGAGTCTGGCTCAAAGCACGGCGGATTAGCGGGCGGCTCATCGACAATAAAGCGCTCGGCCAGGTGTTCAGGAATGGGATCGTTTAGCGTCCCCCTCAGCAGTGAAAAGCAGGAAATCAATCGCCCGCAGAGCGCCAGCCGCAGCGCCGGATCGTCGCTTTCGGTTAGGGCTTCGGCAAACTGCTCGCAGTAGTCGGCCAGCGTGGTAAAGTCCGTGTTGGCGGTGAAGGGGATATTGAGTAATGGGTGAGTTTGGGTAGGGGTTGTAGCCATGTGGCAGCCTCCAGTATGTGATATTTAAATACCACCCCCGGAAATGCCAAATTCGCGGGTGGTGGACTGAACAGAGTTGGCATACCGGCCATACTGAACACCGGCGCATCTTGCGATGCCTCCGCCCAGCCCACCATAGAGAAGCGACAGTATATCGCTTCTGGGGCTGAACGTGCGACATAAAAAGTAACGTAAGTACATAATATGTCGTCAGTATGGTTTCAGGATGCCAATCCCGACGCCCGATTTCTCAGGCGTGGCGTGAAAATATCGTATGCCTTCTTTTGCTGCAATGGGGTTTGTTTGGAGTTTGGGGATGGCTCGCAGAAAACGAAGATATAGATTAATTAGGAGCCTGTTTACACAGAATTGTAAACAGGCTCCCCAAACTCATAAATAACGTTCTTTAAGTTTAGCCATATTATTTTCTACTGATTTTTTATCATTTTGATGTGCATCAATATAGGAATCAGCTATTACCTGCATTAGCTCAACAAAGCGTTTAGGGGACAATGTTGAACTTTCATAGTCACCAAGCAAGAAACTGACTTCATCAAACTCCTCAGGATTATCCCAGTCTTGATCTAAGACGTATTCTAGCCCCTCATGAACAGTACACCCAATACCTCTAGAAGCATCATATAAGAACTGCAAAAAGCTCATTTTTTGCTCTTTCAGCATGGTCGATATCAAATAATATAAATCTATCCCATCATTTTCCAAAAAATACTCTTGTTTATTTTCTAGCCATTCTAATTTATTAATCATTTAGCATTCCTTGGTGGCATAGTGGTAAAAGCATTACTAACATTTCCTGTTTTTGCATCTCTAGTTACCTGGAACCAATAACCATCAACTTTGACAGAATATTCTCTATGCGCAGGATTTGCCAAAAAATAGCTCTCAGACTGTTTTGCAGCTTGAGTTGACATATTGGCAACTTTTTCATCTGATAATATTTTAGGATCATATGTTGTTTTGCTCTGGACTTTTTTATAATCAACAATCTTCCCAGCATTTGGACCATTTCCGGCTATAGACGGCATTTGGTACTGATATTCAATCAGACCAGGATAGCTTTTATCTGTGACTTTAAGATTAATTTTAGCTCCTGTCATTTCTACAGACTCCAAGAAAGCATCTTGTTTGTGTGCTCCTGCAATACCCGTTTTTTTCGCGTTTATTATTCCTAACTGAGTATTGTGTTTAGTCACATCCGCAATAAAGTTATCAGGTGTCAGCTGGTTGGTTGTATTCCCCGTCGTCCCTTTTGCCGCCTGATTTTTCCCCACAACCCCCAACGCAGCCAGCCCTTTACCACCTACTGCAGCGCCCAATCCCATCGTTTCTGCTGCTTCCTTGGTATATAGCGCCGCCTTAACATAGTCTGGTAATGCCTGATAAATTGCCTGGGCGCTTTCTTCATTCTCCGCCATTACAAAACGGGTCAGTTGCGCCAGTTCATCTCCACTCAGGTCTGAAAATGCTGATAAACGACTCAGGCCTTTCACAATATCTGTTCCAGCCTGTGTTTCTGCTAATGCCCCGCTGGCACAGAACGGATCACCCGAACACTCCTTCGCTATGGCTTCCTCACGATTCTTTTTACTGATTTCAGCATATTTCTCGTAAATCGGAAGCGTATCTTCTCCATTCCGCTTAGCCTCTTCGAGCTCCTTATGCATATCCAGAGTATTTTTGGAGTTAAGCGTATTATTCTCAACCTCCACCCGAGCCGCATTAGCCCCACTGGCAATCCCATTAACATCCCCGCCAACAGCGCCGCCCGCAGCCGAGCCCACCAACGCAACAAGGTTGCTAATTACCGTCTTCTCATCCGGTGAAAGCTCCTCGGCTTTCTTGCCGTAGAACGCGTTAGCCAGCGCATCCGAACTCGCCGCCGCGATAAAGCCGCCCGCCGCCCTGCTGCCGCCGTGCCGTTTTGCCAGAAGTTGCTGCCGACGCCATACTCTTTGTCTACGCTCTTATACTGCTCAGACTCCGCAATTTTCGCGTTGATTTGCGCTTCAGACAGCCCGTTAAGCTCGCCTTTCGCTGCCATCTCGGCGCGGATGCTCTCCTTCGCTTCGTTAAGCTTGCTCTGCTTGTAGGCGTCCATCGCCTGCGTGCCTAAGGCTACCGCTTCTTTCTGAATGCTCAGCTGGTCTTTGATTTTGTCTTTATCAAAGGTGTCGTCCAGCGCGCGGTGCGCGTTGTCGGTATCTCGGCTCAGGTTGGCGATATCCTGCTTTTGGTTCTCGCCGTCGCGAATGATGATGTCACCCTGTGCAATCGCACTGTGGGTCGTACTGCTGTCCTTGTCCGACACCTGCCCTACCGGCGTCGTCGGCATGCTCGGCGCGTAAGGGGTGTAGCCGCCGTCACCATCGCTCATTATCCCGCCCGATACGTTCACCCCGTACTGGTTGCCGCTCCACTCCGCCTTGTCTTTTTATATGTCGCTGGCAAGATTCATCGACGGGATGTCGATTAAGATCTGAGTGATGTCAGATTGCAACATTACTACTACTCAGAACAGCGACAAGCTGTAGGGCTACGCCTATGAGCCGTCGTTTTCCCCTCCCCCCCATTAGATTTATCAATACAATTTCCCCCACTATCGTTTTATTTACTTTTCCTTCTTAACCATTTGTCAAACGGCACGAATTCACTGTAATCTGGCTAAACCCGTTTGTTCCTTACTTTATGGAAACCATCGACTATGTTTGAGACTGTAAAAGCCGCGCCTGCCGATCCAATCCTCGGCCTGGGAGAGCTCTATAATGCCGAAACCCGGCCAAATAAAATCAATCTGGGCATCGGCGTCTATAAAGATGAAACCGGCCAGACGCCGGTGCTTAACTGTGTGAAAAAAGCGGAACAGCTGCTGCTGGAAACGGAAAAAACCAAGAACTATTTTCCTATCGTCGGCCTGCCGCCTTTCGCCGCCTGTACGCAGGAACTGCTGTTCGGCGCTGGCAGCCCTATCATCGCAGATAAACGCGCCCGTACGGCCCAGGCCCCTGGCGGCACCGGCGCGCTGCGCATCGCTGCCGACTTTCTGGCGGCCAACACCTCCGCCAAGCGCGTGTGGATCAGCAACCCGACCTGGCCTAACCATAAAAGCATTTTTCAGGCTGCCGGGCTGGAAACCGCGGAATATCAGTATTACAACGCACAGGAACACGCGCTGGACTTTGACGGCCTGTTGGCAAGCCTGAGTGGCGCGCAGGCGGGGGACGTCGTTCTATTCCACGGCTGCTGCCATAACCCTACCGGCATCGATCCTACGCCGGAGCAGTGGCAGCAGCTTGCCAATCTTTCCGCCGAGCGCGGATGGCTGCCGCTGTTCGACTTCGCCTATCAGGGCTTTGCACATGGCCTGGAAGAGGACGCACAGGGGCTACGCATCTTTGCCGCCAACCACGCTGAACTTATCGTCGCCAGCTCCTACTCCAAGAACTTCGGCCTGTACAACGAACGCGTCGGCGCCTTTACTCTGGTCGCCGCCGACAGCGAAACGGCTGAACGGGCTTTTAGCCAAGTGAAATCAACCGTTCGCGCCAACTACTCCAACCCGCCGGCCCACGGAGCGTCGATTGTTACCACTGTGCTCAGCACGCCGGAGCTGCGCGATTCATGGCATCAAGAGCTGACCGACATGCGCCAGCGCATCCACCGCATGCGCCAGCTGTTCGTCAACACGTTGCAGGAAAAAGGCGCGGAGCAGGACTTCAGCTTCATCATTCGGCAAAACGGCATGTTCTCTTTCAGCGGCCTGACGCAAGAACAGGTGCTTCGCTTAAGAAACGAATATGCGATCTACGCCGTAAACTCAGGCCGGATCAACGTCGCCGGTATGACGCTGGACAACATGGCGCCGCTGTGTGAAGCCATCGTTGCGGTGTTGTGATTTTATTACGGATATGCAAAGGGCGCCGTTTGGCGCCCTTCTTCATTTTTGTCATCAGCTATCAAGCATTAGCCTCTAGCATTCTCCCCAACAAAAGGATTACTCACCCTTTCATAGCCAATGCTCGACATCGGGCCGTGCCCGGGAATAAACCGCACGTCGTCGCCCATCGGCCACAGCTTTTCGTTAATAGAAGTGACCAGCGTCTGATAGTCCCCACGCGGGAAATCGGTGCGGCCAATGCTGCCATAAAACAGCACATCGCCTACCAGCGCCAGCCTGTCCGCTTTCGAGAAAAACACCACGTGCCCCGGAGTATGGCCCGGCGTATGCATAACGTTAAGAGTACGGTTGCCGACGGTAACCGTATCTCCATCGTTCAGCCAGCGATCGGGCACAAAGGGATCGCAGTGCTCCATGCCAAACCGGGTGGTTTGATCGGGCAGGATTTCCAGCCAGAAGGCATCATCTTTATGTGGACCAACGATAGGCACGCCGTAGCGCTTGGCGATTTTTTCCGCTCCGCCTACGTGATCTGAATGGCCGTGCGTCAACAGTACCTGTTTTAACGTCACGCCCAGCGTATCGATGTGCTGGCTTAACAGCTCGGCTTCACCGCCGGGATCGACAATAGCAGCCTCGTTTGTCTCTTCACACCACAGCAGCGTACAGTTTTGCTGAAACGGCGTAACCGGAATAATTTGGTATTTCAAAGCATTCTCCTCTGCCCTATGGCGACGCGAAAATAACGCTATCATTCCACACGCCGCCGGTGAGAGCAACTTCACCGCGCGTAAAAAAGGCGCCTTCGGCGCCCATAGCTGATGACGTTACCGTTACCAGTTTCTTACCGGCCCGGTATCCACGTGCACAAAGTTGCTGGAAGGATAATACCCAACGCCGCCAGACTTCATCTTCAACGCCGCGTCTCTGAGCGTCTTTAGCGCCACGCCGGGAATGCGGATATCCGCCGCCTGCCCCAGCGTATGGTAGCTGTTCTTCGCCACGCCGCGCTTATGCGCGCGCATCTCGCTATTGCTGGCGACGCTCCTGTACCCGCATATCAGCTCAATCTGGCGATTGCCGAACTGCTTTTGTAGGTAATACAGCTTGTCGTAAAGCTTGGGGTCTATCGTCGTCACCTGCTCGGTACGGCGATCGCGGAAAATATGATTCAGGCGGGAAAGCTCTTTTTTATCATAGCTTTTACCGTTGAAATAGGTCGATGTTATCGTTTCATTGGTATTGATATTTTTTATCAGCAGCGTTCGAGTTCGCAGCTGAGTACTTTTCGTCTTTGCCGGTGCGGCCAGTACCGATTCGGGTAAAAGCGCTATGCCTAAAGCGGCTCCGCCAATCACTAACCACTTACGACGGTGGAGATCAATTTTATCCATAATGCCTTTCTATAATTAGTAAAACGGTAATTAACTTTATGCTCTTCCTGCTTTTACCACCCGCTCGGCAAAGCATTTGATTTTTCATAAGAAACAAAAAGTTGAACTTCTAACAGGATAACGCGCTAACGAGAATAGTCCAGAATCACGCTGTATTAACGCGCGCTTAAAATGTAAGCGCGCGTTACAGCCTTCTGTTATGACAACAGAAATGAGGAAATTACGGCATTAATGTAAAAGTTTTTCTATCTGAGGCAGTTCCTTTACACCCGCCTGCGCCAAGCGATCGTAGCCATAAATGTCAGAACGGAACTCCGGCTGACCGTCGGCAGATACCCAAGACGTCAAATAGTAAAGCTGGACCGGAATTTTTTCGCGGATTTGGGCATACGTCGTACTGCCGCGCTTAAGCGTGTTTTGGATTTTGTTATCATCCCAGCCGGCGTCGTTAAGCAGCATGTTGGCAAGCTCCGCCGCCTTGTTCACGCGAATACAACCCGAACTTAACGCACGCATGCTCTTATCAAACAGGCGGTGATTCGGCGTATCGTGCAGATAAATCGCGTCGTCATTAGGCATGTTGAACTTAAAACGACCCAGCGCGTTGCCGCTTCCCGGCGCCTGCTGCAGGCGGTAATTTCCGCTGCCCTCGGACCAGTCTATTGTGCTGGGGTCAACGGCTTCTGCATTCTTGCCGTAGCCTGCATAAACCGTATAGCCCTGACGCTTCAGATACTCTGCGTCACGCTTGGCCTTCGGCACCAAGTCCTCTTTAATGAGCTTAGCCGGCACGTTCCACGGCGGGTTTACCACCACGTTGTTCATCGCGCTGCTCATTAGCGGCGTCTTACGGCGCACTGAACCGACGATAACCCGCGACTCCAAAATGCGTTCACCGTTAACGTAGTAAACCAGCGAATAGTCGGGGATGTTCACAAAAACGCCGTGATCCCATGCGGCCGGCAGTAAGCGCAGGCGCTGAATGTTCAACGCCAGAACGGCCGCCCGCGTTTGCGGCGCCATGTTCAAGGCTTCACGCGTGCTGTTGCCAATAACGCCGTCAGCCTCCAGGCCGTACATTTTCTGGAATTTCTTCACCGCCTCAACCAAATCGCTGCTATAAACCAAAGACGCTTTAGCCTTAGCCGCATTTTGATCTTCCGCACCGGCAGCAGCGGCTTTTTCCAACAGCCCGCTGCGGGTGAGTATTTCTCTTAATTCGGGAACGTCCTTGCTGCTGTTGCCCGGACGCAGGCTCTGTTTGGCCGTAGCGAGCTGAGGCCAAGGCTGTGCATCGTTAATCAACGGAAGCATGGCGGCGCGCATTTTTTCATACTGCGGGTTTTTCGGCGCCAGCCCCTGAACGAAAGCGTCCAAACGCCCTTCGCCAACGGCCTGTTGCCATTGCTCTATTTCCGCCTTGGCGGGCGCAGCCATTTTGTAGCTGTCGGCGCGATATAGCCAACGGTTGCCGTTAGCATAAACGCCGTTAACAAAGTGTAAATACCCCAGCATCGCATCGGAAAGCACCGCGTCTCGCCCAATGCCGGTCAGCTCCGGATTAGACAGCAGCGTCGCCCATTGCCCAAACTGGCCGTTCACGCCGGACAGCGCCACCTCGGCCAGTTGAGATTGAAATGCTTTCATCGCCTTTTCGTCCGACCATAGGGGCTTCATTTCGTCCGAAGCGGCGTAAATCGAGCTAAGTTCGGAAAGGTATTTTAGCGATACGCCAGCAGGCAGCGCTTTTTGCAGCTCCTCACGGCGTTGATTGATAAGCTCCTGAGAAGGAGCCGCCCGTGCGGCGCTGGCCTCGATCGCGGCAGTAGCCCCCGCGTCAACGACCTGAGGTTCGTTTAAAACGTCAGTTTGCGTACAGCCTACGATCGGGAAAGCCGCCAGCGTTGCCAGCGTACAGTTCACCGCCAGGTTTTGGAGAATTTTTCGTTTTACCAACAACATCCTTTGTCCTCTACTAAAACAGTCTCACACATTGCTATCGATGCCCAAAACTAAAACATGGCTTGATAAATTACTTTTACTTATACCCTTACCAAAACATCCTGTATTTGTTGGCATACGAAAAGAAAACGATGGCCGCCGACGTCGACGACCATATGCTCTTACAGATTAGCGCAATGAGACTATAATACACAATCTCAACAGCGATGTTTAATGTAACAACTCTTCCGAACTGTTACTTTCCTCATCGTCCTCTTCCGGCTCATCCTGCGGCCTTTCAGCCTTATCCTTATCAAGAGAGCCAAAGCCTTTCAGACCGACAACGTGAACGTGCTCGTTATTTTGGAATATTTTCCGCACCAGCTTATAGGTGGTGCCCTTCTCCGGACTAATATTTTCCGGTGCGGCAATCACCAGCTGCATTTCAAGCCGCTCGCACAGCTCAAACAGCGTTGCGATAGAGTTCGCATCCAGACGGGCCGCTTCGTCAAGGAACAGCAGGCGGCACGGAATAACGTCCTTACCACGCAGCCTGCGAGACTCTTCTTCCCAGCTTTGAACCACCATCACCAGAATCGACATACCGGTACCGATGGCTTCACCGGTAGAAAGCGCCCCGCTCTCTGCCCTCAACCAGCCGTCGGAACCGCGGAAGACTTCCACTTCCAGCTCCAGGTAGTTGCGGTAGTCCAAAAGCTCCTCGCCAATCGTCTGCGGCGCCCGCTGCCCCATATCGATATGGGGATTGAGACGCTGATAGAGCTTGGCCAACGCTTCGGAGAAGGTCAGTCGGTTGCTGCTAAACAGGTCCTGATGCTGCTCCTGCTGCTCGGACAGCACCTCAAGCAGCGTCGCGTGGGCTTCGCGCACGTTGACGTTCAGACGGACGCTCTTCACCTGCCCGAAGGCCACGGCCTGCAGCCCTTGGTTCAGCATGCGAATGCGGTTCTGTTCGCGCTGAATGGTCTTACGAATAATGTTCGCTACGCTCTTGGAGCTTATCGCCAGCTTCTGCTCGCGCGCCGTCAGCTCTTCCGTCAGGCGTGCCAGTTCGATTTCCATCTGCTCGATGGCTTCGACCGGATCGTCAGTGCGGATAATGTCTTGACGAATACGCTCGCGCAAATGCTGGTACACGGCGATATAGAACTGGATCTTCTTCTCCGGGCGCTTGGCGTCTTCAGAGGCGCGCAGCACGTCGCGCAGGTGCTCGTTATCCGCCACGGCCAGACGCAGTGCGCCAAGCGCCTTATCCGACATGGAACGCAGGGCGTCGGCGTCCATATAGGCCAGCTCGCGGCGGTGCAGGCGACGCTCGACGTCATTGTCTTTCACCAGGCGCATCACCAGACACCAGCCGGCCTTGGCGGTCACTACCAGTTCGCGGAACTGGTGATAATCTCGTTCAACCTTGCGCAGCTTCTTCTGCAGGCTGTCCATTTCCGCCTCGCAGAACGTAATCTGCTTCTCCAACTGGCTGCAGTTGTGGCGGTTCTGGCTCAGCGCGGCGTAAAGCTCGTCGCGACGCTGCTTGGCGCGGGCTTCGGCGTTAGGATCCGCCTGAACGCCGATGTCTTTCAGCTCCTGATTAAGCTCCTTAAGCATATCCTGCTTGGCGTCATAGGCGCTTTTCAGCGACGCCAGAACCTGATTAAACTGCGCGCACTGGGCCTGAGACTGCTTCAGCTGTTCGCGTGCGCGGGTGCGCTCCGCTTCCGCCAGCTCCAGGCGCTGGCGCAGCTTATCGTTCAGGTCGGAGTTTTCCGTCAGCATGCCCGCAGAATCGCTGTAGCTAAAGTGCGCCCGGCGCTGTACAACCTCCGTCAGCGCAAACGCCTGCTGCTTCGCCTGCTGCTGCACGCTCTGCGCCTGCTCATAGCTCTGCTGCAAGCTGTCGTGCTGGGTAGGATCGCTTTGCAAAACGGCGGCGATGGGCTCCAAACGAGCCAGATCGGCACCGTGCTGCTGTACGTACTGCGCTGATTCCTGCGCTTCCATCAGGTCTTCACGCACCGTCTCTACGCGGTCAATCAGCGTTTCGTCCGCCATCAGGTGAAGCTGCGGCATCAGGCGATTAAGCTGAGCAATGCTCTCCTTAACGCGGTCCAGCTGCTGCTTTTGTTGGCGCTCCTGGCCTTCGTGGCCGTTGAGCTCGCGTTCAATTTCACCGCGGCGCGTCGTCAGCCGGCGAATTTCCACTTCCGGATCGCTGTCAAACGCAACGGCCAAATGCGTGCCGACGAAGCGGCTAAAGCTTTGGTGCAGGCGCTGCGTTTTTTGTACATCAAAGGAGAGCGTCGCGTAGCGTTCCGCCAGCGCCTCGCGTTCGGCGCCCAGCATCTCAAGGCGGCTTTCGCGCGCCGCGCGGCCAAACAGAGGCACCTCAGGGAAGCGCGAATAGCGCCACTGCCGGTCAGAGGCCTTAACCACGACCGCGTTAGGCACTTCTTCCGCTTCAAATACGCTGTCGTCGAATGACTGCGGATCGCCCTCGATAAGGTAGAGATCTTCAGGGCAGTCTTCTAACCCCTCTAGGTGCTCCCGAACAAGAGAAAGGCTCGGCACCACGATAGCGTGGCGCGCCGGGCCGTAAAGCGCAGAGAAATACGGCGCGTCGTCAAGAACGACGTCGTCATAAATTTCCGACAGCAGCACGCCGCCAAAACGCTCGGCCAACGCCAACAGGCGGCCGTCTTCTGCGCCGCTAGGCTGACTAAGCCGCTCAATTTGCTGTTCGACCAGCAGCTTTTGTGAGGCTACCTTATCGCGTTCAACCGTCGTTTCACGTTCGCGTTCGAGCAGACACTGCATCTGTTCCGTTACCAGCGAGCTGTTTTCAAGCCGCTCGCCGCACTGGTCAGAAAGCGCGCTTAGCGCGTCCTGCGCGGCAATCCACGCAGGCGCCTTTTCTGACAGCGCCTTGATGCGCTGATTGGCCTGCTCCAGCTCCTGACGCAAAGACATGCGCTGCTCGCCAAAATCGGCGGCGCCCTGTGACAGGCTTTCTAACAGCAGCTCCTGTTCGTTGCGAAGCTCTTCCAGCTCTTCAACGGAGTAGTCCTGCCCTGCTTTCTTGCAAAACTCTTGCAGCAGGCGCTCGGCTTCCTGCTGTTCACGCAGACGCTGCTCAAGCTCGGAAAGTTGAATGCGCAATGCGTTAACGCGCTCGGCCTGGTGCCGTTGAGACGGCCAGTCGCGCAGCAGGCTTTTAGCCGTATCCCACGCCCGATCGCGCCCCACTTCGCCAGCGATTTTACACACCAGACGGTAGGCTTCTTCAAACTGGCCGTGCGCCGCGTCGGCAACGCTAAGCTTTTGCTCTAACTGAAGCAGCGCGGACGTCGCCTCATGCTCGCGGGCCAAAAAGGTTTCCAGCCACTCGTCGGCGTTATCGATGCTCAGGTCAGGAATGCGACACAGCTCGCGCGCACGCTCCAGCGCGGTCAGCGCCTGCTGATACTGAATTGCGCGAGTTTGCTGTACGTCCAGCGCCTGCTGGTAGTCCGCAAGCTGGCTCTTTAGCTCATCAACTTCCAGCTCAGAAGCTTCCGCGGCCACCTGACAGTCAGCCAGCCGTTCGTTGGCTTCGGCAACGACTTCGCCCTGCTCTTCCAAACGATAGGTCAGCTCATCGAGATCGCCGCGATAGCGCTCGATCTTTTCCTGCTGGCGCATCGCCGTCTGCACTAAATTCAGGTGATCGCTGGCGGCCTGATAGTCCATTTCCAGATCGGACTGAGCGCCGGACTGCTCGGCCAGCTCGCGCGACATCTCGACGTGACGATACTGCTCGGTAATCAGCTGGGCCCGGCCGTTAAACAGCTCACGGCGCTGCGCCAGCGCGTCGTCCAGATGGACGCGCCGCTCGTTGGCGTGGCGCATGTAGTCGGCGGCAACGTAGGAGGTCGCTTCGGAAATAAGGTGTTTAAACAGATCGCGATCGGACTGCGTTACGCGAATGGCTTCCAGCGTCATGCGGTTTTCACGCAGCGCCGATTCCATATCCTGAAACGCTTTGCGCACGCCGCCGTTTTCCGGCAGCAGGTAGTCACGCAGCGAGCGGGTAATGGCGCTGGAAATACCGCCGTACAGCGAAGCTTCAATCAGGCGATAGAACTTGCTGCGATCGGCCGAAGACCGCAGGCGCTTAGGGATCACGCCCAGATCGAACATCACCGCATGATAGTCGGCGATCGAGTTAAACTGCTTGAACTGAACTCCTTCCATCGCCTCAACGCGCTCTTTCAGCTCGTGAAGCGGCAGCACGCGAGCCTGACGCTCGCTGACGTTTTCAGTCACGAGCTGAGTCGGCTGGATGGAAGCCGGCAGGCCAAAAATCATAAACGGCTTGATGTCGACCTTTTTATCCCGCCCGGCCACCTGCTGCAGCCGCACGCCGCACAGCACGCGCTGATGGCGAGAGTTCACCACGTCCAGCGTGGAATAGCAGACGCCGGCCTTAAGCTTACCGAACAGCCCCTTATCCCTTGAACCGCTGGTCGCCCCCGCTTCCGTCGTGTTGCGAAAGTGCAACAGCGTCAGGTCGGGAATTAGCGCGGTAACGAACGCCGCCATAGTGGTTGACTTACCGGCGCCGTTACCGCCGGACAGCGTGGTGACCAGCTCGTCCAGGTCAAACGTGCGCGCAAAAAAACCGTTCCAGTTAACCAGCGTTAACGAGCGAAATTTTCCTCTTTCAATTAAGCTTCGTTCAATCATTCCAGTTCATCCTCCGCGCTATCCGCTGCGTTATCCATCCCCTGCTCTTCATCGGCATCGGAAAGCGAAAGGGTATTCTCCAAAGGCATTGCTTCGCCGTCGCGGATCATGCGCAGCTGCGCTTCGCGCGGGTCGTCAGAGCTTCGAACGTCTGCGCCAAAGCGAAATACGGATTCGTTAATGCGAAACTTCGTGCTGTCGCTGCCGATAAACGTCACCATTCCTAAGCGACGCAGGCGGTTAAGGGAGGTCCTTACCTTCTCCTGCAGCTTCTGGCGATCGACGTCTGAACCGGTCGAGCGCTGGTTAACGTACTTCAACAGTTTGCTCTCATCGGACAGCGCAATCAGCTCTTCGTACAGCTCCTGCCCGCTAAAAATGCCTTCCTGCGCCAGCCTTTCCGGGCTGAGATAGAGATAGCAAAGAATTTTTCCTACCATCATATCCAGCTCGGACAGCACGGAACGGGCGATCAGCGTCGTAGAGCGAGGCCGCAGGTAGAAAAATCCTTCCGGCGCCCGAATAAGTTCGACGTTATAGCGCAGATAAAAGCGCTCCAGCTCGTCCTGATAGTCCATCAGGTAGGAATGGTTATCGAGTTCGTCAATGCCGATATGACGACCGGCGCGCAGCTGGCTGTCCAGCGCGGGGAACAGGGGGTTGGCTATCGCCTGAGCCAGCTTGGCCGGCATTACTTGTTCAATATTTGTCGATGACATGGGCCTGCACCTTGGCTCCGTAATCGTTAATGGGCTGCCACTCGGCAGGCAATCCGGAAAAATCCGCGTCCGCGACGCCAAGCCTGACGGCCTGATCGACCAGCAGTCTGGCAACATCAAAATGGCGAGCGCGAGGGAACTGCGTCAGATAGCTGCGCATGACCATACCGAGGTCGAGAGGCCGCTCTTCGCGCTTGAATACCTCAAGCGCCGCTTCAATATGCGCAGCAATCTGTTCACGCATTTCGGTAAACTCTTCGTATTCCATCTCCGGCGGCAGTTCACCGGTGACTTCGTCGTTTCTAAGCGTCAGCTCTTCGTCGCGCATATCGTAAAGACGCTCGGCGTTGGCATAGCTGAGCGCCCAAGGATTATCAAAATAGGTTTGCAGCGTTTGGCGTAGGCGCTGGGCGAATACGCGATTTTTATCCATATCGATAGCGGTACGAATAAACTTATGGATGTGGCGGTCGTAGCCGATCCACAGGTCGATGGCCTGCTGCCCCCAGCTAATGATGCGGTCGAGCTTGGCCTGAAGGTCTAAGACCAGCTTATCGACAAACTGAAGCTCGGCCGATCCCAATGTCGCGTCCTGAATGCGCAGGAGGTTAGCCTGAAGCTTGTCCCCTGCCGCCTCCAGCGTATCCTGCAGCTCTCGCAGCGTACCGGACGTTTCCATCAGCAGAAGCTCACAGCTGGAAATCGCCGCGCGCCAGTCTTTGCTCAGCAGCGCAGCGATGTCTTCTTTCACGTTCTGCTGCTGCTCATCCATAATGCGCTGCGTAAGGTCGATGCTGTCGAAAATTTCCGCGACGGAATACTTCAGCGGCGCAAATACGTTACGGTGCCAGTGGAAATCGTCGCCGCCCTCTTCCGCCGCTTCGGCGGCCAGCTTCAGCTCCTGCGCTACGATGGAAAGCTGCATGGAAAGCCGGAGGGTAGAGAATTCGCGCTGGCGAATGTAATAGTCGGTGATGCCCATGCCTAAAGGCGTGAGGCGGTAGATGGCGTAACCGTCGGCAAGCTCGCTGGTAAAGCGGTTTAGCAGCCGCTGCTTTACCATATCGTTAATCGCATTATTGGCGCGAACGGCTATCGTTTCGTTAGTCTGGTCAAAGCCCTTGCTGACGTGGCGGAAGGCGTCAACCAGCTCGCCCTCGTTCATTTCTCCGTCCAGCCGGTCGTGGTTTAGCGTGGCTATCGCCAACAAAAACGCCAAACGCTCCGTCGGCAGCGACAGAGAAAAATCGTTCTTACGCGCCCAGGCGACCAGTTCAGGTACTGTCTGGGAAAATTCACTCATAGTCTTCTATCCCTTACGTTTGATTCGTTTGGCTTTCTCGCCATCACGTGGATATAACGTCCCAAACTCACAAACGGCTCCTGCCGGCAATAGCGTAACTCCAGCGCCAACAGTGCAGCAAACTCCTGCTGCTGTTGCTGTTTATCCTGCATGTAGTCATGGAATATCCGAACGCCGCTTTTTTCAACAATCGACATCCCCATATCTTCCAACCATTCGTCAACCTGCTGCGGCGCAAGCGGCTTGTCGGGTGACAGCGACTTTCTTTTTCTTTTTCGCATTCCGCTGGCAATGTAGCCAAAGTTGCCTAACGTGACGTTCCGAAACAACAGCGCGTCATAGTTGTAAAACATCAGGGATAAGACCCCTGCGGGCCGTAAACACTTCGTCACAGAGAGCAGCGCGCCGCGCTGGTCGTCTATCCATTCCAATACGGCGTGGAATAATACCAGATCTACCGGCGCATCTAAACGATCCGCTGCATCCTGCGCGGCGCAGTGTATGAATTTTATCTTATCCTCAACCCCTTTTTCCACCGCCGATAGTCGCGCACGCTCCAACATCGTTTCGGAAATATCGCAGAATATGACGTCGTGGCCGCGCCGCGCCATTTCACACGCCATGATGCCCTCGCCGCCGCCGGCGTCTAAAACGCGTAGGGGACGATCCGGCATCGAAGCCATAAGTTCGTTAAGGTCCCGCCACAGTACGGCCTGGCGGATTTCACCCTTGGTTGTGCCATAAATATTGCGCGAGAGCTTCTCGGCAATATCGTCAAAATTACGATCTTTCACGGCGAACCGACTCTCTCCAATGCTGAACGTCAATCGGCGACGTCGACACAATCTTCTGCCATTTAGGGCGGCTTACGATAAAATGAACGCGAGTGCGCTGCGGCGCATAAGTCTATTTCCCGATTAGGAAAAACTATGCTTTTTACGCTCAAAAAAATCATTGGCAATATGCTGTTGCCGCTGCCGTTTCTTCTTAGCCTGATGGCCATAGCGCTGCTTCTGCTCTGGTTCACGCGCTGGCAGAAAAGCGCCAAAACCCTGCTAACCGCAAGCTGGCTAACCCTGCTTTTGATTAGCCTACAGCCGGTTGCTGACCGGCTTTTAATGCCGCTTGAAGCAAACTATTCTACCTATTCTCCCGAGGCCCAGCGGGAAACGCCCGTTGAATACATCGTTGTGCTCGGCGGTGGCTATACCTACAACGCCGAATGGGCCCCCAGCTCAAACCTGTTTCCCAACAGCCTGCCGAGAGTGGCCGAAGGCATTCGCCTTCATCGCCTGATACCCGGCAGTAAGCTGGTTTTCACCGGCGCAAACGCCGAAACCAATCCGGTAGCCTACGCGACTACGGCTGCGATGGTGGCGGAAAGCCTGGGCGTCGCTAAACAGGACATCATCGTTCTGGATCGCGCCAAGGACACTATCGAAGAGTCTCAGGCGGTGGCCGAACTTACCGACGACAGGCCATTCCTGCTCGTCACGTCCGCTAACCATTTACCCAGAGCCATGCAGATATTCCAAAACGCGGGCCTTCATCCCATACCTGCACCGGCTAACCAGATGGCGACGCTTGGGCCGTTAAACCCATGGGAGAAGGCATTCCCATCGGCGCTCTACCTCTCACACAGCGAGCGGGTCTGGTATGAAACGCTGGGCAGCTGGTGGTTAAAAATCAAAGAATAAATAAAGCTCTGCGTGGACATAGCCCACGCAGAGCGCAGTACGCGGTCTGAATTAGAAACGATGACCCAGCGCCTCTCTAACCCGGAACAGGTCTTCCGGCGTATCAACGCCGACGGTCGGCACTTCTTTCGCCTTGTCTACGTGGATTTTTTCGCCGTACCAAAGCACGCGAAGCTGCTCCAGCATTTCAATTTGTTCAAGGGGGCTAGGCTGCCAGTTGACGTAGCGACGCACAAAACCGGCTCGGTAGGCATAAATGCCGATATGGCGTAGATAGAAGTCGCCAATTTCATCGGTTGAAGCGCTAAAGCGGTTTCTGTCCCATGGGATAGTCGCCCTGGAGAAATAAATCGCATAGCCTTTACTGTCGATAACGACCTTCACCGCATTAGGATTAAACGCTTCTTCAACGGAATCAATAGGCACAGCCAACGTCGCCATCCCGGCATCGGACTTGGCCAGATTATCAGCAACCTGTCGGATGATAACCGGAGGGATCATAGGCTCATCGCCCTGCACGTTGACGATGACTTCGTCATCGCTAAAACCGTAGCGCTCAATCACTTCCGCCAAGCGTTCCGTGCCGGAATTGTGGTCAGGGCTGGTCAAGCAAACTTCTCCGCCCGCCGCCTCTACCGCCAGCTTAACCTCTTCATTATCGGTTGCGACAATGACTCTGGACGCGCCGGACTCCAGCGCGCGCTCCATGACGTGAACCACCATCGGCTTACCGGCGATATCCGCCAGAGGCTTGCCCGGCAGGCGCGTTGACGCATAGCGGGCGGGAACAATCGCGATAAAACTCATGATCCTTCCTCATCCAGGGTCAGCTTATGTGCTTCGCTTTCCAGCAGCACCGGGATCCCATCGCGGATCGAATAGGCCAGACCGTCCACTTTACAAATCAGCTGCTGCTGTTCTTTATTAAGGGCCAGCTTGCCGTTACAGACCGGGCAAGCAATGATTTCCAACAGACGATGATCCATGAATAACCTCTAGTCACTACCAAGATTTATACTGCCGCTGACAATAGCATATTTTTTGCCAAGACTTCCTGCAACTCGAATGATTTAGGGTGTATGTCAAGGTTTTTACACCTCTACGCGCCGACGAGAGATAACATTCGCCAGCGTCGCTAACAGACGGGCTTCGTCTTCAGAAGGGAAATTGGCGTCAACCGGCAAATACCACCAGTTATCCTTGGCAAATCCCCGGCACTTTACCGCGTCTTTTTCCGTCATTAGCAGCGACTGTTCTCCCGTCGTAAGCCCTGACAGCGCGTCCAGCGCGTAAGGCTGATGGTCGGCAAAGCCGTGAACGGCTTTTGGCTCTACGCCAAGACGCTTTAACGTTTGAAAGAATCGCGGCGGATGACCAATTCCAGCCATCGCGACCACGCTACCAAGCTCCGTTGCCGGCTTTTTCTCACCGCTGACCAGATTTACGGCTAAAGAGGGCGTCAGCGTCATCGGGATCTCCCCCGCTTTCGCCTCACCGCCGTTAGTAATGACGGCGTCCACGCGACGCAGCCTTCCTGCACGTTCCCGCATCGGCCCGGCCGGTAGCCACCAGCCGTTGCCAAAGCGGCGCACGCCGTCAACAACGACCAGTTCGACGTCCCGCTGCAAAGCATAATGCTGCAGGCCGTCATCGGTAACAATAACGTCTAATTCATACTGCGCGAGCAAGGCCTGAACGGCCTGAGCGCGAACGGGGGACACCGCGACAGGAACGCCCGTACGCTGAAAAATCAGCACCGGCTCATCGCCCGCCGTTTGCGTCGTCGTAGCTTCATCCAGCACAACTGGATAGCTATCGGCTTTACCGCCGTAGCCGCGCGAAACGACGCCAACGCGAAACCCTCGCAGGCGAAGGCGTTCCGCCAGCCAGATAACAACCGGCGTCTTACCGTTGCCGCCGGCGGTCAAATTGCCGACGACAATAACGGGAACCGGGGAACGCCACGCGCGAAGCAGGCCAAGGCGATAGGCTAACTGCCTCAGTCCGCTTATCAGCCCGTACAGCCAAGACAGCGGCAACAGCAGCAGATAAAGCTTTGACTGCCCTGACCAGATGCGCTCAATCATTGGCTAAACTGCATCCGATGCAGCTGGGCATAGACGCCGCCGTTGCTTAGCAAAGAAGCATGGTTGCCGCGTTCGACGATGCGCCCATCCTCAATAACCAGAATCTCATCCGCCTTTTCAATCGTGGACAGGCGGTGAGCAATCACCAGCGACGTGCGGTTTTTTTGCAGTTCATCCAACGCCGCCTGGATCGCACGTTCAGATTCGGTATCCAGCGCCGAGGTGGCTTCGTCCAGAATCAGTATCGGGCTATCGCGCAGCAGCGCGCGAGCGATAGCAATGCGCTGACGCTGACCGCCGGAAAGCAAAACGCCGTTCTCGCCGATAACCGTATCCAATCCCAGGTCCATCTTCTTGATGAAATCCATCGCGTAGGCCATCGTCGCCGCTTTCTCTATCTCTTCGCGGCTGTACCGCTCGGTACGCGCATAGGCAATGTTGTTAGCGATGGTGTCGTTAAACAGGTGAACGTTTTGAGAAACGACGGCGACCTGCTCCCGCAGCGAGCTAAGGGTATATTCCCTAATCTCGTGGCCGTCGATAAAAATCTCACCGCTTTGAATATCATAAAAGCGCGTCAACAAATTGGCTATCGTCGACTTGCCGGAGCCCGAGCGCCCGACCAGCGCGACGGTTTTCCCCGCGGGGATAGTTAGACTGATGTCCTTCAGCGCGGGCTCTTCTTTCGTCGGATAGGTGAAAATGACGTTACGAAGCTCAACGTCGCCCTTCACGCGGTCAACTTTCAGCGTCCCTTCATCCTTTTCGGTTTCTGAATCCAAAATGGCGAACAGCGTCTGGCAGGCCGCCATGCCGCGCTGGAACTGCGCATTCACGTTAGTTAAGGACTTAAGCGGCTTCATCAACGCTACCATGGAAGAAAAGACCACGGTGATCGTTCCTGCCGAAAGGTTATCCATAATTTGCGGGAAGCTGGAGGCAAACAGCACCAAGGCCAGCGCGGTAGAAGCAATCAGCTGGATAATGGGATCGGAAATGGCCGATGCCGCCACCATCTTCATCCCCTGCTGGCGCATGCGGTTGCTGACCTTATCAAAACGATTGGTCTCAACTTCCTGACCGCCGAACAGCAGAACCTCTTTATGGCCCTTCAGCATCTGCTCGGCGCTTGCGGTCACCTGCCCCATCGTATTTTGCATATTCTTACTGATGGCGCGAAACCGCTTGGATACAAAGCGAATAACGACGGATACCACCGGCGCCAGCACGAGTAAAATCAGCGAAAGCTGCCAGCTGTTGTAAAACATCATCGAAAACAGCGCAATAATATAAGCGCCTTCACGCACGACGGTAATCAGCGCGCCGGAAGATGAAGAGGCGACCTGCTCGGAATCATAGGTAATGCGCGAAAGCAGCGTACCCGTGGACTGCTGGTCAAAGAAAGACACCGGCATTCCCATCATGTGGTTAAACAGCCTACGGCGCATCGTCATAACGACCTTGCCGGAAACCCACGACAGGCAGTAGGTAGAAACGTAGCTGGTAATGCCACGAGCGACCATCAGCCCTAATACGACGACCGACATCCAGGCCAGCACGTTGCTTTCTGACTTGCCGAAGCCTTCATCCAGCAGCGGCTTTAACAGTGAAAGCATCAAGGCATCCGTTCCCGCGTTGAAAATCAGCGCTACGGCGGCGACGATAAGCCCCGTCCTGAATGGTTTTATCATGGGCCACAGCCTGCGGAAGGTCTGCCATGTAGAGATGTCTTTGTCGTTTATCATTCATATACCAACGTTATGCGATTAAGCGCATTATTTTACTCATTATGACGCAAAGAACCAAATGACGCGTGATACCAGCGGGGCATTATCTGCGCTCTTAGCGTCAAAACATGATAATTGTCATTATAAAACAACGCACTTACCTGCCCTTCTTCGGACGTAGAATACCAGTCGATTTCTGCCTGCCGGTAACGAATTATCGTGTTTTCAGCCGGTAGGCGCCACGGATTAAAGCGCGCCGCCGACGCCAGCGCCGCCTGGGGATTAACGGCATCAATAAACGCTTTTGTCGACGACGTCCTACTGCCATGGTGGGGAACCTGAAGCAGCGTGCTGGCAAGCTCGTCACCATAGTGAGCGACCAAGCGCCGCTCTTGCCCTTGCTCAAGATCTCCGGTCAACAAAAGCCGGAATCGTCCGTCGCTAATTTGAATAACGCAAGATTCCGGATTGCCAGCGCTTTCGGTAAGGCGTTCAGGCCATAGAGCATCAAACGTCAGCGTTTTCCATTGCCACCTCTCTGCGCGTCGACACGGCTGGCCTAATCCGCTCACCGAACTCTTTAGCCAGGCGTCAGGATACGCCTTTCTTAGAACGTTTAATCCACCTATGTGGTCGGAATGTTGGTGGCTGAGAATAATGCCGGTCAGATTCAACCCGTGCCAGCGTAAGAAGGGAATGATTTCCCGCTCCGCAGCGGACGTATCCCCCCAGCTTTGGCCGGTGTCATATATCACCGCCTCATTTCCTTGACGAATAATAACGGCCAGCCCGTGCCCAACGTCGAGCATATCGACTCGCCAGCGCTCGTCTTCTCTTTGCCAGCAGGGTTGAGAGAGAAGCAGCAAAATAGTGCCGCATGAAAAAGGACAGCTGCGCCACAGGCCAAATCGCCAAACGACGACCGCAATCCATCCCGCAAAGCTTAACGCTACGCCGTAAATAGACACGTTTATCCAGCCGAACTCAAGATTGGAAAGCGCTGTCATCATCAGCGACAGAGCTCCGTCGGCTCCCCACCAGAAGGCATAGCTAACGTCCGGTAGCCCCATCGTGACGAGCCCACACAGGATGAAGGGAACCGCCACCCACGACACGATGGGAATAGCCACTGCGTTTCCTAAAAGTGAGCTTAGGCTCAAGCCGTGAAACAGCAAAAATTGCAGCGGCAACAGCAGCGCCATCATGGCAAACTGAGCCGACAGCCAGCCTATCATGGGGCGTAGCCATCTCCCTGACTCAGGCAGCGGCAGCCATTGAAACCAGAAAATCAGCCCCGCAACCGCCAGGCAGGACAACCAAAAGCTGTCGGAAAGCGCCATCATCGGATCGATAACCAGCAGAAGAGCAACGATGCGAATCCAAACCTGCCACGACGACCAGTGAATGCCCGCAAGCCTTAGTCCCAGATAAGCTGTGATGGCACAAAGCGTTCTCAACGCCGGAGGGTTCGCTCCGGCCAGCCAAACGTAGAGCGCGGCGGCGAGCCACCCCGCCAGAAGAGGGAAACGAGGGCCAACCAGACGATTAGGAAGAAAGCGCTGAACCATGCGCGACAGCGCGAAGCCAAACCCACCGGCAAAAACGATGTGTAGTCCTGATATCGCCATCAGATGGGCAGTACCGGTTTTTATGAAGCGCTGGTTGTCTTCCTGAGATACCCTTTCCCTCTCGCCAAAGGCCAGCGCCATCAGAACGCCTTGATATTTCAGGCCGGAGGTTATCTCAAGAGAACGGTTAACCAACCGCTGTCGAAGGCCGGGCTCGCCGTCGAGCAATTCAGCCGACTTTATGCGGCCAATGAGAGGCTGCCCGTTTGACATCGCGCTCCGCTGCTTGTCATATCCACCCTCGTTTAATCGACCGTGGACGGGCCTGAAATTTACCGACAGCCGCCAGCGCTGGCCGGACTGCATCTGACGGCTTACGGATTCTTTCCCTGCGGGAAAAGCAAGCGACAGGGGAAAACCCCCTTCCGTCGACAGCGCCAGGCCATCTACGTGCGTAACGTCAAAACGCCTGCTCACATACGGATTGCCCGAATGCAGGTTGGCGCTAACCACCTTACCTTCAACTACGGCGCTTTTGCCGCTATAAAAATCAACGCGGTCACACAGCCTGCCGGCGAGCAGCGTTCCCCACAGGAAAAACACCAGCGCCACACTTACCCACCGACAGAAGCCATTGCGCACCAGGGCAAGGCAGCAAGTCCCGCAGGCAACTAGATACCACAGCGAGGATGACGGAAGCTCAACCAGAAACAGCAAAGGAAGAATACCGATGATAGCCGCGATAGCAATCGCGTCGAATGATAGCCGTAATAACAAGAACACAGCCCACCAGATTTATTTACATCGGTTCTTTTTAAAAGAAGGGAAACCACGGCGCCAGCAGCAAAAAGCAACGCCGCGGCTTCTCACCAAAAATTGTGTACGTGAAGAAGAAAGCGCTAACGGGCTATGCGAGGAAATGCGCAAAATTGACAAACCACCGTCTAAAAAACAAAAAGCCCGAAGCGGTTAACCCGCCTCGGGCTTTTTCACGTTTATCTGGCTAGAATTTACGATTCAACGTAAATATTCGCGCGATCGCGCAGCTCTTTACCCGGCTTAAAGTGGGGAACGTATTTACTTTCCAGTTCCACTTTTTCGCCAGTTTTCGGATTACGCCCGATGCGCGGAGCACGGTAGTGGAGAGAAAAACTGCCAAATCCACGGATTTCAATGCGTTCCCCACCTGACAGCGTAGCCGCCATGTGTTCCAGCATTTCTTTTACCGCGTCCTCAACCACTTTTGTTGGTAAATGAGTCTGCTTACCAGCGAGTCTTTCTATCAGTTCTGACTTGGTCATCGTTCCTCCAATCAGCTCAACTACCGAAGGGGCGGCATAACCGCCCCTCGCCATTATTCGCCTTTAGCCGCTTTAAATGCTTCAGCCATAGCGTTGGAGAATCCACCTTCTTCCTGCTTGCTGTTGTTGTTAACAGTAGCAACGGCTTCTTTCTCGTCAGCTTCGTCTTTAGCACGAACGGACAGGCTGATTACGCGGTTCTTACGGTCAACGCCGGTGAACTTGGCTTCAACTTCATCGCCAACGCTCAGGATCGTCGTTGCATCTTCAACGCGATCGCGGCTGGCGTCAGAAGCACGCAGATAGCCTTCAACGCCGTCTGCTAATTCAACTGTAGCACCTTTTGCGTCAACTGCAGTGACTTTACCCTTAACGATGGCGCCTTTTTTGATGTTCGCCATATAGTTGTTAAACGGATCTTCAGCCAGCTGCTTGATGCCTAAAGAAATGCGCTCGCGCTCTGCGTCAACCTGCAGAACAACGGCGGCGATTTCGTCGCCCTTCTTGTAATCGCGAACGGCTTCTTCGCCAGCCACGTTCCAAGAGATGTCAGACAGGTGAACCAGACCGTCGATACCGCCGTCCAGACCGATGAAGATACCGAAGTCAGTGATTGACTTGATCTTGCCTTCAACGCGCTCGCCCTTGTTATGGGTTTCAGCGAACTGCTGCCACGGGTTCATTTTGCACTGCTTAAGGCCCAGGGAGATACGACGACGCTCTTCATCGATGTCCAGAACCATAACTTCAACCACGTCGCCAACGTTAACCACTTTAGACGGATGGATGTTCTTATTGGTCCAGTCCATTTCAGAAACGTGCACCAGGCCTTCAACGCCTTCTTCGATTTCAACGAAGCAGCCATAGTCGGTCAGGTTGGTCACGCGGCCGGTCAGGCGGGTGCCTTCAGGATAGCGCTTGGCGATTGCGACCCACGGATCTTCGCCCAGCTGCTTAAGGCCCAGAGAAACGCGAGTGCGATCGCGGTCAAACTTAAGCACTTTAACGTTGATTTCGTCACCAACGTTGACGATTTCGCTCGGATGCTTAACGCGCTTCCAAGCCATATCGGTAATGTGCAGCAGGCCGTCTACGCCGCCCAGATCGACGAATGCGCCGTAGTCAGTCAGGTTCTTAACGATGCCCTTGACTTCCATGCCTTCCTGCAGGTTTTCCAGCAGCTGATCGCGCTCAGCGCTGTTTTCAGATTCGATAACCGCACGGCGAGAAACAACAACGTTGTTACGCTTTTGGTCAAGTTTGATGACCTTGAACTCAAGCTCTTTGCCTTCTAAGTGCAGCGTGTCGCGAACGGGACGAACGTCAACCAGTGAACCCGGTAGGAACGCACGAATGCCGTTAAGCTCAACGGTAAAGCCGCCTTTGACCTTGCCATTGATAACGCCCATAACGGTAGCCGCTTCAACAGACGCTTTTTCCAGCGTGATCCAGGCTTCGTGGCGCTTGGCTTTTTCACGAGACAGCAGAGTCTCGCCGAAGCCGTCTTCGATAGCGTCCAGCGCTACGTCAACTTCATCGCCAACTTGAATTTCCAGTTCGCCCTGAGCGTTTTTAAACTGTTCTACAGGAATAGCAGATTCTGATTTCAGGCCTGCGTCAACCAGAACAACGTCTTTATCGATAGCAACAACGACGCCGCGTACAATGGAACCCGGACGGGTTTCAATTTCATTAAGGGATTCTTCAAAGAGTTGAGCAAAAGATTCAGTCATAGTGTTAATCTTCAGGGTTTTTAATTAACGTCCACCAGACGTCCGGTTTGGTGGGGTTGTTATACATACTCCGCCGCATTCCTTGCGAGAGAGTTACACATAAACCTACCGCTTACCGTTAAGCAAGCCATAGGCAAGTATTATTTTAGCACATTCTGTATGTGCGCTAATGCGTGTTGGATCACTTCCTCAATACCCATATGGGTTGAATCCAGCATCAGCGCATCCGCCGCGGGCACCAGCGGCGCCACGGTCCGATTACGATCCCGGGCGTCCCGTTCCTGTATCTCGGATAAAAGGCGGTCGAATTTAACACATTCCCCCTTCGCCTGCAACTGAAGCATGCGCCTTCTGGCGCGTTCTTCGGCGCTGGCGTCGAGGAAAAGCTTCACCGGCGCGTCAGGAAATACAATAGTTCCCATATCGCGACCGTCGGCAATCAGCCCCGGCGCCTCTCGAAAAGCGCGCTGCCGGCGCAGCAGCGCCTCGCGCACGCGGGGAAACGCCGCAACCTGAGACGCGGCGCTGCCGACCCTTTCGTTGCGGATTTCATTCGTCACCGTTTCGCCTTCCAGAACCACCTGAAGCTCGCTTTGCTGATAAACAAAGCGCACGTCCAGATGCGTTGCCAGCGGCACCAGCGCCTCTTCACAAGACAAATCCACGTTATGGTGCAATGCGGCCAGCGCCAAAACGCGATAGATAGCGCCAGAGTCCAATAAGTGCCATCCCAGCTTTTGAGCCAATGCCTGACAAAGCGTTCCTTTTCCAACGCCGCTCGGGCCGTCAACCGTAATGACCGGCACAACTGCTGCCATAAAGTACTCCTTAGCTAAAACCCACGTATCTGAAACAATTCGGCGGTCATTATACGCATCTGGGCTCAATGCGGATAGAACGCGTACCCAATCAATCGGCTATTTTAAGACAAGGTGAGAAAGATCAATAAGAAAGGAGGGAGTATTCCCGCACGGCTTAAAAAGAGATAGCCGCACGGGAACGGTATTATGAGGAATGGCTTAAGCGGGCGAACTGCGTGAAGTAGTCGGGGAACGTTTTAGCCGTACACTTCGGATCCAAAATCGTTACCGGCGTATCGGACAGCGCCACCAGCGAGAAACACATGGCGATGCGGTGATCGTTGTAGGTTTCAATTTCCGCATGCTTTAGCTTTTCGGCTGGCGTAACGCGAATATAGTCTTCGCCCTCTTCTACCTGAGCGCCTACTTTTCGTAGTTCGGTCGCCATAGCGCTTAGCCGATCGGTTTCCTTAACCCGCCAGTTATAAATATTGCGGATGCAGGTTTCCCCTTCGGCAAACAGCGCGGTAGTGGCGATTGTCATCGCCGCATCGGGAATGTGGTTCATGTCCATATCGATCCCCTTAAGAGCGCCGCGACGGCATTCGATATAATCATCGCCCCAGACTATTTCTGCGCCCATCGCTTCCAACACGTCGGCAAAGCGAACGTCGCCCTGTACGCTCTTTTTACCGATGCCGGTGACTCGAACGCGGCCTCCCTTAATGGCCGCTGCGGCCAAGAAGTAGGACGCGGAAGAAGCGTCGCCTTCCACCAAATATTGCTCGGGGGAACGATAGCCCTGCCGGCCTTTAATCAGGAAGCGACGGTAGTCTTCATTGACGACCTCAACGCCGAAGTCGCGCATCATGTGTAGCGTGATGTCGATGTAGGGTTTAGATACCAGTTCGCCGATAATCGTAATCACGGTATCGCTTTGCGCCAACGGCGCCGTCATCAGCAGCGCGGTCAAAAACTGGCTGGATACCGAACCGTCAACCGCGATTTCGCCGCCAACGAAGCCGCCCCGCAGGCGCAGAGGCGGATAGTCTGTCTGTTCCAGATAGTCGATTTGGGCTCCCCCCTGACGCAGGGCGTCTACCAGATGGCCAATCGGACGCTCTTTCATTCTCGGCTCGCCGGTGAGGATCGCGTCGCTGGCCCCCAAGCTTAACGCCGCCGCAAGCGGACGCATCGCCGTACCCGCATTGCCAAGAAATATCTCAACGGGAGAGGTGGGCTTGAGAGGCCCGTCGATGCCAACCACGTCGCAGATCGTTCGGCAGTCGGAAAGCTGAAAATGAACGCCCAGCGTCTTCAACGCATTCAGCATGTGGCGCACGTCATCGCTGTCCAGCAAATTGGTTAAACGCGTCGTTCCTCGCGCCATCGCGGCAAGCAGCAGCGCGCGATTGGACACGCTTTTTGAGCCCGGCAGGTTAATCTCACCGTCGAAACGCGCGACGGGCTGTAGGGTTAAAGACTCCAACATGAATAGATTTTCTCTTTTTATTAAGTGTCAATGAGTAAAAACGCTGGTTCAGGCGCGCCTAAGATTCCAGCGCAAGCTCCGCGGCCCTGACGGCGTGGATTTCCGCCGTATCGTATACGGGCACCGATACGTCTTTTGGGCCAACCAGTAAGCCGATTTCAGTACATCCGAGTATCATCCCCTCGGCGCCTCGCTCCGTCAGCGTTTGCATAATGCGCTGAAACTCACGGCGGGAAGCGTCCTCTATTTTGCCGAGGCAAAGCTCTTGATAAATAATCCGATGGACAATTACTCTGTCGCCCTCATCGGGAACGATAGCCTCAATGCCATACTGCTCGGCCAGGCGCCCCTTATAAAATGCCTGCTCCATAGTGAATTTCGTCCCCAGCAGGCCGACTTTTTTCAGAGCATCGCGCTTAATCACCTGCGCAGTCGCATCGGCAATATGGCATACGGGGATCGGTACCGCATCGGCGACCTGCTGATAGACTTTATGCATGGTGTTGGTACATATAATCAAAAAATCTGCGCCAGCGGCATTTAAACGACGGGCGGCGTCAACCAGCACTTCCCCGGCGGCATGCCAATCGCCCCGATGCTGAAGCCGCTCGATTTCATCAAAATCGACGCTATACAGTACAACCTTTGCGGAATGAAGCCCCCCAAGGCGGCGTTTTATCGTTTCGTTAATGTGGCGGTAATAGGGAATTGTTGATTCCCAGCTCATGCCGCCGATAAGACCGATGGTTTTCACAATGACACTCCCTGGCGCGCAGTCGTCACTTTAAATAGGAGAGAGGTTAACGCACGCCACTCGGTGAAAGCTTCCGCCGAGTGGGTGCCTGACGCGAATTACAATAAGGAATAATCAGCCGTGGCGGCGTTCAAAGTCGCTCATAAACTCGGTTAACGCCTGTACGCCGGCCAGAGGCATAGCGTTATAAATAGACGCGCGCATCCCGCCGAGTACGCGGTGTCCTTTCAGAGCATGCAGGCCGGCCGCTTTCGCCTCTTCCAGAAACAGCTTGTCCAGCTCGCCGTCGGCCAGTTGGAATGGAACGTTCATTTTTGAGCGGTTGGCTGGCGCAACGCCGTTGCGATAAAAGTCGCTGTTATCAATCGCGCTATACAAGTGCTGCGCCTTCTCTTCGTTGCGGCGAGCCATTTCCGTCACTCCGCCCTGGGCCTTCAGCCACTTAAACACCAGCCCGGACAGATACCAGGCGAACGTCGGCGGCGTATTGAACATGGAATCGTTCTTATCCAGCACGGCATAGTCAAGAATAGAAGGCGTCTCTTTGCGCGCTTTGCCCAGCAGGTCTTCGCGTACGATAACGACCGTGATCCCGGCTGGACCGATGTTCTTTTGCGCACCGGCATAAATAGCGCCGTAGCGGCTGACGTCGATCGGGCGAGACAGGATATTGGATGACATGTCCGCAACAACGACTTTGTTACCAAAATCGGGCTGTTCATCAATAGCCACGCCGTCAATCGTTTCATTCGGGCAAAAGTGAACGAAGGCCGATGCGTCGTTGAGCGCCCATTCTTTCATAGGCTTTACCGCCGTCAGGCCGTTAACCTGAGTTTTTACGTCTATCACGTTCGGCGTACAGTATTTTTCCGCTTCCAGCACGGCGCTGTGCGCCCAGTAGCCGCCGTCAACATAGTCGGCCTGAGTTTTGTCCCCTAAAAGATTTAGCGGAATAGCGGCAAACTGCGCGCGAGCGCCGCCGTGACAAAACAGAACCTTGTAGTTTTCCGGGATTTTCATCAGATCGCGCAGATCCTGCTCTGCGGTTTCGGCAACCTGCATAAACTCTTTGCTGCGGTGACTAATTTCCATGACCGACGTGCCGAGCCCCTGCCAATCGCATAACTCCTGCTGCGCCTGACGTAACACCTCAACCGGTAACATCGCCGGCCCCGCACTAAAATTGAAAACTTGTGCCATTTATTTTCACCGTCCTGATAAGCGTATTCAAAGAACCAAAAATTCAAACGAGACTACCGGTTTTATCACTCACTCAATCTTGCTGCAATGCTTATCTATCCCTAACAGAAGGAAATTTTGTTGCCTTCTTTTTTGACAACTTTTCTTTTTTAGTCGGGTATTCGGAAATCAGGGAATTGAGCCCATCATTTCACTACGGTGAGCCGACATTTCCGGCAAATTGCACCGTATATCGAGTTGAAAATAGATATCACGACAAATAAAAAACGGCGGAGCTAATAGACCAACCCCGCCGCTTATTTAGGTTTCACCGTTAGTACTTGTTGAACATCTCCTGAATTTCAACGGGATCTGTCGTTTTAGTCAGCGCCAGCTGCAGAAGCACGCGCGCCTTCTGAGGATTGAGCGTACCGGAGGCCACAAAGCCGTACTTATTGTCGTCAACTTCAGCATCACGAGTCGTCGCCCCGCTGGGAACGCGGGATGAACGAACGATCACCACGCCCTGCTCTTTCGCCTGCACGATGGCGTCAAATATGTTCTTGTACATATTCCCGTTGCCCACGCCTGCGCTGACAATCCCTTTGGCGCCCTCGCTGACCAGCGCCTTCACCGGCGCGGCCGAAGCGTTAGCGTAGCTGTAGACGATGTCGACCTTGGGCAGCTCCGTTAGCTTGCTGACGTCGAACGGCGCTTTGGGCGCGTGCACCCGCGTGGGCATACGCTGATAGTCAACTTGACCGTTGTGAATATAGCCCAGCGCGCCGTAGTTTATTCCCATAAATGTCTGTACGCCGGTGGTATTGGTCTTCGTCACGTCGCGCGCGTCCAACACCGTGTCGTTCATGGAGACCAGAACGCCACGACCTTTAGAATCCGGGTCAGTGGCCACAACCACGGCATTATAAAGGTTGAACGGGCCGTCGGCGCTCATCGCCGTCGCGGGCCGCATCGCGCCCACCATGACGACCGGTTTGTCGCATTTGACCGTTAGATTTAAAAAATAGGCCGTCTCTTCCATGGTGTCAGTGCCGTGAGTAATGACAAAGCCGTCGCTGGATGAGCACTGTTCGTTGATAGACTTCGATAGCTTCAGCCATACTTCATCATTCATGTCCTGAGAGCCTATATTGACTATCTGCTCTCCTTTAATATTGGCGATTTCTTTTAGCTGGGGAACGGCGTCAACCAGTCTCTCTACGCCAAACTGGCCGGAAACATAGTTGGTTTGGGTTTCAGAGGCGCCGCCGCCGGCAATGGTTCCTCCGGTGGCGAAAACGGTAATGGTCGGCAGTTTTGCTGCTGCGCTCAAACTGATACAACAAAGCGCGAGGGCAAGCGTAGATTTCCTAAATACAGACATAGACACATCTCCATTGATAAGCGGAAATTATTATTAAACTGCTACAAGACGGTGCTCCGCTCGATCCTAACGATATGTTCTATATTATTCTGTGATATACGGCCGCTAAATGGCTTTTGGCTTAAGAGTTTAACTTCAGAGAATAGAGCTTCACCCAAAAACCCCGTATTATGCCCGCGAGCAAAACGCCTACTATTGAGACAACAACCATGCAGACAACTTCGCAAACCTTCATTCCCGGCAAAGACGCTGCGCTGGAAACGTCAATCGAACGCTTTCAGCACAAGCTTTCCCAGTTGGGTTTCCACATTGAGGAAGCTTCCTGGCTAAACCCTATTCCCAACGTCTGGTCGGTGCACATCCGGGATAAGGACTGCCCCCTTTGCTTTACCAACGGCAAGGGCGCATCGCGTAAGGCTGCGCTGGCTTCAGCGCTGGGAGAATACTTCGAGCGCCTGTCGACCAACTACTTTTTTGCTGACTTTTATCTGGGCCAAAACGTTGCCGAGGGCGACTTTGTCCACTACCCCAACGAAAAATGGTTCCCTATTCCTGAAGATGAATCACTGCCAGAAGGCCTGCTTGATGAGCGCCTGCGCGATTTTTACGACCCGGAACAAAGCCTGACGGCCAGCGGGCTGGTGGACTTACAGTCAAGTAACGTGGAACGCGGCGTCTGCGCCCTTCCCTTTGTTCGCCAGTCGGATGAAGAGACGGTTTATATCCCGGTCAACGTCATAGGCAACCTTTACGTTTCCAACGGCATGTCTGCGGGCAACAACCGCAATGAGGCAAGAGTTCAGGCGCTGTCGGAAATTTTTGAGCGCTACGTAAAAAATCACATTATTGCTGAAGCTATCAGCCTGCCGGATATCCCTACCACCGTCATCGCCCGCTATCCGGCGGTTAAAGAAGCCATCGATGCGCTTGAAGCGGAAGGCTTCCCCATTTTCGCTTACGATGCATCCCTCGGCGGCAAGTATCCGGTTATTTGCGTCGTGCTCTTTAATCCCAGTAACGGCAGCTGTTTCGCTTCCTTCGGCGCCCACCCGGACTTTGGCGTTGCGCTTGAACGAACCGTAACGGAACTTTTACAGGGCCGCAGCCTGAAAGATCTCGACGTCTTTAACGCTCCCACGTTTGATAATGAAGAAGTGGCCGACCACGCTAATCTGGAAACCCATTTCATCGACTCAAGCGGCCTTATTTCTTGGGATCTGTTCAAGAAAGACGCTGACTATGCGTTCGTAGACTGGAGCTTCAGCGGTACGACCGAAGAAGAGTTTAAGGCCATGATGGACATTTTCCATCGTGAGAACGTCGAGGTTTATATTGCCGACTATAACCATCTCGGCGTTGACGCCTGCCGCATTCTCGCACCCGGCATATCGGATATTTATCCGGCTGAAGATCTGTTTTTGGCCAATAACAACATGGCCGTTCACCTGAGAGAAACCCTGCTTTCACTGCCTTCCAGCCAGTGGACGCCGCAGGAATACCTCGCGCTTATCGCGACTCTGGACGATGAAGGACTAGACGATGCCGTTCGCGTTCGCGAGCTTCTGGGAATGGCGAGCGGTTCCGGCAACGGCTGGAGCAGCCTGCGAATTGGCGAACTCAAGGCCATGCTGGCGCTGGCCGGCGGCGACCTGGAGCAGGCACTAAGCTGGGTTGAATGGGCGCAGGACTTCAACGCGTCGCTGTTTACGCCGGAGCAAAGCAGCTACTACCGCTGCCTGTCTACCCTCCTCTTGATGCTGTTGGATGAAGAAGAGCGCGATCCCGAACAGTACAATCCTGCATTCATCCGCATGTACGGAGAGGAAACGGTCAAGGCCGTCTGGGACGTCATCAAGGGGAAACAACGCTTCTATGGATTATTTGATGTAGATCAAAATTTATCGCAACTTCCCGCTCACGTCGCGCTTTTAGAAGCTTACAATAAGCTTCAGCAGGCAAAACGCACCGTGTAAAATCAGAAAGTGCCGAGCCGAAGCGTAAATATGCGCTTCGGTTCAATAATATATAAAGTAAAATTCAATCGCATCGTGTTAATAAAAAGTAAAAATAAATTTTATTATTTAACCTTAACATAAATATAATATTAGTTATTAACATTTCATCGGTTAGAATCCTCCCCGATTAAAATTATGCAATAAAATTTAAAAAATTTTTTATTCATAAAAATCAATTAAATAATTTAAAAAAGCTCTTTTAAAGGCCGTTTCCGGCCAATATTCATTTGACGCACAATGATCGGCATCAATTTTTACGGTATACTGCTTTGTTAGTATCACCGGGCAATTTAGTCTTTATTTAGGCGCACGAGATCTATTCAGTGAAAACAGATAATCCTATTGCAGCGTTATCACCTGCTGCTATGGCGCAGGTCGCAGAAAATGCCGGCATCTATAAAGCGACCAAGCACCCCGCAATAACCTTCGGCTCGGCTATTTTGGCCGGCGCGTTTATCTCCATCGCATTTGTCTTTTATATTACAGCCACTACCGGAACGGCAAACGTGCCCTTCGGCATGGCCAAGTTTCTTGGCGGCGTCTGCTTCTCATTGGGCCTGATGCTGGTCGTCGCCTGCGGTACCGATCTTTTTACCTCAACCATTATGACCTGCGTGGCCAAGGCAACTAACCACATTACCTGGGGTCAAATGTTTCGTAACTGGGTTAACGTCTACTTCGGCAATATGGTCGGCGCCCTGCTGTTTGTTGCTATTATTTTTATGTCGGGCCAAATGATGACGGCGAACGGCCAGTGGGGCCTAAACGTTTTACAAACGGCCGACCACAAAATGCATCATACTTTCTTGGAAGCCGTCGCCCTTGGCACGCTGGCCAACCTGATGGTTTGCCTTGCCGTCTGGATGAGCTATGCTGGCCGCAGCCTGATGGACAAAATGTTCGTCATGATTCTTCCCGTCGCGATGTTCGTCGCCAGCGGTTTTGAGCACAGCATCGCCAACATGTTCATGATCCCAATGGGTATCGTGATTAAAGATTTTGCCTCGCCGGAGTTCTGGCAGGCCATAGGCAGCTCGCCGGAACAGTTTTCCAGCCTGACTGTTGGTAATTTTATTGTAAGTAACCTGATCCCCGTTACGATAGGCAACATCATCGGCGGTTTAATGGTCGGTTTGCCCTTTTGGGCTATGCATTTGCGCGGCGAGAAGCATTAAGACGCTTCTTACCACATGAGTTATCTCCATTTCCTTAGTATATAAAGGTAGGTGAAAAATGACCGAGCTTAACGAAAAGTTTGTCAAGGCCTGGGAAGGTTTTACAGGCGGCGACTGGCAGCACAACGTCAACCTCCGCGACTTCATTCAGAAAAACTACACTCCGTATGAAGGCGACGAATCGTTCCTGGCTGGTGCTACCGAAGCGACCGACAAGCTTTGGGCCAAAGTGATGGAAGGCATTAAAATCGAGAACCGTACTCACGCGCCTCTGGATTTTGATACCGATGTTGCTTCAACCATCACCTCTCACGACGCCGGCTATATCGAGAAAGAGCTGGAAACCATCGTTGGCCTGCAAACCGATGCGCCGTTAAAGCGCGCCATCATCCCGTTCGGCGGCATCAAGATGGTAGAAGGTTCCTGTAAAGTTTACGGTCGTGAACTGGATCCTCAGCTGAAGAAAATCTTCACCGAATATCGTAAAACCCACAACCAGGGCGTGTTTGACGTTTATACCAAAGACATCCTGAACTGCCGTAAGTCCGGCGTACTGACCGGTCTGCCTGACGCATACGGCCGCGGTCGCATCATCGGCGACTATCGCCGCGTTGCCGTATACGGTATCGACTACCTGATGAAAGACAAGTTCGCCCAATTCAACTCTCTGCAAGACAAGTTGGAAAACGGCGAAGACTTGGAAATGACCATCCAGCTGCGCGAAGAAATCGCTGAACAGCACCGCGCTCTGGCTCAGATGAAAGAAATGGCCGCCAAGTACGGCTGCGATATTTCTCGCCCTGCGACTAACGCTCAAGAAGCGGTTCAGTGGACCTACTTCGCCTACCTGGCCGCCGTTAAGTCTCAAAACGGCGCCGCCATGTCCTTCGGCCGCGTATCCTCTTTCCTGGATATCTACATCGAACGCGACATGAAGAAAGGCATCCTGACCGAAACTCAGGCTCAGGAGCTTATCGACCACCTGGTCATGAAGCTGCGTATGGTTCGCTTCCTGCGTACTCCTGAATATGATGAGCTGTTCTCCGGCGACCCGATTTGGGCAACCGAATCTCTGGCCGGTATGGGCTTAGACGGCCGTACTCTGGTCACCAAATCCAGCTTCCGCTTCCTGAACACCCTGTACACCATGGGCCCGTCTCCGGAACCGAACATGACCATCCTGTGGTCTGAAAAGCTGCCGCTGGCGTTCAAAAAGTATGCCGCCAAGGTTTCTATCGATACCTCATCCGTTCAGTATGAGAACGATGACCTGATGCGTCCTGACTTCAACAACGACGACTATGCGATTGCCTGCTGCGTAAGCCCGATGGTCGTCGGTAAGCAAATGCAGTTCTTCGGCGCTCGCGCTAACCTGGCGAAGACCATGCTGTACGCAATCAACGGCGGTATGGACGAGAAGATGAAGATTCAGGTCGGTCCGAAAGAAGCACCGATGACCGACGCCGTTCTGGACTTCGACAAAGTCATGGATCGTATGGATCACTTCATGGACTGGCTGGCCAAGCAGTACGTCACCGCCCTGAACATCATCCACTACATGCACGACAAGTACAGCTATGAAGCTTCACTGATGGCGCTGCACGACAGAGACGTTATCCGCACCATGGCCTGCGGCATCGCCGGTCTGTCCGTTGCGGCTGACTCACTGTCCGCTATCAAGTACGCTAAAGTTAAGCCGGTTCGCGATGAAGACGGCCTGGCCGTTGACTTCGAAATCGAAGGTGAATACCCGCAGTTCGGTAACAACGATCCGCGCGTTGACGACCTCGCCTGCGACCTGGTTGAGCGCTTCATGAAGAAAATCCAGAAGCTGCGCACCTATCGCCACGCGATCCCAACCCAGTCTGTTCTGACCATCACCTCTAACGTGGTTTACGGTAAGAAGACCGGTAATACCCCAGACGGCCGTCGCGCAGGCGCGCCGTTCGGACCGGGCGCTAACCCGATGCACGGCCGTGACCAGAAAGGTGCAGTAGCCTCTCTGACCTCCGTTGCTAAACTGCCGTTCGCCTACGCGAAAGACGGTATTTCTTATACCTTCTCAATCGTACCGAACGCGCTGGGTAAAGACGACGACGTGCGTAAAGCCAACCTGGCTGGCCTGATGGACGGTTACTTCCACCACGAAGCCTCTATCGAAGGCGGTCAGCACCTGAACGTCAACGTAATGAACCGTGAAATGCTGGTCGACGCAATGGAACATCCTGAGAAATATCCTCAGCTGACCATTCGCGTATCCGGCTATGCCGTTCGCTTCAACTCTTTAACCAAAGAGCAGCAGCAGGACGTTATCACCCGTACGTTTACCCAAACGATGTAATTTCAACTCTGGTTGAAATAGCATAGAATTAAAGGCTCCACCTGTGGTGGGGCCTTTTTATTTTGTTCTATTAGTGCTTCGCCGGAAATCTTGCTCTGAAAAGAGTAAACTAAAAGGGTTTCGGGCAAAGCAATAAACGACAGGGCCGTACGGGTCCATTTGGAGTTATCGAGTAATGTCAATCAAAGGCCGTATCCACTCTTTTGAATCCTGCGGCACCGTCGACGGGCCGGGGATCCGCTTTATCGTCTTCTTTCAGGGCTGCCTGATGCGCTGCCTTTACTGTCACAACCGGGATACCTGGGATACCCACGGTGGAACGGAGGTCGCGGTAGAAGACTTAATGAAAGAGATAGTGACCTATCGCCACTTTATGAACGCCTCCGGCGGCGGCGTCACCGCGTCCGGCGGCGAAGCGATTTTACAGGCCGAGTTTGTCCGAGACTGGTTTCGCGCCTGCCAAAAAGAAGGCATCCACACCTGTTTGGACACCAACGGCTTCGTGCGCCGCTACGACGCGGTTATCGACGAGCTGCTGGACGTTACCGATCTGGTCATGCTCGACCTCAAGCAGCTTGACGACAGCGTCCACCAGAATCTGGTCGGCGTATCCAACCACCGTACGCTGGAGTTCGCCCGCCATCTTGCCAAGCGTAACCAGAAAACCTGGATCCGCTACGTGGTTGTGCCCGGCTGGTCCGACGATGAAAAATCCGCCCGCATGCTCGGCGAATTCACGCAGAACATGACCAACATTGAAAAAATCGAGCTGCTGCCCTATCACGAGCTTGGCAAGCACAAGTGGACGGCCATGGGCGAAGAGTACAAGCTCGACGGCGTCAAGCCGCCTAAAAAAGAGACCATGGACAGGGTCAAAGCCATTTTGGAAGAGTACGGTCACAAGGTTATTTATTAACCCCAGACTTAGCGATACAAGGACACATCGTGGAAAAGGACTTTCGGCCCGGCGCCCGTTCGAGCGCCGAAGGGAAAAAATCGACGCTTCTGCGCAGTAAATGGCTATGGATAGCCATCGCTGCGGTAGTCGTTCTCGCGCTCATTATTACGTTTACCGTTAGGTTTATCGTTTTCTCCCCTACCGTTTCTAAAAACTATCAGTTTTATCATTCCGTCGCCGAACGGGTAAAATCCGATCGGCAGGTGATTGCCCTGCTGGGAGAACCGCTGGACGTACACCCTATTCCTCTCACCAGCCCCTGTAAGGATCAAGAGTGTACTCACTTCACGTCCCTGATTAAGGGTAGCAAAATGACGGGGCAGATAGAGATAGAGGCAATTTATTCAAGCGATCGCTGGGTAACCCAATCCGTTCGCCTAAGGCTGCTGGCGTCAAATAGCGGTATTGTGCCCGATTTCAGCCTATCGACCATAAAGAAGAATCAGGTTATCGAGCTGGATATTAAGGATGAGCCTTCAAGCCCATAACATTAATGAAGGGAAAGACGGTAGAACCCGCGCCTGAGCGCGGGATAAACAACGCTACTGCATCGTCAGTGGACGATGATAGCGCCCGGCCTTGCGAAACAGCATGGTCATAAATACGGCGGCGGAAACGGCAATCACGATAAACAGCAGCTTATCGGAATACTGCTGCATCAGCATGGCCGTTAACGCAGGCCCCAGCAGGCTGCCGACGGTATAGCTAAGCAGCAACGTCTGATTCATGGTGATAAGCTCGTCAGAGCTGGCCCGCTCGCAGCCCCACGCCATCGCAATAGGATAAAGCGTAAAGCCGGACAGTCCCAGCATAAACAGAGACAGCGCCAAAGAGTCGCCGCTCAATACGCTGAGCGAGCTGACGATAATAACAAAAACCTGAATTCGCAAAATAAACAGCTGCCCAAAGCGGTCAGCCAGCTTGCCGATCGGCAGTTGCCCCATCATGCCGGCACAGACGATCAGCGCCATCCAGTAGCCCACGCGCGCATTGTCATAGCCGGCATGAGATAGATAAAGCGGCAGCAGCCCGTACAGAGAGCCCAGCACGACGCCCGAAAGCATGCAGCCGACGACGCCAAGGCGGGCATCCTTACGCTTAGCCATTGACCAAACGTGATAACGCTTGCCTTCTTCGCTGACCGGCTTCGGCATGCGCATAAAAAGCAGCGGCAGCAGCGAGGCAATAAGCACGCCCGTCGCCCAGGGAAGCACGCCGTGAAGCGCAGTAGGCAACGCCCCCAATAGCATTTGTCCAATCAGCGTTCCGGTATAATACACCAGCATATAGGCGGCCAAAAGCTGGCCCCGGCAGCGCAGCGCGCCGTTGTATAACAGCGCGCTTTCAACCACAACCCAAATCATCGCGCAGGCTATGCCGGCCAGAAAGCGCCAGGCGCTCCAAGAGATAAAGCCGACGGAAATCCCCAAAAGAAGCGTAGCGGCAATAAACAACGCGCAGGCGCCATGATAGGTTTTGACAAAACCAAACGCGTTAATCAACGCTCCTGCAATAAGCGCGCCTATCAGGTTACCGGTAAAATAGGCCGAGCTCACTACGCCAACCTGCCAGGTTGAAAGCGAGGCGTGATTTAGCCAAAGGGGAACCAGCGTATTCAAAACGGCCATCGACGTTGTAAACAGCAACAGCCCGGCTAACAGAAGCAGCACGGGACGACTAAACGCGGACATGTTTATGCCAATAGGAGAAAGGAAGAAATGTGTGACGCAGATCATCCCACTGCGGAAAAAAAAGTCAATGGGAATCGCTGGAGATAAAACAAAAATAAGTAGCGCAGGCCCACTTCCGCTATCGCACTGCCCGCGCCGTCTCAGGTTATATTCTGCCTGCTTATCAGAAAAACAGCGTCTTTTTTACGACGACCGGCTGAACGCTTTCCCGCCAGTCTTTTAGCGTCGCCCTCGCCAACTGCGCAACGCCGCGATAAAAGGGATGCACACTCCGCTCTTCCAGTAAGGTAAAAAAGCGGTCGCTCCAGGGCAACAGATGTTCTCCTAACAAAACGCTTAGCTGCTCGGGGCGATTCTCAGCCAGCCACGCGGCCATCATCAATAGCAGACCGATGTGATCTTCCGGTTCGCGCATCTTCTGCTCCACGCTGATACCCAAAGAGGCCTGCCAGGCCCGCAGCGCCAGCGTTGACTCCCCAAACACCACCATTTCTCTATCGAGATAAACCGAGCCCCAAGGGGGCGTGGGTAGCTCATTAGGGCCGATAAACAGGGTCTGATAGGCTTCAGGCAAGAGCGCACGCCGCTCTGCCGCCAGCCCCTGCGATATCTCAGCCGCAGCCGGCTCCAGATCAGCGCCAGCCCCACAGGGCCACTCGCTGGGCCAGCCGTTCTGGGAAAGCAGATCCAGCAGAGGCGCAACCTCTTCCCGCTCAGGACTGTAGTACAACAAGGCACCAAGCATCCTTCCGGTTAAAGAAATCGCACTCAGACTGTTTTCGGTAGGCTTAACGGATGAACTCATAAAATAGCCCTTATTGGTTCTGGCTTTTATAAAACAAGGCAATAAATGTATCAGAAAAGAAGCGGCGACGTCTGAAAGTCGCCGCTCTATCACGTTAACCGCCGAAGGTGACGCCGACGGTCATATGCAGGTTGTAGAATACGGCGCGCCCAATAATTTCACCGAGCACCACCAGAATAAATCCCGGTAGCATATGGGCAATCCCCGGACGTTGACCGCGAACCATCGGATAAATCCACAGCGCAAGTCCGATAGCCACCAAAATCACGCGCAGCGCCATCATTGAACCAAAGTTCGGCACCATTGCCGTCACCGACGTTACGGTACTGTACATGCTGCCCAACTCCGCGCCCTGCATCATGCCAAAAGCCGCACTGACGATAAGCGCGATGACGCTGACTGCGGCAAGCGGTCTGCCGCTGCACGAGCACTGGTCGCCTCTAAGCAGGCGGCCCAACAGCGGGCCGCCGATAATGGCGGTCATAAAGAAGCTCAGCGTAGTGTAACCACTATGCCAGGTAGGTACAGTATCAATCTGATACACCCTGCTCATGGCATAGATAAAGGCTACGCCAGCAATCATGGCTACGATAAGCCATGGCTTGCCCAACGCGGTCGGCATTTTGTCCAGCATCGCCAAAAGCCAGTAAATACCGCCGAGGGCGAAAAACGCAATGCCGCAGGCAATTTCATTACTCAACGCCGATTCGCCAACGCGGTTTAACGAATTAAGCGCGCGAGCGATAGTGCCCAGGTGCATCATGGAAAGCAGGAAACCTATCCCCAGCAGCACCCAGATAAAGAACATGCCTTTATGAATTGATTTACGCTGCGCTTCATCCGTTTTGCTGCACAGAAGCGCAAGCCCCATTACAATAAAGCCGCCCACGGCGCACTGGCCCAGTACGGTAAACAGCATCAGAGGCCATTCATGCCATCCCAGTCCCATCTTACACCTCCTTCGGATTGGATAAATGACCCGCTTTATCGCCCACCGGGCGAGCGCAGGCGTTAGGCTTCAGCACGATATTCGGCTGGGTGTATTTTGCTTCAGGCAGCGGAGCGACTTCGGCAAGCGTGCCGTACTTTTTACGCAGTTCATCAATTGGCCCAAAGTCCAACGCTCGCAGCGGGCAGGACTCCACGCACATCGGCTTCTTGCCGACCGCTACGCGCTCGTGGCAGCCGTCGCACTTGGTCATGTGACCCTTCACCGCATTGAACTGGGGAGCGCCGTAAGGGCATGCCATATGGCAGTAACGACAGCCAATGCACACCTCTTCGTTCACCACGACAAAACCATCCTCACGCTTGTGCATCGCACCGCTTGGGCAGACCTTCACGCAGGCAGGGTCGCTGCAGTGGTTACAGGCAATAGACAAATAGTAGGCAAACACGTTATGCCGCCATCCGTCGCCGTCCTTTTGCCAATCGCCGCCGGCGTACTCATAGACGCGACGGAAACTGACCTCCGGCGTCAGGTCTTTATAGTCTTTACAGGCCAATTCGCAGGTTTTGCAGCCCGTGCAACGACTGGAATCAATAAAAAAACCGTATTGCGTTGTCATTAGCAGCTCCTTAAACCTTTGCAACTTCAACCAGATTGGTGTGCTGCGGGTTGCCTTTCGCCAGAGGCGATGGGCGCTGCGTAGTCAGCACGTTGATACAACCCCCGTGGTCGACGCCTTTTTCATCCGGCGAGAACCACGCGCCTTCCCCCAGCGCCACAACGCCAGGCATCATGCGAGGGGTCACTTTGGCCTCAATATGAACTTCACCGCGATCGTTAAAAATGCGAATAACGTCACCGTTTTTAATGCCGCGCTGCTGGGCATCCATCGGATTCACCCACACTTCCTGACGGGCCGCAGCCTTAAGGACGTCAACATTACCGTAGGTAGAATGACAGCGCGCCTTGTAGTGGAAGCCAATTAGCTGCAGCGGATATTTCTTACGCAGAGGAGAATCAAAGCCTTCGAAAGTGGAGACCTGAATCGGCAGCGGATCGACGACGTCCCCTTCCGGCAGCTGCCAGCTCTTGGCAATATCGGCCAGCCGTTCGGAGTAAATCTCAATTTTACCCGACGGCGTGGGAAGCGGATTAGCCTGCGGATCGTCGCGGAACGCCTTATAGGCAACAAAATGCCCGGCTGGGTCTTTACGCTTGACGATCCCCATTTGACGAAACTCTTCAAAGGTCGGAAGCTGAGGATCTTTATCCCGCGTTAACTGATAAAGGTGACGCAGCCACTCTTCCTGAGTACGCCCTTCGGTAAACTTCTGCTCGACGCCCATTCGTTTAGCAATTTCAGAGGTCATCTCATAGATGGAGCGGCACTCAAACTGCGGTTTAATCGCCTGGTCGGCAAAAATCACATATCCCATGTTGCCGGAAGTGGCGTCCATACAGAAATCCATCTGCTCCGAGGTAGTCAAGTCCGGCAGTAGAATATCGGCACAGCGGGCGCTGGCGGTCATGTGGTTGTCAATGACCACAATCATTTCGCACTTGGTGTCATCTTCCAGGATCTTAAGCGTTTTATTGATATCTGAATGCTGGTTGATGATGCTGTTGCCGGCGTAGTTCCAGATGAACTTAATCGGCTGTTTCAACCTTTCGGTGTTGCGCACGCCGTCATGGGTAGCGGTCATTTCCGGGCCGCGCAGAATGGCGTCAGTCCATAAGAAGAAAGAGATGCTGTCCTTAATCGGGTTTTCCAGCGTAGGGAAACGAACGAACGGAATGGCGTAGGTGCCGCCCTGAGCGCCGCTGTTGCCGCCATTGATGCCGACGTTGCCGGTCAGACAGGCCAGCGTCGCGATCGCCCGCGCCGTCATTTCCCCGTTAGCGTGGCGCTGCGGCCCCCATCCCTGACAGATAAACGCAGGCTTGGCGCTGCCGATTTCGCGCGCCAGCTTGATAATGCTGTCGGCGGGAACGGCGGTGATTTTTTCCGCCCACTGTGGCGTTTTAGCGATGCCGTCGGCGCCTTCGCCCAGAATATAGGCCTTATAGTGTCCGTTGCGCGGCGCGGAAGCCGGCAGCGTTTTCTCGTCATAACCCACGCAGTACTTGTCCAGAAAGGCCTGGTCGACCAGATTTTCCGTAATCAGCACATAGGCAATGCCGGCAACCAGCGCAGCGTCAGTGCCCGGCGTAATCGGGATCCACACGTCTTCCCGACCTGCGGCGGTATCGCAATAGCGCGGGTCGATAACAATCATTCTGGCGTTGGAGCGTTCTCGCGCCTGCTCCAACAGGTACGTCATGCCGCCGCCGCTCATGCGGGTTTCAGCCGGGTTATTGCCGAACATCACCACCAGCTTGGTGTTTTCAATATCGGAAAAGCTGTTGCCCGCTCCGCTGCCGTAGGTATAGCTTAGCCCGGTGGTAATTTGCGCCGTGCTGTAGGTATTGTAGTGGTTTAAGTAGCCGCCGCAGCAGTTCATCAGGCGAGCAATCAGGGAGGTTCCCGGCGGCCAGGAGCGAGTCACCGTCCCGCCTAACGTTCCGGTCGCATACTGCAGGTAAACGGCCTCATTGCCATAGTCTTTAATAATGCGCTTAAGGCTATTGGCGATTTCATCATAGGCTTCTTCCCACGTAATACGCTTGAATTTGCCTTCACCTCTTTTGCCTACGCGCTTCATCGGATACTTCAATCGATCCGGATTGTATACGCGACGACGCATCGAACGCCCGCGTAGGCAGGCGCGCACCTGATTGTCGGCATAGTCGTCATTGCCGGTATTGTCCGTCTCGACATACTTGATTTCGCCGTTCACCACGTGCATGCGTAGCGGACAACGGCTGCCGCAGTTGACGGTGCAGGCGCTCCAGACCACTTTTTCATCGGCAGCTCCGCTTTGAACGGGACCGCCTTCCGCTTTTGCCGTTCCAAACGGCAACGAAACGCCGCCGGCTGCCAGCGCCAAACCGCCGATAGCGCCGGTTTGCACCAACTGGCGCCGACTGACCTGCAGTACGCCATCGTTTTTCTTTTCGTCAAGGCTCATAACTCACCTGCTTTCTTATTGTTGAACTAGATATCAGGCCGTTTTTTCACAGTGTTTTTCTTTGCTTACGGGAAATAGCGCCGAAAATGTGAATACCGCGATAAAACGTCACCGGGTTAAACTACTGCTTTCCGAAACGATCGGTAATAAGAAAGGAATATTCAACGTTGTGAAATATCCAACCGATAAAGGCTAACAGCTAAGGAAATATTTATTTTTGGAAGGAGTAATATATCCATCATACTTTTTATCCCTGCCTGACTTTTTATACTACTTTAGGGTTAAAAAGGAACTTGCGTTTAGTCAAAAAAATGCTATTTAAAGAAAGGTTAAGAAATATGGCCTGCTTAAATAAAATAAACCTCTATTTTTTATATTTAAATCAATAAATTGTTTCATTTTCACCACTTTATTAGTGTTAACAATAATCATTACCAAATAATATAAACCCGATTCGTTATTTTAAGAAAACGAACGCGTACATTCTTAACGCAGTGGAGATAAGGAATCGCAAACAAAGGCCAATTTGTTACGTTTCATTTTAATAAATTAAGGAAAGATTTTTAAAAGGAGTAATAACAGTGAAAAATGTTGTCGCATTCCATTGGTATAAACAATAAAAAACGCCCGATAAGCGGAATTTTCGCTTACCGGGCGCTGTCTATTTACCCGAAATGGAATATCAGTTAACCAATATATTCCAAACCGCCCATATAAGGGCGCAGAACGGCAGGAACTTCAATACGGCCATCGGCCTGCTGATAGTTCTCAAGCACGGCAACCAGCGTACGGCCTACGGCTAAGCCGGAACCGTTCAGCGTGTGCACTAACTGAGTTTTCTTATCGCCCTTGGCGCGGAAGCGGGCCTGCATGCGGCGAGCCTGGAAATCCCACATGTTTGAACAAGAGGAGATTTCACGGTAAGTATTCTGCGCAGGAACCCAAACTTCCAGATCGTAAGTCTTGCGTGAACCAAAGCCCATATCACCGGTACACAGAAGCACTTTTCTATAAGGCAGACCAAGCAGCTGCAGCACTTTCTCCGCGTGCCCCGTCAGCTCTTCAAGCGCGTTCATTGAATCTTCAGGGCGAACGATCTGAACCAACTCGACCTTATCGAACTGGTGCATGCGGATAAGGCCGCGAGTGTCGCGCCCGTAAGAACCGGCTTCAGAGCGGAAGCACGGCGTGTGGGCGGTCATTTTCAGCGGCAGGCTGTCTTCGTCCAGAATTTCGTCGCGCACCAGGTTAGTGACCGGTACTTCCGCCGTAGGGATCAGACCGTAGTTGCTGGTTTCAGCTTCTTCAGCCAGCGGCTTGGTGTGGAACAGATCTTCACCAAACTTCGGCAGTTGCCCTGTGCCAAACAGCGTCGCCTGATTAACCAGATAAGGAACGTAGGCTTCGGTGTAGCCATGCTGCGTGGTGTGCAGATCGAGCATAAAATGGGCCAGTGCGCGATGCATGCGGGCAATCTGCCCTTTCATGACCACAAAACGGGCGCCGGTCAGCTTCACCGCAGCGGCAAAGTCCAAACCGCCGCTCATCTCGCCTAAGTCAACGTGATCGCGAACGGGGAAATCAAACTTACGCGGCTCGCCCCAGCGGCTAACCTCGAGGTTGTCGCCGTCGTCTTTACCGAAAGGTACTGACTCATCGGGGATATTGGGAATGACAGACACCGAATCATGAATTTCAGCCTGCAGCTTGTCCAGTTCGGCCTTTGCTGCGTTCAGCTTTTCCCCCAACAGGTTCACTTCACGACGCAGAGGCTCAATATCCTCACCGCGCGCTTTTGCTTCGCCAATGGATTTGGATCGGGAATTACGTTCAGCTTGCAGCGTTTCTGTTTCGACCTGCAGTACTTTACGACGCTCTTCCTGTCGGCGTAACGTATCCACGTCCAGCTTATAACCTCTGCGAGCCAGTTTTTCTGCGGTTGCATCCAGCTCATTACGTAATAAATTCGGATCCAGCATGCTAATCCCGTGCCTATCAGTTTTTGAATATTAATAACGATATCAGCGCCTCTGAGGGGCGCTGATAAACCTTTTACAGCTTGTACCTTACCGCAACCTATCGGCTAACGGTAGCGTTTTGTTGCGCTATTTTGATCCTGCTCAGCCAACCAGTTCAGCTTTTCGGCAATCTTGGTTTCCAAACCTCGCGGCTCTGGAAAATAGTAGCGGTGCCCATCCATTTCCGGCGGGAAGTAGCTCTCTCCGGCCGCGTAGGCGTTAGGTTCATCATGAGCGTAGCGATACTCGGCGCCAAAGCCTATTTCTTTCATAAGTTTAGTCGGCGCGTTGCGTAAATGAACCGGGACGTCGTAGTCCGGCCTTTCTCGTGCGTCTTTCACTGCCGCCTTAAAGGCCGTGTACACCGCGTTACTCTTAGGCGCGCAGGCCAGATATACTATCGCCTGTGCAATCGCTCGTTCGCCCTCAGCGGCACCAACGCGCGTAAAGCAGTCCCAGGCAGAGATTGCCACCTGCATGCCGCGGGGATCCGCATTGCCCACGTCTTCAGAAGCGATCGCCAGCAGCCTGCGGGCAACGTAAAGCGGATCGCCGCCGGCGGTAAGAATGCGGGCATACCAGTAAAGCGCCGCGTCGGGCGCAGAGCCCCGCACCGACTTATGCAGCGCGGAAATAAGGTCGTAATAGCGATCGCCCTGATTGTCAAAACGGGCGCTGCGCTCGCCGGAGACTTCTTTTAACAGCTCCGTCGTCAAAACGCGCTGGCCGTCCGACGATATTTCCGCCATATCGGCCATCATTTCCAGAATGTTCAACGCGCGACGCGCATCGCCATTCACCAGTTCGGCCAGCAGGCGGCGCGTTTCATCAGGCAGCTGAACGTTCTGCTTACCGTAGCCGCGCTCTTCATCGTTCATGGCCTGCAGCAGCACCTGCTCGATATCTTCAGCGTCCAGCGACTTAAGCAAATAGACCCGCGCGCGGGACAGCAGTGCCGAATTAAGCTCAAACGACGGGTTTTCGGTGGTCGCACCGATAAAGAAGATCGTTCCGTCCTCAATATGGGGTAAAAACGCGTCCTGTTGGCTTTTGTTAAAACGGTGGACTTCGTCAACGAACAGGATGGTTCTTCTGCCGGCGTCACGATTAATACGCGCTCTTTCTATCGCTTCCCGGATTTCTTTAATACCGGAAGTCACGGCCGAAATGCGTTCGATGTCAGCGCTAGCGTAGCGACCAATAATTTCCGCCAGCGTCGTTTTCCCCGTGCCCGGCGGCCCCCATAAGATCATGGAGTGAAGCTGACCGGCAGCAATCGCACGCGGCAAAGGCTTGCCGGACGACAGCAGATGGCGCTGGCCGACGTACTCTTCAAGCGAGCGAGGCCGCATGCGCGCGGCCAGCGGCTGAAATTCGTTTTGTGAAAAATCGAGAGACAGGTTGCTCACGCTGACCTCACCGACGCTGGTCGTCCAGAGTGACGCCCTTAGGCGGAGTAAAAGTAAACTTGGATGCGTCAACGGAACCGACCTGCTGCCCCTTCAACTGATAGGTGCTGCGCTGCCCGTCTTGCTCAACGGCGCTGAAGCTCTTAATCGCGCCGTCGCTGGTAACATTGATGGAAAACGCTTTCAGGTTGCCCTTCTTCGCCTTCGGCGTCAGCTCAAACTCGTCGCCCTTTTGAGCGACGTCGTATTTGTCCCAGTCGGTCTTACTATTGCGCGTAATCAGCATGAAGGGCGTATCGCCCGTCACGCTATTGAGCCAGGTGGCGGTAACCTGCTCAACGAAGGGGTTGTAAAACCACAGCGTTTTACCGTCGGACACCAGAATGCTTTCATCCGGTGAAGTCATATGCCAACGAAACAGGTTCGGCCGCTTGACCCACAGATCGCCTTCGCCCTGTTGGATTGAAGCGCCGCCGGCGTCTTTCACCGTCTGGGTAAAGCGCGCCTGAAAGCTGTTTAGCTTATTCAAGCGCCCTTGCAGATCGGAGCGAGCATCAGCCAATGCGGCGAATGAAGCCACGGTCAACAACAGGCCTGCGACAATAAGAGACTTCTTCATCGTGACTATCACTCCACTCTCATGTAACTCTTTAATTCACCGCGTGCATAGCGTTTCGTTTAGAAGACACGCGACCTAAATCGTGCATTTCGACAGACTATCGCGCTAAAGCGCTTGAACGATAATCTTTTACCTATCTTTTCACTTATAGAGTTCGGGCCGCATAGGCGGCCCGTCGTCGTTTACTCAAACTGAGAGCGTGCGAGCACCTCGCGGTTGCCGCTGTGCCCCGGCGGGCTAACGATGCCCTGAGCTTCCATCTGGTCGATAATTCTCGCCGCCCGGTTATAACCAATGCGGAACTGGCGCTGAATGCCGGAAATGGACGGCTTCTTCTTCTCGATAACAAAAGCCACCGCCTGATCGAACAGCGGATCCAGCTCCTCTTCGCCGTCAAAGCCCAAACCATCGCCGCTTTCGTCAGAGGATGCGGTGATGTTCTCAATATACTGAGGACGCCCGCGGGCCTTCCAATCCTGAACCACGGCGTGTACTTCCTGATCCCGAACGAAGGCGCCGTGCACGCGCATCGGCATAGAAGAGTTCGGCGGCAGATAAAGCATGTCGCCCATGCCGAGCAGCGATTCCGCACCGCCCTGATCGAGGATCGTACGCGAGTCAATCTTGCTGGAAACGGTAAACGCCATTCGAGTCGGAATGTTGGCCTTAATCAGGCCGGTAATGACGTCAACGGACGGACGCTGCGTTGCCAGAACCAAGTGGATCCCCGCCGCGCGCGCTTTTTGCGCCAGTCGAGCAATCAGCTCTTCGACTTTCTTACCCACCGCCATCATCAAATCGGCAAATTCATCTACCATCACGACGATATAGGGCAGTTTTTCCAGTACCGGATGCGTCATGTCCATGCTGTCCGTCGGCTTCCAGAACGGATCGGGAACCGGGCGGCCCAGCGCTTCCGCCTCAGCCAGACGCTCGTTATAACCCGCCAGGTTTCTTACCCCGAGCGCAGACATCAGCTTATAGCGACGCTCCATCTCACCGACGCACCAGTTCAATGCGTTTGCCGCATCCTTCATGTCGGTGACAACTTCGGTCAACAGATGTGGAATGCCTTCATAGACCGACAGCTCAAGCATTTTAGGGTCGATCATGATAAACCGAACTTCTTCCGGCTTGGACTTAAACAGCATGCTTAAGATCATGGCGTTGACGCCGACCGACTTACCTGAACCGGTCGTACCGGCCACCAGTAAATGGGGCATTTTAGCCAGATCCGCCACCACCGGTTGCCCGGAAATATCCTTACCTAAAACTATCGTTAACGGCGACGCGGCGTTGGTGAACTCCGGGCCGTTTAGCACTTCACGCATATAGACGGTTTGGCGGTGCTCGTTCGGCAACTCTAACCCCACGTAGGGCTTACCGGGAATAACTTCCACAACGCGCACGGCGACTACCGACAGGGAACGCGCCAAGTCTCGCGCCAGGCTGGAAATGCGAGCGGCCTTCACGCCGGGCGCTAAATCCAGTTCAAAGCGCGTAATGACTGGTCCAGGCAGGATATCAACCACGCGCGCTTTGACGCGGAAGTCGGCCAAGCGACGCTCCAACAGCCGCGCCGTTTCTTCCAGCGCTTCCATATCTATCGGCGTCGGGTTGGCCGGCGGCGCGGCCAACAGGTCAAGGGACGGCAAAGGCGTGGTTGGCTTTTCCAACGGGCGCTCGTTGCGCATCAGGAAAGGATGAATCAGCCCTTCCATCGACGGAGCCGTGGGTTCTGACTCTTCTTCCGGTTCCGGCATAAAGGCTGGCGTCTGGGTTGTGAACGCCGGCGCTTGAATCGAAGCCTGCGGATGACTGTCATAATCAGGCTCTGCACGCGGCGTAACGGGCTCAGAGAGCGCCGCCGGGTGCGAGGGCTGTTCCTGAACGGGAGCCACAGGAGCAGAACTAAACGCCGGTGAAGTCACGTCATTCAGATTGCCAAACGGCAGATCGTCAAAATCCGTTGAGTTAGCCTGCGAAGGCAAAGTAAACAGCGGCTCAACCGGACGGCTTTCCATTGGTTCATCGTCTTCGTCACGGGCGGATACGCCGGCCAACGGGCTATTTTGTGCAGAGAAATCGCCGGCGCTGCTGTGCGCATCGTCCATCTGATAATCGTCACCGTAGCGCTCACGCTGCTCCTCGGCGAAGGCTCTTCTCAGCGCCTCTTCCTGCATGGCGTCCAGATCTTCTTCGCTATTCTGTACGCTTTGCTCTACGTCCTGAATTTTCAGATCGTTCAGCTTTTCTCGTTCACGCAGCTCGGCCTCACGCTGAGACGGCAGCTTGATGCCGTAGGAAGCCAGCTCTCTGCGAGTCGGAATGCGGACCGGATTGGGTCTGGGCAGTTCGGGCCCGATGCCCTGCTTCACCTGAGGCATTCCGCCTACGGGCACTGGCGTAAACGGCATTCCCGTCGAGGCGGAAGTCATGCTGGCTGCCGCCGCAGCGGTAGAGGCAGAAAGCGCATTAAACGCTTCAGATACGGCATCCTGCGGCGCAGAGGGGTTATATTCCGGCGCTTCATTCGAGCTATCAGCGGCATTATTTACGGCTGTCGACGGCCATTCAGGCGCTGGCTCTGGCCACGAACCGTATTGTTCGTGATTATCGGAAGGCTCAGCAGCAGGTTCACGTTCGGAATCAATAGATATGGGCGATACGCTGGTAAACGTCGTTTGCCCGAAGGAAAATGCCGACGAATGCGGTTGCGGAGCTTCGCTAGTGTCGCTTTGCTCAGCGTGCTGCATTTGCGTGGTGAAGGAAGGCGCAGCCGCCTCTTCGCCACCGGGCTGCCCTTCTACGTTTTGAGAAACCAGCGAGCTGTCAAACATGGAAATGTCAACGCGACCAGGCTGTAGCTGAACGCCCTCGCCGATTTCATCCTCTGTTTCTTTCGCCTGCGCAAAAGTGAACGTCTGCTGAACTTCATTATTAACGTCGGAATCGTCTTTTTCTTCTTCGGTTAAGTCCAGCGTAGGGGATCGAAGTAAAACGTCGTCTTCATCGCCCGCGACCACAACGGTTCTTCCATCCCGCCGTTCGTCAACGTCGTTTTCATTTACGTACGGCTCACCGGAAGATTTTCGCGTCTTGTTGGAGGCAAACGTCAGTATGCCCATGACCACTCCGCCGATTTTTTCCGCGATCGTCAGCCACGACCAGCCGGTCAATAGCGTCAGGCCAACCGCCCAAATGCCCAGCAGGGTCAGCGTCGCCCCCATGCTGTTCATATGCGGAAGCAGCGCACTGTTAATCAGGTTGCCAACGACGCCGCCAGACGCGAAGTAGTACCAGTCGTCAATGCTGATGGAAAAAAGGCCGCAGGAAGAAAAGATAAGCGCCAAAAAGCCAACAAGGCGTAGCGAAAAGGCAAAAAAATCTACGCTCTTTTGTTCGCGCGTAAAGCGATACAGCATCCAGCAGGAAAAAATCATCAAGGGAGGAATGGCATAGGCCAAGATGCCGAAAATAAACAGGAAAACGTCCGCCAGCCACGCGCCGCTCTCCCCGGCTACGTTATGGATGGGCTCATGCCAGGCCGTCTGCGACCAGCTGGGATCGGCAGGATTAAAGCTGACCAGCGCGGCCATCATATAAACGGCAAACACCGTCACGACCAACAGGCCGGCTTCAAGCAGCCGCTGGCGGCTGCTCAGCTTCTTCAACTTAGGCTCTTTATCTTCTATATATTCCTGGCTCAAGAAAGGCTCTCCAGGTCATCGTAGTGACGCAAAAACGGCAGCGCCAGGATTTCCCCAGCGCTGAAACTGTATGGATAAACAGGAGTGTAACGGAAATCCACAGGGTTTGCACCTGTCTCCGTGAACTTATCGCGTTTTAATAACGAGGTGGTTACTCTGCTTTACTTCTTCCATTACGACATAGGTACGCGTGTCGTTAACTCCTGGTAAACGCAGCAGGGTTTCACCCAGCAGCTTTCTGTATGCCGACATGTCGGATACGCGCGTTTTCAACAGATAGTCAAAGTCACCCGAAACCAGGTGGCACTCCTGAATTTCCTCAAGCTTTTGAACGGCAGTGTTGAACTGTTCAAAAACGTCGGCCGCGCCGCGGTTTAGCGTAATTTCAACAAAAACCAGCAGTGAAGCGTCCAGATAGTGGGGGTTTAACAGCGCCGTATAGCCCTGAATAAATTTTTGTCTTTCCAAACGGCGAACGCGCTCTAAACAAGGCGTCGGCGAAAGGCCTACGCGCTTTGAAAGCTCAACGTTAGAGATACGGCCATCCATCTGCAATTCATTCAGAATATTGCGGTCAATACGGTCTAAATCTTTACTAGGGCGTTTTTTATTGTCTACCATTTTTTTTCTCTCAATATCTTCCTTGTTTCTGATACACCACTCTCTCTCCATATAAAGATAGTTGGCGCCACCGTTCAGCCAGGCTTGATAAGAATAGCCCGCATAGTGCTCTGCGCCTTCTGCTATTGTTCCTGCCTCAATAGCAAAAGGCCTGCCTGTCGCAAAGACTTATCGTCCTCTCTGTTTTTGTTTTTGACAGGGCAACCCTACCAAACGAACCGCTGAACAAGTTGAATTAGCCGTTAATCCACGTAAATAAAGAGTAAGTCTCTGTAACCTTGCCTGATTACCCACCTTCATAGACTTTATTCACGCGATTACTAGCGTAATTACAAGATAATGTTTTCGCAAATACACGCTGTATTGTCAAAGTAAAAGAGTAAAAAAAAGCACATATCTCTATAAAAAATCATAATTGCGTTGTTTTTTATCCAAAAAGCATCATTTAATAGGCAATAACTATCATAAGGATTGATGTAAACGGGTTACGCGCTTTTTTTCATGGTGTATTTTTCTTACAATCACTTTACTCTTGCAGCCCCATCCGTTAACAGGAAATCGTTTATGGCCAAACATTGTCAACTTCTGATCCTCGGCTCCGGCCCCGCAGGCTATACCGCTGCCGTTTATGCCGCGCGGGCAAACCTCAAGCCGGTGCTGATCACTGGCATCGAACAGGGTGGTCAGTTGACCACGACGACCGAAGTCGAAAACTGGCCCGGTGATGCAGAAGGCCTAACCGGTCCCGGCCTGATGGAGCGTATGCGTGAGCATGCGCTGAAATTTAATACCGAAGTCATTATCGATCATATTCATAAAGTTGACTTTCAGGCCCGCCCCTTCCGCCTGTTTGGCGATAGTGAAGAATATACCTGCGACGCGCTGATCGTTGCGACCGGCGCGTCCGCGCAATATCTTGGCCTCCCCTCCGAAGAGAGCTTCAAAGGCCGGGGCGTATCGGCCTGCGCCACCTGCGACGGCTTCTTCTACCGTAACCAAAAAGTCGCGGTTGTCGGCGGCGGCAACACGGCCGTTGAGGAAGCGCTTTATCTGTCTAATATCGCAGCGGAAGTTCACCTTATTCACCGTCGCGACAGCTTCCGCGCCGAAAAGATTCTTATCGACCGCATGATGGAAAAAGTGCGCAGCGGCAGCATCATTCTGCACACCGACAGAACGCTGGATGAAGTGCTGGGCGACGATATGGGCGTGACCGGCGTTCGCCTCAAGGATACCAAAACGCAGGTGACGGAAGAGCTTACTCTGACGGGCGTGTTTATCGCCATCGGCCACCGCCCCAATACCGCTATTTTCGCCGGCCAGCTTGAGATGAAAGACGGCTATTTGTCTATACATTCAGGCACAAACGGCAACGCGACGCAAACCAGCATCCCGGGGATTTTCGCTGCAGGCGACGTCGCTGACCACATTTACCGCCAGGCGATCACCTCCGCCGGCAGCGGCTGCATGGCGGCGCTTGACGCAGAGCGCTATCTGGAGACGCTATACTCTAAATAATTCGAGTTGTAGGACAAAACGTCCATGACGTTTTGAACAGCGTAAAGCGCTGGCCCTTTAGGGCGAGGCCCATAAATGGGCCGAATATTTGCAGCCAACGCAGCTACAAGTTGAAGGACGACGAGTATAAATAACAAATAATAGCTATTGTGTTGAATTTATAGCTACCTCAATATAGTAAGGCGACCTCAGGTCGCCTTATTCTTTTACAGCGGTGTGGTATCCTAAACCGCATATCGTAAGGCTAACCAGTCCATTCTTATGTCTGAAATGAAAAAAACACGGCAGCGCGAACTCACGCGCTGGTTAAAGAATAACGGTTTACTTGCCCGCCGCTGGTTACGCGTATCGACGCTGTTGGGGCTTCTTAGCGGCCTGCTGATTATCGGCCAGGCGTGGCTTTTAGCGACGCTGCTGCATGAGCTCATTATCGAACAGGTTTCCCGCTCTTCTCTTACCACCTACTTTCTTTTGCTGATTGCCACCGTAGCACTGCGTGCGGTACTGGTCTGGCTACGGGAGCAGGCCGGATTTATCTACGGAGCGACTATCCGTCAGTCTATCCGCCAACAGGTGCTCAACCGGCTTGAAGCGCTAGGCCCGGCTTGGATTCAGGGAAAACCGGCCGGCAGTTGGGCGACGATGATTTTAGAACAGATTGACGATATGCAGGATTTCTACGCTCGATATCAGCCCCAAATGATGCTGGCCGTCACCGTTCCGCTGCTAATTCTAGCCGCCGTTTTTCCCATCAACTGGATTGCGGGACTGATTTTATTCGTCACCGCACCGCTGATCCCTATCTTTATGGCGCTGGTTGGAATGGGCGCGGCCGAGGCCAACCGGCGCAACTTTATCGCTCTGGCGCGCCTGAGCGGCAACTTTTTAGACAGGCTGAGAGGATTGGATACTCTACGCCTGTTTCACCGCGCCGAGGCGGAAACCGAACAGATTCGCCAGGCCTCGGAAGACTTTCGCTCTCGCACGATGGACGTATTGAAGCTGGCGTTTCTCTCTTCCGCCGTGTTGGAATTTTTCGCGTCAGTCTCTATCGCCGTCGCCGCCGTTTACTTTGGCTTCTCCTACCTTGGAGAGCTGAACTTTGGCCACTATGGCACGCCCGTTACGCTTTTCGCCGGCTTTCTGGTTTTAATATTGGCGCCGGAGTTTTTCCAGCCTCTGCGCGACCTCGGTACCTACTATCACGCCAAGGCTCAGGCGATTGGCGCGGCGGAAACGCTGGAGACATTTTTAAACGCAGAAACCGACGCTGCGCCAGCGGCGGCTGAGAAGAAGGCCTCCTTGAACGTTAGTGACAACGTCACACTTCAAGCCACAAATCTGGAAATCCTGTCTCCCGATGGCCACCCCCTTGCCGGCCCGCTCAGCTTCTCGCTGTCGCCGGGCCATAAAGTCGCCATCGTCGGCCACAGCGGAGCGGGAAAAAGCTCCCTGCTTAACCTGTTGCTTGGGTTTCTCCCTTATCGCGGCTCGCTCACCGTCAACGGTACGGAGCTAAAGGCGCTGAGCGCCGAGCAGTGGCGCCAGAACTTAAGCTGGGTTGGACAGAATCCCCACCTGCCGGAACGTACGCTGAGAGAGAACATTACGCTTTCTTCTCCGGATGCCTCGGAAGAACAAATCGCCCAAGCGGTGCGCAGAGCCTACGTCGACGAATTTCTGCCGCGTTTTCCTGAAGGGCTGGAAACAGAGGTAGGCGACGGCGCGGCCCGGCTGTCCGTCGGGCAGGCGCAAAGAGTCGCGGTGGCTCGCGCCCTGCTCTCCCCTTGTCATCTGTTGTTATTAGACGAGCCCACCGCCAGCCTGGACGCAAACAGTGAACGCCTCGTTATGGCGGCGCTGAACGACGCCGCCGAGCGACAAACGACGCTGCTGGTCACCCATCGCCTTGAAGATACCGCCCGCTTTGATGAGATTTGGGTCATGGATAAAGGGCAGATTATCCAACAAGGAGACTACCAAACGCTCTCTCGGTCCCCCGGCGCGTTTGCCGACCTGCTGTCTAACCGAAGCGTGGAGGTATAAAAATGAAAGCGCTGCTGCCCTTCCTGGCTCTGTATCGCCGCCATTGGTTTCGCCTGACGCTCGGCATGGCGTTGGCAATCGTTACGATCCTCGCAAGCATAGGGCTGCTCACCCTGTCCGGCTGGTTTTTAGCCGCTTCGGCGCTGGCCGGGCTGGCAGGTCTGCTGACCTTTAACTACATGCTGCCTGCCGCCGGCGTGCGCGGTTCCGCGATTATACGCACCGCCGCTCGCTACGCCGAAAGGTTGGCCAGTCATGATGCAACGTTTCGCGTGCTCGCGCACCTGCGTACGTTCACCTTTCAGAAGATCCTGCCGCTTTCTCCCGGCGCGATTGCCCGCTTCCATCAGGCCGAGCTGCTTAACCGACTGGTGGCCGACGTCGATACGCTTGACCACCTTTACCTTCGGCTTATGTCGCCCTTGGTCAGCGCCGTTGCCGTCATTTTAGTCGTTACTATCGGCCTTAGCGTTCTCGACGTCTCCCTGGCCCTGACGCTGGGCGGCATTATGCTGGCGCTGTTGTGCGTCATCCCTGCGCTGTTCTATCGAACCGGCAAGCCGATTGGCGTTGCGCTGACCTCACTACGAAGCGACTATCGCGGGCAGCTAACCGCCTGGCTGCAGGGCCAGGCGGAGCTGGCCGTTTTTGGCGCCTTAGGCGCGTTTCGCCATAAGCTGGACGACACCGAACGGCAGTGGCTAACTCAGCAGAAAAAGCAGGCTCGGCTCAATGCCGCCTCTCAGTCGCTGATGACGCTGGCTTCCGGGCTAACGTTTATTCTCATTCTTTGGCTAGCTGCCGCAGGCATTGGCGGAGATACTCATCCTGGCGCCTATATCGCCCTGTTCGTTTTTATTTCTCTGGCCGCCTTTGAAGCGCTTGCGCCGGTCGCCGGCGCTTTCCTCCATCTCGGACAGGTGATGTCTTCCGCCGAACGGGTACACCAGATTATTGAACAAAAGCCTGAGGTAGAATTTCCTACGCAGAAGGTTGGCGCTTCGCCGCAGGCGGCTCTCTCCGTTCAGGCGATTGAATTTACCTATCGTAATCAGCCGTTTCCTGTGCTGAAAGACATCGACTTTCACGTTAACGCCGGTGAACACGTAGCCTTGCTGGGCCGCACCGGCTGCGGCAAATCGACCTTGCTTCAGCTGCTTACGCGGGCCTGGGACCCGCAGTATGGTCAGATTACGCTTAATGGACGCCCGTTGGCCGACTACGACGAGGCAACCCTGCGCGACATGATGGTCGTCGTTACGCAGCGGGTTCACATATTCAGCGCGACGCTCCGCGATAATCTGAAGATGGCGGCGCCAAACGCTGACGATGCCCGCCTGTCTGATGTGCTGGAACGCGTAGGGCTCGGCGCTCTGCTTGCAAAAGAGGGGCTGAACGCTTGGCTCGGCGAAGGCGGTCGTCCGCTGTCCGGCGGCGAACAGCGCCGCATCGGGCTAGCCAGAGTGCTGCTGCACGGCGCTCCGCTGGTCCTGCTCGATGAACCGACGGAAGGGCTGGACGCAGACACGGAAAAGCAAATTCTGCTTGCGCTTCGCACCCACTGCCGGGAAAAGACGGTCATTCTGATCACCCACCGCCTGTCAGACTTAGACCATATGGATAAAATTTACGTAATGGACGAGGGCCACATCGTTGAACAGGGCAACCACGAGACGCTGCTGGCGCAGAAGGGACAATACTATCGCTTCCATCAGCGATAAGGTGAACGTTAACAAATGCCTTTAATTCAGCTCTCTCCCCACTCTATTGAGTTTCCGCCAATAGACCTCGCGCTGAACGACCCTAACGGTCTCTTGGCGCTGGGGGGCGACCTTTCGCCCGAACGGCTGAAAAACGCCTACCGAAACGGGATATTCCCCTGGTTCAGCCCCGACGATCCTATCTTATGGTGGTCTCCGGACCCAAGGGCCGTGCTGCTGCCCGGTGAGCTGCACGTCAGCCGAAGCATGGTCAAGTTCTTAAAGCGTACGGATTTTCGCGTCACGCTAAACCACGCGTTCGAGCACGTTATTCACGCCTGCGCGAACGAACGGGATGAAGGCACCTGGATTGCGCCGCAGATGCAAAAGGCGTATTTGCAGCTACACCATCAGGGCATAGCCCACTCGGTTGAAGTTTGGCAGGAGGATGAGCTGATAGGCGGACTATACGGCATCGCACAGGGCGCCATGTTTTGCGGTGAATCGATGTTCAGCCGAAGAAGCAACGCCTCTAAGCTTGCGCTATACGCATTCTGTCGGCACTTTATTGACTACGGCGGCAGACTCATCGACTGCCAGATCCTTAACGACCACACGGCGTCTCTCGGTGCTATAGAGATCCCCCGCTCGGACTATCGACAGCGATTGTCAGATCTTCGAGACCATATGCTCCCTTCACTCTGCTGGCAACCACAGGAATTAAATTTCAGCTATAATAAAAACCCTTAAAAGAAATAGCGCGCTATAATACGCGGCCGAACTAATTCATAACCGTAATAACCCGGCTTAGTTCGCACTCTTTTCTTTACTCTTTGCTTGTTTTTCGGCATTATCTTGCCGGTTAAAAACTAAGGTAGCTAAACCTAGAGGATTCAATGGCCAAAGAAGACAATATTGAAATGCAGGGCACCATTTTAGAAACGTTGCCTAACACTATGTTCCGCGTTGAGCTGGAAAATGGTCACGTTGTGACAGCCCACATCTCTGGCAAAATGCGTAAGAACTACATCCGCATTCTGACCGGCGATAAGGTCACCGTTGAACTGACCCCCTACGACCTGAGCAAAGGCCGCATTATCTTCCGTAGCCGCTAATAGACGGTTTATACGCACATGCGTAAACCGTGGAGCGATAAGCGCTCCTACGCCCTTACCTGAAACGGCAAGGGCGTTTTATTTCTACTCGTCATACTTCAAGTTGCAGATGCGTTGGCTGCGCTCGTTCACCCGAATCACTTACTTATGTAAGCTCATCGGGATTCACTCTCTTGCCGCGTGATTCGCCCCTACGGGACTCACCCTTTCAGGGCCAGCGCAAGCGCTGTTCAAAACGCCGTGGGCGTTTTGTCCTGCAACTCGAATTATTTAGAGTAGTATAGGATACGTTAGTGAACGGCCTTCTCTATTTTCGCCTTTTTCACGCTTTCAAACTGGTACGCCAAAGCGCTCGTGCGTGCGTCAAGCGTTACGCTGACCGAGCCTCCGTTCACCAATTTGCCGAACAGCAGCTCGTTGGTTAGCGGCTTCTTCAGGTGTTCCTGGATCGCTCTTGCCATGGGGCGAGCGCCCATTGCCTTGTCGTATCCTTTTTCCGCCAGCCAGCGGCGAGCGTCCTGACTAACTTCCAGCGAAATCCCCTTCGCATCCAGCTGCGCCTGAAGCTCGACGATGAACTTGTCGACGACCTGCTGAATAACCGCTTCGGACAGATGGTTAAACCAGATGATGCCGTCCAACCGGTTGCGGAATTCCGGCGTAAACACCTTCTTGATTTCGCCCAGCGCGTCAGTACGGTTGTCCTGCACTCTGAAACCGATGGACTCGCGCTGCGTCTCCTGTACCCCGGCGTTGGTGGTCATCACCAAAATGACGTTGCGGAAATCGGCCTTACGACCGTTGTTATCCGTCAGGGTGCCGTTGTCCATCACCTGCAGCAGTAGGTTAAAGACGTCCGGATGGGCCTTTTCGATTTCATCGAGCAGCAGCACCGAGTGCGGATGTTTGATCACCGCATCGGTCAGCAAACCGCCCTGATCGAAGCCGACATAGCCGGGAGGCGCGCCGATTAAGCGGCTGACGGTGTGGCGTTCCATGTATTCGGACATATCAAAGCGCAGCAGCTCGATGCCCAGCGCCTTGGCCAGTTGAACCGTCACCTCGGTCTTGCCGACCCCGGTAGGACCTGCGAACAGGAAGGAACCGACGGGCTTACGATCGTCGCCAAGCCCGGCGCGGCTCATCTTGATGGCCTCCGTCAGCGCCGAAATGGCGTTGTCCTGACCGAAAATCATCATGCTCATCCGCTCCGCCAGCGTCTTCAGCACCGTTCTGTCGTTTGCCGACACGGTCTTTTCCGGAATGCGGGCTATCTTGGCTACGATGGTTTCAATATCGCTGACGTTAATCGTCTTTTTCCGCTTATTGGCCGGCACCAGGCGCGCATAAGCCCCCGCCTCGTCAATCACGTCAATCGCTTTATCCGGCTGATGGCGGTCGTTGATGTATTTCTGCGACAGCTCAACCGCGGCGCGAATAGCCTTGGTGGTATAGCGTACGTCGTGATGGTGCTCATACTTCGCCTTCAGGCCCATCAGAATCTGTACGGTCTCCTCAGCGGAAGGCTCCGTAATATCAATCTTCTGGAAGCGGCGAGAAAGCGCGCGATCCTTCTCAAAGATATTGCTGAATTCCTGATAGGTCGTCGAACCCATAACGCGGATCCGACCGTTAGACAGCATCGGTTTAATCAGGTTTGCGACGTCTACCTGCCCGCCGGAGGCGGCACCTGCCCCGATGATGGTGTGAATTTCATCGATGAACAGAATGCTGTTCTTGTCGGCTTCCAACTGCTTTAACAGCGCCTTGAAGCGTTTTTCGAAATCGCCGCGATACTTGGTTCCCGCCAGCAGCGCGCCAATGTCGAGCGAATATACGGTACAGTTAGCCATCGCTTCGGGGACATGCCCCTGAACGATGCGCCACGCCAGCCCCTCGGCGATCGCCGTTTTGCCAACGCCGGACTCCCCCACCAGCAGCGGGTTATTCTTACGGCGACGGCACAGCACTTGGATGGTTCTCTCCAGTTCAAGCTCGCGGCCAATCAGCGGATCTATACCGCCGTTTTGCGCCAGCTGATTGAGATTGGAGGTGAAATTATCCATCCGCTCTTCACCGCCGGGCTGCTCCTCTTCGTTAGACAGCGAGCCCTGGGCTCCCATGTCGTCCTGAGAGCCGTCTTTACGGGTACCGTGGGATATGAAGTTCACGATGTCGAGGCGACTGACGTCGTGCTTGCGCAGCAGGTAGGCCGCATGGGACTCCTGCTCGCTAAAAATGGCCACCAGCACGTTGGCGCCGTTGACCTCCGTGCGGCCAGACGACTGCACGTGAAACACGGCGCGCTGTAAAACCCGCTGGAAGCTCAGCGTCGGCTGAGTATCGGATTCAGGACGCCCTTCCTGTAGGCGGGGCGTGTTTTGGCTAATGAACGTTTCCAGCTCATTATGCAATGTGACGACGTCAACCTGGCAGGCGTCCAGCGCTTCTCTGGCCGCTGGGTTACTTAATAAAGCAAGAAGAAGATGCTCTACGGTCAGGTATTCATGACGCTGTTCCCTGGCTCTCGCAAATGCCACATTGAGACTAAGTTCCAGTTCTTGATTAAGCATGGGCACCTCCTCATCAATCGCCTTTTCAGGCCTTTTCTAACGTACACAGCAACGGATGCTCATTCTCTCGCGCGTAGCGATTAACTTGCGTAACTTTGGTCTCGGCAATTTCCGCAGTAAATACCCCGCATATTGCTTTTCCCTGATAGTGAACGGCCAACATCAGCCGCGTTGCCTTTTCAAGATCGAAGGAAAAAAACCTCTGTAAAACCTCCACCACAAAATCCATCGGCGTATAGTCATCATTATTCAGTATAACCTGATACATCGGCGGCGGTTGCTGTTTAAGCGCGGCTTCTTCCTCTGACGCTACGCTCTCTTCCAAGCTTAGCCAATCGTGTAAATTATTCATGCGTTACGTGCCGTTCTCTCATGACGCTTACTCTTCTTTACTCATTTTACCGATCTACTCTACGCTTGGCGTCTGTTTCAGAACGGTGCAATGTGGGGGATATTCTCTACCACTATCATTGGGCTCTTTTCTTCTTTTTTCAACACTCGCGTAGGGTTTTCTGCCTCAATGGTATCTCAATAATCAGCCATTTTTGTGTGCGTTAAAGAGAACAATTTATTGTAACTATTTCACCTATCGGCTAAACCGTTGGAAAGAAAAGGCGCATATTCTTATGCGCCCGGGGAAGAGAAACCGCTTGCTGCTGAAGCGTCAGGCGCTTGCCCTTCCCCTCGCCAGCCAGAGAATGCGAGAGAACATCCTTTTTAACAATGGCGGTATGCTCTCCGTCCCCAGCGCGCCCGCACGTTCTGCGACTTCAATGGCTAAATCCGGCTTCGAGCTGTGCTGAATTGCCTTACTAATGATTTTACGCATCGGCATATGGACGTTCATCGGTATTCCCGACGCGGTGTGGTACACCTCGCTAAACCCGGCCTTGTACATAAAGTTTTCCATATCCAATGCGGGGAGCTGGGTCAGCCGCTCGCGATCGCTGTCGCCGGAGCCGTTGACAAAAGAGCGCACCGTTTCGGCATATTTCTTTCCCGCATCGTCGCCGTCGACCAAAACGTGCCACTCGATGCCCATGCGGCTGGCGTACTTAAGCAGCGGCTTCAGCCCGCTTTGGGCAAACTCGATAACCTTGATGCCCTCGCTCTCGAAATGGTAGCCGCACTGGCGCGCCAGCTCGGTTAGCAGCCATACCTCCGTTTCTCCTTCCACCAGTAACCAGCTTCTGGCGAACAGCGACGAGGCGCGATTGAGCCGAATATGAAACGAAATCCGCCGACGTTCCTGAACGTTAAGCTCGCCGGCGTCAATTTTAAACGCCGCCGTACGGTTTGACTGGCGCACCAGCCGACTTACGCTCTCTAAAGGAACCAAAGACAGCAGGTCTCCGGAATTAGTGGTGGTAATTTTCTGCAAAGGTAGGTTGTCCAACAGCCCCCATGCCGCCGACAGCATAATCGGGTGCAGGCGGCTCTCCGGGTCTTCAATCAGCAGCAGAGGAATGGCCTTTTCGTCCAGATATTCCGGCCCGCGCGCGTTAATCAGCGCGGAAAACACGCCCAGAAGAATTAGCCGCATGTGGCGGCTTTCCGGTTCTGACAGCAGCTGGTTTAAGTAAGTCAGCGACTGCCACAGTAGGGTATCGCGGCGATAGCGCTCGTTACGATACGTCGCGGTTTCTCCGCCCTCTTTGGCAAACTGTGCGGAAAAGTAGTGTTTTAACAGCGCGTGGATGGCCTGAAGCCCGAGCTTTAGCTCCTTGTCGCTAATCTTGTGAGGGTTGCACTCCAGCTCGGTCGCCAGCCGGCTGAGCTGCCGGGTCAGCGTATCGTTCTCGCCTTCGCTAAACAACGAGCCGTTCTTCAGGCGCAGCCCGAATCGCGCGTCCCGCAGCCGCAGTACGGGATGCAGGCGCGTTATCTCTCTTGCGATATCGTCGACGTTGTCCAGCTCCAGCGTTTGACCGTGGCTATCAAGAAACGAGCGGGTCGTCACCACGCTCTCGTCTTCCTGAACGTCGGCCTCGAGGCGATAAAAAATACGGGACAGCGCGTCCCCGTTTTTTACCCATAGAGGGCGAATGCGCTGAAACTTGGGCTGTTCGGGCGTATCCACTTCACGGGCGCAAAACGTTAGGACAATGTGCAGGTGGTCAAGCCGGGATGAAATATCGCCTAAGGGATAGTGAAAGTCCTGTAGCCTAAACTGATAGAGCCCGTTGCCGGGCGAAAACAGCAGCGTCAGCGCGTCAAGCAGGCTGGACTTACCCCAGGCGTTCTCACCGATTAAAACCACGTTGTCGTTCAACAACAGCGATAGCCTGTTAATACCTCGAAAACCGACGATTTCAACGCGCTCTAAAAACATGCTTTGTTTTCTCCCAAGTCGGTCGTTTAGGCTATTTTCTTAACTTTAATTGGCTGACTGATAACATAATTATATTCCAGTCGACTTCAAATGCGACGGATCGCCGTAAAAAACGAGAGGTAAAACCGCTTATGCGCTCTTTTTTCCTGCCTCGCCTTTACTCTGCGACCGCTTTTGGTTAGCGTTGTCCTATTGTTCACTAACGCCGTTGGAAGGCTATGTATTCCGGATTGGCCATCGTTTTACTCCCACTCATCGCAGGCTACCTCATTCCTTTAAAGAGCGTCGATGCGCTGCGCACGATCCACCGAACGCTGGGGGCGATGGTCTACATCATACTGTTTTTTATGGGGATTAGCCTGGCCTTTCTCGACAATCTTGCCGCTAACCTGCAAACCATTCTGCTTTACAGCGTGACGTTTTTTATCGCTATTTTCGGCACCAACCTGATAGCGCTGCTCCTTCTGGATAAACGCTGGCCTTGGCGTTTGCCCCGTCTGAAAAAAGAGGCCGGCTCCCGGCTGCACATGATTTTGGAGTCGCTGCAGCTTTGCGGCGTCGTTGCGGGTGGGTTTCTGATAGGCCTGACCCATTACCCTTGGCTAAAGCATGCCTCTACCGCCAGCGAAGTCGCGCTGGTTATTCTGCTGCTTCTGATAGGCATTCAGCTTAGAAACAGCGGGATGACGATTAAAGAAATCACGCTTAACAAGCGCGGTGCGGCGATTGCGCTGACGGTCGCCCTCAGCGCCGCCGTCGGCGGCGCGCTTGCGGCGCTACTTCTTGGGCTGCCGATTAACGTCGGCATCGCCATGTCCTCCGGATACGGTTGGTATTCCCTTTCCGGCATTTTACTTACCGACGCCTTCGGCCCCGTCCTCGGCAGCGCCGCCTTTTTTAACGATTTAGCGCGCGAGCTGGCCGCGATCCTGGTTATTCCTTCACTTATCCAACGCCGCCAGTCTGCGGTGCTCGGCGTTTGCGGCGCTACGTCGATGGACTTCACTCTGCCGGTTCTACAGCGCAGCGGCGGTGTAGAAATCGTCCCCGCAGCCATCGTTCACGGCTTTATTCTAAGCCTCCTCGCCCCGGTCTTTATGGCGCTATTCTCGGCGGCCTGAAGGCCTTTCTGCAGAAAATATTGATTTCGATCAAGCGACCTTGAAGTTGCACTAAAAAGTCCTGTTTAAACGCGCCGCTCTCCCTTACCATTAAACATGAATATAAAATACAACTTATAGGATAATTCATTATGTATTGCGTACAATGTGAACAAACTATCCGTACTCCTGCCGGCAACGGCTGCTCCTATGCTCAAGGCATGTGCGGCAAAACGGCCGAAGTTTCAGACCTGCAGGACCTGCTGGTTGCCGTACTGGAGGGGCTTTCAGCATGGGCGGCTAAAGCGCGCGATCTGGGCATTGTCGATCATCAGATTGACGCCTTCGTACCTAAAGCCTTTTTCTCCACCCTCACCAACGTTAACTTCGACAGCGACCGCATCATCGCCTACGCCAGAGACGCTATCGAAATGAGAGCCTCTCTGGCCGAACGCTGCCAGGCTCAAAACGCCGCAGTCACTCTTGACCATCCGATGGCGAAACTTACCCTCGCCGATACGCTTCCTCAACTGCTCGAGCAGGCGACAGAATTTGCGCTGAACAAGGACAAAACGGAAATCGGCGACGACATTCACGGCCTGAGAATGCTTTGCCTCTACGGGCTAAAAGGCGCCGCCGCCTATATGGAGCACGCACTGGTGCTGGGCCAGTACGATGAAGGCGTATACGCCGAGTTTCATCAGCTGATGTCCTGGCTGGGAACGCAGCCAAGCGAGATGGGCGATCTGCTGGAAAAATCCATGCAGATTGGCCACATGAACTTTCGCATCATGGCCATGCTCGATCACGGTGAAACCAGCGCTTACGGCGATCCGACGCCGGTATCCGTTAACGTGAAGCCCGTCGCCGGTAAAGCGATTCTGATTTCCGGCCATGACCTGAAAGACCTGCGCATGCTGCTGCAACAAACGGAAGGCACCGGCGTCAACGTATATACCCATGGCGAAATGCTGCCGGCCCACGGCTATCCGGAGCTGCGCAAGTTCAAGCATCTGGTCGGCAACTACGGCAGCGGCTGGCAGAATCAACAAACCGAATTCGCCAAGTTCCCTGGCCCCATCGTCATGACATCAAACTGCATTATCGATCCTAACGTCGGTAACTACGGCGATCGCATCTGGACGCGCAGCATCGTCGGCTGGCCGGGCGTCAAGCATCTCAAAGGCGACGACTTCAGCCAGATTATCGAACAGGCTCAGTCTCTCGCGGGCTTCCCTTACAGCGAACTTGAGCATAATATCACCGTCGGATTCGGCCGCCAGACGCTGTTAAACGCGGCTGACACGGTTATCGATTTAGTCTCGCAGAAAAAGCTTCGTCACGTCTTTCTGGTCGGCGGTTGCGACGGCAGCCGCACGGAGCGCAGCTACTATACCGACTTCGCCCGCAGCGTGCCTCAGGACTGCCTGATCATGACGCTGGCCTGCGGTAAGTATCGCTTCAACAAGCTGGACTTCGGTACGCTGGAAGGCCTGCCGCGCCTTCTGGACGTCGGCCAGTGCAACGACGCCTACTCCGCCATCATGCTGGCGGTCAGGCTGTCAGAAAAACTGGGCTGTACGGTTAACGATCTGCCTTTGACGCTGGTGCTGTCCTGGTTTGAACAAAAGGCTATCGTCATTCTGCTGACGCTGCTGGCGCTGGGCGTAAAGGATATTTATGTCGGCCCTACCGCGCCTGCCTTCCTGACGGATAACCTGATGAACGTACTGAAGGACAACTTCGGCTTGCGCTCGATAACCACCGTAGAACAGGATATGGAAGAGATCCTCGCGGCATAATATCTCTTTCCGGCTTTGCGGGAGCGAGCGCCCTTCGCTCCCGCATCTTTCAAGGTGATAACGATGACATTTCCGACTTCCCTTTGCCCCAACGCTATGCAGGTTCACGGCGTTCATCAGGAAACCGACGACGTCTGGACGCTCGAGCTTATCGCTCAGGACTTTTACCCCTACTCTCCCGGCCAGTATGCGCTGGTCAGCATTCGCAACAGCGACGCCGTGCTTCGCGCCTATACCCTCTCTTCATCGCCGGGCCTCAGCCGCTTTATCACGCTCACCGTCCGTCGTATTGAAGACGGCGAGGGTTCAAACTGGCTGACACAGGACGTTAAGCCCGGAGACACCCTCTGGCTGTCGGACGCGCAGGGTGAGTTCACCTGCGCCGATAAGGGCGATGCCCCCTTTCTTATGCTGGCGGGAGGCTGCGGCGTAACGCCCATTATGTCCATGACGCGCTGGCTGTTAGCCAACAGGCCAAACTCTGACGTGACCGTGATTTATCACGTGCATACGCCCAACGACGTTATTTTTGCCAAAGAGTGGCGTACGCTTTGCGAAAATCATCCACAAAGGCTCCGGTTTCGCTTGGCAACCAGCGCATCTGTCTCAGAAGGCTTTCTTCAAGGCAGGCTTAGTGAAGAGCAGGTCCGCCAACATGTTTCCGATCTGACAAAGTGCATCGTGATGACCTGCGGCCCCGAAGGCTACATGGACGAAGCGCAGGCGCTGTGTGAACGTCTGGGCATTACGCCAGAGCGTTTCTATCAGGAAAGGTTTCACTCTTCGGCGGAAAATGCGGACGGCAACGGCGATGAAATAAAAATGCGCGTTCGCCGCCTGGCGCAGGACTTTTCCGTGCCGGTGGGCGCTACGCTGCTGTACGCACTGGAACAAAACAAACTGCCCGTGATTGCTGCCTGCCGCTCCGGCATCTGCGGCTCGTGCAAAACTCAAATTTTACAGGGCGACTACACCACCAGCAGCCAGTCAACGCTGACCGACGATGAAATCAGCATGGGTTACGTTCTGGCCTGTAGCTGCCGACTGACGGGCAGCGTAGAAATCGCCTGACGCACGTGTAAATACGGTCGCCGCCTCTCGGCGACCAACGCGCCATTAGGGCTTAACCGCCGCCGCCAGCAGCATCATCGGGCGGCGAAGCTCGTCGGCCATCTCCGGCACCGCCTCCAATAAATGCGGCGCAGGCTGAGGTTCGACTAGCGAAGTTAACCTGAATCCGCTTTTCAGCAGCCCGTTAATGTAGGTTGTCAGCGTTTTATGGTGCTTGGGCACCTCTTCACCTAAAAAGACCGCTTTGCGCCACCCTTGCGTAAAATAGCGATCGACCGGCCAATGCAGGCGGTTTCCCTCTTTATCGAAGTACCAGTCCTGCGTACCGTAGGCGGTAAACGCCGGATGCTCGACGGAAAAGACGAACGTACCGCCTGGCGCCAGCCCTTCATACACCCGCTGGCAGACGCTTTCAAAGTCTTCGACGTAGTGCAGCGCCAGAGAGCTGATAACCACGTCCACGCTGTGCGCCGTCAGGTTAACGTCCTCTATCGCTATTTGCCGATACTCCACGTTCGAAAAGCTGGTCTTTTCTCGGGCGACGGACAGCATGTTGGCGGAAATATCCGTACCCAGCACCGATGCCGCACCGCGCTCGGCAGCGTAAATACAGTGCCAGCCAAAACCGCAGCCTAAATCCAGCACCCTTTTTCCAGCGAAGTCAGGCAGCATTTTTTCCAGCTCGTGCCACTCACCCGCCGCGGCCAGCCCCTGAACCGAACGGGGAAAACGGCGGTATTTTTCAAAAAAGCGCTCGCTGTCGTAAATATTTTCTTTCATTGCTCATTCTCATGCGGCAGGCACAGTCGCCGTAATTTAACAGAAAAGATACAGAAAAATAACTTTTTAACTTTCACTATGATAGAGTCTATTTTATCGAGCCGCATCTCCACGACTACGACTATACTCGAACTATTTAGAATCTATAGGTTAAGGTCACACCCTATGACGCCACTACGCGTACTGGTTTTAGGAGCCAGCGGCTATATTGGCCAAAACCTCCTTCCCTATCTTGTTGCCGATGGCCATCGGGTCGTTGCCGCCGGTCGGCGAATCGGCTGGCTGGAAGAACAGAATTTTCCTAACGTGTCCTGCCAGTACGTTGACCTTTTGCAGCCGGAAACCATCGCGCCGGTGCTAAACAACGTCGACGTCCTTTACTATCTGGTACACGGCATGGCGGATAACAGCGATTTTCTCTACAGCGAGCGCCTGGCTGCACAAAACTTGCAGCAGGCGCTGCGTTTCTCTAGCGTTAAGCAAATCGTCTTTTTAAGCGCGCTTCAGCCCAAAGAGCGTAGCCATTCTCTGCACCTGACGGCGAGAAAAATTACCGGTGAAGTTCTGCGCGCCAGCGGTATTCCTGTTACTGAGCTGCGCGCAGGGATCGTCATCGGCGCAGGTTCAGCGGCGTTTGAAGTCATGAGGGACATGGTCTACAGCCTGCCGGTGCTGACTCCGCCACGCTGGGTGCGCTCCAAGTCCTCTCCTATCGCACTGGAAAACCTGCTGATTTACCTGTCAAAAATTCTGGCGCATCCCTCTGAGGAGCATCGAATTTTCGACCTCGGCGGCCCGGAATATATTAGCTATCAAAACATGTTTGAGCGCTTCATTCGCCTTGCGGGGAAAAAGCGCTGGATAATCCCTATTCCGCTGCCTACACAGCTGATTTCCATCTACTGGCTGAATATGATAACCACCGTGCCGACCTCTACGGCAAAAGCGCTGATTGAGGGGTTAAAGCACGATTTACCGGCCGACGATACGCAAATACGCAGGCTTATCCCGCAGACCCTCATCGACTATGACGAAGCGGTGCGCAGGACGATGCAAAAAGAGCAACAGGCGGTTAACTCCACCGACTGGGGCTATTCCCCCGAAGCCAAAGCCCGCTGGCGGCCCGGATACGCCTTTTATCCCAAACAGGCGGGCTATAGCGTGAAAACCCGCGCCAGCGCCGAAAGCCTGTGGTGGGTCTGCCAGCAAATCGGCGGAGAGCGCGGCTATTTCTACGCTAACGTACTGTGGAAAATCCGCGCGGTTTTAGACGATTTGGTCGGCGGAGAAAAGCGCTATGGCCGCCCCGACCGGGAAGAGCTTCAGATAGACGATCGCATCGACGCCTGGCAGGTAATTACTATCAAACCGCAAAAACAGCTGGCCATGCTGTTTCGCATGAAGGCGCCGGGGCTGGGGAGACTCACTCTGACCATTACGGATACGACGCAGTATCGCCAAATTGACGTGCGGGCGTGGTGGCATCCGGCCGGTTTCAACGGGCTTCTTTACTGGTTCGCCATGATGCCGGCCCATCTGTTCATCTTCAAGGGCATGGCGAAGCGCATCGCGGAGCTGGCGTTAGAGCGCGACGGTCAAAAGCCGTCGTGATACTTCATCAGCAGCGCATCCAGAATGGCCATCGTTTCGGCATCCGGCACGCCGTCGTAGTTTGACGGACGAAAGTGCATCTGGAACGCTTTGACCACGCTGCGCGTTTGCGCATCCATGCGGTCGCTGACGTCTATTTCGTAGCCGTAACGCTTCAGGTTGGTTTGCAGCTCTTCAAGGTTGACCGCTTCCCGTTCGCGCCGTACGCTCAGGCGTCTGGCTACATCGTCCGCATTCGGCCAAGCGCCAATGCCCGCTTGAGCAAGCCGCTCCCAAGGGAACAGCGGCCCCGGATCGACTTTACGCTGCGGCGACACGTCGCTGTGGCCGAGCACGTTTTCCGGCCTTATGTTATAGCGCGCAATGATGTCCTTCGACATCGCAATGAGCAGCTCAATCTGGCTTTCGCTGTAGGGCTGCCAGCGCTCTACGTTCGGTTCATCCCTAAAGCCCCAGTTAACGATTTCAATGCCAATCGACGTATCGTTCAGCCTGTACTGACCGCGCCAAAAGCTTGCCCCTGCGTGCCAGGCCTTTTGCGATTCGGGCACCAGTTGAAAGACGGTCGGCTTTCCTCCTATCGTCTGAGGCTCACTGTCGATAAGGTAATGGCTGCTGACCCGCTCGCCGGTCAGCTCCCGCAAAGAAACGGGAAAGTTTTCCGCCGTATAGTGGAAAATCAGCGATTGAATGCGCGGTTCACTGCCTATCGCAGAGTAACTTTCGTCAACCCAATAGTCTCCCCTGTCCTTAAGCGGGGTGCAGCCCGACGCGATTGCCAGCAAAAATAAAAAGAGAACGGCGTAAGGTCCACGCATGGCAGGTCAACGCTCCTAAGCTGATAAACATGAATGAGCTAAGCTCAGCGTCCGATAAACGGTCACGACGTTATAACGTTAAGCCGCCACTATACTCGATCGCCACGCCGCTGATAAACGTGTTTTACTCGCTGATTTTCTTTCTGATTTTTTCTTTCAGCGCATAACTGGTTAAAAATAATACGAACATCGAACTTAGGGTCTCAAAAAACGAAAAAAGCGGGGATTTGCACTACAAAAGCGAGGCAAAAACTGTTCTACTTAAAGACAGTTTTGGACACTCACCTTGATACACTATTTTAGAAAGGATTCTGATGGCCGTATTCTTGCAAAACTGTCTAACCTTCCCGGCAATCATCTTCAGCGGCCTGCTGGTTCTGACGCTGCTTTATTGGATAAGCGCCTCTTTTGGCCTTATGGACGCCGATATTCTCAACGTTGACACGCCCGATGTCGACATCGATGGCGCAGACCTCAGCGGCTTGGCCGGCTGGCTGGCGAAGTTCGGCCTGGCGGGCATTCCCATCACCATCATCCTCTCATTTTTCAGCTTTATCGGCTGGTTTATGAGCTACTTTAGCGTTCACTGGTTCTTACGATTTATTGACACCGACCTGATTCGTTATCCTCTCGGCGTCGTCGTACTTGTTGCTGTCTCGTTTGTAGCCTTGCTGATAACCGCCTTCATCCTGAAACCGTTTCGCCCGATCCTCGCTAAAACCAACGTAGAAAAAAGCGTAAAAAACCTGATCGGCAAAGTGGCTAAAGTGCGCTCAGACAGCGTCACGGAGCGCCGTGGCGAAGCCCTAATGGAAGACGGCGGCGCTGGCCTTATCTTACAAATCAGAGCGGCGGAAGACGCAGGCCTCAAGCGCGGAGACCGCGTCGTCATTATCAGCTACAGCGCCGCAACCCACAGCTATGACGTGGTCAGCGAAGAAGAATTTAATCGACTATAGCCTCGCGCACTACCCGTTGCATGTTGTGGGAATGCCGCGGCTCGTTCAAGCGCGGTCCTTCTCCCTTACGGCGGCTCGGGGCGAATTCGAATAATGGCTATCGACTAAAAGCCGGTAGCGGTTTTAAACCTTAAGCTTATGGGCCCAGCCCCCTTTGTATAACACGGAGACACTCATCTTATGGCTATGGAAAACCTCATGCCGTTTCTCGTCGGCATCGGCGGGTTCATCGTCTTTACTTTAGGCGTATTTGGACTTTTTAAGGCGTTCTACATCAAGGTGCCTCAGGGGACGGCGCTTATCGTCAACGACATGACCGCTCAGCCCAAGGTGCACTTTACCGGCGCGCTGGTTTATCCCGTTATCTACAAAAAAGAGTTCATGCGCATTTCGCTGCTGACGCTTGAAGTAGACCGCCGCGGCAAAGACGGCCTTATCTGTAAAGACAACCTGCGCGCCGACATCACCGTTGCCTTCTACCTGCGCGTAAATGAAACAACGGAAGACGTGCTGAAGGTCGCCAAGTCTATCGGCGTAGACCGCGCCTCCGATCACCAGGCGGTCAGCGAGCTGTTTAACGCCAAGTTCTCCGAAGCGCTGAAAACCGTCGGTAAGCAGTTCGAGCTGTCCAAGCTGTTTGAAGACCGCCAGAACTTCCGCAACCGCATCGTTGACGTTATCGGTGAGGATCTTAACGGCTACGCGCTGGAAGACGTCGCCATCGACTATTTGGAACAAACGCCGAAAAGCTCCCTCGATCCGAACAACATCTTCGATGCCGAAGGTATCCGTAAGATCACCGAAATCACGGCTATCCACAACATCGAGACCAACCAGAAAGAACGCGATCAGGAATTGGCCATCCAGAAGAAAAACGTGGAAACCCGCGAAGCCAGCCTGGCGCTGGAGCGTCAGCAGGCCGACGCCGAAGCCCGCCAGCAGCGCGAAATCGAGAGCATCCGCGCACGTGAAGCGGCTGAAACGCTGCGCGTGAAGGAAGAAGAGCGCCTGAAGGCCGAACAGGCCCGCATCCAAACCCAGCAGGAAATTGAAATTCGCGAAGAAAATCGCCTGCGTGAAGTGGAAGTCGCACAGCAAAACCGCACCCGCGCGGTCACCATTGAAATGGAAAAGGTCACCCGCGCGAAAGAGCTGGAAGTGGTCTCTCGCCAGCGTGAAGTCGAGCTACAGCGCATCGAAAAAGAGAAGGCGCTGGAAGAAGAGCGTAAGAACATCGCTAACGTGATCCGCGAGCGCGTCGCGGTGGAAAAAACCGTCGCTCAGGAAGAAGAGCGCATCAAAGAAGTTCGCATGATCTCCGACGCCGACCGCCAGAAGCAGGTCACCGTGATCCAGGCTCAGGCCTCGGCCGAACAGGAGCTGGTGCGTCAGGTCAAGCAAGCGGAAGCCGATGAAAACAGCGCGAAGTTTAGGGCGCTGGAAATAAGCACCATGGCTCAGGCCGAATTGGAAGCCGCCGCCAAGCAGGCGGAAGCCAAGAAGCGTATGGCCGAAGGTATCGAGGCCGAGCAGGCCGCAACCGGGCTAGCGGAAGCTCGCGTGCGTCAAGCGCAGGCCGAGGCGGAAGAGAAAGAGGGTCTGGTACAGGCTAACATCACCGCCGAGAAGCTGCTGGCCGAAGCCCGCGGCACCCAGGAAAAAGGTCTGGCTCAGGCTCGCGTGATGGAAGCGCAGGCCGAAGCCGCTCAGAAGCAAGGGCTGGCGGACGCGAAGGTGCTGGAAGAAAAGCTGAGCGCTCAAGCGCGCGGCGACGAACAACAGGCCACCGCTAACGAGAAGCTGGGTCTGGCGGAAGCCAAGATCCTGGAAGAAAAACTGAGCGCACAGGCTCGCGGTGAGGGCCAACTGGGCTCCGCGCAGGCCGAAGTGATTCGCCAGCGCCTGAAGGCCGAGGCGGACGGTCTGACCGACAAGTTCACCGCTATGGGCAACCTCAACGATACGGCACGTAGCCACGAAGAGTTCCGCATGCGTCTTGAGAAGCACTTTGAGCAGGCCATGGCCGAAATTGCCGCCAACAAAGAGATTGCTCGCGAGCAGGCGGAGGTTCTGGCGTCGGCCCTCAGCAAGACCAACATCGACATTGTGGGCGGTGACGGCAGCTTCTTTAACACCTTCTCTAAAGCGCTAAGCGTAGGCAAAGCCATTAACGGCGTGGTGGAAAAGAGCCCGCTGGTGCAAAACGTGGTCGATAAGCTGTTAAGCGGCAAGGACGGCCAAAAGCTGGACCTCGACGCCCTGCTGCAAAACCCTGAAGTTCAGGCGCTGATAAAGCAGTTTGGCGCCACTAAAGCGCTGCCCGGTGCGTCAGGCAACCACGGCGTGAGCGAAGAGTAACGTCCTCTGCGCCCGGCTTTTACTCTGGTAAAGGTCGGGCGTTTTTAGCCCACGTTGGCTGAGATAAGCATACGGCGCCGTGTTCTTATCTCAGTCAGTCTTATGAAGCGCGCAAGCCCGCCGGCTGCGCGCGTAGAATCGTTAAAGGGAATGCTACACGCTATGTCAGACAGTCAAACAAACCAGCGCGAACAGGAATTATTGGATAACGCCGTTGCCGAAGGCGGCGCCTACGATATCTTACGCAAGCGGCTGTCTGAACAGGGTCAACAGCTGCATGAGAAAGCCGCCGTGCTCAATGCCCGGCGTCTGGAAGAGTTTGGCAAAAGCCAAATGGACGCCATCGGCCGCATTCGTATTCGTACCGAAAACAACTGCGTCGCCCGCGATATTGTTCGCGTCGGCGACTGGCTGCTGTTTGGCTATAACGTCTTTATCGGGCTAAAAAGAGAAACCCGCATCGAAGACGTGTTCTCTCTCTATCGGTTAAAAGAGGAAAACGGCGAATACGACGTTGAGTCCGTCCCCTTGGCCGGTACGTTCTTAAACGTTCAAAGCTTCGTGCAGGACTTCAACGAGCTTTATACCTACTACAAGAACACGCAGCTGCTACAGCTGGTCGAACGCGACGGCAAGCTTTTGGCCAGCTTTCAGATCGGTGAACGCATCACCGACATCCGCGTGTTCCGCTGGTCTATCTCAAGCGATAAGACGGAAATCCGCTATATCGATAACCGCGGCGAGCGCGACATCGCCCTTCCCCCTGCCTACGACTTTGAATGGCACAAAACCACGCGAGAAAACGCCGTTAACGGCCGACATCCACACATGAACATCCTTGATACGGTGTTTGTGGAAACCATCGGCGGCGACCTGACTATCAAGTGTGAAAACAACACCGAGGACGGGCTGGGGATCTATCGCGAAGCGGTGCTGGATAAAACGCAATCTCTGGACGACGCCCAAATCGAGTATGCGCAAACCGGCAGCCTGATCCTTATCAAAGTGCTGCCCTACCGTGAAGAGAGCTGGCGCTATTTGGTCTATAACACGCTGACGCAAACGGTCCAGCGCATCGACGCCATCGGACAGGCCTGTATCCAGCTGCCGGAAGACCACGGCATCATTTTCCCCGGTGGCTACTACCTGCAAAACGGCGAGTACAAAACCTTCGACCAGCCGATGGACGGCATGCGCTTTCGCCGCGTGAGGCGTTCGCCGAACGGCGAAGACGTCATGTACATCTTTTATGAGCCCAACCGAGGCCGGCTGGCGCTGTTCAACTACAACATGATCGAACGCAGGCTGCAAAATCCGCTGTTCGGTCACGGCTACGCGATGCTGGAAGACGGCAAAATGGTGCTGTTTGAAGGTCAGTCCGACGAGCCGACGCGCATTCATCCCATGCAGATTTGGCAAACGCCCTTCTACTCGGAAGAATTCGCGGCGCGCCAGCCGGCCAAGAACAGCTTCTTTGGCCGCATCGGCAACGCCGAGCTGGTGCGAGGGATTTCCGACCTTTACCACATCGCCAGAGAGATCGAACAGCAGCAGATCTCCTCTCAGCTTTATGAAAAGCTAAGTCAGGACGCCCGTCGCCTGATAGACATCTACTACTGGCTTAACGATGAGCACAGCCTGTTTGCCGCCATCCTGCTTAAAGAAATCGCACAAACCGGCGAGCTGGTGCTGGACGAATACGAAAAAGTAGAAAGCATTCGCCGCCAGTCCGTACGTGCGATGAACGAAGCGACGACGCGCCAAAAGCAGCTGCTGTCCGCCATGCTGCCGGACAGCTGGACCGACGCGCAGCAGTTCGTTGATGCGCTAAACGCCCTGAGCGTCCAGCGCGGCCACCTTATCACCCTGCGCGACTACCGCTATATCGATTTGGCCCGCTTAGACGAGATGGAAAAACAGCTGGCGGAAAGCCAGCAGCGTATCTCGCTGGCGACGGCGTCGTTTCTTGCCGGCGATGCGGCGCTTGTCCCTTTCAATCAGCGCCTGCAAAATCTGGAAAAGCAAACCCAGGAGGCCGTCAACAGCGCCCAACTGGCCGAGCCGATGGCCGACATGGACACCATGTCGGCAGACTTGGACATGCTCTCCAACCTGATGGCGTCGCTTCGGTTTGAAGACACTACGCAGCAAACGCGCATCATTGAGTCCATTTCAGAGATTTACGCCCGGCTTAATCAAGCCAGAGCCCGGCTACAGCAGCGCCGTAAAGAGCAAACCTCAACCGAGTCCGTCGCTCAGTTCGGCGCCCAGTTCAAGCTGTTCAGCCAGGGGATCGCCAACGCGCTCTCGCTGGCAACCGACCCAGAGCGCTGCGATGAACAGCTTTCAAGGCTGCTGGTTCAGCTTGAAGAGCTGGAAAGCCAATTTAGCGAACACGATGAGTTTCTAAACGACATTCTCGGTAAGCGCGAAGAGCTGCTGGAAACGTTTGAAACCCACAAGCAGGCGCTGCTTGACGAGCGCCAACGCAAGGCGCAAAACCTTCAGGTCGCCGCCGAACGCCTGCTGGACAGCATCCGCAGACGAACCGCCAAGTTTAACGCGCAGGACGAGCTCAATGCGTTCTTTGCCTCCGATCCTCTTTCGCTGAAAACGAGGGAAATCGTTGAGCGACTAAGGGATCTGAAAGACAGCGTCAAAGCGGACGACATCGACGCCAAGTTCAAAGCCGCCCGCGATCAGGCTATCCGCAGCCTGAGGGACAAGTCGGAAATCTTTGAAAACGACGGCAGCGTTATCAAACTGGGCCCTCGCCATCGTTTCAGCGTCAACACGCAGGAGCTGGATCTCACGATTTTGCCCCACGGCGATCGCCTGTTCCTACACCTGACCGGTACCGACTATCAGGAACCGCTGAATACGCCTGAACTCGACGAGCTGAAAGACTACTGGCCGATTTCAATAGAGTCTGAGTCCGACAGCGTTTATCGCGCTGAGTATCTGGCCTATTCGATGATTTACGCGGCAAGCAAAGAGCAGGACGGGCTAACGCTGGAGTCGCTGACCAGCCTGCTTAATCAGCCGGAAGCGCTGGAAAAAGCGGTACGGGACTTCGCCGCGCCGCGCTACCGCGAAGGGTATGAAAAAGGCATTCACGACCATGACGCCGTCGCGATTTTACAAAAGCTGATTCCGGTCGGGCAAAGCGCGGATTTGCTGCGCTTTAACCCGTTGGCGCGCGGCCTGGCGGTGCTGTTCTGGCAGCACGTACAAAAGCAGGAGCTGCCGTCGCTGTGGCCGGAGCGCGCACGCACCAGCCTTAATATTTTACAGCTGTTCCGGCACGACTCAGGCTTGCTCGATCTGCAGGCGGAAATAGAGGCCGAGTTAAGCCTGTTCCTTGAGCAAAATCCGATAAGCTGCCAGCCTTACCAACAGCACCAGGCTGCCGAATATCTCAGCCTGGCGCTGGGACGCTCTCCCCTTGAGTTTACGTTTAGCAAATACGCTAAAACGCTGCTGGAGGGATTGCAGGCCAGGCTAACGCAGGCCCACATGTGGCGCGACTTTATTCAGTCCCAGCAGAACTTGGGCCATCGCTACGCCCAGCGCTGGTCGCTGATAGAAAACTGGCTCAAGGGGCTATGCTCTCTGCCGGAATACGCTTCGCTGTGCGACTACGTTGCCGAAGCGGTTGTTCTCACGCTGTTGGACAAATCGGCCACTGCCCGCTTTAGCGAAGCCGATTTGCACTTCACGGTAAGCGATCTGATGGGCGAACATCCGCTTATCGTCGACAGGTCTCTGCTCTTGAGGTTAGACGACTACTTCGTACGCATGCGCAAACAGCGTAAGGTCTTCATTCCCGGCTATCAGCGCTATCAGTCGCTGCGTCAGGAGGCGCTAAATGAGCAAAGAAACGCCCTGCGCCTGCACGAATTTAAGGCCAAGCCGCTAAGTTCCTTCGTTCGCAACAAGCTGATTAACGACGTGTATCTACCTATCATCGGCGATAACCTGGCTAAGCAAATCGGCACCATCGGTGAAAACAAGCGGACAGACCTGATGGGCCTCCTGCTGATGATATCTCCGCCCGGCTACGGCAAAACGACGCTGATGGAGTACGTCGCTAACCGCCTGGGCCTGATCTTTATGAAGATCAACGGTCCTGCTCTGGGGCACGACGTGCTTTCTCTCGACCCCGAGCAGGCGCCGAACGCCACCGCCCGCCAGGAATTGGAAAAGCTCAACCTGGCGCTGGAAATGGGCAACAACGTGATGCTGTACGTGGACGACATTCAGCATACGCATCCCGAGTTCCTGCAGAAGTTTATTTCGCTGTGTGACGGAACGCGGCGCATCGAGGGCGTTTGGAAAGGAAAGACCAAAACCTACGACATGCGCGGCAAAAAGTTCTGCGTCGTCATGGCCGGCAACCCGTATACGGAATCCGGCGAGGTATTCAAAATTCCCGACATGTTGGCCAACCGAGCGGACATCTACAATCTGGGCGAAGTGCTCGGCGGAATGGAAGAGGCCTTTGCCTTAAGCTATATAGAAAACAGCCTGACGTCCAATCCTGTGCTGGCGCCGCTGGCGCTGCGGGATATGAACGATCTCTATCTGTTTGTCGATAAGGCCATGGGCAAGCCGTTCTCCGCAACGTCGCTAAGCTATCAGTATAGCGAAGCGGAAATTAGCGAGATCGTCGCCATTCTGGAACGCATGATTTCACTGCGCGACGTGGTGCTGAAGGTCAACCAGCAGTACATCGCCAGCGCCGCGCAGTCGGATAAGTACCGAACCGAACCGCCCTTTAAGCTTCAGGGCAGCTACCGCAACATGAACAAGCTGGCCGAGAAGATCTCGGCGGTGATGAACGCCGCAGAAATTCGCCAGATCCTTGACGATCACTATCTGGGAGAAGCGCAGCTGCTGACTCAAGGCGCAGAAGAGAACCTGCTTAAGCTGGCGGAAATTCGAGACACCATGTCGCCGGAAGAGACCCTGCGCTGGCAGCAAATTAAGCGCGACTTTATGAAAAACAAGGCGCTGGGCGGCGATAACGCAGACGTCGGCGATCGCGTTGTTGTTCAGCTGGCATCGCTGGTTGAAAGCGTCCAGGCATTGAGGAACTAGCATAGGGTGAAGACCTGGCTTAAGCATCGCGTTTATACGTTGGCCGCTCTGGCGGCCCTGCTTATTCTCATTCAGTGCGCCAATACGCTTTTTGGCGGCCGGCTTGCGACGCTGGGGATCCTGCCCCGCAGCTTGGACGGACTATGGGGGATCCCGCTGGCTCCGTTTATTCACGGCGATTGGAGGCATCTCTTTAGCAACCTTCCGATACTGCTTTTCCTCAGCGCGCTGTTAATGACGCATTCAATACGGGACTATCTGTTCTCCAGTCTGACTATTATTTTTATCGGCGGATTGCTGGTCTGGCTATTCGCCCGTCCGGCCTATCATATTGGAGCCAGCGGATGGATTTTCGGCCTGTGGGCGCTGCTTTTAGCTCAGGCAATCACTCGCAGAAGGCTGTTGGATCTGCTTTTTGCACTGCTGGTACTCGTTTATTACGGCAGCATTGCGGCTGGCCTGCTGCCCAGCGATCCCTATATTTCAACCGAAAGCCACATCGCCGGCGCGGCGGCTGGCGTTCTTTATGCCGTGTTCACCAAGAGAAGGGATAGGTTAAAAAAATAAAACACTCGTTAACGAATTGATATCAGGGAATTAAAGGCAGAAGCTGCGCGAAAAAATTAACGTCAAAGAAGGACTTCATTTCGCATATTTCCCTCTTAGCGATATTCGCTTTCGTTATAAGTAATTTTTCAGTTAATCCCCTTTCTTTTGGTAACCGATTCCCGCAAACTAGGACGGCATATTGACTAAAAGGTAAAAAATCACTGATATGCAGGGTAATAAAGTAATAAAAATTATGTAAAGCATTTCAATTTTTCTTTTTATGGATGAGAAAAAGGACAATGGAAAATAAAGAGCTGGAACGCTACCTCGAAGACTCGCTGGCCGATCTTTCGTTAAGCCAGGGGGAGCGTATCCAGTTAAGGGAAATCAGCCAGTCGCTCACAGCGGAGCAGTATGGATTCATGCGCAATCGCGCTTTCGATCTGGTACGTGACCACCTTGATACCGCCCCGACCGATCTTCAGCCAGTGCTGAAGTGGCTGGAAACGGTTGTTAAAACGCTGGACCTCTCCGGCCAGCAAAAACAGGTTAACAGCACTGCCTTTTTTTCTCCCGGCAACGCCTGTCGCGATAAAATCTGCGCCCTCCTCTCCCATACAAAGCAAAGCGCCGACATCTGCGTATTCACTATCGCCGATGATGATATCACCGACGCTATTATGCGTGCCCATCAGCGAAATATTAAAATCAGAATTATTACTGATGACGATAAGTCGGAAGATCGCGGCAGCGATATCGACTATCTGATGCGTAAGGGCATTTCTATCGTCATGGACGATACGCCCTATCATATGCACCATAAGTTCGCGATTTTTGACGGCCGCTATTTGCTTAACGGCAGCTTTAATTGGACGAAGAGCGCATCTCAACATAACTATGAAAACGTGCTCGTAACGGACAATCCCGATCTTTTAAATCTCTACCAACAGCAGTTTATTCAGCTGTGGCGGAGGTTTAATTGATGGAAATGGCATTAAGGAAAACTGAGAAGGCAATAAGCCAAAAAGAAAGTACGTCTCTCGGTTCAGCAACCCAGCGCAGATTTATTTTAAGTCGGCAGGGAAGCCCTTTTAGCCATTTATCAAACGATACTGCTTTAATACGACGAAAAAAATACGACAACATAATAACTACCAATAATAGAAACCTTATGAAAAATCAGATCTCACGTATATCGCTTTGCTGTGGCATCGCCCTAACTCTAGCCTCCTGCGCTAATCCCCCCTCACGTAAAAACCTTGACTACTCCCTGTCTCAGGGTCAGATTGAAATGGCGGAAAAAATTGCGCTGGATGAAGGCGTATCCGGCAGCGGCGAAGCGACAAACCTGCTGTGGTCTTTGGAAGCGGGCGCCCTGCTTCGCATGACCAACCAGTTGGACCGTTCAACCAAAGTTTTTGACGGCGCAGAGCTTCTGATTAAAGAGGATGAGACCAAAAACATCGCGGCGTCCGGCTTCAGCCAGGCTGCGTCTATGGTTGTCAACGACAACGTCATGGACTACTCTCCGCGCGTTTATGACCGAGTGATGGTGAATACCTATAAGGCGCTGAACTTTTGGCAGCAGGCCGATTTTAACAACGCCCGCGTAGAGTGGAACCGAGTTGACGACCGCCAGCGCAGGGCCGCGGAACATTTTTCAAAAGAGATCAATGAGCAGAAAAGCGCCATAAAAAGCAATAATCTGGGCGATACGTATAAAAAATCAATGGAAACGCTGGAAGGATCAGGGATCGATGTTGACAAGTGGAAGCCCTATGATGGCTATATCAACCCCGCCTCTCTCTATCTGCACGGCCTTTATTTCTTGATTAATAACGAAAGCGCAGGCGATTTGGCCAAAGCCAAGGAAAGCCTTAAGCGCGCCTATGCGCTAACGCGCAACCGTCAGATTCGCTCAGACCTCAGTCTGGCGAACAGCAAAGGCCGCAGCGTTCCGCCCGGCGTCTGGGTGATTTTTGAAAACGGCGCGGCGGCTCAGAAAGTCGAACGGCGCATTGATTTACCGTTGATTTTATTAACCAAACGCGTAGCCTACGCGGGTATTGCACTACCGACGCTGGAATCAGGCAGCCCGGCGTATCCTTATCTTTCAGTCAATGGAGGGACTAAAACGGAATCCTTCGCCCAAATGGATAAAATCATTCAGGGTGAATTTAAAACGGAATTTACCGGAATCCTTATTAAAGAGCTCACTCGCGCCGTTCTGAAGACGGCAGCGCAGGCGACGATGATGAACTCGGATAATAAAACGGTCAGGATCCTCGGCGCTATCACAGGGATTGCCCAGGCAGTCACCACTCAGGCCGATATCCGCAGCTGGCATACGCTTCCCTACGATTTTCAGGTTGCCTATGTCAAATGGCCCAGCAGTCAAAAGATTCAGATTGCTCCTTCAGGAGGTTCAGCTATCACCGTCGATCTGCCGGCAACGCCACAGCCCGTGGTCGTTTATGTGCGCAGTATAAATTCGCTGATGCAGCCTAAAGTGGACGTATTAACCAGTAAGAATGCGATGTAGAATTTCCCTTGAGGGATCGATATCGTAATAACCCTAAACTTATGTTGAGAACGTTATGATGACTATTTTTAACAAAAAGACTTTTCTTGCCGCGGCAGTAGCCCTTTCTCTCGCTGGATGTGCGCAGGATGGCGCCTACTACGTCGACAGCAAAAACGATAACGTAGCCATTATGGGCTTGGACTATAAGGACTTCGAAATGGCGGCGACCAACATGGTTGACGACATGTTGAGCTCCGACCTGCTGGTTCATCCGCAGGGCGGTCGTTATGTACTGACGGTTACCGGCATTATCAACGACACCGATCAGCGTATCGATACCGATCAGTTGACCAAGAAAATCCGCACCAGCCTGCTAAACTCTGGCCGTTTCGTAGTGACTACGGCAATTAGCGCCAACGGTCCCGAAGATGAGATGACCCGTAAAGTGCGCCAGTTGCGTAATTCCAAGATGGTCAACCAGAAAACCGTTAAGAAAGACGGCCGCGTTATCGCACCTGACTTCTCGCTGACCGGTAAGATCATTCAGCAAAACCGTACCGTAAACTCCAGCACTCAGCAGGTTGAATACTACTTCCAGCTGACGCTGACCAACCTCGATGACGGTTTGGCTTACTGGGAAAAAGAGTATCCCATCATCAAGCGCGGCGACAATCGCACCGCCAGCTGGTAATGACGGAATGCCTAGGAGCGGCGCGCCCGACAAGAGATTGGGCGGTGCCGCATAAGTTTGTTTCATCCATTAGGGCTTGCTAATGAAAAAATGGATCTTGGTACTTGTAGGACTTCTGGCGTTTTCATCTTCTGCTTTTGCAAAAATTGAAACCGTCGAAGCACAAGGATACGGTGAAACCTACGAAAAAGCCGTCGATGCCGCTCTGGCCGACGCCGTTCGTCAGGTGAATGGAATGACCGTAAAAACGCAGTCTGAACGTGCGGGTGACTATGTCCGTATCAAAGACAAAGCCGACGTTAACGTGGAAGGAAAAGGCACCTACGTTGAGAATACGAAGAACAACGACAATTCGTTTCTCAGCAATAAGGCCGGCGACTCTACCTACACCGAAAACCTTGACGTTAACGTAGGCGGAAACGCCAACCGCGACGTTACCGTAAATACCGGCAAAAGCGCACAGATAGACACGCGCAGCGCAGGTACGGTAAAAGGCTATAAGGTTAAAACGCGCGACTGCGATGCCAAAGGCTGTACGGTTATTCTGACCGTTGAAATCGATAAGGTAGAACGTAAAACGTCTCAAGCGGCTTCAAAGCGCGATCGTTTGGCGATTATCACTACCGGCAACCGCAGCCGTTCGGCGTTCGCCAATACGCTTCGTCAGGAAATCACTGACCGTATCGTTCAGTCACAGCGCTTCACCGTACTGGATCGCAGCGCGACTAACGACAAGGCTTTTGAAGCAGAAGAGAAGTTTCTGGAAGGCCGTTTGAACAACTCTATCGACGTTCGCCAAACCGCCCTACCCGCTGACTATCTGCTGGTCATTAACGTGACCGAAGCCGGCGTAAGAACGACCACCAAAGTCACCAGCGTTGACCTGACCGGCGAATTCGACGTCTCCAGTTCGTCAAAAACCAAGGTCACCGTTCGCTACTCCCTGTTGGAAGCGGCAACCCACGGCATTCAGTGGTCCGACTCTACGGTATTTGAGCAAAGCGGCCGATACATTGAAACCGCGCGTAAGCAAATTAGCGACGTTATCGCCGATAAAATCGTTAACAAGCTGACGCCGGCTAAAGTCGTTGCCGTGACGAACGGCCAGGTTATTATCAACCGCGGCGAAGCCATGGTTTATGACGGCGACCGTTTTGACATTTACTCTCAGGGCGAAGAGCTGGTCGATCCGGATACGGGTGAAGTGCTCGGCGCCGCTGAAGAGAAAGTCGCGACCATCGTGATTACCTCAATTAAAGACAAAATCTCTTACGGCGTAATCGAAAGCGGTAAAATCGAAGCCGTAGATAAAGGCGCTGTCGCGCGCTTAGCCCCTCCGGTAGTTGAAGCTAAAGCCGATAAGGCCAAGGCTGAGCCGGCCAAAGCAACCTCATCTAAGCCAAAGGCAAAAGCTAAGCCTAAGGCCGGCGATCAGAAGCTGGGCGAGTCCGGCGGCGTGTTCCTTTAATCACCGCATTGCAAAGCCGACCTTAGGGTCGGCTTTTTTGTCCCCGATATTGCTCCGCTTCATACATTCCTGCGCTATTTATTCAATCTGCACGCAATCTCAAAATTACTCCTTCTATAACAAGAAAATAAAAATGAAATATAATTTATCCCACGTCAGTAAAGCGGCTGGTGCAAATAGGCTATATTTATATCCCTCACTAAAATAAGCATCAATAAACGGTGCTTACAGAAGTACCTTGAAGGTCAAGCCACTCAGCGCATAGCTTTATATATGCCCGCTATTGGGAGATAACGATGTTTAACTTTGATTACTACAATCCAACGCGGATCCTTTTTGGTGAAGGGCGAATTAAGGACATTGACGCTCAAATCCCTGCGGACGCCAAAGTATTAATAACCTACGGAGGCGGAAGCGCGAAACGATTCGGCACGCTTGATGAGGTAAAACACGCGTTAGGTGCAAGACAGTACATTGAATTTGGCGGGATAGAGCCAAATCCCCAATACGATACGTTGATGAAAGCCGTAGGCATCGCAAAAGAAGAAAAAATCGATTTTCTTCTCGCCGTCGGCGGAGGTTCTGTTATTGATGGGACAAAATTTATTGCCGCCGCTCGTTACTTTGAAGGCGACGCGTGGGACAGCTGGATAAAAAACGTCCCTTTAAAGCAGACGCTTCCCATTGGCTGTGTAGTAACGCTCCCCGCAACCGGTTCTGAAACGAACGGCACTGCGGTTATAAGCCGCTCAGACCTTAACGCCAAGCTAAGCCATAAGCATCCTCTGCTTTTCCCTCGCTTTGCCCTGCTCGACCCGAAAAAGAGCTACACTCTGCCCGAAAAACAGATTGCCAACGGCGTTGTCGACGCCTTCGTACACGTTACCGAGCAATACCTTACCTACCCGGTTTACGGAAAAGTGCAAGACCGCTATGCGGAAGGATTAATGCTGACGCTGATCGAAGAAGGCCCTAAGGCGCTGGCTGACCGACAGAACTACGACGTCAGAGCTTCCATTATGTGGAGTGCGACACAGGCGCTTAACGGCCTGATTGGTCTGGGCGTTCCTCAGGACTGGGCTACTCATCGGATGGGCTATTATTTTACGGTATATCACGGCCTTGATCACGCTCAAACCCTTGCAGTAATACTGCCTTCCGTTTTGGAAGTACAAAGAAAAAACAAGCGATTGAAACTATTACAGTACGCAGACAGAGTTTGGGGATTAACGAACGGCAATGAAGACGAACGGATAAATAGTGCGATATCTCTAACCAAGCGTTTTTTTGAAAATATGGGAATAATGACCAGCCTGAGAGCGTATGGGATACCGGAATCATCCATTGATGATGCAATTAACTATTTAAAAAGATTTAATTTATTTCCTCTTGGGGAGCATAAGGACATCACAGAAATTGAAGCCCGTAGAATTTTGAGCTTAAGCTACTAACTGCATATTATTGCAATAATAACGCTATAAGTGCTTGTTCATTTTCTACCAACGGACTATGATATCAGAGATGGCATTTACTTTAATGCCGTCGCTGATTACTCTCAATCCATTACCTCTGCGCGTTGTATGACATTAGAGATGCATTAATCAATGCACGTATTTACGCACGCGGAGCTAAATATAAAGTAGCCTATAATGAGTGATATTGATTATTTAATGATGTTTCGTAAGTGTTCTAACGAAGATAGCTTAGAGCGTCTTTACGATAAGCTAAACTATTCTTTGTCTGATAATAGTATTTTGGCTAATATGTATCGCGCTGCCGATCACCGTCGAGCAGAGCTAGTTGCTGGTAAGCTTTTTGATTTGGGCAAAGTTCCAAAGTCTATTTGGTACCAAGTGAAATAATTCGACGCTTCAAGAGCGTTGATTAAGCTAGGGTTCACCTGCTGTTTGAGTTAGTTGACTAACGGAACGCCGTTGCGGTTTGTCTGTGCCTGTTAATTAGCAAGCCAGAGAATTGCCTACTCTGATGGTTCAGTAATACTTACATTGTGCCTTCCTCAGGTCGGGTGTTTTGTTAGCTGCCAACGGCCAAAATATATAGAAAGTAAAAGTAACGTCTTTTAAGGTTAAAAAATCAATTCCGTATAAAAAGATCTTCTGACGTAGCACCTTATTTTCAACACCCCCTAATTATTAATATTAATAGAATATAAATATTACAGTTCAATAACGAAAAGTTGGTAGATGGAGCTTTTCGTTATTGGTATTGATGCTTTTTTCTCCATCTTCTCGATTAGTGAAAATCACCTTATGAAATAGATGGCTGTTCGAGTAAAGAAACGTACATCTTAATTTAAAGCAAACTCGCGCTCTATCGGCTATTATTTATACACTCGTCCTCATCCGTCTATTACCGCCACTTTTACCATTCGTACCATCGGCATATCCATGCCCTCTATCTTTGCTCAAACAACGTTCGGCTTGCTCAGTTGATGAGCACTTAGATAAAAGATAAAAATTTAGCGTTGACAGGGTGAGCACAGCCGGATATGATGCGCGGCGTTCAAGCAATTCCTCTGTAGTTCAGTCGGTAGAACGGCGGACTGTTAATCCGTATGTCACTGGTTCAAGTCCAGTCAGAGGAGCCAAATTTCAAAAGCCCGCTTTTAAAGCGGGCTTTTTCGTTATCAGAGGCAATACAAGCCTCACCCTCTCTTGCCATCTCCCTCAGGCTTTTCCCATTCATCCAACGGAATCGGTCTGCCAAAATAGTAACCCTGTCCGCGTTTACAGCCCAAGTGATATAGCTTCGCGGCAGCCTCCTCGGTTTCAATACCCTCTGCAACCAGCGGTACGGATAGCCCGTCAGCCAGTCGCACGACAGCAGAGACGATCGCTTCGCTCCTGCCGCTTTCAAGTACGCCACAGACGAAGTCTCTATCAATTTTCAGGCAATCAAACTGTAGACGATATAAATAAGAAAGGCTGGAAAAGCCGGAACCGAAGTCGTCGATCGCGACCGAAAGCCCTAATGCCCTGATTTTCGCAATTTGCTCGCCAATGATGGTTCCCTTCTCTACCAGAATGGATTCCGTGAGTTCGATAGCAAGATTACATGGAGAAAGCTCGCTTTCGCGCAGCGATTCTACAATGGAATCATAAAAGTCAGGCTGCATAAGCTGACGGGCAGAAACGTTGATATGAATCATAAAGTCCTTCGGCCAGCCGGCAGAAATCTTCAACGCCAGTTGGCGACACGACTCTTTTAGCACCCAGCGGCCGATAGAGAGAATAAGACCAGACTCTTCCGCTAAAGGAATGAAAACGTAGGGAGCCACCATGCCATAGGCCCTACTCCGCCAGCGGATCAGCGCCTCCGCGCCGATAACTCTGCCGTCGCGCAACTCAACGATAGGCTGAAAGTAGACCAGCAGTTCTTGATTAAACTGCGCCTGGCTTAATTCCGACAGCATTCGAGTATTCTCAACCGCCTGAGTCATCATTTCCGGCCGATATACTTCATAGGCGCCGGTACCCTTCTTGCGTGCGCTCACCAGTGCCAGAGACGCTTTACGCAGATACTCCGTTAAGGATTCGTCGTCAAACGTTTCATCAACGAAAGCAATATTGCCAACAAACATCAGGTGCTCACTGCCCTGAGAGTGGGTGTAGAGATAAACATATTTCGGAATTTTATCTTTCAGAATATCGCCCTGGTGGCTTTCGGGGTAGCAGACGGCAAATTCGACGTCGTTGACCCGGGCAAGCAGCGCGCCTTCAGGCACAATAGCGTTTAAGGACGCCGCAAACTCGCCCAACAGCCACTCACCTTTCTGATAGCCTAGCGTGTTGTTGACGTCGCTAATATTGTCCAGGCTTAGCATTATCAACCCACGCCACTTGGGCTTTTCCCCCGAGAAATCGAGAGCCTTCATTTGTTCCAACAGCCCTTCGGCGCTTAAAAGCCCGCTCACGGGATCGTAGTTAACTTGATGTTTCAAGGACGAAAAGGCCGCTGACAGCCGGGATGACATCTCGTTAAACGCATTATTAAGCTGCCGGATTTCTTTAAGCTGAAAACCCGACTCGTGGGACGGAGACCACTCCTGCCGGGCAAGCAGCTTCGCCTGTCGGGCTGCGTCCAATATCGGTGTGGTCACTTTTGATAAAACAACCCAGGCCAGAGTTATGCCAACCAGAAATACGCCTAAAATAAGGAAAATAGTTGTACGCCTGTCGGCGTCAAGCCTGCCAATAAAGTCACTTCGAGGTACGGCGACAACGATCCGCCAATCTTTTAGCCCCAGCGAAGCGCCAAAGGGAGCAACTCGAGCATGAAATATTTCACCATTCAAAGTAAAAGTGAACTTATCCAGCCCTCTGTCAACCAAATAGGGCGCCATGGTGTGAATAATGGGGTTAGTGCTGTCCAGCGGGGTACGAAGCTTAGCCTTATCGTGCAGTAACGTTCCTCTCTCCGGCGCGTTATAGAGCTTATCGTTCGACGAATAAGAAATCATTTCGTTGTCGCCATCCAGAACGAATATCACGCCATTGCCCAAGCTGGGGATAGAACGTAAATATTGATTAAAGCGCTCAATCTTGATGTCGCTAGAGACGACCCCCACATACCGCCTGTTGGCGTCATAGACGGGGCTGTTATAAGAAATCGTCAGTTCCCTAACCTTGTTGAGGTCCCAGTAGGCCGTAGTCCAGACTGCTTGGCGATTAATTTCTACATCACGGTACCAAGGCCGAAGACGAGGATCGTAGTGGTTAACGCTATTAATAATCGGGCTTTGAATGCTCATCCCCGAATAGAAGTTCATTACGCCGTGAGTCCTAGCGTCTTTTAACAGCAGTCGAAAATTGCCATTTTCAGTGCCTCTGTCGACCGCAATGTAATTCCCGTTAATCGAACCGAACGCAATCAGGCTGAGCTGAGGCATATTGGGAAATATTTTTTCCATCGTGCTCTTCAGCGGTGATTCAAACTCTTCCAGCGTATCTTTAGGGGCATCCAGAACTTCCCGCATGACCATTTCAACGGCCGCGTTAGACTGGATAGGAACTTCCATAAAGTTAAAAAGATGGGTACCAACGGACTCAATGTGCGTCGCCGTCACGCGGTCGCTAAGCCTTTCAAAAATGCGCAATTCATTGCGAAACTGGAGAAACAGCGCCGAACTTAGCGTAATCGTCAACAGCAGCACAAACAGCAGCGTCACTAGCGGTTTTAATGATATGGAATTAAATAAACGCACTCGCCCACCACTTAGCCATCAAATATTATGCCGCTGCGAAAAGTGAAATTGAAAGCAATGGCTAAATACCCACTCTCTGCAGCCTCGGCCACCTTGACTTAAAGTCTATATTACTTTTTTCAATAGCTATACCCGTATGAGAATATTTCTGACTAAAGATATGTAGCTTTTCCAGCCGCGTAGAAAAAATAAAATTAGGCCCAAAAAGTATCAAAATGGCTAAAATAGAAACGGATCGCGCCCTTTTTGGATGAAGTATAAGCAAACGCGCTTAACGAGGTTTCCAAGCGGTTGACAGCGCCCGGGCTGGCGGATATGATGCGCCCTGTCTATACGATTCCTCTGTAGTTCAGTCGGTAGAACGGCGGACTGTTAATCCGTATGTCACTGGTTCGAGTCCAGTCAGAGGAGCCAAATTCAGAAAAGCCTGCTTTGTAGCAGGCTTTTTGCTTTTCAGAATCTCTCAATCACATAAAAAACATCAGCCCAGAATGGCTTCCAGTCGGGCCAGCACTTCATTCACGACAGCGTCTGGTATACGTTCCAGTCGCTTACCATTTCGGGCCCCCATATCAATGGTTCTGGGCTGGTCGCAGCGGATCACGCCCGTTGTTTTTGTTCCCGCGCCGTCCAGTGAGACGATAAAACCGGCTTCGCGAGCAAAGTTTCCACCGCTGGTCACAGGGACAACAACGGGCAACCGGGTGAATGTGTTAAATGATGCCTTCGACACGATGAGTACCGGACGTTTTCCGCTTTGTTCATGGCCGCTGGTGGGATCCAGTGAAACGAGCCAGATTTCCCCTCTGTCCATTTACAGGATCTCCTTGCCCACCGCAGGCGCATCAATCCATTCCCGATCCTCTTCGCTTATTTCAGCATGCGGATCGCACTGCGCCAGCAGTTCTTCGAGCGAATAGCGGGGACGTTTTTGAGGTTCAATAATCAGGCAGCCATTATCAATGGTCATGCCCACTTCGCTGTCCGTCGACAGCCCCAGCGTTTTCAGCACGGCGGGAGGAACCGCCAGCATGACAGATCCGCCAACCTTTTTCAGACGAGTGGTATACATAGAGCACCTCCGGATATTATATTTTAATATAACATCTGCGGCGGGCGATGCACAATTATTCATCAGATTCATTGTGATTTCCTTAGCGCAATAAAGCGTGAAGAAAGCCTTAATCCATCAGAGGACAGATCCGGCAGTTTTCAAAGGCGGCATTGCCGGTAAAACGGCGACAGTCCTGATACATCAGACGCTTCTTTCAGGTCATGAAGCATTTCGTACAGGCAGGATCTTAGTTCGTGGTAAGAAGGTCGATAATAGAAAACTGTTTTTGCAGTTAAAAGGATTATTGCGGATCGAATAAACAAAATGCGGCGCAGCTTCCGTATCCGGGCTGCGCCAGAAGAATTTACACTACGACCCACTTTACTGCTTACAAAACAAATCCATAATGCGACCCGTCCGGCAGCTCAACGTCAAGCCGCAGCTTACCGCCCGCTGCCTCAACGTAGCGTTTAAGCGTAGAAAGCTTCAGGTCGCGTCCCGGCTTTTCCATTCCCGCGACGGTAGGCTGCTTGATGCCCAGCTCCTGTGCCATTTCCACTTGGGTTTTCTGCACCCTCTCACGCAGTTCAGCAAGATGAATATTGAGCAGGATATCCTTAGCCATTGCCTGAGCTTCGGCCACGACGCTCGGTTTTTCATCTGCGAGAAGCTGTTCCAGCGTTCTGCCCATGGCGTTACTCCTTCTCTTCTAATTTATTCAGATAGTTCATAAATTCCCGATCGGCTATCGAAATCATTTCATCATAAAAACGTTTCTCGTTACCGACCTTATTATCAGCGCAAAGCAGAATGGCGATACGATGAAGATCAAAGGCAAAAAATGCCCGAATTGGTTCGCCCCGCCTCAGCAGCCGTAGCTCTTTCATATTACCGTAGCGAGCGCCTTTAACCGTATCGGCGTAAGGTCTGGACAACATTGGCCCCTTCTCTTTCAGTACAATTAACGCCGCAAGCACGCAGGCTCTGTCTATATCAGTCACCAATGATCGAACGTATCCGTTGTTTTAATCGTCCACACGGGCCCCGAAAATATAGGTTAAACACTATATAGATGTAAAGCTATAAATGTGATTATGAAGCGGCGGAATGAGGGATTCATGCGTCATAGCTACAAATCTGAAGACGCATTCAAGTATTTCAGTGAATGACGGGCATAACATCCACTGTTTACGGCCTGTACCGAAAAACTGGGGAGACTACACGTACAAGCAGGGCTATTGATGAAAATGAAATGAACTACTTTCTACATTGCCGAATTAAGAGATTATAATATCCGGCGGACATATAATCAGATGCTATAAGTAAGAAAAAACCGTTTTCATAAAATCGATTAGATATCGTCTAAAAACAACCTATTTTTAATCCTATGATTAAATAATAAATGGTTGTACTAGCTGCATCTTCACATATCAATTCCCGTATCAGGCATTAAGCCAACGGCCTTTTTTCATTACAGACAGTACAACAGCCCGAAATGTTTAAAAACGGCGACAATATCCATATAATTTTAGATATTATTTAGAGTTTTAGAATTTAATATATTTATATTCCATAAGATAAAACACACATCTGATACAGCTAGTAAAAACGAATCATAAAAAATAATCTTTTTTCTTTTCCGTTAGGGGAAATTTCTTTTATCCTTATTATCTCCAAAGTTAGACAAGAACATTCCCATTCCTCATGGAGAAGAGAAAATGACCATTATTTACGTTGAAGGGCAAGACAGAACTGCGCAATTTTCTGACTGGACTCTGTATTACAGCAATAGCGCAAAGAGCCTTCAATTGACTGGTCATTTCCATTCAGGAAAAACTTATACTTGGCCGTTCAGCGCCTGCAAGGTCGAACCCACTACGCTTGTCAATGGCACTTTACTCATCAAAAAAGGCCACTCTAATGTGCGAGCCATCGCTCGCGCCGAAATAGTAGGTAATAAATATGCTCTTATTTATTATCCAAACTCGGAACGATGTTATGTGATGAAAGCTGAAGACGTGCAAATTCTGCCGGCAACATCGTTAAAAGATGATGACGTTTTTTCCTATTTCCGCGACGTTGCCAGACAGCGTGTCCATAACGCGACTCAGGACAAGAAGCCTATCGCAGAGAATATACTGAATCAGTTAGATAAAATTGTGGCTCATCCCGACACGGCATTAGAAGCTTATTGCCACAGTAAGAATGCAACACGACGCATACCGAACAACATTATCTATCCCTTCGGACTGAATGAAAGCCAAATGACGGCTGTTGAGAAAGCATTTAGCGCACAAATTTCAGTTATAGAAGGACCTCCTGGTACAGGAAAAACCCAGACGATACTTAATATCCTCGCCAATATCCTGATCAAGAATTGCAGTGTCGCAATCGTCTCTAATAACAACACTGCCGTAGAGAATGTTTACGATAAACTGGCAAAAGCAAATCTGGATTATGTAGTAGCTCGATTAGGTAGTGCGGATAATCGCCTCAAATTTTTCGCCACTCAGCCCGAGCTCCCCAAAATACCGCCAACGAATGCACCTGAAATCGGCGTTATATCTAATCAAGTAATGCGGTTAAAAGAATTTCTCCTTGCACAAAATGACGTAGCAAAGCTACGTGCTGAAATTGATGAACTGAGCATCGAAGAAAAATATCTTAGCCAATGGCTACATTCTCACGACATTACACATCATCATAAAATTGAGCGCTATCAGCTGACGCAGCATAAAATTACTGACTTGATGGCCTTTCTCCAGTCTCTAAAAGAAAATCGTATTAGCTTTCTCAATAGGCTAATACTCCTGTTCAAATTTAGCATTGTGAGAACGAAACCTTTAAATACTATGGAGAAACGCCAGTCGATATTCTTTGCCTTACAGCGTCATTATTATGCTATCCGTTTACAACAGGCCAGAAATGCGCTGATAAAAAACGAAAAAACTTTAAAAAATAATGATGTGATAAGTTTGCAACAAAAACTGACTCAGGATTCCATGGCGTTTCTTCGCGCACATCTTTGGAAATCAATCACACCAGATGACAACCTCAATGAGGGAAATTATCAGAAGGTTTTTACTAATTTTCTAAAACGCTATCCGATAATTGGTAGTAGCACACACTCCATCATTAATTCTCTGGCTCCAGGGGCTTTATTGGATTACGTCATTATTGATGAGGCATCGCAGCAAGATATTGTTCCGGGAATTTTAGCCTTAGGCTGCGCCAGAAACGTCATTGTAGTGGGCGACCGTAAGCAACTTCCTCATGTTCCAGAAAATACCACTTTGCTTGCACCGGCGCCGCATTATGACTGTGTCAGCCACAGCCTGCTGGATTCACTATTCAAGCTATACGGCAACTCGCTGCCCGTCACTTTGTTGAAAGAGCACTATCGTTGTCATCCAAAAATAATTCAGTTCTGCAATAAGCAATTTTATGACAATCAGTTAATCGCAATGACCCGTGACAACGGCGAATCAGCCCTATCGCTGGTAGTGACCGCTAAAGGTAATCATACGCGTAACAGAAGCAATTTACGCGAACTAGAGTCGCTTACGGCACTAGAATGGGACGAAGCAGATAGCCGCGGTTTTATTGCGCCATACAATGCTCAGGTCGACCTCTCAAACCAAGCGCTTCCCACTGATTTTATTAGCGCTACGGTGCATAAGTTTCAGGGACGCGAATGCGAAGAGATTATTTTTTCCACCGTACTGGATAAGAAAGCAGATCGGCAGGCGCTTAACTTTGTTGACGATCCGCAGCTTATCAATGTCGCGGTTTCACGTGCGCAAAAACGCTTCACGCTGGTTACCGGTGATAATGTATTCACTAATAACAATCAGCATATCGCTGCGCTAATTCGCTATATGACCTACTACGCTGATAACGATCGGGTACATTATAGCCCAGTAGTCAGCGCATTCGACCTGCTCTATGAAGAGTATGACCGCTCATTAGATAAACTGAAAAAACGACTTAATCCCAACGACTCACGCTTTCGCTCAGAACAGATTGCTTCGCAGCTCATCAACGATACGCTCAGGCTGCCGACTTACCGCGTCCTTACTGTACACGCACAGATCCCACTCAGACAGCTGGTCTCTCGTATGGACGATCGTTTTACGCTACGTCAGCGAGAGTTTATGGTACAAGGAGCAAGCTGCGATTTTGTTTTTTACTATCGTGTAGGAAAGCAACCTTTAGCGGTGATTGAAATAGATGGCGGACATCATGACTGCCCAGCGCAGCGCGAACGCGACGCGCTAAAAAATGCTATTCTCGACGAATGCGGTATTAGCCTACTGCGGCTAAGAACGATCGATAGTCAGATTGAGAATAAAATCGCAACGTTTCTCACTTCAGTCATGCAGGAAAATGTCGCTAACGTGGAATAAAAAAACCGCCTTTAAAAGGCTATTTAACAAAAAGGCTCGGCAGAATAGCTCGCCACTTCAAGGCTAACTCTTCACAGTGAGCAGGCCAGAAGCATTTTCCGGTAAAGATTCTCCATTTAAAAACCCGCTTTTCAAGCGGGTATTACCTTCTATGTTCTCTACTTCTTCACCTCTCTCACCACCAGCTGATGCCTCTGGTTATAAAACTTCCGATACCCCAGATAGCAGGCGATGATCGTCGACAGGCTGGCAGTTGAAAGCAGCATAAAGGTCACCATAATCTGGTACTTAATCGCCATCACCGGATCGATACCGGCGAATATCAAGCCGGACATCATCCCCGGCAGGCTGACTAAGCCGACGGTTTTTGCCGAATCGACGGTAGGAATGAGCGACGCTCGGATGCTGTCTCTGATAAGCCTGTCAGAGGCCATTCTTGGCGTTGCGCCCAGGCTCAGCATCTCCTGAATCTGTTGGCGCTCGCTGCTAAAGCGCTGCCCCAAATTGTTATAGCAAAGCCCGACCGCCACCATCGCGTTGCCGGCAATCATGCCGGAGATAGGAATAACCTGCATAGGTACAAACTCAATGGAACCCGACAGCACTAGTACGACGAGCGTCAGCACCGCCCCGGTGGTGATAGAGACAAAAGAGATAGCAAACGCTCTGTCGATATACCTGCTGCGCTTTTTCGCATTAAGGGCCGCATTGAAGCAGATAAACAGCACCATGAGTACGGTTAACGCCGCGTTATTCAGCTCAAAGATGTACTTCAGCACGTAGCCGACGATAATCAGCTGCACTACTGCACGGCCAATGCTCCAGAGGATGTCCTTTTCCAACGCCAGCTTTTCTTTATGGCTGATAAGGATGGCTACCAGCACTAGCAGCATCGACAGCGCAAGGGACTCATTCGTTATATTATGCTGGCTCATGCTTCACCTCCTGCACATTTCCAGCGCGCGCCGTCAGGACGATCGCATCATCTACATGTTGGATCTCTCCTCTGTCATGAGTAACCCACAGCGCAGCCATATTCTCGTTGTGAACATAGTCATGGATAATGTCATTCACGTTGCGCTTGTTGTCTTCATCCAACGCGCTGGTAATTTCGTCCAGCAGCAGTACCTTAGGCAGAAATTGTAAGTTGCGGATCAAAGAAACGCGCTGCTTCTCTCCGCCGGAAAGCTCATTCACGCCTTTATCAAGAAAGCTTTCAGGAAGGAAAAATCGCTTAAGGTCCGCCGCCAGCTTTTTTCTGTCCGGCTCGGCTTTACGAATGAGATAAGGAAAGGCTAAATTGTCGTAGACGGTGTTCCCAAAAAGCGAAGGAGTTTGAGAGCAGTAAGATACCTTTTGGCGATAGGCCTCCGGCGACAGCTCATTAATATCCTGTCCCTCAAAGAGAATGTTCCCTTCAGTTGGGCTTATCAATGAGGCAATTATTTTAAGTAGCGTACTTTTCCCACAGCCCGATGACCCGGTGATCAGCTTAAATTCGCCAGGATTAAGGCTAAATCCGACGCCTTTTAGAATAGTCGTTTCATCGGTTCGATAGCCGACGTTTTCCAGCCGCAATAGCTCACTGTTTTCTTTCATGCCGTTCCTACTGTATGTAACGTTATCACGCACGGGTAGTTTAACGGCCTTTGCTTAACTTATGGGAAAATTCTTACCGATTAATGCGTTAGTTCAATCTTTACTTCGCTTATCGCATAAAACCAAAAAGCCCTGACGTTGCGCCAGGGCTTTAAGGTCGAACCGATAATAAGTTAAACATGTATTAAGTTAGTGGACTAAAACAGTAGCAGTTAGATGCACTTGTTTTGTAAGCGAGAAATTAAGCTGTTGTAGTAAAAAACCCTCCGATTTATTAACCAAAACGCCTTTTTTCTTCACATCTAAACAGGTCGAGCGGCATATTCATCATGTTTAGCCGTCTCACAACATCACTTGATACAACGGTTGATACAAACCCGCGTATCCCCCTTTCGTTCCCAGCAGCGCGATCGTACTTCAACTACGCGACCCGACTTCCGATGCGGTTCCCAAACGTGACTACAGTTGAACGATGCCCGCATCCTCTTTCACAATTAACATTGGTTAACTACAAGGCCTTTATCGCGCATTCACAACGCAAACGTTTTATTTAACCGTTAGGCTAATAGCGCCTGCGTTGTTTATAAATTTAGCTCTTTATTAAAGTTTGTCAATACTCTTTTTATATTAAAAACACAAAAAAATAAGATAGTAAAATAAACAACAACTTCCCCCACTCTTACATTATTGCAGGAACGAAAAACCATTTTACCTCTATTGAACCGACTAACGAGAAAAAACGTAACACATTGATTTTAACAAAAAGAAACAAAATCCATCGATAGTGGATCATTTTTTACATCGACTTTTTTAGCAATGATAAAAAAGGCAACTATACTTATTTAAAATAATTAGCTTTATAAAGGAAGTACTTAAACGAGGACAACAAAAAAGAGATCTAATACTTATAATTATTGCTTCATTTTAATGCCGTGATCGTCATCACTTTATAAAAAATTTTATTAATTGATTCCGAATCATCTATGCATAGAAAGGTTATTTTTCTACTTATATAACATCGTCATCAAAGGCACATTTATGTTCAAAAATCTCTTTGCAAGTCTACAAAAGGTCGGTAAAGCGTTGATGCTTCCGGTCTCTGTGTTGCCCATCGCCGGTATCCTGCTCGGCGTCGGCAGCGCGGAATTTAGCTGGCTTCCCGCCGTCGTATCAAAAGTTATGGCTCAGGCAGGCGGCTCCATTTTTGACCAAATGCCCCTGCTGTTCGCCGTCGGCGTCGCGCTGGGCTTCACCAACAACGACGGTGTCGCCGGCCTGGCCTCTATCGTTGGCTACGGCATTATGGCGGCCACGCTTAAAGTTATGGCGGAAGCGCTGGGCGTTCCCAAAATAGATACCGGTGTGTTGGGCGGTATTCTGGTCGGCGGCCTGGCGGGTTATCTGTTTAACCGCTTCTACCGCATTCAATTGCCGGACTACCTCGGCTTCTTCGCCGGCAAGCGCTTTGTGCCTATCATTACCGGCTTTACCTGTATCGCACTGGGCATCGTTCTTTCATTTATTTGGCCTCCGGTCGGCGGCGCTATTAACGCCTTCTCCCAGTGGGCCGCTTACCAAAACCCGGCGTTAGCCTTTGGTATTTACGGCGTAGTGGAACGTTCGTTAATTCCCTTCGGCTTACACCACATATGGAACGTCCCCTTCTTCTATGAAGCGGGTCAGGCCTGTATCGTAAACGGTAAGATTGTTTCCGGTATCGCTAACGAAGCCGCCTGTACGGCAGAAGGCGGACGTTGGATCACCGGTGAAATTCAACGCTATCTCCAGGGCGATCCGACGGCTGGAAACATGGCGGGCGGATATCTGTTTAAGATGTGGGGACTTCCCGCTGCCGCCATCGCCATGTGGCACACCGCTCGCCCAGAGAACCGCGCAAAAATAGGCGGCATCATGATCTCTGCCGCGCTGACCTCCTTCTTAACCGGCATTACCGAGCCTATCGAATTTGCCTTCCTGTTCGTTGCGCCCGTGCTGTACGCAATCCACGCCATTCTGGCCGGACTTGCCTATGTAATAACCATACTGCTGGGTGTGAAGCACGGCATGACGTTCTCTCACGGCGCCATCGACTTTATGCTGCTTTACCACCTTTCAACCAAAGGCTGGATGTTCTTCATCCTCGGCCCGCTTTACGCGCTGTTCTACTACGTCGTATTCCGCTTCGCTATCGTTAAGCTGAACCTGAAAACGCCGGGAAGAGAAGTGGAAACGACGGAAAAAAGCGTAGCCGCTTCAAGTTCAGACATGGCTGCCGCGCTGGTTGCAGCGTTTGGAGGGAAAGACAACATCACGAACCTGGACGCCTGTATCACCCGTTTACGCATCGGCGTCGCTGATATAGAAAAAGTCGATAAGGACGGGCTGAAGAAGCTGGGCGCAGCCGGCGTTGTCGTTGCAGGCTCTGGCGTTCAGGCCATCTTTGGCACCAAGTCTGACAACCTGAAAAGCGATATGGATGAATATATCCGAACCCAATAACGCCTGATTTCAGGCATAAAAAAATCCGCCCGTAGCGACTACGCGGCGGATTTTTACGTTTTAGGCCTTCAGCGCTACTTCACTTCAGACATAGACTTCATTTTTTGAGACAGATCGCGCCTTTCTTTAGAGAGCTCCGCGTTCTTAATGATGTATTCATCAACGCGCTCCTCATAGTCGCTCTTCATGTTAGCGATAATAGCCTGAATGTCTTCAATGCTCATTCCGGGCTTGATGTAATCGCTCAAGTTTTCTAACAGCAAAACGCGCTTCTGGTTATCGCGAATTTTTTTCTCATTATCCACAATTTCGCGCTTAAGCTTATTTTTGCGGCGAGACAGGCGTACGTATTCCAGCACGTTCTGGAAGGAAGGCTTCGCGTTTTCCATCATGATCCCCTTACTGGTCATAAACAATTAATCAATGGTGATTTGTCTGATAGTACGTAACTCACCTGCAAACCGCCACTGAAAAGAATTTCTCTTTTGTCACTATAGGCAAAAAATCCGGCCAAGCCGGATTTTTTATAACGTTGACAGTGTTATTCCATCCATTCCGTATGGAAAACACCCTCTTTATCGGTACGTTTGTAGGTATGTGCGCCAAAGTAGTCACGCTGTGCCTGGATCAGGTTAGCCGGTAACACCGCCGCACGGTAGCTGTCATAGTAGGCGATCGCCGCTGAAAGGGTTGGCGTAGGAATGCCGTGCAAAACGGCATAGGCGACAACGTCGCGCAGCGCCTGCTGATACTCATCGGCGGTCTTCTTGAAGTAGCTGGCCAGAAGCAGGTTGGCGATATCGCCATTCTCAGCGTAAGCGTCGGTAATTTTTTGCAGGAACTGGGCGCGGATAATACAGCCAGCGCGGAAAATCTTGGCAATCTCACCGTAGTTCAGACTCCATTGATACTCATCGGAAGCCGACTTCAACTGAGCAAATCCCTGCGCGTAAGAAACGATTTTCCCCAGATAGAGTGCTCTGCGCACTTTCTCGATGAACTCGGCCTTATCGCCGCTAAACGCAACGGGAGCCGGGCCGCTCAGCACTTTTGACGCCGCTACGCGTTCATTTTTCAGCGCAGACAGGAAGCGGGCAAACACCGACTCCGTAATCAGCGAAAGCGGAACGCCAAGATCGAGCGAACTCTGGCTGGTCCACTTCCCCGTTCCCTTCTGCGCCGCTTCGTCCAGGATCACGTCAACCAGATACTGACCGCTTTCGTCCTTCTTACGGAAGATGTCCGCCGTGATCTCGATAAGATAGCTGTCCAATTCTCCCTTGTTCCACTCCGAGAAGGTATCGGCCAGCTCGTCGTTCGTCAGGCCAACTGCCTGCTTAAGCAAAGAGTAGGCTTCGGCAATCAGCTGCATATCGCCGTATTCAATGCCGTTGTGAACCATTTTCACGTAGTGGCCGGCGCCGTCTGCGCCGATATAGGTAATGCAGGGCTCGCCGTTGGCGCGGGCGGCAATTTTCTCAAGGATCGGCGCCACCAGCTGGTAGGCTTCCTTTTGCCCGCCGGGCATAATGGAAGGCCCTTTCAGCGCGCCCTCTTCACCGCCTGAAACGCCGGTACCGATAAAGTTAAAGCCTTCGGCAGAAAGTTCTTTATTACGGCGAATGGTGTCTTCGAAGTAGGTGTTACCGCCGTCGATAAGAATATCGCCCTTATCCAGATAAGGCTTGAGAGACTCGATAGTCTTATCGGTGGCAACGCCCGCCTTCACCATCAGCAGAATGCGGCGCGGCTTTTCCAGTGAGTTAACGAATTCTTCTACGCTATAGCAGGGAACCAGCTTCTTCCCCGGGTTTTCAGCAATGACTTCGTCGGTTTTATCCGCCGAGCGGTTAAAAATAGAAACGGAATAGCCGCGGCTTTCAATATTCAACGCCAAATTGCGGCCCATTACCGCCATGCCAACGACACCAATTTGCTGCTTAGACATATAAACACCTCACTGACAGGGGAGACTCACGGGCATAACCGTGAACAATATATAAAGATAAAGTTATCATAACTTACCAATACCGTAATTGGTAAGTTAGAAATGGCTATCAGAGAAATTGTCGCCGATGACATTTTATTTTTTGCGGCTGCGCATTCTTCACGCCACTCACAAAAGCTTATATTGTGATACCCCACTTCCTTAGATGGTTATTTGGTATTCATAAGAATAAATCAGCCATGTTGGTCAGTTTCACTGTCAATATCGTTAACAATAAGAGAAAAGATTGTCGTGATGCGGTTTAGCCCCTACAATGAAAGGGCAGCACGTGCTGTTTTACATGAAGGTAACCACCTGACTTATGGAATGGATCGCTGATCCAACTATTTGGGCCGGCCTGGCAACGCTGGTCGTCCTTGAAATCGTTCTTGGTATAGATAACCTGGTCTTCATCGCCATTCTGGCGGACAAGCTTCCCAAACACCAACGCGATCGCGCACGCGTCGTCGGACTTGCTCTGGCGCTGCTGATGCGTTTGGTTCTGTTAGCCAGCATATCCTGGCTGTCGACCTTAACGGCCCCTCTATTCAGAGTGTTCGACCATCCTTTCAGCGGTCGGGACCTCATTATGTTGGTGGGCGGCCTGTTCCTGCTGTTTAAAGCCACCATGGAGCTTAATGAACAGCTGGAAGGCAAAGACCATGAGGATACTACGGCCCATAAAGGCGCCAAGTTCTGGGCGGTCGTCGCCCAAATCGTCGTGCTGGACGCAGTGTTCTCCCTCGACTCGGTCATTACCGCAGTAGGGATGGTCGATCACCTGGCGGTCATGATGATTGCCGTCTGTATCGCCATGGCGCTGATGCTGATGGCCAGTAAGCCGTTGACGCGCTTTGTGAACGCACATCCGACGATCGTGATCCTGTGCTTAAGCTTCCTGTTGATGATCGGCTTCAGCCTGGTCGCCGACGGCTTCGGCTTCCACATTCCTAAAGGCTATCTGTACGCCGCTATCGGCTTTTCAATCCTTATTGAAGTGTTTAACCAGCTTTCTCTGGCCAACCGCCGTAAGTACCTTTCCTCCAGCAGGCCTCTTCGCCAGCGCACGGCAGAAGCGGTGCTTCGCATGCTCAGCGGTAAGCACGAAGACGCAGAGCTGGACAGCCATTCAGCAAATCTGATAGCCGACAGCCACAAGGGCGACAGCGACGAAATATTTAACCGTCAGGAACGCCACATGATAGAGCGCGTTCTGGGGCTGGCGCAGCGTTCGGTGGGAAGCATCATGACTTCCCGCCACGACATCGAAGATCTGGATCTGAGCGAACCGGAAGAAGCTATCCGCGAAACGCTGCATCGCAACCAGCATACGCGCATGGTAGTGACAGAAGACGGCGCCGCGGACGAACCGCTAGGCGTGATACACGTCAACGACCTGCTAAAGCAGCAGCTGTCTGAGCCAACGCTGGACATTCGCGCGCTGATTAAGCAACCGCTGATCTTCCCGGAAACCGTTTCTCTGCTCATGGCGCTGGAACAGTTTCGTCAGGCGCAAACGCACTTCGCGTTCGTTGTCGATGAGTTTGGTTCTGTCGAAGGGATCGTTACTCTCACCGACGTGATGGAAACCATCGCGGGAAACCTGCCGGTACACGGCGAAAATCTGGACGCCCGCCACGACATTCAGCACGAGGCCGACGGCAGTTGGATAGTTAATGGCTATATGCCGCTGGAAGACCTGACTATCTATATTCCGATAGAGATTGAGGAAAAGCGCGACTACCACACCATCGCCGGCCTGCTGATGGAACACGCGCAGCGTATTCCTGAAGTGGGTGAGCAAATCAAGATCGGAGACTGGATGTACGAACCGCTGGAAGTCAGCAGCCACCGTATCCAGAAGGTGCGCATTACGTCGCTGATTGAGCCTGAACCCGAGGAGGAATAATTCCTCCTCAAACAGAAAGAGGCGCATGAAGCGCCTCTTTCTGTTTTTAACGATCTGTCGATTATAATAGCTTTTCCAGCAGCTTTTTCGCGTCTTTACTTTCCTGCTTGTCCTTGTTCTTATCAAGCCACTTGTCGAGCGCTTGCCCAAGCTGACTCTTTAACTGGTCTCGCAGTATCTGATCGACGTTAAGCTGGTAGCTAAGCTTGCTCCACGGCCCGTATATACGAAGCGGGATTGTGGTCTTCTGCAGGATGTTCACAACCTCCGACTTGCCGCCCCAGCCTTTCGTCACTCGAATATTCAAGTTCATGTCGCAGTACTGCTTCGGCAGGTTTAGCGTTCCCGTACCGGCGACGGTTAACAGTTCAGACGCACCGTTAAGGCGGGTGACTTTCACTTGCCCCCGATTAAGCACGGTATCGACAACCAGCCGCTGTACCTCGGTATAGCGCTCGTAGTTGTCCATCCCCTTCACGTCCTTATTGCTTCTCGTCACGGCCTGCTGAATGAGCTGCTGAATGTTCAGGCCGTGCAGCCGTGCTCCGTCAACCACCAGATGGGCGCTTCCGCGCCACCCGTTCTCCAGGCTGGTAAGCTCAGAGCCGACGCTGTTAAAGTTTCCCTGCATCGTCAACTGCCCGGTCATGGTTTGCGGATAGCCCAGCGTTTTCAGCAACTCTCCCAGCTGAATGTGCTTAATCTGAGGGGCCAAGGCTATCGTCGGCTGCGCCTTCGTGCCGTCAACGCTGCCCTTGGCGTCGAACTCACCGCTGAAAGCCTTCGCCGTCGCGTTTTCCAGCGTCAATACGCCGTCTTTATTCACCGCCTTCAGGCTTACGTCGCTCAAGGGGATTTTATGATAGGTCAGAGAACCGACGGAAAGCTCAAGCGTGGCGTCAAAACTCTTCAACACGCTCAAATCAAGCGCATCAGAAAGGCCGTTTGCTGAGGAGGTTACGGGGCGCGGCGTCTCATTTTTTACCGCCGATCCACCGTTATTATCCAATGAGTTCGAAAATAGCGCATCCAGATCCAAACTTTCTGAGTTTGCCTTCAGCGCATAATGCGGCGTCTCTCCCAACGTCGCCGAGAGGTCTGCCGTAATCTGGCTGTCGTTTACCGTCAGCGATAGCGGCGCAATGTGAACGGACTGAGGCGAACGCTGATAAACGGCCTCAAAAGCGCCTTCGCCCTTAATGCCGCTTTGGGGCATCCCCGCCCCCTGAAGCTGATAGTCAAACTTACTGATATTCACCGCTAAAGACTGGGGGAAATCCACAAGGTTCAAACCGCCGTCCATAGAAAAACCCAGCTCACGCTGATCGCGATTAATCCTTGCGCTAACGTTAAGATCGGCGGCCCTGTCATCGGTTCTTTCCAGCGTCATATTGATATCGCGCACGGTCACCGTGTCATTTTCGCTTCGCTGCCAAACCAGAATGCTGTCAGAGATTTTCACCTGATTAAGTTCTAACGCCCACCGAGAGCCTGCGCTGCCGTTCTCCGGTACGCCCTTCCCCTGCGTTGCATCCGGCGGCGCAATCGGCGCGCTTTCTGCCGTCTGCGCCTGCGTTTGCGGCAGAAGCTGGATAACGCCGCCTTTCAGCGTGACGTTTTTTACCACCAGCTGATGTGAAAACAGCGGCATAAGCTCAACGTCCAGACGCATATTCTCGGCGCTCACAATCGGTGAATCGGCGCCCGGCGCGGTCAACGACATCTGTCCGGCCAAAATGCTGAGCTGGGGCCAAACGTGCCAGCGAAGGTCGCCTTCAACCTTCAGGTGGTATCCCGTCTTGTCCTCAACCTTTTTCACCATGTAGCTGCGAAAATCATTGGGATCGACCAGTAGAACCAGCGCGCTCATTCCGGCTACGACGACAACCAAAACGATGACGAGTGCGGTTAAAAATCGTCTCATGACATCTATCCCCAACTATCCCCAATGGTTACTGTCAAGTGTATTCACTAGCGAGAGAACGCTAGTCTTTATCTATACGGCTGGCGACTGCGCCCTGCTGATCTTTATATTTTGCATCTTCACGACAGTGGTAAGGACGAGCCGCAGGGCCGCTCAACGGCTCGAAGCTCAGCGCGCCGATCACCATTCCCGGACGCAATGCCAACGGAAGCTTGCCTGAATTATAAAACTCCAACACGATTTTACCCTGCCATCCCGGATCGATACGGTGGGCGGTAACGTGCACCATCAGCCCTAAACGCGCTAGAGACGAGCGCCCGTCCAGCCAGCCGACCAGGTCATCGGGAATCGACACCGACTCCAGCGTCACCGCCAGCGCCAGTTCTCCCGGATGCAGAAAAAAGGGTTCATCATCCGTCAGGTTAATTTCGTCGCTCATCACGCGCTCCAGCGCAGCGGAAACCTCTTCTTTTGGCCCGCTAAGATCGATGTAGGCCGCCGTATGCCCGCTAAAAACGCGAAACTGATTTCCCAAGCGAACGTCAACCGTAGCGCCGTTAATACGCGTTTCGGGAGGGCGCGGAGTAATGCTTAATTTACCGCTGTCCAAATAGGCTTCAATATCCCGGTCGCATAGTCTCATTACGGTTAAACTCCTGTCTGTCCTATTCTGGTTACTTTTAATGCTTATCACATTGAACGCGCGCGTCTTAACGTGGCTGGCCATAGTTGAAAGAGCTCACGCTCGCACGTTCTATTGAAAAATCATAACGTCTTTCCTATTAACGCGAACGTTAAAAGGAAAAGCGTGGTGAAAATAATCATTGATGCGGCGCGACGTTTCTATCTTTAAGTATATGATTTAATAACCGCGTGCGCCACAAGCAAACGTCGACGCACGCGGAAGGCAGGCTGCAATGAAGGGCGTTACATCATGGTTCTGATGTTGATTTCTGAAGGGATCGTCTGTCCCTGCCAGTAAAGTTCAGCCGCGACTTTCGCCGCTACCTGACGATACAAGAGGCTATTTTCACTCTTCGGCTGGGCAACAACAGTGGGTTCCCCGCGGTCCAGATCTTCACGAATGCTGATGTGCAGCGGCAATTGCCCCAGCAGCTGGCTACCGTGCTTTGCAATCAGTTTTTCAGCGCCGCCGGTGCCAAAAATAGCTTCCTGATGACCACAGTTGCTGCAGATGTGAATGCTCATGTTTTCAATGATGCCCAACACCGGCACGTGCACCTTCTCAAACATCACCAGCCCTTTCATGGCGTCAACCAGCGCGACGTCTTGCGGCGTCGTTACGATAACAGCGCCGGTGACCGGGATGTTTTGTGACAGGGTCAGCTGAATATCCCCGGTTCCCGGAGGCATATCGATAACCAGATAGTCAAGATCGGGCCACAGCGTGTCTTGCAACAGCTGCAGCAGCGCCTTACTGGCCATCGGGCCGCGCCATACCATTGCGTTGCCGTCCTCAACCAGATAGCCGATTGAATTGGTAGCCAGGCCGTGCGCGACGATGGGCGCCATGTGCTCGCCGTCCGGCGACGTTGGACGCTCATGCGTTGTTCCAAGCATGGTGGGAATCGAAGGGCCGTAAATATCAGCGTCAAGGATGCCCACTTTGGCCCCTTCCGCCGCCAGCGCCAGCGCCAGATTAACCGCCGTGCTGGATTTGCCCACACCGCCCTTGCCGGAGCTAACGGCAATAATGTTTTTGACGCCCTTAACGCCGGCCTGATCGTTCGCCCGCTTCAGCGTAACGACGTTGCAAACCAGCTTCCATTCAATGGACTTCGCCCCCGTCGCTTTCAAAAGCTCATCGGCCTTCGCCGCCTTGAGCGCCTCAAAACCGCTGTGCCAGGCAAACGGCATGTGCAGCTCGACGTGCAACACGTTATCCAACAGCGCACAGTGGTGCAGCGCTTTTATCTCGACAAGGCTTTTCTTCAGCGTTGGGTGGTTAAACGCGGCAAGCCGCTCGGCCACAAGCTGGTTTAATGCGTCTGGCGTCAACGCATTTTGGGATTGTTCGCTCATCCCGACTCCTTATTATTATCAAGTACGATAGCAAATAAAGGTTTCGCCGTCGGTAGGCCGCATGGCGAAATCACTGTCTATTAGCATAACAGAAGCCAAGCCCAAAGGTATCAACGGGTTTTACCAATAAAAGCCAGCGCTCCCCCGCAAGCAGAGCCGCAGGTAAAAAATATGCCCTTCCCTGCGATACGGCCTAGCCGAGTCTGGCGCAATCAGTTAACATCGAAAGTTCCCAATTACTCACCAATAAAGATTAAGACGTTAACTATGGCTCAAGTCGCGAAAAAAATACTGGTGACCTGTGCGCTCCCTTACGCAAACGGTTCAATTCATCTCGGTCATATTCTCGAGCACATTCAGGCTGATATCTGGGTTCGCTATCATCGAATGCGCGGCCATCAGATAAACTTTATCTGCGCCGATGACGCCCACGGCACGCCGATTATGCTCAAAGCGCAACAGCTTGGCGTTACGCCGGAAAGCATGATTGACGATATGAACCGCGAACACCAGAAGGACTTCGCCGGCTTCCTCATCAGTTACGACAACTATCACTCTACGCACAGCGAAGAGAACCGGGAGCTGTCAGAGCTTATTTACGGTCGCTTAAAGAGTAACGGCTTTATCAAAAGCCGAACCATCTCTCAGCTGTTCGACCCGGAAAAGTCCATGTTCCTGCCGGACCGCTTTGTTAAAGGCACCTGCCCACGCTGTAAGGCGCAGGATCAGTACGGCGACAACTGCGAAGTGTGCGGCGCGACCTACAGCCCGACGGAGCTTATCGACCCTCGTTCCGTAGTGTCCGGCGCGACGCCCGTCATGCGTGAGACCGAGCACTTCTTCTTTGACCTGCCGGCATTTCAAGAAATGCTGCAAGCCTGGACTCGCTCCGGCGCGCTGCAGGAGCAGGTGGCCAACAAGATGCAGGAATGGTTTGACGCAGGCCTGCAGCAGTGGGACATCACGCGTGACGCTCCCTACTTTGGTTTTGAAATCCCCGACGCGCCGGGCAAATATTTTTACGTCTGGCTGGACGCGCCGATTGGCTACATGGGTTCGTTTAAAAACCTGTGCAGCCGACGTCCCGATCTGAGCTTCGACGAATACTGGCGCGAAGGCACTGAGGCCGAGCTTTACCACTTTATCGGCAAAGACATCGTTTACTTCCACAGCCTGTTCTGGCCTGCCATGCTGGAAGGGAGCCAGTTCCGCAAGCCGACCAACCTGTGCGTTCACGGCTATGTGACGGTCAACGGCGCGAAGATGTCCAAATCTCGCGGCACCTTTATTCAGGCCAGCACGTACCTGAAGCACCTCGATCCGGACTGCTTGCGCTATTACTACGCGGCGAAGCTCTCTTCCCGCATTGATGATATCGACCTGAATCTGGAAGACTTCGTCCAGCGCGTCAATGCCGACATCGTCAACAAGGTCGTCAACCTGGCGTCTCGCAACGCGGGCTTTATAAGCAAACGCTTCGACGGCAAGCTGGCGGATAAGCTGGCCGACAGCGAGCTGTATAAGACATTTACCCAAGCCGCGGCGACGATTGCGGAATACTATGAGCAGCGGGAGTTTAACAAGGCTATCCGCGAAATCATGGCGCTGGCCGATATCGCCAACCGCTACGTTGACGAACAGGCGCCCTGGGTCGTCGCCAAGCAGGAAGGCCGAGATGAAGACCTTCAGCTAATCTGTTCGATGGGCATCAACATGTTCCGCGTGCTGATGACCTACCTCAAGCCGGTGCTCCCCTCTTTGACCGAGCGCGCCGAAGCGTTCCTAAATCAAGAGCTGCACTGGGACGGCATCGAGCAGCCGCTGCTGGGCCATCGGGTCAACGCGTTTAAAGCGCTGTTCAACCGCATCGACAGCACGCAAATCGACGCCATGGTCGAGTCCTCAAAAGCCGACCTTCAGGCGATGCAAAGCGCGACCAAAGCGCCCGCAGCAGGCCCTTTAGCCGATGAACCGATCGCTGACACCATCACCTTTGACGACTTTGCGAAAGTCGATCTGCGCGTTGCCTTGATTCAGCAGGCGGAGGAAGTGGAAGGCTCGGACAAACTCTTGAAGCTGACGTTAGATCTGGGCGGTGAAACTCGTCAAGTCTTCTCCGGCATCAAGTCCGCCTATCCCGATCCTAAAGCGCTTGAAGGTCGCCTGACCGTGATGGTCGCCAACCTGGCGCCGAGAAAAATGCGCTTTGGCGTATCAGAAGGCATGGTGATGGCCGCAGGCCCCGGCGGCAGCGACATCTTCCTGCTAACGCCGGACAGCGGCGCAAAACCGGGAATGTCGGTAAAATAGAGGTGCGGCTGAATTAGACAATTCGGTCTCCAACGCCATTAATCTCCCCTGAGCGCTAACTCAATCGCGCGTTCAGGGGAGATTTTTTATATTTGCCATTTCTTTTTTAATCCTCCCGCATACGCTTTTCGCTAAATAATTTTTCAACACCAGACCGTATCCATCGCGTTGCAGCAACACTTTGTAATCACGATATTTTTATCTCAACACAACGCAATGACTCCATTTTTATTATTAATAATCAATAAGATAAACAATAGATAATTGATCGTTAAAAACGATCATTTTTGTTTTTATGATAGATTTTATCTATTGTTAGTTCTCTCTTTTTAGGAAGTAACTATTTGTTATATAAAAAATTTATAATTATATTGTTCGACGAATCGTATACATATTGGGCGCTTGGCTTTATTCAATACGTTTGTCAGGCGATAACGTTTTAGAAACAAATTTCGTTTTTTGTTGCTTAATCCGTTTTATAAGAAACGTTTCGGCGCGGGCCTTCGACCTCAATAAAAGTACCAAAAAGTTAAATATCGGCAAAGTGCCGCACACGTCAATAGATGCAGGCTATTATTTAATATTTATTTTCACAAAGTAACTATTTGTATGGGAAATTATAAAGAAGTAAATTAGGTGCGATTAAGAAACGGATTAAACAACGCGCTACGCCTAACAATCTTGCCGACAAAACTGTTTCTGTCTTATGTTTGGCAAAGGGACTACATATGTCAGTTATAGAAAATACGCTAAACAAATACCCGGCCCCTGCGCCACAGCAGGATGAAATAGATCTCTTTACTCTATTAGAGGCCCTTCTCTCGGCCAAAAAAAGCCTGATTGCCATTACCTTTGCTTTCACCGTTATCGGCTTAGTCGCCACGTTTGTTTTACCGCAAAAGTGGACAAGCCAAGCCATCGTCGTTCCTCCTGAAATGCCCGAGCTTATCCAGCTTAGAAAAGAGCTGATTGAACTTCAGGTTCTGGACATCAAGGCTGATATCGACTCGGCGACGCTTTTTCAGCAGTTTATAAAACGCTTCGACTCCCCTGCGCTGCAGGAAAAATATTTAAGCCGGTCGCTATATATAAAGAAGGCGTTCGGCGAAAAAGAGGCCACGCCCATCGAACGACGTCATCTGATGGTTAGCGCGATGGAAAGGCTCAAGCTTATCTCCAATAACTCGACCAATAAAAAGGACGCACTCCCATATACGTCCTGGACGCTCAGCTTTACCGCCGATAACTCGGAAGACGCACAGTCCGTTCTGGAAGGGTACATCGACTACGTGTCCAACGCGGTAGAAAGAGACGTTATCAGGAATCTTATCAGCGCGCTGGAGCTTCGGATTGGGGCCGAAAAAGACAGCCTCAGGTTGGATCGCCAAGCGCTGGAAAATGAGCACAACATCAACATTCAGCGCCTCAATTACTCGCTGGAAGTCGCCAACGCCGCAGGGATCAAGCAGCCCGTATACAGCAATGGCCAGGCTGTAAAAGACGACCCAGACTATTCCGTTGCGCTGGGCTCAGACGGACTGGCGCAAAAGTTAAAAATAGAGCAGTCGATTACCGACGTCGCCCAGCTCAACGCCTCTATTCAAAACCGCGAAATGCGCTTGAATAAAATGGAAAGGATCAGCATTCGGGGCGCAAAGCTTCAGCCTTACAGATATCAAATGACCCCCTCCTGGCCGGTTAAAAAGGATGGCCCCGGAAAGGCTATTATCCTCACGCTGTCAACGATGCTCGGTTTTATGGTGGCCTGCGCCTATGTGCTACTAAGCCAGGCGGTTCAGGAACGGGCGAGAAGAGCCCCCACGGCGTGATATAGCCATATAAGCAAAAACGCGCTAATGGCTCGGCCATTAGCGCGTTTTTTATCGATAAGGAAGCGGTAACTCAGCTGACGATTTGCCCAACCAGGCCGTCAATCATGACCTGAGGCCGCCCCTGAGAGCAGCGCTCAATGCGCCCTCTCACACCGTAAACCTCCGCAAGGCTTTCCGGCGTAATGACCTCTTCCGGCCTGCCGTTTGCGACCAGGCCTCCGTTTTTCAACATCAGGACCCGATCGGCGTGGTGTAAAGCGATATTGATATCGTGAACCACTACCACCGTAATGATGTTGCGGCGCTGCGTCTCCCGCTTTACCAAATCCATCACGTGGAACTGATAGTTAAGGTCAAGAGCGCTGAGGGGCTCATCCAGCAGCAGCAAAGAAGGCTGACGAATTAGCGACTGGGCCAGCCCGACAAGCTGCTTTTGGCCGCCGGAAAGCTGATCCAGATAGCTCAAAGCAAGATGCGAGATGCCAAGCTGCGTCAGCAACGCCATTACTTCCGCCTCGCCCTGCCCAGCGTTTACGCCGCCGGATGCGCGCTGTGCGACCACGATCGATTCCAGAACGTGAAGATGAACGCCGGCCGGTAGCGTTTGGGGAAGGTATACGACGTGTCTGGCCCTTTCGGAGAAGGGCTGCTGCATCAGATCCTGCCCGTCCAGCAGCAGCTGGCCGCTAGCCTGATTCAAACCGGCCAAAGCGCGCAGCAGCGTCGACTTCCCGCTGCCGTTCGGCCCAAGAAGCACCGTAATTTCCCCTCTTTCCAGTTGAGGAATAGCCAGGTCGGTAATAATCGGCCTTCTGGGATAGCCAGCAGAAAAGCGCTTGGCCTGTAGTCCGCCCGTCATACTTGCCCCCTGTGCCGCAGAATAATGCTCAGGAAGAACGGCACGCCGACCAACGACGTCACGATGCCAACGGGAATAATCACGCCGGGGATCAGGTTCTTAGAGGCAACGGAGGCCATAGAAAGCACTAACGCACCGATAAGCGCGCTGGCGGGAAGATAGAAGCGGTGATCCTCGCCAAAAATCAGGCGAGCAATGTGCGGCGCAACCAGGCCAATAAAGCCTATCGGCCCGACGAACGCCACCGCCAGCGCGGACAGAATGCTGATGCGCAGAAGCGTTGACAGGCGCAGGCGGCGCACATCAATGCCGAAGCTAATCGCACGATCCTCGCCCAGACGCAGCGCGGTCAGGCGCCACGCGTTGAGCATAGACCACGGAAACAGCACCAGAAAAACGGCCAGCAAAATAGCAAGCTTGATCCAGGTTGCCCGCGCCAGGCTGCCCATCGTCCAGAACACCAGCCCCTGAAGCGTATCTTCAGAAGCAATAAACTGCATCATGGACACCAGCGCGTTGAAGGTAAATACCAACGCAATGCCGAACAGCACCACGCCGGATGTCGCTACGCGAGTCCAGCGGGTAACGGCGTCCAGCATAAAGGCCGCAAGAAGAGCGAAGATAAAGGCGTTCACCGAAATAAACCACTGGGGATCGACGCCGGGAATGCCTATCCCCAATACGATGGCCAGCGCCGCACCGAACGCCGCGGCGGAAGACACCCCAAGCGTAAACGGGCTGGCCAGCGGGTTATTGAGAATCGTCTGCATTTCCGCGCCCGCAAGCCCCAGCGCCATGCCGACGACAACCGCCATCAGCGCATAGGGCAAGCGGATATCCCAAACGATAACCTGAATACCGGCGTCAACGGTTTCCGGTTGCCATAGCGTTTGCCACAGTTCCCCTATCGTCAGGCCCGAAGGCCCCATAATAAAGTCCAACACCACCGATCCTAAAATAGCCAACGTGACTAAAAGTAGAACCATCAGGCGCCTGCGCAAAATGTGGCGGTAGCGCCCCATTACGCTTTGTTCATTTGGCGTTTCGGCTTTCATCAAATCTGTACTTACGCTCATTCATTAACGACCATTGCTACGATATTTTTCTAATTAGAAGTTATTTATTTTCTGGCTGAGGGGCTACCCAGTAGGTCCCCGAAGGCTCAATCGCCAGGAACTCTTTGTACAGCGCGTCCATGGTCTTTTTCGGATCGACGTCTTTAAACTGCTCCGGATAGAACCAGGTGCCAAACGCCTGGATCGCCAGAACGTTATAAGGCGAATTATAGAAACTGTGCCAAATGGCGTAGGTCCTTCCCTCTTTTACCGCAGGAAGCGCGCTGATGCCCTTACGGTCAAGGATAGAAAGCAGGCTTTGGCGCGCAATCGCTTCGGGTACGTCCGCCCCCAGCTTCACGCCGGGATCTTTAGCGTCGGCAGCACGCGAGCCGCTGGCAATATAAACGTCAGGGTTGGTCGCAATGATTTTCTCAAGGTTCACCGTGCCTAACACGCCCGGCAAAAGCCCTTTAGCCATATTCCTGCCGCCGGCCAGATCGATAAAATCGCCCATATTGCCGTTGCCCGCCGTGCTGCAGCAGTCGCCGGTCATCGCCGCTTTAAGCTCAATAAACACCTTAGGCTTGTTCTCTTCGGCAATATCTTTCGTCACATTCGTGATTTTGGCGACGTTTTCTTCATAAAACTGGATATAGCGTTCGGCCTGCGCTTCGCGATGCAGCGCTTTACCCAAAATGCGCATGCTGGGAACGGTATTTTTCAACGGAGAAGTACGGAAATCGATAAAGACCACCGGCACGCCGGCCTTTTCCAACTGGGCCACCAGCTCGCTGTTGCGCCCAGGCCCGTGGCCGGACAGGCCAAACACCGCAACGTCAGGGCGCAGCGTCAGCACCTTTTCCGCGCTGACGCTTTCGGCGGTGGTGTTGCCAATCAAAGGAATATCGTCTATTTCAGGGAACTTCGCCTTATAGGCGGCATAAGCGTGCGGATCGAGCTTGCGGAAATCCCCCTGCCAACCGGCAATGCGGGCAAGCGGCTTATCGCCTTCCAACAGCGCGACGGCATAAATGAGGCGGCCTTCGCCGAGAAGGATGCGGTCAACTTTTTTTGGTAACTCAACCTGGCGCCCCGCCACGTCGGTAATGGTTTCAGCCCATGCGCCCGCGCTTAACAGCAAAGAACTTCCCAGCAAGAGGGAAGCCCCTACGCATTTCGTCAATGTACGTTTAAATAGCTTCATTACAAAGCCCCTTTCCCGTGGCCTAAAAGAATGCAAACAATAATGCAAAGGAGAATGATTATCAACAAATGATATAAAAAAGGAGGAGCGTCGTCGGAGAGAAAATGGCCGGTAGACGAACGGCTACCGGCATGTAGGATCGAGCGTCACGCTTATTACGCAAAATGAGAAACGGCCCGGCGGCTAGCTCCGTTCGCCGTATTTCCCCATATATTCTTCAGCCAGCCTCTGAGACGAAGCGTACTTCCCCATCTGTTTAAGCTCAGGAGCAATTTTCTTCATCATCTCTTTTGCCCTTGCAGCAAGCTTCTCATCATCGCCGTGCGCTACGCAGGAGTACCAAACGTAGGAAAGCTCGTCATTTTTCGCCACGCCGTGCCCCAGATAATAAGAACCCGCAAGGTTGAACTGGGCTTCCGTAGTCCCCTGCTCTGCGGCTTTGGAATACCAATAGAAGGCCTGAGCAGGGCTCTTTTCAATGCCTTCGCCGCGCGTATAGGCCGCCCCGAGGTTATTTTGGGATCGGGCGATTCCCTTTTCCGCCGCCAGCCTGTCCCAATAAACGGCCTGAGAAAGGCTTTTCACCGTACCTAGCCCGTTGAGATAAAGATACGCCAGCTGGCTTTGCGCATGGCCGTTGCCCCGCTCGGCCGCCTTGCTGTACCAGGAAAACGCTTTGGCATAGTCCGCGCGGCTAAAGTCCTCATCCCCCTGACGTACCTGAAGATCGAGATCGCCGCCGTTAGCGGCTTTCAAAAGCAGCGCCCTTCCCTGATGTTCTTGGCCCGAAGCATTCAGCAGCTCTCCCAGTCGGCGCTGTGAAATCAAATCGCCGTCGTTGCTCTGAGCCTGTAGCTGAACCAGATATCCCTGCAAGCCGCTTAGCATTCCCTGTTGAACGGCATTTCCCTGGGCGCTGAACGCAAACTCATCTTGCCCCGGCGCTGTCGGCTTTAGCGTTTCACATCCCATCAGCGCCAGGACGCTCAGTAATCCTATAAAGCGGTAGCTGCGTAATTTCATGGTGTCACTTCCTGTCGGCACGCTCAATGAGCAGGCTCATTAGCTGAGAGTCAATCTTTTGGCAGGTTCGCGAAAGATTCGCCTGATAGATGCTGTCCATAACGCCCGACATATCATCAGACAAAGAGGAACGCACGTTCAAATAGCGCGTCGCCTCTTCCATATCTTTATCCAACTGTTGTTTATATTGATGATAAACGTTGGCATCCAGCGTTCTTACCGTGTCTAAGCGCGTTAAGCATGACTGGAACTGTTTGGAATAAGATGCGGAACTATTCTGTGTGGAACTTTGAGAGCGGCCCGTGCCGGGCTGTAATGACGCACAGCCTCCTAACAATAGTGAAGCGCTTAAAACAGATAACAGCAGTATCCTTTTCATTCTTTTCTTACCTTAACATCCTGAAGGGCTGAATTTAAAACAGATGAGAAATAGAGCATAAGACCAATATAAAAACGACCAAGTTCCAACCGAATAGAATAAGAAATCGGCTACATTAATTTATTATTAGTTTACATTTCACCAAGGCATTAAGCATAACACGAAAGCCATACCCCCGATCAAGAGTGGTTAATATGTGATACTAACGGCGGCCAGTTCCGCATAAGAAACAACATGAAGAAGTTCACAAAAAAATCAATAAATACAATTAAAAAGAGAAAACATGCAACGTATGACTTATTTTAACGGATAAAAAAGATCATAAATAAAAGTTATTATTTACCTAAAATGACCAATTACTTATTTCTATATAAGTAAATATTTATATTTATGGCAGATGTGCTTTATTAAAACCACGATGCTGATTATATTCATTCACGCATTAACTTATAATGAAAATAAAAAAGGCGTTAACATTATCCGTTAAACGCCTTTTTACTTCCGCCTTAAAAAGAGGGACTACGATCGTTATTCATTGCGATCGATATGTTTGGGAAACTCCATCTCGTTATACTTTATAAACCGAGTTCCTTTAGCAAGCTTATAGCCAAACCAAATGACCAAAAACAGCGGGATACCAACATAGGTGGCGGCCACGCCCGTCCAGTCAATTTTATCCTCAAGGAACGCCTGATAGTTTTGCCCAAGCGTAATAATCAAACACAGGACAAAGGCAAAAATCGGCCCCAGCGGGAAGAAACCTGAGCGATACGGCAGATCGCTCAGCGAACGCCCCTGAGAAACGTATCCTTTACGGAAGCGATAGTGGCTAACGGCAATGCCTAACCAGGCGATAAAACCGGTCATCCCTGAAGTGTTTAACAGCCAGAGGTAGACCTGTTGGTTACCGAAGCGAGAAGTCAGGAAGCACAGCCCCGCGACTACCGTCGTCGCAATCAGCGCATTGCGCGGTACGCCACCGGCAGAGAGCTTGGCGAAAATTCTCGGCGCCTTTCCTTCCGCCGCCAGCGCATACAGCATGCGCGTTGAGGCGTACATGCCGGAGTTACCCGCAGACAGTACCGAAGTCAAAATAACCGCGTTCATTATCGCCGCCGCAGACAGCAGCCCGGCGTGCTGGAACACCAAAGTAAACGGACTCACGCTGACGTCGGTTTCATTGTTGCGCAACAGGCTCGGATCGGTATAGGGGATAAGCACGCTGACGATAAGAATGGCGAAAATATAGAACAGCAAAATACGCCAAAAGACCTGCCGCACCGCGCGAGGAATATTCTTACCCGGATCGGCTGACTCACCGGCGGCAATGCCGATAAGCTCAGTGCCCTGAAATGAGAAGCCGACGATCATCGCCACGCCTATCATAGCCGAGAAGCCGCCGGCAAACGGCGCATCGCCGATCGTCCAGTTGTGCCAGCCGGAGTTTTCGCCGCCCTTCAGAATGCCAAAGATCATCAAAACGCCCAGCGCGATGAAGATAACGACGGTAACGACCTTAATCAGCGCAAACCAAAATTCCGCTTCACCGAATCCTTTGACCGACAAAAAGTTCAAGAAGAAGATGAGCGTTAAGAACAGCGCGCTCCAAATCCAATCCGGCATACCAAAAGGCGTTTCCGGGAACCAGTACTGCATTACCAGCTGCGCGGCAACCAGGTCAACCGCGACGGTCACCGCCCAGTTGTACCAATAGTTCCATCCCAGCGCAAAGCCGAATCCCGGCTCAACGTAATTGGCGCCGTAGGTAGAAAAAGAGCCGGAAACCGGCATATAGGCGGCAAGCTCCCCGAGGCTTGTCATCAGGAAGTAGACCATCAGGCCGATAAGCGCATAGGACAGCAGCGCGCCGCCTGGCCCCGCTTGCGCGATAGTCGCGCCTGAGGCGACAAACAGCCCCGTTCCGATTGAGCCGCCGACGGCGATCATCGTTAAGTGGCGGGCCTTTAGCGAACGGCGAAGCCGGTGGCCGTCTTTTGCCGTTGATGTGTTTGTATCTGCCAGAGCCATTAAAAACCCATTTGTTCACAATATTAAAGGTGCGCGATTGTAGCAAATGATAGATCCGGCGATAACCGCTCAGCTCGCAATATAAGATTCGTTCATAACTGTCGGAAAGTTATAAGCTGGCGGTCATAATAGGCGTCGTAACCCTCTATTTCCCTCGTTTTTCGATTAAATCAACGGGAAAGCGGCAGCAGGACAGAAATCGCAACAGGCTGGCCGAGAGGTGCTTCTGTCGGTGGTAAATCAGAAAAAGCGTACGTTCCAACGTACCAAAGGGCGTGACAAGTTCAACCAAAGAACCGCTGGCCAGCTGCTCCGCCACCACGCGTCGAGACAGGCAGCTAATGCCGATTCCATGCCTGACGGCGTGCTTAATGGCCTCTGAGTTCCCTAATTCAAGGATCGGACGAACGCCGGGCAAATGCTGCATCAGGCTATGCTCCAAAACTTCCCGCGTACCGGATCCGGTTTCACGCAGGATCCAGGGCGCGGCGATAAGCGCCTCAAGAGATACCTCGCCGGCCTCTGCCTGCGGGCTGCCCGGTGCGGCAAACACTACCAGCTCGTCGCTGAGCCACGGTCGAGTAATTAAGTCAGGGTGGTGACAGGGACCTTCAACAAACCCCAGATCGACGCGAAAATCAGCGACAGCCTGAATAATCTCTCGACTGTTTCCTACCGTCAGCTCCAGAGGCGTGTGGGGAAAGTCCTGGCGATAAATCGCCAGCGTCTCCGGGAGAATGTAGTTGCCGATGGTAGTGCTGGCGGCAATTCTCAGCGCTCCGTCTGAATGGTTAAACAACTGCTCGATTTCCGTCGCCTGCTCCAGCAGCGCCAGCGCCTTAGGGTAAAGCAGCCTGCCGTTTTCATTGACGACCAACCGCTTGCCGACACGGTCAAACAAAGAGACCTTTAGCTGCTCTTCAAGATCGGACAGGGACGCGCTCACCGCAGACTGAGAAAGCGCCAATACGGATGAGGCCTGCGTCGTCGAGCCGCTCTTAAGCACCTCAACAAAAATCGATAACTGCCTTAGCGTTACGTGCATGGTTCACCTTTTACCACTTATTCCGGTTAGTTATAAATATATAATCAATTTCTCTTTTATAGCCAATAGATTTATTCTTGCCGTCATGATTTACACGATGTGGACCCTTTTTTATGTCACTAAGTCACCGACACATGATAGATACCGCCCCGCTCAGTAACAGGCTCGCCGCTCTTCTACCGGGGCTCTTACTCACTGGCGTTATTACCGCCCTGTCAATGTATGCCGCCACGCTGCCATCTTTTTCGCAGCTTGGGCTTAGCGCGCTGACGCTGGCGATCGTGGCCGGTATGGTATTAGGAAACACGGTTTATCCCAGCATTTCTGCCCCGAGCAACGCAGGCGTTCAGTTAGCGAAGCAAAAGCTGCTGCGCTTAGGGATCATCCTGTACGGCTTTCGCCTGACCTTTCAGCAGATTATTGACGTCGGTGCCAGCGGCATCGTCATTGACGCGCTAACGCTGGGATCTACGTTTCTCTTAGCCCTATGGCTGGGGAACCGCGTTCTGGGTATCGATAAACAAACTACGATACTTATCGGTGCGGGCAGCAGCATTTGCGGCGCGGCGGCGGTGATGGCGGCCGACCCGGTCGTAAAATCGGAATCCAGTAAGGTAGCCGTCGCCGTAGCGACCGTTGTCATCTTCGGTACTATCGCCATGTTCCTCTATCCCTGGCTACACCAGCTGGACGGCGCCTTTCACCTGCTGGGCTTTTCCGACAACCAGTTCGGTATCTATATCGGATCTACCGTTCACGAAGTCGCCCAGGTGGTTGCCGCCGGTCGCGCTATTTCTGACGATGCGGCCAACGGCGCAGTCATCGTCAAGATGATAAGAGTGATGATGCTGGCGCCGTTCCTTATCCTACTGTCCGGTTACCTGAACCGCAGCGAAAGCGCTTCGACTCCGGCTGGCGCTGCGCAGAAGCGTTCACCTATCGTTATTCCGTGGTTTGCGGTTCTGTTTATCGTCGTTGCGGGCTTCAATTCATTAAGCCTGTTACCGACTAAGGCCGTCAGCGTTATTATCGACATTGATACGGTAATGCTATGCATGGCGATGGCCGCACTGGGGCTGACCACCCACGTCAGCGCCATTCGGCAGGCGGGCGTCAAGCCGCTGCTGCTGGCCGCCCTGCTGTTCATTTGGCTCATCGTTGGCGGAGCCCTGATTAACAAGGCCGTCCATCTGCTAAGCCTCTAAACGCATCTCCTCTGCCAGGCTGTGTCCCGTAGCTGTCTTCGACAACTACGGGACACAGCCTAAAACGCGTTGGCCGAAGTAAACCAAGTTGTGCGATACTTTGGCCAATATGAAGGAGAAACTGAGATGAAATATATCGGCGCGCACGTCAGCGCATCCGGCGGTCTGGATCAGGCCATTATCCGAGCCCATGAGCTTGAAGCCACCGCGCTGGCACTGTTTACTAAAAATCAGCGCCAGTGGAAGGCGGCGCCCCTTACGGATGAAGTTATCGCCAACTTTCGCAGCGCCTGCGAACAGTACGGCTATCGCCCGCAGCAAATCCTGCCCCACGACAGCTATCTGATTAACCTCGGCCATCCCGTCGAAGAGGCGCTGCAAAAGTCCAGAGAGGCCTTTATTGACGAGATGTACCGCTGCCAGCAGCTGGGGCTGACGCTGTTAAACTTCCACCCCGGCAGCCACCTCATGCAAATCGACGAAGACGCCTGTCTGGCGAGGATTGCCGAATCCATCAACATTGCGCTGGACAGCACCCAGGGCGTAACCGCCGTGATTGAAAATACCGCAGGTCAAGGCAGCAATCTGGGATATAAGTTTGAACACCTGGCCGCCATCATTGACGGCGTAGAGGATAAAACCCGGGTCGGCGTCTGCATCGACACCTGTCACGCCTTTGCGGCGGGCTATGACCTTCGCACAAAAGAAGACTGCGAGAAAACCTTCGCCTGCTTCGAGCGCACCGTAGGCTTCAAATACCTGCGGGGAATGCACCTAAACGACGCCAAAAGCGAGTTCGGCAGCCGAGTTGACCGCCACAACAGCCTAGGGATGGGTAATATCGGGAAAACCCCGTTTAGCTACATTATGGCCGACGACCGATTTGACGGCATTCCTCTTGTACTGGAAACCACCAATCCTGACATCTGGAAAGACGAAATCGCCTGGTTGAAAAGCCAACAGCGGGTTGAAGAACCGGCCTGACGAAAAATGAAGAAGAGAAGAGCGCATTCTATCGATGCGCTCTTTTTTTAAGCGAAAGGTTTCAACTCCACCTGTGCCATCATTGACGCCAGCTGCATGCGGTCTTTAATACCCACGTTGCTCTGGCTTACCGCCAATGCCGCCACGGCGGTCGCCAGCCTGAGCGTATGCTCGCTGGACTCGCGCATCAGCAGGCCGTAAATCAGCCCGCCGACCATCGAGTCTCCTGCGCCAACGGTGCTCACAACGTCGCAGGACGGCGGCTTCGCTAGCCAAGCGCCCGATGCGTTAACCCAAATAGCCCCTTCAATGCCCAGAGAAATAACCACGTGGGCAATGCCGCTCTCGCGCAGGGCGTGGGCCGCGTAGACGACGTCTTCCAGAGTAGGCAGCGGATGCCCCATCCATATCTCCAGCTCGCGGCGGTTGGGCTTGACTAACCACGGTGACGCCTTCAGGCCTGCGGCAAACGCCTCCCGGCTGCTGTCAAAAATGATGCATGGGCACACGGCGCGCAGCTGACGCATCCATTCGCTAAAGGCCTCTGGATCGAGCCCCGAAGGCAGGCTTCCGCTTACGGCCACCATGTCAAACTGCCCCAGCCACGACAGGGAGTCGGCGGTAAAACGCTGCCAGTCGGTAGGACTTACCTGAAATCCGGAAAAGTTAAAGTCGGTGACTTCGTTATTGGCTTCCGTCAGCTTTACGTTAATACGCGTTCGCCCTGGCACCACCTGAAAACGGTTAGCGATGCCCAACTCGCTAAACAGCTGCTGAAAGCCGTCCTGATTGTCTTTCCCCAAAAATCCGCCCACAGTGACATCAATCCCTAAGTCTTTCAGAACTTTGGCGACGTTGATACCTTTACCGGCAGGATGCAGCCCGGCCGTTCTCACCAGGTTGACGTCTCCCAGCGTAATGCTAGGGCAGTGACCAACCAGGTCATAGGCGGGGTTAAGGGTTATGGTCGCTACGCGTCTGTTCATTGATGTCTTCTTTTTACTTACATGACTACATTTTTTGCCGTCGGAAAAACCGGCGCATCCCCTGACTGCGGGAGGTGGATCGTTTCAGGCGATTCTAGCGCTATTTTTACACAATTGCTCTATTCAGGAGAAAATTATTGATAACGGATTAAAATCAACACGATCGTTTGAAAGACCGCCGGTAAGTTAGAACGGCTATCAGAAAAGCTATCGGCTCTTCTACGGCGCGGTTAGACGCTCAAGGTTTTCCAGATAATGCAGGGCTTCGTCGCGACTGTCGCCGCACATTTCCCGGCACGGCTGGAGCCTTGCGCACACGCTGGGACGATCGGAATGATGAAAAATACCGCAGCGAAAGTCGTCATCCAGATGAATGCAGGGCCTGCCGGACGGCTTTCCCTCTGGCATGCCCGGTATTGCGCTGGAAATAGACGGAGCGATACAGCAGGCCCCGCACTTCGTTCGACACTCCATCATGCTCTCGTCTCGGATGATATAAAGGCATCAGGCTACGTGATATGGGAAAAAAAGCGATCTATTTATCGATAGCTGTCGATTTATCCTGATAAAAAACGAGTTTACAAACGACGGTAATAACGTATCATTCCACTAGTACAAAATACACTTACATCCGGAAATAAAGAGAAATGTCTCAAACCGAAACACAAAAGCGCCCTTCCGTCTTCGGCGGCGCCATGATTATTGCAGGAACGGCGGTCGGCGCCGGCATGTTTTCCATTCCTATTGTCACCTCCGGCGTTTGGTTCAGCGGCTCCACCCTGATGTTGGTGTATACCTGGTTTTGTATGTTCTTTTCCGGCCTGATGCTGCTGGAAGCCAACCTCAACTATGAGGCCGGCGCCAGCTTCAATACCGTGGTCAAAGGGCTGTTAGGCAACGCGTGGAACGCCATTAACGGGCTATCGGTCGCGTTTGTGCTTTACATACTGACCTACGCCTACATCTCCGCCGGTGGTTCCATCATTAGCCATACGCTTTCTTCCACCTTTTCTATAAACCAAACCGTCGCCGGTCTGGTCTTTGCCCTGCTGGTCGCGTTTATCGTCTGGCTGTCGACGCGTGCGGTCGACAGAATTAATACGATTCTGATAGGCGGCATGGTCATTACCTTCGTTTTTTCCGTCAGCGATATGTTCACTCAGGTGCAGCCGACAATCCTGTTTAACCGAACCGAATCCAATCCGGAATACCTGCCCTATGCGTTAGCCGCACTCCCCTACCTTCTGGCTTCGTTCGGCTATCACGGCAACGTCCCGGGGCTTGCGAAATATTATCAAAAGGACGCAAAGTCCGTCGTTCGCAGCCTGCTGATAGGCACCCTCATCGCGCTGGCGATTTACCTGCTGTGGCAGTTCGTCATTCAGGGCAACGTGCCTCGCCCGGCGTTTAAAGAAGTTATCTCTGAGGGCGGCAACATCGGCAACCTGCTGGCGCAGCTCGATAACGGTACGGTGACGCCGCTGGTGAAGCAGCTTCTCAATGCGTTCTCCTACATGGCGCTGGCCAGCTCGTTTTTGGGCGTTTCTCTGGGGCTTTTGGACTACATCGCCGACTTCTTCAAGTTTGAAGACAGCCCGGCCGGGCGTGCCAAATCCGCGCTAATTACGTTTGCCCCGCCTACGGTTGCGGCGTTGCTGTATCCCGACGGCTTTTTATACGCCATCGGCTTTGCCGGTCTGGCCGCCACCGTTTGGGCGGTGATCGTGCCCGCGCTTCTGGCCCGCGCCAGCCGTAAAAAATTCCCTCAGGCCGAGTATCGTGCGCCTGGCGGCGCCTTGATGATCTATTTCGTTATTCTGTTCGGCATACTCAACATTCTTGCTCACGTCGGCTCAACGCTGAATCTGCTGCCGGTCTATCGCTAATACAACGCTTCTTAGGCCCGCCGCCGCGCGGGCCTGCACTTTTTCGCCTTTCACGCTTTTTTTATTTCCGGCTGCGGATTCTGCTTGCCTGTTTTGCCGCTCGCGAGTAATTTGTCGCCAATCATTCAACCCGTGAAAATGGATCCCTGTTTACTATGCCAAGAGCAAACGAAATTAAGCGCGGCATGGCCGTTAGCTACAACGGCAAAATGCTGCTGGTTCGCGATATTGAAGTACAAAGCCCAAGCGCGCGCGGCGCCAGCACGCTGTACAAAATGCGCTTCTCCGATATCCTCACCGGCCTGAAAGTGGAAGAGCGCTTCAAGGGCGACGACATTATTGATGAAATCAATCTGAGCCGTCGCCAGGTGACGTTTTCTTATATTGACGGCGACGAATACGTTTTCATGGATGATGAAGACTACACGCCCTACATCTTCAAAAAAGATCAGATTGAAGAAGAGCTGCTGTTTATCCCCGAAGGCGGTATTCCCGGCATTCAGGTACTGACCGTCGAAGGCCAGGTCGTGGCGCTTGAACTGCCGCAGACCGTCGATATGGAAATTATTGAGACCGCCCCCGGAATCAAAGGCGCTTCGGCCAGTGCCCGCAACAAGCCGGCAACGCTGAGCACCGGGCTTATTATTCAGGTACCGGAGTATCTGGAGTCGGGCGAAAAAATCCGCATTCACATTCCGGAGCGTCGCTATATGAGCCGCGCCGACTAGGCGTAGGAAACGTATAGGCAAAAGAAACGCCGGGCAAAGACCCGGCGTTTCTTTTGTATTTCAGTTAGTTATAGGTAATTTCAGCAATACCCAGCTTTTTCTCTTTGTCTATCCAGCGGAAAGACACCTGATTAGGCTGATTTTTTCCTTGAATGACTGCGCCGTTAGCCGCTGCCTGCAGCGTCATCTGCTGTTTAACCGACTTGTTACCGTCCATACACGTTTGTGTTAACTGATTCGTGCTATACGTTGTCTCACATCCCGCTTCTACAATCCGCCCAAGGAAATTGATTGTTCCACTGCTCGCCGCCTGTACCGGCATTAGGGAAAAGGAAAAGGGAAGAAGTAACAGAGAAGCTTTAAATAAAGTCTGAATTGAGCTGACGGTTTGATATGCCATAAGAAGCTGCCTTATCGGTACCGACCTTTAGCACGAGCGTTCCCACAGCCAGTCGTATTTTCCTTTCCCTTCTATGCCAAAAGATATTGATTTTAAGCGGGAAATAGTCTTTATCTCTCGCCCCTTACCCCAAGTATAGACTGCTTTTTTTTATTTTCACTCAATGCAATAATACCCGAATAATTTAGCAGAAAATTGACCTAAATACTTTCTAGGCTAGATTATTAACTGCTTATTGCCATATTTTTGTATCTTTCATCGGCCTACCGCGAGGAAATTACAGTGACGCGCGTTAACTTGATTACCGGATTTCTCGGCAGTGGCAAAACCACTACGATTCAACATCTTTTAAGCCAAAAGCCGGAAGGCGAGAGCTGGGCTATTTTAGTCAACGAATTCGGCGAGATCGGTATCGACGGCGCGTTGCTCAAAAATCGCGGCGCGGTGATGAAAGAGATCCCCGGCGGCTGCCTGTGCTGCGTTAACGGGCTACCGATGCAGGTTGGCCTCAATATGCTGCTCAAACAGGCAAAACCAGACAGATTACTGATCGAGCCGACCGGACTAGGCCATCCCAAGCAGGTTCTGGCGCTTTTAACCTCAGACGTTTATCAGCCGTTACTCACCGTCGGCGCGACGCTCTGCCTGTTGGACGCCCGCCAGCTGTCGGAGCCTCACTATGCGCAAAATGATAACTTTCGCGATCAGCTCGCCGCCGCCGACCTCATTTTAGTGAATAAAACGGATACCTATCAGGAAGAAGACCGCAGCGCCTTTTTCCAGTGGCGCCAGGCCAACGCGCCCGAGCGTCCTTATGAATTTATTCAACGGGGCGCAGTCTCTCTTGATGTACTAGACGTGCCGCGCCTTAATCTGCCGGAGCTTCCGGACAGCGTCCACCACGCACATGCGCCAAAAGCGCAGAGCGGGCTGGCGGCGCTCAGCCTGCCGAACGCCCAAGGGTGGCGCAGAGCGCTCAACCAGGGCCAAGGCTACGTGAGCTGCGGCTGGATTTTTGACGCCGATACCTGCTTTTCTACAGCAGCCCTGCTCGATTGGGTGCGGCTTGCGCCCGTAGAGCGCGTTAAAGGAGTCATGCGCATTGTGGAAGGCACCATCGTATTTAACCGACAGGGGTTCGATCTGAAAATAGAAACGCAGGCCGTTGCCCCCGTCGACAGCCGAGTAGAGCTTATCAATTCGGGCGATGCGCCGTGGAATGAGTTGCAAAGCGCGCTGCTAAAGGCCAGAATTCCAAAACCATAAGGCTAAGTCGCCTGATAGCGTGCTTAATAAAGCTATTTTTTACTGCTATTTTTCAAAGGTATTTTGATGTCCCGCTGTCGCTTCACCGCTATTTTTTTGCTAAACGCATTTGGAATAGCGCTTTTTCTTTCCTGGTACTTACCAGAAAACCACGGCTTTTGGTTTACCGTTGATTCGGCGCTGTTTCACTACTTCAACGCCTATCTGGCCGCCAGTCCGGCCTATCTTAAGCTGGTCGCCGTCACCAACAACCGCGCCTTCGACTCCGTTTCGCTTCTGGCAATGGGGCTTTTACTGTTTTACTTTTTTCTCAAGCAGGACGCCGCCGGCAGGCGTTGGACTATCATCATGGGCATCGTCATGCTGATAACCGCGGTAGTGCTTAATCAGGCCGGACACCTGCTGCCCGTCGTGCGTCCAAGCCCGACGCTGAGCTTTGAAGGCATCAATCGGGTAACGGAACTCTCAGGCATTCCTACCAAAGACGCGTCAAAAGACAGCTTTCCTGGCGATCACGGCCTGATGCTGATGATTTTCGCCGCCTTTATGCTGCGTTACTTTGCCCGCTGGGCGTTTGCCGTCGCCACCCTTTACGTCATCGTTTTCTCGCTGCCGCGCATTATGGTCGGCGCACACTGGTTTACTGATATCTACGTCGGTTCTCTGAGCATCGCCTGCGTAGGCCTAAGCTGGTGCCTGCTGACGCCTGCCAGCGATATCCTGATAAATGCGATAAACCGCACCGTACCGGGGCGACACCGCGCCAAAAGCCGCCGTGACGCCCTTTAGCCGTGCATCAGAGTTAGCTCACAAAATAGGCAAAAAGGTTTAGAGCGTGACGATATCGAGGCAGAAAGTTCTCGCAATCAAGCAATAGATAAAGTAGTCTTTTTCCGTTTGTGCGCGCTATTGCGGATAAGGGCAGGTTTTTGGGGAATATTTTACCCCGCTCAAACTGCCGGGCCCGTTGCCTGTGGGTTACCGTTACGAATAGGGTTACCGCACAGGGTTGCGACTTTTGATTTTTATAGCGACAGCGTCGTTAAGGACTACACGGGAATTTCATCAACATGGTCAAATCTCAACCAATTCTGAGATACGTTCTACGATTTGCGCCGGCCGTAGCCGCAATCGTAATGTTATCAGGCTGCGGCACCCTCTCCTCAACGGCAGAGGCGTCGAACGCGAGAAGTGGCCAAACTTCCGCACAAAGCTCACACAGCTCAGATGAAAAGCAGGGACTGGCGTTTCAATCCACTCAGGATGAATTCGAATCCATGGTTAAGAACGTCGACATCAAGTCGCGCATTCTTAATCAATACGCAGGCTGGAAAGGCGTCCGTTACCGCATGGGTGGAAGCACCAAAAAAGGCGTCGACTGTTCAGGCTTCGTTCAAATCACGTTTCACGAGCAGTTTGGCCTGACGCTCCCGCGCTCTACGTCTATGCAACAAAACATCGGCAAACCCATTCAGCGCGCCAAGCTGCGCCCCGGCGACCTGGTTTTGTTTCGCGCGGGTTCTACCGGCCGTCACGTGGGGATATACATCGGCAACGATAACTTTGTCCACGCGTCGACCAGCAACGGCGTCATGATTTCCAGCATGAACGAAAAATACTGGAATACTCGTTACCATCAGGCCCGCCGCGTTTTAAACAAAGGCTAACCGCTATTTTCAACTCGCTTTTACCCGCATTCGTTGGGTAAAAGCGTTGTTTTCATTGCCTTTAGTATCGCTTCCATGCCAAAAATATCTATAATTCCATATCAAACATATGAGGCCGCGTGAGATATACTCTACAAAGAATCAGCGCGAAGAGGCTCGGTTAGAAATGGATAGAAAGGCGACATGAACATATTGCGGTCAACGTTGCGTCGGCTCGACGCGTTTTTCTCTTCATTGCCCCTGTTCTTCCTGCTTGCAGGCGCCATTGTTTCTTTCAGTTCCGTAGCCGCTACCGTCATTGAAACCGACCGGCTTGCGCTGCTCGGCGAGCCTAAGTATCCCAGCGGCTTTACCCACTTTGACTATGTCAATCCTGATGCCCCTAAGGGCGGGCAGCTCACGCTATCCGCTATCGGAACGTACGATAACTTCAATACCTATGCTTCTCGCGGCAATCGCCCCGATGGCACCGACAGGCTGACCGATACGCTGTTTGCCTCCTCGCTGGACGAAACAAGCAGCCTCTACCCGCTTATCGGCTCATCGGTTCGCTACCCCGACGACTACAGCTGGATGGAAGTCAATATCAATCCGAAGGCCCGCTTTCAGGACGGTACTCCCATTACGGCTGAAGACGTCGCCTATACGTTCGAAAAATTCATGACTGAGGGCGTCCCCCAGTTTCGAATCATCTACAAGGGCATTACGATTAAGGCCGCTTCTCCGCTGGTCGTACGCATAGAGCTTCCAAAGCCAGACAAGTCGCAGCTGATTTCCCTGGTCGGCGGGCTGCCCGTTTTCCCAAAAAGCTTCTGGCTGCATCACAACTTGAGCGAGCCGCTTAACGCGCCGCCGCCGGGCAGCGGCCCCTACCGCATCAGCGGCTACAAGCTAGGGCAGTACATCATCTATCAGCGCCTGGAAAACTACTGGGCGGCAGACCTGCCGGTTAACCGCGGGCGCTACAACTTTAACACCATCCGCTACGACTACTACCTCGACGACAAGGTCGCTCTGGAAGCCTTCAAAGCGGGCGCCTACGACCTGCGTCTGGAAAACTCGCCCAAAAGTTGGGCCACCCAGTATCAGGGCAAATACTTTGATAAGGGATACATCGTCAAACAGGAGTGGGAAAATCAGAGCGCACAGGATACCCGCTGGCTGGCGTTCAACGTTCAGCGCCCTCTCTTTTCCGACTCGAAAGTGCGTGAGGCCATCACGCTGGCGTTCGACTTTCAGTGGATAAACAAAACGCTGTTCTACGGCGCCTACCGGCAGCCCGACAGCTACTTTCAAAACACCGTTTACGCCGCCAGCGGGTTGCCCGATAAGGACGAGCTGGCCTGGCTTACGCCGCTGAAGGGAAAAATCCCCGATGAGGTCTTTACCAAGGCCTATCAGCCGCCGAAAAGCGACGGCAGCGGCTATAACCGCCAAAACCTGCTGAAGGCGACGCAGCTGCTAAAAGAGGCCGGTTGGGAAATAAAAGGCGGCAAGCTTGTTAACGCCAAGACCGGGCAGCCGTTTACCTTTGAGCTTCTGCTGCTCAGCGGCAGCGACAGCCTGTACGTCCTGCCCTTTCAGCACGCGCTAAGCCGACTCGGCATTACCATGACCGTACGCTCGGTGGACAGCTCCCAGTTTATCAACCGCCTGCGCAGCCGGGATTTCGATATGATCCCCCGCGTATATCCGGCCATGGACTATCCGTCAAACAGCCTGCTGATTTTCTGGAATTCTAGCTATATCAAGTCGACCTACAACACGCCGGGCCTGATCTCCCCGGCGGTCGACGAACTGACGCAGAAAATTGCCGACTATCAGGGGCAGGAAAAGCCGCTGCTGTCTTTAGGCAGAGCGTTTGACCGCGTGCTGACCTGGCATCGCCTGATGATCCCGCTGTGGTACAGCGATCGCGACAGGTTTGCCTATTGGAACAAGATTTCCATGCCGGCCGTGCGGCCCAAAAGCGCGCTGGGCCTCGACACCTGGTGGTACGACGCTAATAAAGCGGCCGCTCTGCCCGAGCAGCGACGCTAAGGACGTTCCGTGACGACATACATACTTCGCAGACTGTTGCTGCTGATCCCAACCCTCTGGGCGATTATCACCCTCAACTTCTTTATCGTTCAAATCGCGCCCGGCGGGCCGGTAGAACAGGCCATCGCCACTATCGAACTTGGCCACCAAAGCGGCTTTGGCGCGGGTGGCCCAAACGTCGCCAGTTTGGATAAAGGCTCAGCCGTTCCCGCTGCCGACCGGCAGTATCAGGGCGGACGCGGGCTGGATCCCGAAGTGATTGAAGAGATTAAAAAGCGCTTCGGCTTCGATAAGCCAATGCACGAACGCTATTTTGACATGCTATGGAGCTACGCCCGCTTCGACTTCGGCGACAGCCTGTTTCGCGGCGCATCGGTAGTGGAGCTCATCAAGCAGTCGCTGCCGGTTTCCGTCACGCTGGGACTGTGGAGCATGCTGCTTATCTATCTGATTTCCATTCCTCTAGGCATCAAAAAGGCGGTAAAAAACGGCACGCCGTTTGACGTCTGGACCAGCAGCCTGATTATCGTCGGCTATGCGATCCCCTCTTTCCTGTTCGCCATTTTGCTGATTATCCTGTTTGCCGGCGGCGGCTATCTGGACTGGTTCCCGATGCGCGGCCTGATATCCAACAACTTCGACAGCCTGAGCCTGTCCGGCAAAGTGCTTGACTACCTGTGGCACATCGTCCTGCCGGTCTGCGCCACCACCATCGGCGGCTTCGCTACCCTGACGATGTTGACTAAAAACTCGTTTTTAGACGAAATCCACAAACAGTACGTGATAACGGCCAGGGCCAAAGGCCTGGAGGAAAAGCGCATCCTGTACGGCCACGTGTTTCGCAACGCCATGCTGCTGGTGATCGCCGGCTTCCCGTCCGCCTTCATCAGCATGTTCTTTACCGGCTCGCTGCTGATTGAGGTGATTTTTTCGCTCAACGGACTGGGGCTTTTAGGCTATGACGCCACGCTTCAGCGCGACTATCCGGTCATGTTCGGCACGCTCTACATTTTCACCCTGATTGGGCTGGTGTTTAACATCTTAAGCGACATTACCTACACGCTGGTCGACCCAAGAATTGACTTCGAGGCCCGCCGATGAGAAAGCTCAGCCCCCTGAATCAGCGACGCTGGCAGAAGTTCAAGCACAACCGCCGCGGCTACTACTCCCTGTGGATTTTCGCCATACTGTTTGTCATCAGCATGGCCGCCGAGCTGGTCGCCAACGACAGGCCGCTGCTGGTCAGCTACAAGGGCGAATGGTACACCCCGTTTTTGGTGAACTACAGTGAACAAACCTTCGGCGGCGAGCTGCAAACCGAAGCCGACTACAGCGACCCGGCGATTGCCTCGCAAATAGATCAAAACGGCTGGGCCCTCTGGGCGCCGATCCGATTTAGCTATAATACGATTAACTACCAAAGCCCGTCGCCCTTCCCCGCGCCGCCCTCGTCGGCCAACCTGCTGGGCACCGACGACCGGGGGCTGGACGTGCTGGCCAACCTGATTTACGGCTTTCGCATCTCGATCCTGTTCGGCCTGTCGCTGACGCTGCTCTCAAGCCTGATAGGCATTGCCGTCGGGGCGACTCAGGGCTACTACGGCGGAAAGGTCGATCTGCTCGGCCAGCGCTTTATTGAGGTATGGTCCGGCATGCCGACGCTGTTTCTTATCATTTTGCTCTCAAGCGTCATTCAGCCCAACTTCTGGTGGCTGCTGGGCATTACCGTGCTGTTCGGCTGGATGACGCTGGTCGGCGTCGTTCGGGCCGAGTTTTTGCGCACGCGCAACTTTGACTACGTCAGAGCGGCTAAGGTCATGGGCGTCAGCGATGCCAAAATCATGTTCCGCCACATTCTGCCCAACGCCATGGTCGCCACTCTGACCTATCTGCCGTTTACCCTGTGCGGCTCCATCGCGATGCTGACCTCGCTGGACTTCCTCGGCTTCGGTCTGCCGCTGGGTTCTCCTTCGCTGGGTAATTTATTGCTGCAGGGGAAAAACAACCTGCAGGCGCCCTGGCTTGGCATCAGCGGCTTTATCGTGATTTCCGTGCTGTTGACGCTGCTGATTTTCATTGGTGAAGCCGTGCGCGACGCCTTCGATCCGTCAAAGGCCCATTGATATGATGACAACCACGCCGTTACTGGACATCCAAGACCTCAGCATCGCCTTTCGTCAGGGCGGTCAGGAAAAGCGCATCGTCGAAGGATTATCTCTGGCGATTGAAGCCGGTGAAACGCTGGCGCTGGTCGGCGAGTCAGGTTCGGGCAAAAGCGTCACGGCGCTGTCCGTACTGCGCCTTCTGCCCACGCCGCTGGCCGTCTATCCCAGCGGCGACATCCTGTTTAACGGCGTATCGCTGCTGCGGGCTGACGAGCGAACGCTGCGTCAATACCGAGGCAACGACATTTCCATGATCTTCCAGGAGCCGATGGTTTCTCTTAATCCGCTGCACCAGATAGAGAAACAGCTTTCAGAAGTGCTGCTTATTCACCGTGGAATGACCAAGCAGGCGGCCCGAGACGAAATTATCGAGGTTTTACAGCGCGTAGGCCTTCGGGATGCCAAGAACCGGCTGAACGCCTACCCTCACCAGCTTTCCGGCGGCGAACGACAGCGGGTAATGATCGCCATGGCGATCCTGACCAAACCCAAACTGCTTATCGCCGACGAACCAACGACCGCGCTGGACGTCTCCGTTCAGGCGCAGATCCTGCGCCTGCTTGCCGAACTGCGCCAAGAGCTGAACATGAGCATGCTGTTCATCACCCACGACCTTAACATCGTCCGCAAGCTGGCAGACCGTGTCGCAGTGATGAATCAGGGAAGGTGCGTTGAGCAGAACGAATGCCGGGCGCTGTTTAGCCATCCACAGCATCCTTATACTCAAAAGCTGCTCGATTCAGAACCCAAGGGCAGCCCCATTCCGTTGCCCCCTGATGCCGATACGCTATTGGACATCAAGCACCTGACCATCGGCTTTCCCCGTTCGGGAGGCTTTCTCCGCCGCAAGATCCCTAACGACGTGGTAAAAGACGTCAGCTTCGCTATCCGTAAAGGGGAAAGTCTGGGGCTGGTCGGCGAATCCGGCTCCGGTAAAAGCACCACCGGGCTGGCGCTGCTGCGCCTGCTGGAGGCCAGAGGCGAGATCTGGTTTGACGGTCAGCCGCTGCACGGCCTCTCCTCAAAGCGAATGCTGCCCTACCGCAGCCGAATTCAGGTCGTCTTTCAGGACCCATTCTCGGCGCTGAATCCGCGCTTTACGGTCGCGCAGATTATTGAAGAAGGGCTTGAGGTTCACCACCAACTGACGAAACAAGAACGGGAAGAGCGCGTCATCAAGGCCATGCAGGAAGTGGGGCTCGATCCCGAAAGCCGCCACCGCTACCCGACGGAGTTCTCCGGCGGCCAACGCCAGCGCATCGCCATCGCGCGGGCGCTGATTCTGGAACCGGAAATGCTGATCCTCGATGAACCCACCTCGTCTTTGGACCGCTCGGTACAGGCGCAGATTTTGCAGCTGCTAAAAGCGCTACAGCGTGAACACGGCCTGACCTACCTGTTTATCAGTCACGATCTGCAGGTGATCCGTTCGCTGTGCCATCGCATTATCGTGATGCGCCACGGTGAAATTGTTGAGCAAGGGGAATGTGAGCAGGTATTCCTGACGCCCAAGCACTCCTATACCAAAACCCTGTTGGAGGACGCACGGTAGCTCGAGGCTTTAATCACCAAGGCGCACGGCCCCTAGATGGAGAAAGCTCGGTAAGTCTTTGGCTATTGGTTTATGAATAAAACAAGAAAAAGGATGCAGTGCACCCGCCAGCCACTGGCTAGCAAAACGGCTGATGGGGAATAAAGTCGGCAATCGCAATGCCCATGCTTTTTAGGCGGCACAGCGCAACGGCTTCGTCCTGAGAACGAATAAATAGACAGGGCTCGCCGCTCACTTCAATCACGCTGTTTTCAATATCAATCCCCTTGAGATAGAGGCTGATTTTGTACATGACGTCCCACGCTCTCGCGTTGCTATAGCTGAGCAGCTTTAAACCTAATAAATTGTTTCTATCCCGATCTCCGTCAAGCTGGGAAGGCAGATCGGAAGCCTCAACGCGGCTACCGACTTCGCCACCGTACCAATGGTAAAACTGAGGCAAACGCTGAAGAACGGATAACTTCATAGTATTCACTTAAAATCCTTTATTACGATAAAACAATTTTTTCACAAATAAGTCACATCGTAAAGAGGCTTCCCCTCTATTCCTCTTATTTCCTCTCAATTTGCACAAAAAGCCAAAGTTTTTTCGATTCAACCACAAGCGATCCTCCAATACGGTGAAAAGCCTCGGCAAGATAAAACAGAATATGGGAAAAAAGGCAAAAGGGTAGAAGATTATGCCTTTATGGCGCGTGCGACATACGATTCCACGCTGCCCGGGCGGAGTGAAATAAAGGGAAAAATGAGCGGGAAAAGTGGAAAAATGACGACCTCATCGCACAAACGATGAGGTCAGCATACCACCATGTCAGAGTTTAAACTTTAGTTAATGAAATGTGTTTAACGCAGTTTGAAGCGCCGCTCATAAACAACATCCGGCAGTATCGCCGTAAACGGAGTCAACCTCTTCTTGAGTCAGCGCCCGATATTCGCCGGGAGCCAGTTCAGGATCCAGCACGATATCGCCAATGCGCTCACGGTGCAGCGCGCTAACGTGGTTTCCTACGGCGGCAAACATCCGCTTAACCTGATGATAGCGCCCTTCTGAAATGGTCAAGCGAACGCAGATTTCATCGATAGCCTCCAGCGTGGCCGGCTTCGTCAGGTGTTTTTCACTGTGCAGCTGCACGCCGGCGGCAAACCTTTCCGCCGTTCCCGCCGCCAGAGGCTCCGCCAGCGTCACCAGATAAGTCTTCTCACAGTGATGGCGTGGCGACGTCACCCGATGGGACCACTGCCCGTCATCGGTCAGCAGAACAAGCCCTGTGGTATCCATATCCAGCCTTCCCGCCGCGTGAAGCTTTTCCGCTACTGGCTCATCGATAAAGTAGAGCACGGTAGGGTTAACCGGATCGTCCGTCGAACACACATAGCCCTCGGGCTTATTCAGCATGAAATAGCGCGGTCCGTTAAGCTGTTGAAGGACGTTTCCATCATAGGCAACTTCATCGTCGGGCAGGATTTTGCTGGCCCCGGTCTTAACAACGTCGCCGTTAATAGTGACCCTTCCCGCCCGCAGCTCACGGCCGACCAGGTTGCGGCTGATGCCAAGCTGCTGAGATATAAACTTGTCTAAACGCATGGTGCTTTCCAAAAATTAATTTGGGATAGTATAAAACCGACAGGGGCTCGCGCCAAACGGAACGTAAAGGCATAATAGCCTCAGTTTATTTAGCAAAGAGAATTTCACTATGTCTTCCATTCACGGCCACCAAGTTCTGGAAATGATGATTGCTTCTAACGAAGCCTATTCGACGGAAAGCCTGATTGCCGCTATCGACGCCCGATTCGGCCAGGAAGCCCGCTTCCACACCTGCTCAAAGCAGGACTTAACCGCCGCCGAGCTGGTGGGCTTTCTGGCGCAAAAAGGGAAGTTTGTTCCCGTCGATGAGGGCTTCACCACCCGGCCGGAAAAAATCTGTAACCACTGATGGCGTTTACCCTACGTCCCTATCAGCAGGAAGCCGTAGAGGCGACGCTGCGCTATTTTCGCCAGCGTCAGGATCCGGCGCTTATCGTGCTGCCTACCGGAGCGGGTAAAAGCCTGGTCATTGCCGAGCTGGCCCGGCTGGCGCGCGGCAAGGTGCTGGTGCTGGCGCACGTCAAAGAGCTGGTGGCGCAAAACCACGCCAAGTACCGCGCCTACGGGCTTGAGGCCGACATTTTTTCCGCAGGGCTGAATCAGAAACAGAGCTCGGCCAAAGTGGTTTTTGGCAGCGTGCAGTCAGTAGCTCGCAGCCTTGACGCCTTTAATGACAGCTTTTCTCTGCTGATTGTCGACGAGTGCCACCGCATTGGCGACGATGAAGACAGTCAGTACCTGCAAATCCTGACCCACCTGCGAAATAAAAACCCCAGGCTGTGCCTGCTGGGGCTGACCGCTACCCCCTATCGCCTGGGCAAGGGCTGGATTTATCAATACCACTACCACGGCATGGTGCGCGGTGACGAAAGCTGCCTGTTTCGAGACTGCATTTACGAGCTGCCGCTGCGCTACATGATAAAGCACCAGTTTCTGGTTGAGCCAAACCGGCTGGATATGCCTATCGTTCAGTACGACTTCAGCCGCCTAGAGGCGGGAAGCAGCGGCCTGTTTCGTGAGGTCGACCTTAATCGGGAAATCAAGCGCCAGCGACGCATCACGCCCCATATCGTCAGCCAGATAGAGGAATATGCAAACGCGCGTAAAGGCGCCATGATCTTTTGCGCCACCGTCGAGCATGCCAAAGAAGTTCACGGACTGCTGCCCGCCGGCAGCGCCGCGTTTATCAGCGCCGATACGCCCCCCGCCGAACGGGACCGGCTCATCGACGAGTTTAAGCAGCAGCGCCTGCGCTATATGGTTAACGTCGCGGTGCTCACTACCGGCTTTGATGCCCCTCACGTCGATCTGATTGCAATTTTGCGCCCAACAGAATCGGTTAGCCTATATCAGCAAATCGTCGGCCGCGGGCTGCGGCTGTCGCCGGGAAAAACCGACTGTTTGATTCTGGACTACGCGGGCAACCCTTATGACCTCTATACGCCGGAAGTGGGAGGCCGAAAGCCCGCAGGCGACAGCCAGCCGGTTCAGGTTTTCTGCCCTGCCTGCGGGTTTGCCAATACGTTTTGGGGCAAGAGCGGCCCTGGCGGAGAAGTCATTGAGCACTACGGCAGGCGCTGCCAGGGAATATTCGAAGACGACGAAGGCCATCGCGAACAGTGCGACTATCGCTTTCGCTTTAAAAGTTGCCCCCACTGCGGGGCGGAAAACGACATCGCCGCGCGCCGCTGTCACCAGTGTCAGGAAGTGCTGGTCGACCCTGACGACATGCTCAAAGACGCCCTGAACCTCAAGAACGCCAAGGTGTTACGCTGTTCCGGCATGGCGCTTAAGCGCGGGCAAGACGACAAAGGCGAATGGCTTGGTGTCACCTACTATGACGAAGACGGCGCCGACGTCAGCGAGCGGTTCAGGCTAAAAACGCCGGGGCAGCGGGCCGCCTTTACGCAAAAGTTTATTCTGCCGCATCAGAGGGCGCCGGGTGTCACCTTTCTTTGGAACAATGCGTTGGACGTTATCGCCCAACAGGACAAGCTTCGCCACCCGGACTTCGTCATTGCCTATCTGCACGGCGAGTTTTGGCGGGTGCGTGAAAAGATGTTCGACTATCAGGGGCGCTACCGTCGCGCCAACGAGCTGCGTGGATAACGGTTTTATTTGCCGTGCGGTTAAAATTTCGCTAGAATCGGCCCCGCTTTTATAAGCAGAACGTATAAACCCGCTGCTGGGTCGCCTGTAGCGGGTATCATTTTTTTAAAAGAGAAAAAGCTATGTTTACACTGAACGCTGAAGTACGTACCGAGCAGGGAAAGAGTGCGAGCCGCCGCCTGCGTCATGCTAACAAGTTCCCGGCCATCGTTTATGGCGGAACTGAGAAAGCAATTGCCATCGAACTGGACCACGACATCGTTATGAACATGCAGGAAAAGCCTGGCTTCTACGAAGACGGTCTGACTCTGGTTATCGACGGTAAGTCTGTTAAAGTCAAAGTACAAGCAGTACAGCGTCACCCGTTCAAGCCGAAGCTGAGCCACATGGACTTCGTTCGCGTTTAATCATTAAACGCCGAGTCCGGTTAGCTCAACCGGTTCTAAACGTAAAAACGCCGCGCATATGCGCGGCGTTTTTATTTAACTGGCGTATCAGCTATCGCCCCCGCTCATACGGCGCTGGAGCTGGTCACGCAGGTTCGGCGGCAGCCCCTTCAGCGTCAGAGTGTCCGTCGCCGGATCCCAGAAAACGCGTTCGCCGAGCAGCAGCGCGTCAAAGCTTATCGTCACCCCACCGCCGCTGCCGTTAAACTTGGTTAGCTGCTTGAGCGTGCTTCGGTCAGCCGGGAAGTGGTCCTCCAGCTGGTAGCCGTTGTCCTGCGTAAACTGGCGGAAGTCTTTCTCCCCTACCGGCGGCAGCTCTTTCGCCAACGCGTCTATCTCAATTTCTTCACCGGCCTGCAGCTGGCCGTTGCAGTAGGTATACACCTGCTGGCGATAGGACTGGCGCTCGCTCTTATCAAGCTGCCCTTCCGCGCAGTAGTCGTCGACCGCCTGCAGCAGCCCGCGGTTTTGCGCTTTAGCGTCTAACCCTTCTGCGGCGGACAGGAAGTCCATAAAGAAGTCAGACACTTTCCTGCCCACCCGGCCTCTTAAAAATGTCAGGTAGCGTGCCGACTCAGGATTGGTTTCCCACTCGGTCAGATCGACACGGGCGACGATGTCTGCCCTGTCCAGGTCCAGATAGTGCGTAGTTGTAATATCCAGCTGTTCATTAACCAGCATGCTGCTACAGCTGCTGAGCACCGCCACCAGCAAATACTCCACCGCCAGATAGCGATACTGACAGAAAACGACGATGCCGCCCTCGGCAAACGGATATTTGGCCAGCTCGTCGCGCAGCCTTTGGGTGCTGTCGCGCGTGAAGTCTAAAAAGGGCATATCTCCATGACGGTAGTTTTTCAACGCGTCGGCAAAAGCGCTTTCCTGATTGAACAGCCCGAACGCCTTGCTTTTGCCGGTATAGATACGGTGAAGCTCCGCAACCATCTCTTCCGTCGCCGCGTTCGCATCAAGGGGGGAGTCCCGTAGAACCATCTCCAGCGTCTGTTCATCGCGTTTAATCAGCTGGTGCAAAATAATCTGGTCGATATCCAGACTCATAGATACTCCTCAACGCACGTTTTCCATGCAATATGTCGTCAGTTAGCCCAGGCTGTGCATGATAGTACGGGTTGCGGCGCGCTTCTATTAAAAAATGCAGGTCGCGCGGACAGCTTCGCATCACAGCAAATTATGGGCTATATGTTTTTTAACAGGCCGTGCACGACTCACCGCACGCAAAGACAAGAACGGAATATTTTCTGCATAAACTACAGAAAATCATCGGGCAATACGGTAAGATATCCGGCCTTAATGCATTAATGAGTAGATAAGCGCAAACCTATGCCACAAGCGTCCCGTTATAGCGATCAACACGTAGAAAAACTGCTGGCCGAGCTGGTTCAGGTCCTCGAAAAGCAAAAAACGCCAACCGACCTGTCGCTGATGGTGCTGGGCAATATGGTGACCAACCTGATTAATACCAGCATAGCCCCCGCTGCTCGCCCGGCTATCGTTCGCTCTTTTATTGAGGCTCTGCAGGCCTCTATCAGAGAAGATAAAGCCCACTAGGCGTTTGTTGACAGAACGAAATTAACGTGAACATGGTGATAAACCGTCAGTCCTATAAAGAGAAAGTCTCCCAGATGATTAGCTGGGGGCACTGGTTCGCTCTCTTTAACATCATTCTCAGCCTGGCGCTGAGCAGCCGCTATCTGTTTGTAACGGACTGGCCTTCTACGCTCTTTGGCCGCGTCTATGCGCTGATAAGCTGGCTTGGCCACTTCAGCTTTCTGACTTTTTCCGCCTATCTGCTGATCCTTTTCCCATTAACGTTTGTCGTGATGTCCCAGCGGCTTATGCGGGTGCTGTCCGCCATTTTGGCTACCGCAGGGCTGACGCTGCTGATTATCGACACCGAGGTCTTCTTCCGCTTCCGGCTGCACCTGAATCCGACGGTCTGGAGCCTGCTGATTAATCCGGAAGAAAGCGAGCTGTCCCGCGACTGGCAGCTGCTTTTCATCTGCATCCCCATCATCTTTTTAGTCCAGATGCTGTTTAGCACCTGGAGCTGGCAAAAGCTTCGCAGCCTTAACCGACGTCATTTCGGGCGGCCGCTGGCGGGCATATTCATATTGGCCTTTATGTTCACCCATTTGGCCTACATCTGGGCCGACGCTAACTTCTATCGTCCGATCACCATGCAGCGCGCCAATCTGCCTCTGTCCTATCCAATGACCGCCAGGCGCTTCCTTGAAAAGCACGGCCTTTTGGACGCGCAGGCCTATCAGGACAAACTTGCCACGCGGGGAAATCCGGAAGCGGTCGAAGTGGAGTATCCATTGGCCAGGCTCAGCTATCTGGATGAGACGCCGCGCCATAATCTGCTGGTGATCGTCGCCGACGGCCTTCGCAGCCAAAGCATAGCGCAGGACATGCCGAAGCTTTCCGCTTTGGCCGACGAGAATATCCAATTTACTCAGCACTACAGCAGCGGAAACCGGCAGGATACCGGACTGTTCGGGCTGTTTTACGGTATCTCTCCGACCTATATCGACGGCGTGCTGGCGGGCAGAAAGCCCTCGGCGCTGATTGCGTCGCTGACATATCGGAACTACCAGTTCGGTCTGTTCTCTTCTTCGGCTTTTGACGCGCCGCTTTACCGTCAGGCGCTGTTGGCCGACTTCTCACTGCCGCAGCCTATTGCCCAAAGCAATCAGGCGACGACGGCCCAGTGGCAAGAATGGCTAGAGAAACGTACTGAAGGCGACGTCTGGTTCTCCTATATTCAATACAGCAACGGCGATTTGGCTGCGGCGGCGCAAGATGGTTCTCTGAACGCCTTTAAGCAGTATTACCGCCAGTCTGCCGCGGATATTGATACGCAAATCGATACGGTGATGAAAACGCTCGCCCAGCGAGGGCTGCTGGACAATACCATCGTCGTTATCACTGCCGCACACGGCGTCGAGTTTAATGACACCGGCAAGAACGCCATTGGATTTGGTCAAAATTACAGCCGCTATCAGCTGCAGGTTCCGTTGGTCGTTCACTGGCCCGGCACGCCGGCGCAAAAAATCAATAAGCTCACCGGCCATGAAGACGTTATGGCGACGCTGATGCAGCGCCTGCTGTACGTTAAAAACGCCACCAACACCTATACGCAGGGCGAAGACCTGTTCTTGCCGCAGCGCCGCCAGCCGTGGATAACTGCAGGCGACAACAAACAGCTGGTCGTGATTACGCCGCAGCAAACCACCATCATCGGCGACAACGGCCGCTACCGCACTTACGACGCAGACTACCAGCGGCTGGAAGAAAAACCCAGCCTGACGATGCTGCTGCAGGTATTGACCGAAGTTCGACGCTTTATGGCGAATTGATCAAAAACAGGATACGGCGACGTCATCACCGTATCCCGTTTTACGTTCTGACCCGGCATCCATGCGCTATCTGAGGCGAGCATTCCGCTTAAAGCAAAAGAACTGCAAACTGCAGCTCTTTTGTTTATATTCCTTGCTTACCAAGAATAATGTAAAACGGCGTTAACCGAACGTCCTGGATTGTAGTAATTTGCCGTACCGGAGCCTACGACATATTGCTTATCCGTTATATTATGGACGTTGACGGACAGATTCGCCGATTTTGTAATTCGATACGAGAATGCCGCATCAAAAAGCATTGCCGCTTCACTTTTTGAGGTATTATCCGCATCAAAGTAGTAACTGCCAACATAACGAGTCCCTAATCCCACATCCATACTTTGGTTAGGCAACGTATAATAACCCCACAGGGATACGGTGTGGTTTGGCGCGCTGGCAAACTCATTCCCTTCCAGCGAAGCGCCCGTTCTGGTGCTACCGCGAACCACGTCAGATTTCATATAGGAATAGCCGCCCGTCAAGCTAAGGTTTTCCGTTAGTTCAGCCTTCATCTCGAAATCAAACCCTTTAACCCGGGTTTCACCGACCGTTTCTCGCTCAATCGTTCCATTTGGCTGAACGACCGCCATCGTCACGTCTTTCTTCTTCAGGTCATACACCGCGGCAGAAAACAGCGCATTAACGCTCTGTGGGGCGTATTTGACGCCGAATTCTATTTGCTCGCCTCGTTCAGGCTTTACGCCTATTGAAGGAGGCGCAACTGACTCTACTTGACTGATATAAGATGACCACTCTTCCGTCACTTTATACGTAAACGCGGCACGCAGCGAAGTCTCTGAGAAATTATCGCTGGTGCGTATACCGTTAATGTCGCGATTCGAGAGATCCAGATAGTCATAGCGCGCACCAAAAGTCACGATGTAGCGATCGTCGAATGAGAGATTTTGCTGTAAGAAGGCGGATTTCGTCGTGTAATCCTGGTCATTCTTGCTATAGGGCGCACCTATATTCGGAGTGCCGCTGTAAACAGGATTATCGATATTAATGCTATTGGCTAAGCCATAAACTGACTTATCATGGCTTGAAGCATCGCGATATTCCAAACCAACCAGCGTACTGCTATCGACTAACGCAAAACTTGTATCATATTGAATGATGGTATTACCAATCAGCTCTCTCGAAGACGTGTCCGTTCCGAAATAATAGCGGGATAAATCACTGCCTTTACGTCCCGCATAGTCATACAGATAGACATACCCATAGTTGTCTTTTAAATGGCTATAGCGTAGGTTACCGCTAAATTTGATGCTGTCAGAAATGTAGTGCGCGACCTGCGCCGTCACGTTTGTACGATCAACGTCGTGCTTGTTGTAGTCAGGCTCACCGTAAAAATCGCTGCGGTCATACTCTTTATCCAATGGATAGCCGCCGCTGTTGGGCGTAGAGTCTTGCCCCAAGTAGTCAACGATTAAGGTCGCCGTCGTATCTATCGAAGGTTGCCAAGTGATCCCTCCCATTACAAACTGAGAGTTATCCTTCGAATAATCATACTCTAAATCGCTATCCTTTATTTTCGTCGTCAAACGATAGGCAATGGTTTTTCCTTCATCAAGCGCATCGCCAAAATCCAAACCCACCTCTTTATGATCGAACGAACCATATGACACATAGCTATTGCCAAAGCTTCCGAATTTAGGCCTTTTACTGACAAAGTTGACTGAACCTCCGGGATCGGCGGGGCCAAACAGCGTTGAGTTGGCGCCTCGAATAACCTCCACGCGCTCATAGGCATAGGGATCTTCACGTACGCCCCGCATAGATCCTAGGGTCATGCCGTCACGATAGGTCGTTGCCTGAAACCCCCGAATCTTGAAATAGTCGTTACGGTCATCTGATCCATAATAGTCAGTAATTAATCCCGGAGTATATTGAAGAATTTCTTCCGTTGTGGACGCGTTTCTTTGATTTATTTCTTTTTCTGTAATTACCGAGACCAAGGCCGGCGTATCTAAAACGCTAGTAGCTACTTTACCGCCAACCCAAAGCTCTTTTGCAACCGTCGTATTTGCATCATCAGATGGCACTTGACCATAAACGGTTATCGTATTAACGCGATGAGCTTCTTTTTCCTCGTTGCTATTTTGGTCTTGAGAATACGCTAACCCCGAATAGGTAAAGACGGGCAGACAGAATAAGAGCATGTGTTTTGCGCTACGGCGCGTCTTAGGGAAACACATACCATTTCTATTAATGTTCATAGAGATCCTAACCCTTAAAATTCTAATAGTCCTTGCATTGAAATAATATTAATCAACTCGTTATTTATCTTTCATAGAAAACTTGCCCGTTTTTACCGTGCAATCTATGTGAGTAAAATTTTGCTCTTTAATCCACTTTTAGTACCACCATCAGGTTTAAGCGTGTATGTGCCGCATCGCTTTTAGCAAAGGGCCTTACAGCCGACAGTCGCCGAAAGCATCAACGGATTGATCTTTTTACCACAAATAATGATAATGAGTCCTATTTGCAATTAATTGAATTGATATATCGTTATCAATCGATGCCTATATTGAGTAGTAAAGAGATGGACTTACGTCACCTAAAATACTTTCTTGCCGTTGCTGAAACGCAAAATATCCGTTTAGCCGCGCAGAAGGTTCACGTTACCCAACCTGCTATTTCACGTAAAATCAAAGAACTAGAGAGTGAATTAGGCATTCAACTGTTTGACCGTTTGCCTAAGGGGCTATGCCTGAACAGAGCTGGCAAGGTATACCAGAAGCGGTTGGGGACAATCATGAAGCAAATAGAAGATGCGAATGCGAAGGTGCGTCAGCTATCGAATACTGAATACGGTTCTTTATCCCTTGGTGCGCCAGACTTTGTGTTATGGGAAGGGGAAGTGACGCAGTGTATCAGTCAATTTTGCCGCGCCAATTTATTGATTGAATTAGAAGCATATTCAGACACGCCAACGGTGTTGCTGAAGAGGCTAGAGTTAGAACAAATTGATGGCGCTTTTTTGTATTATTTCTCTCCACTGTCTGCGGAATATTCAATTCAGCATGTTGCTGAAGATAAGCTGGTTCTGGCTTATCCGACCGGTTGGGAAGGGAAAATTTCATCTTCAACTACTATTGAAGAACTCAACGCATTTCCATCCATTCGCCTCCCAAGAAGCGCTGACCCGCACTATTATGACTGGCAGGAAACGCTATTCCAAAATATGGGGTGGAAGCCGGAAATGACCCAGTGGGCACACGGTGAAAGCACGATACTAGGTTTAGTTGCAGCAGGTAATGGCGTTGCAATTGTCAATGAACGCCATTTTGTTCGCAGCTCCAACATGGTTTCCTATACCACGCTCGATATTTTACCAAACACGATTCCGCTGAGCTTTATATATAAAAATACGTCCAATAACCCGGCGCTAAAGGCGTTTTTAAATCTTATATCAGGCAAAATGCGGTGAGCCGCTTATGCGGCTCCCTTTAGCTTATGGCGCCCTATTGGGATCATCATGGGGATGCTGGATACTGGGTCTTGAATGATATGGTTATTCAAACCGAAAACGGCTTGGATCATATCATTCGTTAAAACCTCATGTGGATTGCCGTGTGCGTGAACTCGACCGTTGATCATCGCCAGAAGATAGTCCGAATAGCGCGCAGCCAAATTGAGGTCATGCAAGACCATGACAATTGTGATGCCGCGCTGCAGGTTAAGATCCACAAGCAAATCCAATACTTCAACCTGATGAGTAACGTCCAAAAAAGTGGTCGGCTCGTCCAACAGTAAAATATCGGTTTCTTGCGCCAACGCCATGGCTATCCATACCCTTTGCCTTTGTCCGCCGGAGAGCCTGTCTACGTCTCTATCAATCAGCTCAGCGGTTTTCGTCATTTTTAGCGCGTTAGCAACGGCTTCATCATCTTTGATATTCCAACGAGACATCAGCCCGTGATGAGGATGCCTCCCTCGACTGATTAAATCACCAACCGTGATGCCCTCGGGCGCGATGGGGGACTGAGGCAATAGGCCAAGCGTGCGCGCCAAGATGCGAGTTGGGCTATGGTGTACCGACTTACCATCAAGCAGCACTTGCCCTTGTGACGGTGGCAACAGTCGAGATATCGTGCGTAGCAACGTAGACTTACCGCACGCGTTAGCGCCAACGATCGAGGTTATTTTTCCTGCCGCTATCTTTAGACTAATGTCTTGTAAGATTGTTTTTTCACCATATCCGGCAGACAGTTGCTCGATAACGAGCTCATGAGCTTTTGTCACAAAGAGCCCCCTTTCCGATTAACGCGTATGATTAAATAGATTAAATACGGCGCACCCAAAGCGCCCGTCACAACTCCCACCGGATAACGACTTGGTAACAAAAATTGCCCGATATAGTCGCTGAATAAAACTAAGCCCGCCCCTACTAGAGCCGAAGGAATTAACAACGAGCCGCTTCCTTTCAATATGCGGGCGGCAATTGGTCCGGATAAAAAGGCAACAAAGGCAATGGGGCCGGTCACTGACGTCGCAACCGCAATCAGCCCTACGGCACACACAATGACGGTAATACGTGTCAATCTAATATTAACGCCTAATGCAGCGGCGGTATCTTCCCCCATGCGCAGCGCATCAAGATCTCTTTTACGGCAAAGCAGTAAGCCACCAAAAAGAACAAGCGACGCCAGTAAAGGCAACGTTTGATGGATTTGTACTGAATTGACGCTGCCGGTTAGCCAGCGCATCGCTTCTTGCAGGTCCCAAGAGTTTGCTTGAGACAATAAGTAAGCTATACAACTTTCTATCATCGCGGATATACCGATACCCACTAAAATCAGTCTAGTTCCGGCAATGCCGTTTCTATAGGAAAGCCCGTACACCAGCAGTGCAACAAATAGGCCTACGGCAATCGAAAAGGCCGCTACCGATGAACCATCCATTTTTAAAACAATGATAGCAAAGACCGCTGCCGCACTTGCCCCGGAAGAGACGCCGACAATATCAGGGCTCGCTAACGAATTACGCAGCATGGTTTGAAAAGCAACGCCCGCCATGCCAAAACTCATGCCGGCCAATAACGAAGCTATCGCTCTCGGTAATCGTAAATGTCCAACCGTAAAGCTTGCTCCGGGAACATTCTCCCCGCTGAGCACTTGCCACACCACGGGCGGAGGCGTGTACGATTGTCCTAGGAGTAGAGTCAACCACCATCCGGCAATGCTGAGCAGCAGTAACCCAATGGTAATTCCCATCCAACGACGAAAGCGCTGCAAACGTACGTGTCTAACTTGCGTGTACAAACTCACTGGTTCATTCATTACAGCTCTCTAACCCGTTGACGGCGCACAATCCAAATAAAAAACGGCGCGCCGATAAAAGCGGTCACGACGCCGACGGATAGTTCACTAGGCCGCGCAATGAGGCGTCCTAAAATATCAGCGAGCACTAATAAGCTTGCGCCCCCCAAAGCGGAAAATGGCAGCAGCCATCGGTGGTCAACCCCTACTAACAGGCGGCAAAAATGCGGCACAACCAGTCCTACAAACCCGATTGGGCCACAGATTGCCGTCGTTGCTCCGCATAGCAATATCGCTCCTAGCCCGGCGGCGCATCTGGCCCAAACAACGTTTTCACCTAAACCTGCGGCCAGATCGTCGCCCAAAGCAAGCGTATTGAGCTTTCTTGCCGTAAGAACGGTGATAATTAACCCGACCAGCATAAAGGGAAGAACGAGCAGTAAAGCCTCAAAAGTTGCCCCGCCTACGCCGCCAATTTGCCACGAACGAACGCCACCAGCGATATCATTGCGGGGTAACACAACGGCTATGGTAAAACACGCTAAAGCCGCGGACGTAGCTGCCCCCGCCAAGGCCAGCTTTAGCGGAGTTGCCCCACCCCGCCCCATTGAGCCGATGGTGTAGACGAAAGCAGCCGTAACCGCAGATCCTAAAATCGCCATCCACACATAGCTTTGCATCTGATTAATGCCTAACCATGCGAGCCCAACGACGACAAAAAACGCAGCGCCAATGTTCACCCCGAGAATCCCCGGATCTGCTAAAGGATTACGCGTAACCCCTTGCATGACGGCTCCCGCCAGGCCTAAAGAAGCCCCGGCAACAACGGCTAATACGGTGCGAGGGATACGCATCGTAACGGCGGCTTCACCAACCGTATCCATATGGCCTTGCAAAGCCCCGACGATCTCCTGCCAAGAAACGTCGCGCGTACCCAGCGCAACGGAGAGCAAACACAGTAACAGCAACATAGCTATTAGTGCCGCTAAGCTCACAGGGCGAGAAATACGTCGTTTTTTACTCGGCTGACAGTCTTGTTTTGAGACAATGACCATCATTTTGCTTTGCGAGCCGCGGTAGACAGCGCCTTAAGATAGTCGTCCAATACCCAGGGTATCGATAACGGCGTTGGATTCGCCGCCGTGGCAAGAGGGCTATTGCCTAACATGACGATAGAGCCCTGCTCTACTGCACGCATTTTTGTCATCAGTGGATTAGAAGACAGCGGGTCAAGCAGCTCTTTCCCACCATAAGTCACAAAAATATCAACATCATTAAATGCGTCGATTTGTTCGATACTCGCTTCGCCGGAATATACGCCGGAGCGGCTTAATTTTTCTACGCTTTCCGGCGAGGCCAGGCCCAAATCCTTAAAGAATTTCACTCGGGAATCATTCGCAGTATAAAAACGTAAAACGCTTAGGTCTGTTGGATCCAAATGAGTAATGAACATCGCCGTTTTATTACGCAATTCCGGGTAGCTGGCCACGCGTTCAGCAATATCGCCTTCAATTGTCGCGATCAGCGCTTCCCCCTCTTTAGCCAGCCCTAAACCAGCACTATTAATGCGGATCATGCTTCGCCAATCGGTTGACCAAGGAGAATCAGGATAGGCAACGACGGGGGCTATCATACTCAAAGTGTCATAATCCGACTGGGTTAAACCTGAGTACGCAGCGAGGATCACGTCAGGTTGCGTTGCGGCGACGGCTTCAAAATCGATACCGTCGCCTTCATCGAATAGCGTCGGCATTTTTGCATCCAACTCGTTTAAACGCGCACTCACCCACGGCAATACGCCATCGCCATCATCATCACCAAATTTAGCGGCAGCAAAACCTACCGGCACAATCCCTAAGGCCAACGGAACCTCATGATTAGCCCAAGCGACGGTCGCAACCCGCACGGGTTTTTGCTTTATCACCGTAGTGCCAAATGCGTGCTGGATCGAAATCGGATAGCCGACGTTCTCTTCAGACCAGCAGGATGAACTAACGAAAAAAAGCATAAGGGTGGTAAAGGTGGTAATGATGCATTTAATATTAAGCATAAATTTGCAGCCTACTTAGCCAAGACTCGTTTTTATAACTATTAGCCGGATGTTTTATTCCTCATTAAATGATAATGCAAATCAATAGCTATTGAAAGTAAGTCTCATTTGAAAAAATTCGATTTAAATTATAGGCGTGGGGAAAGAAGTCACGGAACCATTAGCGATATTGGAACAATGGAGAGAGCGCAATCGCACGCTCATTAACGCATTACTTATAGGTCAACGTAAACGTCGCCGTCCCGTTGGCCGTTCCGGGAACAATACGCTCGTGCGTTTGGTAATAGCGCGCCTTTAGCTGAACGCTCTCGTTTCCTCCGTTCGCTGACTGCTGATAAAAACGCTCTTGACCGAACGCAACCGGATTATTATCCGAACGATAATAAAGCTGGATGCCCACTCCTGAAGCCGCCATATCTCCCGGCGCGCCGTCCAGCTTCATCAATCCCGGCGCGCTTCCATCGGCAACCGCGTCAATACGAACGTTAATTTTTGCGGACTGGCTGCAGTTCAGAGGAATATCAACGTTTTCCCACGCGGTTGACGAACCAACGCCCTGAAAGTCAGACTTGTCGCGTTTTCCCATTGGCACAAGGATGTTTGACTTCATGATTGTGCACCCGGCAGGCACAATCTCCCCGCCTCCGCCAATGCTTAACACCGTAATTAAAGCCCCTCCTGCGCCAAAAACGGCATAGTCTCCTGTTCTCAAGGTTCCACCGTTAATGTTACCCGTTTTAATCAGTTGAATTCGCCATGAGGGTTCGCCATTTCTCCAGGCTAAAGGATGCTGTTCATCAGTATTAAAAGTACTCATGGGATCGTACGGCACAGCGTAGGGGCGAACGCCATCGGCCATCCAATAGAGGCGAACTCCTACGCCTGCTACGTTCGTTGCCGCAATGCCGGAACCGTCGGTCGACCAACCGTTTACATACTTTGTGCCGGTAGTTATTGAGCCACTGCAGCGAGCATACTGCTCGCCACCAGATGTACCATTAATGGTTGACTCATAAAAAGGCACGCTTAAAGGCGCGCCGGCTTGAATAATAATTCGGTTGGGTAAATTAACTATCGTGCGCTTATAGTTCCAGCCGTTGATGGGCGTACAGCCTGCGTGAATATATGGTGCCAACGTGGTTAAAAATATCCCGAAAAGAAAACGCCACGTTACGCCATGACCTTTCTTTATGTACATAATATTCTCCCTCAATCAGGGCTATAGTGGCATATCACATAACTTTATGAAAACATTCTACTTGTACGTGAGAGTAAACGTCGCTGTCCCGTTAGCCCTGCCGGCGGTAATTTTTTCTTTCGTCTGGCAGTAGCGCGCCTTCAGTTGAACGATTTCCTGGCCGCCGTATGGTGACTGGTAGTAGAACGCCTCTTGTCCAAACTGGACCGGCTGATTGCTTAACCGATAGTAAAGCTGAATGCCAACGCCTTCGGCTTTCATATCTTCCTGTTGATCATCAATTTTTAACACGCCCGGCAATCTGGAAAGATCGGCCAAGGCGTCTATACGTACGTTGATACGCGCATTTTGATTGCAGTTGAGCATAATATTGACATCCTGCCACTCCGTTCCGCTGCCGATGCCGCTAAACTGGCTTTTATCCTGCTCCCCCAGCCGAACGCTAATTCGAGACTGCGCTACGCTGCACGACAGCGCAGTCACCTTCCCACCGGAGAACGTAATAGGCACTTCGCTACTGAACCAGCCTCTGGTTCGTAAACCAGCATAAAAAGAGCCGATAGCCCCCGACAGGTCGCCGCTCGTAACATCGCCAGTCTTTATGAGTCTGATTCTTGCCTGATTCATTATATGTGGGTGAAAGCCCACTCTATGGCCCGTAGCTAAAAGATCCCTTTGATCCGTACCGGCCGATACGCCCGCCCAAGATGACCATGACGAGGTGGTGTTAAAGTAGGCTTTTCCTTCAATAATAAAACCGACGCCCGTCAGATTGGTATTAAATACGGCGTGGCCGTTGTACGTAATGCCAGCAAAGCTGTTGTAACTTTTAATGCCGGACACGATGGGATCGCTGGGATAATAGTCGTAATTGCATTCAACGTAGGAGACCGCTGAACTTGACTCTATCCAATCACCTATTGGCTGCCCCACGGAAATATCCCTTTGCACGGAGACATTGCCAACATTGATGGAAAATGAACTCACCGGCATACAGTATAATTCGGCCCCCTGCGCTGGCGGCACGTTAGCAAACAGCACCAGGCCGACGGTAGACCATAGCCCAATAGAAAACGGCCCTTTCTTCACTATCCGACTCCTTATCAATATTAAGTGCCGCAATATCCTTCTGTTATATCTGGCGCGTTAATCCAACTATTGACATTCCTGTTCGGTCACAACCACCGAGACGCCGGCTTCCCGTTCCGGCAGCTGATAATTAACCAAGCACTGCTGACTTCCGTTCCAGGATACGGCTATTTCGCCCACCTCCGGCACGCCCGATAGGTACACCAGCCCATCTTCACCAACGATACCGCTGCCTCCGCCGGAAATCCTCGCGTTTGAGCCAAAGGGTACCGATTTTCCTCTAAATTTCATCGTCATAAGTATCCGGTAGCCAACGCGGGCGTTAAAATCGGCCAACACAACCGCGCCCCGAGTCGGCGTTACGGTACGCACAGCCGTATCTACATCAACATCATCACCAAACGTATCTGAATCTAATCCAATACGATTTTTCTGATAGGGATTGAGGTAGGGAATGACGGTGTATCCTCGCCAGTCGGTATAAATACCGGTACCATTTTGAAGCCGCACGCCGCTAGCGCCCGGCGCTCTGACAACGGCAATCGACTCTCCTAGAGGCTGGGAAAGCGTCAGACCGTACTGATGAAATACCATTCCCCCCTTCACGCCATAGGTAACCTGATTTCCACCTTCGTCATAGTTATAGCCGCCGGAGAGTTCACCATAGGTTCCTTTATAATTAAGGCTTGCGTTGCCCGAATAGCCGCCGCCCTGATTAGCGTAGCTTTGCTGAACGCCATAGCTGAGGCGATTCCCCTCCAGAAGCAGGCCGTTAATCCCGATCTGGTGATTAACCTTTCCTCCTTTGCTGGCGTTTGCGCTGTAGTTTGCCCAAACGTTGGATGTATGGCCGCCAAGCGGGACCTGGATGGAAAATGCCAAACGCTGGTCGTCTCCCCGAATGCCTCCCGGATTATCGCTATAGCTATAGGTGAGGCTGTAGTTGATACTCCTCCACACGCTGCTCCAACCGGTACTTATCGTGCGCTCATAGCCGTCGAGGTTCCAATAGTTCTGCTGATAGCCGGAAATATAGAATGAGCCAAGATCGCCCAGGTTCTGGCTGATATCCAACTGAAATTTTTGCCGCTTGTGGGCAACGGATTGCCCGCTATTTGAACCGTTTATCGAAGAATCGTTAGCCTCCTGAAAGGTATAAAACCCGGAAGTGGAATAACGATAAGCGGCCAGCGTAAAGGTCGTTCCCGTACTGCGAACGTCTTTAGAGTACTGAAACCGGTATGACTGACCGCGCCGTGACTGATTATTATTTATTGTGCTTCGGGCAACGGTCATATCCGTAGAAACAGATCCCAAGGTCCTCAGGTTAAATCCAAGCCCCGTGACGCCGGAGCGATAGTCTTCAGAATAGAGTGCGCCGCCGTAGCCCGTGACGCCCTTAGGCAGACCGTAAATCGCCGTCGCCTGAGTAAAATTAGGCTCAGCGCTCCCCGAGACGGAATCGCGATATTTCCCGGCGGTGAGCGCATACTTCAATCTCCCTTCTCTCTGCATGATAGGAACGGCGGAAAAAGGCTGGACGAAGGAGCGCTCGCTGCCGTCCGACTCCTCAATCGTCACCGTTAGGTCCCCGCTACCGGAAGTAGGATAAAGATCGTTAATCTCAAATGCGCCCGGCGCCACATAGGTTTGATAAATAACGTAGCCATTTTGCCTAACGCTCACCTTCGCATTGGACTGCGCAATACCGCGAACGACGGGAGCGAAGCCGCGCAGGCTGTCCGGCAGCATGTTATCGTCAGACGCCAGCTGTGCGCCGCGAAACTGTATGCTGTCAAAAACGTCCGAAGGCGTATAGCCGTCCCCGAGCGTCAGCTGCCCCTTAAGCGACTTAACGTCGCGCTGAAGATAAGTGTTAATGGAATCCCAGCGTCCACCGTCTCTCGACGCGTAATTCCAGGTCGAATAGTTACGCAGGCGCCAGCTACCCGCATTCAAGCCGCTTTGCAAACTAAGGAAGTAGTCATCCTGAGCGTTTTTTTCATCGTCCCGTCGCGTCCGTGAACCGTTGAACATATAGCTTACGACCGCAGCGGGGATGCCTTCATCCCACTGAGTTGGGTCAACCCATCCACGCGCGTGAGAACGGATAGCCGCCTGCGGAATGCTGACGTCCAACCTCAGTGAATTAAAGTTAAAGCTGCTGCTCGACATAGGAATATATCGGCTAAGATCCTCAATCGCGCCGTTTTTAGGAAGCGCGCTTAGCTCTGGAAATGCGTCAATCCTTACTCCCCATTGAGACAGCATCTCTGGCGTTATCAGGGCCGTCAGCCCGTTTTTGCCAGCGACAAAATCAACGTCCTGTTCGCTGTCCAGAGGTTCGCCGTTAACGAAAATGGAAACGCGATAGGTTCCGGGCATCTGGCCCATATCCTCAGAAAAATACGACAGGTCGACCACGGACTGTTCTTCACGGTCAATTTCCAACGCGCTCATGTTAAAAATCTCGCGCGCATCGCACTCTTCCGCCAACGCCAGGGAGAATGAAAACAGCAGCAGCAAACGCTCTCGTCGTAAAAAGAAACGGTCCATATTCTTTCCTTACGTCCCTATAGTTGGCGATGTTCTTCTCGGCTGATGCCACCATAATCGTTAATAGTCTGCCAACTGACCGTCGAAACGCGGCCGCCAGGCGGCGTAAAATATATGTGGCTTTTAGGCGGCAGCATGTCCGCCTCTTTAATTTCTACTCCATTTACTTTTAAAGAAAAAAACGTAACGAAATAGGGCGTCGGGTTTTCAATTCGGAGCTTTTTTCCCTCAGAAAAAACGTTTAATTGGCGATAGGCGCTTGTCGGCTCGTCGGAAAGCCCGTCAGGACGATAAAACATTTTCAACCTTGACTTAACGACTACCTGTAGGACGTTTACCGAATTGCTCTCCGTCATAGCGGGAATTGCTTTGACGCTTAGCCAGAATAGCGATTCTCTGTCTTGCGGCAGCTCGCCGCCGGTGCGGATTATACGCAGCTGATTTTCTTCACCTGCGTTGATACGAAAAAGCGGAGGGGTGACGATAAACGGCGCTTTTCTATTAGCATCCCCATCTTCAATCCAACTTTGGATTAAATAGACGTCGTTTCCCTTCAAGTTGCTTATTGAAACGCCTGTTTCTTTTTTATTCCCAGGATAAATAACTCGCGTCCCGCCAATGGCTATATCCGCACGGACCTGGGCGATAAAAAATGTCAGCAGAATCAGCGGAACGGAACAAATAACCAAACGGCGTAAAATGGAAATGCGAAGTATCACTTTTTGCTCCAGATGGTATTACGGATAATCCTTGCTATGACGCATTTCAAACACGGGATGAGTAAAAGTTAAGAAAGGACCTAGAACGCATCCCGAGAAAACAAAATTACTTGTAGACGATAGTAAACTGAGAAGTTCCGTCCGCAGGGCCCGTGGTTACTACAGGACCGGTAGAAACGTACCGTGCGACGAATTTCAGCGTATTAGCGCCCTGAACCAGAGTAAATTCTGGCGATGCCGTATACAGCGCAATAGGATTGTTATTCACATCAGAAATTTCAATGCCAACACCCGTTGCAACGCCATCCACACCGTTTAACGCCAGCAGGCTTTGATCCGAACCGGTAGCCTTACCGTCAAACTTTACGGTGGCCGCTTTTGCCGTTTCCGGACAGCCGCTCAACCCAATCTGAAAGCTTGTTGGTGATGACTTCATACCGGAGGCGCCGTGAAGCGACGCTTTAGACACGTTCCCCAACGGAACGTTAAGACTTTTAGAGCCACTATCGATGGTGCACGTTTTATCGGTAATTGAACCGGTAAAATTGATCGTACCATCGGAAGCTTGAACTGCACTGCATAATGAACCGGCGGCGATAGCTATTCCCAATAACACTTTCTTATCCATGACATCTCCTTAGACTTCACTTTCCTCACATAAAAGCGACCGGGCTATGCCCGATTCGCCCACAATCATATCGCGGCCAATTGTTTAAATAATAAGCAGCAAACAACCCCTTTAGGACCAAAGTGGAAAGAGGGGAATATTCGCCGGAATTAGAGGAACATACAGAGTGAAAAGAGGATTTTTTACGAACGCGTGGAGGATAGCTTCAAAAAAAGGATAACCAAAAGAGAGGGAGCGTATGGACTGGCAACATTACTTTTGTATTATTGCCAGTTCATACTGGTTGGAGAAAGCACTCATTTCTATTAATCCATTTATATTTCATGATGATATCCATATTTAGAAAGTTTTATAACAAAATTATTTGACTCATATTAATTTCTAAGTAAACTATACTACAACTTGGTCCTATTTGTAACATTTTCACCTACCTTTCCTCCCCACACGTTCACAAATCTCTGTGTATTGATGGCGGTATACAGCACAGTATGTCGGATATTTTTATGCCCCAAATAGTCCTGTATCAGGCGCGTATCCTTCCCCAAATCAGCCAGCGCAAATCCGCACCCGTGCCGAAGCATGTGTGGATGAGGGCGAACGCTGATATTCGTTTCCGAACCGTATTGAACTAACAGCCTACGTACCTGCTGTCGCGTCAACGGCCCCCCTTTTTGAGATAAAAACAACCAATCTGAATCTGCATCTCTCCATCCTCGCCGAACGTTAAGCCAACGAAGCAGCCCTTGGATCTCATCATCAAACAGCGGATGCATCGTCGACAGGCTGTTTTTAAGCCGTCGAATGAAGATAGCACGTCCGTCCAGATCGATATCCGACAGCTTTAAACCACACAGTTCGCTGACCCTAAGCCCGTGGATAAAACACATCTTAATCAGGCAGTAGTCTCTCTCAAAATGCTTTCCCTGCTCCGTCGCCAGAAGAATCTGCTCAACCTCATGACGAGTCAGATGTTTTCTCTGCTTCATTAAGCTTCCTCCAAAAAATAGACCAGAGTAATTCCCCTTCGCTGATGCTTTACCCAAGCGGCGAAGCAGAAGAGAATAGCATGCTACATGTAAATTTTAGCAACACATTACGTCACATATAAACAAATTAAATAATTTACTTTGTAAAGTATTTGCAGAAAAGTCCATAGCATTGAAATACAAGGCGCTACGGGAATTTGTCAAAATACGTAAAAAGAGGTAGAAAACCCGTTGCCTATCGTTCCGGTTGGTCAAAAACCAATCCGGACGAGTGTAAAACGTAGAAAGCGTACCAAGATTTGTGCAATAACTGATTAAAACAAAAGCAAACGCGCTTTTACGCTCTTGCATTAACGCAAATAAAGGGTAGTATTAGCCCACTAGTTCGGCACGTAGCGCAGCCTGGTAGCGCACCGTCATGGGGTGTCGGGGGTCGGAGGTTCAAATCCTCTCGTGCCGACCAAATTTCCCCAAAAAATCAGCCCAATGCGGCTGATTTTTTTTGTTCTGAGTTTGGTAGTGGTGAAACTATGGTAAAAAGATGGCGAAACCGTCTAATTCATCATTAACCAGATCTAGTCATCTACGACAGCCAACTTTACAAGTCTAAAACATGGCGGCTCAAATGTGGATCGTTTCTGTCTTCTACACTTTCTCACTCACTTCAAGCTTACGCATGCACTCAAACGCGATCTCATACAACTGAGTTCTTGAAAAACTACCTCGGCGGATATACAGCGGTATCCGCGATAAAACATCTTGTTCAGATTGCAGATGACCGCCTTGTTCTTTTAAATTTAATTGCGTTGCTTTTCTTTTTACTCAGTAAATTAACACAAATAAAGTGAAAAAATCTAACCACTCAGAAATGAAATCACACTGTTTTATAGAATCAATAAAGAATATAATAAGCGACCTTAATTTAATAGATTCATTACGCGTAGAATAAAAATGCTTTTACCTAGTAAAAATATAGTATATGAAGAAAAAACACACTAATAGGACTTGTTGACCCCCTAAAAATAGTACATTCCTTTTTGACTAATTTTCTTTTATTTTTATACCAAAGAACAGACCAGTCACAGAACTAGAAATAGCGGTTGCTACTATACCGATGCTAGTTCCTGTGAATTTCAAACCGTAATGTAAGCTCTAAAAAACACCACCATTAATAGTGATAATTAAGAAATTCAAAAGACACTTATTAACAAAAATATTATTAAATTTTACTTAGAAAGGACATATGTCCTTTTTTATGATGGCACTCTGCATCCCGGTGATGCATTGAGACGGTATTCTGACAAAGTTAAATCAAATAACCATTTACTTTTATGACGATTTATCAGCCAATAGCATATTGCCCAAAGTATCACTGGTACATCCTCATCGGTCACCACAAGTATTAGTGTAACATCATAGAAAGGATAGAAATAATCTGTTAGTGGGAGATTGGAGTAAAGTGATACTACGTCAAAAGTAGTACACATTTAAGAGGGCATAAAAACGATAGAGGCGGCCAATATTGGCCGCCAGTTATATTTTATAGTCGTTTAACTAAATGTCAGTTTGATTAGTTAAAATTACCAAGTAATTTATATGTTATGCTTTGATTCGTAGCTTCAATAACTTCAAGACGAGCGCCTTTATAGCCAATTAACCTTGACGCAGATAAATCATACTCGACATCATTATTAAAGGCCGGTCTAGCCATATTATTAGATAACTCCCTATAACCAATATTAATTTTATTACCAACCCTACCGTTATAGAGTAATGTTTGTTGAAAGCTACTATCACTAGAAACCGATAGTGATATTTTTTCAAATGGCATATTGTCTGCACATGTAGAAATATTAAAAGCAGTAATGACACAAAGAGTTTTTGTATCTTTTTTTACCATTACAGCCTGCCATGGATCAGCAAGAAATGACTTATCAATAATAGCCGAATCAGCACCACCAGTTGGCAAGTAGAACTCACTGTTTTCATCTTCACCTCTCTTAGCCAAAAAGCCAGGCATAATGCTATAAGCCATCCCAATTTTAGCCAAAGCAGTAACTTTTATTCCCTCATATTGACTTACCGTCCCCTGCCTCACCAATTCATCACCAACAAAAGCCGTATTAACACTACCTACGGATGGTTTACTGACAAACTCAGTTTTTGGAACATAATTGTATGTAGGGGATGTACATCCAGTTAAAAGAACTGATACCAAACAGCCAAAAACTATCTTTTTCATTTTTATGCCCTTTTTAAGTTTGTCTCCCCATCATATCAACAAGAACTTAGGCAATCACCTGTCAGAACTAACAGAGGTACCAATACGCCGCATTTTAAGTAACTACGCGGCTCTGATTACAGAGCCGCGATTGCAGGGATCGAGTAAATAGCGCGATTTACGTCTTTTCGCCTTCTGTCGAAAAAGACCTTCTCACCACACTTCAGCGGCGACCTCGGCCACCAGCCGTACCTTATGCCACTGCTGTTCTTCGCTCAGCGTGTTTCCCTCTTCCGTTGAGGCAAAGCCGCACTGAGGGCTTAAGCAAATTTGGCTCAGAGGGACATACTGCGATGCCTCCCTTAGTCGGGCCTTAATGCTCTGCGGATTTTCCAGCTCGCCGTTTTTTGTCGTAATCAGGCCCAGGACAACCTGCTGCTTTCCCGGTCGAATAAAGCGCAGCGGCGAGAAGTCACCGGAGCGATCGTTATCGTATTCAAGGAAGAAAGCGTCGACGTTAACCGTACCGAACAGCACTTCCGCCACCGGCTCATAGCCGCCTTCGGAGATCCAGCGCGAACGGAAATTACCGCGGCAAACGTGCAAACCTACCGTAAGATCTTCCGGCTTTCCCTCCAGCGCCTTATTCAGCACGCGGGCGTAAATTCGGGTCAACTCGTCCGGATCTTCCCCCCTTGCACGAACCTCAGCCCGCTGTTCTTCGGAGCACAGGTAAGCCCAAACGGTATCATCCAACTGCAGGTAACGACAGCCCACATCATAAAATGCGCGGATCGCATCTCGCCACGTCGTTGCCAAATCATCAAAATAGTCGCTCAGGTCGGGGTAAACCGAACGATCGATAGCCGCAGAGCCGCCACGAAAGTGCAGCACGCTGGGGCTGGGAATGGTCATTTTGGGCTGGGCGTTACCGCTGACGCTTTTCAGAAAGAGAAAGTCCTTCAGCATCGGGGGGTTGCCGAATGCGACCTTACCGGTTATCCGCACGCTTTGGGCCTTGGTCTGAACGCCCTTAAACTGAATGCCGCGTTCGGCACCGTATAGCTCTACGCCCTCCAGGCCAGCAAAGAAATCAAGATGCCACCACGCGCGGCGAAACTCGCCGTCGGTTACCACGTGAAGGCCACAGGCGCACTGCTTCTCAACCAAAATCCGAATAGCGTCATCCTCAACTTGGCGCAGCGCTGCGGCGTCAATTTCTCCGCGAGAAAACCGCTCGCGGGCCTCTTTTATCGCGTCCGGTCTCAGAAAACTGCCGACGATGTCGGCGCGGTAGGGGGCGGTATGTCGCTGCATGAGCTATCTCCATTTGATTCGCAATTTAAAATAGACGGCCAAACGTCCGGATAGCTAATTATTGACATGCAGGCCACTGTCTGGCAAATGAGGAAATTTCACGGGGCATGAAAAAAATTCATGTTGCTGAATTTTTCCAATCGCTTAGAGAAGCAAAAGGCCTTAAAACCAAGGGTTAAACCACACCGGCAATAAACTCTCTCAGCCACTGGTGTGCAGGATCCCTATGCAAACGTTCATGCCACAGCATCAGCATTTCCATAGGGGGAACCTCAACCGGCGGCTCATAGGTTACAAGGTTTGGGATATCCGCAGCTAATCGGATACGCACTGGGGCGACGGCGTTATGAAGGGAAAGCGCGCCATGTTGCTCGTCACCGTCGGCGGCTGGGAACCCCACTACAGCGCCAGAGGCATTAACGGCCCTATGGACGACCTCCTGTTTCCCATACACCACGGCGTTCTTTGGTATCCGGGATTCGACGTTCTCCCTCCGTCAGTTATCTATCGGACGGGAAAAATGGACCCAAAAAGAATGGCCCATATTCAGGACGAACTGGGCCAAAAGCTGGATAATTTATGGAACATACCCCCCATCGCATTTCGGCGACAAAACGATGGGGACTACGTCATTCCCAGCTTAACCTTAAGTGCCAACATCATGCCAGAGCAATCCGGGTTTTCGATACATATCGACGCCTAGGCCAATCCCACGCAGCTATCAAAAATCGGGGCGTTCGGCTTTTTGCTTAAGCCCCTTGATAGCCAAGCAAATCGGAAATCAGCGCCGCAGCCCCGCAAATAGCGCGACGACAAACAGGGCAAGGAAGACAAAAAAGAGAATCTTTGCAATCCCCACCGCCCCGGTGGCGATGCCGCCAAAGCCAAACGCGGCGGCAACTAGGGCAATGACAAAAAACAGCAGGGCGTAATAAAGCATATGAATTCCCCCGTAATATCCACTCTGCACAAGATCAAGTGATACGTCGTGATGAAACGTCGCCTAGAGAAAGGCAATAAGCACAGCGGCTTATTGCCCTCCTCTTTGCTCACCGAAGAGAGACGCGTACTAGTTACGCGTTTCCCACTCTTTAATCTGCTTTTCGGCCTCGTCTTTAGAGATGCCGTAACTTTCCTGTATTCTTCCGACCAGTTGCTCCCGCCGCCCGGCAATTTGGTCAAGCTCGTCGTCGGTCAGCTTTCCCCACTTCTCCTTAACGGCGCCCTTCAACTGTTTCCAATTGCCTTCCACAATATCCCAGTTCATAGATTACCCTCTGTAACCGCTCGCTATGGTTGAATGGTGACGGCGTTATTAAATGATTCAACGCCCTTTACGCCACTTACGGCGCGCCCTATTGCCTCTTTATCGCGCACGCTTTTCACGGTCCCTGTAACGATGACGTTGCCATTATGGCTGTCAACGTTGAGCTTCAACGTTTTCAGCCCCGCCTCACCGGCCAATGCGCTTTTCACTTTGGCCGTCAGCCCGGCGTCGTCAATAAAGCTATCGTCGCTATTTTTCTTCGTCTCTTTCGTCGTCTGAGCGCTTTCGCCGAACGGATTCTTTTCCGACTCGGCAGCCTGTACCCACAGGACGAAGCCGGAAAAAAATACTACCGCCAGCACGTTAGATACTACGTTTATCGTTTTCATCGCTGCCTCCATCCGCCTCACGGCTTTTCCCGTTTTTTATCGTTACACGCCTCTTCCTTCTCCCGCAGCTGAGCACCCATTTCGTCGTCTCTCCTTCTCTCTTTCTCATCCTGAAACGTCTCGTTTTGACAATCTTCAGGCATCGGCCTTTTTGTCTGAGTCATGGTTTCCTCCTCGAATAAGCCTAAGAAATAGAATCAATTCATCGCAGCGTCGTTTTCAAAAACGCCGCCGCGCCTCTACCATTAAGCAACGGGCGTGCCAACGCGTAGGGAGAAGACATATCCAAAAGGATATTTGCGTATCACGCTATTTATTAAGGGAAAACAAAAAAGAGCTATTTAAGGGGGAAAACAAAGCTCAGCGAGAAAGGAACGCGCTTTTTACCGATCTTCCGGTAAATTTTACCGACGTTCGCCGCCGTCAGGCCCAGTACCATATTTTTTTAAGCGGTTGTAGAGCGTCTTGAGGCTCACCCCCAGCGCCGCAGCGGTTTTCTCTCTGTGCCCGTGAAAACGTTCAAGCGTCGCAAAAATAAGCTCTCGCTCGGCGTCAATTAGCAGGCGCTTATCCGGCTCCTGAAAAGCCTGTACCCACCACTCGCTGCCGATGCTATCGCCGCGGCTCATGATAAATCCACGCTGTACCGCGTTACGCAGTTCACGAACGTTACCTGGCCAGTCATAGTCACACATTTGAATAATCGTGGAGGGCAGAAAGCGCTTCGTGCGCCCTTCCCGCTTACAGACCTGCTGAAGAAAATGCTCTGCCAAAATCGGTATATCTTCACGCCGTTCGCGCAGCGGGGGCAGTTGAATGGGGAAAACGTTCAGGCGATAATACAGATCCTCCCGCAGCTTCCCTGAAGCGACCGCCTTTTCAGGCTGTGCGTTCGTCGCGGCGATAATGCGCGCATCAACGTCGCGAAGGCCGGACGAACCGACGCGCATAAAGCTTCCCGTTTCCAGCACCCGTAGAAACTTTACCTGCAGCTCGCTCGACATCTCCGTCACTTCGTCCAGAAAAAGCGTTCCGCCATTGGCCTGCTCAAACAGTCCCCGGCGCAGGGAGTCCGCGCCGGTAAAGCTTCCCTTTTCGTGGCCAAACAGTTCGCTTTCTACCAATTGTGCAGAGATTGCGCCACAGTTTATCGGAATAAAGCCCTGCTGAGCGCGAGCGCTCAAGGTGTGAATAGTCTGGGCAACCTGCTCTTTACCCGTACCGCTTTCGCCAACGATAAGGACCGTCGCATTCGTTGGCGCAACGCAGGCAATTTGTTCATAGACGTGACGCATCAAAGGAGAGCGCCCATAAAGCGAACCGAAGCGATCGCACGTCCTCATCTTCGCGGCGCCGTTTCTAGCCCTATCGGCCGATCTTGCCGTACGTTTGACCTGAGACAGAAGGCCTCGCAGCTGCTGTTCACCCACTGCCTCAATGCGATTCTCAGGGCCGTTAATATGTATCGCTCTCAGCGTTGACCCGGTAGCAGCATGATCCGTAAGCATAATAACGCTGGCGCTTCTCAGCAAAGAAAAGTCAATGTGCTGGCCGTGCAGCATATTCATATCAAAAAATATGACAGACGGGCATTCTCGCTTGATGCATCGTTCGACGTCACAAACGTTCTTCACAACGCATACCGAAAGCCCCTCATGGGCGACCAGAGGAGTGATTTTTCCAGAAAAAACGGAACGGCTTTCTTTCACGATAAGGACATCAGGCATGTTTATACCTCCGTTTAAGTGATTCTATCCCCCTAAAAAATTTGAAAAATTCTATTTAACAAAGTAATGCATAATACAAAGCAAACTAGTAACGCATTGCAACTATAAGTTTATGTAATTTTCCCAATATCCGCAAAAATGAGTAATAAAGGACGTTTGCCTTATTTTTCGGCTTAATATACTATATAAATATACAGTATTTTTTAATCTCGAGGTCAATCATGCAGGTTGAAATCTCTATACGCAAAGAAGACGTTCTCCCTAACGGAGCCGAAGCCGCGCTGAAGGAAGAGCTGGAAAAGCGGCTGTTTTGCCATTTTGCCGACGTGCGCGTCAGAGTGCGGCGCGGCAGCGCTAATGACATTACGGTTCTAGGTGGAATGAAGTCGGATAAGGAGCTGGTGAGCGAAATCCTTCAGCAAACCTGGGAAAGCGCCGACGATTGGTTTGATGCCTATCAGTAGCGGACCGCATTGTCTTACGCACTCCATGTAAAAGAAAAGCCGACGCTTTCGCATCGGCTTTTTCTATTCACTGACGGTAAGGCGGCTTACTCTTCGTCAGAAGACGATACCGTATCGGTATCCCCCTCCAGCGCCTCTTCGTCACAGACGTTTTCGTCATCCTCTTCCGCATCGGCAACCCGCTGCAGGCCAACGACGCGCTCGTCTTCCGCCGTACGGATAATCGTTACGCCCTGAGCATTACGGCCCACGACGCTGACTTCCGCCACGCGCGTACGAACCAGCGTACCGGCGTCAGTGATAAGCATGATTTGGTCGCAGGCATCGACCTGCACTGCGCCGACTACCTGACCGTTGCGCTCGCTCACCTTGATGGAGATAACCCCCTTGGTGCCGCGCGACTTGGTCGGATAGCTGCTCAGGCTGGTGCGCTTGCCGAAACCGTTTTCCGTCACCGTCAGAATATCGCCGATGCCGCTGGAGGTGGCTTCCTCTACGCCGTCATCGTCGTCATCTTCCGGCAGGTCGTCGTTAACCAGCGCTTCGTCGTCCTCCAGCGCCTCATCGCCCGCTACCTGCGGCTTGTCGCTGCCGTAAGGAACGATAAGTGAAACCACCTTGTCGCCGTCGGCCAGACGGATACCGCGAACGCCGGCAGCGGTGCGGCCCATGGAGCGAACCGCCGCCTCAGAGAAGCGAACCACTTTACCCATAGCGGAGAACAGCATGACTTCGTTGGAACCGCCGGTGACGTCAACACCGATCAGCTCGTCGCCGTCATTCAGCGTGATAGCGATAATGCCCGCGCTGCGCGGACGGCTGAATTCGGTCAACTGGGTCTTCTTCACGGTACCGTTGGCGGTCGCCATAAAGACGTTGCGGCCCTCTTCATATTCGCGAACCGGCAGAATGGCGGTAATGCGCTCATCCTGTTCCAGCGGCAGAATGTTGATGATGGGTCGACCGCGAGCGCCGCGGCTTGCCTCAGGCAGCTGATACACTTTCAGCCAGTACAGGCGGCCGCGGCTGGAGAAGCACAGAATAGTATCGTGCGTATTGGCCACCAGCAGGCGTTCGATAAAGTCTTCTTCTTTAATGCGCGCAGCCGATTTACCCTTGCCGCCACGACGCTGAGCCTCGTAGTCGGACAGCGGCTGGTACTTGACATAGCCCTGATGGGACAGCGTCACAACCACGTTCTCCTGCTCGATCAGGTCTTCGATATTGATATCGGCGGTGTTGGCGGTGATTTCGGTACGACGAGGATCGTTGTACTGATCGCGAATAGCCGTCAGCTCTTCGCGGATCACCTCCATCAGGCGCTCCGGACTTTCCAGAATCAGAATCAGCGCTGCGATTTGAACCAGCAGCTCTTTGTATTCGTCCAGCAGCTTTTCGTGCTCTAAGCCAGTCAGGCGGTGCAAACGCAGCTCAAGGATCGCCTGGGCCTGCTGTTCGGTCAGGTAGTACTGACCGTCGCGAATGCCGTATTCAGGCTCCAGCCATTCAGGGCGAGCGGCGTCGTCGCCGGCGCGCTCAAGCATTGCGGCTACGTTACCCAACTCCCAAGGCCGAGCCAGCAGCGCGACTTTCGCTTCAGCAGCGGTTGCCGCGGCGCGAATCAGCTCAATGATCGGATCGATGTTGGCCAGCGCAATCGCTAGACCTTCAAGGATATGGGCGCGTTCGCGGGCTTTGCGCAGTTCAAAGATGGTGCGGCGAGTAACAACTTCGCGGCGGTGGCGAATAAACGCCTCCAGCATGTCCTTCAGGCCCAGCAGCTTCGGCTGGCCGTTGTGCAGCGCCACCATGTTGATGCCGAACGTCACCTGCAGCTGAGTTTGTGAATAAAGGTTATTCAGCACCACTTCAGCGACCGCGTCGCGCTTGGTTTCAATCACGATACGCATACCGTCCTTATCGGACTCGTCGCGCAGCGCGCTGATGCCTTCAACCTTCTTATCCTTCACCAACTCGGCAATTTTCTCAATCAGGCGCGCTTTGTTGACCTGATAGGGAATTTCATGAACGATGATGGTTTCTTTACCGCTCTTCTCATCGGTTTCGATTTCGGCGCGAGCGCGAAGATAAATCTTGCCGCGGCCGGTGCGGTAGGCCTCTTCAATGCCGCGACGACCGTTGATGATCGCCGCCGTCGGGAAGTCCGGCCCCGGGATGTGCTCCATCAGCCCTTCAAGGGTGATGTTCTCATCGTCGATATAGGCCAGACAGCCGTTAATCACTTCAACCAGGTTATGAGGCGGAATGTTGGTCGCCATGCCCACGGCGATGCCGGAGGAGCCGTTAACCAGCAGGTTGGGAACGCGGGTCGGCAGCACGGTCGGGATCTGCTCGGTGCCGTCATAGTTCGGCCCGAAGTCGACGGTCTCTTTATCCAGATCCGCCAGCAGGTCGTGCGCCATGCGCGACATGCGAATTTCGGTATAACGCATCGCCGCCGCGGAGTCGCCGTCGATGGAACCGAAGTTCCCCTGACCGTCGACCAGCATATAGCGCAGAGAAAAAGGCTGCGCCATACGGACGATGGTGTCATACACCGCGCTGTCGCCGTGAGGGTGATATTTACCGATAACGTCGCCGACAACGCGCGCTGATTTCTTATAAGGTTTGTTCCAATCGTTGCCGAGCACGCTCATCGCATACAGTACGCGACGGTGTACCGGCTTAAGTCCATCTCGAACGTCCGGCAGCGCGCGTCCGACAATAACGGACATCGCGTAGTCGAGGTACGACGTTCTTAGTTCGTCCTCGATATTTACCGGCATTATCTCTCTGGCAAGGTCGCTCATGAAGCCGCTATCCCTCTAATTTATTAGCCTCGAAAAGGTGCAAAATTATATCACATCCCGCAGGGGGTTTCTAATATTCCCCATTTTTCCTCTCTGCACAGCCTAACTCCCCTCCGCGGGAAATTGCGGGTATACTGTCGGCCCCATAGTTTATTCAGGTATCGAGTCATGAGCGCCACAGAAAACGTCGACCGTAACGAGATAGCCAAGTTTGAAGCCATGGCTTCACGCTGGTGGGATCTTGACGGTGAATTTAAGCCGCTGCATCAGATCAACCCGCTGCGTCTGGACTACATTCAAAGTCGCGCTGACGGTCTGTTCGGCAAACGCGTGCTCGACGTCGGCTGCGGCGGCGGCATTCTGGCCGAAAGCATGGCGAAGGAAGGCGCAAAGGTCACCGGCCTCGATATGGGCTCTGAGCCGCTGTCCGTCGCTCGCCTGCACGCTCTTGAGAGCGGCGTAGAGGTGGAATATATCCAGCAGACGGTAGAAAGCCTCGCCCAGGAGCGCTCCGGTCAGTATGACGTCGTTACCTGTATGGAAATGCTGGAGCACGTCCCCAATCCGGCGTCGGTGGTTAACGCCTGCGCTCTGCTGGTCAAACCCGGCGGACAGGTCTTCTTCTCCACCATCAACCGTAACGCCAAGGCCTGGCTGATGCTGGTAGTAGGCGCCGAATACGTGATGCGAATGGTGCCCAAGGGTACCCACGATGCCGACAAGTTTATCAAACCCTCAGAGCTTATCGACTGGGTTAGCCACACGCCGTTGCGTGAGAAGCACATCATCGGGCTACACTATAATCCACTGCGCCAAAGCTTCTGGCTGGGGCCTAACGTTGACGTTAACTATATGTTACATTGCGAACGGGAAGAGTAAGGCTTCAGGCCGCCGGAAAAAACCGGCGGTCAACGCGTTAGTACTCTCTGTAGAACAAAAAGACAATTCATTTTTTTACTAAAATTCAGCATTTTTTTATCACTTTTATAGCGCGCGAAGAACTTACAGTGATACGGTGACTTAGCCCATTTATCCCAAAGGTTATCCACAGCTTTTCCCTTTTTTGTTCACTTGCAAACGCCCCCTAATAACACTATCTTGTAGCTTATTGCTATTAGCCCCCCTATATATTGTGTTTTGTCGCCAGCGTCGGAATCTCCCGCTGAGCGATGGTTGGTGTCTTGAACGTTTTGAAAGACACACTTTTTTCACGGAAAGGTAGTATTACGCTATGAATCAAAGCTTATTGGTTACTAAACGAGACGGTCGCAAGGAACGCATCAACCTCGACAAGATCCACCGGGTTCTCGACTGGGCGGCGGAAGGACTGAACAACGTCTCCGTCTCCCAGGTTGAGCTGCGCTCCCACATCCAGTTCTACGACGGCATCCGCACGTCCGATATTCACGAAACCATCATTCGGGCCGCAGCCGATCTTATCTCCCGCGACACGCCGGACTATCAATACATGGCCGCCCGCCTGGCCATTTTCCACCTGCGCAAAAAAGCCTACGGGCAATTTGAGCCGCCCGCGCTGTACGACCACGTGAAAAAGATGGTTGAGATGGGCCGCTATGACGAACACCTGCTGACGGACTATACCCTGGAAGAGTTCGAGCAGATGGGCGAATTTATCGACCACTGGCGCGATATGAACTTCTCTTACGCAGCGGTGAAGCAGCTGGAAGGCAAATACCTGGTGCAAAACCGCGTCACCGGCGAAGTGTATGAAAGCGCCCAGTTCCTATACATTCTGGTCGCCGCCTGCCTGTTCTCACGCTACCCGCGCGAGACGCGTCTGGGCTACGTGAAGCGCTTTTATGACGCAATTTCCACCTTCAAAATTTCGCTGCCGACGCCAATTATGTCCGGCGTGCGCACGCCGACCCGCCAGTTCAGCTCCTGTGTGCTGATCGAGTGCGGCGACAGTCTGGACTCCATCAACGCCACCTCCAGCGCCATCGTGAAGTACGTTTCCCAGCGCGCCGGCATCGGCATCAACGCCGGCCGCATCCGCGCGCTCGGCAGCCCTATTCGCAACGGCGAAGCGTTCCATACCGGCTGTATTCCGTTCTACAAGCACTTCCAAAGCGCGGTGAAGTCCTGCTCTCAGGGCGGCGTGCGCGGCGGTGCGGCAACGGTGTTCTACCCGCTGTGGCATCTTGAGGTCGAAAGCCTGTTAGTGCTGAGAAACAACCGCGGCGTAGAAGAAAACCGCGTGCGCCACATGGACTACGGCGTTCAGCTCAACAAGCTGATGTACCAGCGCCTGCTGAAGAACGAAAACATCACCCTGTTCAGCCCGTCCGACGTGCCGGGGCTGTACGACGCCTTCTTTACCGATCAGGACGAGTTTGAGCGCCTGTACGTGAAGTACGAAGCGGACGCGTCGATTCGCCAGCGTCAGGTGAAAGCCGTCGAGCTGTTCTCGCTGATGATGCAGGAACGCGCCTCTACCGGCCGTATCTATATTCAGAACGTCGACCACTGCAACACCCACAGCCCGTTCGACCCGACGGTTGCGCCCGTTCGTCAGTCCAACCTGTGCCTTGAAATCGCGCTGCCGACCAAGCCGCTGGAAGACATCAATGACGAAAACGGCGAAATCGCGCTGTGTACGCTCTCCGCATTTAATCTGGGCGCTATCGACAGCCTGGACTCCCTGGAAGAGCTGGCAAGCCTTGCGGTACGCGCTCTTGACGCCCTGCTGGACTATCAGGACTACCCGATTCTGGCCGCCAGAAAAGGCTCCATGGGCCGCCGTACGCTGGGCATTGGCGTCATCAACTACGCCTACTATCTGGCCAAGCACGGCGTACGCTATTCCGACGGCAGCGCCAACGGCCTGACCCACAGGACGTTTGAAGCCATTCAATATTACCTGCTGAAGGCGTCCAACGAGTTGGCGAAAGAACAGGGAGCCTGTCCGTGGTTTAACGAAACCCGCTATGCGCAGGGCATTCTGCCTATCGACAACTACAAAAAGGATCTGGACAGTCTGTGCAACGAGCCGCTTCGCTACGACTGGGAAACGCTTCGTCAGGAGATCAAGACCCACGGCCTGCGCAACTCTACGCTGTCTGCGCTGATGCCGTCAGAGACGTCGTCCCAGATCTCCAACGCCACCAACGGCATTGAGCCGCCGCGCGGCTATATCAGCATTAAGGCGTCAAAGGACGGCATCCTTCGTCAAGTCGTTCCCGACTACGAAAAGCTGCACGGCAACTATGAGCTACTGTGGGACATGCCGGGCAACGACGGCTACCTGCACCTGGTCGGCCTGATGCAGAAGTTTATCGATCAGTCGATTTCCGCCAACACCAACTACGACCCGACCCGCTTCCCTGGCGGCAAGGTACCGATGAAGCAGCTGCTTAAAGACCTGCTCACCGCCTATAAGTACGGCGTGAAAACGCTCTACTACCAGAACACCCGCGACGGTGCTGAGGACGCACAGGAAGACCTGATGCCGGCCAAGGCGGAAGACGACGGCTGCGAAAGCGGCGCCTGCAAAATTTAATGACGCTTTTGGGGGAGCCTTTGCTCCCCTATGCCCGTTAGACTTCCGCGCCCGGCCCAAAAGCCGCGGCTTGCTGAACGATAAAGGGACAATTACGGGGATATACCAATGCCGCATACCTACACGACGTTTTCACAGAAAAAAAACGATCAGCTTAAAGAACCGATGTTCTTCGGCCAGCCGGTCAACGTGGCTCGCTACGACCAGCAAAAGCACGAGCTGTTTGAAAAGCTGATTGAAAAGCAGCTCTCCTTCTTCTGGCGCCCGGAAGAGGTTGACGTTTCGCGCGATCGCATCGACTATCAGGCGCTGCCGGACCACGAAAAGCACATCTTCATCAGCAACCTGAAGTATCAGACGCTGCTGGACTCCATTCAGGGCCGCAGCCCCAACGTGGCCCTGCTGCCGCTGATTTCTATCCCCGAGCTGGAAACCTGGGTGGAAACCTGGTCCTTCTCGGAAACCATCCATTCGCGCTCTTACACCCACATTATTCGCAACATTGTTAACGATCCCTCTATCGTATTTGACGACATCGTCTCCAACGAAGAGATCTTAAAGCGCGCGAAGGACATCTCGCACTACTACGACGATCTGATTGCCACCAGCAACTACTACCATCTGCTGGGAGAAGGCACCCATAACGTCAACGGCCAAAAGGTCGTTATCAGCCTGCGCGAGCTGAAGAAGAAGCTGTATCTGTGCCTGATGAGCGTCAACGCACTGGAAGCCATCCGCTTCTACGTCAGCTTCGCCTGCTCCTTCGCCTTCGCCGAGCGCGAGCTGATGGAAGGCAACGCCAAGATCATCCGCCTTATCGCTCGCGACGAAGCGCTGCACCTGACCGGCACCCAGCACATGCTCAACCTGATGCGCTCGGGCAACGACGATCCGGAAATGGCCGACATCGCCGAAGAGTGCCAGCAGCAGTGCTACGATCTGTTCGTTCTGGCGGCTCAGCAGGAAAAAGAATGGGCGGACTACCTGTTCCGAGACGGCTCCATGATCGGCCTGAACAAGGACATTCTGTGCCAGTACGTGGAATACATCACCAACATCCGCATGCAGGCGGTTGGCTTGGCGCTGCCGTTTGAAACCCGCTCTAATCCAATCCCTTGGATCAACGCCTGGCTGGTGTCTGACAACGTTCAGGTCGCGCCGCAGGAGGTAGAGGTCAGTTCCTATCTGGTGGGGCAGATTGACTCTGAGGTGAATGCGGACGATTTGAGTGATTTTGAGCTTTAAACTGTTAATTTAGATAAAAGCGGGGCAATGCGTCCCGCTCTCTTTCAAAAATCAATAGTGGCCAATTCCTGCGGTGAGATCCCTGTGATCCTCAGTACATCATCACGTTCCAGCCCGTTCTCTAACATCGTGCGGGCAATACGCAGCGCCTCTTCTTGACGACCCTGTTGCCAGCCTTCCTGTTTACCTTCTTGACGACCTTGTTGCCAGCCCTCTTGTCGGCCTTTCTGCCAACCTGCGGCGTGTAGCCTCTCTGCAATAGTCATCAACTCCTCCTTATGTTGCGGCGAACGCTTGGCAATCTGCTGGATAAATTCGTTGAAATCAGGCGCATCGCCGCAGCGTAGCATGTAATTAAACAGCGTTTCCCGTTGGGTGCTGGTAGCGTATCCCACGCCTGTCGTTTTTCTGCGCGTCGAGCAAGAACGCCGATTTGAGCGCGCCGTCGGCTTCCTCTGCGGTGGGCAATGCGGGCGCCTTATGGGTTTGACAGGCTGTTAACATTTTAGGGAAATCGAGTTTTCAGAAAGCGGAGGCAATGCGTCTCATCCGATTTTTCAAAAATTGATAGTCGACAATACCTGTGCTGAAATCCCTGTGATCCTCAGTACATCATCACGTTCCAGCCCGTTCTCCAACATCGTGCGGGCAATACGCAGCGCCTCTTCTTGACGACCTTGTTGCCAGCCCTCTTGTCGACCTTCTTGTCGCCCCTCTTGTCGGCCTTTCTGCCAACCTGCGGCGTGTAGCCTCTCTGCAATAGTCATCAACTCCTCCTTATGTTGCGGCGAACGCTTGGCAATCTGCTGGATAAATTCGTTGAAATCAGGCGCATCGCCGCAGCGTAGCATGTAATTAAACAGCGTTTCTCGTTGGATGCTGGTAGTGTATCCCATCGCCAATAGCGAGACTAGCTGCTCCACCAGACTCATCAAATCCCGCTGACGAATATGCTTTTGTATCAGTTCAAGCAGCGCTATGCGCCGGTGCTGCATAATCTCTTCATCGGGCGTAGTGGTGATATCTACCAGCGGAAACGGCTGGCAATAGAGCTGCCGCGCCAGCGCCGGATCGGAAAAAATATCCAACCAGCATAGCGTATGTGGGTAAGGGCTCTCCAGCCCATGATAAAACAGCATCGGTACTACTAACGGCAGCGTTTTATGGCCTTTATCCAAATGCCTTTGCATCACGTCCATTGCGTAACGTATCAGCCGGAAGGCCATAAGATTGTCGGGTGAGCTTTGATGCTCAACCACCACGTAAATATAGCCTTGACCCGTTGCGGTATTCACCGACCAGATCATATCGGAATGATATGCCCGCAAATCCTGTTTAACAAAACTGGCGGGTTCCGGTTTCAACGTATTTAAATCGCAAAGCTGCCGTAGCGCAGGAGGAAGATGGATGTCTAAAAAATCTCGCGCCGTATCGGGGTGAGATAAAAACTTTTTAAATACCGCATCATGCGGAGTGGAGGTAGTCACCTTTTCCATGGCAGTTCATCACTGGATTGACTCAATGGGAGAACTGTATCCGGAATCAGGTGTGGCAGCCGTTGGGCATTCTTGATACTGCGTAACCTATTCAGAAAAGAACGCGCCTGAGTATAAACGATTCATCGGGGTGCGAGGCGGTACGCACCTACGGCTTACTAAACGTCGCCACCCATTCGCCGCCGGTATGGGAAAAGGCGACCTGATCGAGATTGTACTGCACCTCGCCGGAGCCCGCCGGTCGGAATTCAGAATAGACGCTACAAACGAGCTTCTCCTCCCCCTGTGGAGAGCACGCACTCACTTTCGTTACGCGCAGGTGGCTGACGTCCTGCTGGATTTCATCCCTCGCTTCCAGGGTATCGTTTTTCTGCGCGTCGAGTAAAAATGCCGACTTGAGCGCGCCGTCAGCCTCGTCGGTAGAGGGTGCCACGGGCGCTTTATGGGCTTGGCAGGCGGTTAACAGCAGCAGCGCAGCGGAGGTGAGCGTCTTTTTTATCATTTTAGGTGTCGCGTTGGATTGTTGGTTGAGGGGATAAGGTAATGCAGGACGCGGTGGTTTTCTTTTGGGGAAATCAAGTTTTTGGAAACTGGCGGAGAATTTTTTAAAATGATGCGTTATAAAAAGAAAAGACGTTCTCTTTTACCACCGAAATCACCCAATACCGGAAGCAAAAACGGTTAATAGGGACTTATTGGCACTAAATCAATATATCGCTTTGTTCATAACATACACCCGCTTATTTTCTTCAAAACCGCCAGAGATAAGCACATCACAATCCGATACTCCAAGAGAAAACAAATACTCTCTCGTTAGGTTTTCTTCGGCAGACTGCGTCTCCCTATGATTTAAATGAGAAAGAAGCCATTTTTTTCTTCTAGAAACAAATATGTTTGGCGTTAAGCAGTTTATCTCTTCGCAATCATCCCAGTCGGTCAGGCTCAGGCAAATAAGATAGTCCTTGGCGTTTTCGCTATTAAGGTAGCGATCGGATAAAGAATAGCAGTGAGTGATTAAGTCAATGCATGCTTTTATCAATACCTTGTTTTTCTCATGAAAAGAAAGGGATTCTAAAAAAGAGATATGTTTCCACCTTGAAAACAGGGGAATTTCTTCAAAAGTTTCGTAGTCAGCGAAAAAAATCGATGGATCGTCTAACCCTTCTTTCTTTATAAGGCGCTGTATTTCTTTATCGAATTTATTCATAGCTAACTACTCGCATCTTCGGAAGTGGGATCCGCCTCTATGCTTTATTCATACTCCCTGTATTTACTAAATTTCGCTATCCAACCATCTTCACTGAAAAGCTCGCCGGATAAGCCATCGCTAATTTTAACGGCGTTTCTTTCACCGTTGTCGTTGCCCTCTTTCGAGATGAATAGCTTCATGCTTTCTTCATTTTGTTCCAGCATATCCAGAGTGTTATAAATAACTTCATCAATAGACATGAAAATGGCTTTTCTTAAAATATCAATTTGGTTTTCATCGAAGCATTTCAGTTCATTACTTAATGTAATCAATCTTTCTGATTTCATTTTTCCCGATAACGTGGATTCAAATATAAAAATGGCTTGATCTCTGGCATGTTTAATAAATTTTTTACCGAAATAATCGAGTAGCTCTTTATCTGACATGTTAATTTTCTCCTGCTTCATTCTACGTTCTATACCTAATCACCGTCAGCGATCAAAACTTCATCATCCTTGATGGCCATTTCAAGGAAAATGATAAACTCAATGACCTTAACATCCTGACTTTGTAAAAGATAATAAATCAAAACTTTCTGGTGTTCAGGGTAAATTCGCGCTTTTCCATAGGGGTTTATATGGACCCCTGTTTTTTGCCTAAGCGCCTCAAAAGCAGTGACAAACAGCTTCATATCGCTATCATGAATAGTAAATGAAGATTTACTACCATTACTATCTGATAAATATGAGATATCTAGCATAGTCACTCCCCTATTTTTATCTGCTTATACTTTTCTAACGCTTTCTCCCTAACAAAATCACTAGGATCGTTTTCAGCCATGTGCTTCAAAATGAAGACTGGCAGTCCTTTGTTAAAGATTAGCCTGGCTCGAATCCCCTCATCGGAGTCTCTAGAAAATAGAAGATACATATCTACATCAAGTGGATATTTAGCAGATATTGCTTCCCGAACGACAGGATTGTCATCTTTAGAAAGATAATCCATTATTTCTCTAGGGATTGTCCTGTTTCGCGCAACCCACACTCTCATGTCGGGATATCCCTTAATGAGTTCAAGCCACACGGGAACAGGCGCCTCTTTCCTTCCGGCTAGATTATATTCATTAGGACAATTACTGTTTATTAATTTTATAAATTCATCTGGTGTACTGATCATAACCTAGACCTTTATCATTTTCAGAAAGTTACATGTAATCCTGAGAAACTGATATGATACAGATAATGAAGTAACATCTAGAAAATTTATCTCCACTCTACTTAGGTATTTTTACATTACCTAGTTTGGTGAAAATAAGGAAATAATTTGGGCAGATGTGCTAAAGAACATCAAAGGCCTTAGAGGTATATTATGGATAATATTATTAAAAACAAGTGTTTTTTGAGTTTTATCATGATTGTATTAATAGCGATCCTGACTTGGATTTTTATTGGTATTGAGATAATTCATGGTGAATTCAAAGAGGATAAAAAATATGATTTTTTTATTAAAAAACATGCAAGTACACAGGTTTTCTTTATAGACCCAACAAATTGTAATGCTGGTTGTGATACGCCTGCGTTTAATGATTTAAATGAAAAAGAGCTTAAGCAATTTTCAGACTATTGCTTTTACCGATATGACCTGTTTTCTACAGAAAGATGTTATGACGCTTTATATAAGAAAGATTAGCTGGCTTGACTTTGTTGAATAAATCATATCTAGACAAGAGAACCCCTATCATTTTCAAATCATAATCCACCCTATCAAACGGCGGGTTCTTCCAAACTCTCTTTTATCCACAGGGAGAGAGGCTTATTACGCAGGCGCTGAACGTCCCGCCACAGGAGATTTGGCCTTCTCGCTATTGTGATAGGCCAAATTAACCTTTAATGTTTATTTCCCACGCCGTTTCAACAACGGCGCATTTAATCTCAAGGCTGCTGGCGAAAACGTTTCTCTAACCTGAGTAAATCTAATAGTTCAGCATCTTTCATATGAAATGCCATAGCATTAGGTAAACTGCGCCGAAAATCCGATAACTCGGTTAATTCATAGAAAAAATTATTTTCATAAAATGCTTTAATCGCCGTAAGCTCAGGCATTAGCTCCATCATTGGCACATTTACGCCATAGCCCTGACGGACCTGAGCCAGATTGCTCATTTTGACAATGCACTCTTCGCACCCTGCATTCACACCCTTTTCCCATAAACGGTAAGCATCCAGCCACCGACCTTCCATATCGGCAAGAACGCCGAGGTGATTGTAGGCATTCGCGTCGCCTTGTTCTATAGCGCATTCAATCAGACGTTTCCCCAAAGGATGCAGTTCCTGAGCGCGAATAACAATTGTCCCTCCCACTAACGACATGGCTTCCGGGCTGCCGCGTTTAACGGCCTCCGCGAGCAAGTAATACATAGCCATATCGTCTCGACCGTACAAATACGTCGCATATTTGTATGCGGCAATAGGTATGCCCTTCGCAACAAGCTCTCGAAGCCAGGTGGCGGCAACGTCCGCCGGCGTCTCTGCGCTTGGATATTTTATTGCCCAAACGCTATTCACATAGGTCGCCTTCCAGCTCCCCGCCTTTACCGCCGCAACGAGCAAATCTTCGCGTTGCTGTCTATGTTTAGCATCGCCCCAAAATCCCTCTATTTGATCGCCTTTCGAGGCATACTGAATAAAATCGCTGAACGCTTTTGCAGCCGCCGGACTCTCTTTCGGCGTGAATTCAGACTCATTTTGGCAAACAAATTTTTCATTCTGGAAATACTTCAGCAGCCCCGTATCTGGATTGATTCTACCCGCTGAATCAGCCCATGTTGGCGAGTGGTTAAAATCCTCCAGCTTATCCTGAGCGCTCACTGCTCCTGATAAAATAAAAAAGATTATTAAAAACTTATACATATTTCCTTCCCTTGAATGGATTTATATATTTTAGAAAAGAGCCAGTTATCTCCACGCCTGCCGTACTTCAGCAAGGCTATACTCCTTTGCGCCTTTTACCATAGGGCCAATCTTGTGAACCAATACGGCGTTCTTTGCATCGTAAAATTTTTCATCAAACGCCTGAATATCCAGCGAACTTAGGTAACTTTCCAACATAGCGGCTGTAAATCGGCTTTTTACTGTCCTGTTTTTATATTGCCGTATATCTTCAAACTGCTGTACTTCCCCGCCCGCATCAAAGGTCCATTTTGTACCTTCATTGACAGCGGCGATAGAACGCAGCGTATTGGGAATATCGATACTATTTCCGGAATAAATTTCCATAATAACGGCCCCAAATTTACCGGGTAAATCAGGAGAATAATGCATGCGCACGCCGGTACATCCAATAAGTTTGGCAAGATAGCTCACTGAACTGAACGCATCTGCACCTCTCCATCCGTTGTCAAAATAGGCGGTCCAACCACCGACAGTAGATACAAACAGTATTCTTCGCCTCTCAATGCTTGTTAACGGCAGCAGCTCCGGCAACAGCATATCGAGCGAATCTTTAGACATGAAAACGCCTGAAATATCAACGCCCCGTGGCTGGTGAACTTTCTTCATCCATTGAATATAGGCATTAGCAGCAACGTTAAGATCGCATTTCAGAAAACCAATTTCAGCGGTAAGCGGAGAGTACGTTCCCTGATATAATTCGACAGTCATTGGTTTTACCCTATTAGACATAGCGAAGCTCAAACCGGAACAAGATTCTCCACCGGCACCCACCCCTCCTCCTTGGAAGAATCATTCCGACACCATACCCAGCCGTTAAGCTCTTTTACCCCCGTCAAAACGTCCCCTTCATCGACGTCCATTTCCTTCGCCGTGTAGTCTTCCAGCGCTTCGCCTTCACTGTCGCTCACCCAGCGAATAACCTGCTTAGGCACCCAGCCTGCGATTTGCAATGCTGTTTCACAGTAATACCAATCTTCCCAGCCTTCATCTCCCTCATATTTTTCCCCTACGGCTAGCCTGTCGCCCTTGGAAAAGGTGATAGGGTTTGGGAATTCGCTCCGATGAGGCTTTATGACTTTATAATTCATGCCGTTCCTCCGTTAGTGGATATTATCTCGATCCGTCGTTATTCGGTATTTGTACTGCTCACCTAATAAACCGAAACGAATGAAAGATCAGCATCGCCTCATCCCTGGCCGCATCGCATTCATCCACCTGACACGTGAAGACTAATATCACTGACTTCTTGTTTTTATCGTCATTAATATACATCTGTTCAAAATACTTCAGAGGGTCGTCGTCCTGAATGGCCGTATATTCCAAGTGAATAGCTTTGCTTGAATACCAGCTGACGCTTTCTGAAGTCAGCAGTTTAACCGCTTTGAATCCATGCTCTGCCTGCAGTGACTTTTTAACCTCTTTACCGAAGGAAGCAGCAGACGTAAAAAGCAAAGAGTCATAATCGCTTATCGACACCAAAACGACGGGGCCGTATTTTTCACCCTCGTCATCCAGTCGGTATAAAATAAGGTCACCGTCGTCAACCGTCGCATCGCCCCAATTGTCCGCATAGCGAACCTCATAGCGCAGGTCTTTATCTTCAAACCTGTGGGGAAGATTTCTCGCCTTTTCCCGCTGCTCCGGTGATGACTGCAACACTTTGCTTTCAGGGCTTCTAATGTCTTTATCGCCACAGCCGCCAAGCAATAAAAGCGCCGCCAGCGCCAGAAAACCGCAAAACGCTCTTTTCATCAAGGTTCCTGTTCAAACCAACGAGACCAAATATACAAAAAAGGCCCCGCGATAAATCGCGAGGCCCGTCAGTATAACGCTCTCTAATTCTGCTTTACACCACCATCGGCGCCAGCAGGAACCCGAACGCCACGCCTGCCGCAATCCCGCCAAGGCCCGGCAGCATAAACGGATGGTTAAGCACGTACTTACCGACCCGCGTCGTGCCGGTGGTGTCAAACTCCATGGCCGCCAGCGACGTCGGGTAGGTCGGCAGCACAAACACCCCGGTCACCGCCACGTAGGACGCCAGAATCGCCCAGGTCGGCACGCCGAGCGCAACCGCCAGAGGAATAATCAACGGCGTGGTGGCGCCCTGCGAGTACAGCAGCGCACAGGTGCCAAACAGCACCAGCGCCAGCAGCATCGGATAGGCAGCAAGCACGTCGCCGGCGATCGCCTTGATCTCCACCATGTGGGCATCAACAAAGGTCGTACCCAGCGTGACGATACCCAGAATAACCGCCACCGAACTCATGCCGGCACGGAAAGTGGGCGCTAACACAACCGAGTCGGTCGAGGTTTTACAAAAGACCACCATCAGGCAGGCGGCGGACATCATGCAGATAATGATGATATCCCGCGTTCCCATCGGTTTGCCGATGTCAAAGCCCGGACGAAGGGACGGGAACGCGGCCAGCACCACGATAGCCACCGTCGCCAGCAGGAACAGCGCGACGGAAAGCTTGGCGCTCGGCGAGCCGCAGTCCTGCTTCTCTTCATACTTGCGCACCAGCCCTTTTTGCAGGCGCTCAAGGTAGACCTCATCATCCTCCAGCTCACAGCCCTGACGTGAAGCGATAAACGCCGCTACCATCGCCGCAACGAACGATGCGGGCAGGCACACCGCCATTACCTGAATAAAGGTGACGCCGTTGCCTTCCATAATGGTCAGCATAGCCGCCATGGCAGCGCTGATGGGCGAGCCGGAAATGGCGATTTGCGAAGCAACGACAGAGCCGGCCAGCGTCCTTGACGGACGAATGCCGGACTCCTTCGCCACCTCGGCAATCACCGGCAGCGTAGAGAACACGATAAAGCCGGTGCCCGCCATGATGGTCATCGTCCAGGTGATGATAGGCGCAATGATGTTGATGTACTTCGGGTTGCGCCGCATAAACGCGCCGGCGACCTTAACCAGGTAGTCCATACCGCCTGCGGCCTGTAGAGCGGACGCGGCGACCACTACCGTCATAATAATCAGAATAACGTCAACCGGCGGCGAACCGATAGGAAGGCCGAAGCCCAGCGTCAGTATCGCCAGCCCTAGCCCGCCGCACAGACCGATGCCTATCCCACCTAAGCGGATGCCGAAAAATATCGCACCCAGAACAACGATTATCTCTAACCAAACCATAACGAACTCCACCTTGTAATGTTATTAATATGATGAAAATAAAAACGTTAGTGCGTATCGGTCTTTCTTTATTGTTCTACTTCGTAAGCAAACAGCGCTTCCCCACCCGCTCCTCGTACCACCGAATCCCCGCCCTGACTAAAGCGCCGGTAGAGTCGACGTATTTTTCCGGATTGGCCGACACGGCGTCCGCCAGGATCACCGGCACTTCCGTACAGCCCAGCACGATAATTTCCGCCCCGCGGGCAAAAAGCGCATTCGCCTGCTCAACCATCATCTGCTTGGCGCGGGGAAGCTCTCCCGCCTTCAGAGCGTAAATGCTTTCCATCACCTGCTTCTGGCTCTCTTCATCAGGACGGATGCACTCAAGTCCTCGCTCCTCAATGCCTTTCTGGTAAAGCCCCATATAGAGCGTGGCGTTGGTCGCCAAAAGCCCGATGCGCCGCTTTCCGGAAGCCACCACTTCATCCATGGTGGTTTCTACGATGCTTAATAGCTCCACGTCGCAGGCGTCTTTCAGTTCTGAAAACCAGTAATGAGCGGTATTGCAGGGGATAACGATGCACTCGGCGCCTGCCACCTCCAGCCGCTTCATGTAGTCGGCCATGACCGGGAACGGCGACGCGCCGCCGTGCATCAGCGCCGTGGTTCTGTCAGGAATATCGGGGATAGAGGAGATAATTAATGGGATATGCTCCTGATCGCTTCCGGCCGAGGTAAACGTCACAAACTTATTGAACATATCCACCGTTGCCGCCGGCCCCATGCCGCCCAGAACGCCTATTAAACCTTTCACGTTAACGCCTCCAGATAACGCAATTAATTAATGAGAACGGGGCTGGCTTCCTTAATTTGGATATAAAGGATCCCCTGATGCTTAATAATGAAGAAAAGCACCACATCAATTAACCTTGTTAACATTAATTTTTCTTTTATCGCTGAATTAATGCCTATTTACTGCATAGCTGAATTACTCAATTCACTGTCGACTATATAACTACGCCCATTCGGGAAAAGAAATGCAAGTATGTATGGGTCGATGCAAAATCTGCATAACCATCGATCACACTCTGCGTTTAAGAGGCTCAACGAAGGAAAAAACCTGTGGCAATATGACCTCAAGGCTAGGCAACCTCACTGCCATTGCGGCTTTGGCAATGCATTCAGTTACGATGTCGGAAACGAAGGGGCTATGCAAAAATCAAATAGCGGTGTAAAACTAAAGGCAGGTAGCGAATGGGATTAAGGTGCGGCCTCTTAATCACTCTACGGCAGCGATCGCTTATTTTCTTTTCATGAATAAAAATAAATCCAAGAAGAAATAAACAAGAAACTTAGGCGTTGGAAAAATAGCGAACAACGGAAACAGAAAAATGAAAAATATAGAGACAAAGTGGCTGTACGATTTTTTGACGCTCGAAGCCAGCCGTCATTTCTCCCACGCTGCCGAAGAGCGAAATATTTCTCAACCGGCCTTCAGCCGCCGCATCAAGGCGCTGGAGTCCGCCGTGGGCGTAGAGCTGTTTGATCGCACCACTACGCCGCTGCAGCTTACCGAAGAGGGAAAGCTGTTTCATTCCCAAACCCGCAGCCTGCTCCAGCAGTTGGAATGCAACCTCAACGAACTGTCCGGCCGCAACCTGTTAAGCCTGCCCAACATTAAAATCGCCGCGGCCCACTCGCTGGCAACCGCCCTGATGCCTAAGCTTATCCACTCGCTCTCAGGCGTTGGCGGCGAATTCGTTTACCACGTCGAGGCGATCGACGTGGTGCAAGTGGTCAGCACGCTGAGGGAAGGAAAGAACGACTTCAGCATCTCCTTTTATGACGAAGACCTGATGCAGTCCCCCTTTTGCCACCTGAAAATCTTTGAGTCGGAGCTGTACCCGGTGTGCGCGACCGATAAATACGGGCTTCCCCGTTTTGACATCTATCAGCCTCAGGTGCCGCTGCTCAACTACACCAGCGCCTCCTACATGGGGCGGCTGGTCAACCGCCGCCTGGGCGAGGTGAAGGCCATCGATCCGAAAACGCTGTTTATGTCGTCGATGAGCGAGCTGTTGAAAAACATGGCGCTGGACGGCCACGGCGTCGCCTGGCTGCCCATCTACTCTATCGTTAACGAACTGAGGGAAAAACGGCTGGTGTGTCTGGATACGCCGGAGCTGACGATCCCCATCCAGGCCTACGTGTACAGAATGGACACCCGCCTGAACAAAACCGCAGAACACTTTTGGAACATATTGAAGAGCGGCATGCCGGAAGAGATTAAAAACCTGTAAAGCAAGAGCAAGGCCGCACCGTCGCCAGTACGGCCCGAAGGACATCAGCGGGAAATCGTTTCCTGCTTTTCCAGCCATTCGTGGTTGCCAAACGCGCTCTGCCCCAAAAGCCAGCGGGAAAGCATGTCCAGCGCCAGCGTAACGCTAACCTCCTGCTGCACCTTCACGCTGTGATTGCGTGGCATATAGCGAACGCGCTGCGCAAAAGCGCCCGCCGGCGTATGAAGCGCGACCGACAGTTCGCCGTTTTCATATTCGCCAACCGCCAGCCCAATCTGAGCGCCACGGGCGTCAGCAAAACTTTTTGCCTTCGCCAGCAGCGCTTCCAGTGCGCTTTGCTCGACGTTATGAACCACCTCGCCGCCGCAAAGCGGCGCGTTGGCCGATGATAGCGCCCAATTGAGCAGCCCGGCGCTAAAGCGCTCGCTCAGAGCCAGCGTAAGCCCGCGATCTTTCAGCCTGCGGGCGACGGTAGCGGGCAGCCCTTCCGTTCCCTCGAACAGCAGATTGTCGGCAACGCCCTGCTTTACCAGCTGCCAGGCGGCCTCCATATCCTCTCTATGCTCGGCCGGGCCGGTCAGCTTCAGCTCGATAATCGGCGCCGAGGAACGATAGCCCATCACACAGCCTTCCGGCAGCGGCAGCGCGTCAAACTGCTGGGCAAGGCCACTCTCCGTCCGACCGAAGGTCGTTAAGCGCAGACACAGCGGAGGCTGGGGCAGCGTATAGCGCTCGCGCAGTCGGGGCAGGATTTGGTCCTTCACCATCACCTTAAATTCGGACGGCACGCCGGGGGTAAAAAACATCAGGCAGTCGTTAATCACCAGCGAAAACCCACAGGCGGTGCCCACCGGGTTGTCCACCATCTCGGCATTGGACGGAAGCATGGCCTGCTTGCGGTTAGCGTCCGACATCGGACGCCCGCGATCGGCAAAGTAGCTCTCCATGCGGGCTATCCACTCCGGGTGTTCCACCAGCGTCACGCCTGCCGCCGTCGCTGCCGCCAGCGCGCTCAGATCGTCGCTGGTCGGGCCCAGGCCGCCGTTAACGATCAGCACGTCGGCGTAAAGGCTGCGCTGCAGCAGAGTGGAAACCAGACTATCGAGGTCATCCCCTACCGTCGTGCGCGTCGACAGCGGCAGCCCCTGTTGAAAAAAGAGGTCCGCCAGCCAGGCCGCGTTGGTATCCACGATTTGGCCGTGCAGAACCTCATCTCCCGTACTCATCATCTCAACTACCAGCATGTGCCACTCCCATCCGTTTTTATCCGCGTTGCTATGTTACGCCGCTTGTTATTGATAATCAGCTAAAAGAGTATGGCCTGCAGGTATTATCTTCACGTATCGATTCAGCACGACCTGTCTATTTTTCGCTCGCGTGTAAATTAAAAATTACACATGTATCAATAGTTTGACAGCCATAACTATCTCACATACCCTAGCGAACATTCCGGCCCTCTCGTCCCGTTTCCGTTTGGATGAAAGGCAGCCGCTAAGTCGCAGGCAAGCGCCGACTTACGCGTTTACCGCCCCCACATAACATAATGAATAAGAACGAGGTCCGTGTGAGAAATCGCACCTTAGGCAGTATCCTTATCGTGGCCGGTACCACTATCGGCGCCGGCATGCTCGCCATGCCGCTGGCCGCCGCTGGCGTAGGCTTCGGCGTTACGTTCGCCATGCTGGTTATCCTTTGGCTTATGATGTGCTACACCGCTCTGCTGCTGGTAGAAGTTTACCAGCATAACAGCGCCGACGACGGTCTAGGCACACTGGCTAAGCGCTATCTGGGCGCAGGCGGCAATCTGGTAACCGGCTTTGTCGTCATGTTCCTGATGTACGCGCTGGTTGCCGCCTATATCAGCGGCGGAGGAGAACTGCTGCTGATTAGCCTTAACGACGGCCTCGGCCTTAACCTGCCCCACGTATTCGGCCCGCTGGCCTTTACCGTTATCGGCGGCGGCATCGTTTGCATCAGCACCCATACGGTGGATTTAATCAACCGCATGCTGTTCAGCGCCAAAATCGTTTTTCTCGTCATTATGCTGGCGCTGATGCTGCCGCACGTGAAAAGCGTCAACCTGCTGACGCTGCCGTTAGAAAAGGGGCTGGCCATTTCCGCTATTCCGCTCATCTTTACCTCCTTCGGCTTTCACGGCAGCATTCCTAGCGTCGTGAAGTACATGAACGGCGATATCGCGAAGCTGCGCAAGATTTTCATCATCGGCAGCGGTATTCCGCTGGTTGCTTACGTGCTGTGGCAGCTTGCCACTCTGGGCTCGATTGATTCCAACACCTTCGTCGGCATCATCGCCGCCGAGTCCGGCCTTAACGGTCTGCTGCAGGCGGTGAAAGAAGTGGTCAGCACGCCGAGCGTGGAGATCTCGGTACGCCTGTTCTCCGCTCTTGCGCTGGCCACCTCGTTCCTCGGCGTTGCGCTGGGGCTGTTTGACTATCTGGCCGATATTTTAAAGCGCAGCAACACCGCTTCAGGACGGCTGCAAACCGGCCTCGTGACCTTTTTACCACCGCTGATGTTTGCGCTGTTTTACCAGAAGGGATTCATTATCGCTCTTGGCTTTGCGGCTATCGCGCTATCCGTTCTGGCGCTGCTGCTTCCCGCTCTGCTGGTGCTTCAAACGCGAAAGCTGCACCAGCAAACCTACCGCGTCGCGGGTGGGAACTTCGGCGTAATGACCGCACTGGTCTTCGGCGTGGCGATTATCGTCATCCAGTTCGGCATCGTGTTCGGCTGGCTGCCGCAGGTCGGCTAACCGCCTATATCCTTACCGTACGGGCCCCTGCGGCCCGTACGTCGCCTGCACCTCAAGTGCGTAGACCAAACTTCTGCATTTCGCCACGGACTTTCGTCATAAATATTCCTAAACTGTGAGCCGACCGGCTTATCTGAAGAAATCCCTCTTGTTATAAAGCCACTGCTATTGATAAGGACTTATCATTCAATAGGAACAGTGATTTAATGCTTATCATTATCCGATTCGCAGCCCATTCCAGAAATTTTCTAATTAAAACAGCGCATTTGCTCGGAGAAAAAATAATAAATAAGACATTCATCTTTTTCTTTAAACCCGCGCTTGGCCCGTTCATTGGCCTTTTGAGACCGACGGGAGACCAAACCGCTATGCATCGGTTTATCTGATTGAGTTAATAGAACCTAGCGATTGGATATAAAAGAACGATAGGCATAACAATAAAGGGGTACACCGAGATTAGGCGTACCCAGGACTTGTAACTTCTACAGGAGAAAATGATGAGCGATAAAAAACTGACAACCGGATCTGGCGCCCCGGTCGTTGATAACAACAACGTAATGACCGCTGGCCCCAGAGGCCCGATGCTGTTGCAAAACGTTTGGTTTCTCGAAAAGCTGGCCCACTTCGACCGTGAAGTGATCCCCGAGCGCCGTATGCACGCTAAGGGTTCCGGCGCCTATGGCACCTTTACCGTAACGCACGATATTACCAAGTACACGCGAGCCAAGATTTTTTCAGAGATTGGCAAAAAAACCGATCTCTTTATCCGCTTCTCAACCGTTGCCGGTGAGCGCGGCGCCGCTGATGCAGAGCGCGACATCCGCGGCTTTGCCATCAAGTTTTATACCGAAGAGGGCAACTGGGACCTGGTCGGCAACGATACGCCGGTCTTCTATCTACGCGACCCACTGAAGTTCCCGGATCTCAACCACGTCGTTAAGCGCGACCCACGCACCAACCTGCGCAATCCGACCTACAAGTGGGACTTCTTCTCTCAGCTTCCGGAATCGCTGCACCAGTTGACCATCGACTTTAGCGACCGCGGCCTGCCCTATTCCTATCGCAACATGCACGGCTTCGGCAGCCACACCTTCAGCTTTATCAGCGCAGACAACAAGCGCTACTGGGTGAAGTTCCATCTACGCACCCAGCAGGGCATCAAAAACCTGATGGACGACGAGGCGGAAAAGCTTATCGGCCAAGACCGTGAAAGCTCTCAGCGCGATCTGTACGAAGCCATTGAAAAACGCGACTTCCCACGCTGGACGCTGTTCGTGCAGGTCATTGAAGAAAAAGACGCAAGCAAGCTGCCTTACAATCCGTTCGATCTGACCAAGGTCTGGCTGCATAAAGACGCGCCGCTGATTGAAGTCGGCGTGCTTGAACTCAACCGCAACCCGGAAAACTACTTCTCCGAAGTGGAGCAGGTCGCGATGAACCCAGCCAACGTCGTGCCCGGCATCGGCTTCTCGCCGGACAAAATGCTGCAAGGCCGCCTGTTCTCCTACGGCGACGCGCACCGCTATCGTTTAGGCGTTAACCATCACCAAATCCCGGTCAACGCTCCGCGCTGCCCGTTCCATAACTATCATCGCGACGGCGCGATGCGCGTGGACGGCAACAGCGGCAGTGGCGCAACCTACGAGCCAAACAGCTTCGGCGTGTTCAAAGAGCAGCCGGACTTCAGAGAGCCGCCGCTGACGCTGGAAGGTGCAGCCGATCACTGGAACCATCGGGAAGATACTGACTACTTCAGCCAGCCGAGAGCGCTGTTTAATCTGCTTAGCCCGCAGGAGCACGAGCGCATGTTTAAACGCATCGCCGGCGAGCTGATTCAGGTGCCAGAGCACATCCGCCAGCGTCAGATAGACCTGTTTACACAGGTGCATCCTGACTACGGCAACGGCGTCGCCAAAGCCGTAAAAGAGATGATGTAATCCCTCACCTCTGCCCGCCCCGCCGCTCGGCGGGGCATTTTCCACTTTCCATTCATCTCCTATTCGCTAGAATGACCGCTCTTTTAAGCAAAAGCGGCCCGGTATGATCCTGCTTCTCGACAACTACGACTCCTTTACCTATAACCTGTACGACTACCTGCGCCAGTCCGGCGTACGGGTGCATATCGGTAAAAACGACGCGCTGTCGCTCAGTGAAATCGCCGCACTTGCGCCATCGGCCATCGTGCTGTCCCCCGGCCCCGGCAGGCCAGAAGGCGCAGGGATTACGCTATCAGTGATTAAACGGTTCGCTGGGCATATCCCCCTGCTCGGCGTTTGCTTAGGCCATCAGGCCATCGCCAGCGCCTTAGGCGCCCGCATCGTGTCCTGCCCGACGCCGACTCACGGCAAAACGGCGCTTATCGACCACGATGGGCAAACGCTGTTTCACGGCCTGCAAAACCCGCTTCGCGTCACGCGCTATCACTCGCTGATGGTAGACGCGGCCACACTGCCCGACGCGCTTTGCATTACGGCCCAAACGCAGGACGGTATCGTGATGGCGCTTCGCCACGTCGAACTGCCGATTGAGGGCGTACAGTTTCATCCGGAAGCCATATTGACCGACAGCGGAAAGCAAATAATCCACAACTTTCTGGCCAACTATACGAATGAGGTTGTTTGACGTGACGCTGCGCTTTGACTTTGACCAACGGACAACGCTGTTTCGTCGCCCCATTCGCATTATTCAAACGTCCCGCGTAGATGAAGTCGTTGGATGCCTGCATGACGTGGAGCAGGCCGTTGCCCAAGGCTATTACGCCGCAGGCTTTATCGCCTATGAGGCCGCTCCGGCCTTTCAGCCGTTTTATCGCTCGCCGCCGCAGGGAGAGATGCCTCTGTTATGGTTCGGTATTTATCAGAACGCAGAGTCGGACGACGAAAAGGATAAAAGCGCCATCGCCCCGCCGCTTGCGTGGTCGCCGTTAACCGACGTTGAAAGCTACCGCAGCGCCATTGCGCGCATTAAGCAAGAGATTTGGGCCGGTAACACCTATCAGACCAACTACACCATTAGGCTTGAAAGCTGTCTGGATGGATGCGACGAGGCGGCGCTTAACGCGCTCTACTCACAGTTAAAAGACGCTCAACGTGCTGACTATTGCGCGCTTCTGAACTGCGGCCGCTTTAAAATCCTGTCCGCGTCACCCGAACTGTTCTTCCATTGGAAAGCGGGAAGCATCACCACGCGTCCGATGAAGGGCACTGCCGCCAGAGGGCTGGACGCCGAGGGCGATCTGGCTCAGCGCGCGAAGCTCATGGAATCGGAAAAGGATCGGGCGGAAAACGTCATGATCGTCGACCTGCTGCGTAACGACCTGAGCCAGATAGCCGAACCGGGCAGCGTGAAAGTCCCTAGCCTGTTCGACGTTGAGCAGTACCCTACCGTCTGGCAGATGACCTCTACCGTTACCGCCAAAACGCGTAGCGACGTTGGGCTGACCGACGTCTTTCGCGCCCTGTTCCCCTGCGGCTCTATCACCGGTGCGCCCAAAGCCAGCACCATGAGGCTTATCGCCGAGCTTGAACCGCTGCCGAGAGAGGTTTACTGCGGCGCCATTGGTTACGTTACGCCACAGGGTGAAGCGCTGTTTAACGTACCTATCCGTACCGTGGTTATCGACACGCAGACCTCCGTCGCCCGCTACGGCGTAGGAGGCGGCATCACCTGGGACTCCAGCGCGGAAAACGAGTATCAGGAAGTCATCGACAAAACGCGCGTGCTTAAAGGCCTCCAGCAGCCTGAGCAACTGCTGGAAAGCCTGTTGTTGAAAAACGGCGGCTACACACTATTGGACAAACACCTTAGCCGGCTGGCCGCTTCGGCTCGCTATTTCAACTTTTGTTTCGATAAGAAAGAAACAGAACGCGCCCTGCGGGAACTGGCTTCAGCCAACGCTGATGGCAGCCATAAGGTTCGGCTGCTGCTCGACGCCGACGGTGAGCTTGAACTCAGTGCAGAAGCCGTCACGCCGCTCACGACTCCGCTGTCCGCCCGCTGGTCGCCCTTCCCGGTCAACAGCCAAAACCGGCTGCTCTACCATAAAACCATCCTGCGGGACGCTTATCCCAAGGCCTCTCTGGACGATGAATATCTGCTGTACAACGAGCGCGACGAAATCACCGAGTTCGTCAACGGCAACGTCGCGCTGCTGCTCGATGGCCGCTGGCTAACGCCCGCGCTTACCTGCGGCCTGCTGCCGGGCACGGAGCGTGAAGCGCTGCTTGCGGCGGGGAAGATTGAAGAAGCGGTCATCCCCCGTAGGCTGCTTGCGCAGGCGCGGGGGGTGGCGTTTTTTAACAGCGTTAGGGGATGGAGAGAGGTGGAGTGGGTGGAGTAAACGCCTCTCTCCGGTGGATTGACTTCGATTTAACGTGTCCTCGTTCGAGAACGATAAACGCATCACGGCCTCTTGCGCGTAAACTGCTGCTCCGTCACCACGCTCCCCCACTGGCTGCCCTCTTCCTCATGAACGAGAACAAACCCGTGCGATTCATACAGACGCCTTGCCGCATCCAGCCCCTTAAACGTCCAAAGCTGGGTGGCCTTGAACTCGTGCCTATCGCAAAACGCTAGCGCGGTCTCAATCAAAATCTTTCCCACGCCGCTACCGCGGCATCCGTCGTCCAGAATAAACCAGCGTAAATGCGCCTCGCCGTTGCCCAAGTCCTGACCGTCGATCGCAATGGAACCGACGATCCTGTCGTTAAGCATCGCAGCCCAAACGCCGTTGCAGGGTTCATCAAGACGACCGACAAATTCGGCAATGCCGGAAGCGACCTTGCTTTCAAAATACTGGCCGAAGCCGGAATGCGTTGAATAATACGCCGCGTGCATTTCCGCTACCCGACCAATAAGGCCGGGGCGGTAGCCTGCTTCAATTCTTATTTCGCTGGGCGCTGCGCCTGCTTCCCCCGTTCGGCGAGATTTAAGCGCCTGGGCGTAGCAGAAAATGCCCTGCGCAACCGCCTGCTGCTGGGCAGGATTAAGGCGCTGCATCGCCGTTTCCACCTGCATGCGTCCGTAAGCGTGGATTTCTTCAACGGTACGCTGGCCCTTGGCCGTCAGGCGCAGCTGCTTAAACCGGCCGTCGCCGTCGACGGGCAACTCTTCAAGCTCCCCGGCTTTAATCAGCTTGCCAAGCATCCGGCTCACGCTGGACTTTTCAAGGCAGAGCGCCTGTGCAAGCCTGGCCGCCGTCATGGTCTCGTTCGATTCGATCTCAAGCAGCGCATGCACCGCAGAGGGAGAGTAGTCCGTCGCCGCCAGCGTTGCGTTCATGAAGCCCAATTCACGCACCATCAGGCGGGAAGCGGAACGTATTTTTTCGACCAGGTTTGTGTTGCTCGCCATTATGGGAGTCTCTTATTGTTTTTATTGGTTGCATAATACAACTATATAATAGAAACAGTATCACGAAGGTCGAAAAGGAATAGAGGGTTTGGTCACACAATTGGTATGACGACATCTTTCACCCTCTTTAAATAAGTGGTAGGCTTGGCAATATTTTATTGATGTAACAAGCTGATTAATTGAGAAAAATTACTATATCTTTCGTTTGAATTAACTCCCCGCCCCCAACCTCACCCACTCCCTCACCGCCTGCCGGGAGATCTTAATCCCCCCCTGTTTCAGGCGCTCCGGCAACAGATAGTACGCATCGGGAATTTGGAAGCGCGGAACCTTACCCTCAAGCCAGGTAGACAGCTTAGCGATATCAAAACCGATGTCGCTGTCGATCACCGCTACCGGCCGCTGGCCGAACTCAGCGCTGTCGATGGGTACAACAAAAGCCTGATGAACGGCGGGATGCGTGGCCAGCGCCCGTTCGATGTCTTCCGGCTGGATGCCCTCTCCGCCGCTGAAGAACAGGTTATCCAGACGCCCCTGAACGAACAGCTCGCCGTCTCTGATTTCACCGCGATCGCGGGTGTGAAACCAGCCTTCGGCATCGGTAAGCTCACGCACGTGCCCCTTTTGCCAGTAGCCGAGCGCCTGACCGCTGCCCTTAAGCCAAATCTCATCGCGCACGATGCGAAGCTCCCGCCCCGGCAGCGGCACGCCTACGCCCGCGCTGGCGTCCGCCGGCTTGGCGCAGGCGGTAGAGGCCATCTCGGTCATGCCGTAGCCGCACCAGCAGCTGATGCCCACATTCATAGCGCGGGTGGTCAGCTCTACGGGGATAGTCGCGCCGCCAAGTAATACTTGCTTTAACGCCAGTCCGGACGCGGGCTGCTCCAGCAGGCGCCAAAGCTGAGTTGGCACCAGCGAAGCGTGAGTACAGCCCGAAAGCGCGTCTCCCAAAGGGTGCATATTTCGCTGAACCAGCGTCGCGCCCTTAAACAGCCAGCGCCAGAGGATACCCTGGCCGGACACGTGAAACAGCGGCAAAGACAGCAGCCAGCGGTCGCCGACCTCAAACGGCATCCGTTGCAGCAGCCCTCTCGCGTTCGCCAGGTGGGCGCCAGGGCGATGCACTACCGCCTTGGGCAGGCCGCTGGAGCCGGAGGTTAGCGTCATGGTCAGCGCGCTGTCGCACGGCCATGGGGCATGCTCATCCTGGTAGTCACAGCTCAAAAGCTCGGCGGAAAACGGCGACAGCGGCGCGATATCTGAACTCCAGACGCCGTTGTGCGCGCACCAGCCATAGTGAATATCAAGAGAAGGCAGCAGCTCCGCCAGCAGAGATTCCGGCAGTTGAGGATTAAGGGGTAAAACTCTGGCACCGAGCTGCAGCACGGCCAGATAGGCCAGCAGCAGCTCTTCGCCGTTTTTTCCTCTCAGAGCGACGCCCTGCCCTTCGCGCACGCCGCTTTGGTAAAAGCGAGCGCACAGGGCGTTGACTTCCTCCGCCAGCCGCAGCCAGGAGATCTCCCGTTGGCCGCGGATCAGGGCAATCGCGTCAGGACGCTGGGTTGCCCACTGCCGCCACGGCCAGTCAAAAAACTCCGGGCAGTCTAACGGCGCCATACGACGTCCAGCGAGTCAAGGCCCAGTATCGGCAGCGGGCTGTCCGGCCATGAGCGAACCAGCTGGGACTGCATCAGAGAAAGCGTATCCAACCCCGGAATGGTATTCGGCGTCAGCCACGCGGCGATGCGGGCCAGCTGGGTTAAGCCAAAGCTGCTTTCAATGGAAGAGCTGATGACCGCCATCATACCGGCTTCATGGGCCTGCTGAACCAGACGCTGACAGCGCTGTAAGTTACCCACCAGCGTAGGCTTGATGATAATCGCCGCTACGCCCGGCTCGGCCTCTACGACGAAGTCCGGTTCGCGCACGCTTTCATCCCACGCGATAGCGATCCCCGTTTCCCGCGTAAACTGACGGGACTCTTCCCGAGTTTTACAGGGCTCCTCCAGAAACTGGATGCGAGGACGCAGCTCGGGGGCAACGTACTTCACAAAGCCGTCGGCCTTGGCGCGAGTCCAACTGCGGTTGGCGTCCAGACGCAGCTTAAGGTCAGAGATAGCTTCCAGCAGCAGGTTGACGATCATGCCGTCGCGCACCGCCTCATACAGCCCTACCTTCACTTTCGCCACCTTCTCGCCCTGCATCGCGCCCAGGGCGGGAAACAGCTCGTCCGGGTCGCCGTTGCACAGCGGCGCCTTTCGATAGTCCGCCTTTTCGGGAAGCGTCCCCTCAAGCTCCGCCAGCGCGCAGCTCAGGCCGAAAGAAACCGAAGGCAGCGCGCAGTCGAACGCCTGTTCGCCATTAACCCAGCTGTGCAGCCAACCTAAGGTGGCCGCTTCCGCATCATCCAGCGTCTCCTGAGAGAACTCCGGCAACGGGGAGATTTCTCCCCACCCCTGCCTGCCGTTCTCTTCCAGACACACCAGCAGGCCGTCGCGCGTTTTTAACCGCTGATTGCGCAGGATAACGCCTGCCTCCATCGGCAGGCTAAAGCGGTAGAGTTCGACCCGGCGCATTACGGATTACGCTTGAATTTGCTGAAGTCCGGCTGGCGCTTTTCGTTGAACGCGTTGCGCCCCTCTTGTCCTTCTTCGGTCATGTAGAACAGCATGGTGGCGTTGCCCGCCAGCTCCTGCAGACCGGCCTGACCGTCGCAGTCGGCGTTGAGCGACGCCTTCAGGCAGCGCAGCGCCATCGGGCTGTTGCGCAGCATTTCACGGCACCAGCGAACGGTTTCTCTTTCCAGCTCGGCGACCGGCACAACGGTGTTGACCAGCCCCATGTCCAGCGCTTCTTGAGCGTTATACTGACGGCACAGGAACCAAATTTCGCGCGCCTTCTTCTGGCCGACGATGCGGGCCATGTAGGACGCGCCCCAGCCGCCGTCAAAAGAGCCGACCTTCGGGCCGGTTTGACCGAAAACTGCGTTTTCAGCCGCGATGGTCAGGTCGCACATCATGTGCAGCACGTGGCCGCCGCCGATGGAATAGCCGGCGACCGCCGCAACGATAGGCTTCGGGCAGGTGCGGATCTGGCGCTGGAAGTCCAGCACGTTGAGGTGGTGAACGCCGCTGTCGTCCTTATAGCCGCCGTAGTCGCCGCGCACGCGCTGGTCGCCGCCGGAGCAGAAGGCCTTTTCACCTTCGCCGGTCAGGACGATAGTGCCGATGTTGTCGTCATAGCGCGCGTCAGACAGCGCCTGGATCATCTCTTTGACCGTCAGCGGACGGAATGCGTTACGCACCTCGGGGCGGTTGATGGTGATTTTTGCAATCCCTTCGGCCGACTTGTGGTAGCGAATGTCTTGAAATCCTTCTGAGCAGTCCTGCCACTCGATCGGGGCGTACAGTTCTTCTTCACTTGGATACAGCATGGTTAGCATTCCTTTAAAAATGTAAGCAAACTTTTGGCAAACCCCTCAGGGTTGCCGCTATGTGCGTTATGACCCGCCGCGGGGACAATACGCAGCGGAAAATGGTTTTCCAACGCAATGCGCTGAAACTTGAGATCCCGTTCGCCGCAAAGATAGCAAAACGGGAGACGCCGCTTTTCAACCGCGTCGTTTAGCCGCGCCGTTAACCAGGGCTGGCGGCCAAGCGAAGTGGCCTCAAGCATATCGGCAACGGTAAGGGCGTTGTTCTGTATGCGCTTTTCAATCATGCGCCCGCGCGCATCGTCGTCCAAATCGGCAAACACCGGCTGTCGATACCATGCGTCCAGCGCTTCATCGAAGGGAAGCTGCCGAAAGCGTGCGGCCCACTGGGCGTCGTGGGCCCGTCGGGCGTCTCGCTCGGCCAGGTCGTCAAGGCCGGGGTTGCCGCCTTCAATGGCCAGGCCGCACAGGCCGCCGTTCTGGCCAAGGGCTGCATGATACATCGCCGTTCGGCCGCCGAGAGAGTAGCCGACGAGTATATAACGATTAATATTATAGGCCAGCAGGGTTTGCGCCAGTAAATGGTCGAGGTGGTCAAAGCTTTCAACGCCAACGGAGCGGGATGCGCCGTGGCCGGGCAAATCCAGCGTAGCGCAGGAATAGCGGCTAAAGTAAGGAAGCACCTTTGCCCAGTCTTGACCGTCCCCCAGCAGGCCGTGAATAAACACCAGCCAAGGAGCGTCGTCGTCCAACGGACGTTCGGCGGGGTAGCGCGTCAAGCCCAGCACTAAAGCCGCTCCGCGTCGGATACCAACTGCTGCAAGGCCCGAGCGCCGTCGTGGGGCGCAACGCGAAGCTCCAGCAGCAGCGTTCCGTTCGGCTGACGCCAATGTTCAGAGACCGCCTGCTTTAGTTCCTGCCAGCTTTCCGGGCGGACGTAGTCCAGTCCAAACATTGCCGCCGCGTGCTCAAAGCCGAAGCCGTGCGGCATGCGGTAGAAGCGCTCGCGCTCAACTTCCGGCGTTGGCAGCAGCGAGAAGATCGAACCGCCGTCGTTATTCACCACCACCAGCACCGCCGGTCGGCAGGTCTGACTAAATAACGACAGCGCGTTGAGATCGTAGAGCGCGGAGATATCGCCGATAACCGCCAGCATCGGAGCATCCGCGCTGCGTTGAACGCCCGCCGCGGTAGAAATCAGGCCGTCAATGCCGCTGGCGCCGCGGTTGCTATAAACCGGATATCCCGCAGGCAGCTGCGCCAACGCGTCAATCAGGCGAACGATCAGGCTGTTTCCGGCCCAGAACAGGCCGCCTTCGGGCAGCAGCTCAGGTAAACGGCTGGCAAACTGCGCTTCGCCGAAGCGCTCGGCCAGATAGCCCTGCGCGTGCCGCTGCGCTTTCTGAGCCAGCGTTCCCAGCTCGGGGGCCCAGGGCGCGGCATCGGTCGCCGGATGCATCGACAGCCATTCGCCAATGTCGCCCGTGATGCGTCGACCACGATGGTTGGCCGGATCCAGCCTGCCGCGAACGCCGTCGACAATCCAATACTCTTTGGGAGAACACCCCGCCTGCCACTGAAGCATGCGCTTACCGGTCAGGCTGCCGCCGAACTGAATGACGATCTCTGCCTGCGCCAGCCGTTCCTTGGCCTGCGGATTATTCAGCCACAGGTCGGCACAGGGAAGCGGCTGACCGCAGCTGGAAAGCACGTCGCCGAGAAGAGGCCAGCCTAATTTTTGCGCCCAAGCGGCAACGGCCCTACCCTGCGATGCCGTCAGGCGAGCGGCCACCACCACGCCTCGGCGAACGCGCCACGAATCCCAGTCGGGTTCGGCGCGCAGCGCTAGCGCACCGGGCAAACTTAGCCAAGGAGAGGTTTCATTCCACCACTCGCCCAGCGCGTCGGACCACGCGCTATAGGCGCTTTCGTCCCCGCCGTAGAGCGGCTCGGCAAACGGGCAGTTAACGTGTAGCGCCCCCTGCGACAGCCCGGCCACCGCCTCGTCAACCGCAGAAGCCAGCCAGGCGGCGGAAATATCGGGCGTCGGGCGCGGTAGAGAAAGCGTCGCGGAAGGATGATGAGAAAAAATGTCCGTCTGGCGGATAGCCTGATTGGCGCCGCAGTCAATAAGCTCCGGCGGCCTGTCGGCGGTTAACAATACCAAACGTTCGCCGGTCAGGCCCGCTTCGATTAGCGCAGGATAAAGGTTGGCGACGGCGGTCCCGGACGTGACGATAACCGCAACCGGCCTGTGGCTGACTTTCGCCATGCCGAGGGCAAGATGGCCCAAACCGCGTTCATCAAAGTGGGTATGGCAGGTCAGTTTCGAATTCGCCGCGGCCGCCAACGTCAGCGGCGTAGAACGAGAGCCGGGCGCGATGCAGACGTGTTCGACTCCGTGGCGCGTTAAGGCTTCCAGCACGACCGAAGCCCAACGGCGATTAAACACACTATTTGACATAGCCCTATCGAAACCCATTAATTATTTGATTTTTATGAAGATAAGTTTCATAACCGGCAGTTATTTTACACTAAGGCAGCCCAGGCGACAATGAATGCGCCCGATGAGGCTCCAATAGCCACAACGCATTGTTTATTAGAAAGTTATGAAGAAAAATGGCGGGATTTCATCAAAGAAAATCTGCTGAAGAGAACGAAAAGCGCTTTCTTTCGCATTTTTAGACACAGTTAGAAACACTTAATTTAATGAGGCCGTTGCGGGATACCGCTTAGTCAAGGCGGAAAAAGGCGCTGTCGCCGGCGGCGTTCAGGCGCTTCTGGCTATGGTGCGGCTCTTCTTCGCGATCGTAAACCAGCACTTTGAAGTCCTCGCATTTGGGAATGGCGGCAAACGTCGGCGACCTCATAAAGTCAGCCATGATGCCCGACAGCAGGCTTATCCAGTAGTGGTACTTCTCTTCACCGTTGACGGAAAAGTAGTCATGTTCCTCATCGCGAATGCAGTTCATAGAGCTAAAACATGGGTACTTCCAGTCGCCGGTGTTGTACTTCAGGCTTAAGATGCCCTCATCGGAAAGGTAGTATGCGCCGTTAGCGCCGGTTTGGTAATAATGCAGGATTTCATTCAGGTGTTCAGAAGTGGTCAAGCACAGGTTGAGCTCGACCTCTTCATGGATATTGCAGTCAAACGCAAAGGCCGAAAAAATCTCTTTGGGATGCGCCTCAACAAAACGGCTGACTTCATTTTTCACAAACTGCGCGATCTCGTCGGCAGTCTCTTCGGCATAATATCCCAACGTTGTTACTCCTCCAGGCCATGTCGACTCCGCATCGCCACCGAGGGCAGTTACAGGACGCGGCCTAATGATAATACCAGTCCGGCTCGGCTTCGCTTGCATCCGGGTGGCTGCTGTATACCGACTCAAGCTCGGGATAAAACCACAGGCTGGCCGGCGTCACCGTTTTGCGTTCCCAAGGAATCGAGCCCAGAAACCAAAAGTTCCAGAATTGTAACCGAGCGTTTGGATTACTGTTGAGTAGTTGATCAAAAGTTTCGATCTTGCCCACCGGAATCGATAACGCGTCGCGATAAATATCAAATACGAACTTTGAGCAAAACTGACGCGCAGAGTCGTAGTTAAATCCGGTATGGTAAAGTTTCCACAGTCGGGAAGGCACCTGCTCGACGATCGCCTGCTTCTGTTTTTCACAAAGCCCGCCGCTCAGTCGGCGAATGCCGTAGCGGCCATCGACGGAGCGATTGATAAAGCGGCTGAGGGTCGTGGTACAGGACAGCGGCACGCGGCTCTCCGCCACGATATAGTCGCTGCCGTCGTGGCCGACGATAATGCCGACGTGGTTGCTCCAACAAAGAGAGGCCGCTGAGATCTGGCGAAACAGGGGGTGACCGATACAGGTAAAGACAACGTCGCCAACTTCATAGTTTGTAGGGTAGTCTGCTCGCATTTTGTGGCTCCTTCACGTTACAAAGCGATATCCCGTTATTTCCTATAAAATTAGCCGGTTGAATGGGTAAATTCAATCTGAGCAACAAACCTTTACCCACGGCTTACAAAGCTGACAAATCAGGCCGTTCCCGCCTCCGCGTCTGCGTTCTCTTCGTCCTGCACTTCCAGCACGTAATAGGCTACAGCGCAAAACAGCGAGTTCAGGCGCTTCATGTCGGCCAAAAGCCCCATGTGCAGTGAGCTGGTCTCCATGCTTTGTAAATTATTCTGGTGCAGCCTTTCGACGTGAGCCAAAGAATAACGCTGATTGAGCAGGCGAAACCTGTGCTTGGCGCGACGCAGGCGCCTGGCGTTATCCACCTCGCCGGACAGGAACACCGACATCGCTAAATCGAGGTTTTTAACCAGCCGCGCGTGCAGCGTGGTTAAGTCCTCAATGCCCTTTTGGGAGAAAAAGCGCTGGGCGTTCAGCGATTTTGACGATACTTCCGCGGCCATGCGGTAGATAATGTCGCCCGCCTGTTCCAGATTGACCGCCGTGCCGATAATTTCCGCCCAGCGACGAGAGTCGCTGTCGCTCAGGCTTTCCTGCGGCAGCCGGGCCAGATAGAGCTTGATGGCCTCATACAGCATGTCGCTTTCGTCCTTCAAGTGGGTCACTACCCGCTTGTGCTGGGCGTTGCCCTGTAATACCTGCTGAAAGCCCTCCAGCATCTGGCTGATAACGTCGCCCAGCCGCAGCGTTTCTCGCACTGCGTTGGCCAGCGCCAGCGACGGCGTATCGAGCGCCGAGCGGTCCAGATAGCGCGGCGTAAGCCGCGTCTCGGTCGTCGGCTCATCGGGCAACAGGCGCTCCATCAGGCGAGCGACCGGCTGCACCAGCGGCAGCATGACCAGGCAGCGCGCCAGGTTGTAAACCACGTGGAAATAGATAACGACGTCCGCAGCGGGCAGCCCATAGGGCTTCACCCACTGGGCCAGCATCGTCACCCAGGGGGCGACCAGCAGGCAGCCAATAACCTTAAACAGCATGCTGCCCAACACCAGCCGCCTGGCGGTCGTACCCTGCCCCCGGCTGCTGATCACCGCCAGCGCGCCGCTGCCCAGATTAGAGCCAATCACAAGCGAGAGCGCAATATTAAGCGGCACCAACCCCGTCGCAGCCAGCGTTGCCGTCAGCAGCACCGCCGCCAGGCTGGAATAGGTGAGCATGGCGAACAGCGCGCCAATCAGCAGCGCGAGGATCGCATCCCCCGCCAGCGATGAAAACACCTCCTGCACCGCGCTGGCTTCCGTCATCGGCTTGGCCGAAATGACGATAAGCTGAAGCGCCAGCAGGATAAGACCAAGGCCGATCCCCGCTCTGCCCACCTGACCCGCGCGGGTTTTCTTTTGGCTTAGGAAGGCAATCACGCCAAACAGGATCAGCAGAGGAGACAGCCAGGAAAGATCGAAGGTCAGCACGCGCGCCATCAGCGCCGTACCCACGTCGGCGCCGAGAAGGATGGTCAGCGCTGGAGACAGGCCAATCAGCCCCTGTGCGACAAACGAAATGACCAGCAGCGCCGTCGCGTTGCTGCTTTGAACCAGCGCCGTCACGCCCAGCCCCGCCACAAAGGCGCTCCCCTTTCGGCGCACGCTGGCGCCGAGGGCGCGGCGCAGGTCGGCGCCGAATATCCGCATTACGCCGGTACGAACGATATGCGTTCCCCATACCAGCAGAGCGACGGAAGAGAGTAAGTGCAACAGCGTTAGCATAATGGCGTCCCGTTTCCCCTCGTTACGAAACAGAAGGGAGAATCTACATTAAATACAACTAACCTCGAGTCTGGCTCAGCGCATGATAAATAATGGACAGCAGCTTTTGGTTATCCACCTGATGCAGTATTTTTACCGGCCTTCCCTGAGGGAGCGCAATGCCGACGTCCAGCCTCAAGCTATCGGGATCCCAGCGCCAGGTCGTTCCGCGCGCGAGTCCCCTTTCCAGCGCAACGTCAACGTATTGATGCAGGCTTGTTGCAACGCTTTTATCCAATAGCCAGGCCACTGTCAACACGTCGTGGATCCAACAGCCCGGCAAACGGCGCGTTTTCATCGAATAGTGGATCCAGGGGCGAACGGTTTCCGCCAGATAGTCGGTCAGCGGCGAGCCGATTTCAGCAATCCGATCCAAATCTTCAAACACCATCTGGGTTTGCACGGTGGCGTCCATCGGCACCAGCGTAACGTTGGCGCCGCTGGTCAAGACGACGTGCGCCGCCTCGGGATCAACGCCGAAGTTAGTATCTTTAATATAGCCCTCAACGTTGAATACGCCACCCATTATGATGATTTCTTTAACCTTTTCCGCCAAGTCAGGATACAGGTGCATCGCGTGGGCAACGTTGGTCAGCGGGCCGATAGCAATCAGGGTTATCTCGCCGGGATTATTGCAGATAAGCTCGCCCATGGCGTGAGCCGCCAGCGGACATTCGCTGCTCACCGCGTAGGGCGTCGGCACGTTGTGCCAGAGGTCCGTCAGGCCCGCACGCGCCGCGCCGTTGTCCAGCCTGTCGCGCCACGGCCCTGAAGGCTCCACCAGCGCGCGGGAGGCTCCCCTACGCACGGGGATATCCAGCCCCATCCGCTCGGTCAGCGTGCGCGCCACCGAGAAGCCCACTTCGCTCGGCGTATTTCCCGCCACCGTGGTAATCAGCTCCAGGCTGATTTCTGGCGCGGCCATAGCGACCGCCAGGGCCAACCCGTCATCAATGTTGGCGCCGGCGACGCCGTTGCCGGGATCGCAATCAATTATTAAACGCATAGTTTGTTTTTTCACTTGGTCGATTCACTTTATCGAGGTCGGGCAGCACCCACATGATTCGCCAATCAGCAAATCAAACGAAAATTCCCTCAGTTCCGGCGTGCCGTTCCAGTTCTTAAGCATTTCAATCGCCGCTTTCGCCATCGCCTTAACCGGCTGGCGTACATGAGTTAGCGAAGGCACGTTGAACTCCGATTCGACGGTGCCGTTAAAGCACACCAGCGCCACCTCCTCGGGAACCTTGATGCCGCGCTCGGAAAGCGCCCTCAGGCAGCCCAGCGCCTGAAGTTCGTTGGTGGCGAACAGCGCTCTGGGAAGCGTACCTTCAAGCATTCGGCAGGCGGCCTGATAGCCGCCCTCTCGGGTATAGGTAGTAGAGAATATCCACTCCTCCTTCACCGGAAGCCTGGCTGTTTGCAGCGCCTCTCGCCAGCCGCTGATGCGGTCCTGCGTGTTCAGCATCTCTCTGGGGCCGCAAATAATGGCGATATCGCGGTAGCCGTGTTCCGTCAGGTGGCGGGTCGCCTGGAACGCCGCCGCCCTTTCGTCGACGCGGATAGCGCTGACGTTGAGCGCCGGATCGACGCGGTCCAGCATGACGAACGGCGTACCCGACGCCTGAATCAACTCAATATAGGGGTGGCGGTCGACGCTGGTATACAGCAGGCCGTCAACCTGTCGATGCAGCAGGTTATTGATAAGCTCAAGCTCCCGCTGGCGGTTGTCGCCGGCGTCTCCTAAAAGCAGCACCTGACCGTGTTCGAAGGCCTCCTGCTGAAGCGAATGCGCCATCGAGGAAAGAAACGGGTTGGCGATATTGGGGATAATCAGCCCGTAGGTGCGCGTAGTGCCCGACGCCAGCGCGCGCGCGATGCCGTTAGGGCGATAACCGGTCTTTTTAATCGCATCGAGAACGCGCTGACGGGTCGCCTCAGCAACCGGGCGAGGCCCGTTGTTAATCACATAGCTAACGACTGCAACGGAGGTTCCCGCCTCCCTGGCGACGTCGGCGCGGGTAACGCGACGAGGATGTTGATTTAGCACAGCGTATCCACCTACCTTAACGGACAGAGATATACCCTAAATAATTCGAGTTGTATGACAAAACGCCTGTGGCGTTTTGAACAGCGCTTGCGCTGGCCCTGTAAGGGTGAGGCCTTCAGGCCGAATCACGCGGCGACGCAGCGAATCCCTAGGAGCTTACAATAGTAAGTGACTAGGGTGAGCGACAAATCTGTCTGGAGCAGATTTGAACGCCGCTTGCGGCGGCCCGTAAGGGCGAGGCCCACGGATGGGCCGAGTATTCAAAGCCAACGCACAGGCAGCTCGAAGCATGACGGGTACAAAACACCCAGTAATCAAACCGTTGTACAGCATACCGAACCCCAGGGCTGAAAAATACCGACTAAAGCAAGAACTCGTGCTCCGGTCGGCATTTTTCACTAGATGGCGAGCTTAAATCGCGTCTTCCGGCAGGTTCAGATCGCGCCCGCGCGTTTCCGGCGCAAAGAACGTGGTTACAAGTCCAATGCCCGCCATCAGCATAAAGTAGACGGCGATCGGCCACCAGTGGCCGGCAAACGACAGCATGAAGGACGCCACCAGCGGCGCAGTACCTCCGGACATTATCGAGCCCAGCTCTTTAGCGACCGCCATTTTGCTGTAGCGATTGGTGACGCCGAACAGCTCAACGCCCCATGCGGCCTGCACCCCGAAGATGCCTAATGAGGCAATCAGCATGCCGACGATAATCGTCAGGATAACGATAATCGGCTCGCGGGTATCCAGCAGCATAAATGCGGGCACGGCATACAGCACCAGCAGCAGGCAGAACCAGCGGTAGGTAATGCGTCGGCCAAAGCGATCGGACAGCCAGCCCGACAGAGGAATGATAAGAAATCCCAACAAAGAGGCGATAAACACCGCCATCGTCGGCACCGACTTGTCGACCATCAGCACCTTGGCCACGTAGCCGACGATAAAGCCCTGCGCCAGATAGGACGGGCCGTTCTCACCGATGCGAAGCCCCACCATGATCCAGAAGGCCTTAGTGCGCTTCCAGAAGCTCTTCTGCTCGCCGGACTCCTGCTCATGCTTGCGCCCTTCCTCCATCGCCGCGCGGCGCTGTTCTGCCAGCAGTTGCTTTTGGCGTTCGAATACCGGCGTTTCGCGCATGTGGCGGCGGATAAACAGCGCCACGGCGGCAATCAGAATGCTGGAAAGAAACGGCACCCGCCAGCCCCACTCCAACAGGGTTTCGCGATCCATCTGCAGCACCAGCAGCCATACCAACGAGGCCAGCAGCGTGCCGCTGTTGGAACCCAGCGCAATGATAGAGGAAACCAGCCCGCGGCGTTCGGAAGGCGCGTACTCGCCCAGCATCACCGCACCGCCGGAAAGCTCTGCGCCGGCCCCCAGCCCCTGCATAAAGCGCAGAAACGCCAAGCAGGCGGGCGCCCACAGGCCGATGGTCGCATAGCTGGGAATTAGCCCGATAAACGTCGTCGATGCCCCCATCAGGGTGATTGTCACCACCATCACCAGCTTGCGCCCCTTGCGGTCACCCAGCCAGCCGAACAGTAAAGCGCCTATCGGGCGGGCAATAAAGCCGACCGAGTAGGTAGCGAAGCTGGAAATCAGCGCTACTATCGGCGTCGCGTCAGGAAAGAAGACGTCGCCGAAAATAATCCCCGCCGCCAGGCCGTAGAGCGCAAAGTCAGCGTATTCCATCGTAGTTCCCAGCCAGCAGGAAAGGGTCGCTCGCCAAAAGTCTTTGCGCCCCTCCTCCGTGGACAGGCGTTCGTCCGCAGCGAGCCGCTCGGACTGAGCGGCGGTGCCAGAATCATGCGTTATTGTCATTATTACGATCCTTACTTTTGATCCAACCTATGCGCTGGCTACCGTTCGGCAGCTCAGCGCGGCTAAACGACCAACACGTTTTTAATGCGAGTGTATCTACTCGCGTAGATAGATCAAGTCTACCCGCGTAGAATTAAACATTGATCACATTTCTCTTTGATGACGATCGGGTGAAAAATCGATTACAGCGAGCTTAAATCCAGCGCCGCACGCGCTGCCGGTAAAGGCGATAGCGCTCGCCAAAGCGCGCTTCCAGCGCCCGCTCCTCCGGCACGATCTGAAAGCGGGTGATATAGACGACAAACAGCGCTACGGCAAGAAACGTAAGGGGATTGGCGAGATAAAAACAGAGGCTCAGCAGCAGCAAGGCAAACGCCAGATACATCGGGTTACGGGAAAAGGCATACAGACCGCCTTCGACCAGCGTGGTTGCAGCGTCCACCCGTACTGGATTAACCGTCGTTTTTGCTCGCCAGAAGGAAATCAGGCTAACGATGCCGATAGCGCCGGATGCCACGAAACAGAGCGCGCATAAAAGCCAGGCTAGCGCCTCAAGCGGAAAATGAACGGGGATAAGCCAGCTAAGGAAAAGCGCCAGCAGCGCGCAGAAAATAAAGATAATCGGCGGGAGAACGCGGAGTTCAAAGAAGGTAAGATTCATAAAGTTATCCTCTTTCTCCATACGAGCAGAGCCTCTTCAGGCGCTATGCGCTCAAGCTCTATGCCGACAAACGAACAGCGGCCGTTTTTATGCCTTATAAATTTAAACAGACGCTTCATGTTATTAAAATTGAGTTATGACGCATTGATAATTACGAATGCAGCGATACTGCGCCTCAAAAACGATCTATTTAGCAGAACAACTCAAAGCCTCGTCCAGCTGCCCTGCCCAAAGGGTAAAAGGCTCATTGCCGTTACTGTTCTGCGGCGAGCCGTAAAGCCACACCGTGCGCTTGTCCTGCATCAGTTGACGCAGGGCTGCTTCACGGCGTTGCTCATCAGCCGAACCGCTATAAATTTGTCGCTCTTGAGGAGAGTCTATCACCAATACCGGCGAGCGGTCCCACGCCGACAGCACGCTGCCGTCATCGGCCTCAAAGCGCATATTTTCGGCGTCCAGCAGGCGATAGCGCATCGAATTAACCGCCCGCACGTTGGACAAATCGGGCACAACGGGATTTATCCCCGGTTTTATGGTGTGAACAACGCGCCGGTTGTCACGATGGGTAAAACGCGTAAGCGCAGGATAGGTCAAGCGGCCAAATCGCCCGCTGACGCGCTGCCAGCGGGCGTCGTTGACCTGATACAGATCGGTAATCCAATAGCCGTCGCTAAACTTCATCGTCAACAGCTGCGCGCGTCCGTCTTTTTTGAGGTCGAGCAGGTCGTCAACGCCCTTTTCGCTCGCGCGATAAAACCCCCAGGTTTCCAACAGCACCGGCCTGCCGCCGCGCTCAAAGGTGATGATTTCCAACCGTGATGTGGGCGCCATGCCGTTGCCCGCGTTGGGAACAAAGACGATCAGATCCTGAACGCCGTTGCGGTCGAGGTCAGCCTGATAGATTTCCGCGTTCCCGGCGGCAGAATAAAACCCGCCGGTATAGACCGTCCAAATCCTTCCACTGCCGTCGCGGCCCTCAAACACCCATTCTTGCGGGTAATCGCCCTGCTGGTTAACGGGCTTCAGCGTCACGCCTGAGACGCCAACCTCAGGAAAACGCCATCCAGACAGCGGCGTTGGCCCCTCGGGGCCGTCTTCCGGTATAGGAACGAATAACAGGTGTTTAAGCGCACGCTTTTTAGCAAACTCGGCGCGAGGCATGGGCAGATAGCCCTCAAACGCCGCTCGCACGGGAAGCACGCCAAACAGCGTGAGTGAAATGAGTACGGCGAAATGAAACGATCCCTTTTTCATATCGGCAAGCGTGCGCTTACTCCTCCTGCTCCAGCAGCGTCCTCAGTCCCGCAGCCTTGTTTTCTATCTCCAGCCACTCTTCTTCAGGATCGGAGCCGGCGACGATGCCCGCGCCGGCGTACAGGTGAATTTTGTCGTCTTCAATCAGCGCCGAGCGCAGAGATACGGCAAACTCGCTGCGGCCAAGGGAGAGATAGCCCGCAGAGCCCGCATACCAGCCGCGGGTAAACGGCTCGTTCTGTACGATAAACTGCCGGGCCGCTTCACGCGGCAGGCCGGCCACCGCCGCCGTGGGCTGCAGGCGCTGCAGCGTATCGGCGTCGTCGACGTCGGCAAGCTGCGCGTGGATGGCGCGCTTAAGGTGCTGCACCTTGCGCAGCCGCACGATTTCCGCCGGCAGCACGTCGATCGCTTCCGTTCCCCCTTGCAGGCGCTGACAGATATCATCGACCACCAGCAGGTTTTCATGCTGATTCTTTTTGTCCTGCATCAGCCATTCGCCGAGCGCCTTCGCCTTTTCGTCGTCCGGCGAACCGGCTACCGTACCGGCCAATGCTTCGGTGGTCAGACGATTACCTTCGCGCAAAAACAGGCATTCGGGGGACGAGCCCAAAAAAGCGGTTTCGTCATTCATGCGCATCATAAAATGAAAGCAGCGGTGGTTGACCTTCTGGCTGGCGTTTAAAAACGCCGCCGGATTAAGCGGCTTGCTGAGCGTCAGCGTGGACCTGCGCGCCAGCACCACTTTATCAAACTGCTTGGCGGCAATAGTCGACAGGGCCTGACGCAGCAGCGAACACCAGCCTTCTTTTTCAGGCTGATGGTGGACGTCAAGCACGGCAGCGCTTAAGGACGCCAAAGGTTTGGAGGAAACCAGAGAAGCGAGCGTCTGCTGCGCGCGCTTCACGTCGTCGGCCAGCGAGCTTTCGCTGTAAAGATTAACCGCCAACCGCACACCCAGCTCATCGCGCAATAGCTCAATGCGGGGCAGAAACAGTGCCCCCTTCGGCACCGCCGTTTCGGACGCATCGACCCGGTCAAAGGCGTTCAGCCCCCAGACGCGCATGTCAGAGCGCTCGCTCTGTACCAGAAAGCGATAGGCCGCGCGCGCGTCGTGAAAGCGCACCACTTCGCCACAAACGGCGAATTCTTCACGGCCATCGCGCTGACGCCAGTAAAACTGGGGAAACAAAGACTGGGCCGACAGCCAGCCAAGCAGCGAGCGCGCCGTAAAAGACAGCGGCAGCTCAACGCGATCCCACCCCGGCTCAGGGCGAGCAACGTCCTGTAAACGTTGATGCAGCTGCGTGACCAGTTCAGATATTTGCTTCACAACGACCTCTTGAGCCTAAAAACTAAAACACCGGATTATACGGCGCTTCGCGCACAAAAACAGGTAAAAAAAATGCCCAAACGGCGGTTGTGCGCATTTGGGCGTTTTTACAGCAAGTAATGCGTTCAGGTCTAGCTTCTAAACGTAAACGCAGCTGTCATTCTAAAACAAATACTTCACGCCTAACACCACCGACGTATCGCTATACCCGTCATCGCCAAGCTGCTGGCCGACGTTGCCCCACAGGTTGAAGTTAGGGTTCAGCATTCCCTCTACGCCCAGCTTCAGCTCGCCGATGTTCTTGGTACCGGCCTGATAGACGGTCACGCCGTTCATCGTTCCGCCGAACTGCTTGGTGTTGTGGATCCAGTTGGCTTCGATAAACGGCTCGAACAGGCGATTTTTTCCGTTATCTATTTCGTGATGCCCCTGCGCATAAAGCCTGACGCCCAGGCGCGTCATCAGGTTACCCTTTCCTTCTCCCGTCACGCGGGTGCTGTTGCTTTCTTTATGGTCGTCTGCGCCAACGCCCATCCAAACCGCCTGGAACTTCGGCTGAATGAAGAACTGCTCTTTGTTCTGAGGGCCGCGCTGCCTTTCACCCAGCTTAAAGGTATAGCCGCTTTCAACAGAGGCGGTCACGCCGCTGGAATCGTAGCTTTCCTCGGCAACGTCGTCTCCTTTGACGGTGTTATTGAACCAGCCGTACTGAACCCAGCTGTCAACGTAGAGGCCGGACTTATCCGGCTGATTGTCGTACCAGGTGAGGTACATCCCGGCGCTGTAGCCGTCCACGGTCCCGTTGGCGCGATAGTCCAGAACGCCGGAGCGGGTTCTGCTTTCCGCTCTGCCGTAGCCCGCCATCAGCCCCAGATGCAAACGCGAGTCGCCGTCGTTGCCCCACTGGGCGACATCGCCCCCCAGTTGAACCACGTAGCGGTTGCTTTGGGTTTTCAACTGCCCGCTGTCGTCGCGAGAGCGATTGTGCCCGCCGACGTTGCGCAGCCACAGACTGGTGACCTTTTTCTCACCGGTCAATGCGTCGGTATACTGGGTTTCTCCCAGCCTGTCGTGCAGGCGCATAACGAACATGCCATTGGCCGCCGCCAGGTTTGCTGCATACTCGCCCCCCTCTGGGCGCACGCCTGCGTTGGTCAGATACCAGTTTTTCTCTTTGCCGTTCAGCCCTCTTCCCAGCGTATAGTCGTAGGCGCCGGCAGCGATCCGCCCGCGTTGAACGAACTCGCCCTCAGACTGGCCGTCAACCTGAATCAGCTTAATGCCGTCCAGCGTGCTGGCGCCGCTGCCGCCCGCGTTACTGACGCTGACGTAGGTGAGCCCGGAGGTATTGCCCTGTACCGTCATGGTATCGGTCGGCGAACTGTCGTCGCCCAGAGTCGTATTGAAATGCAGGCTGCCGTCGTCGCCCTGATAGTTGCCCTTCACGATAAGGCTGTTGCCGACGCGAGAGCGGCCTTCAGTATCGCCGAGATAGATTGCGCCCGAGTTCTTCACGTCGTGCTCAACGGTAAGCATCGCGTTCTCATCGGCGGCGTTATAAAAAGCGCGATTGCCCCCGCCGCCCGGTATGCCCATCAGCCCGACTGCGCCGGCGTTGTCCAGACTATCCAGCGTATGGCTATATCCCGCCAGGTTCAGGCGGCCGTTCGATTTGACCGCATAGGCGGAATTCGGGCTTAGCGTTTGAGCGCCGGAAGCGGCGATTTCGCCACCGTAGATCGTCGTTTCGCCGCTGTATTCGTTTTGCCCCGACATCACGGTAATACCGCTGTAGGCGTCAACCCGCCCCTGCCCCGCCATCGCGGTTTCAAACAGGTACGCGCCGCTGACGTCGCTGTGGTTAAACGCCACGGCGCCGTCACCGTCACCAAACGTGAGGTTTTTCGCTTCCAACGTGCCGGGCGCCGTTGGAGCATCCCCCTGCGCTGCGCCTATATTGATCACGCCGCGGCTGCCGGAGGCCGCCGCAACGTATAAATCGCCGTTCACGGAAACCGCCGCGCCGTTGGCGACGGTCAGCGCCGCATCGCCGTAATAGCCAACGACCAGCAGGCTGTCGTTGTTCCAGCGGGAACCGGCGCCGGTCACCATAATTTGGCTCGTCGAGCCGGCCATGAGCGACGCGTAGCCCTGCCCGCTTTCAAGCAATCCGCCGTTGCTGACCGTCAGGCGGGCATCACCGCCGTAGCCGACGGTCAGATCGTTTGCGGTGCGCCAGCTTGAGCCTGCGCCACTAACAAGCATCTTTGCGTTCGAGCCAGAGGCCACGGCAGCGAAGCTTGAACTGTCGATCAACTGACCACCGTCATTAATAACTAAAGTCGCATCCCCTTGGCTGGCGAGCGTCATCTTCTGCGCCACCGTCCAACGAGAGCCTGCGCCGGTGATAGTCAGTTCCCCCTTGGAACCAGCGTAAGGCGAGACCAGACCGTGCTCCGTAGTGACGACGCCTCCGCTGCTGATGGTCATAATGCCGTGGCCGCCATAGCCGACGTCGATACCGTCCGCCGTAATGGCACCGCCGTTGCTGACGTTAACGATAGACGTCGTATTGTGAAAGGTGTTGTTGCCGCCGTAGGCCAGCAGCAGCCAGGAGGCAATATTAAGGCTGGAACCTGCGCCGGTAACGGTTAAAGAGTCGGTACCGCCAGGATTATTAGCGCCCATATAGATATTGGAATAAATCCCGCCGACAACCGGGGCGGCGCTGGGCAACAGGTTAACCGACGCGCCGTTTTCGATGAGTAGAGACCCGCTGCCGCTGCCTCCCAAATACAGCACGCTGCCGTCGGCGATATTCCACGTCGAGCCAGAGCCCGAAACGGTCACGCTCCCGGTAGTACCCTCATCGTTACCAATATAGTTAATGTGATAGCCGACGCCGCTGGTTAACTCGCCGCCGTTTAAAATGCTCAACGCGCCGTTAGCGCCGCCGTTGCCTATGGACAGGCCGCCAATATTAAATGCGCCGCCGTCAATAGCCGGGCCCTTATCTCCATCTTCCGAAATGCGCACAAAATCGGAAACGCCGGGAAGCACTCCGCCGTTCCAGTTATTTTGGTTTCCCCAATCCGTTGATTCGCTATATTTCCAGTCGACATTGGCAGCATTTCCCGCTGCCGAGAACAGGCACATCCATACGGCAACGGCAGTACGTGAAAAGGTAGGTAAATTCATTGGCAAGCGTCCATGCTTTTTCTAAGTTGTCTCACTCTTGCGGCAGCAAACGATAAGTTATACATAGTGACCTAGCTCGCTACCGAAACGTATCTCTAGGATTATCCATTAAATATGGCTTAAATTCTAATTTTATTGCGTTAAATAATATTATAGATCGATGGATAATCATTGAGCAGAAATCAAGTAAGCCTATTCGCGAAGGAAAAAATCTGCGTTTTATAGGCTTGAAGTAGGGATGCAATTAGAAGGTAAAAGAGTGAAAACGCTAAAATAAAAAAATAGCCGGTCAGTATTTACTGACCGGCCATAGGAGTGGTTATTGCATAATTCGTCAGGCCAAAGCCTCTATGCCATATACCTGATTAAAGCATCATAGGGAACGCATATTTCGCCAATGCGACCAGCGGCTCCGGATACAGGCCGAAGAACAGCACCGCCAGCGCAGACAGCAGAACGACCACGCCGCCCGCCGTCAATGCCCAGTTGCTCGGCGTGTCGCGCTTAAGCTCCTGCGGCGCTTCCAGATACAGGCTCACCATAACGCGCAGATAGTAGTACAGGCCGATGGCGCTGCCCGCAACGACCGTCAGCGTCAGCCACCACAGGTCTGCGCTCACACCGATGGCGATAACGTAGAACTTACCGATGAAGCCTAACGTCATCGGCACGCCGGCCAGAGACAGCATCATCACCGTCAGCACCGCCGACAGGATGGGTTTGTGCCAGAACAGGCCGCGATAGGCGTGCAGCGACTCGGCGTCCGGCCCGGTATAGGGGCTGGACATCAGACTCACTACGCCGAATGCGCCGAGGCTTGCAAACAGGTAGCCGGCCAGATAGACGTTCACCGTTTCGACGGAAAGCTGGTTGCCCTGAACCGCGATCAGCGCCACCAGCAGGTAGCCCAAGTGCGCGATAGAAGAGTAGCCCAGCATGCGCTTGATGTTGCTCTGGCTGATGGCAAGCATGTTGCCGAACAGGATCGAACAGAAAGCAATAATCGCCAACACCGTACGTACGGATTCGCTATCGGCCACCGGCGCGTACATAAACATCCGCATCAGCGCGCCGAAGATGGCGATTTTGCTGGCGGTCGCCAGGAAGGTCGATACCGGCGCAGGCGCGCCCTGATAGACGTCCGGCGTCCACAGCTGGAACGGCACCAGAGACAGCTTAAAGCCAAAGCCAACCAGCATCATGCCCAAGCCGAGGATAAGAAGCGGCTGATGCATCGCACCGTCGCTCATGCTGCGGCCTAGCGCCTCAAAGGACAGCGCGCCGGTACCGGCGTACAGCATTGCCATACCGAACAGCAGGAAGGAGGACGCCGCAGCGGACAGCACCATGTACTTCACGGACGCTTCCAGCGAACGCCGCTGGCGGTAGGCATATCCCACCAGGCCAAACAGCGGCAAGGAGAGCAGCTCGATACCGATAAACAGCGAGGCCAGGTGATTGGCGCAGGCCAGAACCACGCCGCCCAGCGCCGCAATCAGCACCAGCAGGTAAAACTCTTCTTTGTTGTCCGGATAGCCCGCAAGCCACGGATAGGCAAAGGTGCAGGTAGCAAGGCTTGCCAACAGCACCAGCGCGATGAAGAAGACCGAGAAACCGTCCACTTTCAGCAGCGGCGTCACATCCATGGCTGGCTGCTGCCCAACGATGAACAGCGAAAACAGCGCGACGTTGAGGCCGATAACCGCAAGCGTCGCATTCAGGAAGTGATCGCGTCGCCACGCAATGGACAGCATCACAACCACCACGGTCAATCCAACGATTAACAGCGGTAACAGAGCAAGCATATGTTGTGCAGTGAGTGTCATGGCGATTTACTTTCCTATAGACATGTCTGGTGATACGGGAGCCGCAGCGCTAAACCACTGAGAGATGGTGCTGACGGCGGAGTGTGACGTATCCAGAACCGGCTGAGGGTAAACGCCTAACAGAACCAGCAGCACGACCAACAGCAGGATCATGATGAACTCGCGCGCATTCAATCCCGCAATCGGCTGGTCTGACTTAGGCGCGCCGTAATAGGCACGCTGCATCATAATCAGTGAGTACACCGATGCGAATACCAAACCAAAGGTGGCGACAACCGTAATGGCCGGAACCACGCGGAAGCTGCCGAACAGAATCATAAATTCGCCGACGAAGTTGCCGGTTCCCGGCATACCCAGAGTCGCTACGGCGAAGAACAGAGACAGCGCGGGCAGATAGCGAATGCGCTTCCATAGGCCGCCCATCTCACGCATATCGCGCGTATGCAGGCGCTCATACAGCTGGCCGCTGATGATAAACAGCCCCGCCGCCGACAGGCCGTGGGCAATCATCTGCGCCACCGCGCCCTGATAGGCCAGCACGCTGCCGCTGTAGATAGCGATCATCACGAAGCCCATGTGGGAAATACTGGTGTAGGCGATAAGGCGCTTAACGTCGGTTTGAACAAACGCCATCCACGCGCCGTAGAAGATGCCGATAACGCCCAGCCACATGGCCACTGGCGCAAACGCGTGGGAGGCCTCCGGGAAGAACGGCAGCGTAAAGCGCAGCAGGCCGTAGGCCGCCGTTTTCAACAGTAGGCCGGCCAAGTCGACGGAGCCCGCCGTCGGCGCCTGACTGTGCGCATCGGGCAGCCAACCGTGAAGCGGCACCACCGGCATCTTCATAGCGAAGGCGATAAAGAAGCCCAGCATCAGCAGATACTGCATGCCGTAAGACATCGGCGTATTGAGCAAGTCTTCGTAGTTGAAGGTCAGCACGCCGGTCGCCCTGAAGTGAACGAACACCAAGCCGACGATGGCTATCAGCATGAACAGGCTGCTGGCCTGCGCATAGATAAAGAACTTGGTCGCCGCGCTGATGCGGGTTTTGCCGTCAGACCCCTTGTGCCCCCACAGGGCGATAAGGAAGTACATCGGCACCAGCATGATTTCCCAGAAGAAGAAGAACAGGAACATGTCGACGGCCATGAACACGCCCATGACGCCGCCCAGAATCCACAGCAGGTTCAGGTGGAAAAATCCCTGAGAGCGCTGTCCTTCCGTCCAGGAACAGACGATGGCGAGAATGCCCAGAAAGGCCGTCAGCACCACCATCAGCAGCGAGAGACCGTCCAGCGCCAGATGGATCTGGATGCCGAGGCTCGGGATCCAGTTAACGCGGAACGGCTCGCCCAGCCACAGGTTTTGGGCGGACGTTACGGTAAACCCTGAGTCCATCCACAGGTACAGTGAAAGGAGCAGCGTCAGCCCCATCGAAATCAGCGCAATCCAGCGGGGCGCCTGTTTACCCAGACGCTCGCCCGGCCAGCACAGGAAGCCGCCGATAAAGGGTAAAAGTATTAGCCAAGGTAGTAGCATGGCGTTTTGTATCCTTTATTTGAAAAACTCATCTAAGTTATTCAGTTAAACCAACAACAACAGAGCCAATACGACCACTGCGCCCATACCTACGGATGCGGCATACCAGCGCAGCATACCGTTCTCACTGACGACCAGCGTACGGTTGCACAGCCTGACGAACATGCCGAGCAGATTCATCATTGCGTTCATCGGATCGCGTGCAATCAGCTTCGCCACCGCCAAATAAGGCTTAACGAACACTTTGTCATACAGCCAGTCGAAGCCCCATGCGTTGTACCACCAGGTAGACAGGAACTTGCCCGGCGCGCTTTGCGCTACGGACTCGACCGCCTGACGCTTGCCGAGGTAGAGAACCATCGCCAGCAGGATACCGACAATCGCAACGCCGCCGGACACCATCTCAAGCATCATCTTGCCCTCTTCCGGCACGTGGCGAACCGGCAGCACGCCGTCCAGCGGAATGGCCAGGAACGCGCCGACCGCGGTGGAAAGCACCAGCAGCACGACCAGAGGCAGAGTATGGGAAATGCCGCCGACCGAGTGCGCGTGGGTCTTCTCTTCGCCGTGGAAAACGATGAAGATCATGCGGAAGGTATACAGCGACGTCAGGAAGGCGCCGACTAAGCCCGCCAGCATCAGGTTAACGTGGCCGGATGCGTAAGCTTCAAACAGGATTTCGTCCTTACTGAAGAAGCCGGAGGTCACCAGCGGCAGCGCCGACAGCGCCGCGCCGCCCACCAGGAAGCAGGCATAAACCAGCGGGATCTTCTTGCGCAGGCCACCCATTTTGAAAATGTTCTGCTCGTGGTGACAGGCCAGAATGACCGAACCGGACGACAGGAACAGCAGCGCCTTGAAGAACGCGTGGGTCATCAGGTGGAAAATCGCCGCATCCCACGCCTGTACGCCCAGCGCCAGGAACATGTAGCCCAGCTGACTCATGGTTGAGTAGGCCAGAACGCGCTTGATGTCGGTTTGCACCAGCGCGGCGAAACCCGCCATCAGGAGCGTAACCGCACCGACGATGCCCACCATGTTCAGAACGTCAGGCGCCAGCAGGAACAGGCCATGCGTGCGGGCGATAAGGTAAACGCCCGCGGTCACCATGGTCGCCGCGTGGATAAGCGCAGAAACCGGCGTCGGGCCCGCCATCGCGTCCGCCAGCCAGGTTTGCAGCGGAAGCTGAGCCGACTTACCGAACGCGCCGCCCATCAGCATCAGGGTCGCCCAGTACATGGCGCTGTCGCCGACGGCAAACTTCTGCGGCGCCAGCACCAGCAGCTCGCGCACGTTGAGGGTGCCCAGCTCGGTGTAAAGGATAAACAGGCCAATGGCCAGGAACACGTCGCCGATGCGGGTAACGATAAACGCCTTCATCGCCGCCGCGCCGTTTTTCGGGTTAGTGTAGTAGAAGCCAATCAGCAGGTAGCTGCACAGCCCCACCCCTTCCCAGCCGAGGTACATCAGCATCAGGTTATCGGCCAGCACCAGAACCACCATGCTGGCGATAAACAGGTTGGTATAGGCGAAGAAGCGGGAATAGCCCTCTTCACCGCGCATGTACCACGATGCGTACAGGTGGATAAGGAAGCCTACGCCGGTCACAACGGACAGCATGGTAGCAGACAGGCTATCAAGCGTCAGCGTAACGCTGATGTGGAAGCCGTCGACCTGCATCCAGGTCCACAGCGCCTGATGGGATACCGCCGTATGGCTGCCCTGAGACAGGAACTGATAGACAATCCACGCCGTCGTTAACGCAGACAGCCCGACCGAACCCACGCCGATAACGGCAGAGTTGTTTTCAGACCAGCGGCCGCGTGAGAACGCCAGCAGCAAAAAGCCCAGCAGCGGAAACAGTATGGTTAAAAAGAGTAAGTTATTCATCCGCGCATCTCACTGACTGTGTCGATATTCAGAGTTTGACGACGACGGTGAAGCTGTAGCAACAGCGCCAGGCCGATGCTGGCCTCCGCCGCCGCAAGGCTTATCACCAGAATGTACATCACCTGTCCATCCGGCTGTTGCCAGTAGCTCCCCGCCACGACGAACGCCAACGCTACCGCGTTGATCATAATTTCGAGGCTTATCAGCATAAACAGCAGATTACGGCGAATCAGCAGCCCGGTCAGCCCTAGCGCAAACAGTATCGCGGCCAGTATCAGACCATGTTCCAATGGGATCATGCTTGTTCCTCCGTTTTAGAAAGCGCGCCGTCAAGGCTCTTGTTCTCACGGCCCAGGTGGTAAGCCACCACCAGACCAGCCAACAGCAGCATGGACGCAAGCTCCACCGCCAGCACGTAAGGGCCAAACAGGCTCACGCCAACGCGCTTGGCGTCAATCAGCTCGCCGGTAATAGACTGGCCGGAGACGCTGAATATGCCGTAGCCAAGAATGACCAGCAGCACCAGACACAGCGCGGCCGGGCCAATCCAAACGCCGGGCTTAAGCCACTCGCGCTCCTGATTGGCGACCGAATCGCCCAGGTTAAGCATCATGACGACGAACACGAACAGCACCATGATGGCGCCGGCGTAAACGATGATCTCCAACGCCCCTGCGAAGTAGGCGCCCAGCGAGAAAAACGTCGCCGAAATAGCCAACAGAGAGACGATTAAATACAGCAACGCGTGTACCGGATTGGTATGGGTTATCACCCGGAGCGTCGCCAAAACGGCAATGGCCGCTGCAACATAAAATGCAATTTCCACGTTCGGCTCCTTTAGGGTAACAGGCTCTTAAGATCGACCGGCTCGGACTCGTGCTCGGCTTCGCCTTTGCCCTTGCCTTCGATCGCCATACCGGACATCCGGTAGAAGTTATAGTCGGGATATTTGCCCGGCCCGGAGATCAGCAAATCTTCTTTCTCATACACCAGATCCTGACGCTTGAAATCCGCCATTTCGAAGTCCGGCGTCAGCTGGATAGCGGTCGTCGGACAGGCTTCTTCGCACATGCCGCAGAAAATGCAGCGAGAGAAGTTGATGCGGAAAAACTCCGGATACCAGCGCCCGTCTTCCGTTTCCGCCTTTTGCAGCGAAATACAGCTTACCGGGCAGGCGACTGCGCACAGGTTACAGGCAACGCAGCGCTCCTGGCCGTCGGGGTCGCGCGTCAGCACGATGCGGCCGCGATAGCGGGGCGGTACGTAAATCGGCACGTCCGGATACATTCGGGTATCGCGCTTGTGGAACGCATGGGTAAAGATCATCCACAGGCTGCGAACCTGGGTGCCGAACCCAACCACTATGTCTTTTAAGGTCATGGTTCTCTCTCCCTTACTGCGCTCTGTACAGAATAACGGCGGCCGTCACCAGCAGGTTCAGCAGCGTCAGCGGCAGGCAAACCCGCCAGCCGAACGCCATCACCTGGTCGTAACGTGGACGAGGCAATGAGGCGCGCACCAGAATAAACATCATCATGAAAAAGCCGGTCTTTAAGGCAAACCACAGCACCGGCGGCAGAAACGGTCCCTGCCATCCGCCGAAGAACAGCGTCACAATCAGCGCAGAGATGGTTACGATACCAACGTATTCGCCGACGAAGAACAGGCCGAACTTCATGCCGGAATATTCGATGTGGTAGCCGTCCGCCAGCTCCTGCTCCGCTTCCGGTTGGTCAAACGGGTGGCGGTGAGTCACCGCAACGCCCGCGATGATAAAGGTCAGGAAGCCAAAGAACTGCGGAATGACAAACCATACGTCGGCCTGCGCTTCAACGATGTCGCGCATGTTGAAAGAGCCGGTCACCGCGACGATGCCCATCAGAGAAAGTCCGAGGAACACCTCATAGCTCAGCGTCTGCGCGGAGGCGCGCATGGCGCCCAGCAGCGCATACTTGTTGTTACTCGACCAGCCGGCGAACAGCACGGCGTACACCGCCAGCCCGGCCAGCATGAAGAAGAACAGGATGCCGATGTTCAGGTCGGACGCGCCCCAGGTCGGCGTGACCGGCACGATGGAAAACGCCAGCAGCATGGAGCTAAAGGCAATCATCGGCGCCAGCGTAAAGATGGTCTTGTCAGAGAAGTTGGGGACCCAGTCCTCTTTAAAGAACATCTTGATCATGTCGGCAACAATCTGCAACGAGCCGAACGGCCCTACGCGGTTTGGCCCGTAGCGGTCCTGAAACAAAGACAGCAGGCGGCGCTCGCCAAAGCTCATCAGCGCGCCGCAGGTGACGACCACCAGCAGGATGACCACCGCCTTGCCGACCGAGGCTAAAACCTCAACGGCTTCCGGAGATATCAGACTCATAGCGTCGCCTCCTTCAGGTTTTCAACGCGCTCGCCGATAAGCGCCGGCGAAATACCCGGCAGGCCCAGCGGCAGGCCAACCAGTCCTTTACCCAGCGAATCACTCAGGCGAACCGGAAGCTTTAGCTCGCTTCCCGCGCAGCTGAAGCTGACCACGGCGTCTGCGCCAAGGTTAAGCGCGGCGGCGTCCTGTGCGTTAAGCATGACGTAGGCCTGCGGCATGCGGCTTTGGATCACCTCTGAACGCTGCGACGTTTCATCGCTGCCGAACAGGTGATAGTAAGGCGCGACGCGCAGCCCTTGAGCGTCCGCGGCCACGGTGGCGTCAAAGTAACCAAGAGACGCGTCCTGCGCCTTCTCGAACAGGCGGACGCCCGGGTCACCTGCGCGCAGGTTGCCGCCCACTTCCGCCTGGAATTTGTTCCAGGCCTGCGGTGAGTTCCAACCCGGAGCCCAGGCAAACGGAACCTGCTGGCGGTCCGCTTCCGGCGCGTTATAGCCTTCCATCGAGAACGTAAAGGCAGTGTCTTTATCCTGCGGCTGACGCTTCTCGTGGACGCTGACGTCCGCCATCATGGCGGTGCGGCCGCTGTAGCGGTGAGGTTCGCGAGCCAGCTTCTGCCCCTTCACGCGGAAGGTGGCGTCCGGCGCGGCGTCGACGATGGCGGCCATTTCCGGGAAGGATTTGGCGACGGCGTCGACCACGTGGTCAAGCTGAGTCCAGTCAACGCGGCGGCTGTTGTAGACGCTTTCCAGCGAGTGCAGCCAGCGCCAGCTTTCCAGCATATGGGCCGGATGAGCCGGATCTTTATTGTAGAAATCGGGATCGTAAACCTGGAAGAAGCGCTGCGCCCTGCCCTCCTGGTTGACCAGCGTACCGTCGCTTTCGGCGAAGCTCGCGCTTGACAGAATCAGGTTAGCCTTTTCCATCACGTCCGTACGCTGGTGATCGAGAACGATTAGGTTCTCAACCTTTGCCAGCGCGGCGTCTACGCGCGATTTTTGCGCGTGACGATACAGGTCGTTTTCCATCACGATAAGCGTATCGGCGTCTCCACGCTCAACCTGCGCCAGCGCCTCGTCGATGGAGCTGCCGCCCATCATGGCGACGCCCATGCTGTTGGATTCGGCGGCGACGAAGGTAATCGCGACGTCCTGCTCGCGCTTTTTCAGCGCCAGAGCGACGTTGGCGGCGGCCTGAATCACTGCCTCACTGCCCGCGCCGCTGCCGGTGATAATCAGCGGCTTCTTGGCGCCCGACAGCGCTTGAACGACGATGTCGATTTTCTTCTTAAGGTCGGAAGAGACGTCCGCAGCCGGAGCCGAAGCGTCCAGCCCGTGGGCAATGGCGAAGCCTAGCTGTGCCTGCTCTTCTACGCTTCCGCAGTAGCTCCACGCGGCGACGTCGTCTAAGCGGGTTTTATCCACGCCGGTGACGAACAGCGGATGCTTGGCGTGCTGACCGATAGTCTGCACGGCGGCAATCTGCCAGTCCGCTACGCGCTGGGCGGCGGCGATGTCGCGCGCCTTGCCCTTCACCGCCTGACGGATGGCCAGCGCGATGCGTGCGCCGGTTTGCGTGACGTCTTCGCCCAGCACCAGCACCGCGTCGTAGCTTTCGATTTCACGCAGCGACGGCGTGTGCAGACCGCTCTCTTTGAGGATCTTCTGCATCAGCTGCACGCGAGCCAGCTCCTGCGCGCTCATGCCGGTGGAGAAGTTTTCCGCGCCGACCAATTGACGCAGCGCGTAGTTGCTTTCCAGGCTGGCGCGAGGAGAACCGATGCCAATGGCTTTTTTAGACTGGCGCAGCTGGTCGGCCGCGCCCTGTAGGGCCTGATCGGGGTTCAGAGAAATCCAGTCCTCGCCGCGGCGCTGTAGCGGCGTGCGCGGACGGTCTTTCAGGTTGACGTAGCCGTAGCCGAAGCGGCCGCGGTCGCACAGGAAATAGTGGTTTACCGTGCCGTTGTAGCGGTTCTCGATGCGACGCAGCTCGCCGTAGCGCTCGCCGGGGCTGGTGTTACAGCCGACGCTGCACTGCTGGCAAATGCTCGGAGCAAACTGCATGTCCCACTTGCGGTTATAGCGCTCGGAGTGAGTCTTATCGGTGAATACGCCGGTCGGACACACTTCTACCAGGTTGCCGGAGAACTCGTTCTCCAGCACGCCGTCTTCCGGACGACCGAAGTAAACGTTGTCGTGAGAGCCGTAGACGCCGAAGTCTTCGCCGCCCGCGTAGTCTTTATAGTAGCGAACGCAGCGGTAGCAGGCGATGCAGCGGTTCATTTCATGATTAATGAAAGGTCCGAGATCCTGATTGTTGTGGGTACGCTTGTTAAAACGGTACTTACGGAAACTGTGGCCGGTCATGACCGTCATATCCTGTAAGTGACAGTTGCCCCCCTCCTCGCACACCGGACAGTCGTGCGGGTGGTTGACCATCAAGAATTCCACCACGGCTTCGCGGAACTTAACGGCCTCTTCATCTTCGATAGAAATATAGCTACCGTCAGATGCCGGGGTCATACACGACATAACCAGGCGCCCGCGCTTATCGTCAGGCCCCTGGAACTGCTTAACCGCACATTGGCGGCAAGCGCCGACGCTACCCAGCGCCGGATGCCAGCAAAAGTAAGGAATATCGAGTCCGAGCGAGAGACACGCCTGCAGGAGGTTCTCCGCGCCGTCAACTTCGTATTCTTCGCCGTCTACATGAATCGTTGCCATAGTCAGCATGCTTCCTGTAGCCCGCAACCGCGGGCAGATAACTTAAAAAAAATTCGTTTACCAGCGCTGCTTCAGCAGGTTCGGCTGGATACCGGCAATTGAGCTGAGGTTATTAAAGGTCTTCACTTTGATGCCGGCCTCAAACTCTTCTCGGAAATACTTTATTGCGCTCTGCAAAGGCTCGACCGCACCCGGCGCCAGTGCGCAGAAGGTGTGGCCCGGCGACAGGAAGCGGCACAGCTGCTCGAGGGTTTCGATATCCCCCGGCTGACCTTCGCCCTTCTCCAGCGCCGTCAGGATTTTTACCGTCCACGGCAGGCCGTCGCGGCACGGCGTACACCACCCGCAGGACTCGCGCGCAAAGAACGTTTCCAGATTGCGGCACAGCCCGACCATATTGATCTTATCGTCTACCGCCATCGCCAGCGCGGTGCCCAGACGGCTGCCCGCTTTAGCGATGCTGGAGAATTCCATCGGCAGATCGAGGTGCGCTTCGGTTAGAAAGTCAGTGCCCGCGCCGCCTGGCTGCCAGGCCTTCAGCTTCAGGCCGTCCTGCATGCCGCCAGCGTAGTCTTCCAGCAGCTCGCGCGCGGTGATGCCGAACGGCAGCTCCCACAGGCCGGGGTTCTTCACGCGACCGGAGAAACCCATCAGCTTGGTGCCCGCGTCCTGGCTCTTGCCGGCAGACAGCCCGCGATACCACTCGGGACCGTGCTGAACGATAGACGGCACGTTGCAGAGAGTTTCGACGTTGTTGACGCAGGTCGGCTTGCCCCAGGCGCCCACGGTCGCCGGGAACGGCGGCTTGGAGCGCGGGTTGGCGCGGCGGCCTTCCAGCGAGTTAATCAACGCGGTTTCTTCACCGCAGATATAGCGACCGGCGCCGGTGTGGACAAACAGCTCAAAGTCAAAGCCGCTGCCTAAAATGTTTTTACCGAGGAAGCCGGCCTGCTTGGCCTCTTCGATGGCGCGACGCAGGTTCTCCGCCGCTTCGATATACTCGCCGCGCAGGAAGATATAGCCGCGATAGGCTTTCAGCGCGAAGCCGCCGATAAGCATCCCTTCCACTAAAAGGTGGGGAAGCTGCTCCATCAGCAGGCGGTCCTTATAGGTGCCCGGTTCCATCTCGTCGGCGTTACACAGAATGTAACGGACGTTCATGCTTTCGTCTTTCGGCATCAGGCTCCACTTAAGACCGGTGGAGAAGCCCGCCCCGCCGCGGCCGCTCAGACCGGAGTCCTTGACGGTCGCCACGATCTCATCGGGGGCCATGCCCTTTAGCGCCTTTTCTGCGCCAACGTAGCCATTCTTGGCGCGATATTCATCAAACCAGACCGGCTGATGGTCAGCGCGCAGGCGCCAGGTCAGCGGATGCTGCTCTTCGGTAAGAACGCGTTGAGTTCCCAGGAAATTTGGCCCGCTCATTGATATTGCTCCAGCAGTTTATCAATATCTTCCGGCTTCAGCTGTTCGTGAGTGTCCTCATCGATCATCATGCTCGGCCCCTTGTCGCAGTTGCCCAGACAGCAGGTAGGCAGCAGGGTGAAACGCCCGTCAAACGTGGTTTGCCCCGGCTTGACGTTCAGCTTTTTCTGCAGTGCCGCTTCAATGGCGTGATAGCCATTGATGTAGCACACCACGCTGTCGCAGTAGCGAATAACGTGGCGCCCAACCGGGCGACGATAGATTTGGCTGTAAAACGTCGCTACGCCCTCGACGTCGCTGGCGGGAATGCCCAGCACCTCGGCAATGGCGGTTATTGCGCCGTCCGGCACCCAGCCGCGCTTCTTCTGAACGAGCTTCAGGGCTTCGATGGACGCCGCGCGCGGATCTTCATAGTGGTGCTTCTCATGCTCGATGGCGTCGAGCTCTTCCGCGCTCAGCGTGAAAATTTCTTTATCGGTCATAGTTAGCGATCCACGTCTGACATAACAAAATCAATGCTGCCCAGGTAGACGATAAGGTCCGATACCAGGCAGCCACGAATGACGGCGGGGATCTGCTGCAGGTGCGCAAAGCTTGGCGTACGTATCCGCGTGCGATAGCTCATGGTGCCGCCATCGCTGGTCAGATAGTAGCTGTTGATCCCTTTGGTGGCTTCCACCATCTGGAAAGACTCGTTAGCCGGCATCACCGGACCCCACGACACCTGCAAGAAGTGGTTAATCAGAGTGTCGATGTGCTGCAGGGTTCTTTCCTTCGGCGGCGGCGTCGTCAGCGGATGGTCAGCCTTGAACGGCCCTTCCGGCATGTTCTTCAGGCACTGCTCAAGAATGCGCAAGCTCTGACGCAGCTCTTCCACCTTCAGCATGACGCGGTCGTAGCAGTCGCCGTTATAGCTGATGGGCACTTCGAACTCGAAGTTCTCATAGCCAGAGTAAGGACGCGCCTTACGAACGTCGAAGTTCACGCCGGTGGCGCGCAGGCCGGCGCCGGTAACGCCCCAGGCCAGCGCTTCTTCTGCGCTGTACTGAGCGACGCCGACGGTACGGCCTTTCAAAATGGTGTTCTTCAGCGCGGCCTTCACGTAGGAGTCAAGGCGCTTGGGCATCCAGTCGAGGAATTCGCGCAAAAGCTTGTCCCAGCCTTTCGGCAGATCGTGCGCCACGCCGCCGATACGGAACCACGCCGGGTGCATGCGGAAACCGGTAACGGCTTCAACGATGTCATAGATACGGGCGCGGTCGCTAAAGGCGTAGAACACCGGCGTCATTGCGCCGACGTCCTGAATATAGGTGGAGATATACAGCAGGTGGCTATTGATGCGAAACAGCTCGGACAACATGACGCGAATGGTTTTCACGCGATCCGGTACTTCGATACCCGCCAGTTTTTCAACCGCCAGCACGTAAGGCATCTCGTTAACACAGCCGCCCAGATACTCGATGCGGTCGGTAAACGGAATATAGCTGTGCCACGACTGACGCTCACCCATCTTTTCGGCACCGCGGTGGTGGTAGCCGACGTCCGGCACGCAGTCGACGATCTCTTCGCCGTCAAGCTGCAGAATAATGCGGAACGCGCCGTGAGAAGACGGGTGGTTCGGCCCCATGTTCAGGAACAGGAAGTCTTCGTTTTTGGTGCCGCGCTTCATGCCCCACTCTTCGGGCTTGAAGGTCAGCGACTCCATTTCCAGATCTTCTTTCGCCTTGGTCAGCACGAACGGATCGAATTCGGTGGCGCGCGCCGGGTAGTCTTTACGCAACGGGTGCCCTTCCCAGGTCAGCGGCATCATGATGCGCCGAAGGTTCGGGTGGCCGTCGATAACGATGCCGAACAGATCCCAGGTTTCGCGCTCATACCAGCTCGCGTTGGGGAAAAGCTTAGTGACCGTCGGCACGTGCAGGTCGCTTTCCGCCAGCGCGACTTTCAGCATGATGTCTTTGTTGCGCTCAACGGAAATCAGGTGGTAGAACACGGAAAAGTCCGCCGCAGGAAGGCCCTGACGGTGGGTGCGTAAGCGCTCGTCTACGCCATGCAGGTCAAACAGCATGGAATAAGGTTTAGGTAGCTTACGTAAAAAAGCCATGACCTCTAAAAGCTGCTCCCGCTTCACCCACACCACCGGCACGCCGGTACGGGTAGGTTGAACGGTAAAGGCGTCAGGTCCAAAGCGATGGTGCAGTTCGCCGATTACCGGGTCATCGAGATGATCCCGAGTCTGCCATTCCGGCAGGGCGCACTCTTGCGTCATTGGTTCTGTCATAGTGATATCGCCGCTCATTACTCAAATTAAAATCGTTAAATTTCGTCAGGCGTACGCAGGTTGGTCACCGCGATGCGCTCCGCGCGCTTACGGTCTTTTTCTGACTGCATATTGGCGCGGTATACGCCCTGTTCGCCGACAACCCACGACAGCGGGCGGCGTTCCTGACCGATAGAATCACGCAAAAGCAGCAGCGCCTGCATATAGGCCTCCGGGCGCGGCGGGCAGCCGGGAATATACACGTCGACCGGAATAAACTTGTCCACGCCCTGCACGACGGAATAGATGTCGTACATGCCGCCGGAGTTGGCGCAGGCGCCCATGGAAATAACCCACTTGGGCTCCAGCATTTGGTCATACAGGCGCTGAATAACCGGCGCCATTTTGACGAAGCAGGTGCCGGCCACGACCATGAAGTCCGCCTGGCGAGGCGAGGCGCGCAGCACTTCCGCCCCGAAGCGGGAAACGTCGTGTACAGCGGTAAAAGAGGTCACCATTTCTACGTAGCAGCAGGAAAGGCCGAAGTTAAACGGCCACAGGGAGTTCTTACGCCCCCAGTTGACAACGTCGTTCAGCGCGGTGTCGAGTTTGCCCATAAAGATGCCCTTTTGGGCATCCTGCTCCAGCGGGTCGGTAACGATTTCCTGCTTCTGTAGCGGATAACGGTCATTATCGCCGTCAAGGTCTACGCGAGTGAGCGTATATTTCATCTTCAAGCCTCGCAGTTACTGCAAATTGTTGGGGATCTTGTTTTTCAGCTGACGCTTGGAGCGCGCGGGCGTCCAGTCCAGCGCGCCGATGCGCACCAGATAAAACAGTCCGGCCAGCAGAACGAATATGAAAATGGTCGCCTCGATGAAGCCTATCCAGCCGCTTTCCCTAACGGAAACGGACCAGGCGTACAGGTACAGGGCTTCAACGTCGAAGATAACGAAGAACATCGCGACCAGATAGAATTTGGCGGACAGGCGCAGGCGCGCGGATCCGACGGCGTCGATACCGGATTCATACGGTACGTTTTTGGTTCTGGCCCGAGCGCGGCCGCCGAGGAAATAAGCGGCGATCAGCATAAAGGCGCACAGGCCCAGGGCGACGATGATATAAACGGCAAGGGCCCAGTTATGGGCTACGACTTCGGTGCTTGTAGGCATGCTCTTACTACTCTGTTTAAAAAATAGTATTACTCGGACTGCTCACGGCGTGAACCGGTCCGGTGACGACAAAAGTAAAACGTCCATCCCTGCATCCGTTTTAGGCAATCAAGGCTCACTGTCTTACGCAGTGATTCAGTGGGCGTTTTACTCTTCTTTACAACATATTGTCAACATCAAACAAACAATTATGGATACAATCAGGAAAATCAAAACTTACTCTCAGAAACTAACTAAATCGAGTCAGCCTCCCAGATAGCTGAACCCAATCAGCAGGCTATTTTGACAGAAATAGATTTTTTTACCACTGATTAACACCTTCTTTTCTTTGATACAGAGCACATCACAAAATATTTTAAGCACATATTGTTCATTTAGTCCTCCTAGTCCAGATGCGGGTTGCGAGCACAGCTAAAGACAAGTGTAGATAAAAAAACGCGTATCTTCCCGTTTTTGCAACACTGATTTTGACATTTGGCTGGGCTGCCTGAAACTTTTCAGCGCGACGTAATAGAAACGTTCAAACGCGTTGTTGCGACACCTCATCGGATAGGATTTTATCTAACCGACGTACATGCGTTTTTACATTATAAAGAGGTATATAGAAGAGGGTTAAGAAGGCGCTTACCGCACGCGAACGGTTAGTTCTTTTCTGAAGACGTTTGCCTTATCTCTGTGTTTGAGAGCAACATTGCCCAACAGCTTAGCAACGACGAGAATATTTCAAGTATCGTAGGTAACGTTTACCTTCTTCCCTCAAGGCAAGCCTCACCCGCTAAACGGTGAGTGAGGCTTTCTTTTTTAATGTGCCGTCCTCTCAGTCAGTCTTGAGGCCTGCTTCAAACAAGCGCAAAGCCATCAGGCCGTGCCCCATCGTCGCCCCAGAGCGTACCGCAGCGGCAATCGACACCAGTTCGGCCAGCTCCTCCCCCGTCGCTCCCGCCCGCTTCGCTCTTTTTGTATGAACATCCAGGCAGTATGCGCATTGCGTGGTCAACGCCACGGCCAATGCAATAAATTCACGAACTTTCGGCGGGATGTGTCCATCCTCACGCCTGACCGCATGGTCAAACGCCATAAACGCAGCGCCTTCTTGCGGAGCCAAATTAAGCAATGATGCCGTTTGTTGAAAATCATCCGGTGATTGGTAATTGTTCATGATTAGCATTTCTCAATGTGGTGTATGAAAAGGTCTGACTATGCGTTTCAGTCGTCTGATTCGGCATTGGTATACAAAGCAGTGCTGGACTGCCGATACCCACTTCGACTTAGATTGTCTCGAACGGCGGCCCGTGCGCGATGAAGCCGACTTTTCACCGCTTCAGGACTAAGCCCAAGCTTTTCCGCGGCCTCCGGCGTAGTCCACCCTTCAATATCACGCAAAATAAAGACGATACGGTAAGCCTGCGGCAGTTCGGCAATCGAGCGAGCCAGGTCGATACACAGCTCATCGTCAGTCAAGCGTTCGACGGCATCGTCAAACCTTTCGGAAATGGACTCGGTGTACGTCCTTCGAAACAGCCGGTAGCATTCTCGCTCGACGATGCGAAACAGCCAGCCGCTAAAGGCCGCCACGGTTCTCAGCGTGCCGACCTTTTTATACAGTTGCCATAGCGCGATCTGTACCGCGTCTTCAGCGTCCTCACTGGTTGAGCAGGTACGACGAGCAAATCGTTTCAAGTCCGGCTGACAGACGATAAGCAGGTGTGACAGCGCCTGTTCACTGCCGGCACAGGCGGCCTCAATCAACGCTTCGTTTGCCTGAATCATCGCTACAAGTCTCCCGATCTTCTGTTCAGAACAAACCTGAGGGGGCAAAATCCAAGAAGCCCAGGCGCAGCTAGCGTCGCGGCGATAACAAACGCTAGCACCTGTAATCCCCTCATTTCCAGAAAATAATATGCCCCCAAACCAATCAAAACGGCGAATCCCAAACGGCTAAGACGCCTCCCAACACACAGATTTCGTTTTAAACCCAGCATGATGAACTCCTCATATAATTGCGCGTTCTCTTAACCAGAGGACGAAAGATCGCAAAAGGATTCACGCCATCATATTTAGCCTCTTAAAAAGACAAACACCCCGTAAGCGCAGCGCTTACGGGGTGAAAGATTGATTATGTAATGAAGCCCCGAAAGCGGTGAACCTCCGGGGCTGGGCGGCTCTCAACGGAGCCTGTTTTTATACCACTGCTTACAACCAATTATCCCAGATAGACAAACGTCATCACCAGGTTCACGATGGCGGCCACCGCCATCGGTATTGCCGTACGCTTAACGATTTGGAACGGAGACACGCCGGCGATGCCCGCGATGGCAACGATCGCAGCTGTGATCGGCGACACCGTGCGGCCAAAGCTGGTCATGATCTGCATCGGCAGGATCAGCGTTACTACGTCAACCTTCAGGAAGGCGGCGATTTTCGGCGTCAGGGCAGCGAAGGAGAAGAACGCCGCGTTGCCGGAGCCCATCAGGAAGGCGGCCAGCGCCAGGATGAAGCTCATAACGATAATCATGGCGCCGACGCCGAAGCCCGCGTTTTGCGCCGCAGTGATCATAGTGTCAACCGCGCCGACGGCCAGCAGGCCATTTGCGAACACTTCACCACAGACAATCAGCGAAACAACCAGCACAAACTGTTTGCCCATGCCTTCGAAGAACAGCATGAAGCTGTCCATAACGGCCTTGGCGCTTTTCAGGCGGAAATATTCGAATATTAGCGCCACGATGGTACTGATGATCATCGCGGTAGTGACGTCCATCTTGATGACTGACTTGAAGATCGGGCTAAAGCCGATAATCAACACCAGCGGCACCACCGGCAACAGCGCGTAAATCAGCGGCGGACGGCTGTGGTCGTTATGGTCGATTTTGTCCAGCGCATCCTGATTAAACACGAAGCCTTCGCGCTTGTCCCACCAGCGCTGTGCGAAAAAGTGGGCAACAGCAACTGCGATAATAATAGGAATAGTGACCGGCAGCTGGTGATGCACGAAGTAGACGGCCGGATCGATGCCTGCGGTTTTCGCCGCCATGATAACGTTGCCGGACCCCGGCCCGTGGTCGATAAACTGACAGGTACCGATAACCGCCAGCGCGGACAGCGGGCTAACGCCGGTACGGATCAGAATCGGATACATGGTTACCATCAACAGCATCCCCAGGCCTGCGTGGCTGGGAATGAAGATAACCAGCACCTGAGTCACCAGAAAAGCGACGACCAGCAGCAGGTACGGCGAACGAACGGACTTCAGCGGCTTCTCAAACAGCGCGAACAGCGACTTGCTGGCGCCGACGTGGTCCATATAGCGGGAAAAACCGGCAATGGCCATCAGCGTCAGACCTAGCCCGGCCATCCGAGAACTTAAAATGTCGCTGAAGACTTTAAAAATATCAAAAAACTCAAAGTTGGTGGTTTTTTTCTCCGGCAGCAGCGTGCCGAGGTCAAACGCCACCGTCAGCCCCATCAGCAACAGGCCCCCTAACAGCAGTACCGGCTGAGGCTTATAGCCTTTCGCCAGCATAAAAATGACCAGCGCGGTCACTAATAATGCGAGAATAACGCCAAGCATAATTTTTCCTCGTATCAACGGCGCTCCGCCGTCTATGACTGGCGGGCAGAGACACCTGCCCGCCGGTTAACGTCAGGCGTTCAACGCCTTAAATCCCTGCTCCAGATCGGCCAGCAGATCGTTTACGTCTTCAAGGCCGATATGGAAACGGATGCACTGTCCGTGCTGGCTCCAATCTATCGCGGAGCGAGCATCTTTCACGTTGGCCGGTAGAACCAGACTTTCAAAGCCGCCCCAGGATGCGCCAATGCCGAAAAGTTCCAGCGCATCGATGAGCGCCTCCGCTTTTTCCAGCGTATATTCTGGCTTCAGCTCGATGGTCAACAGGCCGTTGGCGCCCTTACAGTCGCGCTTGTACAGGTCGTGACGCGGATGATCTTCCAGTGCCGGGAAGTAAACTTTCAGAACTTCGGGACGCTGCTGCAGCCACTTGGCCACCGTCAGCGCGCTCTGGCCGTGAACCGCCAGGCGAGTACCCAGCGTTCTCACGCCGCGCAGCACCAGCGACACGTCGTCCGGGCTGCTCACCTGCCCTAATGCCTCCGGCAGATCGCCAATTTTTTTCCAGGCTTCCTCGTTAGCCACCATGATGCCCATCATCACGTCGGAGTGGCCGCACAGGTACTTGGTCGCTGCGATAACGGACACGTCTGCGCCCAATTTCAGAGGGTTATAGAGCCATGCAGAGCCCCAGGTATTGTCCACCGCGACCGGAATGTTGCGTTCGTGAGCGATACGGCAGATTTCGGGCAGATCCAGCATTTCATAAAGCAAGGAGCCGGGAGACTCGGCAAACACTAGTTGAGTATTCGGGCGGAGTTTGGCTTCAAAGTCACTGCCGTCGGTTTTGAAAAAGTCGAAGCTGATGTTGTTCGGCGTAAGGAAGCTCTTGGCAATATTACGTACCGGCGCATAGACAGAGTCGGCAAACAGTACGTGTCCACCGGCATGAGCATAGCCCATGATAGTCATCGCGATAGCAGCAAGCCCGGTCGGGAACAGCTGTGCGCGATATCCACCTTCCAGTTCGGTGACCAGCTCTTCCAGAGCAAATGCGGTTTCCGTTCCGCGTGCGCCGTAGCTGAGAAGACGTTCAGTCTCTCTGCGCTTACGGGCGTCGCGCCAGGTCGTGATGGAGTCGAAAAGAATGGTGCTGGCTCTCATGACCGGCGGGTTTACCGGACCAATATCGCGAGCCTGTCCTCTACCACCATGAATTAGCCGAGTTTTACGCGTTTGAGTCATTATTATTTGCTCCTCATATAGAATATTTGCCGAAATATTGACCATTCACTGATGTGTAATAATAAATAAACTATCAATAAACACTGAAACAATCGTTATGTATCCAAGATGTGTCTATAATTATTTTGCTAAGTAAATACGCCTATATTTCTTACCTTCTTTTTCGAAACTACCACCGAAGGATCAAGTAAAAAATCCGTAGCTAGTCAAACATTGATCCCGATCTCACTTTAATACATTAATTATATTTAAGATTGTTAAAGCCGAACTAATATAAGAAAAATATAAAAATAAAACAATAAGTTATACCAATAACAGGAAGATGCCTCGCAAAAAATAAAAAATGAGAAAACGGAGAAAAAAGCCATTTTAGCAAAACATTAGTAATATTTAAGAACGGTTAAATATTACTAATGCAATATCGGTATAAAACACCTTGTTTATCTTTTGGCATTATTGGACACTTAATTCAATCCGAAGATTATTGTCACAAAAAAATCACAATATCTTTAATTGCATTCACATATTTAAAGTGTCTGGATTTCGTCTATTTAGAATAAATCAATTATCAGGAGATAAATGTATGTCTACCAGCGTTTTTGACTCAGTACTGCTAAAAAATCTCTGGTCCACCGAAGAGATGCGTCAGGTATTTTCCGACAACGTCCGCATGCAAATGTGGTTGGACTATGAAGCGGCCCTGGCTATCGAACAGGCCAAAATGGGCATCATTCCGCAGGAAGCCGCAGACGAAATCGTCGCCTGCGCCAAGCTTGAACGTCTGGACATGGACTTCATTCTTGAACAGGTTCGCCTGACCAAGCACCCGCTGGTTCCCACCATCCGCGGCCTTGAGCACGCCTGTGCAAACGGCTTCGGCGAATACGTGCACTTCGGCCCGACCACCCAGGACGTCATGGATACCGGCATGGTGCTGCAATTCAAAATGGCCCACAAAATCATCCTGCGCGACCTGCAGGACATCGGCCGTTCACTGTTGAAACTATCTGAAGAGCATCGCAATACGCCGATGGCCGGCCGCACCCTGGCCCTTCAGGCCATTCCTATCACCTTCGGCCATAAAACCGCTATTTGGCTTGCTGAATTGATGCGCCATCATGAGCGTCTGGTTCAGTTGGAGCCTCGCCTGTTCGTCGGCAGCGTCGTCGGCGCCGTCGGTACCAAAGCCTCCTTCGGCGAGCGCGCCGACGAGCTGGAAAAACGCGTACTGGCACGCCTGGAGCTGGGCGTACCGGAAATCTCCTGGCAGCCTGCCCGCGATCGCTTCTGCGAGTACGGCATGGTGCTTGGCATGGTCAGCGCGACGCTGGGTAAAATCGCCAACGAAATCCTGCTGCTGGCGCACAACGAGTTTGACGAAGTGGCCGAGCCGTTCGGCAAAGGCCAGGTCGGCTCCTCCACCATGCCCCACAAGCGCAACCCGGCTATCACCGAAAACGCTTCCTGCGTCAGCAATACGCTGAAAGGCAACGTCTCTATCCTGCTCGACCTGATGAAGCACCAGCACGAGCGCGACGGCGCCATCTGGAAAATGGAATGGAAAGTTCTGCCGGAAATCTGCCTGATGCTTTCAGTTATTCTGGACAACATGAAGTTCACTCTGTCCGGCCTGCACGTGAAGAAAGACAAAATGCGCAGCAACCTCGACATCCTCGGCGGCTTTATGCTGGCAGAGCGCGTGATGTTCGTACTGTCGGAAAAAGTCGGTAAGCAAACCGCTCATGAACTGGTGTACGAAGCGGCCATGCACGGCCTGGAAGACGGCGGCACCTTCGCTCAGGCGCTGTCTGACGATCCGCGCATCAAGGCGGCAATGACCAAAGAAGAGCTTGACGCCGTTCTGGATCCTACCACCTACGTCGGCAACGCGCCGGATCAGGTCGACCGCGTCGTGGCTGAGGTCAAAGCCAGCGGCTGGCTTAACTGATCCCTCTCGACTTCGGGGCCTCGCGGCCCCGTATTTGAGATTGTTGACAACAGTTTTGGATAAAACTTACAGGGTCAAACGGCGGGAGAGGCCTCCGTTGGGGTCGACTTGGCGTAAGCCAACGAAGTGCCCGTAGGAGGGCTAGGCCCGCCGCGCTCCCAAAGCTAATACAGGCGCTCTTCCGGCCGAGCACCGTGGTGATATAAGCAGGTTGTATTTTCGGCCGGAATATCCTCTGGGGCTTATTAGGACGGTTTATAAGCAGTCTAATTTTTCAAGCACAATACAGTGTTTATTTCATCGGGTCGTAGCAAACGCGGTGTGCACACCGTTAGCGTCAAACGGCGTACGGCCAGATGAAATAAGCCCTGCCCCTATTTTGGAATTGATACCATGACTTACAGCGAACAACTTAGTCAGTTTATTACCAGCAAAAGCTTTGACACTATTCCCCCCCACGTTATCGAGCGCGCCAAGCTCCACCTGTTGGACACGCTCGGCGTGGCGCTGGCGGGCACCGTACAGGCCAACGGCATCAACGGACGCAACGGTTTGAACGCCATGCCGAATACTCAGGGCAAGTGCCACGTGTGGGGAAGCGAATTCAAACTGTCTCCGGCCTACGCCGCGCTGGCCAACGGCATCGCTTCGCACGTGCTGGACTTCGACGACACCCATACCGACTCCATCGCTCACGGCAGCGCCGTGCTGGTGCCGCTGGTCATCGCGCTGGCGGAAGACCTCAACCTTAGCAGCAAAGACATGCTCGCCGCCTACGTCATCGGCTGGGAAGTGGCGGCTCGCGTCGGCCTTGCCTCCAAGGGCAGTTTTCACAAGCGCGGTTTCCACTCTACCGCTATCGCCGGCATTTTCGGCGCCGTCAGCAGCGCCGCACGCCTGCTGAAGCTCTCGCCCGAAGCCTGCGCCCACGCCATTGGTCTGGCGGGCAGCCAGGCGTCCGGCGTTGCGGAATACTTAACCAACAGCTCCTCGGCCAAGTGCTTCCACGCGGGCTGGGCGGCCCACTCAGGCATACTGTCCGCCTACCTGGCAGATGCGGGTATGACAGGCCCCCTCACTATCTTTGAAGGCCGCTTTGGCCTGTACGTCACTCACGGTATTCAAAACGAAGCGGATCCCGCCGAGGTGTGCAGCGAGCTGGACGACCGTTGGGAAATGCTGCGCGTATCCATTAAGCCCTATCCGTGCTGCCACTTCGCCCATGCGACCGTCGACTGCGCCCGCATGCTGCTGAAGGACGGCATCAGGCCTGAAGACGTCGAACGCATTCACTGCGTCGTCGACCCGATCGCCTCTGCGCTGATTTGTGAGCCGCTGGACACCAAGTTCGAGCCAAAAACGCCCTACGCCGCCAAGTTCAGCCTGCCCTATCTGGTCGCTTCAGGCATGATTGACGATGGATTAAGCCTGAAGTCGTTCCGCCCCGAGCAGCTTACCCGCGCCGACGTGCTGGAACTGTCGAAGAAAGTGTCCTACCGCTACTGCGAGAAGGGCGAAATCCCCTTCCCAACCTACTTCCCCGGCTTCATTACCGTGACGCTTAAAGACGGCCGCGAAGTGACGAAGCGCCTGAACGTCAACTATGGCAACCCGGAGAATCCGATGCGTAGCTGCGACGTTGAACAAAAGTTTCGCGACAACGTCAGCGGCATCCTGACGCCGCAGGCGACTGAAAAGGTGATTGAACTGGTGGCGAATATAGAAAACCACTCGGTCGCCGAGCTGGCCCAGTGGTTGACGAAAACGGTCATCTAGCGTTTTTTAGCGCCCGCTGAAGGCCTGCGGGGCGCTCGCCGAATACTAATAACTATAATTATTTCCTTGTATACCCCTTGCCCCTGTTCCCCCTCTAACCGGAACAGGGGCTCTTTTTTGGCCAATTCGCCTTGCGTTAAAAACGCTAACGCTCGCGGACGTTGACCTTTTTCTTTTCTACATAACCGTCATCATTCACCAGCGAGAGCGTTATCGCGCTAAGCCCTTTTACCGTAGAGACGGCATAGCGCTGCCTGTCATACGGCGCGAGCATAAATCCATCCAGCGTCTTGACTGACGCCGAACGGCTAAAGCTCAGCGTCAGCGCGTCCACCGTCGCATAGTACGGCGTCGGATTAACGCACTCTATATACGCAGCGCTACCCTGCCCGGCTGAACACGTCACCTTCTGGATCCAAGCGGTTGAACCGCCTTTAATAAGAGATTCGGGCCGATAGAACACCTTCATTCTGGTGCGTACCGACACGGCCAGGCCGTTCGTTTTGTTGGGGTCAACCGGCGGGATCATCTGTACGTTAAGCCAAAAAACGCTCTCTCGATCGGCGGGGAGACGGTGGCGGCCGAGGATAACCCTGACCGACTTACTTTCGTTCGGCTGTAGCTTAAACAGCGGAGGAACGACCAGCAGCGGCGTTTTCAGCGTACCCAGATCGGCATCGATGTCGCCGTCGTCAATCCAGTTCTGCACCATCACCGGATAGCTGTTTACGTTGTGTATATACAGCGTCTCTTCTTTTGAAGCGGCGGGAAAAACCAGCCGGGTTTTATCTATCAGCAGCCCAGCGTCGGCCCTAACCGAAGCGCCGTAGCCGATAAGCGTCAGCACAAGGAAAAGCCGCAGGAAGCGCACGACTGAAAAAGCCAGCTCACCGTTCAACATAGTGACTATCCTCATCTCACCGCAACACAGGGGGACAAAAGCTGAATCAAGATCTCATCCTTTTCTTTTTCATCAATCTCATAGCGTATAGTGCATTTTTCACTCTTGCCGTAAGGCTTGACGTACAGCTCGCCCGCCAGCCTGGCCACTCGGCCATAAACCCGACTGCCGGGGCCGATGATGCCAATAGACGCGTCGGATTCGTCATAGACGTCAAGGCCAATTGGCAGCGGCCTGCCGTCGTCCGTCAGGCTTTCAATCAGCACCGGATAGCCGGTCCGCGTCTTGAAGGTCATCATCGGAATAGCCCCTGCATAAGGAGCCACGCGCTTTTGGGTCTCTTCCAGCTCCACGCTGTTTCCTATCCCTTTCGGGTCAAGCGTAATATGGTTGTAACGATAGGGCACCAGAGACGGAATAATGGCATAGCCCGAGCCGTTAAGCTCAAGGCCGGACACGTTGGTCACCTGCACGCCTTTACCGTTCGGCACTTCAATAATGCCAAACGTATCGCCCAGATAAGGCCCCAGCGTCACTCCGCCGCCGTGGACCACCACCGCGCCCTGGGCAGTTGCCGAATAGGTGCGGCTGGCGTCGGAATGGCTGTAGCCGACGCCCCAGTTGCCAAACGAGTTCTGGTGATTGAGGTTGCCGGAGATGCTGTTGGCCGAATTATTGGCGTCATAGGCGACGTTAACACCGTAAGAATAGTCGTTTCCTTCTCCCAGCGTGCCGCTGACGCCGGCTGTCGCATTGGTGCCGCCCTTTCCGTAATGGCTCACGTGGGAAGAGAGCGACGTTCGCGTCCCGAGCGGCACCCGAAACGACAGCGTCACCACGTCGTCGTACTCTTTCCTGCCGCTGTCGGCGGTAGACATCTGCCGGGCGGCGGTAATGCTGTAAGACACCTTGCCCAGCGAGTTCTGATAGCCCACCTGATACTGCCTATTGCTTGACCTACTGTCGTAATAGTCCTGCCACAAGGCGTTGGCAAACACGGAGCCGTAGCCGGAAAGGTTCTGGCTGAGCGAAACTTCCAGGCGCTGGCGCTGCTGATAGGACGTGGATCGCGTTGTGACGCGATCGTCATCGACGTAATACGGCGTCGAGCCGTAGGACAGGCTGTCGCTAAGGGTGCGGTAGCCATCGCTGGAGTAGCGGTAGCCAGCCATGGAGACCGTCGTTTCCGTTGCAGAGAAGGTTTTGCTGTACTGCGTATCCAACTGCCAGCCCTGTCGGCTGCCGTCGGCCGTCTTTGCTTGAGAAAACGAACCGCCAACGCCGAAGGCGCCCCATGACGTCGCCACCACCGCGCCGGTCGCGGCAGAATAATAGTGGTTATCCGCGGCCTGTAGCCCGCCGTTAACCGTCAGGGCGTTATTGATGCCCCGTTCATACGTCACTTCGGCAAAGTTGGTATTTTCGGCGTTAACGTACGCCGAGTCCGTTTTCCCCAGCGTGACGGAATACTTCGATAGGCCGGGGCGCAGGGAGTTAGTGACCGACGAGAACGGTACAATAAACGAGTAGATCTGGCCGTCCGACTCCGTCACTTCTACCGTCAGGTCGCCCGAATTCAGCGTTGGGTAAAGGTCGTTGATAACAAACGGCCCCGGCGCCACCGTAGTTTCATAGATAATTCTGCCGCTTTGTTTGATCGACACCCGGGCGTTGGTGTTAGCCATGCCGCGAACCTCCGGCGCGTAGCCCTGCTGGTTCGGCGAGAGCATTCGCTCGTCGCTTTTCAACGTCGCGCCCTTAAAGCTAAAGGGGCTGAAAATGGTATTGGTGGTTGAGGTTTCACCGGCAATCAGCTGCGACTGAATGCCCGGCAGCGCGCGCTGCAGATAGGTACCCGCCGAGTTGAATTTGGCGCCGTCGTCCGGGGTATAGCGAACGTTGCTGCTGTTTCGGATTTGCCAGGCGCCGAGATTGACGCCGTCGCGCAGGTAAAAATAGACAGACTCGTTGCGCGGGCCCCCTTGTCGGTTTTGGCTGTTAAAGTAGTTGCCGGAATAGCTGACAAACAGGGCGCTGTTTCCCTCATTCCAGTCGTCGGGGGAAACGTAGCCCCTGACCGTTCCGGCAAGAGACGCCTGCGGGATGGACAGCTCCAGGCGCAGGTTTTCCTGATTAAACGAAGTGGTTGCGCCCTCCAACCCCTGCTCCAGGAAAAGGCACTCGCGGGAGGCCTGCTCGGGCGCTATTTTTGATTTAAACACGCCGGCCTGTAGCAACAGCGGTAGGGGAATACAAGGGCGCACCTCGCCCTTTTCATTCGGCTGAAACTCGACGCTGTCGTTGGTAAAAAACGAGCCGTTAACGTAAATCTCAACGAAATAGCTGCCGCTGACGGCGGGACCGCCGTCATCTTTAAGCAAAGAGGACAGGTCTTCCTGTGACAGAGAAACGCCTTTCAGGAAGCTGGCATTAAACGTAATGTCGGTTGACTCTGCGGCATAAATGGAAGATGAGCCAAGAAAAAATAGGGGTAAGAAAAGGAAAATGTAGTGCTTCTTTCGCTTTGGGTGCCTACTCTTATTTATCATGAGATCGCTATATTTCCATTATTTCAGGCGACGCACCGCATTTGCCGTTGCTTCACCGTAATCATTCCGTTTTGTTCTCGCTTTCGCGCTTACTGAGATTGGCCTATCGTCTGAACGGCGTCTGTCTGAGCGCCCTTATCGTTAATTAGCGCGTAGCTAATCCGGGCGTTACTAAGCGAACTCGCCTTCAGCCCGATATCCCAGGACAGAGACGAAAACGGCGCCAGCGTCACTTCAGGCTGCAACGTGACGGAATGGCTCTTTCCGGCGGCGCTAATCTGCGCTTTATTCATAAAGGTCGCGTAATATCCGGTAGGGTTTGTTGCCGTTAACCGCCAGCCGCGGCCGGTTCGCTTCAGGCTAAACGTCAGGTTGTTAGGCAGGTTTTCTACCCGCCCAGCAATGCCATTGGGGCGATAAATCAGCTTGACCTGATTTAAAAACGCCAGGCTGACTTTGGATGATGAATCTTCCCCGCTTTGCGGCGCGGGCGGGATTTGCAAAAAGTTAAACCAGTAAAGCGTCTCTCTGTCAGAAGGAAGCGACTGGCCTTTCCCCATCACGATTCTGACCGTCTGCTGGCTTTTACCGTTGATTTTAAAAATGGGCGGCGTGACGACAAAAGGCACGCGAGCGCCGTCGGCGGGCGGCACGCCCTTGCCGTCGTCCACCCATACCTGCATTAAGTGACTCTGCGCGTCTTTATTGTCGAATCTGACCTGGGCGAATGCGCTGTTTTCCGGATAAATAACCCGCGTACCCAGCATAACGACACCGGCATGCGCAGAGGTGACGATGGCACTGAGCAAAAGCAGCAGGCAGGCATAAACACGTATCATTTCATTTAACTCTGACAGGGCTTACAGAAAATAAGGAAGGGCCGCACTCAAACGACCCGCCTTACCGTTTATTGCGTGCGGATGGTGTACGTTGCCGTCGTGGAAATGGTACCAACCGCCAGGCTCGATACGTCTTTCACGTAATAGTAGGCGGTCATCGGTATCGACGCCGAGTGGCTGCCGTCGATGGTGACGTAAGTCACGGGCGTAATGTCGCCAATCACGACCTGAGTGCTGGTCGACGTACCGTCCATAATCCGAATCTGCAAGGAATCGTTTCCATAACCGGCTACGTCGGTCATATTTCCCGTCGCCGCATCGTAGTTGCTCGAGTCCAGCACGACGCCGACTCGAGTAGACGTTGCCGGGCAGTTAATAAACTGCAGCGAAAACGGCGCGTTAATGGCCGAATACATGCCGTTTGATGTTAATGCGCTTTTAACGACCTGATCTAACCTTACCGTATAGTCACCGTCGGTTACCGCAGGCTCACAGGTTGTATCCAACACCTCGCCGTTAAACGTGATGGTGTTGGCGGCCTGGGTGGCGCTGGTCCCTGCGAGAAATGCGCCCAGAAAAATCATTAGCGTTGACGTCTTCATTGTTCCTTAACTCCTTTGTTCCTTCGATATATATAGTTAGGGCAGATTAACCAAAACGTTTACGGTGCTCACGACCGTTCCCGGCGAAATCGCGCCGCCGTCAGGCAGCGGTTGGATGCTGGCTTCAAACGTTTCGTAGTAATCCGTATTCCCCGATATGGCCGATGCGGAAGACCCTTCCGGGTTTACCGAATACCAGCCCTCACTTTCTCCCTGCCCGCTGGCCGCAAAGCAGTTTGAATGATTCTCTGCATCGGTACTAATGCCGATACAGCCTGAATTCTGAATCCAGTTGCGGTACGCGCTCTGACCCTGACGGCGATAAACGATGCCCACGCCTGAAGCGCCGCCCTCGTCCGGCTTAAGGTAGCGGTAGTCGCTTGATAATAAATTCGACGCTATCTGCGGCTGTATGCCGAGACGCAGCGAATTTACCGGCGAGCTGTCGTTATTACACTGGTAGGTAACGGTAAAAGGCGACCAACTCGTTCGCCCTGAACGAATATCTGCAATTGAATACGTCCCCAAATTAACCGTTCTCGGCACCTGAGTGACGCCGCATGATGAAACGGGCGCGGCAATATGGTTATAAAGTTTGATATAGCCATAGGTTGCATCGTAGTTATATCCGTCAACCGGGTTATCATAGGCAATACGGCCATAGTAGCCTTCCCAATAGGTGGTCGATCTGTTGGTGTCATAGGACGTTCGGATCATCGTTAAGCGCACGGAGGGATAGTGTTTTACCTTTACAACCCATGGGTAGGTTGCGCTATCCGACAGCTGTGACTCTTCGTAACCCGACTTCAAAAAAGTGACGTCGGTATTGTTATAACGCCCATCGTTAAACACCAAATCGCGTTCAGTCCCGTCGTGCATCACTGCCGCCATTTTATAAGCGACCGTGCCGTAGTTATTTGCCGCAGACGCGTAATAATTCATGTAGTGATAGGCGACGCCGTTATACATGTAGGTGCCGTAAATAGCGAAAGTGTCGTCCAGCCTTAATATTGCGTTAGCATTATTGACCTCATCCAACGTTCTGCACTTATAAAGCACGGCTTCAGGGTTTCCGCCTAAAATAGCGCTCATTGGGTAGGTTTGATCGAACAGGACCGTTCCCGCAGGCTGAAAGGTCTGAGGATAAATCTTTAACGATCCCGCCGGAGGGCCGATAGGACTGTTCTGCGCCGGGCTCCACCCCCCAATGCTTTGGCTGACGTAAATACATTCCGCATAAGCAAACGAAGAAGATAAAAACGCGAATAACAACACAATAAAAGTGGCAATTTTCCTTGTTATAACAGCATCCCCACTGCAAAAAATGAAAAATAAAACCTATTTAAAACATAACAATACATTAAATTCTTAATATAATAACACGCATTTAATTTATGAACTATAATTTTCATTCAAGTAATCATATTGAATGATAACCGTAATATAGAAAAAATAATTAATTAGTCAACTATATAAAACACAAGAAAAATCAACAAGAATAGAAATAAAAATCTCGGGAAAATAACCAAACAAATAAAAACTATTTTTAAACAATAACATCTCACCTCTTATATTGAATCTTAAACCCAACGGTTTTGCTAAACGCCACTGAATAAAAACGCGTATTTAATACATCAATACCAAAAAGATTAAGATAACAGTGAATGCAAAAGGAGATTGCACGACCTTACTGTCGGAACGTTTTCCTCAAGCAACGACCGTACAATTGATGAAAGCGTTGCCGTCATAGACGGCAACGTAAACCCGCTGCACGGGTTGAGATAGAACACGGAATGTAGGTATTGCGCTACAGGTCAGCCAAAATGGCCCTAAGCTCATTCATCGCCTCAGCGCTTAAGGGCTGCTGGGGCGCGATGGGTGAGCCCACCTCAAAGCCCTGGATATTCAATGCGCCCTTAATGCAGGCGGCCAGCGCATATTTGGTAAACGCTTCATTAATCCGCCACATGCTTTTTTGCTTCTCCAGCGCCCTGTCCCAGTCGTCGACCTGAGCCAGGTTGTAGAGCTCTACGCACTGCTTTGGCATTACGCAGGCGGGGCCCGCCATCCAGCCGACGCCGCCAAGCTTAAACACCATCAGAGGAATATGCGCTGAGGCGCTAAACACTCTCATGCGATCCCCAAAGCGGTTAATCATGGTCAGAATACGGCCGGTATTGCCGGATGCATCTTTTATATATTCAATATTCTTAACGTGACTAAGGTCGTCCAGCACGTCCATCGGTATATCCCCACCCAGCAGGCCAGGGTTGGTATAGAGCGTCATTGAGACGTCCGGCAGCGCTTCGGCCACGTCAGCAAAAAAGCGCGTTTGGCCTTGGGGAGAGACCGGAAACATCTTCTGCATAATTAATACCAAGCCGTCTACGCCCAAGCGCGCGTAGCGTTCGGCCTGCTCCTGCGCCTCTCGGGTGGAAAATGCCGCAACGCCGGCAAGCACGGGTACTCGACCGGCGGTTTGATCCAACACGATGCGGACAATCTCTTCGCGCTGTGCGGTGGAGAGGTAGGCGAACTCGCCGGTGCTTCCCAGCGGGCTAAGCCCGTGCACGCCGCTGTTGATAAGGTGCTCGACCAATCTGCGCAGCGAACGCTCAAGAACCTTGCCGCTTTGGTTGTCTACAGGCGAAACGAGATAAGGAAAAATGCCTGAAAAATTTGTCATTACACGCCTCCGATTTGATAAAACCTATCTGCGCGGCGTCCCTACCTGATTATTTTCCCCTAATAGCGATTCAAACAGCACCTTCGCAGCCTTCTGCGGGCTGTTGCGCCGCATGTACAAATTGAACTTGATATCCGGCAGCCTCGGCAGCCCTTCCGCCTCCCCCAGCACGCGCAAATCGTCGCCCAGAAGCTCAATCGAACGCGCCATGACGCCAAGCCCCGCCACGACCGCCGCTCTCGCGCCGGAAAGCGTCGTCGCCACGTAGGCAATCCGCCAGGGGATCCCCGCTTGGTCAAGATGGTTAATCGCCATATTGCGGTAGGTACTGGGCTCATCCAACGACACTAGCGGCAGAGGCTCATCGAGATTAAATTCATAGTTCAGGCCGCAAAACCACAGCGACGGAGAAGCCCTCAGCACCAGACTGGGATAGTCGACGCTTTCAACGGTAGAAATGGCCATATCGACGTCATCGTTTTTCAGCATGTCCATCAGGAAAGGGCTGCGCTTAACGACAATTTCGATGGCGAGCCTGGGATAGGCTTTTGAAAAACGGGAAAGCAGCTCGGGGAGGATCGTATCCGCGGTGTCGTCGGGCGAGCCTATGCGCAACACGCCGTCCACGTCGTCATACATGAGGGAAAGGCAGGCTTCGTCATTCAGGCGCAGAATGCGCCGCGCATAGCCGAGCATCTTCACACCGTGTTCAGTCAGCGCCTTATTACGGCCGCTGCGGCTAAACAACTCTTTACCAATCAACAGTTCCAGCCGCTGCATCTGCTGGCTGACGGCGGACTGAGTGCGGTGTACGGATTCAGCGGCAGCGGCAAAGCTGTTACCCTCTGCAACGGCAACGAAGGTCCGCAGTAAGTCCAGCTCAAGATTAGGAATAGAACGTTTTATGTGTACCATAGTCTGGCTCTTTATTTCTCCATGGCCTTCTTCAGCGGCTATCTATCAATAACTTAGCCAAGTAACTTAACAACGGCGCCCATAGGCTACGCTTAAGACTACCATATATATCCTACCGTCAGGCTAAGCGCAAAAGCCTAGTGCTGAAATGAGGCTATATCGCATTTATTGTGGGCTGCTTTCTTATTTTCACGTGAAACAGCGTCGCAATAGAGCATGGTTGAAGCGGTCGATAATACGCTGATTTCCCGCTACCTATATAGGAGTAGATCATGCAATACTCAAATCTTAAAACGCTCATAAAAGCGCCGTTTAGCTAAGGCTCACAAGGCTTTTTAAGAAAAACCCCGGAGGCCTGAAGAGAAAAAAACGGTTTCTTTAGATATAAACACCAGTGAAATAGAAATATATAGTGACTAAAACCAGTTTTTTGGATTCAGTACCGAATATCTTCATATTTTATGCTACAACCCTTGCGTAATGCGCGCCAATCGTGGACTATCCCCCTCGTGCGGTCTTCGTTCGCTTTCTGTATTTATAACGATAATGGTTATCGTTTATTTGAAGCGCATTTCCAACCAGCGAACGGCCGAAAGAAATAATTAAAAGGCCAAGTAGGTTCGACGGCGATTTTGCCTCTGCGCTCGGCCTGCCGAATTAAAAACAAGGAACTACATATGAACCAGCGTTTAAGCCGAGCCGATACGATTGGCCTGGGCTTGATGACCTTCGCTTTCTTTTTGGGCGCAGGGAACATTATCTTCCCTCCGCTGGAAGGACAGCTGGCCGGCACTAACGTGCTGTCCGCCATGTCGGGCTTTCTGCTGACCGCCGTAGGCCTGCCGCTTATCTCCATCATCGCCGTTGCCCGCGTCGGCGGCGGCCTGCCGTCAATGACCACCGATCTGCCCAAAGGAACCGGCACCTTCGCCGCCGTTCTGCTGTTTATTATCATCGGCCCTGCTTTCGCCACGCCGCGTACCGGCCTGGTCGCTTATGAAATGGCTATCAAGCCGCTGGTCGGTACGTTCGAAGGCGACAATAGCCTGGAACTGTTTTCAGGTATCGCGCTGGACAAAACCCAGGCGCTGGTCACGACGCTGTTTTTCGCCGCAGCGCTGATTTTCTCCTGGAGCCGCGGCAAGCTTATCGACAATATCGGCAAAATACTGACCCCCGCGCTGTTTTTTTTGCTTATCTGCCTGGCGATTGGCGTTCTCGTCGCCCCGCAGGGCGCCCTGACCGCACCGGTGGAAAGCTACAGAGACACCGCGTTCACCAAAGGTTTCATCGGTGGCTATAACACGATGGATACGTTTGCCGCGCTGATGTTCGGCATGCTCTTGGTAGACGTGCTTCGCGGCAAAGGCGTTACCGATCCGAAAGCCACCTACAAGTATTTGGTCATTGCAGGCCTCATTGCGGCCGCCGGCCTGGCCTTTGTCTACGTTTCCCTCTTCTGGTTGGGCGCCACTTCTTCGACCGTCGCCGCGGGCGCGGACAACGGCGGCGTCGTACTGGCAGCCTACGTTCAGGCGCTGTTTGGCCAGCCGGGGCAGTGGATCCTGTCGGGCGTGGTTCTGCTTGCCTGTCTGACGACCGCCGTCGGCCTTATCAGCGCCTGCGCCGACTACTTCTCAACCCTGACGCCGCTGCGCTATCGCCAGTGGGTGGTAGTTCTGAGCATTATCTGCGCGCTGGTCGCCAACGTCGGCCTAAGCCAGCTTATCGCACTGTCGATACCGGTGCTTCTGGCGCTGTACCCTCTGGCTATCGCGCTGGTGGCGCTCACCTTTATTCGCCCCTGGCTGCCGAACCCCAAAGCCGCTTTTCGCACCGTTATGGGCGTAGCGCTGATTTTCAGCCTGTTGGACGGCATGCGCAGCATCGCACCGCTGCAAAAGGTTGACGCCATCAAGTGGCTGCTGGATAAGCAAACGGCGTATATGCCGCTGTCCGATCAGGGCATGGCGTGGGTGCTGCCGACGGCGATTATTCTGGCGCTGGCGTTCCTCATTCCGGCAAAAAAGCGTGAAGAGGGCGTCCTTTCTAAAGCCTGATGCCCTCTGCAAGCCCCGTCGGCGGTTCCCGCCGACGGGGATTTATTTTTAACGCTTCATCCTGCCTTCACGTTCCTGACGCATCGTTTTCCCCCATTCACCACGTCCAGGGAAGACAATCATGCTAAATCTGAAACGCCTTACGGCCTCAACGCTGTTTATCTGCGCTCTACTCCTTACCGGCTGTAATCAAGCCTCCGAAGGCGGATGTGGTTCTATCGCTGGCCAAATGGCTCCTCTCGTCTGCGGCCCGGCCTGATGAAAAATAGCGCATAGCGAACAAGAATTAGCTTGCCAATGGGTATATCCAAGAGTAGCATCACGCGATATACAAATTAACCCAGCATGGATATACAAAACAGAGGCGGTATAGCATGACAGACTCAACTAACGAATGGATCGATCTGACGTCGTTTAAAAGCGGCAATTCTCAGGCCCTGCGTTTAAAGAAAGAGCTGCTGGACGCAGCGCCCGCCTTTTCTACCGGCGCGACCATGCGCCTAGTGTCGGAAAACGCCGGCATTATCGTCGCAGCGAACGACAATCCGTCTGAGGAAAAAGAACGCAATCCGTTAGTTGACGCCATGCTGGACGCCGCGGCAAACGGCCAGCTTCTTCCCACAACCAGCGCAGCCGAGACTCAGCAGCGCACCGGCACGATTGAAAAGTCCCGCAAGCTGGAAAACGTCTGCTATGACATCCGCGGCCCGGTACTGAAAGAGGCCAAGCGCCTGGAAGAAGAAGGCAACAAGATCCTCAAGCTCAACATCGGCAACCCGGCCCCCTTCGGCTTTGAAGCGCCGGACGAAATTCTGGTCGACGTCATTCGCAATCTGCCTACCGCCCAGGGCTATAGCGACTCCAAGGGGCTTTATTCCGCTCGCAAGGCCATCATGCAGCACTATCAGGCTCAGGGCATCATGGACATCACCGTTGAGGATATCTACATCGGCAACGGCGTGTCGGAGCTTATCGTTCAGGCCATGCAGGCGCTGTTAAACATGGGTGACGAAATGCTGATCCCGGCGCCTGACTATCCGCTGTGGACTGCCGCCGTTTCCCTTTCCGGCGGCAACGCCGTGCACTACATGTGCGACGAAGAGTCAGACTGGTTCCCGGACTTAAACGACATTCGTAAAAAGATCACACCCCGCACCCGCGGCATCGTCATCATTAACCCGAACAACCCGACCGGCGCGGTCTACAGCAAAGAGCTGCTGTTGGAAATCGTTGAAATCGCCCGCGAGCACAACCTGATTATTTTCGCCGACGAGATCTACGACAAGATCCTGTACGATGACGCCAAACACCACTCCATCGCCGCGCTGGCGCCAGATCTGCTGACCGTCACGTTTAACGGACTGTCCAAAACTTATCGGGTTGCCGGCTTCCGTCAGGGCTGGATGGTGCTGAGCGGGCCGAAAGAGCACGCCAAGGGCTACATTGAAGGGCTAGAAATGCTGGCCTCGATGCGCCTGTGCGCCAACGTGCCGATGCAGCACGCGATTCAAACCGCGATCGGCGGCTATCAGAGCATCAACGAATTTATCCAGCCCGGTGGTCGTCTGTATGAACAGCGCAACCGCGCGTGGGAGATGATCAACGACATTCCCGGCGTCTCCTGCGTTAAGCCCAAAGGCGCGCTGTACATGTTCCCGAAAATCGACGCCAAGCGCTTTAACATCACAAACGACCAGAAGATGGTTCACGACCTGCTGCTACAGCAAAAGGTTCTGCTGGTTCAGGGCACCGGCTTTAACTGGCCCTACCCTGACCACGTTCGCATCGTGACCTTACCGCGCGTCGACGAGCTGGACATGGCCATCGGTCGATTGGCGAAGTTCCTCGAAACCTATAAGCAAGCCTGACAATAATAAGACATCTCGTTCCGGTTCAGAGGGCGGCTTAGGCCGCCCTTTATTCATTTCATTCATCTGCTTTCACCAGTAAAATCACCGTTGGCCGCTGGCGCGTCGTTAAAAGGATAGGAAATATCAGTATGAGTTCATCCGAACAAAGCCGTGAATGGATAAGGCTTCAAGAACGACTAACGCAAGCCATCAGGGCGTTGGACGACATAGAAAGAACATTCCAGAACGTACCTACCTTATTTGAAGGAAACGCGTTTGCCGAACAGCCGATCAGTGCTGTAAGAATGGAAAACCTCTTTACTGCCGCCACGCATGAAACGGCAACGGGCCTGCGCTACCTGAAGCAAGAAATGGAAGATCTGGCGAACTTCATCGCTTTTCGAAAGCGGCACGGCCAGTTCTCGTCTGACGCGCTGATGGAGATCATTGACGCTCCATTATCAACCAAAGATAAACAGCGGCTTTGGCACGATAATTCTCAGGCATCTTTTCCCGTATTTACGCAAAGTTTGGAACAGCTAAAAAGAGAGTGGCGCAGCCTTTTTGGAAATCGAAGCTATCAATCCGCCAATACGTTAGGCAATCACGTTTAGCCCTGCTGGCTTTTCTTTTATCTCAAGCGGCGATTCCATTTGCACTGCGCGCCATAACCGCCCACAATCTATCCCTGTTTTTTGCATCACGCTTTCAGTCAAAGGTAACGTCGCCATGAGCCATCCCCAAAGCCATTTTTTCGCCTATCTCTCCCGCCTGAAGCTGATAAGCCGCTGGCCGCTGATGCGCAACGTCCGTACTGAAAACGTCTCTGAACACAGCCTGCAGGTGGCCTTCGTCGCCCACGCGCTGGCGGTGATTAAAAACCGCAGGTTCAACGGCAACGTCAGTCCTGACCGAGTGGCGCTGTTGGCGATGTATCACGACGCCAGCGAAGTTCTGACCGGCGACATGCCGACGCCAATCAAGTATTACAACCCGCAGATAGCCCACGAATACAAAAAGATCGAAAAAACCGCCCAGCTCAAGCTGATAGAGATGCTGCCGGAAGAGCTCCAACAGGACTTCCGCTCCATTCTGGACGACAGCTACTACACCGAAGACGAAAAGATGGTCGTCAAGCAGGCGGACGCGCTGTGCGCCTATCTGAAAAGCCTGGAAGAGCTGTCGGCGGGCAACAACGAGTTCAAGCTGGCCAAACAGCGATTGGAAAAGACCCTAAAGCTGCGCCACAGCCCGGAGATGGACTACTTTATGAAGGTCTTCGTACCGAGCTTTAAGCTTTCTCTTGATGAAATCAGCGGCGATAGCCCGATGTGATCGCCACGCGGCCGGTAATCCCTTCCCGGCCGCGCAGATAGTCAGCCCCGCAGCGCCTGCGCCGGCGAATAGCGATAGGTCACAAGAGATGGGAGCAGCAGAATCACCGCCAGCGCGCCCCACAGCGTCAGCGCCCTTATCCCGTCTTCCACCCGCAGCGTTACCGGCAGCGCCATGCCATAGTGGGAGGTAAAGCGCGCTGAAATCCACAGCGTGGCCAAATAGCCGACCACAACGCCCAGCGCAATGCCTGCGCTCATGATAAGCATCAGCCCCGCCCAGACAACGCCGACGATGCCTCGACGCGGCGCGCCGAACGCTCTCAACGCGCCCAGCTGGCGCTTGCGCTGCTCAAGATGAATAACGATCACCATTAAAATTGCGATAATAGTCAGCGCCTGCGTGCCAACGGCAGCCCAGGCCAAAACCTGACGAGCGTCTCCCAGCGTGCCGTACAGGCGAGCCAGCACTTCGCCGGGAAATACGCCCAGCGTTTCTCCGCTGCGGTACTGCGACCTTAGCTGGTAAGCGCCCGCAATGCTCTTGGGCTTGACCACCACGGCGGAAACCCGACCCGACGCTTGGTGCTCATGTTCATGCTCCGGCTCGTCCGCATGCTCATGCTCGTGTTCATCATCATGATGCTCGTGGTGGATATCCCACACCGCGCCGATCGGCACCATGATGGCTTTGTCCCAGGCGTCGTTGGAAGGGTCGAGAATGCCGGTTACCGTATATCCCGCCTCTTCGTGGACGTGCGCGCCCTCGCTGCCCTGCTGCCCGTGCAGCGGCACGATCTTATCGCCTAAGGCGAGCCCCGTCGCAGCGCCGACGATAGCGTCGCGCTGTCCCTGAAAAACCAACGTATCGTCCGGCAGCGGGCGCGGCGCGTAGCTAATGCGGCGGCCGGTAAACAGCGCATCGTCGGTGCCGACTATCGGCATGCCTTTGAACGTGTCGCCAAAGGCCAGCGGAGCCGCCCACTCGACCAGAGGGTTGTTTTTAATTTCATCCAGATAGCGGCCGTCCAGCAGGGGAAGCGGCGAAGGCTGTAGGAACACGCTCGACAGCACCAGCTGGGCTTCGCTACCCGCCGCGCCGATGAGCAGATCGAACCTGTCCGCCGCTCTGGCCGCCCCCTCTCTAAGCGCCCGCTCCTGAAGGTTAACCACTACGCTAAACGCCACGGCGGCGGCGATAAGCAGCACCAGCAGCAGAGCGCCGCCCCACAGGCGCTTTAAGTCAGCAAAAATAATGTTCAAAGGTATCATGTCGCTTTTTCCATTTTGACATCGCTTTGCACGCGGCCGTTTTCCAAAACGATGGCGCGCTGCATGCGAGAAGAAAGCCTCGCGTCGTGGGTGACGCAAATCAGCGTAGAGCGCCCCTCTTTGGCAAACTGGGTGAGCAACTGAATAACGCGCCTGCCGTTTTCCTCATCCAGACTTGCGGTGGGTTCATCCGCAATAAGAATCGACGGAGAGGAAAGCAGCGCTCTGGCGATAGCGACCCTTTGCTTTTCTCCGCGAGACAGCGTATCTACCGGCTGGTTCTCTCTGTATATCCCAACCCGGTCCAACAGCGCGCTGGCCCGAGCCTTTAGGCCAATAGGCGTGCGCCAGGCGCGAAAGCGCGTGGGCAGCAGGACGTTATCCAGCGCGCTCAGGCCGGGGTACAGATGGAAGTCCTGCATAATCAGGCCGACGCGGCGCGCCCGCCAGTCGTCCCTGACGCTTTCAGACAGGCCGCCGATGTCTTGACCATCCCAAAAAATCTGCCCTACCGGGCTGCGCTCAAGGCCGCTAACGGCGTTAACCAGCGTGGTTTTACCGCTGCCTGAGGCGCCGGTCACGGCGATATGCGAACCGGAAGTCACCGTTAGCGAGGGGATATGCAGCGCTGGCTGGGCGCTGCCGTTGAAATGCACTTTTAAGCCTTTAACTATCAGTTCCGACACCGTTCCCTCCCTTAAAGCGAACTAAATCCCGCCTCGCGCAGGCGGAGCTGGCTGACGAATCCCGTTTGCGGATCTCGCCACGAGCCGTACTCCAAAACGCCGGTCACTTTGATCATGGCGTTGTTCTGCACGAAGGTTTGCCTTTGGCTTAGATACACCACCAGAATGTCTTCCGGCCAGTCTGCGTCTGACGAACAGAACGGGCACATGGCCATCGGCATTTTGGTCAGTACGAAAAACTGCGACTCGGCCTTCAGCGGCGGCGCCATAAATCCGGTAATCTCGATTTCCTTGCCCGCCAGCGACTTCACCCTATCGGAGAACTCCAGCCCCAGAACGCCGACCTTGCTGTAAAACTCGTCGAACGTTAGGGTTTGACGGGACTCAGCGCTGACCGTCGAGCTGCCGAAAAGCAGCAGCGCACAGAGTGCCCTAGCGGCAGTTTGGTAAGAAAAAAAGCCGGAACGTATCCGGCTTTGAACAAGACTAAACATTACTGAGCACTCCCTTGACCGGCCCCCTGGCCGTGCCCCAGAGACAGCGAGTCCGCAATCACCCGGAACAGTTCCGTGTTGTCCATATAGCCGCGAATGCGCTCTGCGCCGGGCCCGGCCGCCTGAACTATCATGTCGTCAACGGAGTGAACCCCGGTGTCGGCATTGCGCGGCAGGTTGCCGACGCGCAGCACGGCGCCCGGTATATCCTTGTAGGCGGCGTTAGCGATATACTCGCCCTTCTCGTTCTGAATAGCGGGCACGAAGCGACCGTCCAGCTTGGGTCGGAAAGTTTCATAGTGATCGGGATAGTTGTTGAAGAACACCGCTAAGCGTCTGGAAACGTCCACCTTATCCGGATAGCCGTCGCCGTTTTTATCCTCGTAGTTAGGGTAGCCCGCCGTTTCATATACGCCCACCTTCTCGCGCATGTCCGTACCCGGCTTGTCGTCATCTACCGTGCCGATAATCGAAATGCCGTGTGTGTGGTCGCCGGTGACGATAATCAGCGTATCGGGGTGCTTTTCGGCAAACTTCTTGGCAATCTCAACCGACTGGTCGAGCATGATGGTGTTATAGATGGCGCGCTCCCAGTCCAGCGGGTGGGACGCCTTGTCAATCAGCGCTGACTCCACCATAAGGAAAAAGCCATCCTCGTTTTTAGACAGCACGTCCAGCGCCGTCTGGGTCATGTCGGTCAGGTCCGGCTGGTTGGGGAATTTCTTGCTGACGTCGTTTTTCAAAAAGCGCCGGTCCAGCACGTCGTCCATGTTGCCGGTGTGGAACAGTCCCAGAAGCTTATCTGCGCTTGGCCCCTGCGCTTTCAGCGATTCTGCATCGGTCACGAGCGTATAGCCGTCCTGCTTGAAGCGTTCGACGTAGTTCACGTCGTCCTTACGCTTCGATCCCGGCGTGGAGGACGGCAGGAAGTAGGCGGAGCCGCCGCCCAGCATGACGTCCGGCTTCACGTCGTAGAACATCTTCACGATTTCGGCCTTATCAGCACGACGGCGCGTGTGGGCAACCACCGCCGCGGGCGTGGCGTCTTCAAGCTCGGCGTCGCTAACGATGCCGACGGACATCTTGGTGGTCCGCTTAATCAGCTCGCCCAGCGTCTCCTGCTTCGGATGGTTCAGCGAATCCTTCGCGCGGCTGACGTACACCCCCAGCGCATTGACGCCGGACTTGTGGCCCGTCATGTAGGCGCTCATGGTGTTGGCGCTGTCCGCCGCGATGGAGTCGGTGCTGGAGGTACCGATAAAGGCCATGTTGGGCAGGTCGTCTATCGCCAAGCGCCCGTTAGCCTTTCCTTCGGTGATCCCTTTGGAAAGCACTCGGGCGCCGGTGCGGTGCGCGACGGAGAGGCCGTCGCCGATAAACAGAATGACGTTTTTGGCCTGACGGGTGGTCGGCGTTTGGTAGATGCTCCAACTCACTGCGCCCTTGTCATCACCCGCGCTGACGTCAATGCGGTAGTCCCCCGCCGTCGGCAGCGAGACGTCTTTTATCACCAAAGAGGAGGCATTCAGGCCGTCTTCATTAGCGATAAACTCACCGTCCTGCTTCCATACGTCGCGATAGTCCTTGCCGTTAATCTGGATGTGGACCTGCTCAGGCTTCACCTGAGCATCGAACTCCACCTTAAAGTCAAACTTGCCCCCGGTCAGCATCGTCGCACGATCGAGCGGATAAACGGTCAGCGCGGACGCCGCCATCGGTAACAACAACGGCGCCATTGCCAGCGTAACGGGAACAAACCAACGTACTTTCATGATCTTCTCCTGATGTTTTTATTCTCAGGAGAAGCTTAGAGGGAGGAAATGACAGTTTTATGACCAACGTGTGTCGGTTAGGTGTCGGCAAGCATACTTGCCCCAGTTGTATTAGTTCAAATTTGCTCCGACACTGTTACGGCACAGAGCTAAATTTAATCTGACAGGCGGCTCTGTACCAGAAGCGGACATTGACTGAAATGAAAGAATACGTGATATGTTTTCATTAATGCGGATTACGTTAGAATGGCCCGTTGAAAACAAGAGCGCTGGAGAGAAAATGTTTGCTGATTTTGGTGTCGTGAATTTCTGGACATACCTGCTTGGTGCGACGCTTATAGTCCTTGTACCTGGCCCTGAAACCATGTTCGTGATTAAAACGAGTATTACCAGCGGCATCAAACGGGGCTTTGCTGCAATTTTTTCCATTCTCCTGAGCGATGTTATTCTGGTTCTGCTGGCATGGTGTGGACTAGCTGCGGTCATAAGCTCAACACCCGCCTTGTTTAACGTCATCAAATACGCAGGCGCTGCTTATCTTTTCTATCTCGGAGTCCAGACTATACGCGCAGTGTTTAAACCGGCCGTCGAAACGAGTGCGGAAAAAAAATCTTCAACTGATGCGGGAGGGATCATCGGACGCGGAATGCTGGTTACGCTACTGAATCCGAAGACGCTACTGTTCTATATCTCTTTCTTCGCCCAGTTCATAAATGTTCAGGCTGAACACTCCTGGGTAGCGTTTATCATTCTTGCTGCTGTAATGTTCGCAATTACTCTCGTATATTTCGGTTTTCTCGTTTTCTGCGGCTCTTACCTTCTTAGTCGTCTTAAAGGCAACCGTAGGCTATCTGCAATCGGAAACACGTTGGTAGGGATGTTCTTTATTGGATTTGCAGCACGACTCGCAAGCGCCACGTCGTAATCACATAACTAAGCCGCCGTAAGGCGTATTTTTACGAGCTTTCGCTGGGCGGAATGCCAGCTTTTCGCTCACAGCTGACTGTCGAATTCGATTGTGCGTTGTACGAGAAAACTGTCAGGCCACGTCTGAGCTAACACACCTAAGTCATACCAGCGAGTAAAGATAGCTCATAATATTTTTCTTTGTAACCTTCGGAAGAATAACCGCATTCTCATCGCTAAAATACCCATTTTCATTCAGTTCGCTTTCAGCGTCCTGAGAAAATCGGGTTAGATCATAAAAGTTTATTACCTTCTCCTTTCCGCTTATGACGACGTTAAAATTTAAAACGCATCCCTTTGATTCGCATTCAAATTCAAACAGTTCGTCATACCAATCGGGAAGATCAATATTCATATTATCCTGCTCAACATCATTCATGGCGTCTCGCTACCTGACTCAAAACGGAAACAACACCGGAATAATCACCACGCTTACCACCATCACCAGCAGCGTAAACGGGATGCCGATACGCATGAAGTCGCTGAACTTATAGCCCCCCGGCCCCAGCACCATGGTGTTAACCGGGGAAGAGACCGGTGTCATAAACGCCGCCGAGGCCGCGACGGCTACCACCATGGCGAACGGCAGCGCCGAAACGCCCATTTGATTGGCGGCGCCGATGGCGATGGGCGCCATCAACACCGCCGTGGCGGTGTTGGAAATAAACAGGCCGATAACGGCGCTCAGGATAAACAGGCTGGCCAGCACCACGTGCGGCCCCCTGTCGCCGACGGCCTCCATCAGCCCCTGCACCACCAGGTCAATACCGCCGGTTTTTTGCAGCGCGTGCGCAAAGGGCAACATGCCGACGATCAGCACCAGCGTCGGCCAGTGGATAGACTTATAGGCGCTTTCCATGTCGATACAGCGGAATTTCCCCATCAGCAGGCAGGCCAGCAGCGCGGCAATCACGTTGGGCACTAAATCCGTCACCATCAGGAAAATCATCAAGAACAGGCAAAGCACGGCATGAGGCGCTTGGCTGATGGACGGCGCGACCTCATCAACTTCAGCCGGCAGGTTCATCACCAAAAAGTCGCGAGTGTTGCTTTGCAGCATCCGAATCTGGCGCCAGTCGCCGATGACCAGCATCATATCGCCCATCTTGAGCTCGATATCTATCTGCTGATTGCTGTCGATAAGCTTATCGCCCCGCCGAATACCGATCACGTTCAGGCTGTAGCGGGTGCGAAACGCCATCTGGCGCAGGGTTTTGCCGATATATTCCGACTCGGGAATAAGCGACACTTCCGCCATGCCGACCTCGCGGGCCTGCTCGGAGAAGTATTCGCCGCGCAGTATCATCGGCTCAAGCTGCTCTTCGGTACAGAAGTGGCGAACGTCGACGTCGGGGTCATGCATATCCACCAGCAGGATATCGTGAACCCGCAGCTCGGTTGAGGCGAAAGCGCTTATCATCACGCGACGGAACTTGCGCCACCGCTCGATGCCGACCACGTTAGCGCTGTAGCGGGAGCGAAGATGCAGTTCGTCCAGCGTACGGCCAATTAGCGGGGAACCGGGTCGAATGGAGAAGCGGCGGGCGCGACCGCTGAGCTTATATTCGCGAATCAGATCGCGCATGGCGCGGCGGGCGCTCCCCTTGGGCTTATCCAGAGAGGGCTTGACCAGAAAGCGCCGTACCAAAAGCATATAGCCGATGCCCAACAGCAGGATGACTACGCCAATCGGCGTAAAGCTGAAAAAGTCGAACTGGCCGACGCCGTAGCGCACCATCTCGCTGTTTACCACCAGGTTGGGCGGCGTCGCCACCAGCGTCATCATGCCGCTGATAAGCCCGGCAAACGCCAGCGGCATCATCAATCTGCCGGGAGCTCGGTTTAATCGCGACGACACGCTCATTACGACGGGAATAAAAATCGCCACCACGCCGGTAGAACTCATCACAGAGCCCAGGCTCGCCACCGCCAGCATAAGCAAAATAAGCAGCTTGGCCTCGCTGTTGCCAGCCACTCTGACCAGCCAGTCGCCGACCTGATAGGCAATACCGGTTCGCACCAGCCCTTCGCCTATGACGAAGAGCAGCGCAATCAGAATCACGTTGGGATCGCTGAAGCCTGAAACGGCTTCGGGTACGGTAAGAATATCGCTAATAACGAAAACGACGATAAGAAGAAGCGCTACGACGTCCATGCGGACTTTATTGGAAATAAACAGGCCAATCGCGACGAGAAGAAAAAAGACAACCCAAAAGAGCTGGCTACCGGCGAGCGTCTCTACTGTGGCGAATAATCGTTCTGTCACGGCTACTCCCTACGTTTTAAGTTCTACGACTCTGCTCCTAAATGACCCTTCCTTGTCTATAAACGACGGTTTCGACCGCTTTCTTATTAAAATTTAGCGTTATAGAGTTGTTTTCCACTTAAAGACTGGAAAAAACCATTAACGCCATTCCTTCATCAAAACACATTGACCGGTTTATATCAATGATAAACGAAGGCTTTTAACACGAGTCAGCGGGAAATTCTGATAAAATTTCGCACAAAACGTCAACTTTGACCGGTTAGGATCGGTTTTAACGCCGTCATGAAAGAATTTATCTATTTCGCCCCGCTCTTTTTCCTCACCTGAAGCCACTTTTTTTCTGAATACAAAAATGCCGACCGAATATTCCTCGGTCAGCATTCCACAGCTTAGCGCAAAGCCTGCGTTATTCCAGCGGCTTGCCCGCCTTCTCAGGGATAAGGAACAGCGTGGCCAGGATGTCCAGCACGTACAGCGAGGCCAGCATGGCAATCGCCACTTGGAAAGAGTACAGCGATACCACCATGCCGACGGCCAAGGGCCCCAGGCCGCCGATGCCGCGCCCAATGTTGAACAGAACGTTCTGCGCCGTAGCGCGCGCCTCGGTCGGGTACACCTCTGATATCAGCGCGCCGTAGCCGCCCATCATGCCGTTAACGAACATCCCCATCACCGCGCCGCCGACCAGCAGCGTCATCGGGTCCGTCAGCTGTGAGTAAGCAAGCACCATCAGCGCCGCGCCGACCTGATAGAGCAGGAAAATGGGGCGACGCCCGAAGCGGTCCGCCAGCTGGCCGAACAGCCAGATGCCGAAGCCCATGCCGACCACGGTGACGGCGGTCCACATGGCGGACTTGGTCAGCGAATAGTTGAACTGCTTGCTCAGGTAAGAAGGCATCCAGATCATGATGCCGTAGTAGCCGAAATTTTGAACCGACGTCAGGATGGAGATACCGATGCTGGCGCGAATAGCTTCCCCGTCAGCGACCAGCGCCTTAAAGGGATTACTCTTGCGCTTCTCTTTACGCTTTTTAACGAAAATTTCCGGCTCGCCGATGTAGTGGCGAATAACGAAAGAGGCCAACGCGGGAACCACGCCGACGGCGAACATGCCGCGCCAGCCGATAACCGGCAGCAAAAGCGGGGTGAGCAGCGCGGCGGCGAGAACGCCCAGCTGCCAGCCAAGTCCGACGTAGGAAGACATTCTGGCGCGCTCGTTGGGCCGGCAGGCCTCCGCCGCCAGCGCCATACCGATGCCGAACTCGCCGCCAAGGCCGATACCGGCGATAGTGCGGTAAATCAGCAGGTCCCAGTACCCCTGTGCCAGCGCGCACAGGCCGGTAAAGCCGGCAAACAGGACGATAGACCAGGTCAACACCTTCACGCGGCCAAAGTAGTCGCTCAGAACGCCGAATATCAGCCCGCCGATCACCGCGCCGACCAGCGTCCAGGTTACCAGCGAACCGGCTTCGCTGGTGGTCAGCCCCAGCCCCAGTGCGACGGCGTTCAAGATAAACCCAAGGATAAGAAGGTCGAACCCGTCCATGGCGTACCCTACCGTGGATGCAATTACGGCCTTATAGGCGTACTTTCTTCTTTTTGCCTCCTCGACGACCAGAACTTTTTGACTTTCCGTAAGGCTTATCGATTGGTTAGTCACTGCTTTTTCCCCGTATTTATTCGCTTATCGTCATTTCGGCAAAACCGTCCGTTCGTTATTCCACCAGTCTGCATTTCATTTCAAACGCGTTGCATAAATTTTATCACGTTGAATTTGTTGCATTTTTAACCATCCCTCACCTTATTTCAGGCGTAAGAAAACGCGCACCCATTGGTAAAACGACCAAGGGCGTATAACAAGTCAACGGAGTGATGAAAATTTATGGGAATTGTGGTCAAACCTTATGATTATAACAGCAGGATTTTTTTTGGGTAGCGTTTTTTTAAGGAGGGCGCTATTTATCTGTTTAGTTTAGCGAGAAAGCGATGTAGAAATACTATTCCGCTTTATTATGATGGTGGCAGCAGCCGGTAAAGCTATCAATAATCGGGCAGTCCGCGCCGTCGTCACCGGGGCAGAGATTCGCCAGAGACATCAACCGTTCGCGCATCTCGGTCAGTTCGCGAATGTGGTTGTCGATGTCCTCTACCTTTTTCAGCGTGCGCGCCTTAACGTCGGCGCTGCGCCGCTCGGCGTTGTGAAACAGCGCCAGCAGCTCTTTGCATTCTTCCAGCGTAAACCCCACCTGGCGAGCCTGACGAAGCAGCGTCAGTTCTTCAACGCTGCGGGCGTTGTAGGTCCGATAGCCGTTCAGCGAACGGTTCGGCGGCGTAATCAGCCCCTTCTCTTCATAGAAGCGGATCGTTTTGCTGGTTAAGCCTGTTTTTTCTGCAACTTGGCTTATATTCATGGTTGCCTCTGTGCGGTTAACAAGTGTACTTCGTATGGATTGATTAAAAACTACCTGGCTAATCTTTTCAACGCCCCCATCAGGGAGCTACGTTGACGTCGACTAAGGCCCATATTGCGTTGGCATATTCAGGGGAGTCCAGCCAGCGTTCAACGCCGGTCGCGGTCATAAGCGTCAATCGTGGTATAACCTTCTCACTGCCCGTTTGCGCCTATTATGAGGTTATTAAGCAAAGATACGTCAATCCGGATGTTTCGCACATCAGAGATAACTCGCAAAGGTTCTAGCGAAGCAATTAAAAACGACAATGCCCGTACGACAAACCTCGCAATTTCATTACTCATTATAAATATAGGACGTTAGCTCCTCCGTACGCTTGCTCGTTCTGTCCGTCATGCAGCCCCAGTACATCACGCTGCGTATCGTACCGCCAGAGTGAAGCGCAAACACCGCATCGCAGTCCTTTTGGCGGAAGGTCACCCACGCCCGCTGCCCTTCCCGCAGGTTGCTTTTCACCTTGGAGTAGGGAAGGCCGTCTTCGTCCGGCTGGCTTAGCGTTTTCATCAGCGCCTGATAGGCCTGATTCAGCTTTTTATCCGCCTCGTTAAACGTTTTTTCCGCGCAGGCGTTAAGCTCTGGCGTGGTCATCGCATTATTACAGTCTACTTCCGGCTGCGTTTCTGCCTGGGTTGGAGTGGTTGCACACAGCAGCATTGCTGCGGGTAATAGCATACGTTTCATTAGAATAGTTCCCTTTTCGTCGCGTCTTTAGGTAAGCGTAGGCAAAAATCGCGCCCGTTTATATTCTCTATTTGTATAAAAAATCCCTTTTTATTCTTTATTACTAAAGCCCACTTTCTGGCAGTCTCAACGTGTTGTTCATCATTCTTCCACTTACCGTCGCTTTATATTTATAACCAACTACCGTGAGGCTACACCCATGCAAAAATGGCAACTCGGCGCTCTGTTTCTGCTGGCCAGCACCAGCGTTCTGGCAAAAGACGTTCAGCTTCTTAACGTATCTTACGATCCCACTCGCGAATTCTACCAGCAGTATAACCAGGCTTTCGCCAGCTATTGGAAAGACAAAACCGGCGACGTCGTTACCGTCAGGCAGTCTCACGGCGGCTCGGGCAAGCAGGCCTCTTCAGTGATTAACGGTATTTCTGCCGACGTCGTCACGCTGGCGTTGGCTTACGATGTAGACGCCATCGCCGAGCGCGACAAGCTTGCCAAAGACTGGATTACCCGCCTGCCGGACAACTCCGCACCCTATACGTCCACCATCGTCTTTTTAGTCCGTAAGGGCAACCCTAAGCAGATCCACGACTGGAACGATCTCATTAAGCCCGGCCTTAACGTCGTCACCCCTAACCCGAAAACCTCCGGCGGCGCGCGCTGGAACTACCTGGCCGCTTGGGGATACGCGCTACAGCATAACAACAACAATGAGCAGAAAGCGCAGCAGTTCGTCAAAGCGCTGTATGACAACGTGCAGGTGCTTGATACCGGCGCGCGTGGCTCTACCACCACCTTCGTTGAGCGCGGCATCGGCGACGTGCTGATCGCCTGGGAAAACGAAGCGCTGCTGGCCGTCGAGCAGTTGGGAAAAGACCAGTTTGACATCATTACGCCCAGCGTTTCTATTCTGGCGGAGCCGACCGTCTCCGTGGTCGACAGCGTGGTGGATAAGAACGGCAACCGCGAAGTGGCGACCGCCTATCTGAAGTACCTGTATTCAAAAGAGGGACAGGAAATCGCCGCGAAGAACTACTACCGCCCGCGCGATCCTGATGTGTTGAAAAAGTATGCCTCCACCTTCCCGTCGCTGACGCTGTTTACCGTTGACGAGGTGTTTGGCGGCTGGCAGAAGGCTCAGAAGACGCACTTTGCTACTGATGGGGTGTTTGATCAGATAAGTAAACGCTGAAAGCGTGGGGATTGACGACGGGCCGGTTAAATCAGCTTCGGAGGATATTCCGGCCGAAAAGGCGCCGTGCTTATATCACCATGGTGCTCGGCCGGGAGAGTGCTTGTATTAAACTTGGGAGTGCGGCGGGAGTGGGGCCTGAAGGGCCCCGCCCGCCGATTGAGATTGTTGTTTGTTCAAGCCTAAGTGAGTGACGCTGTTGGGAATCTGGGGGCCGACTATCCGGCGGTCAACGGCCATCTTTTAACGCTTTAACGATGAGCTGATTTTGAAGCCGCATACGCACGTAAACCTGCTCGTCGTTGTCTATCTGCCTCGGTTTATCCCCGCTGACGCGGGGAACTCGATGTCTATACGGTGCCAATCGGTGCTGCCTACGGTTTATCCCCGCTGGCGCAGGGAACTCTTTAACGACATGCAAGAACGCGACGGCCACACCGGTTTATCCCCGCTAGCACGGGGAACTCAATGCCAATATGCCTAAATCATTTTGGATATGCGGTTTATCCCCGCTAACGCGGGGAACAGACACCGGCCATCGCTCCCAGCTCTTTCCACTGCGGTTTATCCCCGCCAACGCGGGGAATTCCTGTTTGCGACGTAGCCTCGACGTTGTCGGACGGTTCATCCCCACTCACAGCGATCTACTTCTCACTACCGCAAGTACGCCGTATCCGCCATTTCTAAGCCACCTTACTCGCCACCACAAACAAACGAGGGAACGCCAGCAGCACGCTGCCGTCGCTGCGCACGTCGTAGGCTTGAGTTAGTTCGGCCAAATAGCGCTGAATGAAAAGCGCCTGCTCTTCTTCGTTCAGCGGGTTAAGGAAAGGCCTTAGGCCGGTCGATTTAACCCACTCGACGATGGCCGCAACCGAAGGCATCACGTGGTAGAACGTCGTTCGCCAGACGTCCACTCGGCAGCCGCGGCTGGCCATCAGGTCGTAGTACTCTTCCGTGGTTAACAGCTTTTTGCGGCTCAGCGCGTCTTCTCCGTACCTTCCCTTCCACTCTCCTTCCAGCGCCACTTTGCACATCAGCGCATGGGAAGGCTGAAGCAGGTTATCCGGCACCTGGAACGCCAGCACGCCGCCGTCGGCAAGCTGGTCCAACAGATGAGGCATCAAAACCTCATGGTGCGGCACCCACTGCAAGGAGGCATTGGCGTAGATGACGTCCTGTAGGACGTCGGGCCGCCAGGCGCCGATATCCGCCTCGACAAAATGACAGCCGGGCAGGCGCTTTGCCGCTTTCTCCAGCATCGCTTTGGAGCTGTCGACGCCGGTGGTCTGCGCCGTCGGGTAGCGGCGGTGCAGCAGCTCGGTGCTGTTGCCCGGCCCGCAGCCTAAATCGCTGATGTGGCGAGGGGACGGGTGAAAAATGCGCGCCAGCAGCTCTTCGGCGGGGCGGGTTCTTTCGGATTCAAACTGCAGGTAAAGCGAAGGGTTCCAGTCGGCCATGGACGTTCCTTTTGGGGGCCTAAAAATAAGATTGAAGCATTATGGGCAAAAAGGTGCGGAATATATTGATGCAGGTAACAAAGCGATGAAATGGCACGCTGTTTTTATTACACAAAAAGGCTGAAACTAATTTCAGCCTTTTTCTCACATTAATGACAGTGACGCTTTCCCGTTTTACGATCCATATGGCAACCGTCTTTATCCGTTCTTCCACCGTGGGCGAAAGCGGCTACGCTGGTCAATAACACGACGGCAACCAGCACGGCGCCGATGATTTTCGTCATATGCATATTCTCCATTTATGCCGACAGGTGGCTTACCTATTATCAAGCTGGCTAAAGAATAAACTCTGACGCCGTTCAAATATTAATATATTGATTTTAAATATTTTTTAAACAGTAGTCTCACTATTAATCCGTCATTAATCGCAAATAGCCTCTTACGCTGCGCCAAAAAGTCCATATAAATAACGCTCAAGCGCCATGCGCGAGCTAAATCCGTGCGGAATACCGTAATGTTCGTGAGTCAGTCCGGCCAAACAGCGCGGGAAATGTTGATAATGATCGCAGGTTTTAATCTCAGAGGACGGTTCTGCCAGCAGTAAGCTGCGCTCTTTCAGCGTCGGATGAATCACCAGAGCGGTACGCCCCATGCGCGCTTCGCGATTAACGTAGACATAGTCTTCACCACGCCGATAGCCATAGGCTTTCTGTGTCACCATATCTACGGTAAATCCCACTTTTTCAAGAACGCGCGCCACCTCGTCAGGTCGTAAATACATAGTCTGTCCTCGTTATCTTTTACAGCAGGCTTCTCGTACCTGATTCAGTATTAACAACGCATCCAGAAAAGTCCATAAACGCGCGGCTCCTATATGACGGCCTGCCGAAGCCGTCGAGCAACCTGCTGCGCCATCTCTGCGCTAGTGATGTTAGTGAAGGAGAGCAACATTCCCCCTTGCCCCGTTGGCTCCATTCGCCAGCGGCTGAGCGCTTGTACCGCCAGCCCTGCGTGATTGGCTTTGCTCACCATAGCGGTATCATCCCCTTCCACCATAATAACCAGCTGTATGCCGCCGTCCTGTGGCGCTACCTGAAACCCTTGCTCCGTTAGCGCCTGCGCAATCCACTGCCTGCGCTCGGCATAATGCTGACGCATCTTTTTCAGATGCCGCCAGAAATGGCCGTCGCGAATAAAGTCAGCCAGCGTCAGCTGCCATAGCACCGGCACGGTACAGGCGCTCAACGCGGCCTGCTCTCGAAAACGAGCAACCTGATTCACCGGCACCACTAGCCATGCGGTACGTAATGCAGGAAAGAGTGATTTGCTGAACGTTCCGGCATAAATCACCCGCTGTGGGGCATCCAGGCTTTTCAGCGGCGGCAACGGCTTACCTCGATAGCGGAATTCGCTGTCGTAATCATCTTCGACAATCCATGCCTTGGCGTTATCAGCCCACTCCAGCAGCTGATGCCGTCGGGTTAACGACAGCGCCGTCCCAAGCGGGCTTTGGTGAGCAGGCGTGAGGAGCGCAAAGCGGGCATCCGGGTAATCGCGTATTCCAGCGGAGACGTTCAGCCCATCCCTGTCAACCGCCACCGGCAGCAGGTGAATGCCTTCCCGCTCGATAACGGGCCGGATAAGCGGGAAGCCGGGATCCTCCATCCACATTCCATCACCCGCCTGCGCCAGCGAGCGTAAGATTAGCATCATTGAAGAAGCGTATCCGGAGGTAATAAACACCTGCTCCGGCAAGCACTCGATGCTGCGCGACACCCGCAGGTAGCTCACAATAGCCTCGCGCAGCGCGGCTTCACCGCAGACGTCGCCCAGCGCCAGTTCGAATCGCGTCTGGGTGCGTAAGCGCCGCCCCATCACCCGCGCCCAGATCTCGCGCGGGAAGAGATCCAGCGCCGGTAGCCCCATCTGGAACGGCTGCGGCGTCTGGCTTTCCCCGGCGAAAGCGACGGGGATAGTTGGCGTTTGCTGCGGATGCAGTTGCCCGCTGACAAAGGTTCCGGCCTGACCGCGTCGTTCCAGCCAGCCTTGCGCCACCAGCTCGGCGTAGGCATTTTCAACCGTCGAGCGCGAGACGCCCAGCTCCTGCGACCAGGTGCGGCTGGAAGGCAGCCTAGCGCCGGGCTTGAGTTCGCCTTGTTCAATGGCCGTTTTTAGCTGACGGGCGATTTGCTGATAGTGCGGCATATGGTCTGCTTTTTTAGTCAAAATATGGTTCTCTTTTGCAGTCCATTATAGCGCTACACTGCGGGGCATCCAAATTAGGAGGAACACCATGACTACGTTACGTCAGCCCTATTATGAACTCAGCCCTGAAGTCTACAGCGCCCTTGGGCAAGCAAAAAAAGCGCTGGAGAACGGCGCTCTGGATACCACGCTGATGGAACTCATTTTTCTGCGCATCTCGCAGATTAACGGCTGTGCGTTTTGTCTGGAGATGCACAGCAAGGCGCTGCGTAAATCCGGCGTTGAGCAGAGCAAATTGGACGCCCTGGCAGGCTGGCGGGTTAGCCATCACTTTAGCGCGCAAGAGCAGGCCGCGCTGGCGTGGGCGGAATCCGTGACGGATATCGCCAGAACGCATGCCGAAGATGAGGTTTACCTGCCGCTGCTCGAGCATTTCAGCGCCCGCGAAATCAGCGATTTGACTTTTGCTATCGGCCTGATGAACTGCTTTAACCGGCTGGCGGTCGGGATGCGGATGTGATTCGGTTAGTGCCGGATGACGTCGCAAACGCCCTCCGGCCTACGCATTCTCGCTCACATATTCCCCGCTCTCGCGGGGAAATCAAAAGATCGCCCTTTCTCACTCCGCATTAATAATTTGCAGTTCAGCGCTCTTTTGAAGCTGCAACAGCGCCGGGATCAGCATCGCTGAAGCCGACAGGCTATGCCCCAGCTGACACAGGCTTTGTGCCGAAAACTCCAGCACGTTTTTATCGGCGAAAGAAACGAGCGCGTTCCCCAGAAAAGACAGGCCGTGACACAGCCCGGCGCAGCACTCTTCACTGCTGTCCGCCAGCTGTAGAACGTCCTCAGCGCTTAGGTGCGAAAGATCCAGTTTGCGAATGACGTCCGCCAGCTCAGAAGAAAGCAGGTTAGCTTCAGGCAGCATGATGCACCTCCTGCGGTTTACAGGAGACGGACACCAGAGGGAGACTGGCCAACAGGCGACGAGCTTCGGCCTCCGTTGTGGCCGATATGGAAATCAGCTGCTGAATTTCACAGAGCGGGCAGTTGGAACGGACGTTCAGGAAAGTGTAGAGATTTGGATGTGCGTGCGTGATACCATTGGCGGTAGCCATAGCATTACTCCTATTAATGTTGTGGTTAGACGCCTCGGATGTGTTCCAGCACTCCGAGGCGTTGCTTTACTGATTGCTATACATTGATGTACATTTAAAACCAGCAAATAAAATATACACGAGTGATAACCGATGTCAACCAATGAAAACCAAAAAGAGCGATACGTCGTGCAACTTCGTCTCGATGCCGATTTATCGGAAAGGCTGACTATCGCCATGAAAGAAGACGGCGATGACAATAAGGCTGGCTGGATTAAACGGTTACTGCGCAGAGAGCTGGATCGGCGCGGTATTGAGTCAGAAAAATAATTTAGGGTTTATTATCCCCGCTGACGCGGGGAACTCGCCATGCCGACGCATCAATTCGCGACGTTCTGCCGGTTTATCCCCGCTAGCGCGGGGAACTCGACGTGCAAGCCGTTAACAATATCAACCGGAATCGGTTTATCCCCGCTGGCGCGGGGAACTCAACTGTTCGCAGGCATCCCGCCAGCGCTGCTGCGGTTTATCCCCGCTGGCGCGGGGAACTCTGGCTGATGCCATTCCAAAGCTGAACGCCGATCGGTTTATCCCCGCTGGCGCGGGGAACTCAACGTGTGTTTGTGGCTGGTATTTTCCCCCGCCGGTTTATCCCCGCTGGCGCGGGGAACTCGGGCATTGGGTCGCCCGCGGTCAGGTCCCACACGGTTTATCCCCGCTGGCGCGGGGAACTCTTAATATCCTGTGCCTTCACATCCGCGCCGTACGGTTTATCCCCGCTGGCGCGGGGAACTCATTTACTCGCGCTGAAAACGATATCACCCACGCGGTTTATCCCCGCTGGCGCGGGGAACTCATAAAGCTTCGTCATCCGGCGAAGCTTTTTTGCGGTTTATCCCCGCTAGCGCGGGGAACTCGGCCGAGGGACCAGGAAGGGCAATATTCATGGCGGTTTATCCCCGCTGGCGCGGGGAACTCGCTGGAAACAATGGCTCCTATTACGCTCCAGACGGTTTATCCCCGCTGGCGCGGGGAACTCTGTGGCATACGAATCAGAAGGAATTTCCAATCCGGTTTATCCCCGCTGGCGCGGGGAACTCCCTGATTTCGGGGGCGCGTCGGTGTTGCTATTCGGTTTATCCCCGCTGGCGCGGGGAACTCACCTTCGCGCAGTGTTTAACGAACTCAACAGGCGGTTTATCCCCGCTGGCGCGGGGAACTCGGCGGACACCGTCAGCTCCTGATGTTCGAACGCGGTTTATCCCCGCTGGCGCGGGGAACTCGAACATGGGCGTTGCCATGCCTGAGCAGTTCGCGGTTTATCCCCGCTGGCGCGGGGAACTCCGCTGCCTGTTCAGACGTTGAGTGCGGTCATACGGTTTATCCCCGCTGGCGCGGGGAACTCCTGTACGCGTGGGACGTGGGCGGCATGTCTACCGGTTTATCCCCGCTGGCGCGGGGAACTCCCCGTCCAACTTCACACCCCAAGAAAGGTATGACGGTTTATCCCCGCTGGCGCGGGGAATTCAGCATCCTTGTAGAAAGGAATATTGATAGAACCGGTTTATCCCCGCTGGCGCGGGGAATTCGCCCAGCTGTCAGTTGGTTTCAGACATAATAGCGGTTTATCCCCGCTGGCGCGGGGAATTCGTACCAACACCATCAACAGCTGCATGCCCCGCCGGTTTATCCCCGCTGGCGCGGGGAATTCCACACTATAAAGAACGCCTGCCGGTCTCACATCGGTTTATCCCCGCTGGCGCGGGGAATTCCGGACGAGTGCGAGAGAGCATCCCGGCGACGCCGGTTTATCCCCGCTGGCGCGGGGAATTCAAAAGCTCGCGATGAAGGGTATATAAAAAAAACGGTTTATCCCCGCTGGCGCGGGGAATTCTCGGCTAATTGCTGGATCGCACCGGCTACCAACGGTTTATCCCCGCTGGCGCGGGGAATTCGGCTTCTATCAATATCTTCAGCAGCAATCAGGCGGTTTATCCCCGCTGGCGCGGGGAATTCATTAACCGCCTGGTGGAAAATGAGATCGGCAACGGTTTATCCCCGCTGGCGCGGGGAATTCGACAGCACGTCGTTCAGCAAGACCTCAGCACCCGGTTTATCCCCGCTGGCGCGGGGAATTCGTGAAATATCCAGCATGATATGAACGCCGATCGCGGTTTATCCCCGCTGGCGCGGGGAATTCAAACGGTCTCTGGCGACGCTAAACTCCTCCGCCGGTTTATCCCCGCTGGCGCGGGGAATTCTCTAAAACTATCCAATTGATTTTAAAAAAGTTTTATCCACCAATAAAGTCCACCAGCATATCCCTATTTTTAAAGAACGCTAACCCATTAATCACTATAGAAAAAAATATCACGCCTAACGTTCTCCCTTAATCTACCGGAACGGTTTTATTTTAGCCATAGGGTCAAACATTCCGGTGGAAAAATTTCATCTTTATCATTAATAATCAAATAAATAGTGAGATAACTGCTGGCACTCAGTCCGACAGCAGCGGTTCATCCTCTCCGCTTACTGCCAACATACTGACAAAAGCCGCGGCGCGTCAGCCTGCTTTCTACTTTCTTACTTATTCGCCCCAACAATCCCCCTTTCCCGCAGCGCGGCTACCAACTGCGCTACCAGCGCCTCCACCGGCCCTTGGCCATCGAGGTGCGCAGTTGGTGCTAGCGGCGGCTCGTAGGGCAGATCGATGCCGGTAAACTGAGGGATTTCGCCCCGGCGGGCCCTTTGGTAGAGGCCCTTCGGGTCGCGGCGCTCGCACTCTTCCAAGGGCGTATCGACAAACACTTCAATAAACCGCCCCTCCGGCAGCCTTTCGGCAATCTCCGCCCGGTCGCTGCGGTAGGGCGAAATAAAGGCCGCGATCGCTACCAGCCCGGCGTCGACCATCAGCGCCGCGGCTTCGCCGACGCGGCGAATGTTCTCCCGCCGGTCCCGCTCGGAAAACCCTAAATCGCGGCACAGGCCGTGGCGCAGGTTGTCGCCGTCCAGCAGGTAGGTTCTCACCCCCAGCTGGTGCAGCGCCTGTTCGAGCGCCCCGGCAATGGTCGACTTGCCGGAGCCAGACAGCCCGGTCAACCAGACCAGAGCGCCGAGGTGGCCGTTAAGCCCCTCGCGGTCCTGCCTAGATACGGCGTGAGCGTGCCAAACGATGTTATCGGCCATTCCCTTACCCTTCCCCGCTGATGTCGCGCGCGTGCCAGTGCGGATAGTGGCGGCGGATCAGGGCGTTGAGCGCCTTTTCAAACTCTCGGTCGTTAGACGACTCAACCAGCGACGGCGCGGAGGCGATCCCCGGAGTGCGCACCAGCCCCGCGCCGACTGTGACGTTGGTCAGCGGATCGATAAAGATAAAGCTTCCCGTTTCCCGGCAGGTTTCATAGCGGTCTAATAAAAGCGGCTCGTCAAACGCGACGCTGACGGTACCGATGGCGTTTAGCGCCAGCGCCCGCGAGTCGCGCTGCTCAAGGGTATTGATGTCGTACTGATAGGCGATGCGCTCGACGTGCGCCCGGCTTTTTTTACCGGCCAGCTTGATGTCGTAACGATGGCCCGGCGTCAGCGGCGCTTCCGTCATCCAAACGACGTCGACCTCCGCGCCCCAGACGGCCTGCAGGGCAGCGTCATCTTCGGCAACCAGCAGATCGCCTCGGCTCACGTCCACTTCGTCTTCCAGCACCAGCGTCACCGCCTCCCCGGCGGAAGCTTTCGCCAGTTCGCCGTCAAAGGTGACGATGGACTTGATTCGGCTCACCACGCCGGATGGCAGCGCTCGAACCGCCTGCCCTACCCGCACCGTGCCGGACGCAATAGTGCCGGCGTAGCCGCGAAAGTCCAGGTTAGGCCGGTTAACGTACTGCACGGGAAAGCGCAGCGGCGCGTCGGCCCCGTCGCGCTCAACGTCAACCGTTTCCAGTTGCGCCAGCAGGGTGTCGCCCTCATACCAGGGCATATGTTCCCCGACCTCAACCACGTTATCGCCGTCCAACGCTGAGATCGGGACAAAGCTAAAGGTCGCCGCACCCGGCAGGCGTTCGGCGAAGCTCAGATACTGGCTGCGAATTTCCTCAAACCTCGACTGCCGGTAGTCCACCAGATCCATTTTATTGACCGCCACAATCAGGTGGCGAATGCCCAACAGCGTAGCGATAAAGCTGTGACGACGGGTCTGATCCAATACGCCTTTGCGGGCGTCAATCAGCACGATAGCCACGTCGCAGGTCGACGCGCCGGTCGCCATATTGCGGGTGTACTGCTCGTGCCCCGGCGTATCGGCGATGATGAACTTGCGCCTTTCGGTGGAAAAATAGCGGTAGGCCACGTCAATGGTGATGCCCTGCTCGCGCTCGGCCTGCAGGCCGTCCACCAGCAGCGCCAGATCCAGCTTTTCCCCGGCGGTACCGATGCGGCGACTGTCGCTGTGCAGCGTATTTAGCTGATCTTGATAGATCTGCCGGGTATCATGCAGCAGTCGGCCAATCAGCGTGCTTTTACCGTCGTCGACGCTGCCGCAGGTCAAAAAACGCAGCAGCCCCTTGTGCTGTTGCGCATAGAGATAGGCTTCCACGCCGCCCTGCGCGGCAATCTGCTTCGCTACCGCGTCGTTAATAGAAGATGTTGTCGTGCTCATGGGTTCCCCTTAGAAATAGCCCTGGCGTTTTTTCAGCTCCATCGATCCCGCCTTGTCGCGGTCGATCACTCGTCCCTGACGCTCGCTGGTGGTCGACACCAGCATCTCTTCGATGATCGAAGGCAGCGTTGTCGCCTCGGACTCCACGGCGCCGGTCAGAGGCCAACAGCCCAGCGTTCTGAAGCGGACTTTGCGCTGAGCAATCACCTCGCCCGGCTTAAGGTCGATCCGGTCGTCGTCCACCATCATCAGCATGCCGTCTCGCTCCAGAATCGGCCGCTCTTTGGCCAGATACAGCGGTACGATGTCGATATTTTCCAAAAAGATGTACTGCCAAATATCCAGCTCGGTCCAGTTGGAAAGGGGAAATACGCGGATGCTTTCGCCTTTGTCTATCTGGCCGTTATAGTTGCGCCAAAGCTCGGGCCGCTGGTTTTTGGGGTCCCACCTGTGGTGGCCGTCGCGAAACGAATAGATCCGCTCCTTCGCGCGGGAGGCCTCTTCATCACGCCTGGCCCCGCCGAACGCGGCGTCAAAGCCGTATTTATTCAGCGCCTGCTTGAGCCCTTCGGTTTTCATGATGTCGGTATGCTTACTGCTGCCGTGCACGAAGGGATTAATCCCCATCGCCACGCCGTCCGGGTTGCGGTGAACCAGCAGCTCCAAGCCGAACTTCTTGGCCGTTTCATCGCGAAACCGATACATCTCCTGAAACTTCCAGCCGGTGTCGACGTGCAACAGAGGAAACGGCAGCCGACCGGGATAAAAGGCCTTACGCGCTAAATGCAGCATCACCGAAGAGTCTTTGCCGATGGAATAAAGCATGACCGGATTGGAAAACTCGGCCGCGACTTCGCGAATGATGTGAATACTCTCCGCCTCAAGCTGGCGCAGGTGGGTCAACCGTTTTTCGTTCACCTTATCTATCCTCTGTTATTTGCTGCCGACGGCCGCGAGCGCGGGGCGTTGAATATCCTCACCCGCTGACCGTTCGCCAAACCAGCCAAGCTTCGCGTGCAGGGCCGCCACTTCGCCAATCACCAGCAGCGCAGGCGTCGGGGCGCGCTTCGCCAGCGCCTCAAGATCCCCCAGGCTGCCGCTCAGCACCTGCTGATCGGCGCGCGTGCCACGGCCAATCACCGCCACTGGCGTCGAGGGCTCACGCCCGTTTTCTATCAGCCGCTGCTGTATATCTCCCGCCTTCAGCGTTCCCATATACACCGCCAGGGTTTGTTTCCCCTGCGCCAGCTGTCCCCAGTCCAGCCCCTGAGCGCCCGCCTGAGCGTGGCCGGTAATCAGGGTGACGCTCTGCGCGTGCTCTCGGTGGGTCAGCGGGATCCCGGCATAAGCAGCGGCGCCAGCGGCCGCCGTTACCCCAGGAACGACCCGATAGGGAATGCCTGCCTCGACCAGCGTTTCAAGCTCTTCGCCGCCGCGGCCAAAAATAAACGGATCGCCGCCCTTCAGCCTGACGACGCGCTTACCCTTCTTCGCCAATTCCACCAACAGCCGATTGGTTTCTTCTTGAGCCACGCTGTGCGCACCGGCACGCTTGCCGACGCTAATGCGTTCGGCGTCACGGCGTATTAAATTGAGGATGTCCTCCGTCACCAGCGAGTCGTACAGTACGACGTCCGCCTGCTGTATCGCCCGCAGGCCGTTTAGCGTCAAAAGCCCGGCATCGCCCGGCCCGGCGCCGACCAGCGTGACTTCGCCCCCCGGAAAAACGTGCCCGGCAAGGGTGTCGGCAAGCTCGGCTTCGGCTTCTTCCAAGCGATGCGCTTCCACCAGCGAGGTAAAACGCCCGTTGAACAGGCGCTCCCAAAAGCGGCGGCGTTTAGAGACTGACGACAGCCGTTTTTTCACCCGATCGCGCCAGCGGCCCGCAATGTCAGCGCAAAGCCCCAGGCTTTCCGGAAGCAATGCCTCTAATTTTTCGCGCAGAAGCCGCGCCAGCACCGGCGCTTTGCCGCCGGAAGACACCGCCACCACCAGCGGCGAACGGTCGATAATAGAAGGAAAAATAAACGAGCAGCGGTTGGGGTCGTCCACCACGTTAACCAGCCTGCGGCGCTGGTTGGCAGCCTGAAACACGCGGGCGTTTAAAAGCGCGTCGTCGGTCGCCGCGATGACGAGAAACACGTCGTCAAGCTGCTCGGCCTCAAATTCAACGGCCAGCCAGCGTATCTGCCCTTCATCCAGCCGCTGAGCAATCTCTTTCCCCAGCCTTTGGGCAACCACGGCGACTTCAGCGCCGGCGTCAAGCAGCAGGCTGACCTTGCGCGCCGCCACCTCGCCTGCGCCCACTACCAGCACGGGGCGGTGGTGCAAATCGGCAAACAGGGGTAAATAGTCCACGTTGACCTTCCGTTCATTAACAAAGCGATAGCTCGACTATAGAGAGAGGGGAAAAAGGAATGAAATGATGAAAAGGAATTTGATATAGCGGGATGGAATGAAGGGGGATAAGAAATTTTGCTCAGAGCGCTTTTTGCCTTTAGCCCCACAGGTTCGCACACGCATTAACTGAAATATGCAAAGAGAGCAAAAAACAATCAAAATGGAATAAACACAAAATAAATTAATTTTTTCCAAAATTTAAAACAGATACATGACCAGCATTTAAACAATAAATCTGACTTATTGAATGGTGTCACCTCTCACTTTTATACCTTAAACATTTCCTCCAACGCTTTTCCGTGCTTAATTTTACTTAGAGTTAACAAATGAAACATTTTGTATACACAGGAGGACGCTATGGAGACGACACCGCTAACCCCCGCCATTACGACGCCGCCGTCTGCCCGCGGCCTGGCGATTCTCGCCGTGGATATTGTGCTGTTGGTTATTTTGCTCAATACCCTTCCCTTTAACGAAAAGGCCAATCTCGGATTGGCGCTGATGTGCTTTATCGGCGTGCTGTGGCTGACGGAAGCTATTCACATCACCATTACCGCGCTGCTTATCCCGCTAATGGCGGTCGCCTTCGGCCTGCTTAACGCGGACGGCGCGCTAAAGTCTTTTTCCAATCCCATCATCTTTCTTTTCTTCGGCGGCTTTGCGTTAGCCACCGCGCTCCACATTCAGGGCATCGACCGGCTGATTGCCAACCGCGTACTGATGCTGGCTAAAGGGAGGCTTAACGTCGCGGTGCTGATGCTGTTTGGCGTCACTGCACTGCTGTCGATGTGGATAAGCAACACCGCCACCGCCGCCATGATGCTGCCGCTGGCGCTGGGCATTCTGACCAGCCTTGACCCGGAAAAAGATCGCCGGACCTTTATTTTCCTCCTGCTGGGCATTGCCTACAGCGCCAGCATCGGCGGCTTCGGCACCATTGTCGGCAGCCCGCCAAACGCGATAGCGGCTGCGGCGCTCGGCCTGGACTTCTTCACCTGGATGAAATACGGCATTCCCATCATGCTGATACTGATGCCGGTGATGATCGGCCTGCTGTGGCTTATCCTTCGCCCCAACCTGTCGCATAAGGTTGAAATAAAGCGTGAGGAAATCGAATGGACGCAGCCTCGCCTGTTAGCGATGGCGATCTTTGCTCTGACGGTCGTCTGCTGGATATTCAGCGCTCAAATCAGCAAGGCGCTCGGCGGCGTTTCTCAGTTCGATTCGCTTATCGCCGTCGGCGCTGCGGTGCTTATCAGCGTCAGCGGCGTGGCGAACTGGAAGCAGATCCAGGAAAACATGGAATGGGGCGTGCTGATTCTGTTCGGCGGCGGGCTGACGCTGAGCGCCATTCTGAAAGACTCCGGCGCAAGCGTCGTGATGGCTAACGGCATTGCCGACCTGTTTGGCGCCAGCCACTGGTTTATCATCATGCTGGCCGTGGCGACGCTGATTATCTTTCTGACCGAGTTTACCAGCAACACCGCCAGCGCCGCGCTGCTGGTACCGGTATTTGCCACCGTCGCGGAAGCGCTGGGCATGCCTCCGGCCGCGCTGACGCTCATCATCGGCTTTGGCGCATCCTGTGCCTTCATGCTGCCGGTAGCGACGCCGCCCAACGCTATCGTGTTCGGCTCCGGCTTTTTCCGGCAGATGGACATGATCAAGGTCGGCTTCTGGTTAAATTTGGTGAGTATTGCGGTGATTACGATGTTTGCGTGGACATTTTGGAAGTGAGGAAGAATACGCGCGGGTAATTCCCCGCGCGTATTGCTACTTTCTCACCCTTGCGTACTTATCCACATAGTCGCTCGCCAGCGCTTTTGCTCGTTCGACGTCCTGCGGGCTCAGCTTTTGCGCTATCTCCAACTGCTTCACCTTCGCTTCGCTATAGCCGATAACCGCTTCCGCCGCCGCGTACCAGGCGTAGGACTGAACGTAATCCTGCGCTACGCCCTCGCCGTAAAAATAGAGCCCGGCCAGGTTAAACTGGGCTTCCCAAACACCCTGTTCAGCGGCCTTTTGGTACCACTTTGCGGCGACGGCAAAATCCTGCGGCACACCCTGAGCGTTATCGTAGATAGACGCCAGGTTGAACTGCGCCATCGCATGCCCCTGCTCGGCCGCCTGCTGGTAGAACTCCCGCGCCTTACGGTAGTTTTTCGGCAGCCCGCGGCCAAAGTCGTACATCATGCCGAGCGTAAACTGCGCGTCGGCGCTGCCGAGCTTCGCAGCCTGTTCGTACCACATCATCGCCTGCGGATAGTTTTGGGGCACGCCCAGGCCCTTCTCAAACATAACGCCTAGCCGATAAAGCGCGTCGACGTTTCCTCTGTCTGCCGCCTTGTAATACCAGTCAAGCGCTCGAGGGTAGTCCTGTAAAACGCCTTGCCCCTCATCATAGGCTTGCCCGAGGCGAAACATCGCTTCGACGCTTCCTTCGGCAGCCTGCTTTTCCAGCTCGGCGAGCGTAGGTTGGGCCGAAGCAAACGCGGCAAGCGCCCAAAAGGCGCCGCCAACGAAAAGAGAAAGCAGCCGCTGATTCATTGACGAACTCCGTCATCGTTATCATTTAAATTGAAGAAATCATACACAACAAAACGAGGGAAATAGTCACATTATTTTATTAGAATGGCGTCAGGCTTACGCCGTATAGCTAAAGAGCACACCATGAAACTTCATTTTTCCGCCTTTATTTCCCGCCTTTTTTTTGCTGGCGCGTTCTGGTTATTTACTACCTCAGCCCAAAGTTCCCCCGCGCTACCGCCTGCGCAGATAGTCCAAAACTTCTACAGCTGGTATCTCTACGACGGAGAGACGGTGTTTAAGCCGGAGAATCGCAGCACGCTCGACGGGCTGCTTGCTCCTTCGTTGATAGAACAACAGCAAAAGAGTCTGGATAAGCCTAATCAATCAACCGATATCGACTACTTTCTTAAGGTCGGATACTGGGACGACAGCTGGAACCGGGTTGACGTCAAATCAGAAACAATTGACGGCGATAGCGCCCTGCTTACGGTGGAGATCGGCTTTCAGGGCGTATCTACCCCAATAGAAACGCTGGCCGTTACGCTCAGGCAGCAGGAACAGCGGTGGAAAATCTCCGACGTCGCCCTCATTGGCGCTAAAGATCCGTGCAGTACGGAAAACGATACCCGCCCGGAGAAAACCGTCAAGCAGTCGCCGCAGGAAGCGGCCGAAGCATTCTACCGCTGGTATATGTCGATGGAGCTCGCCGAAAAAGAGGCGGAGAACGGCGATGACATCCTTAACTACGTCACGGCCAACTTTTGGGATCAGCTCTACCGCATTCAATATCTGGGCGACGATGAAGGAAACTACTTTACCAAGTCTCAGGACGTGCTTGACGACTGGCGGCACGTTAAAAGCGCGCCAATAAACCAAACGCCGGAAAAGGCGCAGGTCGACATCACGCTCGGCGGCGTTGAGTACCCCGCAAAGCGCCTGAAGGTAACGCTGGTTCCCTATAAGGAGATGTGGAAGGTGTGTGAGATAGAATCCAAAGAAACAAATTAGCGACAAGGACTGTCACCATGACAACGCGAAAAAACGTTGCCTTCGGCGTTACGATAATCGTAATAAGCGGCTTCCTGCTTTGGTCCTCATCCCTTTTTCAAGACTATGTGTATAACCGAGTCCACATTAGCCGCAACATACTCTTAACCTTTTTTTGGCTCCTCCCGGCCAGCGCGTCGTTTTTAGCCTACTTTCGACGCGCCCGCGCGCCGCTATTAATCAGCCTGGGATATATCCTTCTGCTAAGCGGGCTGATGTCGTTAATACATTTGATTCAGGGAGAAATGGGCGTCGCGGTCGATTTTTCGGGAGTAGAGGGGCTGAAGGTTGTCGGATGGATCTACCTTTTCTTTAGCGCCGTTTCAATTGGCATAGGGGGGATGGCGGGAACCGTTGCTCGCGTTGTGTTTCGGGATATTTGCCAATGAAAGCTGCACTATGGGATCCCAGCGGGTTCGATGTTTCTATGAGGGGCAAGTACAACTCTCTCTACGAACTGGAAGAAGACATCCAAACCCTGTCAGGTAGCGCCAACTTCAGCGAACTGAATACGTTAGACTGGTTTTTAGTCGATAAGGACAGCGGAAAGCTTGCCTTTCTATGCTTGACCGTCCCTTCCATCATCACTATTTCAGACCAATGCATCGACGTTAGCAGCCTGCGCGACGTGGCGCTTTCGCGCAGTGTAAAAAACTTTATGTTCAGCGTAGAGCTTCAGGACAGCGCCTTTTTCTCTTTTAACTCAAATCAGCTGACCGTAGCCACCGACTTGTCGCGCTGTTGTTATAAAGCCCAAGTTTCAGGCGACCTCTATTTCCTGCTGGACGAAGGCCTAAACTACTGTGGCTTTGCGTTAACCAACGCAACAAAGCATATTCCAGGCTATCGCGACGGCATCGACGACAGCCCCCTCAATCAGGCTTTATCGCTTATGCTAGGGCTATGCAGCCAGCATGCGTATGACGCCATGGATGAAAAAGACGCCCAGTACCTTTCAATCATCTATCAGTTGGAAAACCTGATCCTGACCCACGGCCAAACCGACGAACGCCTGCTGCTATTAACCGACCTTATCGAAAACCTGAAGTTTACGTTTTACGACTTAGAGTGAATTGGCCTGCAACAGTGTGTCGACATAAATAGAACTCGCTGGAGACACCTCGCAAATTCTACATCTGCCCGTCCACTTTTTCTTTGCAATGCCTTACCGTCCCTTCACATAAAACCGGTGACGACGCAGACCGCGCCTGTATGACGTCGCTGCGGCTTTCACTTTTACAAAACGGGAAAAAAGAAAAATGGACAAATACGCACCGCGCCATGAACACAAAAAGCACGTCCGTCTTGAGCTAAAATCCGGCAGCGGCATTTTGACAAGCATCGAGCAAAGCCCCATAATGCATTACGTTTGTAATACATCACCGAGGCACGCTATGTCATCCGCCAAAACCGCCGTTTTACCCCCCGTACGCGTCACCGCCGATGCGCGACGCGCCGTTGAAGAAGTGCTGTACGAAGGCGAAAGCCTGTCGGCGTTTATCGAACAGTCCATTGAGCTTAACGTCGCCAGAAGGAGAGCGCAGGACGCCTTTATCGCCCGCGGGCTGGCATCTAGAGACGACGCTAAGGTCAGCGGAACTTACTACAACGCCGAGTCCGTCATGACAGACCTGGACGACATCTTAAAGCAGGCGCGGGATAATCATCGCCAATGAGCTACCGCGTTCGCTTTACCCAAGAGGCCAGAGACGACCTGCTTCGGCTGTATGCGTTTCTGGCAGAGCGGGACGTTCAAGCCGCAGAGCGCGCAAAGGAAGCCATCGCCAAGGGGCTAGCCTTATTGCAGGACTTCCCCTTTACCTGCCGCAAGGTTTCTCCAGACGGCTCCCCCTTCCTGCGCGAGCTGTTGATTTCCTTTGGCTCATCCGGCTACGTCGCCCTGTTTGAGATTGACAGCGAAGCCATCGTCACCGTTCTGGCCGTGCGGCACCAGCGAGAGGATGATTACTACTAGATGAAAATAAAAAAGAAAGGCTTTTTCTACCTACTTGCCGTTTTTGGCATCCTGATTTTTGCGGGGCGCCTTTTCACGAACGTTGCAGCCCCAATAGAAGGCAAAGTCGTAGATAGCGTGACCGAACGGCCCATTAGCGGCGTAGTTATTAGCCGACATACCTCAACTGAAAGCAACAGCTGTTCTGCGTCGGCCACAACGAACAAAGAGGGCGAATTCAGGTTTTCCGCCGTATATGACCTGTCTTTACTTTTCCCGTTTATCTCTCCCTGCTCGGATGCGGGAAACAACACGCTGCTTGTTTCTGCGCGAGACTATGAAAGAGCGCTGTACAGCACCGATCCTGACGCGTATATGAGCTATAAATTTTTTACCAAAGCGCAGCAGGTAACGATAGATGCGCCTTCGCTGCCCGATAAAATACGCATTACGCTCAGGCCGACAGGCAAATAGCGACCTTACTCCTCATGCAGCCCGCACTCCCGCTTCAGGCCGAAAAAGCGCGTTTCTTCTTCGCTCATGCCCGGCTCCCACCTGCGGCTGGTGTGGGTATCGCCGACCGACAGGTAGCCCTGCTCCCACAGCGGGTGATAGCTCAGGCCGTGCTCTTGCAAATAGCGGTAAACCTGCCGATTGTCCCAGTCAATAATCGGCAGCAGCTTAAAGATGCCGCGGGAAATCGCCAGCACCGGAAGCCTGCTTCGGCTGCCGGACTGCTCGCGCCTCAGGCCGGAAAACCATACCGACGCGTTCAGCTCGGACAGCGCCCGGTTCATCGGCTCGACCTTGTTTAACTGGTTGTAACGCTCGATGCCCTCAACGCCCTGCTCCCACAGCTTGCCGTAGCGCTCCTCCTGCCAGGCGGGCGACGTCGCGGCGCGATAGATTTTAAGGTTCAGGCCCAGCCGTTCAGTGAGCTCGTCAATAAAGCGATAGGTTTCAGGGAACAGATATCCGGTGTCGGTGAGGATCACCGGGATATCCGGCCGCAGGCGAGTGACCAGATGCAGGCTGACCGCCGCCTGTATGCCGAAGCTTGACGACAGCACCTTGTTCTCGGGAAGATTCTCCAAAGCCCAGGCCACCCGCGCCTCCGCGCTAAGCCCCTCAAGATGACGGTTAGTCTGCGCCAGTGCGGCCCGCTGCTGCTCCCGGTCGAGGGTATTCAACCAGGCCAAGTCTAAATTCAACATCGTTTCGCCCTCCACCTAACGCTTTTAGTCATAAAAATCGCGAGCAGAATCTATCACCGGCTTAACGACGCCGGTGCGAACGACAAAGTCGCCAAAGCCTTCCTGCGCCTCTCGCCCATTGGCCCACAGGGCAATCAGCTCGTCGAGTTCAGCTAGGATCTGCGTCGACGTCAGGTTCTCGCGGTACATGCGCGGAATGCGCGTGCCTTCGCGGTTACCGCCGATATGCAGGTTATAGCGGTCCAACGCTTTGCCCACCAGCCCTACCTCCGCCAGCATCGCCCGCCCACAGCCGTTGGGGCAGCCGGTCACGCGCAGGATGATGTGCTCATCGGCAAGCCCGCGCTTTGCCATCAGCGCTTCGATTTGGGTAACAAACTCCGGCAAAAAGCGCTCCGCCTCCGCCATCGCCAGCGGGCAGGTGGGAAACGCGACGCAGGCCATGGAGTTTTTACGCTGCTCGCTCACTCCGTCGTCAATCAGGCCGTGCTCTCGCGCAATCCCTTCAATCAGCGCCTTGTCTTCGGGCGCGACGCCGGCCACAATCAGGTTCTGGTTGGCCGTCAGGCGGAAGTCGCCTTTATGCACTTTAGCGATTTGGGCTACGCCGCTTTTTAGCGGTTTGCCGGGATAGTCCAACAGGCGGCCGTTTTCAATAAACAGCGTCAGGTGCCATCGCCCGTCGATACCCTCGATCCAGCCGATGCGATCGCCGCGGTGGGTGAAGACGTAGGGAACCGTTGGCTCAAAGTTCACGCCCGCACGCTTCTCCACTTCGGCCTTAAACGCCTCAACGCCGAAGCGCTCAAGGGTGTATTTGGTCTTGGCGTTTTTACGTTCGGAGCGATTGCCCCAGTCGCGCTGGGTAGTGACCACCGCTTCGGCTATCTCCAGCGTATGCTCCAGAGCGATGAAGCCAAACTCGGACGCCTTGCGCGGATAAGTTTGCTTATCGCCATGGGTCATCGCCAGACCGCCCCCCACCAGAACGTTAAACCCTGTCAGGCGGCCGTTTTCCCCTACGGCAACGAAGTTGAGATCGTTGGCGTGCAGGTCGACGTCGTTATCCGGCGGGATCACAACGCTGGTTTTAAACTTACGCGGCAGGTAGGTCTCTCCGAGTATCGGCTCCTCCTCTTCGGTAGCCAGCTTTTCGCCGTCCAGCCAGATTTCCGCATAGGCGCGCGTTTTCGGCAGCAGGTGTTCCGAAATTTTCTTCGCCCACTCGTAAGCCTCCTGATGCAGCGCCGACTGCACCGGGTTAGAGGTGCAGAGCACGTTGCGGTTTACGTCACCCGCGGTGGCGATAGAGTCCAGCCCCAGCTGGCTCAACATCCGGTGCGCGGACTTAATTTTGCCCTTCAGCACGCCGTGAAACTGGAAGGTTTGCCGCGTCGTCAGCCGGATACTGCCGTAGAGCGTCTCCTCCCCGGCAAAGCGGTCGATGCCCAGCCACTGTTGAGGCGTAATGATGCCGCCGGGCAGCCGACAGCGCAGCATCACGTTTAGCAGCGGCTCAAGCTTCTGTTCGGCCCGTTCGGCCCGAATGTCGCGATCGTCCTGTTGGTACATGCCGTGAAAGCGAATAAGCTGAAAGTTGTCGCCGCGAAAGCCGCCGGTCAGGCCGTCCTTTAAATCTTCGGCAATCGTGCCGCGCAGCAAGTTGCTGTCGCGCTTAAGGCGTTCGTTGTCGGATGGCGGCCCCAAAGGCTCGCCGGGCTGTCGTTGTTCATTGCTCATTAGTAAACGTCCCGCTGGTAGCGCTTCTCAAGGCGCAATTCGGTTAAAAAATCGTCGGCCTGCTCTGACGTCAGGCTGCCGTGGGTTGAAGCGATATCCAGTAAGGCCTGTTCTACGTCCTTCGCCATACGGCCGGCATCGCCGCAGACGTAAAGGTGCGCGCCGTCCTGAAGCCAGCGCCAAAGCTCTGCGCCGTTCTCGCGCAGCCTGTCCTGTACGTAAACCTTTTGCTCGGCGTCCCGCGACCATGCAAGATCAATGCGCGTCAGCAGGCCGCTCTTTGCGTAGCGCTGCCACTCCACCTGATAAAGGAAGTCGGAGGTAAAGTGCGGATTGCCAAACAGCAGCCAGTTTTTGCCCGCGGCGCCGGTTGCCTCGCGCTCCTGCATAAAGGCGCGAAACGGGGCAATGCCGGTGCCGGGGCCAATCATTACCACCGGCGTGTTGGGGTCGTCCGGCAGGCGGAAGTTGTCGTTTTTCTCAACGAACACCGCGATATCGCTCTCTTCCTGCAGCCTGTCGGCCAGATAGCCGGACGCGCCGCCGGTGCGCTCTTCATCATCAACGCGATAGCGCACTACGCCGACCGTTAGATGAACTTCGCTGCCTACCTCTTCCTGCGAAGAGGCGATGGAATAGAGCCTCGGCGTCAGAGGGCGCAGCATCGCCAACAGATCGGCGGCAGCGATGCGCACAGGCGTTCGCTTTACCATATCGACAATCGGCGTGGTTTCTGCATAGGCCGCAAGCGCCGCCTTATCATTAATTAGGGCGCTGAGCGCCTCGCTGTCGGCATGTTGGGCATAGCGTTCAACAACGGACGGCGCGTTTTGCGTCAGCTCATAGTGGTAGGTCAGCGCATCGCGAAGCGTCTGCACTTTTCCCTGAACCTCAACCGACTCTTCGCCGGTCAGGGACAGCGGCTGCAAAATCGCATCAATAAGCTTGGGGTCATTTTGAAACCAGACGCCCAGCGCGTCGCCGGGGCGGTAGCTCAGGCCGGAGTCGCCGAGGTCAATCTCGATATGGCGGACGTCCTTTTCGGAGTCCCGACCGGTGATTTTTTGGTTTACGCTCAGAGAAGCCACCAGCGGCTGCTCGCGGCTATAGCGTTCGGCCTCTCCAACGCCGCTTGCGGCAACGGCAGAAACGGCCGCCGTTGATTTAACGTCGCCCAGTTCTTGCTTCAGCCGTTCAACCACCTTTTCGCGCCATGCCTGTGCCAGCGCCTGATAGTCAACGTCAGCGTCCACTCTCTCCAGCAGGCGGTCGGCCCCCAGTTCGGCAAGGCGCGCGTCAACGTCTTTTCCCGTCTGACAAAAGTTTTCATAGCTGCGATCGCCCAGGCCAAAAACGGCGAACGCGGTGTTCGCAAGCGTCGGCGCTTTTTTAGAGAACAGAAACTTGTGCAGCGCTATCGCTTCTTCCGGCGGTTCCCCCTCCCCCTGAGTGGAAGCGACCACCACCAGAAAGCGCTCTTTGTCTATCTGCTTAAACTTGTAGTCCGCGGCGTTAACCAGCGTTACGGCAAGCCCCGCCTGATGCAGGTCGTCTTTCAACTGTGCCGCCAGCCTGCGGGCGTTGCCCGTCTGCGAAGCGGAAAGCACGGTTACCGTCACCTGTGGCAATGCGCCGGCGGCGGAAGTTAACGGTAAAACTTGCGCGCTTTCCTGCCCCTGCGCCGCAATTCCCCAAAGGTAGCCGGACACCCACGCCAGCTGCTGCGACGTCATACCCGAGATGGCTGAAGAAAGCTGAGTCAGCTGCTCTTGCGGTATAGGGAGAAGCGGTACGGACGTTGCCTTGTCAAACATAACGGTACGGATTCCTGAATGGTTGTTTTACGTAAGAATATCCATCCAAATGTCCGGCAATAAAGAATGGTTAGGCATATTTCATAATCAAAAAGCATATGGCTTCACCACCTGCCCCCTTCTTTCTCCCGTTTGAAAAGTCATTGCGATTTTATATATTATATATAATATATGATTAACCAATGCCAATCAGAGGATAATAAAATGAGAGAACTGGGCATTACCTACGAAGAGGTTTACGACCTTCTTCACCGCGCCTGTACGACGATCTCCCCCGATGTGCTCCACCTGATGAAAAATGCCGCTCGAGAAGAAACGCATCAGGAAGCCAGGGTTTTTCTGGAAACAATGATCGATAACGTCGCTCAAGCAACCCAAAAAGATAAGCCGGTTTGCCAGTCGCCCGGTTTTCCTACCGTTTGGATCCGCTTCGGGCAGGCGTTTAATATGGACCCGCTGCTAAGCTATCTCCCCCGAGCGCTGACCGAAGCCACTAAAGCGGGATTGATTCGCCCTAGCATCGTCCACCCGCTGACGCGCCATAACCCCGGCGACAGCACGGGCCTCGGCGTCCCTAACGTTGAGCTGCAGCACGTTCCCAATCAGGAATATGTAGAAATCATCATGAGCGCGAAAGGATGCGGCGCCGAGCTTGGCAACGTGTCAAAAATTCTGACCCCGGCGACGCTTGGGAAAAACTACGAAGGATTAAAGCGGCTGGTATTGGACACCGTGATTAACGCCGGCGGCTTCCCCTGCCCTCCGTCCGCTATTGGCATCGGTCTGGGCGGACAAATGGACGTCAGCGCCAAGCTGAGCCGCGAAGCCATCAGTACCCGCAACTGGCTAGACCACAATCCCGATCCTCTGCTCGACCAGCTGGAAACCGAGCTGCTGGAGGATATCAACAGGCTGGGCGTGGGCCCGGCGGGGATCGGAGGAAAAACCACGACGCTGGCGGTCAAAATGGCCTATGCGGCAACTCACACCGCTATCTGCCCGGTCACCATCAATTTCCACTGCTGGGTCGCCCGGCGTTTCGGCGTTCGCATTTATCCGGACGGCCGTCGTGAATCACTCTTTCAGGTGGAGGAATAATCATGGCTATTTATGAACTCACGCTCCCTTTGGCTGATGAGGCGATAGAGCAGTTGAGCGTCGGCGACGCGGTCTACCTGACCGGCACCGTCTGCACCGCTCGAGACATGGCCCACCTTAACATGCGCGAACTGGCGGACAGCCAGCGGCCGCTGCCGGAAAACCTTCAGGGAGGCGCTATTTTTCACGCCGGCCCGGTGATGGTGAAAGACGACCAAGACCGCTGGCAGCTTCGCGTCATCGGCCCAACCACCTCGATCCGCATGGAGCCACACGCCGACTTTGTCGGCCAACAGGGCATCAAGCTCATCATTGGTAAAGGCGGCATGGCGGCCGACAGCCTGGCGGCGTTTAAAAAATACAAGCAGGCCTATTTACAGGCCGCACCGGGCTGCGCAGTGGTGCTGGCGGAAGGCGTTAAGCGCGTTAAGGCCGTGCACTGGCTGGAAAACGGCATGCCCGAAGCCATGTGGGTGATGGACGTCAAGCGCTTCGGCCCGTTTATCGTCACCATGGACTGCAAGGGCAACAGCCGCTATGACGACGTGAAGGCGAACGCCAGAGAAAAAGCGGACGAAATCATGAAAGAGAAAGGTTGAGTTTGTTCGGCGGGAAAAGGCTGCCTGGCCTAACCCGCCCCATTTTCGTATTTGGCGATATGACTTAAATATCCGGATCCGGTTTGAATATTTGGTCAAACAGCTCTTGCGCTTCACGCTGAGCCTGCTCCAGCACAAGCGGCTTTAGCTGACGGGAAAGATTATCGCGCTGAACCATCGCACTATCCCGACCAAACGCGCTGGCTAGAGAGAACCAGACATAGGCGGCCTGCGGATCGGCCTTGGTTCCTATGCCCTTCAGATAACATTCTGCAAGGTTGTATTGTGCATTAGCCACGCCCTGTATCGCCGAACGTTTAAAATAGGAGAAGGCTAAAGGAAGATTTTTAGCACCTCCTTCACCATCACGGAATCTTCCTCCCATATAGTTAAGAGAATACTTTTCCCCACCCTGAGCCGCCAGCGCAAAATATTTATTGCCTTTATCCTTGTCAATCGCCACGCTCATTCCATGGTAATAACCATATGCAAGATAGTACTGTGCTTCAGCATCGCCCTTCTCCGCCGCCGCGCTAAACCACTTCATCGCCAGAGGATAATTTTTTTCGACGCCTATTTCATTTCCATACATTAACCCCAGTCTAACCATAGACTGAATGTCTCCCCCTTCAGCCTGTGCTTGCATAATTTTAAAATTAGCCTCGGGATCGGGTTCCGTCACGGGAATTAGCTTTGCAAAGCGCTGATTCAGCGTCTGCTCATTGTCTTTTATCGCTTGTTTATACTGTTTGAAGAGTCGCTCAGCCTGCTTCTTTTGATCGGGCGTTAGCGAATTAACAACGCTGTTTTTACTCGCCGTAACAATACTTGCAGGCCGATCCTTTTCGGCTGCCACCATCAACCACGCCCCAGCTAATACGCTGTTTTGAGGAATGCCGTCACCAGAAGCATACATATCGCCGACAAAAAATTGCGCGCTGCCATAGTCAGCCAATGCGGCTTTTTGCGCCCAAAAGAACGTCTTGGTATTATCAACCCGCCGTAGGCCGGTACTGTCTGCACCAGTGCCATTCTTGAATTTGAGAGCTAACGTCACCTGAGATTTTGGATCGCCGCGACGTGCGGCCTGATTCAGCCAGTAGTTGGATAAGTCTTCCCTGTCGCGCTCAAAAAGCATACCCAGTGCATATTGCGCAGAAATATCGCCTCGAACCGCCGATTTCTTATACCATTCGATGCTTTTCTCTTTATTTCTTTCAACGCCGATACCGTTAATATACAGATATCCCATATAGCCCTGCGCAATGGTATCCCCACCCTCAGCCGCATTTTTCAGCCAAGCGACAGCGCGTTGTTTATCGCTGGCCGAACGTTCTTCCTGTTTAAGATATAGAATGCCGAGGTTTCGTTGAGCGTCAATGTCGCCGCTATCGGCCTGCAAACGGAGTGAGGAAAACTCATCCTGCCCGACGACGCATGCGGCAATAGATACGGTAAAGAGCACGCATAGCAGCTGAATCAATCTTTTCACTTCATTCCCTTTTATTACATTACGGTGTTCCATGGCTCAAAACACCCGTCGCGAAAAGCAACCGGCAGTCTGCCTTTCCTTTATTTACTGATATTTACTGAGCTTCTTCCTGCTCTTTAAGCAGATTAGAAAAATAGGCGTGCAGCTTGTCGTAAGAACGGGCCTTGTGCTTAAGCATCAGCTCGGCCATCTCTTTGCCCTTCTTCTGCTCAATCAGGCGAATCATCTCACGGTGTTCTTCCAGAGAAACGCTGACGACTTCGGGAAACAGGTCAAAGATAGTTTTGGTGCGCCGCTCGTTGCGCAACAGCTCGCTGAGCAGCTTTTTTAGATAGGTGTTGTCGCTGGCTTCGACGATAAGCTGATGGAATTCGCGGTTAGCGGTAGAGTAGTCGCTGTAGTTTTGCTCTTGCGCCATTTTTACGCATTTCTCATACACCGCTTCCAACGCGGCCACCAGCTCCGGCGTGGCGTTTTCCGCCGCTAAGCGCGCCGCCAGCGGCTCCAGCGTTTTGCGGATTTCCAGCATGTCCTGCATGTCTTTAACCGAGAGCTTCTTCACTCTGGAACCCTTGTGCGGGCTCATCTCGATGAGATCTTCCGCCGCCAGCTCCTTGAGCGCTTCCCGCACGGGAATATCGCTGCTGTCATACATCCCCGCCAGCTGGTGGATAACCAAACGGGCGTCGGCCTTCAGCTCACCGGATAAAATCTTATGCTTCAAATCGAAGTAAATCGTCTTTGCTTTTGTTTTCGTTATCATCGTCATGGGAAACCAAGCGTAAGGTGTCGGGCGGGAAAGCCGCTGCTATGAGCACAATTTTACTAAATAGACGGGAAAAAGAGTAGAATACTTTTTATTCATAGACGGTTAGCGTACAGGGAACGACAGCATGTTTGAAGAACATATCGCCAACAGCATGCGGCTTTTAGAGAATAACGGCATTTTTCTAACCGAAGGCATGACGGAGCAAGAAATTGAAAAAGCGGAGCGCTGCTATAACATCACGTTTCCCACCGACTATCGCGCGTTTTTATCCATCTGTCTGCCGCTGTACGACTATGACTATACCGACTGGCGAAATACCTCGGATAAATACGTTAGCCATATCAAATGTAAAATGTACGACGAGACCATCGACGGCGTGTTATACACCATAACCAGGCTGGGTGGATGGCCGGATGCCTGGGGAATACGTCCCCCTAGCGATGACGAAGCAATTGCATTGGCCAAAAATCAAATACGGCAAACACCGCTTTTTATTCCGATCAACTCCAACAGGTATCTTTCTTTATCTCCGCATCAAAGCGGAAACTCGGTCTATTCGATTCATCAAGGAGATGATGTCATATGTTACGGCAAAGATATTTGGGACTATTTTAGCCTTCGCTATGGCGATGATAATGAAAGGCACGTCAATCTGAAGGAGGCGTCTGAACCCGTCCCTCAATACAATACGTTCGTTTATCACAGCATCAACAACTTCTTTTATCAGGGAAACCGCTATTTCGACGAAAGCGGAATGCCGATTAATCGGGAAGCGGCTTAAAGGATAAAGGCGTTTGATGAAATATCGTTCTTTCGCACCAAACACCCTATCGTTATCACCCTACTCTTCGCAGATAGTCCACCAGCGGTGCGATGTCCGCGCTATTGTCCATCGTTTTAATATACGCCAGCACCGCTTCCGACGCCTGCCGGTCCACGCCCTGCGCCGAGTGGAGGAACTTCTGCTCCAGCATGGCGAAGTTGGCGACGTCGGTGGCGTCCATCACCCGATGTCGATAGGTTTTTCCATCCTCCATGACTATCGTGACTTCCGCCTGCCGCTTGGGAAAGCGCGCCGTCGCCTCTTCTGACTCTACGACCTCAACCTTTTTCGCCAGCGCCAGCACGTCGGGATTACTCAACGCCTGTGGCTGAAACTCCGCCAGTGAAACGCGGCCAAAGATCAGGGCCACCGCGGTGCAGTAAGGCAGCGAAAACTTAGCCTCATCCTCATTACTCGCCTTCAGCGCCGCCGTCAGCGATACCGCAATGCGGTAGGTGGCGACGTGAATGCGGGCTATCTTTTTGACGTCCAGCGTGTGCGCATTCATCAGGCTAAATACTGCATCCAGCGGGGAGTTGGTGTGTCCGCAAGAGGCGTAGACCTTATAAAAGGCGGTATCGGACAGCAGCCCCTCCTCCGTGAGGCATTCCAGATACTTAAGCGACTCATAATCGCTTGTCGCCTTAACGAAGCCCTTGTCGCCCGCCAGAGCCTGCGGCGAGCCGGTAAAGCCCTCTTTTGCAAGAAGCGCGGCATAAACGCCGCTTTGGCAGGCGTGCCCAACGTTTAGCGCTTTGGCGTGAGAGCCAAACGAGGCCACCAGCCCGCTGGCCATAGTTGCCGCGATGCCTAACGCGTTGCGCGCCTGTTCGGCCGTAAGCCGCATCAGCGACGCCGCCGTCGCTGCGGCGGCAAAAGTGCCGCAGGTACCGGTGGTGTGCCAGTAGGCATAGTGGGAAGGATTCACCGTCTGCCCCAGCCGAATATAAACGTCGTAGCCGACAATCAGCGCCTTCAGGAACGCGCTACCGCTCACGTTAAGCAACTCACCCAGAGCCAGGGCGACGGGCAGCGTGACCGAACCCGGGTGGCCGATGGCCTTACGATGGCCGTCATCAAGTTCGGAAACGTGGCCGATAATGCCGTTGACCATCGCCGCCGCCGGTGCGGGGTAGCGCCCCGACGCGCCGATAACGACGGCCTCCTCGACGCCGCCAAAGTGCGTAAACGTTCGACGCGCGATGTCGCACTGCGGATAGCGCGCGCCAACTACGGCGCAGCCCAGCCAGTCGATGACGCGATACTTCATGTCCTCAATAAGCCGTCCGACAATCAGTTCATCACGACAGTTGGCGATAAAGTCGGCCAGATTTTTTTGAACATCCGCCTGCATGATTTTCTCCTTATCGGCCCGCGCGGCGCGCGGGCGTTGTCAATGACGACGCGCCGTCAGGGCAGCACGACGGTAAAGGTCAGGATAAAGTTGACCAACATACACAGAACCAGCTGAATGGCGTTACGCTTGACGATTTGGAACGGCGATACCCCCGCGATGCCCGCCACCGCAACGATAGCGCCGGTTACCGGCGACATGGTGCGGCCAAATCCGGTCATGGTTTGCAGCGGCAGCAGCATGGCTGCGGACGGTACGCCCATCTTGGCGGCAATGCTTGGGATAAGCGCTGCAAAGGAGAAGAACGGCGCGTTGCCGGAGCCCATCAGGAAGGCGACGGCGCCGATAATCAGGCTCATCAGAATAATCATGAAGCCCGCGCCAAGCCCTGCGCCTTCTACGCCAGCGATGAGTGAATTCACGGCGCCGATGGCGATAAGCCCCTCGCCGAACACCTGACCTGCGATAATCAGCGCCACAACGATAGTCAGCTGCTTGCCCAGCCCTTCGAAGAAGGACTTCATGCCGTTAAGCACGTCAAAGCCGTTGCGGCGGCGAATAAAGTCAAACAGCATGGCGATAAGCGTACTGAGAACGATGGCCGACGGTACGCCAACCTTGATGTTGACGCCAAACTGGCCGAGCACAACCGGGTTAAACAGCAGCAGAATCACCAGCGGAACGATAGGCAACAGCGCGTAAATTTTCGGCACCTGCGCGGTTTGCCCTTCTTGCTCTTTGCGAAACTGTTCCTGCAGTATCAAGTCTTCCGGATCGGGGCCTTCGCGACGCTCCCAGAAGCGCTGAACGAAGTAGTGTGAAACCAACATTGTCAGCAGCAGCGGAAAATAGATCTTCATCTGCCAGTGGAGGAAATACTCAGCCCACTCAATACCTGAGGTTTTAGCCGCCAGCAGGCAGTTGGCCGAGCCAGGCCCCAGGTCGAAGAAGCGGCTGGAGCCGATAATGGCCACCGCCGTCAGTCGGGAAACGCCGGCGCGGATCATCACGGGGTACAGCGTCACCATCAGCATCAGCGCCAGCCCGGACGCGCTGGGGATCGCCATACCGATAATCTGGGAAACGATGAAGCCCATACAGGCCAGAAGATAAGGAGATTTGATGTATTTCAGCGGCCCGCCGACGACGGCGTACAGCGCCTGACCGGCGTGCAGCGTGTCCATATAGCGGGAGAAGCCGCCCATTGCCATAATCGCCAGCCCCAGCCCGCCGAGGTTGCTTGACATAATGTTTTGAACGACCTGAAAAATATCGAAAAAGCCGCTGCCGGTAGACTTTTTCAGCGTCAGCCCGGGGCCCAGGTCAAGAAGGACCGACGTTCCCAGCAGGAAAACGCCGGCAATCAGCAGCACGGCGGTCGCGTACCCTTTCCTTGCTATCATCCAGGCGACCCATGCGATGACAACAAGCGATATTGTTAATCCCATGCTTCAACTCCCCGCAGAGCCGACGATACCACTCGCCGGCTCTGCGTAATTAACCCTAATCAACGATTAGGAGGTTTTCACGCTTTCTCGCGAAGCCTCCCCTCTGTCAGGGTCGCCGCCGTTATTTATATTTATTCGGCAACGAAATACTGCATCAGATGCGTTGTTTTTGACAATAGGCGCCTCCGGCAAATGCGGATTACTCCTCATTCGCTGTCGACAAACGTCTTTTTACATTCTTCGCACCCGGCGTATTCGCACCGGTAAGGCGGCAACCCTCGGTAACGTCAGCCTGTTACTTCACGGTTTCTTTTGGCGATTCGGCAATCGATTTTTCAGTCAGCTCCTGACCAATGCCTGGCAAATCGGGGATCGCATACTGGCCGTTTTTGGGCAGATAGTCGTACTTACAGGTGGCGCGGTTGCCGTCCAGCAGCGCGTAGCGATGCAGCTCGTGGATGCCGAAGTTGGGGATGGCGCACTCAAGCTGTAGCGCCGCCGCCGTCATGATCGGACCGCCGCAAACGTGGATCTGACAGGTGGTGTCGTAGATATGGCCCATGTCGCAGATCTTTTTCGCTTCGCTAAAGCCGCCGCAGGTGCCGAGATCGGGCTGGATAAGATCGATGATGTGTTCTTCAAAGTACGGACGGAAGCCCCAGCGGGTATAGATGCGTTCACCCGCGGCGATAGGAATGTTGACGTTGCGCTTCACCTCTTTCAGTTGACCGTGGTTCAGGTTCATCACCGGCTCTTCATAAGCGGAAATGCGCAGGTCTTCAATCATGCGGCCAAAGCGAATGGCGGAAGCGGTATCGGTCAACGCATGAGCCTCGACGATAATATCGACCTCGTCGCCCACCGCTTCGCGAATGGCCTTAAGGCGCTTGTAGCCGACCTTCAGTTCGCGGTCGGCAAACACGCCGTACAGATTGCTTTTCTTTACGCCGCCCTGCTCGTTGATTTCGTTAACGTCAACCTTGATGGCGTCATAACCTTCGGCCAGCGCCTTTTCCGCCGCTGCCGCATACTGCTGGGGCGTCGTTAAGATTTCCTTTTTCTCTGCGTCGCCCCATCCGAACTGCAGCTGGCTGGCGTAGGTGCGCAGCGAATCGCGACACTTACCGCCCAACAGTTGGTAACAGGGCACGTTGAGCGCTTTCCCCTTGATATCCCACAGCGCGACGTCGATCGCGCTCATCCCGGCTGAAACGACGGTGCCGCCGCCCTGACCCCAGAAGGTTTTTTTCTGCATTTTGTCCCAGATCTTTTCCGTTTCCATCGGATCCATACCGATGATGATGCTGGCAAGATCTTTCGCCATGCCGAAGCCTGCGGAAGCCCCTACGCCGTAGGCCATTCCCACTTCGCCAAAGCCGGAAATCCCTTCATCCGTATTGATGCGCACCACAACCGGGCGCCACTTGGCTACGGCGGACTGTAGCGGATTTTTTACGTCAATAACGTCAACGCTGACAATTTTCATCTTTATTCTCCTTGGAATGACTGAACACAACCCATTGAAAACATGAAAGACAAGGCGCTAACTCATCTCCAATTCACAAATAATATATTATATATAATATATGATGAACAGAATTTAATCGTAGCTCAGCGTGACTTAGCGTAAAAGTATGAGCGAGATCCCACTCTTCTTCTTAACGACGGCAAAATGCGGTTTTGACATTCCTGAAATAAATAATCCGCCTTATCGCTTGACCTTCCTGTTGCTGGAAGGTTTAGACTTAATCACAGTCAGAGAACCTTCTTCTGCTCGGCGCCGCCGGGCTCAGAATTCAGGAGCTACGTTATGCAACACACTACCGTTTTACAGTTGACCGGGCTGTCCTGCATGGGCTGCGCCGGGAGAGTGAAAAAAGCGCTCGATGCGCTGCCCGGCGTTCAATCAACGGACGTCAACGTCACGAGTGCGAAGATTGTTGGCGAAGCCGATGCCGCGACGCTTATCGCTGCCGTTGAAGGCGCGGGCTATCAGGCCCGGCTGGCGCAGCCGGACGTTGTTTTAGCCCTGTCCGGCCTTTCCTGCGGGCACTGCACCGGCAGAACGGCAAAAGCGCTGGAAGCCGTAGACGGCGTACTGGCGGCTGACGTCACGCTGGACAAGGCGGAAATCTACGGCACGGCTTCGCCCGCCACATTGGTTGAGGCGGTAAAACAGGCCGGCTATGAGGCCTCCGAGGCTAACGCCGGTTCGGAAGTGCACCTGCGGTTGGCCGGACTCACCTGCCAACACTGCGTCGGATCTACAAAGAAGGCGCTAGAGGCCGTTGCGGGCGTAGAACGCGCCGACGTCAGCCTGACGGAAGCCGTCGTCACCGGCAGCGCATCCCCTCAGGCGCTGATTGACGCCGTTGTTCAGGCGGGATATGAAGCCACCTTGAGCGATGGCGCTACGCCCCCAAAAACTGAGCCGCTGCCTGCATCAGAAACGCCGGAGCCAGTGACAGCGGCAGAAGTCTCCTCTCCGGCCGCGCCGTCTGACGATGACGACAGCGTACAGCTGTTGATTAACGGCATGACCTGCGCCAGCTGCGTGAATAAGGTGCAAAAAGCGCTGGAAAGCGTTCCCGGCGTTGCGCAAGCGCGGGTGAACCTCGCCGAACGTAGCGCAATGGCGTTCGGCACGCCGGACGTCGGCGCGCTGGTCAACGCCGTTGAGCAGGCGGGCTACGGCGCGGAGGTTATTCAGGATGAAGAAACGCGCCGCGCCCGTCAGCACGAAACGGCGCAGCAAAACATCCGCCGCTACCGCTGGCAGTCCGCGTTGGCTCTGGCTTTAGGCATTCCTCTAATGGTCTGGGGGATGATTGGCGACAACATGATGGTCAGCGCCGACAATCAAACCTTCTGGATAGTCGCCGGGGTGGCCACGCTGGCGGTGATGATTGCCGCGGGCGGTCATTTTTATGTCAACGCGGCGCGCAGCCTGAAAAACGGCAGTGCGACCATGGATACGCTTATCGCACTAGGTACCGGCGCGGCCTGGATCTACTCCATCAGCGTCGCGGTTTGGCCTTCACTCTTTCCGCACGAAGCGCGGCACGTGTACTTTGAAGCCAGCGCGATGATTATCGGCCTGATAAACCTCGGCCACGCGCTGGAACAGCGGGCGCGCTCGCGCTCGTCCAAGGCGCTTGAGCGGCTGCTGGACCTGACGCCGCCGACCGCCAGAGTCGTTACCGAGCAAGGGGAAACCGTTCTGCCGCTGTCGGAAGTAAAGCTGGGCATGACGCTGCGCCTGACGACCGGCGATCGGGTGCCGGTCGACGGTGAAATGCTCCAGGGCGAAGTCTGGGTGGACGAAGCGATGCTGACCGGCGAAGCCATGCCGCAGCAAAAAGCCGCAGGAAACGCGCTACACGCGGGTACGGTCGTACAGGACGGCAGCGCCCTGTTCCGCGCTAACGCTATCGGTAACCAAACCACGCTGGCGCGCATCATCAAGCTGGTGCGTCAGGCGCAGAGCAGCAAGCCGGAAATCGGCCGGATGGCGGATCGTATTTCAGCCATCTTTGTACCGGTCGTGGTCGCCATTGCGTTAATTAGCGGTCTGATTTGGTATTTAGTCGGCCCGCAGCCTCAGCTGGTCTATACGCTGGTTATCGTCACTACCGTCCTTATCATCGCCTGCCCCTGCGCGTTAGGGCTGGCGACGCCGATGTCGATCATTTCGGGCGTCGGGCGCGCAGCCGAAATGGGCGTATTAGTCCGCGACGCGGACGCGCTCCAGCAGGCAAGCGCGATAGACACCGTCGTTTTTGACAAAACCGGGACGCTCACCGAAGGCAAACCGCTGGTCAGCGCCATCTACGCCTTTAATCGATACCACGAGTCGCAGATTCTCCAATATGCCGCCGCGCTGGAACAGGGCGCCAGCCACCCTCTGGCCCACGCCATCATGACGAAAGCCCAGGGAATGGCGCTGCCTGACGTTAGCGACTTCCGGACGCTGCGCGGGCTGGGCGTTACCGGCAGGTCTGGCGACGCGTCTTTGCTGCTAGGTAACGAACGCCTGCTGCAAGAACAGCAGATCGACACGCAGGCCGCCGCCGACGCTATCGCCAAAGAAGCGGCGATGGGCGCAACGCCGGTGCTGCTGGCGGTTAACGGCGCGTTAGCCGCCGTACTGGCAATCCGCGATCCGCTGCGAGAAGACAGCGTTTCCGCCCTGAATCGGCTGCACCAGCAGGGCTATCGGCTGGTCATGCTGACCGGAGACAACCCGGTCACCGCCAATGCGATCGCACAACAGGCCGGTATTGACGAAGTGATCGCCGGCGTATTGCCGGACGGAAAGGCGGAGGCCATCGCGCGCCTGCAGCAGGACGGCCATAAAGTCGCCATGGTCGGCGACGGCATTAACGACGCCCCCGCGCTGGCTCGCGCCGACGTCGGCATCGCCATGGGCGGCGGTAGCGACATCGCCATCGAAACGGCGGCTATCACCCTGATGCGCCACAGCCTTGAGGGCGTCGCCGACGCGCTCGCGCTGTCTAAAGCGACGCTTCGCAACATGAAGCAAAACCTGCTGGGCGCGTTTGTGTACAACTCGCTGGGCATCCCGATCGCCGCAGGCATTTTGTACCCGCTGACGGGAACGCTGCTTAACCCGGTGGTCGCCGGCGCGGCGATGGCGCTCTCGTCGATTACGGTGGTCAGTAACGCGAATCGACTGTTGAGGTTCAAGCCCAGACAATAGCCGTTTTTTACTTCCCGCGGCGCGCTCATTCTTGAGTACGCCGCTATTACCTGCTAATACTCTTAGCTATTCACGTAACGACAACTTTTAGGCCTTCAATGAAACGCATTTTGCGGCGTCTGGCCGTCATTCTGGGGCTTACGCCCTCGCTGCCGTACGCCTACCCGGCATTTGACGTCGTCACTGACGGCGGCAGCCGCTTTCATCTGGTCGGCAGCATTCATATGGGCAGCCGGGAGATGGCTCCCCTGCCCCCTTTACTGCGCCAGCGAATGGCGCAGGCCGATGCGCTTATCGTTGAGGTCGACATTTCTCAGCCCGTTCGCTTTGACGCTCAGCCCACCGGCGCGCGCCTGACGGAAAGCCTCAGCGGACAAGAGTATCAGCAGCTTCTTAAGCGCAGTCGACAGGTAGGACTTAGCGAAGACAGTCTGGAAAGCAAGCCGGCGTGGCACGTAGCCTTAATGCTGCAGGCGATGCAGGCCGAACGTTCCGGGCTGAAAAGCGAGTTCGGCATCGACTATCAAAGCATTCTGGCCGCCCGCGAAGACGCGCTTTCCGTTATAGAGCTTGAGGGCGCGGAGAAGCAGATGACGCTGTTAAAACGATTGCCCGCCGAAGGGCTCCCCCTGCTGCGCGACACGCTGGCGCACTGGCAGGACAATCAGCGGCTGATGTTAATCATGGTTCGCTGGTGGCTTAACGAAAAACCGCAGCGCGAAACGCTGCGCCTCCCCTACGGCATGGGAGACGACATTTATCGCATCATGATAACCGAACGAAACCGGGACTGGGCGCAAAAGCTTAAAGCACTGCCAAAGGGCGACTATGTGGTGGTGGTCGGCGCGCTGCACCTGTTTGGCGAGCATAATTTACCGGCGCTGTTAGGCCGAGCGCCTTAGCCCTTCGTATTTTTAGCGTTGGTGAAAAATTAAAGACCGTTCCCGGCGAGAAAACGCCGCGCCAACGCGCTATCATAACGCGTCCCGATTTGACGATACGCCACTCACACCAAGCAAAAACAGAAAGAGGAAACCGTAATGACGCCGGCCGTTCGCCTGCTGAAACAGCAAAAGGTAAACTACGTTCTTCATCCCTATGACCACGATCCCAACGAAACCAACTTCGGCGACGAGGCGGTAAAAAAACTCGGTCTGGACGCCAGCCGGGTGTATAAAACGCTGCTGGTCAGCCTGAACGGCGATGAGAAGAAGCTGGCGGTCGCGGTGGTGCCCGTTTCGGGCATGCTGGATTTGAAAAAGATGGCCAAGGCGCTGTCAGTCAAGAAAGTCGACATGGCCGACCCGACGCTGGCTCAGCGCGTTACCGGCTATCTGGTGGGCGGCATCAGCCCGCTGGCACAGAAAAAGCGGCTGCCTACCGTTATTGACGCAGACGCCGAAAGTTTTGAATCCGTATATGTTTCAGGCGGCAAGCGCGGGCTGGACATTGAGCTGGCGCCAGCCGATCTTTGCCGCATGACGTCCGGGATTTTTGCGCCGATTGCGGCGCCTTAGAAATAAAAGTTACAGCTTCTCACACACACGTCTTTCAATGCGTTGAATGACCACGCTATACTAGGCCGTTTCGCCGATTTTATGGGCAAAATACTTCCGTTTTGCCCGTTTTATTCTATCCGCCGCTCGTAAACACCATTTATCGCCATGACAAACCAGACTAGCAATACGGCCCTGCCCTCGGTCGCTGATAACTCACGCAAAACGTCTTTTCGCATCCTCAGCGCGATCAGCGTTTCCCATATGCTAAACGACATGACGCAGTCGCTGATCGTCGCTATCTATCCACTGCTGCAGGGCGAATTCTCGCTGACGTTTGGCCAAATCGGCCTGATCACCCTAACGTATCAGCTCACCGCGTCGCTGCTACAGCCCCTTATCGGCCTGTACACCGATAAGCACCCTAAACCCTACTCTTTGCCTATCGGTATGGGGTTCACTCTTGTAGGGGTGATACTGCTGGCCTTCGCCAGTAACTTCCACATGGTACTGCTGGCCGCCGCGCTAGTAGGCACCGGCTCATCGGTATTCCACCCTGAGTCATCGCGCGTGGCGCGCATGGCCTCCGGCGGAAAGCACGGCATGGCGCAGTCGCTGTTTCAGGTAGGCGGGAACCTCGGCTCTTCGCTGGGGCCGCTGCTGGCGGCAGCGTTTATTACGCCTTACGGCAAGGGTACGCTGACCTGGTTTGCCGTAGCTCCGCTGCTCGCCATCGTCGTTCTGCTGCAAATCGGCCGCTGGTATCAGGCGCAGCAACGTAGCAACGGCGGCAAGCCGTTTAAAGCCGTTGCCGTAAATCGCCTGCCTAATCGCACCATCGTCTTCTCTCTGGGCGTTCTGCTAGTGCTGATATTTTCAAAATATTTCTATTTGGCCAGCATTAGCAGCTATTACACCTTCTATCTAATACATAAGTTCGGCGTAACCGAGCAAAATGCGCAGATCCACCTGTTTGTCTTCCTGTTTGCCGTTGCGGCGGGAACCTTTATTGGCGGGCCAGTGGGCGACAAAATAGGAAGAAAATATGTTATTTGGGCCTCAATTCTCGGCGCAGCGCCTTTTACCCTTATTTTACCCTATGCATCCCTCTACTGGACCGGCGTTTTAACGGTGATTATTGGTCTTATCATCGCGTCAGCCTTTTCCGCCATACTGGTCTACGCTCAGGAGCTGATCCCCGGTAAAGTCGGTATGATATCTGGGCTGTTCTTCGGGTTATCCTTCGGCATGGGTGGGCTCGGCGCAGCCGCTCTGGGCTATGTTGCAGACCATAGCAGCATTGAAACCGTTTACCATATTTGTTCTTTCCTGCCACTGCTCGGCATTCTTACCGCTCTATTACCAAATATTGAACACAGCGCGCGATAACTAACGCTTTCCTCGGGGGAGAAAAAATTTTTCTCCCCGAGGAAATCCCTTAATCCATCTAACAATAGTCTCTCATTTTTGTAAAAACGCCCTCCTTTAATCGATTCAGTAATGAATGCGCGTTATTTTTCAAAAAAAGTAAATTTTCCCAAGCAAAAAGACGATAAATACCATAAAATTAACTTATTCCCCCAGTCCTAAAGCTAGAAGGAGCATTGATGGATCACGCTACTCCCTTGATAACCACCATTGCCGGCGGCCTCGTTCTCGCCTTTTTGTTCGGTATGATAGCCAATCGCCTGAAGATTTCGCCGCTTGTCGGCTATCTCATCGCGGGCATCGTAGCGGGTAAACATACGCCGGGTTTCGTCGCGGACGAAGCGCTGGCGAACCAGCTGGCAGAAGTGGGCGTGATCTTGTTGATGTTCGGGGTGGGGCTTCATTTCTCGCTAAAAGATCTGCTGTCGGTAAAAAAGATTGCCATTCCGGGCGCTATTGCGCAGATTGCTGTGGCAACGCTGCTGGGGATGGGATTGGCGCATCTGTTAGGCTGGGGTTTATTTAACGGTATCGTCTTTGGCCTGTGTCTTTCCACCGCCAGTACCGTCGTGCTTTTACGCGCGTTAGAGGAGCGGCAGCTGATTGAAAGCCAGCGGGGGAAAATCGCCATTGGGTGGCTCATCGTCGAAGATTTGGCGATGGTGATGGCGCTGGTTCTGCTGCCTGCGGTCACCGGCATTATGCAGCAGGGGCACAGCGATTTCTCTAATCTGGCGATTTCGATGGGCATCACTCTTGGAAAGGTCATCGCCTTTATCGTGCTGATGATTGTCGTCGGACGCCGCGTGGTGCCGTGGCTGTTGGCAAAAAGCGCCAGCACCGGCTCTAACGAGCTGTTTACCCTGTCGGTGCTCGCCATCGCCATGGGCATTGCCTACGGTTCAGTGCAGCTGTTCGGCGCGTCGTTCGCGCTGGGCGCATTCTTTGCCGGTATGGTGCTTAACGAATCGGAACTGAGCCACCGGGCTGCGCAGAACACCCTGCCGCTGCGCGACGCTTTCGCGGTGCTGTTCTTCGTCTCCGTCGGCATGCTGTTTGAACCCATGACGCTTATCGAACAGCCGCTGGCCGTTCTGGCGACGCTGGTTATTATCGTCTTAGGCAAATCGCTGGCGGCGTTTTTTATCGTGCGCCTGTTTGGCCACTCCAAGCGCACCGCGCTGACCATCTCCGCCAGCCTGGCGCAAATCGGTGAATTCGCCTTTATTCTCGCCACTATGGGCGTTGCGCTGGGCGTGCTTGACAGAGACGCACAGAGCCTGATTCTGGCCGGCGCGATTCTGTCAATTCTGCTTAACCCACTGGTCTTTAATCTGGTCGGTAAGTACCTGAGTAAAACCGAAACCATCGAAGACCAGATTGTCGAAGAGGTGGTGGAAGAGGAAGTAGCGCAGGTGCCGGTGGACATGTGCAACCACGTTATTCTGATAGGCTACGGCCGGGTCGGCAGCATTCTGTGCGAACGCCTGCACATCCTCGACGTGCCGCTGGTGGTGGTGGAAAACTCGCTGTCGCGCGTGGAAATGCTGCGCGAGCGTGAAATCAGCACCGTGCTGGGCAACGCGGGCAGCCACGACATCCTAAGCCTGGCCCGCCTTGACTGCGCCCGCTGCCTGTTCGTCACGACGCCAAACGGCTACGAGGCGGGAGAGATCGTTTCCTACGCCCGCGCCCAGCGCCCTGACCTGCTCATCATCGCCCGCGCCCACTACGATGACGAAGTGGAATACATCTCCGAACGCGGCGCCGACCATGTGATCATGGGCGAACGCGAAATCGCCCAGACCATGCTGGACGAGATGTACAACGGCATTTTAAGCGGCGACAGGAAGGAGCCGGAGGGATGCCCGGTGTAGGCTAGCCTCGCTGGATAGGAAAATACCGAGCATTAGCTCGGTATTTTTTATGGGGAAAAGAGTAGCCGCCGCCGGGACTATTTTCTAAGCCGCCTATGCGGCGGTCAAGTCCACACGTTAGCGCGTCATCCTCGGCTGTCATTTCTAAGCCGCCTATGCGGCGGTCAAGATCTCAGAGTTCATAGACCTGCCATTACGCTTTTTCTAAGCCGCCTATGCGGCGGTCAAGGCCCATGCATCAGTTGTGGCACGAAGATGCTTTTTCTAAGCCGCCTATGCGGCGGTCAAGTTACTAACGAGGGATTACTGCACCCTATCGGATTTCTAAGCCGCCTATGCGGCGGTCAAGATTACGCCTAAGATGCAAGCGCGGAGACGCCTTTTCTAAGCCGCCTATGCGGCGGTCAAGCTAGCCCCTTCTCACTCACCTTAATTTCGCTTTTTCTAAGCCGCCTATGCGGCGGTCAAGAGGTCGGCATCGTCAGCGACGGGTGACAGTTCTTTCTAAGCCGCCTATGCGGCGGTCAAGGTGAAAAGGTCCAGTACCAGCGGTCCATACAGTTTCTAAGCCGCCTATGCGGCGGTCAAGACCCATGAACAAATCGTCAGGTGTCCGCCATTTTTCTAAGCCGCCTATGCGGCGGTCAAGGAGGCGGAGCCAAAAAAATGGCTGAGCAGCTATTTCTAAGCCGCCTATGCGGCGGTCAAGTCGTTGAGCGAGTTTTTTAACGACAATGGTATTTTCTAAGCCGCCTATGCGGCGGTCAAGTTCGACTCTCGCATGTTCTTAAGCACCATTCGTTTCTAAGCCGCCTATGCGGCGGTCAAGTCACGGCGCTGCCTAAAGGACTGAGCGTTGGCTTTCTAAGCCGCCTATGCGGCGGTCAAGGAATCCCATGACCCGACAAAGGTTAGCGGTAATTTCTAAGCCGCCTATGCGGCGGTCAAGCAACAGTACATCGCGGATCCCTACCGCCTGAGTTTCTAAGCCGCCTATGCGGCGGTCAAGTTATTTCCCCGGCAAGAGGAATGGATCCATTGTTTCTAAGCCGCCTATGCGGCGGTCAAGTAGAACAATACCCCACTATCCCCTTGCCGTTAATCACTTTTTCCATTTCTAAGTCCCAAAACCCTTTTTTAAGAGGGTCGATAAGGCCATTTAAAATCAATAGATTATAAACGGCCTTAAAAAAGGGTCTGCACGATGGAGCTACAGGTGTGCTTCAACCAGCGCCTGCATTAACTCGATATGTGCCGCAGAATCATTTAACGCGGGAATATAATTAAAGCTTTCTCCTCCCGCCTCCATAAAAAATTCCCGGTTCTGCTTATCGATCTCTTCGATAGTTTCCAGGCAGTCGGCGGAAAAGCCGGGGCAGATGACCTGAACGCGCTTAACGCCCTGTGAGGGTAACGAATGCATGGTTTCATCCGTATAGGGTTGAAGCCATACCTCTTTGCCAAAGCGCGACTGGTAGGTCATTTTGTATTGCGCATCCGTAAGCCCTAGCGCCTTTACCACCGCGGTGGTCGTCGCCTCGCAGCGCTGCGGATAGTCATCGCCCTCGGCGGCGTAGCGTTGGGGAATGCCGTGATAGGAAAACAGCAGCAGGTCAGGCTCTCCGTGCTGAGCAAAAGAGGCCCGAATGGAGTCCGCCAGCGCGGCGATATAGAGCGGGTGCTCCGCATAGTCGCGGATAAAAAACACCTGAGGCAGGTCGCGACGGTGAGAAAACGCCGCCGACAGCGCGTCCCAGGCGGCGGCCGTGGTTGAACAAGAGTATTGCGGGTAAAGCGGCAGCACGATAAGGCGCTTAATGCCCTTGGACTGAAGCCGGGTTAACGCCTCATCGACGGAAGGCGAACCGTAGGTCATCGCCAATTCAACCGGTACGTCAGGCAGACGGTCGGCCAAAGCCTGCCGCTGGCGACGACTGTAGGCCAGCAGCGGGGAGCCTTCCGGCGTCCAGACTTCCTGATAAAGCTTGGCGACGCGCGGAGCCCGACGCGGCAGGATCACGCCGTTAAGCAGAAAGAACCACAGCAAGGGGTTTGTATCGACTACCCTTCGGTCTTGTAAAAACTGGGAAAGATAGCGCTTTACCGCCGACGCCGTCGGCGCATCGGGAGTGCCAAGGTTAACGAGAAGAACGCCGGTGCTTTGCTGTGACATAGTTGCTTCTATCGCCGCTTTTTCAATAAGTAACATAGCAACAATACTAGCAGCTTGCCGCCAGCCTGCCTACGCCAGAGACGGACGAATGCGCCAAACGATGTGATTAGCCAAGGCTATTAAAAAAGAAATATGACATTGGCTGCAACCAGCAAAGTCAGCTCCCTCCCTGGAGCTAACCTGGGCTATCAGGACGATGGTAATGTCAAAGGAATCGACATTTCATGATGGAAAATATTACTCGGATCTACCGCCTGCTTTGTGGCCACCAAGGCCGCCGCTTTATTTCCATAATATAAAGTCAGCCATTGAGGGTCGACCGCTGCGTGTGTGGCATCGGTGTATTTCATGTCTATATCCGGGTAGTTGATATAGCATCCTTGATAACGACCGCTGCCATCGTCAAACGGTTTTCCGCCCGTCTCGGCGAAATAGGCGGAATACAGGTTCGCCATCCACGACACGCAAAAATCGTCGTCTTCGGCATTGTTCCAGTGAAGCTGGAACTGTGATTTCAGCAAGGAACCGCGTTGATAAACGGCGGTAGGATTAGTGTTCTCATCGTTACTGTTGATACATCCCCCATAAGAATCAACCTGTACCCAAGCCTGGGTCAGCCTGGCGTCCTCGCTGGCATTCAGATAATTCCAAAGCGCGGTAATTTGCGTATCTGTAAAATCAGCAACGTGATAGGCCGATTTATGCTTATTGCGCATGTTTCCGCCGGAACCGTTAATGGTTTCGGTGAGCCATAGCCAGTCCATCAGTTGAGCATCGCCAACGGGGTCACGCAGCGCTTCCTGCCGATCCTCTGTGCGTGCGACGGCGCCCTGCCACACCGGCTGGGCCTCAATCCTTGGCGCTACGCCAACGATTTCCGTCATTGTCTCAACAAAATCAATGAAGGGTTGATCCTGAGAGCCGCCTACGGTGCCGTCCAATCCGGTGTATTGGATAGTCATCACCACGTCTCCCGTTGAACGGTGCTGCAATTTCAACAGGGTGAAAAGCCCGCCATTCGCCAGCGTAGGATCGGTACTGTTCCATTCTCCATCGTGATCGGAGAACCATTGCCAGTAGGTATGCAAGAAATCACCAAACGCAGCCTTTCCCACGTCCCCCGAGCCGAAACTGTCCCACGGCCAGGAAAGCGACAGCAGATACGCCTTCTGAGGCGCCAGAGGAAGATCTTCATAGTAATAATTAAGGATAATACCGTAGTTGCCGCCGCCGCCGCCGCGGCAAGCAATGAACAGATCGCGATCGCTGCCTACGCTATTCAGGTTAACGTGCTTCACAACAAGGCTGCTGCTGCCCGCCGCCTGAGGAACAAGAATGTCTACGCCGGAAAGCCAGTCTACCGTTAGGCCATACAGGCGGGACAACAGCCCATATCCCCCGCCAGAAACGTGCCCACCAGACCCCACCGAGTAACAGGAACCACCGGGAACCATTTTACCAGACAGTTTGTATAAGCTGACGTAACCATCCCAGTTCTGGTTTCCGGTAGCGGCGGAAAAACGATAAGAAACGGAGCTGTCCCATGGGGAAACGATACCGCCGGTTGCGCTGTATTGCATTCCGGTCATTAGCCCAAGGTCGATTATCGCCATAGGCTGGCTGCCGTCGCTACTGAGCTTATTTGATACAAAGCCCTCATAGCAGTGTCCACCGCTGCGAACGGTCAGTCGATATCCGGCCTCTAAAGCGCTATTGGCGGCATCGATAACCTCCTGCGCCGTTTTGCATATGTAGATAAAATCCGTACCTTCTCCGACATCCGGAAAGCGTAAATTAAACCCTTTCTTTAAGGTATCGTAACGGGGATTCTGATTATCAATTACAATAAAATCTGACATATTTACGTCCTTATATTCGTTTGAATAAAATAACATTATTTATATGCGTATATGATATTAATTAATAGTGGCGCATAGATCACAAATTTGCGAAAACAATAATTTCCATTACATCGCAGAAAATAAATATCTATGCAATTTAAATTTGGTCAAGTAACTTAATCATGTCAATGTTGCTCTTATACTAAAAGTTAATAACATTGATATATAAAAATAATATCAAGCATTCTATAACTAGATTATTTCGAATGAGAAAAAATTCCACTCTACGTCTAAATGAATAGAGCCCTTTAAAAAACAGTGAATAGCACTGATATTTTTTCATCCACCATGGGCCTTCCCATCGCTGGGAAAGGCCTATATATTTACATGACAACCATAAAAAATTCATTTATTAATAATAAATTACAAAAAAATGAAGCAAAGATCGTCTTCAATGAATACTAAGGTGTAATTAGAATTCTATTTAATTAAAAAATTTTTAAACCTAGTAACTTTTACAGCACATATATAGACGCGAGACCATGAACATCCTATCCGAAGATTCGTAATTTATACGCTGAAAATATAAAATCAGTATTCAATATATTGTTACTCGGCTATTTTTAAATTAAAAACCTCATTTACACCTAGCATATCTAACAGTCCTTAATTACCATTAAAATCAAGAAATGCAATAGATATCATAAGTCTTACCATTACTAAATCACATTATTAAAATGCAAATAGTGATATATCGTAATAGAATAAAAACGCTGGAGGGTTCATTAGCGCTTGACTCTTTTTAGTAAAAAAACTCAGAGCTTACCGCCACAGCATCTCGGCAATAAATGCTAATCTTATTTCCAGAATTCAGCGCATTTTCCTACGTTAAAATTATCCCTTAGAAAAAAATTAGAAATAACCGCCAATTTCTAAAGATTAGTTACGGTAAAGCCAGGCAATTATTTAGATATTCCATATAACCTCGCCTATACCTGTCAGACTTACCATATTACAGGGCAATCAAGAAACTTGGCCTTTATATTATAGAAGACGTCCATAGAGATATGTTCAGAGTAAGAAATCTCAAATTTGGAATGATTGAGGGTCTTTCTGCTTTTCGTCACGCAAAACTGATACCCGCTGTCGTCGACGCTCTTGAGCGTTATAAACGCATTGCCAAAGGTATCTGATAAAGAAAACTCGGCGTCGTTGTTTTTAAAAGAAGAGATAAAATTACCCAGCTCGCGGTTCGGGATCCATATGTTTCCCTTATATTCAGTAGAATACATCAGGTGGTTTACCTCGATATAGAGATCGAAATTAATGGACGGAATGCGATCGTCAATCTCTATTTCGTTTAGCACTATCTTTACCGGTTCTTCAATAACGATTGCCATAATATCGCTCTCCTTTCGCGAAATGACCGTAAAAATAGCCCTTTACTGCCCGCTTTCACTTAAAGCGCCAAAGGCGAATTATATTCCATAAAGTTTCATGTTGAAACCATATAGTTGTTTACTTTCTCTTTGAGTGCAATCACCGATAAAAAATAAGGCGACCTCTCGGTCGCCTTAAGTTCAGCGCTTAATCAGGCCTTAGCCCAAAATCTTCGCCAGCTCTTCGCTAACTTCAGACACTTTACGCGTGCCGTTGAGCTTCACGTACTGGGTGTTGCCGTTTTTGGCTTCGGCGCTGTAGTATTCCACCAGCGGCTTGGTCAGCGTGTGGTATTCAACCAGGCGCGCACGCACGGTATCTTCCTGGTCGTCTTTACGCGTCGTCAGCTCTTCGCCGGTGACGTCGTCTTTGCCTTCTACCTTCGGCGGATTAAAGGTTACGTGATAAACGCGACCGGACGGCGCGTGTACGCGGCGGCCTACGATGCGTTCAACGATAACTTCATCAGGTACGTCGAATTCCAGCACGTAGTCAACCTGAATGCCCGCTTCCTTCATGGCGTCCGCCTGAGGAATGGTGCGAGGGAAACCGTCCAGCAGGAAGCCGTTTTTGCAGTCCGGCTGTGCAATACGCTCTTTGACTAACGCAATAACCAGCTCGTCGGTCACCAGCTTGCCAGCATCCATCAGCGATTTCGCCTGTTGCCCCAGTTCGGAACCGGACTTAACCGCCGCACGCAGCATGTCACCCGTGGAAATTTGCGGGATACCGTACTTCGCCATGATAAACTGAGCCTGTGTGCCTTTACCGGCGCCGGGAGCGCCAAGCAGAATGATACGCATTGCGTAAATCCCCTAGAAATTTTGCTTTTTGTATGTCAATGAAAGAAAACCTGTGAACCTTATCACTCAATGCGTTAATGCTCAAGTGGGAGATGGCTCAAGGCCTGTGTCGGCAGGGATAGTTCGCCCCGCGAATAAACTCCAACGTCGCCGATGGTGCAAACCAACGCATCGATTACTTAGACAATATTTGCAGACGCTATTTGTTAATTTAACAAAACCGACAACGACTTATCTTTTAACGCTATCTCAAAATATATAAAAACCGGGAGAAGCTCCCCTCTCCCGGCTTAGACCTATCTCAAACGGCTTACTTAATCAGCAGCTTGTTCATGCGGCGGATAAACTGGTTAGGGTCTTCCAACCCGCCTTTTTCCGCCAAAAGCGCCTGATCGAGCAGCAGCTCAATCCACTCGGCGAACTCGGCTTCGTCATTCACGTTAGACGCCAGCTTGACCAGCGCGTGGTCCGGGTTGAGTTCGAAGACGTATTTGATCTCCGGCATCTTTTGCCCGGCCGCAGCAAACAGTTTGGCCATCTGCGTCGTCATTTCGTCCGCATCGGTGGTCACCACAGCCGGAGTGTCCGTCAAACGGTGGGTCAGGCGAACCTCTTTGATTCGTTCGCCCAGCAGCGTTTTCACTCGCTCAACGAACGGCTCAAGGGCTTTATCCGCTTCTTTTTGCTCATCGCTGTCGGCGTCCGCCAGTTTGTCCAGTGACTCGTCCGCCTTGCTGACGGACTGGAAGGCCTTACCGTCAAACTCGGTCAGGTAGCTCATCATCCACTCGTCGATGCGGTCTGACAGTAGCAGAACCTCAATGCCCTTCTTGCGGAACAGCTCCAACAGCGGGCTGTTTTTAGCAGCGGCATAGCTGTCGGCGGTAATGAAGTAAATCTTCTCCTGACCTTCCTGCATGCGGCTAACGTACTCTTCCAAAGACACCGTCTGCGCGTCGCTGTCGCTATGCGTTGAGGCAAAGCGCAGAAGCTTGGCGATCGTTTCGCGGTTGGCGCCGTCTTCCGCCGGCCCCTCCTTCATCACCAGGCCGAATTCGCGCCAGAAGTCCTGATACTTTTCGGCGTCGTCCTTAGCCAGCTTCTCCAGCATTTGCAGCACGCGCTTGGTGCAGGCGCTGCGCAGGCTTTGCGTGATGCGGTTATCCTGCAAAATCTCGCGAGAAACGTTGAGCGGCAGGTCGTTGGAATCAATCAGGCCGCGAACAAAACGCAGGTAGTTGGGCATGAACTGCTCGGCGTCGTCCATGATAAAGACGCGCTGCACGTAGAGCTTCAGGCCGTGCTTGTGGTCGCGGTTCCACAGATCCCACGGCGCGCGGGCGGGAACGTAAAGCAGGCTGGTGTATTCTTGCTTGCCCTCAACGCGGTTGTGGCTCCAGGCCAGCGGATCGCTGAAGTCGTGGGAAACGTGCTTATAAAACTCTTTGTACTCGTCTTCGCTGACGTCGGCCTTGTTGCGGGTCCACAGGGCCTGTGCCTTGTTAATCTTCTCCCAGCTCTCGACCGGCTCTTCGCCCTCTTTCTCTTCGGTTACTAAAATTTCAACCGGCAGCGCGATATGGTCGGAGTATTTGCTGATAACGGAGCGCACGCGCCAATCGTCGAGGAATTCGTCCTCGCCGTCGCGCAGGTGCAGCGTAATTTCGGTACCGCGACCGGGCTTGTTGATATCGGCGATGGTGTACTCTCCTTCGCCGGCGGACTCCCAAAATACGCCTTCGTCGGCGCTAGCGCCCGCCGCGCGGGTGCGCACGGTGACCTTATCGGCCACGATGAAGGCAGAATAAAAGCCGACGCCGAACTGGCCGATGAGCTGGCTGTCTTTCGCCTGATCGCTGCCGAGAGACTCTAAAAACGCCTTGGTGCCGGATTTAGCGATGGTGCCGAGGTTATCAATCACCTCGTCGCGCGTCATGCCGATACCGTTATCGCTAAGCGTCAGCGTACGCTTTTCTTTATCAAACGAAACGCGAACGCGCAGCTCGCCGTCCCCTTCGTAGAGATCGGCGTTAGACAGAGCGCGAAAGCGCAGCTTGTCCGCCGCGTCGGACGCGTTGGAAATCAGTTCGCGCAGAAAGATCTCTTTATTGGAATACAGGGAATGAATCATTAGGTGCAGAAGCTGCTTCACCTCAGACTGAAAACCGCGGGTTTCTTGGCCTTTCATACTCATCGCTTACCTCAGTGTGTCGATTTATTCGGGCGGAATACGCTACGCGCCCTTTACGTCAATAGGGAATGGTAAACAGATGGGGATAGAGGGATACAATTTCAAGCGTTAGAAATAAAAAAGGCACCTGAATCAGGCACCTTCATATAAAAAATCAGGTAAACGCGCGATCAGATCCTTATCTGCTGCCGCCCCGCCAGAGAATGAGAGAGCGTCGTACCGTCGACCATTTCCAGCTCGCCGCCGACCGGAACGCCGTGGGCGATGCGGCTGGCCATCACGCCGTAAGAGGCGCACATTTCGGCGATAAAGTTAGCCGTCGCGTCGCCTTCTACCGTCGGGTTGGTGGCGAGAATAACCTCGCGGATAGTCTCGTTCGCCAGGCGCTCTTCCAGGCGGTCCAGGCCGATGTCGTTCGGCCCGATGCCGTCCAGCGGGGACAGATGCCCCATCAGAACGAAGTATCGGCCGGCGAACTGGCCGGTTTGCTCAATCGCATGAATGTCCGCCGGGCTTTCCACCACGCATATCTGACCGCTGCTTTGACGGCGCTGGTTGCTACAGATGGTGCACACGTCCTCTTCGGTGAAGGTGCGGCAGTCGCGGCAGTGGCCCACCTCCGACATGGCGCGCGTCAGCGCCTGCGCCAGACGCATTCCGCCGCTGCGATCGCGCTGCAGCAGTTGAAACGCCATGCGCTGCGCGGACTTAGGCCCTACGCCGGGCAAGCAGCGCAGCGCCTCCATCAGAGATTCAAGCAGAGGACTGGTTTGCATCAGAACGGCATCTTAAAGCCAGGAGGCAGTTGCATACCGCCGGACACCTGCGCCATTTTTTCTTTCTGCGTTTCTTCAATGCGGCGAGCCGCGTCGTTAAAGGCTGCTGCGATCAGGTCTTCCAGCATCTCTTTATCGTCTTCCAGCAGGCTGGGGTCAATCTCTACCCGGCGGCAGTTGTGCGCGCCGTTGATCGTCACCTTAACCATGCCGGCCCCGGACTCGCCGGTGACTTCCATTTTCGCAACCTCTTCCTGCATCTTCTGCATTTTTTCCTGCATCTGCTGAGCTTGCTTCATTAAGTTGCCAAGTCCACCTTTACCAAACATGTTCGTCTCTCTCTTTGCTAAGGGATTATAGTTACGTTAAACCAAACTCTGCCTCAGACGGGCCGGATGCTGTCTTCATCCAGCTCGGCGTCAAAATAGCGGCAAAGCGTTTGAATATGGCCGTCTTCGATAATAGACGTCTTGGCCTGCGCCAGCTTCTCTTCGTAGATTGCCTGACGGCACTCGAGAGGCGTCTTTATCGAACGATCGTCGTCTTCGACGATCGTCAGGGTAATGGCATGCCCTGCCCGCTGGCTCATCGCTTCGGCCAATGCCTGCTGGGCCGATGCCGAATTGAGATGCCGCTGCCCCGGTCTTAAATGCAGACAGACTTCACTTTCTGACACCTGCTGTTTAAAAGCGTTCAGCGCCAGCTGCTGCACCAGTTTCGGCAGCGTAAGTTCCGCAACCTCCGCCGCCCAGGCGTCGCGCGTCAGGGACTCTTCCACCAGCTTCGCGGCCAGTTCGGGCGTTTTTTCGTGCTCAAGCGCGGAGCGCAGCGCCTTTGGCGTAGCCACCTGCTGGCTTACGGCCTCAAAGTCGTGCTGGGCCTTCCAGCGATAGCTCTCTTTTTTTCCTTCAGGCTTGGACGACTTCACCGATCGCGTCGGAGATTCGCCCTTATTCTCTGTTGCTGCCGCCAGACGTTCGAGCACAGAGGATGCCGGCTTCACTCCCGCAGGCGTGGCCGGCTTACTCTTTTTTGTTTCGCTGCTCTCCTGCTGACGCCGCAGCTGGCTGCGCGCCTGAAGCATCTGGGCCGTCGCCGGCGGCAGATTGGCCGCGCCGTCGTTTCCGACCGGCGCCTCACGAGGCGGCGGCTCTATTGGCCTTGGGTTTACGTAGGCCTCAGGAGCCGGCGCTGGCGGGCGTTCGTCGACAAAGTGCGCTGGCGCCGCTCTATGCGGCTGCGGCGCCGATGAAGCGTGATTGACTGGCGCAGCGCCGCTTACGGGAGGCGCAGAAATAGAGGTCGGAACCGGCTGAGGAACGGCTTCGGCCAGCGTACCGACGCTTTTCGGATGAAACGCCAGCGCGCGCAGCAGCGTCATTTCTACGCCCATGCGGCCATCCGGCGCGTAGGGCAGTTCCTTTCTGCCGACCAGCAGGGTTTGGTAATAAAGCTGTAAATCCTGCGGCGCTATCTGCCTGGCCAGCTCGCGCATGCGCGGCTCGTTATGCTTTAGCGGATCGAGCGCTGAGGGCAGCAGTTGAACCATAGCGATTTGATGCAGCAGCGCCAGCGTCTCTACCAGCAGGCTTTCCCAGTCGATGCCTTTAGCCGCTATCTGATTGACCTGAGCCATCAGGGCTTCGCCGTTGGCATGCACCAGCGCTTCAATCAGAGAAAGCGTGTATTCTTCATCCAACGTCCCGAGCATCGCGCTGACCGATTCGGTCTCCACTCGGCCATCGCCCATGGCGATAGCCTGATCGGTCAGGCTTAGCGCGTCGCGCATACTGCCCTGGGCCGCTCGAGCCAACAGGCTCAGCGCCTTCGGCTCCGATGGGATTTTTTCTTCCTGCAGGACCTTCTCTAACTGCCCCTTAATCTGCTCAACGTCCAGCGCCTTCAGATGAAACTGCAGGCAGCGGGAAAGGATCGTGACGGGCAGCTTTTGCGGATCGGTAGTCGCCAGCAGAAACTTAACGTGTTCGGGCGGCTCTTCCAGCGTTTTCAACAGCGCGTTAAAGCTGTGGCGGGAGAGCATGTGAACTTCGTCGATAAGATAAACCTTAAAGCGGCCCCTGGCCGGCGCGTACTGCACGTTGTCCAGCAGTTCGCGGGTATCTTCGACCTTAGTTCGGGAAGCGGCGTCGATCTCCAGCAGGTCGACGAATCGCCCTTCTTCAATTTCGCGGCAGTTGGCGCACTTGCCGCAGGGGGTCGCCGTCACGCCGCTTTCGCAGTTTAGCCCCTTCGCCAGCAGGCGGGCGATCGAGGTCTTCCCCACGCCGCGCGTGCCGGAAAAAAGATATGCGTGATGAATTCGCCCGAGCGAGAGGCCGTTGGCGATGGCGGTCAGGACGTGCTCCTGACCGACAACGTCTGCAAAGCTTTGAGGGCGCCACTTACGCGCCAGAACTTGATAGCTCATCGATATAAGGCAAAGTCAGTTAACACGGTTAGACGCATCTTACCACAGGCCGCCTTTGAACGACGACCTTTGTCGTCAATTAGCGACCGTGGATCAGTGACCGTCAAAAGAGACCAGGCTATAGCACTCGATGTCCAAAGAGGCCAAACGCTCGCGCCCGCCCAGTTCAGGAAGCTCGATAACAAATGCCGCATCGTGAACGATGCCGCCAAGGCGTCGAATCAGCTTGGCCGTCGCTTCAATCGTACCGCCGGTAGCCAACAGGTCGTCAATCACCAGCACCTTTTCGTTAGGCTTAATGCTGTCGGCGTGAATTTCCAGCACGTCGGTGCCGTATTCCAAAGCATAGGTTTCGCTCAGCGTTTCACGCGGCAGCTTTCCTTTTTTGCGTACCGGAACAAAGCCCACGCCCAGCGCTAACGCTACCGGCGCGCCAAACAAAAAGCCGCGCGCTTCAGTGCCGACGACCTTAGCGATGCCTTTATCTTTAAAACGCTCGACGATAAGCCGAATAGTCGCAGAAAAGGCGGCCGGATCCTCCAACAGCGTAGTGATATCGCGAAACAGGATCCCCGCCTTGGGGTAGTCGGGGATAGTGACAATGCTGTCCTTAATTAATTGATGCTGTTCAATTGTCGTCATAAATTCAGTGTCCGTGTACTCATTAACCGCAGGCTTCGGGTAGCCGTTTATTAATCACACGCGGTTACCAACGAAAAACGCTCAAATCTATGCAAAGGCGCAGGGAAATGCAACCGCTAGTTATCACAATTGATAAATTATTCCGGAGGGATCCCGCCGTCGTTCTCCGACGCCGCGGCCTGCTGCTTTTTCACATCCACAACCGGCAGGCGCAGCATGAACGTTAGCAAAACGACGAGGATCGCCATCAAAAGTACGCGCACCCACAGCATTGAAACCAGCCACAGAGAAACGGCGAACGTACAGATAATCAGCAAAATCGCCTTGCTTTTTGCGCCGGGCGGCAGACCGCGGTAGGTTTGCCAGTGCCTAAGATAGGGACCGAACCAGGAACGATACAGCAGCCAATCGTGAAAACGCGGGGAAGAGCGGGCAAAGCACCAGGCGGCCAGCAGTAAAAACGGCGTAGTCGGCAGTATCGGCAACAGCACGCCAAGCGCGGCAAGGCCGATAGATAGCCATCCAAGACAGAGAAGAAAAAGCTTATACATAGCGCCGCATCGTCGTTAACCGCAGTCCTTAAATCATATATCCGATCGCGTATCTGAATTATATGCAAACTACGCACATCATGATGCCTAGCGTAATCAAAAACCAAGGCCCATACCAGTAAATGATTCTCAATCCGCCCGTAAAAATATCCGCCCTTTCTCCATCCTTGCCGTCTGGGATATGATAACCGATACCTTTATCACTCGCCTTGGCCGGAGCCTCATGAATACCGGAGCCCTATTACAGACGCTGCAAAAACAGGTTCATCAGCTGGCGGCCGCCGTTGCCGCCGCGCCGGCCGCCGCCGTTCTACAGCCTCGCTTTGATGATCGCTTGTTTAATACCCGCGATACTCGCTTAAGCCACTGTCTGGCGGAAGTGGAGAACAATCTTGCCCTACTCACTCAGGCCGCGGAAAAGCGCGCGCTGCAGCAGGTCGCCTTTCTTGCCGAACGTATCGTAGACCAAATTAGCGCCCTGCAAAGAGAGCTGGCGACGCTGCCCGTTCGCGAGCGAAACGCCTTTAACGTCAAGGTAGAACAGGATATCTACCAAACGCTGGCGCGCCATCAGGACTATGAGCGCAGGCTAGTTGCCATGCGGCGCGATAAGGAAAGCCTGCTGGGTAGGCAAACCACCCTCGCAGCCCAGCAGCAGATCCAGAAGGAGCTTGCCGCGCTGGAAGGTCGCCTGATGCGATGCAGACAGGCGCTGACCAAGATAGAAAGACAAATAGCCCAGCGTGAGAACGGCGGATAGCCCGTGCCGTTTACGCGGCATAATTTACATTTTGTTACATCTTGATGCATGAAACAGACAACTCGAAACATCATTGCCCAATAATGACGGAGCACCCTCAATAAAAGGAGTTATATGATGAATCTGAAATATCTGCTGCCCTCGTTGGCCATGCTGTCCGCTTCGGCCTTCGCCGTCTCTCCCGTACCGCTTCACGTTAACGTGACAACCGAACTGGCGTCGCCGGTCATCTTAGAAAATAGCAAAGAGAACAACTATCTGAAGGTGTCCCTTACCGGATATACGCGGGATGCCTCCAAACGCACGCCAATCAATCTGGCGCTGGTGATTGATCGTTCAACCTCCATGAGCGGCGACAGGATAGAAAAAGCCCGAGAAGCGGCCATTCTGGCCGTCAACATGCTGCAGGATGACGACATCATTTCTATCATCGCCTACGATAATGACGCTCACGTACTTATCCCTGCCACCAAGGCCACCGATAAAAAGAAGCTTATCCAGATAATCAACGATAAGGTCACGCCTCAAGGATGGACCGCGCTGTTCGCCGGAGTGAGCAAGGGAATAAAGGAGGTCAACAAGAACCTGAAGAAGGATCAGGTTAACCGTATTATTCTACTGTCCGACGGGCAGGCCAACGTCGGCCCCAGCTCAACCAAAGAGCTGGCCGATCTGGGCGTTGTCGCTGCCAAACAGGGTATCGCCGTCACGACCATTGGCCTGGGCACCAGCTACAACGAAGACCTGATGGCCGCGCTGGCAAGCTACAGCGACGGCAACCACGCGTACGTGGAGAAATCCTCCGATCTGGAAGCGGCCTTTATTAAAGAATTTAAAGACGTCATGTCCGTCGTCGCGCAGGAAGTGACCGTCACTATTCGCCTGCAGGAAGGCGTCAAGCCTCTGCGCCTGCTGGGCCGCGAAGGCGACATCACCGGCAATCAGGTCACCGTCAAGCTCAATCAGCTTTACTCCAACCAGGAAAAGTACGTTCTGCTGGAGCTTGAGCCCCCCAAAGGCAAAGAGAATGAGAAAAAGCCGGTCGCTGACGTCTCCGTCACCTACGACAACCTGCAAACCAAGCAGAAAGATAGCGTTAACAACCGCGTCGATATCGCTTACAGTAAGTCTGAGAAGGCCGTAAAGGCGGCGATGCAGGAAGAGATCGTCGTTGACTCCGCCATTCAGAAGGCCAATCTGGAAAACGAGCGCGCCATCAAGCTGCTAGACGCAGGTAAGAAGGACGAGGCCAACCAGATCCTGCAAAGCAACGCCGCCAGCATGGGCGCGCTGTACGACTCCGTCAGCAGCCCGGCGGCCAAAAGCAAAGCGCTGACCAATCAGGAAGACAACAAGCGTCTGGTAACCGAACTTGAAAGCAAAGGCGAAGCGGCCTCGCGCAAGAGCCTGAAGGAAAGCACCTACAAGACGCAAAAACAGCAGTCGAAGTAGCGTTGAGCGAACGACGGGCTTAGCTGGCCCGTCGTTTTACGCGTGGAGAAGGAATGAAAGCCAAACGCCCTTTTTATTTGTTTATCTTTATCACCCTGCTGCTGACGGTACTTATCGGCGGCGTTGGCTTTCGTACGCTCAATCAGGAACAAACCGTCAGCGCCTATCAGGCCGAGCAGCTGGCCAGAAGCCGCGTCGCGCAGACTGAGGGCTTCATCCTGCAGCAGTTGGACCACAAGCAGGTTCGTCTAAGCGCGATGCTGGCCTATTTGAGCCAAGATCCCGATGCGCTTCGCGCGCTGATAGCCCAAGACAGCGACATCGAGGCGATTTTTATACTCAAAAACGGCAGGCTGGCCTTTCCTGACGTTCATTCACCCATCAGCCAAAAAGAGTCTCGCTTTATTGAATCCCTGACGCCGGTGCTTCAGGACCCATCGCAGCTCATCGGCAAACAGCACCGCTCAGACGATAAAACACCGGACGCAGGCTGGTACCTGATGCAGGAAAACGGCCATCCGCTGCTGCTCTACTGGCAAAAAAACGCAGATGAGACGATTGGCATCAAGCTCAGCTACGCCAAGCTGCTGGCAGACGTTATCGCCAACGTTGACTTTAACTATGCGCCGGACGGATTCACGCTATCCGACAGCGGCCAGCTGTTATACCAATACGCCCCCAGCGGAGAGCTAAACCGGCAGACGCAGCCAACCTATAGTCAGGCGCTCCCCTTCCCCCTGCATAACTGGAAGATAGACTACTACGCCGCGGCGGAAGACCGTTCCGGGCTGTTTTATGCGGGATTGGCCCTCATCGCTTTTATCGTGGTGACCGTCATCGCCGTGGCGTTTCTTCTGTATCGCGAATTTAACCGAGCAACGCTGCTTGCTCGCCAGCAGGTCAGCTTCGTCGGGCAGGTTTCCCATGAGCTGAAGACGCCGTTGACCAACATTACGCTCTACGCAGAGATGCTTAAGGAAATCGCACAGGAAGAAGAGAGTCCGCACGTCCATTACGTTGACGTCATCGTCAGCGAAAGTCGGCGGCTCTCCCGGCTAATTCAAAACGTGCTGACCTTTACTAAAGCGCCCAAGCTCAACCGACAGGAAGTCGACGTCAATCGTCTGCTGGAGCAGGTTAAAGAAATTTTCACGCCGGTCTTTGACGCTAAAGGCATTGCGCTGCATCTGTACGCTGAAGGCGACATCCGCGTTTACAGCGACGTCGACCGGATAACTCAAATTATCAGCAACCTGCTCAGCAACGCCGAAAAATATGCCGCCAGCGGCAAGCGCGTTGAGCTTCGCGTAAGGCAGGACGATGAATACGTTTACCTGTGCGTCAGGGACTATGGCAACGGCCTGCCGGAGCGGGAGCTTAAGGCTATTTTCCAGCCGTTTTATCGCGTGAAGTCCACCATTACAGAGGGCGTAAGCGGTACGGGGATCGGTTTGACCATCGCCCGGCAGCTGGCTGAAAGCCTGTCCGGCACGCTTGGGGCAGAAAATCTGGATGCGGGCATGGCGTTTATACTTACCCTGCCGCGCCGCGGCACGGAGGCATAGCGTGAAAATACTTATTGCAGAAGACGACCTTCACATTCGCAACGGCCTGAAAGACATGCTGTGTCGAGAAGGCTACGACGTACTTACGGCTGAAAACGGCAAAGTCGCGCTGGAGTTATACCGAAACGAGCGGCCGGACTTCGTCATTTTGGACATCATGATGCCGGAAATGGACGGCTACTCGGTGTGTAAGGCCATCAGGGAGCTGGATGAACACACGCCGGTCGTCTTTTTATCAGCCAAAGGAGAAGAGATAGATAAGGTGCTGGGCCTTGAGCTGGGCGCCGACGACTACATCAATAAGCCCTTTGGCATTCACGAAGTCCGGGCAAGGATAAAAACCATCGCCCGCCGCTGCCTGAGGGCAAAGCGCTTCGCACCGGACATCCCCTTTCTCTTTGGCGATTTGGAGGTGTTTCCTTCCGAGCTGTGCGCCAGGCGGCAAAGCCAAACGATCGAGCTTTCTCTAAGAGACATCAAGCTTCTTACCTACCTGTACCAGCATAAAAACCAGGCGGTCGGGCGAGACGCGCTAATTGACTGCGCCTGGGGCTGCGACCACATGCCCAATAGCAGAACGCTGGATCAGCACATATCGCGGCTGCGTAAGCTCATTGAGCCTGACCCAGCAGCTCCAACGCTGATCAGAACCGTTCACGGCTCCGGCTATCGCTATCAGGAGTAACGCTCGCCCTTGAGATCGGTTAATATGCCCTTCTGTCCGCAATTTGAGATATACCGATGAACCCATCGCCCACACCGCTGGAGCAGGCGCCGGAAGAAGTGAAGCTGGCCGTTGATCTGATTTACCTGCTGGAAACGCACGATATCGCGCCGGCTACCGTGCTGGCGGCGCTGAAGATCGTGGAAAAAGACTTTCAGGACAAGCTTAAGGCCGGCAAATAATCCAAAAGCGTCGCCTACAGAACGGGTCGACGGAAGCGAGCGAGCAGGACACCCGCCGTAAACAGCACGTAGGTTAAAAAGGCCATTAGCGCTAAAAGCGTCGGCTCATAGAAAAAGGCATGGCGCCAGAAAAACGGCAGCAGAGCAGCTTCGATCGCCTCCTGCTTCAACGAGCCGAAAAACCCGACCGAAAGCCCATAAATCACGGCGCTATAGCCAATAAACGCCGCAAACGGGCCGTAGCAAAGCCAGCGGCGTACGGGCAGCGCCGCATGCTTACCGTACAGGCTCCCCATAAAAAGCACGCCCAGGCAAAAAATCACCAGGCAGAACCACTTGGTCAAATCTACCTGCGTATCGCGGCTTAACAAAAGCGTCGCGTCATAGGTCAAATCACGACTAAACCAGCAGCTGGAATCCACCAGCATAGAACACAGGAACGCCAGCGCCTGACTGCACAATGGCAATAACAGCACCAGTACGATAATAATGTGCGCCAGCTGACTAAGCGCCGTTCTGGCGGGAGTCGCGTGATTCATCCATGCTCCTGAACGCCTGGGCTCAGCCGGCGTTAAAACGTCAAGACTTTATCGGCTTCCAATGTCCACTGCGCCAGCTCGACCAGCGTACCTATCTCCACGCCGTCAATCAGAGGAAGCGCGCTTATGCCGCGGGCGTCGGTACAGGTTTTACACAATTTTATCGCCACGCCCTGCGCAGTAAGAATTTCCAACATCTGCTGAAGATGATAGCCCTCATGGGGACGCTGATTGCAAAGCCCGGCGCTGACGGCGTCAGACATTAAAAAGACCTTCAGCTCACACCCGGCGGTCTGTTCTTTTAGCGCAATAGACAGGCGCAGCGCGTTAAACAGCAGTTCACTGCCGTAAGGCGCGCCGTTGGCGATAACTAAAATACGTTGCATTGAGCTACTCCTGGTAATAGGCCAAACGCGATGGCCTCTTATTCTGTCACTACTCGTTTCAGCGCGCTACTTTGTCTTAGAGAATCCAGATAGGCATCGACCAGCCTGGGCGCCTCTTTTTCAAGGCTATAGGCCTGCGGCATGAACAGCCAGCTGCCGATAAGCCCCCAGATATAGGCTCTCATGGAAATAGCGGCCAAGCGCAGGTCCAGCGTATCGGACAATTGTCCACATTCAACGCATTCCGCAAGCGCCCTTTCAATCTTCTCTTCGTTTTGTAAATAAAGGGATTGATGTATTTGTTGTAGCGAAATAAGTTCGCCAACAAACTCGCACTTATGGAATAATATTCCCAGTAAAATTTTACGACGAGCGTCGGTTTCCGTGAGCTGCAAAACGTAGATTAACGTTTGCCGCAGCGCCTGCATTGGGTTTGAAGAAAACTCATTTCTATATCGCAGGGCTACGTCATCAATGCTAGACTCTACCTGAGCCCACATCGCCGTGAAAATATCGACTTTATTCTTGAAATGCCAATAGATCGCACCGCGCGTGACGCCAGCAGCCAGAGCGATATCATTAAGAGACGTGCTGGTGACCCCCTTGCGGGAAAACTCCTGCATGGCGGCATCAAGGATGTGCTGTCGGGTCTCCAATGACTGCTGTTTTGTATTGCGGCTCATTATTTTATGCTTTTGTGCGGTGTGGTTTTGCCATGTCTTACATACATACATGAATGTTTGTATTATAGCACGCTGAAATATTTATCCTAACTATGTGGTTACCCAAGCATACTTGCCTATATTTACGGTAACTGATATTGAAAATTTGAGGTTAATCTATGAGTAAATACAGAGGACTGAAGCCTCTGGCAGCAGCGCTAATGCTCTCAAGCAGTCTGGCGCTCGTGGGATGCGATAACCAGTCGGGAGATGGCGCTCAGAGGGCTGCACCTAAAGTTGAGGTTGTGACTATCGCATCGCAGCCCGTCAATATCACTACTGAACTTCCAGGACGCACAGCGGCGTACCGCATTGCTGAAGTCCGCCCGCAGGTAAGCGGAATCATCCTGAAGCGTCAGTTTACCGAAGGCAGCATGATCGAAGAGAACCAGTCTCTGTATCAAATCGATCCGGCAACTTATCAGGCAACCTACGACAGCGCAGCGGCCGATTTAGCCAAGGCGCAGGCGCAGGCCAATATTGATAACCTGACGGTTAAACGCTACAAGCCGCTGGTCGGCACCAACTTTATCAGCCGTCAGGATTACGACACTGCCGTAGCCAAAGCCCGTCAGAGCGACGCGGCCGTACTGGCGGCGAAAGCCGCGCTGGACACCGCTCGCATCAATCTCGAATACACCAAGGTGATGTCGCCGATTAAGGGACGCATCGGTAAATCCAACGTGACGGAAGGCGCGCTGGTCAACGCGAACCAGACGACTGCGCTGGCGACCGTTCAGCAGCTTGACCCGATTTACGTTGACGTTACACAGTCCAGCAATGACTACATGGCGCTGGAAAGAGAGCTCGCCAACGGCACTCTGACGAAGGATAAAGGCGCTAAGGCTCAGGTCAGCCTGGTCTTTGACGACGGCACCGTTTACGAACTTCCGGGCAAGCTGGAATTCGAAGACGTCACGGTTGACGAAACGACCGGTTCAATCACTATGCGCGCGGTTTTCCCTAACCCGAAAAACCAGATCCTGCCGGGCATGTTCGTTCGCGCCAAGGTTGAACAGGGCCTTCGCCCCGACGCTATCCTGGTTCCTCAGCAGGGCGTAACCCGCAACCAACGCGGTGAAGCGACGGTGCTGGTGGTAAATAAGGATAACAAGGTCGAGCAGAAAGTCATTACTACCGGCCAATCCGTCGGCAGCAACTGGCTGGTCACCGGCGGGCTCGATCGGGGAGAAAAAGTGATCGTTACCGGTCTGCAGAAGATTCGAGTAGGGGTAGAGGTCAGCGCATCGGAGTTTTCCGATAAGCCAAATACAGGCGAAGCTCCTAAAGGCGACGCTAAGCCCGAAGCGAAGTAATAATTCATATTGAGTGTAGCAGATGGCCAAATTTTTTATCGATCGCCCAATATTTGCTTGGGTAATCTCCATAATCATCATGCTGGTGGGCCTGCTGGCGATCATACAGTTGCCGATCGCCCAGTATCCGACCATCGCCCCTCCGGCGGTGTCGGTCTCCGCCAACTATCCAGGCGCTGACGCCCAAACGGTACAGGATACCGTGACTCAGGTTATCGAACAGAACATGAACGGTATCGATAACCTGATGTACATGTCCTCAACCAGCGACTCGTCCGGCAGCGCTACCATTACTCTGACTTTCGAAGCCGGTACCGATCCGGACATCGCGCAGGTTCAGGTGCAAAACAAGCTTCAGCTTGCGATGCCCCTGCTGCCGCAGGAAGTACAGCAAATGGGTATCAGCGTTGAAAAGGCCAGCAGCAGCTTCCTGATGGTCGCCGGTTTTATTTCTAAATCCGGCGATATGACTCAGGAAGACATCTCTGACTACGTAGGTTCAAACGTCAAAGATACCGTCAGTCGGACCTCCGGCGTAGGTGACGTTCAGCTGTTCGGTTCTCAGTACGCCATGCGCGTCTGGCTGGATCCCAACAAGCTCAACAGCTACTCGCTGACGCCGATTGACGTCAACAACGCCATCAAGATCCAGAATAACCAGATCGCCGCAGGCCAGTTAGGCGGTACGCCGCCGGTCAAAGGCCAGCAGTTGAACTCCTCCATCATCGTTCAAACGCGCCTGACGTCGCCTGAAGAGTTCGGCAAGATTTTGCTGAAAATCAATCAGGATGGTTCTCAGGTTCGTCTGAAAGACGTGGCTGAAATCGAGCTGGGCGGGGAAAGCTACAACGTTATCGCACGCTTTAACGGGCAGCCGGCTTCCGGTCTGGGCATTAAGCTCGCTACCGGCGCAAACGCGTTGGATACCGCTAACGCGGTAAAAAGCGAACTGGCCAACATGTCGAAGTATTTCCCGGCTGGGATGGAAGTTGTTTACCCTTACGACACGACGCCGTTCGTTAAGATCTCTATCAACGAGGTGGTAAAAACGCTGGTTGAGGCCATCCTGCTGGTGTTCCTGGTTATGTACCTGTTCTTACAGAACCTGCGCGCCACTCTGATCCCAACCATCGCCGTACCGGTCGTTCTGCTAGGTACCTTCGCCATATTGTCGGCCTTCGGCTACTCGATAAACACCCTGACGATGTTCGCCATGGTGCTCGCGATAGGCCTGCTGGTGGACGACGCCATCGTGGTGGTGGAAAACGTCGAGCGGATCATGGCGGAAGAAGGCCTGCCGCCGAAGGAAGCAACCCGTAAGTCGATGGGGCAAATTCAGGGCGCATTGGTCGGTATCGCCATGGTGCTGTCCGCCGTATTTATCCCTATGGCCTTTATGGGCGGTTCAACCGGCGCGATTTATCGCCAGTTCTCCATCACCATCGTATCCGCCATGGTGCTGTCCGTACTGGTGGCGATGATCCTGACGCCTGCGCTGTGCGCCACTATTCTTAAGCCGGTTGAGAAAGGCCACCATGAGGTCAAAACGGGCTTCTTTGGCTGGTTCAACAACCTGTTTGAGAAGAACACGCACCACTATACCAACAGCGTCGCTAACATCCTGCGCAGCACCGGTCGCTATATTCTTATCTATCTGGTTCTGTGTATCGGCCTGGTCTTCATGTTTATGCGCCTGCCCTCCTCTTTCCTTCCGGATGAGGACCAGGGCGTATTCATGAACCTCGTCCAGCTGCCGCAGGGCGCGACTCAGGAAAGAACGCAAAAGGTGCTCGATCAGGTGACCCACTACTACCTGAATGAAGAGAAGCACAACGTTGAATCCGTGTTCACCGTTAACGGCTTCAGCTTCAGCGGTCAGGGGCAAAACGCCGGCTTGGCCTTCGTCAGCCTTAAAGACTGGAGCGAGCGCGAAGGCGACGAGAACAAGGTCGGCGCCATCGTTGAACGTGCATCGCGATCTTTTGCAAAAATTCAGGACGGTATCGCTCTTGCGTTTAACCTGCCGCCTATCGTTGAACTGGGTACGGCAACCGGCTTTGACTTCCAGCTTATCGATCAGGGCGGTTTAGGCCACGACAGGCTGACTCAGGCGCGTAACGAACTGCTGGGCAAGGTTGCCGAACATCCTGACCTGCTGGTTAAGGTGCGTCCAAACGGCATGGAAGATACGCCACAGTTCAAACTGACCGTTGACCATGAAAAAGCGCAGGCGCTGGGCGTATCCATCAGCGATATTAACCAGACGCTGTCTACCGCACTGGGCGGCACCTACGTGAACGACTTTATCGATCGCGGCCGCGTCAAAAAGGTTTACGTGCAGGCGCAGGCGCCGTACCGCATGATGCCGAAAGACATCAACAACTGGTACGTTCGCGGCGCTAACGGCCAAATGGTGCCGATGTCCGCCTTCTCCAGCGCTCACTGGGAGTTCGGTTCTCCGCGTCTGGAACGCTATAACGGCCTGCCATCTATGGAAATCCTGGGCGAAGCTGCGCCGGGCAAGAGTAGCGGCGACGCCATGAAGATGATGGAGCAACTGGCTTCGGAGTTACCGGACGGCATCGGTTACGACTGGACGGGGACATCCTATCAGGAACGGCTGGCGGGCTCTCAAGCCCCTACGCTGCTCGCAATTTCAATGATCGTGGTGTTCCTGTGTCTGGCCGCACTGTATGAGAGCTGGTCAATTCCCTTCTCGGTCATGCTGGTCGTTCCTCTGGGGATCATCGGCGCAGTGCTGTTTACCTCCGTGCGCGGGCTGGAAAACGACGTGTACTTTATCGTAGGCCTGTTGACCACGATTGGGCTGTCGGCGAAGAACGCGATACTTATCGTTGAATTCGCCAAAGACCTGATGGACAAAGAGGGCAAAGGCCTTGTTGAAGCGACGTTGGAAGCGGTTCGAATGCGTTTGCGCCCAATCCTGATGACCTCGCTGGCCTTTATGCTCGGGGTTCTGCCGCTGGCGATCAGCAGCGGCGCCGGCTCCGGCGCACAGAACGCCGTAGGTACCGGGGTTCTGGGTGGGATGGTCAGTGCGACAGTTCTGGCGCTCTTCTTCGTGCCGGTGTTCTTCGTCGTCGTTCGCCGCCGCTTCAGCAAGCGTGGTGAAGACATCGAGCATTCACATGCGGTGAATACTGAACACAGCGCTTAACGATAAGACCGTTTAGCAAACAACAACAGGGCCGCAATGCGGCCCTGATTTTTTGGTATTCCATCAGCCGGAGGATTACTATTAGTCAATACCCTCATCTGCAAACGGACAAGACTTATGAAGAACTTTTCCGACCTTTCCGAACGCGAAATTCTGGCGCTCGCTATCTCACTCGAAGAAGAAGACAACAAAATCTACCGCGAATTTGCTGAGGGGCTGCGGGAAACCTATCCCGATTCCGCCAGAATTTTTTCTCTGATGGCGCAGGAAGAGGACGGCCATCGTCACCGGCTGCTCAAGCTTTATAAGGAGACGTTCGGCGACCACATTCCCCTCATCCGCCGTCAGGACGTTAAGGGCTTCGTCGAACGAAAAGCCATCTGGCTTAGCCGCCCGCTGAGCATCGATAAAGTGCGCAGGCAGTCAGAAGTGATGGAAATGGAAACCCAGCGCTTTTACGCTCAGGCGGCACAAAGAGCGACCAGCGTACAGATACGCCAGCTTCTGGGCGATTTAGCCGCCGAAGAGTTTCGCCATCAGCAGCGAGCCGAACAGCTCGAACAACAGATCGTCAGCCCTTCAGTCAAGGAAAAGGAAGAGAACACCGGGCGGCGCCTGTTCGTGCTGCAAATTGTCCAACCCTCGCTGGCAGGTCTGATGGACGGCTCGGTTTCTACGCTTGCCCCGGTATTTGCCGCCGCGCTGGCGACAAAGGACAGCTGGCAGGCCTTTCTCGTCGGGTTGGCCGCTTCGATAGGCGCAGGGATATCGATGGCCTTTGCCGAAGCGGTTTCGGACAACGGCTCGCTAACCGGACGCGGCAACCCGTGGCTTCGCGGCGCCTCCTGCGGCGTAATGACCACGCTGGGCGGGCTTGGCCACACGCTGCCCTTTCTTATCAGCGACTTCTGGACGGCAATGACGGTTTCCGCCATCGTGGTGCTCGCCGAGCTGGCCGCCATCTCCTGGATCCGCAATAGGTATATGGACACGCCCCTCTTACAGGCGGCATTTCAGGTCGTGGTAGGAGGCCTGCTGGTATTCGCTACCGGCCTGTTTATCGGCAGCGCCTAACCGTTTTTAATCACTGTGGAAATATCGAGCGTCGCTCACTTAACGTAAGAGCCCAGCACTTTTAGAATCACGTCGAGGTCGGCTTCGCGCTTGCTTACGTCGTCTTCATGAACGATATGCTCAAGCAGATGCCCCTTTATGACTTCGTGCATCAGGCCGTTGACCGCGCCGCGAATTGCGGCAATTTGCTGGAGCACGTCCGCGCATTCGTGCGGTTCATCCAGCATCTTTTTTAATGCGGCCGACTGCCCCTCAATTCGGCTGATTCTAGCCTTCAGCTTTTGTTTATCGCGTACCGTATGCGGCATGTCCACCTCTTTAATCGTTAAGACTCGTACTGTTATATCACCTCGGTATACTAGGGGGTAGTATTTATATACCCTAGGGGAGTATAATTCGACAACAATACACTTTCCGATGCGCAATCATGAGCGACTTTACCACCCTGCTACAGCAGGGAAACGCCTGGTTTTTTATCCCCAGCGCCATCCTGCTCGGCGCGCTGCACGGCCTTGAACCGGGCCACTCCAAAACGATGATGGCGGCGTTTATTATCGCCGTTAAAGGCACCGTCAAACAGGCCGTTATGTTAGGCCTTGCCGCCACCCTGTCCCATACGGCGATCGTTTGGCTGATCGCCTTCGGCGGCATGTACGTGAGCCAGAAGTTTACCGCGCAGTCCGTTGAGCCCTGGCTTCAGATGCTGTCCGCCGTTGTTATTCTGGGTACCGCAGGGTGGATGTTCTGGCGCACCTGGCGCGGGGAGAGGGCCTGGTATGCTGCCGCTGAGCATGAGCATGAGCATGATGAATCAAAAATTATAGAAACGGACCGAGGTCAACTCGAACTGTCTATTTTTGAGCTGTCGCAGCCCCCGCACTTCAGAATCCACCAGAGCGGAGAAGCAAAAAGCGCAGCGAGTGAAATTGAGCTCACGCTGTGGCGCGAAGACGGTTGTGAAGAAAGCTACCGCTTTATTCAAAAAGACAATTTTCTTGAGTCAGTAGAGGAGATCCCTGAGCCTCATGCGTTTTCCGTTTCGCTTAAAATAAAGCGCGATGGAAATATCACCGAATACCGAACTGATTTCCACGAACATCATCACCATGAGCTTCAAGGGCTGGAAGTCGGCACCAAAGAGTATCAGGACGCGCACGAACGGGCCCACGCCAACGACATCAAGCGGCGCTTTACCGGCACGCAGGTCACCAACGGGCAAATCCTGCTGTTTGGCCTGACGGGTGGGCTTATCCCCTGCCCGGCCGCCGTGACGATCCTGCTTATCTGTATTCAGATTAAGGCGTTAACGCTGGGGGCTACCCTCGTGGTGTCATTCAGCATCGGACTTGCGATTACGCTGGTCGCCGTCGGCGTGGGCGCCGCCGTTAGCGTAAGGCAGGCGGCGAAGCGCTGGAGCGGCTTTAATACGATTGCCCGCCGGGCGCCCTATTTTTCAAGCGCGCTGATTGGCATCGTTGGGGTATATATGGGGATCCACGGCTATCTGGGGCTTATGGGATAAACCGCGAGCCGAAGGTCAAAATGGGTGGGGGCCCTGCCAGCTACATCCCGGCACACGCGACGCCTGCTGCGGCTGCTTCCTTCCGGACCTGACCGAGTTCACAGGTTAGCGTTGCGGGAGAACCAACAGAGCCCCCATTGACGGCCCCGGAGAACCGGAGCGGATGGCATTATCCGGCATGCAGGCCGTAATTGCAAGCCGCCGCCACGCAAGCGCCGCTTTCTTGCCCAAATGCCCCAAGAGCGTCAGAATAGCCGCTATTCATTAGCGCGCATAAGGAACGCCCAGCATGGAGTTTGACGAGCCTTCGTTTCCCGTCCAGGTTTATACCGTCGTCGCCTCTATTCCGGAAGGAAAAGTCACTACTTACGGCAGCATCGCACGCCTGGCGGGCTTTCCTGGCTATGCGCGCCACGTCGGCACGCTGCTGAGTCGGCTACCTAAAGACAGCAGGCTGCCGTGGTTTAGGGTGATTAACTCTCAGGGGAAAATTTCGCTTACCGGGCCGGACTATATTCGTCAGCGGGACGCGCTGCTGGCGGAGGGAATACTGTTTAGCCAAAGCGGACGCGTTAGCTTCAAAAAATACGGCTGGCTGACGGAGCCCTAAGCTCCGCAGCCGCGCCGTACGTCGTTCAGAGGATTAATGCTGAACGCGTTCCAGCACTACGTCGCGCTGGGCGGGATTGCCGTTGGTCAACACTTCATTGACCTCCGTTGAGGTATAAAGCAGCTTACCGTCTACGGAAATCGTCGCGAACAGAGAAACTCTCTGCGCCCCTGTTACCTGCTCTGGCTTATAGGGAAGAGAGAAGTTAAACGGCACCTGCTTCCCTTTAGCGGGGAAGGTAACCGTAGAAATAACCTTTGCCGGCGCATCTGCAAGGGAAATATCGACAAGCGAAACGGTTACGTTCGCATCCGCCGGCAGCGCCATGCGTTCGCGATAGGCGACAGAGCCGGAAACCTGCGGATCCTGACTATTGGACGTCTGGTCTCCCGCGCTACAGCCCACCAGGGCTACGGCCAATGCCGCACCGCTTAACACCTTTAAAAAATGCATATCAATCTCCTTGTTACATCAGGTTACAGCCTTAACTATAGCGTAAAAAACGTAAAATTTCAGTTAACCCGTCTAAACTAACGTCAGAAAATGATTTTTTTATTCAATTAGGCAGGCTAAACCATCATTAAACACTGAAGCGTTGGTTTTAAATCCACGATAGCATTCCCTGACGAAGATAAATCGCGCTAGACTTAACGTCTGGATTGTTATACTAAAAATCGACGCGATTTAGCATTACACGGGATTAGGCCTCAATGAGTGACGTTTTACAGAATCTACTGACACTGCTGCATTTGGAAAAAATAGGCGAAACGCGGTTTCGCGGTCGGAGCCAGAATCTTGGCCTAAAGCAGCTGTTTGGCGGTCAGGTTATCGGGCAGGCCCTCTCCGCCGCCAAGCAGACCATTCCGCCCGACAGGCGCACTCACTCCTGCCACTGCTATTTTCTGCGCCCCGGCGACGGCAATCAGCCCGTTGACTACGAGGTTGAAATCATTCGCGACGGCAACAGCTTCAGTACCCGCCGAGTAAGCGCCTATCAAAATGAGCAAAACCTGTTTTATATGACGGCCTCTTTTCAAAGCAGCGAGTCTGGCTTTGACCATCAGGCTTTCCCTATGCCAGACGTACCGACGCCGGAATCGCTTATTTCCGAGACGGAAATCGCCAGGAAGATGGCCCACCTGCTGCCGGGGGGGCTTAATAGCCCGTTCTGCCAGGAGATGCCGATTGAAATCCGGCCGGTGAAGTTTTACCCGCTGCACAAAGCGGAAATCGACAAGCCGGTCAGATACGCGTGGTTTAAGGCTAACGGCGCGATGCCGGATGACCCGGGCGTTCATAAATACCTGTTGGGCTACGCCTCCGACTTTCACTTTCTGCTAACCGCGCTTCAACCTCACGGCGCGGCGCTGTTCCAGCCGGGTATGCAAGTAGCCACTATCGATCACTCTATCTGGTTCCACCGTCCGTTCCGCTTTGACGACTGGCTGCTTTACGCCGTCGACAGCCCCTCGGCCAGCGGCGCGCGCGGCTTTGTTCGCGGGCAGTTCTTTACTCGTCAGGGCCTGCTGGTCGCCTCTACCGCGCAGGAAGGGGTAATCCGCCTCCATCAGGAAGACGAATTCGAGTAAATCCTCCCGCATTGCGTTAAATATAAAAATGACCCCGGGCAAGACGCTCGGGGCCATGGGGAAAGTCCGAAATACGTTACGGGTTGTAAGCGCTTTCTCCGTGGCTGTTGATGTCCAGCCCCTCCCGTTCCGTCTCTTCCGAAACCCGCAGCCCCAAACAGATGTCGGCCACCTTATAGGCTACGAGAGCCACGATGCCCGACCACAGCAGGCACACCACCACGCTTGCCGCCTGCACGCCAACCTGTTTAAGCATCGTCACGCCCTCGGCATAGCCCGTTCCGCCCAGCGCCGCCGACGTCAGAATGCCCGTACCGATGCAGCCAACGATCCCGCAGACGCCGTGTACGCCGAAGACGTCACAGGTGTCGTCGGCCTTAAGCCAGGACTTAAGCACCACGACGCCCCAAAGTCCGGCAATTCCGGCTACGACACCCAGCACCAGCGCGCCGCCGATGCCGACGGACCCGGCAGCGGGAGTGATAGCCACCAGCCCTGCAATGCAGCCCGAGCAGGCGCCCAGAAGTGAGGGCTTACCGCGCAAAGCCCACTCGGCCCCGAGCCAGCCCAGCACGGCGCCCGCCGTCGCAATCACGGTGTTGATAAAGGCCAAAGCGGCGATTTCGTTAGCGCTGCTAGCGGAGCCGGCGTTAAAGCCGAACCAGCCGATGTAGAGGATGGCCGTGCCGACAAACACCATCGGCAGGCTGTGCGGCTTAAACGCCTCGCGGCCGATACCCTTGCGTTTACCCAGCATGTAAGCGCCTACCAGCGCCGCAATAGCTGCGTTGATGTGCACCACCGTGCCGCCCGCAAAGTCAATGGCCCCTAATTTAAACAGGTAGCCGCCGCCCCACACCATGTGCGCCATCGGTACGTAAGCCAGCGTGAACCAAATCAGGACAAAAAGCAGCACCGCCGAAAATCGGATCCGCTCGGCGAATCCCCCGACGATGAGCCCCACGGTGATACAGGCAAATGAGCCCTGAAACGCCACGTGAATAAGCTTATAAAAGGTTCCGGTGACGTCAGTAAGCTGAACGTCCTTAAGCATCACGCCGCTCAGGTTGCCAATAATGTCGTTGCCTTCGCCAAAGGCCAGGCTATAGCCGTAAACCACCCACAAAACGCTGACTAAAGAGAAGGTCGCAATGACCTGGGTCAGCAAAGAAAGTACGTTTTTCGCCCGCAGCAGGCCGCCGTAAAACAGCGCAATGCCGGGAATGCTCATAAACAGCACCATTGCGGTGCTTATCATCATAAAGGCGTTATCCGCCTTATCTGCTGCGGTCTGCGCCGCCGCAACGCCGGGCAGCAGAATCAAGAGGCCGACCGCAGTACGGGATAAATATCGTTTCATTGCCTTCTCCCCTTCCAAAATGATGCTGACGGACCGATATCACAACGCGCCTTCGTCCGTTTCGCCGGTGCGAATGCGTACTACCCGCTGTAGTTCGGTTACAAAAATTTTTCCATCGCCGATCTTGCCCGTATAGGCTGCTTCAGTAATGGCGGCGATGGCGTTATCCACCTGCTCGTCCGTCATCGCAATATCAATCTTTACTTTTGGTAGAAAGTTGACGCTGTACTCCGCGCCGCGGTAAAGCTCCGCATGGCCTTTCTGACGGCCGAATCCCTTAACTTCAGTGACGGTTAACCCTTGAATGCCGATAGACGATAGCGCCTCCCTGACGTCCTCCAGCTTGAAGGGTTTTATAATGACGGTTACCAGTTTCATCGCTCTCTCCCCCTAAATTAAGAAACCACCTCCCGACGGAATCTCGCCCGTCATAAGAAGATGAGCAATTTGCGTGCCAGCATGGGAGAGCGCTAACGTTGGCAAAGACAGAAAGGAGAATGCCGAACATATAACAAATTGATAACTTTTGTGTTTATTAATCAAACAATCACGGAGGGGAACGTTTTATTTTTTGAATGACCGCGGTAAGGCAAGAACAATGCGCCAACGGCGTGCGTTGTTTTTCGTGCAGGCACCGAAACGGTGCACGTAAAAAACCCGGCGACAGAGGCCGGGTTTTGTTCAGGACGCTAGAAACGCATAGGGCTTAGACGCCCATTCGCGAACTACTTCGCGGCGGGCTGCTGTGCTTCCTGCTGGGCAGGTTTTTGAGCTTCGGCTTTTTTCTTGGCGTGTTTTTTATGCTGCTTGGTTTTATCTGCCGTCTTGTGCTGGGCCGCTTGCTGGCCTTCAGCGGCCGGAGCGGTGGCGGTTTCCGCAGCGAAGACGGAACTGGACAGAACGAACAGTGAAGCAACGGCTAACGGTAACAGCTTTTTCATGGATTTATCCTCAAGGGAATATGTTTTGTTTGCGACGCGGGATTTCTCCCGCGCTAACGTCTGATTTAGCGCCACATACGTTTTCGTTAAATCTGAAATAGAGAATAGCGCTCGGACTGTCAGAGAGGGTCAAAATAAAGTAATTTCGATGTAAATAATTTGTAAGATAAAGACTGCGTTTATTGAGGAATAAAAAATAATAAAATTCAATGAATAACGAAATCATTTACGTCGTAGCGGTACTTAAAAACGATCGTTGGCATAACCTGACGTGCCTCTGCCTTTAGTTATTATTTGAAAATAAAAGAAAAAGCGTTGCTCATAAAACACTCAAATTGTAACAACGATTATACTTTGTCGATAATTTATTTTTTAACTTGTATAGAAAAGGCATTGAAAACGTGCAGTTATCTCGTTCTCTCACGCCGTAAAGGCCGGCTCATCCAGCGCCGTTGCCGCCAGCTGCAGCTGGTGCATTTGATAATAACGTCCCTTATTTTCCAACAGCTGGGCGTGAGTACCGGATTCAACCACTTCACCGCGATTTAGCACCACGATGCTGTCGGCGTCGACGATGGTAGAAAGCCTGTGGGCAATAACGACCAGCGTCGTGCGATGCCTAATCGCGTTCAGCGCACGATGAATGGCCCGCTCGGTCCCCGAGTCGATATTGGCCGTCGCTTCATCCAAGATCAGCACCTGCGGCGTTTTTATCAGCACTCTGGCCAAAGCCAGCAGCTGCTTTTGGCCTACGGAAAGATTGTTGCCCTGCTCGCCTAATACCGTATTGAGCCCCTGAGGCAGCTTTCTCACTAAATCGCCCAGCTGCGCCAGTTCCAATACCTCCCACACGCGAGACTCGCTGACCTCCCGCCCCAGCGCTACGTTGGCGTAAACCGTATCGGCCAGCACGATCGGGTCCTGCTGCACCATCGCCACACCGTCGCGAAGCGTGCGGTGGCTCAGGCTCGCAAGCGGTCTGCCGTCAAGCTTAATCATCCCCTCGTATATAGGGTAATATCCCATCAGCAGGTGGGCCAGCGTGCTTTTTCCGCTGCCGGTATGCCCTACCAGCGCCACAAAGTGGCGAGAAGGAATAGACAGGTTAACGTCTTTAAGCACTGGCTTTTCCGCATTATAGGCAAAGTTCAGGCCACAAACGGCAATTTCGCCGGAGGACAGCGGCCTGTCGTCATCACCATAACGCTGCCGTTCGCCGTCCATCAGCTCAAAGATGCGCTCGCCGGCCACCACGGCCTGCTGCAACATGGCCTGCTGAGAGGCCAGCTCAATTAGCGGCTCATTCAGACGAGAAAGGTAGTTGATAAAGGCATAAAGCACGCCGACGCCAATGCTGCCCTCTGGGCTTAGCCCAAACGTCAACAGCAGCCCGCTCAATATGGTCGCAGATATCAGGCTCAGCAGCGGGCGCAACAACAGGCTCTCAAGCCTGAGCGATTTCAGGCGCATGCGATAGTGAGCCTGATTAACCTCTTCCAGCCGTTCACCAAAGCGCTTTTGCTGCCCAAACTGCTGCAACACCGTCATTCCGCTAATGGCTTCGTTAAAACCGTTGTTGATGTCGGCCAGCAGGCTTCTTACCTGACGGATAACCGGCGTGCTGAAGCGCTGGTAAAGGAGCATCAAAACTAGAACTACGGGGAAAATAATCATGGCGATAAGCGCCATCCGCCAGCTCAGGCTAAACATCGCAATCAGCATCGCGCTTATCAACGCCGCGCTGCGAAGAAGCGTGGCGACTACCGTCACGTAGAGATCTTTAATCACTTCCGTATCATTGGTCACGCGGGAAATAAGCTGCCCGACCGGCTGAGTGTCAAACACCGAAAGCGGCTGTTTTAATGCAGCGGCCATTACGTCGCTGCGAACGCTTTGCACCACGCCTACCGCTGCGCGGTTAAACAACAGGGCCTGATTGTAGCGTAGGGTTGCAGCCAGAACCTGTAACAGCAAAAACGCCGCCGCTAGCAAAGCGACCTTGTCCATCGGCATCTGGTTTTTTGCCACCATATCGTCGATAAAGTAGCTAATCAGCGCCGGGCCGCATACCTCTGCGCCAGCGGCCAGCCACAGCAGCAGCGCCGCCAGCGACAGAGGGCGCTTATAGGGCAAACCGTAGGAAAGCAGGCGTTTTAACGTCGGCCATATATGGCGAAACGGCGGGCGCGGCGTTGGCGCTACGTTACTCATCCAGCGCGGCCTCCAGCTGCTGATAGCGATACATGTTGCGATACCAGCCCTCTTGCTCGATAAGCTCTGCGTGAGTTCCCCGCTGCGCAACGGCGCCGTCCTGTAAAACGAGAATTTCTCCGGCATTCACCAGCCCGGACAGGCGATGGGCGCTGATGATAAGCGTTCGCTCCTGCCCCCACTGGCGCAAGTTTTGCAGAATCTGATATTCCGTACGCCCGTCCACGGCGGACAGCGCGTCGTCCAGGATCAGTATTTCGCTGTCGATTAACAGGGCGCGGGCGATGGCAATACGCTGCTTCTGCCCGCCGGACAGCATCACGCCCCGTTCTCCAACCTCGGTTTCATAGCCTTGAGGGAAATTGAGTATGTCTTCATGCACGCAGGCTAACGCAGCGGCGTGCTCAATCTCTTCCTGAGTCGCATCCGGCCTGCCGAGCGCAATGTTTTCCGCGACGCTTGCAGAAAACAGAAACGGCGTCTGGCTGACAATGGACAGCCTGGCCTGCCACTGTGCAAGCTTGACCTGATTCAGAGGTATATCGTGAAAAACAATTTCGCCGTCGGTAACGTCAAACTGCCGCTGGATGAGGGCCAACAGCGTACTTTTTCCGGAGCCGATCGGGCCGCATAGGCCGAGCGTTTTTCCAGGCTCCAACCGCACCCTGACGTCTTCCAGCGCGATGCGCTCCGAGCCGGAATAAGAAAAGCGGCGTACGTCCAACGCCAGCGTTCCCCGGCCGTTTGGCAGAGACCGCTCTCCGTCGCTCACGCCCGGAGGCTCCTGCAGCAGTGCGGCGACCCGGCCATAAGCGGCACTGCCGCGTTCAACGATGTTAAACATCCACGCCAGCGCCAGCATCGGCCAAATCATCAGCCCCAGATACATCATAAAGCTGGTTAGCTGACCGAGCGTCATATGGTTATGAATGACCATCCAGCTGCCGCCGCCGACCGCCAGCATGTTGGCGCAGGCCACAGCCAGATAAATAGTAGGGTCGAAACGGGCGTCAATTCGCGCAACCCGCATATTCTTTTGCCCGGCGTCGGCCGCCACGTCGGCAAACGCGCTGGACTGATACTCTTCCAGCCCGAAGGCCTTAATCATGCGAATGCTGGTCAGGCTTTCCTGCGTCTTATCGTTAAGGGAAGAAAACGCCGCCTGAGCCGCGCGAAAGCGCTGGTGTAGCTCCTCACCGTAGCGCTTGATAAATATCGCCATAATCGGCATCGGCAGCAGGGAGAACAGCGTCAGCTGCCAGCTGATCTGGCTGCTCATCACCACCAGCACTGCGCATCCCATCACCAGCGAATCAACCAGCGTCAGTACGCCCTCTCCGGCCGCAAACACCACTCTGTCGACGTCGTTCGTCGCGCGGGCGATCAGGTCTCCGGTGCGATGGCGAAGGTAAAAATCGGGATACTGGCGGCTAAGCTGCTGGTAAAGCTGCCGCCTAAGCCTGACGGCCAGCAGATAAGAAGCGCCGAATAGCAAGATACGCCACACGTAGCGCAGCAGATAAATGACTATCGCCGTGAAAATAATCGCGCCAACCCACATCAGCAGCGTACCAACGCCCATTTCCCGATGCGTTATGCCGTCAACGACGATGCCTACCAGCCTTGGCGGCAGCAATTGAAGCATGGCTATCAGCGTCAGCAGCGCTACGGCGCCAACATAGCGTTTCCATTCCTGAACGAAGAACCAACGCAATTGGGAAAACAGTTTCACGGTATTTGTTGTATTCGCTGTATTTATTTGCTGGACGATACTGATGGCCTAGGCCATTGGATAGAATTTTCAGACTAGTAAAGCCGGCAAGGATACCACTTTTATCACATCTAAATGAAACAATTTCTCATTTAGACTCATCCATCGGCAGGCAGGTAGTAAACTTAATCTCTTCCATAGCGAAGCTTGACGTCACGTCGCTTAGCCCGCTAACGCTGTTAACCAGACGCTTATAGAAGCGATCGTAGCTCTTCATGTCGGCTATCTGCACGCGCATCAGGTAGTCGTACTCGCCGGCCATGCGGTAAAACGCCATGACTTCCGGCATATCGCTGACCCGATCAACGAAGGTTTGGTACCACTCGCTGCTGTGGTGCTGGGTCTTTATCAAAACAAACGCCGTCAGCCCAACGCCCAGCTTCTCGGCATCCAACAGGGCGACTCGATGACGGATAAAACCTTCGTCTTCCAGGCGCTTTAACCGCTTCCAGCAGGGCGTTGAGGTCAGATTCACCTTATCGGCCAACGCCTGAAGAGACAGCGTGCAGTCTCGTTGCAGCATCTCCAGCAGCTTTCTATCAATTTTATCTAGCATTTCGGCACCAAAGAGAAAAAATTTCTCTCATTTAGCGACATCGAAGGATAAATAGCAATAACATTTTCCCCCGATCTGGCTACGCTATCTACAGGCTCTCTCACCGCCTGAAACTTAATATAGTATAGGGGAAAAGTATGACGCGCTCATGGGTCAAACAGGCCATCAGTGAAATCGAAGCGGACTTCCAGCGCTCGGCGGATACGCACCTTATTCGCCTCTGCCTGCCGCAGTTTCCCGGCATCAATATCTATCTTAAGGATGAAAGCACTCATCCGACGGGCAGCCTGAAGCACCGCCTGGCGCGTTCTTTGTTTTTATACGGTTTGTCCAACGGATGGATTAAGCAAGGCACGACGATTATTGAAGCGTCGTCGGGCAGCACCGCCGTGTCTGAAGCCTACTTTGCCCGCCTGCTCGGTTTACCTTTTATAGCCGTCATGCCCGCCAGCACCGCCAGAAAGAAAATCGAACTCATCGAGTTTTACGGCGGCCGCTGCCACTTTGTGAAGCACCCGTCGGAAATCTATCCTGCGTCAGAAGAGCTGGCCCGGTCCCTCAACGGCCATTATATGGATCAGTTCACCTATGCCGAGCGTGCAACCGACTGGCGCGGCAACAATAACATTGCCGACAGCATTTTCCGTCAAATGCAAAAAGAGCCTCATGCAACCCCGGACTATATAGTGATGAGCGCAGGAACCGGCGGCACCTCGGCCACCCTCGGTCGATACATCCGCTATCAGGGGCACGACACTAAACTGGTGGTGGTCGATCCGGAAAACTCCGTGTTTTATCGTTACTACCAAACCGGCGATCGTGCGCCGGGAGAAGCCTGTAGCCGGATTGAAGGCATTGGTCGCCCGCGCGTAGAGCCGTCGTTTATTCCAGAGGTCATTGATGAAATGCTCCACGTGCCGGACGCCGCCAGCATCGCGACCGTTCTCTGGCTTGAAAAAATCCTTGGCCGTAAAACCGGCGCCTCCACCGGCACCAACGTCTGGGGCGCGCTACAGATGGCAAAGCGAATGAAAGAGCGCGGTGAACAGGGCTCTATCGTCACCCTGCTTTGCGACAGCGGCGAGCGCTATCTGGACACTTACTACAGCCCGGAATGGGTACGGCAACACATCGGCGACCTGAGCGAGTTTCAGCGGCAGCTGGAATCTATGTAGTTAATATCAAAGAAATTAAAAAGAAAAACGCCGCAGCTGCGGCGTTTCATATTTAAGACTCAAGCGGTTCTTTCTTCTTCACCGGCTTTACCTTCCCCTTTGGCCGAATGGTCAACGACGCCCCCATCGAAGCAACGATAATAGCCAAAAGCCCGGACCACTGAAGGAGAGACAGGGTTTCATTGAGGAATATCAGCCCCGACAGCGCCCCCATGGCGGGCTCCAGACTGGTCAACGTACCAAACGTTTGGGCCGGCAGGCGGGTGAGCGCAACCATCTCCAGAGAATAAGGCAGCGCCGTAGACAGAATGGCCACGCCAATCGCGGCGGGAAGAATCGACAAAGAGAACAGATCGCTGCCGGCGTGCATGACACCGATAGGAAGCGCGATGACCGTAGCAACCATTGCGCCAAAGGCGACAGAGCGCGTACCGTAGTTCTCTCCGGCCCTCTGGCCGAAAATAATGTACAGCGCCCAGAAGACGCCGGCGCCCAACGCATAGCCAGCGCCGACCGGATCTACGCCGTCGACGGAATCCCGCAGGGGCAGCAGCAGCGCCAAGCCCGCAATCACCAGCGCAATCCAGAGGAAGTCAACGACTCGGCGAGATGAAAACATTGCTACGCTCAGCGGGCCGATAAACTCCAGCGCAACGGCAATTCCCAGAGGTACGGTCTGCAGCGCCATATAAAACAGCAGGTTCATTCCCCCCAGAGAAAGCCCATAGGCCACCAGCCAGCCGCGCGCACCGGGAGCGGGCGTGCGGGTCGCGCTTTTACGCCACGGCCGTAAAAACACCATCAGGATTATCGTTCCCAGGCACAGGCGCAGCGCCGTCATTCCCTGCGCGCCGATAATGGGGAAAAGCGTTTTAGCAAGAGATGCTCCGCTTTGAATAGAGAGCATAGCGATAAGCAATAGCAGCACCGGTACTAACACCGGCGATTTTTTCATCTTCAGGGACATAGATACACTCAGCCGCCGCTGCGCTATCCGTGCTCGGCGGGCCTAATAAATAAGAAACAGGCCGTATGATACCCGATTAAAGGAACGGGTTTTACCCCAGAAGAGAAAAATACCGGCGAACGTCGCCGGTATCGGAAAGTTGATGCAGCCTAGCGGTTGGAGTTTACAAGCACCTCTTCACCAAATATTCCCGCTTTTGGCAAAGGACTGTTCGTTCCATTATCAGGACGCAGCACTCGGATCCCTCTGGCGCCGGCTTCTCTTGCACCTGTAATATCGCCATTGGAGTCGCCATAGTAGACCTTAATTTTTTTCTCCTTCATGGCGGGAACTTTTAAATTCACCCCTTCTTTTTCGCCGACGAAGATAACCTTATTCATTTTATCTGCGGGTATATTAAAGTCTTCTTGCAGAACTTGCGTTACGATTTCATTCTTGGTTTGCGGGCGCGCGGTAATAAAATAAATAGCGTCACCTCGTTCTAAATGCATGGAGATTAAAGCTCGACCCGATTCTTTTGGAATACTGAACTTATCCCATTCGCCGTTCATCTTTTCCCAAAACTCCATATTATTTAGAAATTCCGATGAATGAGGAGAAAACTGCTGCTGGCCTCGAAAGAAACCCGGCGAAGAAAACAAAACCGTGTCGTCGATATCAAAGCCAACCGCCATAGCAGGCTTGCCTTCCAGGCTCATTTTAATTTGCTCGACGGAAACCCAATGGACCGGCGCCTGATAAGATATCTGCGCTATATCTACTCCCGGATATAGCGCCGTATCCGGCTGGCTTAAAGCAAAAACGTTCAAACTGCATGCTAACGATATAGCACCAACGACTAAGGTTAATTTACGCATCATGAAGGCCCTTTATAAAATAAATAGAAAAGGAAATAACAAAATGATACTAATACCCGTCAATGCTAACATAGCGGTAGCGATAAAATAGGGCCTACTTCAAACATCCTCTCTTTTATAAAAATAAAAAATGAGCCTAACATCCTATAAATCAGGCTAGAGAAAGCGATATTTCCGCGCTATTCTCTGTCGCCATTTAATATTGAAAAAAATAAAGCAACCTTTTGATAAAAACTCATGTTCTAAACGGGAAATTTTATCGAAGTTATTCAGCTAGAACCGAGACGGCAGTCGGAAGGCTCGCTCTCACCAAATAAAAAGCCCCAACCAAAGAGGTCGGGGCCCGTATAACGTTCTAAACGCTTTTACATATGATTAGCGATACTTACGCATAACCAGCGTCGCGTTAGTGCCGCCGAAGCCGAAGCTGTTGGACATCACGGTGGTCAACTCTTGGCGAATCATCTTGGTTATGATGTTCATCCCCTGAGCTTCGGGATCCAACTTTTCAATGTTGATGCTCGGCGCGATAAAGCCGTGTTCCAACATCAGAAGAGAGTAGATTGCTTCATGAACGCCCGCTGCGCCCAGCGCGTGGCCGGTCATCGCTTTGGTGGAAGAAATCGCCGGGGTCTTGTCGCCAAACACTTCGCGAATAGCGCCCAGCTCCTTCACGTCGCCAACCGGCGTTGAGGTGCCGTGAACGTTCAGGTAGTCGATAGGCGTATCAACGCCCTGCATCGCCATCTTCATGCAGCGAACAGCGCCCTCGCCGGACGGAGCAACCATGTCGGCGCCGTCAGACGTTGCGCCGTAGCCGACGATTTCAGCATAGATATGAGCGCCGCGCGCCAGCGCGTGCTCCAGTTCTTCAACGACAACCATGCCGCCGCCGCCGGAAATAACGAAGCCGTCGCGGTCTTCGTCATAGGTACGGGACGCTTTTTCCGGCGTCTCGTTATATTTGGTGGACAGCGCGCCCATGGCGTCAAACTCACAGGCCAGCTCCCAGCACATCTCTTCGCCGCCGCCGGCAAAAACAACGTCCTGCTTGCCGAGCTGAATCAGCTCAACGGCGTGGCCGATACAGTGAGCTGACGTTGCACAGGCTGAGCTGATGGAGTAGTTAACGCCGCGGATCTTGAAAGGCGTCGCGAGACAGGCGGAAACCCCTGAGGCCATCGCCTTGGTCACCATATAAGGCCCCACGCCGCGGATGCCGCGCGAACGCATGCCGTCAGCGCCGGCGACCTGGCTGCGCGGAGAACCGCCGCCGGAGCCGACCACCAGGCCAGTACGCTCGTTAGACACCTGATCGTCCGCCAGGCCGGAATCTTTAATTGCTTCCTGCATAGAAAGGTAGGCATAAATGGAAGCATCGCTCATGAAGCGAACGATCTTCCGGTCAATTAAGCCTGCCGCATCCAGTTTAACATTACCCCAGACGTGGCTACGCATGCCTGCGTCTTGCAGTTCCTGAGCATGGGTAATACCGGAACGCCCTAGCTCCAGAGATGCCAGAACTTCCTCTTTATTATTACCGATACTAGATATAACACCTAAACCGGTGATAACTGCACGTTTCATCAATGACCTCTTTCTACTTTTTATCATATAACGGAGTTTGGCTAACAGATTAGCTTACAGATGTAAGCTGAACAAGTCCGATCAGCAAAATGATCCGATTAATTGTGTTAATTTCTGTGTAAGTCAGTCATCATTAAACGCTCGTCAGTACTTGAAAAACGGTCTTTTAACGTGAACGCTCCCCCTATAAAACACGCATCTCTTGAATGGAATGAACAGGGTACACCTGTATCCCGAGCGTTTGACGACGTCTACTTTTCCAATCAGGATGGCCCCGAGGAAACCCACTACGTTTTCTTAACCGGCAACGGCCTGCCTGAACGTTTTGCCAAACATAGCGCACGGCGCTTTACTGTCGCAGAAACCGGCTTTGGCACCGGGCTAAACTTTCTTACGCTGTGGCAGGCCTTTCGACAGTTTCGCGATACGAATCCGGACGCACCGCTCGCCGCATTGCACTTTATCAGCTTTGAAAAGTTCCCCTTAAGCCTGAGGGATTTAGAAGAGGTACACCGCGCCTGGCCGCAGTACTTCGAACTTTGTAAAGAGCTACAGCGCGCCTGGCCCCCTGCTCTGCCCGGCTGCCATCGCCTGCTGTTAGACGACGAACGAGTGACGCTCGACCTTTGGTTCGGCGACGTTAACGAAGTTTTGCCGACGCTGGGCGACGGCGTACAGGAACAGGTCGACGCCTGGTTTCTCGACGGCTTTGCGCCCTCAAAAAATCCACAAATGTGGACGCCGCTGCTGTTTGACAGCATGGCGCGCATGGCCGCGCCGTCGGGCACTTTCGCTACCTTTACCGCAGCCGGCTTCGTACGCCGCGGGTTACAGCAGGCGGGATTTGACGTTTCCCGCATCAAAGGATTTGGCCAAAAGCGGGAAATGCTGGTCGGCGTTCGCCGCAGCGAATTGCCGGTTCCTCTGCGCGACGAGCGCCCCTGGTACCGGACACCCAAGGCTGAAGGCTCTGACGACGTCGCCATTATCGGAGGCGGCATCGCTTCCGCTATGGCCGCCCTGGCGCTGCTGCGTCGTGGAGCGCTAGTCACGCTCTACTGCGCGGATGACGAGCCCGCTCAGAACGCTTCCGGCAACGCTCAGGGGGCGCTATATCCGCTGCTGGCTAAACAGGCCAGCGCGTTAAGCGACGTTTTTACTCACGCTTTTATCTTCGCCCGGCGGCGCTACGATGCGCTTTTACTTCAGGGCATTGACTTCGAACACCAGTGGTGCGGCGTAACCCAGCTCGGCTATGACGAAAAAAGCAGGCAAAAGGTCGCTAACATGCTGGCTTCGGCTCCGCTTTCTGAGCTTGCCCGCGCGGTGACCCAGGAAGAGGCGGAAGCCCTGTGCGGGCTGCCAACGGGCTGCGGCGGCATTCACTATCCGCAGGGCGGGTGGCTGTCGCCCCGCAGGCTGACTCAACGGGCAATCGAAGAGGCGCAAAAAAGAGGAATGAGCGCCCATTATCAACGCCGCCTAACGTCATTAACCCAGTCCGGCGACGGCTGGAAGCTCAGGTTTGAAAACGGCGACGTCGTGCGCCACAAAACGGTCATCCTGGCCAACGGCCACCGCCTGCCCGATTTTAACCAAACCTCCTCGCTTGCGCTCACTCCGGTTCGCGGCCAGGTCAGCCAGATCCCCACCTCAAGCGAACTTCGCCGCCTTCAGCAGGTTATCTGCTATGACGGCTACATGACGCCGGTCGACGCAGAGGGACAATTTCACTGCATCGGCGCCAGCTATGGGCGCGATGAGCAAAACACGGACTACCGCGAAGAGGAGCAGCAGGAAAACCGCCAGCGCCTGATCCGCTGCCTGCCGAATGTCGAATGGCCCACGCGCGTTGACGTGAGCGCCGGGCTTGCCCGCTGCGGCGTACGAAGCGCAGTGCGCGATCACCTGCCGATGGTCGGCGCCGTGCCCGATACGGAGCGCCTCCTGAACGATTACCAAAATCTGCATGAAAAAATCAGGCGTAAAGAAGACGTTGATGCGGCTCCCGTATGGCGAGGGCTCTACATGTTGGGAGGGCTTGGCTCGCGCGGGCTTTGCTCCGCACCGCTGATGGCCGAGACGCTGGCCAGCCAGATTTTCGGCGAACCGCTGCCGCTGTCGGCGGATCTCGCCTCGGCGCTAAATCCTAACCGACTGTGGGTGCGTAAGCTGCTAAAAGGGACGGCAATATCAGGGTAGCCGCGTGGAATAAACGACAACGGCCCGCGAGGGCCGTTAATTGAAGAACGTCAGGCAACGCGCGCCTTCAAGGCGTTCCACGTTTCAAACACCAGCGCCCTGTCCGGTGGAGACAGTTCTCCTGCCGCAATGGCGCCGTCCAGGCTCTGCTCAATCAGTTCAGAATATGCTTCAAGCGAATCCTCACCCTGCGCTTCCGCCTGCGCAGCGGCCAGAGTGACGTGGCCGCGCAAATAGCCGCCGGCAAACAGTTCATCGTCGCTGGCGTGCTCAACGTTTTCATCAATCAGCGCCAGAATGCGCTGCTCGAACTGTGAAATCATGCAGTACCTCAAGTCAACAGGCTATTATTGCCACCCCGCCGGGTATTCCGGATAGGGGAAGTCGTCCGCCGTCAGCGGCTTCGTGTTATAAAACGCCCGCAGCGCGTCAATAAAGCGGGCCGCGCGTTCGGGAATATTGCCATTAGCCAAATAATCTACCACCTGAGCCTGAACCTTGCGCGCGAAGGCGACGCGGTCAGGATCGAAGTTGCCGTCTAGATTGTCGCTGCTGACGTTAAACGGGTAGCCTGACGCGACGCAAAACAGCCAGTCCAGCGCCTGCGGCTTAATTTCAACGACTTCAAACTCGGCCTGCTTTTCGGCGCTGCGGCCGTCCGGGCAGTACCAATAGCCGTAGTCCACCAGCTTGCGCCGCTCTTCCCCCGCGATACACCAGTGGGAGATTTCATGAAACGCGCTGGCGTAAAAGCCGTGGGCGAATATGATGCGGTGATAGGGAGAATTCTCGTCCGCCGGCAGATAAATCGGCTCGTCGCCGTCGTTTACCAACTCGGTTTGGTACTGTGCTTTAAACGTCCTGTCGAACAGCTCGACGAGATCCTGAGGATTATGCTTCAACGTCACGGTGATTTACGTCCATTTTGTTATTATTTCAATGCGGGTTAACTAAAAAATTGACTCAGCCAACGCTGAATTTCAGCGCCGTGGCTGTCGTAAATAAGCTTAACGCTCATCACGAACGACACGGCGATAAGCATGGGTCGAATCAGCTTCTGCCCCTTGCTCAACACCATCTTGGCGCCGGTGCGGGCCCCGATGACCTGGCCGCACAGCATGACCAGCCCTATGCTCCAGATAACCTTGCCGCCAAGAATAAAAAACAGCAGCGAAGCCAGGTTGGAAGTGAAGTTCAGCACCTTGGCGTGCGCCGTCGCTCGCGTCAGAGTAAAACCCAACAGAGTGACATAGGCCAGTGCGAAAAACGACCCCGAACCGGGGCCGAAAAAGCCGTCATAGAAGCCGACGCAAAAGCCGGCGATAAAGGCAAACGGCCATGTGGTCAGGCGCTGCCTGCGTTCAAACTCACCCACTTTAGGGCAAAACAGAAAATAGAGGCCGATAGCGATCACCAGTATCGGCAACACGGCCCGCAAAATATCAGCCTGGATATGCTGAATCAAAATGGCGCCAATCATGGCGCCAATAAAGGTTAACAGGATAGTCCAACGCTGCCCCTTTAGGTCCACCGCCCTTTGGCGAATGAAATAGAGACTGGCGGAAAACGATCCGCCGATAGACTGCAGCTTATTGGTTGCCAGCGCCTGCGCGGGAGGAAGCCCCACCGACAGCAGCGCCGGCAGGCCAATAAGCCCTCCGCCGCCCGCAATAGAGTCGACAAACCCTGCAATCATCGCAACGAAAAACAGGATAACGTAAACCTCTGCGCCGAGCGGAAACCACTCCATAACCTATTTTGCCTTAAAGCTGTTCACAATTAACGCCTTACAGGAAGCGGGCGGCTCGGGGATAACCGGCGGCTTCGGCTTCGCGTTAGGCAGCTTGGCCGGCGCCTCCAGCCAGCTGGTCAACTCTGCGCCACAGCCGTCCCCTGCGGGTACCGGCGCCTGCTCTTCGCACTCCCGGCTATCGGCCGGGCAGCGCAGGCGAACGTGCATATGGGCGCGATGGCCAAACCACGGACGCACCTTTCTAAGCCAGGTGCGATCGGTGCCGGCCGTCTGGCACAGCTTCTGCTTGATGGCCGGATGTACGAAGAGGCGCGTAACCTCTCTGTCGCTGGCGGCAAGCTTGATAAGCTCGCCCACCTGCGGCGACCACAGGCTTTCAATTACGCTCTTGCCGTCGCCGGAAACCAGATCTATCGCTCTGGGGCTTTTCAACTGCGCATTGCTCCAGCGCTCCGTCGGAAGCTGAAGCCAAATATCAACGTCCAACCCGCTCTGATGGCTGGCATGGCCAGTAGCAAAACGGCCGCCGGCGGGCATGCCCATATCGCCAATCAGCACCACGCCCAGCCCCTGCGCCAGAGACTTCTGCGTCAGGCGATCGATAAAGTTCAACAGGTCAGGGTGACCAAAGTAGCGACGCTTGTCGGTACGCATAACCTGATAGCCGTCGCCCTTAAGCGGCAGAGGCTGCGCGCCAATAATACAGCCGTTAGAAAAGCCGCCGATCGCCTGAGGGGCGCCGGGAACCGGCTCTTTCACCTTTTGCCACGGCGTGGCGGCCGTTGCAGAAAAAGCGCTTGCCGCCAGTATTACGGCGGCCCAAAACCCATATTTCATTATATCTGTCCTTATGACTTGTCTTTCTGCTGTCCTTAACTACCAGCGAGGAATATCCGTCGTCACGTCCGCACACTGGGCGCGGTGGCGCAAAAAGTGATCCATCAACACGATGGCCGCCATGGCTTCGGCAATCGGCACCGCGCGAATGCCGACGCAGGGGTCATGGCGCCCGCGAGTCACCATTTCTACGGCTTCGCCCTGCATATTGATGGTGCGACCGGGAACCATGATGCTCGACGTCGGCTTAAGGGCGATGCGAGCGGCGATTTGCTGGCCGCTGCTGATGCCGCCCAGAATACCGCCGGCATGGTTGCTCAAAAAGCCCTGCGGGGTCATCTCGTCGCGGTGCTCGCTGCCTCGCTGGCCGATAACGCCGAAACCGTCGCCGATTTCAACGCCCTTCACCGCGTTGATGCTCATCAGCGCATGGGCTAGATCGGCATCCAGACGGTCAAAAACCGGTTCGCCCAGCCCGACGGGTATGCCGTCGGCGATGACCGTTACGCTGGCGCCGATGGAGTCCCCCGCTTTTTTCAGCTCGCGCATCAGCTCGTCCAGCGCCTCAATTTTACCGACGTCCGGGCAAAAAAACGGGTTTTGCTCTACCTGCTCCCAGTCTTTCAGCTCGCACTGAACGTGCCCCATCTGCGACAGATAGCCGCGAATGCGAACGCCCAGAGTTTCCTGCAGGTATTTCTTGGCAATCGCCCCCGCCGCTACGCGCATGGCGGTCTCCCGCGCTGAAGAGCGACCGCCGCCGCGATAGTCGCGAACGCCGTACTTTTGCTGGTAAGTGTAGTCCGCATGCCCAGGGCGGAACAGGTCCTTAATGGCGCCGTAGTCCTGAGAACGCTGATCGGTATTTTCAATCAGCAGCCCGATGCTGGTGCCGGTGGTAACGCCCTCAAACACGCCGGAAAGAATGCGTACGCTGTCGGGCTCTCGGCGCTGGGTCGTATAGCGAGACGTCCCCGGCCTGCGGCGATCCAGATCGTGCTGCAGGTCGGCCTCGGTTAACGCCAGCCCCGGCGGCACGCCGTCGACGATACAGCCAAGGGCCGCGCCGTGAGACTCGCCGAACGTCGTCACGCGAAAGAGTTGTCCAATACTGTTTCCGGCCATGGTAGTTCCTCAGGCGTTGTCTTTCTTATTTACGGTAATTAATCACGGTAGGCGCTGAAGTGCTCGCGGCACGCCAGCAGCTGCTCTCTGGTCAACATAAATACCCCGTCGCCGCCGAACTCAAACTCCAGCCAGGTGAACGGAATATCCGGATAGGCCTCATCCAGATGCACCATGCTGTTGCCCACTTCGCAAATCAGCACGCCGTCGTCGCTTAAGAAGTCCGGCGCGCAGGCCAGAATGCGCTTAACCAGATCGAGCCCATCGTGCCCGGCCGCAAGCCCGAGTTCGGGCTCATGATGATACTCCGACGGCATGTCGGCCATATCTTCGGCGTCCACATAGGGCGGGTTAGTCACGATAAGATCGTAGATCATCGACGGCATGTCGCGAAACAGGTCCGAACGCATCGGCGTGACCTGATGCTCCATGCGGTGAGACTGAATATTATATTCGGTGACTTCCAGCGCGTCGGCGGAGATGTCCACCGCGTCCACCTCTGCTTCAGGGAAAGCGTAAGCGCAGGCAATGGCGATACAGCCGCTGCCGGTACACATGTCCAGAATGGCGCGAGGTTCGTGGGGCAGCAGCGACGTAAAGCGCTGCTCGATAAGCTCGCCGATGGGAGAACGGGGAATAAGAACGCGTTCGTCAACGTAAAACTCGTGCCCGGCAAACCAGGCGCTGTTGGTCAGGTAGGCCACCGGCTGGCGATCTTCGACGCGACGCACTACCCTCTCTACAATCAGCTGGCGCTCGCTTTTCGTGAGGCGAGACAGGTAGACTTCAGGCGGAGAATTCGGCGGCAAAAAGAGCGTAGGCAGCACGAGCTGTACGGCTTCATCCCAAGGGTTGTTAGCACCGTGGCCGTAATACACGCTGGCCTCGCTAAAGCGGCTGACCGACCAGCGCAGCATGTCCTGAACGGTACGCAGCTCGCTAACCGCTTCATCTATAACAATCTTGTCCAATTACCCCTCCGACGGGAAATCTGGCTGGAAATAGCCGAACAGTTTGCCACGAAACGCGCGACAAATCAGCTTCCATCCTTTATTCTTATAGAAAAATTTCCCTTATATTTCGGGCGCCCTGCGCCGATATTTCCGTTTAATTTACGCTAGCGCTATTTTGTGACAAAAAAGAAATTTACGCTCACCGATGAAGAGAGCGCCCAGTTTAAAGACGCCGTTCAGGGCGCGAAGCCTTTGCGACAAACGACCAAGGTGCATAGACCCATGCGTAAGGCAAAGGCCGTTTCACCAGAACGCCTGATGCAGGAACAGGTCGACGCATCGTTTTACTTTTCCGACGAATTTCAGCCGCTGCTGAATGAAGACGGCGCGATGCGCTACGTGCGTTCCGACGTCGACCACTACGAGCTGAAAAAGCTGAGGCGAGGAGACTATACGCCTGAACTGTTTCTCGACCTGCACGGCCTGACGCAGGCGCAGGCCAAGCAGGAGCTGGGGGCGCTGCTTGCCGCCTGTCGGCGGGAACACGTCCACTGCGCCTGCGTGATGCACGGCCACGGCAAGCACGTATTGAAAAAACAGACTCCACTGTGGCTGGCGCAGCATCCCGACGTACGGGCGTTTCATCAAGCACCGAAAGAGTTCGGCGGCGATGCGGCCATTTTGGTGTTGATTGAAAGGGAAGAGTAATGCAGTAACGTCATCTACCAAGGAGGATAAGGCTTATGAAAACCGCGCACCGGGTTTTATGCTATGTGCCGTTGTTTATGCTTATTATGCCGCTCGTTTCCCTTATTTTTATTACCGCTCTTAGCGCGTCCAATACCAACGATCCCTTCGCGTTTATTACAAGATTTTTGTCTCAGGGCCAGTTTGAGTTTTTCCTGATGACTTATGCATTCGGCGTACCGGCTTCTTTTGCTGCAGGAACTATTGCGGCGGTGTTTCGCTCACGGATTTTAAGCAACCTGATGATGATTGCCGTAAGCTGCACCGTTTTGCTGCTTCAGCTTATCATTCTCAACCCAACCTACGTGCCGGAAAACTTTCTCCTGCACTGCTTTCTGACAATTCTGTTCTCTTCACTCATCACCCGGATTATTGTGCGTCAGGTTCTGTTCCGGGTTGCGCGCTGATCGTATTTCTTTCCGGCGATAAGGTAAAAGCAGCGTTACCTTATCGCTTACTTCATCTTCGGCTCACAGAGCCGCGGTAGCCTGTAAAAAAACGGAACGACTTCAACGATAGAATGGAAATATGCGTTACTCCCTATATCATACTTTCTGGTTTACGCTATTAAACCCCGCCGTCACTCTTTTGCTTTTCATGCCGTTTACCCCGTGGAACACGGAACCATTTCTCCAGTCGCTGGCAAAAAGTTATTACGCTTTCAGTATGCCAGCGTTAATAGTGGGAATAGGCTCAGCCTGTTTATCGGTAAAATATTCGAGCTTTCCCTTACGCCGCCTGGCGTCTACTTCCGCATGGGGTGGATTAGTCGCATTTTTTTATTTTTTACTGCGTGTAATGCTTTCATTTACAAGTTCAGACCATTACACAAAAGAGTATGATATTTCCCATGTCAGCCAATTAATCTGCGGCCTTTGCGTAGCCGCTGGCGCAATCGGTCTATTTTCTACCCTATTGATAGCTCTGATTGCGCCCTATTTCCCCGTAGGGAAAAAGAACCGGCCTCAACGACAAACATAATATATCGCCCACTTCATTATCTGTTCACAAAGCCGCATTAACGTGTAAAAAATGGAACGCTCTTACAGGACAAACGGAATATTATGCCAACGCTACGCAGTATGCTGCATCACGCCTTCTGGTTTATGCTTTTAGGCCCCCTGATAACTGCGCTTCCCCTTTTACTTTTAGCCGGTCGCCTCCCACCAAGGGACATGTTCACCATCATTTATTGCCTTGGCGCGATCCCCGCCTTGGTTACGGGAGTTGGCACCTCATTTCTTCCCAAACGATGTTATCAACCTGCTGTATGCCGTATCGCTTTTTCAGCAACGTTTGGCGCCTGTTCGGCATTTATCCTTCTTATCGTGCTATTCGGCATATCGGACGTTTTAAGTGGATTTTCTCGGTCCCCTCTCACAGGGATCATGATGTGCGCCAAGCTGGGAGCATTCCCCGCCGCGCTGCTCTCGCTTGTTATTACTCGCCTGCCCGGTTATTCAGAAAGGGAAAAACGATGACTTTCCGCTACTGTCCTCTGAGCCATGTTTTTGGGTTTACGCTATTTATTTTCGTTATCATCACTTTACTGGCCGTAATATCAACGCTGGTTGATATCGATGAGCTTGCGAAGCTCTATTATATTCTCAGCGTTCCGACGATAATCACAGGAATATGCTCGGCCTGTTTATCAGTAAAATACGCTAATACCCCTTTTCGCCGTCTAGCCACGACATCCATATTGGGTGGATTAATCGTATTTATCTATGTATTAGTATGTTCGACATTTGTATTTACCAGCTCAAGCTATCATCCGGAAGAGTGTGGTATTTCGGGATACAGCCAATTCATCGAAGACCTCACCATCAGCGCGACGCTTGGTGGAATCGGCATGCTTCTGACCTTATTGGCGGCCCTGATTGCGCCCTTTTTCCCCGGTGGGAAAAAGGGCCGACTTCAGCGACAGACATAATTTATCACCAGCTTCATCTTCGGCTCACAGAGCCGCGGTAGCCTATAAAAATAAACGCAACGGTATTCACAGGATAAATAGAAAAACCATGCCAACGCCGCGTCACGTACTGCTTAATGCATTCTGGTTCACTGCCATTGGCCCGCTGTTCGGGCTTGTCGCCTGCATCATCATATTAGAAACGATAGGCAAAACGCCATTTAACGCAATTGGAATACTTATTGAAGAACCGCTTCTTACGATCCTGTTCACCTATATATTCGGTGGCCCTGCTGCCCTGTTAACCGGAATTTTCGCCAGCTTCATCAGCCGTCGCGCCTATCGCCATTACGTCATCATCGCGTTTGGTGCGCTCATATCACTGCCTCTGCCGCTCTTTTTCGGCATGACAACGTTAGCTGGAGATAGGCCTCTAACCTTCTTTCTCTATGCGTTCTCTGGCGCCTTTGCCTCTGCTGGCGCATTGCTGACGTTGATGCATTTACCTTTTCAAACGCAATCCAGAAACGGCTACAGCGTAGCTGATACAGGAGAAGCTCGATGACGCTCGCCTACCGCGCCCTGTGCCACGCCTTCTGGTTTTCGCTGATAGGGCCAATCATTGGCTTCCTATACATTGCTTTTGGCGTAATGCTGCCCGGCAGCGAAGACAAAGCCACAACGGTTTCATTCTTCCCCATTCTGTTTTTTATCAGCTATGCGTTCGGTGTACTTCCCGCGCTGTTTACGGGCATCGGCGCAGCCTGCCTTCCCGCTAGGCATTACGGTTCAAGGCTTCGCCGAACGGCGTTTTGCGCACTATTGGGCGCGATGCTGGCGCTCCTCTTTTTCACCGTCGTGTTCGGCGTTCAGGACGTGCTTATCGGTACGGATCGGCCAGGCTCCCTGTTCCATCGCTTTGCGCTTTACGTTGCGCCGGGAATGCTGTCGGGCGCCGTCATGGCGCTCATCACGCCTAAGGGATTCTATTTTGCCGACAGGCCTTAGGCTGTACTTTTCTCTAAATCGCGCTATGATACGCGCGGCTTAGGCCTCTCTGTATTACCGCGGCTGCTGAACCCGGTAAATTCATTCAGAGAGAACATTATGGACAATAACCGCACGCGGGCCTGGCGGCTCGCACAGAAAAGTCGCAATCGCTCACGCGACAGTCACCCACCCCGCAGCGACTTTCCTAAAGAAAAGCGCTGGAAGCTGATGTATATCCGCTCAAAGAAGCTTGCCAGAGCGGCTCAACTGGGGATGGACTATCCGAGAGTGCGAAGCGGACAGCTCGCCCGCCGCGCGATGGAAGAATATAAGTAATACACAAAATCATTCAAGGTGCGTCGAGGCGGCAAGTGAGGGAATCCCTAGGAGCGTACAAAAGTACGTGACTAGGGTGAGCGAACGCAGCCAACGAAGAGGCAGCTTGAAGGATGAAGTGTATGAATGTTTTATTTATCTGTAGCCGTAACCAATGGCGCAGCCCAACGGCCGAGCAGGTTTGGCGTAAACATCCGGGGCTTTCCGTGCGTTCCGCCGGCACCAGCCGCAACGCCAGAAAGCCCTTAACGCCGGAAATGTTGCAATGGGCCGACGTCATCTGCGTGATGGAGCAAAAGCACAAAAGCCGCATTGTCGCGGACTATCGCCGACTGGTGGAGCATAAGCCGATTCACGTGCTGGATATTCCCGACGACTATCAGTACATGGACTCCGAGCTGGTGGCTTTGCTTGAAGAAGTTGTCGCTCACAGGCTGGGGCTATAGGCAAAAAGAAATGAGAAAAAAGAGATGCTTAACGCATCTCTTTTTTATTGCCTCAGGCTATATCCCTGGCGCCATCATCCACTCAAACCGCCCTCTCGCAGTTTGGGCATCCAGCTCAACGCAGGCAACCGCAGAGGTTGGAAACATCGGCGAAGCGCTCCCTTGACTAAGCTCGGAAACCAGATAGCTTACCAGCGGCAGGTGGGAAACAATCAATACGGAACCGATGCCCTGCTGTGCCAGCACCGTAAGGTAGTCAGCGCACGGCGCGGGGGAGCCGCCGGGGATCAGCGCGGGAAACGTCTCAATACAAACGGCAGAAGGCAGCGGGAATTCGCGGCGCACGACCTCCAGCGTCTGCTGGGCGCGAACGTAGGGGCTAACCAGAACAAATTCAATGCCGTTTGACTGCTCGCGCAGTCGACGCGTCATGTCCGCCGTTTGTTCAACGCCTCGCTCGGTCAGGCGACGGGCAGGATCGCTGTCTGCATGGAAGCTGGCCTCGCCGTGACGCATAATAAACACCCGCATGGTTTCCCTCCTGGCAAAAAAGTAACGCCGGAAAAACCGGCGTTGCTGTAAGTCACATTTGTAAAAATCTTACTTAGAAAAACTAACGCAGCCCGAGCTGGAAAATCAGCGTTTCAGCCTGGCAGCAGAACGTAAAGTCAGCGGTAAGCTCAACGCCGCCGTTAACGTCAACAATGCTGCTCTTAATATCGCAAGGCTCGGACTCAGTGGCGCGCGCTTTTTCCGTCAACATGTTCAGCATCTTTTCCGCTTCAGCGCGGGACGCAAACTCGCTTTTATAGGACGCCGTCAGGTCGGTATTGTCCATCACTGTCCCTACGTCAACGCAGCAGCAGGCGGCAGTTTCCTGAGCATTGCACTTTAATGAATCTGACATCTCTTTTCTCCTCTATGTAAGGCGGAACAATCTCCGCTTTACGGCTAAGCTGTTATGAGATCTGGCTCAAAAATCGATGATTTTCTTTATACTACGCCTTCCTCTCACGCGATGCATGAATTTTACCATTTATCCCCGCTTAACGGCTACCGCCTCCCCTTCGCTTAATAAACGAAAGTCATTTATTTTATTGATTTATATTGATTTTAGTTAACAACCAGGTGCGTTACATAAAGCGACCATCGGCCTGTTGATAAAAAGCGTTCTCTACTTCAGCGGTTACCACATCAAAATCTCCGCTAAAAACACGCTTTTTAGTCAACTGGTCTAATCTGTCAGCCCTTTAATCCTCCCTAAAATGCGCGCTTCGATTATTACAATTCGTAATAATTCTTATGATTCGTTGAGATTTTGTATGTTTCTAAAAAAGAATTTGAAGAAGTCTATTCTGGCGATTGCCGTCGCCAGCCTTTCGAGCAATTTGTACGCATCCGGTTTTCAGCTGCAAGAATCCTCCGCTTCCGGCCTGGGCCGCGCCTTTTCCGGCGAAGGAGCCATTGCCGATAACGCCTCTTCAGGCAACCGTAACCCGGCCTCGATGACAATGTTCGATCGCGCAACCTTTTCCGGCGGCGCCATCTACGTTCAGCCAGAGGTAGAAATCACCGGCACGTCGCCTCAGGGCAACGACATGCACGCCAACGATATCACGCCTAACGAATGGGTTCCTAACCTGCACTTCGTTCTCCCCATTAATGAAAAATGGGCGCTGGGCGCTTTCGCCACCAGCAACTACGGGTTATCAACCCATTTTAACGACGAATACGCCGCAGGCCCTCTGGCGGGCACAACCAAGCTGCAAACGGGCAACTTCAACCTGAGCACGGCCTACCGCGTCAACGAACACTTCAGCCTCGGCCTTGGCGCTAACGCCGTTTACGCCAAGGCGAAAATCAGACGCTATGCGGGCGAAAGCGCCAGCGGCGCCATGCAGCCAAACTCAACCGTCGCCTACCTGCACGGTGACGAATGGGGCTATGGCTGGAACGCCGGCATGCTGTATGAAATCGATAAAGACAACCGTATCGGCCTAAGCTACCGCTCGAAGATCGATATCGATTTTAAAGGTACGTACAAAAGCGATCTGAACAGCCGCCTCAACGGCTATCAGCCCATCACCGGCCTGCCCTGGGGCACCGACGGCTCCTCTCGTTCCGGCAAGCTGACGCTGACTCTGCCTGAGATTTGGGAGCTGTCCGGCTACCACAAAGTCGCGCCGAAGTGGGCGATGCACTACACCCTAAGCTACACCAGCTGGAGCGAGTTCGAAGAGCTTAAGGCCAAAGACAGCGACGGCAACGTTCTGTTCCAAAAGCATGAAGGCTTCAGGGACGCCTACCGCATGGCGCTGGGAACCACCTATTACCACGACGAAACCTGGACCTGGCGCGCAGGCATCGCCTTTGACGACAGCGCGGTTCCCGCTAGCAACCGCTCTATTTCAATTCCCGATCAGGATCGCCTGTGGCTAAGTATGGGAACGACCTATAACTTCACGCCGGATGCATCGGTCGACGTTGGCGTCTCCTACATGCACGGCCAAAAGGTCAAAATCAGCGAGAAGCAAAACAACTCGGCAAACAGCCCGGTGTATCACTTCGAATCTGAAGGCAAAGCTTGGCTTTATGGCGTTAACCTGAACTATACGTTCTAAGCCGCTTTCTGTGCTGATGATGCAAAAAACCCGTCTTTCGACGGGTTTTTTATTGAATTTACGTTACTCTGAGTCGATGTCGTCCAACTGATCCTTAAGCGCTTCGGCGTTCGGATTGTTTTCCTCATCAATCTTGCCGCCGTTAGCCAAGAAGTCATGACGCTGGAAGTAGGCTTCACGCACGAAGATATATGGATCCGGCGAGTTGGCCAGCATCTGATCCTGATCGAGCAGCTGAGCGCGGCTTTCAATGCCTTCTACCGTCCACTTGCCGACCGATCCCCAGAAGGTGAGCCAGCTTAACACCGGATAGGCATAGTCTACATAGCCGCCGCCTTCGTCGCGCACGGTCGCAGAACCGTAAGCGGGCAGAACAGCGTATGGCCCGTAGGGCACGTTATAGTGGCCAAGCACCTGGCCGAACTCTTTATTGTAATCCTTCTTCAGCTTGTCGTTAGACATGCCCGCCACGTCCATAAAGCCGCCCATCCCCAACAGGGTGTTGACGAAGAAGCGGTTGAAATGGCGGAAACCGTCGTAAATGTTTCCCTGAAGAAAGTTGTTAACCATCGAGGCAGGTTCACCCAAGTTGCTGGTGAAATTGCTCAATCCGCTGCGCGCCGGCTGCGGCATATAGTCGCGCCAAACGACGGCGACAGGACGCACGACGTACGGATCCATATAGTTGTAGTTAAAGTTGAACATGGTGCGGTTAAAACCCTCTAGCGGGTCTGGCCGCGTACCGTCTTCGTTCAGGCTGCCGCTGTTAACGCAGCCCGTCAGCATCGCTGCAGCAAATACACAACTGACCAATCGGCTTTTCATTTTCTTCTCCCTCAAATGCTGGCCTTGATAGCCACAGCGCTTACTGTTCAATTCGCTCAATCGTAACGTCCACGCTCTCTTTGCCGGTGAACGAATAAACGCGACTCTCTCCAATCATCCGCCGTTTATCCGCCTCATCACCGCTGGTAACGGTAGCTATTATCTTTACCTGTTTCAGGCCGGAAAGCAAACGGGAGGGCATCATCGCGTTACTGTCGTCCAGCTCGACCTTAAGCGGAAACGTTCCTAACTGTAACTGCTTTACGGCTACCGGAACGGTGGACTTACCGTCGGTCACCGCAATCAGCACGCCGCCCTGAGCCGGCAGCTGGGCCGCTACGTCAGGCGAAACGGAAATCGTCACGCCCAGGTGAACGCCGTTGGACGTTACCTGTGACTTGGCGTAGGCCAGACTTTGCCTGATAACGTCAGCGCCTTTGGCGTCCGGCGGCATCAGGGTCAAAACCTTTTCCCAAGCGGCGATAGCTTCGTTAAAGTTCCCTTGCCCAAAGGCGTTCATCGCCAGCGCGGAAAGCGCATCCACGTTATCCGGCTCAGACTTGAGCAGCGTTTTCAGAATGCGGCTTGCCTGAGCTACGTCTTCCGGGTTGTTGGAGCGCGTTAGCAGCTTAGCGTAAATAATCTGGATATAGCCGTCGTTTGGCGACAGTTCATACGCTTTTTCATAAGACTGTAGCGCCATTTCGCCGTTGCCCAAGCGCAGCCCGGCCAAACCAAGCATAGTCCAATCGCGAACGTTTGTCGGATCGGTCAGCAGGCTGGTGCGCAGCCCCAGTGCAAATCGGGCAATCTCCTCGGGTTCGTTCAGTTGTCCGGCATCGGCCTTCTGCCGCAGTTCGGGCATGTTTTTTACTACCTGCCGCCACTGGGAAACCTGAGTCATCCCACCGGTATACACGTATAATCCAACGGACACGGCCACAAGCAGCAATACGCCCGGCAGCAAAACCGTCAGGCTAAAGGGGGCGCGCTTACGCGTACCGGCTCGAGCGGGAATGTCTTCCAACAGGTTATGCTGTAGCTCCGCTACCATGGCGTCTCTTTCACCGACGACGCCCAATGCCTCGTCGTCCTCAAGCTCGTTTAAGCGCTGCTGATAGTAGGCCTTATTTAGCGCATCTCTGTCTGCATCTGCCTTTTCATTTGGACCTTTAAGCGTCGGCAAGATAAACAGCGCCGTCGCCGCAATCAGCAGCAGGGCAGCGATAAGCCAAAATATCATCATGATGCTTTACCGCCCTTTGCGCCCTTATCTTCATTTAACAGGCGCTGAAGCCTACGCTGTTCTTCTACCGACAGCGCTGCGCCACCGGCAGCCGCCGACGTTCTTCGCCGACGGGACAGCATCACAATAGCAACAATGCCAAATACGACGCACAAAGCGGGAACTATCCACAGAATGAGGGTTGCAGCCGTCACCGGGGGTTCGTAGGTCACAAAATGGCCGTAGCGATCGACCATGTAGTCAACGATCTCCTGTCTGGACTGCCCCTGCTCCATCAGCTCAAACACTTTATTGCGCATATCGGTTGCGATCGGCGCGTTGGAGTCGGCGATGCTGTTGTTTTGGCATTTAGGACAGCGCAGCTGGCCGGTAAGCTCGCGAAACTGCTGCTCTTCTTCTACGGACTTGAAGTTATAGGTATCTATCGCCGCGTGAACGCTAAACGCCATAAGCAGCGTAAACAGCATGGCTGAAAGTGACTTCATCATTGGGAAACCTCCCCCTGATATTTAAGCCATAGAGGCTTAATTTCTTCGTTCCAAACCTTATCGTTTAAATCACCGGCGTGGCGATAGCGGATAATCCCCTTTCCATCGATAAGAAAGGTTTCCGGCGCGCCATAGACGCCGAGATCCAGCCCCAGCATGCCGTTGTTGTCATACAGGCTAAGGGAGTAAGGATTTCCCAAGTCTTGCAGCCACTTGATGGCCTTTCCCCGCTCATCCTTGTAGTTCAGACCTACTACGCGAATGCCTTCCGCCGACAGGCGGTTTAAGAACCGATGTTCGGCATAGCAGGTCGGGCACCAGGTCGCCCAGACGTTAAGCAGCAGCGGTTTGCCGTCGTTTAGCGCCTCCTGCTCGTACACCTTACCGGGTATATCCAGCGACTCCAGCTTAAACTTTGGCACCGGCTTACCGATAAGCGCGGACTCAAGGGAAGTTGGGTCATCGCCCTCGGCGTTGCGCTGCAGCTGCACCATAAAGGCAATCACCATGCCTAAGAAAACGACTAATGGAATAAACAGCAGTTTCTTGTTCACACTGTTTCCTCGCGTGTTGGATGTTTCTTCATACGATAGCGCGGATCGAGAATGCACAGCAGGCCGCCAAAGGCCATAAACAGGCCGCCAAACCAGATCCAGCGAACAAACGGTTTATAGTAGATACGTACCGCCCAGGCGCCGTCTTCCAACTGTTCGCCCAGCGCGGCGTAAAGGTCGCGGGTAATGCCGCCGTCAATCGCGGCTTCGGTCATCATGCTGCCTGCAACCTTATAGTAGCGCTTCTCTGCGTGCAGCGTGGCTTCCGGCTTGCCGTTACGCGTGATTTCCAGCTCGCCCGCCCCGCCCGTATAGTTGGGCCCTTGAATTTCGCGTACGTCGCGGAAGGTGAAGGTATAGTCGCGGATCGCTACGCTGTCGCCATCCTTCAGCCGAACGTCTCGTTCGATGCTGTAGTTCTGACTAAAGGCAATGCCAAACACGGTGATTGCAACCCCAAGGTGGGCTAACGCCATACCCCAGTGGCTGCGGGGAAGCTGAGCCAATCCCTTAAAGAAGCCGTGGCGGTAGGTCGCTCGCTCATGCAGCTCCATCAGCGTCAGCACGATGACCCAAACGGCCATCATCAGGCCCAGCACCGTCATGGCGATAATATTATCCTGCAGCCACCAAGGCAGAATAAACGAAGCGGCGAGCGTAACCACCAGAGCGACCGCCAAGCGCTTGAACAGCTTGGAAGGCTCGTCGCGACGCCAGCGCACCAGCGGCGCCACGCCCAGCAGCAATGAGAACGGCACCATCAGCCAGATGAACATCGTGTCAAAGAACGGCGCGCCAACGGAAATAGAGCCAAGCCCCAGCTGCTTATGCACTAAAGGCAGCAGCGTTCCCAACAGAACCACCATCATGGCGGCCATCAGCAAGATATTGTTGCCTAACAAAAAGGATTCGCGTGAAAAGAACTCATGATGAGCCCGCGTTTTTCTCACTCGACTGCCGTTAATCGCATACAGCAGCAGCGAGCCGCCGATCACCACGATTAAAAACGCCAGAATGAACATGCCGCGTGCGGGGTCTGAGGCGAACGAGTGGACGGAAACCAGAATGCCGGAACGAACCAGGAACGTGCCCAGCAGGCACAGCGAGAACGACACAATCGCCATCAGCACCGTCCAGGCTTTGAACGAACCTCGCTTCTCGGTCACCGCCAACGAGTGCAGCAGCGCAGTGCCGGTGATCCAGGGCATCAACGAGGCGTTTTCTACCGGATCCCAGAACCACCAGCCGCCCCACCCCAGTTCGTAATAGGCCCAGTAGGAGCCCAGCGCAATACCCAGAGTAAGGAAAACCCACGCGGCGGTCGTCCACGGGCGAGACCATCGCGCCCAGGCGGTATCGAGCTTACCGGCCATCAAAGAAGAAATAGCGAAAGCGAACGCAACGGAGAAACCCACGTAGCCCATATAAAGCAGCGGCGGATGGAAAATCAGCCCGACGTCCTGCAGCAGCGGGTTCAGGTCGCGACCGTCAATAGGGATCATCGGCAGCGCGCGCAGGAAAGGGTTAGAGGTCAAAATGACGAACAGCAAAAAACCGACGTTTATCATGCCAAGCACGGACAGCACGCGTGCGACGGCGTCCATCGGCATTTTCTGGCTAAACGCCGCGACCGCGCCGGTCCAGAGAGACAGCAGCACAATCCACAGCAGCAGAGAACCTTCATGCGAGCCCCAAACCGCCGCCATGCGGAAGTAGACGGGAAGCAGGCTGTTAGAGTTGGCCGCAACGTAAATAACGCTAAAGTCGTTGACGATAAACGCATAAACCAGGCTGCCAAAGGCCAGCAGCGTTGCCGCCAGCAGGCCGTAAGCCAGAGGGCGAGCTACCGCCATCATCCGCATGTCCTGTCGATAGGCGCCGAGCAGCGGATATATGCTCAACAGCAGCGCCAGTCCCGTCGCCAGCGCGAGGGAAAAAGTGCCGAGTTCAGGGATCATTGCTTTTTCCCCTGCATCTCGGCCTCTTTTTTATAGCTTTCAGCCGGACGGTGGTGGTTATCCTTCATCGCCTCTTCAACTTCCGGCGGCATATAGTTTTCGTCGTGCTTAGCTAACACTTCCTTGGCGGTAATCACGTCGTCTTCACCGTATACGCCCTGCGCAACGACGCTCTGATCTTCGCGGAAAAGGTCAGGCAAAATGCCGTCGTAGCGAACGTCGATCGCCGCGCGCGCGTCGTAAACCTTAAAGGTCACCTTTAAAGACGTAGGGTCACGCACAACGGAACCGGGCATCACCATGCCGCCGATGCGCAGCCGCTGCCCCGGCTCTGGCTTAATCTTGTCCTCGCCCTTGCCGTAAACCACCTCGCCCGGCGTATAGAACAGGTCGATGTTGGAGCGCAATGCGTACAGTACGAGCGAAATCGTGACGGCCATGCCGATAAGAATGGCGATCGCCAAAAACATTCTATTCTTGCGACGTGGATTCATAGGACGGCCTCCTGTTCCCGTTTTGCGTTCTCAATGCGCGCCTCGCGCGATTTCCGGCGTTGGATTTCGTTTAGCAGCTTTTTACGCTGCCAGCGCGTGTGCCACACTAAAATAAGCAGAGGCAAAATCGTGGCCGATACCGCCAGCCAAACGTACAGGCCATAGCCACCCATCGCGAAAAATTCCTGCCATGAAGAAAATGCCGGTGTCATTAGCGCGCCCCCTTGGTGACTAGCGACTCAACCCAGGGCTTCTGGCGGTCGTGGCTTAAAATCAAGTTACGCATGCGCATCAGCGTCAGCGTAATAAAGAAGAAAAGGTAGCCGAAAATGGCCAGGCGCAGCGGCGCTCGCATGCTTGGGTCGATAGACTGCTGCATATTGGTCGAGCCTTGGTGCAGCGTGTTCCACCACTCAACCGAGAAATGAATTATCGGCAGGTTAACAACGCCCACCAACACCAGAATGCCCGCAGCGCGCCCGGCAAGACGGCGGTCTTCAAACGCGTTATACAGCGCGATAACGCCGAGATAGAGAAACAGCAGCACCAGCTCAGAAGTTAAACGCGCGTCCCACACCCACCAGGTTCCCCACATGGGCTTACCCCACGCGGACCCCGTCGCCAGAGCAATGAAGGTAAAGACGGCCCCTACGGGCGCCATCGCTGAGGCTACCATGTCGGCTGACTTCATCTGCCAAACCAGTCCGATAAAGGCGGCGATCGCCATCGAACCGTAGATCCCCATCGACCAGATGGCCGCAGGAACGTGGATATAGATAATCCGGAAGCTGTCGCCCTGCTGGTAATCCGCCGGGGCAAAGCCAAATCCCCAGGTCCAGCCGCCTAACAAGAGAACCGTACCGGCAATGGCCGTCCACGGAATGAACCTCCCGCACAGACGATACATCGTCTCGGGTTTAGCGAGGGAATGTAGCCATTTCCACATAGTCGTTACGCTCACATTTAAAATAAAAAATCGCTACGCTGCCGTTACTGTACGCTCACTCTCAGCGCTGCGGCGGCGGCAAACGGCGCCAGCGTCGCAGTCCCTGCAAGGATAGCGCCTAAAATCGCCAGATATCCACCGATAGGCAGCAGCATTGACGCCGCATCGATCGCCGACGTGGCGAAAATCAAAACCGGGATATACAGAGGCAACACCAATAAACTCAGCAGGACGCCGCCCTTACGCAGCCCCACCGTTAACGAAACGCCGATGGCGCCAATAAAGCTCAGCGTCGGCGTTCCTAAAAGCAGCGTTAGCGCAACGGCGCGCCAGGTAGAAAAATCGAAAGAAAGCAGCAGCGCTACCAGCGGCGACAGAATCAAAAGCGGCAGGCCGGTCAGCAGCCAGTGCGCGCAGACCTTCGCCAGAATGGTCACCGGCAGCGGAACGGGCAGCAGCATGAGTTGTTCAAGCGAGCCGTCAAGAAAATCGTCGCGCAGCAGGCGCTCAAGAGATAAGAGAGAAGACAGCAGCGCCGCCACCCAAACGACGCCCGGCGCGATGCGCGACAGAAGCTGAGGTTCGGGGCCAATGCTTAGAGGAAACAGCGTGACGACAATCAGGAAAAACCACAGCGGGTTGACGATCTCCGCCCCTTTGCGAAAGGCGATTTTCAGCTCACGGTGAAGGATGGAAATAAACATTAGCGCCACACCCCGCCGTCAAGCTTGATTTTGCGGATAGGGCAGCGCGCGCTAATCATATCCTGATGGGTCGTCAATATCACAATGCCGCCGCTTTGAGCGTGCTCTTCAAACAGACGAGTCAGGTGCTCAACGCCCTGCTTGTCTATCGCCGTCAAAGGCTCATCTAAAATCCACAGCGGCGCGCTGCTTAACCACAGCCTGGCCAACGCCACTCGACGGTGCTGTCCGGCCGAAAGCTGCGCTACGGGCACGTCCTCATAGCCAACCAGCCCAACCTTCGCCAGCGCGTCCCAAATGGCGCTATCGTCGGCTTTACCAGACGCTTTCTGAAAGAAGGAGAGGTTTTCATAAGGAGTAAGCACGGCCTTTACGCCAGGGTGATGGCCGATATAGAGGAGGTCGCTATGGTAGCCGTCGCGAGAGCGGCGGGTTTCTTCCCCTTTCCAGAGGATTTTACCGCCGTCGCTGCTGGCAAGCCCGGCTAAAATACGCAGCAGGCTGGTTTTACCCGCACCGTTGGGCCCTTCAACCTGAACTAGCTCACCGGGATGTATGACAAAACCAAGCTCGGTGAACAGAGCTCTTTCATCTCGGATACAGTTTAGTCCTTGTACTTCCAGCATTGCTTACATTACACGTTGTCGATGAAAAATTGCCGTTATCATAACATAGCCTTGTCTGGGCTCGTAGCGTACACCCCGTGCCAAAAGTACCTATTTATGAGTAAAATAGGGTGTCAGATCAAAGCCTATGGGAGAAAGTCTGCAGAATGTGAAGCCTATCAAAAAACCGCCTTTTACCCGCAGACAGGCGATAAGTTAGACAAACGAACACTGAACTGCTGAAACGAATAGAAAAAGCGGATATAATGCCAGCCTGCTTTTGAGTCCCCGTAGTTAAATGGATATAACTAAAAAACAAAATATTCCATTTAAAATCAAAAAAATGAAATTTAAAAACCAAGATTAAAGTACACCAATATGTACACAACTCAAAGCTTTGCCTAATCCACAATGCACCAGTCTACCTTTCACACGGTAAACCGTCTACCAGCAGTGACACCGTTAACCAGCAGTAACAACGCTCACCAGCCAGTACAGAGCGGGGGAAATGCGGCGCTGCATTGAGTACAGCGCCGTGATTTTGATTAAGGTTGAGCCTCGTCAGAATAAACCTGAACGCGCAGGTCTACCCACCGACCTGCTGGTATATCAATCGGCTCGCCGTCGTCATATCCATCGCGCTCATTACGCGCAAATGCTGGCGCTGTTGGATGGGTTCTATGATACGTTTTCACGATAACGTCACCTGTCGGCTCTATTTCGTAGTCTACCCATATCAGCGGCTGCTTGTTCTCATCTGCCGGAACTTCAATATGCCATGCTGTATCCGAGCATAATCCCATAATCGCACCGGACAGCCGGTAGACTCCCTCTGAGATTCGCTCAGACGTTACACCTACCGCCTCGCCATTTGGTTCACTGCCGCCGTCCCCGAACAGTTTGACGACAGGCGATGCGCGTTTAATAAATCCGTTAGCATCAACCACTGTATTTGTTGGTCCCCACATAGCCCCGCCAGGCCCTAACAAATCACCATTATTAAATAAGAACCAGTTTCGCGTGTACGCCCCACCATCTGTACATGTTAATATTATTGCTGAGGTATTGGGGCTATTGGTGCCATCAACATAAAATCCAAACGAAGAATACAATACCCACCCCGCAGAAGCGTTACTTGCTTTAATAGCAAGGTTTTTAACTACTGAGTTTGGACCTACGGCAGCGGAAGACAAAAAACCAGCTTGTGGGATTACAGCAGATGAACCACCTGAGTATGCTGCATTGTAAACATACTGAGTATCACCAACTTTCATTACCTGACCAGTCTCTGTTCCGGCATTAAGAACTGCCGCGCTGCCAAGCCCCAAGTTTACCCGAGCCACCTCGGACGTCGTGGCCCCCGTTCCGCCTTGGTCGAGCGGCACTGCGCCATCGGTCTTGATAGCCGCTTCGCTTAAACCGAGGTGTTCGAGAGCTGCACCTTTGTCAGCCGCCGCGATCAGCGAACGGCCAAATTCGCTAAGAGCGGCGGTCGCAGCACTATCTCTTCCGGTGAAGTAGATGATTTGGTTTGCTGCTGTCTGAAGCGCGGAAATTGATTCTAGTAGTGCTGATAACTGAGCTGGCGGCCCTTCTTCCCCAGTGGGAATTCCCAGCTTCAGCTTATTCTCTTCCGCATCCCATTCCGCTGTGGCATTTGAGCCAGGCGGCAAGGTGCTGGCTTCAGCCGTTAACGATTTAACGCTGTCGGCTGCCGCCGTTGCTATCCCGGCCTTCGTCGTTGCTGTCGTTGCCGCTGATGTTGCAGTATCAGCGGCGTCGGTCGCTACCCCTGCTTTCGTCGTCGCTGTCGCTGCTGCGGCTGTCGCGGTATCGGCGGCTGATGTGGCCACTCCAGCTTTCGTTGTGGCTGTATTGGCGGCGGTCGTAGCCGTTTCGGCCTTCGTCGTTGCCGTGTTCGCGGCAGTTGTGGCCGTCTCCGCTTTCGTTGTTGCGGTAGTCGCCGCCGTCGTCGCTGTCTCGGCTTTCGTCGTTGCCGTGTCCGCCGCCTCCGTCGCCGTATCAGCAGCATCCGTGGCTATTCCCGCTTTCGCCGTCGCTGTTGCTGCTGCTGCCGTTGCCGTGTCTGCTGCGTCGGTCGCTGTCTCGGCTTTCTCTGTTGCCGTTTCCGCCGCCTCCGTCGCCGTGTCTGCTGCGGTCGTCGCGGTTTCGGCTTTCTTCGTCGCCGTCGTGGCTGCCGTTGTCGCCGTGGTAGCCGCGCCGGTCGCAATGCTGGCCGCCTGCTGCGCCTCTGACCTGAGCTGTTGGAATATTTGGACGAGTTCCGGCGTTAAATCACTCTCGCCGGGCATCATCAGGAAATCGTTTAGCGTCCCCGACACGGAGTCGGAATAAACGAGAATGTCGCCGACGGTCTTCGGCGGATATCCATCAACATAGAGCGAAACCGAATATTCACCCGGTTCCACTTGCATGTTATAGGCACCGGAAATGTCCAGCCCGAGTTGCGCCTCGGTTTTCGTAATAACGGTAAGAGACGTTTTTTTACAACGTAGTTCAATAGTGCAGGGAATAGGTTTCCCCATCCCATCTTTCAGAATGCCGCTAATTTGAATAGCCATAATTGACCTTTAAATTTTAGAAATAATCGGAGAGGTTAAGAACCGGAAATGAAACCGGAGATACGCAAGAATAGGACGCGGCGCCAGCCTCTTTGAATGAACCAAGATATTCGCCGGGGCCGCCCGCGATACTGCCGTTATACATCTTGACGCCGCAGCGGCTCCACAAATAGTAGTCTTTGCCGCCGCTACCCGTGCGCATCGCGCCAACACTACCAACAGGAATTAGTGGCGCCGAAACCGGACAGGCCGTCCAAGTTCCTGGCGTTTTGTTTAGTGCCGCCACCCCGGCTAAAAATATCGGAGCATATAGAGATGAATACGTGCATTGCCCTGCTTCGTTAAATATAGCGTCGCCGTACATTGGAAGCTCAAGGTTAAAACCAGACGTAAAAACACACACGTTAGCCCACACGCTGGCGCTCTTGCCATCGGGGGCATAGCATCTGATTTGCTTCGATGCATTGTCGAACGTCAGCGCCGCATTCGGGTCGCTCCAATTAGCAAAAACAACGGCATTCTGTCGCGCGGGAATAGTCGTCGGGACACTCCACGCCCCGTTGATATTGACCGAACCTCGCCAGACGCAGCAACCTGCAGTATTACTGTTCAACTCCATATAATTGCTACTATCCGACAATATAACGCCATACGTCGAGGTCGTCGTTGACACCCCCAATATCTCGAATGCCGCGAATTTAACAGTTATTAGGTTATGATTATTGACGTGAAAATTAACGACGTTATCGTTAATACTCAGGCTATCTACAACGGCGGCCTGCGCCCATGCGCCACCGTCGATCATAGTGCCGAACATAATCGGCACGAGGTAAAGCGTTGAGCCAGCCGTTTTATTGGGTACAGAAAACGAGCCGGAATTATTTCTAATCCCGACCTCATAATACCCCAAATAGCTCATAGCCCTACTGCCTGCTGTCAACGTAACGGCGTTCCCAATATCCGGAAACGCTATCACTCCATACTCATCCATATCGTAGCCTCCCTGCCATCCATCGAGTCCGGCCATATTCATCAACAACGCTGATGGTTTGACCATTTGTAATTTGAAGGCCCGTGGTACCATTCCCGTTAACAACAGAAAGATTCCCGGCAGCGTCAACCATAAAACGGTTATTAATATTCAACGTTCCGCCCTGAATATTTGCCGCCACAAGCTGTCCGCCTCTAATAACCGGCGCGTAAATTTCAGTACCGGCCACCAGCCGATCGCCTCGAATCGTCCCCAGCGCGATTAAGTCGCCATCAAGGAAAAGCTGAGGCTTTATCCATGCCCGCCCGTCGTACATCCGAGAATCGGAGTTTGTGACCTTTCCTGCGTCGTTCACAGCGTAGAATGTCAGCACAGTATCGACGCCGGGATCGGAGCCGAACGCAGTGCGAAATAACGCATTAACCACCGCATCGTCTTCTGGAAATATGCCGCCAGCCGACTTAATCCTAAAAATACCGCCTCCGCCGTTCCCCAAATCATTTTTAGATGAGATGCTAGTCCCGTCCAAAAGCTGAATTTGTCCTTTTAAGACAAGCGTCTTCCGGTTGTTGTCCCAATAAAGGTTTCTTTCGAAAGAGTCCGGATCGGTGAAGGAAACGAAGTCGGCCAGAAAGTCGATAGCACTAGCCTCATCCCCGGCGGTAACAGTGATCCCCGTAACCCGGTTATCTTTATTCACCACCAGCGCGGCGCGGTCAGACAACAGGACGATATTACTGCTGTTTTCCTCAACTAGATTTTGCAGGTCTTTGGCCCAATCCAACTTCGGAATTTCGGGGCCAATCAGATCAAGAATGTCCTCTGGCTTAAGCTGCGTTCGTACCCGCTGAACCAGCAGCGCCGAGCGGCCAACGCCATTAACCGCCTGCACGCCGTACCAGTATTCAGTGTCAGGAGCACAGTTAACGTCATTCAGCACCGACGCCCGGCCAAGATAGTTCGACTGCGCCAACACTTCCGCTTCGCTCATACCTTTATAGAACTCGTATTGAGTCCCTAAACTCGTAGGTTTTGTTACAACCGGTTTGATAGTGACGCTGAAGTTTCCAGCGGTGATCTGCAGACTATCCGGCAGCGCCGGCGGCCCGATTTCAAAAACTGCTGTCGTCTCCGTCCCTATCTGACCAGCTGCGCTTTTACCCCGGATTGATACTGTATAATCGCCCAGTGGCAGATTGCCGCATAAGAATTCGGTATCCCTGACGGTTTCGCGTTTATGTACAGCATCACCGCGCAGCAATTTCACCTCGAACGACAGATCGCTAATCACTCGGGGCGTGTCCCATGTCATCCGGATCTGATACGCGTCGGAGTCCGGAACGGCTTCAATCTGTAGGTGTTCAACCGGCGGAATGGCGCCACTGTATAGCGTGTTTGTGTCCGGCTCAAAGACGGTGCCGCGATCAACCACGGCCTCTTTCTGGGGTTCATGCTGTACGGCGGTGATAGTGTAAACCCCGTCGGACTCAGAGATACCCAGCGCGCGGAAAAGCTCCGGTTTGAGGGAAGCTGTCGATAGGGTCCACATGCCAAAGTCGGTCATGCCGGCAATGGCTTTACCAAGAACCAACACATTCGGCTCTGGCTGAGAGAACACCTGCACACGCTGCGGCGTGCCGTCGGCGTCGATATAACCAAAAAACGCCTGCTCCCCTTCGTTAATCACAACGTCTCGGTCAAGCGTGACAGTTTGCCGGTCCTCGCTGATACTGACGATGCGTCCACCGATGCGGGCGCCAGCATAGTCATTGTCAGCGATTTCGATAATGTCACCCGGCAAATGCTTGAGCCCTTCCCGCCCAACTTCAAACGTGATTGTCATGCGTTCCAGGCGTTCAGTTTCAAGAAGCCACTTCCCGGCGCGGTGCGCTTGCCCGCGTGACGTACAACCGAAAGCATCCACCTGCAGGACGTTCAGTCCGTAGCGGGCTATCATGTCATCGTCCGCGACGTACTCTGTCGCCGTCTCCCAGCCGTTAAACGGGTCGATATAACGAACATGCGCCGCCGTGTGCCGGGCTTTTTGCGCTGAAGATGAGCGGGAAAATTTGCCGTCAACGACGTTAGCATTGCTGTAGCGCCAAACAGGATCCGCCGGACGGTCCATGATTGCCGTCATTTGAAGCCCATTCCATACTGGGATGGAACGGAAAATAGAGCCTAAGTCGTTTAACAACTCATATGCTGCCCGCGCATCGGTGATATATGCATTACACGTCATTCTTGGCTCTGTGCCACCAAAGCCGTCGGGAACGAACTGATCGCAATATTGGCCGATGGTATAGAGCATGAATTTGTCAGCGCCGAACGGCCCGAGCCGCTTCCCCATCCCATAGCGTTCATTCATCGCCATATCGTAATAAATCCAGGCGGGATTGTTGGTCCAGCCAAATTTAAAATTTCCTGACCATACGCCGCTATACGTCCGGTTAACAGGATCATAATTGTCCGGAATCCGTATGATCATTCCGTCGATCAGATACTGCCGACTAGGCACGCCGTTGAACTGCTCGGAATCAAACAGCAGGCCGACCGCCGCTGTGTTGGGATACGTGAGCTTAGTGTCAATGATTTCGGTATAGCTTGACCATAGCGTCCGATTTTCAAGCCGCGATGACGTGCTGTCTTCTATCGTGCGGGCCACTCGGATATTAAACGGGCGCGGCGGCAGGTTATCGATAATGACTGAGCGCAGATATTGGCTGCGCGTCTTCCCGCTAAAATCAACAGTTTCAACCGTCCGCCATACAGAACCGCTCCCCACCTGTACCAACAGCTGCACGCGGCTTCCGTTTGTGTCGCCTTTATCATTCACTTCATAGAGAGCTTGAACGCCGACTGTTACGCGGATCCGATCAATATCAACATCCGTAATGGTTCGGACAATTGGCGTGCTGTACTTTACTTCGCTGCCAACGGATATCTCATTCTCTGACGACGGGAAGCCGGAAAGATGCTCCTGTGTCTGTGTACCCGCAACCCACTGAAGCTGAACGCCGGAAAAGTTATTTGTACCATCATCCCCCTGCACCGGCGTTTTGTTCAGATAGACGCCACGCAGGCCGCCTACCGGTCCCTCGATCGGGCCTTCGCAAAGCATGTCGATAATTGAGAGTTGCTGTCGTGATTTAAGCGAGTCCGGCGCCTCAGTTGGCGTATGTGAACTACCACCACCTTTACCCATATAGAAAACTCCAGGCATAAAAAAGCCCGCACGGGGCGAGCTATACGAAAAAAGAAATGGATTACAGCGTGCTTAGGCCTTGTGATAGCACCTTCGAGCCGATCATCATCCGGCCATAGCAGAGCGGGACTGGCTGCCCCTGAGCAACCGTATTGTCGAGATTGGAGAACGCGGTATTATTGTTACCCTCTCCATCATTGGCTGTTTTTGTTTTTGGCATTTTGGTGAGCATTGTTGCTATGCCACCCAGCATCATACCGGCACCGGCGGCAATCATCCCTGCTCCGCCATACGCCGAAGAAAAAATACCAACGATCACCATAGCGGCACCAGCGACAAATTGGATAATCCCCATGCTGTTTTTCGCTCCCACCGCGCGCGGGATAATGTGAATTACGTCATCATCGCGCAGCGGCGACAGCATTCCCGCGTGCAGACCACCTTCGTCGATATCTCGCCCGGCGATCCGCACGCGGTAAAAGTCACTGGCAATATGCCGCTGCAGGCCGGGAATTTGCAGTATTAACCCACGGAGCGCCTCGCTCGCTGTGGGTGCGTTCATAGTGAACTTGCGTCCATATCGTTGGAGATCGCCATAAAACCGGACGATTGCCATTGGTTATGCCTCCATATTGAATGCGTGTAGTTGAGCCAGTAGCCGTTATAAAGGTCCCGGCGGCTAAGCCGGTTCGGGCAGTGGTGTAAGATCATCTGCTCGCCGCAGTAGATGGCTGCGTGATTCGCCGTCGCGGTACCGAGACAGATTAAAATGATGTCGCCTGGCTCTGGAGCATCGACGCGCTGAAAGCCTGTCGGTTCCATATTCGTCAGATAGAGATTCTCCCCTCGCGCCCACCATTCGTCCGTCCGAGCAAAATCCGGCATATCGACGCCAGCAAGATGATACGCATCACGGAACAGCGTGTAACAGTCCGTGGCGCCATGTTCGAACTGGCGGCCAAGCAGCGGCGGAACGTTCCGGAATTTCCGGATTGTTCCGCCGCAAACAAGCCACCACTCAAGAGCTGTGCGGCGCTGTGCGGCCCTGTCCGCGACACTTAGGGCCGGCAGCCCGTCGGGGTGACTATGAACTACTGCGACAACCTCCCCGGCGGTATGCGCCCGTAGCCAGTCGTCAGGCGATATCTCAAACGATTCCGTCGGCGACTCGGCGACATTGGCGCAGGGCATATAGTGCCGCCCGGCGGCCGTCTCTATAACGAAGCCACATGACTCCGCTGGATAGCACGCCGCAGCGTGATCCAGTATGTCTTTTTCCATAATGATTACCGGGACATTTTAGATACTGAGGGGAACCCGCCGAACGGCAGCGGCGCATTTCGGCCAAACCGCAGCTTGCAAGACGACAGGCGCTTGCCGCACTTATCGCATTTTGGATCTGTTGTAGGGGTGTCAAACTCATCAGCCACCGGCCCGCCGGTGTAGCTGCATTCTGAACTGCGATAGATCCAGCCGCAGGTGTCCGCTACGATGATCCGCGCCGGCAGCTTTGCCCCATCGCTTTCACTCGGCAGCGCAAGTTCAAACGTAGCGAAATCAGCCAGCAGTGTCGTCATGCGCTCAACGATGTAGCGCGACACCAGCTCCTGGGTTGGGTCTGCGTTAGGGTTGCCCTGATAGAAGTTGGCCGCATCCAAAAATTTCGCGTAGACCTGGCGCCGGGTGACGATGCCGCCCACAAGATCGTCATAGTCTTGGCTCAGCCCGGTAATCAGCCCTGTCAGGTTGGCGACGGTCATGGTCGGGCGGTTGCTTGTACCCTGGCCGTTGAATTCAAATCCTTTCGCTTCTATGGGGTATGGCGTATATGTGTGGCCCTGCCAGACGACATCCCCGCGCATTTCGTTCATGCCGGAGTGGAACCGGTAAAGATCGCCGCCGATGTGTGTCAGGTCTAAATCAAACAGCTCAATCAAAACCTCTTGGCTCGGCTTCGCTGTTTCCAGTAGCGTCTCCGTTGGTAAATTATGCATAGCGTCCCCTGAACATTAGGCAAGAAAAAGCCCGCGTGCAGCGGGCTTGTGTGAATTAGTCTTTATCGCTCATTAGTTAGTGAGCTTCTTAACTCTATGATGCAATTCATTGAATTTACCGCCACTCAAATAGCAATGCATCACATCTTGTACTTCTATCCCTAGGGGATTTTTAGCCAGAACCATAACCGCTATATCATCCGAATTATGGGATATAGTTTTGTAGTATTTTACTGTTTTAGGAGATGAAAAATTGTCACGCTCATAGTCAACACAGAGTTGACCTGGATCCTGAGTTAACCGCCGGATATTCGATTTCACCAGATAGTTAAAATCGTCTGAAGCCAACATCAATAGCCCAAAAACCAAGACTGCGCCAACAACTGATAATATGATTTTTTTCATGCTTCATCCTGTTGCGTCATTAAATTCAATCTATTACGCCATTACCTCTTCAAATTCGCAAGAAATCTCTGTAACCGTGCTTCGGATGTTCGACGTCCATTTACGGCAGACAAACCGGCTTTGTTTGTAGCGATATGGCGGAGTCCACAGGAACGCAGCTACCCCTCCGTGGCGCGCCAGAAATTCATCCAGTAGCCAAGCCTCTGCACGTGGAACCCTGAATGTTACCGAGTATTTTAGCAACTTATTGTTAATACCCTTCTTCTGTCGCTGTTCATAGCCGTCGCCAAATTTTACAACCCTAACGTCTGGCTCTGCCTGAACAGACATTCCCGGCACGGGAACCCAATTAAACGTTTCCATTCGACTCCTTAACGTCTGCTTAAAAGCCCGCCGTCCCGCGATTGCTCCACAAGAGCTTCCCTAATTTTCCCCGTAACAAATTGACTCAGAAGCTTTGCTGTCTCCGGCGAAATGCTGCTATCGCTGCCGCCAGAATTTTCAGGACCGGCAATAGAAACAGGGACCTCAATATTAATTTGAGTGGTACCGCCAGCGCCGCGCTGTTGCGTCTGATTCTGGCTTTTCAAGTAGGTCTTCAGATCCTCGTTGGTCCTCCGATCTACTACCCGCTCACCTTTATCAAGAAGCCAGGTCCCCTCTTTCGGAACATCATCAATCCCTGAGTGGGCCATACCTGTTAACGCCTGGCTGGCCACAATTCCAATGGAAAGCATTCCTTGAGCTTGAACAAAATCAGCAGCAGTCTCACCAGAAATAAGCCCCCCCAACAAAGCTCCGTGAGCCCTGGCCGCCGCCGCCGCCATTTGCGTTTGAACCATAATCGAAGGAATAGCCAACGCTTTCTGAACAGCTAACAGAACTTTCATCGCTGTCGTATTTTCATGTCCTGAGTTTTGAATCAGGTCTGAAGTTAACGATGCAAACTGACTTGTTACCGTGAACATTGTCTGGGCAGCTTGTGCGCTGGTTTGCTGCAGCTTCTGGGTTCTATCGCTTTCAGCCTGAACCCTCAATTGACCATAGCGCTCTTCTATCTCGGCAATTCTCTGAGCATGCCCCTCAGCCCTCAACACCTCCTCTTGCTGGTAAGCATCAAGTAAGGCTAGTTTTTGCGTATATTCATTCTGGATTTGTGCCGTAGGGTCAACATCAGCCCGCAGCCTATCCATAGGGTTTACAGCGTTTTCAGCCTCAGCCCGCAGCCGCTCCCGAGTGCTATCAACATATAGAGCCTGCTTTGCCCGGTTGTATTCCTGCGCGTTCAATAGCTCGCGGGCATACAACTCTTTTAGCGTGTCGTTCGTCTCCTGTGTTTTACGAATCAACGCCTTCCCTGGGGAAAACTGCTCCGCTAAAGCCTGCCTTTCTCGGGTGTATTTCTGGGAAATTTGTACAGATAAAGCCTCAACCTCAGCCAATGAGGCCGATGATTTCTTGGCTGAATCCAGCATCTTTTGCTTTGCCTGCTGCTCTTGCAAATCTATACGGGCCAAGCTTGAGGCGTTAGCCTGTTCAATCTCCTGCCTAAACGTATTGAACTGATTAACTTGTCCAGAATGTTTGCCGGCCCCACCGGAACCAGAAAAGCTGCTCCCATAGCTAATTTGCTCAGGCTTAATCGATGCCTGTTTTTCTATCTCCTCACGCCGCTTTACTAAGGCTTCACGGCTTTTATTCAGTTCAGCCTGTTCAGCCGTTAGTTTATCGGTTGCATAAGTAGGAACGTCCCCGCCGGTTTTTTTCGCAACTTCAAGTGATTTCCAGCGCCCGGCTACATTTTCCAGTTGCTTATCAACCTCCCCAAGCGTCTTATCAAGCTCGGTCAGCTGTAAGGTTTTCATATCGGCGGTGAGCTGCCTAACGCGTTCAGATAGATCCTCTGTAGGGCTCTTTGCCGCAAATGCATTAGCAGCAAACGTGGCTATCCCGGCGGCAGCCATGACGGCGATCCCCATCGGCCCACCAACCAAACCGAGCGCACCACGCATCAACCCACCAGCCGCCGATGCGGCTCTGGCACTAACGGCTAATTGAGCATTTGCCGCCGTCAGTTGCCGCTTGGCGGCTGTTTCCGCTATCGTGGCCTCTCTTATGACCCGTGCATTTTTCACGTAGTCAGCCTGGTAATTAACCACTAGGCCATTCTGCCTATTAATGGCTGACTGCGCGGCCATCCACTGGTTATGCGCGATAGTTTGCGCCTTTATTGCCTGCGCCCCCTCAAGTGCGGCCTTGGCGGTTGCCGCCTGCTGCACTGCCGCCTTTCTCGCGGCCATCTCTGAATTAACCCAGGCAGTTATATTCTGCTGAAGTCCGGCGGTAAGCTTATTAGCAAGGACGGGGATAAGCGTGTAGAGCGCGACTTTAGAGACTGTATCAAAGTTTTCAGCGAGATAATTTACGGCATCCGATGTGCCTTTAATCGCACCGCGTAACGGCCCGCTGGATGACTGGCCGATCTTGATGGCCATTCCTTCAAACGAACCGGCCAGCGCCTGCAGATCGCCGTTCAGGTTATTAACCCGCACAGCGGCTTGCTCATGCGCTGACTGGGTGCCGGTAAGTGCCTGCGTCAAGCTATTGAGCTTTTCTCGTTGAGAAACCAAAATCGCCGCGGCGTTATAGTTCTCAAGTCCAAATAGCTTAATCGCCTGTGTCGTGGATAAATTCTTCTTAGAGAGATTTTCTAACGCTTTCTCAAGCCCAACAACAGAGGGCTTCAAATTGCCATCTGTCGCTTTCTCCAGCCGTAGAATTACGTTTCGCAGCGCGGTTCCCGCTTCCCCGCCTTTAACCTCTCGCTCAGCTAATACCTGAATCGCGGCATTTAGCTGTTCAAATGGAATCTTTGCCTGTGCCGCTGCTACACCACTATTTTTAATAGCGGCGGCCGTGTCCTGTACTTCTGAGTTGCCAGCTGCCGCGCCGGCGGCCAATACGTTGATAAACCGATCGGCCTCTTTAGCGCTGGCACTGAACTGGTTCAAAGAAAGCGCCAGCGCTTTTGTTGCCTCCGGCAAAGCTACACCGGACGACTGTGCCAAAACTAACGCACTCTTTGTCACCGTCGCTAGGCCGTCTGCCGTTTCCATCAGTTCAGGCTTTGCGCTGGCCATTAATTTAAGTGCCTCAACCGCTTCCGAGGCACTATATCCAGTAGAGCGGCCCATATCCTGAGCCGCTTTATTCAACTCATTGAGCTGCCGTCCGGTAGCCCCTGTAATAGCAGACAGATCGGACAGAGACTGCTCATATTTACGGGTTGTATTGATGATGCTACCAAACGACAGCCCAGCCCCTGTCAACCCTGCAATCAAGCCGCTTGCTTTCGCAATTTCCCGAGAAAGCCCGCTATAGGCGTCAGTTGTCTTTTTGGCATCGGTCCTTGCCTTGCTGTTAAACGTAGCAAAGCGACGCTCTGAATTGCCTAACGATTCAAAAAGCTGTGCTTTAAAGCTCGCAGCATTCAAGTGCAAGCCGACAGCCAAAGATGCAACATCTGCCATTATGATAATACTCGCATTACAGCCGCGCATTGAGCGTCAATATCAGACACTGCGGGCATTTCAGGATCGGAAGTGCTTATGGCGCCGGCGCTAATCTTGAAATACGCCTGCCAGTGCAAAAGAATATCCGCGGGGAGTTGCGTTACTTTTCGTGGGTCTATCTCGCCGAAGCGCTCAGCCAGTTGGAAGGCCAGCATTAACCACGGCGAGGCGAGGAGTTTTTTTCCGCTTCCTCCAGTGTGCCGACGCTGTGTTTTTGCACTTTCACTAACGCATCCATTAGCGCCACGTTATCGTGAACGGCTAATACCTCCGCAGCCGTCGGCAGGTCCTCCGCTGGGATCTGGGCGCCGTTTTCATCAACGAGAGCCGACAGGATAAAGTTGACGCTAAAAACAGACTGCCCTTCTGCGTCTTTTTTGTCCCGAATGAGAGCTGATTCACGATCGTAATCGATCAGCTCCTGCGCCGTCTTCCGGCGAATAAACACGTCGGCCCCCAGGATATGAACGGATTCAGCCGTATTTCCCGGCGTCAGCAATTGTTCTTTCAACGACTTCATATAATTCCTTAATCTTTATCTTATTAACAAAACCGTTCTTATTCGCCAGAAGGCGCTTCAGTGACCGTTCCCCAGGTCAAATTGTTCTGTTTGCCCTTAACCGTGATCTGAATCACCTCACTCGCAGGGGCGGAGATTTCATTCATCTCCCAGCCAGATAGCGAGAGGATCGTCGTTGACGTGCGTTTGTTTGGCAGCTCAACATAAAATTGAACTGTCTCTCTTTTTTCAGCTGCATTTAGAAATGCGGCGAAATCTTCATTCGTAGGATCATCGATAAATCCTAGCGATTTTTCCGGCCCTTCCGGCAAATCTGAAATAGACTGCTTATTTTTGTCTAACAAAGTCGTGCAATCGACAAAACCGCCGGTTAATCCTGTAGCGCCGAGAGCTTTACAATTCACCAACGGTCGTAATGCACTGACCGCGGCGCCAACTGCACCAAACTTAACAACCGTTCCAGCGGGCAGCATGGCGTACTCTGGGGATGATTTTTTTTCACTTCCCATCTTTTAACTCCTTATATTTCTATATGATTGAAGCGCATCACGGAGCGCTTGGGTTAGCTTATTAAGAACGGCCCGCTTGTTGTAATCGAGGGCCGGTCGGATGAAGGCTTGGGGGACTTGTTTAATGGTTCCGTATTCTTGTGCCACGGCTTTCATACGGTGACGCTTTGACGGGCCAACAAAAACAGAAACGCCGTTACGGCGCTTTTTAGTTGTGATCTTAATGCTGTCGCGCATGTGCTCACTGCCGCTTGAGTCATCAAACCCAGCGTTTGCCTGCATATCCTCTTTAACGACCTCCATCGCTTCCCGGCCAGCTTGCCGGAGGATTTTTTCTGACACTTTTTGATCAAGCCGTTCGAGCTGTCTTGCTAGCTCGTCCAGCCCCTTAATCTCCATCGTTATCACGCGGCCCCCTCGGGATAGATGATGATGAAGTCCCGTATAACAGACCACCGGACTGTATTTTTTGTCAGCTCCTCCCGGCCTTGCTTAATCCCTCCACGCTGCACTGTCTGCACAGGATGGTTGCCGATATACCCATGGCTCACCGACTCCCAAGCATCACAAACGGCCCTGTCCAGCCTCAAGGCCTTTTCGTAATCATTCAGTATGTAAATACTGACTTGAAAGCGAGCCTGAACAAGATGAGTCGTGATTAGGCCTGAGCTATAGCGAGGATCGCTAATACGCTGATAGGTGATGCCTTCCTGGGCGTCTTTTGGCAGTAGTAAGGGAAAAACAGGAAGTTTCGTTATACCGGAAAGAGACTGACGAATGTCACTCTCTATCATGGCGGACATCTGCCTCCGTTGTAATGATAAGCTCGGCCGAGTTATTGCGATCGCAGGCGCGTACAGTAAAAAGCCGCTTCTGATATTCAATAACCCAATCAATTTGAACGTCTGAGCGAGGACTTACCGTAAATTGCAGAGTTTCGATAACCTGCTCTTGCTCAGCGGTCCGAATCTTGCGGTTAGAAATGGACTCAACCTTTGCCCATATCGAGACCACCTTCACCAACTCGGTACGAACATCCCCCAAATCACCAGAAACCAGCTGCGGAGAATAAAGGGTAATGACCTTATCTTTCTCACCAGTTTTCATTATTCACCTATACGTTTATTAGGCGATACGGCCCCAACATCACCTTCACCCCGTTCGGCATAACCGACGGGTCTCGGTTCACATAAAAGTGGTTTACAGCCAGCATCAGCGCTAACTCGATATCCTCAGAAATCCGCACCCCATCAGGATCCGTATCTGGAATATCCTTATCGTACAGAGCCCGGTTGATATAAATTTCCGCCTGCTTTCGAGCGGCGCCGAGATATTTCAGAAGCAAATCATTCTCAAGTTCATTGTCTTCATCAATCCGGCACTGCTTTCTCAACATTTCAAGCGTTGGCAATGGCATATTTTACCGCCTGTTACTTTTTGCTCTTTTTGGTCGGCTCTGGCTCTGGCTCTGGCTCTGGCTCTGGCTCTGGCTCTGGCTCTGGCTCTGGCTCTGGCTCTGGCTCTGGCTCTGGCTCTGGCTCTGGCTCTGGCTCTGGCTCTGGCTCTGGCTCTGGCTCTGGCTCTGGCTCTGGCTGCGGGCCAGTGTTTTGTTCAGGTGGTTTATTGTCAATATCGCCGACAATTTCCAATTCGTGAGCGATTTCTATCGCCCGTTCGGGGAGATCGTCGTGGTCTCCCTTCTTAATTGTTTCTACATGGCAGCCGTCCGGGGACCACGTTAAATCGCGAGTAAGTCTGATCATCGTTCATCCTTATAAACAGAAAGGGGGCCGAAGCCCCCATAATTGTTATGCGCCAGTGCCAATCTTCAGCAATTTGATTGCCTGCGAGTCCGTCAGCATGCCGCCGGTGCGCTTCGTCGTATAGAAGCCTACGAAAGGCTTGTTGGTGTACGGGTCACGGAGAATGCGCGTGCCGATGCGATCCACGATGGTGTAACCGCGCTTGAAGTTGCCGAACGCGATCGCCTTGGAGTCTGCCGCGATATCGGGCATTTGCTCATTTTCCGCCACGCCATAGCCTGCCAGCGTGGACGGCTGGCCCACCTCCAGACCGGGCCGCCACAGATAGTTACCCTCGGAGTCTTTTAGGATGCGAATCGCAAAGAGGCTATTGTTGTTCATCATGAACTTAGCGCCAGCACGGTGAACTTTACGCAGGGTATACACCAGCTTAAAAATTGCATCGGCAGTAACACCTGCAGCGGCACCAGAGAGGATATGCTGGAGCGTGCCAAATGCGCGGAGCTTGTCATTGTCCAGGCTGGAAGCATACGCCAGAAACCCTTTCGGCTTTTTAGTGCCGTTACCGCTGGTAAAGGCGATCTCTTCCTGCTCGGAAAATTCCACCGCCAGCTCGCTATTGATCCACGCTTCAACATTGAAGAAGGCATCGTCAAGCATGGTCTGGGTTGCCTGCGGGTTACCGTAAATCTCACCCATAAAGGGTTCAATCTGACCAAGCTTAGAGGCATCGGTAGCTGGACGCTGATCCGTTTCCCCCACCCAGCCAGACGCCGTACCGCCAAGATTGACGAGCTTTTTATAGTTGGCGCCACCAACAGTGATTGTCGTAGCCTCCTGCCTCATGACGACCTCATCTTTCAGCAGTTCCAAAATAGCGCGGTCGAGTTCTTCAGGTACTGCGAATCCACCATCTTCATCAACACCAACCTGCAGCGCTTTACGCTCCAGATCACGCAAGCCGTCATCCTTGCCTTTGCGCAGGAAATCCATAAAGGCGCCCTTGTGCTCACTGGCCGCTTTGGTTTCCGTGCCACCGCCGGGGCGTTTCAGCGCAGCCAATTCGGCTTCCAGCGAAGATTTCAAGGCATCCAGCTCAGACAGCTTGCCGTTCAGGGTTTCCACTTCGCCCGCCAGCTTGCTCTTTTCGCCTTCGATGGCATCAATGCGCTTGTCGTTCTTGGCTCGAAAGTCATTAAACTTCGCCTGCAGATCCTGCGCCACCTGTTCAACATCTTTAATATCAACAGCCATAAGTTATTTTCCTAATTAAAATTTAAGGGTTTTAAGTGCATCCAATGCAGAAGACACGCCATCAACATCACGCTGAGACAGTGAGCCATAGCCACCGGCCATGAACGCTTTCGCCTGGGTGCGGGAGAGTCCAACATCGCGCAGGACTCGCTCGATAGTTTTCTGGGAGGGCATTTCACCCCGCGCTACTGCGCTTTTTACTTCGCTGATACGGGCTTCGTCATTGGACGGAAAAGTAACTGGGCTGACCTCCCAAAGGTCGATCTCTTTAAGCAGAAAAACCTCTTTAGTCCGGTCGTACTCCCAATCCTTCAGCATGTAACCAATAGAAAGGCCGGTTAAAGAACCGGCCTTCATATGAGCATGAGCGCGCTTTGCCAAAGGATCATCATCAATGAGAAGTCGCCCCTTGACATACAGCCCCACCTCGTCCTCTTTCATTTCGGTATAGACACCGATGGGCTCATCCATTTGATGCTGCCAGAGCATAGCTGGCATAGCATTCTTCTCTCGCCACGTTTGAAGCGACTTAGAAAACGCGCCGGGGACAACAACATCGTCGTAACTGTCCTTGACGCCAAATACTGAGCCATAGCCGTCAAATTCGCCGGTATCACTGACCGACTTTAGTTTTAACGGAATATCAAGCCGCTGTTTGGTCATCAGCATTGTGCTGCTCCTCGGTTATTTTTCGCTTGCCGCCGTCAGACGGTTTAGTCGTCATGTTCATTGGCGTCAGGTAAACATCGCCGCCGGCACGCGGGTTAAGGTCTTCCAGCTCCCGGCAATCATTGGGGGAATAGATCCCCCAGTTGATCCCGGTTGAGTAAGCCTCAAACCGCGACTTCATATCGCCGCGCAGCAACGCCCCCGCGTTGAACTTGGCGTAATAGATGCCCTGTTTCGACTCCCGTACCAGCCCCGTATTGATCCGCTGTTCTATCCGGGTGAGATACGGCACAAGGGAGTAGTTGATAAAACCGATCCCCAGATTTTCTATGTTGTTGAACGTCGCCCTGTCGGTGTTCTGTACCAGGTGCATAGGGACGCGAAACAAGCGGCAGATTTCCTCCAGCTGGAATTTGCGGGTTTCCAGAAACTGGCTATCTTCCGCGTTGAGCCCCATCGCTTTCCAATCCAGCCCCATCTCAAGGATCATTGGGCGGTGAGCATTGCCCAGCCCGGAGTGGCGTTCCTCAAAGTCCTTTTTCAACCGGTTATAAGCTGCATCAGTCAGCGTTTGTTCAGTGCGCAGCACGCCGGACGTTACCGCACCATTGCTAAACAACCTCGAACCGTGCTCTTCTGTCGCCAGCCCCAGAGCGATTGCTTCTCGCGCATACGCAATAGGATTGAGCCCAACCAGTCCGTCAAGCGTTAGCGTTCTGACATGCCATATGTCGTCTTGGCCTAAAACGTCAGTTGAACCGTCGGGGAACGTCACCCGATAAACCGGCTCCCATGCAGAGTTGAGCTTAGGGGCTACACTGCCGGGATCGAGTGGAAGCAACTCAACCACCTCCCCCAGCGCTTTGACTTTGTAGGCATAGAAATTACCGCGGAGGCACAGACATACCGTCAGCAACTCCCAGAATTCTTGCGGCGTCATGTATCCGTTGGGCTTCATAGACAGAAGTTTATAGAGCCGCTCCGCCGACGCCTTTTCCTTGCCCTTCCCGGTCGCTTTATACAAGTTGCAAGGCAGCATGCCGATCGATTCTGCCAATACGCGAACACAGCCGAAAACCGCCGTGAGCCTCATCGCTCGCTGGCTGCTGACACGTTTTCCGGTGTAGGTGTCGTAAGTTAAACCAGTTAACTCGGCCAACTCTGCCGGCGTAGTCACCGGCGTAGAATCATGAGACTTCTTAAACAGTCCAGGGAAGAACATTAACTACCCCCTTTCTGTGGCGCGCGGGCCGCAAGGAACGACCAGGCTAGACATAAAACGCCGCCTGCGATAAACCCCGCCGGCGGGTAAATCATCCATGCCCCGATTGAGAGCAATAGCGCCCCCGCCACCCCTACAATCAGGGCGAGAATGGTTAGGATCATAATTTCCTCGTTTATAGTGAGCGAATGCCAACGTTAGAAATGTGCTCGGACAGGCTCGGCTCCTGTTCGCCACCATTAACCAGAAGACGACTCGTCGCGATGAACATCGCAACAGGACCGTCGATCTTATTTTCTGGAGTAGATTTGTTAGGGAAGATATTTTCGTTTTTGTCCGGCTTGACGGTAACGTTTGACATCATCCATGTCATGACCGGGTTGCCGTCGTGATGAAGGCGCCCGGCGTAAACCTTCGCCTCTATCTCCTTCATGGCCTCAGAAAGATTTTTCACAGTCTGAGGAACCTCTACGATCGGAGCTCCTTCCGCCGCTACAGATAGGGCAAACTGCGTTGCACTCCAAGGATCGTAGGCCAACTCATTCATTGAGTCACCGCGAGCCCAGTCCAACGTCTCCTCTTTGATTAAGTTGTGATCGACAACATCGCCGTCGGTAAACTCCAGATAGCCCGCCTCATTCCATTTTTTATACAACTCAGCCTGCTGCCGGGAACACGCCTCAAGCCGCCCTTCTGGGATCCAGAATTTCGACTTGATATAGATATCCCCGCTTGGCGATTGCCATACTTTAACCGCCGCTGAAATATCGATCTTGTTGGCAAGGTCAACGCCGAGCCACATAGACCAAATAGCAGATTCCGAACTATCCCACGTGTCGCGGCATTTTTCCCAGCGGGCCATATCCATCCACGCCTGCTCACCCTGTACCCAAATATTGAGGTGCTTGGTGAAGAAGTTAACGCGTGCGGATACCTGCTCTTTGGCTTTCTTGGCCAGGCGGCGCATGTCATCCCAGCGCTTACAGATACCTAGTCCGGGGTTGGCCTTTGGCCAGTTAGCCTCATCAAATGGATCGTCATCCTTATCCAGCGTGTAGATCAGCGCGAAATAGCTATCATCTTTTATAGATAGCGGGTCCGGGTTGTCGAAATTCTGCAACACCTTGATCGCGTAATCGCGCTGCTCGTAGCAGATCCCCTCTTTGTTGAAGCCCGCTGTGGTAATGGCAAAAATCAGCGATTGCAGGCGGGCGCCCGTCGCCGTTTCCAGAACGTCCCAGACGTCTCTGGTTTTATGCGCGTGCAGCTCATCCACAATACCGCAGTGAATGTTCAAGCCGTCCAGGTTGTTGGCGTCGCTGGCCACCGGCTCAAACTTCGAACCGGTGCGCTCCTGATGAATATTCAGCTTGTTACTGCCGAACATCCTGCCGAGCGTCTTGGCGGCCAACTTGATCATTCGCTTGGCATCTTCAAAGACAATGCGGGCCTGATCGCGAGTGGTAGCTGCGGAATAAACTTCCGCCCCCCCTTCACCATCGGCGCCGGTCATATAAAGGCCGATACCGGAAGACAGCGTGGACTTTGCGTTTTTACGCGCAACCTCGTCATAGGCAGTACGGAATCGCCTAACGTAAACCGGTTCGCCATCCTCATCGATCACCGGCTCTGATGTCATTTCGTCTATCAGCGGAATGACAAAACCAAAAATGTTGATCAGTATAAAAACATGCCAATCCATCAGCTCGATCGGCTTGCCGGTCAAATGCCCTTTTACATGCGGGACAAAGCAATAAAAATCGAGAATGTGCTGAGCGCGGTCCTCATCAAAATAGACACCGCGCTCAGGGCCGTGCTCTAAATCATGAAAGAACCGCTGGCACGCCAGGCGCACCAGTTCGCCAGCAACAATTTCGCCAGATACCACGCGCTCTGCGTAGCGGAATCCATCTGCAACGGTTGCCATTCATCATTTGCGCTTTTTAAGAAATGCTTCCAATGGGTCTTCCTCCGCCGGGCCTTTGGCCGCAACTTTGGATCGACTTGAGGGGGTCATGCCAAACTCAGACAGCATGGCTCGAATACGTTTCCAAACATCCGCCTTCATCACAGCTGCAGGGTGCGGTTTAATCATTCGGATCTCACGATCTTTCCCTTCGTCACGCTCATCCTCGCTATATACCGCGTAGGTGTATCCCTCGCGGTCGAGCGTGTCACAGTGGTGCCGGTACTCGACGTATGCTTCGATCAGCAGCTCAAGAGCCTTTGCGTCTAACGTGGTCATCACGCCAACGGCGTCGAGCTCCTCCCCAATCCGCTTAAACCAGTACTTCCCCTGTTTATCAAAATGCTTTGGAATTGGGGGAACCCCTGACGGTGGTTTAGGCTCGCTTTTATTTATCGCTCGCTTTGATGGGTTCCCCTTCACTAACCGTAGGTGTGTCGGGGTTTTCGGTGGTCCTGACATAATCGAAAACTCCTATTAATCACCGCTAAAAAACGCCCCAAAAAAGGTTTCTAACCTGCGGCGGTGTGAAAAAAGGTGAGGCAGCGGTCCTTTAGGCCGAGAGTGGTAGAGATTTGATCCCCCCTCCCCACACTTGAGATTTATTCTCATTTACACTCATTTTGAAGCTCGGCACCAATCAGCCCCTTGAACATCAATACCGTCTGCTCGTCTTGTGTCATGCGTTCCTCTCTCTCGCTGTCTTTGTCTTATGGCAGGGCCAGCACAATGCCTGTAGGTTAATATCTGCATCGGTGCCGCCATGTGCTTTTGGGGTGATATGGTCCACGGTCTTAGCCTCAACGGCACGGCCAGTGGGTAGGCAGTTCTGACACAGATAGTTATCGCGCTTCAGTATGCGAGCCCTGATGATGTCCCACTTACTACCGTAGCCGCGCTCATGCCTACTGAGTCCGCGCTGGTGGTTCTCCCAGCCTGTGTTGCGGTGCTGCTCACAGAACCCGCTTCGGTCAGTTGTAGTCTTACCGCAGCCACGCTTACGGCAAGCTCGGGGTATTCTTGCTGGCATAAGGCTACCTTAGGCGTGAAAGGATTTCGGTTGCTGCTCGTTCTGTTGCCGCCTTTATCGCCGTCGCTACGTCCACCAGTGCTGATTCGTCAACCTTTGGCTTCACTTCAACTATTAGAGTGCTGATAACCTTCTCTGCCTTAGGTTGCTTAACTGTCAATGAACGCGGAAAGTGTTCAGGGATACCGTTGACCGTCGTGCGGCTTCCCCACGCGTCATACTGTGCCGAGCCTGCCGGGCTTGATATCTCATAGCCGGTTTCGGTGATAGTCACTTTCATGTAGGCCATCACATCGTTTAAATTCAGTTTCTTCATTTTCTCCCCTCTCTGATTGGTATTAGTGATCAGTATTCTTCCGCCACGGTTGCCGATAGACCGCTATGATGGGAACTTCACCCGGCGTTGCCCGTTATTGATTAACCCCGCCCGCTCGCATGATAAGGAGCACCCTTGCGGATCATGGTCATAGCTAAAGCAGGGAGACAGCGACGGGTGGCGCGGCAAATTTGGGGTATAAAAAATGCCAGCGGGAAGGCTGGCATTAATAACAAGTATGTTATTCAAGTCTACAATGTTGTTAGCAACGCTAGATTATCATACCTTTTCGTTAAAAGTTCATACTTTCTTTGTTTTGTGGGATGAGAAAGGCTTCCAAAGAGCCCCATCAGAATATTATGCTACACATGAAAATATAGCCCTCGATGTTTTTAAGAGTGCTCGGTATCAATACAGCGCGTTTATGCTAAATTCGTCACATCATCACGCATCAATTTAGCATTTTCTAAAATCAAACTTGACACTTGCAATGCTTGTTAATTATTGTTTGCTGACGTGTTCAATGCACGTAACCAAGGTGAAACAGTAAAACTCACTTAAACCCAAAAAATACAAACTGGTCTCCGTTCCCCTTCATCTCTATTGTTCCCGGATGAAGGGGTATTTTTTATGTCCTTACGCTTGACGGCCCTAGCCATTGTTAACTACGCTTTAAGGGCGTGTTAAACACGTAAATCCAGATGATAAAACAGAAAGCTAAGACGAGTGCACAAAAGAAGATGTTCGCCCCTTCACTGATGATGGGGCATTTTTTTATCTTCAATACTCAAACTACGACGTTTAAATCAAAGCTTCACATTTTATTCACATAACTCGGCTATCATTAAGTATGCCAAATCTCTTTTCGTGGAGCTGACACTATGAATAGCGTTGATATATTTATCATTCTGTTTATTTCAATCCTGTCTGCTGCTGCGGTGGTCTCTTTCTTTTTTGACGAAGAAGACCGATAGTCTACGTACAGCGCTGAAGGTGGCCGCTTAAAAATTAATCAAACAACTGGCAAATACGATTACTATTAGCTACGATGATTACCGTGCACGGCACATGGAATAATAAAGATACTATGTATATTCATGGGTTGCCCCTTCTTCCTCTCTCGAAAGTTGGGGCTATTTTTTTATGTCAATTTCCCTGATCCCCGTCTTATCAGCGTTACACTGCGCCAGCGCCGCCAGCAGCGCCACGTTCAGGTTAACGCTGCCTCCCCATGTCAGTGGTGCCGGTATTGGTGGTTGTGGCGTCTCGGCTGTCAGGTTCGTCGGTAGCGGTAGCGCCGGAACCGGTACGTAAACCACGCGCGTATTCTCGCAGCCGCCTATCGACAGCAGCAGGAACAGCGCGACCAGCGCACTCATCACCTGTAACAGCCACTTTGATATCTTCCTCGGCTCTCTGTGACTCCAGTGCGATTTGTAACTTTGCATTGTGAGTTATCCCTATTACGGTATTGATGGCGTTAGCGGCGACCAGTGTTCGCTCAATGATGGCACCAGCGCTATCGGCTCGCTGTTCCGCTGAATCCGCTCTGGCTTTCTCTGTCTGGTATTTGCCGTGGTAGTGATATGCTGACCAGCAAACTCCCCCGAACAGGCTTAAGGCAAACACTGTTATGGCAACTACATAGCGGGCTTTCATTTCTGACCCCACAGACAAACCTCGCGCTCAATCTCACGGCGAGTCACTAGCCCTTTCCAAACCTTGCCGCCTGCGTATGTCCAGCGTTTCAGCTCGTTACATGCGCCTTTACCGTCTCCGGCATTAAGCTTTTTTAGTAGCGTTGAGCGGCTAAAGGCTCCGGTACCAACGTTGTACGTGAACGAATAAAGCGCGGCTCTCGTTTCGTCGGGGAGCGGTACCGTCACCAGGCGGTCAACTTGGCGCTGAACGATAGCTAAATCTTGGCGTAAAAGCTCTTCACACTCAGCCTTTGAATACTCGCGACCGGGAACAATATCCGACCCCGTATGTCCATAGCAGACAGTGAGGACTCCGACCACATCACGGTAAGGCTTCGACTCATAGCCTTCGAAATACATCACCATCGTTGCGGCAAGCGTCAACGCCCCGCTAAGCAATCCAGCTTGAAGAAACCTATTTTTAAGAGATTCTTTCATCATTTCCCCCAGCCTTGAGTTCAAACTCTTTACGCTTGTAGTGCCAATTGACAACAAAAGTCCCGATGGTGCAGCCGATACCAATGACGAGAGCCCAGTCATTTAGAGATAAAGCTCCTAGCATTGCAGTAAACGCCCCCCATCCGTATGCAGAGCCAGTTGAGTATTTGTCCATGCGCATATCCACCTCCTACCGGAAGTGTCCGTTTTAGTTAATAGGGTTAGCCCTCAGTCGTAGCCACTGAGCATATGAGGGTGTATGTTGGGTTTGGCTGGGGATGTGTGGGCTTTGTATTGTGAGCCGGTCTTTCCCGGCCGTCACCTTGCTATACACCATGCATGGGGTTACAAATAGCAAGGGTTAAGCAAATACTGCCTTAAAGTATGCTATAAACCGAGAGCGGGTAAGAAAGTAATGAAACTCGAATTCTTTAGCTAATTGAGATTGGCTCTTGCCTGACAATTTAACGCAAATATGAATGAATATTTTTTTCATAAATTCTCCAATAAAAAAGCCACCAATCGGTGGCCTGTTATCACTGGAGATTCTTACAGTAAATCTCCAATAAATTTTGCATCAATCTGTATTTGCGCAGAAGGAATCCCCTCCATGTTACCGGAAATAAGATATCCGTGAGGAGTTTCAGCCGCAGTAAGAATGAGATTGAATTTATTGACATCACCAAAAACAGATGTGGCCGTCTTATTGTGCTTCTCTACAACGAGAGTCACCGCATTACCATTTGCCCTTCCCTTGTAGGAGTAGGCAAAATCTCCGCCGTTAACAGCATTCCCATTAACAACGACAGTTCCGCTACCAGCAGCCAAGTTATTGCTTTTGAATACGACAAAATAGATACCATCTTTCATAAAAACCCCATGCACTAAAGTTTATCGAAAATAGCGTTACCATATTAAGACTTTGAGGAAACGTTTCCAACTGACTAATAGTGCGGGCTTTGACAATGCGCCCTTCCTGAGCGGCACCTTCCAAAAAAGAAAACCCCGCCGGAGCGAGGTTTGAAATGTATTTTAGTGGTGTATAGCTACAAATTCCCACTATTTAGATAAATTACGCCATTCTTATGCAAAATGCAAGCGGCACCCGCATAGAATTTCCCCCTACCGCGTGATTTTCTGAAATGTGGCGTCAGCTGTGCTCTCTTCTGCGTCACATTTGGCGACCAACTGCTCATACAACGGCTTCCAGTTCCGCGACCACGATGACTGGGTTAACTCTGGGAGTAGCTCTTTAATTGCCCTGTAAGCCGTAGATGACGGCATCCTGCTATACCCTTTTCCGCCGCAACGCTCGCAGTCCTTTACCACTGGTGCCCCTGTGGCCTTTGTTGCTTCCCGGTCTACCGCCTTCCCTGTCCCTTTGCAGTTCCGGCAGCGTTTATGGATGACGCCCTTACCGTCGCAAGGCTGGCACAGCACCCGAACCAATTCACGCTCGATGACCGGTGGGATTTTCTCTTCGCCATCTACACCGATGTAACCGGGATATTTCACCACCTCCCGCCATTCTTCCACCAGCCCCTTACCGTAACAATGGTGGCATATCACGCTGGCGCCGGCTGAATGGCAATACTCTTCATAGGCCAAGGTAGCGATAATCCTCATACTGTGGGCCATCCGACGCCCGGCGACTTTACCCACCAGCCGGGGGGCTTTCCTGTGCGCATAATGCGTCAGCGCCTCTATGGCTTTGGCTTTGTCCTCAACGCTAATACCAGTCTTCCCTAAAAATGCTGACATTCCGAAAGCCGCTTTAGATTGGCACACTCCAATAGCGGCCATAATATCAGTACCAGTCAACCGTTCTGCCGAGGTTCCGCTCGGTGAATCAGTGATTGCCAGCCCTTGTGGGCTGAAATGCTTTAGTGAAGACTCCAACTTCATGACGCCTCCCTCATCGATTCAATCTTCACCATCAGTCCTTTGTATAGCCCTGAATGAATTTCATCACATGCTGGCTGCCATTGCATTGCCAGTTCCCGTTTCTTATTGTGCCATGCGATATGTGCAGCATGAGCGGTATCGTACAATCCTAAGTGCTTTAGCTTACTGTTTACACGGATGCTCGCCTTAAACTTACCATGCCGCTTATCCCAGCAAACGCCCTGAGGACACTCACCTCGTGCGTATGCGCGATCTACAGTGAAGTTGTTCAGTGCATGAGGGATAAATACACAGTGCTCTGGTGAGTAGACTTTATTTTCCAGAATGAGCAGGTCTTTATCTAACACATAATTTTCACGGTAATTCATTTTGTAAAACGCCAGAAAGTGACTGAAATACAACCACTCATCACAGACAGTGCAGCCGGCATAGTTACGCTTCCATTTCTCAGTGTTTGGCTTATAACAACGACGGAGCATGTCACGCCAAACGCTATAGACGCTATGATTGTGCTGCTTGCCGTCGATTCTAATCGTACGCGGAAACGAGACGTCAAAATGACCAACACCGAGTAGCATGCCCTTTTCCTTTGTGCGCGAAACTTTTGATTCAATTAGACAATCTATTTGATACTGTTTCATCAGCCGCATTCCCCCACCAGGTTAAGAATGATTTCGTCTGTAAGCTCACCGCGATCCATAAAGCGTTCTTCTTCCAGTATCCACTTACACACATTGATAGCCTCTTGCCGGGTTACTGGTTTAATTTTAGGGAGTAGCGTTTCAAGATATTCTTCACGATCGTTTACGTGGCAACGACCGCCATCGGCGTACTCATAGCCAAGCTCTTTTTCTGCACTATTGCGCATGGAGTAAAGCCAGTCCCAATATTGGAATTCACGAACGACATCAGATAGGGTGGTTGGCTCTGGTAGCTGCTTCGTAAATCCCTTGGAAATGGCCTTTCTCTGTTTATCCAGCTCTTGACAGCGCTCCCCCTGCACACAATTTGCCGCTATTTCTTCCTTTGTCCATCCCCAGCGGGCGCTATAAACATCATCTAGCTCGCCCACCAGCATAAGCTTCTCAGGTGGGGTGTTTTCTAACGCTGCGCTATAACTGCCAAAATAGGAGCGTACAAGGCTAGCCCGTTCAATATTCCGACGGGCGCCACGCAAATATCCCTCCGGGTCATCAATATTCATCGTGCCAAACGCAATCTGTAACGGATGGGCCCCGGATGCCATCAGATAATCAGAGTAACGCTTCTGAGCCTCTTTAGGCGTGATTTTCAGCTTCTTTAGCGCCTCTTCTGCTGCCGGTAGGTGGGCTGGTTCATTCGTCCTTATGACCTCCAGAACCCACAGATAAGCGTCAGTTTGCTTATGTCCGGTGATGGTCTTCTGAGGTGGTAACGGCTTGGTTGTCGCCAGTTCGGTGCTATAGGATGCAGCAGGGATCGAAAATAACGCCTTGTGCTCTGGATTGTCGATTCTCATTGCTGACTATCCCCTGCTGCTGTGTTGCCAACAAAGCCGGGGGCGCCCCCTAACCGACTAACGGCAGATTTCAGCGCTAAATTTTCTAAAATGAGCTCACCAATGGCTCCCTTCAGCTTAATAACTTCATTGTATGCATCCATATAATTATCAGGAGAAATCAAACGAGAAACTTCGTCTCGCGCTTCGATCAATTTCTGTAACAAGCTCGCATCGAAACCACTTCCTGTTTCTTCCAGTTCTCTAGTCTCGTTTTCACTCTCCTGCTGCCGTATGGTATTTTTGATTTCAAAATACTTTTTCATCGCTGTTTTCAGTTCGTTATTAATCTTCATGCTGCCCTCGTTACGTTGTTCGCTTCCCATTCCAAATCGATTTCACTCTGCGGTTTGCCAACCAAATAATTTTGAGCGCCGTTATTCCCCTCCAAAAACTGGTGAGAACGAGAGTCAAAAGTGGCGCCAATGTCGCCAATCCACCCCTCTCCCTCTCGTTGCTTCAGCAGTCGGATCATTGATGGCGGTAAATCCATCGCGGCTTGTTCATCCTTGCTTAAGTTCTCATAACCCTGCCTGTCGGCTTTCCGTTGAGCCAGTTCACGGGGGATGTTACGCCAAACGGCCATAACGTTATCGGGCATGTCCGTTAGTGCACCCGTCCCTTTAACGTCCATTTTTCCCGTCGGCGCGGCTTCATTCGTTTTTCTACTGTGCGTCACTAGCAGAACGTGGCAATTGTGCTCATTTTTGAAGTCGCACAGTGCGTCGATGAAGTCTTTTTGACCGGAATAATCCTCTTCGTCTAAGCCGCACTTAGCCAAGTTATCAATCACAAACAACTCAATCCCGTACCGGCGCCGAGCATAAACGAAAATATCAAGCAGTCGGCCAGCCTTTGCCGTTCCCGTGAGCTTGAATACCCATAGGCGGTCAGAAAACCATTCGTTAGTCATGATGATTTCGTCGCGTGACGGTGATGAAGTGCAGATAGTTTGCCGGGTCAGGCGGGCTAGCATTTTTCCCGGTTTTAACTCCAGTGAAGCGATGCAGGTACGCACTCCTTGACTCATTGCTTCAACGGCAATATGTCCAACCAGCTCGGTTTTACCGTGCCCATTTATGCCGTTGACCAGTGTCAGTTCGCTTCCCCTGAACCTGAAGTTGTAATTCAATGATTTCCAAGGACTGACGAACAACCCCGAATCACGGTGCTCGAAAGCCGCAATAGTTTCTTGGAGAAGATCGCCCGCTGAACATAGTTCGTCGGGATCGAAGAATTTAGCCCTTTCCAGATAAGAAAGTACCTGTTCAGCATCCATACCCGCCATCAGGCACTCGTTAATATCTTTATGGGGGAGTTCTACCAAGCGACAACGGTGTTCTCCCAGTCGGCGGGCAATCTCTTTAGCAGCCTCTCGGCCTACATCGTCATTGTCCAGGCTGAGCCAGATTTCATCAAAGCGATCGAGGTTGTGATATTCGTACTCAATCCATTGCTGCTTGGCGCCCTTACCGCCACCGAACGGCACTGATAGTGTGGGGAATCCGTACTGCGTATAAGTCATACAGTCGATTTCGCCTTCGCAGATAACAACCATACGGATTTTTGCATCAAGCGCCTGCCAACCAAACAGACTTGGTTCACAGTCAGCCTCAGCCATAATCAGTTTTTTGCCGTTTGGCCGCTCAATACCGATACGCTTTACCTGAAGCAACTCACCATTGCGGATATACGGAAAAGCCACGGCCGGGATCTCGCGGTTTTCATCGTGATACCATACAACAGCGTCAGAAATACGAAACAGATCGGCGGTTTCGCGAGTAATACCCCGCGCCGCAAGGTATTCGTAGCATAGATCCGCTTTTTTAACGCCTTTTTTCGTCGGACGCGCAAAGTTCTTTTTCTTCGCCTCAAAGTGGTGATCGTCATCCTTAAGTCCTAAAAACTCCTTGGCTTCCCGCATGGCTTCATGAAGTTGGCAGTTCCGAACCAGAACCCACAGATCCAGTAAGTCGCCACTGTCGCCGCTAGCAAAGTCAGACCATGCCTTTTTGCCGCTCATGTTAATTTTCAGGCTCTTCCCTGCCTCGCCGTTCACGCTTCCCGCACACCATTCATGGCCTTCCTTATGCCCTTTTGGCAAAAGGAACTTGGATACACGTTCCACGTTGTCCCATAACTTCTCGGATAAATCAGCGGCGGTCATTTACACACTCCGTAAATCTAACTTCGCAAAACACCACGTAACAAACTCCTCACGCAAAATGCCGTGGTTATATCCAGCCACCAGCACACGCTTGAGGAAGGGTTTCATTGTCGCCAGCTCCCACGCTTGGCTCTCTCCAAAGCGGCGTAATCCACGAAGACTTCAGCCGAGCCGTCATTGGATGGGGTGAACCATCCTGAGTTGTCAGGTTTTTCCGTGGGTTTTACTACCGTGGACAGAGGCTGGTTTGGTACCTTCTCCGGGAATAATCCCTGCCAACCACTGGCAATTGAGCGGCGAATGACCTCATCAGCGTTCTGGTGCCCTGCAAGCTGTCTGGTCTGGTATGTGCAGGTTGTTTCCGTCAGGGGCTGACGCTTCTCTCGGCGAAATTTAATCCAATCCTGCCAAATTTCATCACTGACGTTTTCAGGTTTTGCTTTTGCAGGATTAAATTTATTTTTGTCCTTCGCGTGCGCATCTTGTGGTTTATGATCTTTTACTTGTGGATCATGTTTTAATACTTGTAGTTCCTGTCCTCCAGATTCTGACGGGTCAAAAGCGTTGTTTTTGCCAGATTCTGACGGGTGAAAGGCTGTTGACACGCTCATTTCTGACGGGTCAGATTTTGACTGTTCAGAATTAGACGGGTCAGATTCTGACGGGTGAAAATCATCTTTTCTGCGCCGTGTGACTTTAAGTTTTACCCTTTCAGAAAGTGCTATTTCTTCCAGCTTTTCAATGTTGAGGTAGTACATATTTGAAGTATTGCGATTGCCATTACGCCTATTCTCACGACGTAGCCAGCCATCAGATTCCAACTCAGCTATAGCTGTCCTGATCGTACTTTCACCAGCACCAATCTGGCGGGCAATCGTTTTTATCCCCGGATAACTGGTTCCCTCATCACTGGAATAATCAGCAAGGCGCACCATTACCATTAATTTAGTGCCTTTTACTCCTGAGACGGCGCAGGCATCCCAAACATAACCTTGGATTTTGCTGCTCATACCGTTAACCTCTCGTAATACTGTTGAAACTTCCAAACTGGTTGCATGCAGGGATGTTCATAACCTGACCTCATGAAAATCACTTGCTGCTTTTCCGCGTTGTACCCGATGACATGCACAATGACACCACGCGGATCTCGGTAACGACGATCTAAAACGATAATTTCATCCGTCATAATTCATCATCAGGGCAAAAAACCACCGGCATAACCGCGCTTAGGTATGCTTCTCTGGGCATCGTTGGTTATCTGGGTGTGGAAATAATTCCTTTAGATCCGGACGGATTTCATGAGCCATGACTTGACCACCGGTGGCGCGAACTATCGACATCACATAGTCAGCTTTTACGCGACGACCATTTAACCATTTGAATACAGCCGCAGGAGACACACCGCAGGAACGAGCCAAAGCAGCTTGGCTACCTGTGATCTCAACTGCTTTTTGAATATGTGGATTAGTCATACAGTCACATCCATAAGTTAATTTCAGGGATAGATATTAGCCCATTGATTAACTTATGGCAATAACGTAAGTTAATTTACTAATATTAACGAAGGGATTAGAATGACAATTATGAAAACATTTGCAGATCGGTTAAATGCCGCTATTAAAGAATCAGGACACTCACAAGCTTCCTTGGCTAACGCAGTGGGTGTGAGTGCGCCCGGGATCTGGAAGCTAACTAATGGTAAATCTACAAGCACTAGAAAACTGGTTGAGATAGCAAAGGTTCTCGGAGTTGAGCCAGAATGGCTATCCACCGGTAATGGCCCCAAAAACTCTATAGTTAAAAAACAATCAAAAGAAGCTTCAGTACCACCAGAGAGTGAATGGATGCCAATAAGTGTTTGGGATAAAAATACCCCACTTGAAGATGATGAAGTAGAGGTTCCCTTCCTTAAAGATATAGAGTTTGCTTGTGGTGATGGTCGGGTTAATGAGGGGGATTACAACGGCTTTATGCTCCGATTTTCTAAAGCAACCCTGCGGAGGGTTGGCGCTAATACTGACGGGTCTGGTGTTATATGTTTTCCTGCTACTGGAGATAGTATGGAACCAGTACTTCCAGACGGAACAACTGTTGCTGTAAACACAAATAGCAAAAGAGTCGTTGATGGAAAGATGTACGCAATAAACCACTTAGGTTTAAAACGCATAAAGCTTCTCTACCTCATGCCCAACAACATACTGGGAATACGCAGCTACAACAAAGCTGACTTCCCAGATCAAGAAGTCCCTATGGATGACGTTGAGATTATAGGGAGAGTATTCTGGTATTCTGTTCTAATATAACTTCGCTTACACTTAACGCACTAAAAACCGGCCTGTTGCCGGTTTTTTTATTTTTAAATTTCAAACAGTTAACTCCAGAAAATAAAAATATCAAACCACGCACTTTACTAAAGTAAAAATTTATATTAACTTTAGTTCACATCCGGCAAGCAGTAGTTAATCTGCATTAAGCTAACAAAATACAGCCCCGCACCGACTCGCAATCAACTGCGGGGCTGCATAGGTCACAACAAACGGAGAGTCTATATGACCAGCATAAATCATACCGCAAACCAGCGCCCATTTGTAGTGGATGCCTGTCCAGTGCGCCTTCCCCTGTTCCGCTTTCGGTTCTGGGATGTGCGTTCACCTACTCCATCACGGCGTGAAATCATCGCTCCTGATGAGCGCAGTGCTCGTCAAATGCTGTCCGGCGGCTTTCTGCTGATGTTCTCTGCTCGTATTCGTCAGGAGGTGAGTCATGCGTAAGCCTTCACTGAAAGCTATTCCACTGGATATGGCCTGCTATAAGGCCGGTTTATTGGCGTCTTTACTTTCCGCCATGATGGAAAAATTCGCCGATGAATGCTCTCCAAAATTTCATGACCTAATCACCATTGCGGCCGATCTGAATCAGGAAATCACTACATCTTTGCGTGCGGAGGTGGGTGAATGAACAAGGTATCGACAACCGGCGTCCGGGAATACAAGTCCGTAGTTCGGCTCACAACTCAGGCAGCATCCCTACTGATCGCCGTTGAGTCATCTGTAGAACACATGGATAACGCCGACATACAAATCGCCCTCAGTGGCATAAGAAGCCTTGTCGAAGACGCTTATTGCAAACTAGCCGACATGGAGAATACAGAGGTGAACGTATGAGCCTAAGCGAACAACTAACTGCATATTCACGACTCGCCAGTGTGAGTGAGGCTGAGTTGGAAAGCATATCTGAGACTCAATATGATGCGGTTTGTACCATTTTAGACGGTATTTCGACGGTAGGAAATTTAGTCTTTTTGGCAGCATCAGGTTCTGGCTACCCAGAAGAACAAGCCAAAAAAGATATGAGCAAATTGGGGGCGTTCCTGTCCACGCTTGCAGAGATAGCGGACGTACTTAACCGGAATTCTAGTGCCGCTGGTGGTGAGATTGTCTGTCGTCAACGGAGAGTGACCAATGAGTAATAAACCCACTATCGACGAAATGGCGATCACTGCCGATAACCTGCAGTCACTGCTATGCATATTGCATGAACGCGGACCAAAAAAAACAGGCGGCGCAGAAGTTTACTCTCTTATCGGCCTTGCATGGGATTTATCCTGCAAAATTTCCTCTTGGTTGGACAGGGAGGCAGAGAAAGATGAGTAACGTCAACTTAACCACCCTCAACGAAGAGGTTGAAGAGGTAGTGGGAACGATAGGGATGATGACTGAGGCCGTTGGCGATAATAGTGACGATCACATGTACCGCACTTTACGGAGCCTGTTTAAGAAGATGAGGGCTATTGAAGTCAGCATCAATGAACTAATTGTTGACGGGACAATGAAGGTGGGTCAATGAAAAAACTGCTTAGCCCCTTAATTGCCGACATGACCGAAAGTGAGCTTATTGCGTTCCTCGATTCGAAAGACTTAAAGCTGCCGTCGTGGATGACAGCGCCGGAACGGCTGAAAAATTCGCGTCCAATGACGCCTGAGGAACTGCAGGAGTATGCGGAAATTTGCTCCGGCCTACTCCGCACCAATGCCGCATTAAGCTACCTGATTTACTGCGGTGAACGGTTCGGTAAACGGGATAACGGGTTTGTTTTTCAATGCGACAATATCGTTATCGCAATCGACCGTGATGTCATTGAGCTGCTGTTACAGGCTCAGGTTGAGTCGGCGCTTTTAGAAATACCTGACTCCGATGGCTACCTTCACGTTATGAACTTCTACCTGATGAATCAGCGGGAAGAGGAAAATAGAGGTGGTCCTTGGCTGAATAAATTCATTGATGACTTTTTGAAAGACAGTGCAGTGTTACTGCTTTCCGGTGAGCTACAACCACCGCCACCGGCAGCGATTCACTAAGAGGAATGATAGACATGAAAAACCAAGTTATCACTATCCAAAACACCCAACTGCCTGTTGTTGAATATCGCGGTCAGCGCATTGTTACTCTGGCGATGATTGATGAAGTCCACCAGCGGCCAGAGGGCACAGCGCGTGCGGCATTTAACCGTAACCGTACTCACTTTATTGAAGGTGTGGATTTTCTTGAATTGACTGCGGACGTAATACGTACGGAGTCACTTTCTGATGTATTTGCCGCTCGCACTGCCAAAGGAATCATTCTTTTCGAGTCTGGCTACCTGATGTTGACGAAGCCATTCAATGACGATCTAGCCTGGCAGGTTCAGCGAGATCTGGTTAATAGCTATTTCCGCACTAAGCAGACCCAGCCACTGACTGAAATAGAAATGATTGCCGCAATGGCCGCCGACGCCGTTCGCCAGCAAAAACGCCTGAATCACGTCGAAGAACGGATCGAGACGGTAACCGAAGCCGTGGAGAACATTAAGCGCGGCACTATGCGAGCTGGATACGTTGGGTATCGTCAGGTCGTGGCCAAAAGCGGAATGACTGATGCGAAATGCCGAAATCTGGTTAACGCCTATAACATCCCCACAGATACACACGAATTTATGACGCCGGATGGACTGTTGTCCCGTCGTGCTATCGTTGAGCTTGAACCTTTCATGTCCGCTTTTCATCAAATGATGTCGGAAGCAGAGCCTCGCGGGAATACGCGCAGGTATCACCCTAAAATGGGGCTATTTCAGGCTATCGGGTGGGAGTTTTGATGATGCAATACACTAAGAAGTATATCGTTACCTATCTGAGCAGCTATCCATGCGGGCACCGACATCCGCTGCAAATGGCGGTGTTGGCCATAGACGCTAAAGAAGCGACAAGCAGGACGACTGATGCATTAGAAGATGATCGAATCGGAGCAACTAATCATTCGTTATTTTCTGTCGTCCCTGAAGGTTATAGCGAAGAACTTATTGGTGAACTCGACATATGCCAGGAGAAAAAATAAGACACCAGCGTTTTAATTTAACTTAGGCAGCGCCCAACTTTATTTACGGCTCAATGGCCGGGGTTAACTTCGGCCAAAATAAGAGAACATTGAAATGGAAAATAAATCTTTGCTCGAAAAAAGAAGAAAGAATTTTATTGATTCCGTTTTTTACCACCTGCGGAAAAATAAAAAAACCACAACCTGCCTTCGTGTTATCGATGATTATGAATATGAATTTAATTTAGATGAGACGGTATTAAGTAAGGCGCTGGAAAGTCTGTATGAAAATAACGTATGCAGGCAAGTTATGGCGTTGACTGACGGCGAAATCATATCGACTTACGCCGAACTCTACACCGTCAGCGGGAACTTAACTAAAGCCGGCACAGAGTTTCTTGGTTATATCACCGAGTTAATTGCGAACCGCTTACATCAGAAGGCGCAGGAAAATGAATAGCATTAAACGATATACACCCGACTATTGCATGAGCATAGGCCATGAAGCTGTATTAATGCGTGAAAGCGATAGCGGCGAATATGTGAAGCATGAAGATTATGTGGCGCTATTAAATAAGACAAATACTTTGAGCGAGTTCGAGTCTCACGTAGACCATTTATTAAATAAGAACTCTGATGATGGTGAAGCTATTCACAAACTGTCATTCACTCTTGGATTAATTATGGGCTTTACCAATAAGGGAGATAACTGAAATGAAAATTAAATCTGCAATGCTTCGTGCAGCGCTGGTTTGTGTTGCAAAAGACGATCCGCGTTATTACTTAAACGGTATCCACATTACGTCAAAATATATCGAGGCAACCAACGGTCACGTTGCTTTGCGCCTTGAGCACGGTATTAACACTCGTCGAAATATCATTATTCAGTTTATTGGGCGTATCCCAGCTCGCGCAGAAACGACTGAGCTAGCGTTCGGAAAATCACTGCTGGCAACTCACTATGACGCCAATGAGCAACGCGTAGGGTTTACCGCCATAAAGCTACTGGATGGGCGTTTTCCAGATATGGATCGAGTTATACCAACGACGGTAGACCACAGCATTAACCCTGTTGTTCAGGCAGGACTCCTTAGCTACCCAGAGAAGATGTTCGGACGCGAACGGGAGTTTATCCCTATGCAGCTGCTGCCATCAGGCAAAGAAAGCGCAGTGACTATCAAGTTCGATCGGGCAATAAACAGGATGTACGGCAACCCGAAATTTGTCGTCATGCCCTGCCGTGACAATGCCTTTGACGTGGTTAGGGGGCCACAGGGATGAAATTTGAATACCAAGACCACGGCAGCGTCGCAACGTTAACCATTACCAGTACAGTTTTCGAATTCAGAAGACATAACCGCGTCGTTGATGCCGCTCTACTCAGCGCTTATGTCACTGCTAGGCGAAGTGGCTTCTTCTTTCTCACAACGGTTATCAGCGGGAAAACATCAGCAGTCATGCGAGCCTACAAAGTCGCATTGCGGGAGGAAGAACGATGACCGATATCGGAGCCGACGATTACGGCATGGTAGACATCGACGACCCGCTAGTTAGAAGCGCATTGATTGTTGATGACGGTTGCGATTGGACTAATCGCATAGTTTGGAGAATGAACGCCCGTCGCCGAATGAGGAACGGTATTTATCAACCGCCACCAGAAACACCGAAAGTGTCGGAGGTGTCATTTAAGCCGATTAAGGCGCCGAAGAAAAAGCGGCAGAGAAAGGCCAAGGCGGCGGAATAAACCATAGGGGCGTCCGTATCACAGGCCGCCCAGCCCCACAAGACTTACAGCGTAGTTGTCCAGCGAGAGGACGAGAAAAAATGAAATCACCACTGATAGAAGCGATTGAAGAATTGGGTCCAAGCGACGTAGCTACGCTGGCCGGATACCTCGACCGAAGCGAAGGCATGATAAACGCCAGCTTAACTCATGCTCTGAAACGTGGCGTTATTGTCAGGGATGGCGATAAATACCGCCTAAGCGACGATATGAGCACGTCGGCGCCAGTCAGTACCCCAATCTTAAATGAAGAGAAAAAACGAGAGGTTGCGCCAGTTACGCAAGTCAGCGCCCCGATAAAAACCGATACCGCGCCGGCGAAGAAAACCATCGTTGAGCCACCAGCACCAGGACAAACTGACCGCTGTCGAATCGCGCTTGCAGAGGCTAGCCATGAGTTGAATTCTGCTGAGTTGGCAGAACGCGCCGGTGTGTCGAGGAAGAATATTTACGGCCTACTGTCTACGGATGTAAAAGCAGGAAAGCTCAGCATGAGGAAAATAGACGGTGTGAATTACTACGGTATGACCACCACACAAAAACCTCTATCAACAACCCCTGCGCTGGTTGACGAAATTGCGTCAACTGAATTACCAAAAAGCTCGGATTTGTCAACCAGCACTCCGGCCAGCGCTGAACCCGCACCAGTAAAGGAAATCGACACCAAAAGTACCGTTATTCAGGCCGCTATCAACCTGCCACCAGCAGGCGATGAAATGCAAACAATAACGCTACCCACCGTCGCTTACGTTGAACGTCAGTTAAAGCAGCTACACGCGGAGTTCAAACGACTGAAAGACTTAAAGGACGTTCTGGTGCGGTTGGAAAAAGTAAAAGGCTGTATAGAAAATCAAGAGGAGGCGAATCATGGCCAACGATAACGATTTCATGACCAAAGAACAGGTGTTTGCACGGATCGGCAAAAAAGAGACGGCGCTATGGCGACTGAGAAAATACTGCGGCTTTCCTGAGCCAGTATTGACCCACCCGGCAAGGTTCAGCCGCACAGCTGTAGAAAAATGGATAGCGGAAGGCGGAGTTAACCGAGCTGCTTAACGTGCCAAAAAATTTTATCAGCGTACAGCTCGTATGCCTTTTTTTGGTCGTCCAGCCAATCATGTTTATTGTAGACCGCCATTACGCCCCCTAATTCGTGCCCCAGCATCTTTTCGGTGACATGGGGCATGATACCCTCGCTTGATAGATTCGTGACAAGAGAGCGCCGGAAATCGTGCGTACGCCACTCGGGAATGTCGATCGTTACCCTTAGCTTTCTCATGTACAGATTTGCCGAGGATAAGTCGATCGGTTTGTCTAGTTCCTGACCAGGAAATAAAATCTGATTTCCTGAATTTAGAAGCCGTTCAATATAGGGCAGCACCTGTTCGAAGATCGGGCGTCGGATAACGTTACCCATCTTTGAGTGAACCGCCGGCGTCGTCCATATCAGATCTTTCATATTGAACTCTTCAGCAGTCGAAAGGCGTAGCTCTGAAAGTCTGGCCCCCCAAAGTAGCAGCAATTGGTGAAGCACTCGGTTCGACGAAGTTAACCGGGATCTATCCAAGGCGATCCATATTCTTGCCAGTTCACTGTAGGTTAGAACCCTATGCCCAACGTCCGGCTTTTTACCAATATTTTTTACGCTGAGCTTGGTTAGCTCACATGTTGGGATTAGCTGACGACTTATACACCAATTGATAACGGATCGAAGTTGCAGCAAAAGCACCCTCGCTTTTTTCCCATTCCTCTTTTCCTGCTTATCAAAAAACTGCACCCAGAGGGAGATGGGGATATTGGTCACTGGCATATCTTCAAACTCTGTGTACATGGTGTTGTACACAACAGATCGGTATAGCGTTTGAGTATTTGGCTTCAGTCCAGTGACATACTTATCCCACCACTGATCAAGGCATTCTTTTAATGTCAACTCACCGCTGTTACGCGCAAAATAATTTTTAGGGCTAATACCCTTCATGTACAATGCCCGCATTTCTCCGACAATCACTCGTGCGTCCTTTAAAGTGATAGCAGGATAGCGGCCAACGGTTAAGCGTACAGGTTTACTATTCCAGCGATATCGGAATTGAAACGTGATTGTACCAACAGGGGATACACGGGCGCTTAGCCCATCGCCGTCGGTTAACTCAGGCTGACCGCTGTATGGTTTGCCGTGAATGCTTCGCAGTTTCGTATCGCTAAGGGCCATGTTTTATATCCTGTACACATCGCATGACCGCATTTTGTACTCAAACTGTACGCAATGGCAAGTGAAGGAAGCAATATCAAACAAGAATAAAGGCGAAGAATTGAGAATGAAACGAAAGGTTATGCTTGATGGGACGGGAAGAAACGCGGTAATATAGAAAAGAAGCAGAAAACACCGAACACACTCAAAAAGAAGTCCCCGTAGTTAAATGGATATAACGAGCCCCTCCTAAGGGCTAGTTACAGGTTCGATTCCTGTCGGGGACGCCATCTATTTTCCTCTAGCTCTCACACTATTAAACCAGATTTCTAAAAAAGAGAAGGCGATTGCTTCAATAGCCAATTCTTATCTGTTTAGGTCTTTAACGTCTTCAAATTTCGTTAGTTATAGGCAACAAACGCAAGCACGAGAAATACAGCGGCATAGCTATGTCGATGTAAAAAACGCAAACGATTGAAAGAATGATGGGGTTGAAAAAAGGGATTTAGATAGAAAGAAAAGGTGGCGCACCCGAGAGGATTCGAACCTCTGACCGCTCGGTTCGTAGCCGAGTACTCTATCCAGCTGAGCTACGGGTGCATCCGATAAATCTACCGATTAACCCTCACGCTGAGGACAACGGCGCTAAGCATTATGCATTTGATTAACTTACGCTGCATGACGCTTAGAAATAAAGTGGCGCATCCGAGAGGATTCGAACCTCTGACCGCTCGGTTCGTAGCCGAGTACTCTATCCAGCTGAGCTACGGATGCACATTGAATAACTGAAGTGAGCGTTACGACTACGTTCACTGGCGTATCGCATTATAGCGATACCTTACTAAGATGGCGCACCCGAGAGGATTCGAACCTCTGACCGCTCGGTTCGTAGCCGAGTACTCTATCCAGCTGAGCTACGGGTGCAGTTCGTAAATGGCGGTGAAGGAGGGATTCGAACCCTCGATGCAGCTTTTGACCACATACTCCCTTAGCAGGGGAGCGCCTTCAGCCTCTCGGCCACTTCACCATATCTACTATCAGCAAAACCTCAAGCAGCGTTAGCGCTTATCAGTTCTGCGTGGCGCACATATTACTTTCCCGGCCCTATAAGTCAAATACTTTTTCGCGCATCCCGTCCGTTTGAGCACTAAGCAAACAACCCGAACACTTTGCCAGCAAAAAAACAAATGACAAAAGTAAAAACGCCCGTTTCGGCGCGCCTGAGCGTGAGAAAATAAAATTAAAAAATGACTATAGGAAAGGCATTAACGCACCCGCCAGACCGCGCCGGGTGCGTCAATTGCTTAAAAAGTCGACTGCTGAGACTTTTCAGCCTGAATTCGCTGGTAAATTTCTTCACGATGAACAGAAACTTCTTTTGGCGCGTTAACGCCGATACGAACCTGATTACCTTTAACGCCTAAAACCGTTACGGTAACTTCGTCACCAATCATAAGCGTTTCACCAACTCGGCGAGTTAGAATAAGCATTCGTTACTCCTTGACAGATTAAACAAACCATTGCTTCTCTTGTGCATCCAGCCCATTATCCATGATATAGCCTAAGAACGTAAGCTGCGGTATTTAATAAATATTAAATATCGCCGAGACCTATGCTCATTCTATACATACCCCAGATAAGAACAGGTATATGCCTAAGTTTAGCTAATTATATTAAGTTTATACTACACGACGTGCTAAAAAATACTGGAGAAAGGTACACTTTCGCGCCAAGCGCCGCCAAACGGCGCTTGGACAAAAGCGACAATCTTTCAGTTACAGTTTTGCAGCCACCCAACCTTCAACCGAGGCCAGGGCCGCGGGTAAAGCATTACAATCGGTGCCGCCGGCCTGCGCCATATCCGGACGGCCTCCTCCCTTACCTCCCACCATCTGGGCTACGGGAGCAATCAGCTCTCCGGCCTTCAGGCGATCGACCAGGTCCTTGGTTACACCGGCAATCAAGCTAACCTTATCGTCATGGACAGTCGCCAAAACGATAACGCCCGACCCCATCTGATTCTTGATGTCGTCAACCATGGTTCTCAGCATTTTCGGCTCTACGCCGCTAAGCTGACTAACCAGGAGCTTGACGCCCTTAACTTCAACGGCCTTGCTGACCAGAGATAAACTTTCCTGAGCAGCCTGCTGCTCTTTAAGCTGCTGTAGCTCTTTCTCAACCGATTTAGCATGCTCAATCAGCCCCTTAATCTTCTCGATCAGGTTGCTGCTATCGCCCTTAACCAGTGAGGAAACTTCGCTTAAAACGTCGCTTTGCTGATGCATAGCGCGAATTGCGTTGTCTCCCGTGACGGCCTCTATACGGCGCACGCCGGCGGCAATGCCGGACTCAGAGGTAATGTGGAACAGGCCGATATCGCCGGTAGCAGCAGTGTGAGTACCACCACAAAGCTCCGTAGAGAAATCGCCCATAGAGAGAACGCGGACCTTGTCATCATACTTTTCGCCGAACAGGGCCATCGCCCCTTTGGCTTTAGCCGCTTCCAGATCCATCTCCTGAGTCTCGACGGGAAGATTGCGACGAATTTGCTGGTTCACCAGATCTTCAACCGCACGGATTTGTTCCGGCTTCATCGCTTCAGTATGCGAGAAATCGAAGCGCAGGTAGCTATCGTTCACCAAAGATCCCTTCTGCGCGACGTGAGCGCCAAGCACTTGGCGAAGCGCCGCGTGCAGCAGGTGAGTAGCCGAATGGTTCAAACGGATACGGTTGCGGCGAGCTCCGTCAACAACGGCGTCTACGCTGTCGCCTACTTTCAGCTCGCCCTGCGTCAACTGCCCGATATGGCCAATCGCCTGTCCGTATTTTTGCGTATCCTGAACGTCAAAGCTTGCCGTCAGCGCGCGCAGTTGGCCCACATCGCCAACCTGGCCGCCTGACTCGCCGTAAAATGGCGTGTTGTCCAAAATCACTACGCCGTTTTCACCGGACTGAAGCTTCTGTACCTCGTTGCCGTTCACGAACAGCGCCGTTACGCGAGAAGACTGCTCCAGACGCTCGTATCCGCTAAAGCCGGTCTCCTGCTCAACGCGGATAAGCTTGCTGTAGTCAACGCTAAAGCCGCTCGATTCGCGGGCCCGACGGCGCTGCTCTTCCATCGCTTTCTCGAAGCCTTCTTCATCAACCTTGATGTTGCGCTCGCGGCACACGTCGGCGGTTAAGTCTAGCGGGAAGCCGTAGGTATCATAGAGGCGGAATGCCGTCTCGCCAGAAAGCGTGTCGCCCTCAACCTGCGCCAACGCATCGTCTAACAGAGCCAGACCGCGCTCCAGAGTGCGGGCAAACTGTTCTTCTTCCGTTTTCAGCACCTGCTCTACCGCCGACTGCTGTTGCTTCAATTCGTCGGCGGCGCTGCCCATTACGCCAATCAGAGGCGCAACCAGCTTATAGAAGAACGTCTCCGTTGCGCCCAGCATGTGCCCATGACGTACGGCGCGGCGGATAATGCGGCGCAGCACGTAGCCGCGGCCTTCATTTGACGGCATAACGCCGTCGGAGATAAGAAACGCACAGGAACGAATGTGGTCGGCAATAACGCGCAGAGACTTACTGCTCAGATCCGTTGCTTTCGTCACCTTGGCCGCTTCGGCAATCAGCGTGCGGAACAGATCGATATCGTAGTTGGAGTTCACGTGCTGCAACACGGCGGAAATGCGCTCCAGCCCCATTCCGGTATCGACGGAAGGTTTGGGCAGCGGCAACATCGTACCGTCAGGCTGACGGTTGAACTGCATAAAGACGATGTTCCAGATTTCAATGTAGCGGTCGCCGTCTTCTTCCGGCGATCCCGGAGGGCCGCCCCAGATGTGGTCGCCGTGGTCATAGAAAATTTCGGTACACGGGCCGCACGGGCCGGTATCGCCCATTTGCCAGAAGTTGTCGGAAGCGTAAGGCGCGCCCTTGTTGTCGCCGATGCGGATAATTCTTTCTTTCGGCACCCCAACTTCGCTGGCCCAGATGTCATAGGCTTCGTCATCGCTCTCGTATACCGTGACCCAAAGCCTGTCTTTTGGCAGGTTAAACCACTCGGCGCTGGTCAAAAGCTCCCAGGCAAAGCGGATGGCGTCATGCTTAAAGTAGTCACCGAAGCTAAAGTTGCCCAGCATCTCGAAAAAGGTGTGGTGGCGAGCGGTATAGCCTACGTTTTCCAGATCGTTATGTTTGCCGCCGGCGCGCACGCAGCGTTGCGAAGTCGTCGCTCGCGTATAAGCGCGCTTATCCAATCCCAGAAATACGTCTTTAAACTGGTTCATGCCCGCATTGGTAAATAGCAATGTCGGATCGTTATGGGGAACTAAAGAACTGCTGGCAACAACCTGATGCCCTTTACTATTAAAGAAATCGAGAAACGCTTGACGGATCTCAGCGGTGCTCTTGCTCATATAAATTCCAATATCTGGCTATCGATAGAATGAAGGCGGTACGTAACTGAATATTGAGTTGGAAAAAACGACCGGCTTACGCTTTAAAAAAGTAGGCATAAGATAAAATTTCTTGAGAGGGAAGTAAATCAGCAGAGGCGTTAATATTCAGAATCACTGAAAACGGCGCGGATCTCATCCTGACGAAATCCCCGTTGAGCAAGATGGCGCTGCAGCTTGGCCTTTTCTTTCCAGTCCGTCGGCATAGCTCGCCCCGCCTTTTTTGCGGCGACGTCTCTGGCTATTTCAAACCAGTCTATATCACAGGAAGCCAATGCGGCCGAGGCTTCCTCCTGTGAAATGCCCTTCTGCTGCATTTCAAACTGAATACGCTGGGGGCCGTATCCTTTCCTGCTTCGGCTTTCAACAAACTTTTGCGCATAGCCTGTGTCGTTAAGCCAGCCGTGCTGGCGACAGTATTCGATGACGCTATTGACGTCGTCGGCGGAGACCGGTTCCTGTTCCTCCCGTCCCCGAAAAGAAGAATGCGCCGTAAGAAGCTTACGGCGCATCTCAGCCTCACTGTAATCCCGCTGGGATAATATCCGCATAGCGCGGGATAACAGTGAGTTCATGAACGGCTAATTCCGATTAAGGTCGGCAAACCGACATTAAAACTCTTCGCCTTCCGGCATTTCTGAATCCTCGTCTTCCGATGCAGAAATAACGGGATTGTTTGTCAAAAGCAGCTCACGTAGGCGTTTTTCCAGTTCGGAAGAAATTGCAGGGTTTTCCTGCAGGAACTTCATTGAATTAGCCTTACCCTGACCAATCTTGTCGCCATTATAGGAATACCAGGCGCCTGATTTATCGACCAGCTTGTGCTTCACGCCCAGATCGATAAGCTCGCTCTCTTTTGAAATTCCCGCACCGTAAAGGATCTGGAAGTCAGCCTGACGGAACGGCGCAGAAATTTTGTTTTTCACTACCTTCACGCGAGTTTCGTTACCAACAACCTCTTCACCGTCCTTGATTGCGCCAACGCGGCGAATGTCCAGGCGAACGGAAGAATAGAACTTCAGCGCGTTACCGCCGGTCGTCGTTTCGGGGTTACCGAACATGACGCCGATCTTCATACGAATTTGGTTGATAAAGATAACCAGACACTTGGCGTTCTTGATGTTGCCGGTCAGCTTACGCAGCGCCTGGGACATCAGCCGAGCCTGCAAACCTACGTGCGAATCGCCCATCTCGCCTTCAATCTCGGCCTTCGGCGTCAGCGCCGCTACGGAGTCGATGATGATGACGTCAACCGCGCCGGAGCGAACCAGAGCGTCGCAAATTTCCAGCGCCTGCTCACCGGTATCCGGCTGAGAAATCAGCAGATCGTCAACCTGAACGCCCAGCTTGGCGGCATAGACAGGATCGAGCGCGTGTTCGGCATCGATGAACGCACAGGTTTTTCCCTCTTTCTGCGCCTGAGCGATAACGGACAGGGTCAGCGTGGTTTTACCGGAAGATTCCGGCCCGAAGATTTCAACAACCCGGCCCATAGGCAGGCCGCCAATGCCGAGCGCAATGTCCAGACTCAGGGAGCCGGTTGAAATGGACTCGACGTCAAGCGCCTGAGTATCCCCCAAACGCATGATTGAACCTTTACCAAACTGCTTCTCGATTTGCCCTAAGGCAGCGGCAAGTGCTCTTTGCTTATTGTCATCCATTATACGGCTCCACGATTTTCAAACAGGGTCATAAATTTATAAGGCGCCTTTGCGCCGTTGATGAAATCATTATACTGTATAGTCATACAGTATCAAGACAATTTAAAGAAATTTTTCCAGCACCACGGTCAGCGCGTGCCGCGCCGCCTGCTGGCGAACGCAGTGACGATCGCCGTCAAACCGGTGAACTTCACTCAAAACAAGCCCGTCTTTGCTTGCCCAGCCAAACCAAACTGTACCCACCGGTTTCTGCACCGTTCCGCCATCCGGCCCGGCAATGCCGCTGATGGAAAGCGCCACCTCGGCCTGAGCCGCCTTCAGCGCGCCTTTCGCCATTTCAATCACCGTTTGTGCACTGACGGCGCCGTGGTTTTCCAGCGTAGTCGCGCTTACCTCTAGCAGCTCTTGCTTAGCCTGATTGCTGTAGGTGACAAAACCGCGTTCAAAGTAGGCCGAGCTGCCGGCGATTTCCGTCAGATAGGCGGCGACCAACCCTCCAGTGCAGGACTCCGCGCAGGTTATCGACCATCCTCTAGCCTTCAGCCTCTCCCCTACGGTTTTACTCAACTGGCAGATTTGCTCGTCCACGGGCCGCATCCTCACGTTTACTTTACGGTATCGCCAAAATTCTGCCGCTAAACATAAAAAAGAAGCGCGCCGAAATCAAACGACTTTCTAAGGGAATGGGGAATATGTTCCAGATTCAGCCCCAGCGCCTTCTTTTATCAATAAGTTCACTCTTGGCCCAATTCCATCTTAATTTGGCCATCAGGCCACTCATTCCGTTGAGTGCGCTCGCTTTACACTGTCTTTATGTGTCGTAACGCTTAATAACAACAGGAGTCCTACAATGAACCTCACCCAAATACGCAACGCCACCATAAGGCTGGAATACGGCGGCAAACGCTTTCTTATCGACCCGATGCTGGCGGATAAAGGCGCTTATCCTGGCTTTACCGGTACGCTTAACGCTCATCTGCGCAATCCGCTCGTTGCGCTTCCAATGCCGATAGCGCAAATCGTTGACGTCGATGCCATTATCGTTACCCATACTCATCCCGACCACTGGGACGAAGCGGCGGCGCAGGCGCTGCCGAAAGACAAACCGATCTTCACCCAAAATGAAGGAGATGCGGAGATCGTTCAGGCTGCGGGATTTCGCCATGTGGAGGTGTTATCGAACCGTGCCGAATATGAAGGCGTTACGTTGGTCAAAACTTCCGGGCAGCATGGAAGCAATGAAGCCTATGCCAATGCGGATATGGTGAAACGCCTGGGCGACGTTTGCGGGGTCGTCTTTAAGCACCCTCAGGAAAAAACGCTGTACGTCGCTGGCGATACCGTTTGGAATCAACACGTCGCTAACGCGCTATCAGAACACGCTCCTCAGGCTGTCGTTCTGAACGCCGGATTTGCGCAGGTCGACCGCTTTGGCGCGATTATTATGGGAGCAGAGGACGTTTTTCGCGTTCATCAAGCGTCGCCAAACGCCACGCTGATTGCAACGCATATGGAAGCTATCAATCACTGCGCGCTTTCCAGAACCGAGCTGCGCCAATTTGCCCTTAAAAAAGGCTTTAGCCACCGCCTGCTTATTCCTGAAGACGGCGGATCCTGTACACTGTAGGCTGCTTACGCTTATTTTCGGGAGCCCGTATGTCCGTGCCGTCCGTTGCCGTCGTCGCTACCGACGGCTTTAGCCCTTTTCACTTTTCCGTGCCTTGTACTATTTTTGGCAGCGTCCTGCCCAACCAAAAGTTGTACAACCTTCTCATTTGCGCTCAGGCTCCCGGACCGGTTCGCTCCACGATGGGACTTACGCTGACGGCGGAACACGGGCTTGAGGCATTGGAAAAAGCCGATACGATCGTCATTCCCTTTTGGCCTCACCCGGAAGAAAAGCCAGCTCAGGCGCTACTCGATGCGCTGATTAAGGCGCGCGACCGAGGGACCTCGATTGTCGGGCTATGCCTGGGCACCTACGTTCTCGCCTATGCGGGCCTGTTGGCCCACCGACGCGCCTCGACCCATTGGGAATATGAGCAGGATTTTTGCCAGCGTTTTCCCGATGTACGGCTGGACACCAATGCGCTCTACGTCAACGACGATGGGCTAATCACTTCGGCGGGAACGGCCGCCGGACTTGACTGCTGCCTCTATATCGTCCGAGAACGCTATGGAAGCGCTATCGCCAACCGTATCGCCAGACGAATGGTCGTCCCTCCCCACAGGGAAGGCGGACAGGCTCAGTTTATCGATCGCCCGCTTCCGCTCTCAACCAAAGACGTGCGCATCAATACCTTACTGGCGTTCTTGAGAAAGAATCTGCAGCAGCCCCACAGTCTCGATGCCTTGGCCAAGCGCGTTATGATGAGCCGCAGAACGTTTACCCGCCAGTTTAATCAGGCGACCGGCATGTCAGTAGGCGAATGGCTGGAGACGGAACGCCTTCAGCGCGCTCAGGAGCTGCTGGAATCGGCCAATCAGTCAATAGAAAGCGTCGCTCAGGCCGTTGGCTTTCAGTCGCCGATATCGTTTCGACAGCGTTTTAAGGCGCGCTATCGCATAAGCCCCAGCGACTGGCGTCGCGCCTTTCGGGGAAAAGCGCTTTAGCCTGCGCGCCTGATTCACAAAATGCGGGCCATCTCATATCAAGCGACATACCGATGGTTAGAAACGCCTTCCACTTTTACCACTCGCTTTTTCTTCGCCGCACTTTTTAATTTATTGCCACGTTTCCTTGTTTTATCATAACCTTCTTTGCCATTTAGCCATTATCCGGCCGTCGCCGCTTGCCACGGCCTCGCGTATGGCCTACGGTATCGTCCATATATTTATACTGCGTTTATCGCAACCGCCGGGAGCCGAATAGATCGCCTCGCGCCAACCGCTGAATTCAAGGGATTAACAAGACTACCTCTATGAATGAGAAGACAAATTTAGACGCCCATACCCCCATGATGCAGCAGTACCTTAAACTAAAGGCACAGCATCCCCAGATCCTGCTGTTTTACCGCATGGGCGACTTTTATGAACTGTTTTACGACGACGCCAAGCGGGCGTCCCAGCTGCTGGACATTTCACTGACCAAGCGCGGCGCCTCCGCCGGAGAGCCAATCCCCATGGCGGGCGTTCCTCACCATGCGGTGGAAAACTATTTAGCGAAGCTGGTTCAACTGGGCGAATCCGTAGCGATATGCGAACAAATCGGCGATCCGGCCACCAGCAAAGGCCCAGTGGAGCGTAAAGTCGTTCGTATCGTAACGCCGGGCACGGTCAGCGACGAGGCCCTGCTTCAAGAAAGGCAGGATAACCTGCTGGCGGCCGTTTGGCAGGAAGGAGCCCGTTTTGGTTATGCAACGTTGGACATCAGCTCCGGCCGCTTTCAGGTCGCGGAACCGGCTGATAAAGAAACCATGGCGGCAGAGCTGCAGCGAACGAATCCCGCGGAGCTGCTCTATCCGGAAAACCTGGAAGCAATGGATCTTATCGAGAACCGTCGCGGCCTTCGCAGAAGGCCGATGTGGGAATTTGAAATCGATACCGCCCGCCAGCAGCTTAACCTGCAGTTTGGCACAAAGGATCTCAACGGATTCGGCGTTGAAAAATCGGCCCATGCCCTGCGCGCCGCGGGCTGCCTGCTGCAGTATGTAAAGGATACCCAGAGAACCGCGCTGCCCCATATTCGCAGCCTGACGCTGGAACGCCAGCAGGACGGCATCATTCTCGATGCCGCAACGCGTCGCAATCTTGAGCTGACGCAGAACCTGTCCGGAGGGAGCGAAAATACGCTGGCGGCCATTCTCGATCGTACGGTAACGCCGATGGGCAGCCGGATGCTCAAGCGCTGGATCCATGCGCCAACCCGAAATCATGCCGTATTGCGAAACCGCCAAACCGCGATTGCGGAACTACAGGGCGTTTACACCGATATTCAGCCGTACCTTCGCAGCATCGGCGACTTGGAACGCATTCTGGCCCGCCTGGCCCTTCGCACCGCGCGCCCTCGCGATCTCGCCCGCATGCGTAACGCTTTCCAGCAACTGCCCGACATTCACGCCCTGCTTGCACCGCTGGCAAGCCAGGCAGTGCTGTCGCTTAAGCAGCAAATAGGTGAGTTTGACGAACTTAAGGACCTGCTGGAGCGAGCCATTATTGAGTCTCCGCCGGTGCTTATTCGCGACGGCGGCGTCATCGCTCCCGGTTACAATGCAGAGCTTGATGAATGGCGCGCTTTGGCGGACGGTGCGACCGATTATCTCGACAGGCTGGAGGTTCGCGAGCGAGAAAAGCTCGGCCTCGATACCCTCAAGGTCGGCTTTAACGCGGTTCACGGCTATTACATTCAGGTCAGCCGCGGCCAAAGCCACCTGGTGCCGATAAACTACGTCCGCAGGCAAACGCTCAAAAACGCCGAGCGCTACATTATTCCCGAGCTGAAAGAGTATGAGGACAAGGTTCTTACCTCAAAAGGGAAGTCGCTGGCGCTGGAAAAAGGCCTGTACGACGAGCTGTTCGACCTTCTGTTGCCTCATCTTGAGACGCTGCAGCAAAGCGCCGCGGCGCTGGCCGAGTTGGACGTGCTCAGCAGCCTGGCAGAGCGGGCCTACGCGCTGAACTACGTTTGTCCGACGCTTTCAGACCGGCCGGGGATCCAAATCGCCGCCGGTCGTCACCCGGTAGTGGAGCAGGTTATCAGCGAGCCCTTCATCGCCAACCCGCTGCAGCTCTCCCCTCAGCGCAGGATGCTTATCGTGACCGGCCCCAACATGGGCGGTAAAAGCACCTACATGCGCCAGGCGGCGCTTATCGTGCTGATGGCGCACATCGGCAGCTTCGTGCCGGCGGAAAGCGCGACCATAGGCCCGGTAGACCGCATCTTCACCCGCATCGGCGCGGCGGACGACCTAGCGTCGGGCCGCTCAACCTTCATGGTGGAAATGACGGAAACGGCCAATATTTTACATAACGCCACTGAGCAAAGCCTTATCCTGATGGACGAAATCGGCCGCGGCACCTCAACCTACGACGGCCTGTCGCTGGCATGGAGCTGTGCGGAAAGTCTGGCAAATAAAATTAAGGCCATGACGCTGTTCGCCACCCACTACTTTGAGTTGACGACCCTGCCCGAACGTATGGAAGGCGTGGAAAACGTTCATTTGGATGCCGTTGAGCACGGGGACACCATCGCCTTTATGCACTGCGTTCAGCCCGGCGCGGCCAGCAAAAGCTACGGCCTGGCGGTGGCGGCGCTGGCCGGCGTGCCGCGCGACGTCATCAAGCGGGCGCGCCAAAAGCTTAAGGAGCTGGAGAGCCTGTCCGCCAGCGCGGCCAACGGCTCGACCGAAGGCGCTCAAATGGCGCTGCTGACGGTCGAAGAGGAAGCGCCGCCGGTCGTGGAAGCGCTGGAAGCGCTCGACCCCGACGCGCTTTCGCCCAAGCTGGCGCTGGAGTGGATCTATCGCCTGAAGGGGATGCTGTAGCGCAAGCGGTAATGCAGTAAATACAGAAAAGGTCGGAATGCTCCGACCTTTCTTTTTTAAACCGGCATCCTGTTTTGGTGAAAGTCGATAATATCCTTCAGCAGCGGCGCCTTGTCTTTATTACTCTGGCTTTCGCTTTCCCACAGCTTTGCCAGCGAAACGGCCTGGCCGCAGTGAATAAAGGCCTCTTCAACCTCAACGACGATGGTGCACTTCACCTTCTTACCGGTTTCGCTAAAAAAATCGCTCAGCGACGGATCAAGCGACAGCCGCGCCTTACCGTTGACGCGGAAAGCTTCGCTCACGCCAGGAACGAAGAACGTCAGGCCTACCTGCGGGTTATCAATGATGTTCTGCAGGCCGTCCAGACGATTGTTTCCCGCATAGTCAGGGATAAGCAGCGTCTTTTCGCCGACCGTTTTAACAAACCCGGGCACACCGCCCTTTGGCGAAACGTCAACGCCCTTTTCCCCTACCGTCGCCAGCACCATAAAGGGCGACAGCGAGATCATTTTCGCGCCGTAGGGCGCCAGAAAGTCCAGCTGCTTTTTAATTACGATGTCGTTCGGCATGGCATAGTGCTCGCGCAGCTGCTCTTTAGACGCCACCAGATGTTCGGGTCGAATATACATAACGCTATCTCTGTAAAGTAGTCCAATAGGTTCCCGTTAAAGGAACCGGAAGAAAACGCTGATTCATCTCATCCATCGTTTTTTGCGGGTCGACATCCTGATAAAGCTGAGGCTGTATCCACTTGGCCATTACCTCAGCCCCCACGACGTTAAAAGGCGAACCGGTAAAATAGTTCCAAAAACCGTGCACTCTGCCGTTTTTGACCGCGTCAAAGGTGCTAATACCCTTTTGCTCTACCAGCGCTTTCAGCTGCCGCTGGCTTAGCGCCGGATCTACGCTTGTTCCCATCGGCAGAGCTTTGTTGGGGTCTACCGCCGAATGGCCGGTGGCGATGTACACCTGCGGATCTTTTTTAATCACGTATTCCAGACTCAGTAGCCCGCCGTTGGCGGTTGGAAATTTGTCAGCGCCGATATTTTCCCCTTTAAACAGGGAAATATATTCGCCAAGTCCGCCGGCTCCGCTGCTCCAGCAGCAGTCCCATACGCCGGGATAGGCGTGCAGCAGCACTCGCGGATGGGTCAGGTTTTTGTCGTTTAACCGCTCGGTAAGCCTCGCCATGTGCTGCTGATAAAAATCGATGACCGCCTCAGCCTTCTCTTCTCTGTCCAGCAGTTGCCCTAAAAGGCGGGTCGACGGAACGGTATTTTTCATCGGCTCCTGATAGTAGTCGATAACGGCAACCGGTATCTTGCTCTTTTGCAGCAGCTCGATAAGCGACTTAGAACGCGGCACCTGCCAAGCTTCAAATATCACCAGGTCCGGTGTTAAAGAAAGAAGCGTCTCCAACGAAAGCTCATCACCGCTTCCGCTACCGATGGTTTTCAGCGCAGCCAGCTTTGGAAAAGTCTTCAGAAAAAGCTTATAGGTCGCTTCATCAAACCTTTTAAGCTCGCTGCCCCAGCCAACCAGCACGGCCGTCGGGTCCTCATGTACAAATGAAAACGCCAGCAGGCTGTAGCCCGACGCCAGTATCACTCTCTGCGGCTTTTGCTTTAGCACGACCTTCTGACCGGAAACATCCACCAGCTCTTTAGGCCATTCGCCCGCCGTGGCCGCTGACGCACAAAAAATCAGAGCCATAAGTAAGTAACGCACGCCTTTGTACATGAAATCATTAATCCTTTTTAAATAGCAAAGCGCTACCGCGCTTCGGCCAAAGTCATAGTGTAGATGATATCACTTCATTCGTAACGATAACCATTCTCTATGTTTGCATCAGGATGCGATCTTTTATCTTTGCTATCGGTATCCGCACAAAACGTTCCCATTGACAGTCGCTAACAATTCAAAAGAAAATAGCTATGATAACAATTATCATTTTTAACAATAACGGGAAGAACATACCTATGAACAAACAAGTCGCACCGTATAGTCCGACCTATAAGCCTTTGGCTTATGCCGTACTCTTAGGGCTGGCAGCGGCTTCACCGGCCATGGCGGAGGAAAAACAGCAAAACGCCGAGGCGGGTGAGACCCTTATCGTTACCGGTACCAATACCGCAATGAAAATTGATACGCCGGCAGCGGAAACGCCCCGCTCCGTATCGGAAGTCACGCTGGAAGACATCAAAGATCGCGGCGCTAAAAAAATCGACGAAGCCCTGCGCTACAGCGCTGGCATTCAGACGGGCCAATATGGTGCGGATAACAGAACCGACTGGCTGATTATCCGCGGCTTCGAATGGGCGCCTTATCAAAACGGGCTGTCTACGATTTACAATGAAGCGGGGTTCTACTCCTGGCACCAGGAAACCTACGGCATCGAGCGCCTTGACGCGCTGAAAGGGCCTGCGTCCATGCTGTATGGCCAAAACCCTCCCGGCGGCCTGGTAAACGTGATCACCAAGCATCCTACTCGCCTAAAGCAGGGTGAAATTGACGTTTCTTACGGTTCGAACGACTATCGGCACTTCGGTTTAGACACCTCCGGCCCGCTCAACGAAGAAGGGAACGTGCTTTATCGCTTCGTCGGCTTCGCCAAAAAAGACAACGGCCCGGTAGACGGTGCGTCCAACGAACGCTATTACTTTGCGCCCAGCATTTCTGTCGATTTCAACGACAAAACCAGCCTGACCGTGCTTACCAGCTACATGAAAGACAATTCCAACCCCACAAGCGGCTTTAAGCTGCCTTACGGTACGCTGCACGGCACGCCTTTTGGCAAGGTAGATAAAGACACCAGCTTCGGCGAACCGGACTACAGCAAGGGCGATTCTGAGCAGTTCAACGTCAGCTATGAGCTGAGCCACATGTTCAACGACACCTGGACGTTTAAGCAAAACGCCTCTTACAGCTATCTGAATCTGCTGCTGCGCAACGTCTACGGCTCATATATGCTTGATGACAGAAACGTTCAGCGCGGCCTGACCTATCGCGACGGCAGCGCGCAAAACTATGCCATCGACAACCGTCTGGTAGGTAACTGGACGATAGACAATTTTGAAAACACCCTGCTGTTAGGCACCGACTACACAACCATTAACTCGCGCGGTAAAGACGGCAACGTTTATGGCTTCGGCTCTCCTCTGGATATCTTTAACCCCGTCTACGGCAACTATACGCCGGTCAGCGACGACGAGCTGTTTAGCCACCGTACCAAGCGTTTTCAAACGGGGGTATACGTTCAGAACCAGCTGAAGTTCGACGATAAGTGGATACTGCTGCTCGGTGGCCGCTACGACAAGGCGCGCTCCAGCGATATCATATCAAACGCGGGTGTAAACAGCGGCGCCACCGAAGGCCGTATCGATATGGATGACCATAAGTACACCAAAAGCGCGGGCCTGATGTACCTTGCCGACAACGGCCTTAACCCGTACATCAGCTATTCGGAATCCTTCCAGCCGCTGTCCGGGCGCGACGGCTACGGTAGCCCTTATAAGCCGCAGACCGGCCAACAGACGGAAGTCGGCGTTAAGTATGTCCCTGAAGGTTTCAACGGCTACTTTAACGCGGCCCTGTTTGAAATGTACCAGAAGAACATTTTGACGACGTCTAACGATCCGAAAATCAACTATGCTCAGGTTCAAACGGGGATGGCGCGCTCTCGGGGTCTGGAACTGGAAGGCGTAGGCCACGTAACTGACTCCCTCCAGATCCACGCTAACTACACGCTAAACCGCGTAGAAACCATCCGTTCCGGCGACAGCGACGAAATCGGCAACCGCCTGCCGTTAACGCCGCTGCACATGGCGTCCCTGTGGGCAAACTACTCCTTTAACGGCAAGCTTGAAGGGCTGACTATTGGCTCCGGCGTTCGCTACATCGGCAGCACCTACGGCGATAAAACGAACGATAAGGATCTAAAAGTTCCCGCTTATACCCTGTGGGACGCAATGGTTCGCTACGACATTAACAAAGAATGGCAGGTACAGGTCAACGCCAGCAACCTGACGGATACCAACTACGTTAGCGGCTGTAACTACTGGTGTTACTACGGCGAAGGCCGCACCGTAACGGCGAAGATCAACTACCACTGGTAATGACGCGCGAATTACACGCATAAGAAAGCCGGCTCCCAGCCGGCTTATTTATTTCCAGAAAAGCGCCGTTAAGGCGATTACTCCTGGAACAGCGCCTCAATATTCAGACCCTGCTTGACCAGAATTTCGCGCAGCTGGCTTAAACCCTCAACCTGAATCTGGCGAACTCTCTCTCGGGTCAGGCCGATTTCGGCACCGACGTCTTCCAGCGTTGCGGCCTCATAGCCTAAAAGGCCAAAGCGGCGAGCCAGCACTTCACGCTGTTTTGGATTGAGTTCAAACAGCCACTTAACGATGCTCTGCTTGATATCATTATCCTGAGTGGTGTACTCGGGATCGTTGTTGTACTCATCCGGCAGAATGTCCAGCAGCGCGCTGTCGGATTCGCCGTTCAGCGGTGAATCCACGGAGGTGACGCGCTCATTGAGGCGCAGCATCCGGCTTACGTCTCCGACGGACTTATCCAGCTGATGCGCGATATCTTCGGCTCGCGGTTCGTGGTCCAGCTTTTGGGACAGCTCGCGCGCGGTGCGCAGGTAAACGTTAAGCTCTTTAACGATATGAATCGGCAGGCGGATGGTTCTTGTCTGGTTCATAATGGCCCGCTCGATCGTTTGGCGGATCCACCAGGTTGCGTAAGTAGAGAACCGGAACCCGCGTTCAGGATCGAATTTCTCTACGGCGCGAATAAGCCCAAGGTTGCCTTCTTCAATCAAGTCCAGAAGCGCAAGACCGCGATTATTGTAGCGGCGGGCAATTTTGACGACCAAACGCAGGTTGCTTTCAATCATTCGGGTACGCGCGGCGGCATCACCGCGTAGCGCACGGCGAGCGAAGTAAACTTCTTCCTGCGCGGTTAGAAGGGGTGAAAAACCAATTTCTCCGAGATACAGCTGTGTCGCATCCAGCACATGTTGAGTCACATCTTGTGAAAGCAGTATATCGTCCGCAGAGCTGTCGTCTTCAACGACATCAATCGACGCTTTCTCATCAAACTCTGCGGGTTCACTATCATCGAAATCGGCATTTTCGGGCCATTCGTTGACTTTCAGCGTATTGGAACTCATATTTTTTCCTACCCGTAGTTGCGACATTTCGGGCAGGAAAAAAGGAGTTCCTACCCACTCAACGCTGCGGCAAGTGCTGCAGCGGGTTAACGGACTTACCTTTGTAGCGGATTTCAAAATGCAATCTTACAGAGGTCGTTCCCGTACTGCCCATTGTTGCTATTTTTTGACCTGCTTTGACTTCTTGCTGCTCGGCCACGAGCATTGAGTCATTATGTGCATAAGCACTCAGATAATCATCATTATGCTTGATAATGATGAGGTTACCGTAACCCCGCAACGCATTGCCTGCATACACGATACGACCGTCAGCGGCGGCGACTATCGGCTGGCCCCGGGATCCGGAAATATCAACTCCCTTATTGCCCCCTTCCGATGTTGAGAAGTTGTCAACCACTTTCCCTTCCGTCGGCCAACGCCAGCGAACGCCGGATACGCTGCTGGAAGCTGTCGTTCCGGTTGCCGCCGAAGTCGTTGATCCGGCAGTCGGTTGAGAAGATGGTAACGTTTTATCAACATTTTGTTTACTAGTGTCAGTGTACGCCCCTGAATTTTGAGAATCAACACCCGCCGTCCGATTTTGTGTTGCATTCGGGGAGGTCGTAGTGGACGTATTTGAGGCGACCACCGCGCCGTTATTTACGCCGTTGCCCACGTTCAGGGTTTGGCCTACGGTCAGCGCGTAAGGCTCAGCAATGCTGTTGCGCTGCGCCAGTTCGCGATAGTCATTTCCTGTGATCCAGGCGATGTAGAATAAGGTATCGCCGCGAGAAACGGTATAGGTTGAACCGCCGTTATAAGATCCCTTTGGAATATCTGAGTAGCGGCGGTTATAAACGATGCGTTCACCGGAAGCCGCCGCGCTGCTGCTCGCAACGGGCCCGCCCTGGAAAGGATTGCCGCTGCTCTGCGCCGCTGCCGTAGAGGTAGAAGAACCGCCCTCATTGGAAATGTTAGGGCGGCTGGTATCCATCGCCATCGTATTCTGAGAAGAAGCGCCTGCCGCACCTGCGGAAGAACTACTCGAAGAACCGCCGGAAGTAGCCGGTGAAGAAGAATAGGTTCCGCTGCTCCCGTTAATAGAAGTAATAGGCGCGGGCTTATTCGGCTCACTTTTACAGCCGACTAACGCTGCGCTGATGATTACGCCTAACGCTATACGCCGATATGTCATCATCGGGCTTCCTTTATTCATGCTTCCCCCACCATAGCAGAATTAATCATTTCAATATCCGGTTGCTAAATATACAGCAAAAACGGCCAGACGATGCCGCCTATGCCGTCGAAACTCATCGAATTATTCACTCTCTCTTCATAAATGAGAGACTTTCGCAATTTGAACCCTATATCTATCCCCATCCTTCGTCAAATGTGAATGGAGAAATTTACTTATCTCTACAATCAGCCCGAGTGCGCAAAGCCAGCGATATAAAGCGGATGGAATCAGGCCAGATCGCCCTTTAGCATGGGGACAAAGCGCACCATCTCAATCGTATCGGCAACGAACCGATCGCCCTGGCGCTGCACCAGCTGCAAAAGCTGAGACTGCTGGGGTTCACCTACCGGCAACACCATGCGGCCGCCGTCGGCCAGCTGTTCTATCAGCGACTGCGGGATCTCGTCGGGCGCCGCGGTGACAATAATCGCGTCAAACGGCCCGCGAACCGCCCATCCTTCCCAGCCATCGCCGTGGCGGGTTGAAACGTTGTGTAAATCCAGCTGCTTCAAACGCCTTTTCGCCTGCCACTGCAGGCTTTTTATTCGCTCAACGGAGTAAACGTGCCGCGCCAGGTTCGCCAGCACGGCGGTCTGGTAGCCAGAGCCGGTACCGATTTCCAGTACGGTTGAATCCGGCGTCAGCTTCAAAAGCTCCGTCATTTTCGCCACGATGTAAGGCTGAGAAATAGTTTGCCCTGCGCCAATCGGCAGTGCGGTATTGTCATAAGCCTGATGGGAAAGCGCTTCGTCAATAAATCGCTCTCTGGGAACCGAAGCCAAAGCCTGCAGGACGCGCTCGTCGCGGATCCCCTGGCCGACAAGCTGCTTTAGCATTGTCTGTACGCGTTTACTCGGCATACTTGGCATACTCAGATAACCTTCACTTGCGTTAGCCATTGATGAATAACATCTTGAGCGGCATAGGCCGTTAAATCAACCTGCAGCGGCGTAATTGAGACGTACCCCTGCTCTAGCGCGGCAAAATCAGTATCCTCACCTGAATCGTCCTTCTCTCCGGGCGGCCCTATCCAATAAAGGTCATTACCGCGGGGGTCAGTCTGGCGGATCACGCGCTCAGCCGGATAGCGGCGGCCGCAGCGGGTAACCCTGAAACCTTTTATCTCATCCAAAGGCAGGTCTGGAACGTTAATATTCAATATTCGCCCGGTGCGAAGCGGCTCCTGAGACAGCGCCTTCAAGAGGCGACAAGTCACCGCGGCAGCGGTATCAAAATAGCGGTGCCCATCGAGAGAAACGGCCAGCGCGGGCAGCCCAAGGTGGCGCCCCTCCATCGCGGCGGCGACGGTCCCTGAGTAAATCACGTCGTCACCGAGGTTAGCGCCGGCGTTAATGCCCGAAACGACGATGTCCGGGCGCGGCGTCATTAGCGCGTTAACACCCAGATAGACGCAGTCGGTAGGCGTACCGCGTACGGCAATGTCGCCGTTACTCAGCGAATGGATCTTCAGGGGCATTTCTAGCGTTAAAGCGTTGGAGGAACCGCTGCAGTTGCGGTCTGGAGCGACAAGCTGTACCTGAGCAAACCGGCGTAAAGATTCGGCCAGCGTCTGGATCCCCGGAGCGCTTATGCCGTCATCGTTGCTCAGAAGTATTCTCATGGTATCAATCAGGCCCGTACATTTCGAAGGGAGGCCGCGGCAAAGCCGCAGCCGAAACTTTTTCGATTATAACCTCATCTTTGCGCTCAGGAAAACGGGCAACGCGCCTGAACGATGAGGGATTAGGCGTCGATCGGGAAATCTGATTGAGAACGCACCAGCTCGCGCACGACGCTGGTGGCGAAACTGCCGGCAGGAAGCTCAAAACCAAGCCGGAGGGTTTCGTCGTCCAGCCAGCGCCACGTCATGCTTTCCGGCACGACAATCAGCGCGCGTCGCGCTGGCGCTACGCGCTCTCTGGTCATCAGAGACAGAAAATCGCCGCTTGCCTCCAGCGCCTTTGTTTCAAGCGCCAGCGCCTCGCCTTGGCTACCCAAAGCGCCGTCCCCAGGAAGCGGCGCCGTCAGGTAGACGTCACCCTCGGCCAAACGCTTTTGCACGCTCTCAAGCTCGCCTTCAGCCACGGTAAACCAGCTGCCGCTGCCGGCAAGCCCTACGGCGTCGCCCAACAGCACCTGTCGATGATGGCCGCTCTCAATGCGTGCGCTTGTCGCCTGGTTAAACATGGCGCTTCGGGCGGCGGATAGATAGAAGCTGCGCTTGCCCCGCTCCTTCACCACAATTTCGTCATTGGCCCACTTGCGGGCCATTATCAGATTGTTGCCGCTGCGGCCAAACCGCTGCTCGCCAAAATAGTTGGGAACGCCCTGGGTTTGGATTTGTTCAAGCCGCGCTTCAACGTCGGCGCGATGGCTTATTTGCCGCAAAACCAGCGTAAAGCGGTTGCCTTTCAGCGCGCCGATCCGAAGCTTGCGCCGGTGGCGGGCCGTTTTAAGCACTTCGCAGCCTTCCTGCTTAAAGCGGGAAAAATCCGGCGTTTCTTTCCCCGGCATCTGCAGACAGAACCACTGCTCGGTAACCGCGTTGCGATCTTTAAGCCCCGCATAGCTCACGGCGCGAGCCGAAATGCGAGCAAACTTGGCCAGCGCGTCGGCAACGAACTGGGTATTGCAGCCGGTTTTACGCAGGTAAACCAGCACGTGTTCACCCTCGCCGTCAAAGGAAAAACCTAAATCCTCCTGAACGCAGAAGTCTTCCGGCTCCGATTTAATGACCCCGGTAGATACAGGCTGCCCGTAAAGCCAAACGGGTTCAGTCACGAAACCGCTCACGCCTTCACCAACAGAGCAACGGCTTCACAGGCGATCCCCTCTTTACGGCCGGTAAAGCCGAGCTTTTCAGTGGTGGTCGCCTTCACGTTGACGTCGTCAACATGACAGCCAAGATCTTCGGCAATATTGACGCGCATTTGGGGAATATGGGGCAGCATCTTGGGCGCCTGTGCGATAATCGTGACATCGACGTTGCCGACCCGATAGCCTTTCTCTTTAATTTGGCGAAAGGCCTCTCTTAGCAGAACGCGGCTGTCCGCTCCCTTATAGGCCGGATCGGTATCGGGAAACAGCTTGCCGATATCGCCCAGCGCGGCGGCGCCCAGCAGGGCGTCTGTCAGGGCGTGAAGCGCAACGTCGCCGTCGGAGTGCGCCAGCAGGCCAAACTCATAGGGGATAGCGACGCCGCCAATGATAATCGGCCCTTCTTCGCCAAACTTATGAACGTCAAAACCGTGACCAATACGCACAGGCATACTCCTTCTATGCTTCTATGATTGATGGGTAAGATAAAACGTGGCCAGCGCCAGATCTTCCGGGCGCGTAACCTTTATATTGTCAGAGCGCCCCGGCACCAGCAGGGGGTGAAATCCGCAGTGCTCCAGCGCAGAGGCTTCGTCAGTCAGACTGACGCCCTCATCGAGCGCCCGGGCCATGCAGTCGTAAAGCAGCTCAAGCGGGAACATCTGCGGCGTCATGGCGTGCCACAGGCCCTCGCGATCGACCGTATGAGCAATGCTCGACTCGCCGACGGTTTCCCGCTTCATCGTGTCTTTCGCAGGCATCGCCAGGATCCCGCCCTGTCGACCTTCATATACGGTCGTCATCAGAGCGTCTAAATCTTCGTAGCGTAAACACGGGCGGGCGGCATCGTGCACCAGCACCCAGCGCGCGCCCATGCCTTTGGCGCAGTTCAAACCGGCCATAACCGAATCGGCCCGCTCGGCGCCGCCCGTTACGGTGGAGACGCGGGTATCGGCAGCAACGGGCAACGAAGAAAAGTATGAATCTTCAGGATGAAGCGCAACGATAACGCGCTCAACGGCAGGATGCTCAAGCAGTGCGCCTATGGCGTACTCGATAATCGTTTTCGTACCGATGGTTAAATACTGTTTGGGGAGATCGCAGCGCATCCGGCTGCCTATACCGGCGGCGGGCAAAATGGCGACGGTATGAAAAGAAGGGGAAGCCGCCTGGGACATCTACTTTTTACCGCCCTGTTCGGGAATAATGCGATAGAAGCTCTCGCCGGGCTTGATCATGCCCAGCTCGCTGCGCGCGCGTTCATCAATGGCTTCCTGCCCGCCTTTCAAATCGCTAATTTCAGCAAACAGCCGCTCGTTACGCGACTTCAATTTGGCGTTGTTGTCCTGCTGGAGCGCGATATCCTCTTTCACGCGGGCATAATCGTGCAGCCCGTTTTTACCGAGCCACAGCGAATACTGTAGCCAGCCCAGCAAAACAATCAGTAACAGCGTAAGTTTCTTCATCCTATCCCCCAAAAAACCGGCTAATCATCCCATAACTCGTCGGCAGACTCCATATGGAAAGTTGAGGAAAGGGAGAGAAACTCCCGTAGTTGAAGCGCCGTCGGCAGCGCGCTCCACGCGCCTTTCTGCGTCGTTGCCAGCGCGCCGCAGGCGCTGGCCCGATTTATCAAGGCTCGCAGCGCCTCTTTGTTCTGAGGAAACCCGCTTTGGGCAATGCCGGACAAAAGCCCCGCCATAAAGGCGTCCCCTGCGCCGGTCGTATCAATGCAGACAACCTCATAGGCATTAAAACGAAACGCCTCTCCCCGCCAGAGTACAACGCCGCCTTCCCCGCCGCAGGTGATGACTTTCAGTTCGGCGGGATAGTCGCTCACCGCCTTCAGCGCCTTTTCCCATTCCCCTTCTGCAACCGACGTGAGCCAAAACAGCTCATCTTCGGATAGCTTCAGTACGTCGGCCTGGAAAGCGTAGTCAACGATAGACTGACGCATGGCCGCTTTGTCGTCCCACATTTGGCTGCGCAGATTGACGTCAAAGCTGACGGCACCTTGCTGCGCCTTCGCCTGCGCCGTCAGCGCCCACACCGCGTCGCGGCACGGTTCGCCCACCAGCGCCAAAGAACAGGTATGAAGCAAACACGCCTCTTCTGAAGGAAGTCGGCGAAGCTCAAGAAAGCGGTCCGCCGCAGGATTAACTAAAAAAGTAAAGCTGCGTTCGCCGCTTTCGTCCAACGAGACCAGCGTAGTGCTGGTGCGATGGAGGGTGTCCAGCTCGACGAGCCGACAGTCTACGCCGTTCTCCTCCAATGCCTGCTGCATAAAGCGGCCGAAGGGATCGTCGCCGACGCGGCCGATAAAACCGGATGACGCCCCCAGCCTGGCGGCGCCGACCGCCACGTTGGCCGGTGCGCCGCCGGCGCAGGCCTCATACTGCTGGTTGCCCAGCGGCAGTAAATCCACGACCGCATCGCCTAACGCCCAGATTTTCATATCAAGCCAGCCCTTTTCTTTTTATTTCGCTCACAGTGTAATCTTAACGCGGCTCTCACGCCTGCGGGCATAAAAAAACGGTCGCCGTAGGAGCGGAGACCGTTTTTTACTCTGAACTCACCGTTCGCTAGCTACAGCACCTTGCTTAAGAAAGCGCGAGTTCTTTCGTTTGCAGGCGACGTGAACAGCTTTTCAGGCACGTCTTCTTCCTGAATAACGCCCTGATCGATAAAAATCACCCTGTCGGCGACATCCCGGGCAAAGCCCATTTCGTGGGTGACAACCACCATGGTCATCCCCTCGTGGGCCAGCGACTTCATGACCGCCAGCACTTCCCCCACCAGCTCTGGGTCAAGCGCGGAAGTCGGTTCGTCAAACAGCATCACTTTAGGCTCCATCGCCAACGCGCGCGCAATGGCCACCCGCTGCTGCTGGCCGCCGGAAAGCTGGCTAGGATAGGCGTCTATTTTGTCTAACAGGCCCACCTTTTGTAAAAGCTTCTCCGCTCTCTCAATCGCTTCGGTTCGGGAGAGCTTTTTGATGTCCATCGGCGCCAGAATCAGGTTTTCTAAAACCGTCATGTGGGGGAACAGGTTAAAGCGCTGGAACACCATGCCGACGCTTTCCCGCAGATGATTGAGATTGGTTTTTTTATCGTGTACGGCAAATCCGTTAATATAAATCTCGCCGTCGGTCATCTCCTCCAGCGCGTTCATGCAGCGCAAAAAGGTGCTTTTACCCGAACCGGAGGGGCCAATGATGCACACCACTTCATTCGCGGCAATATCGCAGGAGATGCCGCGCAGAACGTGAATTTTGCCAAACTGCTTTTGTAAATTACGGATCTTAATCACTTTTGCCTAGCCTCTTTTCCATCTGCCTTACCATCAAAGAGAGTAAGAACGTAATCACCCAGTACACGATAGAGATTGTCAAATAGGGCTCCCAGTAGGTGGCGTAGGCCCCCGATACGGTTCTGGCGGCATAGGCCAGGTCGGCAAGCCCGATGGCGGACGCCAGCGAAGAGTCCTTAACGATCGCGATAGCGTTATTTCCCAGCGGCGGCAGCATGCGGCGAAACGCCTGCGGAAGAATGATTTTACGCATGGTCTTGCCGTAGGTCATGCCCAGAGAGCGTGCCGCTTCCATCTGCCCTTTGTCTATCGATTCAATGCCCGCACGGAAAATCTCTGACACATAGGCGCCGGCATTGAGCGTAATCGCCACTACGCAGGAGAGAAACGCGCCGTACTCCGAACGCAGCATGCGCGCGAAGTCCACCGACATAATGCCGCTGGAAACCAGCAGCCCGTCTCGCGGGTTGATAAGCAGTGGGATAAGCGCAAAGTGCACGACCATGATTTGCACGAACAGCGGCGTACCGCGAAAGGCGCTAACGTAGATTTTAACCGGCGTTTGTACGAAAGCCCGTAAGAAGAAATCCATACCGGGGCTGCGCGGCGCGCGCGCCAGTCGACCAAGCCCTAAGGCTAATCCCCACGTGACGCCTAAAATGACACAAATGATGGTGCACTTGACGGTCATCCACGCCCCGTCGGCAAACAGCGGGGCGTATTCCTGGATTATCTCCCAGCGAAATCCTGACATAAAAAAGAACCCGTAGTTAAAAAGCGTTCAGGGCGAATCAATCGCCCTGAACGTTGTGACTAAAAGAAAAATTATTCCGCAGGCAGGGCCGGCACGTCGTTATCAAACCACTTCTGATAAATTTTGGCATAGGTGCCGTCGGCGATAATCTTTTTCAAACCGGCGTTGATCTTACCGCGCAGTTCTTCGTTGCCTTTCGCGACCGCAATGCCGAAGTACTGACGTTCAAACTTGGCGTCGGACACCAGGTTAAACTCTTTTTCCGGATGGTTTTTGATATAGAACTTGGCGACGCCCACGTCGCCTACCGCCGCGTCGATGCCGTCTTCATACAGCTCTTGCAGCATCAGAGGCGTATTATCGAATCGCTTGATAGCGGTGCTGTTTTTACCCAGCACGTCAGAAACGACGATGTCGCCGGTGCTGGAGTTCACGACGCCCACTTTCAGCGGCTTCAGATCGGCAATACCGCCGATAGTCTTGCCCTTAGGCACGACGATGGCCTGCTCGGCTGGGAAGTACGGGGCGGAAAAGTCGACCATCTGCTTACGTTTTTCCGTAATGGTGATGCCGGAAATAATAATGTCGCGATCGCCGCTTCCTAATGTCGCAAAAATGCCTTCCCAAGGCGTGTTAACCAGCTTGATGTTAAAGTTTTCTGCTTTGGCGATAGCGGTAATAACGTCAATGTCGAAGCCTTCCAGCTCTTTCTTGCTGTTTTCAAATTCAAACGGGCGATAGGTCCCGCCGGACCCGACAACGTAGGTCGGCTCTGCGGCGTTAGCAGCCGGCAGCGCGCACAAGGCGGCGGCCAAACAGGCACCGAAAATAGAAAGACGTTTAAACATGGCTTTATCCTTATCGTTAACTTTCTTATGGCGAATGGCCGAAGTATGCACGAATAACGCATAAAAATACATAAACCGAGGAAGAAATGACGAAATTATGAGATAAAAGTCTATCCGCCGCGCCCATTCAGTCACATCGTCTATTCGATACAAATAAATTAACAAATTGGATACATCAGCAGAAACTTTTTATCAACCGTATAGAAAGCGCGCGGTTGAATCGTAAATATCACAGAAGCGTGATCTACAGCACTTCCAATTTTGATAGAAATCAAAAAAATGATGAAGGGAAGTAAAGATAATTGACGATCAAATAATTACAGTGTGTTTTTTCATCAGGGAACTTCATATGTCTCAAGAAAGCTCTAAGCCGGCTCAACCTGAGGAAGCTAAGGTTGGCATCGGCGCTTACATTTCACTTATTTTCGCTATGGTATTCTTTTCCGGCCTGCTGGGGGGTAAAGAATGGTGGTCCGTTTTCGACTTTACGACGCTCAACGGCGCGTTTGGTAAGGTAACTGCCAACGTCACTCAGGCAGACGGGGCGCTCAACGTCGCCAAGACCACGTTCCGCGGCGCTGGCGGTAACGGCGCAATGGACGGCTTTCTGTTTGCTTTTGGCCTGATCCCTTCTGTTATGTTCGCTCTGGGCATGATCAACGTGCTGGAGCACTACGGCGCGCTTAACGCCGCCCGCAAGCTGCTTACGCCTCTGCTGCGCCCTCTGCTGGGCATCCCCGGCTCAACCGGACTGGCAATTATCGGCAGCCTGCAAAGTACCGACGTCGGCGCCTCCTTGACTCGTTCACTGGTTGACGAAGGCCAGCTTAATGAAAAAGAAAAGGATCTGATCACCATGTTCCAGTTTTCCGCTGGCGCAATGATCACCAACTTCTTCTCCTCCGGTGCGGTGCTGTTTACGCTGATGACCGTAGACAATACGCCCGCCGTGCCGGCCTCCATCGGTCTGTGCATTTGCGTTATGTTCGTGATGAAAATCGTCGGAACGAACATTTTCCGACTCTATCTGGGCCTGACCACTAAAAAAGAAGCGACTAACGCATAACCCCATACCGAATTTAAGGATATCAAGATCATGTCAAATGAAAGCAAACCCATGATTACCGACGTATTCGTCGCCGGCGCTCGTAAAGGATGGGGAATTGCCACTTCCAGCACTCTGCCAAACGTACTGATGGCCTTCGTTATCATCAAAGCGCTGGAAATTACCGGCGCGCTTAAAGGGTTGGGATTCGTTTTTGCTCCACTGATGAACCTGTTCGGCCTGCCCGGCGAAGCCGCTGCCGTACTTATCGGCGGCTGGATGTCTATGGGCGGCGGCATCGGCGTTGCCGTCAGCCTGTACGCCAACGGCACGCTCAGCGGTGAACACCTGGCGATTCTGGCTCCGGCCATCTACCTGATGGGCTCACAGATCCAGTACGCAGGCCGCATTCTGGGCGTTATCGGCACCAAGGCCAGCAAGATACCGGTAATGATCGTCGTTTCTGTCATCAACGCCTTTATCGCTATGTTCCTGATGAAGATCTTCGTCGGCTAACGCTCCCTCTCTTCTGCTCTACGGCTGTAAACCTTGCCGCTGCGCTCAGCGCAGCGGCTTCAAAAAAGTAAGGACATATCATGCAGTTAGAAAACTACCTTGACGAACTACGCCCACTGGTCAACGTTGACTGCGGCACTCAAACCGTTGAAGGCGTCGCCGTCATTGCCGACATCATGGCAAAAAAATATAAGGATATGGGCTGGCACGCAGAAATCGTCGATCTCGGCAAAGAAGTCGGACCGGGCGTTTTCGCAACCAATAAGCCGAATGCAAGCCAGTATGACGTACTGCTGGTAGGCCATATGGACACCGTATTCCCGCCGGGAACTGCCGCAGAGCGCCCAATGTCAACGGACGCAACCCGCCTGTACGGCCCTGGCGCTGCCGACATGAAGTCCGGCCTGATGAACATCCTTTGGGCGCTGCGCGCGCTGGACGATAAAGACGTTGAGCGTCTGTCTATCGCTGTAACCATGAACCCGGATGAAGAGACCGGCTCCGTTTACTCCCACGAGTGGATCGGCAAGTACGCCAAGCAAAGCCGCTGCGTGCTGGTAGCCGAAGCTGCGCGCGCCGACGGTTCGCTGGTTAAGGCCCGTAAAGGAATGGTTCGTTACAACATCGACTTCCACGGCCGCGCCGCTCACGCGGGCAACGCGCCGGAAAAAGGCCGCTCTGCGATCACTGAACTGGCTAACTGGGTGCTTGCGATTAACCAGCTGGGCGATAAAGAGCTGGGCACTACGCTGAACGTCGGCGTCATCAAAGGCGGCGATGCGGCCAACATCGTTCCTGATAAAGCTCAGGCCGTCGTTGACGTCCGCTTTTGGGACAACAACGAGTATGACCGCATCAACAAGGCCATGCACGAGATGACCAACCGCGCCTACGTAGAAGACGTTACGGCGACCGTGACCCAAATGGCCCATACGCCCGCTATGTCTCCGAGCGAAGAAACGGAAAAACTGATGGCGCTGGTGGAAAAATGCGGTAACGAAGAGAATATCGCCATTAACTGGCTGGCCGTGGGCGGCGGTTCTGACGCCAACCACACCGCCGCGTTGGGCGTGCCTTCTCTGGACGGCTTCGGCCCTATCGGCGCTGACTTCCACAGCCCGGCAGAATACGTTGAGCTGGACAGCATCATCCCGCGCATCAAGCTACTGAGCCGGATAGTGAAGTCGCTCTAACGATGTAGCTTCAAGCTTCAGACCCAAACGCCTGCAAATGCAGGCGTTTTTATTTGCCTGAAAGATAAAACAAAGCGGACGCCGCCTGATGGCGACATCCGCTTTCTGAATGGTTTTCTATCGTGGCGCTCTAGGATCAGCAATCGCCGATAGGCTTAACGAAGGTAATGCCCATATCCCACGGCTGTTCAATCCAGGTATCCTGCGGGATATCGACGACATAGTCGTCAACCAGCGGCTTACCGGCCGGCTTGGCAAAAATGGTAACGAAACGGGCTTTAGGATACATTTCGCGAATGGCTTTAGCCGTTCCGCCGGTATCAACCAGATCGTCAACGACGATAAAGCCTTCACCGTCACCCTCTGCGCGTTTAAGCACGTTCATCTCACGCTGATTGTCGTGGTCATAGCTGGAAATACAAACCGTATCCACATAGCGGATGCTGAGCTCACGCGCCAACAGCGCAGCGGGGACCAGACCGCCGCGGCTAACGGCGATAATGCCTTTCCACTGTTCTCTCGGCAGCAAGCGACGCGCAAGCTTACGGGCCTCAATTTGCAACATATCCCAGGTGACGATGTATTTTTCGCTCATATAAATCGAATCCCAGCCGACGCTAGACGGCTTTAACTAATGAATCAGGGGGAAAAAAGTTGACGGGAATTATAAAGATCGCCGCCCATAAAAACCAGCGCTTCTGACAGAGAATAATGCATAAGTCTCTTCATTCTTTCGACCGCCCTTCCGCCAACCCAAAATATCTTTCTATAGGGCACATTACAGCCAAAAATGGCTACCTCTAAAGCCTCATCTGTGGTTAATATGCTGCTTATGTAAATTGAAAACCTATTTCCTACGGCAGCGGCCGTTTCCGACTCTCGTTGAAAAAAGAAATCGTTACAGGAGATTCATCGTGTCTGACTTATCACAACTTACCCCACAGCATCTGTGGCAGCACTTCGCAACCATCTGCTCCATACCTCACCCGTCCAAACATGAAGAAGCGCTGGCTCAGCATATCGTTAGCTGGGCGAAGGAGAGAAAGCTGTTTGCTGAGCGCGATGCCGTTGGTAATATCCTGATCCGTAAGCCGGCGACGCCGGGTATGGAAAACCGTAAGTCCGTCGTTCTTCAGGCCCACCTCGACATGGTGCCGCAAAAAAACAACGACACCGAGCACGACTTTGAAAAAGACCCCATACAGCCCTACGTCGACGGCCAATGGCTGAAAGCGCGCGGCACAACGCTTGGTTCCGATAACGGCATCGGTATGGCTTCTGCACTGGCGGTGCTTTCTGACGAGAGCTTGGTTCACGGCCCGATTGAAGTTCTGCTGACCATGACGGAAGAAACCGGTATGGATGGCGCGTTCGGGCTTCAGCCCAACTGGCTGAAAAGCGAAATTCTTATCAACACCGACTCAGAAACCGAAGGCGAAATCTACATGGGATGCGCCGGCGGCGTCGACTGCATCACTACGCTGCCGCTGAGCCGCGAAGCGCTTCCGGCAGGCTATGAAACCTTCAAAATTTCGCTCAAAGGCCTTAAGGGCGGCCACTCCGGCGGCGATATTCATTTAGGACTCGGCAACGCCAACAAGCTGATGGCCCGCTTCCTGGCCGCACAGACCAGTGAGCTGGAACTGCGCCTGCTCTCCTTTACCGGCGGTACGCTTCGTAACGCTATCCCCCGAGAAGCCACTCTGGTGGTCGCAGTGCCTCAATCCAAGGTCGGCGCATTGAAGCAGGCCGCCGCGGACTATCTGACGCTCATCGGCCATGAGCTTTCCGCCGTAGAAAAAGGCATCTCCCTACAGGTTGATGCTTTTGAATGTGGTTCCAAAGCGCTAACGCAAGACAGCCAAAACCGCCTTGTCGGTCTGGTGAATGCCAGCCCTAACGGGGTGATGCGCATGAGCGACTCCGTTAAAGGCGTCGTGGAAACGTCTCTCAACGTCGGCGTTGTGACGACCGAGCAGGACTGCGCGCAGGTGCTGTACCTTATCCGCTCTCTTATCGACAGTGGTAAACAGTACGTTGTTGAAGTGCTGATGTCTCTGGGCCAGCTGGCCGGCGCCGAAGTGAAAACCAAAGGCGGCTATCCGGGATGGGAACCCAACCCTGAGTCACCGGTAATGAACCTGGTGAGCGAGAGCTATAAGAAACTGTTCGACACCACGCCTCACGTTATGGTGATCCACGCGGGCCTGGAGTGTGGGCTGTTTAAACGCCCCTATCCGGACATGGACATGGTCTCTATCGGGCCAACCATTACCGGCGCGCACTCTCCGGATGAACAGGTTCACATTCCTAGCGTGAGCCGCTACTGGCAGCTTTTGACTCAGGTGCTGAAGTCTATTCCTGAGAAAGGCTAATCGCGCTTGTGATTGCGAGAAAAACGGCGGACAACCGCCGTTTTTTTATGGTCTAGGTAAACAGCGCCAGCTGCTTTTCCATCTGGGGATCCAGCAGCGTGACGTGTAACCCAACCAGGCGAACGCCTCTGCCCTGCCGACGTTCCTGCCAAACCTGTTCGGCGGTCTCCAGCAGATCGCCTTTATCTAACTGCTGCCAGACGTGCTCCTGCGTAGTTAGTTGAAAATCATCAAACTTAAGCTTGACACCCTGGCGGGCGATGCGCAGATCCGGCCTTGCCTTGCTGAGCCTACGCTCCAATTCAGGATAGAGCCGCTCTATCACCGCCAGACACTCCGCCCAGCTATAGATATCTACCGACAGCGTAGTTTCAACGCCGATAGACTTACGCTGGCGGTCACTGCATACCTCTCGGTCATCGATGCCGTTGCAGCGCTCATAAAGCACCCGGCCAAATTTGCCAAAGCGGCGCAGGAGAGAAGCCAGATCGTACTGCTGAACGTCTTTACAGGTATGCAGACCAAGCTCGGCCAGCTTTTTACCGGTCACGCTGCCGACGCCGGAAATTTTGGTCAACGGCAGCGTTGATAAAAACTCCCCAATCTGCTCGGGCGCAATAACAAACTGACCGTTGGGCTTATTCATATCCGACGCAATCTTTGCTAAAAACTTGACCGACGCCACGCCAGCCGAAGCGGTAAGGCCCAGCTCGCGGTGAATCGCCGCGCGAATATCTCTGGCGATCAGCGTCGCCGAGCCGTTAAACGCCGAGCAGTCAGTGACGTCGAGGTAGGCTTCGTCCAGCGACAGAGGCTCAATCATCGAAGTGTAACGGCGGAAAATAGCGTGGATCTGCTGAGAAATTTCTTTATACAGCGCCATTCTCCCCGGAAGAACTTTTAGATGCGGGCACAGCTTGAGCGCCTGTGCGACCGGCATGGCGCTGTGTACGCCAAAACGCCGGGCCACGTAGTTAGCGGTGCTTATCACGCCCCGCTGCTCTCGGCTCCCGCCGACCGCCATCGGAATATCAACCAACGAGGGATCGTCGCGCATCTCAACGGCGGCATAAAAGCAGTCCATATCGACATGAATGATCTTGCGCACGACGAACTCCTGAATCAGAAACTGTACAAATATACAGTCAAGATTAGCATTCCTCAAGCGAAACGACGCTTAGTGCATCAGGGCGCAACCAGAAAGGGCTTAAACGCCGACGAAAAGTGTTCGGTAAATCCCTCTGGCGTCGAAGAAATCATCATTACGGGAAGGCCGAGCGACTCCGCCAGCGCCATTCCCTCCTTGACGCCCAAGACGGTCAGCGCCGTTGCCCAACCGTCCGCCGTCATACAGGATGGGCTAATCACCGTAACGGAAACGACGTCGCTCATTATCGGCCTGCCGGAACGGGGATCGAGGGTATGGGAATAGCGTATGCCATCCGCGTCAAAGAAGTTACGATAGCTGCCCGAAGTCGCCATCGACATGTTCCCTGGCTCAACGACGCGCTGTACCTGCTGTTCAACCCCGGTAACCGGCTTTTCAACCGCGATTCGCCAAAGTTTTTTCCGCTCGTTCAGCCCGCGGGTTCGAACCTCGCCGCCAATATCGACCATATAGTTCTGAATGCCTAACGACTCCAGATACTCCGCCACGGCGTCGACGCCATAGCCTTTTGCAATAGCCGACAGATCGAGATAAAGCTCCGGCACGCGCTTTATCAGGCTCTGCCCCTGAACTTCAAGTTTATCCATACCGACCCAGGCCCGGCGCTGGGCGATTTCAGCTTCATCGGGCGGCGCATCCGGTCTGGCTTCCGGGCCGAACCCCCACAGGTTCACCAGCGGCCCGACGGTAACGTCGAGCGCACCCTGACTCAACCTGCTGATACGAAAAGCTTCGTTGACCACGCGGACGGTGGCCGCAGAAACGGGAAACGGCTGATTCACCACTCGGCTTTGATTGAATCGGCTGAGTTCAGAAGCCGGCCTGTAGGTGGACATCTGGTCGTTAACCTCTTCAAGCAATGCGTCAATTTTTTGCTTTAGCGGCTCGGCGCCCGGCGCGCTCGGCGCGGGAAGATATTTGATGGAGTAATAGGTCCCCATCGTCTTACCGTCCAGAGAGACCCGTTCAGGCTGACAGCCAAAAATAAAAAGCAGCGAAACGGCGACAGCAAAGGGCGCCAGCCTACGAGAAAACCAATTCAACCTTCCACCTCAGTCAATACAATAAAAACTCACAAAAGAGCATCGCCATTTTTACATGGAAAACGACATCTTTTACACCCTACGTTCCGAATGGACACATTAATGCCGATTTTGAAACTCGAAATCTCGTGAAGCCCCCTAAATATGGGCGATTACGCTAAAAATCGTTGCTCTTTTTTCATCGGCTGGCATACACTATCGTCCATCGTATGCGCGGCGTTTGCCGCCGTTTTTGTTTACTAATTCGATTTGTTATGGAATACGCTTTTACAACAGGAAAGAAAATGGGCAAAACCCTGCTGCTGCTCAGCCTGCTGCTCCCTTTGACGGTGTTTCAAACCTATGCTCAACCGACTCTCTCTCAGGAGCAGGAGTCATACCCGATTTCGCCGCAAAAGCAGCGCTTTCTGGGCAAGCCGGTATATATCCGCATTATTAAAGAAGAAAAGAAGCTGGAACTGTTCGTTAAGGATCGGGGAAACTTTCAGCTCATACAGACATATCCTATCTGTAACTACTCCGGCGGCCTCGGGCCCAAACGCTTCCAGGGTGATTTCAAGAGCCCTGAGGGCTTTTATCAGGTCACGATGGGCAGCTTGAACCCCAACAGCAAGTTTTACCGTTCTTTTAACCTCGGCTACCCCAACCAGTTTGACAAAGAGCATGGTTTTACCGGTAAGCATCTGATGGTGCACGGCGACTGTGTGTCAGAAGGGTGCTATGCCATGACCAACCGGCAGATTGCCGAAATTTACCAATTTATTGAGTATGCGCTGATCGGCGGGCAGCCTCAGGTCGACGTCGGCATTTTCCCCTTCCGCATGACGGAAGAGAACATGCAGCGCTACAGCCATTCGGTACACTATGACTTCTGGCAGCAGCTAAAGCCTGGGTACGACTTCTTTGAGCGCACCCACCAGCCGCCCAGCGTTACCGTGGCGAACGGGCGCTACAGCCTGGAATCTCAGGAGCTGTTGGCTAACCGTAAGACAACCGACAGCCGAAATCCTTTCGCCCAATAATTCAGCTTAAAGAACGCGCTCTCCCAGATGGAACAGCGCGAACTCACCGGGCTCAATCTTTTGCCACTGCTCGTTTCCCGTTAGCGGCTGAGTGGCAATCACGGTAACGACGTCGTTTGGCGTCGTTTCTCGCTGAAAGTCTATTTCAACGTCTTCATCAAGCAGCGTCGCTTTGCCAAAAGGGGCGCGGCGCGTTAGCCAGTGCAGCCGGGTGGAGCAATAGGCCATCACATAGTCGCCGTCAGACAGCAGCATGTTGAAAACGCCCTTCTTCCTAAGCTGCCCGGCGCAGGACGCGATAAAGCGAAATACGGCAGGCCAGTTGGACGGGCACCTTGGATAGCGCTGTTTGAGCTGTTCCAACAGCCAGCAAAAGGCGTATTCGCTGTCCGTCTCGCCAATGGGAATAAACGACGGGTTCTTCAGGCTGCGGTAGCCTTTTAGCTGACCGTTATGGGCGAAAGTCCAATTCTTTCCCCACAGCTCCCGGGTAAACGGGTGCGTGTTTTCCAACGCCACCGCGCCCCGATTAGCCTGACGAATATGAGAAACGACGGCGCAAGACTTTATAGGGTATTCCTGCACCAGGCGAGCGATAGGCGAATTGTAGCCAGGATTGGGATCGCGGAAGGTTCGACATCCTTTCCCCTCGTAAAAGGTGATGCCCCACCCGTCTTTATGAGGGCCGGTGCGGCCGCCGCGCTGAATCAGGCCGGTGAAGCTAAAGCAAATGTCGGTCGGCACATTGGCGCTCATTCCGAGTAACTCACACATACCGCCCTCCTCAATCACACAACGCCGTCGGCCCGAACGTCAAAACGACTTTTCCATCTCTTTTTCAACCAGCAACATCAGGATGTGAATCACCTTAATGTGCACTTCCTGGATGCGGTCTGCGTAACCAAAGTGCGGCACGCGGATCTCGACGTCGGCCATGCCGTTCATCTTGCCGCCGTCCTTGCCGGTCATCAGGATAACCTTCATTCCTTTGGCGCGTGCGGCGTCGATCGCCTTTAAAATATTGGCGGAATTACCGGACGTCGACAGGCCAAACAGCACGTCGCCTTCGCGCCCTACGGCTTCAAGATAGCGAGAAAACACGTAGTCAAAACCAAAGTCGTTGCTGACGCAGGAGAGATGGCTGGGATCGGAGATAGCGATAGCCGGATAGCCGGGGCGATTTTCGCGGTAGCGTCCGGTCAGCTCTTCGGCAAAATGCATCGCATCGCAGTGTGAACCGCCATTACCGCAGGACAGCACCTTTCCACCGGACTTGAAGGACTCCGCCAGCAGTAAAGCTGCGCGTTCGACGGCCGCAATGTTCGCATCATCGCTAAGAAACTTATTTAACACCTGAGCCGCTTCGTTTAGCTCGCTGCGAATAAGATCCTGATACATATCACACCTCTTGGGTAATCAAATAAAATCAATCAATGCCGGGCAGTTTAACGGATGGCCGCAGCAGCGAAAAGGGCTATTCGGCTGGTGGAGAAGAATCAGGCCGCCCGCCGCCAGAACCGCTCGAATAATAGAGGTTGCTAAGCTGTTGGCGGTTAAAGGCCCAAACCAGCGGCAGCAGTAATAGAGAAGAAATAGCGGTCGCTATTATCGTTAAAATCCAAAACGTCGCGCACAGGCTGCGCGCCGTATGTGACCAGTTAGCGCTGTAGCTTGTCACCATCATCGCCGTCATGATAAGCACGGCGCCTACGAGAACAATATAGACGCTGGCTAAGGTTTCTTCCCCAGCGCGCGCCGTTATCGTTCCGAAGGCAAGGATCAGATAGAGAATAAGGCAGACGACGCCGATGGCGTATCCCGGCTTTTCTTTGCCAAGCTGAAAACGCATGGCCGTCTCCTGCAGCGCGGGACGATCCTCACCCGCTCCGAAGAGGTCAATCCATCCATTGCGAGGATTTTGACAAAAGAGCGTACGCTTCCCGCGCTTGATAACCGCCGACGTGGCGTCGCTTTTCGCCACGATGCTTCCCCCCTTTTTCCATACGAGCTCAAGTTCAGGAATGCGAGCAGAAAGCGCCTCAAAAAAGGCCTCAACAAAGCCGGCGTCAAACGTCTTTTTAAAAAGAAACTTAAGAAACCACATGCGGACAGTCCGATAAATTGGCAATGGGAGTAATGTAGCGGAAGCGCGGGGGCAAAGGCAAAGGGAACTGGGGATATGACAAAAGAAAAAGGCCTGCGTTAAATAATAACGTAGGCCTTAAATAAGTGGCGGAACGGACGGGACTCGAACCCGCGACCCCCTGCGTGACAGGCAGGTATTCTAACCAACTGAACTACCGCTCCACTCGAATGTGGCAGATACTAAGGCTCAGGCTCTTTGCCGTCAACCTAAATTTATCAAAACGAAATCAATTGCGCATAAATTCAACGAAATGCGCATAACCCACGCTAATTAACCGTGTCGCCCTCCTGCGGCGTGCGCCACAGGCAGCTTCCCCCCTTCTTCGCCACCAGGTCCAATCGAGACTCGTGCTGACTTAGTTCTTCTTCGCTGGCGTAGATAACCTTCATGGCAAAGTCCGTACGGGCAATTCTCTGGATCTCGGAACCTTTATTATCTGACTGCGTCTCCCCCTCCATCGCAAACGACAGGGAAGTTTGACCGCCGGTCATCGTCAGATAGACGTCTGCCAGAATTTCGGAGTCGAGAAGAGCGCCGTGCAGCGTACGGCGGCTGTTGTCGATATCCAAGCGGCTGCAGAGCGCGTCCAGGCTGTTACGCTTGCCAGGGAACATTCTGCGAGCCAGTTGCAGTGAGTCCGTCACCGTACAAAACGACTCAACCTTCGGGTGGTCAGGGCGCAGCTTGCGAAATTCGTAATCCATAAAGCCGACGTCGAACGATGCGTTATGGATAACTAACTCAGCGCCTTCAATGAACGCCAGGAACTCATCGGCAATGTCGGCAAACGAAGGCTTATCGGCCAGAAACTCGTCGCTGATGCCGTGTACCGCAAAGGCCTCGGGATCGACTAAACGGTCCGGCTTGATATAGACGTGAAAATGCCTGCCGGTCAGGCGGCGGTTAATCACTTCCACCGCGCCAATCTCAATAATACGGTGGCCTTCATAGTGCACGCCGACCATGTTCATACCGGTTGTTTCGGTATCGAGCACGATCTGGCGCGTAATTTCAGTGCTTATTGGTTCCATTTTATGTCAGACTTAGGCTTTTAAACTGAAAGATGAGTCTACCAGAGATGTTAAAGCAGGTAGAAATATTCACCGATGGCTCCTGTCTGGGAAATCCAGGCCCCGGAGGCTACGGTGCTATTTTACGCTATAAACAGCACGAAAAAACCCTTAGCGCGGGATATTTCCTGACGACCAACAACCGGATGGAACTTTTGGCCGCCATCACTGCGCTGGAGTCGCTCAAATCGCCCTGTCAGGTCAGCCTGAGCACCGACAGTCAATACGTGCGTCAGGGCATCATGAGCTGGATCCACAACTGGAAAAAGCGCGGCTGGAAAACGGCCGACAAAAAGCCCGTCAAAAACGTCGACCTTTGGATGCGGCTTGATAGCGCTATCGGCCACCATCAGGTGGAGTGGCACTGGGTTAAGGGGCATGCGGGACACGAAGAAAACGAACGCTGCGATGAACTGGCCCGAACCGCAGCCTCTTCGCCAACGCTGACCGACGAAGGATATACGCCTGAAAGCTGATTGGAAACGACGTTCTAATCTCCCCGATGGATATTTTTCGTCGCCCCCAGCGCGCCCGGCCTGACCTTAAAGCGCTTTCGAAACAGAGAAACCGGATTAATCGTTAAGGGGATTGTCCGCTTTCTCGCGACAATCAGGCTCTGACAGCCCAAAATAGGAAACGACATTCCCGGCCTGCAGACGGACGGCGTCCAGGGAAGGGGCTGAAAGTGGCTATGGGACAGCACCTCATAGTTTAGAAGGCTCAGCCAGTCCATCAGCCGCATATTGGTAAACATACGAGAAGTATAGGGATGGCGCTGCCGAACCAAAGGAACAAGCTTCCCCACGCCAACGGCGCTTATCGGATTAAAACCGCTGATAATCAGCCAGCCGTCGTCAATCAGTACGCGATCGACCTCTCGCAGTACCTGATGAGGATCTTCCGAATACGCCAGCGTATTCGCCAACAGGCAGGCGTCTATCGATTTATTCAAGAAAGGCAGCTGAAGGCTGTCGGCGTAAACGTGAAGATCGCTTCCCTTTGAGGCCGCATGAATATGATGAGCTATTTGGCATCTGGCCGTATTAACATTTACGCTCAACTCGCCAAGTTTCAGCAAGTGAAAGCCAAACAGCTTCTGCCACCAGGGTTCAAGCTGCTGCTCCAACGCGGATAAAAGGGCGCCGCCACAAGATAACTCATCCCATGACGCGGGCGGTGCTACAATCTTCTCGATACGAGCGGCTCTCATGGATTATCATCTCTTTGTGTCTAACGTTAACCTTAAGGACATCTCTATGCATCTTATCAGCATTCCCGCTTTTCAGGACAATTACATTTGGCTACTGACGAATGGTCAAGATATCAACGTCGTGGTCGATCCTGGAGAAGCCGGGCCGGTTATCGATTTATTAGATAAAAAGTCCATCGCGCCCTCGGCCATACTGCTAACCCACCACCACAACGACCATACGGGGGGCGTCGCGACGCTGTGCGAACGCTATCCCGGCATTGAGGTTTACGGCCCGCAGGAGACGCAAAGTAAGGGCGCAACAAAAATAGTCAAAGAAGGCGACAAAATAGATCTGGCTTCGCTGTCATTTCAGGTTATCGAAGTTCCAGGGCATACGCTGGGGCACGTAGCCTACTACTGTGCGCCCTACCTGTTCTGTGGCGATACGCTGTTTTCCGCCGGCTGTGGCAGAATTTTTGAAGGTACGGCAAAGCAGATGTATGAGTCGATAGAAAAACTGGCCGCGCTCGCAGATGACACTATCGTATGCTGCGCTCACGAATATACGCTATCGAACCTGCGCTTTGCCCACCACATTTTACCGGAAGATAGCGAAATTGAAACATATGTGAAACAAATTGAGCAACTCCGCTCAGAAGGGCAACCTTCTGTACCCACAACGCTGGAAAAAGAGAAAAAAATCAACCTTTTCTTAAGATGCCATCAGTCTGATTTACAAAGAAAGTTAGGCTTTAATACTACAACTATGGCGACCTGGCAGGTTTTTGAGCGATTAAGAGCCCTGAAGGACAGTTACTGACGCTTTTTGTTGAGTTATTCGGCCAGCCAAAGTATTATCGGTCGACTTTTAAACAAATAACAACGTGAGTACATGAAGATAAGAGCGATTCTATTCGCCTCTGTATTGCTCGTTGGCTGTCAGACGACCAATAATCAGGTATCCCAGCCCGACACAGGCAAGCAGAACTCTTCTTCCGCCAGCGACTTTTTTGCTAAACACTCTCAGGGTGGCAGTCTAGATTGGCTTATGGCCGAGGACGGCCAGTCAGAAAAAAACCTGTGGCAAGCGGTCAGCACCGAGCTGAAGATGGAGGTCCCGGAAAACGCCCGGGTTCGCGACCAAAAGGATTATTACCTAAAGCATAAGAGCTATCTCCAGAATGTCGCCGTTAGGGCGGAGCCCTACATGTATTGGATTGTCAGCGAAATTAAAGAACGCGACATGCCGATGGAACTGGCACTACTGCCCATAGTGGAGAGCGCTTTTAACCCTAATGCCACCTCACCGGCCAGCGCAGCGGGCCTTTGGCAAATCGTGCCCACGACAGGGCTCTACTACGGCCTTAAGCAAAATCGCTGGTACGACGGGCGGCGCGATCTTGCTGAATCCACCGACGCTGCGCTAAACCTTCTTGAACGCCTTAACGGCATGTTCGACGGCGACTGGCTGCTTACTATTGCTGCCTATAACTGCGGTGAAGGATGCGTACTTAAGGCAATCAAAGAAAACGAAAGAAAGAAGCGCCCAACCGACTATTGGTCGCTAAACCTGCCGAAGGAAACTACCGCCTACATTCCTAAGCTTTTGGCCCTGAGCAGCATCATTAAAAACAGCGCCAGCTATGACATCGAGCTTCCGCACGGCAACGTAAGCCGCGCGCTTACGCGCATCGAAGTCGGTCAGCAAATAGAGCTGGAACAGGCGGCCAAAATGGCCGATATCCCTCTTCAAAAACTGAAGACCTATAACGCCGGCTATAAGCACAACTTTACGGCGCCAAACGGGCCGCATTCCATCACCCTACCGGTGCAGAATGCCCAAAAGCTTACGGCATCGCTGAAAAAAGGCGACGTCAATCTGGTCAACTGGGGTCAACACCGCGTCGTAGAAGGGGAAACCGTTGAAATTCTGGCCCAGCGCTATGGCATTAAGGCCAGCGAAATAAAAGAGGCCAATGCGCTGACAGAGCCGGTCGTCGCTGGGCAGCTCATTACTCTGCCGGTTTCAGCCGAGTACATGAGCCAGCTGGCGCTTCAGCAGGCACAGAGCTCACAGGTTGCAAAAAGCAGCGCTACGTCAACGTCAAAGTATAAAGTTCGCTCCGGCGATACCCTCTCTTCCATCGCTAAACGTCATAAGGTAAAAACCAGCGACATTCAGCGTTGGAACAAGCTGGCGAAAAACGGCAAGCTGAAGGTTGGGCAAACGCTGCAGATCGTCAGTTCCGGCGGTTCTCGCAAAAGCATTACTTATCGAGTACGCAAAGGCGACTCTCTGACCAGCATCGCAAGGCGCCATAACGTTGATATTAATGACGTTCTCAAATGGAACACGGCCCTTGAAGACGTCCACAACCTACAGCCCGGCGATACCTTAACGCTTTACAAACGCTAACTGTCGAATATGCCGGCTTCATCTGGAGCCGGCATAAAACTTGACCAGCAGAGGATTATGATCCGACGCTTTCGTTACCAGCACCGACGCCTCCATGACCTCCAATCCACGGTAAAACACAAAGTCCAGCGGACGGCCAAAGGCGCGCTTGCGCCAGTCTTGAGTAAAGCGAACTTCCTGTAGCCCGGTTAGCGTAGAGAAGCGATAAAGGGAACGAATGCGCTGTTTGCTCCAGGCGTTAAAATCACCGGCCAAAATCACCGGCCCTTTATGCTGCAAGATTTGCTCTCCGATGGGCTTAAGCTGCTGTTGATAGATGTCTACGCCAAAGCTGAAGTTAACGGCATGAATATTAGCCACCATAAGCTGACGGCCATCATCCAGCGGGTACACCGTCACCAGCGCGGATTTTGACAGGCGAAGAAGCGGCTCCTTCTCGCGAAGCGGGCAGCAATAGACGGGATTTGCCGAAGCCAACGTCATCACCCCCAGAGAATACTGAGGCAGCATGATGGCCGGCACCTGATCGGCTGTAAGGTAGTTAGAGGTGGCAAATCGGATAAGCTCAGGAGAGGTTTGCGCTTCCTGTAAAAGTACCAGCTGATTTTCAACACCGTGCCTTTTTAACACGTTAAGCCAGTCCGCCCTCTGCTGCTTGAAAATGTTCCATACCATGACGTTCAAAACGTCATGGGTCGGAAACGCCTGCAGCGGCGCGACGATAGTTGGATTAAGCTCGTTCAGGACACCCGGAAACACGCGCTCGGCTGGCACGCCGGCGGAATAACGCAGGGCATAATTTCTTTTTCGCACGCTCACTACCTATTAATAGCCCAGCATCTCCCTATGCGCTACATCGGCATCCCGAGCCGATAACGTCCTTTTGTTTAATTTATAAAAAGCCGCTGGGGAAAAGTGCGACTCTACAGCCAATAACAGAAAATAGCTGATTATTAAAAATTAGACCATTAACGACAAGCGTTGTTCCCCAAAATTCCTGTAGGAAGGCGAGCCATTGGTGAAGCCATCGTATTTAGCGCAAATCGTTAAAGTTCCACGTTAAGGTTACGCTAAAGCGCCAGTCTCGGTCGCGGCTGTCGCTTGGTTTGTCCGCGAGCGGTCTGGCCCCTTCAACCGACAGCGTATAGTGCCGGTTATCGCCAAACATAACGCCCGCAGCGGCAGAGGCCAACTTTTTCTCGCCAAGGCCGCTCTGATTAAAACGCGTTCGCGCAGTATCGGTCAATACATAAGGCTGAACGGTGGCCAACCACTGGCTCTCAGCGCGTGAAATGATATAGCGCAGCTCCAGCTGGCCGCCATAACCATAGTCGCCGCTGGCCTCTCCGTCTGGATAACCGCGCCCGTAGCGAAGCGCCCCAAAGCTGGCGCGTTCGGACTCCGGTAAGCTATCGTTACTCCAATCGCCTTCCCAAGAGGTCGAAAGCCGCCAGGCGTCAGTCATTGACCACGCCCCGTCGAAGCCGCCCTTCCATCGCGTGAAGCTTAAATCGGCACTGTCTTTAGGAGAGATATCGGCGCCAGCGCCATTAATTCCTTGGCGCATCGCGACGCGCGCGCTGGCCGATACCTTTTCCCATTCCTGATAGCCGTTGATGCCCAATTCGGCGGCAGGATATCGAACATGCTGGCGCACCGTCGATAAGTCAACAGTATTACCAAAACCGTTGGCGCGAAGGCGATAGTCATTATGCTTATCCACATAGTCAAGCTCGGTCGATATCCCAAGCTGCCTCTGCCGCTCCAGCACCAGCGGATAGTTAAGGGCCACGCCTCCCGTGTACTGAGTCTGTTTTTGACGCGACTCAACGTTGATATCCGGCGTTAGCTGAAGAAGCTGAGTGTAGCTACGGGGATCCTCCTGATAGAAGCTTCCTTTAAGCTGTAGCTGTAAGCCTTCATCACTCAGATATTGCTGGTAGTTCATACCCACGTAGTTCTTGCGGGCGGTCTTATCGAGCGGAACCAGAACCGCCAGCCCAAGCTGATCGCCCCATGATGTAATATTGCTCAGTGAGCCGTTAAGCATCGCCAGATTCTGCCCTTTGCGTGAGTCCAGCGTTGAAGACACATCCCACCGCCGGGGCTGCGCCGCATTCACGCTCATTGTCGCCGCACCGTAAATATTTGCTGGAAGTTGGGCGTTAGCCTCTACTTTAGCGGCAGGCGTTCGCGTCATTAAAAGGCTGTAGCGATCGAATGTACGCTGCGACAGCGGCTTTTCCTGCATCATCTTTTCAGCCAGTCGCTTCACGCGCTCTGCAATTTGTGGGCTATCGCTGTTAATCTGGCTATGGGCGATATAGCCCTCAACCAATACGACGGTGACGGTCCCATTCTGGAAGTTATTATTGGGCAAGAAAGCAAAAGAGAGCGGATAGCCATCATCCCTATAGCGTTGAGTAATAGCCGACGTCAGCTTGAGTAGCTTACTCAATGGAACAGTTTTACCTATCAGCGGGCGAAACGGCCCAACGAGCGAAGGCAGAGAATAACGCGAGCCTCCTACAAACTGAATCCGTCCGACCTTGATCTCCGTTTGCGGCGTCAGCGCAGGAGCTTCAGCGTCAACGGTGACGGTCGGAGCCGAAGCGCTCGCTTTTGGTGGAGCCACACCGGGAGAAGGTTTGGCGGGGTTATTGGGGTCAATAAGCAAAGGGGTCGTATCTGCGCGAACGGCGCCTATCATTACGCTCAGCACAAGCGTCACTGACGTCAGCTGTTTCATAAACTGTCTCGTATTAAAACGGCAGAAAAGAAGCGCTCCCGACGAGTGGGAGCGCTTATATATTTATTTTTTATTGAGATTTGACAAACTCGAAGTCAAATTAGTAATAAGATTTGGGCTTTGAGTACCCGGCGTTGAACTTCCGGCGCCCGTACCGCTACCGCCAGCCGCCGTTGTGGTCGTTAACGTCGAGGTTAGGCCTGAGGTTAAACCGTTTAAAGTTGAACCCAGTCCACCGCTTCCCGCCCCCGCGCTGCCTGACGTACTGCCTCCGTCGGTAGTAGATATCGGTTTAACTAATCCGCCGGTATCCACAACGGCCTGACCGACCCCTTGAACCAACTGGCCAGCGCCGTTAAGCGCAGGCGAAGTAGCTCCCACCTGAGATCCAACGTTGCTAACCGTTGTACCTACGGCGGTCAAAACGGTATTAACGGGAGAACCAATCCCGGTTGCCGTACCCACGGTTTGAGTGACTTTCTGCGTATCGGCCAGCGTCGTATTCAGTACGGTCGTTGTCCCCGTCGTTAACGTACTTACAGGTTCGCTTTGAACGACGGAAGTCAGCGTATTTCCAACGCCGTTCACTGCCTTGCCCGTCGTATCAACAACGCCGCCCACCAGTGCCGTCGTTCCTTTTAGCGGAGTATTAGCCGTCGTATCCGCCAGATTATTTCCTACGGCGGAAACCGTTGTCCCAAGGCCGGAAACCGTATTGGTCACTCCGGTCAAAGTCGTTCCAACGCCGTTAGGATTGTTAACATCTCCAATTCCGTCTTTAAGGCCTGAACTTACGGTTGTAACGGCATCACCAACGCCACTAACCGTTACCGCAACCGTAGACGTAACGGGATTGTCCTTAAGCGGAATCCGATCGGCGATATCATTAATCGCGCCGCCAAGACCGTTCCCCGCCGTACCCAAATCGCTAACAACATTATTTACGGCAGAGCCGTTAGCCACAGTTCCCGTCCCGCCATCGCCAGGATCTGTCCCCCCGTCGCTCCCACCACCATTAGAACCATCATTTCCACCGTTAGAACCGCCTGAATCCCCGCTTCCACCATCGCTATTGGTATATTTTCCGTCAGAACCAATATCGCTGGAACCACCGCTTCCGCTGCAGGCCGAAAGGGAGAACGCAACGGCTATCGCCAGCGCTAGCGCGCCAAGGCGATTTAGGTTACTTGTGCTCATGACATCACCCCACGAATAAATACGCCGGTCGACGTAACCATGAGTATAAAAAGAGGCTATAAAGTCGCCGCGCTAAAGCATGATTTTTTAGCGCTATCAGAGATATACATAAATAGAGCACTACCGGAAAGTTATCTTTGCCGAACCACGTTTGCCAAAAAATAAAAACAACATGAAGCATGTGCCAATAAAGTTATTTAGCATCAGTTAATTACAACAATAAAAACGTTTTTAAAAAACGAAGGAGTTTAAAGAAAATAATAAGAAACCCAACAAATAGTTACGGCATTCATGAATAGAATTGTTCTCTTTCAATTTATTCAAGCCAGAAAAACATATAAACAAAAAGCCGCATTTGTTAAAAAAGATACGGCCTTTCATTAATCAAACATGGGCTACCTTATCTTAGAACGTATTAGCTCATGGCAGCCCTTACTGTCTTATCCATGCGTCCGCTAAAGCCGGTCAGCATAAATGCTGCCAGAACGATGGCTGCGCCAATCCATGGCGTTTGCGACAGGCCATAATGCTCTACCGTTTGTCCGCCAATGACCGACCCAATAGCGATGCCAATATTAAAAGCGGCAATATTTAATCCAGATGCTACGTCAACGGCGTTAGGGGCATACTGTTCCGCTTTTTGGACTACATAGACCTGCAGGCCAGGAACGTTGCCAAACGCAAAGACGCCCATGAGCAACACCGTCACCAGCGCCGCATATTGAACTGAAACAGTGAATTGAAGAATCAGCAACAATAATGCTAAAGCGGCAAAAATAAACTTCAGTGCAGTAACAGCTCCGTGCTTATCGGCAAGCTTACCGCCCCAAACGTTGCCTACGGCCACTGAAACGCCATAGCCCAACAGGATCCAGCTTACAGAACCGGGCGAGAACCCCGCCAGCTCCTGCATCATTGGAGCAAGAAAAGTAAAAGCGGTGAACACGCCTCCGTAACCCAGCGCAGTTATGGCATAAATTATCAGCAGGCGCGGATGAGTAAGAACTCTCATCCGCTCGCGCAGGCTGGCTGCGGCGCCGCCGGAAATATTACCCGGCACCAAAATAAAGCTGCCGATAAGCGACACCACCCCCAGCAGGGATACCGCTAGAAATGTCTCGCGCCAACCGAAATGCTGTCCGATAAATGTCCCTAAAGGAACCCCCGTTACGAGCGCAACCGTCAGGCCGCCAAACATAATGGCAATTGCAGATGCGGCTTTCTCTTTCGGTACCAAACTGGTCGCTATCGTCGAACCAATCGAGAAAAACACGCCGTGCGCCAGCCCGGTCAGCAGGCGAGCTACCACCAGCACGCCATATCCAGGTGCCAACCATGCCAGCAGGTTACCGGCAGTAAACAATACCATTAGCGCCAGCAGCAGCTGTTTACGCGGTAGGCGGCCGGTCAACGCCGTCAGCACTGGCGCACCAACCGCCACGCCAAGCGCATAGATAGAAACCAAAAGCCCAGCCGACGGCAGGGAAATGGATAACTGTTCAGCAATGGTGGGAACCAAACCCACAATCACAAACTCAGTGGTACCGATTGCAAAGGCTCCGATAGTTAAGGCAAGTAACGCCAACGGCATAGTTCACTCCGTATCAACAAGATTAAGATGACACGTAGTATGCATAGGTGTTTAAATAACAAAAACCGTCAAAATCTCAATAAAATTTTGCTTCAGGAGCAATAATGAGAGCTACATCGGAAGAAATTGCCATCTTTGTTGCCGTCGTAGAAAGCGGAAGCTTCAGCCGCGCAGCAGAACAGCTGGGGCTGGCTAATTCAGCCGTTAGTCGGTCGGTCAAAAAGTTGGAATCCAAACTGGGCGTTAGCCTGCTCAATCGCACCACCAGGCAACTCAGCCTGACGGAAGAAGGCGAACGCTATTTTCGTCGCGTTCAGGCTATCTTGCAGGAAATGGCGGCCGCCGAAAATGAAATAATGGAAACAAAAAGAACGCCGCGCGGGCTATTACGCATCGATGCGGCGACGCCGGTGATGCTCCATTTTCTGATGCCGCTGATTAAGCCATTTCGCGAACGTTACCCGGAGATTACGCTCTCTCTCGTTTCGTCGGAGACTTTCATTAACCTTATTGAGCGAAAGGTAGACATAGCAATCCGTGCAGGAACCCTGACGGACTCCAGCCTGCGCGCCCGCCCCCTGTTTACCAGCTACCGCAAGATAGTGGCTTCTCCGGACTATCTTGCGCGTAGGGGGACGCCGCAAACGATCGAGGATCTCAAAGAACATGACTGTCTGGGCTTTACAGAACCCGCCTCGCTAAATATTTGGCCGGTCTCCCGTGGTGACGGCCAGCTCTTTGAAATTACCAGCTCGTTGTCATCCAACAGCGGCGAAACCATTAAACAATTATGCTTAAGCGGTAATGGTATAGCCTGCTTGTCAGACTATATGATTGACGGGGAAATCGAACGAGGTGAGTTTGTGGAACTGCTGCCGACGCACCGTTTACCTATCGAAATGCCGTTTAGCGCAGTTTACTATAGCGACAGAGCCGTCAGCGCCCGTATTCGGGCCTTTATTGATTTTTTAAGCGAGCGGCTCAGCTAGCTGCGAAGCCGCTCATAATATTATTTACTTATCCCATATTGGAGCCAGCCCTTCTGGACTTACCAAACGGTCGTTACAATCGAGCGTGGCGATAGCCTTTCTGTCTTCATCGTCCAGCCGGAGGTCAACAGACAACAAATTGCTTGCCAAATTTTCGCGCTTCGTTGAAGAAGGGATAACGGAATAGCCCTCTCCCATCGCCCACGCCAAAATAACCTGAGCTGGCGTAGCGCCGTGTTTGGTAGCAATACGAGCAATCAGCTCATCTTTTAGCGCTTTGCCGTAAGCCAGCGTCATATAAGACGTGATATGAATACCGTGCTGCTTAGCCCAGTCAACCACCTTGCGGTTCTGCAAGTATGGAGACAGCTCGATCTGATTGGTCGCAATATTATTCACTCCCACTGCCGCAATGGCTCTTTCCATCAAAGGGATTGTGAAGTTAGATATACCAATTTCACGCGTCAACCCTTCCGTTTTTGCATCAAGAAGCGCCTGCATAAACTCTTCAACGGAAACCGCATCATTCGGAGACGGCCAGTGAACCAGAGTCAGATCAACGTAGTCAGTACGTAACTTTTTCAGACTCTCTTTCAGGCTAGGAATTAGCTTTTCCTTACTAAGGTTTTCAGTCCAGATTTTAGTCGTGAGGTACAGCTCACCGCGCGGCACGCCGCTTTCGGCTATAGCCAGCCCTACGGCCGCCTCATTATCATAAATTTGTGCCGTATCAACGGCACGATAACCGAGTTCCAGCGCCGTTTTTACAGATGCGATAACGACATCATCTTTCAGACGAAAAGTACCAAGGCCAAATGCGGGGATTGTCATTGCGTTTCTCTTTCTCTCTGTGTTTGTTAAGTAAAGAGATTATGACCAACACATTCAAGAAGAAAAAGAGCGATAAATGCAGAGGATTTTTGCCTAAAAAGCAACAATAGGGTTATAAGCAAGAAAAAAGCCCTGAGTGCATACTCAGGGCTTTTAATAAGTGGCGGAACGGACGGGACTCGAACCCGCGACCCCCTGCGTGACAGGCAGGTATTCTAACCAACTGAACTACCGCTCCACCGAATTTTTATCTCACCAGAAGCGCTCTGGCTTACTTCTTTAAATTAAGAACCTGGCAGTTCCCTACTCTCGCATGGGGAAGCCCCACACTACCATCGGCGCTACGGCGTTTCACTTCTGAGTTCGGCATGGGGTCAGGTGGGACCACCGCGCTGTCGCCGCCAGGCATATTCTTTGTGCTCTGTCCTGTGTCTTTCACGCTGATGCTGCGTTGGCCGCTCTCCGTCGTCATAGTCACATACCTATGTATGTTCCCGTGCCGCCCTCGTTTGCCGCCTTGCCTCACCGCGAAATCCTTCGGACTTTAATCCGCAGAACAAACTGAATAATTCTTCGTCTCTAAAACGCCTTCGGCGTTGTAAGGTTAAGCCTCACGGTTCATTAGTACTGGTTAGCTCAATACATCGCTGCACTTACACACCCAGCCTATCTACGTCATCGTCTTTAACGTTCCTTTAGGGGACTCTAAGTCCCAGGGAAGACTCATCTTGGGGCAAGTTTCGCGCTTAGATGCTTTCAGCGCTTATCTTTTCCGCACGTAGCTACCGGGCAATGCAATTGGCATCACAACCCGTACACCAGCGGTGCGTTCACTCCGGTCCTCTCGTACTAGGAGCAACCCCCCTCAATCTTCCAGCGCCCACGGCAGATAGGGACCGAACTGTCTCACGACGTTCTAAACCCAGCTCGCGTACCACTTTAAACGGCGAACAGCCGTACCCTTGGGACCTACTTCAGCCCCAGGATGTGATGAGCCGACATCGAGGTGCCAAACACCGCCGTCGATATGAACTCTTGGGCGGTATCAGCCTGTTATCCCCGGAGTACCTTTTATCCGTTGAGCGATGGCCCTTCCATTCAGAACCACCGGATCACTAAGACCTACTTTCGTACCTGCTCGAGCCGTCACTCTCGCAGTCAAGCTGGCTTATGCCTTTGCACTAACCTCCTGATGTCCGACCAGGATTAGCCAACCTTCGTGCTCCTCCGTTACTCTTTGGGAGGAGACCGCCCCAGTCAAACTACCCACCAGACACTGTCCTCACCCGCGATTCAGCAGGTCGAGTTAGAACATCAAACATTAAAGGGTGGTATTTCAAGGTTGGCTCCATGCAGACTGGCGTCCACACTTCAAAGCCTCCCACCTATCCTACACATCAAGGTTCAATGTTCCGTGTCAAGCTATAGTAAAGGTTCACGGGGTCTTTCCGTCTTGCCGCGGGTACACAGCATCTTCACTGCGAGTTCAATTTCACTGGGTCTCGGGTGGAGACAGCCTGGCCATCATTACGCCATTCGTGCAGGTCGGAACTTACCCGACAAGGAATTTCGCTACCTTAGGACCGTTATAGTTACGGCCGCCGTTTACTGGGGCTTCGATCAAGAGCTTCGCTTGCGCTAACCCCATCAATTAACCTTCCAGCACCGGGCAGGCGTCACACCGTATACGTCCACTTTCGTGTTTGCACAGTGCTGTGTTTTTAATAAACAGTTGCAGCCAGCTGGTATCTTCGACTGGCTTCGGCTCCATGGGCAAGCCACTTCACCTACTGCCAGCGTGCCTTCTCCCGAAGTTACGGCACCATTTTGCCTAGTTCCTTCACCCGAGTTCTCCCAAGCGCCTGAGTATTCTCTACCTGACCACCTGTGTCGGTTTGGGGTACGATTTCGTGTTACCTGATGCTTAGAGGCTTTTCCTGGAAGCAGGGCATCAACCACTTCATCTCCGTAGAGACTCGTCATCACGCCTCAGTGTTAATAGCGGTCCGGATTTACCAAGACCACCCACCTACACGCTTAAACCGGGATAACCGTCACCCGGCCGGCCTAGCCTTCTTCGTCCCCCCTTCGCAGTAACACCAAGTACGGGAATATTAACCCGTTTCCCATCGACTACGCCTTTCGGCCTCGCCTTAGGGGTCGACTCACCCTGCCCCGATTAACGTTGGACAGGAACCCTTGGTCTTCCGGCGAGCGGGCTTTTCACCCGCTTTATCGTTACTTATGTCAGCATTCGCACTTCTGATACCTCCAGCAGACCTCACAGTCCACCTTCGCAGGCTTACAGAACGCTCCCCTACCCAACGAACGTATCCCTAAGCCAACTCGACGTTGTAAAACGCATTGACGTCGCTTCGCTCCGTCAATCGTCAACTCTGCAAAGTTGTCTTGGGTGATACGTTCGCTGCCGCAGCTTCGGTGCATGGTTTAGCCCCGTTACATCTTCCGCGCAG
>NZ_CP146357.1:485000-1180000 GCF_039789245.1 Leminorella grimontii | reverse complement strand
CAACGTCGGGTTAGATCGCTTTAACAGCCCCAGCGCTTTACGCAGTTCCCAACCGCTTATGTCTAGCTCATCATCTAAAGGGCGTTCTATCACATCGCGACCGGGCTCAACCTTTAAGTACCATTCGGTTTTATGTACATAGATAAAACGAACGTCATAGTCGCTGTCGGTTGAGGCGAATCCCCATCCCCGGCTGCCCGATTCACATGCATAAAGTATTTTTACGTCGAAGGCCCGCTCTATTGCATCCAGCTCTCGCTCTATCCTTCGCCTCATGGCGTCGGACACCGGATGCTCATTTTCAGCAAATATTCCTTTTTCTTCTATTAGCATTGTTTCTTCCTTATTTATTCAGACCGTTTTAGTTTTGGTAATAGCCAGAACCGTGCCAATTTTCCTTAACTGATTCAAAAATCATAACTATATGTTTTAATTGTTTTTAATATAAATCTTACGCCCTGACAAACGACAGTATCGCCATACGGTCAAAATTATTTTATTATTTTGGATAATTTTTATATTTCGAGATAAATCATGAAGCGTGTCGCCATTGGCGTATTGGGAACCGTATTAGACAAACGCGGTAAGCGTGAAAATCGCTGGAACAAATGGCGGCCAACGGTCGGCATGTGCCAGCAGCCAGATTTTCCGATCGACAGGCTGGAGCTTATCTACCAGCCCAGAGATAAGATCATGGCGGAAAGAACCATGCAGGACATTCTTTTGGCCTCGCCACATATGGAAATACGCCTGCATGAAATTGCGCTACGTAACCCATGGGATATTGAAGAGGTGTATACCGCCCTGCTCGATTTCGCCGAGCGTTACCCTTTCGATACGGAAAATGAAGAGTATCTGATTCACATCACCACCGGTACGCACGTTGTTCAGATCTGCTGGTTTTTGCTAACCGAAGCGCGTTATTTCCCCGCCAAGCTTATTCAAACCATGCCAGAGAGGAAAAGCACGAAGGAAGAAGGTGAACACGCAAACCCGGCCGGCAGTTATTCCATCATCGACCTTGACCTTAGCCGCTATGACCGCATCTCGACTCGATTTAAACAGCTAAGCGCTAACTCGGTCTCCTATCTCAAAGCAGGAATTGCAACACGCAACGCGACCTTTAACCGTCTGATTGACGAAATCGAGCGCGTTGCGATCCGCTCAACGGCACCCATCTTAATGATTGGCCCCACGGGTGCGGGGAAATCATTTCTGGCCCGCCGAATTTATGAGCTTAAGCAGGAAAGGCATCGTCTAAGCGGCCGTTTTGTTGAGGTCAACTGCGCCACCCTGCGCGGCGACAGCGCGATGTCGACGCTTTTCGGCCACGTAAAGGGCGCGTTTACCGGCGCACAGTCGGATCGCCCTGGGCTGCTGCGTTCCGCCAACGGCGGCATGCTGTTTTTAGACGAAATAGGCGAACTGGGCCTCGATGAACAGGCCATGCTGCTTAAGGCCATTGAAGAGAAAACCTTCTTTCCCTTCGGCAGCGATAAAGAGGTCCATAGCGACTTTCAGCTAATTGCCGGAACCCATCGGGACCTGCGTAAGCAGGTCAGCAAAGGCCGCTTTCGCGAAGACCTCTACGCCCGAATAAACCTTTGGACCTATCAACTGCCGGGCTTAGCTGACCGTCCAGAAGATCTCGAACCAAACCTCGACTACGAGCTGGCTCGCTTTGCAAAAGAACAGGGAGAACGCGCCTATTTCAACGCCGAATCTCGCCGTCGGTATCTCTCTTTCGCCACGTCAAGCGAAGCCTCGTGGTCGGGGAACTTCAGGGAGCTCAGCGCTAGCGTCACTCGGATGGCGACGCTGGCTGAATCCGGACGCATAACGGACGAGATCGTCACGCAGGAAATCGAGCGGCTGCGCTACGGCTGGGGCCTAGCGCAACGGGAAGAAAGCGCAGCACTGCCTGACGTTAACGCCCCCATCGATCTCTTTGACTATCATCAGTTGAAGGCGGTGCTGGAGGTGTGTCGAATAAGCGCCAGCCTTTCTGACGCCGGGCGCAAGCTGTTCGCCGTATCCCGCAGCCAGAAGAAGAACCCCAACGATGCGGACAGACTGAGAAAATACCTCTCCCGCTTCGGACTAAGCTGGGAGATGTTGAAAAGATAGCCCTAACTCCCGACATAGAAAAGGGGCGACGGTGTATAAACCGCTCGCCCCTTTGTACCTACTATGTGCAGTTATTGTTTCGCGACAATGCGCTCGCCGTCTACGTCCAGCTTAATCGGCTCACCCGGCAACAGCGTTCCAGACAGAATTTGCTGCGCCAGCGGGTTTTCGATTTCCTGCTGAATAGCGCGTTTTAACGGGCGTGCGCCGTAAACAGGATCGTACCCCTCTTTCGCCAGCAGATCTAAACCTGCCTCAGAGATGCTTACCATGTAGCCGCGCTCTTCCAGGCGCTTATACAGGCGCTCAAGCTGAATACGGGCAATTGACTTAATCATCGATTCACCCAGCGGGTGGAACACAACGGTTTCATCAATACGGTTGATGAACTCTGGCCTGAAGTGGTGGCCGACGACGCTCATCACCAGCTCTTTCATCTCGCCGTAATCCAATTTACCAAAGCGCTCCTGGATCATGTCGGAACCGAGGTTAGAGGTCATGATGACAACCGTGTTGCGAAAGTCCACCGTACGCCCCTGCCCGTCCGTTAGGCGGCCATCGTCCAGCACCTGAAGCAGAATGTTGAACACGTCCGGATGCGCCTTTTCCACTTCGTCCAACAGGATGACAGAGTACGGGCGCCGACGAACGGCTTCCGTCAAATAGCCGCCCTCTTCATAGCCGACATAGCCCGGAGGCGCGCCAACCAGGCGGGAAACGCTGTGTTTCTCCATAAACTCCGACATATCGATGCGCACCATCGCGTCATCGCTGTCGAACATAAAGTTGGCGAGCGCTTTCGCCAGCTCGGTTTTACCTACCCCGGTCGGACCAAGGAACAGGAATGAGCCGATCGGACGATTCGGATCCGACAGGCCTGCGCGGCTGCGGCGGATCGCATTAGACACCGCCTCTACCGCCTCATTCTGGCCAATAACGCGGGCATGCAGCTGCTGCTCCATACGCAACAGTTTGTCGCGTTCGCCTTCCAGCATGCGGTCGACGGGAATGCCGGTCGCCTTGGCCAGCACTTCGGCGATTTCCGCATCGGTAACCTTATTGCGCAGCAGCCTCATGGTCTTGCCTTCGGAACTTTCCGCCATCGCCAGCTGCTTTTCCAGCTCGGGAATTTTGCCGTACTGCAGCTCAGACATCCGGGCCAGATCGCCTACGCGGCGCGCCTGATCCAACGTCGTTTTAGCCTGCTCCAACTCGGCCTTGATGCTCTGCGTACCGGATACGGAGGCTTTCTCCGCTTTCCATTCCTCTTCCAGCTCGGAGTATTCACGCTCTTTCTGTTCCAACTCCTCGTTTAGCATATCAAGACGTTTTTTACTGGCATCATCGGACTCTTTCATCAGTGCCTGCTGCTCAAGCTTCAGCTGAATAATGCGTCTGTCAAGCCTGTCCAGAGGTTCAGGCTTGGAGTCCATCTGCATACGGATGCTGGATGCCGCTTCGTCAATAAGATCGATAGCCTTATCGGGCAGCTGCCGGTCAGAGATATAGCGATGAGACAGGGTCGCAGCCGCCACGATTGCCGGGTCGGTTATCTGTACGTGATGGTGCAGCTCATAGCGCTCTTTCAGCCCTCGTAGGATGGCGATGGTGTCTTCCACCGTCGGCTCCGCCACGTAGACTTTCTGGAAACGCCGTTCCAACGCCGCGTCTTTCTCGATGTATTGACGGTATTCATCCAGCGTCGTCGCTCCGACGCAGTGAAGCTCGCCGCGAGCCAACGCAGGCTTCAGCATATTGCCGGCGTCCATCGCGCCATCGCCCTTACCCGCGCCGACCATGGTGTGCAGCTCATCGATAAACAGGATGACGCTCCCCTCCTGCTTGGCGAGATCGTTCAAAACGCCTTTCAGACGCTCTTCAAACTCACCGCGATACTTCGCGCCGGCAATCAGCGCGCCCATGTCCAGCGCCAGCACGCGCTTATTCTTCAATCCTTCGGGCACTTCGCCGTTAACAATCCGCTGGGCCAAGCCCTCAACGATGGCGGTTTTACCCACGCCAGGTTCGCCGATAAGCACCGGGTTGTTTTTGGTGCGGCGCTGCAGCACTTGAATAGTCCGACGGATCTCTTCATCACGGCCGATAACCGGGTCAAGCTTGCCCTGTTCAGCCCGCTCGGTCATGTCGATAGTGTACTTTTTCAGCGCCTGGCGCTGGTCTTCCGCACTGGCATCATCCACGTTTTCACCACCTCTCATTTGGTCAATCGCCTGACTTATTCTATTTTCCACCGCCCCCGCTTTTTTCAGCAGGTCAGCAAGCTGCCCGCGCTCTTCCAGCGCGGCAAGAATAAACAATTCCGAAGAAATGAACTTATCGCTGCGCTTTTGCGCCAGCTTGTCGCACAGGTTCAGCATGCGGATAAGCTCATTCGACGGCTGAACGTCGCCGCCCGCGCCCTCAACCTGAACGGTGCGGCTGAGCGCGTCGTTCAAGTCATTTCGCAGACGAGAAACATCAACGCCGGCCGCCGTTAGCAGCGGGCGAACGCTGCCCCCTTCCTGAGCCAGCAGCGCGCTCATTAAGTGAATGGGTTCAATAAACTGATTGTCCCGCCCCAGCGCCAATGACTGCGCATCGGCCAAGGCGAGCTGAAACTTGCTGGTTAAACGATCTAGACGCATAACACCTCCAGAGAAAAATAGGGTTAGCAATGTTGCTATGTCGTATAGATGAGGCTGATAGAGTGGTTTTCAAGACTAAAGTCAATATAAATTTATCAACGTCAATCACAGAATTGAAGAATTATTAGTATCAATACGTTAGGCAGAAGTCAGCCTAACGTAGCTAGCGACGTTCGGTTTACTCAAACCAAATGAGGCTCACCATTCTGCCGGTGGTCTTTTCGCGTCGATAGGAAAAAAAGAGTTCAGGCTGGCCTACGGTGCAGTAGTTACCGCCGTAAATTTTTTGCACGCCGGCAGCGATCAGGCGCTGGCGGGCAAGAAGGTAGATATCGGCCAGATATTTATCTCCGCTGGGCTGAAATGCCAGAGAAGCCTGTGGGTCAACCCGCATGAAAGCCTCACGCACTTCTGCGCCAACCTCAAAGCGCTCAGGCCCTATCGCTGGCCCCAGCCAAACCATCACGTCGGCGGGTAACGCATCAAAATGCTCAAGCGTGCGCTCAAGCACGCCGCTTTGAAGCCCACGCCATCCCGCGTGAGCTGCGGCCACTTCGTTACCGTAGGCGGAACAGAACAGTACGGGAAGGCAGTCCGCCGTCATTACTGCGCACGCTTTCCCCGGCGAGCGGCTATAGGACGCATCGGCGCAGTTATCAACGGCGCGGTATGACTCCATAGGCAGAACGTCGGTACCGTGTACCTGAGAGAGCCACCCTATTTCCAGCCGCGGCCCCAGCTGGGCGCTGAGGCGTCGACGATTCTCATCCACGTTTCGCGACGAGTCGCCAACGTGGTCGCCCAGGTTTAGCGATTCATAGGGCGGCGGACTAACGCCGCCTGCACGCGTTGTCGCCAGCGCCTTAACGTTCGTCGGCGCCTGCCATTCGGGAAGAATTAGTGGGATCATGTCCAGTCCAGTTGATCTTTAAATAATTCAGTGTCTTCACGCAGCGCGGCGACCAATGCCACCATATCGTCCGGCAGCGGAGCGTGCCACTCCATCAGCTCGCCGCTGATGGGATGGTGCAAACGCAGCATAGTCGCATGAAGCGCCTGTCTGTCGAAATCGCGCAACTGCTGGATAAAGGCTTCGGAAGCGCCCTTTGGCGGACGGGGACGGCCACCATACAGCGGATCGCCCACCAGCGGATGGGTGATGTGCGCCATATGTACGCGAATTTGGTGCGTTCTGCCCGTTTCCAGACGCAGGCGCAGGCGAGTATGCGCGCGAAAACGTTCCATGATGCGATAGTGCGTCACCGCCGGTTTTCCCATCGGATAAACCGACATGTGGGTGCGCTTGGTAGGATGACGCGCGATCGCGGCGTCTACCATTCCGCCACCGGTCATAATACCGATCGCCACCGCCTCATATTCACGGGTAATCTCTCGCGCCTGAAGCGCCTCTACCAGCCGGGTTTGGGCAGGAACGTTCTTCGCCACCACCATCAGGCCGGTCGTATCTTTATCCAAACGGTGCACAATGCCCGCTCTCGGCACGTCGGCAATGGCCGGGTAATGGTGCAAAAGCGCGTTAAGCACCGTACCGTCAGGATTGCCTGCGCCCGGATGAACAACCAGATCGCGCGGCTTGTTGATAACGATAATATCATCGTCCTCATAGACGATGTCTAACGCGATGTCCTGAGGCTCCCAACGCGTTTCCTCTTCTATCAGGGCATCGACTAAGATACACTCGCCGCCAAGCACTTTCTCTTTCGGCTTGGAGATAATTTGGCCGTTGACCGACACGCGTTCTTCCAGAATCCATTCTTTTATACGAGAACGCGAATAATCGGGGAACAATTCGGCTAATGCCTGATCTAATCTTTGACCAAGCTGTGATTCTTGAACCGTTGCAGTAAGCTGTACTTGCTGTGACATAAAGTGACTTCTTAAGTTTTCAGTTGGGTTTTAACGGTAATGCCGTTTAAAATAATATGCTATTGTATCTGTTACTTCTCAGAAGCTGAAAGGATAGCTTCTGAAACTACACTCTGAGGATAATCAAAGCGTCATGATGCCTATGAAAAAGTTAATGGCTGCGGCCATAGTAAGCCTGACATTGGCTGGCTGCTCATCGGACAAGGTTCCCGATACTCCGCCAGCGGAAATGTATGCAACCGCCCAGGAAAAGCTGCAAAGCGGTAACTTTCGTGGCGCTATTACCGAATTGGAAGCATTAGACAGCCGCTATCCGTTTGGCCCTTATTCTCAGCAGGTGCAGCTTGATCTTATCTACGCCTATTACAAGGCCGATGAACTGCCCCTCGCTCAGGCCACCATCGATCGCTTTGCGCGCCTAAACCCGACGCACCCGAACATTGACTACGTCATGTACATGCGCGGACTTACCGATATGGCGTTCGACGGCAACATGGTACAGGACTTCTTCGGGATTGACCGCTCCGACCGCGACCCGCAGCACGCTCGCGCCGCGTTCAGCGACTTCACCCAGCTCGTTCGCCGCTTCCCGCAGAGCGCCTACGCCAATGACGCGCAGAAGCGTCTGGTGTACTTGCACAACCGTCTGGCCAACTACGAGCTTTCCGTCGCGCAATATTACACTAAGCGCGGCGCCTATGTCGCCGTCGTTAACCGCGTTGAGCAAATGATGCGCGACTATCCCGATGCACAAGCCACTCGCGACGCGCTACCGCTGATGGAAAACGCCTATCGTCAGATGAATCTGGTCGCTCAGGCTGACAAAGTCAAAAGAATTATAGAAACCAACGAAGTCAAGTCGTAATCGCCGGTTTTCTACTCTAAACGGCCGCAGCAACCGCGGCCGTTTCTATTTCTGCTGTTCCACTCTTCCCCTGCCTTACGCGCGTCGTTTTCCCTTATTTACATCATTCAGAAAACCGGATAACTTACTCAGATACCGATTTATTTGAATAATAATTCACTATAGGGCAAATAATATGGACAGGCGAACGCTACTTAAATCTTCCGGTCTGCTGCTAGGCGGGCTCACTCTGGGGCAGTTAGTAACCGGCACGGCGCGGGCGAGTCAGGGAACTCAGGCAGCTAACCAAACGCCCGTGTTGCCCACACCAACGAAAGAACAGCCGCTGCTGCTAAACTTTAACGAGAATTCGCTGGGCATGTCGCCTAAGGCGCATCAGGCGGTGATTGATGCGCTGCCCCAGGCCTTCCGCTACCCCGACGCGGCCAGAGAGAAGCTGATTGAAAAAATCGCTCAGTTACACAAACTCCAGGTTTCCAACCTGTCCTTAGGAAACGGATCGTCAGAGTCAATTCAGGCTGCCGTTCAGATGGGGATCTATCAGGCGCAGAAAGCCGGTAAAAAAGTTCAACTGATAGTACCCGATCCGACCTTCAACTACGCAGAGCTTTACGCCTCATCCCTCGGCGTCAGCGTGGTCAAAATACCGCTCAACGACAGGCTGGGATTTGACGTTGACGGGTTGAAGAAAGCGGCAGAGGCGTTTGACGGCGTGTCTATCGTTTATCTGTGTAACCCAAATAACCCGACGGCGACCATTACGCCAGCCGCGCAGCTGGAGCCCTGGATTGCAAGCGCATCGGAAAATACGCTGTTCATCCTCGACGAAGCCTATGCTGAATTCGTCACGGACCCAAGCTTTCGCAGCGGCATCGAACTTGTGTTAAAAGAGAACAAAAAGGTCATCGTCACCCGTACGTTCTCAAAAATCTATGCGCTCGCAGGATTACGTATTGGCTATGCGGTTGCCCATCCGGACGTAATTGCACAAATTGAAGCCTTCATGTCTCTCGACAACACCAACGCGGCCGGCGCCGTTGCCGCATTGGCTTCACTGGAAGATAAAACCTTCTTGACCATCAGCCGGACGTCGGTTGACACCGCGCGCAAAATCGTCACCAACGCGTTGGATAAGCTGGGATTAGAGTATCTTCCTTCACAGGCAAACTTTATCTTTCACAGGGTTCCCGGCGACGTAAAAACCTATCAGCAGCGCATGAAGGAATATCACGTTTTCGTCGGCCGTGAATTCCCGCCGGCAACCGGTTGGAATCGCCTGACGCTGGGCACACCGGAAGAAATGACCACCTTCGTCAGCGTGCTTAACGAGTTCCGCGCCAAGGGCTGGGTATAATTCTCTCGGTAACGGTCGCATTATCAATAGCGAAAAAAATGGGTTATGGCTGTTAACGCCATAACCCATATATAGCACGCCTCTTAGCTATCGCTATTTCTCATCCGGCTTTTTCAGGAAGAAGCCATAAGAAATCGCACCAACCAGCAGCAAACAGGCGCCAAGGATGAAAACGTTTCCAAAGCTGCCTGTCTTATCCAAAATAACGCCGGTCACGATAGGAGCCATCGCCGCTCCTAAAAATCCGCCGAAATTTTGAATTGCCCCCAGCGAGCCAACCTGATTGCTTGGCGCAACGTCAGCAGCCAGGGTCCAGATAACGCCCGACGGCAATTGAGATGCAAAATATCCGATGGACAGCAGAACAATGCTGAGCACCGTATTATCAATAAAGGCGATTGGCGCTACGGACGCGGCGGCAATAACGGCGCCGCCAACGATGGGAATTTTACGCGCATTAATCGGCTTTATTCCCTTCCTGATGGCATAGTCAGAAATAATGCCGCCAAGCAATACGCCAATAATTCCACAGAAGAAGGGAATAGAGGCAATCCAGCCCATTTGCTTTAATGTAAAGCCCTGTTCACGCTCAAGATAGCTGGGTAGCCAAGTCAGATAGACCCAAATCGTGAACATGATGCCGAAGTTACCCAAAATCATAAACCAGGTGACTTTTTGCTTAAGCAAATCCCCCCAGGACGCTTGCTTAACTGAAGACGACTTGGCGAGCTGCTCAGCCTTCGCTTCTTCTTCGCCTTTGATTAGCAGCGCTTCTTCCGGCGTCGGTTCGCGATAAATTTTTAACCACACGAGCATAACCAACAGGCCGAAAACGCCGACGACGACAAACATGCCGCGCCAGGTCATGGTTAACATCAAAATGGTTAACAAAGGAGGCGCTATCGCATTAGCGATTTGCGAGCCCGTATTGATAATAGAAACGGGAACGCCGCGCTCTTCTTTTGAAAACCAAGTCTGCGTAGCCTTTAAGCCGGAGGTAAAGAACGGTGATTCCGCAACGCCTAAGACTACGCGCATCGCATAAAACATCGAATAGCTATTTAAGAAACCGCAGGCAATGGTGACGATGGACCAAAGGCCCGACGCCCAAGCAAACATCTTTTTCGGCCCAAATTTATCAACCAGCCAACCGGCGGGTAAATTGGCAAGAGCATACGGCCAAAGAAAGGCCGATAATAAAAAGCCCATCTGCGTTTGGGATAAACCAAATTCTTCGGAAATTGTTGTATTGGCAATACTTAAGTTGGATCTATCCAGATAATTAACAATAGCGCCAACAACTAATAAAATGACAAAACCCCACCTCAAGCGAGGCTTTTGCTTTATTAATGTCATGTTATATTCCTTTAAATTACAGGTAAGAATATATCTCGATGTTATCGAAATATATTTATTAATTATTCAAAGTTAGAAATATTAAAGACCGCTTTTCGCCTTCGCTATTGCTGCCAGGAAGGTCTTTGCTGCTTGAGTGACCTTACTATAATCGTTATCTTTTTGAGCCGCCTTAGTGATATAGCTTGCCAGACCAACGCAAATAGCCCCGGCCGCAAACCATTCGGATACGTTTTCCGGCGTTACGCCGCCCGTGGGCGAAATAGGCGCGTGCGAAAGAGGGGCCATAATGGATTTAACATATGCAGGGCTTAGGAACTCTGCGGGAAATAGCTTCACAATATCCGCACCGGCATCCAGCGTATTTTGGATCTCCGCCGGAGTAAAAGCGCCGCTCATTGTCACGACCTGATAGCGATTAGCCATTTTTATCATTTCAGGATTTAACTGCGGGCTAACCAGCAGCTCTGCGCCAGCGCGAATTGCCGCATTGGCCGTTTCACCGTCGAGAACGGTGCCTGCTCCAATCAGAATACCCTGTGATTTATATTTATTTGATAAGTATTTAATAACGTCAAGCGCATTAGGAACGCTCATCGGTATTTCCAATACTGTAATACCGCCTTCAATTGCCGCTTCGGCAATTTTAATTGTTTCTTCTTCATTATCTAATCTGACAATTAGCACCGCGCCAGAATCGATAATTTTTTTCATATTGTTAAACTTGGTATACATCAGAGTCTCCTGAAGTGTTCATTTCTTATCACTAATTACAACAAATACGGTTTATGCCCCGTAAAGCCCAATTTTCTGGATATCTGCATCGCGGTTTGAGTCACAAGCTTTGCGATTATTTGCTCTTTTTCTTCAGTCATTCCGCTATACAGGCTAGCAACGCTGCATGAAGCAATCGGCAGATTGGTATGGTTATAAATAGCCGTACCTATGCAGTACATTTCCAAATTATCTTCGCGATCGTCAATCGAGTAACCATTTTGACGAGTCAGATTGGCGTCGCTCAGTACGTCCGTTAGGTTGGTTTTGGACAACGGCGTTTTTGTAGGGTAAGGCTCGCTGCCAAGCAGTTGAGCAATCTTGCGGTCGGGGAAAGCCGCAAGCAGCGCCTTCCCTAGCCCCGTAGTGTGCAGGTGGCGCGCAGATCCCAGCTTAGCCGTAGGCCTCATGACCGAGTGGCTTTCCGCTTTATCCAAATAGACGATTTTACCTTTGTCTTCCATCCCCAGAAAAACGGTGCTCCCGGTTTTCCTATTCAGCTCTTGTATAAAAGGCTTGGCAATATCAACCACGCTCAAATTGCTCACAACGGCGCTGCCGATTTCAAAAGCCAAGATGCTAAGGCCATAAGTCTTATTTATCGGGTCTTTAACTTCTACAATTCCCTTATAAATTAAAGTTTGAACCAATTCAAAGGCGCTGCTTTTGGGTATTTGCATCATTTCGCAAATATTGTTAAGCGTTAACGCCTTGTCACTACCGCTAAGCAAAAGTAAAAGATCGATAACGCGCTCAGCGGATTTATTAATTTTTTCAGGCTTAGTCTTCATATTTAGTTCACATATGCGAATTGTGATAGGTGTTCAAATATTTGAGCCAAAAACTTCATTTAGCATACCACAGCCACTATTATACGAATTACACCGTATAGACTATTTGTACAAAGTACATAGCAGTTCACATTAAGGGTTCGCATATACGAATTATGTTCGCATATGCGAATTTACATCGAGGAACATCGTGGCTAAAGTTATTTTTTTAATTGGAGCGGCCGGCTCTGGTAAGTCGACAATCGGCAAACTGCTAGCGTCAAAGCTAAACTACAGCTATCTGGATAAAGACGTCGTGTCGAATCGCTTTACCGGTAAGCTGCTTGTCATGCAAGGACATGCGCCTACTGACAGAGATGGATGTGATTTTTACAAGAACGAAGTTATGCCGCTAGAGTATGAAACCTTACTGCATCTCGCGGGAGAAAATCTCAAATTAGGCAATTCTGTGGTCCTTGATGCGCCCTTTTTAGGCTATTTCTCCGACCCCAATTTTGTTAAAAACAGCATTGCTGAATACGGCTGGAGTCAGGATGTTGATGCCAACGTTCTTGAAGTCACTGTGAAGCCCGAAGTGCTAAAAAATCGGATTATCACACGCAACAATGCCCGCGACGCCTGGAAGCTGGAAAACTGGGATGCGTTCATTCAAAGCATCCTGGAAAAGAAATGCCTTTGGGACGGCGTTAACTATATTCGATTTGATAATAGCGGATCGAACGTCGATGAAGCACTTCTATATAGCTACTTCAAATAGCCGAAGTTAAAAAGACAACCCCGCTTCGCGGGCACATGAAAAAGGGCTTAGCATTGCTAAGCCCTTTGTATATCGCTTTTGGATGTCGCTTAAGCGCTGGCTTTGGCAAGACGCTCTTTGATACGAGCTGACTTACCGGCACGCTCACGCAGGTAGTACAGTTTAGCCTGACGAACGGCACCGCGACGCTTAACGGTAATGCTGTCAACCACTGGAGAGTGGGTTTGGAATACGCGTTCTACGCCTTCGCCGTTAGAAATCTTGCGAACAGTGAATGCAGAGTGCAGACCGCGGTTACGGATAGCGATAACCACGCCCTCGAATGCCTGCAGACGTTTCTTGCTGCCTTCAACGACCCATACCTTTACTTCCACGGAATCACCCGGACGGAATGCAGGTACGTCCTTCTTCATCTGTTCTTCTTCAAGTTGCTTAATAATGTTGCTCATAATATCTCTCTTACCCTAGGTAAACTGAAACGTCGGGAACACAACGTTACCCGTTAGTCTTGCTGTGCTTCATATTCCTTTTGGAACATGGTCAACAGCGCTGCTTGCTCATCAGTCAGAGCTAGGCTTTTTAGAAGCTCAGGTCTTCTAAGCCAGGTTCGGCCCAACGATTGCTTTAGGCGCCAACGGCGAATGTGTTCATGGTTGCCCGAAAGCAGCACTTGCGGAACTTCCATGCCGTCTAACACCTCAGGTCGAGTATAGTGCGGGCAGTCTAAAAGACCGTCAGCAAACGAGTCCTCTTCGGCCGACTGTTGATGCCCCAGAACGCCCGGAATAAACCGAGAAACTGAATCAATCAACGTCATCGCGGGAAGCTCTCCGCCGCTGAGAACGTAATCACCAATGGACCACTCCTCATCGACTTCGGTTTGAATCACGCGCTCGTCTATTCCCTCATACCGGCCGCAAATCAGAATCATCTTCTCATTTGTCGCCAGCTCGCAAACTCCACGTTGGTCAAGTTTGCGCCCCTGCGGTGAAAGATAAATCACCTTCACCCCTTCGCCCGCTGCCGCTTTTGCCGTGTGTATGGCGTCCCGTAAGGGCTGAACCATCATCAACATGCCGGGACCACCGCCGTAAGGCCGGTCGTCAACGGTGCGATGCCTATCGTGTGCGAAGTCGCGAGGACTCCAGATATTGACACTCAGCAGGCCATTCTTTACTGCTCGGCCGGTTACCCCGTAGTCGGTCACCGCGCGGAACATTTCGGGGAACAGGCTAATAACACCAATCCACATGCTTAACGTTCCATCTATGACGACCGCCCTGCGCAGAGCGCGAGGCACGGAATTAAAAACCGGGATCCCAATCGACTTCAATCAATTGAGCAGCGAGATCGACTTTCTTAATGACTTGTTCATCAAGGAACGGGATTAAGCGCTCCTTTGCGCCAAAAGCATCCTTCAGATTCGCCCGCACGACTAAAACGTCGTTAGAACCGGTTTCCATCATGTCAGTAACTTTACCCAGTTCATATCCGGAAGTGGTGACTACCTTGCAGCCCATAAGGTCTTTCCAGTAGTAATCGCCCTCTTCAAGCGCAGGCAGCTGCTCGCCGTTGACGGCAATTTCGCAATTGGTCAACGCCTGTGCAACGTCTCTGTCGTCTACGCCTTTGAGCTTGACGATCAGATCCTGATTGTGGCGTTTCCAGCTTTCCAGCTCGACGACGCGCCACTCACCGGCCCGTTTGATATACCACGGACGGTAGTCGAAAATGCTTTCGGTCTGCTCGGTGGATGAAAACACTCTGAGCCAACCACGAATTCCGTACGTAGACCCCAGTTTGCCAAGGACTACAGGATTTAACAGCGTGCTCATAATGATTGACACCCGAACAAGTTAAGCTGCTTTACCAGCTTCTTTAATCAGTTGTGCAACGCGGTCAGAAACCGTTGCACCCAGGCCGGTCCAGTGATTGACGCGGTCTAAGTCTAAACGCAGACGTTCTGCTTGACCGGTAGCTACCGGGTTGAAGAAGCCTACGCGTTCGATGAAGCGACCGTCGCGCGCATTGCGGCTGTCGGTCACGACAACTTGATAAAACGGACGCTTTTTAGCGCCGCCACGAGCTAAACGAATTGTTACCATAACATCCTCTTTTGAGTTAATAAAACACACAGACCCCATCGAGGAACGGGGTCTGGTGTCATATAAAAAGCCCGAAAATTTTACTCATTTTGGCGCAAAAAGCAACTTAAAGCGCCCGCGATCCGCGCTTTAATCACAAATAACGCCTCAAATAATGAATGTAAACCTCAGAACTCCGTCCTCCAGGCTCTTAATCATAGCATCGCTGGTTCTAAAGGTCAGCGAGTGGCGCTCATCGCCAGCGGCTTTTGCGACGGGTCAGCCACGCAGGTTTTAATGCCTCTGGCCCGCAGGCTGGCTTCCCCCTTCTCGGTACAGATAATCGTCGTACCGCGCCCGCAAACCAGCCCTTTAAACATCACGACCTCGCCGCCAACGATAGTGGCGACAGGCTGCCGGCTCTCTACGTCCAGTACGGTGATGTCGGCATCCATGCCGATGCCCAGAGTCCCCTTCTGCGGCAAGCGCAGCATACGGGAAGGGTTCCAGGAGGTTTTGATGATAAACTCATCCAGGCTGAGAACGTCAAGAAACACCAGCCCTAGCCCTTTTTCCACCAGCACGTTGCGAGGCAGACAGCCGCCGTCCGTCGACAAACAGTCAACCACAAAATCGCCGGAAGGCCGCTTGGCTTCGGACAGCATAATTCTGGGCATCGGCGGATTCACAGGGAACATGCCGCCCAGCTCGGTCCCGTGTTCACGCCACAGGCGAATGCCTTCTTCGCCGGTCACCCGCACGCTTTCGCTGCCGCCGTTAACAACGCAGCCGACCTTACCGGCCCTGAAGGCCCGCTCCATTCCCTCCTCGGAGGCTTCAAAGCCCAGCTTCTTCAAGCTGTTGCAGGTCACTTTGCTGATAGGCGCGCCATCTTTACAGGCAAGGCTCGTGCCGTTAAGCGGCGAAATATAGGACTCGCTATAAATATTGGGATTATTCACCAGAAGCGAAATAGCCTCCTGCGCCTCTTCCAGTTCAGGATTAATCGCGCCGCGGCAGTAGCTGTTGATATGGGCAAGATGGAGAAAATGCCCGTCCGCCATGGCAATCGCTTCTCGCATGCCTTCAATGTTGGAGCCGTGCTCCGTCGTTCCGGCATGCCAGGCGACGTATCCTCCCTGACGAGCGATTTCAGCAATCAGCTTCGCGGAAGCGTCCGGCGTTAACGGGTAGTGGCCGCCCAAAAGCTTTACGCCATAGGCGCCGTCGTGCAGGCTTTTTTCAACCAGCGTCTGAACCTCCGAATCTGAGGGCGAAGCGCTGTTAAACGTATAGGGCGGGCTGGCGTACTGTAGGATCGCAACGTTTAACCCTGCGCCGTGCTGCGGGATCGACTGTAGGATGTCCTCCATCGGCCCCGCCATGTCGAGCGTGGTGCAAACGCCCGCTTTCGCCAGCATCGTCTGGCCGTTGTCGCTCCCCCAAAAGGCGCTGACGTGCGTGTGCGGGTCGATAATGCCGGGAATGGCGGTATAGCCGCTCAGGTCAATCAGCGTTCTGGCCTGACTCATGGCGATATCTGGCTCGACGGCGGCGACTTTTCCATCGATAATCGCGATATCCGCCTGACAGTCCACGCCGTTGATTGGATCTTTCACCCAGACGCCTTTTACTACCGTATCGTATTGGTACATGGCTGTTCTCATTTTGTTTATTATTTATTCAGAACAAACTAACAATCGTTTGTCAAAGTCACAATGCAAAGAACGCAGGCGCCATGCAAAACCGACATCGTTTGCAGTGCATAAGGGTTGTTTTCGGCTTTTTTTTCACTCCTCAGAGGGATATGCTTGGAACCTCATCCTAAAAAATGAAGGTAAAAACCATGTCCACCATTCTTACTTACCTGACTCAGCACCAACACGACATCTTGGCCGATCTGGAACGTTTGGCCGGCGCTGAGTCGCCTTCTCACGACAAGCGGGCCGTGGACGCCTGCGGTGAGCACGTTCAGGCGCTGTTCGCTGACTATCTCGGCGTAAAAGCGGAAGTCTTCCCGCAAACGGAATACGGCAATCACCTGACGTTTGAAATCGGCAGCGGCGCGAAAAAGACGCTTATCATCGGCCATTTTGACACGGTATGGGACATCGGCCGCCTGACGCTCAGGAAAGAAGACGGTAAACTTTACGGCCCCGGCGTTCTGGACATGAAGGGCGGGCTGGTTCAGGCCATTTGGGCGGTTCGCGCATTAAAAGAGCTTAACCTGCTGACCGGAAGGCAAATTCGCTTCTTCTGCAACGCAGACGAGGAGCTGGGCAGCCCAAGCTCTCGCCCGCTGATTGAACAGATTGCTCCCAACTATCAGACCGTACTGGTTCCCGAGCCAGCGACGGCCAATACTGGCGCACTGAAAACCGGCCGTAAAGGCACCGGTCGTTTTTACTTGCACATCAAGGGCCGCGCCGCCCACGCGGGCAACAACCCGGAAGACGGCATCAGCGCCATTCAGGAAATGTCGCATCAAATCCAGTATCTCCACTCGCTGAATGCGCCTGAAAACGGCACCACGGTTAACGTCGGCGTCGCCTGCGGCGGCAGCAAGATCAACGTCGTCGCCGAAGAGGCGAACTTAAGCATCGACGTGCGCGTCACCCGGCTGGACGAAGCGGACAGAATTCATAAGGCGATTTACGGCTCAACGCCCGTCATGGACGGCATCCAGATTACTGTCAGCGGAGGCATGATCCGCCCGCCGATGGAACGCAGCGAAGCTACCGGAAAACTGATGGAAAAAGCAAAAGAGGCGGCGGGCGCCCTCGGCTTTGAAATCGGCGAAGCCTCCGTCGGCGGCGGCAGCGACGGCAACTTTACCGCCGCACTGGGCATCCCTACCCTTGACGGTCTGGGTGCCACGGGCGCTGGCCCGCACGCGGAATACGAACACATTATCATCGACGATCTGGTTAAGCGTTCAGCGCTGCTGGCTGAACTGATCGTTCGGCTTTAAGACAAAAACGCGCCCCTTTTGGGGCGCGTTTGTCTTTCACGAAATGCCGTCATTACGCTAAATCAACGTCCTTAGTACCGAAGAACCACGTAATGATAAAACCGGCAAAATAGGACACCAGCAGCCCGCAGCCGTACACCGCCATACCGGCAAAGATACCGTGGTTTGACGTCATCAGTGGCAGAGCAACAATGCCCGACGGGCCGAATGCGCTGTTAAGCCCCATCGGCAACCCTAAATAGGCAACGGTTCCGATGAAAAAGCCCCCTATCGCGCCGCCGATACAGGCGGTAATAAACGGCTTGATTCTCGGCAGCGTAACGCCGTAAATCAGCGGTTCCCCTACGCCCAAAATGCCGGGGATAATCGCCCCGCGGATCTGCGTACGCAGCACCGAGTCCTTGTGCGCTTTGAAATAGAGCGCAAGCGAAGCGCCAACCTGCCCCGCGCCGGCCATAGACAGAATGGGAAACAGCGAGTTGAACCCCTGCGCATCCATCAGTGCAAAATAAACCGGGATAAACCCTTGGTGGATGCCGAACATCACCGCAATTAAAAACAGCCCGGCCAACACTGCGCAGCCGATCGGGTTGCTGTTCAAATGCAAAAACAGCCAGGACATGCCGTTAAACAACAGGCCGCTAAACGGCATGATGGCGACAAAGGTCACCGTTCCCATGATCAGCAGCGTAATGCCCGACGTTAGGATCATGTCCAAATTGCCGGGGATGATTTTTCTCACCTGCCGTTCGACGTAAGCGCCGATAATCGTCGCGATCAGCACGCCGATGATGTTGCCCTTGGCGACAATCGTCAGCCCAAAGAAGGTTTCCATACCGGAATAAATGCCCGTCGCGGCCTTGGGATCGTAGCCTAAGATAAACAGCGCGGCGATAATCGCGCCGTTCACGCCGGTGCCGCCGAACGCCTGCTGGGCGTTGTAGCCAATCATGATGCTTAAAAAGGCAAACAGCCCTTTGCTGAACACCTTCATAAACGTAATGGCATACAGCAGATTGCCGGTCACCACGCCACCGCTTTGAACCACCGACTGCTCAATCAGCGTCGCAACGCCAAGCAGCAGGCCGGCGGCGATAAAGCCGGGAATCAGCGGGGTAAAAATCGTGGCAAACTTGCTCAGGAAATTGTGGATTGCGCTACTTTGTTTGGACTTCACTTCACGCTTTTTAGACGCCGCTATCTCTTTAAGCGACGCGTCGGATGCCTTCTCCGCGCTTTTGCTTGAAGTCGGCGCCTGCGCTAAATACTCGGCCATCATGTCCGCCGCCGCCTGAGCCTTACCGGGGCCAAGTACTATCTGAAGCTGTTCGTCGGTTTCAATCACGCCCATCACGCCGGGGATCGCCTTAACCTTCGCCGTATCCACCAAGGCATTTTCTTTGAGCGTCAGCCTCAGGCGCGTCATGCAGTTGCCGCTCTTGACCACGTTACTCGGCCCGCCGATAGCCTCGGCGATCTTCGCTATCATTTCTTGGGTTATTTTCGCCATTGCTGCCGTCTCCTGGCTATTTGCGCTCGGCGCTAATCGCTGAACGTATAAATCCGCGATTCTCTTCCAGCGCCGTCTTTGCCCTCTCTGCGGACATGCCGGTCAGAACCATCACTATCGCCGTTTTGCAGTGACCGTTACACTGGGCCAGCGCCGCCTCGGCGTCTTCCCGGCTGCAGTCCGTCGCTTGCATAACGATATTTTTTTGCCGCTCAACCAGCTTGGCGTTAGTCGCCTCTACGTCCACCATCAGGTTGCCGTACACCTTGCCGGTCTTAATCATTGCGCCGGTGGTCAGCATGTTAAGCACCAGCTTTTGGGCCGTGCCTGCCTTCATGCGCGAGGAACCGGTCACCACTTCGCCGCCGACGACTGGCGTAATGGCGATATCGGCAGCCTTGGCGATCGGGCTTTGTGGGTTGCAGCAAAGGCTTATGACCGTCGCTCCTAAAGATTTAGCATACTCCATTGCGGCCAACACGTAGGGCGTACGGCCGCTGGCGGCAATGCCCACCAGCACGTCGCGGGCGCTGAAATTAAGGGCCTTCAGATCGTCTACGCCCATTTCCAGGCTATCTTCCGCATTTTCTACCGCCTTTAGAATGGCCTTATGCCCGCCGGCGATAAGCCCAATCACCTGTTCAGGTCGAGTACCGTAGGTTGGCGGGCACTCGCTGGCGTCCAGAATGCCCAATCGCCCGGACGTCCCCGCGCCGCAATACACCAGCCGCCCGCCGCTGCCGAACGCTCCGGCAATCACATCCACCGCACGGGCAATGTGGGGCAGCTCTTTTTCCACGGCGAACGCCACTTTCTTGTCTTCATCGTTAATGACGCGCAGCATCTCCAGGGTTGAGAGCTCGTCAATGCGCTCGCTGGCCGGATTGCGGCTCTCGGTCACCATTTGGCTTAAATCGATCATGCGGCTTGTCTCCTGCGGATTCGCTTACCTGAATGAATTTTTTATTCAATTAAAGATAGCTAATTATAATAAAATATTCCAAACGGAAAATCGGTAGCGTCAATTTTTATGACGCTATTCACATCGCCAGAAGTTAATGAGGGAAGGAAGAGGAAAAAAGGTAAGGAAAAGCGTCAGAGCAGTATTTTTTTCACCAGCTCGCCGCTTTGTCTGATCAGGTCGTTGGCTCGCTCTCTGTCATGCTGGACCAGCCCCATAAACAACAGGTCGGTAACGGCGTTTTGCGCCGTGCGGGAGGAAATGGAAGAACTGCGCCACTGTACTTCGTCCGCGACGGAATAGAGCACGTAGTCCGCCAGCGGCGCCAGCGCGTTATTCTTTAGCGACGTAACGGCAACAACCGTAGCCCCGCGGGATTTAGCCACTTCGGCAGCCAGCACGACCTCGCGGCGCACGCCGGAGTAAGAGATCGCTATTTGAACGTCGCCCGGCTCCAGCGTTTGAGCGATGGTGAGCTGCACGTGGCTATCGAATTCAGAAAAAGCGGGAATGCCAATTTTTAAAAGCTTATAGGCCAGGTCTTTGGCAATCAGCGCCGAACCGCCGATGCCCGAAATGTGCACCTTGTGTGCCGCTGCAATTTTCTCTACCACCTGGTTGAAGATTTTCGCATCCAGCACGTTCATGGTTTCCCTAAGCGCGCTCTGCTTTTCCAACAGCAGCTTGTTAGCTATCTCTAACAGCGAGTCGTCACCGGTAATCTCGTTGTGCAGGTGGAGCGTCGATTTCTCCGCCTGCTGGTTGCGCCCAAGCTCTTCGCTAATCGCCAGCTTAAAGGCGGTATATCCCTTAAAGCCAAGCTTTTGCGCAAATTTAACGATGCCGGACTGGCTGACGCTTAAGGCGGCGGCCAGCTCCTGAGAGGAAAGCGTAACGAGGCGCTTTGGCGATTCAAGGACAAAGGCCGCAATCTTTTTCTCCGACGGAGAAAACTGCGCCATCCCCTGAGATAGCCTCATCAAACACGTCATAGCATTCCTCTCTCGGTGCTTTAGAGCCGCTTAACGCATCATGCCCGGCGGCAGCATGCCCTTCATGCCGCGCATCATTTTGGCCATCCCGCCCTTTTTCATCTTTTTCATCATGCGCTGCATGTCGTCGAACTGTTTAAGCAGACGGTTAACGTCCTGCACCTGTACGCCGGAACCGGCGGCGATGCGACGCTTGCGGGAGCCTTTGATGATCTCCGGCGCTTCACGCTCTTTAAAGGTCATCGAATTAATGATGGCCTCCATGCGAACCAGCACCTTGTCGTCCATCTGCGACTTCACGTTATCCGGGATTTGCCCCATGCCCGGCAGCTTGCTCATCATGCTGGCCATGCCGCCCATGTTGCGCATCTGCTTAAGCTGCTCCAGAAAGTCCGTCAGGTCAAAGCCGTCGCCTTTCTTAAGCTTACTCGCCAGCTTCTCCGCCTTCACGCGGTCGACTTTACTTTCCAGCTCCTCAATAAGAGAAAGCATGTCGCCCATGCCGAGGATGCGGGACGCAACGCGGTCGGGGTGGAACGGCTCCAGCGCTTCGGTTTTCTCGCCTACGCCCAAGAACTTGATGGGCTTGCCGGTAATGTGGCGAATAGAGAGCGCCGCGCCGCCGCGGGCATCACCGTCAACTTTGGTCAGCACCACGCCGGTCAAAGGCAGCGCTTCGTTGAAGGCCTTCGCCGTGTTGGCCGCGTCCTGACCGGTCATTGCATCGACCACGAACAGCGTTTCGATCGGATTGAGCGACGCGTGCACCTGCTTGATTTCGTCCATCATGGCTTCATCAACGTGCAGTCGACCGGCGGTATCGACGATCAGAACGTCATAAAACTTAAGCTTGGCGTGGGACAACGCGCGGTTAACGATATCGACCGGCTTTTCCTTGGCGTCTGAGGGAAAAAAGTCGGTGTCGATCGCCTGAGCCAACGTTTCCAACTGACGGATAGCCGCAGGACGATATACGTCGGCGGACACCACCAGCACCTTCTTTTTTTGCTTTTCTTTTAAAAACTTCGCCAGCTTGGCTACGCTGGTAGTCTTACCGGCGCCCTGCAGGCCGGCCATCAGGATAACGGCGGGAGGCTGAGCGGCAAGGTTCAGGGCGTTGTTTTCTTCACCCATGGCTGAGACCAGCTCATTGCGAACGATCTTGACGAACTCCTGCCCTGGCGTCAGGCTCTTATTAACTTCCTGGCCTACCGCGCTCTCTTTAACCCTATTAATAAAGTCGCGCACGACCGGCAGGGCAACGTCGGCCTCCAGCAGCGCCATGCGCACTTCGCGCAGCGTGTCTTTAATATTGTCTTCAGTCAGCCGCCCGCGTCCGCTGATATTGCGAAGCGTGCGCGATAATCTGTCAGTTAAATTTTCAAACATCGTTTCTGCCCAACGTAATGATAATCCGCGATCGCGGGGAAAATTTCGGCCAGTATACCATGAAGAAGCCGAAGAACAGTTATTGGTTGGAGGGTAACGCCACTAACGCTATACTGTTTTCACATTTCTCAGTCACATAAAACCAAACTTTAACGACTATGCCTGTTTTCGCCATATTATCACTGATTGCCTATCTGGCCAGCCTTGGGTTGATCGTCCCCGGCTTGCTGAAAAATAAAGGGCTCCACCGCCGCTGGGCGCTGGCATCGGCGGTATTTGCGCTTATCTTTCACGGCATAGCGCTTCAGCAGCGCATCTTTGACGTTGACTACGGCCAAAACGTCAGCCTGCTGAACATGGCCTCCGGCGCCAGCCTGCTTATCAGCGCCATCATGACCTTCGTTGCTTCTAAAGATCGCGGCTGGGTGCTGCTTCCCATCGTGTACTGTTTTTCCATCATCAACCTTGCGTTGGCCAGCTTTACGCCTTGGGAATTCATTTTGCATCTGGAGGGCAGCCCGACGCTGTTAATCCACATCGTTCTGGCGCTGTTCTCATACGCAACGCTCATCATCGCGGCGCTTTACGCCACCCAGCTGGCCTGGATTGACTACCAGCTCAAGCACAAAAAGCTGACGTTTACTCCCGGCATGCCTCCGCTGCTCTCCATTGAGCGCAAGATGTTTCACATCACGCAGGTCGGCGTCATCCTGCTGACCCTGACTCTGCTTACTGGCGTTGTCTTTTTAGAAAACCTGCTCGGCAGGGATAACGTGCATAAAACCGTGCTCTCAACGGCGGCCTGGGTCGTCTATCTCGTGCTGCTTTGGGGACATTTTCGTAAAGGCTGGCGCGGGCGCAAGGTGGTCTGGTTCAGCATGGCCGGCGCGCTGCTGCTGACGCTGGGCTATTTCGGCAGCCGCTTTATTCAAGTGATGTTAGGTCACTAAGAGCCTATCCCAGTAGACGTTATTGGCGCAGACGGTTTGAACACGGACAGCGCGAAAGAACCGGAGCGTACACCTGGTACGTGAGGATGCTGAGCACTGCCCAGGTTCAAAATGGCAAGCAAAATAGCCCTAATGGGATAGGCTCTAAGCCAAAGGCGCTTTATACTTTTAATAGCCCTATCGCTTATACCTTAAACGAGTATACAACCATTGAGGACACAGTTCGGTGGACACCGTATCGACCGGTACGCTTATTATCATTTTGATTGTTTTGGTGCTGATTTCAGCCTATTTCTCCGCGTCGGAAACCGGCATGATGACGCTCAATCGTTATCGGCTGCGCCATCTTGCCAGCAAAGGGAACGAACGCGCCCGGCGGGTGGAAAAGCTTCTGCAGCGCCCCGACCGTTTAATCAGCCTGGTGCTTATCGGCAATAACCTGGTCAACATACTCGCCTCGGCGCTGGCGACGGTCGTCGGCATCCGACTTTATGGCGACGTCGGCGTCGCTATCGCCACCGGGCTGTTAACGTTTGTCATTTTGGTATTCGCCGAAGTATTGCCCAAAACCGTCGCCGCTTTATATCCTGAGCGCGTCGCCTTCCCCAGCAGCCTGCTGCTTAAGCCGCTGCAAACCTGCATGGCGCCGCTGGTTTGGCTGCTCAACGGCATCACGCGTTTTATCATGCGGCTGTTCGGCCTGCGCTCGGACGTCAAAAGCTCCGACGCGGTGAGTAAAGACGAGCTGCGCACCATCGTCAACGCTTCGAATCCTCTCATATCCCATCGCTATCAGAGCATGCTGCTGTCGGTGCTGGATCTGGAAGCGGTCAACGTCGACGACATTATGGTTCCTCGTCAGGAAATCGTCGGCATTAATATTAACGATGATTGGAAAGACATCCTCAAGCAGCTCACCCACTCCCCTCACGGGCGCATCGTGCTCTATCGCGACACGCTGGACGACGCTATCGGCATGCTCCGCGTGCGGGAAGCCTATCGCCTGATGATGGAAAAGAGCGAATTCAACAAAGAGACGCTGCTGCGCGCCGCCGATAAAATTTACTTTATTCCGGAAGGAACGCCGCTCAACGTGCAGCTGGTCAAGTTTCAGCGCAACCGGGAGAAAGTTGGCGTTATCGTGGATGAATACGGGGATATTCAGGGGTTAGTTAGCGTTGAGGATATTCTTGAGGAAATTGTCGGCGATTTCACCACCTCCATGTCGCCAACGCTCGAAGATGAAGTGGTACGCCAGCCCGACGGTTCCGTTTATGTTAACGGCAGCACCAGCATCAGGGACTTGAACAAGGCCTTAGGCTGGCGCTTGCCCACCTCCACGGCGAAAACTGTCAACGGCCTGCTGTTGGAATATCTGGAAGACATTCCTAAGCCGGGGACACACATTGAGTTTAAAAACTACAGCGTGGACATCGCAGAGGTCAGTAATAACATGATTAAGCGGGTGCTTATTCGCCCCAAAAGCGGTACTGCGCCTAAAGAGAAGCGGTAGCGCTCGACTTCGCTTAAAAAAATCCCGCATAACGCGGGATTTTTTCTACATAACCAACCTACAGGCTGGCCAATTTTTCCGGCGGTAGCGCCAGATCGTCGTTTTTATTTACGCCAACCCCGGCGTCAACGACGCGCTTGGCGATATCGTGAGCTTCATCTAGTGAATGCATCGCGTAGGTGCCGCACTGATATTCGTTCAGTTCCGGGATTTTTGCCTGGTCCTGTACGCCCAGCACGTCGGCCATCGCCGCCTCCCAGGCTTTTGCTACCCGCTGTTCGTCCGGCGTGCCGATAAGGCTCATATAAAAACCGGTGCGGCACCCCATAGGGGAAATATCGATAATCTCCACGCCGTCGCCGTTTAGGCGATCGCGCATAAATCCGGCAAACAGGTGCTCCAGCGTGTGGATGCCGCGCTCGGGCAGAATTTCTTTGTTGGGATGACAGAAACGCAAATCAAATACCGTAATGGTATCGCCGTGAGGCGTTTTCATGGTTTTAGCCACCCGAACAGCAGGAGCGGACATGCGGGTATGATCTACTGTGAAGCTATCTAACAACGGCATTTTCGTCACCTTCTAAAAAAAAACGATATTTTTTCACCAAGCCAAGAACCTTTCGGGAAAGCGCGAGTCATATAGTTACAAGAACACTCGTTATCATCCCTCAATTAGAGATGTTTTATAAGGCCACTAGATTGTGGCCTTCCTTTTATCTACTTCTCGCCGCTAATCCTGTCGATCCACAGCTGAATCTTTTTCGCCGCTTCTGGCTGAGACCGGCTGCGAAACTCATCCTCCGGCTCTTGCCAGTCAACGTTCTTTATCAAATAGCAGCCAAAAGCGCCTTCCGGGCTATCCTCCGGATAGTAACCAACGTCAATCGTCCATCTATCTTCGTTCGTCAAAAACTCAAACTGGGCAATATCCTCAAAAAGAAATAGCGGCTTTTCCCAGTCACTCGGGCCAAGCGCCTCAGGGTTCAGCGTCGTAAACCGATTGCCGCGAATGTACCAACCCGCCGGAAATGAAAACGGCTGTAAATCCGGCTGATCGTAAGACGCCAGCGACATAATATTTTCCTCAACTGACGCCATATCTCGACAAACGTAGCTTTTAGAAAACGAAGGCGTCACGTAGCAAATCAGAAAATACCCCTCTTCCTGAGGAAAATTACGCTGAAAATAGACCGTTATCGACTCGGTCGATACCCACGTTCCATCCGCCGCTTTAGAAGCAAAGAGCAGTTTTACAACCTGCTCTCCCTCCTGAAAAACGCTGTCGGTAAAAAGTCGGTATTTCTCAATCCTCCAGCCTGCTCCGATTCTCAGGGGCCACGGCCTAGCGCCGGTTTTGCTCGGCAAGATAGTCATCAAAGCTCACCGTATCCTGCTGTTCCATCTCTTCCTGACGGCGCAGAGAGCCGATGCGTTCAGACTCAAGAACGTCCTCAGTCAACACGTTCAAAGGCTCGGACTGCAAGCTTTGGCGATACTGTTCGGCCAGCGCCAGCCCAAATCGACCGATACCAACGTCCTTCACCGCCTGTAACATTCTGCCGGAGAAAGTTAACTCGGGATCGTCAAACGCGGACACCAGCTTTTTACACACGTTTTGATACAGCGTGTTGCTGTTGCCGCTGTCCAACACTTCCGCAACCCGCATCAGATCGGCGAACAGGGCCTTACCGACGACGTCCAGCGGCTGACGCGCGCTGTCGCAGCCGATGCCGATCGTCTGGCCCGGTTTGCGCCCTTCAAGAATAACCCTGTTCCAATTATAGCGGGTGCACTGCAGCTCTTCGCTGCTCATCATCGGCGCGTCGGCCAGCGTACACCAGATAAGGAACAGATCCAGAAAGCGGGCCTGGTCCGCGTCGATGCCGACGGGCGAGAACGGGTTGATGTCCAGCGCTCTGACTTCGATATATTCTACGCCGCCGCGCAGCAGGGCGTCAGAGGGCGATTCGCCTTTTTTGGTGACGCGCTTGGGCCGAATCGGCGCATAAAACTCGTTTTCAATCTGCAGAATATTGCTGTTAATCTGCTGATAGCGACCGTCTTTCTTGTCGTTCAGCGCTTCAAACTGAGGCGCAGGCGTAGAAATCGCCCTCTTCAGACCCTGAACGTAAGTTTCCAGATCGTTGAAAGTAATCCCGAGGTTACTCTGCGTCGTATTGGTATAGCCCAAGTCGCTCATACGTAAAGACGTGGCGTAGGGCAAATAGCAGGCTCCGCTCTCCAGCTTCTCAAAAGGCAGCTGCGTTTCGCGCCCGTTAATAAAGGAGGAGCAAAGCGCCGGCGACGCGCCGAACAGGAACGGGATCGTCCAGCCGAAGCGGTAGTAATTGCGGATCAGGCGGAAATAGCCTTCGGAGATCTTGTCCTTACCGCTTTGCTCGTCGGCGATGCCTTCACGCGCCTGCCAGAACTCAAGGGGTAAAGAAAAGTTGTAGTGAACGCCGGAAATGGTCTGCATCAGCGCGCCATAGCGGTTTTTCAGCCCTTCGCGATAGAGCGTCTTAAAGCGCCCTACGTTGGAGGAACCGTACTGCGCCAGTTCGATGTTGTCCTCAGAGTTAATGAAGCAAGGCATGCTCAAAGGCCACATCAGTTCGCTGCCCAGTTCGCGGCTCACGTGGCGATAGATATCGCGCAGGAAGGCCAGCGTGTGGTCAACGCTGTCATCAACGGGAGTAATGAACTCCAACAGCGCCTCGGCAAAATCGGTGGTTATCCAGCGGTGGGTCAGCGCTGAGCCTAAGGATGCGGGATGCGGCGTCGTTGCCAGATGTCCCTGAGGGGTAACGCGCAGCGTTTCCCGTTCAATACCGCGTTTAATACCGTTTAAGACATGAGGGTGCGCTTCCAACCAAGACAGCGCTTTCGATACGTCCGGGATCAAATTGACCTCCCGTAATTGGTGTTCATACCACCTGCTGCACAAACCGTTATTCTGATAACTTTCATTCTTTTTCAGCTAAAAAAAGAGACGCTTTTCAGTGTTATCATCATCACTACAACGTAGCGCAATGACTTCCCTGCCAACATAAAAAAAGCTACCGACCACCAGGGTAAACGTAACCAGCCTGCCAACAGACATAACAAATCGCCCATAAAGGGCAACCAACTGAGCAACAGCACGGGCGAACCGTAACGCTGCAACCACGCCGTAGCCAGCGCCAGGCGAGGATGGTGCTTAGGCACCGGAACCAAACGGCCAATCACAACGTTCGTCAGGCCGCCCAGCGTATTACCAACCGCTGCCGTCAAAAGCAATAACTCCGCAGGAGTATCAACCGTCGACAGCAGCGCAACAAAAACAATTTCTGAATTGCCCGGCAGTAGCGTTGCACTAAGAAAGCTGCTGCCAAACAGCGTCAATAAAGATAACGTTTCGCTCACAAAGTTCGCACGTCAACGGCGTCCATTCCCGCCGCTTTCGCCGCCTGAAGCCCTAGCGGCGCATCCTCAAATACGATGCATCCCTCGGCTGTCACTTTCATCAGCGACGCACAGGCTAAAAAGGTGTCCGGTGCGGGCTTATGATTAACGACGTCGTCAGCACCGACGATGGCGGTGAAGTAGTCGCGCAGCCCGACGTGCTGGAGCAGCCTGTCGGCAAAGCCGTGCATGCTGCCGGTGCCTACGGCCATAGGACGTCGGCCTCGGTAATGCTTGACGACTTCAACAATCGGCAGAGGCTTGACCATGTCCAGCACGATCTCCTCGACGATAGCGAACTTCTCCTGCGCCAGCCGGTGAGGGTCCATATCCACCTGATAGCTATCAATAACAAACTCCGCGATTTTCCATGAGGGCGAGCCGTTAAGCGCAATCGCGCCTTCCAGATCAAGCTTCATGCCGTACTTCGCCAGAACTTCATCCCAGGCCTTTCTGTGCCCTTCTTCCGTATCCAGCAGCGTTCCATCCATATCAAAGATAAGTCCCTGATAGCGGTCGTACATAGAAAACCTCGTATTGCGTAACTCTATGAGTAAACGATAAAGGCTACTTTAGCGTAAAACGATGTTGATGTCGCTTACCGCTTTCTGCAGGCGAGGCAAGAAAAGCACACTACGTAACTTTACATAAAAATATCAACGTAATTACAAAATGTTATCACTCATGAATAGGGAAAACGACGCTCTCTTAATGAATTCAAGACCAAAAATCATCTATAATGGCCCCGTTTGTCATGACATTCGGTCTGGGCTATGCCCGAATTACCGAATAAAGCGCTCTTCAAGGGCGCTCAACGATATGGATATCAACAACACAAAGCCACTAACTCTATGAAAGCCACTATAATTACCACTACCGCAGCCGTTCTATTCTCATGCTCTTTCAACGCCTTTGCTGAGGCTGACGTTGAAGGTCCGGGCGTCTGGGATACCATTAAGAGCAACGTGAAAGAAACGTGGAATTCTCCTACCCGGGATCTCTACATTCCCCTAAATACCTGGCACAACCGGGCTATGTATGACAAAGAAAAAACGGACTCTTATAACGAAAGGCCCTGGGGTATTGGTTACGGAGTATCGCGCTTTGACAGCGACGGAAACTGGCATTCCATTTACGCGATGGAATTCCAGGACTCTCACAATGAGATTGAGCCGATCGTCGGATATGGCTATCAGAAAAACTGGTATTTAGGCCAACAGCGCGACTGGCGCTTAGGGCTTGGGTTTACCGCAGCAGTGACCGCGCGTCACGACTATAACTATATTCCAATCCCGCTGCCGCTGCCGCTCTTCTCCATTGAGTATAAAAAGTTCGCAATTCAAAATACGTATATCCCCGGCACGTATAACAACGGTAACGTGCTGTTTACCTGGGCGCGCTGGCAGTTCTAAGTGGCGTTCCATAATTGATAGGCTAGTTAGGCCAATAAGCTAAAACACGTTTGTCTCACTGTTTAACCTATTGGCCTCAAAGTCCCGTGCTTAAAATTCAGTAAGGCCAGCGTAAAGCCTGCTTTAATTATTAAATTAACCTTTCAACTTTTAGAGAGAATTTATGGATCAAACACAGGGTCACTTGGTCGTTAAAACGCGCCACAAAGAGTACTCGCTGATTCTGGCGATGATTGCGATACCGGTTCTACTTTATATGCAGCACACCACCAGCCTTCTAGCTATTACGCTGGTTAACGTTCTCGCTTTGGTCGCAATACTCGGCAGCGCGTTTAGCGTCGTTCGCCACGCCGACGTACTGGCGCACAGGCTAGGCGAGCCTTATGGCTCGCTGATCTTAAGCCTGGCGGTAGTGATCTTGGAAGTCAGTTTGATCTCCGCGCTAATGGTAACGGGCGACACTGGCCCTACGCTGATGCGCGACACGCTCTATTCGGTTCTGATGATCGTCATGAGCGGCCTGGTCGGCATATCGCTACTGCTGGGAGGGCGAAAGTTCGCCACCCAGCACGTCAATCTGGCGGGCATCAAACAGTATCTGACGGCGCTTTTACCGCTGGCGATTATTGTGCTGATTTTACCGACGACGTTTGACAGCGGAACTTTCTCAACGGGCCAGCTCTTCATTGTTGCTCTGCTTTCCGCCGGAATGTATCTGGTTTTTTTGGTCATTCAGACCAGAACGCACCAGAGCCTGTTTATTTATGAGCACGAAGACGAAAGCGACAACCCTGACGATCCCCACGGCAAACCCTCGGCGCACAGCAGCGCCTGGCACGCCGTTTGGCTGGTGGTTCACCTGATTGCCGTTATCGCCGTAACAAAAATCAACGCGCCGATTCTCGAGCACCTGCTGTCCGCGATGAACGCGCCGCCGCAGTTCACCGGCTTCCTGATAGCGCTGCTGATCCTATCGCCGGAAGGGCTAGGCGCCATGAAAGCCGTTATGCAAAACCAGGTGCAGCGCGCGATGAACCTCTTCTTTGGCTCCGTGCTGGCGACCATTTCGCTTACGGTTCCGGCCGTCGTGTGCATTGCGCTTATCACCGACCAGCAGTTGGTCTTCGGGCTCTCGACGTCCAACGCAGTGCTGCTTTCCGGCGTGCTTATCCTGTGCCAAAGCTCGTTTGCGACGGGCAGAACCAACGTGCTTAACGGAACGGCCCATCTGGCCATGTTTGTCGCCTATTTGTTAGTACTGATGATGGGTTGATTTTCCTTTGAATTCCGGTCGGTCTATTGACCGGAATTCTTCACTTCGCCAAAACCGCCGCACTGTCACACATTCACCATCATCCCAAGAAAAAGCTGTCTATTTCCCCCTCGCCGCAGTAGCTTGTCGACTATCATGTTTTTTAATTCTCATCTGAAACAGAGGGTTCTAACATGTCCCAAAATGCCAACGTCAATCGCCGAATCGTTCTGGCTTCTCGCCCCTACGGCGCTCCTACCGCAGATAACTTCCGATTAGAGCAGCAGCCTATTCCTTTGCCTGGTTCGGGAGAACTGCTTCTGCGCACCGAATGTTTGTCTATAGACCCCTACGTCAGAGGGCGCATGAGCGATTCGCCGTCCTACGTTCCCCCGCTGGAAGTCGGTGACGTTATCTGCGCCGGTACGGTAAGCATCGTTGAACGCTCTAATAATCCCGAGTTTAAAGAGGGCGAGCGGGTTCTCGCCGCTGCCGGTTGGCAGGACTATTTTCTCAGCAACGGAGAAGGCCTGCTCAAGCTGGACGACGCCTTTCCTCAGCCCTCCTACGCATTAGGCATTCTCGGCATGCCCGGCTTTACGGCCTATATGGGGCTGTTGGATATCGGCCAGCCTAAGGAAAATGAAACGCTGGTGGTTGCCGCCGCCAGCGGCCCGGTTGGCGCAACCGTAGGGCAAATCGCTAAGCTCAAAGGCTGTCGGGTTATTGGCATCGCAGGCGGTGAAGAAAAATGCCGTCACGTTGTAGAAACGCTAGGGTTTGACGCCTGCCTGGATCATCGCCAGCCCGATCTGGCGCAGCGCCTGGCCTCTGCCTGTCCTGAGGGCATTGATATTTACTATGAAAACGTCGGCGGTAAAGTGTTCGACGCCGTACTTCCGCTGCTGAACGCCCGGGCGCGCATTCCCGTCTGCGGCATGATCTCACAGTACAATGCCACTGCCCTTCCCCCCGGCCCCGACAGATTAAACCTGCTGGAAAGCATCATTTTGAAAAAGCGCATCCGCATGCAGGGTTTTATCATCACACTGGACTACCCCCACCGCTACGGCGAATTTATCCAGCAGATGAAGCAGTGGGTATCCGAAGGGAAAATCAAATACCAGGAGCAGAAGGTAAAAGGCTTGGAAAACGCGCCAGCGGCGTTTATCGACATGCTTGAGGGGAAAAACTTCGGCAAGGTTGTTGTTCAGATAAATAACGAGTAGCGAGAAGCCAAGCTGCTAATAATCCAAGAACTAACCGGAACGCCTTGTTCCGGTTAGACTATCCTAAAAAAGCCCATCAGTAGATAAACGTTCAGCCCCACCACCAGCGTAACGATCGCTTTGCCCACGTTCTGCATCCAGCGGCCGTTGACCATATCCCCCATCAGCTGTCGGTTGCCCGTCAACATCAGCAGCGGGATCAGCGCCAGCGCAATGCCAAAGCTCAAAAATACCTGGCTGGTTATCAAAATGCGGGTAGCGTCCATTCCGCTCATGATCACAATAAGAGAAGGCAGCATGGTGACTACGCGTCGAACCCAAAGGGGAATGCGTACGTGAATAAACCCCTGCATAACGACCTGTCCGGCCATGGTTCCAACTACGGTAGACGAAAGCCCCGCTACAATCAGGCTTAGCGCAAAGGTCACGGCAGCGAATTTGCCAAGCAGAGGCTCTAGCGTAACGTAGGCCTGATCCAATTCACTGATCCCCGTATGGCCGCTAAAGTGAAAAACCGCGGCAGCCATCGCCATCATAGACAGATTAACAAAGCCAGCGATGGTCATCGCGACGGCCACGTCCCACTTGGTCGCGCTATAGCGTTCCTCGCGCGTTCCCTTTGAGTTTTGCGTCAAGGCCGAGTGCAGGTAAATGACGTGGGGCATAATAGTCGCGCCCAAAACGCCCGCAGCCAAAAACACCGCGTCGTTGTTTGCCAATCCCGGCAGCAGCATGCCCTTTGACAGCGCCTTCATGTCCGGAGCGGAAAAGAACAACTCAATAATGTAGGCGCAGGCGACAAACAGTAGAAACGCGCCGATAACGCGCTCAAGCGGCTTATCGCCCCGACTTTGCAGCATGAGAATCAGAAAGGTACAGGCACCGGTAATTAGTGCGCCTTGAAGCAGGCTGACGCCCAGCAGCAGCTTGAAGCCGATAGCGGCGCCGATAAACTCGGCCAGATCGGTCGCGATAGCGATTAATTCAGCTTGAACCCAGTAAAACCAGACCAGCGGACGAGGAAACCTGTCGCGGATGTGTTCCGCCAGATTTTTATTGGTTGCAATACCCAACTTGGCGGAAAACAGCTGAACGACCATCGCCATGATGTTAGCCCATACGACAACCCAAAGCAGCTGGTAGCCAAACGCGGAGCCGGCCTGAATGTTGGTCGCAAAGTTACCGGGATCGATATAGCCGATAGCGGCGATAAAGGCAGGCCCCATCAGAGAAAGCCTGGCCTTTCTCGTTATCTTGCTCGACCGTACTATGGCACTTGAATCAGACATTCTGCGCCTCCTCCCGTTAATCTTTATGCTTAAATGATAATGATTCTCATTACCAATATCAAGAAGGTTATACGTATCGCTCAAAGAGGAGCAATCAACGATTAAACCACTCCTCACGCATCGGGAGATACCGGCAGAACCTGTTGTGATTATACTACGTACGCCAAAAAAGCCACATCATTTATGCAACAATAATAAAAACATAAAGTAACAAATTTAACATTTATGCAGGGTAAAACGAAAAATGGTGCTGAACAACGCGAATGTGGGGAAAAACTATATGGGCAATAAAAAATCACCTTTTGACGAAAATACGCACAGTTTATTCTATATAAATGCTAGAAATACAATATATATTTCTAGGTATTAAATGAAATATAAAATATAAATTGAAGGTAGGCGCAAGAAAAACAGACAACGCATATAGCATAATGGGAAAAATAAGTTATCAATCTCAATTTTCTTATAACTTATTCATGTAATTCATGCTTTCGAATTTTACCTTTCTTCATACACGCCCCTATTGGCGGCACATTTCGCTTTACGATCAAGAGCCAAAGACATATAGTCAAAAAATAGGGGAAACGTGGGTGTTTCTCAATAATCGATTTTCCAACGACAAAAGGATATATAAACAGGCGCTGTCCTAAATGATAAAAAGCGACTGCGTTGGTTAATAAAATATTCTTAAATGAAGACAAACTAACGGATCCAGCAAAGAAATGAGTCGTATACCTGTAATCGCTATTCACGGTGGCGCTGGCGCCATCACTCGTTCGGCCATGACGGCAGAGAAAGAAGCCGAGTTTCGCAATGCGCTGACTTACATCGTCACCGCAGGGCAGTCCATTTTAGCAAACGGCGGCAGCGCGCTGGATGCCGTTACCGAGGCGGTTCGCCTGCTGGAAGAAAACCCGCTGTTCAACGCGGGGAAAGGCGCCGTATTTACCCACTCGGGCACTCACGAGCTTGACGCAGCCATCATGGACGGCGCCACGCTAAACGCAGGGGCCGTTGCGGGCGTAACCCACGTACGTAACCCTATTCTCGCCGCGCGCGCCGTGATGGAAAACAGCAGGCACGTGATGTTTATCGGCGAAGGCGCAGAGGCATTCGCCAAAACGCAGAATATTGAAATGGTCGATCAGGACTACTACTTCACCCAAGCGCGCTACGAACAGCTTCAGCGCGCGCTGTTGGATCAGGGCGTCGTGTTGGATCACGACGGCGCCTCGCAGGCCGCTCATGCTCCTCAGGGCGATCCAATCGATCCCGACAAAAAGTTCGGTACCGTCGGCGCCGTTGCGCTTGACGTTAACGGCAATCTGGCGGCCGCAACGTCTACCGGCGGTATGACCAACAAGCAGGTCGGACGCGTTGGGGATTCCCCTATCATTGGCGCAGGCTGCTACGCCAATAACCGTACCGTCGCCGTTTCTTCTACCGGTACCGGTGAAATGTTCATGCGCGCCGTTGCGGCCTATGACGTATCCGCACTGATTGAATACGCAGGGCTCACGCTGGATGAAGCGTGTCATAAGGTCGTTATGGAAAAACTGCTGGAAATTAACGGCAACGGTGGTCTTATTGCGGTGGACTACCTCGGCAACGTCGCCCTGCCGTTTAACACCGAAGGCATGTATAGAGGCGTCGGCCGAGTTGGGCAGGACGCATCTGTCGATATTTATCGTAGTTAAAACAATTAAATAAACCAAACCGGCAGCCGGCACCGCGAGAGCGCTCTAGCGCTTAAGAGTTTCCTCTCGCCCGCCGGCGCCTAAAACCAGGACGATAATAGCGACGCCATAAGCCGCGACGTCCGCGCCGCCCCAGTGCGGCAGTAATATCAATAAAAATAAAGCAAACCTAAGGGTCGCACAGTGACACAACAACAATCCCCCAGGCCGCCCGCGGACGGCTCGGCTATTACTGTCGAAAATCTTTGCGTGCAGTTTAAAACCTCAGAGCATACCGTTGAGGCAGTACGTAACCTCTCCTTTAGCATAAAGAAGGGCGAAACGCTGGCGATCGTCGGCGAATCCGGTTCGGGAAAATCCGTAACTTCGCTGGCCCTAATGCGGCTCGTGGAGCAAGGCGGAGGGAAAATCACGCAGGGCAACATCCTCTTTAACCGCAACGGGCATCAGGTCGATTTAACCAAGGCCAGCGGCGCAACGATGCGCAGCATCCGCGGCGCCGACATCGCCATGATCTTTCAGGAGCCGATGACGTCGCTCAATCCTGTTTTTCCGGTAGGAGAACAGATTGCCGAATCCATCCGCCTTCACCAAAAGAAAGACCGGGCAACGGCTCGCGCCATGGCGCTGAAAATGTTAGAGCGGGTTCGTATTCCGGAAGCGAAAAACGTACTGGACCGCTATCCGCATCAGCTTTCCGGCGGCATGCGTCAAAGGGTGATGATCGCCATGGCGCTTTCCTGCAAACCCGCCCTGCTTATCGCCGATGAACCCACTACCGCGCTGGACGTCACCATTCAGTCTCAAATCCTGCAGCTAATTCGCGAACTGCAGGAAGAGATGAACATGGCGGTGATTTTTATCACTCACGATATGGGCGTCGTCGCCGAAGTCGCCGATCGCGTGCTGGTGATGTACAAAGGGGAAAAGGTGGAGGAAGGCGATTCCGATACGCTGTTTGCATCTCCTCAGCATCCTTACACCAAGGCGCTGCTGTCGGCGGTACCCAAGCTCGGCGCTATGAGCGGCACCGATCTGCCGTCTAAATTCCCGCTGCTAAACGCAAGCGGTAAAAATGACGCATCTTATGCGGAAGAAGCGCCCCGCGTTGTTGAACGCTCCGGAGAGCCCATCCTGCGGGTCAACGACCTTATTACTCGCTTTGATGTGCGTGGTGGCCTGTTCAACCGCGTTAAGCGCCGGGTGCACGCCGTTGAAAAGGTCAGCTTTGAAATTCACCCGGGGGAAACGCTGGCTCTGGTAGGCGAGTCCGGCTGTGGGAAATCCACTACCGGTCGTTCACTGCTACAGCTGGTGGAAAGCCAGGGCGGCAGCATCGAGTTCTGCGGCAAAAAGATCAATCAGCTTAAAGGTAAAGATCTCCAGACCCTGCGCAGAGACATCCAGTTTATTTTCCAAGACCCGTTCGCCTCGCTTGACCCTCGCGTCACGGTAGGCTTTTCCATTATGGAGCCGCTGCTTATCCACAACGTTGCGTCGGGCAAAGAGGCCGAGCAGCGCGTCGCCTGGCTGCTGGAAAAGGTGGGCCTGCTGCCCGACCACGCCAAGCGCTATCCGCACGAATTCTCCGGCGGGCAGCGTCAGCGGATCTGCATCGCCCGCGCGCTGGCGCTCAATCCTAAGGTCATCATCGCCGACGAATCGGTATCCGCGCTGGACGTCTCTATTCAGGCGCAGGTCATCAACCTGATGCTGGATCTTCAAAAAGAGTTCGGCATCGCGTTCCTGTTTATCTCTCATGACATGGCCGTAGTAGAGCGCATCAGCCACCGCGTGGCGGTCATGTATCTGGGGCAAATCGTCGAAATCGGCCCCAGAAGGGAAATTTTCGAAAACCCTCAGCACCCTTATACCAAAAAACTGATGGCCGCCGTGCCGATTGCTGACCCGGCAAGGCGCCACATAAAACGAGAGCCTATCTCGGATGAAATCCCAAGCCCGATACGCGCGCTGGGCGATGAGCCCGTTGTGCAGCCGTTGGTGCAGGTCAGCGAAAATCATTTTGTCGCACGTCACCGGATTGCCGGAATGTATTAATAAAACAACACAACATCATACGGAGATTACTTCATGTCTACAGTCTCATTCCCGAAAAGAACGCTACTGGCGGCCAGCTTTATCGCTCTGGCCGGGTTCTCTGCAACTCCCGCGTTCGCCGCTAAGGACGTCGTCGTTGCGGTTTACTCCAACTTCACGACGCTGGATCCATACGACGCAAACGATACGCTGTCTCAGGCCATTTCCAAGTCGTTCTATCAGGGTCTGTTTGGCTTCGATAAAGACGCCAAGCTCATCAACGTGCTGGCTGAAAGCTACACCGCCAGCGACGACGGCCTGACCTACACCTTTAAGCTGCGCCAAGGCGTAAAGTTCCACGACGGCACTGACTTTAACGCCGATGCGGTTAAGGCCACCTTCGACCGCGTGACCAATCCGGACAATCACCTCAAGCGCTACAATATGTTTAAGCGCATCACCAAGACGGAAGTCGTCGACCCTTATACGGTGAAAATCACGCTGGACGCCCCCTACTCCGCCTTTATCAACTCGCTGGCTCACCCGTCAGCCGTGATGATCTCCCCAGCCGCGCTGAAAAAGTACGGCAAAGAGATTGCCTTCCATCCGGTCGGCACCGGCCCGTTCCAGTTTGACGAGTGGAACGCCACTGACTATATGAAGGTGAAGAAGTTTGACGGCTACTGGAAGCAGGGCCTGCCGAAGGTTGACAGCATTACCTGGCGCCCGGTCGTTGAGAACAACACCCGCGCCGCGATGATGCAAACGGGCGAAGCCCACTTCGCCTACACCATCCCCTACGAGCAGGCCAAGCTGCTGGAAAAGAACGACAAGCTGGTGATGGTTTCCTCGCCGTCAATCATTCAGCGTTACGTTAGCTTTAACGTGCTGCAAAAGCCGTTTGATAACGTGAAGGTCCGTCAGGCGCTCAACTACGCTATCAACAAGCAGGCGTTGGCCAAGGTGGCCTTCTCCGGCTATGCCACGCCGGCTGAAGGCGTGGTGCCTAAGGGCGTAGACTTTGCCGTAAGCTACGGCGCATGGCCTTATGACCCAGCTAAAGCGAAAGAGCTTTTGAAAGAAGCGGGCTACCCGGACGGCTTCTCTACCGTCCTGTGGGCTAACGGCAACAACACTACCGCACAGAAAGTTATTCAGTTTGTTCAGCAGCAGCTTGGGCAGGTTGGCGTAAAAGTACAAATCGAAGCCATGGAAGCCGGTCAGCGCGTCGCTAAGGTAGAAAGCATACCGACGCCGGACAAAGCCGGCGTGCGCATGTACTACGCAGGCTGGTCCTCTTCCACCATGGAATCGGACTTCGCCCTGACGCCACTGCTGGCGACGGCCTCATGGCCGCCGAAGATGTTTAACACCGCTTATTACAGCAATGAAAAGGTCGATAAGGGACTCGTCGAAGCGCTGAAAACCACCAACCGTGACGAAAAGGCCAAGCTGTACAAAGAGATTCAGGATCAAATCTGGGCCGACGCGCCTTGGATCTTCCTGACCACCGATCAGCTGCTGTACGTTCACAGCAAAGACTTGAGCGGTATGTATATCACTTTGGACGGTTCGTTTAACTTCGACAACGTCGATCTTAAGCAGTAAATAACCGCGTCGCCGCGCGCCCTTCATCGGGAGGGCGCGCTCTAATAAGAAAGTGCTGTTTTCTGAGTTCATAACATGTCGAGTTACTTTTTAAAACGGCTTCTGGGCCTGATACCGACGCTGCTTATCGTGATGGTATTGGTGTTCCTGTTTGTCCACATGCTGCCCGGCGACCCCGCCCGGTTAGCCGCAGGCCCCGAGGCGGACGAAACTGTCGTCAACCTGGTGCGTAAAGACCTCGGACTGGACAAGCCGCTGCCCCAGCAGTTCGTCAGCTTTTTTACCAATATGGTGCAGGGCGATTTCGGTACGTCCATTCGCACTAAGCGCCCCGTCAGCGAAGAGATCGCCTCGCGCTTTATGCCCACCTTCTGGCTTACGGTAACCAGCATGGTCTGGGCCGTGATCTTCGGTATGAGCATCGGCATTATTTCCGCCGTTTGGCGCAATAAATGGCCCGATCGCCTGGGCATGACGCTCGCGGTATCCGGCATCTCTTTCCCCTCGTTCGCGCTGGGGATGCTGCTGATGCAGGTTTTTTCCGTCAACTTAGGCTGGTTGCCTACGGTCGGCGCCGACAGCTGGAAGCACTACATCCTTCCCTCCATCACGCTGGGCGCTGCCGTTGCGGCGGTGATGGCGCGCTTTACCCGCGCTTCCTTCGTCGAGGTATTACAGGAAGACTTTATTCGCACCGCTCGGGCCAAAGGCCTGAAAGAGCGGGTTGTCGTTATCAAGCACGGGCTTCGTAACGCCATGATCCCGGTGGTGACGATGATGGGCCTGCAGTTTGGCTTTCTGCTCGGCGGCTCCATCGTGGTTGAAAAAGTGTTTAACTGGCCGGGGCTGGGCCGACTGCTGGTTGACTCGGTAGAAGCCCGCGACTATCCGGTTATTCAGGCGGAGGTCCTGCTGTTTTCACTGGAGTTTATCCTGATCAACCTGATAGTCGATATGCTCTACGCCGCCATTAACCCCACGATCAAATATAAATAGGAGGAGCCGATATGAGTTCATCAACGACCGTCGAACCAACCGCAGTATCCGGCTCCGGCGCAAAAAACGTCCGTACGCCGTGGAGCGAGTTCTGGCGCAAGTTTCGCAAACAGCACGTCGCCGTCGCGGCGGGCGTTTTCGTCCTGTTGCTGGTAATTATTGCCGTTTTAAGCCCTTGGCTCACGCCTTTCGATCCGGAAAACTACTTTGACTACGAAAGGCTCAACGAAGGCCCTTCAGCGCTGCACTGGTTCGGCGTTGATTCGCTGGGAAGAGATATTCTTAGCCGCATCATCGCCGGCACGAAAATCTCGCTGGCCGCGGGCTTCTTCTCCGTTGCGCTCGGCGCAGTGATCGGCACCTTTATGGGACTGATGGCGGGCTACTATGAGGGCTGGTGGGATCGCATCACGATGCGCATTTCCGACGTGCTGTTCGCTTTCCCCGGCATCCTGCTGGCGATTGGCGTGGTGGCGATTATGGGTAGCGGCATGACGAACGTCATCGTCGCCGTAGCGATATTCAGCATCCCCGCCTTTGCTCGCCTGGTGCGCGGCAATACGCTGGTGATAAAGAACCTGACCTACGTCGAAGCCGTCCGAAGCCTTGGCGCGTCCGACTGGACCATCATTATGCGCCACATTCTGCCCGGCACCGTTTCGTCCATCGTGGTCTATTTCACCATGCGGATCGGTACCTCTATCATCACCGCCGCCAGCCTGTCGTTTTTAGGCATGGGCGCCCAGCCGCCGACGCCGGAGTGGGGAGCCATGCTCAACGAAGCCCGCGCCGATATGGTGATGGCGCCGCACGTCGCTATCTTCCCCAGCATCGCCATTTTCCTGACCGTACTGGCGTTTAACCTGCTGGGAGACGGGCTGCGCGATGCGTTAGATCCTAAAATCGACCAGAAATAGAAGGTAGTAAGGTAGAAAGTAAAAATAGCTGCGCTGTATCGCAGAGTGCTAGGACGCTCTGTGATACAACGCGTTATTATCCGAATAAGAAAAAAGGCATTACCTCATGGCGACTTCTGCACACTCTGCATTACCTCCCTACATTGGCCAGCTCCCCGCCGGTAAACTCAATCTGATTACTGACGTACAGGGACTGAAGGTCGGGCACAGTACCGTCAACGACGGCCCTCATCAAACCGGCGTCACGGTGATTACGCCCCATCCGGGAAACCTGTTTTGCGATAAGGTCCCCGCTGCGGCAACGGTTCTTAACGGCTTTGGTAAAAGCGTCGGTCTGGTGCAGGTCGACGAGCTTGGCGTGCTGGAGACGCCGATTGCGTTAACCAATACGTTTTCGGTCGGCGCTATGGCGCAGGCGCAAATTCGCCAGGCCGTTGCACAAAATCCAGAAATCGGGCGGGCCTGGTCGACGGTAAATCCGCTAGTGTTTGAGTGCAACGACGGCTATCTCAACGACATTCAGGCCATGATCCTGAACGATAGCCACTACGAGACGGCGTTAAAAGCGGCCGACGCTCAGTTCACACAGGGCGCCGTCGGCGCGGGGCGAGGAATGTCCTGCTTCGAGCTTAAGGGCGGCATCGGTTCCGCCTCCCGCATCGCCACGCTGGCCTCTGGCCAAACCTACACGGTCGGCGCGCTGGTTTTAGCCAACTTCGGCCGCCTGCCAACCTTCACGTTAGCGGGCAAACATTTGGGCCCCCTGTTAAAAGAGCGCCTTGAACAGCAGGCCCTGACGGAAGAAAAAGGCTCCATCATCATGATTGTCGCCACCGACGCGCCGCTGGATTCCCGCCAGCTGGGTCGGTTATCCCTACGCGCCGGCGTCGGCCTGTCGCGCACCGGCGCGTTTTTCGGCAACGGCAGCGGCGACATCTCGCTGGCCTTTTCCACCGCCTATACCGTTCCACAACAGACCGACCGCCCAATGCCTTCCGTCGCCTTCCTACACGACGCCCTGATGGATCCGCTGTTCCAGGCTACCGCCGACAGCGTCGAGCAGGCCATCGTCAACGCGCTCTGGTATGCGACCACCACCGACGGGCGAGACGGCAACCGCCGGGTATCACTGCGTGATTTAGCCCCAGAGCTACAGAGTTTATTGGCATCATAAAGGAGAATTCAATCGTGAAAGTGCTTATCTCTACCGATATTGAAGGCGTCGCCGGGGTATTTCATCCCGAACAGGTTCGCCCCGGCAACGGCGAATATGAGCGCGCCCGCGTCTGGATGACCAACGAGGCCAACGCAGCCGTGCGCGCCGCGCTGGACGGCGGAGCCAAAGAGGTTATCGTCAACGACTCGCACGGCAGCTTTCGCAACATCATCGCCGATCGCCTGGATCCCCGCGCCCTGCTGCTTCAGGGCAAGCCGCGCTACCTGAGCATGGCGTCCGGCGTTGAGCGCTCCCCCGATGCGATGTTTATGATTGGCTATCACTCCAAGTCAAAAACCCGCGGCATTCTGGCCCATACGATAAATAGCTTTGCGTTCTCCCGCATCTGGCTTAACGACATGGAGCTGGGCGAAGCGGGCCTGTATGGCGCGCTGGCAGGCGAATTCGGCGTTCCCGTTGCGCTTATCGCTGGCGACGACGTCTTTATTGAAGAAACGCTGCCGCTGTTTCCCGAAGTCACCTTCGTCGAGACCAAGCAGGCAGAAGGCCAAAACAGCGGCCTGTCCATCACGCCGGAAGAGTCCTGCCGGGCTATTTACGACGCCGCCCGCATGCTGGTGGAAAATCCGGCCCAGTGGCATCCTTTTAAAATCGAACCGCCGATTACCTGCCGCCTACAAACCCAAACCCCAGCGCTGGCAGACCTGTTCGGCCAGCTACCGATCGTCGAACGGCTGGCAAGCGACGAGGTGGGCTTTAACGCGGAGTCCGTCCAGTCCGCCATTCGCATCCTTAACTGCTTTTCGGCGATGTCGACGATGTTGAGGTGAGTTTAGGGGAAGAGACTAAGGGCCATAGTGGCCCTTTTTTATTGGAGATAGAAAAGCAAAAGGCCGATGCTTTCGCATCGGCCTCTTAGAATTTGGTGGAGCTAGACGGGATCGAACCGTCGACCTCTTGCATGCCATGCAAGCGCTCTCCCAGCTGAGCTATAACCCCAAATCGTCTTCGTTAGTTCAACCACCGGCTGTCTTAACGGGACGGGCGCATAATATGAAACATCGGGGACGTCTGTCAACGCCTAATTAAAACAAATTGTTCGAATGTTGAAAAAGAGAGCAAATCGCTTACGTCATCGACAAAAAAGCCGGGCGTTGCCCGGCTTTCATACGCTTTATGCTTTACTGCTGGGCCGCTCTTTCGTCAATAAAGGCCAACGCCCTGTCGATACGCGCTAAAGAGCGAGACTTGCCGATAGCCTGAACGGTCGCGTCAACCGACGGCGACTGGCCGCAGCCGGTGACGGCTACGCGCAGCGGCATGCCGATTTTGCCCATGCCGATCTCCAGCTCCGCCGCGGTGCCTTCAATCGCATGGTGGACGTTTTCCACCGTCCAGTCGGTAATCGCCTCAAGCTTGGCGCGAACGCGCTCCAGAGGCTCTTTGGCGACCGGGCGCAGATGCTTCTTCGCCGCGTCGGCATCAAACTCGTCAAACTCTTCGTAGAAGTAGCGGCAGGACTCCGCCATCTCTTTTAACGTTTTGCAGCGCTCGCCGAGCAGCTTAACGAGCTCCACCAGCTCCGGGCCATTCTGGGTGTTATAGCCCAGCTGGTTGATATGCCACGCCAGGTGAACGGCAACGTGCTCAGGCGGTAGATGGTTAATATAGTGGTGGTTCAGCCACTGAAGCTTTTCAGTGTTAAACGCGCTGGCGGACTTACTGACCGCGTCCAGCGTAAACAGCTGCTTCATTTCATCAACGCTAAAGATTTCCTGATCGCCGTGGGACCAGCCCAAGCGCACCAGATAGTTCAGCAGCGCTTCTGGCAGGTAGCCTGCGTCGCGGTACTGCATCACGCTTGCCGCGCCGTTGCGCTTGGACAGCTTCTGACCGTCGTCGCCCAAAATCATGGATACGTGGGCATATTCCGGCACCGGCGCGCCCAGCGCTTTCAGGATGTTGATCTGGCGCGGCGTGTTGTTGATGTGGTCTTCTCCACGAATGACGTGGGTAATTTCCATGTCCCAGTCGTCGATCACCACGCAGAAGTTGTAGGTCGGAGCGCCGTCGGTGCGACGAATGATCAGGTCATCCAGCTCCTGGTTGCTGATTTCAATCGGGCCGCGGATCTTGTCATCAAAAATGACGGAGCCTTCCTGCGGGTTGCGGAAGCGAACAACATGCGGCTCGTCGTCGCCGTGCTGGCACTGGCTGTCGCGGCAGTGGCCGTCGTAGCGGGCCTTCTCGCCGCGGGCGATTTGATCTTCGCGAAGCTGCTCCAGACGCTCTTTAGAGCAGTAGCACTTATAGGCCGTTCCCGCTTTGAGCATCTCGTCAATCACAGCGTTATAACGGTCAAAGCGCTTGGTTTGAAAATAAGGGCCTTCATCCCAATCGATGTTAAGCCAGTTCATACCGTCCATGATGGCGTCAATCGCCTGCTGGGTTGAGCGTTCCAGATCGGTATCTTCAATGCGCAAAACGAAATCGCCGCCAAAATGACGGGAAAAAAGCCAGGAATAAAGGGCTGTACGGGCGCCGCCGACGTGGAGATCTCCCGTTGGGCTTGGTGCAAAACGCGTTTTTATTTTCATGGACATTCAACGTTGGCCTTGTTCAAGATGGTATAAACATGATTGGCGGTCGCTTATCGCAAAGAGAAAGATTAAGGGCCGCGACAAAAAGTAGCCGATATTCTACCACCAGTCGTTGAATCCTCAACGTTCCCGCGCAGAACAAAGCCGCTCATTGGTAAAAAACCTTGCGGGTCTGACTAATTTTACGACGAACGGTCAGATTCGTAGAAAAAACCATTGACTCAGTTGCTTCGTTCCCTATAATGCGACTCCACACGAGAAGGGTGATTAGCTCAGTTGGGAGAGCACCTCCCTTACAAGGAGGGGGTCACTGGTTCGAACCCGGTATCACCCACCATCTTCTTGTGTAGCTGTTGCAGTTATGAGAGTACGCGGTTTCAGGGTGATTAGCTCAGTTGGGAGAGCACCTCCCTTACAAGGAGGGGGTCACTGGTTCGAACCCGGTATCACCCACCAGCGCTCTCAGCAAAATAGATAGTTTTTGGGGTGATTAGCTCAGTTGGGAGAGCACCTCCCTTACAAGGAGGGGGTCACTGGTTCGAACCCGGTATCACCCACCATCTACTATCTAGCAGTTATTGGGTCGTTAGCTCAGTCGGTAGAGCAGTTGGCTTTTAACCAATTGGTCATAGGTTCGAATCCTATACGACCCACCATTATTTTGAAGTAGAACGAATTGAATGAGCGCTTAAGGCGCTTTTTTTATTTCTGTTTTTCTATCAAAAAGGCACAAGGGATTTAAAATCCCTCGGCCCTTCCCTATTACGCGTGACTACTTTTTCAGGCTTTACCTTTCAACGGCCGAATCACGCAGTCCAGCCCTTCAATCTTCAGCGCCAGCGTAAGCTCCATCAGCTCGCCGAGCTCCCCTTTCGGGAAGCCCTTTTTGGCGAACCACAGCAGGTATTCGTCCGGCACGTCTACCAGCATGCGTCCTTTATATTTGCCAAACGGCATGGGCGTATTAGCGATTTTTATCAGGTGCGTTTTTTCTATCATCAGAATGGCCGAACCTTAAACGCCTAGCAGCCGAAGCATCTCGGCCTCGTCAATAATCGGAATGTCCAACTCCCGCGCCTTGGCAAGTTTGGAACCGGCCGCTTCACCGGCAATCACCATATCGGTTTTCTTCGACACGCTGCCGCTCACCTTGGCTCCTAACGTTATCAGGCGAGCTTTGGCGTCGTCTCGCGACATTTGGCTTAGAGAACCGGTCAGCACCACGGTTTTACCGGCAAACGGACTGTCTATCTCTTCGGCAACAATCACGACCGGCGCGGGCCAGTGAATGCCGATCTCTGGCCCCGTTAATTCGGCCAAGATGCTTCGGTTATGCTCTTCCCTAAAAAAGTTATAGGTATGCTTAGCCACGACCTCGCCAACGTCCTGAACCTCTTTTAGCGCGTCGATATCGGCCTGTTCAATAGCCGGTAAAGAACCGAAGTGGGACGCCAGGTTTGCCGCAGTCGCCTCACCGACTTCGCGAATGCCCAGGCCGAACAGGAAACGCGCCAGCGTAGTGCTTTTCGACTTTTCCAGCGCTTCCAGCAGGTTTTGCGCAGATTTCGGCCCCATTCGCTCAAGGCGAGTAAGAATGCCGAGACTGAGGCGATACAGATCGGCGGGCGTCTTCACATATTCTTTGTCTACCAACTGTTCGATAATCTTGTCGCCCATCCCCTCAACGTCCATCGCCCGACGGGATACGAAGTGTTTTAGCGCCTCTTTACGCTGGGCTGCGCAAACCAACCCGCCCGTGCAGCGAGCTACTGCCTCCCCTTCTACGCGCTCGATCGCCGAACCGCAAACCGGGCAGGACGTCGGGAAAACAATTACCTTTGCGTCTGACGGGCGTTCCGCCTCAATAACGCCGACAACTTGGGGAATAACGTCTCCCGCCCGGCGTATAACGACCGTATCGCCAATACACAGGCCCAGGCGAGCAATTTCGTCAGCATTATGCAGCGTAGCATTGCTGACCGTCACGCCGGCCACGCTGACGGGCTCAAGGCGAGCGACGGGCGTAATGGCTCCGGTGCGTCCAACCTGAAACTCAACGTCTCGTACAACCGTCATCTGCTCCTGTGCGGGAAATTTAAAGGCGGTAGCCCACCGAGGCGCTCTGGCGACGAAGCCCAGCGCCTCCTGTAGCTCCAGAGAATCAACCTTGATAACGACGCCATCGATATCAAACCCTAGCGTTGCACGATCTTCCTGAACCTGACGATAAAACGCCAGCACTTCTTCGCTCCCCTTGCACAGACGAATGCGGTCGCTGACCGGCAGCCCCCACTCTTTAAATTTTTGCAGACGCGCCATATGGCTTTCAGGCAGAACCCCACCGTCAATAAGCCCTACTCCGTAACAGAAAAAGGTCAGAGGCCTCTTGGCCGTGATTCGGGGATCCAGCTGACGCAGCGAGCCCGCCGCCGCGTTGCGCGGATTGGCAAACACCTTCTCATGGTTACGGCGAGCGTGATCGTTAAGCGCCTCAAAGCCTGCCTGCGGCATGAAAACTTCCCCGCGCACTTCCAGACGACGAGGAATATCAGCGCCCTGAAGACGCAGCGGTATTGCGCGGATAGTGCGAACGTTAGAGGTGATGTTTTCCCCCGTCGTACCGTCGCCTCGGGTTGCGGCCTGCACCAGACGCCCGTCTTCATACAGGAGGCTTACCGCCAGGCCGTCCAACTTCAGCTCACAGCAGAAGGTAATCTCATCATCGCTCTTTAAGCGATCGTGCAGGCGCTTATCAAACGCCAAGTAGCTTGCCTCATCAAATACGTTATCCAGAGACAGCATAGGCACTTCGTGCGTCACCTGATTGAACGCGGAAAGCGGCGCGGCGCCGACGCGCTGGGTCGGTGAATCGTCGGTAATCAGTTCGGGATGAGCGGCCTCAATTTCGCGCAGTTCGCGCATCAGGCGATCGTATTCTGCATCCGGCACTTCCGGCGCATCCAGAACGTGATAGAGATATTCATGATGACGCAGTTGGTCTCTAAGTTGATTTAAACGCTGCTCTAGCGACGTCATAATTCACCACTCATATGATAAAAAACCCCCGGCAGGCGGGGGTTTATTGAATAAAAACGAACCGTATTATTTTGTCGGCTTGGCCGTATTTTCCAGCACTTCGCGAATTTGCGCTTTATACGTTTCCAGCTTCTGCGGCGTCATCATGTGGCGGGATTCGTCCAGCACGACGCCGCCCACATCGTCCGCAATGCGCTGAGCGGACTGCAGCATCAGCTTAAAGTTCTGGTGAGCATCTCCGTAGGAAGGCACCATCATAAAGATGGATACGCCCGGGGTCGAAAAATCGGCCATATGTTCCGGGTCAAACGAACCGGGCTTGACCATGTTGGCCAAGCTAAACAACACGGGGCCGCTGCCGGCCGGGTCGACGTGGCGGTGGAAAATATTCATCGCGCCAAACTTAAAACCAGCGTGCAGAATGCTCTGCAGCAGGGGTTCTCCGGCCACCGTGCCGCCGTTAAGCGCCGACACGTGCAAAACAATAACCAGCTCTTTTAGCGGCTCAGGAGACGAAACGGCGCTTTGCTCAGCGCTGTCGGACGCATTCGTTGCTGCGGGCTGTTCAACTTCTTCCGGCTCATTGTCGTCAAGTAAGACGTCATCAAACGACATTTGAATCGGGGATGGTTCCTTTGCATCTTCCGTCGCTGAATCAACGAGGTCTGGCTCTTGCGGCTCGCCAATAGACGAAATGATAGGCTCCTCTGACTTACGAGGAGAGGAAGATGAAACCAATGGATCGGCCGACGGCGTAGACACAGAACGCACCCTCACCTCACCGACGCCTTCGTCCAGAGAGTCAAAAGGTTGTTCTTTTTTCTGTGTAATCCCACGCTTGAAGGGCTTATCACGAAAAATAGATGAGCGTTCTTTACGGCTAGTCCATAAACCGTGTACGAGTAACGCTAGAATCGCTATAGCGCCAACGACTATCAATATCAGACGCAAATTCTGCATCGTTGCTATCTCTGCTTTTTTATACATGCCACCGCGGCAAACATACTAATACTTGTCATACTTCACGTTGCCGATGCGTTGGCTGCGCTCACTCACCCTAGTCACATAGTAAACTATGCTCCTAGGGATTCATTCACTTGCCGCCTTCCGGCAACGCGAATTATTTAAAGTATACATAATCTATTTGCCTACGTATCCAAGTGCAAGTCTATGCTCATTTTTATTCACGATAAATACGATTTTTTCTACTTTTTTGTCTACTTTTTAAGCTTCACAAAGTTCGTAATGTATTTATCATAGAATATGATAACCTGATTTGCGTTTATAACGGGAACTTTAACGCATGACACAAGACTCAATTCGACAAAATTTACCTGAAAAAAGCGGTTTTCACTACATTGCTCAAGGCTTCAAGTTGGTCAGGATGCCGGGCATTCGACGCTTTGTCGTTCTGCCGCTGCTGGTGAATATCCTTCTGGTAGGCGGCGCTTTCTGGTGGCTTTACGGTAAGCTAGGAGAATGGATCCCGGCGATGATGAGCTACGTTCCCGACTGGCTGCAGTGGCTTAGCTACCTGCTCTGGCCGCTGGCCGTTATATCGATTCTGCTTATTTTCGGCTACTTTTTCAGCACAATCGCCAACTGGATTGCAGCTCCCTTTAATGGGCTGCTAGCGGAGCAACTGGAAGCAAAGCTTACGGGCAAACCACTGCCGGACACCGGCATCTTTGGGTTGGTGAAAGACGTCCCGCGCATCATGAAGCGCGAATGGCTTAAGCTGGTTTACTACCTTCCCCGCGCCCTGCTGCTTTTGATTTTGTATTTCATTCCCGGCGTCGGCCAAACGGTCTTCCCCGTGCTGTGGTTCCTGTTCAGCGCCTGGATGCTGTCCATTCAGTACAACGACTATCCGTTCGATAACCATAAGATAAGCTTTTCAGATATGAAGCTGACGTTGAGCCAGGAAAAGGTGAGGAACGTTCAGTTCGGCACCGTTGTTAGTTTGTTTACTATGGTGCCGATCCTGAACCTGTTCATTATGCCGGTCGCCGTTTGTGGGGCAACGGCGATGTGGGTGGAGAGGTATAGGGGGAGGTTTGTGGGGTGATAAATCTCAAATACAAATAAAGGAAACTGCACTAAAAGTAAGAGCGGCAGAACCGCTCTTATCTGAGCATTTACCGATGATAAATTAGAATATCAACATAAAGTTACAATGCAGTTCTTTTGCAAGAATTTCAAAGATATGATGTTCAGCAATGTAATCTTTAACGTGAAAAATAAAACCACTTACTCAAAGTAAATATCCTCATAGGCCTTTGAAATACCTTTCCAGCAGTACTTCTGATTAGCAAGTCGATACATTGCAGAAGCACAACGTTCCAGCGCGTTCTGATTATTGCTCTCTTCCAGTAATTTCCCAGATAAATCTTGTGCATTGCTAAAATAGAAACAATTATTTTCTGTTGAATAACGATTAAATGAGCAGTCAAACGCAAAGACAGGTTTAGCAAAATGCATAATCTCTACTAAAGAAGGGTTTGTCCCCCCAGCAGAGTGGCCATGCACATAGCCGCAACAGTTAGCTCGCAAAGAAAATAAAACATCAAGATCGTATATAGGATCAAGCATCTCAATATTTTTATATTCTGAATATTTACTTAGAAGATCTTGCCCATATTTATTAGCACGCCAATTTCCTACAAATTTAATATGTAGGGATGTTTCAGAAAAAGCTTTAAGGATCATATCAATATTGTTTTCAGGCTCAATACGACATATTGTTAAAAAATACCCTTGATGATCTTTATAATTAGTATTTAATTCCTTTCCTCTCAAAACATGATCACCGCCATAAGGAATAGTTCTAGCAACAATATTATATTGTTCCTTTACATACTCTGTTATTTTTTGATTATCGGCAATTACTACATCAGAATATTTTACCGCAAGCCTTTCGGAAAATTTCAAGAAGAATTGAGCAGATTTTGACCACTTATCTCTTTTCCATTCTAATCCATCAATATTAGTTACTATTTTTGCACTAGTAAATAATTTTAATAAGGGAAGAATTATACATCCAGACACGCCTAATATAAGTATTATATCGAACTTACGCGACTTCAATAAAGATATAATGTCATATGGTATGCTTTCGATTCCATTTGCATTTAAATTAATATATTGTAAGCATGCGCCATTATAACTTTCTTTTCTTTCTGAATAAATTTTTCCGGAACAATATACTGTATATTTACAATTGTCAGTTGAATACTTAATTAAATTCTCTGCCAACGTTTCAAAACCACCATAACAAGCAGGGATACCTGCAGTACCTACAATCGCTATCTTCTTCATAATAGTTTATTTAATGTTCTTTAAAAAATCATTCAATGAATTGGCATAAGTATCAATCGTATATTCTTTACTACATTTCAAGGCATTCTCAGCATAACACAAATACTCATGTTTATTGGCTAATAAGTAATTAATTTTTTGCAGTATAAGATCATGTTCATAATGAGAAAAATGAAAACCGCACTTATCATTAATAACTTCAGCAGGGCCACCAACTTTAGGCCCAATAGGTATTAAACCATTAGCCATTCCTTCAGCAAGTGTTAGACCAAATGTCTCGACCCATAGTTCTGGATTGGAAAGATTTAAAACAAAAGAAGATTTATAATATATTTCTTTAAGATTATTCGGCCTGTTATAGATACAAACATTACTAGGTAAACATGTATTAACCTTGAATAAATTAAATTGCTCAGCAGTACAATTTAATACTAGATTAAATGTAATATTGCTTCCCTCATTATATGAAAGGTGAGCAATTTTTATATAATCATTTATACCTTTATAAGGAACTAAAGAAGATAGGAATATAATATTCCGTTCATTGAACTTATATTCAAAATCAATTTCTTTATTTATAAGTATAGGGCTTATTGGATTATAGATAACTATCTTACTTTTTATTCTATAAAAATTCTCTTTTTTATTCAAATAGTTAGAAACATAAATAATATTTTTTGCACATTTAGAAATACAAAACCTCAAAAAATTTTTTAAGAGAGCTGGTTTTATTGATGTTTCATGTAAATATAAAATAGTATTTGTAGTAAAAAGCCGCGCAACTAATAGTGCACCAAAAGGAAGCATTGTATTAACAATAACAATTTGACGCTTATCTTTCTTCCTATTTTTTAATAATTGACGAAAAAGAATTATAAATATATTAAAATTTGCAAAAAAGAAAAATAGAATTTTTTTAATTTTAGATGTTTCGATTTTATAATTAAATTTAAATATATTAACACCTGACAGTCTTGATAGTATTCCATCGGTATTACTAGTTATTAACGTTTTATTACCATCAATAACTTTAACCATTTCGCTTAAAACGCGTGGACTCCCACTAAAATCATCATATAAATGTACAAAATAAAAGTGATCCTTATATGGTGAATTTTCCCCTAGCATTCTAAATTTTCCTAATTAGTTTGACTGGAACACCTGCAATAAGCGAATTCGGTGGATATGATTTATTTACAACTGAGCCAGTAGCAACTACTGAGCCAGAACCTATTGTTACATTACAACTGCTCCAGACATTATCCTCAATTGTAATAGTTCCAACTGAAACACCTTGTTTTTTAATAGAGATATTAGGATCTGAAAAGATATGATTTTCGGCAATCATTGTTAGATAAGGGCCAGTAATAACATTTTCACCAATTCTTATATACCTTGAGCAACCAATGAACTAACCTTTCCTTATTGCTGAGTATTCACCCAGTAATAGTCCAATTTTATTTCCTTCATAAAATCCAATGCTACACCCGTCACTAATTATCACAATCAGTATGGATAATAACATTGGGCTCCACTTTTGCCATCCAACCTATTACAAGGTCTTTTCTATTTCCAATAATTTTAGATCTATTATCGCTACAAATACATTTAGCCTTATCAGATATTAGAATGAAAAATTAGCTATATCTTAAGCTTTCAATGAAACATTTTTTTAATATAACACTTTGTTTCATAAAGAAAATAATATAAAAACGTTAAAAAATAATTTAAATAAGACCTCTTTCTATTTATATAAAAAGTAGCTAACTTACTATTTTTATATCTAAAGTTAAATAACTCTGAGGACTTATAAGATTTATTGCACATAGCTAAATCATGTTCAATACTGCAATCTAAGACATAAATCGGAATCTTATACTTAGAAAGTGATAGAAAGAAATCAGTATCAACACCATAAAAACTTAATTTCTCATCGAAAACATCTGATTTATTAAATATGCTTTTTATTTCCTTTGAAATAATAGTCCCACTCATTACACCAATTATATCGCTATGAAATCCGGGATTAATATCACTCAAATGTTTTCCAACCACCGCCCCCAGCAAAGCTGGACTAAATAGTATCCCATTAGCATAAATTTTCGGTATCGCAATTAAAATTCTTTTACTAAAAACCTCCTCTAAAGAATTCAAATATTCCGAGCTATAATCTGAATCATCATCGGATATAATATAATAGTCTGAATCCTCATTGCTTATCACTTCATTGTAAACAACGCTAAGAGATGTGTTAGTGTTAGATAATATATATTTTATATTAAATTCACTTGATAGCCTCAGATTATTATTCCTAATAATATCATCCGAGGAATTATCCCATATAATAATATTTATATTTCTTTTATTAGAGAATCCATGCTTAATTAGTGAGGATAAACTAGTAGAATCACTTAATAGTTTATTATAAATAACAATCAAAACTGTTAGATTTAATTCCATTGAAAACCTCTATTGTACAGACAACTCTTGCGATAAAATCTATAGCCAGCATAATTATTAGCAAATAAAACAATAGTCATCTGTATATAAAAACTATTCTCCACAGACTGAAAACAAACTATATAGCATAATATTAATGCGACTATTGTAAGTTTTTTATCCACAAAAATATACCTGAATGCTAAAAATAATAAAATCAATAAATATAAAACCACAGAAATAAAACCAAATAAGTATATATATGCAATAAGCAACGAATCAGGCCGAATTGCCAACCCTACGCCTAAGGCCCCCAAACCACTACCTAGTGGATGGTCAATGGAAAAATTAATTACAGTACGCCATTGATCAATTCTTCCCATAGATGAAGGATCTAAATCCAAATAATATATAACTATTAAAGTTACTATTGGTGCAAAAATACCACCGATAAATATCAGAGAAGAGGATAACGTAGAGTTCCTCAAGGTCTTTATCAAAAATAAAATTAAGAATAAATAGATAATGGCTAAATAGAATACCCTAGTACTTGATAAATAGATCGGTATGCACCCTAACACCAATATTAATATTGTCTTTAGTTTAAAAAAAGAACTATTTACCGCACTATATACAACAAAAAATATCGACATAATACATAGCGATAACGTACTAACGAAAAAGCCTACAGGTCTGAATCGCTCATCTCTAAAGTAATCCCATTCCTGTATATTAGTATTATTCTTAACAAAAAAATCAATAAACCAGATATCGGTTATATTATGGATAGCATAATACTGATAAACCGACATAACCACATTAGGTACCAAAATTAGTAAACACGCAAGACGGATAAATCTTTCTGTATTTATATTAACTTTCATTGTAATAAATAAGAGAAATGAAAGAGGAATAATTAAATAAGAACGATAACCTATGACAATATCTAATATAAAATATGAATTACTCACCCCCCAAGCAAAAAGAAAAATAGATAACATTATGAATAAAAACAAATAAATAGATATCTTATTAAACGAAAACTTAACAAAAACTTTAAGACATAGAATAGCGATACATAAAATGATGAATATCTCACGCCAAGAAGACACTATAGAATAATTATCTATAAGCCCAAGATCCTTCAAGTTTATAAAAATATAGTCATGATAACTACACAACAATATATAGAAAAAAACAACAAGCTCGTATTTATTATTTGGATATAGAAGATTGTTTATCTTATATAATAAAAAGAAAATACCAAACACCAATAGAGAGAAAAAGATATCAAACAAATGACCCCCTACGAAATAATACAGACTTTCATTTTCCTAAAAAACAATTTGAGGTAAAACTGACGAATTCTTATTGTATTTCTTATCAAGAAATAAACAAACTTTATTTTACCAAAAGGAAATAAAATATATTTATATAAATATGAAGAAGAAAACGCCTTCTTCATCAAAGAATCACTATTCTCATATTCATAATTACTCATCGCTGTTTTATATTGAAACTGATATAAGTGCAATAATGTAGATAACGAGAAACTATTATACATTGCACTTCCATCTTTATAGTAGGACCTTATTATATCCAAAAAATTAATTGCAAAAACAGTAACATATTTATACCCTCCTGAATTGTCTTGCTGAGCAATAATTAAAGGGGTTTGGACAAATATATGTACGCCTCTATGCGACAGTGAAGGGAGAACCCATGACAACTGAACGAGATAACTTCCAATTAGCTTCTTATGATCACTATTAATATCTAGAATACTTTTATTTATTATACAACCTGAAATAAAAGTGACATAAACACCAATTAATTTTGAGAATCTTTCGCTATTATCAGTCACTAGGTACTTAACAGGATTGGAAGAGGGATGATTGATAGTACAATTAAGATTACCAATATTATTCAAGAAAATGAAATTTGGCTGATGCTTATCTAAAAGAAAGATTATATTCTTTATGGCATTCTCAATAACTATTTCATCGTCACCTATAACCCAAACATAGCGCCCCGTTGCACAATTAAAAACATTGTGTATATTATAATCAGGTCCTTCATTTTTAGAATTTTGACTATATCTAAAAAATGAATACTCTCTAGCATATTCATCACATAAATGAATCGTTTCATCCGAAGATGCATTATCTGATATAATTACCTCAATCTTTTCTTTAACACACACCAACTGAGGCAATATAGAATCAAGCAATCTTTTCAAGTAAAAATATCTATTATATGTAGGTATGCAAATCGATAACAAAATCTCACTCATGCATTCAGCTCTCATCATTGATCTTATATTATATTTTACAGTAACTATAAAATATAATGAAAATTCAAATATATCATTACATAAGGTAATATAACATTCAAACCCACAAGTTTTTACAAAAATACTCTTTCTAAGTAACTTACTTTTTTTTAGAACAACTTATTCTTACGATAATATTTATTAAATAGCACAACTGTCCATGGCAGACAAATAAAGAACAAAATTGAAAAGTAAGAGAGGATAGTAACAGACACACTAACCTTGGATGAGAAATAGACTGACAGACCAACTAGAATACCAGTAACAATAGAATTAAATAGCATGGGTTCTTCTTTATGGGCCCTCATATAAGTTGCACAACAATATATAATATGATTAACCAATGTTATTATCGCCATCATGATGAGAATATCTATACTAACCAACCGTTCAATAAGTGAAAATTCATAGTACTTTAAAATACAAACCATAATGATAAAAGAAGTTGAGAAAAAAACATTGGCAGCTGTAGATTTAATTAATAAATTGGCAAATAAAGTATTTATTTCCTTCTTATTTTTTGCTGAAATAAGTTTCGATAAAGCAGGAACTTTTGCATTAACCCAACTTATAGATAAAGTAAGTATTGTTGAAAAGATAGCCAAACTTAAGCCCACTCTTCCCGCCTCTATCGCCCCTTGGTTTGCAAAAATTAGTGGATTAAACAATTGAAAAATTAAATACCCACTAAGCCAACTTAAGGCCATGCGCCATTGAAAAGGAAAAATTTCACGTCGCCAAGATATCTTCTCATCATGAATTATTTTCTTTATGGGCCCAAATAATATAGGATAATAGTGATGGAATAAAAACCCAAGCCCTATCAATGCTGCAGAACCACTTATAGCAGGTAATGCATTTAGCTTATAATGAAAAAGAAATAAGCAGGCTAATAATGAATACCCAAGAATAGATTGAAATAATCTAACTTGTGCCACCCTACCCACTAATCCGATACCTTCAAGAACAGAAAAAAAGGGGCTGACGAAAAGATTAATGGCAGAGAATAATGTAATCAGCGTCCACGCAATGATCCAATCACCTCTTAACAAACTTCCCTTTACCGAAAAGAAATGAACACCAACAAAAAATACTACAATAAAAAAAAGTATAGAAACAACACTGTACCACTTTAAAAGCATCCGAATAAGTGAATATATTCTGTTAATAGAATTTTCATTTCCTACTAGCTTGTTATTAACTAATGATACCTTGACCATTTCATGGCTAATCATCTGTGTTATAACAAAATTAAATCCTAGCTCAAAAAAAACCTGCATTGCTATAATACTGGAAAATGTAAAGTAATAGCCCTGCTCTGCAGAAGAAAGAAATACTGGTATCATTAATACTAATAGCCCACCTGATACTGTAGACCAGATTCTTAAGAGTAAAGTATTTCCAATGTCAAAATCAATATCAAGTTTGCGAACAATTTTTTTCAACATATACAGCCATATCTATTATTATATAAATCTCAGCAATGATGTTATATCGAAGTTAATCCATATCCCGAATAACTAATATTCTCAGTCAAAGTAGAATATCATCATTTTTATAATAATTTATAGTTCTAGAAAAACCATTTTCAATATTGAACTGTGGAGTCCAACCTAATAATCTTAATTTTTCCGTATTTGGGACTATCCTGCTAACTTTACTAGTCAAATATCCATTTTCTTGATTTCTATTTCGTATTATTCTCAGATTATCTTTATTAACGATACCAGATAAAATATGGGCGAGCTGATTCATATCAGTTTGGCAACTCTCATTGCCAACATTATATACTTCACCATTTGGCGCATCCAATAATACTTTAAATGCTGCAACAACAGTATCAGCAAGGTAACAAAACGATCTGATAGCTTTACCATCACTTTTTATTTCAATATCTTTACCATTTACTATATTTTTTACAAAATCAGCAAATACACGTCCATCATCAAGATCCATTCCTGGCCCGTAAGTATGAAATATTCTAATTATTTTAGTGGGGATATTTTTTTGATGGTACCATGAATTACACATCGTTTCCCCCATACGCTTACTCTCGGCGTAGCACGCTCTCAGAGTCATGCAGTCCAGTGAACCAAAATCATGTTCTTTTATATACTCTTCATTATTAGTTGTATCACCATAAACTTCAGCACTACTAAAATATAATAGAGATTTTAACTCTTTCTGTTTCTCCGCAAACATCAAAATATTATATGAGCCAACAGTATTTGCAGTTAGAGTTCCTATAGGATCCACTCCATAATATTTCGGACTAGCCTGGCTGGCCGCATGAATAATAAAATCAACTGGTTCAGCTAATTTAATTGGATCACATACATCCTGTACTACAAATTCCAATTCTGCTCTATCTATCAAGTGTGAAAATCTAAAAAACGCTTTTTCTTTATTTCTTACCAATGCAACTACTTTTGCATTTAAATTCAGACATTCATTCAAATATACGATAGTTTCAACCATATATGCAGGTATAAAGCCATTAGCTCCAGTTATAAGGATTCGCTTCCCAGATAATTTCCCCCATGAGGAAATTGCGCTCTCTACATATTTTAAATCATCATCAATAATTGAACGCATAAATTACCTTACTGGATATTGCTTATCAATTGGATTACCAAATGCCAAGCGAGGGCGACATTCCCGTGCATCGCTCATAAGTATCTCAATAAGCATTGGTTTTTGATCTTTGATAAACTTATTAATATATATATCTAATTCTTCTAATCTAGCCGTTGCAAAAGATTCAATATTGTAAGCTTTACCAATACTACTAAATGATGAACTATATCCACTCCAGTACGTTGAATCATTGCGCCCATCAAAATACATTTCCTGAAAGGCTCTAACCATACCCAATGATTGATTATTGAAAACAATCGTTAGTATCGGCAGTCGCTCTCTAGCAATAATATCTAACTCTTGGATATTTAACTGAGCCCCACCATCACCAGTCAATATTACTGTCTGACACTTCGCAGCATACGCTACACCAATTGCAGTTGGTATGGCAAATCCCATTGCACCGAGTCCACCAGAATGATGGATTACTTGTTGTTCATTAATTAATAATGAATGAGCGACCCACATCTGGTTGTTACCAACATCAGTAACATAATGTACGGGCCTATTATTAAAACTTATATTTAATAACCTACATATCTGAAATGGGCTAATAGACCACTCGGAGTACTCATCTGTATAATTTTCATTCCAATGTGAGTCCAACTCGTCACGCCAACTCTTTATATTTAAGCGATAAGAAGCTATTTCAATTAGTTCTAAGTGCTCTTGGAAAAAATCTTCACATCGAGACAAAATACTTACATCAGCACTTACGCGATTTTCTAACTGGCCTTCTTCAAGATCTATCTGCACTATTTTCGCATTTCTTGCAAAATCACTCGTATCCGCACCGGTTTGCCTTACATCCATTCGGCTTCCTAGAACAACAAGCAAATCACAGTGTTGAATAGCAAAGTTAGCGGTTCGCGTGCCATAGCTTCCTACCATGCCATAATAACCATTATCTGCATAAGTTCTTTCGCTACCTTTCAGACTACTAATATGTGGAATACCAACTTTTGAAATAGCCCTTTTCCAGTCATTGTAATTATGTTCATTAATTGCCCCTCCTCCAATAAGAAAAAGAGGCCTATGTGATTTTTCTAATAAATTAAATACAGCATTAAATTTATCACCGATTATCGTTTCCTGACTCAAATCATCAGATATCCCTTCTTCCTTAACAAGATAGTCCGTCACATAATCAGGCAATTCGGCTCGCTGTAAATCCATCGGGATATCGATCAAGACAGGGCCTGGACGTCCGCTTCGCGCAATATTTATTGCCTGTTGTAATACAGGAATTATTTCTTCTTTATATAATACTTGATGTGAAAATTTAGTAATGCTTTTAACAATACTTATAATATCAAGTTCTTGAAAACCTTGCTGCCGGATTTTTCTATCCTGCTTGAGCTCATTCGTGTTTACTTGCCCAGTAATGAATATACATGGATAACTATCCAACCAACAGTCAGCTATCCCCGTAATAAGATTTGTAGCCCCAGGCCCACTAGTCCCTAAGGCCAAGCCCAACTTCTGATTACCTGTCGCTCTTGCGACGCCCCCTGCTGCAAATGCTGCTGCTTGTTCATGATGTAAAGATATAAGCTTAGTTTTACCTAATACATTAATGCTATCGACAAGATGGGTAATCATCCCACCAATTAACTCAAAACCATATTCAACATCATTCGCACTCAGTACTTCAGCGATTGCATCAGAAGCTTTCATAGTAACCTCAAAACCAAAAGAACCAGAAAAACTCTGGTTCTTACCACCCTAATAGACTCAGAAATTTAATCCAAAAAATTCTTCAAACTTACTCACGACATAGTCTAGATGATCGTTCGTCAACCCAGGATAAATACCAATCCAGAAAGTCTGATTCATAATACGATCCGTATTCGCTAACTCTCCCACAACCCTATATTTTACATTAGCAAAATACGGCTGACGCGTTAAGTTACCCGCAAACAACAAGCGAGTACCAATTTTAGCTTCATCAAGAAACTTAACCAAATCAACACGAGTAACACCGCTGGTCTCTTTCAGTGTAATAGGGAAACCAAACCACGAGGGATCGGATTTTTCAGTTGCTTCGGGCAGTTCTAGAAACTCAGCACAAGACTGTAGCCCCTGCTTCAGATAAGCAAAATTCTCCTTGCGTTTTTCAACGAACTCCTCAATACGTTCCAACTGTGCTAAGCCACATGCCGCCTGCATATCCGTAATCTTAAGGTTATAACCCAGATGTGAATACGTATATTTATGGTCATAGCCAAACGGCAATGAGCCTAACTGTTGCCCGAAACGCTTACCACAGGTGTTATCACATCCTGGCGCACAGTAACAATCACGTCCCCAATCACGGAAGGATTCGATTATCTTTTTCAACTCGCCAGATTTGGTAAATACAGCCCCCCCCTCTCCCATAGTAATATGGTGAGCAGGATAGAAGCTGACGGTACCAATATCGCCAAAAGTTCCTACCATTTTACCGTCATAAGTCGAACCAAGCGCATCACAGCAATCTTCAATCAGCCACAAATTATATTTATCTGCAATACGGCGAACCTCCGTCAAATCAAAGGTATTCCCCAGCGTATGCGCGATCATAATCGCTTTTGATTTTTCACTTACTGCAGCTTCAATAAGAGAAGCGTCGACATTATATGTAGGAATATCAACATCAACAAAAACAGGAACCAAACCATTTTGGATCGTCGGGTTTACCGTAGTCGGGAAACCTGCAGCTACAGTAATGACTTCATCACCCGGCTTTAAGGCTCTGTCGCCCAGTTTAGGCGAGGTCAACGCAGTCAGTGCAAGTAAGTTTGCGGACGAGCCGGAGGTTGTGGTCAAAACATGCGGAACACCAATGAATTCACCCAGTTTCTTTTCAAAAGCGTCATTAAAACGGCCAGTAGTGAGCCAACCGTCTAAAGAGGCCTCCACCATCAGCTGTAACTCTTTCGCACCAATAACTTTTCCTGAAGGAGGTACAATGCTGCTACCCGCAACAAAAGGCTTAGGGCTGAGTGCCTCATCTGCATATTGGGCAACGAGTTGGGAAATTTGCTCGCGCAGGCTATTTGCTGTCATTACTCTGATTCCTGTTACTTATCTACTTTAGTTAATAGTGGTTGTCATATAGTCATGAATTTCGCGCTTTGAACAAGCCAGCATATCTGCGCCGTTTATCCATGCTTTGTGCCATTCAACAATACGACCAAGTGTCTCGGTTAGTCCCCAACGCGGGCGCCAGCCTAACTGCATATGTGCTTTTGAGCAATCCAGTTTGAGGTAATGCGCTTCATGCGGATGGTTTTCACCGTCCAATAACCAGCTGGCGCCTTCCCCCCATAGTGATACCATCTCATTGACAATAAATTCGACCGTTTTCGCATCCTCTTCACGAGGGCCAAAATTCCATGCCTCCGAATATTTTGCTCCCTCAGTATACAAATGCTGGGCGACAACAATATATCCAGAAAGCGGTTCGAGAACATGCTGCCACGGACGAATTGCATGAGGATTACGAATAACAACTTGCTGATTATTCTCGAAAGACCGCAAAATATCTGGAATCAGACGATCCTCGGCCCAATCACCGCCACCAATCACGTTACCCGCTCTTACTGATGCGAGGCCCACTCCGTGTTTGTCATAGGCCGCAGGATTGAAGAAAGAGTTACGAAAAGCCGAAGCAACCAGTTCCGCGCAACCTTTACTATTTGAGTAAGGATCGTAACCACCCATCGCTTCATTTTCACGATATCCCCAGACCCACTCACGATTTTCATAACATTTATCGCTAGTGATATTGACAACAGCCCTCACGTCCTCAACCTGCTTTACCGCTTCGAGCAGGTGTACGGTACCCATCACGTTAGTTGAATAGGTTTCAATAGGTTCTTTATAAGACAGGCGAACTAACGGCTGTGCCGCCATATGAAAAACAATTTCTGGCTTAAAAGCCGCTATAGAATTACGTAGCTTTTCAAAATCACGAATATCGCCAATTTCTGATTCCATCAGATCATTAATACGAGCAATCTCAAACAAACTTGGCTCAGTTGGTGGAACCAATGAGTAGCCTTTTAGCGTAGCTCCCATTTCCGCTAACCAGAGTGACAACCAACTACCTTTAAAGCCGGTATGTCCCGTAATAAACACTCGTTTCCCCTGCCAGAAGTTTTTATCAATCATTCTATTACTCCCAGCTTTTCCAGGGAGCTTTACCCTTTTCCCACAGCCCTTCAAGATAGGTTTTATCGCGTAGAGTATCCATTGGCTGCCAGAAACCGGTATGCTCATAAGCCATGAGTTCCCCCTGTTTGGCCAAGGTCATCAGAGGTTCCTGCTCCCAGGTTGTAGCATCATTCTCTATGAGGTCGATAACAGAAGGATTGAGCACAAAGAAGCCGCCGTTGATCATGGCACCATCGCCTTTCGGCTTTTCTTGAAAGGCTTGAACCTGGCCACCACGAATATCCAATGCACCAAAGCGTCCTGGAGGAAAGGTTGCGGTCAGGGTTGCTTTTTTGCCATGCGCCTTATGAAAATCAATAGTTGCTTTAATATCAAGATCTGCGACGCCATCACCATAGGTAAACAAAAACGCTTCATCATTCTTCACATACTCAGCAACACGCTTTAAGCGCCCGCCGGTCATCGATGCATCGCCAGTATCAACAAGCGTCACGTTCCAAGGTTCAACGCGCTTATGGTGGACTTCCATACGGTTTTCGGCCATGTGGAACGTTACATCGGACATATGTAAGAAGTAGTTGGCAAAATACTCTTTAATAACATATCCCTTATAGCCACAGCAGATAATAAAATCTCTAATGCCATGGGAGGAATACATTTTCATGATATGCCAAAGAATCGGCTTTCCGCCGATCTCAACCATCGGTTTTGGTTTTACAATCGTCTCTTCACTTAATCTGGTGCCAAGCCCACCAGCTAAAATCACCGCTTTCATGTTTAACCCTTTATATTATCTGGATGCAGTAAAAGCATCAGAATAGAAATTATCTATAGATAAATTTTTTGCTATAAAGTCCCTTTTACTAGCATCGATCATCACAGGCGATCCGCATGCATATATATCAAAGGGTTCAAGAGAATCAAAATCTTGTATTATCGTATGGTGGACGAATCCTTTTCGCCCATCCCACGTCTGATCATCATCAGAGACAACTGGAATATAGTGAATATTTTTATATTGTTCACTCCATTCATTGGGTAATGTCGAGTAAAAGTCCTTAGCTCGCGGCATTCCCCAATAGATATAGATCTCACGAGTCGTTTGCTTTTGCACTAAATGTTCTACCATTGCCTTAACGGGAGCAAATCCTGTACCACCGGCCAAGAAAATAATTGGCCTATTACTGTCTCTGATAAAGAATGTCCCACAAGGACCTTCAATTCGCATTAAGGTATTTTCTTGTAGACCGCTAAAAATTAGCGAACTCATTTGACCATTAGGAACATTTCTTATGTGTAACTCAATACCTTCTTTTTCATTACTATTGGCAATAGAGTAGCTACGAGTTACACCTTTATATTGAAGATCAACATACTGCCCTGGTAGAAATCCTATATTCGCAGTTGGTGGTACACGTAACTTTAGCTTCATCACGTCGTCTGATACGAGATAACTACTACTAACCTTACAGGGTACGAGTTTCTTTACCTGCCCTGCCAATTCAGGAAAGTAGTGAGCCTGTAATTGTAAATCTGTCCTAGGTTTACAACTACAGGTCAAAATTCTTTCGCCTTGGCCAAATACTCTGCCAGTTGAATCAACAGCTTCGCCTGCTAAGAGTTCAGACTCACAAACCCCACAATCACCATTTTTACAGCTATGCTCAAGATGAATGCCTGCTGTAAGAGCGGAATCAAGGATAGACTCATCTTCCTTGCCAGAAAACTCAACGCTCGATGGGAATATCTTAATAATATGAGACACGATTATTTTCTACTCAAATAATGAAGCCTGATGAAATTGGGGAGCGACTGCATCTTTTGCTGATAATTCAGGTGGCTGAGTAATAGGCCATTCAATGCCAATTGTTTTATCATTCCACAGAATACTTCCCTCACTCGCTGGCGCGTAGTAGTTGGTTGCTTTATAAAGAAATTCAGCTGTTTCACTGAGGGTAAGAAAGCCATGTGCAAAGCCTTCAGGGATCCATAGCTGGCGCTTATTTTCTGCCGATAAATACACCCCAACCCATTTTCCAAAGGTAGGGGATCCCTTACGAATATCGACGACGACGTCAAACACTTCACCAGCAACACAGCGAACGAGCTTACCCTGCGCATATTCGCCCTTTTGAAAATGCAAACCTCTTAAAACACCTCTACTAGATTTTGAGTGATTATCCTGAACAAAGGTAACTTTTCGCCCAATAGTATCTTCAAAAACTCGCTGATTAAAGCTTTCAAAGAAGAAACCACGTTCATCACCGAAAACTCGTGGCTCCAATATTAAAACATCAGAAATATCCGTTTTTATTACATTCATTGCCTAATAACCTTTAACCCTCTTAAATCGGTATTATCCATAAATATTTTTCATTAATAATGACGGTAAAGCCTAATATTTCTTAGATTTATTAATACACAATTTTTGTTTAAATAAGAAAATTCTAATTACTGAAATTTTAGCCCACCATAATTGAACCCAGATATTTTTATTAAATAGGTGTAGCTGTAAATAGTTCATTTAACATTCGTTTCACACCCATGTCCCATTGAGGAAGAACCAGACCAAAATTCTTCTGGAATTTTTCTGTATTCAGGCGTGAATTATTTGGTCGACGAGCAGGTGTTGGATATGCACTTGTTGGAACAGCATGTAGCTTTTTCAGAGTCAGTTCGATACCTGCATGACGCGCCTCTTCAAAAACCAGTGCCGCATAGTCGTACCAAGTTGTCGTACCGCCGGCAACTAAGTGATAAAGACCTGCTACTTCTGGTTTCATCAATGCAACGCGAATCGCATGCGCGGTACAATCAGCCAATAACTCAGCTCCTGTTGGTGCGCCGAACTGATCGTTAATAACAGAAATTTCAGTACGCTCTTTCGCCAACTTCAACATCGTTTTAGCAAAGTTATTTCCTTTACTTGCATAAACCCAGCTTGTACGAAAAATTAAGTGTTTTGGGCAATGATATTGTAAAGCTTTTTCACCTGCCAGTTTTGTTTGCCCATAAACGTTTAGTGGCGCTGTAAGATCTTCTTCTTGCCATGCCGTTTCACCATTCCCTGGGAATACATAGTCAGTGGAATAATGAATCACCCATGCACCGATCTTCTCAGCTTCTTTAGCTATAGCTTCTAGGCTTGTTGCATTTAAAAGTTGAGCAAACTCCGGCTCGGACTCAGCTTTATCAACATTAGTATATGCTGCCGCATTGACGATCACATTCGGTTTGATAGCCCGTACGGTTTCAGCAATCCCTTCTGGATTACTGAAATCGCCACAATACTCTCTGGAGTTGACATCAAGCGAAATTAAATTACCTAGTGGCACCAATGCCCGCTGAAGTTCCCAGCCCACTTGCCCTGTTTTACCAAAAAGTAGGATATTCATTAACTACGATCTCTTAAATATCTAATTAGATACAAACTTACTCTGTTTAGCAGACACAATGGCTTCCTTCCCCAACACAATCCCCGCTCCTAAAATGCCCCCAAGCAGCGCCCCCAGCACCAAAATCAACGCCCTCTTCGGCTTATCTTTAGTCACTGGCTCAGCAGGGCTTTTCAAATAACTAAACGCCTGCGCATTCTCATCGCCGGCCTTAAAACCGATTAAAGCCATATACTGCCCCTGCAGCCCGTAATATTTATCGCTCAGCACTAGCGGTTGCTTAGCAATAGAGTCCGACATCGCCATCAGCGCATCTTTCCCTAACAGGAACATATTCGAGTTATCCAGCTTTGCCAAACCCGCCGTTTCCGGCTTTTGGATATTGGCCTTTTCTGCAATAGTTAACGCCATCTTTACGTTTTCAATCTCTTCCTGGCGCTGTTCTTCCGCAATCTTTTTCAGAGACGACATCTGGTTTCCAACGCTTTGCTTTTTACCCTCGATTTGGGCCGCTAGTTGAGAATACTGAATGTTACTGACGTTCTTATTCACCATGACCATATAGTCGGTCAATAGTTTTTTAGACTGTTCTGCCGTTCGAGCGGGAAAATTTACCGTATAAAATGGGTTTTCCTTATCCTTGATAAATTTAATATTATTAACGATCTCTTCTAACAAACGGGATTGCTCCTGTGCAGTCATCCCTTCAGACAGGGTTTTAAAATAGCTGCTATTTTGAACAAACCGACTGACTTCATTATAAGATGCAGCCAAACTAACGAACTGTTGGAATAACTTAGTAGAAACTTCTTCCGATGGAGTCGGCTTATCTACATCCCCTTCCACCAACCGAAACCCCTGATAATAATTAGCCATAGTACTAAACGTCGGCACATTAATGACCGCGGTTGCCGTCCACTGCTCCTTCGCAGTAAAGGCATAAATACCGGCTATCAGCGTCGTTGCGAACATACAGCCAAGTATCCACAATTTTTTCTTCCACAGTTGGGCCATTAACTCAAACAGATCGATTTCATCTCGGTTTCGCAACTGGTATTCAGAATAATTAATAGGCTGGGAAACCACTGTCTGGGAAGGCTCTTTATTGCTCATTGAACTTATCCAATTAATCAAGGAAAAAGAAAGCGACTAAACGAACATAATATTTTTTAGACACGCTACCGCCCTTGGGTCAGGCTCCCAAAGAGGCAGTAAAAAGGGCGTAGCTCCGCTACTGGCTTGCGTTGGTAGAGTCCCCCGAGAGCCAATAGACAAAGCGATAACGCAATCTTTCATACATACACTAACAAGAGATTACGCCGCATTAATGTCGGCTAATTATACGCGCTTACCCCTCAATCGCAAGCAAGCTCCATTTTGACAACAGACTAAAAACAAAAATAACCCGTTGATTTAATATTAAAAATAGGCTAAGCATTAACAAACTCATATCATTTGTTTATTAAATGAAAAGTAATAATAAGCCATATTTCTTATTTACTATAAGGGCCAGCCATCTGCTTAAACCCTAAGGATGACAACGCATTAGCCTTCATTCATACTTAGGTAAGCATGAATTCACCTTATAACCGTCCCTCTTATCTTATTGCTTATATATTCCCTAATCACATATCGATATACCGATTCCTTCCTTCCCTATCCTGATTTTATCGCTATGCTGTAGGTATTGTGATAAAAACCTATCAAATTTAAAAGGATAACCCATGACAAAGATCTATGAAGACAACTCACAGACTATTGGTCACACCCCTCTGGTGCGTCTAAATCGCCTGGGCAACGGGAAAATCCTGGCGAAGGTTGAATCTCGAAATCCAAGCTTCAGCGTCAAGTGCCGCATAGGCGCCAATATGATTTGGGATGCAGAAAAGCGTGGCATTTTGAAAAAAGGCGTTCAAATCGTCGAGCCTACCAGCGGTAATACCGGCATAGCGCTGGCGTTTGTCGCCGCGGCCCGTGGATATAAGTTAACGCTCACTATGCCAGAATCAATGAGCCTGGAGCGCCGTAAGCTGTTAAAAGCGCTGGGCGCCAATCTGGTTTTAACCGAAGCCGCCAAGGGCATGAAGGGCGCGATCGAAAAAGCGGAAGAGTTGGTCGCAGCCGATCCTGAACACACTATCCTCCTGCAGCAGTTTAACAACCCCGCTAACCCGGAAATCCATGAGAAAACCACCGGGCCGGAGATTTGGGAAGATACCGGTGGCGACGTAGACGTGTTTATCGCCGGCGTCGGCACCGGCGGCACTTTGACCGGCGTTAGCCGTTATCTCAAGAAAACCAAAGGAAAGAGCGTTATCAGCGTCGCCGTTGAACCAACCGACTCGCCGGTGATTAGCCAAGCGCTGGCGGGAGAGCCGCTGAAGCCCGGCCCGCACAAGATTCAAGGCATCGGCGCAGGGTTTATTCCCGGCAACCTCGATCTGAGCCTTATCGATCGTGTAGAGAAGATTACCAACGAAGAGGCCATTGAAACCGCTCGCCGTCTGATGGATGAAGAAGGCATTCTGGCCGGCATTTCTTCCGGCGCGGCCGTTGCTGCCGCCATTCGTCTGACGAAGCTCCCCGAATTCGCGGATAAGAACATCGTGGTCATTCTGCCCTCTTCCGGTGAACGCTATTTAAGCACGCCGCTGTTTGCAGGCCTGTTCACAGAGCAAGAGCTTCAACAGTAGCAAGCGCTCACCAGACTGAAAGCTCCACTACGCCTTGGCTTTATCGCCAGGGCGTTTTCTTTTTCGCGCGTTTGTCGGCCACAACAAACTTTGGCAAAAACAGCCTGCGGAAAAGTTAAAAACGAACAAAAAAGCGCATTTTATGTGCGCTGGATCTCGATTTTTCACACTAACATTTGATTTATTCGTCGGTGAAAAGTATCAAGCTACTAATTTTTTCGATGCGCGAATTAAATCTTTTTACCTTCGACGTTGAAGATAGAAAGTGCGATTTCTGGACGTAGGACGTCCAAAAGTGTCTCTCTGATGCACGGGCGCGTCGTAAAGCAGGACATCCCTCTGTTAACCCGTTGGCGAGCCAACGTCATTTTTCACAATGTCGGGGCGGGAACCAATGAAAATTAGGCTAAACTTAAGTGCTATAGCACCAGCGCTTCACTAACCAAGTTGAGGAACACTATGTACCAGCAAGACGTTACCGTTACCGCTCCGAATGGCCTGCACACCCGCCCTGCGGCTCAGTTTGTAAAAGAAGCCAAGGCGTTTACTTCTGATATCACCGTAACCTCCAACGGCAAAAGTTCCAGCGCTAAAAGCCTGTTCAAACTGCAAACTCTAGGCCTGACTCAGGGTACCGTGGTCACCATCTCTGCCGAAGGTGAAGACGAAAAAGAAGCCGTTGAGCATCTGGTGAAACTGATGGCGGAACTGGAGTAAGAACAACCCACGCGTTTTAATCCCGTTTTAATTTGAAGGTAGGCTTATGATTTCAGGCATCCTAGTATCTCCCGGCATCGCCTTTGGCAAAGCGCTGATATTAAAAGACGATCCTATCGTTGTTAATAACAAGAAAATTTCCGCCGATGATATCGAGAAGGAAATTTCCCGCTTTAAAGCAGGCCGCGACAAGGCCAGCGAGCAGCTTAACGCCATTATGGCAAAGGCCAGCGAAACGTTTGGCGAAGAAAAGGCCGCTATTTTTGAAGGCCACATCATGCTGTTGGAGGACGAAGACCTCGAGCAGGAAATCGAAAGCCGTATTAAAACCAAGCAAGAAAGCGCCGACGCGGCGGCCTATGCCGTATTCGAAGCACAGGCTATCGAGCTGGAAAGCCTTGAGGATGAATATCTGAAGGAACGCGCCGCCGATATTCGTGATATTGGTAAGCGCTTACTGAAAAACATTCTCGGTATGACCATCGTCGACCTCGGCGCGATCCAGGAAGAAGTCATTCTGGTCGCGACTGACCTGACGCCGTCGGAAACCGCCCAGCTTAATCTGGATAAAGTGCTCGGCTTTATCACCGATTTGGGCGGCCGCACCTCGCATACCTCCATTATGGCGCGCTCATTGGAAATTCCGGCCATCGTCGGCACCAATGACGTGACAAAACAGGTAAAAAACGGGGACTACCTGATCCTCGACTGCGTCAACAACCACGTCTACGTCAATCCGCCGATTGAAACCGTTGAGCAGTTGAAAAAGGCGCAGGCCGAGTATCTGAGCGATAAAAACGAGCTGGCTAAGCTAAAAGACCTGCCCGCCATCACGCTGGACGGCCATCAGGTAGAAGTGTGCGCTAACATCGGCACCGTACGCGACGTGCCGGGCGCTGAGCGCAACGGCGCAGAAGGCGTCGGCCTCTACCGCACCGAGTTCCTGTTTATGGACAGGGACGCATTCCCGACCGAAGAAGAGCAGTTCCAAGCCTATAAGGCCGTCGTTGAAGCGATGGGCGAACAGGCCGTGATTCTTCGCACCATGGACATCGGCGGCGACAAAGACCTGCCGTACATGAATCTGCCGAAGGAAGAGAACCCGTTCCTAGGCTGGCGCGCAATTCGCATCTGTTTTGACCGCAAAGAGATTCTGCACGCCCAGCTTCGCGCGGTGCTCCGCGCTTCTGCGTTCGGCAAGCTGCGCATTATGTTCCCCATGATCATCTCCGTTGAAGAAGTTCGCCTGCTGAAAGCCGAGCTGGAAATGCTTAAGCAGCAGCTGCGGGATGAAAAAATCGCCTTCGATGAAACGATTGAAGTCGGCGTCATGGTTGAAACGCCCGCTGCAGCAACGATTGCCCACCATCTGGCGAAAGAAGTCGATTTCTTCAGCATTGGTACAAACGACCTTACCCAGTATACTCTGGCCGTCGATCGCGGCAACGAGCTGATTTCTCACCTCTATAACCCACTCTCTCCGTCCGTTTTGACGCTGATCAAGCAGGTGATCGACGCGTCTCATAAAGAGGGCAAGTGGACGGGCATGTGTGGGGAGCTGGCCGGTGACGAACGAGCAACGCTTCTGCTGCTTGGAATGGGTCTGGATGAGTTTAGTATGAGCGCTATCTCGATCCCGCGAATCAAGAAAATTATTCGCAACGCCAACTATTCCGACGTCAAGACGCTGGCTGAAAATGCGTTAGCCCAGCCAACCGCTCAGGACGTTTTAGAAGTGGTGAATAAATTTATCGAAGAAAAAACGCTCTGCTAAGTTATTATTATAACTAAGGCCACCCACAACGCTGCTGCCAAGCGGCTAATTTGGGCCCGAGAAGTATGACAAGATCGCGGGAAATATCCCCACAGGCGATATGAATACTACTCAGGCCCAAAATAACATGTAAAATAGCGGAATGGGCTGGGTGCAAGGCCGTTAAAAATATTATTGCTGAGGAGAAAATCATGGGTCTGTTCGATAAACTGAAACAGCTTGTTTCTGATGATAAGAAAGACGCCGGCAGCATTGAAATTGTTGCTCCGCTATCCGGTGACATCGTCAACATTGAAGACGTGCCTGACGTTGTCTTTGCGGAGAAAATCGTCGGAGACGGTATCGCTATCAAGCCCACCGGAGACAAAATGGTCGCTCCGGTAGACGGCACCATCGGTAAAATTTTTGAAACTAACCACGCGTTCTCTATCGAATCCGACAGCGGCATTGAGCTGTTCGTTCACTTCGGCATCGACACCGTCGAGCTGAAAGGGGAAGGATTCAAGCGCATCGCAGAAGAAGGCCAGCACGTTAAGAAAGGCGATCCGATTATCGAGTTCAATTTGGCCGTGCTGGAAGAGAAGGCCAAATCTACCCTGACGCCGGTCGTTATTTCCAATATGGATGAAATCAAAGAGCTGACCAAGCTCAGCGGGACCGTTGTTGTGGGAGAAACGCCGGTTATCCGCGTTAAGAAGTAAGCACAGAATCACGACAAAAGCGGCGCCAAGAGCGCCGCTTTTGTTTTATGTAGGGGAAAATCAGCCCTGCCATGCAGGCAGCCGAATGCCAATAGACAGGCCGTGAGGCTGACGATTTTTAGCCTCAATGGTCCCGCCGTGCGCATTGACCACCTTACGGGCAATGGCCAAGCCAAGGCCGTATCCTTTCCCTGAAGAAGCAGACTTCACGCGAACGAACGGGTCAAAAATGCTCGATAGCTTATCTTCATCGACGCCCGGGCCTTGGTCATTCACCTGGATCAGCAGCTCCCCTTCCGTATAGAACAGCCCGACCTCAATTCTTTGGCCCTGTTTAGAAAAGCGCAGCGCGTTGCGGATAATATTTTCCACCGCTCTGCGCATCAGCTCGGAGTTACCCTTAACCGTCGACATTTCTCGCGCCTGTTCGCTTGCGTCAAGCGCAATCTCAACGCCAGGCACCTGCGCTTCATAGGTTACATCGCTAACGACGGCTTCTAATAGCCCATAGAGGTCAAAATATTCTTCATCTGAAATGCCGGTGGCGTCGGTGCGCGAAAGCGTCAGAAGCTCGCCTATCATCTTATCCAGACGCTCGGACTCAAGCTCAATGCGTTTAAGTTCGTTCTCAACGTTTTGCGGATTCTGTCGCGCCAGCCCTATCGCCAGCTGTAGCCTGGCAAGCGGCGTTCGCAGCTCGTGAGAAACGTCGTGCAGCAGCGCCTCTCGGGCGCCGACCAGAAGCTTAAGCCGTTCGACCATCGAGTCAAAGTCGCGCGCCATATCACCCAGCTCATCGCGCCGGTTTTTCATGACCGGATAAAGCCGAACGTCGAGATCGCCCTGAGCAACCCTATCAAACCCTGAACGCATCTGCCTCATTGGCCGGGTAAGGTTCCAGGCCAGTACGGCGCTGAACAGGAAGCCACCGATTGCCCCTAACACCAGCAGCGACGGCGGCATGTTGAAAATCAGCACGCGCCCGGTTCGGTCAGGGCGATACTCTTTACGCAGCGCCTCAACGTCATACTTCAGTAAGTAGTATTCTCCATCTCCGCCCCGAATGTGCTCCAGCCGGACGTCGTCCGTCAGTGGAATAAGCGAAACGGCGCCAGGCCGGTCCGTCAGCGGCATCTTGAGCGGAATGACGGCAATGTGGCGCTGATCAACCGCAGGCCAGCCGCCGGTCATGCGGTTAAGTCCGTCAATCCCTTCCGTTTCCAAGACCGATACCGCCGAGGTAAACTGCAGCGACACGATGCGGTTAGCGATACGATTTTCAAACGGCTCTTTTTGGCTGGCGTAGTAATAAAATACCAGCCAAACGGCCTGCGTAATCACGATAAACGTTATCCAGAAACCGATCAGGATCTTCCAAAACAGGCTTTTGCGCATATGTCGTTACCGAATGCGATAGCCGATGCTGCGAACGGTCTCAATAGAGAGCGCATCGCCAGCCACCTGCCCAAGCTTTTGACGGATATTACTGATATGAACGTCAACGCTGCGATCGTAAGCCTCACGCGGGCGTCCTAATCCCACTTCGGAGAGTTCGTCCTTCGACACAACGCGGTCTTTTTCTCGCACCAAAAGCAGCAGCAGATTGAACTCGGAAGCGGTCAGCTCAAAAGGCGTCCCCTTCCATGCGCTGATGCGCTGTGATGAATCAAGCGACAGTTCTCTAAACGTAGCGACGGCGCCGCTCGGCGGCTCAATATGCTCCTCAAAGCGGCGAAGAACGGCGCGCAGGCGCGCCACCAGCTCGCGCGGGTAGCAGGGCTTGGGCACGTAGTCGTCCGCCCCCATCTCCAACCCAATGACCCGGTCGATATTATCGCCTTTGGCCGTCAGCATGATGATCGGGATGCGGCTCTGCTTGCGCACCTTGTTCAATACGTCAATACCGCTCATGTCGGGCAGCATGATGTCTAAAATCATCGCGCCGTAGCGCCCCGATAACGCGCCGTCGACGCCGTCCTGACCGGTCAGGGCCACCGTCGCCGAGAAGCCTTCCGCCGTCAGATACTCTTTGAGCATACTGCCCAGCTCAACGTCATCATCAACCAACAGAATCTGCATGCCGCTCTCCTGATTTTTCTTAATTAGTTAGCGTAGCTCTTATCATTTTGCCCGTTACCGCCCAAGATGCAGCTACTTTTACTTAAACCTTACATTTTATTTATGCCGCCATTACCCTAATGCGGATAAACTCGTTGTACATTGAAGCCTATACTATTTCGTCCGTTCCTATGACGATTGTGGCATTTTACTGACGGCGTTAAGGCAGTCCTTTTTATGCAATTATCCAATAAAAAATTTCGCATTGTTCTGATTATCCTGGGCATCGTCATTATCGCCGGATTAATCAAACACTTCCTTTTCTCCGAGGACGTTAAGCCGGGTTATATTACCTCACCGGTGGTCAAAGCCGATATAGAACAAACCGTGCTGGCCGATGGCTCAATCAAAGCGCTCAAGCAGGTTAACGTCGGCGCGCAGGTTTCCGGGCAGATTAAAGCGCTGCACGTCGAGCTGGGCGATAAGGTAACAAAAGGACAGGCGCTTGCAGAAATTGACGACCTGCCGCAGAAAAACGACCTCCAAAATGCAGAAGCCGGGCTAAAAAGCGTTCAGGCCCAGCGTCAGGCCAAGCTGGCAACGTTGAAAAACAATCAGCTGGCCTTCGACCGCCAGCGTAAAATACTGGCCCGCGGCGTCGGTGCGCAGGCGGATTACGACAGCGCAAAGGCCCAGTTGGACGCCACCAAAGCGGAAATTGAATCTCTCGACGCCCAAATCGTTCAGGCGAATATTGCAGTAGACACCGCCAAGCTCAATCTGGGCTATACCAAAATCACCTCGCCGATTGACGGCGTGGTGGTGGCTATTCCGGTAGAGGAAGGGCAAACCGTTAACGCCGTACAAAGCGCACCGACCATCCTGAAGGTCGCGCAGCTTGACACCATGACCATCGAAGCCCAGATTTCTGAAGCCGACGTGCCAAAGGTCAACATCGGCATGCCGGTCTACTTCACCATTCTGGGCGAGCCGGGCAAGCACTACACCGCCAAGCTTCGCGCGATTGAGCCCGCGCCGGACTCCATCAACAGCGACACGACCACCACCTCAAGCTCCTCCACGTCGACCACCACGGCCATCTACTACAACGGCCTGTTTGACGTTGAAAACCCCGACGGCAAGCTGCGCATATCCATGACGGCACAGGTTTACATCGTGCTCGCACAGGCGAAAGACGCCCTGCTCGTTCCCGCTACGGCGGTAGACAATATAGATAAGGACGGCAACGCCACCGTGCGCGTGGTGGATACATCAGGAAACGTGGTCGATAAAAAGGTGAAAATCGGCATCAACAACAACGTTAACGTCCAAATCCTCTCCGGCCTGGAAGAAGGAGACAACGTTATCGTCAGCGAAGGCGGCGCCCCCGGAGCCTCTCCGGCTCGTATGCGAATGAGGATGTAATTCGATGACTCAGCCGCTGCTCCAGCTTGAAAATATTACCCGGACGTTTCCTACCGGCGAACAGACGGTTACCGTTCTACACGGCATTAACCTGACGATAGGCCACGGGGAAATGGTAGCTATCGTTGGCGCCTCCGGCTCGGGTAAATCCACCTTGATGAATATTCTGGGCTGTCTGGACAAGCCCAGCGCAGGCGTTTACCGCATTGATGGGCGAGAAACCAATAGGCTGCTCCCTGACGAATTGGCAGAGCTTCGCAGAGAGCATTTCGGCTTTATTTTCCAACGCTATCACCTGCTCAGCGCCTTGACCGCTGCGGGTAACGTAGAAATCCCAGCCATTTACGCTGGCACCGAGCGCCAAAAGCGCAAGGCCCGCGCCGCCGAGCTGCTTACCCGACTAGGGTTGCAGGAGCGGATAAATTACCGCCCCAGCCAGCTTTCCGGCGGGCAGCAGCAGCGGGTCAGCATCGCTCGAGCGCTAATGAACGGCGGCCAGATTATATTGGCCGACGAGCCCACCGGCGCGCTGGACACCCACAGCGGTCAGGAAGTGCTGAAAATCCTGAAAGACCTTCATGCACAGGGCCATACGGTGATTATCGTGACTCACGATATGCAAATCGCCGAGCACGCGGAGCGGATCATAGAACTTCGCGACGGCGTCGTCATTAGCGACCGTAGCCACAAAGCGGAAGCCGAAGGCTCCACAAGCTCCACAAATAAGTCAAACAAAGAAGCCAAGCACCGGATAAAAACCAACAACGGCTTAGGCGCGCTGCGCGACCGCTTCGTCGAAGCCTTCAAGATGGCGCTGCTGGCGATGTTTTCCCAGCGCCTGCGCACCTTTCTCACCATGCTCGGCATTATCATCGGCATCGCCTCCGTCGTTTCGGTGGTGGCGCTGGGAGAGGGCTCTCGGCAGAAAATACTATCGGACATCAGCGCCATGGGCACCAGCACGCTGGAGGTCTTCCCCGGTAAAGACTTCGGCGATAGAAAAGCCTCCACTATTCATACGCTAAGAGACACCGACGCCGACGCCCTGAGCCAGCAAAGCTACGTACACAGCGTCACGCCCAGCGTTTCGTCATCAACTACCTTTAGGGTGAACAACCAGGCGGTCACCGGCACCGTAAACGGCGTCGGGCCGCAGTTTTTCGACGTGCGCGGCTATAAAATGGAACTGGGGAAATCCTTTAGTCAGGCCGGCGTTGATGCTTTGGCCCAGGAAGCGGTTATTGACGCCAATACCCGCGAAAAGCTGTTTGGCAAAAACAGCAATCCGATTGGGCAGGTCATTCTGTTGGGCAGCCTCCCCGCCCGCATTATCGGCGTCGCCGAAGAGCAGCAAAGCGGGTTCGGCAGCAGCGAAAGCCTCAACGTATGGCTGCCCCACACCACCGTAATGAAGCGCATGCTGGGCCAGTCCTACCTCCGTAGCATCACAGTGAGAATTAAAGACAACGTCGATATGGACGTCGCCGAGCAGGGCGTCACTAAGCTGCTTACCCAGCGCCACGGCACGCAGGACTTTTTCATTTTCAATACTGACAGCATCCGTCAGACGATTGAAAAAACCACTGCTACCATGACGCTGCTGGTCTCGATGATTGCGGTGATTTCGCTTATCGTCGGCGGCATCGGCGTGATGAACATTATGCTGGTGTCGGTTACTGAGCGAACGAGAGAAATCGGCGTACGCATGGCGGTCGGCGCGCGCGGTAGCGACATTATGCAGCAGTTCCTGATTGAAGCCGTGCTGGTCTGCCTTTTAGGCGGCGCGCTTGGGGTCGGGCTGGCGCTCGGCATCGGCGTAATATTCCACCAGCTGGTGAGCAGCTTCTCGATGATTTACTCCGTCACCTCGATCGTTGCGGCCTTCGTCTGCTCCACGATGATAGGCGTCGTGTTCGGCTTCTTCCCCGCCCGCCGGGCGGCGAGAATGGATCCTATCAACGCGCTGGAAAGGGAATAAATTCATTTCTATCCACCAAAGACGTAAAACCCCGAGCAATTGGGGTTCTGGTGATTTCGCTATCTACCTCATTCGCTCGCTGGCCAAACTATAAACGCCGCTACGATCTCGCTTACCCACCGCAACGACGACAATAATCAGCTCGTCATTAATTACCTGATAGACAAGGCGAAAGCCGGAAGCGCGAAGCTTGATTTTATAGCAGTCCGGCATTCCGTTTAGCTTCGCCGCAGGAATATGAGGCTCCTCGCAGCATTTCTTTAGCTTCTTAGCAAACTGCTGCTGAACGGCTTTATCCAGCTTCTTCCACTCTTTTAACGCATCGCGCCTGAACTTGACGGTAAAACTCATAGGTATGAGTCCAGATCCACCTCAATCAGCGGCTGGTTCTGGCGCTCTTTGACCAATCTCGCCAGTTCCCCGTCGTCTAACGCGTCTAAAATTCTTTCATACAGCTCCGCGGGCACGCAGTAAAACGCGGGCTGGTTACGATTTAAAATTGCCACTGGATATCCTGCTCCTGCATTCACCGTCGCCATAGGGTTCTTTTTTAACTCACTGACACTGGCGCTGATATCACTTAATACTAAATTTGGCATATATCCCCCAAAAAACCTGTTAATCGGTCTTATCCTAATAGCAAAAAGACCGGTTAACAAGTCTCGAAGGGGTTGAGATTGTGATTCTACCTGCTAAACGCTGTCAAACACGCCGGTCGACAGATAGCGATCGCCGCGATCGCAAATCACCGTGACGATAAGCGCGCCGGGGTTCTCTGCCGCAATCTTCAGTGCGCCAGCCACCGCGCCGCCGGAGCTAACGCCGCAAAAAATGCCTTCACGAGTCGCCAGGCGCTTCATGGTGGTCTCCGCCTCGGCTTGCGAAATATCCAAGACCTCATCCACCAGCTCGGCGCGAAAAATTCCCGGCAGATAGCCCGGGGACCAGCGGCGAATGCCGGGAATGCTGCTGCCCTCAGCGGGCTGTAGCCCAATCACGCGCACGCCTTCATTTTGCGACTTCAGATAGCGGCTGACGCCGGTGATGGTGCCCGTTGTTCCCATGCTGGAGACAAAGTGGCTCACCCGCCCCTGCGTCTGACGCCAGATTTCCGGGCCGGTGGTGGAGAAATGCGCATAGGGATTGTCATCGTTGTTGAACTGGTCGAGGATTTTACCTTCGCCTTCTTGCGCCATGCGCGTCGCCAGGTCGCGCGCGCCTTCCATCCCCTGCTCGCGGCTGACCAGCACTAGCTCAGCGCCATAGGCCCGCATAGAGGCCTGCCGCTCGCGACTCATGTTGTCCGGCATGATAAGGCGCAGCCGATAGCCTTTGAGCGCGGCAATCATCGCCAGCGCAATACCGGTATTACCGCTGGTCGCCTCAATCAGCAGATCGCCGGGGCGAATCTCTCCCCGCAGCTCGGCGCGTTCGATCATCGAGAGCGCGGCACGATCTTTTACCGAGCCGGCAGGGTTGTTTCCTTCAAGCTTCACCCAAACCTCGGCGTTAAGCCCTTCCGTCAGGCGCTGAAGGCGCACCAGCGGCGTATTGCCTATATAGTTTTCCAACGTAGACACGAAAACGGTTACTCCCTTAAAGCGACTATTTACGCCGTTTTGGCTAACGGAAACGACGCGTTCAAAGGCCTGTCGCCCGCATAAAGATAAAAACGCCGCGCGCCGATAAAATAGCGGGCGCCCTTTTGCGGCGGTAGTCCGCCGACCTCATTAAAGGTAACGCTAAGCGGCGCTTCCTGCCAGCCTAAAGGTTGAACCGTTAACTGACGGTAGTGCCCTTTTGGCTGCGAATCTACAACGGTCACTGGCAAAACGCACTCCGCCGTAGGCTGTGCGCTAAGCTCGATGTCCCACGGGCGAAGGTAAATTTCGACGTCCCCCTGATGCAAAGGAGACACCGTTTCCGGCCAGACGTACTGTCCTACCCGCAGGTGGTTGCCCTTCACCGCGCCCGCGATTCGGTTTACTTCGCCTAAAAATTCCAGCACGAAGCGGCTCTGCGGCTCGTTCATCACCTCTTCCGGCGTGCCTTCCTGTTCAATTTTTCCCTGACTCATGACCACGATGCGATCGGCGATTTCCATCGCCTCTTCCTGATCGTGAGTGACAAACACGCTGGTGAACTTCAGATCTTCATGCAGGCGACGTAGCCAGGTGCGTAGCTCTTTGCGCACCTGCGCGTCCAGCGCGCCGAAGGGTTCGTCCAGCAGGAGGATCTGCGGGTCGACCGCCAGCGCGCGCGCCAGAGCCACTCGCTGACGCTGACCGCCGGAAAGCTGGGACGGATACCTACCCGCCAGATGGGACAGCTGTACCTTTTCCAACAGCCCTTCCACCTTTTGCCTGATGGCCTGCGGCGACGGACGCTCGCGGCGGGGCAGCACGGAGAGGCCAAAGGCGATATTGTCGAACACCGTCATGTGGCGAAACAGCGCATAGTGTTGAAAAACGAAGCCGACCTTGCGGTCTCGCGCGTGCAGGCGACTAACCTCTCTGTCGTTGATGCGCAGCCCGCCCGAACTCTGGAACTCCAGCCCGGCGATAATGCGCAGCAGCGTGGTTTTTCCTGACCCCGATGGCCCCAGCAGCGCCACCATATCGCCCGAGGAGATATCCAAAGAGATATCGTGCAAAACCTGCGTTCCGTCGAACGTCTTGTTAATGCCTCTGACTTCAATGCTCATTTTCCACCTCCAAAGCGTCGCGCCGCGCCTGGCGAGCAATCCGCCACTGCAACGCGCTTTTTAAGAACAGCGTGGCTATCGCCATCAGCGTCAGCAAGGCCGCAGCGGTAAACGCCGCGGCGGTGTTGTAATCCTGATGCAGCAGTTCAACCTGCAGCGGCAGCGTATAGGTCTCGCCGCGAATAGCGCCCGAAACCACCGACACCGCGCCAAACTCACCGATAGCGCGGGCGTTGGTCAACACCACGCCGTACAGCAGCGCCCAGCGAATGTTCGGCAGCGTCACGCGCCAGAACATCTGCCAGCCGGAGGCGCCAAGCAGAACCGCCGCCTCGTCCTCCTGGCTGCCCTGGCTCATCATTACCGGCACCAGCTCGCGAACCACGAACGGACAGGTAACGAATATCGTCACCAGCGCCATCCCCTGCCATGAAAACATCAGCTGAACGCCGTGATCTTCCAACCAGCCGCCGACTACGCCGTTAGCGCCGTAAAACAGCAGATAAAGCAGGCCTGCCACCACCGGCGATACGGCGAACGGAATATCAATCAGGGTCAGCAAAAGCTGGCGGCCGCGAAACTCAAAGCGGGTCACCAGCCATGCCATCAGGGTGCCGAAAACCAAGTTGACCGGCACGGTAATCAGCGCGATAAGCACCGTCAGCCAAACGGCGTGCAGCATGTCGGCATTCAGCAGGTTGTTCCAGAGCGCCGCCAGGCCGGCGGAAAACGCGGTGACGAAAATCGCCGCCAGCGGGATTGCCAAAAGCAGCAGTGAAAGCGCAACGGCCAGCGTAATCAGCACCCACTTGCCCCAGTTAAAGCGACTGCGAACTGCCGCCTGCTGTAAAATCACATCGGCCATCAGTGCCCTCCTACTCGCTTGCCGTAGCGGCTTTGCAATACGTTGGCGACAAACAGCAGCACCAAAGACGCAGCCAATATCACTGAGGCGATAGCGCTGGCCGCCGCATAGTTAAACTCCTGCAGGCGGATAAAAATCATCAGCGAGGTCACTTCCGTCTGCCAGGCGATGTTGCCCGCAATGAAAATCACCGCGCCAAACTCGCCGAGGCTGCGGGTAAATGACAGCACGACGCCGGTCATCAGCGCAGGCCCGACTTCGGGCAGGATCACGCGTCTAAAGCTCTGCCAGGGGCTTGCGCCCAGTGTCTGCGCAGCCTCTTCGTATTCCGGCCCTAATTCTTCCAGCACTGGCTGAACGGTTCGCACTACGAAGGGGATGCTGGTAAAGGCCATCGCCACCGCGATGCCCAACCAGGTAAAGGAGACCTTGATGCCCAGCGGCGCCAGCCACTGGCCGTACCATCCGGTAGTGGAGAACAGGCTGGCGAGCGTTAAGCCTGCCACCGCCGTCGGCAGAGCGAACGGCAGGTCCATCAGACCATCCAGCAGGCTGCGGCCGGGGAAGCGGTAGCGGGTCAGCACCCACGCCATCAGCATGCCGAACGCCCCGTTAAACACGCTGGCGACCGCCGCCGCCAACAGCGTGACCTTATAGGCCGCCACCACCTGCGGATGCGTCACCACCTGCCAGTATTCCTGCCAGCTCATGCCGGCAAGCTGCATCGCCAGCGCCGTCATCGGCAGCAGCAGGATGATGCAGGTAAACAGCAGGCTGCTGCCCAGGCTTAGCGAGAAGCCCGGCAGCACGCGCTTAACGGAGGTCGACAATATCATCAGCGTTTATGCCCCGCGCTCAGCAGTTGATCCAGTACGCCATCGGTGGCGAAGTGCTCGCTCATGACCTTATTCCAACTGCCGAACTGCTCTTCGACTTTGAACAGCTTCACGTCAGGGAACTGCGCCTTGGCCGCCTTCATTGCCGCCGGGTCGTAAACGCGATAGTAGTAGCGGGTAAATACCGCCTGCGCCTGCGGGCCGTACAGGAAGTTCAGGTAGGCCTTCGCCTGCTTTTCGGTACCGTTACGCTCGACGTTTTTGTCAATCCAGGCGACGGGGAACTCCGCCAGAATGTCCACCGGCGGTACGACCACGTCATAGTCGGCTTCGCCGTACTGTTTGCGGATGTTATTAACTTCGGACTCAAAGCTAATCAGCACGTCACCCAGGCCGCGCTCGACGAACGAGGTGGTAGCACCCCGACCGCCGACGTCAAACACCGCCACGTTGCTTAAGAATTTGGTCATCCAGTCGCGGGTTTTCTGCTCGTCGCCCTTGTTGGCCTGCGCGGTCGCGCCCCAGGCGGCTAAGTAGGTGTAGCGGCCGTTGCCGGAAGTTTTCGGGTTGGGAAACACCAGCTTCACGTCGTCGCGCACCAGGTCGTTCCAGTCATGGATGTTCTTCGGGTTGCCTTTGCGCACCAGGAGCGCCATGGTGGAGTAGTAAGGCGAGCTGTTGTTGGGCAAGCGCGCCTGCCAGTCTGCCGGGATCAGGTTCCCCTTGTCGTGCAGGATCTGGACGTCCGTCACCTGGTTGTAGGTCACCACGTCGGCCTTCAGCCCCTGTAAAATCGCCAGCGCCTGCTTGGAGGAACCCGCGTGAGACTGCTTGATGGTCAGCGTTTCGCCGGTTTGTTCCTTCCACGCCTTCTCAAACAGAGGATTGATATCAACGAACAGCTCGCGGGCAATGTCATAAGAGCTGTTTAACAGCTCGGTCGCAGACGCCGTTCCCGTCGCCAGCAGCGCGGCCAGGGCCCAGCCTTTCAGAATCGTTTTTTTCATATGCGTTCTCACCGTGATTAAGAAATGGCGTTGGGAACCAAAACTTCAGACTGATGACAAACCGTCCTAATGAGCTTCTGAGGATATTCCGGCCGAAAATACAGCCTACCTATATCACCATCGAACTCGGCCGGAAGGGCGCTTGGATTAAGCTTGGGAGCGCGGCGGGCCTAGCCCTCCTAGGGGCGCTTCGTTGGCTTACGCCAAGTCGACCCCAACGGAGGCCTCTCCCGCCGTTTGACTCCGTAAGTTTTATTCAAGAGCCTTGTCAATATTCTGAGCATTGGAACCAACGCTTCATAAGTCACAGTGTATGGCCTGATTTCGCGGGTATATACCGTTTTCATAGACCGTTTGGCACTGAATAAGAGCGAAAAGGCATATGGGGCGAGTGGCGCGGATTACGCGATAGGAAGAGGAAACGGGCGGCATAGGTGCAAAGCCTGCCGCCTGCAAAAATCTAGTCTCAGAGCGCGGCCATGCTCTCTTTCATCCCCTTAAACGCCTTTTCTATCTGCCTAAGCTGCTTGCGCAGTTCCTGCACTTCGTTAGTGTCGGGGATGAGAACAATGCAGTCACCGGCAATCTTTGCCGTAAAGCCGGCGCCAACGTTAAACCCGACCTCCTTAAGCCACTTTCCGCTCAAATGTAGAGAAGGCGTGCTGGCGTCACCCCGACCGGGGAGATAGCCGACGGTGTAGCGGCGCTGGGCTTTAGCGGGAGCTTCGGGTGATGGGGGAGTTTTATTTGGGGTGGTAGCCATGAGGGCATCCTCCAGTATGTAGTGTTTAAGCCACCACCTGAGAGGTCAATCCCATGGGTGGTGGAACCGGACGAGGTTGACCTTACCGGCCATACTGGACACCGGCGCGTCTTGCGACGCCCTCGCCCGGCCCACCATTGAGATGCAGCAAGCCGCACGACACACAAAAAAAAGCGCGGACGCGCTCTGTGTCGCCAGTATGAAAATTCAGGAGGTCAAGCCCGGCGCTTGATTTTGCAAGCGCGGGTAAAAGATAGCGCGATCGGCGGGCGGCGGCAAGAGGGGGATTCTGGGGATGGCTCGCAGAAAGAAGATCTAACTTGTTTGCGGATTGGGTCGGGCCATAAGCGCCTAGCCCACCAGACGTATATCAGCACTGTTCGACCCCAAGCTGACAGTGCCAATATACGTCCGGCAGTTCAGCCCTAACGCACAGAAACTTCCTGTAGCGGCTGGTGATTCTTCCAATCCTTCACTTGAGCAAGATTGTAGAAGATAGGGCGTTTACCTCCTGGTTGCAGCATTTGCAGATTGTCACCTATCACCCGATAACCGTAGTATTTTGCAGGAATAATCATCTCACCCTGTTCGCTGATAACCCCCATTAGCTCGTCTTCTCCGGTTTCGTCGGGAACGACGATGAGCCAAGCGTCAATTTGAGCAATATATTTCAGCGACTTTCCCCGATGCTGGAACAACGTCTGACCCCGTTCATTCACCAAACTGAGTTCGCCGTTATTGCCAATCACGGCAAAATGATTTTTATCGTCAGTGATGTAAATCATTTTTGCTGCCGAGGTCAGTACATTACCCTCTTTATCAAGAAGATATTGTTTTTCTTCTGCATCAGCGACGACAAACGCGCTTTTTTGCCAGTCTATCCGCTTATAGGTTGGCGGCAACAGCCATTTTTGTGCATCCAGGTCGAAAATGCCGTATTTCTCTTTATCGCCAGCCATTGCCAGATGTTGATCAATAATCTCATCGTGTAGTTCTTTGGAATGAAGTAACAATTTTCCCTGTTCGTTAAATAATGACCACCCCATTGCTTCTCGCTCTTTGTCCTCCAGTGGCGCGAAAATAAAAGGCGGCTGTTCGCTAAAGAAGCGATAACGACCATTTTCCGGTTGGGCAATGATCAGATTGCCGTGGTTATCAATAAGTCCTTCGCCAACGGTGAAATAGCGGTCGTCGCTACGGGCATAGCGATCGTGCAGTGATTCATATTTAAACAGGTTTTTTCTCTCCTCGGCGGGTATGGTCGTCGTCGGGATTGTGGATAGATCGAGCTGTTTGAAAACCTGAGCTAAGAGCAGCTTTTCCCGTTTATCACCACTACCTACACCCAATACAAGCGTGAGTCGATCGTCTACTTTAATGAGGTAGTAATAGCTAACAAGACGCCGATCGGTATAGACAAGAAAATTGCCCATCCGCTTTCCTTTAGGCGTATATTTTGAGTTTATCCCTATCTGCTCCTCATCCTTCATCAGCGAATCGATCGACTGGGCGTAGAGTTGTACATAGATATCTTGATTACTATTTTCCGATGGAAACCAAACGGGTGCCGCAATCATGCCGTTTGGGTTAAAAAACCGTTCAGGCTTATGCACCATTAGTTCAACTGCATCCCAAATCGCTTTCTGCACTTTTGCCGTATCAAAGTAGTCGCTGACCTTTGCCTGATATTTCTCCTCCAACGCCTGCTGAGAGAGCTGTAAATCCGCCATTGAGACGGTTTTCTTCCCGCGATAGCGCGGGTCCATCGTGCGCAACACGGTGAACTCCCTGGCTATTTGCTCAGCCGTCGCGGCATTCGCTACGCCGACAAAATAACGCTTGCTGGCTTCATCATATTGAAAATAGAAGGCTTCCAGTTCCCCTTGCGTATTGTAATAAACCGCGCCGTTTTCAGTTTGTAAAAGAATCGGCGTTTGCTTTTTTAGCCGCTCCTCCAGCGTCACATCCCCCGGTTTCCCGTTGAAGATATACAGCGTGCCGCCATGTTTTTCCTGCTTACTGTAGTAGGTGAAAATAGACGTTTCGCCGTCGTCCTGCGAGGCTAGCGGGAACGCATTCAGGTTACAGTTACGGGTGCAGTCCGCCGGCGTGCGGTCGACGAACTGGTTATACATATCGATCGGAATTTTGATGGCGAAGGGCTTGCCGAGAGAAAGCGGGACGCCGATGAAGTCGTCCAGTGAGGGATGTTTAAAATAGTCGATATTTCGGCTCATTTGCGCCCGGTAAGCGCTCTCGCTCTTCTTTTGCTGCTCTTGGCGTTTTATCAGTTCGGACGAGTCTTCGCGAACCTTTTTCAGCGTTATCGTAATTTGGCAAGCATGATAACTACAGTCTATCCCCTTATCCGAAAGCAGACGTAAAGTGCGCCCTTCTCCCTGAGCAATCGTATAGTCAATATCATCAAGCTGAACGCGTCCGTTCTGGATATTTTTCACACTGCTGCTAAACGGGGTGTAGTACGTTACGGTCGAAGGCGTAAAGTTGAAATAATTTTTGCTATTCTGCTTCTTTATTTCTTGGGCAATTTGGCGTTGTTGTTCAGGGCGAACAACGCGATTATCCTGCGGTTTAACATCGCTGTTATCAAATTCAATCTGGATATCATCCGTCAGATAATATCCTTCGTGCGGTTTATCTTTGTTATCGCAGCCTGATAGCAGCACAGCGATAATCAGTACGCCAATGAGTTTTCTCATGTTTTCATCCTTGCAGGTTCTATCCCGTTATTCTTATTGCTCTGCCTAACCGTTTTGTTGAGCGATAAATAGTTTAAACGCTTTTCCTCCCCCACTGCCGCAAAATCCTCAAAACCTCATCCCGATTCTTCGCTAACTTTAGCCACGTAGGCCAGGATTCAATAACGCTTTGATGATAAAGCGAAAGCGCTTTTTCTGATAGCTCGCCTGAAATAACCGAAATTAAAAATCGGACGTGCAACAGATTAACCGCCCACAGCCGATGCCCCTTAAATTCGCAGGCGTACCAGAACGAATAATCCTCATCGTTCTGTCCCTGCTGAGTTGGCACGTCACGGCTAAATCCACAGGACGGACACAGTATGCGCGTGGCGACGTACTTCACTAAACATTCCCGATACGTCCCCTTTGTACCTAGGGGAGCCGTTTTAGCCACGGCCTTCGCGGCGCACTTGGGGCAAACAACGTCGTAGTCCTGAGAATAGTAATCAAGCGGAAGCGGCATAAAACAACCTTATCAAAAAAGGGGCATAAAGCCCCTCCTCTAACCTTCACTAACAGCGCTTACAGCGCCAACAGCCTGTCCAGCGACGGCGCAAAATAGTAGCTGCCGGTCACCGGCTTGCTGAAACGCAGCAGTTGATCGGTCTTGCCGTCCAGCTCGCCGAACATGCTCAGAAGCTGCTGTTCGATGTTGTGCAGGTGCGCACAGTAGGCGATGAAGTACAGGCCGTGCTCGCCGCTGGCGGTGCCGTACGGCAGGCTCTGGCGGACGATCTTAAGCCCTTTGCCGTCTTCTTTAAGGTCGACGCGGCCAAGGTGCGACGTCGGCTGGCGCTTGTCGCCCGGCAGCTCTTCGTTATCGACCTTGGTGCGGCCCATGGCGTTTTCCTGCGCCTTCACCGGCATGCTGTTCCACACGTCCAGGTTGTGCACGTAGCGCTGGGCCATCACGTAGCTGCCGCCTGCGTCTTCGCCGCCTTCAATCACGCAAACGCCGGGGCGAACGTCGCCGGTCGGGTTTTCCGTACCGTCGACGAAGCCGCTCAGATCGCGCTCTTCCGTCCAGCGGAAGCCGTGGGTCTCTTCTTCGACGGTAATAGCCTTACCGAAGGCCTTCAGCGCCGCCTGAGCCAGCGTAAAGTTCACGTCGTGGCGCTGGGAAAGAATATGAATCAGCATGTCGCGCTGGGTCGCCGGCGCCAGGCCGTTGCCCAGCGGGCGGAACGGCTTGAGCTCGGCCGCACCTTTGCCGGACAGGCGCTGCCAAAGGTCGGAACCGAAAGAAATCGTCGCGCCCAGCGCCGCGTCAGGGTGCTTTTGCTGTAGCTCCGTCAAGGCAGAAATAAAGGTTTTACACCCGCTGCGGATTGCTTCTAGGTCGTCGCCAGCTTTTGCTTCAATGAAAATACCAAAACGACAGTGTTCCGGCAGAATACCGCTCTGCACCTGAGCCATGTCTAACTCCTTATCATAATAGTCGTGCGGCGACGAAAGGATAACGTCACCGCAGCGTGAAATAGAAACGAGGGTTTATCATAACCAAACGCGCTCGAGGAACTATGCGCTAACGCAATATCCACCGATGGTTTCGGCTATTACTGCGATTGCCACACCATTTTGCCAATGGTCCAGGTCTTCAGCTTGTCATCGGGTGGGATAATGCTCTTTGAACCCATCCACTCTCCGCTAAACACGTAGGAAATGCGGCTACTTTCCTGTGAGCGGCAAATCACGTTGCCGCTGTCGTCTTCCGCCACCTGGCAGACGCCGAACGCTTTACTGTAGAGATCGGCAAACGGCGTACCGACTGCGGTTCCCTTCGGCGTTTTTACCGCCTTATCCATCACGTCAATGCGCGATACGCGATTGTTGGCGTCGCCGTGAATAACCAACTCGACCTTCTCTCCGTTCAGCGCCTCGTAATAGGAAACCATCTGGCCGTTCTCAATCCCCATTCCCTTACGCAGGCGATAGTCGCCGTCCAGCGCTTTATCCAGCGTGGCTTCGTCGAGCGCGGTCGACGCGGTAATGTTGTTTAACCCGCTGTCGCTGAGCGTCAAGTCGCTGCCAAACCAGCTAAACGGAGAAAGGCTAGACCAGGACATCTGGCTAACCGTAGAGCACCCAGCCAGAGAAAAACAGGCTAAAAGTAAAACTGCGCGAATCTTCATCAATAATCCCACTGTGTTATTCAATAAGGTACGCTAACCAGAAGCGCCCTAATATTCCCTGTCTTCGATAAGACGTTTGCCGACGCAAACCGCCTCTTGAACTTCGTATCCCAGCTTTTCGTACATGCTGACCAGCGCGTCGTTCTCCTCGCGCACCATCAGGTGCAGCTTGGGGCATCCCAGAGCTATCAGCTTCTTTTCCAGCCGGCTTAGCAGCGCGTTGGCGATGCCACGTCCTCGGTAGTCCGGGTGAACGCCAAGATAATAAGCCGAGCCCCGGTGGCCGTCGTAGCCGCCCATGACCGTACCGACCATCTCTCCTCCGACCTCGGCAACCAGAAACAGTTCCGGAGAATGATGCTGTTTACGCTCAATGTCGGTCTCAGGATCGTTCCACGGGCGAAGCAGGTCGCAGCGCTCCCAAAGCGTGATAACATCTTCAAAATCATCTTGTCTGTAAATACGGATTTCCATGATTTCCACCGCGTTTTCAGTTGTTGCCCTCGATTATGATAAGTTTAGCGCCAAGCGCAAGGAAGATTTCGCACCGCTTGATGTTCGCGACGCTGCCCACAATCTCATTTATAATGCCCGCCTCTGACCATTCAGGATGATAATCATGACCGCCGCCCCTGATCGCCCTTTGTCATATCGCCTTCTGCTGTGCGTCTTAGCTGCGCTTCTTCTGCCGATGGCCTGCTCGAAAGCCTCCGCCGCTGTTGACGACGGTTTTAAAGAGGGCATGGCCTACGCCGATTTACGAGAGCAGCTTTTAGCAAACGGCTGGCTCCCGCTTCGAACGCCAAACTGCTGGACGAACGTCGGTGGCGAAGCTGACGTGTGTAATGTCCTGCCGGAAGTCGAAAGCTGCGGCGGTTCGGGCGTTTGCGTGATGAACTTCGCCCACAAAGAGAGCGGTTCAATCATGCGCGTGGGCGCGGAAGGCGACTATACGCGTTGGAACAATGAAGCCGAGAAAAGCGCCTTTACGGTAGGCTTTTGGGAGACTCAGTCCGTCCCTACCGCTCCTTCAGCAGCCTGCCCGACAACGGGCTTTAGTGACTTTCTAATTCAGTACGCCAACAACGACGCGGCCAAAAAAAGCTTTACCGACCCGCTGGTCAAAGTCATAGAGCCCGACGCCAAGAGTGAAGAATTTGGCACTGTCGATGTCTACATGGCCGGAACGGCCTATGCTGGCTTTAATTTACGCCATCAAAAAGACGGGTTCCACGTCGTGGATTACCAAGGCAGCGTTGATCCAATGCCAACGGACGTCGACATTGACACTAGCGAAAACAACGTCAGAATCGTCTCTTACCGCTACGGCATGTCCGAAGGCAACGCCTACCGCTTTGAGCTGCGCGACGGCTGCTGGCACATGACGGAGTCGCCCTATGAGCCTTCGCCTTAGCGCCTGTTGCATAAGGCTATCATTTGAAAATTAGAAGGAAAAAGCATGCAAATCTGGGTCGATGCCGACGCCTGCCCTAACGTGATAAAAGAGGTGCTGTTTCGCGCCGCCGACCGAGAAAAGGTTCACGTCACGCTGGTTGCCAATCAAAGCATAAAAACGCCGCCCTCGGCCTATATTCGTAGCCTGCGCGTTGCCGCAGGCTTTGACGTGGCGGACAACGAAATCGTCAAACGAGTGGAGAAAGGCGATCTGGTCATTACCGCCGACATCCCCCTCGCCGCCGAAGCGATGGGAAAAGGCGCCTCAGCGCTGAACCCTAGAGGCGAACGTTACACCGAAGCTACCATCGCCGAACGCCTGACGATGCGCGACTTTATGGACACCCTGCGCGCCAGCGGCATCCAAACCGGCGGCCCAAGCACGCTCAGCCAGCGCGACCGTCAGGCGTTTGCCAATGAGTTGAGTAAGTGGTTACAGTCAATCAAGTAACAGAAAACCTACTCGGCAATCGGCTTTACCGCCGATTCCGAGCTCCCCAGAGAGCATCCAGACCTGATTTTGGCGTAACGCTATTCTGTTATTAAAGCGGAACGACCTTCGCCATTATCTTTTGTAAAAGTAAGGCGGGGTCAATCCCTAATAATCGCGCAATATAAGCAAATTCAATAACATCCAACCTTCTCTCACCGCTTTCAACCTTGGCAACGAAAGACTGTGGGCGTTTCAACGCCTGAGCCAACCTTTCCTGAGTGATGCCCTTTTGCATCCTCGCTTCACGAAGGCTCTTAATAACAAGCTGATATTCAGATGAATAGATTGAGGGCATGACGATAACTCCGAGATATATCCCAAAACAGGATGATTGGTATTCTAACCAGGTTACGGAGCTAAAAAAATACAGAACTGTTATCTAGCAAACATCGTCGTCGGACTAAACAAAGAAGGGAACAATGCTGGCTAATACGCTACTGCACCCGTGGCCGAAAGGCGAAAAGCTTATTGCTGACGCGCTTGAAATCTCGCCGGAAAATATCTGGCCCAGCCGCTACGTTGGTAGGAGAGATAAGCTTCTTTTTGACCGGTAAAACACACGCCATAAAAAACCGCAGAACAAGTCTGCGGTTTCAGATTAATGATAAATGCCAGAGATAAGTTCTGAACGATTTGAGGAGCCAAACGGCGGGAGAGTCTTCCGTTGGGGTCGACTTGGCGTAAGCCAACGAAGCGCCCCTAGGAAGGCTATGCCCGCCGCGCACCCAAGCCTAATACAAGCGCTTTTCCGGCCGCGCACGATGGTAATATAAGCAGGCCGGACTTTCGGCCGGAATATCCTCTGAAGCTGATTAGAACAGTTTGTCAGCTTCTACTTGCTTATTAAAACCCCGTCTCAATCCCCGTCATATCAGGCAGCTTGTGGGCTATCCCCTTATGGCAGTCGATACAGGTTTTATTCTCCTTGATGGCCATGCTGTGCATCTTGGCGGCAACGGTCTTCTGCCCGGTAAAGTCCATATAGTCGAAGTTGTGGCAGTTGCGGCACTCCTGGGAGTTGTTGCCCTTCATGCGCTCCCACTCGTTTTTCGCCATCTGCAGCCGATGCTCGTCGAACTTCTGCGGCGTGTCGATAATGCCCATCACCTTGCCGTACAGCTCTTTTGAGGCCTTGATCTTACGCACCATCTTCGGCACAAACTCGTGCGGAACGTGGCAGTCAGAGCAAACGGCGCGAACCCCGGTACGGTTGGTGTAGTGCACGGTATCCATATACTCCTGGTATACGTTATCGCGCATTTCGTGACAGCTGATACAAAACTCTTCACTGTTCATCACTTCCATACTGGTGTTGAAACCGCTGACAAAGACAACGCCCGCAATGAAGCCCAGCCCCAACAGCGTACCGATCGCCAAACGGCTGGGGGTACGAAACCAGCGCCACGCTCGGCGAGCGATGCCCGGCTTTTTCTCTTTACTCATAGCAATCCCCGCTTATTTACCGTATCCAGGCGCAGGCTGGAACGTGTTGCCGATAATCGGCGCTGCGTCGGCCTGAGGTACGTGACAGGACTGGCAGAAATAGCGACGCGGCGCCACGTCGCTGTTGATATGCCCGTTGCTGTCCATAAAGTGCGTCGGACTGATGCGCGGCGCGCCCGTGGTGCGATAGCCCTGAACACCGTGACACTTCAGACAGGTGTTTACTTTCGTCGTTACCTGATAGCCGTCTACGCTGTGCGGAATCATTGGCGGCTGGTTTACATAGTCAAGAGCGATGCGAGGCTGCTCTTTCGGCGTCGTAATCTGTCCTTCCGCCGTACCCGACACTTCCGGTGACTGAGTTAAATCCACGCCATTATTGGCGGCAAACGCCACGCCGCCGAAAACCAATACGCCTAGCATAGTCCATAAGGTAACTCGCTTTTTCAAGACGTTACTCTTCATTCCTCTTCTCCCGAACGATGGAATCGTGTTTTTATTTGAAATACTTTTTCTGAACAGACATCAATGCAGCGACCACAGGAAATGCACTCTTTGCTCAACACTAAAGGCCCCTCCTGTTTACCGAACAGCGGACCGCGCAGCACCTGAGGCTCAGGGCAGACGTGGATGCAGTCCATACAGCGGGTGCAGTCTTTACGGTTTTGTGCGCTGACGCGAAGCACGCCCTTGCAGCCGATAGCGCCATACAGCGCGCCAACCGAACACAGGTGACCACACCAGCCGTGCTCAACCACCAGCAGGTCGAACAGGAAAACCACCACGATAAGCCAGATACTTGCGCCAAAACCAAACGCCAGGCCGCTCACCAGGCCAGCCGTAGGCGTCTGCCCCAGCCCGTTAATCAACCCTCGCCCGAAAGCGGAAACCGGGTTGACCCACTCCCATATCAACGTGCCGCTAATGGCGCTACCGACCAGAATGGCCAGAAGAATGCCGTAGCGCAGCGATGAAGGAATGGTCGCGCTGTTGCGAATGCCGGCCTTGCGTCTAAGCCAGGCGGCCAAATCGGTCACCAGCGCCAGCGGACACACCCAGCCGCAAAACAGCCGACTGGCGAACAGCGCGTACGCCAAGGCAATAATGACGCCGCCAATAACGGCGTACCACTGCGCCCAGCTTTCACCCGGCGCTGGCATATCGGGCAGATAACCGCTCGCCAGCGTTTGCAGCACCATCAGCGGATCGCTGAGCGGCACGGCGCCAAGCAGCATGCTTCCGCTGTAGTTGCCGCGCAGGATCCACGCGCCAAACCACGGGCCGGTCAAAAACAGGGCCAGAATCACAAGCTGGCTTAGCCGACGCAGAAGCAGGAAGCGATGGCTATACCACCAGCCAAACTTAACGCGCGCCTCTCGGCCCGCAAGCATGGGTGCGTTTGCCATTATTGCCCTCCTTCCGGTTTACGGGTCGGCAGAGTCAGCGCTTCGGGGATCAGGGACTGACCCGCCTTCTCTTTCTCCACCCATCCAAGCCGGTAGTGATGACCCAGTTTGCCCAGCGCAAGCCCCAGCGGCAGCACCTTGATAGCCGCTTCGTCCAGTACGCAGGCCTCTTCGCATTTACCGCACCCGGTGCAGTATTCGCTGTGGACCGTCGGAATGAACTTGGCGTGCTTCTCGGTACGCGCGTTGTGCTCGTGCTCCAGCGTGATAGCTTTGCCGATCAACGGGCAAACCCGGTGACAAACGTCGCAGCGAAGCCCCTGCCAGTTGAGGCAGTTTTCGTGATCGAGCAGGACCGCCAGCCCCATACGGGACTTATCAATGTCTGTTAACTGAGGATCGAGAGCGCCGCTCGGGCAGGCCTTAACGCACGGAATGTCGTCGCACATTTCGCAGGGAACCTGCCGCGCGACAAAATAGGGCGTCCCGCTGGAGACCGGCGACAGGAGCGTCGCCAGCTTCAGCGTGTCATAAGGACAGTCCTGGACGCACTGGCCGCAGCGGATACAGGCGCGGTTAAACGCCTCTTCCGACAGCGCGCCGGGGGGCCTAAGCGCTACCCCTTCCTTCGCCAGAGACTGCCTTTGAGGGATACTCAACAACAGAGCCAGCCCGGCAAGGCCGCCCGTGCTGCGTACGACGTCGCGTAAAAAGCGACGCCGCGCCGGTCCCTTATCCCGTTCATTAGCCATTACGATGCGCTCTCTTCCGTCTTAAGCTTTAACAACCCTGACTGCACACTTCTTGTAGTCAGTCTCTTTTGACAGAGGATCCGTCGCGTCCAGCGTCAGCACGTTAACCAACTGCGCCGCGTCAAAGAACGCCATGTAAACCAATCCCTCAGGCACGCGGTTACGGCCGCGCGTCTCGACGATGGTAACAACCTCACCGCGGCGAGACTGCACCTTCACCTTGTCGCCGCGGCGCATGCCGCGCTTCTGGGCGTCTTTCGGGTGGATAAACAGCACGGATTCAGGGAATGAACGGTGGAGTTCAGGAACGCGGCGCGTCATAGAGCCGGTATGCCAGTGTTCCAGTACGCGACCGGTGGACAGCCACAGGTCGAACTCTTCGTCCGGGCTCTCGGCAGGCGGCTCATAAGGCAGCGCAAAGATAACCGCCTTACCGTCCGGCTTGCCGTAGAAGCGAACGCCTTCGCCCTTCTTGACGTACGGGTCGTAACCTTCGCGATAGCGCCACAGCGTTTCTTTGCCGTCAACGACCGGCCAGCGTAAACCGCGCGCCTTGTGGTAGTCGTCAAACGCAGCAAGGTCGTGCGCGTGGCCGCGGCCAAAGCCGGCGTACTCTTCGAACAGGCCCTTTTGCAGATAGTAGCCAAAGTCGTGAGATTCATCGTTCAGCTGATCTTTCGCCAGTTCGTCAAGGCTAAACTTGTTAACCTGACCGTTGGCGAACAGGATTTCATACAGCGTCTTGCCGCGATATTCAGGGTTCTTCTCCAGCAGCTCCGCCGGCCACACTTCGTCGGTCTTGAAGTACTTGGAGAATTCAACGATTTGCCACAGGTCAGACTTCGCTTCGCCCGGCGCCTTAATCTGCTGACGCCAGAACTGGCTGCGACGCTCGGCGTTGCCGTAGGCCCCCTCTTTTTCCACCCACATGGCGGTCGGCAGAATCAGGTCGGCAGACAGGGCGCTGATGGTCGGATACGGATCGGAAACCACCACGAAGTTGCGCGGATCGCGCCAGCCCGGCATGCGGTCTTCGTTGATGTTCGGACCGGCCTGCATGTTGTTGGTACACAGGGTCCAGTAGGCGTTCAGCTTGCCGTCTTTCAGCGCGCGGTCTTGCGCCACAGCGTGCAGGCCAAGCGTACCCAGGATAGTGCCTTCCGGCAGCTTCCACTTCTCTTCGGCAATCTTACGGTGCGCTTCGTTGGTCACGACCATGTCGGCCGGCAGGCGGTGAGCAAAGGTGCCCACTTCGCGAGCGGTACCGCAGGCGGACGGCTGGCCGGTCAGGGAGAACGGACCGCAGCCAGGAATGGAAATCTTGCCGGTCAGCAGGTGGATGTTGTAGCACAGGTTATTAGCCCAAACGCCGCGCGTGTGCTGGTTAAAGCCCATGGTCCAGTAGGAGACCACTTTCACGTTCGGATCGGCATACAGCTTGGCCAGCGCTAGCAGAGAGTCCTTCGGTACGCCGGTCATTTCGGCCGTTTTGTCCAATGTATACTCGGCGACGAACGCCTTGTATTCGTCGAACGTCATCGGCGTGGAAGCGTCGCTGTTCGGATTCTTGGCCGCTTTTTCCAGCGGATGGGTCGGACGCAGGCCGTAGCCGATGTCCGTCGCGCCGCGGCGAATGTTGACGTGCTTATCCAGGAAGTCCTGATTAACCGCGCCGTTTTCGATAATGTAGTTAGCAATATAGTTAAGGATAACCAGGTCGGTCTGAGGCTTGAAGATAATCGGGTTATCGGCAAGCTCGAAGCTGCGGTTTTCGAACGTGGACATCACGGCGACTTTCACGTTCGGATTCGACAGGCGGCGATCGGTGATGCGAGACCACAGGATCGGGTGCATCTCCGCCATGTTGGAGCCCCACAGAACGAAGGCGTCCGCGTGCTCGATGTCGTCGTAACAGCCCATCGGCTCGTCCATGCCGAAGGTGCGCATGAAGCCAACCACGGCGCTGGCCATACAGTGGCGCGCGTTCGGGTCGATGTTGTTGGAACGGAAGCCCGCTTTAAACAGCTTGGCGGCCGCGTAGCCTTCCCAGATGGTGAACTGCCCGGAAGCAAACATGCCGCCGCCGTTAGGCCCCTGGTCTTTAAAGGCTTTCTTATACTTTTCGCTCATTACGGTGAACGCTTTATCCCAGCTGACCGGGGTAAACTCGCCGTTTTTGTCGTACTCGCCGTTTTTCATACGCAGCAGCGGCTGAGTCAAACGGTCCTTTCCGTACATGATCTTGGGCAGGAAGTAGCCTTTGATACAGTTAAGGCCACGGTTAACCGGCGCATCAGGGTCGCCCTGAGAGGCGACCACCCGGCCGTTTTGCGTACCGACCAGAACGCTGCATCCGGTACCGCAGAAACGGCACGGCGCTTTATCCCATTTAATTGACGAATCTTCCCCGGCCGCAGCCGCGACGGTTGGAATCGTCATTCCTGCGGCTACCGCGGCGGCGGCGGCTGCATTAGCTTTCATGAAGTCTCGACGACTGAGTTTCATGGCGTATCCTCACCTTGCTCATCTTGCTGGTGGTAAACCAGCGACACAGCCAGCACGCCCGCTATATCTCGCGCTGACTCAATTTGGGCATATAACGCGTCGGCGTCTTCTGCCTGCATAACTACGATCAGTTTCCCTTCTTCGTTATTGACCCCGGGGATCTCTGTCCCCGGTAGTGCACACAACGTCTTACTTACTGTTTCAATTGCTTCAGGTCTAACTTGAAAAATTAAACTGCAAACGTGCCAACTGCCGTGCTCACTATGCGGTTCCGTCATTTTCTTTATCACTCTCACGGGTTGTTATCGCCCCTACCGGGCAGCTTTTCACACACCCTCCGCATCCAGTGCAGGCGTCTATATCCAGCTGCGGCTGGGCGATGCCGCCCAGGCGAAGGCGAAACTGAATAGCGTAAGGCTCACAAACGTCCTGACAGCTTCGACAGGCAATGCCCTTCATCGTCAGGCATGATTCGTCAATGACGGCAACGCGCCGCCACGGTCGACTTTCGGCGCTTTTAAAGATCGGTTCGGGGCAGGCTTCCGCGCAGCGCCGGCAAAACGTACACTCCGCTCGCTGAAAGTCGAGTTCGGGATAATCGAATCGACTGGCGATAGTAATGACGCCCGTTTCGCACGCGCTTACGCAGGCCTGACAACGGGTACAGCCGTCGACAAACAGAGAATTTTCCACCGACCAGGGCGGCCTGATCGCGGTGGAGCTATTGCGCCACTGGCCCCGCAGCAGGTTTCGTCTGGATAACGTCGACATGCTCACCTCAAACCATCAGGAGAAATTTCTTATCTTTTATTAGCGCTTTTGCCCAATAGAAATAGGCGAGGTTAAAGTAAACTTTAGGGAGGTATGTGATAATCACTCTTAAGGGGTAAATAGCCGTTTCGATTGAGCTAGATCAAGCGCTCGCGGATCTTTTAATCAGTTTTTTGACACAGTCGCGATTTCGCTTCAGCATTTTTTTATCAAACGCGGCAAAATAAACGTCGCTGCCAACAGCTTTTGTTAATTATTTGTTAATTAAATAAAAGTAAGGAGAAGACGTTGGTTCTCCCGTGGCCTAAAGTACAGTAGATAAACATTGCTAATCGTCGAAAGACGATTAAGTTATACCGCAGCCAGAGGAACTATGGCCGTCTCAGTAAAACGCTCCGTCACCAGCACCATCGCCCGCATGCTCATCGCCATTGTGGTGCTTTCCATTTTATCCACGGGGCTTGCTCTGGTGACGCTGGTCGCCAGCCGCACCGACGCTGAGGCGATTAACATTTCCGGCTCGCTGCGGATGCAGAGCTATCGTCTGGCCTATGACTTAACCACCCAGTCGCCCTACCTGCATTCACACATCCGCCAGTACGACGTCTCCATCAACGCGCCGGCGCTAAAGGAAGTGAACCAGTTCTATTTTCCAGAGCATATCCAAAACAAGTATCAAAACCTGCTTAACCGATGGAAAGGGCTGGAAAGCGATCTTTATCGCGGCAGCGGCGACGTTTACATCAGCCAGCTTGCCGAGTACGTCAGCGAAATCAACGAGTTTGTATTTGCCATTCAGCGCTTCTCTGAGCTCAAACTTCAGGTCACCGGCGCAATCAGCATTGTCAGCTTTTTGGCAACCATAGGGCTGGTATTCTTCGTCATCCACTTCAGCCGTCGTAAGATCGTGGCTCCGCTTAACCGCATGGTGGTGGCCAGCCACCATATTCAAAGCGGCCGTTTCGACCACCTGCCGCTCGACGTAGGCCAACCCGATGAGCTGGGCGTTCTGGCCGAGGCGTTTACGTCAATGTCCTCCGATCTGGCAAAGCTCTATCAGTCTCTGGCGCAAAAGGTTGAAGAGAAAACGATAAAGCTCACCCAGGCCAACCGCTCTCTCGGCGTGCTATACGACTGCCTGCAGGCGCTCAGCGTGAGCCAGGTCGATCGCCAGTGCTTTGAGCAGGTGCTGAAGATCGTACGCAACAGCGAAAATCTGGTGACGATCCGTCTGGAAGTGCAAGACAGCGGCGAGGGGCGCTGGGTGCTGATTGAAGGCGCCGAGAATCCGGACGTTCGCTGGCAGCAGCTTACGCTGCATCAACACGAACAAACGCTGGGCAAGCTCAGCTGGCAGTGCTCGGAAACGGCCGTTCACCCTCAGCTTATCGAAAACGTCGCCAACGTTATCAGCCGAGGCATCTATTTTAACCGCGCACAAAAACGCTATTTGCAGGTTATCCTGATGGAAGAGCGCGCCACCATCGCGCGCGAACTGCACGACTCTCTGGCCCAGTCGCTCTCTTTCCTACGCATCCAGCTAACCTTGCTTAAACGGGAAGTTCCTACCGATAACGAAAAGGCGATGGCGGTTATCAAGGATTTCGATCAGGCGTTGGCCAGCGCCTATCGCCAACTGCGCGAACTGCTGGCAACCTTCAGATTGACGATTCAAGAAGCCGATCTGCACGAAGCGCTTAATCAGCTAATCACGCCGCTGCAGTCGCAAACCGCTGTTCCCATTCACATTTACTGCGCGCTGTCGTCTCAGGCGCTGAACGCCCAGCAGCAGGTTCACGCGCTGCAAATTGTCAGGGAATCGGTGCTTAATGCTATAAAACACGCCAACGCCAGCGAAATTCGAGTAAACTGTGAGTCAACGCCGGACGGCCAAAATATGATTACCATCGTCGATGACGGCAAAGGAATAAAAAGCCTTAGCGAACCGGAAGGCCACTACGGGCTGAATATTATGAACGAACGGGCCTCGCGCCTGGGCGGAACGCTAGATATTCGTCGGCGAGAAGAAGGGGGAACCTGCGTGTGTCTGCGTTTTCCACAACAATAATTAGCTTGATACGTTAAGCATAAACGATAGGGAGTAACGACCGTGCAAGAACAGTACAGTATTTTAATTGTGGACGATCATCCGCTTATGCGTCGCGGCGTCCGCCAACTGCTGGAACTTGAACCCTCTCTGAACATCGTCGCCGAAGCCAGCAACGGAAACGAAGCGATTACCTATGCAAGCCAGTTCCAGCCAGACCTCATCCTTCTCGATCTCAATATGAAGGGGCTGTCCGGGCTGGACACGCTGAAAGCGCTGCGCAACGAGGGTATCGATTCACGCATCATCGTGCTGACGGTTTCAGACAACCGCAACGACATCTACGCCCTGATCGACGCAGGCGCCGACGGCTATCTGCTCAAAGACAGCGAGCCCGAACTGCTTTTAGAAAAAATCAAGCAGGCGTCTTTGGGAGAAAACGTCTATAGCGACGTGATTCTGGACTATCTCGCTTCGCGCAATGACCAGACCGATCCGTTCGAATCGCTGACGGAAAGGGAGCTTGACGTGCTGCAGGAGGTCGCCCGCGGGATGTCCAACAAGCAAATCGCCACCCATCTGCACATTTCTGAAGAAACGGTAAAGGTGCACATCCGCAACATGCTGCGCAAGCTTAACGTCCGCTCCCGCGTTGCGGCGACCGTGATGTATTTGGAAAGAAAAAGCCAGTAAGTAGCGCTTCTCGCATCGGGCCCGCCGCCTCAGGCGGGCGCTCTTATTTCTCCCGCCGCCCCTCTCTATTGCCAAAGCGCGCAAACGACAATAAAACAATCTCAAAGCGCGGTAATTTCTCATACATTGTCGTCAATAAATGATAAATTTATTAATTCCGCCTATCGCCTTTCCGTTTAATCAACTTAAAGAAAAAGAAACGGACTTTATTAAAGGGAGAACTCCGTTTGACGACCTACTGCATGTACGGCATCAAGAACTGTGACACGATTAAGAAAGCGCGCCGCTGGCTTGAAGAGCGCGGCGTAGAATATCGCTTCCACGACTACCGCGCCGACGGGCTGGATGACGCGCTGCTACAGCGCTTTATTGACGCGTTAGGCTGGGAAGCCATGCTCAATACGCGGGGAACCACCTGGCGCAAACTTAGCGATGAACAGAAGGCCGCGGCCTCAAACGAGTCCGGAGCCAAGGCGCTCATGCTTGAGCAGCCCGCCATCATCAAACGCCCCCTGCTGGTTAAGGGCGACGCCATGCTGCTCGGTTTTTCCGACGCGGGCTATCAACAGTTTACTTCGGGAGAGTAGCGCTATGGCATGTCCGGTCATTACCCTAGCAGAACAGCTAATATCTCGCCCGTCCCTTAGCCCTAACGACGAAGGCTGCCAGCAAATCATGATTAAGCGTCTGGAAGCTATCGGCTTTCACGTTGAAGAGATGAACTTCGGCGATACGCAAAACTTTTGGGCCTGGCGTAAAGGCAACAGCGAAGGGCCAACGCTGGCGTTCGCCGGCCATACCGACGTCGTTCCGGCCGGCGACGAAAGCCAGTGGCGACAGCCCCCCTTCTCGCCGACGATTGAAAACGGTTTTCTGTACGGCCGAGGCGCGGCCGACATGAAAGGATCGCTGGCCGCAATGGTGGTTGCCGCCGAACGCTTCGTTTCAGCAAATCCCAACCATTCCGGCAGGCTCGCGTTTCTCATCACCTCCGACGAAGAGGCCAGCGCGGTTAACGGCACGGTGAAGGTGGTTGAAGCCCTGGCGGCGCGTAAAGAGCGCATCGAATACTGCCTGGTCGGCGAGCCGTCCAGCACTGAGCGCGTTGGCGACGTGGTTAAAAACGGGCGGCGCGGATCGATTACTGCCAACCTGACCGTATTCGGCACTCAAGGGCACGTCGCATACCCTCATTTGGCCGACAACCCGGTCCACCGCGCTTCAGCGTTTATTCAGGAGCTGGTTAACGTACAATGGGATCGCGGCAATGAGTTCTTCCCTGCGACCAGCATGCAGATAGCCAATATCAAAGCGGGCACCGGCAGCAATAACGTGATCCCCGGCGAGCTGTTCGTTCAGTTCAACTTCCGCTACAGCACCGAGCTGACCCATGAGCAAATTATGGCTAAAGTTCAGGCCATGCTTGACCGTCATCAGCTGCGCTATCGCATCGACTGGAACCTCTCCGGCAAGCCGTTCCTAACGCCGAAAGGCAGGCTGGTCGACGCCGTCTCCACCGCGGTGGAGCATTACGCAGGCATTCGCCCTGAGCTTTTAACTAACGGCGGCACGTCGGACGGGCGTTTTATCGCCCAGTTGGGAACTCAGGTAGTTGAACTCGGCCCGGTCAACGCCACTATCCATAAGGTGAACGAATGCGTGAACGCCGCCGACCTTCAGCTGCTTAGCCGCATGTACCAAAAAATTATGGAGCAGCTGCTGGCATGATCGCGCCCACAGAACTCACCGGTCAAAGCGACGGACACCTAACGGCGCTTTCTGGCAACCACCGCCTTCAGCCGGAGGCCGCCTCCGCATTTTTATCCATGCAGGCGGCGGCGAAAAAGGCTGGTTTTGACCTGCAGCCGGCCAGCACCTTTCGCGACTTCGCCCGCCAGCAAAAAATCTGGAACGACAAGTTTAACGGCCTGCGTCCGGTGCTGGACGCAGACAGTCGCCCCATGGACATCTCAACGCTCAGCGTAGAGCAGCGCTGCCGTGCGATACTGCGCTGGTCGGCGCTGCCGGGCGCAAGCCGTCACCACTGGGGAACCGATCTCGACGTTTACGATCCCGACCTGTTGTCCGAAGGGAAAAAGCTGCATCTGGAGCCTTGGGAATACGAACGCGGCGGCTACTTCTACGCCCTGACCCGCTGGCTCGACGTCAATATGGCACGGTACGGCTTTTACCGCCCCTTCGTTAACGACGCAGGCGGCGTAGCCGTTGAGCCCTGGCACCTGAGCTATTTTCCGCTGTCAGAGAAGCTATCGACACAGTTAACGCCTAAGCTTTTACTATCGGCTTGGGAAGGTCAGGAGATCGCGGGCTACGATTGGCTATCGACCCACCTTGACGAGGTGTTTCAACGCTACATAACCGTTTGTAAGGGAGCGCCGTCATGCATTGGCTAGCGGACTACTGGTGGGTCATTTTACTGGTTCTGGTCGGGATGCTTATCAACAGCATCAAAGCGCTTTCCAGAATCAACTATGACGGCTCTTTGAAAAAGAAATCCAACCTTCCGCCTCATCGCGACAACAACGCGCAGTGGGATAAAGAGGAAGACGACGAATGGAATAAAGATAAAAAGGACCAGAAGTAGCGAACGGCCTTATCGTGGCCATTGCCGCGCGGTGTGAAGCACGCGTAAGACATGCAGCTCGACGTCACTGGCCTCATAAATCAACAGATAGCTCGTCGTTACCACGGCTTCACGCGTTCCTTCTACCCGCCCAGGCCGATGCATATCAGGCGCTTCAGCCGCCCTTAGCGCGACGGCGACAAAAAGCGCATCCATTTCATCAGCCTTTTTAATCCCTGCACGGTCGCTTAAAAAATCCCAAATGGCGAAGCGATCGTCGTCAGCTTCCGCTCTGAATTTAACGATCCTTGTCATTTCATGCTGTTAATTTTGGCGGCCTTACGCGCCGCCAGGCTGGCGTTTGACTGCTCCAGCGTCAGCGCCGGGCGGGCGCTATTTTGCGCAGCGGCGACCTGTTCTCTAAACCACCGGTCGTAGGCCGCGGCCTCATGAACCCTTTTCATTGCCGCCGACCTGTCGGGCCGCGTCGACTTACTAATACTGCTATCCATCACGCTAATATTCATGGTGCTAATCCCCATATCAAAAAGAAACGCCACAACAGTATCCAGATTGCGGAAGACTCTCGCCTCCCCCTGTTTACTGCGCTGAGAAACCAAAAACAGCTCGCTGCCGTCGCCGACTTTAATGGCCACGTTCCAACGGCCCGAAACGCCAACGATCCTGACCGCCGTCACGGCGCCGGACGCAAGCAGGTTCGTCAACGCCTTCTGGTCTATCACCTTCTGGTCTATGACCTTTTGCCCTATGGTCGCAGATTGCATTGGCCCATCCTCATTTATTTATAAACTGATAGTCAGTTTACTATACAAAAAGAGAAGAAGCGCCGCATTTACACGAAAAACCGCAGACCATCGCCACAGCGAGGACATCATGCACGATGCCCTAAAGGTTTACTCGGAAAGGTTGGAAGGAATGTAAAAGATTGCGGCACGTCCCGCATATTGCGATGAAACCAGGACTAGTGTTCCAATGTCGTAAGGCCCGTTGCCCATGCCTGCCAGTAATTGCAGCGCTCGCCGTCTATCGCGGCCAGCGCGCTAGCGACCTCATCTCGCCAACCCTGAATCAGCGATTTACGCCCGCTAAGCGCAAAACGCTCGATAATCTGCCGTTCGTCCAGCCTGTCGTCCAGCAGTTGGCGCAGGCTCGGGCAGGCCGCTTCGCGGTGGCGCAGCAGCCGATACAGCGCCACCTGCGCACCCAGCACGGAGCGATGGGCAAAGGCGAATCCCGCAAGCTCTCTCCAGTCCTCTTCGTCCAACGGCGATGGCGCAACGGCGCCGATATGCCGCAGCCCGGAACACTGGGTTAACTGATTGAGCAAAAACTGGCGCTTGGCCCGCCGGGCAAGCGCTTTGGCTTCCTGAGTGAAGGGAACGATCGCCATGGCGGCACAGCAGCCGCTGCTCGCTTCCGGGTGGCTGCCCATATGGACAAGCTCAAAGCCGCAGGCCTGCCAAAAGGCCCACAGCGGTTCGATGTAGCCGAAGCTGACGGAAAGATAGTCCAGGCCGCCGGCACGGGCGCATTTTATCTGCGTTTCAATTAGCGCTTTCGCCACGCCCCTGCGCCTTCTTGACGGCAGCACCGCAATGCGGGAAACGCGTGCGGAACGAAGCCTTGCCGCCTGGTATTCAGAGCCGTGCGCCGCTAAAGACTGCGCCACCAGATTCCCTCTAGGCCGTCGCCGGCCTGCCCAGACGTCTCTGGCGAGTTCAGGCGAAAGCCCGCCTTCGTCAACTAACCACAGCGCAGCAATAACCGCGCCGCGCTCGTCTTTCGCGACAGAGAAAGTCATATCGGGTGCGTCAAGCAGGCGGCGGAGATCCAACGGGCTGGTGCGATAGTGCGCACTGGCCAGCAGGCCATAATACTGCTCAAGCAGCCCTTCATTTTCAACCAGCTGACTTCGGCTCACGTCTTCTACCCGATAGCTTCCGCCGGACGAATCGCTAAGCGTATTTTCCACGTCCATCAGCAAAAGCCGCCGCGTGAAACGCTCTAGAGGATCGCCCTGCGCCCAGCGAATAGGGTGCTCCAGATGCAGCAAATGCAGGTCGCTTAAGCCGGCGCAAAACTTCAATAAAAAACCGCGTCCGCTGCCCTCGTAGCCCTGTACCGTCGTGGTGAACATCACGCGGGGGAACAGCGACGCCAGCCGATAAAGCAATGGGGCAGGAATAGCCGCGGCCTCATCGACGATAAGCCAGTCAACGTCGTCGGGCGGCGTTTGCCCGCAGAGCGCCAACAGCGCGTCCGGAGAGAAAAACCGTACGCGCTCTTTGCCCCAGGCAAGCAGCGTTTCCACCGAGGCCTTCGCAGGCGCGGTCAACCAGCATTCCCCCTGCCCTTGCCAGCGTTCGGCCAGCATGCCCGCGACGGCGGACTTCCCGCGTCCCCGGTCGGCAAGCAGAACGTAGTTTCCCTTTTCAGCGCAAAGCAGCTGAGAGAGCAAATTTTGCTGGGCGGGCGTCGGCTGCCCGTTGGGAGCCTGCCAAAGCGCATCTCCCGTCAGCAACGCCGGATTAAACGGATCCGGCTGTCGCCACAGCATAACGTCAGCATCCTCATTGACGCATCGGCGAAAGCGCTCAACAAAGTTAGGCGTCGCGATGGGTTCGAGGCCGTCGCTCCAGCGAAGGCTGTCCTCATCGGGAAGCGAAGCCCACGGCTCCCATTCTGGAGTCAGTACCACCAGCAGGCTGCCTGCCGCCAGCAGGCCGGAAACCGCGGCGAACGCTTCGGCGTGGAAGCCCCGCGTCGCATCAATGATCGCATGGCGAAGCTCTGTCCCCAGAAGTCGATTGACGCTTGACGGCTTCTGGTACTTTACCCCCTTCCCTTTGGGCTCTGCTTCAGACACCCACAGCCAGTCGCCGCCGTGCCGTTCGATCAGTTCGTCGACGCGCAGGCGCAGCCACGCCGCGTCGCCGCTCAAAACGAGCAGGCGTCGCATACCGCAGGCTTGCATCTGATTCAGATGAAAAGAAAGGTCGACGTGCATTGGATAGAGGCCGCGCAATAACAATAGGTTAGGGGCGATTATAAGGGCTGTTGGCGAGAAGTCATATCATTTATATTGCCGTCGGCATCAAGCGCCTATTCGTTAGCCTTTGCCTACAATCAGCGATACCACGCCTGCCGCGATGAGCGGTCCAACCGGGATGCCGCGAAAGAAGGCTACGCCAATAATCGTACCGACCAAAAGCCCGGCGACGACGCTCGGCTGGTTGGTCATCAGCGTCACGCCGCGCCCACCGAGCCAGGCAACGACAATGCCGATAACAATCGCCACCAGCGACTTCCAGTTAACAAAAACCTGCATCAGCATAGACGGCGACATCTTGCCGTTTGCCAGCGGCGTCATTACCGCAATGGTCAAAATGGTGATTCCAATAGTCAATCCGTACTTTTGCACCCAGGGGAAAGCGGCCGAAAGCGGGGTCAGACGCAGGATCAGCAGTACAAGAATAGCGATAGTGACGGTGTTGTTATGGCTTAATATTCCCAGACCTGCCAGCACCAGCAGGACTATCAGCGTGGGATCGATATGGGGCATTTGCGCGTTACTCGTAGTCAAAAGGCCTTAACTCGTTGACGGGCGTCGGATGCCAAATGGCATCGACGCCCTATCATAGCGCAAATAGTGAGAAATTATAGTCTGGCGGCGCTGAAGGTGTCGCACTGGCGATAGTCGCCGCTGTCAAAACCACGCTTGAACCAGGTATAGCGCTGCTGTGATGTGCCGTGCGTAAAGCTGTCCGGGATAACCCTGCCGGAACTCTGCTTCTGCAGGCGATCGTCACCGATGGCCTGCGCAGCGTTCAGCGCCTCTTCCAAATCGCCAACCTCTAAAATTTGCTGGTTCTTCAGGGTATTCCCCCAAACGCCTGCGTAGCAGTCGGCCTGAAGTTCAAGGCGTACGGACAGCTGGTTAACCTCCGCCTGGCTTTTAGACCGCTGCTGCAGGGCTCGCACTTTGTCTGCCGTTCCCATCAGGTTTTGTACGTGATGCCCCACTTCATGCGCCACCACGTAGGCCTGAGCGAAATCGCCTCCGGCACGCATTTTCTTTTCCATATCCTGATAGAAAGAGAGGTCGATATAGACGGTCTTATCCGCCGGGCAATAGAACGGCCCCATCACCGCCTGCCCCGTACCGCATCCGGTCCGGGTCGCGCCGCGATACAGCACCAGCTTAGGATCCTGATACTGTGCGCCCTGCTGTTTAAAAATGGCTCGCCAAGAGTCTTCCGTTGACGCTAACACGGTAGAGGTAAACTTGGCCTGTTCGTTGTCTTTTTCCGATACGGGCTGAACCTGCTCCGTCGTCGGCGCCTCTCCCCCCGTCAGCAGAGGCGTTAGGTCGACGCCGTAATAGCCGGCGACCAGCACGACCACCAGCAAAATTAGCCCGCCCTTTCCGCTCGGCAGGCGAATGTTTCCACCACCCATGCCCCGTGAAAATCCTCCGGACTGCTGCCGACGATCCTCGACGTTTTCACTTTCTCTACGACCTTGCCACCGCATAGCTTTACTCTCATTAACACTGGCTTGGAGCGCCTTTTAAGCACGCCCTGCACTTATAAATAGTGTTAATAGTATAAACGACAAAGGCAAAAACGCGTGTGACAAAATGGAGACGGCCTTGGGGCAACGCCAAAATCCAAGCGTTAAAAAGCCGGCAAACGCCGGCTTTGACGGGGGTTAATGAATACGTAATCGTTTGCGCATTTAGTCCAAAGAAATACCGAGACGGCGTGCAACCTCTTCATAGGCTTCAATCAGCCCGCCCATGCGTTGGCGAAAACGGTCTTTGTCCATTTTATCCATCGTGGCTTTATCCCACAGGCGGCTGCCGTCCGGCGAGAATTCATCTCCCAGTACCACTTCGCCATTGAACAGGCCAAACTCAAGCTTAAAATCGACCAAAATCAAGCCTGCGTCGTCAAACAGCTTGCTCAGCACCTGGTTAGCCTTATAGGTCAACTCCTTCATGCGCGCCAGATTGGCTTCATTCACCCAGCCAAAGGTAGCGCAGTAGGACTCGTTGATCATCGGATCGTGCATGGCGTCATTCTTTAAAAACAGATCGAACAGAGGCGGATTAAGCTCCAGGCCTTCTTCAACGCCTAAACGGCGAACCAGAGAACCGGCTGCTCGGTTGCGGATCACACACTCGACGGGCACCATCGACAGCTTTTTCACCAACACTTCCGTATCCGACAACATACGCACCATCTGAGTGGGAATGCCGGCTTCTTCCAGCTTGCTCATGATGAAGAAGTTGAACTTGTTGTTGATCATGCCCTTGCGATCGAACTGCTCGATACGCTCGCCGTCCATTGCGGAAGTATCATTACGGAACTCCAGCACTAATAGGGAGGGATCCTCAGTGGTATAAACGGTTTTTGCCTTACCTCGATAAAGCTCGGCGACCTTTTGCATCTTCAGTGTTCTCCGTTTGATTTTAGGAATGGAAATAAAAAAGGGGCGTGCGCCCCTTTTTTGTTTATTTAGTGACCGCTACGCTCTGGTTTAGCGCGGCCTGTAGTATCGTCACCAGCGCCGCGTTGTCGGCTTCTTTCAGCACGCGGCCTTTATCGGTGCTGAACTGAAGGCTGGTGCGGTTATCCAAATCGCCTACCTGAATTTTGTAATCACCGTTACTCAGGTCAGGATTCGAAACGCTCAGCGCGGCCCAGTTGCTGTTGGAAGACTTGAAGGTCACCGCAATCGTGCCCTGTGGCCTGTTGCTGTCGGTAATCGTCATGCCCATTTTTTCCAACGCTGCGGGCAGGCGCTCCCAAACGACAGAATACGGCGCGCGAACAATCGCGACCGGCAGCCCGGTATCATCAGCCGCGGCCTGAACGACCATCGTGCCGACGCCCGCGGCGTTCTGCGCGTTGCTTGCGTTCTGACGCTTCTCCAGCCCTTCGCTAATCGTATTCAGCATGCTAATGCTATAGCGCTGCATGTTAGCCGCGTCGGAGACGGTTTTACCGTCAGCCTTGAGTTCTAGCACTTTGACAGAAAGCTGATGCTGATAAGCCTGCTGCTGAACGCCGATCTGGTAGCGAGCCTGATAGGCAACCTTTTCATCTCCGCGCGGCCACTCGACCCAGTCGGTGGTCAACGTTTGGCTGGCCTCCTGGTGGCCAGTAATGCGGTAGCCCTTGCTTTCCAGCACGGAAATAACCTGATTCCACAGCCCTTGGTTCTTCGCGTTGTCTTCCAGCAGCAGCGTTGCGGTGTTGCCGCTGAACTGAACGCGTGAGCCGGCCATCAAGGCCAGCGGCTGTGACGGTGGGCGAATGTCTAACGCGTAGCCTACGCTACCCGCGTCAGATACACGGTTGTTAATGCCGTATTGCCCGTTCTGCATCGGCAGAACCATTCCCGCCGGCGCACGCAGCTCTCGCAGTTCAGGCGCCTTCAAGTAGTCTTCGTTGCCGTTTACCTGATGTTTGTATGACTGATCGTTAGAGCATGCAGCCAATAACATAACGAGAGAAACGCCAGCGGCTTTCTGTAATGAGTGAACCATTAAATCTTCCTAAAATTTAGAGCAAACCGGCAGACGTCAAAGCCTGCTCGACGACCGGACGCGCCTGCTGAGCCAGCGGCGTCATGGGTAGACGCAGCGTATTTTCAGCAATCAGGCCCAAGCGATAACAGGCCCATTTGACCGGGATCGGGTTAGCTTCAACAAATAGCTTCACGTGTAAAGGCATCAGCCGCTGATTAAGACCGCGCGCTTCGGCAAAGTTCCCTTCTGCCGCCAATTTGCACAGCAGCGCCATTTCGCGCGCCGCCACGTTGGCCGTTACAGAGATAACGCCGTGGCCGCCCAGGTGCATAAAGTCCAGAGAGGTTGCGTCATCGCCGCTAAGCAGTTTAAAGTCGTTGCCCACCAGCGCCTGAGTCTGTGAAACGCGGCTCAAATTGCCGGTTGCGTCCTTCAGCGCCACAATGTTGGGGATTTCCGCCAGGCGAGCAACGGTTTCAGGCAGCATATCGCAGCCCGTACGTCCCGGCACATTATAGAGGATTTGCGGCAAATCAGTATGTTCGGCAATCGCTTTAAAGTGCTGGAACAGGCCTTCCTGAGTCGGCTTGTTGTAGTAAGGCGTCACGGACAGGCATCCCACGACGCCGGTGCCGTTGAAATGTTCCGTTAGCAGAATGGCTTCGGCGGTCGCATTAGCGCCAGTACCGGCAATTACCGGGATACGCCCGTCCGCCAATTCCAGCGTCATTTTGACGACGTCGACGTGCTCGCTGTGATTCAACGTGGCGGACTCTCCGGTCGTGCCTACGGAGACGATGGCGGCAGTACCGCTAGCCACATGATAATCAACCAATTTTTTCAAACTGGCACGGTCAACAGATCCTGTTGAATCCATCGGTGTTACCAGCGCAACCATACTCCCCGTAAACATAAGCGATTCCCCTTTATAAACATAACAAACATGGTACTTTTGACTCATAGCGAAAAGCAAGTCACAACATCACTCTAACGGCTTGTCTGGGTGATTTTTTTATGTTTACCATAGTACCACCCATTTTAGGTTGGAATTTTAACGTGCCACAACAATCTGAACACTATCTCGTCATTACCGCATTGGGCACGGACCGCCCCGGTATTGTGAACACCATTACACGGCACGTCAGCAGCTGTGGATGTAATATTGAGGATAGTCGTCTGGCACTGCTGGGAGAAGAGTTTACCTTTATCATGCTGCTGTCGGGCAGTTGGAACGCGATTAGCCTATTGGAGTCAACGCTTGTACAAAAAGGCGTCGAGCTCGATCTGCTGATTGTGATGAAACGCACAACCCAGCATCTTCGCCCTCCCATGCCGATGACAATGTGGGTAAAAGTAGAGGTAAAAGATTCTCCCCATATTATTGAACGGTTTACCAACCTGTTCGATTCGGCGCAGACCAACATTGCGGAGTTGATATCCAAGACCAGTATTTGTAAAGAAACCAATACCCCGATGCTGGGTATTGAAATGACGCTACATAGCGCCTTAACCGGCAACCATGACGATCTTGAGCAACGCTTTTATCGCCTATGTGCAGAACTTAACGCACAGGGCAGTATTAACATAGTCATCAACCCACAGCATGAACAAAAGGATGGAAACTCGTGATAAATCCATTAAAAGCCGGTGATATCGCCCCTGAATTTACACTCCCGGATCAAGATGGTGAAGATATCAGTCTCAGTGATTTTCAAGGGCAAAGAGTACTTATCTACTTTTATCCCAAGGCGATGACGCCCGGCTGCACCGTGCAGGCGTGCGGACTGAGGGATAACATGGATGAGTTTAAAAAACTGGGCATTGACGTACTTGGCATCAGTACCGACAAGCCTGAAAAACTGTCCCGCTTCGTTGAGCGCGACCTGCTGAATTTTACGCTGCTGTCAGACGAAGAGCATAAGGTCTGCGAACTGTTCGGCATTTGGGGTGAAAAGAGCTTCATGGGCAAAACCTATGACGGTATTCACCGCATCAGCTTTCTGGTCGGCGTCGACGGCAAGATTGAGAAAGTGTTTGACGATTTTAAAACCAACAACCACCATGACGTCGTTCTGAACTATCTGAACGGCAAGGGTTAACTGACTCAAGAGCGGCCGTTTCATCAGGGGAAACGGCCGCTAACCTTCCGGGCGTTGCGCTCAACCCCGCCTTTTTCTCATTACGTTAATTCAGATTCTCGGCTATCAGGTCGTCCGGCCAGACGTGCATAACCGCCTTCACCAGCGTAGCCAGAGGGATAGCAAAGAAAACGCCCCAAAAGCCCCACATGCCGCCAAAAATAATCACCGAAAGAATAATCACCAGCGGATGCAGGTTAACCGCCTCAGAAAACAGAAGCGGCACCAGCAGGTTGCTGTCTAAGCCCTGCACCACCAAATAGGCGATAAACATCGTCCAGAAATCGGGGCCAACGCCCCATTGGAACAGCGCGACAAACAGCACAGGGATCGTCGCCAGCACCGCGCCGATATAGGGCACCAGCACCGCCACGCCGACCAGCACCGCCAACAGCAGCGAATAGCGCATCCCCATCGCCCAAAACACCAGATAGGTCGCCACGGTCACGATAACGATTTCCACCACCTTGCCGCGAATGTAGTTGGTTATCTGCTGGTTCATCTCCAGCCAGACCTTGCCGGCTAACCCACGGTTTCTGGGCAGAATGCGGCGCACGGCATAAATCATCTGCTTCTTATCCTTGATAAGAAAGAAAACCATCAGCGGAACCAGAATCAGATAAATGGCCAGCGTCAGCACCCCCATCAGGGAGGCCACCGAGTACTTCACCACCGAATCCGCTACGCCGCTGAGCTTTGAGCGCAAGTTTTCGGCTATCAGGTCGATAATGCCGGCGTCAACCAAAGCGGGATAGCGCGCAGGCAGGGTGGCGGCGAAGTCGTGCAGGCGATTAAGCATCTTGGGCAGGTCCGTCAGCAGGTTAACCCCCTGCTGCCAGGCGGCAGGTACGATAAACACCACGGTTGCAAACATGACTCCGCCAAACAGCACTATTACGCCGCCTGCGGCCAGCCCTCGAGAAACGCCCATGTTTTGCAGCTTGGTAGTCGGCCACTCAAGCAGATAGGCAATCACTATCGCTATCAACAGAGGCGCTAAAATATCGCTGAAAAAATAGATAATGCCGAACCCGACCACCAGAATAATCAGCAGCGCCACCGCCTGCGGGTCGGAGAAGCGCCGGCGATACCAGCGCAGCAACATGTCCAGCATAAACAACCTCCGTTAGAACCAAACGCCGACGGGACCGCCGCAGGTTTGGCCGAAATAACCGCCCCCTCTTTCGGCTTAACAAGAGATGCGGAAACGTAAATCCAGTGGGACAAAACGCCGCTGTCGTTGTCTATCTGTTAACGAACGGCGGTTTTATAAAACAGTAGGCTATAATAGCAATAAATTTCAGCCGCACCGACAAGAATTAAAGCCTAAAAACAACGGGATTTTGACGGTGTCTTCAGGCGCCCGCCGGTGGTAAAGTGACGCTTGGCTGCATTGCACAATGTTGAACGGTACGAACAACTTCAGGAATGAATAGCGCTATGTCCATCAGCTTTCGTAAACCCTTACTCGTTACCCTACTGGGCAGCGCTCTGCTGTGCGGCCCGCTTACCTCCGGCATGGCGGATTCGCCGAACGACCTTCCCGATATCGGCACTACCGCAGGCGGGACGCTCAGCATCAACCAAGAGCTGCAGATGGGCGACTTTTATCTTCGCCAGCTGCGGGCAGGCGCGCCGCTGATTTACGACCCGCTGTTGACCACTTACGTCAACGGTTTGGGCCAGCGCCTGGTATCCAAAGCCGATTCGGTGCGTACGCCGTTTCACTTCTATTTAATTCAAAATGACGAAATCAACGCATTCGCCTTTTTTGGCGGCAACGTTGTGCTTCACTCTTCGCTATTTAAAGAAACCGACAACGAAAGCCAGCTGGCTTCGGTCATGGCGCACGAAATTTCCCACGTGACTCAGCGCCACCTGGCCCGCGCAATGGAAGAACAGCAGCGAAACGCCCCGCTGACCTGGGTCGGCGCGCTGGGCTCCATCCTGTTGACGATGGCCAACCCACAGGCGGGCATGGCCGCGCTCAGCACCACCATCGCCGGCACGCAGCAGGGCATGATCAGCTTCACGCAGTCCAACGAACAGGAAGCGGACCGTATCGGCATTCGTGTGCTGCAAAGGGCCGGATTCGATCCGATGGGCATGCCGGACTTTATGCAAAAGCTGGCGGACAAATATCGCTACGCCAGCAAGCCGCCGGAAATGCTGCTGACTCACCCGATGCCGGACTCTCGTATGTCCGACACCCGAAGCCGCGCAGCCCAGATGGGGCGCAGGATCGTCGCATCGTCTCAGGACTACCTGTTCGCTAAAGTGCGCGTTATGGGCATGTATGGCAGCATGGGCGGCCTGAACCAGTACGTTCTGGACGACTATAAAAAAGGCAACTCGCGCGAGCAGCTTGCCGGCCGCTACGGGCAGGCCATCATGGACTACAAGTCACAGCAGTACGACGCGGCGCGGACAACCATTCAGTCCCTGCTTAGCGCCCAGCCCAATAATCCCTGGTTCCTGGATCTTGCGACCGATATCGACCTCGATCAAAACCGAGCGCCGGCCGCCGTCAGCAGGCTGGAGCAGGCAATCAAAAGCCAGCCCAATAACCCGGTACTACAGATTAACCTGGGCAACGCCTACATTGAGGCAGGGCAGTCGGCTAAAGCGTCAACCCTGCTCTATCGCTATACCTATGCCCACCCAGACGATCCAAACGGCTGGGAGCTTTTAGCCAAGGCCTGCGCAGGCCAAGGGCTGCGCGATGAAGAGTTGGCGGCTCGCGCCGAAAGCATGGCGCTGGTAGGCCGCTTAGACCAGGCGATTGAGATGCTCAGCACCGCCAGCGCCAGCGTATCAACCGGCAGCCTGAAGCAGGCGCGTTACGACGCCCGCATTGACCAACTGCGCCAGCTACAGCAGCGCTTTAAACAGTATTCAAAGCAGTAAGAACAGGAGAATTCAATGTCTAACAAAGTGACCATTTACCATAACCCACGCTGTGGGACCAGCCGCACAACGCTGGCGCTGCTGGAGGAAAAAGGCATTACGCCTGAAATCAATCTGTATATGGACACCCCGCCGGAAGCCAAAACGCTTAAAGGACTTTTAACCAAGCTCGGCTTTAGCTCCGCTCGCCAGCTGATCCGGACCAAAGAGGATCTGTATAAAGAGATGAATCTGGCGGACGCCTCCGAACAGGCGCTTATCGACGCGATGGTCCAAAACCCCAAACTGATTGAACGCCCGATCGTTATCGTTGGCGATAAGGCGCGCTTAGGACGCCCGCCCGAGAAGGTATTAGAGATTCTTTAAGCTTTCTTCGCGCCGTCAGGGATGAACATGAAAAAAAACGTTTTTCGCCGCGCTGTCGTTTTTCATCGCCGTCGGCGCGCAGGCCGCGCCGACGCTGGATAAAACGCGGCTGTTTACCGAACTGGCCGACGAATGCCGCAGCGTGCAGCTACAGGGATGGCAGCATCCGGCGTTGGCGGTTTTTGAGCACTACGCCATCACCGTCACGTCAGCACAGCTGTGCAATACCGGAGAGTATCCCATCTTTTACGTCAGCCTGAAGTACGATCCGCAGGGACAGACGCAGGACTTTTATCAGCCGTTTTATCAGGCGATGAAAGAGGCGCTGAATGGCAAGCCCTTCGCGATGGTTTCTGACCTGGATGAGATGGCGATTAGCGTATCTTACGATGCGCAGGGGAACGTAAATACGGAGTTTGAGCGGTATCAGGCTCAGTAATATTCCCAAGCCGTAGCCTTGTAACCTTTTACATCTTTAGGCGAAAACGCCCCATCTCGTCCCCTGTAGGAACCCTCTACGGTAATAAGTTCCTTATTTTCAATTCTTACATTTTTCGGGCTGGCGGTTTCATAGCGATGCAGCTGACCATAGTCGTCCAATATATAAACGTAGCGCTCGTCGTGAGCAAAGATGCCTTCAGGACGTTGAGAGTTGGTTAATACGACTAACGGGCCTGACGTAACAAACGATAAGACCTCGCCTGTGCTATATGTGAAGTCTGAGTGCCGAATAACATAACCATAGCGCTTCCCGCTATTAATACGCTTATCAATGATCAAATCCGGCTTGTCCAACGTAATGACCTTCATCTGCTCTTCACCAAACTTGGTCCGCATCACTGCATACAGACGATCCTGATATTGCGCGATCCGATCGGTAATCAAACGAAACCGCTCAGGATCGACGTTCGACAGCGTTTCAACAACACAATCGTCGCCCCTTGCGGTAGCGCGCTGCTTTCGCCACGTCACTTTATCGACGCGAATATCAAACGGCTTGCTGCAGTCAATCGGCTTTTGTTCGGCGAGAACTATGCTCTCTTTTCCTTTGCCGAAAGGAAAACGCTTAACGCCGTTTTTATCACGATAAACTAAAAGCTCATTGGGCATCCAACGGATAATCTCGAAAGAATCTGGCTCGGCGTCAATCGATTCGCCGTTAATAAAGATCCCTGTATTAGTCCGAGCGATAACGTCGAAAGTCCCCTGAGAAGCACTTAAATCGTAAAAAAAGCCGCGCTGACGCCACGACTTTTGAGCCAATGCGGTAAACCCATGTGCGCTCCCCTGCCAACGGCCCTTAACATAGAGACTGCGCCCGTCAGTCAGCATGGTGGTGTTATTCGCCACGGCCTTAAGGTTTTCCATATTCACGCGTTTTTTGCCGACGTTATCATCGGTACGTACGCCGTCAAAATAGAGACTATCTTTATCGGCGGCAAATCGCCCAAAGGCACGAAAGCTGGCGACGTCAACGGCAGGGGCATCAACCTGATTTCTGACAATTTTTCCCGCCCGAATCACGTAATGGCCGTTAGTGATATAGCCATAATAGAACTCCCCGTACTCGTTAGAAAAATCCTTCAAACCTCGCCACGTTAGCTTTTCTTCCGGTATGGATATGTCGACATTCCTCAACTTATTCCAGCTTTCATCCCAATTAATTTCAGGCAATGTGGCGATAATGACATATCCTCTGGCCTCATAAACTGCGACATTCCCTCCCTGCTGCCTGGAATAGCTATAGGTTTCGGCACGAGCGGAAAAAACGGCTATTAGCAGTGCCGCTATCCATAATAAGCGTCTAAACATACTAATCATTTCCGTTCCCCTGTTGCCCCACGGGCGTCAGCACGCCGTTGTTGTCATAAACGCCCTCTATTGTGGCTAAATAGGCGTGCTTTTTGGAACGCTCATAGCTATATCTAAAATCTGTCTCAAAAACTCGGGCTGCCGCCGGATCGGCGGTTTCATACCGGTAAAGCTGGAAGCCGTCAAAGATATAAACATAGCGATCGTCTCGGGCGAACCATCGCCCCGCATAGCCATCTTCATACGCAAGTCGCTCACCGTTGTCTTTATTTAAAAGAACCAGCGGTCCGTCAGTCTCAAACGAGATAAATCCCGTTTGAACGAGACCTTGACGCCATTCAGTGAGTAAGTAGCCATGCTTTTTCCCGGCGTTGAATCGCCTATCTATAATCAGGTTTGTATCGTCCAGCGTAATGACGTCAAGCCGAGCCTCGCCAAACTCGGTTTTATCCACTACATACAGGCGATCCTTATACTGCGCCACAACATCGCTAATTGGCTGAAATAGCTCTGGATCAAGACCTGGAATATCTTCCATTTGGCATGTTCCCTGCACCGTCGGGCCACTTTTTCGCCACGTCACTCTGTCTTCCAGCGCGTTAAAAGCGAGTGAACAATTTTCTTTAGCCTGCGTTCCTGCATCGGAGTGGCCGAAGGTATAGCGCCTGACGCTGCTTCCATCTTTATAAATAAGCAATGAATTAGGGATCCAACGAACAATCTGGAAGGTTTTGGGGTCGGTATCGAGGAGCGTGCTGTTAACGACAACCCATTTATCAGTACGAACAATAGCGTCAAAGTTTCGGGTGGTAAAAAAGCCACATCCTCTGTCGCGAGGATAGAATTTTCCACGCTGATCCCACTTTTTCTTTCCAACAATGGCAAAGCCTGTGGCTTTTCCTAACCAGCGCCCGCTAAGATAGAGGTTATTTCGATCTCTTAGCAATTCCGTATTGAACTGTTGAAAAGGCCGATATTCCTCTTCACTACCGCCAGCCCGCTCCAGCGACGCCATATCCACGCGTTTTTCGCCCACGTTGTCATCGGTACGCACGCCGTCAAAATAGAGGCTGTCTTTATCGGCGGCAAAACGCCCAAAAGCGCGAAAGCTAGTCGCATCAACCTTCGGCTTGCCCTTAGGATTACGCAATACTTTTCCGGCCCACACGACATAGCGACCATCGGTATGATAAGAGTAAAGTTCGACGTCGCCGAGCGCTGTCCCGACAGCGATATCAGTCGTTAGATCTGATAGAGGTGATTCTTCTTTTGCCGACAGATCGGCAATCCTACGCAGTTGGCCATATTTCACGTCGGGTAAACGAGAAATAAGCGCTTTTTGATCCCGAAAAACTTCGACGTATATCGTTCCACTACCACGTTTTTGATAATGATACTCAGGGTCCGGTCCCAGCGAACAGGCCGTCGACGGTGCGGAAAACAGCGACAATATGAATATATAGAATGTACAGAGCCTGAACATGGCATTATCTTCCCTATGCAATTACTTTGCGCTCTTTATCCCTGCGCCTTTACTCAATCGCGTTAAAAAATGCGCCCTACAGCGCCAGCGCCTCTTTCACAAACGGAATAGTCAGCTTGCGCTGCGCGCTAATGGAGGCGCTGTCGAGCCTGTCCAGCGTATTAAACAGCGTCCGCGTATCTCGATCCAAGCGTTTGAGCAGAAAGCGGCCGACGTCTTCCGGCAGCTCGAAGCCGCGCAGCCGGGCGCGCAGAATAAGCGCCTGCAGCTTATCTTCGTCCGACAGCGGGTGAAGGCGGTAGATTTGCCCCCAGTCGAGGCGGGAGGCGAGGTCCGGCAGCGTTAAGTTGAGCTGGCGCGGCGGGCGATCGCCGCTTATCAGCAGCCGGGTGGCGCCCGTTTCCAGAATGCGGTTATAGAGATTAAAGATCGCCATTTCCCAGGCCTCGTCTCCGGCGATGCAGTCGATGTTGTCGATGCACACCAAAGAGAGCTGTTCCATGCCTTCAAGCACTTCCGGCACGAAGTAGGCGCGCTTGTCCAACGGCACGTAGCCGACGGCCAGCCCCTTCAAGGAAAGCTCACTGCAGGCGGCGTTGAGCAGATGCGTCCGCCCTCCCCCTTCTGAGCACCAAAAATAGATATAGGTGCTGTGCTCCTGCTCTAGCGCCGCGTGGACAGCCGACAGCAGAGCGCCGTTTTCCCCAGGATAAAAGCTGGCGAAAACCTCATCGTCAGAGAGATAGAGCGGAAAAGAAAGCTGCATAGACGAGTTCAGAAAGGCCTCAGTAAAAACGGATCGACGATCCTTTCATTTTATCACAGCAGGATCCGGAAAACGAACCGGCGACGAAGGGATCGCCGCCGGCTCTCGCCGTTAGTGCGCGGAGCCGCTTGTACCAGAGCTTGCCGGCGCCTTAGGCAGGATCAGGTTCAGCAGGATGGCGATAACGCCACACAGGCTAATTCCCTGTAAAGAATACTGCCCGAAGTTAAACACCATGCCGCCAATGCCGAACACTAGTACGATAGAGACGATGCACAGGTTGCGCGCTATCGACAGGTCGACGCGGTTTTTAATCAGAATGTTGATCCCGACCGCCGCGATCGATCCAAACAGCAGCACCATGATCCCGCCCATTACCACAGAAGGAATGGTGTTCAGGAAGGCGCCAATCTTGCCGATAAAGGACATGCACACCGCCCAGCAGGCGGCGAAGGTCATAACCATCGGATTGAAGTTGCGCGTTAGCGTTACCGCACCGATAACTTCCGCATAGGTAATACACGGCGGCCCGCCAAAGCAGGCTGCAACCGACGTTGCAAGACCATCGCCGCCCAGCGTACGGTGCAGGCCGGGATCTTTCGCGTAGTCCTTGCCGGTCACCGAGCTTATCGCCATGATGTCGCCCACGTGTTCAATAGTCGGCGCGATAACCACCGGCAGCATGAACAGAATCGCCTGCCAGTGGAACTCCGGCGCGGTGAAGTTCGGCACGGCGAACCACGGCGCGTCCAACACCGGCTGGAAGTTAACGATCCCCATCGCCAAGGCGACCAGGTAGCCAACGACGATACCAGACAGAATAGGGATAAGGCGGAAAATACCCTTCGCCCATACGGCCACCAGAAGCGTCGTCAGCAGCGACAGCATGGAAACCATCAGCGCTGCGCTGTAGTCGGCCAGAATAACCGACCCGCCGTCACCGCTTTTTCCCAACGCCATGTTGACCGCAGCCGGCGCCAGCGTAAGGCCGATAATCGCAATCATCGGGCCGGTCACCACCGGCGGCAGCAGGATCTCAATAATTCGAGAGCCGCGTAGCTTAATCAGCCCGCCAAAAATCATGTACATCACGCCTGCGGCAAACAGCCCGCCCATGGTCGCAGGAATACCCCACGTCTGAACGCCGTAGCTAATCGGCACGATGAACGCAAAAGAAGACGCCAGAAAGACCGGCACCTTTCCCTTAGTGCAAAGTTGAAACAGAAGCGTGCCCACGCCGGCGGTAAACAGCGCCACGTTGGTGTCCAGCCCGGTTATCAGCGGAACCAGAACCAGGGCGCCAAATGCGACAAACAGCATCTGCGCGCCAACCAGAACGTTTTGCCAGGTCGGAGCCTGAGTGCCGGCTATAGTCGGCTGTTGCATAACGTAAACCTCTAATCTGAATGATGATATAAGCGCCCGCAAAGCGTCGCGAGCGTACCTTGCCCGTAATTCGTTATTGTTGCTTCCTTTTTACCGATCGACGACCGGCCGTTTGTTCGCTTCCGATGCGCATTTTGAAGCCGTGTCCATAAACTGCGGCCATAAATATGGGCGATCGTATCGCCCATATCTCAGTGCCTTATTGCTCAGTCATCCTGAGCTCTGCCACGATAGGCAGGTGATCGCTTACCGAAGGCCAGTTAACGCCGGCCCATTCACCGTTCGCATTCGGGATGGTAACGTTGTCCAGATGCCAACGCTGAGCGTTGCCGGTAAAAATATAGTCGACTTTTATCTCGGCGTTTTCCGCAGGCCAGCTGCGGCCGTCTTTATCCGCCGGCTGAATGTCGTTCCAGTAACGACCAAGCTCACGCCAGGTTACGCTTCCGGGAACGTCGTTCATATCGCCGAACAAAAGCTTGATGCCTCGGATCTCAATAGTGCGATCGTTAAGCTCGCGCACCTGATCCAAACGCATCGCGGGATCTTCTTTGGTGTCCAGATGGGCGTTCACCACGGTTATCGGCGCGGCGAAGTGCGGCACCTCAACCTTCGCCACAAAGGCGATCCGCTGTTCGCGTTGGCCGGAAGGCAGTGGGTAAATCACCGTATCCTTAATAGGATACTTTGACAAATAGGCCAGACCGTATTCACCGCCGTCAAAGTCAATTGCACGGCCAAACGCGCCGTACATCCCCGTCAGCTTCATCAGCTCGGCCAGCTGATCGACCTTGCCGCTGCGCGCCGTCAGCTTGTCCACTTCCTGAAGCGCAACGATGTCGACGTTCATCGCACGGATGGCGACGGCGATGTCGGACATCTTGCTCACCTTACCGGCAGCGATGTTAAACGACGCCACTTTCAACACCGGCGCTTCTTGCAAAGAAAAGGTTTTATTGGTGATGCCGCCCAGTGCGCTCGCTACTTCACGGCTGTTGACGTTGCTGTTGGCGTTGCTGGTCGGCGCTTCTTTACTCCATACCGGCGCGGCAAGCGCCAGCGTCAGAGCTGCGGCTAAAAAACTGTGATATCGAGACATTCGAAACCCCTTATCTGTCAAGCCTGATTAGGCGCCAACCCTAACGTTGACGCCGTAAGCACGTCCCTGTCGAAAGGAGGCTGCGGCTTAAAAAACCGCTACCCGTATTACTTGGTACCGAAGATCTTATCGCCGGCGTCGCCAAGGCCCGGAATGATATAGCCTTTGTCGTTCAGGCCCTGATCGATAGAGGCGGTATACAGCTCTACGTCAGGATGCGCCGCTTCCAGCGCCGCAACGCCTTCCGGCGCGGCAACCAGCACCAGTACCTTAATAGAGTGACAGCCCGCCTTCTTCAGCAGATCAATCGTTGCAATCATAGAGCCGCCGGTCGCCAGCATCGGGTCAACCACCAGCGCCATGCGCTCTTCAATGTTGGAAACCAGCTTCTGGAAATAAGGCACCGGCTTAAGCGTTTCTTCATCGCGATATACGCCGACGACGCTGATGCGCGCGCTAGGCACGTGCTCCAAAACGCCCTCCATCATGCCCAGGCCCGCACGCAGGATAGGAACGACGGTTATCTTTTTGCCTTTAATCTGATCGATTTCAACCGGGCCGTTCCAGCCGTTGATAGTCACTTTTTCGGTTTCTAAATCTGCAGTTGCCTCATAGGTCAGCAGGCTGCCAACTTCTGACGCCAGTTCACGAAAGCGCTTGGTACTGATGTCTTCTTCACGCATCAGGCCCAGCTTGTGCTTAACTAACGGATGGCTAACTACTACGATCTTCATTTTTATTTTCTCCCCTGCTGCGGATGGCGCACGTCGTTCTCAAAAAAATCGGTAAATTATACCTCATAACGACGGGCAAGAGATCGTCAAATGCATGATTAAGATCATAAACGGTTACAGCTTGCTCGAATAATGAAATACTGATTACTAAATGGCCACACGGAAAAGCGCCCGCCAGACCCGGCGCCTTGGCCTGATTTGCTAGCCCAAATAACAGGAGCAAACGATTGCTTTCCCTGATAGAATAGCGCCGCTTTGCGAAACATTATTTACCAATGTATAGCCTACAGATACCTTCCAGGGGATCCCGAAGTGACTGAGAAAACTTCCTTAAGTTACAAAGACGCCGGCGTGGACATCGATGCCGGCAATGCATTAGTCGATCGTATTAAAGGCGTCGTCAAAGAAACCCGCCGTCCGGAAGTGATGGGCGGCCTCGGTGGATTCGGCGCGCTGTGCGCTCTGCCTAAGAAGTACCGTGAACCCGTGCTGGTTTCCGGCACCGACGGCGTCGGCACCAAGCTTCGCCTGGCGATGGACCTTAAGCGCCATGACACGATCGGGATCGACCTGGTAGCCATGTGCGTCAACGACTTAATTGTTCAAGGCGCTGAACCGCTGTTTTTCCTGGACTACTTTGCAACCGGCAAGTTAGACGTCGATACCGCAGCCCGCGTCATTACCGGCATCGCCGAAGGCTGTAAGCAGTCCGGTTGCGCGCTGGTAGGCGGCGAAACGGCGGAGATGCCCGGCATGTACCACGGTGAAGACTACGACGTCGCCGGTTTTTGCGTCGGCGTGGTCGAGAAGTCCGAAATTATCGACGGCAGCCGAGTTTGTGAAGGCGACGCGCTGATTGCGCTGGCCTCCAGCGGCCCGCACTCCAACGGCTATTCGCTGGTTCGCAAGATTCTTGAAGTCAGCAAAACCGACCCTCAGGTCGCGACGCTTGAAGGCAAACCGCTGGCCGACAGCCTGCTGGCGCCCACCCGTATTTACGTCAAGTCCATCCTGTCTTTGCTTGAGCACGTCGACGCTAAAGCCATCGCCCACATTACCGGCGGCGGCTTCTGGGAAAACATTCCCCGCGTTCTGCCCGCAGGAACGCAGGCCGTGATTGATGAAGCCAGCTGGCGCTGGCCTGCGGTCTTTGACTGGCTGGCGAAAGCGGGCAACGTCGAGCGCCGCGAAATGTACCGCACCTTTAACTGCGGCGTAGGCATGATTATCGCGCTGTCGCCGGAGCTTGCCGACGACGCCGTTGCCCGCCTGAACGCGTCCGGAGAAACCGCTTGGAAAATTGGCAAAATTCAGGCGTCCAACAGCGATGAGCGCGTGGTGATCCGCTGATGAAACGGATCGTCGTTTTAATTTCCGGCAGCGGATCCAACCTTCAGGCGCTGATTGGCGCCTGCGCCCGCAGCGAAATTAACGGCCGCATTTGCGCGGTCTTCAGCAACGTCGCCGACGCCTATGGGCTGACGCGCGCGCGCCAGGCCGGGATCGCTACCGAAGTGGTCGAACCCGGCGGGTTTGCCGACCGCGCCGCCTACGACGCCGCGCTGGCGGACGCCGTCGACGCCTATCGCCCGGACCTCGTGGTGCTGGCAGGCTACATGCGCATCCTGAGCCCAGCATTCGTCAACCGCTATGCGGGCAGGCTGCTCAACATCCACCCTTCCCTGCTGCCGAAATATCCCGGCCTGCACACCCACCAGAGAGCGCTGGAAAACGGCGACGCCGAGCACGGCGCGACCATCCACTTCGTCACCGAAGAGCTCGACGGCGGCCCCGTCGTTCTTCAGGCCGCCGTTCCGGTGCTTGAAAACGACACGGAAGAGACGCTCGCCAAGCGCGTTCAGGCGCAGGAGCACCGCATCTATCCGCTGGTGGTGAGCTGGTTTGTCGACGGGCGGCTCACCATGCGCGACGGCAAGGTTTGGATGGATGGAGAGGCGCTGTCGGCTCAGGGATATCAGCTTTAAATAGCACAAGGCGGTCGATTTTCTTGGCCGCATTCCTACAAACGCCCCTTGCCCTCCCACCAAAAACCCGACTAAGCTAGTTAACGGGCGCCCCGCGCGCTCGTTTTTAACAATGCGATTATATTCCTATGGAGTTCCCATGTCGGGCCACAGTCCCCTCGTTACCCTGCGCCCTCTTGAGCGCGAAGATTTAAGGTTTGTCCACCAGTTGGATAATAATGCCAGCATCATGCGCTACTGGTTCGAAGAGCCGTACGAAGCCTTCGTCGAGCTGTCGGACCTGTACGACAAGCACATTCACGATCAGAGCGAGCGCCGCTTTATCATTGAAGCCGCAGGCCAGCGCGTCGGGCTGGTTGAGCTGGTGGAAATCACCCACGTTCACCGCCGGGCGGAGTTCCAGATAATTATCGATCCGGCATTTCAAGGCCAAGGCTATGCCAGCGCGGCCGCCCGCTCGGCGATGGACTACGCCTTCTCGGTGCTCAACCTGTATAAGCTGTATCTGATAGTCGACAGGGAAAATGAAAAAGCCATCCACATTTACGCCAAGCTGGGCTTTGAAATCGAAGGCACGTTAAAGCACGAGTTTTTTATTAACGGAGAGTATCGTGACGCCATTCGTATGTGCATTTTCCAGCATCAGTATCTGGCAAAGTTAAAAGGCCGCCCCGCGCAAAATTCGTACTAATAAGTACGTAAAACGGCCGATAACGCGCTATTTTTCGAATTTAGTTTTTATTAATCAATAAACTAAGGGGAATTGCATAGCAGAACGAATGCTGTTCTAATGACACGACATTCGCGAGGTATTTACATGCGCCCATCGACAAAGCTAAAACAGCAAAAAATTATTAAGGCCGCCAGCGATCTTTTTCTTGAGCAAGGATATACCCAAACCAACCTGGATCAGATTATTGAGCGCTGCGGCGGTTCCAAGCAGACTATTTACAGCTATTTTGGCGACAAGCGCGGCCTGCTGACCGCCGTTATCGGCCTAAGCATTGAGCACGTCGCCGCCGTTTTCAACTTTCGTCATGATGATGACAAAACGCTGGAACAGCAGCTGGTGCAGCTTGGCTGCAACTTTCTAAGCACCATCCTTCAGCCCTGCATGGTCAATACCTATCGCCTGCTGCTGACGGAGTCTTTTCACGACAAAGAGCTGGGCGAATTCTTTATTACCCAAGGCCCGGGCCGCGTTTCACGCTATCTGGAATCGTTTCTCAAAGGCTACATGGACCGCGGCGAGCTGATTCAAACCGACCCTCATCTGGCCTGCGACCACCTGATCAACCTGATTAAGTGTAATCTGATGCAGGACGCGCTGTTCGGCGTGCCCGCGCCGTCGGAAGAAGAGATCGACCTCCATGTGCGCCAGGCCGTGCGCTGCTTCCTTTATGGATATCAAGCCTGCCCAGTCAATGAAGAAACGGGATAACCTAACCCTTACTGCTGTCGCCGATAAAAATCTGACCGCCGTGTTCTATCACATGCGCGGCCATTGCGTAACTGCCTATTCACAGGAAGGAATTTACGTTGCCGAACTCTCTACCGCGCTTTTTGAGCGGTAGACAACGCTATCGACACCCCATCGCGCCGCCGTCCGTCGAACCGTCTCGCATTCCCTGCTCCCGAACCCGCTCCATTCGCCGATCGCGCCTGTACTCTCCCGTATCGGCGTCGCGTTTGTAAATAGGCAAAGGCTCCCTGACGTCGCATCCGCTTTGATAAGTTCCACATCCAACCAGCGGCAGCACGACGGCACATAGCATCCACTTCATACGGCTTCTCCCTTGAAATTAATTTACAAAGGTAACTATATGAATCCACTTGTTTCTGTTCAACCCTATTTTTTATGCGTGATCAACCGGCTACATGCATCCCGCACAGCTGGTGCAGCGCCAGTCCTGCCGGTTAATTTCTTGATAAAATTGACGAATAAGCGGTTCTTCAATGGGTATGTCGTTTTCGGCAAAAAAATCCGCCAGCCACTCCAAATTTTCCAAAATCCAGTCGTCTTCCTTCAGGCCGTCGGCAAACAGCTCGTTATCGGGATCCATGATGTCATATATGCCGTAGGTGCCCATGTCTTTGTCACGCAGGCGTTCAGGGAGGAGGATGGGGATTCCGTTATAGGTAATTTGCCACTCGCCGTGGCACAGCAGGTTGCCGGAGCGGCTCCAGCGGGCGGTAAAGAGGTTTGTATTCATGACGTTTACTACATGTAAAGAACAAAAAGCGCTATCTAAAGCGGCGCTGATTATGAAGCAATAATCGGAGGCGACGGCAAATTAAGTTCGAAAACGCGTTGAAAAAAGCACATTCTGTTCATCCAACGCTACATCGCCGTCAACATTTGCGCATGATCTTTTACTATTAAACGCCTTTCGGAAGGCTTTTTCCCTTACTCCATTGTGTTATTCTGCCAATCCGGCATGACAACAGGGCTGAACGGCCCCAAGTACCTATAAGGAATAACATGACCCTTCGAATCGCCATTAACGGCTTTGGCCGCATTGGCCGCAGCGTTTTGCGTGCGCTTTACGAATCCGGCCGGAATAGGGATATCAGCGTCGTCGCCATTAATGAACTGGCCGAGCCTAAGGGAATGGCTCACCTGCTGAAATATGACTCAACCCACGGTCGCTTCGCCCGGAACGTCCGCCAGGAAGGGAAGATGCTGTGGATTGACGATGACGCCATCCAGCTGTTTCATCAAAAAGAGATCGCCAATCTGCCGTGGAAGTCCCTTAACGTCGACATCGTGCTGGACTGCAGCGGCGTATTTGGCAGCCGGGCCGACGGCGAAGCCCACATTGCGGCCGGCGCCAAAAAGGTGCTGTTTTCACACCCCGGCGGCAACGACCTCGACGCAACGATTGTCTACGGCGTCAACCACGCTATTCTTCGCGCGGAGCACCGCATCGTATCCAACGCCTCCTGCACGACCAACTGCATTATTCCCGTCATCAAGCTGCTGGACGACGCTTTCGAAATCCGTTCGGGTACGGTGACCACTATCCACGCCGCCATGAACGACCAGCCGGTAATTGACGCCTACCACAAGGATCTGCGCCGCACCCGCGCTGCCGGACAGTCGATTATCCCGGTGGATACCAAGCTGGCGGCGGGCATCACCCGCATTTTCCCCAAGTTTTGCGATCGCTTCGAGGCGATTTCGGTGCGAGTTCCTACCGTTAACGTCACCGCCATCGACCTGAGCGTCACGTTGGAAGTGCCGGTCAACGTCGGCGACGTTAACCGCCTGCTGGAGCACGCCGCCAACAATGCGCTTAACGGCATCGTTGACTATACCGAGCTGCCGCTGGTTTCTACCGATTTCAACCACGATCCGCACAGCGCCATCGTCGACGGAACCCAAACCCGCGTCAGCGGCCAGCATCTGGTGAAAATGCTGGTGTGGTGCGACAACGAATGGGGATTCGCCAACCGCATGCTGGATACCGCATGGGCGATGAGCAACTGCGATAAGGCGCTGCGTCAAAGCGCGCCAGTGGAGAAAGAGGCTCAGGCCTGACGGTCTTCATATTCTCGTTAGAAAAAGCATCGGGCGCCTTAGCGCCCGACCTTCATTCAACGTTCACCACCAGCGATAAAAGTGATGAACCGGCCCAATGCCGCCGCCAACCTCCAGCGAATCCGCCGCTACAAGCGCGCCCTGCAAATAGGCCTTCGCCGCTTCGACCGCCTGCGGCCAGTCGTCACAGCGAGGACGTAATGCCGCCAGCGCGGCCGACAGCGTACAGCCAGTGCCGTGAGTGTGGCGAGTCGCTACCCTCGGCGCGGTAAAACGTTGGCTTCCCTGCGGCGTTATCAGCCAGTCCGGGCTTTCGGATTCACTCAGGTGCCCGCCTTTCATCAGCACTGCTTTACACCCCATGGCCAGCAGCGCTTCTCCCTGCTCCAGCATTTCACGCTCGCTTGCAGCCTGTGCGCATTCAAGCAGCGCGGCGGCCTCCGGCAGGTTTGGCGTAATCAGAGACACTGTCGGCAGCAGGCGCCGACGAATGGCCGCCACCGCTTCCGGCGCCAGCAGCGGATCGCCGCTCTTGGCAACCATCACGGTATCCAGCACAACAAAGGGGATATCGTAGCGTTCCAGCGCGTCGGCGACGGTATGCACAATGTCAGACTCCGCCAGCATGCCTATCTTGGCGGTATCAATTCTGACGTCGTCCAGCACGGAACTCAGCTGGGCGGAGACAAACGACGGCTCAATGCGGTAGACGGACTGCACGCCCCGCGTATTCTGCGCCACCAGAGCCGTCATTACGCTGGCGCCATAGGCCTCCAGCGCTGAAAAGGCCTTCAAATCCGCCTGAATGCCCGCCCCGCCGCTCGGATCGGTACCGGCAATAGTCAGTGCGTTAATTCTCATACCGTCATCTCCTCTAGCCGCTGCGGCCTAAGCTGATAAAACAAATCCAGAAAGCGCGGCGTAAAGCTGCCCGGCCCATCGACCTCAGCCGCCGCAATGCCGCCGCAGGCGGCCATCACCATGCAGGCAGATGCCGCCCGTTCCAGTCGCCGCTCTTTGCTGGCGGCGATAAACGCCGCCACCGCGGCGGACAGCGCGCAGCCGGTGCCGACCACGCGGGTCATCATCGGGGAGCCGTAGGGTACAGAGTAGGTCAAATGCCCGTCGGTGATATAATCAACGTCGCCGGTTACGGCCACCACCGCTCCCGTCTCCTGCGCCAGCGCTTTCGCCGAAGGCAGCGCGGTGAAGGACGCATCAGCGCTGTCGACTCCCCTCCCACGGGCGGCGCTTCCCGCCAGAGCCATGATTTCAGAGGCGTTGCCGCGAATAACGGCAGGCCCTTGCGCTATCAGCTCCCGGCAAAACGCCGTGCGGTAGTGCAGGCCCCCGACGGCAACCGGATCGAGCACCCAGGGAACGCCGGCTCGATTGGCCGAGGCGACCGCCAGCGTAATGGCGTCTTTCTGTTCGTCATGCAGCGTCCCTACGTTGACCAATAGCGCGTCGGCAATGGCGGCAAATTCAGCGACCTCCTGCCGGGAAACGACCATCACAGGGGAAGCGCCGAGCGCCAGCAAAACGTTGGCGGTAAAGTTCTGCACTACCTGATTGGTCAGGCAGTGTATGAGCGGCGCTTTCTTACGCAGCAGGGAAAGAGAATCGGCGGCAATCGCGCCGGAAAGAATAACAGGGTCAGATGAGGTCATAAGGCTCCCAACCGGCGAGAAGAAGACAGGTCCGTTGGGAAACGGTGACTTCCCTACGCTGGCATAATCCAGATCAGGTAATACGGGTGATATCTCAGCCGCGCGTTAAGCGAAGCACCCCGAGTCAGAAGGTCATTATTCGACGAATTTTCGTTTGGGTCAAGGTGCCAAAAAGGCGCAGCCGCAGGCGCTCAAATGAAGTGGAACATTGCGGAAGATAAAAAATAATTGATTAAAAAAAGGGGAATTGGTGTTCTTTTGTACAGATTTGTAAGGTCGACACAACTGATAATATTGCTTGAGCTATACTGATTACTCAAGCAGAAAGTCGCAAACCACTACGGTTATCACACTTCTGCCATCTTTACTTCAGGGCAAAGGAAAAATTGATTTCGATCACATAATTGTTTGCCCGGAGCGGTATTCTAAAATTGAATTTGACGGCAGTTGACTGATAAAGAGGTAAGTTATATGACAGTAAATATTACTAGCAAACAAATGGATATTACCCCGGCAATTCGCACTCACGTCGAAGACCGTCTCAAAAAGCTGGAGAAATGGCAGGTTCAGTTAATTAATCCCCATATCGTACTTTCTAAAGAACCTAAAGTGTTCGTTGCCGATGCGACGATAACAACGCCGAACGGCCCACTGGTCGCCAGCGCCAAACATGAAGACATGTATGCTGCTATCAACGAGCTGCTGTTAAAGCTTGAACGCCAGCTCAACAAAGTGCAGCACAAGGCGGAAGCCCGCCGCGCCGACGGCAGCGTAAAGGAAGCGAATCTGCAGCAGCTGCAAGAAGATTGATTTGATTTCTCTTTTTTATTTTACGCGCCCTCCGGGGCGCGTTTTTCATTCCGGTAGGCCATAACGCCTTCGCCTTCCCTGCATTTGGGCCTTTTACTTCGCCGATGAACAATATCGGTTGACAGAGCGGAAAGGTGCCGGTTAAGTTAGGGCATCTTTTTATTCAGGATATTTCCAACGCAATGAGATCCGTGCCGTTTTTCTTCGCTTTCTTTTTTAGCCACCCCTGACTGGGAGGCGTTTCGTCCGTAGCTCCGAAGCGAGCAGAAAGAAAGCGAAGACGAACACTGAAGCCTCCCAAAAGGGAGGCTTTTTTATTGGACGCTTTTTATTACTACAGAACATATACCCTAAATAATTCGAGTTGCATGAAGGCGGCAAGGGAGTGAATCCCCAGGAGCTTACATAAGTAAGTGACTGGGGTGAACGACAAATCTGTCTGGAACAGATTTGAACGCCGTTTGCGGCGGCCCGCAAGGGCGAGGCCCATGGATGGGCCGAGTATTTACAGCCAACGCACAGGCAACTTGAAGTATGACGGGTATAAAAACAGGTGACACAACGTTATGAACGAAAACCCACTGCTTGGACTCAGAGAACGCATTACCGCGCTTGACCTGCAACTGCTGGAACTGCTGGCGCAGCGCCGCAGCCTGGCGCTGGACGTAGCACGCACCAAACAGGCCACCCATCTACCGATCCGTGATAAGGAACGCGAGCGCGCGCTGCTTGGCCGCCTGGTTGAAGAAGGCAAAAAGCACAGCCTGGACGGGCACTACATTACCCGCGTATTTCAGCTGATCATTGAAGACTCCGTACTGACGCAACAGGCACTCCTGCAGCAGTTTATCAATCAGGACAAGCTCAGCACCGCCAGAATTGCCTTTCTCGGCCCCAAGGGCTCCTACTCGCATCTGGCCGCTCGCCAATACGCCGCCCGCTACTTTGACGGCCTCGTCGAATGCGGATGCAGCCGATTCGACGACATCTTTAAGCTGGTTGAAACCGGCCAGGCAGACTACGGCGTGCTGCCTATCGAAAACACCAGCTCGGGATCGATTAATGAAGTCTACGATCTCCTGCAGTCCACCAGCCTGTTTATCGTCGGCGAACTGACCAACCCGATTAACCACTGCCTGCTCAGCGCGGTGGAGACGACGCTCGATCAAGTCACCACCCTCTACAGTCACCCGCAGCCTTTCCAGCAGTGCACCCAGTACCTGAGCGGCTTCCCCGATTGGAAAATCGAATACTGCGAGAGCACCTCTGCCGCTATGGAAAAAGTCGCAAGCCTCAAGTCGCCGCACGCGGTCGCCGTCGGCAGCGAGCCAGGGGGCGCGCTGTACCAACTTCAGGTATTGGAACACATACGGGCTAACCAAAAAGAAAACATCACCCGCTTTATCGTCGTTGCCCGTAAGCCCATTGAGGTCGCCGCGCAAATACCGGCCAAGACCACTCTAATCATGGCGACCGGCCAGCAGTCTGGTGCGCTGGTCGAGGCGCTGCTGGTGCTGCGTAAGCACAATATCGTGATGACCAAGCTGGAATCTCGCCCCATCAACGGCAATCCGTGGGAGGAGATGTTCTATATCGATATGCAGGCCAACCTGAACTCCATCGAAATGCAGGGCGCATTGGAAGACCTGCGCCCAATTACGCGCTCGGTCAAAGTGCTTGGCTGCTTCCCGAGCGAGAACGTCGTCCCCGTTTCCCTCGAATAGCCTCTTTAAGCCCCAACGTCGCTTAACTTCGGCCTCTTTTGAGGTCTGAGGTTAAGCGATTCCCCTTCCCTCCACCTACCTTCCTGACAGCAAACTTAAACGACCTTGAACATCCAAGACGCCGCCCCTCGATCGCTTCCCAATCAATACTATTTCCCGGCTATATTTATAAACAAGAAATAATTAAAAATTACACCTACATTTAACAAAGAAGAAATAATAAACAGCAACAACCGTTTTATTTACGAAAAAATAACGAATATGGATATATTTATTCGATATTAAAGAAAGCAGTAATTCTATATACCCCAAACATCTCGATCTCATAATCTATATGTCACGCATAGAAAAAACAAAAAAGATATAAATAGCAAAACAATTAGATTAAAAATCTAAATGACAAATTTGGACAAACTAAAATGTTGATCAAAGCCAAAATATTGGTAGCATCATCGAACGAGCATTAGCTTATTAAATTTAAGTTAATGCCTAAAAAACCCTATAAATGACTACGTATGGCATAGCAGAAGGCTAAACCGGTAACGGCTGAGCGCTCTGTATTACAGCCATGCCAGACATATAAGAAAACCGGAATTATTATCCCCTCTTTTATTTTAAGAGTGAACATATACAAGGAACGCTTTGTCATGGATAAAGATAAAATTCGCATTTCTACCATCGCACTCTCTATTTCAATACTTCTAGGAACGCTCCCTTCTATTGCTTTGGCTGATTATTCTCCTGCGGCCCAAGACGATCTCACGATTAACAACAGTGAAAACGTGACTCTTGACGCAACGACAAACGCAACGGGCGATTGGGACCACCTTTATCGCGTTATCATTGGCGCCGATGTTTCCGCACCTTCAGCAACCAACAGCGGTTCGCTGACTATCAGCGGAGGCCGCGCAGTCAGCGGATTTAGCGGCTATATCGGCGCTGGAGCAGGTTCTACGGGCTCGCTGACCATCAGCGGCGCAGGATCGTCTTTAACGCTAGTCGACGCCAATGATAGAAACAATAACGTCCTCATGCCAAGCATCCGTCTGGGCACTTCCGGCGGTCAGGGGGAACTCACGGTTGAGAACGGCGGTTACCTCTATTCTGAAGACACCCTGGAAACCGGCTATCTTCAAAACAGTACGGGCATCGTCAACGTCAGCACCGGCGGCCATGTAGAAGTGCTTCGCTCAATGACCATCGGCGCGCAGGGCATAGGCAGGCTCAACGTCACCAACGCCGGTAAGGTTACCGTCGGCACGGCAGGCCAGATGCTGATTGCCTTTGAGAATGGTTCAGAGGGGCACGTCGTAGTCAGCGGACAGAATTCCGAGCTCACCGTTGGACGTCTCATTTTTGTGGGATCCAACCTGGCCGGCGCCGATTCAGTAGGTACGCTGACCATCAACAACGGCGGCGTCGTTAACGTCAACGCCGCTGCGGGTACGGCGAGCATGGGATTTGGCTACAACAATATCAGCACCGGCATACTCAACATCGGCGCCGCTGCGGGTCAGTCTGCCGTTCAGGCGGGTACGCTTAACGCGGAAAATATCATTATCGGCCAAAAGGGCGTTATCAACTTTAACCACACCGACGGTGACTATGAGTTCGCCTCTAACACCAGGGGGAACGGCAGCCTGGAGCATCGCGGCGCAAACAGCGTAACCAGACTAACGGGAACTCATCAGTATACCGGAAGCACCACCGTTTATGACGGTACGCTTCAAGCGGGTTCAAACACGGCGTTCAGCAGCGCGTCCGTCTTTAACGTTCAAACGGCAGGAACGCTCGATCTTAACGGATTCGACCAGACCCTCTCCTCGCTTAACCTTGCCGGTACCCTGACGTTCCAGCGGGAATACGCCGGAACGGGAAGCTTTACTCCAGTAACGCTTAGCGTAAGCGACTTTGTCGGTAACGGAGGAACGATCGTCTTTAATACCGAACTAAACGAAGACGCCTCTCTGACGGACAAACTGAACGTTACGGGCAACGCCTCCGGCACGGCCTTCGTCGCCGTTAAAAACGCAGGCGGCCTCGGCGCTCAAACGCTGGAAGGGATTGAGTTAATCAGCGTTGCGGGTAACTCCGACGCCACCTTTACGCAGCAGGGGCGTATTGTCGCCGGCGCTTACGAATACCGTCTCGAAAAGGGATCGAGCACCAACGATAAGAACTGGTACCTGACCAGCACTTATTCACCGGCGCCAGCGCCTACGCCCGATCCGGATCCGACACCAACCCCCACGCCAACTCCCAGCGATGACGACCAGCACGTTTATCGCCCGGAAGCAGGCAGCTATCTGGCCAACAACGCGGCGGCCAATACCCTGTTTATCACCCAATTGCATGACCGTCTGGGCGAAACTCAGTATACCGATGCCCTGACCGGCGAAAAGAAAGTCACCAGCCTGTGGATGCGCCACGTCGGCGGCCACAACGGCTTTAAAGACGGCAGCGAGCAGCTAAAAACCACCAGCAACCGCTACGTCGCACAGCTCGGCGGCGACGTTGCTCAGTGGAGCCGAAACGGGCTTGACCACTGGCACCTGGGCGTTATGGGCGGCTATGCCAACAATCGCAGCAAGACCCACTCTGACGTGACCGACCACACCTCTCGCGGCCACAGCACCGGCTACAGCGCGGGTCTGTACGGCACTTGGTATGCCAATGCAGAAGACAAGTCAGGTCTGTACGTCGACACCTGGGCACTCTATAACTGGTTCGATAACCGCGTAGAGGGCGAAGGACTGTCTGCCGAGAAGTATTCTTCCAAGGGCGTCACGGCTTCGGTAGAAAGCGGATATACCTTCAAGCTGGGGCAGACCCAAAACGCCAGCTACTGGCTGCAGCCCAAAGCCCAGGTTATCTGGATGGACGTTAAAGCGGATGACCATACCGAAAACAACGGAACGCGAGTACAGGACGACTCGGCGGGCAACGTGATGACGCGCCTGGGCCTTCGCGCTTCCATGATGGGCCACAGCGAGCAGGATAACGGTAAGGGCAGAGAATTCCAGCCGTTTATTGAAGCAAACTGGCTGCACAACACCCGCAACGCGACGGTCAAAATGAACGAAACGCGCGACGAGCAAAAAGGCGCTAAAAACGTCGGAGAGCTTAAGCTCGGCGTTGAAGGCATGACGTCTCCGCGCTTCACGGTGTGGGGGAACGTGGGCCAGCAGCTCGGCGACGCCGGCTACAGCGACACCTCCGCCACTCTGGGGATGAAGTACAGCTTCTAATTTCCACCTTTCCTATTAACCTTAGCGGCGCCCAATCGGGCGCCGCTACTTTTGCTACTCCAGCACCTTTGTCTTTCTCCACAGCGTAGAAGGACTAATGCCTAAAATCGCTGATGCCTTTACTCTGTCCCCCGCCGTTAACGCCATAACCTCCCTGATAAGGTGCTGCTCGTTCTTCCTGAGCAAGTCGGTGGCATCCGCATCAATCGCAAGAGAAGCTGATGCAGAGGCGTCTGAACGCGCCATCTTCCCATAGCGGTACAAATCCTCACGGTCGACAACGTCTCGCTCCGCCAGAACCAACAGCCGATAGACAACCGCCTGAAGCTCGCGAACGTTGCCCGGCCAGGCGTATTCTTTAAGGCAGGCAATCGCGGCGTCGGTAAAGGAGAGCTCTCGGCCGCTTTGCGCCAACAGCGCGTAGATAATCGCCATCACGTCGTCACGCCTTTCGCAGAGGCCCGGCAGGTTGAGATTCAGTATGTTGATTCGGTAAAAGAGGTCTTCCCTGAACGCCCCGCTCACAACCAGCGGCGACAGGTCCTTATTGCTGGCCGTAATGAGCCTGAAGTCAGTGCTGATTAGCGACTCACCGCCCAATCGCGTAAACGACTTTTCTTGCAGTACGCGCAGAAGCTTAATCTGGACGGACAGCGGCGCTTCGCTGATTTCATCGATAAACACCGTGCCGTTGCGGGCAAGCTCGAAAATGCCGACCTTTCCCCCCTTACGCGCGCTGGTAAAGGCGCCGTCAACGTAGCCAAACAGTTCGCTTTCCAGAATGCTTTCCGGCAGCGCCGCACAGTTTATCGCAATAAACGGCTCATTTTTGCGCGCGCTTTCACCGTGTATGCTCTGGGCGAACAGCTCCTTGCCGGTCCCCGTTTCGCCATAGATGTGCACGGGGAAATCAAATTTCGCATAGGTCTTCGCCAGGTCGACGGCGTGCATCAAGGGCTTTGACGATCCAACGATGTCGGAAAAGCCGTACTTCACCAAAAAGCTTTTCGGCGACAGCTTTCCGCCCGCTTTACCGTTAAGTATGAAAGCGCTGTCCGAGCGGTTGCCCGATAAAATGGTGTAGAAGTTCTGCCTGTTCTTAACGTGCCTGAGGTTTAAAAATACGGTTTCACCGTGAATTTCAACGGGGTGATCCTTAAGCTCAACCTCATTGATAATGCTGTTATGGATTGGCTCAAAATGAGGTTTTCTAAATATGTTTTCGCCAGCATTACATTTAAAGATATCGACGCCCTTGGCGTTGATTCGCTTAATTTCTCCCGACTCATCAATACATAAAATGCCTTCGCGAGTCTGGTTCAGCGCCGCGTTGGAAATCAGCAGCTTCTCGTTTTCTTCCCGAATGTATTTCAGAAAGCTGAAGGCCTCGTTAAGCGCCTGCTCGATAGAGATATTATCCGTATCCCCCATCACGACGCCGAGGCCGTACTTTTTCGCCTTCTCCGCTACGGTAAGCCCGCCGATAACCAGCCGATAGTTCTCTTCCGACAGCTGCCTGATAACGTTTTCAATGTCGGCGTGGTTATACACCTGACATATTTTAAACTCCTCGTTCGTCAGGCTCTGATAGTGCTTAAGCATGTCGCAAAACCTCGGAAAGCCGACGGCTGCGATCTTATGGGACTTCTCCCTCGCCTCTTTAAGCGTCCGGTAGATGCCATAAAAATTATGCGATATCTCGACGATGGGGATACTGACGTTGTTTCTCAGGAGATCGGCCGTTCCACCCCGGCTGATGATTATTTTGGTGCCGTTTTTTATTAGCTCATTCGCTTTATCAAGAACGTCAAAATAATTGAGCTCATAAACCGGGATCTGAAGCTTTCTCTCGGCAAGCAGCGTAGAAATACGCTGCGTGATCCTCAGAGAAACCGAGAATATGACAATTTCATTTTTACCCATGGCCAGTCCAACGTTTATCCATCAACTTTAACTCGACCAGATAGTATCATCCCCACGATCCCGCCTGCGTCGGCAGCGTGTAAAAGTGTGATGAGCGGGGATAAAGAATCGGGGAAGCCATAAAAAAGCCGCAGTTTTACCTGCGGCACAATAAAGAAATTAGAAGCTAAATCTCCGATAAACTATTTGGCCGTTGCACACGGTCGCGCAGTTGTCGAAATACTTATCCCCTTTCATGGTTTCTCCGACCGTATCTTCAAAAACGATATTTTCATGACGAACCTTCATAATGGAAATATCCGCAAAGGCGCCTGGCTTCAGCGTGCCGATTTCTCCGGCCATCTTCATCAATCGGGCCGGCGTTTGGGTCACAGCCCGAATAACGTCAATCAGGGGCATTCCCATGTTGTAGTACTTCGACATGATGAACGGCAGGCTGTAGACCTTATTGGTTCTCAGGCTGTTTCTGGTCGTTAAGTCCGTGCTTATCACGTCGGGCAGAAAGCCGTCTTCCATCGCCGCTCTGGCAACCTTAAAGTCAAAGTGGGCCACGCCGTTGGAACAGTCGAAAATAACGCCCCGCGCCTTGGCGGCTTTGACCGAATCATACAGCTTGCCCGAGTCGTCCAGTATCGTATGGCCGGTGCCGTGGAAGCAGTGGGCATAAACGTCCCCTTCCCTGAAGTGGCCGACCAGCTCGTCGGCGCTCATCAGCGAATCGGTCACGTGTACGCACAAAGAGACGTTCAGCGCATCGGCCAGCGCCCGCGTAGCAAGAAACGGATCGGCGCTGTAATTCCGGTTTTTAGCGATGTCCTGACTGTAGCGCAGCTTAAGGCCCAGCAGGTTTTCGCTATGGCGCTCAAACGTCGCTTTGATTCTTTCCACGTTGTAGTTGGCAGGGTTAGTATTTTCCAAATACCCGGTTGGGCCGCCGCCCAGCGTGGAGAGCCCCACGTTCACTACGTTTAGATAGCTCTTGATTTTCACCGTCGAAGGCGTAATCACCGAGTTAAAAAACGAGGGATAGTTCGCCCAGCCGCTGCTTCCGGCGTCAACGATGCCGGTGACGCCGTTGGGAAGGCAAACCACGTCTGGATTGACGCTAATCGGCGCACCGCCGTGAAAAACGTGCGCATGAAAGTCAATCAGCCCCGGCAGCACCAGCGCGCCGTTTGCGTCAATCACGGTCTCCACGTCTGCTTCATCACCGTCAGCCAGACTGACTATCCTGTTTGCCCGTACCCCGATACTGCGGTTAGAAAAAGTTCCGCTCTCTACGTCGGCAACCAGGCCGTTTTTAATCAAAATATCCAGTTTCATAAGGCATCCTTAAAACGTTAAATTCCAATCATCTTCCAGTACGGTATGCCGATGAGGAAGTAGACCAACACGTTGATGAGCACCATGATGGTGCCAAGCAGCCAGAACGTTTTTTGCGGCACGTATCCGCTTGAGAAGGTGAATACGCCCGCGCCGTTGCCGTAGTGGGTAAGCAGCGCGCCATAGCCCGCAGAGAAGGCCAGCGAAAGCGCGACGTACATAGGGTGTGCTTGCGTCGTCATTCCCAGCGTGAACAGCACCGGATAGAAAGACACCACAAAGGCGCTGTTGGAAACAAAGAAGTAGCGCACCGCCAGGCTGATGAACACCAGCACGCCCAGCGCGCTAAGCTCACTCAGTTGGGAAAGATCGAGATAGTTTTTAATCAGCTCCACCAGGTAGACATAGAAACCGCCCTTGGAAAGCGCTACCGCCGCGCCGTAAAACGCGCCGTACCATACGAAGGTTTGCCACGCGCTCTTTTCGCTAACCACGTCGTTCCAGCTCAGCACTTTAAACAGCAGTAGGCAGCCTAAAAACGCCAATCCGACGGGAATAAAGGCAATGCCCGTCAGCGAGCCTGTCATCCAGCCTAAAACGCCCAGCACGAAGAAGAGCATCAGCAGCTTTTCTTCACGCTTCACCGGCCCAAGCGCGGATAGCCCCTGATTTGCGATTTCAGCCACGTTGTCGATCTTTTTCAGTTCGGGCGCATAAAGCTTGTACATAATCAGCGGCGCGGCCAACAGGATAATGCCGGCGGGAACGATGGCGGCCTTGAACCAGACCATCCACTCGAGGTTTACCCCCATGATTTCGTTAGCAAGCGACACGGTGATCGAGTTAGTCGCCATGCCGGTCAAAAACAGCGACGAGGTGCCCATTGACACAACGTACATCAGGATAGTCAGGTAGGCGCCGATTTTGCGGCTGCCCTCTTCAGGCGTGGAGCCCAGCGCTTCGGCGATATTGCGGAAAATAGGATAGGTGATGCCGCCGGAGCGAGACATGTTGGAACCGGTCGCCGGCGCCAAAACGGTGTCGGTTACCATCATTAGATAGCCGAGCGTCAGCGTATTTTTTCCGTATTTTCTCAGCAACAAATAGGCGATTCGTTTACCCAGTCCGGTAATGACGAACGCCTTACAGATGATAAAGGCGCTGATGATAAACCATACCATCGGGCTGCCGAATCCGGCGAAAAGCAGGTTGGGAGAAATAAAGACCGAAGCGATGCCAAGAATAATGAGCATAATGACCGCATCGGTAAATGGGCGTAAAACCAGCCCGCACAGCATCGCCAAATAAATGCCGACCATGTGCCACGTCTGGGCCGAAACGCCTTCGGGATTAGGTATAACCCAGAAAAGCACCGGAAATAAAATAATAGGTAAGAGTTTTAAATAGAACATCGTTGTTACCCTTTTTTGACAGCCATGCGCCGCCGTGCGGTTAGCATGGCTGATTATTATTTATGAGAATTTATAGAAAACGTGCGCTTAGCGATACACGTCGTCGATAACTTCAACGCCCTTTTCAATAAGCGACTTATTTACCCAAGCGCGGTTCGCCTTTCCGCTTTTTGCCGCTTCAACCTTGGAGGAGTCAAACTTCGCATACTCCGTCGCTGCCTCAAGCAGGCCAGCGGCGTCGCTTAAAGGAACAACGATAACGCCATCGGCGTCACCGATGATGAGATCGCCCGGACAAACGGCCACGCCGCCGACGGCAATCGGCGTATTCACCTCGCCCGGTCCCTCTTTGAAAGGGCCGGCCGGGTTGGAGCCGGTGGCGAAAAGGGGGAAGTCCATTTGTGACAGCGCGTCGATATCCCGTATCGGGCCGTCCAGCACGATGCCGGCGATCTTTTTATCGTAGTGCGCATAGGCCACCATGATTTCGCCCATCAGCGCACGCGAACGATCGCCTTCGTTTGAAACCACGATCACGTCATTTTCTCCCGCCATGTCCAGCGCGGCGTGCAGCATTAGGTTATCCCCGGCGCGAGCCTTTACGGTAATCGCATAGCCCGCCATTACCGGCGCCTTGGGCGATGAAATCCGCCGAATACCGTTGCCCAGTACGGCGATGCGGTTCATTTTGTCCGCTACGTTGGCGGCAGGAAGCGCTTTGTAACCCTCGAGCAGTGCGAGATCAAACTCAGGGCGCTTGGTGAAGATTCGATTTCCAATCGTCATTTTTATTCTCCTCAGAATCCAGGGACCGGCCAGGATGGCTTTTTGCCAGACAGCACTTCGTCAACGCCGATGGCGGAATGCAGGGAAGCCCTGTCCGTTGCCTCTTTGGTCGCCGCGCCAATGTGGGGGGCAATAACGATATTGTTCAGGCTAAACAGCGGATGTTCAGGATTAAACGGCTCTTCTTTCAGAACGTCTACGCCAGCGCCGGCGATAAAGCCGTCTTTCAGAGCGCGATACAGCGCGCCTTCATCGACAATCTTTCCGCGCGCCGTGTTGATGAGATAAGCGGTCGGCTTCATCATGGCAAGCTGCTTCTCGCCGATGAAGTCGAAGGTTTCTTTAGTCGCCGGGCAGTGCAGAGAGACAAAGTCGCTCTCTTTAAAGATGCGATCGAAGTCGTCGGTCAGCTCTACGCCTTCCGGAACCTGCTCCTGAGTCTTGTACGGATCGTAGGCGATGACCTTCATGTTAAAGCCGTGAAGGGCCTTAAGCGCTACGCGAGAGCCGATGTTGCCGACGCCGATGATGCCCAGCGTTTTACCGTCCAGCTCAACCTTTGGCGTGCGCAGCTTGGCGAAGTAGTAGTCTTCCAGCATTTTTTGCTGGACCAGCTTGAAGTTGCGAGAGCAGTGCAGCATGTAGAAAATGGCCAGTTCAGCCACCGACATGCTGTTTGCCACCGGGGCATTGAGCACGGTGACGCCGTGACGCTTGGCGGACTCCAGGTCGACGGTGTCGTAGCCGGCGCCGTGGCGAGCGACCACCTTCAGCTTTTTCGCCGCTTCAAACACGCGATCGGACATTTTGGAAAGACGAACGATGATGCCGTCGCAGTCGGGAATGTCGCGGATAATGTCCTCTTCTTCCATCCCGGAGCCGTCAATCAGCTGATAGCCGCGGCTTTCAAGATATTCTCTTCCTTCCTGCATGATTTCCTGCGGAAGCAGAATTTTAAAAGTCATTCACTTTCTCCTTTTTGAGTTTGTTGTTAGCTACGCCCTCCTTATTGCATTCGCCGTGCCAAGCGGCATAAATTCAAACGGTAAAATTATATCTATTTGATATTAAACGCTTTTAATGACTCTCCTTTTCAGATTCGTTTTTTCGCCGGTGACTGGCATCACGTTTCTTAATATGAAGAAACCCGCTTTCATTTCAAAATGAAAGCGGGTTATTTCAAAATAAAACAAGGAAGAAAATGGAAGGAGAAAACGGGAAAACCGGGTCTAACCCGCCATATATAGAGAAACCTCTTCCTCGGTCAGATAGCGTATAAACGTCGCGCTGGCGCGCTGTTCCTCATGGATGACGCTACAGAAGTTATTCCAGCTTCTTTTCAGGTAGTTCTTCTCTTCATCTTCAACGGCAAAAAGCACCACTTTCCCACCGCGCCTCGGGTGCGAGTATAAAGGGGGCTCGCCCCACGCCAGCGCCAGGCTGTTTTTTAGCTCGCCGCCCTGATAGGCGACGGCTGACAGCCAGCTATAGCGCGCATACTCCACCGATTCGGGTTGTAAAACGTCGGGATTCACGCGTCCTAACCGTAGGGCAGCGGCATGCTCCGCCATCAGCGGCTGGAGCAGCGTCAGCGCGTGAAAGGTGTTGTTGGCGGCGTGGATCCTCACCAAAAGACCGGTTCGGCTGGTCGGGAGCACCACGACGATGTCCTCGTAGGTCAACTGTGCCGACAGCTCTAAATAGTGCAGATCGCTAAACTCAAGGGTATTGTTATAGGCACAGTCTCGAATCAGGGCGACCAGCGCCTTATTTTCCAGAAAGCGTCGATGGTTTTCCGGGCTGCGCATCAGCATCGCCATTAAAGGCAGCACCAGAATATCAGCGGCGCGATGCAGCTTATCTAACCGATCTTTGGGCTCTTTCGACAGGTTGGCAAGAAGCGCCTGCACGTCGCTAAAATGCGTGGAGGCAGCGATATTCTCTTCGTCTTCTTCCCCCTCTTCTACCTCGCTCGGCGCTTCGGCACAGTAAGGCTCAAGCTCTTGAAGAATAGCTAGCAGCAGGTTTGCAGAGGGAAGAAAGGCGGTTTCCGGCGAGGCGCCGCTCTCAACCAGGCTGCCGCAAAGAAACGCCATCAGCGCCGCCTGCGGCAGGGACTTCTGGCTAAACTCGCTGGCCAGAAACCTTACGGCGTCATCCTGTCGCTTCTGTTGGATGCTCTGCTGATAAAAGTCCACAATGGGCCGGTGGGAAAAAAATTCTTCGTAGGTCACATAGCCTTCGGGCAGATCGGCAAACGCCTGTCGCATGCGCTCTAACGTTAACTCCATGTACTTAATCTCCTTTCAAACTACGCCAAACATATCCGTTTTAGAGAAAAGGCCGCATTTTCTCAAAGCGGCCTTCCGTTATTTACCCTAAAGCACGGTCATGCATCAGTTGCCGAACATATCCCTGATCCAGCCCGGCACGCTGCTCTCTTCCTGCTGGGCAGGAGCCGCAGGCTGCTGCTGTCGACACAGATCGTCCGGGAAGTCGGTCCACACCGGCAGCGTACGTGCACCGCCGCTGCAAACAAAGCTGCCGTCAGCGTCAATGCCCATCATAGAAACGCGCTCCGGCATCACCAGGTTGAGCGCCAGCGGCGTCTGGTTTTCCAGATAGCGGCGATAGAGCGTCAGCGAACCGTTGGCGCCGGTCAGCTTGGCGGGGCCATTGTTGTCGCGCCCCACCCAGGCGATCGCCACCTCTTTGCCGTCGATGCCGACAAACCAGCTGTCGCGCAGATCGTTGGTGGTACCGGTTTTAGCCGCCAGATGATACTTGCCGAACTTCCCCGTCAGCGAACGCGAGGTTCCGCGCTCAACGACCTGCTGCATCCCATACAGCGTCAGATAGGCCGCCTGCGGTTCAACCACCCTCTGCGCCTGCGGCAGGCTTTGATACAGCACCGTGCCGTCCTCAGCGATAGCGGAACGCAGCACTGACAGCTTGGCTCTCTGGCCGCCGCTGCCGATGGTTTGATACATCTGCGCGGCCTCCATTGGCGTCAGGCTGGTCGACCCGAGCAGCATGGCCGGCACTTTCTGAATCGAGCTTTCCGGCACGCCCAGACGCTGCAGCATATCGCTGACCTTATCCAACCCGACTTCCAGTCCCAAATTAACCGTTGGGATATTCAGCGAGTTGGCCAGCGCGTCCACCAGCAGCACGCGGCCGCGGAACTGGCGATCGTAGTTTTGCGGCCGCCAGGTTTTACCGCCGGGCTGAGGAATAGCCAGCGCCTCGTCGGCAAGCCAGGTGTTAAGCCGATACTTATCCGGCTCGCTCAGGGCGGTCAGATAGGTCGGCGGCTTAGCCAAAGAGCCGATAGGGCGACGCGCCTGAACGGCGCGGTTAAAGCCGGCGAACTGCGGCTGAGAGCCGCCGACCACCGCGCGCACTTCGCCGCTGAAGCGGTCAACGATGACCATCGCCGCTTCCAGATCGTTTACGCCGCGCGCTGCGCGCAGGGCCGGGATACCGTCCTCAACCGCCTTTTCCGCCGCGTTTTGCGATACCGGATCGAGCGTGGTGAAAATCTTCACGCCGGACAGGTTGTTCACCTTATCGCCCAGCTTTTCGTTCATTTCCTGATGCACCAATTGCATAAACGCAGGCTGCGGAGTGATCACCCCGCCTCTGGGCTGCACGCCCAGCGGGCGAACGCTCAGCACGTTATACAGCTCCTGATCGATAACGCTTTGCTGCTGCGCCAGCTTCAGCACCAGGTTGCGGCGCTCCAGCACGATTTGCGGGTTCTTCCACGGGTTGTACAGCGAAGCACCCTTCACCATCCCCACCAGCATCGCCTGCTGATCGACGCTCAGCTCGTTAACCGGTCGGCCAAAGAAGTAGAGGCTGGCCAGTGGGAAGCCGCGAATTTGATCCGCGCCGCTTTGGCCAAGGAACACTTCGTTCATATACAGTTCAAGAATGCGCTCTTTGCTATAGCGGGCGTCGAGAATAACGGCCATATAGGCTTCGCGCAGCTTGCGCGACAGGGAGCGTTCGTTGGTTAAAAACAGGTTCTTTACCAGCTGCTGCGTCAGAGTACTGCCGCCCTGCACCGTGCGCCCGGCGGAAAGGTTAGCCAGCACCGCCCGGCCGATAGACAAAATGCTGATGCCGTCGTGCTGATAGAAGTTGCGGTCTTCGGTCGCAATCAGCATGTCAGACATCGGATACGGGAAGTTTTTACCGGCAACGAACAGGCGCTGTTCGCCGTTCGGCGCCTGAAGCATGGTAATCAGCTTAGGATCGAGGCGGAAAAAGCCGAACTCGCGCCCGGTATCCAAATTCAAAATGCGCGCCAGGCCCAGATTATTAAACTCCAATCGGGCGCGGATTTGCCCCTCTTTCGCGTCAGGGAAGTCAAACGGCCTGCGCAGGAGTTCAATGGTGTTGCCCTGCACGGAATATTCACCAGGCCGGGTAATTTTGGTGACGTTGCGATACTGCATGCCGTTGAGCAGATCGACCATCTCCTTTTGGCTATAGGACATGCCCGGCTCAAGGTTGACCATCCGGCCATAAACCGCCGCGGGCAGATCCCACACCTTGCCGTCGATGCGGCTGCGGATCTGAGAGTCCAAATAGACGCCGTAAAACGCCAGCAGCGCTATCGCTACAATCCCCAGCTTGACGGACAGCCCAAAAAGGCGCCTTATCAAGCCTGGCTTCTTACGGGATTTTTTTGCTTTCGCCATCAATAACTCCAAGCAACGTTCGTTTATTCCCTTTGAAATATCCCGGCTGCATCCTCGCAACCGGGGCGTATTGTACCCTAGAACACAGCAAGGTTCGCCATCTCATTTTGGCTCGTTCACCCCTCATAAAACCGCTTGGTTCTGCGAGTCGGCGCGGCGTTCGCCGGGTCGTCCGGCCATACGTGCTTCGGGTAGCGACCCTTCATCTCTTTTTGCACTTCACGATAGGCGCCCTGCCAAAAGGCGGCCAGATCCTGCGTAATTTGCAGCGGCCGATGGGCCGGGGAAAGCAGTTCGACCACCAAAGAAACGCGCCCATCGGCAATGGTCGGCGTTTGCCTTTCACCAAACATCTCTTGTAGCCGCACGGCCAGCGCGGGCGGCCCCTCCTCGCTATAGCGAATAGGGATCAGGCTGTCGGTCGGCACGCGGTAGGCGACAGGCAGCGCGTCGTCGAGGCGCTGCTTTTGCCGCCAGTCCAACAGCTGGCCCAGCGCCTTAGCTAAAGAAACCTGCTTTAAGCCTTTAATATCCCGCACGCCCTCAAGCGCAGGCAGCAGCCAGCGCTCCAGCGACGCCAGCAGCCCTTCATCGCTGACGTCCGGCCAAGGGGAATCCGGCAGCCACTCGCGGGCGCGCAGAATGCGCAAACGAAGCAGGCGAGCGTCGTCGTCCCAGCCCAACGCGTCAACGCCCTGCGTTCTTACCCAGTTAAGCAGCGCTGCGTGCAGCTCCTCCGTTGACGGCTTGGCCAGCGGCGCGGCTTTCAGCACCAGGCGGCCTATCTGTTGGCGCTTCCAGGCGCGCAGCGTGCCCTTTTCTTCATCCCATTCAATGGCGCTCTGGCTGCTCACCAAATGGGGAAGGCGCAGGGCAAGCCGCTCGGGATCGGCAGCGACACCAAGCAAAATTCTCGCGTCGGGGCTACTGGCGCCCTGTAATAAAGAGGCCGCTACCAGCCAGGGGGAGCGGCTTAGCGGATCGTCCGGCTCCAGCTGTGCGCCCAGCCCGTTTGCCAGCAGATAGCGGCCGTCGGAGCCGCGCTGCTGGGCAATGCGGTCGGCAAACCCTACGGCCAAAAGCACCGGCGCTTCGTCGGCGTCCGGCCTTCCCACTGGGCCAGACAGCCTGGAGCGAAGCTGTCGAACGCGTTTTTGCCACTGGGGAAGCGGCTTGGACAACCAGTGCGCCACGTCGCGGCTTCCGCTTCTCGGGGGTTCTTCCATCATTGCCGTAAGCAGAAGCGCCGTCGCCAGCGAGCCTTCTCCCTGCGTCTGGGCAAAGGCCAGCATGGCCGCCAGCCGGGGTTCGCAGCCCATCTGGGCCATTTTTCTACCGGCCGGACTCAGCCCGCCGTCCGGCGCCAACGCGCCAAGCTGAGTCAACAGGCGGCGCGCAGCGGACAGCGACGCCTCCGGCGGGCGATCGAGCCAGGTGAGTTGCAGGGCATCGCGGCAGCCCCACTGTAGAAGCTCCATCGAGAGCATAGAAAGGTCGGTCTGCAAAATCTCCGGTTCGCCCTGTTCCGCCGCCCGTTCGGCCTGCTCCTGAGAAAACAGGTGCCAACACTGGCCGGGCATCAGTCGCCCGGCGCGCCCGGCGCGCTGGGTCATCGAGGCTTTGGAGACGCGCATCGTCACCAGGCGAGTCAGCCCGCTTTTGGCGTCAAAGCGCGCGGTACGCTCCAGGCCGCTGTCCACCACCAGACTGATGCCGTCAATCGTCAGGCTGGTTTCAGCAATGTTGGTTGCCAGCACCGCCTTGCGCCTGCCGTCGGGCGACGGCGCTATCGCCTTTTGCTGCTCGGCCAGCGAAAGCGCGCCATATAAAGGACACAGGTCGATATCGGGCGAAAGCGTACCGTTCAGCGCATCGTATACGCGTCGGATTTCCGCCACACCGGGTAAAAACAGCAGCAGCGAGCCCTGATGCTTGTTCAAAATCTGTCGAACGGCTTGGGCGACGTTATCTTCAAAGTACCCGGTAGAGGGTAAAGGCAGGTAGCGGCGCTCGACGGGGAAGCTGCGCCCTTCGGCGCTAATCACCGGCGCCTGCGGCAGCGTTTGCTGAAGCTTTTGGTTATCCAGCGTGGCCGACATGATAAGGAGCTTTAATTCATCGTTCAAACCGCCCTGAACGTCTAACAGCAGGCTAAGGGCCAAATCCGCCTGCAGGCTGCGCTCGTGGAACTCGTCGAGGATAACGAGAGAAACGCCTTCCAGCATGGGGTCTCGCTGGAGCATGCGAATGAGCACGCCCTCGGTAACCACCTCAAGGCGCGTGTTTGCCCCACACTGACTTTCTGAACGCATGCGATAGCCGACCCGCTCTCCCACCGGCTCATTGAGCTGTTCCGCCAGCCTTTGGGCAACGCTGCGCGCCGCCAGCCTGCGCGGCTCCAGCATAATAATTTTCCCGGTAAGCCACGGCTGCTCAAGAAGCTTTAGGGGCAGCCAGGTCGACTTTCCCGCGCCGGGAGGCGCCTGTAACAATACGGCCTGCGAACGCTGCATCTCCTCGAACAGAGGTTCAAGAACGTCGTTTATGGATAACGAAAAAGAGTTTTGCTGAAAACCATACATAGTCAAAAAGTGTGCCTCCGCAGTGTCCCGCAATTATACACGTCATTTGCGTAGAACCCAGGCGGCATCTCATATAGATACATCCGACCCGATAATCGGTCACCGCCCAAAAGCCTAAAACGACGCCTTCTGACGACGAGTTTCATCCACCGTCTTTCATAGAATAAAAATCGCCGCAGTATAGAATTAATGCCAAGAGCCCTTTCCTTTTTGTTACTTCCTTCAACTTCTGAGACGGACATGAAAAATGAACAAACCGGGACTTCGCGCTTACCTCGTTGAGTTTTTACTTTTCTTCTCCTACGCCCTTTTTGCCGTGAACTGGATTGCCGGCTCGACGCTGACCGGAAGCATAATGGCCTTCTTCGGCCTGACGTCGTTCGCATCGGCCACGCTGATTTCCAATGCGATTACGTTGGCAAAAATCGTAGGAAACCTGATGGCGGCCTGGTTTTTGGTCAAGCTTCGCCCCAAGTGGGCGGTGGCCTTCGCGTCGAGCGCGATCGTGCTGGGCGCCCTGCTGGCGGCGTTCGCCACCCAGTACTGGATGTTTGTTTTGATGCGTTTTGTCATGGGGTTCGGCGGCGCGCTGCTGGTGGTCTACTTCGCCCCCTTTGTGGTGCGCTATTTTGAAGCGTCGCAGCGCCCCTTGATGAACGGCATCAACGCCTCGGCGTACAACATCGGCGGCATTTTAGCCATGATAGTGGTTGCGCCGGTCGTCGCCTGGCAGCAAAACAGCTGGCAGGGAACGCTGATTTTCTTTGCCGGATGCAGCGCGGTGCTTTTAGTGCTGTGGCTGTTTATCGGTGAAGACTTTCCGCTGAACCAGCCCGCTAACGCGGCGACTACCTCAACGCCGAAAAAAGAGTACGGCTTTTCCGACGGGCTCAAAGACCCGTTCAATTATGCTATGCCTTTTACCTACTCCGGCCTGCTGCTGCTTTACATCGTGGTATTAACTATCCTGCCGATTTCCAAGATAAGCGCCATCGACCCGAAAAACCTGAGCGCCACGGTGGCCTTCGCCGGCGTCGTCGGCGCGGCCTGCGGTATTTTTGCCGTACGAAAATTCCCGCTGCGTTTACCGATCGTTCGCTGGTCCGGCCTGGTAATGAGCGCTTTCGGTCTGCTCATGGTGACGGCGTCGTCCGCGCCGGTGGCGTTAGCCGCCGCTGCGGGCCTAGGCTTTATGATGTTTTTGCCGATGACCGCACTGTTGACCATTCCGCAGGAGCTGCCGGAAATGACGCCGTCCAGGCTCACGCTGATGATGGGGTTCTTCTGGTCCTTTTCCTATATTTTTGAAACGGTAGCGTACTACGGCGTAGGGCTGGTCATCGATGCCTATGGCTTTAAGACCGGACTATACCTGTCGGTCGCGCTGAGTTTGTCTTTCTTTATCGGCTCTTTTCTTCTGCCTGAAACCGGCAGAAAACGGCGTCAGGAGGCTAAGTAATGGAACTCAATCAGGTAGAAAAGAAAAGCTTTCAGTTAGCAAGCTTCACGCTGGAGTGCGGCCAGTCCATTCCGATAACGCTGGGCTATGAAACCTATGGGACGCTGGACGACGAAAAGTCCAACGTTATTCTTATCGCCCACTACTTCAGCGCCTCCAGCCACGCTGCGGGAAAATACTCGCCGCAGGACGCAGCGCCAGGATACTGGGACGGCCTGATCGGGCCGGGAAAAGCTATCGACACCCGTCGGTTTTTCGTTATCGCCATCGACAACCTCTGCAACGTACAGTGGAAAAACCCAAAGGTGATAACGACCGGCCCAAGATCTGTCAACCCGGCGACGGGAAAGCGCTGGGGAAGCCGCTTTCCCCAATTCACCTTCAAGGACATGGTGCGCATTCAGCACCAATTCTTAACCACTCAGTTGGGTATTGAAAAACTGTACGCCGTAGCGGGCGCATCCGCCGGCGGCTTTGCCGCCATTGAGTGGGCTATCCTCTATCCGACCATGCTGGAGCGGGCAATCGGTGTCATCACCAATCCTCAAAACCCGGTTCAGACCTCGTTTAACGTATGCCAGCACGCCATGCGCGCCATTGCACTGGATCCCAAATGGCAGAACGGCGACTACGAAGACGATCGGGAGCCAGAAGAGGGTAAACGCCTGGCGGTGCAGATGATGAACGCCGGCGCCTTTAGCGCCGAATTATATGAGCAGGCCTACCCGCGCGACAGCGCGGACGCACCCTATGCGTCGATAGATCATCCGCTAGGATTCGAGACCACGCTGGGCAACGCCGTCGCGGCAAGTTGCGCCGTTATTGACGCCAGCCACTGGTATTACACCTGCCGGGCAACGATGCTTCACGACGCGGCGCGAGGGCACGATTCGCTGAAAAACGCGCTGGAGAAAATTCAGGCTAAGGTCCTGCTGGTCTCCTGCCGACAGGATCAGCTTCAGCCGACGGTCTATAACCGCCAGATGGCGCAGACGCTAAGCGATATGCAAAAAGAGGTCACTTTAGTAGAAATAGAGAGCCAAAAGGGGCATATGGCCGGCATTCTGGATACTCATCTTTTTGCCGACGACGTTCGTCACTTCTTGAAGTGAGCGCCCCCGCGAAGCGATAAGGCTTCGCGGGGATTTCAATTCCTGCCGACATAAACGACGAAATGACGCGTTTAGTGTTTTACCTATCGCCCGACATAGTGAATAATCCTCCCCCCATAGCGTTTTACTTATGAAGGACAACGACTGCCATGCTGTTTTCCTCCCCGCTGAAATCCGCTTTGCTTATCAAGCGCTATAAGCGATTTTTAGCCGACGTCGTCACGCCACAGGGCGAAACCCTGACGCTGCACTGCGCCAACACCGGCGCAATGACCGGCTGCGCGGAGCCCGGCGACACGGTTTGGTACTCTACGTCCGAGAATCCAAAGCGGAAATATGCGCACTCGTGGGAGCTCACTCAAACTCAGGCAGGGCACTTTATTTGTATCAATACGTTACGGGCCAATGAGCTAGTGAAAGAGGCATTGCAACAGGGCAACATCGCACCGCTAAAGGGTTACGAGACCCTTCGCAGCGAGGTGCGCTACGGGGAAGAGAACAGCCGCATCGACTTTCTGCTGGGGCACGAAAACAGACCTGACTGCTATATTGAAGTGAAGTCAGTCACGCTGCTGGAAAACGGATGCGGCTACTTTCCCGACGCCGTCACCGCGCGCGGCCAGAAGCACCTAAGAGAGCTGCAGGCCGAAGCCGAGCGGGGTCATCGAGCCGTTTTGCTGTTTGCCGTACTGCATTCAGGCATTGAGTGCGTCGACGTCGCAAGGCACGTGGATCCGACTTACGCTAAGCTTTTTGAACGAGTTAAGGAATGCGGTGTCGAAGTCGTCTGTTATAAAGCAGATATCTCCCCAAAGGGGATGATCCTGCAGGCGCCGCTACCTTTTAAAGAGTGATTTTTAGAATAAAAAATAACGCGTGAAACAGTTTTGCTTAAAGAAACGACAGTGTTTACAGCGGAAAGTGCTTTCCCTCACAGCATTGTCATACTCAGAGGAGGAAAAATTGCTAACTTCATCCTCATCTGTTATTTATAGCGGCCTGATTTTTTCTTAGAGTCAAATCGACAACGCGTATTTTGTAGGAGAAGCAAAATGCAAGAAGGGCAAAAGCGTAAGACCTCGTCCTTAAGTATCCTGGCTATTGCGGGCTTAGAGCCTTATCAAGAGAAGCCGGGAGAGGAATATATGAACGAAGCCCAGCTTACACACTTCAAGCTGATTCTTGAAGCGTGGCGTGGGCAGCTCAGGGATGAAGTTGACCGCACCGTTAGCCATATGCAAGACGAAGCGGCAAACTTCCCCGATCCTGCTGACCGTGCGACGCAGGAAGAAGAATTCAGCCTGGAGCTGCGTAACCGCGATCGCGAGCGTAAGTTGATCAAGAAAATCGACAAAACGCTACAAAAAATCGCTGAAGGCGAGTTCGGCTACTGTGAGTCATGCGGCGTTGAAATCGGCATTCGCCGTCTTGAAGCCCGTCCTACGGCCGATCTGTGCATCGACTGTAAAACGCTGGCTGAGATCCGTGAAAAGCAGATGGCGGGCTAACGCCGCCATCCGGCTTCGCTGATATACCGTTAAAGAGAAAGGTTCGCCTTTCTTAACGCATACTCCGTTTTCATGACGACTCGTTATGTGGGGCGCTTTGCCCCCTCTCCTTCCGGGGACCTGCACTTTGGTTCACTCATCGCCGCGCTGGGCAGCTTCTTGCAGGCCAAAGCCCGCCGCGGACGCTGGCTGGTCCGCATTGAGGATATCGATCCTCCGCGTGAGGTTGCCGGCGCCGCGTCCAGAATACTGAACGCGCTTGCGCGCTACGGGCTTCACTGGGACGGCGACGTTCTCTATCAGTCTCAGCGCGCCGACGCCTATCGACAGGTGCTTGACTCCCTCTATCAACAAAATCTCTGCTACTACTGCAACTGCACCCGCGCTCGAATCCAGCTGCTTGACGGCGTTTACGACGGCCACTGCAGAGACCTGAACCTTCCCGCAGGCGGAGCTGCCCTCAGACTTAGATTAGCTAAGCCCGTTTTAGGCTTTCACGACCAACTCTGCGGCGATATCAACGTGCCGCCTGAATTTGCCAAAGAAGACTTTATCATTCACCGCAAAGACGGCCTGTTCGCCTATAACCTTGCCGTCGTGGTGGACGACCACTTTCAGGGCGTGACGGAAATCGTACGCGGCGCCGATCTCATCCTTCCCACCGTCAGGCAGATTGCGCTCTATCGCCAGCTTGGCTGGCGGGAACCGGACTACCTGCACCTGCCGCTGGCGCTCAACGAGGCGGGCGACAAACTGTCCAAGCAGAATCACGCGCCGGCGCTGCCGGAAGGAAATCCCGTGCCGACGCTTGGCAAGGCGCTCACGTTTCTTGGGCAAACGCTGCCCGACGGCTGGGCCGACGCATCGACCGACGAACTTCTGGCGTGGGCGATCGGCCACTGGACGCCGTCGTCGATCCCCTGCCCTTCGCACAGTACAGGCGCTACCAGTAATTGAGGAAAGCGGCCCTAATACGGTTTTCGTTCTCAAACGCCTTCGCGTGAGCTATCATAGGCCGCCGATTTTTTCATCCACAGTGGATGATGTCGTCCGCCTAAGGGCGGAATTAACGAATTTTCAGAGCCCGACCGCTTGGCCGTTATGGCGCAAGCGCGCTTTCGGGCTCATTGGTTTACAGAAAGACAACAACCGAGGTGTCCTATTTTTACCCGCGTAGCTGATTTTTGCCGCAAGGTATTCACTCGAGAGCCTGGATCAGGCGAACTGCAAGACGACAATGCCCAAGACGACGTTCTTATCGTTCCTCGCGCGCAGCACAACATTTCCCGCCAAGACATCAGCGACAACGCGCTGAAAGTGCTCTATCGGCTGAATAAGGCCGGTTATGAAGCCTATCTGGTCGGCGGCGGCGTCCGCGATCTGCTGTTAAACAAAAAGCCGAAAGATTTCGATATCACCACCAGCGCCACGCCGGAGCAGGTGCGCAAGCTGTTTCGCAACTGCCGCCTGATTGGTCGCCGTTTCCGCCTTGCCCACATCATGTTCGGGCCGGAAATCATCGAAGTCGCCACCTTCCGCGGCACCCACGACGACAGCGACGATAAAAATGCCTCTCAGCAGGCCAACAGCGGCATGCTGCTGCGCGACAACGTGTACGGTTCAATTACCGAAGATGCCTATCGCCGCGACTTTACTATCAATAGCCTTTACTACAGCGCCAGCGACTTCACGCTGCGCGACTTTACCGGCGGCTTAAGCGACCTCCAGCAGGGCATCATCAGGCTTATCGGCGAACCGGAAGTTCGCTATCGCGAAGATCCGGTCAGAATGCTGCGGGCGGTGCGTTTTGCCGCCAAGCTAGGTATGAAAATAGACCCGACGACCGCCGAGCCCATTCCACGACTGGCGGAATTGCTGAACGACATTCCTCCCGCACGGCTGTTTGAGGAGGCGCTCAAGCTTTTACAGTCCGGCCAGGGTTACGATACTTATCTGCTGATGCGCGAACACCGGCTGTTTGGCCCGCTGTTCCCGGTTATCGCTCGTAACTTCACGCCCGGCGGCGACAGCAATATGGAAAAGCTGCTGGTGAAAGTATTGCAGAACACCGACCGTCGCCTGCAAAGCGGAAAGCGCGTTAATCCGGCCTTCCTGTTTGCCGCCATGCTGTGGTATCCGCTGGTCGAGCTTGCCCACAAGCTGGCTCAGGAAAGCGGCTTGACCTACTACGACGCCTTCGCGCTGGCAATGAATGATACGCTGGACGAACAGTGCCGCACGCTGGCTATCCCTAAGCGCATCACTTCGCTGGTTCGCGACATTTGGCAGCTACAAATCCGCCTGCCGCGCCGCCAGGGTAAAAAGGCCTATAAGCTGATGGAGCACCCCAAATTCCGGGCGGCGTTCGATCTGCTGCTGCTGCGCGGCGAAATTGAGCGAGGCGAACTGGAGAAGCTTGGCCACTGGTGGGAAGAGTTTCAGGAAGCGGACACCCAGCGGCAAAAAACCATGCTTAACTCTCTGGGCGACGAGCCCGACAGGCCCCGCCGTCCCCGCCGTCCGCGCAAGCGGACGCCGAAGGCTCAGGACTAAGGCTTAGGCTGTGGCCCATAACCGTACGCGGGTATTTATCGCGCTGGGAAGCAATCTGGAGCAGCCGCTAAAGCAGGTTGAAGCGGCGCTGGAGGCTATCAAACGCATTGAACAAACGCGGCTGGTCAGCTGTTCGCGCTATTTCCGCACTGCGCCGCTGGGGCCTAAAGATCAGCCCGACTACCTTAATGCGGTGGTCGAGCTGGAAACCACGCTGGAGCCTGAAGCGCTGCTGGATGCCACTCAAAAGATTGAGCTCCAGCAGGGACGGGTCAGAAAAGAAGAGCGCTGGGGCCCCCGCACGCTGGATCTCGACATCCTGCTGTTTGGCGATCGCATCATCAATACGCCTCGCCTGACGGTCCCCCACTACGATATGCACAATCGGGCCTTTATGCTTTACCCGCTGGCCGACATCGCTCCCGACCTCATATTCCCCGATGGAACGCCGCTGCGCCAACGTCTGGCACAGCTGAGCAATGAGGGAGTCTCTCTCTGGTTTTCGCCCTAGGCTATTGAGCTTACTGCTTTACCTCCATCGGCTTGACGTCTGAACGGTTGTTGGCAATGCGCTCGGCCATGGTGTCGATAGAGTCAGTGCGTAAGATATAAAGCCGCTTGAGCGTAAACGGGTTATCGCCCGGCTTCACTTTTCCTCTCACCGTCGTAACCGCCAGACGATACCCCGCCAGCCTGGCCGCTTCAATCGCCTTGTCGTTATAGCCGCCAAACGGATAGGAAACGTAAAGCACCTTAGGATTAAACTGCCGCAGCGCGCGGGCAGAGCGTTCGAAGTCCAGCTGAATATTGTGCTCGGTGCGGCTTAGCAGAACCGGGCGCCGGTCGTCAGAATAGCGGTGCAAAAAGTGGGTGTGCGACTGGATCTCGAACACGTCCTGAATCTGCTTCAGTTCGCTGATGCTCATAAACTGCAGCGAACTGGCGTCCCACGCCTGAGGATTGTGCTTAACGCGAGAAGAAATGATAAACGCAACCGCATGCTGGTCGTACTTTTTCAGTATTGGGTAGGCGTAGCGATAAACCGACTTCAGGCCGTCGTCAAACGTCAGTACGACCGCCTTCGCCGGGAGGTTAACGCTGTTGTTCAAATAGCCTTCAAGCTGAGCCATAGATAGGGTTTTATAGCCAGCGCTTTTCAGGTAGCCCATCTGGGCGTCGAGCGCGGTATCCGACGTAGTGGTGGACGTATTGCGGAAAAGCTTGTTCTCTTCGTCCCGAAGCACGTGGTGATAGGTCAGGACGGGAATGCCGTTGTCCAGCTCGCAGTCGTCGGCACGCACGTACTTTACGTCGTCACCGACGTTGATTTCATACCACAGGACCCCGTCATCGCCTTTAAGCCGCCCCAAAATAGGATAACGCAGGTTCTCGTTCAGCTCGCCGAAGACGCGGCTCTTCGCAGTAGGATGGTTGTAGAGCGAGGTCGTACGGGTGGTTATCAGGTTCTGATTAAGCTTTTGCAGATCCGCCAGTTCAAGCCCCATCGCCTTTTTCGATTTTTGCACCGGCTTCAGATCGTCTTTATCAATAAGCCCGTTGCCGTTGCCGAAGGTAAATTCATAGTAGTCATCGTTAAGCGGATAGGCCATAAGCTCCACGTTTTCGCGCAGCGTGCCGACCTTAATCACTTCGCCAGCAACCGGCGCCATAACCTCGCTGTCGCGGATCAGCTTGACCTGAATCGGAGGGGATTTCGCATCAGGCAAAGGCGTATCCTGCGCGCAGACCAGCGTGGAGCCGACGACGAACAGAAACAGCGCAATCGGCAAACGGAGAACATGTTTGAAGTTCATAAAATTATCGTATTGATTTTATTAGAATCATAAAGATAACCGGACGATAGAGGCAAAGATGAGACATCCTGAAATAAGACCGCGCCGTCCTTCCAATAAATAACGTCATTATTTACTCAGAAAAATAGCGGTAGTGTCCGTTTATCGTCCATAAAAAGAGAATATCCTCAACCCGAGCTCCGGAACCTATATTGTGAACCACTAAAGGCCGTCCGTCAGAGGTATAGCTGTCGGTCACAATACCGATGTGGGGTAATCCATTAGTTAAACGCCAGGAAACAATGTCTCCGGGCTGGTAATCTTTTGGATTAAACGTAATCGGCTCGCCCATTCTATGCCGATTAAAATAAGTTTCAAGATTCGGAACGCGTCGGTGATCGATATTTGTATCGGGCTTTTTTAGCCCCCAGCGCGCGGGATAGGACGAAAAATTCGCCTTCATATCCTTATGAACTAATTGCTGTAAATCTGCGCCCTGAAGGCGCAAAGCGCGAATAACGACGTCAGAACACACGCCGCGGTCTTCCGGTACGTCGCCGTTAGGATAAGGCAAAGAGACATAGGCGGGGTCGTAGTAGAGGGTTTTGCCAATCTGAGTTTCGGCGCTGCGGGCCAGCGCCAGGTTGGTTTTAGGCTTCACGGGCGCCGATATCACCGCGTCCTGCGCCGCGAACGGAACTTCCAGCGGCTGCTCAGAGAGCGCCGCGTAAGAGGCGAAAAGCCCTGCGCCCAGCAGCAGGAAGGTGATTAAAACGGTCTTTGTCATTGATGACATCCTTTTCATCCAAGACGGAACGGGTTACAAAAAACGCTAGTAGCCCAGCTTTTCGACGACGGAAGCAATCCATTCCCGTTTGTCCGCCTGCGTGCCGACATAAATAAGCGTACTGCCAATCTGAGACATCAGCGCATAGTTATCGTTATATCTCAGGGAGTATTTATTGTAATTTCCCATGCTGACTTTATTTGAAGAGGTCAGGTTCGACGCCGACTTCTCTTCCTCATATTTTTTTTGCATCAGACTATAGGCACGAGTAGCCTGCGCCTCGTTGGAAAACGTCAAGAAATTAACGGCCACGCCGTCCTTTTCCGCAATCAGATAGCGCTTAATAACGTCGTCTTTGCCGTTTGAATCCTTGGAGTTATCCATCGTAAAGCCTTCCGCTTCCATCGCGGTTTGAAACTGCTCGGCGGTGATTTCCGGCTTGTTCATGTCGCAACCGGTCAGCAGCAGCATTAAAAATGCGCCGAAAATAAAAGATATCTTTTTCATCACTAAAACGTCCCTGTTTAAATCAAAGAAAGGAAAAACGGTCGGCGGATGATAACCCGCCGAAACAATACAAACAAATAAACGTCAGCTACGCAGCCCTCTTCCACGGGAAATCAGCCACCAGCTCAGCAGATAAAACCCGGCGGTAAAGGCCAGCAGTACGCCAAACGTCATCGCAAGCGATACGTCGGTAATACCGAGAAAGCCGTAGCGAAAGCCGCTAATCATATAGACTATCGGGTTCACTTTGGACACCATCTGCCACACCGGCGGCAGCAGGGTCAGTGAATAGAAGACGCCGCCCAAGTAGGTTAACGGCGTCAGCACGAACGTGGGTACGATGCTGATGTCGTCGAACGTTTCGGCAAACACCGCGTTAACCAATCCACCGAGTGAAAACAGTACCGACGTCAAAAGCAACGTCGCGGCAATCACCCACCAGGAGTGGATTTCCAGCGGTACGAAGAACAGCGACACCAGCGTAACCAGAATGCCGACGCAGATCCCTCGCGCAACGCCGCCGCCGACAAAGCCAAGGATAATAATGTGGGTTGGCACCGGCGCTACCAGCAGCTCTTCAATGCTGTGCTGATACTTGGCGCCAAAGAACGAAGACGCCACGTTAGAGTAGGAGTTGGTGATAACCGACATCATGATAAGGCCCGGCACGATAAACTGCATATAGCCAAAACCCTGCATTTCGCCGATGCGCCCACCGATAAGGTTGCCGAAAATAATGAAGTAGAGCGTCATGGTAATGACGGGAGGCACCAGCGTCTGGATCCAAATCCGGGCGAAGCGGGTGACTTCCTTAATCCAGATGCTTTTTAGCGCAATCCAGTACAAACGAATCATTGCTCGCCTTCCTTATAGTCGTTAACCAGATGAACAAACAGCTCTTCCAAACGGTTCGCCTTGTTTCTCATACTCAAGACCGGCACGCCCTGTGCGCTAAGCTGGGCGAAGACGCCGTTAAGCCCCTGCTCCCTCTCCACGTCGACTTCAAGCGTGGCGGTATCCACCAGGCGGCTGACGTACCCTTCCAACTGCGGGATCGGGCTCTTGGGCGCCAGGTCGAGAATAAAGGTTTCCGACTGCAGTTTGGACAGCAGCTCGCGCATGGAGGTGTTTTCCACCAGCTCTCCCTGACGAATGATGCCAATGTTGCGGCACAGCATCTCCGCCTCTTCCAGGTAGTGCGTGGTCAAGATAATAGTAATGCCCTGCTGATTAAGCTCTTTCAAAAATAGCCACATCGAGCGGCGCAGCTCGATATCGACGCCCGCAGTCGGCTCATCGAGGATAAGCAGCTTGGGCTGATGCATCAGCGCGCGGGCAATCATCAACCGGCGCTTCATGCCGCCAGAAAGGCGCATCGCGCGCTCGTTGCGCTTTTCCCAAAGCTCCAGGCGCTTAAGATACATCTTGGCGCGCTCCATCGCCTCCTGGCGCGGCACGCCGTAGTATCCGGCCTGCGTGACGACTATCTGCAGTACGGTTTCAAAAGGGTTAAAGTTAAACTCTTGAGGCACCAGCCCCAGCTGCCGCTTGGCGTTTACCAAAGAGGTATCGGTATCGTAGCCAAACACCTTTACCTGCCCGGAGGTTTTATTGACAAGAGAACTGATGATGCCGATAGTGGTCGATTTCCCCGCGCCGTTGGGCCCCAGCAGCGCGTAAAAATCGCCGGCTTCGACGGTCAAATCGATGCCTTTAAGCGCCTTAACGCCGCCGGCATACACTTTGGTTAACTTAGATAATTCTAGCGCGTACGTCATAGCCAACAGGATTACCTTATTTTGAAAAATGAGGAACGGAGCAGATTCGTGGGTTATTCCCCACACATACGACCAGCTTAATCGCTCTAGCTCTGCATAACAAATCAATTAACACTTTTGAAACAATTCAATCAGGTATAAAATAACGCTCGGTCGTCTTCCTGATGAAGCTGCCTTGGCCCTTCTCTGCCGAACGGTCAGCTTCTGCGCCAACAACTTGAAGTATGACGAGTATATTAACGCCGTTAAACACAATGAGCGATAGCACTTATGAAAGACATTGAACGACTGATGCACAACAACGAGGTTTGGTCAGCTACTATCAGCAAGGACGATCCCGGATTTTTTGAACGTCTGGCGCTGGCGCAAAAGCCGCGTTTTCTATGGATTGGTTGTTCCGATAGCCGCGTACCGGCTGAACGCCTGACCGGGCTTGAGCCTGGCGAGCTGTTCGTTCACCGCAACGTCGCTAACCTGGTTATTCACACCGATTTAAACTGTCTTTCCGTCGTGCAGTATGCGGTTGAGGTGCTGGAAATTGAGCACATCATCATCTGCGGGCACTACGAGTGCGGCGGCGTTACTGCCGCCATTGACAACCCGGAGCTGGGTCTGATTAACAACTGGCTGCTGCACATCCGCGACATTTGGTATAAGCACAGCTCGCTTATCGGCGAATTCCCGCCGGAAAAGCGCGCCAACCTGCTCAGCGAAATCAACGTGGTGGAACAGGTTTATAACCTGGGCCACTCAACCATCGTGCAGTCGGCCTGGAAGCGCGGGCAAAAGGTGCTGATCCACGGCTGGGTTTATGACGTACAGGACGGAAAACTGCGCGACTTGGAAATCAGCGCCTCAAGCCGCGAATCACTCGAGCTGCTGTACCGCAAGGCTATTTCCAACCTGCTCGTTACGGACAAGGCGGACAAGTAACCACCTTCAGGTAAAAACCCGAGCGGCAGACGCCGCCCGGGTTATTTTTTTAACTTTATTCGTCCAGCAGAACGACCTTACCGACGTAGGGCAGATGGCGATAGCGCTGCGCATAGTCAATACCGTATCCCACTACAAACTCATCGGCGATAGAAAAGCCAATATAGTCGATCGGTACCGGTACTTCACGGCGAGACGGCTTGTCCAGCAGCGTACAGAGCGCCAGCGAGTTAGGCTCTCGCAGCAGCAGAATTTCGCGTACTTTGGTCAGGGTATAGCCCGTATCGATGATGTCCTCGACGATCAGCACGTCTTTACCGCGAATGTCTTCATCCAAATCTTTAAGAATTTTTACGTCGCGGTTGCTGTCCATGCTGTTGCCGTAGCTGGAAGCGGTCATAAAATCGACTTCGTGGGGAACCGTTATCATTCGACACAGGTCGGCCATGAAGATAAACGAACCGCGAAGCAGCCCAACCAGCACCAGCTCTTTACCGCTATCGCTATAGCGTGCGTTAATCTCAGCAGCCAGTTCAGCAATGCGCGCCTTCACTTCCTGCTCGGAAATCATGGTTTCAACAATATGTTTCATAGCGAAAAACGATCGGGGAGCCCGATCGAACGATCCTTTAGAATTGAGCGTTATTAAACGGAAGGCCAAGGAGTGTAACACATCTTAGCATCGGTTATACATAACCCACGAGGAGAAAGGTAAGCGGTTAAAGGTAGAAAAAAGCCGGACGATAAAAAGGGGACATCGACCGGCTATACCCACTGCGATTCAGGCTGCCGCCATACGGCGCCGAGACGCTGGGCATCAACGTTGGTTAATGCTGAGTCAGCCCGGCCTCTTCTTCGGACTGGCGCACGATAGCCTTGCCCATCCACTGTATGACGTCGAGAACCTGGTTGCTCTCCAGCCCCCAGATATCCTTGAGGACAAGAAAAACTTCTGAACCATAAATCAGGGAAAAGGCATACTTCATTCTGTCCCATTCGGCCTTGGGCATCTTTTCTTTCATCGGCTGAGCGACCAATTCCACCAGCTGCTTACGGTTTCCTCTTATCAGCGGCGGCCCCATGTCGGCCTCGCCTTCCCCTGAGCGCTGGGCGGCCCACTGCTCAAGAGAGATGCGCAGCGCGGCTCTCAGGGCGCCTTCGTGCCTTTCCAACTGGGGATAGGCGAAAGCCAGCAGGGATTCCAGACGCTCGGCCACGGACTTCTCTTTTGGCTTCCAGGCTTTCATCGGGGCTAAAACGTCGCTGACAATAGCGGATATCAGCGCACTCTGAGTTGGGAAATAGCGGTAGGCCGTTGCCCGGGATACGCCGGCTTCGCATGCCAGCTCTGTAATGGAGGGTATTTTGCCGTTCTCGAGCACGTTCATTGCCGTCGTCATCAACTTGTCCATCGTACGGGCCCGCACCCGAGTCATTCTTTGTGGTTCATCGGTCAAAGCGGCGCGTTTTCCATCCTGGACGTCATTTTTTATTTTCATCATAGAGTTCCGAATATTCCCCTAACCGCGCTCTCAAGAGCGCCCCTTACCTGAAAATGTTTCAACTCGCAGGGCAAAAAAACCTGCAAACAACAAAGCCAACGACAAACTCCTCCGACCTCTCCCAAAGAGATATATGTATTTTTTATTACATTTTGATACGTATTCACGCAACTGGCCTTTTGGCCACCACGGTAAATTTATAAATTAAAAACAATGAATTATTTATTGTTATCAGAAGGCATCTTTTTGATGGATGTGGCATATGTAAAATACGTTAACGTTTGCTTATCAAAATAGAAAAACGGCAGCCTACAGGACGAGGCCGCCGTTTGGTTCAATCGAGGGAAAATAGGGTGCGCTACTTTTTAGCCGGCGCGGTATCCGTTCCGCCTGCGCGGTAAATCTCGGCGGAAACCCGCCAGTAAGGGGAAGTGTCATAGTCGCGTGCGCCAATGACGCGATAGTAGTCAGCCCCTTCTTTTTCAGCCTTTTTAGCAATCGCCTCAACGGCCTGATCCTGGGTTGAAACGTCTACCGTAAGGCTAATCACCCCCATGCTCTGCAGCCCCATTTTTTCAGCCACGTCGCGGCGGGGGATCTCCGTAATGGCGCTTGCATAGCTGCTGATAATAAGCGTCAGAAACATCACCGAAGCCGATACTAATTTCATGATGAACGCCCTTTCAAATTCTACGTTCAGTCATCATACGCCGGACAGAAGGCAAATAAAATTCCGTCCGGCCCCAAACTATTCATACCCGCTTCGGCAGCCACTACAACCGGTTAGCGGTAGAGCTCAGCAGAAATACGCCAGTTATTCGAGTTATCCCGTGAATCCACCGCGATAACGCGATAGTGCCCTGCATTCATGCTTTCCGCCTTTTTCGCAATGGCGCTCACCGCTTGGTCCATGTCAACAACCTGAACCGAACCGGAAATAGAGCCCATGCTTTGTAACTGCTGTGCCTGTTGGCTGCTAACCTGAGTCGCCGCCATAGCGGAACCGGCGCCAAGTGAGAATAGCAAAGCGATAAGTGCAGCTGACTTTTTCATAAAATTGCCTCGTAATTTTCATCCAGACATTTAATTCAAAATTTCTGAATATGATATTCAAAATTATCCAACATATTAATGGATAAAAACCTAATAATTTGAATTAAATAAATATAATAAAAAAATCTAAATCAATTTAATTCAAACCATGCATGAATCCTAGATCCAAAAACTGACGCTGTATTAACTTTTAATGCTAAAATTTTTTAACATTTATAAATTAATTTGATTACATGTCCACACATTCCAGCTCTCCTGCGGGTTCCCCCATTTTTGACCTTTAGTGCTGTTTTATTTGACGCTTTCCCCTCAATAAAATACTGTACCGTACAGTACGAATATGAAATGAATAAGACGCATTTAGTCAAGAAATGCAAAAGACGAGCCTGAAGAACCCGAGCTCGGAACCATAGCTGAAGGAAATAACGCAATGCTGCAAACAACCATTATTCATGACTTGGTCAGTTGGATAGAGAACCATTTAGAGGAGCCGCTTAACGTCAAGCGCGTCGCCACGAAGGCCGGTTACTCTCAGTGGCACCTACAGCGGCTGTTTAAGAACACCACCGGCGATTCGCTAGCGACCTACATTCGCAAAAAGCGCCTGCAAAATGCGGCGTCCGAGCTTAAGCAAAGCCGCAAAACCATTGCGGACATCGCCTATAAGTATCAGTTCGACTCTCAGCAAAGCTTTACCCGAGCGTTTAAAAAAATGTATGACAAGACCCCTTCCGACTACCGCTATCGCGCCTGAGAGCGGTATCGTTATCCTTTTCCGTTTTATTCCCGCGCAGGCCGAAAGAATAAAAAGATTTGTCATCGTCATGCGGTGTGATAACGTCGTTAGGAATCCGTAACGAATATCAGTGATATGACGCGCAAATCCTTCTTTCGATTACCCCTTTTACTGCTGTCCCTGTCGGGGCTCTCTTTCGAGAGCCAGGCTTTAACGGAGCCCGAGGCCGAAGACCTCGCCGACCTGACCGCCGTATTCTTATACCTTAAGCAAGAGTGCGGCTACGGTGATTTGCCTATTCCTGAAATCAAGCGCGCGCTTATCTATTTTGCTCAACAAAACCACTGGGACTTGAGCAACTACAACCAGCTCAATATGGAAGAGCTCGGCAGCGCCAGCTACCGAGATTTAAAACGAATTCCCATTGATGAAAAGATTAAGTGCCGCAGCCTTGCCAAAGACTCTTTCGGCCTTATCGCTCGCTGAGGCCCCTGCCGTTTCGTTGTGCCTATATTTGCAGCCTGGTGTGCATAAATACGGCGTTTACCGTGCATCCCCGCCCTAAATTCGCTATGATATCGCGCTAAATTTTTTGTCCGGCATTGAGGATTAAGGCGCATGTCTCAAAAAGAGATCTGGTTTGAAACGCTGCATAGCGGCTTTGGTCAGTTTTTTTCCATTGATAAAACCCTTTATCACAATAAGACCGAACATCAGGATTTAATCATTTTTGAAAACGACGTGCTGGGGCGCGTGATGGCGCTCGACGGCGTCGTTCAAACCACCGAGCGCGACGAGTTTATCTATCATGAAATGATGGCTCACGTGCCGATCTTTGCCCACGGTAAGGCTAAGCGGGTTCTTATCATCGGCGGCGGCGACGGCGGAATGCTGCGCGAAGTGTGCCGCCATCAGAGCGTCGAGCACGTGACGATGGTAGAAATTGACGCGGGCGTGGTGGAATTCTGCCGCCAGTACCTGCCCAACCACAGCAGCGGCGCCTATGACGATCCGCGCTTTAATCTGGTTATCGAAGACGGCGTTAACTTCGTTAGCCAAACGGACCTGAAGTTCGACGTGATTATCTCCGACTGTACCGATCCCATCGGCCCCGGAGAAAGTCTGTTTACGTCGGACTTCTATCAGGGCTGCGCGCGCTGCCTGAATGAAAACGGCATTTTCGTTGCGCAAAACGGCGTCTGCTTCCTCCAGCAGGACGAAGCGGTCAACAGCCACCGCAAGCTGTCGCACTACTTCGACGACGTCAGCTTTTATCAGGCCGCGATCCCAACCTACTACGGCGGCATCATGACCTTCGCCTGGGCGAGCCAGAATCCGATGCTCCGCCAGCACGACTTGGCGACGCTGGAAGCGCGCTTTAAGGCCTCCGGCCTGCACTGCCGCTATTACAACCCGGCAATACACGCGGGCAGCTTTGCGCTACCGCAATATTTACACGACGCGCTGAACGATAAATAATCATTCGTTTCCTACATCGACAAACTAAGGCGGTGAACCAAATTGCACAAAATAAAACTACACGGCTTCAATAACTTAACCAAAAGCCTGAGTTTTTGTATCTATGACATCTGTTATACCCAAACGGACTATGACAGAGAGCAATATATTGCCTACATCGATGAACAGTACAACGCCAACCGTCTGACCGAAATCCTGACGGAAACCTGTTCTATCATCGGTGCAAACATCCTCAACATCGCCCGTCAGGACTACGATCCTCAGGGCGCCAGCGTGACGATCCTCATCAGCGAGGAACCGATCGACCCAAGCCTGGTCGACCAGTCAGAAAATCCCGGTCCGCTGCCCGAAGCGGTGGTCGCTCACCTGGATAAAAGCCATATCTGCGTTCATACCTACCCGGAAAGCCACCCTCAGGGCGGGATATGCACGTTCCGAGCGGATATTGAGGTGTCTACCTGCGGCGTAATTTCTCCGCTTAAGGCGCTCAACTATCTTATTCACCAGCTTGAGTCCGACATCGTAACGCTGGACTACCGCGTGCGCGGCTTTACCCGCGACGTCAACGGCGTGAAGCACTACATCGACCATCCGATCAACTCTATTCAGAACTTTATGGCCGAGAGCATCACCTCTCAGTTTCATATGGTGGACGTTAACGTCTATCAGGAGAACATCTTCCACACCAAGATGATGCTCAAAGAGTTCGATCTCGACCACTACCTGTTCAACGCCAAGCCGGAAGACTTAAGCCAGAGCGAGCGCCAGCACATTACTAATCTGGTGCGTAAAGAAATGCAGGAAATCTACTACGGCAGGAACATGCCGGACGTAGCCTGAGCTATTTGAAGCCACGCCGAACGGCGTGGCTACTCTCCATTTTTCTAATTCCCTTACTGCCGACTGTCGTTCGCCTGGCGCAGCAGCGTACGGCTTTCGCTCAAGAAGCGATTCGCGTGATCGCCGAACCAATTCTTCACCTGATTGAAGTTGTCGATAAACGCCGCCTTGTCCCCTTTCTCCAGAATCTCTACCGCCTCGCCGAAGCAGGCGTAGTAGCGCTTAATCAGCGCCAGATTCTCTTCAGACGACATAATGATGTCCGCATACAGCTGCGGATCCTGCGCAAACAGGCGGCCGATCATCGCCAGCTCCAGGCGATAAATGGGTGACGACAGCGCCAAAAGCTGCTCCAGCTCGGCGTTCTCATGCGACAGGTTAAGGCCGTAGGTAAAGGTAGCGAAGTGGCGCAGCGCCTGAATAAAGGCCATGTTGCGGTCGTGCTCCGCAGGCGTAATGGCATGCAGCCGCGATCCCCAGACCTGAAGCTGTTCCAACAGCCACTGGTAGGCTTCGGGCGCTCTTCCGTCGCAGTAGGCGATCACCTGTTTGGCCAGACTGCTGACGTCCGGCCCGAACATTGGGTGCAGGCCCAGCACCGGCCCGGCGTGAACCTCCAGCATGGTTTCCATCGGCTTTTGCTTGATGGAGGCGAAATCCACCAGAATGCAGTCGTCGGAAAGCTTAGGCAGCCGGCGAATGACCTGTTCGGTCAGATGAATAGGCACGCTGACGATCGCCATACCGGCGTCTTTCAGTATCTCGTCAGCGTTCGGCCAGTCTTCCTGCTCCAGAACGCGAACCTGATAGCCTGAAAGCGTAAACAGTCGACCAAACAGCTGCCCCATCTTGCCGCGACCGCCGACGATAACAATCGGTCCCATGTCCGGCTTCAGGGTTTTAAATCCTTTATCGTTTTCGCTCGTGTAGGACTCACGCATCACGCGGCGCAGAACGTCTTCAATCAAATCCGGCGGCACGCCCATAGCTTCCGCCTCTTTGCGGCGAGAAGCCAGCATGCTGCTTTCCCGATCGGGCGCGTAAATCGGCAGCCCGTGCTGGCTTTTCACTTCTCCTACTTCGGCTACCAGCGCAAGCCTTTGGGCCAGCAGCTTCAATAGCCCTTTGTCCACTTCGTCAATGCGCTCGCGCAGCGCCGTCAGTTCCGCCACCATGTTGTTGTTCTCTCCCCAAATTAATGCTTATACCCTTTATTTTCTCGAGTATACAAACATGCCGCCTTTCGGCGGCATTCGGCTGCTAACAAACCCTAAACGTAAATTCTGGATAATTTGCGGCATCAATCGGCGGGAGAGTCTTCCGTTGGGGTCGACTTGGCGTAAGCCAACGACAAACCGGCAAAGCCGGTTTGAACAGCGCTTGCGCTGGCCCTTTAGGGTGAAGCCCGAAGGGCTTCATAACGGCCCCTAGGAAGGCTATGCCCGCCGCACACCCAAGCCTAATACAAGCGCCCTTCCGGCCGAGCACGATGGTGATATAAGCAGGCCGTGTTTTCGGACGGAACATACTCCAAAGCCGATTGAATAATTTATCATCAGCCAGATAAACGATAATCATCAGATAAAAATCACTGACACACAAGCACCGCTTCGCCCAGTTCGGCGTGCACCTTTTGCAGCAGGCGTTCGGTGGTTTCCCAGTTGATGCAGGCGTCCGTTACGGAAACGCCGTAGCGCATGTCGGCTCTTGGCTGTTCGGAAGACTGGTTGCCTTCGTGAATGTTGCTTTCCAACATCATGCCGATGATGGAACGATTGCCCGCCTTAATTTGTTCCAACAGGGAGAAGACGACCTCGGACTGACGGCGAAAATCCTTATTGGAGTTGCCGTGGCTACAGTCGATCATCAGAGCCGGATTAAGCCCCGCTTTCTTCATTTGCTCTTCGCAGTCCTTCACGCTCTGAGGATCGTAGTTCGGCGTTTTGCCGCCGCGCAAAATGACGTGGCCGTTGGCGTTGCCTTGGGTTTGCAACAGGCAAACCTGCCCTTCCTGGTTGATGCCGACAAAGCGGTGCGGCATAGCAGCGGCCTTCATGGCATTGATCGCCGTCGCCAGACTGCCGTCGGTGCCGTTTTTAAATCCGACCGGCATCGACAGGCCCGATGCCATTTCGCGGTGGGTTTGCGATTCGGTAGTGCGCGCGCCGATGGCCGACCAGCTGAACAGGTCGCCAAGGTACTGCGGGCTGTTCGGGTCCAACGCTTCGGTCGCCAGCGGCAGCCCCATCGCCACCAGCTCAAGCAGCAGCTTACGCGCCACATGCAGACCGTGCTCAACGTCGAACGATCCGTCCATGTGAGGGTCGTTAATCAGCCCCTTCCAGCCAACGGTAGTTCTCGGCTTTTCAAAGTAAACGCGCATCACGATAAACAGGCGATCTTTGGTTTCGTCCGCTAGCTTTTTCAGGAGGTGGGCGTACTCGATAGCGGCCTGGGGATCGTGAATCGAGCAGGGGCCGCAGACTACCAGCAGGCGACGGTCGCGCCCGTGGAGAATGTCGGCGATAGTCTGACGGGCGGCCGAAATAGAGGCCTCATCCTCCCGACTCAGGGGATATTTCTGCTTCAGCTCTTCGGGCGTAATCAAAACCTGTTCTGCGCTGATGTTTACGTTATTAAGCTGGTCTTTCTGCATGATCATAGTTGTTCCTTAGGCCCATCCCCTGATGGGTTAAAACGCCTTAAGATGAAGAGTCGAGGGTCGTTTTTAACGACGCTGAGCTGAGTGTAAACTTTAGAATCCAAATTTGTAAAGATAATTTTACTGTTATTTTTATATCCAGTAATAACAGCAATAGAAATAAAAATAACCGTAAATATATCTTTCCATTTAAGGAGATTTACCTACATGATAAACTGACCGAAATCTGTGGAGGGAACATGCTTAGAGCAATGATTGTTGACGACGAGCAGCCGGCTCGGGAAGAGCTGGCCGAACTGCTTGCCGATGTTGAAAACCTGACCGTCGTCGGCGAATGCAGCAACGCGCTGGAAGCCATTGCGGCCATTCATCGCCTGCAGCCTGACGTGGTTTTTCTCGATATACAGATGCCCAGAATAAGCGGGCTCGAAATGACAGCCATGCTCGATCCGGCCACCATGCCGCACATCGTATTCACCACCGCCTATGACGAATACGCGGTAAAGGCGTTTGAACAGCACGCCTTTGACTACCTGCTAAAGCCGGTCGACGGCCAGCGCCTGCTCAAGACCATCGAACGTCTGAGAGGGGCCAGGTCCGTCAATAGAAACGTCCACCTGATTGCGGACAACGCGCTGAAGCACATTCCCTGCTACGGCCACAACCGCATTTTTCTCCTGAGGCTGGACGACGTCGAATACCTAAGCAGCGAGCTGAGCGGCGTTCGCGTCATCGGTACAGAGCAAAGCGGATATACTCAGCTTACGCTGAAAATTTTAGAAGAAAAAACGCCGTTTACCCGCTGCCACCGGCAGTACCTGTTAAATCTGGACCACATCGGCGAAATCCAGCTGTTGGATAACGGCAGCGCGGAGGCGGTAACCCGCTCAGGCAAACGCATCCCCGTCAGCCGCCGCTATCTGAAACCGCTGAAAGAACAACTGGGCATTGCATAACGGAAATGAATAACAACGTGAAAAATATCACCATGCTGCTGTTGGTCGGGCTTCTGACCGGCTGCGGAGCGGCCGCCAGCGAAAGCGTCCCCGCCGACGCGGCAGAAACGACTGAGCGCTCCTCCACCTGGTTTGACGTCGGCTATAAAGAGGCCGCAGAAGGCAACGGAGTAAAGGACAACGCATCGCTGTCGGAATGGTACGGGGAAGCGGAGATCAACCGCATCGCCTATCTGGAAGGCTATGCCAAGGGGCAGGCCGAGCTCTGCCAGGAAGATAAAATAACGGCGCTGGCGCGGGAGAAAAAGCCCTTCCCGGCCAGCTGCGACAGCGTTGATAGCGCCGAGTCGCTTAAACAGATTTGGCAGCTGCGGTCAGAAAACTAACCGGGCCGATCACTCGCCCTTAACCTTAGGCTTATCTATCCGGCTAATACCGCCGTCGTTAAACACCTGGGTGTAGCCCATGTCCAGCAGAGCCTCTTTCGCCAGGCCGGACTGGCGGCCGGAGTTACAGTAGAGATGGACGGTGTCGCTCTTATCCGGCACCTGAGCGGCGATTTTCTCCGTCAGCTCCTGCAGCGGGATGTTGACCGCGCCCTGAATATGCTCTCTTTGATACTGCTCTGGAATGCGCACGTCAATCCAGTGCTCGGCGGCAAAGGCCGAAGCGCTGAAGGCCAGAGCCAGTGCGAATAAACCCTTTTTAAACATTTACTCTTTCCTGCCTTGTGAAAAAACGCGTGGGCAAAACTATACGCCCTTGAGTTCGACGGTTCTGCTAGCGGTATCTCATTATTTTCATGCAGTTAGTCATACAGAGCGATTATTCTCGGCCTTATCGGGCGTTTTTCTTTTCCGCCGCGTTTGCGCATCGGCTGACGAAGAGAGCCCGCCCGCATTAAGCAGGGCGCTACATTTAATTCTCAAGAGAAAATAAGGGGATATATCACCTGCAAAACCAATAATAACCGTCCATCCTTATTCAAATTTCCTGCCAATGACGCCAAAAAATCCATCATTTAAAATTAAATCAATTGCCAATGTAAATATTTTCTTTTGGAACTTATTTTTGAGACTCTTCACAGAAAAATCTTTTTTTTCAACGAAAAATAAAAGGCTCTTTAAAACGAGGAGACTTTATGACAATGACATTTAAACGCAGCGTCGCCAGTGCGGCGGTATCAATGGTATTAGCCGGCACAATGATGAATGCATCGGTTAACGCCGCCGATGACGTCAATCTGAAAGCGACTAAAACCAACGTTGCCTTCTCCGACTTCACGCCGACAGAATATTCCACCAAAGGGAAGCCCAACGTTATCATTCTGACGATGGACGATCTGGGATATGGCCAACTGCCCTTCGATCAGGGCTCGTTCGATACAAAATCAATGGAAAACCGCAAGGTCGTTGATACTTACAAGATCGGTATCGATAAGGCTATCGAAGCGGCCAAGAAGTCAACGCCTACCCTGCTCTCACTGATGGACGAAGGCGTACGCTTTACCAACGGCTACGTGGCTCACGGCGTGTCGGGCCCATCCCGAGCGGCAATCATGACAGGGCGTTCCCCGGCGCGGTTTGGCGTTTACTCCAACACTGATGCGCAGGACGGCATTCCTCTGACGGAAAAATTCCTGCCGGAGCTGTTCCAAAACCACGGCTACTATACGGCGGCCATCGGTAAGTGGCACCTGTCGAAAATCAGCAACGTGCCGGTGCCGGAGTCCAAGCAGACCCGCGACTATCACGACAACTTCACCACCTACTCCGCCGAAGAGTGGCAGCCGCAAAACCGCGGCTTTGACTACTTTATGGGATTCCACGCGGCGGGCACGGCTTACTACAACTCTCCGTCGCTGTTCCACAACCGCGAGCGAGTAGCGGCCAAAGGCTACATAAGCGACCAACTGACCGATGAGGCCATCGGCGTCGTCAACCGCGCCAAGTCGCTCGATGAGCCCTTTATGCTCTACCTCGCCTACAACGCGCCGCACCTGCCGAACGATAATCCTGCGCCGGAGCAATATCAAAAGCAGTTCAACACCGGCAGCCCTACCGCAGATAACTTCTACGCGGCTATTTATTCCGTCGATCAGGGCGTGAAGAAGCTGCTCGAGCAGTTGAAAAAGAACGGGCAGTACGACAATACCATCATTCTGTTCACCTCCGATAACGGTGCGGTCATTGACGGCCCGCTGCCGCTTAACGGCGCGCAAAAGGGTTACAAGAGCCAAACCTATCCGGGCGGAACCCACACGCCGATGTTTATGTGGTGGAAAGGCAAGCTGGTAAAAGGCAACTACGACAAGCTGGTATCCGCCATGGACTTCTACCCCACGGTGCTGGACGCAGCCAAAATCGACGCGCCTAAAAACCTCGACGGCGTATCCCTACTGCCCTATCTGACCAAGGAGAAAAAAGCGGGTAATCCGCACCAGTACCTGACGTGGGTCACCTCCTACTCGCACTGGTTCGATGAAGAGAACATCCCGTTCTGGGACAACTATCACAAGTACGTACGCAAGCAGTCCGACGAATATCCTCACAACCCCAACACCGAAGACCTGAGCGAGTTCTCCTATACCGTTCGCAGCAACGAGTACTCGCTGGTCTACACTTACGAGGGCAATAAGCTGGGGCTGTATAAGCTGACGGATCTTCAGCAGGCCAACAACCTGGCGGACCAAAAGCCTGACGTCGTCAAAGAGATGAAAGGCGTCGTTAAAGACTTCATTGACGGGAGCCAAAGGCCTCTGAGTAAAGTCAATCAGGCGAAGTTTGACCATATTAAGGCATCGCTCGACGCCGCCAAGTAGTTGACTGTTCGGCAGGGGGAATACTCCTCCTGCCTTTTTGAGGAACGCTATGCACTTCACGATTAAACCTACCAGCTACCAGTGCAACATAAAGTGCGACTACTGCTTCTATCTGGAAAAAGAGACGGTCTTTAAGCACGAAGGCTGGATGAACGACGAAACGCTGAGCGCTTTTATCAGCCGCTATATTGAGGCCTCGCCGGGTAACGACGTCTACTTCACCTGGCAGGGCGGCGAGCCGACCATGGCGGGCATCGACTTTTTTCGTCGAGCGCTGAGCTATCAGGAACGCTTCAAAAAGGGTAAAACTATCCACAACGCGCTTCAGACCAACGGGCTGCTGCTTAACGACGAGTGGTGCCGCTTCCTGAAGGATAATCAGTTTTTAGTCGGCATCTCCATCGACGGTCCGCAGGAAATGCATGACCGCTATCGCCGTACTCGGGCAGGAAAAGGCACGTTTGATAAGGTGATGGCGGCCATCGAACGGCTTAAGCAGCACGGCGTTGAGTTCAATACGCTGACGGTGGTCAACGCGCATAACGTCCAGCATCCGCTTGAAGTCTACGAGTTTCTAAAAAGCATCGGCAGCCGCCACATGCAGTTTATCGAGCTGCTTGAAACGGCCAAGCCCAACGTCTGCTTCGGCTCACCGGAAGAAAAGCACGACGTTATCGCCTTTTCCGTTCCGGCGGCGGCTTACGGTCGCTTTATGTCTGCAATATTCAAACATTGGGTAAAAAACGACGTCGGCGACGTGTTCGTCCGCCAGTTTGAAACCTTCGTCAGCCGCTTTCTCGGCAACGGCCACACCAGCTGTATCTTTCAGGAGTCGTGCAAAGACAACATGGTGATCGAGTCCAACGGCGATATTTATGAGTGCGATCACTTCGTTTACGACGACTATAAAACCGGGAATATACACCGCGACAGCCTCAAGACCATGAGCAGCGTGACGCTCTCCGCCCAGAAAAAGAAGCTCTCTTTGGAATGCCAGCAGTGCAGCTATAGGCCCATCTGTCACGGCGGCTGCCCAAAGCACCGGATCAACAAGGGAACGGACAACCCAATTTCCTACTTCTGCGAAGGCTATAAGATCATGTTCGCTACGATGGTGCCCTATCTCAACGCCATGGTGGAGCTGGCAAAAAACGGGATACCGGTTTATCAAATTAGGGAAATTGCCGACAGGATTGACGCCGCCGTAGCGCAAAGACCCTGAGCGAAGGCGTTCAGCTCAGGGTTTTACGCGACCGTAGCCTATCCCCGACGCCGATGAAACGCCGGCATCAGCGGCCGATTGTGTTCAATCACCTCGTCCAGCGCCTGCTCAAGCGCCTCGCCGCTGGTAATCAGCGGATTGAGCACCAGCGCGCGCCACGCGGTGTGCCGGTCGCCGGTAACGGCCGCCTCGATAGTCAGCTGCTCAAACGACTTCATCAGTTGGAGAAGCCGCAGCGTGTCCTCAGGGAATGGCGCGACGTTCAGCGGCAGCGGGCCGGAACGGGTAATCAGCGAGCTGACCTCCACCGCACAGTCGTCCGGCAGGCCGTTGATAGCGCCGTTATTACGCGTGTTGACGTGCATAATGGTGCGCTTGTCGTTGTAGATAGCGTTCATCAGCTCACAGGCCGCTTCGGAGTAGTATTGCCCACCGCGCCCTTCCAGCGCCTTCGGCTTAACCGCAAGGCTTGGGTCGCGATAGAGGTCGAACAGTTCTTTTTCCAGCTGTTTCACCACTTCGCCGCGCGTGCCCTCGCCGCCCGCTTCCGCCTGTTCCTGTTTAAGAATATCCCCCTTCATGTAGTAGTAGCGCAGGTAGGCGCAGGGGATCATGCCCAACCCTTGCAGCAGGTGCTTCGGCCAGCTGAACGGCGGGATGTTTCTTGGCACCAGCGGATCGCGCCCGGCGCTGATGTGGGCGATAACGTCGTTAAGGCGCTCTTTGCCCCTGTGCAGGATCTGACGGGCAAAGATAAAGTGGTTTAGCCCGGCGACCTGCATAATGAAATCGCTCTCGTTTTCACATTCCAGCAGCTGCGCCACGCCCTTTTGCATAATGACCGGCACGTTGCACAGGCCAACGGTTTTGACACCGCTGTGGCGTAAAATCGCCTCCGTCACCATGCCCGACGGGTTGGTGAAGTTAAGCAGCCATGCGTCCGGGCAGAGTTGCTCCATCTCGTGGGCAATCTCCAGCGCGATCGGGATGGTTCGACAGGCGTTGGCAAAGCCGCCGAGGCCGTTGGTTTCCTGGCCAATCAGGCCGTACTTCAGTGAGATGCGCTCGTCGCTGATGCGCGCTTCCAGGCAGCCTGCGCGGAACTGGGAGCAGACGAAGTCCGCCCCCTCTAGCGCCGCCCGTCGGTCAAGCGTGGCTACCACCTCAATCGACAGCCCCGCTTTGGCGATCATCCGCCGTGCCAGGCCCGTGATAATCTCCAGCTTCTCGCGCCCTTCTTCGATGTCCACCAGCCACAGCGCCCCTACCGGCAGCTCGCCGTGACGCTTAAGCAACCCTTCAATCAGCTCCGGCGTATAGCTGGAGCCACCGCCGATGACGACTATTTTAAGCTTCGACATGGTTCCCCCCTCATGAATTGATATATAACTATTAAAAAGGCGATGAAATGCGCGAACAAACGAAAAAAATCGGCTTATGCATTAACCTGATTAATGCATAACGAAGGGGAAAAACATGCTGGAACAACAGAGCGTCCTGGCGCTTTTGCAAACCTTTGAGGTGACGGCGCGGCACCTGAGCTTTACTCTGGCGGCAAAGGAGCTAAATCTGACGCAGGGGGCCATCAGCCACCGCATCCACCGGCTGGAAATGCAGATTGGCTTTAGGCTGTTTATCCGCATGACTCGAAGACTAGCGCTGACGGAAGAGGGAAAGCGGCTGCTTGCCACGCTGAGCCACTCGCTGCGCGCCATCGTCGACGAAATTGAAGATATCCGCGAACAGGACCTGCGCGGCACGCTGCACATCGGCATTGCGCCGACGCTGGCGCACCTGTGGCTGACGCCTCGCCTGCCCCGCTTTCAGGCCGCCTGGCCGGGGCTGAATCTCCAATTCAAAGTGCGCGCCGGGGCGATGGATTTCAACGAAGAGCGCGTCGATTTGGCCCTCTACTACGGCGCGGCGCGCTACCCCGACCTTTATCAGGAAAGGTTGATGGGAGAAAAGCTGCTGCCGGTTTGCTCCCCCGCCTATCGGCAGCAGCACCGGTTACACTCCGTAGAGAAACTCGCCGACGCCACCTTTATCCACGCACAGGAGTCCACCGACGTGCAGGACCGGTTTGCCGAATGGCGCCTGTGGTGCAAGGAAACGGGCCGCGACCTCCCCTTTGAAGCGCGATGCTACGGCGTCAACAACCATTCCATTGCGGTTCAGATGGCGGAAAGCGGGCTGGGCGTGGTGATGGGGCGGCTGACGCTGATCGAGCCGCTGCTGGCGGCGGGCAGGCTGGTCAGCCTCAGCGACGAGGCCGTTGCGTCACCGTTTGGCTACGACCTGATCTGCCCGAAGGAAAACCGCGAGCGCCCTCGTTTTAAGACGTTCAGCCAATGGCTAAAGGGCGAGTGCGGCGGATAAAATACAACGCATGTTCCAAATCTGCGCTCCGCGACACGGTCTTCTCCGCCGCTTGGCGATATAATCCTTAAATAAATATAAAAAGCTCTCCAACCGGTTGAAAAATAGAAAGGATCTAAATATGAAAGTAGGCGTTATCGGCGCAGGCGCAATGGGCGCAGGCATTGCTCAGGTGTTTGCCGCCGCAGAAGGCTTTTCGGTGGTTCTCTGCGATATCAAGCAGGAGTTCGCAGAGAAAGGGAAAAACGGCATTATCGCCGCGCTCGGCAGACTGGTGGAAAAAGGCAAGATGGAGCCAGAAAAGGCCAAGGCGATCGCGGCCAATATTACCCCGGGCCTGACGGACGCCGTCGCCGACTGCGACCTCATCATCGAGGCGGTAGTCGAGAAGATCGAGATCAAGCGCCAGCTCTTTAATAGCCTGATGAAAACCTGCCGGCCCGACGCAATCTTCGCCTCCAACACATCTTCGCTGTCCATTACCGAACTCAGCGCCGGGCTGGACCGCCAGGTCATCGGCCTGCACTTTTTCAACCCCGCGCCGGTGATGGCGCTGGTGGAAATCGTCGTTGGCCTGGGCACTACCGACGAAACGGTAGCCAAAATGCAGGAATTAGTGACAAAAGTCGGCAAAGTGGCGGTTATCTCCAAGGACGCCCCCGGTTTTATCGTTAACCGGGTGCTGATCCCGATGGTGAACGAGGCCATCGGCATCTACGCTGACGGCACCGCCAGCGCGGAAGACATCGATACCGCCATGAAGCTTGGCGCTAACCACCCCATGGGCCCGCTGGCGCTGGGCGACCTTATAGGGCTAGACGTCTGCCTCGCCATTATGGAAGTGCTCTACTCAGAAACCGGCGATCCGAAGTATCGGCCGCACGTGCTGCTGCGCAAGATGGTCCGCGGCGGCGCGCTTGGCAAGAAGAGTGGGAAAGGGTTTTATCGTTACGGGTGATGGAGGCCGCTGCCGCTGTTCTGGTGGAGGGGCGTTTCACCTCAAAGATTACGAGGACGTCATGAAAATACCCAACATTCACGAAGGCAAAGCGGATAAACCACAGATAGAAATTCCTACAGTCAATTCGCCAAAAGCCCATAAGGAAAAGCGTTTAGGCTTTATGGTGGGAAATATCAGCGTACCTGATGATTTTGACCGGATGGGAGAAGCAGAGATTGAGCGGCTGTTCGGCATTGGTTCCAGCTCAACCTCATGTTCTATCGAAGGCAGTAGATAAATAATATCAGGGCCATTTTCCTAAAAAACCGGACTTCTCAATCAAAAAGTCCGGTTTTTAATTAGCAACGCAAACAAAGACGCCTGTCAGTGCTCACTCATAAAAATAAACATAAAGCGGAGCGTCGTTCTCTAACAGGCACAGCATGTTAAGCGGCTCCCCGAGCTTATCTTCCAGCGTCGCGGTCAACTGCGTGGCGATATGCTGGCTGCCCACCTTCGCGTCATACCTCTCTACGATAATGCTATCGCGCTCTGGCGTCAGCCCCTTCAGCCGGGTCTGAAACCCTGGGTTGTCTTTAACCGCCTCCAGGCCGTATTTCAAGCATTCGCCCGTCAGCGCCTCTTCAGACGATGCGGCATTCGCCTGAGCTAACGGAGTCGAAAACAGTAGCGCTAGCAGCGCGGCGTTTAGCCATTTTTGCATGGGTTTGCTCCGTAGTGTGGCAATGGGTGGATTCGCAGCATAAGTTAACAATAAATAATAACGAATGAAACATCACTGACGATAGCGGCAGGGCTGACCTCGGGCCGATTAGGCCTGTGCCTATTACAAAATTAACTACTCATCCAGAAGCGCCGTGGGAACGCCGACGCGCCAGCCTTTACCATCCCCATATTGGCCCTTTTCGCTTCGCTCGCAGCTTACCAAAACCGTATATTTTACAGAAAGCCCCATGCTTTTCGGCGCCCACCCTGACTTGAGGGGAACGGCGCACGGAGCAACAACCACTTTTAAGTTTGGTCCCAGGCTTTTTCTTTTGATATGCGTTCTGGCTTCCTCTTCAACGAGAAATTTTTCCGCTTCTTCGTTGATTTCATACAGCCCATGCTTGACGTCGTTGGTACGATCGTCTTCCAAACCGCGATAGATATGGCTATAGCCGACGTTAGGAAGCAAAAACGCCAGCAGCAAAAGCCCGGAAACGGCTATTATCTTCATCTTGTTACTCTTCCCTGTAAGGTACCTCGATTTAATCGGCGTCCATCTTTTCCACACGAGCAATAAGCTCGGCAAGCTGTTCTTCTGAAAACACCTCAATACCGTGCTCGCGCAGCAGCGCGGCGGCGACGCCTTCGCCCGGCTTACGCTGCCCGCTAAACGAGCCGTCGTAGATAAACCGGCTACCGCAGGTCGGACTGCCGTCGGTCAACAGCGCCACGCGGCATCCGCCTTCCGTCGCAGCCTTTAGCGCCAGCCAGGCTGCTAGCTGGTAGTGCGCGGTGACGTCATGGCCGCTGCTTTCGACAATCCTTCCCTTGCCCTGCATCACCGCCCTACCCTGACTGGCGACGATTTCCGCAGGTAGGCGCGGCGTCGGCAGCCCCGCCGCCAGCTCCGGGCAGTGGACCACCAGCCGCCCCTCTTGCCGCCAGCGCTCAAGCGTGGGCAACAGTTGCGCTTTAGCGCTGCCGTTATAGCGGACTTCATGGCCCAGCAGACAGGCGCTGACCAGGATTTTTGTTTTCATGGCGGTGTTGGCCGTTGGGGTTGGATTAGCCTTTTGGATCGATGCCGCGTTCGCGCAGCTCTTTACGGAGGATTCGTTTGATCCACGCAGCCAGCGACTCATCGCCGTCCTCACGCTGCGCTTTCTCCATTGCGGCTCTCAGCTCGGGGTCGAGGCGAAACTGAAACGGAGGATTACCTCTTCTTTCATTCATGTGTATTGACACCTAAATTACACTTGAGTTAATGTAGCTATGTGTGATGACACATTACTATCACACCGAACAAAAAACAACGCCCCGAAGTGCGGTAACACTGTCGAGGCGTCTAACCACAACATTAAACAAGGTAATGATATGGCTATCGATAATAGTAACACGAACAAGTATTTCGACGCACTGCCCAACGCCGAGATCCTCTATTCTGACCTGGCGAACGCGCTGGAAAAGGTCGACGTCTCCACCCTGACGCCCGAAGAGCGCCTGCATCTGGCCCACTGCTGTCAGGAAGCGCAAGCGGGCCTTTGCCACTGCCTGACGTTTATCGGCGATACGATGCTGAGCTTCGCCCAAAGCGACGTGCACGAGTTCACGCCAGAGAGCCTTTGTCAGCTGGGGCATGGGATAACGTCGATTGGGCAGCTGGTGCCGGCGCTGGGAGAATTGGGACGGGTGGCGTTTTCTACGCTGGAGAGGCAGGAAGTGGGCGGTAACTGATTGTCCGACGAAGATCCCCGCAATTTTTTATAAAGCTGCGGGGAACTGAACTATTGCCGAGCGGGATCACGCCGCTATCAGACGCTTAAACAGCAACTGCTGTATATCCTGCCGATGCGACAGGATCGCATGCGCGGTCACTAATACCTCGTCAACGGAATACAAAACCCGATAACCTTCGGCGTGGTTATATTCACGGTACTTCGCGCAGCCAATCTTCAGCAGTTCAGGACAAATCTGGCATCCAAGCGGAAATTGACCAACGGTATGCTCAAACTGGGTCAGAATATCCGCAATAATCGGGCGAGGTTCAGCGCCAATGCGGCGCAGGTGATTCACGATATGGTCAATGCAGTGTTTCACCGTAAGCGTGTACTCAAAGGTAACGTCGTTTTTCATCTAGGTCCCTTAGCCATCAAGCAGCCTAAGCCTCAGTCTGCGATGCCGTCTAATAGCTGCTCTTTTGAGAACACGCGCCCTTCGGACTTATCTTTCTCTGAAAGAGTTAGCAGTTTCAGCAGTGCAATGGCGTTTTTCCGCTCCTGCTGCTGGTCGTAGGACTCTATCACGTAGGCCGGCACGCCGTTTTGCGTCACCAGGATAGGCTCGGACAGGTCAAGCGTCGCCGCGTTTCTTTTGATGTAGCTGATGGTTTCTACTTTCACGATCTCTGATCTCATGGAATGCACCTTGATTTTAATATAGACCATATTTAGACCACCAACAAGCGAGGCTTTGTTTTTAATCTTTTGTCAGTGGGTTATGGAGGTATACTAGAAAGCCAAGGCGCTTGTCTTCACCTTCGATTTGATATTTGGGGAAATTGCGACTTTTCGCCAAGGTAGCTTGTAGTTATTTCAGACGTATGGCACGTGGAATGCGATGAATGCCGCAATAAAACCTTTATCATCAACAAAAACTGAGGCCAGCTTGCACTAGCCTTTTATCAAGTTACGGCTGATACCGGCCATCACGATCACTCGCGGATTAAACATTGAAGACTGTCATACAGTTTTTCAGCGACTTCTTTTGCATTAGCGCCATAGTGAAGTTCCGCATGGCAGTTAGAACAAATGGCTACCGCGTTAGTGACCGTATCCGATCCCCCATCCGCTAAGCGCTTAACGTGATGCGCTTCAAGATAGGGATTCCCTTCATAATTTAGAAAAGGCGCTGGCCTTTGGCAGCACTCGCATACACCGTTAGCTCGCTTCAATACCCAAGCTTTTACCTCTGGATCGCGTTGATATTGTACTGAATAAACTCTCGCTGCTTTCGGCTTAGCGTTTCCCGGCGGCGGTCCCGTCCTTTTTTTCTTCATCGCTTCCCGAACCGCAATCTCAAAGGCGGCGACAGAAGACGTTATACCCTCGGCGTCAGCAATCAATTTCTCAATTTGCCCACCAACGTTTGAGCCCACGTTCTTCGCGGGCTTCAAACCAGGCAGCCAACTTCGGCCCATAAGAGATAGAACATAAGAAATATTCTGCATGCGGTATTCGAACGCTTTCGTCGTTCTACCAAATTGAGCTGCTAGTTCGTCATAATATTTTTTCTTATTAAATTTTTTGCCTGACTGATTAAGCTTCAGCATTTCTAGGTAGGCGATAACCGAAGAGCGAAGTTCCGCTTCAGTCCATGGTTTGGGAGTGCTGGAGTCATTCATTATGTTTATAACCGAATTTTATTAAGTCTTATGTAGGATAACATTTCGTCACTTGAAGTTATCGATTAAACACCAATCACCCATCGAGCGCATATATTCATACTATCCAGGTTGTTGACCACCCGATGTTGGAATGTCCTGAGCGTTTTCCTGTAGTTTTTCACACTCGCGTGCCGTAACAACATAGGAAATAATTTCCTGATTGTCTTCTCCCACATAGACGTTTTTCACATTAAAACCGGCATTTAGTAATGATGCTGTAGCGCTATTTTCACGACATATCCCTTTTATTTTTTTGGCTTTAATCTCCTGCTGCGCCTTTACCTTATCCGCTTTTATTGCATCAAGTGTTTGCGCGTTGAGTTTTGCCGCCCTAATAAATGATATCTCATCCTCGTGACGCGCCAGCTCCACCAGTCTGAATGTTTCATCTTTTTCTGGCGGTGATGCTTTTATTTTATCGTTAAACTCTTTTATCCAAGCATCAGCAGCCGCATTCCTTTTACGTAATGCTTTAAGCTGATTGGTTATTGAAAACGGATCGTTCCTTTCCTGCTCAATTTGTGCCTCTATACGTGGCTGAACGATAAAAGCGTCATATGCTTTATAGCCCATTTTACCCAGTACAAAAATGGTAAACAAAATACAAAAAACTTTCTTCCAGTCTAACTCCGAGGAATTTGTGCCATCGCTCATACCGCAACTCCCTATATTAAATCATGTCCTTTTACATACATCTTCACACCAATACCGCTATAATATAATACGCTTGTTTGGATATTTTAAGAAGATATTCCTAGAACGATAATATAGAACGAACATTAGAAAAAACTCAAAATAATCATCATCAAAACGCGCATATCAGGCAATATTTACCGCGTTATTAAATCTATTCACATCAAACAAATACAGTGAATCAATTTTTTCAGGCAGAGTCTGCATTAGAAAAAATTGTTTATTGACAGCCAGATAGGATTTATTCAGTCCTTCCGACACGGGTATAAATACTATTTCCATTGAAGAAACACATAATGGCATAAATAAAAAAGCCAGCTAATCAAATGACATAGCTGGCTTTTTAAATGCTCTCTAACTATCGGAGAATATCAGATTCCTATTCCCACTCAATCGTCGCCGGCGGCTTCCCAGAAATATCGTAAACCACCCTAGAGATCCCGTTCACTTCATTAATAATGCGGTTCGACACACGCCCCAGGAAGTCATACGGCAGATGCGCCCAGTGCGCCGTCATAAAGTCGATGGTTTCCACCGCTCGCAGGGAGACGACCCAGTCGTACTTGCGGCCGTCGCCCATTACGCCGACGGAGCGCACCGGCAGGAAGACGGTGAACGCCTGGCTGACCTTGTTGTACAGGTCCGCCTTATGCAGCTCTTCGATAAAGATGGCGTCGGCACGACGCAGCAGGTCGCAGTACTCTTTCTTCACTTCGCCCAGCACGCGAACGCCGAGGCCGGGGCCTGGGAACGGGTGGCGGTAGAGCATGTCGTACGGCAGGCCCAGCTCCAGACCGATTTTGCGCACTTCATCTTTGAACAGCTCTTTGAGCGGCTCAACCAGCCCCATCTTCATCTCTTCCGGCAGGCCGCCGACGTTGTGGTGAGACTTGATCACGTGGGCCTTGCCGGTCGCGGACGCGGCGGATTCAATCACGTCAGGGTAGATGGTGCCCTGCGCCAGCCACTTAACGTTGACCTGCTTTGAGGCCTCTTCGTCGAACACTTCGACGAACACGCGGCCAATGGTCTTACGCTTGGCTTCCGGATCGGCAATGCCGGCCAGTGCGCTCAGGAAGCGCTGCTCGGCGGGCACGTGCACGATGTTAAGGCCAAAGCGGTCGCCGAACATGTCCATCACCTGCTCGGCTTCGTTCAGGCGCAGCAGGCCGTTGTCGACGAAAACGCAGGTCAGCTTGCTGCCGATAGCGCGGTGTAAAAGCATCGCGGTAACGGAGGAGTCAACGCCGCCGGACAGGCCAAGGATAACCTCGTCGTCGCCCACCTGCTGGCGAATGCGCTCAACGGCGTCTTCAATAATAGAGGCCGGCGTCCACAGCGCTTCACAGCCGCAGATGTCCAACACGAAACGCTTGAGCAGGCGCAGCCCCTGATTGGTGTGAGTCACCTCTGGGTGGAACTGCAGGCCGTAGAAGCGCTTCTCTTCGTTAGCCATAATGGCGAACGGACAGGTGTCGGTGCGCGCAACGGCGGTAAAGCCCGCCGGGATTGCCGTCACCTTGTCGCCGTGGCTCATCCAAACGTCAAGCTGCGCTTTACCTTCGGCGGAGATAGAGTCCTTCACGTCGTGGGTAAAGGCACTTTCGTTAATCACGTCGACTTTGGCGTAGCCGAACTCACGCTCGTTGGAGCCCTGCACCTCGCCGCCCAGCTGGACCGCCATGGTCTGCATGCCGTAGCAAATGCCGAGCACCGGGATACCGGCGTTAAAAACGTACTCCGGCGCGCGCGGGCTGCCCGCTTCGGTGGTGCTTTCAGGGCTGCCGGAAAGGATAATCCCGGTCGGATTGAATTCGCAGATCTGCGCTTCGCTGACGTCCCAGGCCCACAGCTCGCAGTACACGCCGATCTCACGAACGCGACGGGCAATCAGCTGGGTGTATTGAGAACCAAAGTCCAAAATCAGAATGCGGTGACTATGAATGTTTTTTGACATGTACGCTTTCCAAAAACGAGAGAATCACGCCCGATAAACGAGCAAGAAAAAGAAAATTACTCAGTGCTACAACCGAGTCAGAATAATGACAAACGCCTGAAGTAAGTTCCGGACGACCTTCGGAGCCAAACGGAGGGAGAGTCTTCCGTTGGGGTCGACTTGGCGTAAGCCAACGAAGCGCCCCTAGGAAGGCTATGCCCGACGCGCTCCAAGACTAAAAACAAGCGCCCTTCCGGCCGAACACAATGATCATATAGGCACGGCGTGTTCTCGGCCGGAACGATCACTGATGTATATTTAAAGACTTTGCCAACAATCAGACCCGGCATTATAGCCGACTTAACAGAAAGATTACGAGAGGCGTATCGACCTAACTCACCTCTCGCTTAAACGCGGCGGCCTTAGCGCTAAGGCCGCCGAACCTAATCACCCCATACGGTAGTTAGGCGATTCCTTAGTAATTGTCACATCATGAACGTGACTCTCCTGAATGCCCGCGCCGGTGATGCGGACAAACTCGGCCTTGGTGCGCAGCTCGTCGATAGTGCCGCAGCCGGTCAGGCCCATACAGGAGCGCAGGCCGCCCATTTGCTGATGCACGATGGCCTTCAGGTAGCCCTTATAGGCCACGCGACCTTCAATGCCTTCCGGCACCAGCTTGTCCGCCGCGTTGTCGGTCTGGAAGTAGCGGTCGGAAGAGCCTTTAGACATCGCGCCGAGTGAGCCCATGCCGCGGTAGGACTTGAACGAACGGCCCTGATACAGCTCGATTTCGCCCGGAGATTCTTCCGTACCGGCAAGCATGGAGCCCACCATCACGCAGGACGCGCCGGCAGCAATAGCCTTGGCGATGTCGCCGGAGAAGCGGATGCCGCCGTCAGCGATAACCGGAATGCCCATGGCGCCTACGGCTTCAACCGCGTCGGCAATAGCCGTGATTTGCGGCACGCCTACGCCGGTGACGATGCGGGTAGTACAGATAGAGCCGGGGCCGATACCCACTTTCACCGCGTTTACGCCCGCTTCCACCAGCGCTTTAGCGCCGGCTGCGGTCGCGACGTTGCCGCCGATGATTTGCAGCTTGGGATAGGCGGCGCGGGTTTCGCGAATGCGCTGCAGCACGCCTTCAGAGTGACCGTGAGACGAGTCGATAAGCAGCACGTCTACGCCCGCTTCCACCAGCGCGGCAACGCGCTCCTCGTTACCGGCGCCGGCGCCGACCGCAGCGCCTACGCGCAGGCGGCCGTGCTCGTCTTTACAGGCGTTCGGCTTCTGTTCGGCCTTCAGGTAGTCTTTCACGGTGATCATGCCGCGCAGCTGGAACTTCTTATCCACCACCAGCGCCTTTTCTACGCGCTTTTCGTGCATCTTCTGGAATACCAGATCGCGGTCTTTGGCTTCTTTCTCGCTCACGGTGACCAGACGCTCTTTCGGCGTCATCAGCGCGCTGACCGGCTGGTCAAGATCGGTGACGAAACGCACGTCGCGGCCGGTAATAATGCCGACCAGCTCGTTGTTCTTAATCACCACCGGGAAACCGGCAAAGCCGTGCTCGACCGCCATCTCTTTAATCCGACGCACGGTGGTTTCCGGCGCGACGGTGACAGGGTCGGTGACGATACCGCTTTCGTGGCGCTTCACGCGGCGAACTTCTTCCGCCTGGCGCTCGATGGACATGTTTTTATGGATAAAGCCAATGCCGCCTTCCTGCGCCAGCGCAATCGCCAGGTTCGCTTCGGTCACGGTGTCCATCGCGGCGGAAAGCATAGGAATATTCAGACGAATGGTTTTCGTCAGCTGGGTAGAAAGCTCGGCAGTGTTGGGCAGAACGGTAGAATGGGCGGGAACTAACAGGACGTCGTCAAACGTCAGGGCATCTTTCGCGATACGTAGCATGTGCAATATCTCACCGGGTAGGTTGAAGGGGAAACTGATAAAATATTGCCGGTGAAGTATACAGAGGAAACCGATTTCCCTCCACACTTTTTTTCACGCAGGGCTTGATTCATTGGCTCAGCCATGTAGTATCAGTAAATTAAGTCTCTGTTTTAGAGTTTGATCTCCGTCACATGTCGATACCTCTTACCCCCTCTATTTTTACCGTCAGCCGTTTAAACCAAACGGTTCGCCAGCTTTTGGAAATGGAAATGGGGCAAATCTGGCTGTCGGCGGAAATCTCCAACTTCTCCCAGCCCTCTTCCGGCCACTGGTACTTCACCCTGAAAGACGACCGATCGCAGGTGCGCTGCGCGATGTTTCGCACCGCCAACCGCCGAGTCACCTTTGCGCCGCAAAACGGCCAGCAGGTGCTGGTGCGAGCGACCATCACGCTTTATGAGCCGCGCGGCGACTATCAGCTAATTGCCGAAAGCATGCAGCCCGCCGGTGACGGCCTCTTACAGCAGCGGTTCGATCTGCTCAAAGGGAAGCTGTCCGAAGAAGGGCTGTTCGATCCGGCCCGCAAACGCCCGCTGCCCGCCCCCGCGACCCGCGTCGGGATAGTGACCTCCGCCACCGGCGCGGCGCTGCACGACGTGCTGCACATTCTTCAGCGGCGCGATCCTTCCTTGCCGGTGGTGATTTATCCGACCATGGTTCAGGGCGCAGAGGCGACGATGCAAATCGTTCGCGCCATTGAGATCGCCAACCAAAGAAACGAGTGCGACGTGCTGATCGTCGGGCGCGGCGGCGGCTCGTTGGAAGATCTGTGGTGCTTTAACGAAGAGGCGGTCGCCAGGGCGATTTACCAGAGCCGAATTCCCATCGTCAGCGCCGTCGGACACGAAACCGACGTCACTATCGCCGACTTTGTCGCCGACCTGCGCGCGCCGACGCCCTCCGCCGCCGCCGAGCTGGTCAGCCGCAATCAAACCGAGCTGGTGCGCCAGCTGCTGTCCCAGCGGCAGAGGCTCGAAATGGCGATGGACTACTTCCTTGCCCGTCGGCGTCAGGCGCTGGCGCAGCGGGAAAGCCGCCTCCAACAGCAGCACCCGCAGCTTCGCCTGTCGCGCCAGCAAACGGCGCTGATAAAGCTCCAGCGCAGGCTGGAAGAAGGCCTACAGCAAAAGCTGCTGCGCGAAGGTAGAAGGGCCGAGCGCCTGCGCCTTAGGCTACAGCAGGCCCAGCCGATGGAGCAAGTACACCGAGGCCAGCGGCAAATTCAGCAGTTCCAGTTTCAGCTAAGAGAAGCGATGGAGCGCAGGCTCAACGCCGCGCGCCAGCGCTTTAGCGTCGGCTATACGCAGCTTGAGGGCGTAAGCCCGCTGGCGACGCTCGCCAGAGGCTATAGCGTTACGCAGGGCGCAAACGGCGCAGCGTTGCGAAACATCGAGTCGATAAGCCCAGGCGACGCTATCGCCACTCGCCTGAGCGATGGCTGGGTGGACAGCACGGTCACTGCCGTACGTAAGTTAGCCCCTTAGGCCACTTCTTCATACTTCAGCACAATCCTCTTTTTCGATATCAGCCCGTGGCCGTGCTGGCAAAAGTAGTCCACCGCGCCGCAGGCCGCGAGCTTTTCCAGCGGATGTTCACATTCCGGGCAGCGCGCTATTTGCTGATAAACCCTGCGGCAGCTTTCACAGTAAAAGCGGTCCCCTTCCCGCCAGAGCATGGCCTTGCGGCAACGTGGGCAAAGCGAAGTCATTGAACGTCCTTTAGCTATTTAACGCAAAGCCTCTCAGGACATGAGCAAAAAAGCACTTCCTGCGGGGCGCTGCAGTTAACGTTATTTTATTTCGCATAAATCATGCCGGAAACTGGCGTCCACCGCCAACATATTTGTTTATTTTTTAACTCGCCATTTTACAAATCGCCCCTCATAACAACAAAATTATTAAGACAATCACTTTCATTAAAACACTCCTTAAAAATAATTCACCCAATTGAATTAAAACAAATTAATTGCTTTTTGAAATAAGATTTAAATATTAAAGAAACGTTTTTGAAAACATTTAAAAATATTATAAATAATTAAAATTTGTAAATAATGTAAATAGAGCTAAAACTTAATTTCAAGAGGGAATAATTCAATTCAAATAATTAAAAACACTTTAAAACCAGAAGTCTTTGGGAGGCCTCCGTGAAACGCAACGCATATAAACTATCACTATTAGGCACAAATATACGATTTGCACTGTCAATGACCGCCGCTCTGAGCGCTTTGATGGTTTTACCATCCAAAGCCTTAGCCAATCAGCTATTGGTCACCAACGGTACCACCGCCACCGCGCCGGATGGAGCAACCTATCAATCGTTTAGCACAAACCTCACGACGGGGGGCGCCGTGTATGCCATCGGGCTCAATAGCACCATTAACGGCACTAACTTGACGATCAACGACGGCGCCATAACCGGAGGCGCCCCCGTACGGGCCGGCGCCGGCGGGAAAATGACGCTAACGGGAGGCTCGATTACCCGCACTCATAGCGGCACCGCCATACTGGTCGGCACCAGCGGCACCGGTACTACCGGGTGGATGAACCTAAACAACGTTAACGTCTCATCCATCTCGGGAACCTACGGCGTGCAGGTAAACGGTATAGGCGACGGTACTACCGTTTTCACCATGACCGGAGGCGAACTAATGACCGGCGTAAGCTCGTGGGCGCTGCACCTGTGGAACGGCAACGCCGCGCTTGACGACGTGACTATTTTGGGCGCTGGTTCTGGCATACATGCGGGCTGTAACCTGGCCAATAAAAGCACCAGCTGCTCAGTGCTCAGCCTTAAAGATTCCACTATTACGGCGACCGGCGCTTACGGATACGGCATCAACGCAGAATCAAACTCAACGACGACGCTGACGGATACCACCATAAATACCCAAGGCAATAGCGGCTGGGGACTGTATGCCTCCAGCAGCAACGCCACGACCAGCCGCATCACGGGCAGCAACGTGAACATCAACACCACCGGCGAGCAGGCCCACGGCGTTGTGTCGCTGGTGGCGAGCGGTTCGGGCTATACGTTAGTCGATCTGACCGGCGGATCGGTAAACACGGCTGGCGACTCTGCGTATGGCGTAATCGCCTGGCAGGGAGGCGAAGTGAAGCTGACTGACATGCAGGTAACAACCACAGGTCCGAATGGGCGACTGCTGCACATGACGGGCTACGATGGCCAGGTGAATACTATCACGATTAAAGGCGGCAGCTATACCAGCGCGCAGGGCGTCGCCATTTCAGTACGCGGCAGCGACAACTATCTGTCTCTTACCGACACGACGGTAACGTCAGGCAACGGCACACTGTTCGACGTGGACCAGCATGCAACGCAGTTAACGCCGTCCAAGCTCACTATATTGGCTGACGATACTAAGCTGAACGGCGGCGCGCTGCTGCGCAACGGCTCAACCACGGACTTAACGCTGCAAAATGGCTCTGTCTGGACGCTGACTCCCGCCAGCGACGTGGTTAACGGCGGCATAAGCACGGCCTCTACGATATCTTCGCTGGCGATATCGGACAGTACGCTAGCCTTTGCCGCGCCGGCAGGCAATACGGACTTCAAAACGCTGACCGTACAAAACAACTACACCGCCAGTAACGCCACGTTGGTGTTCAATACCCTGATGAACGGCGGCGGCGCGGTGGGCAATCAGTTTACTGACCGGCTCATCATCAACGGCGACGCTGTCGGCACTACAAAAGTGTACGTGTCGCCAAGCGCTAACAGTAACCCGCAGCCAACCACGGCAGGCGGCGGCACCGGCAGCTCCTGTGAGGGGATCTCGCTGATCCAGGTCAACGGCCAGGCAACGGCGGCGTCTTTCCAGCTGGCGGGCGGCTACGTCGCGATGGACGGAAAGCCGTATCAGTATCGCCTGTACGCCTACGGCCCGGATTCAGAACATGGCCAAGCGGACCCCACGCAAAAGATAGTCGACGGCACGACCGACCACTGGGACTTCCGCCTGCAGTCGGCCTATTACGCTCCGGCAACCGAACCGGAAGATCCGGATAACCCCGACAGTCCGCCTGCGGTAAGAATGCTTGTGCCGCAGGGCGCGGCCTACCTGAGCGCGCCAAACGCCGTGCTGTATGCGGGATATCTGGACATCAACAGCCTACACCGTCGACTTGGGGAAATCCGCGATGACCGCCTGTATAACCGCGATACCGGAACCGGCGAAGTCTGGATACGCGGCTACGGCGGCAGCTACGACTACCATTCGGACGATGGTGCCGCAGGCTATAAGTACGACGGCGATCTGGACTACGCCGCCATCCAGCTCGGCGGCAACCTGTTCGCCCGCCGGGATGACGCAGGAACGCTGCGCGCAGGCGTTGCCGTCTCCTTTGGTCATCTGCGCTATACCGCCGACGCGGAAAGCTCCCCGGAAGGACGCTCCGACTCCTATTCGGTGGCGCTGTACGGCACCTATCAGTCTCAGCAAGGCTGGTATGTGGACTCCGTGCTGGGCACGGGGATCTTTGACGGCGACGTGAAGACCAATGCGCGCGGCAAAACGGCCAATCTGGACGGTTCAACGTGGTTTGTTTCGCTGGAAACCGGATATCCGTTCACGCCCGCCGCCGGCTGGTCGCTAGAGCCGCAGGCGCAGCTGAGCTATATCCGCGCCCACTTTGACAATACGCACGATAAGAAAGACAACTTCTCCGTCTCGCTCGGGGATCAGGACCAGCTCATCGGCCGGCTGGGCGCGCGCCTGCTCTACTCGCATGTGTTAAACAACGGCCAAACGGTAACGCCCTACGTTAAGGCCAACGTACTGCACGGCTTTTTGGACGGCGGCCATATCAAACTGGGCGGGGACAGCTTCAGTACGGCGGACTATGGCAGTTCCGTAGAGCTTGGCGGCGGCGTCACGTTTAACGTCAATAACGCTCTGTCGCTGTATGCGGACGCCGCCGGCCAGCGAGAGCTGAGCGAGGGGTATCGCGGTTGGACGGTGAACGGCGGCCTGCGCTACCAGTTTTGATAAAAACGCTAAATGACGGGCGCTTTACAAAGAAGCGCCCTTCTCGTTTTATATCATTCCGCTTCCGCGAAGCAGCAGCAGGCCCAGCGCGGTGGTGAAAAACGATCCTACCGTCGTTAGCCCGATGATGTTAGCGGCAAGCGTCGCGTTGCCGCCCATGGCCCGCGTCATCACGTAGCTGGCTGCCGCGGTGGGGGTTGCCGACAGCAGGAAAATAATCCCCAGCGTCATCCCCTTAAAGCCGCACAGCATCGCACCAAGCACCAGCAGCGTCGGCACGACCAGCACTCGGGCAATGCTCGCCAGTATCGCGGTATTGGAAGTTCTCAGCATCGAGCGAAAGTCCAGGCTGGCGCCGGTGCACAGCAGCGCCAGCGGCAGCGCGATGGAAGAGACGTAACTGCCGGTTCGGATAAGCACATCCGGCAGCGGAACGTCGAACAGAGAAAACGGCAGCCCGGTCAGAATGCCGACGATAAGCGGATTCTTAACAATATTTTTTACCATGCTGAAAACGGCAAGCCCGCTTCCTTCGCAGTCGGACAGGCTGCGGGTCAGCGTCACCACCGAAAGGACGTTGTAAAGAATGACGGTCATGACGATATAAAATGAGGCAATTGCAACGCCTTCATCGCCGAACGCCATGGCGCAGTACGCCACGCCCAGAATAGCGGCGTTGCCGCGAAAGCCACCCTGAACGAAAACCCCGCGCTCCTTCTTCTCGCGAACCAGAAACGGTGCCGCTAGCTCAAGCAGCAGCCAGCTGATAAAGGTGCCTACGCCGGCAAAGCTCATTAAAAGCAGGTGATGAGTAAGGCCGCTGTGGTTAGTGGCGATGCTGAAAAACAGCATGCAGGGCAGCGCCAGGTTAAACACCAGGCGACTGGCGGAATCACAAAACTCATCATTAATCAGGCGAAAGCGGCGCAGCCCTATCCCCATCAGTAGCATCAGCAGGTTGGGCACCGTTACGCTAAAAGCGAACTGCCACGTCTCCCACGACATCATTTTATTTTTTATCCTTTGTGCAGCTTGAGCGTAACGTTAATGAGAAAAATATAAGACAGCCTTCTCTCATTCTATTTTTAAATAGAAATATAACAACGGGTGCAGGGAACAATTATTTACCTCTTATGAGGGACTTATTCCTATTTGGCATTATTCATCGATATTTCTGCCAAAAAAATCATTTAAGGTCTGCACGAGACCTGCCGCTTTGAGTATAATATACGGAGTTTGTCCGTCGCTATGCGCCACGCTTAGACGATGTCCCGCCCGATTTGCGGTGCAATCACCAGACTGTGTTCCTCGTTAAGAACGCAGCCTAAGCTTCCGGTCAATTCAGAAAACGGCAACAGCCTGATACTCACTCATTACGCGATAAGGAATATCACGCCATGAAGTCTCTGCTCTCCTCTGGTCTAACCAGTAATAGCTCCGGTTACAGGAAGGTCTGCCGATGAATGACCCGATGCTGCTTTTAGTTATTATTCTGTTCGTTGCTGCAATTGCCGTTACGCTATCAAAGAAGGTTGGTCTTGGCGCTATCCTTGGCCTGCTGCTCACCGGGATCGTCATAGGTCCCCATACGCCGGGCCAGCTCATTCTTAAAGAGCACGTGGATAAGATCCTGCACGTTTCGGAATTCGGCATCGTGCTGCTGCTGTTTATCATCGGTCTGGAAATGCAGCCAAGGCGCCTGTGGTCAATGCGCCGCATGGTGTTTGGGCTGGGTACGCTGCAAATTCTTCTCAGCGGCGCGGCCATCGGCGGCTATTTCTATCTGTTCGGCTATGGCGTAAACGCCGCCGTGATTATCGGCCTGACGCTGGCGCTCTCTTCCACCGCCTTCGTTATTCAAATCTTGCAGGACCATAACGAGTTTTCCAGCGAGCACGGCCGTCTCGGTTTCGCCATCCTGCTGATGCAGGACTTAGCCATCGTACCGCTGCTGGCGCTGGTGCCGCTGCTGTCGGACAAAATTGCCGTCCTGCCGGACGACTCGCCGATGTGGATGCAGACCCTGTCGGTTATCGGCGCTCTGCTGGTAGTTATCGCCTTTGGCCGCTACGGCGTGCCGTGGATCCTCAACCGCATGGCCAAGAAAGGCTATCGCGAAAGCTTTTCCCTGTTCGTCATGTTCGCCGTGGTTTTGGCAGCCTACATCATGGACCACTTCGGCCTGTCGATGGCGCTCGGCGCGTTTATCATGGGAATGATGCTCTCAACGTCGAAGTACGGCTTCCAAATTCACGCCAGCGTTGAATCGGCCAAAAGCCTGCTGATGAGCCTGTTCTTTATTTCGGTAGGGATGTCCATCGATTTTGCAACGCTGGCGCAGGCGCCGTTCTTCTTTATCAGCCACGTCGCGGTCATCCTGCTGCTGAAAATCATTTTGCTGTTCGTTTTGTCTTTGGCGTTCGGCACCTCGAAAGAGGCGGCTACCAAGGTTGCGTTCCTTCTGTGCCAGGGCGGTGAGTTCGGCTTCGTGCTGTTTGGCGTTGCCAAGGCGTTCGGCGTCATCGACGACTCCACCTTCATCATCGGCATCGGCGTTATCTCCGTCAGCATGGCCTTTACGCCCAGCCTGTACGCGCTCGGCTGCCGCCTGACCAGAAAGATGGTCATCGCGGACGTAGAAAACTCCGCCCTGAAGCCGGACGACGCCGCACACAGCGCGAAGGTGGTCGTAGCCGGTTACGGCGACACCGGCTACGTTCTGGCGCAGATGCTGCAGGATTCCGCCATTCCGCACATTGTGATTGAGAAAAATCCGGAAATCGTTAGAAAGGCGCAGAAAGCGGGCATTCCCGCCTACTTTGGCGACATCACCGATCCCAAGCTGCTTAACGTTATCGGCGTAGAACAGGCGCAGATGGTGATCGTCTCCATCGACCACAGCGCCAGCGCGCTGAAGGCCGTTTCGACCCTAAGATCGCTCTACCCGATGCTGAAAATCCTCGCACGGGTGCTCGACATGGACCTCAAAGATAAGCTGCTGGAAGCCGGCGCCAACTGGGTGGTTATCGAAACGCTGGAAAGCAGCCTGCACATCGGCGCCGAAGCCCTTAAGGTGCTGGGCGTTGCCGACGACGAAGTGTCCGAGCTGGTTGACTCTCTGCGTAAGGACGAAATGTTGGCGTCAGAAATCGTCCCAGAGGACGAGCCGGAAGACGCGCCGGCATCGCTCATCCAAACCGATACCGACTTTGAGCTGCCGCAGGACGACGGCGCCAATGCGCCAATAATGCCGGAGCAAAAGCCCGAAGCGAACTAAGCTTTGGTCCAATAAACAGCAAGGGCGCCAAATTTGGCGCCCTTGCTTTTTTAACCCTTCAATCAGAACCGTGCCCGCTACTTACTCCGGCTCTTAATATGCTGGATTAGACGACGGCGCTTGCGCTGCTGGGTCGGCGTCAGCTTGTTGCGGCGGCCGGCAAACGGGTTATCCCCCTCTTTGAACTGAATGCGAATAGGCGTACCCATCACCTCCAGCGAGCGGCGGAAATAGTTCATCAGGTAGCGCTTGTACGAATCCGGCAGGTCTTTCACCTGATTACCGTGGATCACTACGATAGGCGGGTTGTAGCCACCGGCGTGAGCATATTTCAGCTTCACTCTGCGGCCGCCGACCAAAGGCGGCTGGTGATCGTCCTGCGCCATCTGCATGATGCGGGTCAGTAGCGACGTACTCACCCGACGGGTTGCGCAGCGATAGGCTTCCTGTACGGATTCGAACAGGTTCCCTACGCCGCTGCCGTGTAGCGCGGAAATAAAGTGCACGCGGGCAAAGTCGACAAAGCCCAGGCGCTCGTCCAGCGTTTCCTTCACCTTCTCGCGGACTTCCTGAGACAGACCATCCCACTTATTGACCGCAATGACCAGCGAACGCCCGCTGTTGATAATAAAGCCCAGCAGAGACAGATCCTGATCGGAAATACCCTCGCGGGCGTCAATCACCAGCAGCACGACGTTGGCGTCCTCAATGGCCTGCAGAGTTTTTATTACCGAGAATTTCTCAACGGTTTCGGTCACTCTGGCGCGTTTACGCACGCCCGCGGTGTCAATCAGCACGTACTCGCGCTCGTCGCGCGTCATGGGAATATAGATGCTGTCGCGCGTGGTGCCCGGCATGTCGTACACCACGACCCGATCCTCGCCCAGAATGCGATTGGTTAGCGTGGACTTACCGACGTTGGGGCGACCGACAATGGCAAGCTTGATAGGAAGATTTTCCAGATAGGTGCTGTCGAACTCTTCCTCTTCATCCTCGCCTGATTCCTCTGAATCTTCGGTATCGAAGTCTTCCCAGTCGTCTTCATCGGCGGCGGGTTCCTCTTCTTCATCCACCGGCCCCAGCACGGTCTCAATCAGCGACGTCACGCCCCGACCGTGGGAAGCCGCGATCGGATACACGTCGCCCAACCCCAGCGCGTAGAAATCGCCAATAACGCTGTCAGCGTCCAGACCGTCGGTTTTGTTGGCGACCAAAAACGTCGCCTTTTCCCGAGCGCGCAGGTGCTGAGCGATAGCCGAATCCGCAGGCATCAGCCCGGCGCGGGCGTCGACCATAAACAGAACGATATCCGCCTCTTCGATGGCAAGAAGAGACTGATCGGCCATATGGGTTTCCACGCCGTGCTCTGCACCGTCGATGCCGCCGGTATCGATAACGATAAATTCGCGCCCGTTGATTTCCGCCTTACCGTATTTACGGTCGCGGGTCAGACCGGGGAAATCAGCCACCAGGGCATCACGAGTACGCGTTAAACGGTTAAATAACGTGGACTTGCCCACGTTGGGACGCCCGACCAGCGCGATAACTGGAACCATGATAAAAGCCTCTTTCTATAGCATTAAGCGGGCGCGCAGCGCGTCCGCTTTTACAAGACGAAACGGCCCCTGATGTCAGGAGCCGTTTACATAATCACTACTGCCGATTAGCGCGTGAACGAATAAACGTCGCCGCCGCGCGCCTGGATAACCAGTCGGTCTCCTGCAACGATCGGTGAAGACAGGAAGCCGTCGCCATCGACCTTATTCTGAGCCACGAACTGGCCGGACGCGCTGTCCATCCAGTGCATGTAACCCTCTGCGTCGGCTACGACTACATAGCCGTTAAAGACGACCGGCGCGGTCAGGCCGCGGTGCAGCAGGTCGTTCTGCGTCCACAAGATGGTGCCGCCGTTCAAGGAAAGCGCCATCACGCGGTCGCTTTGGTCGACCAGATAAACCTTATCGCCTTCGATAAAGAAGTCATTAACCGAACCGACGTCGCGCTTCCAGATAATCTGACCGGAGCGCAGATCCAGCGCGACAAAGCTGCCGTTGTAGCTCTGGGCGAATATGACGTTGCCCATAATTACCGGCGTACTGTCGACGTCGATCAGCCTGTCGATTTCGGTAGAACCGCTCGGCTGTGCGATAGGCTGTTGCCAAATCAGCATGCCGCTGTTCATCATCACCGCGCTCACGCGGCCGTTGTCGCCGCCGACGATCGCCGCGCCGTGAGCCGTAGCGGGAGAAGATTCCCCACGCAGAGACAGCAGCGGCATCCCGAGGTTAGCGGTCCACTTGATGGACCCGTCGGTCGTGCTAAGCCCTTGCAACATGCCGTTAGTGGTGTGAATAAGCACCAGGCCATCGCTGACGACCGGACGAGAAATCGCCTCGCCGGCAACGGTCGTTTTCCACGCAAGCGTACCGTCTTCAGCGTTCAGCGCATACACCATTGCCTTCTCGCTGCCGACAAAAACCTTGCCTTCAGCCGCAGCTACGCCGCCGGACAGCATCGGAGAGGTCGATGAAGAGAAGAACCCGTTTTTCTCCGTGACGTCGGTTTTCCACACCTGGCTGCCGCTATCGGCGTCCACGGCCTTAACGATGCCGTTGCGCGCCGCAGCGTAGATACGGCCGTCTTTCCAGACCGGACGCAGATGTGAGTAGTATTCACCAACGCCGTCACCTACCGACGTGCTCCACATTTTCTTGGGAGAAAACTGGTTGTCTACTTTAGGCAGCGGTGACACCTTTACCGCATCGTCATCACCGCCAAACAGCGAACAGCCGCTCAGCATGGTGGCAGAAAGTAATCCTACGCAAAAAAGTTTACGTAACTTCATTCACATCCCCTTTAGGCGGCCAGATTGTTAAGCTTAATGTTCAGCATTTCTTTCAGCATCGGCGAAGGATTGGCCTCTATCGCCTGACTGTAAGCTTCGCGCGCGCCCTTAACGTCGCCTTTATTGACCAAAACGTCACCGCGAATTGCCTGAGCCTGAGCAAACCAGCTGCCCTTTTGTACTGAATCCAGCGTTTTTAACGCATCGTCAAACTGCTTTTCCTGAACCTGAACGCGCGCCAGGCGTAACGCTATCGCGGGCAGCAGGTTATCGTCCTTGGTGTGGCTCTGCGCCCACAAAAGCTGTTCTTTAGCCTTGGCGAAATCCCCTTTATCCACCCACTGCTGGGCCTGGGACAACGCGGCGAAAACGCCATAGCTGTTGTCATTAGCCTGAATAAAGGCGCTCGCATTCGCGGCGTTGTCTGCATGGGCCACAACCTGATCGAAAGACATTGACGCCGTCGTGTTGGTTTCGTGCTGATGCGATTGCCAATAGCGCCAGCCGAACAGGCCGCCTACGCCCAGTATGACGCCAACCGCGATAGCTTTACCGTTCTCGCGGAAAAAGCCTTTCACCGCTTCAACTTGTTCTTCTTCGCTATTGTAGACTTGCACGGTGTCCCTCTTGAATTAACCGATCAATTTAGCCAAATGCGCCGCAGCGTTCGCCTGCGCCAGCGTTTGCTGTTCGCCGCTGCGTAGGTCTTTAACCACGACCTCGCCCGCAGCGATTTCATTTTCGCCCAGAACCAGCGCAACTTGCGCGCCCCACTTATCGGCACGGGCAAACTGCTTCTTAAAGTTTCCGCCGCCGTGATTCACCATAACGCGAAGTTCAGGCTGCTCGTCGCGAAGGCGTTCGGCCAGCATCATCGCCGCAGCCTGCGCCCCCTCGCCGGAGGAAATCACATAAACGTCTACGCCGCGATCGGCAGCGAAGTCAGGATTAACGGCCTGAACCAGCAGCACCAGCCGTTCCATGCCCATGGCAAAGCCAACGCCGGGAGCCGCATGCCCACCCAGTTGCTCCACCAGGCCGTCGTAGCGACCGCCGCCGCATACCGTCCCCTGAGAACCCAGGCTGGTCGTTACCCACTCGAACACCGTCCGATTGTAGTAGTCCAAGCCGCGCACCAGACGAGGGTTAATGCGATAGCTGATGCCCGCGTTGTCCAACAAGGCGCACAGGCCGGTAAAGTGTTCCTTCGATTCTTCGTCCAGATAGTCGATAAGCTCGGGCGCATCGTTCAACAGCGCCTGAACGTCAGGATTCTTACTGTCGAGCACGCGCATGGGGTTAGTGTACATGCGGCGCTGGCAGTCTTCATCCAGCCTTTCTTTAAACTGTTCCAAATAGGCGGTCAGCGCCTCTTTATAGCGGGCGCGCGCCTCTAAGGAGCCAATAGAGTTCAGCTCCAGCGTGACGTGTTCGGAAATCCCCAGCTCGCGCCACCAGCGGGCGTTAAGCATGATGAGCTCAGCGTCGACGTCCGGCCCCTGCAGGCCGAAAACTTCCGCGCCAAGCTGATGAAACTGACGATAGCGGCCCTTTTGCGGGCGCTCGTGGCGAAACATCGGCCCCATATACCACAGGCGCTGCTCCTGATTGTAAACCAGGCCGTGTTCGATACCGGCGCGCACGCAGCCCGCAGTACCTTCGGGGCGCAGCGTTAAGGAGTCGCCGTTGCGGTCGTCAAAGGTATACATCTCTTTTTCAACCACGTCGGTCACTTCGCCGATGGCGCGCTTAAACAGCGGCGTTTGCTCAACGATAGGCAGGCGGATCTCGCCGTAGCCGTAGCTTGCCAACACCCGCTTCAATACGCGCTCAATCGGCTGCCACAGCGCCGTTTCCTGCGGTAGGTAGTCGTTCATCCCGCGGATGGCTTGAATATTCTTTGCCACGTCAATTCTCTGTCTGTTTTCATCAAATGGGGTTGATTATAGGGGCTTTCGGCCTTTGACATCAATGCAAACAGGCGGTAATGATGAAATCAGTACCGCCCTTTCAACTCGCCCAGACTACTTCTCGCTAACGTCAATGCGCTTCGACAGATCCAGCATCGCCGCCTTGGCGCGAATTTTGGCCTCTAGCTGGTCGATCATATCGTTGTTGTCGAGGCGCTCTTTCTGACGTTCGCCGTTTTCGTAGTAGCCGCTTTTGCCGTGGCCGCCGGTCACGCCGAGGTCCGACACCAGCGCTTCGCCCGGGCCGTTGACCACGCAGCCGATAATCGAGACGTCCATCGGCGTCAGGATATCTTCCAGACGCTGTTCCAGCGCGTTAACCGTGCTGATAACGTCAAACTCCTGGCGAGAGCAGGTCGGGCAGGCGATAAAGTTAATGCCGCGAGAGCGAATGCGAAGCGCTTTCAGAATGTCAAAGCCAACCTTCACTTCTTCCACCGGATCCGCCGCCAGCGAAACGCGCAGCGTATCGCCGATGCCTTCGGCCAGCAGCATGCCAAGCCCGATAGCGGACTTCACCGAACCGCTTCGCGCACCGCCGGCTTCGGTAATGCCTAAATGCAGCGGCTGTTCAATTTGCCCAGCCAGCAGGCGATAGGACTGCACGGCCAGAAACACGTCCGACGCCTTAACGCTGACTTTGAACGCGTCAAAGTTAAGCCTGTCGAGAATCTCCACGTGGCGCATCGCCGATTCAACCAGCGCCTGCGGCGTTGGCTCGCCGTACTTTTCCTGAATGTCTTTTTCCAACGAACCGGCGTTAATGCCGATGCGAATAGGAATATTCTTGTCGCGGGCGCAGTCCACTACCGCTCGGATGCGGTCTTCGCGGCCAATGTTGCCCGGATTGATGCGCAGGCAGTCAACGCCGTATTCGGCGACCTGAAGCGCAATACGGTAGTCAAAGTGGATGTCGGCCACCAGCGGCACCGACACGCGCTGCTTGATGAACTTGAAGGCTTCCGCCGCGTCCATCGTCGGTACGGAAACGCGGACGATATCAACGCCAACGCGCTGCAGCGCTTCGATTTGCTTCACCGTCGCCTCGACGTCGGTAGTGCGGGTGTTGGTCATGGACTGAACGGCAATCGGCGCGCCGTCGCCGATGGGGACATTTCCGACATAAATACGTTTGGACTTGCGACGAACTATCGGCGTTTCACTGTGCATCTTACTCTACTCTCCCAAAAACCTTGCCCGACGCAGCCTTAGTTGGCAGGTAGCGTCATGCGCGTCGTGCGATTCGCGTTCTTGTACTGACTCATATCAACCGGTTTGCCTTTGTAGGTTATCGACACGCCGGCCGGTGCGCCAAGCTTCAGTTGATAGGGCGGCTGGCCGGTCAAAGACAGCTTGCCGTCTTTACGCTGTAGGCCGCTGTAGAGATTCTTGCCGCGATCGTCAATCACCTCAAGCCAGCAGTCGGCGCTGAAGGTCAGATAAATATCGTTACCGTCCTGCGGCGTTTGGGGAGCCAGCTGTCCCTGAGTCTGATTCTTAGCCGCTTCAGCTTCCGCAACCTGAGCGGCAACGGCCTGTTCAAGCGTCGGAGCCGCAGGCGTAGGCGTAGATGCAGGAGTAGACTGAACGGGCGCCTGCTGAGCCGCCGCCGGTGCGTTGGCGGCATTGCCAGAAGGAGAAAGAGAGATCGAAGCGCCTTCTGAAGGTACTGAAGGCGATGAAGAACCGCTGCCCGGCAGGGCAATCTGATTCTGTCCGCTTACCTCTATGGCGTCGTCCTGCTGCTGCGCCTTGTGGTTCTCCCACCACCATGCGCCCGTCAGGCCGAGTACGACAAAAATAATAAGCCAGGTAAAGAGGGTCAACCAGCGGTCGAGCTTCTTGCGCGGCTTGCTGAGCGAAAAGCCTTTTACGCGGTTCGATGCGAGGCTGTCGCTCTTACCCTGAACGCCTTTAGGCAACAGAGCAAGGATTTCCTCTTCCGGCAGTTGAAGCAGCTTCGCATAGGAACGGACGTATCCGCGAATAAAGGTCGGAGCCAAGCCAAGCGGATTGAGCCCCTCCTCAAGTTCGCGGACGGTAGTCACTTTCAAACGCAGCTCGTCGGCAACCACCTGTTGGCTGAGGTTCAACGCTTCCCTGGCTTCGCGGAGTCGGCGACCGACTTCGGCGAGCGGTGTAACTTCTTGTGATACATCAGTATTCATGGGCTAAGAATAATTGGTATTGTCGTGACTGTGGAAACTCTCGCGCCAAAGTTTTCCCGTAGCGCTGAACGTCGCCCATACGGTTTTCTGACGCGGCAAATTGTATTTGCATCCATAAACTTTCAGCGGTAGCGGGCAACGCCTGGTGGTAAAAACCCAGTAACGCAACGGCCTCTTTATGCTTCCCCTGCTGAAAGTCGCGGGCGGATTCGGTCAATACGCGCTCGCCCTTGCTCGGATCCTGCTTTAACGCCCGTCCCAGATGTTCAAACGCTTCATCGGTTCTTCCGGCATCAAGCAGGCAATAGCCTGAACCTTCAAGGCTATTGGCAATTTCTCCTAAATTTTGTGTCTGCAAAGCCTTATCAAAATAACCCAGCGCTGAATCATACTGCCCTATGCGGCAAAGAAACGCACCGTAATTATTTAAAACCTCATTGCTCTGCGGCGCTAGCCGTAAAGCCTGCTGGTAACGCGCCTGCGCCAACGTGTTTTCACCCGTTTCCTGCAGATACTGCGCCATTCCCAGCTGGATGCGATAGTCCTCTGGCGCATACTCCAGCGCTCGCTCCAGATTAAAACGCGCCTTCTGAACGTTTCCCAACGTCAGATAGGTTAAGCCTAAATTTAAACGAATCTGCGCGGCCTGCTTAACGTCAAAGCCCGCATCATCGTTACTGCCTGCTGCGCATCCGGTTAACAGCACGGCGGCAAGTAGTAAAGGTAACAGCCTGTTTCGCATCGAATTGGTTTCCTATTCTGACGCTCGCCGTCTCCCCCAGACAGTAGTGCGTATCTCTTTGTAGCAAATTAATTTTTAGACAGTTTTAATGCCTATTGGTTCCCCATGCATTCTTTTTTTCATCGTACGCTTGGTCCGGTCAATCACTTCGCCGGCCAGTTGACCGCAGGCGGCGTCAATATCGTCGCCGCGCGTTTTGCGCACGATAACCGTAAACCCATACTCCATCAGCACTTTAGAGAAGCGATCGACGCGACTGTTCGAGCTGCGGCCATAGGGTGCGCCGGGGAACGGGTTCCACGGAATCAGGTTAATCTTGCAGGGCGTATCCTTCAGGCATTCAGCCAACTGGTGGGCATGCGTCATATCGTCGTTAATATGATCCAACATGACGTATTCCACCGTCACTCGCCCCTGATTGGCGTTGGACTTCTCCAGATAGCGCCGAACGGCCGCCAGGAACGTCTCAATATTATACTTACGATTGATCGGCACGATCTCATCGCGGATCTTATCATTCGGCGCGTGCAGAGAAATCGCCAGCGCTACGTCTATCATATCGCCCAGCTTTTCCAACGCCGGCACTACACCTGACGTAGACAGCGTAACCCTGCGCTTGGAAAGCCCAAAGCCGAAGTCGTCGAGCATGATTTCCATCGCCGGCACGACGTTGGTCAGATTCAGCAGCGGTTCCCCCATGCCCATCATAACAACGTTCGTAATAGGCCTTTGCCCGGCAATGCGGGACGGCCCGATAATCTTGGCCGCGCGCCACACCTGACCGATAATTTCCGATACCCGTAAATTGCGGTTGAACCCCTGCTGGGCCGTTGAACAGAACTTGCACTCCAACGCACAGCCAACCTGAGACGACACGCACAGCGTCGCGCGATCGTCTTCAGGAATATAAACGGTTTCAACCTGCTGATCGCCTACCGCCAGCGCCCACTTGATGGTGCCGTCCGCCGAGCGCTGCTCGGTAACAACCTCCGGAGCGCGGATTTCCGCCACTTCATTAAGCTTATTACGCAGCGCTTTATTGACGTCCGTCATTTGCTCAAAGTCGTCGTGGCCAAAATGGTAAATCCACTTCATCACCTGATCGGCGCGAAACGGCTTTTCGCCCAGGGAGATAAAGAACTCCCTCATGGCCTTACGGTTCAAATCCAACAGGTTGATTTTTTCTGCGGGGCGCTCAGAAACAGCGAGATCGTCAGAAGATACGGAAACGGCGTCATTCATAAAAAGCAGGGGCCTCGTTATTACACATTATGGCGCTAGAAAATCTAGATATTCCAAAAAGACTAAAACTATCCCCTGCTCAAAGCCTATGGGCAGAGGGTTATGCCGTCGCATTGTACTCTCTTTGTTATTGTGTTGCCACGCACATTGGTTCAGGTTTGCCGCTGTCGGAGCAAAAAAACAAAACCAGCGCTAAAAATCGCCGGTTTTGCATACTGACAGGCCAAATTAACGCGGTAAGTTATTGATACTCACCTTTCCTTTTTTAAAAACAGTGTGTTATTAGTCCTATCTTGGACAAATTTCGCTATCGCTAAAAAAGTAGGCAATTTCACGCTGCGCCGACGCGACAGAATCAGAACCGTGAACCGCGTTCGCCGTCAGGCCGTCTGCATAGTCAGCGCGTAGCGTGCCCGCCAGCGCGTTTGCCGGGTTAGTCGCCCCCATCAGGTCGCGATGGCGCTGTACGGCATTTTCTGATTCCAAAACCTGTACCATAACGGGGCCGGAAGTCATGAACGCCAACAGGCCGTCAAAAAACGGCTTCCCCTCATGCTCGGCGTAAAACCCCGCCGCCTGCTCCTTGGTCAGATGCAGCATCTTGGCCGCAACGATAGTAAAGCCCGCATTTTCGAAGCGAGAATAAATAGCGCCAATAACGTTTTTGGCTACCGCATTGGGTTTAATAATTGAAAGGGTACGTTCCGTAGACATTTTCACCTCTGGACGGGTTTAACTGTGATTTAACAACGTCTTTTCGCCAGTGATTATACGGTGGGTGCATTAACTTGCCTATCTGGGCTTTAACATTTTTTTAAAGTTCATGAAGCAAATGCGATTCACTTGGCAAAACGAGCTCGCACCTGAACGCTCAGCCTCCCCAAAAGAAGGCTGAAGGCAGTTGGAATTATAACGAAGCTACTCCAACACAAACCCGACGCTGCTCACCTGCCCGCCTTCGTCCAGCACACTGACCTGATATTTACCGGGATCGGACAGGGTTTGCACCATCGGTTTGTCCTCCTCGGTTTCCATCACCGCTTCGCCGTTGATAAACCACCAGCGCTTGCCTCGACCGCCCTGAGTATCTAACCGTAGATCCAGCGAAGGCGTACCCGGCAGCCGTTTAAGCACCGCATCCGGCTTCACGCCCAAAATCAGCAGCGGCGGGCTGGCGTCGTAGCCTATCGGCGGGCACGCTTCGTCCCTTTCCGGCAGCCGGTTGGCGCGCCGCTCGGACGGGGGCAGCCAGCTTTCCAGCGCGATCGGCCACAGGGCGATGCGTCGGCTCACTGCGCCGCTACAGTCGGCGGCAACCCGCTTGCCCTGCCCGTTGACCCAAAAGTTCAGCCAGCCGCCGATGCCGGTGTCCTGCCCCGGCGATGAGAGCGTCGGCGGAATGGTGCCGTCCAAAATCCAGGCCTGCCTGCGCTGCCGACAGTTGGGATCGTTCGCCGCCAGGCTCTGCCCCTGAGGCCAGCAAATCGTTGCGCGGCTGACGGTTACCGGTTTGGGATCTTTCGGCCAGCGCTGGGCGGCCGGCCCGGCCCGATTAATCAGCAGATGGTTAATTTGATGAAGGACAGGCACCGCCGTCGCGTAGCCGAACTGCCCGGCTACCGGCGTCCCGTCCGGTCGGCCAACCCAAACGCCGATCAGGTATCCGCCATTCATCCCCACCGTCCATGCGTCACGATAGCCATAGCTGGTGCCGGTTTTCCAGGCAAGCCCCGGCGAATCAGACAGCTGGCTGTCCGCCACCGGGCGAGCTTCCCCGGCCAGAATGCGGCGAACAATCCAGGCGGCCCCCGGAGAGATAAGGCGCCGTTCAACCAGCGGATCCTCAGGCCGATAGCGCAGCGCCGCCACTTTACCTTCGCGCACAAAGGCACTGTAAGCGCTGACTAACTGATCCATCCGCATGCCCGTCCCGCCCAGTATCAGCGAAAGGTTAGGGTCGCTGTTCATCGGAAAACGCAGCTCAACGCCGACGTTGCGCAGGTTGCCGGTAAAGCGCTTGGGCCCGTAGGCCTCCAAAATCTGTACGGCGGGCAGGTTCAGCGAGCGCGTCAGCGCGTCTGACGCGCTGACCGGGCCGCTAAAGCCGGTATCAAAGTTCCCTGGGCGATAGTCGCCGAACTGGCGAGGCACGTCCTGCAGCAGCGATTCCGCATGAATCAGCCCCTCGTCCAACGCCATCGCGTAAGCAAAGGGCTTGAGCGTCGAGCCAGGCGAACGCCAGGCGCTAATCATATCGACGTGGCCGAAGCGGCTGTCGTCATTCAGGTCGACCGAACCGAGGTAAGCCTTCACTGACATAGTGGCGTTTTCCACCACCAGAATGCCCATCGAGGTATTGGCGGGCAGCTGGCTTTTCCAGCCCATTGCCATGTCTTCAAGCCGCCGCTGCAACGAAGCGTCGATGGTGGAATGAATAACGTCGTCTTTGCTTTCCTCCAGCAGGCGTCGGGCCAACAGCGGCGCGAGCTGCGGCACCTGACGCTCGGCAAGCCAGACGCTTTCCTGCTTGATTTCACGCACCTGCTGCTCGCTCCACACGCCATACTCCTGCAGGCGATCGAGCACCTTGTCCCGCGCCTCCTGAGCCCGCTGGGGATAGCGGTCCGGGCGAAGCCGACTCGGCGCCTGAGGCAGCACCGCCAGCAGCGCGGCCTCCGAACGGGTCAGCTCTGAAGGCGGCTTATCCAGATAGGCCCAGCTGGCCGCACCAATGCCCTGAAGCGTACCGCCGTAGGGCGCGCGGTTGATATAGATGGTGAGTATTTGCTCTTTGCTGTAGTGCCACTCCAGCTGCAGCGTGCGAAACACCTGCCTGAGCTTGCCGGTCAGGGTTTTATCGTGCGGCTCTATCAGCCTCGCCACCTGCATAGACAGCGTACTGCCGCCGGAAACGACCCGATGGTTGGTGACGTTCTGCCACAGCGCCCGCAAAATCGACAGCGGATTAACGCCGGGATGAGAATAAAACCAGCGGTCCTCGTAGGTCAAAAGCGCCTCGAGATAGTAAGGGGACACTTGGTCTAACGAGACGGAATAGCGCCACACGCCCTCCGAGTCAGCAAAGCGCCACAGCGGACTCCCGTCGTCCGCCACAACGACCCGCGCCGCTTGAACGTTAGGGTCCGGCAGCGGCCAAAGCCTGTCCGCACACCACAGCGCCGCAGCGCTGAATGCGATAAATAGGGTAAATGCGACAAACAGCCTGCGCCAAAAGCGCAGGGTTTTCATGCGGGAAAAAAAGCGGCTCAAAGGTAACAAGTCCGGCTGTATTTTTTAGGTTGATAAAAAAAGCAGACTACTAACAAAACTTCATAAAACAATTGATATTAACTCTCGATGTAAAACGGCGGGAGAGGCCTCCGTTGGGGTCGACTTGGCGTAAGCCAACGAAGTGCCCGTAGGAGGGCTAGGCCCGCCGCGCACCAATGCTAATACAGGCGCTCTTCCGACCGCGCACAATGACCATATAGGCACAATGCATTTTCGGTCGGAATATTCACTAAAGGTAATTTGGGTAGTTTGTCAGTAATCGGAAAGGGCGCTCACACGCCCTTTCCCCATCCCACCTTCACGGCGATTATTTTACTTCCAACCGCCCCGGCGTCGAACCCACCGCATGCCACTCAGGCTTGTACATCGACTCCACCTGAGGCGCAGGCACGCTGTAGCTGCCCGGCGTTACGGCGCGAACCAGATACAGCAGGGTGACAGGATATCTTCTCGATCCGTTCACCTTCACGGCGGCCACGTAGCGGTCGTCGCGATACTCCTGATACTGGATTTCCGCACTCTGCATCCTGCTTTGAAGCGACATCAGTTCGCCCGCGCTGTCGGTCAGGCTAGCGCTGCTGTCGCCCAGATTCTGGTTTTCCAGTTCAAAGCCGGCCGGCAGCAGATCCACCACCAGCGCGTCGTTAATCTGGCTGTCGGACCACAGGTTCAGATGCACCACCATCAGTTGGCCGCTTTGAACGTTATTCAGAGAGGCCTCTGATCCGTCCAGATTCAGGAAGCGACGCTCGATGTAAAGCTTGTTGCTTACCGGCGCGGGCTGCTTGAGCGGATAGCCCACGACGTCGACGCGCGGATAAACCGTCACGTTGCCGGTGTTGCTCAGATTAATGCCCTGACCAAGCTGACCCGCGTCAAAGAGGCGGCTTATCGGCTTGTCCTCTTCAAAGGCTTCTTTCTTCGCCCCGGTCATTTCGACTTCCCACTCGGCGCTTTGGCGCTTTTGCAGGTCACGCCCCGCCAGATAGACGGCGTTACGCTCCTGAGTCGACAGATAACGCTGGGCCACCAGCTCGTCAGACAGCGTCATCAGCAGGCTGTCCTGCTTCTCCGGCTGCAGGCCGTACTCTTGCAGAAGAGCCAGGATCAGCGCGTTGTCGCGCACCGTACTGCCGTAGTCGCCTAACCAGACGTTGCCGCGAGGAGAGCCGCCCATGGCGATACCTTGGCTAATCGCCTGCTGCGCTTTCGGCATGTCGCCCATCAGCTGCAGCGCAACGCCAAGCTGCACCAGCGGCAGCCCGGATCTGGCTTCAGCCCGGCGGTCGAACAGCTGGCGCAGCGCGCCCAGCGGCGCCTGCTGCTGGCGAGCCAACACCAGACCGGCGTAGGCCTGCACGGCGAACTTCGCCGAGTTGGTCACATCGGTGCTGCTGCCGTAGCGAATTTCCATCTGGTTGCGATCCTGCAGGTAGCGCAGCAGGCGCTGGTTGGCCTTATTCAGCGCCTCGTCGCGCACCGAGTACCCCTGTTCGCGAGCGCGGGTCAGGAAGTCAGTGACGTAGGCCGTCAGCCAGTATTCTTCATAGCCTTCGCGCTCCCACAGGGAGAAACCGCCGTTGTCTTTCTGCATGCCCAGCAGTCGCTCGATGCCGACGTCCACGTTGCGGCGGCGAACCTCATCGGTGTCGCTCTTGATGCCCATGGCGGCCAGCTGCGCCTGATTCGAGTACAGCGACGGATACAGGCCGCTGGTAGTCTGTTCCAGACAGCCGTACGGATAGGCAAACAGTTCGCGGATATGTTGAGCAACGTTCAAAGGCGGCGTCGCCGTCAGCGTCATTTGCCCTTCAATCGTCGGCGTGGCCAGCCCTTGCAGGGCGTCCGGCGGCAGCGCCCAGCTTTCACCGGGGCGCAGCGTCAGCGCATAGCCGTTGGTTTTCGCAGGCACTGCCGGGCGAACGGCCAGCGTCCAGTGGCGTTCAAACGCGGTCGACGGTTCGTTCGGCAGCACCAGGCCGTTAATACGAACGGTGATATCGCCCTGGCCGAAGCCGTGAAGCCCTTCGACCGGAATGCTTAGCGTTCTGCGCTCGCCCTTCGCCAGCTTAACGTCCTGCTTCGAACCGGACGTCAGCTTCACCAGACCTTTGGTTTCTATCGTGACGCTAAGCTTTTGCTCACCGCCGCTCAGGTTGTTTAAGTCCAAAGCCAGAATGCTGCGATCGCCACCGGCGATAAAGCGCGGCATGGAAAGCTCCGCGATCAGCGGCGCCGCCACGATAACCTTGCTTTCGGCGCTGCCGAACTCTTCATCGCTCCAGGCCTGCGCCATCAGGCGCAGCTCGCCGTTGAAGTCAGGGATCGGCAGTTGAATTTCGCCTTCGCCCTTATCGTCCAACGTAATAGGCACCGCCTGCTGGGCAACGATTTTCACCACCGTCACCGGCTTCTTGCCGCCGCGCGACAGCTTGTCGTCCTCGCCGTCGCCGCCGAAGCTCAGCTTGGCGGTTTTGCCCTTGCCTTCAATCAGCTGGCCGTAGATGTCCATCTGATCGACGCTGTAGCGCTTGCGGCCAAAGAAAGCGTCGTAAGGATCCGGCGTTTTAAAGTCAGTAATGTTAAGCACGCCGCTGTCCACGGCGGACAGAAGCACGTTAATGGATTTTGGCAGCTCGCCGTCCTTCATTGACGCCTTCACTTTCACCGTCAGCGTCTGGTTCGGGCGCATTTTCTCCGGCGAGTTCAATGCCAGTGAAATCTTGCGGCCTTCATCCATCAGCGGCAGGTGCAGCAGGCCGACTGCGCGCTTAGGCGTTGCCTGAACGGCCTTGTCACCGGGGCGAACCACCAGCGCGCTGAGGTACAGATCGTGACGCGTCCACTCGTCATTAATCGGCACCTCAAAGTTTGCGCCGCCGACCGGAACGGAAATCTCTTTCCACCACAGCGGGCCATCGCTGGATTCCAGCATCAGATAGCCTTTACCCGCCGCCGGCGCCTCAACGTGCAGATTCACCTTCTCGCCGGGGCGATAGGCCGGTTTGTCAATCTTCAGCTTCACCTGATCGGGGCGCAGTGCGCCGCTGCCGTCAGTGTTGTCCTGCCAGCTATAGCCGGCCCAGAAGCGCAGGCTGGTCACCACGCCGCTGTGCGGATCTTCAACTTCTATGCGGTAAGAACCCCACTCTACCGGGTAGTTGACCTTCGTCGTCTGCCCGGCGCCGATGGAAATCGTTTCCTGATTGATGACCAGATCTTTCTGGTCGTAGCGAGAGCTCCAGCCGTCGCTGGCAGACCACTCCCAATAGTAATCGCGGCGTTCGCGAATAAGGCGAACGTTTAAACCGTTAGCCGACAGCTTGTTGCCCTTGACGTCGGCGTAAGCAATGTCGAAGCCGGCCAGGCTGTCTTCATCAACCATGTACTGCGGCTTATAGCTATTGGTCTTGTAGTCGTACATCTCTTTACGACTGAACAGCGGACGAACGCCCGGCATTTTATCCGCAGGCCAGATTGCCTGCTCGGCGCGGCGCGTGACGGGACGGCCGCCTGACTCCATCAGGCTGGCCTGAACCATCACCTTCATCGGCGACTTGCTCTCGCCCCAGCTGCTCGGCACCGTAACGCTGGTCATGCCCTCTTCGTCCAGCTTCAGGTTGAACTCGTCCAGCGAACGGCTGAGGTTGGTATCCAGCGCGGAACCGAACTCATAGCCGGGAAGCTTCGCCACTGCGTCCCGCATCGGGCGTAAATAAAGCTGCCCCTGCAGGCTGTTGCCGGAGGCAGGCGCGCCGTACAGGTAGCGGCCGGTGGCGTCGAAAGTGATCTCCTGCTTAGGCGAAACGGGCTCGCTTTCTACCGACTTCAAATCCAGCGCCATGCGCTCAGGCATGAAGTCTTCAACCTTAAACTTATAGAAACGGGGCAGCGAGTCGCCCAGATTGATGCGCAAAGACCACTCGCCGGTCGGCGCGCCCTGTGGAATATCGTATTGGAACTGATAGAAACCGTTCTTTTTCGGCTGCCAGACAAAGCTGCGCGTCACCTGGTTATCGGGCTTCAGCACGTCCACTTTTACCGGCCTGTCCGGCAGTGCGGCGCCGTCGGCGTCACGCAGCAGGCCGTTAACCAGAAGCGTCTCGCCCGGGCGATACAAGTCGCGAGGTCCAAACGCAAAGAACTGGGTAGCAAAGCCTTCCGGCCCGGCGATATCGAATTCAGACAGATCCAGCGCCGCCTTGGACAGGTCGATCATGCTGGTCTGGCCGTCTTTGGTCGCCAGCATAATCTTTGCCTTTTCCGCCCGAACGAGCTGAGCGTGGCCGTCAGAGTCGGTTTTCGCCTGCGTCAGCGAATTGCCCTTTTCGTCCAGCAGCTCAACCTTCACGCCGGAAATGCCTTCCCCGCCTTCCAGCGCCTGAGTAAAGACGTCATAGCGCTGATGGTAGCGGTGCAAAGAAATGCCGATGTCGCTTAGGGTAAACAGCGTCACGGGGTTACTGTAGTTGTAGGTGCCCGCTTCCTGCATCATGGCGATATATACGCCGGGCTGCTGCAGCGCCTTGATGCTGCCCAGCGGCAGCAGAATTTGCTCGCGCGTATTGCGCTGCGGGTTAAGATCGAAGCGGCCGGTATAGGCCAGCGTCGCCTTCTTCAGAAAATCCTGAGACTCCCAGTAGCCTTTCGCCCCGGTGCCGCCCCAGTAGGCCAGAAAGCTGGAGAGCATTTCAGGCTTGATACGGAAAAAGTTGACGTCGACCGCATTGACGTTAAGCGCAATTACCGGCAGGCCGGTAATCACCTTGCTCGGCAACAGCGATCCGCGGCTGGCGAAGCCGATGGAGGGCTCAATGTCCCGCGTCGTCAGCTTCTTTTGAAACTCGGAACCGAGAGAGGCGCCGTTCACGCCCGCGATGCCTTTATCAACGGTAAGAATCAGCTTGCGCGCAGGCTCCAGGTGGCGAAGGCGAAGCTCCATCCGGTTATCGGACAGCTCCCATGCGCCGTCGACCTTGCCGCTGGTTTCGTCAACCAAATGCAGCATCGAGGCAAACTTTTGATTCGCGGCAACGGGAATTGAGAACGTCACGACCATAGCGCTGGCGCCGTCCAACTGGACTTCGGACGCATCAAGGATAGTAAACGCCTTCCCTGCGTAACGCTCGGCGAGCTGCTGCTCGGGGGTTTTTGTTTCCGCCGAAGCGGCAACCGGTGCGGACGGCGCGGCGTAAAGCGGCGTCGATGAGAGACTGAGGCATGATGCCAGCAGCAATCCTTTAAGCAACAAAAAATCAGAACGTCCCTGACGCATAAGCGATTCTCTCTGAAATGTTGGATTAGACAGCCAAATACTCGATATCTTATCACGCGATAAGGGGGCACGACATAGAGCATAGTATAATTTGCAGGCGGAATTTTAGCGGCGCGCGGAAGGCTGTTGATGATAAATGGAATCTTTACGTAACGTTTGAGAAAGCGCCGACGCTATCGCACAGGCAATCAACAGCGCGGGCAAAAGAGCATATTCTCCCGTGATTTCACAGATCATAAGCGTAGACATTATCGGCGCGTGCGTCGTCGCGGCAAGCAGCGTCGCCATACCGGCCAGCCCCAGCAAAATCGCCGTTTCTCCATCCCCAGGCAGCCAAAGACCGCACAGGCTGGAGAACAGCATTCCCACCGCCAGGCCGATAAACAGCGTCGGCGTAAAAACGCCGCCCGGAGCGCCAGAGCCGCTGCTAACCAACACCGCCAGCAGCTTACACGCAAAAATGCCCAGCAGCGTAAGCGTAAGCGGAGGCGATAATAAAAACGACTGTACGACGCTATAGCCATTTCCCCAAACGGCGGGCGTTAACAGCGACAGCCCGCCGACGATAAGCCCGCCCAGCGCCAGCTGCAGCGGCGGCGCCAGCTTAAGCCGCAGGAACAGCTCATGGCTGCGCGCCATCAGCCAAATAAACGCGGGGCCGCAAAGGCCGGCAAACAGAGCAACCGCGAGAATAAGCGCGTAGTCGAGCGCTGAGAGGTTCTGTAAAGGCTGAACGTGATAAAGCGTCGTCGAGACGCCGCCGTCGAGCAGGACGGTGGTCAACAGAGCGACGACGGCAGAGACGACAACCGGCCCCAGAGAGGCCAGCATCAGCGTGCCAAAAAGAATTTCGGCGATAAACAGGCTGCCCGCCAGCGGCGCATGATAGGCGCTGGCCATACCGGCAGCGGCGCCGCAGGCGACCCAGAGCTTCCATTCCTGTTTGGGCGCAAATCGCTTAGCAAAACAGGAGGCAGCCAGCGCCGCCAGTAGGATCATTGCGCCTTCGCGCCCGATAGCGCTGCCGCTGCTCACTACCAGCAGCGAAGCCAATGATTTAACGATGCTGGCGCCGTAGTCGAACTGCCCGTCTCCGGTTTCCAGCGCTTCCATATAGTCGGTAGGCGCATGCGGACGCTGACGCGTATACCGCTGCCAGCCCCACAGCAACGCGCCCGCAGCAAGGCCGCCCAAGGCGGGCGTAATCAGACGGCGCCAGGGTGCCAGAGTGCTGGCAGCGAAAACCAAGCTGCCGCTGCCGTCGACAAACAGCCATTCCAACGCCAGCATGGCGTGGCGAAACAGCGCTACGGCCAAAGCGGCCAATACGCCAACCAGCGTCGCAATCAGCAGCCGACGAAGCGTGGCGTAGAGATCGGGATAAGAGAGAAGGCGGCGCATAGTTAAATAGCGAGGGCAAGAACGTAACGCGGCGCTCCGGAGTACAGAAGCGCCGCGCCGTTGGCTAGCTTTCTTTGCTCAACAGCATTTGAGCCAGCGTTCTTACCCCCAGCCCCGTCGCCCCTGCGGACCACTGCTCGACGGCGCTCTTACGGTAAGTAGCCGAGCAGTCGATATGGATCCAGCCGCGCTGGTAGTTCTTCACAAAGTGGGACAGGAACGCCGCCGCAGTGCTGGCGCCGGCGGTGTAGGCTGCGCCCGCCACGTTGTTCAACTCGGCAAAATTAGACGGCAGTTGGCTTCTGTGGAACTCCGCCAGCGGCAGGCGCCAGAAGGGTTCGTTTTCCTCCTCCGCACAGGCCAGCAGTTCGCCTACCAGCGCATCGTCGAAGCTAAACAGCGCGTGATAGTCGTTGCCCAACGCCGTTTTAGCCGCGCCGGTCAGCGTCGCGCAGTCGATAATCATCTGTGGGCTTTGCGCCTCGGCGTCAATCAGGCCATCGGCCAGAACCAACCGCCCTTCCGCATCGGTGTTCATCACCTCAACGCTTTTCCCGTTACGATAGCGAATGATGTCCCCCAGCTTGAAGGCATTGCCGCTGACCATGTTGTCGGCGCAGCAAAGGAACAGCTTCACTCGGCTATTAAGGCCACGCGCTATCGCCAGCGCCAGAGCGCCGGTAACCGTCGCCGCGCCGCCCATGTCGGACTTCATGGAATCCATAAAGGCGCTTTGCTTCAGGCTATAGCCGCCGGAGTCAAAAGTGATGCCTTTGCCCACCAGGCAGGCCATCACCGGTTCGTCCGAGTTGCCGGAAGGGTTATAGTCCAGAGACAGCTGCACCGGCTCGCGCTTGGAGCCGCGCCCGACGGTGTGAATGCCCATATAGCCCTGCTCGCGCAGCGCTTCGCCCTTGATAATCTGATAGCTGATAGCGTCGCCGGCAAGGCCGCAGAACAGGTCGATGGCGCGCTGAGCCAGGCGCTCCGGCCCCAGCTCCTCAGCCGGCATATTGATGGTGTCGCGCACCCAGTCAACGATTTTTAAACGCCTTTCAAGCTCTTCACGCTCATCGGCCGAAAGCGTCGGCCAAACGACGCTGCGCTCCCCCTTCGGCGAGCGAAACCCCTGCCAGAAGCTCCAGCAGCGCTCCAGATCCCAGCCGTCGCCGATCAATGCGACTTGGCGAATACCTTGCGCATCCAGCTTGCGGCCCGCGCGAGCGATGGCGCCCAGACGCCCTTCCCCGGTCAGGTGAATCGTCATGCCGTCAGCGCCCGCGCTCAGCAGCGCCTTATCTCCCCAGACGGCGTCGGCAGGCTCATAGGACAGGCGGATAGGCATAGAGGTTGTTGTCATTATTTTCTCCGTTTTTAATTCGTTCTTTAAGACACAAGTTTTAAAACAGTAAAAAGGCCGCGTCATGCGGCCTCATTAAATTTCAGCTAGTCGGCTTCGTCCAGCCAGACCAGCAAAATGGCTTCCAGAATTTTTTCATTCGAAGCGTTAGGGTCGTCCTCAAACTCTTCCAATTCGCAAACCCAGCGGTGCAGGTCGGTAAAGCGAACGGTTTTCGGATCGACGTCGGGGTAGAGATCGTACAGCGCTTCGCCGATTTCGCGTGAATCTTTCCAGCTTAGGCTCATGCTCTTTTCCTTACGCTTTAGTGTTCGCGGGCGTGGTTAATGGTATAGCGCGGAATTTCGACCACCAGATCTTCATCCGTCACCTTCGCCTGGCAGCTGAGGCGGCTTTCGGGCTCTAGTCCCCACGCCTTATCCAGCATGTCATCTTCCAGCTCGCTGCTCTCGTCAAGGGAATCAAAGCCTTCGCGCACGATGCAGTGGCAGGTGGTACAGGCGCAGGACATCTCGCAGGCATGCTCAACCTCGATGCCGTTGCGCAGCGCCGCTTCCAGAATGGTTTCCCCTTCTTTCGCTTCAACCACTTTACCTTCCGGGCAAAGATCCTGATGGGGCAGAAAAACGATTTTAGGCATTGCTTAAACCTCATCTACAGAATGGCCCGCCAGCGCGCGGCGGATGGATGAATCCATGCGGCGCGCGGCGAAATCTTGAGTCACACGATCCAGCGTTTTAATAGCGTCTTCGATAGCGACAGGGGAATCCGCTTCGGCCACCGTCGACAGGGCCGATGCGGCGGCGTCGATCTCTTCTCTTTCAGCAGGCGACAGCAGATCGCCGTCGCTGTTTAACGCCGCGTAGAGGCTCTCAAGCACGCGGGCAGCCTCGACTTTTTGTTCTGCCAGCCTGCGCGCGCCGTTGTCCTCTTGGGCATTGGCCATCGCGTCTTTAATCATGTTGGCGATTTCGTCGTCGGTTAGCCCATAGGAGGGCTTAACCTGAATGGACGACTGAACGTTGGTGGATTTCTCCATTGCGGTTACGCTCAAAAGCCCATCCGCATCAACCTGATAAGTTACGCGGATGTGCGCGCCGCCCGCGGGCATCGGCGGGATGCCGCGCAGCGTAAAGCGCGCCAGCGAGCGGCAGTCGCTCACCATCTCGCGCTCGCCCTGCAGCACGTGCACCATCATTGCGGTCTGTCCGTCTTTAAAGGTGGTGAACTCCTGCGCTCGGGCTACCGGAATCGTGGTGTTGCGAGGAATAATTTTTTCCACCAGCCCGCCCATGGTCTCTATTCCCAGCGAGAGCGGGATGACGTCCAAAAGCAGCAGTTCGCTGTCGGGCTTGTTGCCCACCAGAACGTCGGCCTGGATTGCCGCGCCGATGGCGACAACTCGGTCGGGATCGATGCTGGTTAACGGAGTGCGTCCAAAAAATTCGCCCACCATCGCGCGTACCAGCGGCACGCGGGTCGAGCCGCCGACCATCACCGCTTCCAACACCTCGGAGGCGTCAACGCCCGCGTCTTTCAAGGCGCGACGGCAGGAAAGCAGCGTCTTTTTCACCAGCGGTGCAATCAGTTCATCAAACTGGGCTCGGCTCACCGAACCCTGCCAACCGCCGACGCTGATTGTCGCCGCGTCGCTTTGGCTTAGCGCGATTTTCGCCGCCGTCGCCGCGTCAAGCAGCTGGCGTTGAAGCCGGTGGTTCCCCTGCGGGCTGATGCCGCTCTGCTTACAAATCCAGTCGGCAAGCAGATGGTCAAAGTCGTCGCCGCCCAGCGCGGAATCGCCGCCGGTCGCCAGCACTTCAAACACGCCGCGGCTCAGGCGAAGAATGGAAATATCAAAGGTGCCGCCGCCCAGATCGTAAACGGCGATCACGCCTTCCTGTCCGGAGTCCAGACCGTAGGCAATCGCCGCCGCCGTGGGCTCGTTGAGCAGCCGCAGCACGTGCAGCCCTGCTAGGCGGGCCGCATCTTTGGTGCCCTGACGCTGCGCGTCATCGAAGTAGGCGGGAACGGTGATCACTACGCCGTCCAGCTCCCCGTCCAGCGTTTGCTGAGCGCGGGCGGCCAACGAAGTCAGCACGTCTGCCGATACCTGAATGGGGTTTATCGCTCCGGCGGCGGTCAGCATCATCGGCAGGCCGTTTTCCGTCGGGGCCATCCGGTAGGGAAGATTGGGGTAGCGCCGTTGGATATCGTCCAAAGAGCGGCCAATCATGCGCTTGACCGAGCTTAGCGTATTGGTTGGGTCTTCCGCCGCCTGCGCGCGCGCGTCCCAGCCGACGTCAATGCCGTCCTGCCGGTAGTGAACGACGGAGGGCAGCAAATGGCGCCCTTCTGAATCAGGCAGCGTTTCCGCCTGCCCGCTGCGAACCGTCGCCACCAGAGAATTGGTCGTCCCCAAGTCGATGCCCGCAGCCAAACGACGCTGATGCGGGGCGGCAGTCATGCCCGGTTCGCTAATCTGTAATAAAGCCATGTTCAGTGTCCGTCAGATATCAAACAGTTTTTCTTCCAACTGCTCGACCTGTTGTGAAAGCCTGTCTAAAAAACGCAGTTTACGCACGGTATCCGCCGCTGCGGGCCAGCTCTGCTCGTCCAGCTCTTGCTTTAAGCGTTCGCTTCGAACGCGGCTCATTTCTTCAACCCGCTTGCGAAAGGCTGACAGGGCAGGCTCTGCGTCTTTGCTGCGCTCAATCTCGTCCAGCTCTTCGCGAAGCTCCAACTGCTCCATCAAAAACGCGGTATCGTGCATGGTTTGCTGTTCGTTTTTTACGTCTATCCCGTTAAGCAACAGGAGGTATTCTGCACGACGCAGCGGATCTTTCAACGTTTGATAAGCGTCGTTGACGGTGGCCGCATGTGAAACGGAAGCCAGACGCTCGTTTTCAGGCGCCGAGGCGAAACGGTCGGGATGGTACTGACGTTGGAGTTCTTGATAGCGGGAGGAAAGAGCCTGGGTATCCACGTCAAAACGGACGGGAAGGTTAAACAGAGTGAAATAATCCATGACGTGTTCTAATGCTCTTTATCAGGCCGCGCGCTCTGATTCAGTCAGAAACGCGCGGCCAGTGGAGGTTAACAAATCAGTGCGTCATAAAGGACGCCGCCAGAGCGGTTAAACGTTGAAGCTTTCGCCGCAGCCGCACTCGCTGTTGACGTTAGGGTTGTTAAACTTGAACCCTTCGTTTAAACCCTCTTTGACGAAGTCGAGTTCGGTGCCGTCCAGATAGACCAGGCTCTTTTCATCGACGATTACCTTCACGCCCTTGTCTTCGAACACGCGGTCTTCATCGTGCAGTTCGTCAACAAATTCGAGCACGTACGCCATGCCGGAGCACCCCGACGTTTTTACGCCCAGGCGCAGGCCTATTCCCTTGCCCCTGTTGGTTAAAAAAGTCTGAACGCGCAGTGCCGCGCTGTCGCTCATGGTAATCGCCATAACCAAACCTCTAATCGTTCTCGCTTATGCCCGCGGCGCTTCATGCCGCGAGTCGATATTATTTTTCACCGCGCTTGTTTTTATAGTCCGCAATCGCGGCCTTGATGGCGTCTTCCGCCAGAATAGAACAGTGGATTTTTACCGGCGGCAGCGCCAGCTCTTCCGCGATGTCCGTATTCTTGATGGCTTCTGCCTGCTCCAGAGATTTGCCCTTGACCCACTCCGTCACCAGAGAGCTTGAGGCAATCGCCGAGCCGCAGCCGTAGGTTTTAAAACGCGCGTCTTCTATAATACCGCTATCGTTGACTTTAATCTGCAATTTCATCACGTCGCCGCACGCCGGCGCGCCGACCATGCCGCTGCCGACCGTCGGGTCTTCGTTGTCAAACGAGCCCACGTTACGCGGGTTCTCATAGTGTTCGATTACTTTTTCACTGTAAGCCATGTTGTTACTCCTGCTCTTCTGGCGCAGGCTGCGGTTCTCACAGCCTGCAACCCGCATTTATTAATGATGAGACCACTCGATGGTGTTCAGGTCTACGCCCTGCTTGAACATGTCCCACAAGGGGGAAAGCTCGCGCAGGCGGCCGATGGACTTTTTCACCAGATCGATGGTGTAGTCGATCTCTTCTTCGGTGGTAAAACGCCCCAGAGAGAAGCGAATTGAACTGTGGGCCAGTTCATCATTTAGCCCCAGCGCTCTGAGTACGTAAGAGGGCTCAAGGCTGGCGGAAGTACAGGCGGAACCGGAAGAGACGGCTAAATCTTTCAGCGCCATCATCAGAGATTCGCCTTCAACATAGTTAAAGCTGACGTTTAGAATGCTGGCGACGCCCTGTTCCAGACAGCCGTTTAAGTGCACTTCTTCAATGTCCTTCAGGCCGTTCCACAGGCGATCGCGCAGCGCGCGAATGCGGGGAATTTCGGTCGCCATTTCTTCTTTAGCGATGCGGTAGGCTTCGCCCATACCGACGATTTGGTGAACCGCCAGCGTGCCGGAACGCATGCCGCGCTCGTGGCCGCCGCCGTGCATTTGCGCTTCAATGCGAACGCGGGGCTTACGGCGAACGTACAGCGCGCCAATGCCCTTCGGGCCGTAAATTTTGTGACCGGTGAACGACATCAGGTCGACTTTCAGCTGGGACAGATCGATAGGCAGTTTGCCCACGCTCTGGGTCGCGTCGACGTGGAAGATAATTCCACGGCTGCGGCACATTTCGCCGATGGTGGCGATGTCCTGCACGACGCCGATTTCGTTGTTGACGTGCATGATGGAAACTACGCTGGTGTCTTCACGCATCGCCGCTTCCAGCTCGCCCAGGTCGATAATGCCGTTAGGCTGCGGAGACAGGTAGGTCACTTCATAACCTTCACGCTCCAGCTGACGACAGGTGTCTAAAACCGCTTTGTGCTCGGTTTTGCAAGTAATGATGTGCTTACCTTTCTTCTGGTAGAAATTTGCAGCGCCTTTAATCGCCAGATTGTCCGACTCTGTCGCGCCTGACGTAAACACGATTTCACGCGGATCGGCGCCGACCAGCTCGGCTATCTGGTTACGGGCAATATCCACCGCCTCTTCGGCCTGCCAGCCGAAACGGTGCGAACGGGAAGCCGGGTTGCCGAAGATCCCGTCCAGGGTCAGATACTGCATCATCTTTTCAGCTACGCGCGGGTCAGCCGGCGTCGTTGCTGAATAGTCAAGATAGATAGGTAATTTCATTCTTTGCTCCGTACACTACTTCTAAATTAAATAATGTATCTATTTCCGCCCGTCATGCGCGCAGATTAATTTTTTTTGACTCATCGTAATCGCGACGAGAGGGAACGACCGAACTTTGGCTATCGCCGTTTTGACGATCGGCGACTTCCAGTATTTCTTGATTCTTGACCAGCTCAGACAGCGTGATCTCATTAAGGAAGCTGCTGATGCGTTCGCTTAAGTCGTGCCACAGCGTATGGGTCAAGCAGCGCGTGCCGCTCTGACACCCGCCTCGGCCAAGGCAGCGAGTGGCGTCAACGGACTCGTCGACCGCGCTAATCACTGAACCTACGGCAATGTCTCCCGCGTCTTTACCTAAAAGGTAGCCGCCGCCGGGACCGCGTACGCTGGTCACCAGCCCGTTCTTGCGCAAGCGGGAGAACAATTGCTCAAGATACGACAAAGAAATCCCCTGACGCTCGGAGATATCGGCCAGAGGGACAGGTCCATCTTGTGAATGCAGCGCCACGTCCAACATGGCGGTAACGGCATAACGACCTTTAGATGTCAGTCTCATTGGTATTGCCCATCTGTGTGTGAATATGCAGATAGTTTGGCATTCCCAACTATTTCAGTCAACTATTTACTTGACTATTTTAGTCAACTATTAGCTTCGTTGCATGAACGCTGATGTTTCATCCAAAACCCGCGGAAACAGGGGATTGGTCGATATTGTCATACCTATTGTAACAAGTTCGAAAGGGGTATAACGAGCATTATTTATGCCTATTTCTCGCATCGGGCGTTTCAATAGCGCTTAAAATCCCCCGCAGGATGTTCAATTCCTGACTTTCGGGGCGAGCGCGGTTAACAAAACGGCGCAGCTTGTTCATCACCTGCCCCGGATGCGCGGCGCGGATAAAGCCGATGTCCAGCAGCACCTTTTCCAAATGCTGATAGAAACGCTCGAGATTGTCTGCCGGCGGGTAGGCAACGTCGTACACCGGCTCGGGCAATCCGCCTTCCTGCGCGGCCAGCCACGCCATGCGGATTTCGTAAGTCATGATCTGTACCGCCATCGCCAGATTCAGCGAGCTGTAGTCCGGGTTGGTCGGTACAGAGACGTGATAGTGGCACTTTTGCAGCTCTTCGTTTGTCAACCCCACCCGCTCGCGGCCAAACACTAGCGCAACCGGGGAAGCGGCGGACTCCTGCATCATCTTCACGCCGCATTCGCGCGCGCTCAGCATCGGCCACGGCAGCGTACGCGAACGCGCGCTGGTGCCAACGACCAAGCGGCAGCCCTCCAGCGCGTCGTCCAGCGAATCGACGATGGTCGCGTTGCCGATAATTTCGCTGGCGCCGGCGGCGAGCGCAATGGCCTGGGAGTCTGGAAGCACCAACGGGTTTACCAGATAGAGATTGGTCAACCCCATGGTTTTCATCGCCCGGGCGGCCGATCCCATGTTGCCGGTATGGGAGGTTTCCACCAGCACGATGCGAATGTTCGCCAGCGAGTCGGGCGTGCTGGCGTCTTGATTACAAATCAGATCTGACATAAAAAGTTGCTCACGTTATAGCCCTAAAGCGCCGCTTCAAATTCAGCACGATTCCAGAGCCCAAAAAATAGATGCTCACTCCAATATCCTACGCCGGCAGGGCATCCATCGTCACTGCGATCGTAATCGGCATTCAGATTGAGCATGCTGAGAGGAACCAGCTCTAAACCGGCAGAAACTTCACCCGCATGGCGTAGCTGCTCTACCGCTTCATCAATATTATCTGAAAGCGCATCAACCGCTATGCCCGTAAAAAAACAGCGAGATAGTTCGTCGTTAACGCTTTGCTTAAGCGCGCTTTCATCAGCGGCAGTCATCATGTCCAACTCAATAGTTTCGAGTAAAAGATGGCTATCACGATGCGCCTCAAGAAAGGCAAGAGCGTCGTCGATTTCTTCGGACAGATAGGGCGCTTTGTCCCCCACTGCCGCATTCAGGATGGTAAAAAATTTTTTCAATCGCAGGAAGCCTGTCTCAAAATCGCTGCTAATAGCATATAGCTTCGTCTTTTTATCTTCAGGTTCCTCATCAAAACCATCGGAGACTAATGAAGGACACAGCATAGGATCGCCTGACATTAAGATACGGAAGGAAAGGGGCACGCAGTATCCCCACTCGGAAAGGCCTGAAATAGTTTCCGGGCGATCCGCATAAGATGTAGGTCGATTGCTAAGACTATAAAGATAAGATCGGTTTGCCATATGAATTGCTCCCTGCGAAATAATGTCATTGAGGGACGGAAATATACCATCTTCCTTCCCCGTTGTATCACACATGATGCTCGGGAAAGCGTTCGCCATTATCTTATCCTGACGTTACCACGCATTATTTCATTCCGTTGGCGTAGGTTAAGAACAACGGCGATAGTGAGAATGGAGAATGAATGATAGAAAAGCCGAAAAGAAAACGCCGCTCAAAAAACGCGCCGCCGATTGCAGGGCGGCTACATGTGGTGATACACTACGCGCCGCTTTTTATATTCGTTCTTTAACATCTAGTGGAAGATACCCATGCATCCAATGCTGAATATCGCCGTACGCGCTGCGCGTAAGGCCGGTAACCTGATAGCCAAGTTTTACGAAACGCCCGACGCCGTCGAAGCCAGCCTGAAGGGCAACAACGACTTCGTTACTAACGTCGACCGCGATGCAGAACACCTGATCGTTGAGGTTATTCGCAAAGCCTATCCTCAACACACCATCATCAGCGAAGAGCGCGGCGAGATTGTCGGCGAAGACAAGGACGTGCAATGGATTATCGACCCACTGGATGGCACCACCAACTTTCTTAAGCGTTTACCCCACTTCAGCGTTTCCATCGCCGTGCGCATCAAAGGCCGCACGGAAGTTGCCGTCATTTACGACCCGATGCGCAACGAACTGTTTACCTCGACCCGTGGTCAGGGCGCCCAGCTCAACGGCTATCGCCTGCGCGGTTCCAACGCGCGCGACCTTTCCGGCACCGTTTTAGCCACCGGCTTCCCGTTCAAGCTCAAGCAGCACGCGCCGTCCTATATCAACATGGTGAGCAAGCTGTTTACCGAATGCGCCGACTTCCGCCGCACCGGTTCTGCCGCGCTGGACCTGGCCTACGTCGCCGCAGCCCGCGTGGACGGCTTCTTTGAAATCGGCCTCAAGCCGTGGGACTTCGCGGCCGGCGAGCTTATCGTTCGCGAATCCGGCGGTATCATCACCGACTTCGTCGGCGGCCACAATTTCTACACGTCCGGCAACATTGTTGCGGGTAACCCGCGCGTGGTTAAAGCGCTGCTGGCCAACGTTCGCGACGAGCTGAGTGACGCGCTGAAGCGTTAATAAAGAATCGGGCGGGAAACGTATCCCGCCCGCATTTTATATGGATAAGCTGACTTTCCCATACCCCCCTCTCGTGTCATATCTAATCTGGCCGTATCATCATCAATAGCACCATAAGTTTTTTTCTTATCAGAAATTAATCCTTTTTCAATAATCTCCTGATAGCGCTGTCCTAATTATTTCACGGGCGTTTCGACATCAACATTCATTTGCCACCAAGCCGTTTTTTCTCAAGTGCAGCGTGAATTTCTTTTGCCCGTTCCAACGGGATAAATGTGACCTTGTTGACAAAAAAATCTTTGTTGTAAGTAAATGCCGCTGCAATATTATGATTTGGAGCTGGTAAAACATATATTTCTTTCACCCCGACATAAATAGTCATAATCACACGAGCATCAACGTAAGTCATCGGATGACCAAATCGGTCCCGCACCCATTGCTGGGTCATCACTGGTTCAAGACCAAAGGGCAGCACGTTAGGAAATAACCAGTCGGTTTTATTCTCATCCTCTAACCGTAAGGTCACTTCCTTAAGAGTTTTATCTTGGTTATTAACAAACGATAAGAATATCCCTTCTCGCTTCATATCTAATCTGCAAATATCATCACTAACAGTACCACTTGGTTTTGTTTTGTAGGGAATTAGCCCTTGTTCAAAAATTTCCTGATAGGGTTTGCTTAATTGTTTTACGAGCGTTTCGACATCAACATTCATTTGCCACCAAGCCGTTTTTTCTCAAGTGCAGCGTGAATTTCTTTTGCCCGTTCCAACGGGATAAATGTGATGTTGTTGACAAAAAAATCCTTGTTGTAAGTAAATGCCGCTGCAATATTATGATTTGGAGCTGGTAAAACATATGTTTCCTCCACCCCAACATAAATAGTCATAATCACACGAGCATTAACGTAAGTCATCGGATGTCCAAATCGGTCCCGCACCCATTGCTGTGTCATCACTGGTTCAAGACCAAAGGGCAGCACGTTAGGAAATAACCAGTCGGTTTTATTCTCATCCTCTAACCGTAAGGTCACTTCCTTAAGAGTTTTATCTTGGTTATTAACAAACGATAAGAATATCCCTTCTCGCTTCATGTCTAATCTACATATATCATCACTAACAGTACCACTTGGTTTTGTTTTATAGGGGATCAATCCTTTTTCAATAATCCCCTGATAGCGCAGTCCTAATTGTTTCACGAGCATTTCGACATCAATATTCATTTGCCACTAAGCCGTTTTTTTTCAAGTGCTGACTGCATTTCTTTTGCCTGTTCCAACGTGACAAATGTGACCTTTTGGACAAAAAAATCTTTACTGTAAGTAAATACCGCTGCGATATTATGATTTGGAGCTGGTAAAACATACATTTCTTTCACACCGACATAAGTCTTCATAACCACACAAGCATCAACGTAAGCAACCGGATGTCCAAATTGGTCCCGCACCCATTGCTGGGTCATCACTGGTTCAAGACCGAAGGGCAGCACGTTAGGGAATAACCTGTCAGTTTTATTCTCATCCTCTAACCGTAAGGTCACTTCCTTAAGAGTTATATCTTGATTATTTACAAACGATAAGAATATCCCTTCTCGCTTCATGTCTAATATGCGATTATAATCGCTAACAGTACCACTTGGTTTTGTTTTGTAGGGAATTAGCCCTTGTTCAAAAATTTCCAAATATGGCTTACCTAACTGTTTGATCAATTTTCCCACATCAATAGCCATTTAATATAACTCCATTAGTCGATTTACTGCGCGCCACAACGTGAGATAGAAGCGCATAACGCTAGCGAGCTTTGCAAGAACAAAGTCACGATGAAGGACTTTCGAAAAAGCCGCCTAAAATATGAACTGAGTTAATCCACAAATTCCTGCGCATAGTCGGTAAAAATACCGTCGACGCCCCATTCAAACAGCTCCCGCGCCCTTTGGGCATCGTTGACCGTCCACACGTTAACCAGAAAGCCCCCCGCTTTGAACGCCTCGACCTGACACCGCGTCAGCCCTTCGTTCTGCGGATGGATAGCCGTTGCGCCAACGCGCGCCATCGTTTCACGCCAGCCGTCGTTCAGCGCTTCGTTCTCTAACAGGCAGGCGACGTCGGCCTGCGGACGCCGTTGCTTAAAGACCCCAACCAGCGAAGGATCGAAGCTGGAAATAAGGTACTGCCGCTCGGCGTCAAGCCGGTCAAGCGCGACATCAAGCCCCTTCAGCAGGCTGGCCGTCGCTTCGGGCGTACGTTCACCGGGCTTTATCTCGATATTCGCATTAAGCCGACAGCGGTTCATTAGCGCGATAAGCTGCGCCAGCGTCGGCACGCGTTCGCCGGCAAACCGTGGGCTAAACCAACTTCCGGCGTCCAGCGTATTCAACGACGCCTGCGTTTGGGCAAACAGCGGCCCGCTGCCGTCGGTGCAGCGTTCCAAGGTATCATCATGAAAAACCACGATGGTGCCGTCGCTTAATATGTCGATATCGCACTCAAACCACGCCACCCGGTGCTCGGCGCACAGCCTGAAGGCCAACAGGGTGTTTTCCGGCGCCAGAGACGACATGCCCCGGTGAGCGTAGATTCTTTTCATATTCTCTTTCATCATCCGCCAAACGCCCGCAGCCCGCCGGACGCCGCGGGCGATGCCGACACCCACAGCATCACGCCTGCGATAATCAACAGCGCCCCGCCCAGCAGGGACAGGCTGGAAACCGCAATGCTTCCCCACGCGGGGGACTGGCCGCGAACGGTCAATCGCTGCGCCAAACGGCGCGCGCTGTGAACCAGCAGCGCCAGTAGAGAAATCGTCGCGGCGGTACCGAACGACATCGCTATCGCCGCCGCCATTCCCCAGTAATAAATATCTAAAACCTTAGAAAACAGCAGCACCACAATCGCCCCTGAACAGGGGCGCATGCCGATAGACAACACGATAGCCAGCGTGGTTTTCCAACCGCCTTTGGCCTCCATCTCCTGTGCCGTCGGCAGATGACGATGGCCGCAGCCGCAGTCTGGCCCGTGAACGTGCATTGGCTCAAGCGGTCTGATAGCGGAAATCTGCAAAGGCGCTCGCCGGGACGAACGAACAAGGGTGATCATCCTCTTTGCGGCCCGATAGCACAGCATCAGACCTATCAGGGCTACCAGCAGGTAACTCCCCTTCTCCAACCAAAAGCCGCTCTGGTGAACCATGCGGGTAGACAGCTGAAGGATGGACAGCACAACGGTCACCAGCACAATGGCAACTATGCCTTGAACCAAAGAGGAAGCCAGCGTCAGCCTCAGGCTCTGCTTCAGCTTTAGCGGATGAGTCGCCAGATAAGTGGCGATAATCACCTTGCCGTGCCCCGGCCCCGCCGAGTGCAGCACGCCGTAAATAAAGCTGAAAAGCATCAGCATCGCGCCGGCGTTCAGCGGATTTTCCACCACCTGTTGCAATAGAGAAACCAGCCGCTGGTGCAGCGCCTTTTGCCACAGTGAGCTTTGCAGCAGCGCGTCCTGCCAGTGCAGCCACAGCGCGGCGCCCAGAGCAAGCAAAAGCGCAGCGCACAGCAATAGAGGCCAGAAGGTTTTCCAGCCGGAGGGAGGTGCGCTGGCGGGGATGACGTTTAGCGACATACCATCGTCACCGTTTGGGCGAACCGGCGGCCTAGCATCATGTCTTCAGGCGGTGCGTCCTTTTTATCCAATGACCGGGCGTAAGCCAACAGCGAGGTGTCAGGCTTAGGCGTGTTAACGTCAACGCGGCACAGGTGGGCGATTTCATTCGGCAGTTGAAAGCCTTTCGCCGACGGATAGCGGATGTCGACATAGTAGCTCTGCTCATAGGTGGACATCGTTATCGTATGCCCCGCCAAGGCTAAAGGCTTGGCTAACGGCATGACAAACGTGAACACGGCCCGATTGCCGTGGCGCGACAGAGAATAGTTGTTGGCCTTTTCGCCCAAGCGCACGGGTTTGCCGTCGTAATGCATATAGGTGAAGTAGAGCTGATTTTGCGTATTTTCCATCAGCTCATCGGCCATGCTCTGCCAAACCGTGGGGTTATCTTTTGCCATCGCTGCGTCAAGCAGCAGCTCAGCCGACGTCAGTTCGTCCATCTCCCACGTGACTTGAACGCCGACCAGCGTCAGCTCTTTCACCACCGGTCGGGCTTCCATATCAATGAAGCTGTGCGGATGCGCAGCCGCTAAAGGCGACAGCATCAGGCATAGCGCCATTGCGGCGTAGCGCATTAGCGGCGTCATACCCAGCGGATTACTCTTTTACCAGCGGGTAACCGGCTTCATTCCAACCGCGGTAACCGCCGTCCATGGAAATCACGCCGGTATAGCCCATTTTTTGCAGGCTCTCAGCCGCCAGCGCGGAACGATAGCCACCGCCGCAGTAGAGCACCATCGGCGTCGCCTTATCGGGAACGACGGTTTCAATGTCGCGCTCCAGAACGCCGCGCCCAAGGTGGCGAGCGCCCGGCAGGTGGTCTTTCCCCCACTCGCTCTCTTCACGCACGTCCAGCACCAGCGGGATAGTACCGTTGTCCATCATCTCCTTTACCTGCTCAACGCTGGCTTCTTTAACCTGCTTGCGAGCTGCTTCACACAGTGCTTCAAACCCGGGGTTATGCTTTTTCATCCGCCTCTCCTTTTGAAATTTCTACTGATTGACTCTCCACGGCTATCGCCACAGAGATAGCGTAAATGAGAATATTCATCAAATGATTTTACATGCTTATACCAAGTTATGTCCCGCAATTGCAGGGCACAGCCTAAGCTTTCTCGTTTATAAATCATAACTGATGATACAAATTGACCATAAAAAAATAGGCCTCGGAAATATTCCGAGGCCTATGTCTGTTAGAAACGAATAATTACGCGTAAACCGGATAGCGCTTACAAATATCCAGCACTTTCGCCTTCACGGCTGCAATAGCCGCTTCATCGTTGATGTTGTCCAGCACGTCGCAGATCCAGCCCGCCAGCTCGCGCACTTCGGCTTCTTTGAAACCGCGGCGGGTGACGGCCGGGGTACCGATGCGCACGCCGGAGGTGACAAACGGGCTTCTCGGATCGTTCGGCACGCTGTTCTTGTTAACGGTAATGTTGGCGCGCCCCAGAGCGGCGTCGGCGTCTTTACCTGTGATGTCTTTATCGACCAGGTCCAGCAGCATCAGGTGGTTGTCGGTTCCGCCGGAGACAATCTTGTAGCCGCGAGATTTAAAGACTTCAACCATCGCTTTCGCGTTCTTGGCTACCTGCTGCTGATAGACGGTAAATTCTGGCTCCATCGCCTCTTTCAGCGCCACGGCCTTGGCCGCAATCACGTGCATCAGCGGGCCGCCCTGACCGCCGGGGAAGACGGCAGAGTTCAGCTTCTTGTACAGATCCTCATCGCCGCCTTTCGCCAGAATCAGGCCGCCGCGCGGGCCGGCCAGCGTTTTGTGGGTCGTCGTCGTCACCACGTGCGCATGAGGGACCGGGTTTGGATAAACGCCGGCGGCAACCAGGCCCGCGACGTGGGCCATGTCGACAAACAGATAGGCGCCGATGCCGTCGGCGATTTCACGCATCTTGGCCCAGTCGACGATGCCGGAATAAGCGGAGAAGCCGCCGATGATCATCTTCGGCTTGTGGATTTGCGCCTGGCGGGCCAGATCGTCATAGTCGATGTGGCCGCTTTCATCGATGCCGTAAGGCACGATGTTGTAAAGCTTGCCGGAGAAGTTAACCGGGGAGCCGTGGGTCAGGTGGCCGCCGTGGGCCAGGTTCATACCCAACACGGTATCGCCCGGATTCAGCAGCGCCATATAAACGGCGGAGTTAGCCTGAGAACCGGAGTGCGGCTGCACGTTAGCGTAGTCGGCGCCGAACAGCGCTTTAGCGCGATCGATCGCCAGCTGTTCAACGATGTCGACGTACTCACAGCCGCCGTAGTAGCGCTTGCCCGGATAGCCCTCTGCATACTTGTTGGTTAGCTGAGTACCCTGAGCCTGCATAACGCGCGGGCTGGTGTAGTTTTCAGAAGCAATCAGCTCGATATGCTCTTCTTGGCGAACATTTTCTTTTTGAATCGCCGCCCACAGCTCGGCATCATAATCGGCAATGTTCATTTCTCGCTTTAACATCCGCATCTCCTGAATAGTATTAATCAACGCCTAAAAGTGTGACCTGCCTCAGTGTAATATGTTTTCATGTTGTTAAATAGACCCCTCAACCGCTTTTATAGCAAACGATTGCTTCCACTGCCTGCGGGGCTTTCCGTCGAATACATCCGAATATTCTCAGGAAAAACTACCTAATACCGATGTTTATCTTATACCAACACGTTTTTTCCACTTCGTCAGCAGGTTAACCCGACAATATCGTCTGTAAAGAAAGTTATTGACATAGATCAATATAAACATATATTTTAAATGCATGTTAAATCCAACGACAGGAAGCATCATGCTAGACGGCCAAACTATCGCCACCGTTAAGGCGACAATCCCGGTCCTTGCCCAAACCGGTCCGGCGCTAACCGCCCATTTTTACGACCGTATGTTCCTCCACAATCCAGAACTAAAGGACATCTTCAACCTGAGCCATCAGTTTAGCGGCGCGCAGAGAGAGGCGCTGTTTGACGCCATCTGCGCTTACGCCGCAAACATCGAAAACCTCCCCGCCCTGCTGCCTGCCGTTGAGCGCATCGCACAAAAGCACGCCAGCTTCGGCATCCGCCCCGAACAGTACGCTATCGTCGGCCACCACCTGCTGGCGACTATCGACGAAATGCTAAGCCCCGGACAGGACGTGCTCGACGCCTGGGGAAAGGCCTATCAGGTGCTGGCCGACGTATTTATCAATCGTGAAAGTGAAATCTATCAGGACAGGGTGGAAACTCAGGGCGGCTGGCAAGGCACTCGCCCTTTCCGCATTGAAGAGAAGCGGCGCGAAAGTGACGTAATTACCAGCTTTACCCTCGTCCCGACGGACGGACAGCCGGTTTCAGACTTCAGGCCGGGCCAGTACGTCGCCGTCTATATTCGCAGCGATGATATGGAAAACCAGGAGATCAGACAGTATTCGCTAACGCACGCGCCTAACGGACGTTCCTACCGCATCGCCGTTAAACGTGAAGATGAAGGGAAAGTGTCCCGCTATCTGCACGACGTGGCGCAGCAGGGGGACGTGATTCATCTGGCGCCGCCCTACGGCGACTTCTGGCTGGACGTGCCTCCAAACGCGCCCGTCGCGCTGCTTTCCGGCGGCGTCGGGCAAACGCCGATGCTCGCCATGCTCAATACGCTAAAACAGCGTCAGCATAAGGGGAAGGTCTACTGGCTGCACGCCGCCGACAGCGAAGAGCGCCACGCCTTCAGGCAGGAGGCCGCTGACGCCTGCCGCACTCTGCCTGACGCCGTTTGCCACGTCTGGTATCGCAATTCAAGCGCCGGATCGATAGCGCATCACGAAGGGCTGCTCTCGCTGGAGGCCATAAACGAAGCGTTTCCACCCAAAACGGAGTTCTACTTCTGCGGCCCGCTGGCCTTTATGCAGTCCGCCGCTCGTCAGCTAACTGACCGGGGCGTAGCGAAAGAACGCCTGCACTATGAGGTGTTCGGCCCGCATAAGGTGCTGTAGCACGGGCTATCGGTGACAAAAAAGCCGCTGTTTTGCAGCGGCTTTTCTATTGCATCAAATCGCGTCTTCGTCCTGCTCGCCGGTGCGAATGCGGATAACCCTCGCCACGTCAAAGACAAAAATCTTTCCGTCGCCGATCTTACCGGTTTGGGCGGTCTTCATAATGGTTTCAACGCATACCTCGACGATGTCGTCAGGCACGACGATTTCAATTTTTACCTTGGGCAGGAAGTCCACCATATACTCGGCGCCGCGATACAGCTCGGTATGGCCTTTTTGACGGCCGAACCCCTTCACTTCCGTGACGGTCATACCGGTGATGCCGACTTCCGCCAGCGCTTCGCGAACGTCGTCTAATTTGAACGGTTTAATAATCGCGTCAATTTTTTTCATTAAAGTCGAGCCCTTACCAGTTTTTGCGGCCGAAGCCTGAAGTAATCGGATAACGCCGATCTTTACCGAAGTTGCGCGCGGTGATCCTTGGGCCCACCGGCGACTGACGACGCTTGTATTCGTTAATATCCACCAGGCGGATTACCTTACGCACTACCGCCTCGTCAAATCCTTCCGCCACCAGCTCTTCGACCGACATGTCGCGCTCGACGTAGCCGTCCAGGATCCTGTCCAGTATAGGATAAGGCGGCAGGCTGTCCTCGTCCTTCTGGTCGGGCGCCAGCTCCGCCGACGGCGGGCGGTCGATAACGCGTTGCGGAATAACGTAAGAACGCGTGTTTCTATATTCTGAAAGTTTAAACACCAGCGTTTTCGGTACGTCTTTTAATACATCAAAACCGCCGGCCATATCACCATAAAGCGTCGAATACCCTACGGCGATCTCACTTTTATTGCCGGTGGTCAATACCAGACGGCCGCGCTTGTTGGAAAGCGCCATCAGGATAACGCCCCGGCAGCGGGCCTGCAGGTTCTCTTCCGTCGTGTCGCGGCGCGTATCGGCAAACAGCGGGGAAAGCTGCCCCATGAATGCGTCAAACACCGGCTCGATGGACACAACGTCAAACTCGACGTCAAGCAGCTCCGCCTCTTCCCGCGCGTCTTCAATGCTCATTTCGGCGGTATAGCGGAACGGCATCATCAGCGCCTGAACCTTGTCTTTCCCCAGCGCGTCGACGGCAATCGCCAGCGTCAGCGCCGAGTCAATCCCGCCGGACAGCCCGAGGATCGCCCCCTTAAAGCCGTTTTTCGTCACGTAGTCGCGCACCGCCAGCACCAGCGCATCGTAAATCAGCGAAAGGTCGGACGGCTGCTCGGGAATCGTCATCGCGTCGAGCTGGCCGTTTTGAAAAGCAATCCGACGCACTTCTTCGTTAAACGGCGCCAGTTTGTGAGTCATAACGCCGTCTGCATTAAACGCTTTGGAACAGCCGTCGAAAATCAGCTCGTCCTGCCCGCCTACCTGGTTTAAGTAAACCAGCGGAATGCCGGTGCGGCGCGCGTGCTCAGACAGCAGCTGGTTGCGAATGTAGGGCTTTTCGCGATTATAGGGCGACGCGTTAATCGACAGTATAAGATCGACTTCGAGCGCCTTAAGCGCGTCGACCGGCCCGTTAAACCAAAGATCTTCGCAGATGAGCAAGCCTAACCGATAGCCTTTGAACTCAATGCAGCAGCTCTCATTGCCCGCGCTAAAGTAGCGCTTCTCGTCAAACACGCCGTAGTTGGGAAGCTGCTGCTTGTAGTAACGCACCAGAAGCGCCCCCTGCCAGAACATCGACAGCGCATTATAAAGCTTGCCGTCCGCCCGCCAAGGATGGCCAACGATAACGGCAACGTCGCTGGAAGCCTCACGCAGGCGCTCAAGCTGTTCATCGCAGCGATGATAAAAGTCGTCGCGATAGAGTAAATCTTCCGGCGGATAGCCCGTCAGCGCCAACTCCGAAAACATGACGATATCCGCTCCGGCCTGCCGCTGTTCGTCAACGGTGCGGAGCATCCGATCGGCGTTTCCTTCGATGTCGCCAACCAGCCAGTTCAACTGCGCTAATGCAATAGAAAGCGCTTTACTCATATCAATTCACTTTCGCTATCGGGTAATGAGGACGGCAGTATAAATGACCGTCCTGAGAATTAAAAAGCCTACTCTTTAAAATCGTTCGCATCCAGCTCGTGGCGCGAAAGCAGCTTGTAGAACTCGGTTCGATTTCGGCCCGCCATTCTGGCCGCGTGGGTCACGTTTCCTTTGGTCATTTGCAGGAGCTTGCGCAGGTAAACCAGCTCAAACTGGTTGCGCGCTTCAACAAAGGTCGGCAGCGCGGTGTTTTCCCCTTCCAGCGCCTGCTGCACCAAAGATTCGTTAATCACCGGCGTGCTGGTCAAGGCGACGCACTGCTCAATCACGTTTACCAGCTGGCGCACGTTGCCCGGCCAGCTTGCGGCCATCAGGCGCTTCATTGCGTCGGTGGAAAAGCTTTTTACAAACGGCTTATGGCGCTTGGCGGACTCGCGCAGCAGGTGCTCCGCCAGCAGGGGAATATCCTCCGAGCGTTCGTTGAGCGCGGGGATCTTCAGGTTTACGACGTTCAAACGGTAGTAGAGATCTTCACGAAACTCGCCCTTGGCCATCGCCTTAGGCAAATCGCGGTGGGTCGCGGAAATGATGCGCACGTCGATGTCCAGATCGCGATTGCTGCCCAGCGGCCTGACCTTACGCTCCTGCAATACCCGCAGCAGCTTGACCTGCAGCGCAAGCGGCATGTCGCCGATTTCATCGAGAAACAGCGTGCCGCCGGTTGCCGCCTGAAACAGGCCGTCCCGGCTGCTGACCGCGCCGGTAAACGCGCCCTTGGCGTGGCCAAACAGCTCTGATTCAAGCAGCTGTTCGGGCAGCGCGCCGCAGTTGATCGCGATAAACGGCTTGCCGCCGCGCGGGCTGGCGCGGTGGATAGCCTTCGCCAGCACCTCTTTACCGGTACCGCTCATGCCGTTAATCAGTACGCTGACGTCGGACTGCGCCACCATCTTTGCCTGTTCCAGCAGGCGCAGCATCGTCGGGCTGCGGGTGACTATCTCTTCTCGCCAACCGTCGTCGCTGGCGCTGGCGGGTATTTTTAACGCCAGCGCGTCGTCGATCGCCTTATACAAGGCGTCTTTATCTACCGGCTTGGTTAAAAAGCTGAATACGCCCTGCTGGGTTGCAGCCACGGCGTCGGGGATAGAACCGTGCGCCGTCAGGATGATGACGGGCATGCCCGGCTGGCGCTTTTGTATTTCGGCAAACAGCGCCATGCCGTCCATCTCGTCCATCCGCAGGTCGCTTATCACCAAATCCACCTGCTCTCTGGCCAAACGCCGCAGCGCTTCCTGACCGTTTTCCGCCGTTGTGACGTTAAATCCCTCGCTGGTCAGGCGCATTCCCAGCAGCTTAAGCAGACTGGGGTCGTCATCGACCAACAATAGACTGGCGGTTTTACGCTGTGTCATTTCAGCAAACTCCTTTCATCCGTCACCGCGTTAGGGCTTTTGCGCCGCTGGCGCGGCTTCACTCGGCGCAGGCTGGCTTTGAGCCGGCTGCGCGGGCTTCTCTACCTTTGTCTCAGATTTGGGCGCAGGCTTGGACTCAGGCTCTGCGGTGGCCGGTTTTTCAGGCTGCTTTGTTTCTGTTGAAGCGCCGCTGCTTTTAACCTCTGCTTTAGGTTCAGCAACGGCCGGTTCCTGAGGGGCCTTGGCTGGCTGAGCCGCCTTCTCTTCAACCTTTTCATCCACCTTCGGCGCCGCCGCTTCTACCGGCTGAGGCTTAGGCTCATTTACCGCCGAGCCCGCGTTCGGATTTTGAGGAGGCAGCGCATTGACCGGAGGCAGCGACTCGCCCTGCGTCAGCTTGCGGGAGGAAAGCTGGCGCTCGATGTCGGTCAGGTTTTGCAGCTTGCGGGTTGTTTCGTGCAGCTGATGCTTAATCTCCACCATTTGCAGTTGGAGATCGACTATCTGCGATTCCGCGCCCTCTTTTTGACGCTGAGCGCGCGCCCTTTCTTCCTGAAGGCCTAGCTGGAGCTGCTGCTCGCTGCGCCACATCTGAACCAGCGAATAGACGCTGTCGGGATAGGTTGCCTGAAAATTCTTTAGCTGTTCCAATGCGCCGCGCCGCTCTGCGTTGCCTAAATCCAGCTTGGAAAGCAGGATCGCGCGCTTAAACACACCGTCCCATTTCGTGCCGTCGTAACCGTAAGACTGCACTCGCGCCTGCGTCGGCGTAAAGGTTCCGGCACAGCTAATCAGCCTCAGCCAATAGAGCCCGTTGGCATTGGTTTCATCGTTTTGGCTTTTCCAGATATCGCCGTCGCAGCGCACGCGCGAGTAGTCGTTCACTTTACGATCGGGCGATTCATACTTTATTTCTCCGGAAGCGGCGTCAACCACGCCGCGTTCGACGCATCCGCTCAACAGGGCGAATGCTGACAGCAGTAAAGCGCCGCCGATTTTACTTTTCAGTCGGCAGCGCGCGTTCTTCGCCTTTTCTTTTGCTGTTATGGTTCTGGCAGAACTCTTAGGCATTATCTTTTACTTCTCAATGGATAAAGGTAACTCAATGCGGAAACACACGTCGGCATAGTCTACGTCAACCAGATGCAGTTCGCCCTCCATTTGGCGAATGCAGTCACGGGCAATGCTAAGCCCCAGCCCGCTGCCCTTCACGGCGCCTTTTCTCTGACGACTTCCCTGATAGAAGGGTTCAAACAGCATCGCTTTTTCCTGCGGCAGTATTTTTTCACCGGTATTGGCGACATCTATTTGAATCATTTGGCCGACTCGTTGACTCACAATCCAGATAGTACCGGATTCCTCGCCATAGTGCACCGCATTGGAGTAGAGATTATCAAGCACCCGTTTCAACAGCGGTGATTCTGCCCAGCATTCGCTCTGCGCCAGTCGGCATTCGGTAGTCATCAGTTTGGCGCGTGCGGGAAGGCTGTGGGCCGCGATAACCTCCGACGCCATCAGCTCGAGATCGATATGGGATTTCTCCGTTCTCGCATCCGCCTGATATCGATTGTAGTCAAGCAGCTGCTCTATCAGCCGCTGTAAATCGCGGCTGCTGTTGTCGAGAATGGCGACGACGTCCTTCTGGTCTTCCGTCAAAGGCCCGGCTACCTGATCCAGCAGCAGTTCTGTACCCTCACGCATGCTGGCCAGCGGCGTTTTCAGTTCGTGAGAGATATGACGCAAAAACTCGTGTCGCTGCGACTCCAGCCACGACAGGCGCTCGCTTAGCCAAACGATGCGCTGCGCCAGCGATTGAATTTCACGCGGCCCTTTGAACGCCGCCAGCGAGGTCAGGCTTTTACCTTCACCCAGGCGGTTTATCATCCGCTCCACCTGCTTGACCGGCCCTATTATCATACGCGTAAACAGGAAAACCAGCAGGACGCTGAGCAAAAACAGTAAAAGCGCCTGCTGGCCAAAGAAATAGCCCTTATCTGCGATCGCCTGCTGTAGCTTCTCGCCGCGGGAAAAAATGATGCCTCGAGTCGTTTGCACCATTTCATTGCTGGTTTTGGAAAATTGGATCAGCAGCGCCGAGGATGCATCGTCCGGGCCGCTGTTTTTGCACTGGATTTTACCTAAATCGTTTAGCAGCTTCTTGAGGGATTTATAAAGCTCTTCGTTGGGAAGCACGGCGGCATGAACGTCCAGCATGCTGGCATACTGCTGGCGCTGCTCCTGATAGAGCTTTTCCAGCGTCTCGTCCCCCAGTACGCAGTACTGACGGTAGCTTCTCTCCATGCTTAGCGCCAGGTTAGTCATCGCCTCGCTGCGGCGCGCGTCCCTAAGCGTCGTGCTGTTAATGTCCGCAGCCTGCTCGCTAAGCAGATCCAGACTCTTATAGGCCTGCCACGCCAGCACCAGCAGCGGAAGCAGCACCAACAGGAAGGCCAACAGCACCAGCTGGCGTAGGGAGCGGGGGAAACGGCTAAACTTTTTCAATGAGGCACTCTCATAACGATATCAAACCGATAACGATGCTATCCGACCTGAGCGGAAGAAAACAGCGTTATTGCCCAACTTCAGTAAAGATTTTAGCGCGTTAAAGCAAAAAAAAGGCACTTATCCAAAAATGGTTAAGTGCCTGATAGAATGTTATTTGCTTATCTCAGATAATTATCTATCACCCGAGAAAAATACGTGGATGTCCTTCAACGTCGTCCGCAAGGTGATGAGGCTACGCCGTCATCGGAAAACCGGACGAATAACATCCGAAGTGTCAAATATTGATGAAATACGTTTCATCACAGCATGACACTTAAGGGCTGGCGCCTCACTCAACGTGTCGTCCTGAGTTTGATAAGCCGCTTGCGCGGTTGATATCGGTTCAATTGACGATAGGCACCATGGCTTTGGCGTCATTCTAAGGCTTATGTAGCGTCACGTTACCGCGTTCTGACATAAAAAGGTGAATGAGCGACGTATAAACTAATGCACTTGTCGTGCCAACTTTTAAAATTTAAATTAATTTACTGATATATAAAACAAAAATACTATTAGCTTTGAAATGAGCAGCGCTTCTGGTGAAATTTATCCGATCATAATCACAATTTGTGTCTCCAAAAACAGACACCCTTTTCACACCTCAAATACCGCTATAAAAATCAATGAATTAAATGTCTCTTTTTTGAGACACTCAAAACCACCGACTGTCTGCGTTTACCAACACTATAAAAAACAATTTTTAAATCAATGCGATAAAAAACCCCTCACATATCGTGTGAGGGATTTTTATGTTCTAACCCGATAAGTTCGAGAAAGAATTAGCCTAGCTGCCTGCGGGCGTTACGGAACAGCCGCATCCACGGCCCGTCTTCGCCCCATTCTTCAGGATGCCAGGAGTTGCTGACGGTGCGGAAAACCCGCTCAGGGTGCGGCATCATAACCGTGATCCGACCGTCAAGGTTGGTCACCGCCGTAATGCCGTTAGGCGAGCCGTTCGGGTTAGCCGGGTAATCTTCCGTTACCTCACCGCGATTGTTAACGTAGCGCATGGCAACCAGCCCTGCGCTTTCCAGCGCGCCAAGGTGCTGGGCGTCGCGCACTTCCACCCTACCTTCACCGTGAGAAACGGCGATCGGCAGCCGAGAGCCTGCCATCCCTTTTAGCAACAGAGAGGGGCTGTCTACCACTTCAACCAGGCTGAATCGCGCTTCAAAACGCTCGGAGAGGTTGCGCACAAAGCGCGGCCAGTGGGAAGCCCCCGGCATAAGCTCATTGAGGTTCGACATCATCTGACAGCCGTTGCACACTCCCAGCGCCAGCGTGTCAGGGCGGTGGAAGAAGCGAGTGAACTGCTCGCGCACCCGCTCGTTGAACAAAATCGACTTGGCCCACCCCTCGCCCGCGCCCAGCACGTCACCGTAGGAGAAGCCGCCGCAGGCCACCAGCGCCTGGAATCCTTCCAGACCGACGTTGCCTGACAGCAGATCGCTCATGTGAACGTCAATCGCCTCAAAGCCGGCACGATGGAAAGCCGCGGCCATTTCAACGTGAGAGTTGACGCCCTGCTCGCGCAGCACGGCGATGTGCGGCCTTGACTTCAGCAGGTAAGGCGCGGCGACGTCCTCTTTCGGCGAGAAGCTCAACTTTACGTTCATGCCGGGGTCGTTGGCGTCCTGCTTGGCCTGATGCTCCATGTCCGCACACTGAGGGTTGTCCCGCAGGCGCTGCATCTGCCACGTGGTTTCCGCCCACCAGACGCGCAGCGTTTGGCGACTCTGCAGGTAGACGGCGGCATCGCCGCTGCGAATAACAATCTCATCACCGACTACCGCACGGCCGAGGCGGTGCACGCAGCCGCCAAGCCCGGCCTGAGACAGCAGTGCCTCAACCTCGGCCAGATCCGCGTCGGCGACCTGGATCACCGCGCCCAGCTCTTCGTTAAACAGCGCAGCCAGCGCGTCGTCGCCCAGCGAAGCGATATCCAGCGTCAGCCCACAGTGGCCCGCAAACGCCATTTCCACCAGCGTCACCAGCAGGCCGCCGTCGGAACGGTCGTGATAGGCGAGAAGCTTACGATCGGCCACCAGCGCCTGTATGGTATTAAAGAAGGCGCCGAGCCTATCTACGCTTCTGACGTCGGCAGGCCTGTCGCCGAGCTGGCGATACACCTGCGCCAGCGCGGTGGCGCCCAGCGCGTTGCGCCCTTCGCCAAGATCGATAAGCAGCAGCGTCGCGTCCCCTTTATCGGTACGCAGCTGCGGCGTAACGGTGCCGCGAACGTCCTCTACGCGAGCGAAGGCGCTAACCACCAGCGACAGCGGCGACGTCATTTCAACGTCCTCGTCGTTCTGCCGCCAGCGGGTTTTCATCGACATCGAATCTTTACCCACCGGGATAGTCAGCCCCAGCGCAGGGCACAGCTCTTCACCCACCGCCTTAACCGCTTCATACAGGCCGGCGTCTTCGCCCGGATGCCCAGCGGCCGCCATCCAGTTAGCCGAAAGCTTCACGCGCTTTAGCTCGCCGATCTGCGCAGAGGCAATATTAGTCAGCGCTTCACCCACGGCCATGCGCGCCGAAGCGGCGAAGTCCAGCAACGCAACAGGGGTCCGCTCGCCCAGAGACATCGCTTCGCCGTAGTAGCTGTCATAGCTGGCGGTTGTGACCGCACAGTCCGCTACCGGGATCTGCCACGGCCCGACCATCTGATCGCGAGCGACCATGCCGGTCACCGTGCGGTCACCGATGGTAATCAAAAAGGTTTTTTCCGCTACGGCGGGAAGGTGAAGGACGCGCTTTACGGCTTCTTCAAGCTCAATGCCTTCACGCACCAGCGGTTTCCCCTTTGCCTGAAGCGTGGCCACGTCGCGGGTCATTTTCGGCGTTTTGCCTAACAAGACGTCAAGCGGCAGGTCGATAGGCAGATTTTCAAAGTGGCTGTCGTGCAACGACAGATGCTGTTCTTCCGTCGCTTCACCGATAACGGCATAGGGCGCTCTTTCGCGTCGGCAAATTGCGTCAAACAGCGGCAGCTGCTCCGGCGCAACGGCTAAAACGTAGCGCTCCTGAGACTCGTTGCACCACACCTCCAGCGGGCTCATGCCCGGCTCGTCGCTCAGGATGTCGCGCAGCTCGAACCGTCCGCCCCTTCCGCCGTCGCTTACCAGCTCCGGCATGGCGTTAGACAGGCCGCCCGCACCCACGTCGTGAATAAACAGGATCGGGTTTTCATCGCCCATCTGCCAGCAACGGTCGATAACCTCCTGACAGCGGCGCTCCATTTCCGGGTTATCGCGCTGCACGGAGGCAAAGTCCAAAGAGGCGTCAGACTGGCCGGACGCCATTGAAGAGGCGGCTCCGCCTCCCAGCCCGATGTTCATCGCCGGCCCGCCGAGCACGATAAGCTTGGCGCCAACGCTGATTTCTCCTTTCTTTACGTGCTCGGCGCGAATGTTGCCGATACCGCCAGCCAGCATGATGGGCTTATGGTAGCCGCGCAGCTCCGCGCCGTTGTGGCTATCCACCATCTCTTCATAGGTGCGGAAATAGCCTAGCAGCGCCGGGCGGCCGAACTCGTTGTTAAACGCGGCGCCGCCCAGCGGCCCTTCCGTCATGATATCCAACGCGGTAACGATGCGATTCGGCTTACCGAAGTCCTGCTCCCAAGGCTGTTCAAAACCGGGGATGCGCAGGTTAGATACGGAAAAGCCAACCAGGCCCGCCTTCGGCTTGGCTCCGCGCCCCGTAGCGCCTTCATCGCGAATTTCACCGCCGGAACCGGTCGCCGCCCCCGGCCAGGGGGAAATCGCCGTCGGGTGGTTATGGGTTTCCACCTTCATCAGAATATGCGCCTCTTCCTGATGATAGTCGTACACGCCAGAGCCCGGCTCGGCAAAGAAGCGCCCTACCGCCGAACCTTCCATCACGGCCGCATTGTCTTTATAGGCGGACAGTACGTAGTCCGGCGTTTGTTCAAAGGTGTTCTTTATCATTTTGAACAGCGACTTCGGCTGCGCCTTGCCGTCAATAATCCAGTCGGCGTTGAAAATCTTGTGGCGACAGTGCTCCGAGTTGGCCTGAGCGAACATGTAAAGCTCAACGTCCGTCGGATTGCGATTCAGTCGCGTGAAAGCATCGAGCAGATAGTCGATTTCGTCCGGCGCCAGCGCCAGCCCCAGCCTTTCGTTTGCATCGTCAAGCGCCCGTTTCCCTTTGCCCAAGACATCAATTTCGACCAGCGGCATCGGCGCGTGCCGGGCAAACAGCGCCTCGGTCTGCGAAACGTCGCTAAATACGGACTCCATCATCCGGTCATGCAGCAGGCCGGCCAGCGCTCGACGCTGTTCGTCGTCGAGAGTAGGCGCCTGCACGTAGTAGGCGATGCCGCGCTCAAGCCGACGAATCTGGCTCAGCCCGCAGTTGTGGGCGATATCCGTTGCCTTAGAAGCCCACGGAGAGATAGTGCCGGGCCTTGGGGTCACCAACAGCAGCTGGCCCTCGGGCTCATGCTCCGCCAAAGAGGGGCCGTATTTAAGCAACCGTTTTAACGTTTCCCGCTCCGTTTCACTCAGCGGGGCATTCAGTTCAGCAAAATGGAGGTATTCGGCGTAAATATCACTGACGGGCAGGCGAAGTTCACGACAGCGGGAGAGCAACTTAGCGATACGAAATGCAGATAAAGCAGGCGAGCCGCGGAAAATTTCCATAGTGAGAATATCTCTGGTCTAAGGCTAGGAGAAAAAAACTGGCTACATTATAGAGAATCGCGCCCTCCGACGAAACCGTTTGCGTGTTTATTATTTATGCGAACGATCCCTAGAATGCGTCATATACTATTTGCCAAGCGCTGAACGCTTAAGCAAAATGGCGCCTGGCCCGTCGAAAGCACCGCTCGGCGCTAGACAAAGCCTGAATAAAAACCGAGTAGAAAAAGTAGAAAAATAAGTATAAACACATTACAAATCAAAGATAAAACGACTCACCGTTCTGGGATGATCGCCCCCATAGCCGTTAATCACCATTTGTCGCTTGAAGCATGACGAGTATAGAGAAAAACTATTGAAGCCGTTAAAAACTAACTACTTCTTTATTGGCGTTATCACCCTCTTGCTAGCCTTGGCGCTCTGGCCCATGCTGTACTGGAAACATGACGGCGGTACCCGGTTACAGAAAATTATCGCCAGCGGTGAACTCAACGTAGATACCCTTCGCGCAGCGCCCTACTACTATCAAGACGACGGCGGCGTTAAGGGGCTGGACTACGAGCTGGCGAAAATGTTCGCTGACTATCTTGGCGTCAAGCTCAACATAAAGACTCAGCGCAACGTGACTGACCTGTTTAAAGGGTTGGAAAACGGTAAAACCGACATGCTGGCCGCCGGGCTTATTTTCAATCAGGAAAGGATGAAGGCGCTGAGCGCCGGTCCTGCCTACTATTCCGTTTCGCAACAGCTGGTATATAGACAAAATGCGGCCAAGCCGTCGTCGCTGGAAAACCTGAAGGGGCGCCTTAGCATCGTCTCTGGTTCGGCCAGTATCTCAACGCTGCACCAGCTTAAAAAAAGCGTCTATCCCGACCTTACGTGGGAAACCTCATCGACGCTTTCCTCTACGGATTTGCTCAAGCAGGTCGCCAGCGGCGAGCTGGATTATACCATCGCTGACTCGGTGACCATTGCCATCCTCCAGCGCATTTACCCCAATCTGGCCGTCGCTTTTGACATCACCGAAGAGGAGCCTGTGGTGTGGTATACCTATAAAAGCGACGATAACAGCCTGAACGCCGCCATGCTCGACTTCTTTAACCAGATTAACGAGGACGGCTCGTTGGCCAAGCTCGAAGAGAAATACCTCGGCCACGTGGGTGAGTTTAACTATGTGGACACTCGAACGTTTCTTAACGCCGTAGACAACGTGCTCCCCAACCTGCGGCCTCTGTTTGAACAGTATTCTAAACAGATAGACTGGCGGCTGGCGGCCGCTATCGCCTATCAGGAGTCCCACTGGAACCCGACCGCCACGTCGTCTACCGGCGTTAGGGGAATAATGATGCTGACCCGCAACACGGCCGATTCTCTCGGCGTTACCAATCGCCTCGATCCTGGACAGAGCATACGCGGCGGATTAGTCTATCTTGAACAGCTGATGGAAAAGCTGCCGGAGACTATTGCTGAAGATGAGAAAATCTGGTTTGCGCTGGTCGCCTACAACATGGGGTTTGCCCACATGATGGACGCCAGAAGCCTAACCGAGCAGCAGGGCGGCGACCCCAACAGCTGGGCAGAGGTTAAAAAACGGCTGACGATGCTCACGCAGAAAAAATATTATAGCCTGACGCGATACGGCTATGCGCGAGGCTATCAGGCGTATCAGTTCGTAGAAAATATTCGGCGCTATCAGATAAGCCTGATCGGCTATCTTCAGGAAAAGGAAAAAGCGCAGCGTACGGCGAGAATTCCTCTGACTGACGTCATCGACGCTGCGGGGGCGAGAGCGGCAGGCGCTTATCCTGCCGTGACGCCCGACCAGCTTGCGCACCCGGCGCAATAACCAAGCGTGAACTCCGGCATAAAATTAAAGTTCGCCGGACGCCGCCCGCGCCTTTTTCGCTTTGATTTCCTCTCTGCGGCGGCGAAAAAAGTCGCTAAGCCGGGACGAGCAGGTCTCGGCCAGTACGCCAGCGGTCACTTCAACTTTATGATTCATTGCCGGATGGCCAAGAATGTCGATAAGAGAGCCCGCCGCGCCGGTTTTAAAGTCGCTCGCGCCGTAGACCAGTCGACTAATCCTGCTGTGCACCATGGCGCCCGCGCACATAATACAGGGCTCCAGCGTCACATAGAGCGTTGCGCCCAGCAGGCGGTAGTTTTGCAGCGTTTCGCCCCCCTGCCTTAGCGCCGCAATTTCCGCGTGCGCCGTCGGATCGTGACGACCAATCGGCCTATTCCAGCCTTCGCCGATAATTTTGTTGTCCAAGACTAACACCGCGCCAACCGGGATTTCCCCCTCTTCATCCGCGCGTTCGGCAAGCTGCAGCGCGTAGCGCATCCAGTTCTCATCACTGTCGCGACTCATCATGGCCTGCCGCTCCGCTTAGCGCCGGAGATATCATCGTCAGTCAGCGCCTTCATGTTTCCCTGAGGATCGATTCGCCAGCGGTGAAGGCAGTGCAACATCACGGGATCGTCCTGTTCGCTGTCGCTGTATCCGCTATAAAGCGCCAGCGGCTTGCCCAAGCGCTGCTCAAGCTGCTTCACCTTTTCTCGCCCCAGACAGCGCATTGAAATAGTCCAACCGCCGCAGCGGTAAACGATTTGGGAAGCCACAAGGTTAACGCGAGGCAAAAAGAAAGCGTCTTCATAAACCGCTTCCACCAGCGGCTGAGGCGAGCCCGTCACCAGCCAGACGGTGGTGTTTTCATCGTCGAGATATTCCGCCAGCCGCTCCAACACCTGCGGGAAGGGAATCAACTGGCTCTTTATGTCCGTCACAAAGCGCTCCATCAGCCAGTTGAGCTTGCCCTGCGCATGCCCGGCGGTCATCGCCCACAGCATCAGGCTCACCGGCCAGCGCGCCGAACGTCCGTTAACCAGAAGCCCCAGCCCGACAATCGGCAAAAGCGGGACAAGCAGCAGCAGGTTAGCCGGCAGGCTTCTTACCAAATAGCGGATAAAGCTGCCGAACAGATCCTGCTGGTGCAGCGTACCGTCCAGATCGAAGAATACGTGGCGTGGCTTTGCGTTACCGTCGGACAAAGCGGTGCTCCTGTTGATTGCATTGGGGAAATTAAAGAAAGTATATCGTTTTTACGCGCATTTATCGCTATGGGATGAGGCGTTCGGTAAGGAAGCGTTTCAGAAGGCTCCCGCTGTTAAAGAAAATCAGCGTATACTATGGGCCCGGCGCAACATAAGGGAAATATGTCTAAACGCTTCCTCTTGCCGCCTTCCCGACAGACATTTAGCGTATTTTGGTAGCTTAGCGTAATGGCGTTATTGATAAAAAAAAGCTGTATTAACTGCGATATGTGCGAACCGGAGTGCCCCAATCAGGCTATCTCCATGGGGGACGAGATTTATCAAATCGATCCCGCTCGCTGCACCGAATGCGTCGGTCACTACGACGAGCCGACCTGCATGAAGGTTTGCCCCATCGACAACACGATTATTCATGCCCCTGAGCACCGGGAGACCAACGAAGAGCTATGGGATAAGTTCGTTCTGCTGCATCACGCGGATAAGCTGTAGTTCGGCCGCCTTTGTATTGACGCTATGACTTTCTGACGGGCGTTAAACGTTATCCAAAGCTGAGACCAGATGCAGAAAAGGGGCAAAATGCCCCTTTTCTAATTAACGACCCTTAGGGCGTTATTTACCGCCAAACTGACGCCACCAGGCCGCCAGCAGCACGCCCGCCGTGACCGACACGTTCAGGCTTTCCAACTGGCCTGAGCCGTCAACCTCAACGTTAATATCGCACTGCTTTGCCGCCAGGCTGGAACGCCCGTCGCGCTCTTCGCTCAGCACCAGCACCGTCTTGGCCGGGAATGAAAGCGTTGACAGCGTCTCGTTCTTTCCTTCGCCCTTGCCGACGACGACGACGGAATAGCCGGCGCGTTGGAATTCGTCCAGCGCCTGTGAAAAGTCATCGCATCCGATCGCTGACAGGCGCTCCGCACCGCCTTCCGCCGTACGCACCGCCGCGCCGGACTCAAGCTGGCCCGGATCGCGCAGCAATACGCCCTTAACGCCAAAAAATGCGCATGAGCGCATCATGCCGCCCAGGTTATGGGGGTTGCCGACGTTGTCCAGCGCCAGCACGAAGTCGTTAGACAATGCGCTTTTCAGGTAGTCAGCAACGCTCAGGCCCGCGCGCTTTTTAATCAGAAAGCAGACGCCGCCGTGGTGTTCGGTGCCCGATACTTTAGCCAGTTCCTGTTCGTCAACAACGTGATAGGCCTTACGGTTGGCCGCCATCCAGCGCAGAGCGTCGCGAAAGCGCGGCGTGACGGACTGGACAAAGTAGGCACGAACGATCGCTTCAGGTCGGCTTTGGAACAGCGCCTGACAGGCGTTCTCGCCGTAAACCTTGCTCTCTTCTTCGCGCTGCTTACGCAGCTGGGCCGGATCGACCTGGCTTTTGCCGGCGATGCCGCCGTGGTCAAACGGTTCAGGTTCGCTGGCGTCCTGCAGCCTTGCCTGCCACGCAGAGCGAGGGGGCTTTTCATCCACTTTACGTACCGGTGCGCGCGGACGCTGTTCGTCGCCCCAGCGGGGAGCGCGCTCGCGTTCACGATCGCCGCGACCGGCGCTCTTTTGGCCGCCGCGACTTCTGTCCGGACGTTTATCGCTTTTGCTGTTGTCTTTGTCGTCCTCGCTGCGGACGTACATCACTTTAACCTTGCCGCTCTTGCCGTTAAACGCGTCGCTCATAATTACTTTCTCCACTTCACCATCGCATCCGGCGCGAAGATTACCCGATGTCGCGGTAGTTAGCCACTAATGAATCGGCCTAAGCCTAAAACTATTATAGCTATCGATAAAATCCCGTTGTCGATATCCGAAGCGTTGACCATACTTACCGCGATACCGTCCTACGTAATATCGACTGAGGTAATACATGAATACGCTTTGTCCTTCCTGTCAGACCAAAAACCGCGTCCCTGAAGATCGTCTGGAAGAAGACGCCAAGTGCGGCCGCTGCGGGCATTCGCTTTTTGACGGAGAGGTTATTAACGCAACGGCATCCTCTTTCGATGCGCTGTTAAACGACGATCTGCCCGTCGTTATCGACTTCTGGGCTCCCTGGTGCGGCCCCTGCCGCAGCTTCGCGCCTATCTTTGAAGACGTCGCGCAGGAAAGGGCCAACTCAATCCGCTTCATCAAGGTCGATACCGAAGCAGAACCCGCCCTCAGCGCACGCTTCGGCATTCGCAGTATACCTACCATTATGGTGTTTAAAAACGGCCAGCGCGTCGATATGTTGAACGGCGCTATGCCTAAAGAGCCATTCAAGCAGTGGCTGGACGAATCGTTAGGCTAAAAACCTGAAAAAACCCGATGATTCAGGCGCACGATCCGTTATCATGCGCCTTTTTCGTTTTATAGGCACGGTGAATAGCAATGGAAAACGATGCGCTTTCTTCTATTAATACGCTCAGCGGCGTAGACGGCAACGCCGTACTCAAACTGCGAGAAGCGCGCTTGGCTCAGGCGACCCGCCCGTTTCGGGCTCGCGGATGCCGCGTTATTCGCTGCCCACGCTGCCTACTGTCCAAGAAGCTCTGCCTGTGCCATACGCTTTCAGTCAGTCGCGCCGACTGCCGCTTCTGCCTGGTGATGTACGATACCGAGCCGCTTAAGCCCAGCAACACCGGTCGGCTTATCGCCGACGTGCTGCCGGATACGGCCGCTTTTCTCTGGTCTCGTACCGAAGCGTCGGCCGAGCTGCTCGCTCTGCTAAATTCGCAGGATTATCAGCCCTACGTTATTTTTCCGGCCTCCTACACCGCTCCTGAACGCGTGACGACGCAAGTTGCCCCCGAATCGGGCAAGCGTCCCCTGTTTATTATCCTTGACGGCACCTGGACCGAAGCAAGAAAGATGTTTCGCAAGAGCCCCTATCTGGACGGCCTGCCCGTGCTGTCGATTGAAAGTCTGGAAAGCTCGGATTACCGCCTTCGGGAAGCCAGCCATAAAGAACAGCTCTGCACGGCGGAAGTGGCTGTCAGCCTATTGCGCCTTGCTGGAGAAACGCCAGCCGCCGATCGTCTCGCAGCCCACTTTAGCGAGTTCAGGCGGCGCTATCTGGCGGGAAAAGCCAACGTGCCGTTGGAGAACGTCGCTGACTGAGCCTCTGGTGATGGCGAAAAAGAAGGTTAAAAATAGCCATAACTATCATTGAGATAAAAAACAAGACTCGGAAAAAATGTTACATCTGCGGCAGTTTTACCAGATTCATTCGGTTTTTTTCGTCACTTTCACGACGAGTGGTGATAGTATTACGCGATCCGACTTAGTTAATTATTGTTATTGCTCGTTATGGCAACGGCCGTAACTCAACAAGAGAAGAATGCTCTGTGATGTTGTCATCATTTAAACGTAAGAAATCTCAACAACACCTTGCACAACTGCCTAAAATTTCACAACAAATTGATAATATTAAAATATTATCAAGCCCAAGCGACTATCGCACCCAGCTGCTTGATCTGATAGGCCGTGCAGAAAAACGCATTTATCTGATTGCTCTTTATCTTGAACAAGACGACGCAGGGATTGACGTCCTATCGGCCATCTATCGGGCAAAAATGCAACGCCCGGAGCTCGAAGTCGCTATTCTGGTCGATTGGCACCGCGCCCAGCGCGGCCGAATCGGCGATGCCGCCAGCAGCACCAATGCAGACTGGTACTGTAAAATGGCTGAACAACACCCCGGCGTATGCGTTCCCGTTTATGGCGTTCCGGTCAACACGCGAGAAGCGCTGGGCGTGTTACACCTTAAGGGCAGCATCATTGACGATACCGTCGCCTACACCGGCGCCAGCGTCAACGACGTTTATCTGCACCGCCACGACAAATACCGCTACGATCGCTATCAGCTGATTACTAACCCAACGCTTGCTACCAGCATGGTTGATTACGTTAAGCAGCATCTGCTACCGGCCGAAGCGGTGAGAAATCTCGACTGCCACGATCGCCCGCGCAGCCCGGAAATCAAAGGCGACATCAAAAAATTTCGCCAAAGCCTGCGCCAGAACGGCTATGAGTTTGAGAACGGCGCGACTAATGAAGAGCTGTCCGTTACGCCGCTGGTCGGGCTTGGTCGCCACAGCCCGCTCAATAAGGTTATCGACCGCCTGATGAACAGCGCGGAGCGTAAGCTCACGCTCTGTACGCCTTACTTCAACCTGCCCGCGCCGCTGGTGAAAAACATCATTGGCCTACTTCGCCAAGGCAAGCAGGTTGAAATCATCGTTGGCGATAAAACCGCAAACGACTTTTATATTCCGGAAGATCAGCCGTTCAAAATCATCGGCGCACTGCCTTACCTGTACGAAATCAACCTGCGTCGCTTCGTAACGCGCCTGCAGCGCTACGTTGACGAAGGCCTTTTGACGGTTCGCCTGTGGAAAGACGAAGATAACACCTATCACCTGAAGGGAATGTGGGTCGACGACAGCTGGATGCTGATAACGGGCAACAACCTGAACCCTCGGGCCTGGCATCTGGATTTGGAAAACGCCATCCTTATCCATGACCCCAAGCAAGAGCTAAAGGAAGACAGCCTGCGCGAGCTGGAGCTTATCCGCACTCACACTTTCGTGATTAATCACTTCCAACAGCTGCAAAGCATGCAGTTTTATCCGGTCAAGATCCGAAAGCTTATCCGCCGATTAAGGCGCATCAGAATCGACCGCCTGATTAGCCGCATTCTGTAATCAGACCTTCCCGGCCCCGCCCTTAGGCGGGGCTTTTTATTTCAGATAACATCAAAAAACCAATACATTTCACTGCATTAAAATAGACTATCCCCCGTCACGCAACGCTTTTTACTGGCGTTTGCCCCGCTATTGGTGTTTTATTAATGCGACATCATCAATCACAGCACCGACAGGAAAATAATTATGAAGCTGCGCGTTTTATTGAGTTCCGTACTGATCCTTACCGCCATGCAGGCAGAAGCCCGCACCATGGCCGACATTCAACACTCGGGGACGCTCAAGGTTGGCGTACCGGGCGACTACGCTCCGTTAGCCTATCATGACGCCGACGGAAAGCTGGTTGGTTACGATATCGATATGGCGAAAGCGCTGGCAAAAGATCTGAAGCTGAACGTTGAATTCGTTTTGACCAGTTGGCCTACGCTTTCCGGCGATCTGGCCGCCGACAAGTTTGACGTCGCCATGGGCGGCGTAACTGCAACGGCAAAGCGTGAAGCAGAGTTCGGCCTGACCAAGCCCATCGTGCCTAACGGCAAAATCGCGCTGGCGGGTTGCGCCGTTGCGGAGTCTTTGGGTGATTTGGAAAAAATTGACCGCCCCGACGTCAAGGTAGTGGTTAACCCGGGCGGCACCAACCAAAGCTTTGTCGATGGAAACATTAAAAAAGCGCAGGTTATCCGCGTTAAAGACAACTACGATAACCTACAGGCGCTGCGCGATCGCACCGCTGACATGATGGTCACTGACCTGATAGAGGGCGACTACTATCAAAACAAAGAGCCCGGCGTCCTGTGTATGGCAACCCAAAAGCCGTTCCCCGGCACCGAAAGCCATAAGGTTTACATGGTGAAAAAGGACAACACCAAGCTATTGGAAAGCATCAACGCCTGGTTGGCGGGAGAGACCAAGTCTCAGTTAGCCAAGCAGTGGAAGGTGCGTAGCGAATAATATGTATCACTTGGCCCCATAATCGGTGGGGCAATTAGACTATGGTTTAAATTCTAATAATATAGGATTACTTACATTTGTTAAAAATAAATTAATTACCTTAATTAACATTTATACTCCAATAATATAACAAACAATCTAATGTTGTAGTTTACGCATCAAAAATATATAATTATCTAGTTTTACTCGAAGGAGTAAAGAGTATTTATACAATATTAGTTTTAAAGGTATGTAATGAATTTATTTATTTGTTTAACAAATTTACATCTTTTAATAGCAAAAGCTATTATAGAAAAAGAAAACCTTTATGAGGTAGATGTAATATTTATTGGAGATAGTGAAAACAGGAAAAACAAAAATTACATATCTCAGATTTCCCCTTATGTAAGAAATATAAAAATTTATCCTAACTATAAAAATTCATCTTCATTTAAAACAATAAAGAGAACTTTATACACAAAAAAGATCATGGCCTCATATGAAAAAAAATACGATATAGTTCACTTCGCTAACTTTCATATTCCAATCATTCATCATATCTTATCATTAATCAAATTCAATAAAATAAGAACATTTGATGATGGAACCCATAATATAAATAAAATGAGCATCATGTATGCAAAAGAAAAAATAAAAAAACACAAGCTTTTTATTAGAAACATTATGGGCCGGAAATATCATAAAAATGACATTTTGAGACTTATAGAAAAACATTACACTATCTTTCCTGGCAGGGATAATATTGTAGAAAATACAGAATATATAGAACTTATAACCACTATAGATCAACATTCAAATAAAAAGAAGAAAGTAATAAATATATTGCTAGGCACCGTATATATTGATGCCGTAAAAGAAAAAAAAAGAAAAGAAGAGCTCATACAAAGGATACAGAAATTCATTATCAATAACAACATAGACTTTTATATCCCTCATCCAAGAGATGATAAAAACTACTTTCAAAAAATAAATGTTATTGATAGCGAAAAAATAGCAGAAGAAGAAATAATTTCCTTTATTAAAAATAACTATTATGTTAACCTATATGGCTTTAACACCACAGTTCAGTTTAATTTAGATAATGTCGAATCAATTAAAAATTTTTCTATAAAATCAGATTTATTTAAGGATAGCTTCAATAATACCCTAAACTTCAATTTCACAACTGTCACTATATAATTAAATGTAGCGACCATTATTTACTCTATTTTAGTGTTAGAACCTCTTGAAGGAGAAAAATAGGACAGCAATTTCATCTACCGACCTAAAATAAACCCGGCACATATACCGGGTTTTAAAAGGGATATTATGATACCAGAAATCAATGCTCGCGCGTTTTATGGAACTCTACGTCAGGATAGCGTTCCTGCGTCAGATTGAGGTTTACCATCGTCGGCGCGATGTAGCTGAGGTTGTCGCCGCCGTCGAGCGCGATATTCAGCTCGTTCTTACGCTTAAACTCTTCCAGCTTCTTCACATCCTTGCACTCAACCCAGCGGGCGGTAGAGACGTTGACCGACTCGTAAATCGCCTCAACGTTATACTCGCTCTTAAGACGAGCAACCACCACGTCAAACTGCAACACGCCGACGGCGCCGACGATAAGATCGTTATTGGCGATAGGGCGGAATACCTGAACCGCGCCCTCTTCGGAGAGCTGCACCAGCCCTTTAAGCAACTGCTTCTGCTTTAGCGGATCCTTTAAGCGAATGCGGCGGAACAGCTCCGGCGCGAAGTTCGGAATACCGGTGAACTTCATGTCTTCGCCCTGAGTGAAGGTATCGCCAATCTGAATGGTGCCGTGGTTGTGCAGGCCGATGATATCGCCCGGATAGGCTTCCTCAACGTGAGAGCGGTCGCCGGCCATAAAGGTCAGCGCGTCGGAAATGGTGACGTCTTTGCCGGTTCGCACCTGGCGCAGCTTCATGCCCTTCTCGTACTTACCGGAAACGACGCGCATAAAGGCCACGCGGTCGCGGTGTTTGGGGTCCATATTGGCCTGGATCTTGAACACGAAGCCGGAAAACTTCTCTTCATCGGCCTTAACGGTGCGTACGTTGGTCTGGCGCGGCATCGGCGCTGGCGCCCAGTCGACCAGGCCGTCCAGCATGTGATCCACGCCGAAGTTGCCAAGCGCGGTGCCGAAAAATACCGGCGTCAGATCGCCTGCCAGGAAGGTGTCCAGATCGAACTCGTGGGACGCGCCTTTCACCAGTTCCAGCTCCTCGCGCAGCTGGGACGCCAGATCTTCACCGACCGCGGCGTCCAGCTCTGGATTGTCCAGCCCTTTAACGATCCGGACTTCCTGAATGGTGTGGCCCATGCCGCTCTGATAAAGATAGGTCTCATCCTTATACAGGTGATAAACCCCTTTAAACAGCTTACCGCAGCCGATAGGCCAGGTAATGGGGGAGCACATGATTCGAAGCTCGCTTTCCACTTCGTCCAGCAGCTCCATCGGATCGCGAATATCGCGGTCCAGCTTGTTCATAAACGTCAGGATCGGCGTATCGCGCAGGCGCGTAACCTCCATCAGCTTGCGGGTACGATCCTCGACGCCCTTGGCCGCATCGATCACCATCAGACCGCAGTCAACGGCGGTTAGCGTACGATAGGTATCTTCCGAGAAGTCTTCGTGCCCCGGGGTATCGAGCAGGTTAACCAGTCGAGACTTATAGGGAAACTGCATCACTGAAGTAGTAATTGAGATCCCGCGCTGCTTTTCCATCTCCATCCAGTCGGACTTGGCGTGCTGGCTCGAGCCGCGGCCCTTTACCGTTCCCGCCGTCTGAATCGCGTGTCCAAACAGCAGCACCTTTTCGGTAATCGTCGTTTTACCGGCGTCTGGGTGAGAAATAATGGCAAACGTGCGTCGGCACGCAATCTCTGCGGCCTTTGTGGTTTCTTTCATCCGGGTAGTCTCAGCAAAAATTCAGTCTGACGTGCGCGGGGTTTTAGGGATCGCGCTGGCAATGGGAGGGAATTTTACACATATGGAGAAGGAAAGGACAGAAAAAACCCCGCACAGCGAGGCCTGTTCCTCCCGCTTTAGGAGGGGCATGTTACATTTCATAACCCACCGTTATTTAATGAGATGATTCGCCGCTGCGCTATTCTGCGACTATAGTAAATAGTGCAGTTTTATCATTTATCAAAAGACAACCTTTTTGGCCGTTGCCGTTTTTTAACGCGCTACAATCTGTTTAACCTATTGCGTATCGCTAAGGAGTTATGAAAATGAAGCTAATCAGACCCATCGCAGCCCTGCTCAGCGCCATTATCATCGCGTTCACCGTTGCGGCCTGTGCGCCGACGGAGAAAACCGAAGGCACCGGCGGTTATATCGACGACTCTGTCGTCACGACCAAGGTGAAGGCCGCGCTGTTGGGAGAAAAAACCATTCGTTCAACGCAAATCACCGTAACAACCTTTAAAGGGCGCGTTCAGCTAAGCGGCTTTGTTCGTTCACAGGATGAAGCCAGAGCGGCCGTCGACGTAACCAAAACGGTAGAGGGCGTGCGCTCAGTCGCTAACGACCTTATCGTTAAATAGGCCCGACAAAGCGACCTTCGCTGCGGGCGCCAACGCGCCCGCTAAATTACAGCGTCAATGCCATAATCACGGCGTCTTCCCGCCCTTCAGCCGACGGGTAGTAGCCTTTTCTTACCGACACTTCGTTAAACTCAAAAGACCGATAAAGCGCAATGGCCTTTTCATTGGAAGCGCGTACTTCAAGCCACAGCGTCATTACGTCACGCTCGCTTAGCGTCGCGATCAGATGTGAAAGCAGCGCCCGTCCAAGCCCTTGCCTCTGAAAATCCGGATGAACCGCGATGTTAAACAGCGTCGCTTCGTCGAGAACAACCTGAGTCACCGCGAACGCCGCCATCTGACCATCAATCTCAAGCTTTAGGTTAAGGTAGCGATCGCCCTGATTGCTTTGCAGCGTTTTTTCCGTCCAGGGGAAGGCGTGACTGGCCAGCTCAATTTGATAGGCCGACGACAGATCGTTAGGCGTGAGGGAAGAAATGGTGTTCATGATGACAAATCTGCTGCCAGAAAAGGCGTTTCGCCTCAGGGTTAGCCGACAGCGCGTCCAACGACGGGCTCTCAAGCAAAGGGAGCGCCTTTAACGCATCGGGCAACGCTGGGGGAGCATCTTGCCCCAGCAGCCAGAGTGCGCAGCGCACGTTTTCAGGGATCATCATAACGTTATCCAGCGTCAAACAGTACGCCTGCGCTGGCGTTAACGCCATTGCTCTCAATAGATCCTGCCATAAAGGTGAAGCCGTCTGCGGCAACGCTTCACTGATGACTATCACCTTTACGTCGTCCGGGATCGCCACGGCAACTTCGCCGCGCAGCGCGGCCGGCCGGGCCAGCTGATACTGCCGTATGCCCATTTGTTCTAGCTGCCAGTCGCGACGTGAGGTTGCCATCGTTTTGCCCATAGTAAGAAATCCAATATGACGACGCGTATGCTAACAAACCCCGTGAGCTTCCGCCAATGGCAATAACGCACTATAATCCCGCCCAACTTTATGCACGCCCGTTAATCACTGCGTTTGGGCGTTTCACAGGAGAAGGTCATGTCCGCTTATTCCCCGGCCAGTGAAGTTATGCTGCGCCACACCGATGAATTTATCGAACGCCGCGTGCTGTTTGCCGGAGACATACAGGATACGCTCGCCGCGCGCTTTGAGGCGAAGGAAGTTCGCGCCTACTGCACGCAGTACCACCACTGGCGTCGGCTTCATCAGTCGATGGGCGAGCGGGCGACGTTTGGCCTTCTGCCGGAAGCTGAACTAACGGACGGAATCGACACGCTGATTTACTACTGGCCCAAGAGCAAGCAGGAAGCTCAGTTTCAGCTTGAAGCCCTGTTAAGCCAGCTCCCCGTCGGCAGCGAGCTGTTTATCGTCGGCGAAAACCGCAGCGGCGTGCGCAGCGCGGAAACGATACTGGCGAACTTCGGCGACATAGCTAAAATCGACAGCGCCCGCCGGTGCGGGCTGTACCACTGCCGCCTAGAACGCCAGGCTACCTTCGCGTTCGACGCCTGGTGGTCGGAATATCATACGGACAGCGTTGTTGTAAAAACGCTACCCGGCGTATTCAGCCGGGACGGGCTAGACGTAGGCAGCCGACTGCTGCTTTCCGCCATTAAAAACGCTCAGGGAACCGTACTGGACGTAGGATGCGGCGCGGGCGTTTTAGCTGCCGCGCTGGCAAAATCCGCACCGGGATTAAAGCTTACGTTAAGCGACGTTAACGCCGCCGCGCTGGAAGCCGCCCGCGCGACGCTTGCCGCCAACGGCCTTCAGGGCGAAGCGATCGCCAGCGACGTCTTTTCCGATATTCAGGGGCGCTTCAACCTGATTATTTCCAACCCGCCCTTCCACGACGGCCTGCAGACCAACCTGAACGCGGCTGAAGCGCTTATCCGCGGTGCAGTGAAACATCTCCACGTCGGCGGGCGACTGTGCATTGTGGCGAACGCCTTCCTGCCCTATCCCAACATGCTCGACGCGGCCTTTGGCTCACATGAAGTGCTGGCGCAGACCGGCAAGTTTAAAGTGTATCAAGCGACGCTGACGCGAGCGGCGAAGTCTCGCTAACGCATTTCCATAAAAAACGGGCTTTCCTCTCGTTAAGGGGAAAGCCCGTCTTACAAAACAGCCTTAGCGCTTATAATATCAGCGACGAACGGCGATAACTTCGATCTCTACCTTGGCGTCTTTCGGCAGGCGCGCAACTTCCACACAGGAACGCGCGGGGAACGGAGCGTTATGCTCGGTGAAAAAAGCTTCATAGGCAGCGTTAACCGTACCAAAGTCGTTCAGATCCTTAACGAAAACCGTCGTTTTCACAATGTCCGCAACCTTCAGGCCTGCAGCTTCAACGATGGCCTTAACGTTTTCCAGCGACTGGCGAGCCTGTGCGGCAACGTCGGCAGGAAACTCGCCGGTTTTCGGATCGAGAGGCAGCTGGCCGGAAGTGATAATCATATTACCCAGATCGACGCCCTGAACGTAGGGACCAATAGCCGCAGGCGCTTTGTCGGTATTAATAATGTGGGACATGAATGCTCCTTAAGTATCTTTAGTTTTAGATCATTGGCGTCATTATAAGGCGCGCATAGAGAGATGTACCATAAGCGGCAACCCCTGAGATGTAAATTCAATTCTTCTTAACTGTACGATATATCCGGCTAATGTAACGCCGGGTGTACGGTTTAGAATAAAAACCTTGCCTATTGAGATAGAGTTAACGAATATGAAACGGTATTTCATTTTATAAGGACACCCATAATGCTTACCGGCAATATTCACCACCTTGAGCTTACGCCCTACCTTCCCCAAAAGCTTAAATCCGCCATTGAATTCGTTAAGAAAAATATTACCAGCGATACGCCGGACGGCCGGTACGAGATCGACGGCCAGAACGCATTCGTGACGATTTCCCATAACGATACCCAAGCGCAGGAAAGCCGCCGAGCAGAGTATCATGAGCGCTATCTGGACATTCAGATCGTGTTGGACGGCGTGGAAGGCATGGGATTTAGCAACCAGCCGGTATCCGAAACGTCGGAAAACCGGCTGGCGGAAAAAGATCTGGCGTTTGTACCGTCCTGTCCTCAGGAAAAGCTTATTGCGATGCAGGAAGGCGACTTTATCGTCTTCTATCCGGGAGAGCTTCACAAGCCGCTTTGCGCCGTCGGTAAACCGGCGCGGATACGTAAAGCGGTTATCAAGATGCTGGTGTGCGCGCTTTAATTTCTCCTAAACGTGTAAAAGCCCCAAGTCGTTGGGGCTTTTGTCCGCCGCGAAATAGCCTGAACTACTCTTTGTTCAGCGTCGCCACCATCACGGCCTTAATGGTGTGCATTCGGTTCTCCGCCTGCACAAACACGATGCTGTGCTCTGATTCGAACACGTCGTCGGTCACTTCCATCCCGCCGTGAAGGCCGTACTGCTGCGCCATCTGTTTTCCCAGCGTCGTCTGGTCGTCGTGGAAAGCCGGCAGGCAGTGTAAAAACTTCACCTGAGGATTGCCGGTCAGCTCAAGCACCTTACGGTTAACCTGATAAGGTAAAAGCTGGTGAATGCGCTCCTGCCACACCTCTTTAGGCTCCCCCATGGAAACCCACACGTCGGTGTACAGATAGTCGACTCCGCTTACGCCTGCGGCTACGTCTTCCGTCAACGTCAGGATAGCGCCGGTTTTCGCCGCCACCTTTTGACAGGCTTCCACCAGTGCAGGATCGGGCCAGCAGGCCTTCGGCGCGACCAGGCGAAGGTCCATACCCATCAGCGCGGCCCCTTCCAGCAGAGAATTGCCCATGTTGTTGCGCGCATCGCCGAGATAGGCCAGCGTCATCTCTGACAGGTCCTTTTGCGGCAAGAACTCCTGCATGGTCAGCAGATCGGCCAAAATTTGGGTCGGGTGAAACTCATCGGTCAGCCCGTTCCACACCGGCACGCCCGAATACTGCGCCAGCGTTTCGACAATGTGCTGGCCAAAGCCACGATACTGAATGCCGTCGTACATGCCGCCCAACACGCGTGCCGTGTCTTTAATAGACTCTTTGTGGCCAATTTGGCTTCCGCTGGGCCCTAAGTAGGTCACCCGCGCGCCCTGATCGAAGGCAGCGACTTCAAACGCACAGCGCGTACGGGTTGAGTCTTTTTCAAAGATAAGCGCTATATTTTTACCGCACAGCGTCGGCTTTTCGGCTCCTGCCTTTTTTTCCTTTTTCAGCCTAGCGGCCAGAGAAAGCAGCGAGTGGATCTCTTGCGAACTAAAATCTAGCAGCCGTAACAGGTGGCGCTGATAAAACTGAGGCATCGACGGTTCTCCTCGACTATGTCGTCTTAACGCAATGATGAATTTAAAATCAATTTATATGAATTAATATTCACAATCAACCTAAGTTTAGGTAAAACGTTGGCTTTTGTGGTGGAGCTTATTAGGGCACTGTGTGAGAATAGCGATAACTGACTATCACAAGCGAGAATTATCATGGCCACTGCTAACGACGAACTGAACGCGCTGCTCGAAGAACAGCGTGAAGAGACCCGCCTGATCATCGAAGAACTTCTGGAAGACGGCAGCGATCCGGACGCGCTATACGCAATCGAGCACCACTTTTCCGCCGAAGACTTCGACTCGCTGGAAAAGGCGGCCGTAGAGGCCTTTAAGCTCGGCTACGAAGTTACTGACCCGGAAGAGCTTGAAGTGGAAGACGGCCTTACTCTGCTGTGCTGCGACGTCATCAGCGAGGTGGGGCTTAACGCTGACATTATCGATAAGCAGGTCGAACAATTAGTTCGGCTCGCCGAGCGTTTTGAAGTCAACTATGACGGCTGGGGCACCTATTTCGAAGATCCCAACGGCAGCGACGGCGATGAAGACGAAGACTATGCCGAAGAAGATGAAGAGGAAGAAAAACAGCCCCGCCACTAGGCTAAATTCATAACCTAACGGAGGTAAGCAATGGCCAGACAGCGCATGCGCTACATCACGCTGCCCAGCGGGGATGAAATGCCGGTCCTCGGGCAGGGCACCTGGTTTATGGGTGAACGCAACTCGGACCTTAAGCAGGAGATCCACACGCTCCAGCAGGGGATTGAGCGCGGCCTTAGCCTCATTGATACCGCTGAGATGTATGCCGACGGCGGCGCCGAAAAGATCGTCGGCGCAGCCATAAAGGGCCGCCGTGATGAGGTGTTCCTGGTCAGTAAAGTGCTGCCTGGCAACGCCAGCCTTAAGGGAACGATGGACGCCTGCGAAGCCAGCCTGCGCAGGCTGGGCACTGATTACATCGATCTTTATCTGCTTCACTGGCGCGGCCGCATTCCTCTGGCTGAAACGGCCGAAGCGATGGAAAACCTGGTGGAACAAGGGAAAATCGGCCAGTGGGGCGTCAGCAACTTTGACGTAGATGACCTGGAAGAGCTGATGACCATTGTAGGCCACGAGCAGGTCGCTACCAATCAGGTGCTGTATAACCTGTCTCGGCGCGGCATTGAGTACGATTTGCTGCCGTGGTGTCGCAGCAACAGCATGCCGGTCATGGCCTACTCTCCGATTGAACAGGCAAGGCTGCTGGAACATCCTGCATTGATAGAAGTCGCTCTGCGCCATCGCGTAAGCCCGGCCCAAATCGCCATTGCCTGGGTGCTGCATGACCACAACGTGATAACTATCCCGAAAGCCGCCAACGTTCAGCACATGCTGGAAAATATTGAAAGCCTTAGCATTGAGCTGAGCCATGAAGACTACGTCACGCTAAACGCCGCATTTCCACCCCCGGCCAGAAAAACGCCGCTGGAAATGCTGTAAACGACCGAACGCACAGCGGTTCGGGAAGAACCGCTTTAAAAGAAGAAATTGACTTTGCGTATAACGATAAAACCCGAGCTCTATCGCCTCTCCGTTCGTAATCCGCTGCACTGGCTTGCCGTCGGGTTCGGTTCCGGGCTATCGCCGAAAGCGCCCGGCACCTTTGGCTCTCTGGCGGCTATCCCCTTTTATTATCTGTTTTTACAGTGGTTTTCTCTGCCGGCATATCTGGTCATTCTCGTCGTCGCCTTTTTCCTCGGCGTATGGGCCTGCCGCAGCGCGGCTAACGCCATCGGCGAACACGATCACGGCGCTATCGTCTGGGATGAGTTTATCGGCATGTGGATTGCCTGCATTGCGCTGCCTTCAGGCATCGTTTGGATGCTGTTCGCCTTTATCGCCTTCCGCTTTTTCGACATTCTCAAACCGTGGCCTATTCGCTGGTTTGATGAAAACCTCTCCGGCGGGTTCGGCATCATGATGGATGACGTCATTGCCGGGATAGCCGCTCTTTGCGTTGTTCAGCTAGCCTGCTTCATTTTCTAAACGGAGCTAACGGGAAACGACATTGACCCTTTTTAGACGGGCTAAAAGTCGTTTCCCCATCGCAAAGCGGCCATCCCCCACCAGCGATGACAAAAAATCGTTATGCGTCGGTAACCCTATCAGCCACCCTCTTTTATTAAAAAGCCCGTAAATCGCAGCAAAATAATCATTAACACGCCTTTCCAACAATTCAACTTTCGCTCGAAGTTCAATCACGACAGCTGCGCATTTCACGCTAACAATCACTATATATGATTATTTTATTTTGAAATTAATCACAGAACACACATAACCTCATACTCCCTCCCCATTTAAGAGACGCAAATCACAAAATTAACGCCACTCAGCGCATATAACCGTTCACGAAATGATTGATTGAACGTTGCCGGTGACATCCCGGCGCTACAGGGGGAAAGATGGCCTTTAATATTTGCTGTACGCTAACGCGCCTGCTGTCACTGGACGGTATTTCCGGCCACGAAGGCGCCATCGCCAAAGAGATGCGAAGCAACTTTGAGCAGCACGCACACGAAGTCTGGCAGGACAGGCTGGGTAACGTGGTCGCCCGCTACGGCAGCCAGAAGCCCGACGCGTTCAGACTCATGATTTTCGCCCATATGGACGAGGTCGGCTTCATGGTGCGAAAAATTGAAGCCAACGGATTTCTGCGCTTTGAGCGAGTGGGCGGCCCGGCGCAGATAACCATGCCCGGCTCAACGGTTCGACTGGCCGGAGAATTCGGCCCGGTACCTGGCTGCATTGGCATTAAGTCCTACCACTTCAGCAAAGGCGACGAGCGCACCCAGTCACCGGGGATCGACAGACTGTGGATAGACATCGGCGCGTCCAGTAAGCAAGATGCCGAAGCCATGGGCGTTAAGGTCGGTACGCCGGTCAGCCTCTACAACCCGCCGGTAGCCCTAGGCAACGATATGATTTGCAGCAAAGCCCTGGACGATCGCCTGGGCTGCACCGCCCTGTTGGGCGTTGCGGACGCCGTCGCAAAAGAGGAGCTGGATATCGCGCTCTATCTGGTTGCCTCAGTGCAGGAAGAGTTCAACATTCGCGGCATTTTGCCGGTGCTCAAGCGCGTTAACCCGGATCTGGCCATCGGCATCGACATCACGCCGTCGTGCGACACGCCCGATCTGGCCGACTATTCCGACGTCGTTATCAATAAAGGTCCGGGCATCACCTGCCTGAACTACCACGGTCGCGGCACGCTGGCCGGGCTTATTACGCCGCCCGCGCTCATCGCCTTTTTGGAGCAGATTGCCAAAGAGCACGGCGTTCCCGTACAGCGGGAAGTCGCGCCGGGCGTCATCACTGAGACCGGCTACATTCAGGTGGAGCAGGACGGCATTCCCTGCGCCAGCCTGTCGATTCCCTGTCGCTATACCCATTCGCCCAGCGAAGTCGCTAGCCTACGCGATCTGGCGGACTGTATTCACCTACTGACTTTTGTTGCAAAAGAAAAAGGCGAACGTTTTCCCATCGCCGCCAAACCCGCGCTCTGATAGCGCACTTCCGTCACACCCACGCCTTGGCCGAGCATCGCCATTACCCTAACGCTCAGGCCAAGCGTTGCCACCACGTTAACGTAACGAGGAATAACATCATGAAAAAGATACTCGTGGCCTGCGGCACAGGCATGTCCACCTCAACGATGATCGCCCAGCGGGTGCAGGATTACCTGTCGTCCCAAGGCATTGCGGTCACGATGTCCCAGTGCTGCTTAAACGAAATTCCCTACAACTGTAGCGGTATGGACCTCATCATCACGTCGATGAAAGTCGATAAAGACTACGGCATTCCCACGCTAAACGGCGCGCCGCTTTTAACCGGCATTAATGACGAAGCGCTGAAAGAGCAAGTCAAAGCCCTGTTGAGCCAATAGGCAGGAGGCGACATGTTTGACTATATCCTCTCACTCGGCGGAACGATATTTGTGCCGATCGTGATGATCGTTATCGGCCTCATCTTCAGGATCCCGCTGCTGCAGGCCATTAAGGCCGGCGTCACCGTCGGCATCGGCTTTGTCGGCATGGGGCTTGTGATCGTTATGGCGATAGACAGCCTGAGCCCGCCGATTAAAGTAATGATTGAGCGCTTCGGCCTGACGCTGCACGTACTGGACGTCGGCGCGGGCCCCGCCTCCGGCGTCGGCTACGCTACCGCTATCGGCGCCATGATTATCCCCGTGATATTCCTGCTCAACGTCGCCATGCTGGTCACCCGCCTGACCAAAACCATGAACGTGGACATCTACAACTACTGGCACTTCGCCATTACCGGTTCCATCGTTCAGCTGATGACCGGTAGCCTGATTTACGGCGTGTTAGGGGCTATCTGCCACGCCGCGCTGTCGCTGAAGATGGCTGACCTCACCGCCAAGCGGGTGCAAAGCATCGTCGGCCTGGACGGCATATCTATTCCCCAAGGCTACGGCTCAAGCTCGGTGCCGCTGTTTATCCTGTTGGACAAACTCTACGGCTACATCCCTTTCCTGAAAGGGCGCAACGTAGACGCAACGGAAATTCAAAAGCGCTTCGGCATGATAGGCGACCCGGTAATTATCGGCGTCGTACTGGGGCTGGTGTTCGGCCTGGCGGCGGGCGAGAACTTTAAGGGCACCGCCGGCCTGATGATTACGGTCGCGGCTATCATGGTGCTGTTTCCGCGCATGATCCGCCTGATTGTCGAAGGGCTGATGCCGATTTCCGACGGCGCGCGTAAATTCTTCCAGCGCTACCTCCACGGGCGGGAAGTGTTTATCGGTCTGGACTCGGCGGTAACCTTAGGCCATCCGACCACCATCGCCGTCGGCCTGCTGCTTATCCCTATTATGCTGCTTATCGCAAGCATTCTACCGGGCAACAAAGTGCTGCCGCTGGCGGATTTACCGGTTGCGCCGTTCTTTATCTGTATGGCGACCGTTATTCACCGCGGCGATCTTCTTCGCACGCTGGTCAGCGGCATCATCGTAATGATTACCGTATTGCTTATCGCAACTCGCTTTGCCCCCTATTTCACCGAGATGGCCCGAAGCGGCGGCTTTAGCTTTGCAGCCGACGGGGCGTCTATTTCTGCGCTGTCGGTCGGCAATATGTTCGGCTGGTCAATAACCGAGCTCATGGCGCTGGGCGCTATCGGCGTGGTTATCGCCGTCGGCATCGTCTGCCTGGTGGTGCTGGGTCTTAGAAACAAAGAGCTGTCAGCGTGACGGCGAAATAAAGACATCATGAAGAGGAGTTATCAATAATGAGTTGGCTTAAATCCGTCATTGGGACTGAAAAAGCGGTCATCGCCATGTGTCACTTCCGCGCCCTGCCGGGAGATCCGGGGTTTGACGAAGGCAAAGGCATGAACTGGGTGGTCGATCGCGCCTATGACGACCTGATGGCGCTGCAAAACGGCGGCGTCGACGCCGTCATGTTTTCCAATGAGTTCAGCATGCCCTATCTGACCAAGGTCAAACCGGAAACCTCCGCCGCCATGGCGCGGATCGTCGGTCAGCTAAAGTCGGAAATCAAGGTGCCCTACGGCGTTAACGTGCTTTGGGATCCGGTCGCCTCGTTCGATCTGGCGAAAGCGGTCGACGGTCTGTTCGTTCGAGAAATCTTCACTGGCGCCTACGCCAGCGACTTCGGCATCTGGAACACCAACGTCGGAGAAACCATTCGCCACCAGCATCGTATCGGCGCACAGGGCGTTAAAACCCTGTTCAACATCGTACCTGAGGCGGCGGTATATCTGGGAGAACGCGACATTCGCGCTATCGCCAAATCAACGGTGTTTAACAATCGCCCGGATGCGCTGTGCGTTTCCGGACTGACCGCCGGCAGTAAAACCGATACCGCAACGCTCAAGCTGGTGAAAGATACCGTGCCGGATACCGTCGTGCTGGCAAACACTGGCGTATGCCTGGAAAACGTGGACGAACAGTTGGCCATCGCCGACGGCTGCGTCACGGCGACCCATTTCAAGAAGGACGGCATTTTTGAGAACTTTGTCGACGGCGATCGCGTCGCTCGCTTTATGGAACGCGTCCGCCGCATCAGGCAATAAGCGGGAACAGACGGAAAGCGTCTGCCCCGCTTAGGCTACATCCCGGTAAATACCGGCCCCCGAAGCCTTCGCCAAAAGTGATTTCGGGGGCATTAACAATATCCCAACCCTAAAAGGAGTCAACCATGTTGATTAAGGACAGTCGCACCACACAGGCGAAACGCCGCGTGCCCTCGTGGCGCGAGGCGATCGTGTTGGCAACGGCCCCGCTGGTCGAGCTGGGTTACGCCAGAGAAGAATACGGACAGGGTATCATCGACAACACGTTGGAATACGGCCCCTATTATCTGATTGCGCCAGGTATCGCCCTGCCCCACGCTCGGCCTGAGCAGGGTGCGCTCAGCAACGGCATCGCGTTTACCACGCTGGAAGAGCCGATTCCTTTTGGAAACGAAGAGTGCGATCCGGTTTGGCTGCTTATCAGCATCTGCGCGACTGACGCTCAGCGACATATAAAGACCATCCAAAGGATCGCGATGCTTTTAGAGCAAAGCGAAACGCTCGAAAAGATAAAAAGCGCCGAAGACGATCGTTCGCTTTGCCGCCTGTTACAGGCGCTGGCGCTATGAGCGTCGTTTACATACACCCTTCGCTGGCGTCGGCCAATCATTTAGCGTTGGGTGAGGAAATACGGTTGCTCTGCGGCTCGGAGATCGCCTCCCTGCATCTGGACATCGAAGACAGCAGCTTTATCCGCAATATCACTTTCGGGCTTAAGACGGCGACTCAAATCTCAGCGGCCTCGTGTTGGCCGCTGTCGGTCCATCTGATGGTGGCCGCTCCTTTCCCTTGGGTAACCTGGCTTGCACCGCTGCGCCCCAAGTGGATTTTTGCGCATGCGGAAACGCTGAACAATCCGTCAGAGATTCTGACCGCGACAAGAAAAATCGGCGCCAAAGCGGGGCTGGCGTTCAACCCGGCGACGCCGCTTGCCCCCTATGATTACCTCGCCAACCGTCTCGACAGCGTCATGATAATGACCAGCGAACCGGACGGCGAGAAGCTTGCCTTCAACGAACGCCTGGTGCATAAAGTTGCTCAGGCCGCGTCGATATTTACAACAAGTGAAATATGGGCTGACGGCGGCATCACTCTGCCGTCGGCAGAAATGCTGCTTACCGCCGGAGCGCGGCATCTGGTATTAGGCCGGGCGATTTTCAGCGCTAATGATTATCCACGCCGCATAGGCCAGTTCAGGGAGATAGCCAATGAGTGACAAACGCTCAGACAGAATGCGCAATCTTTTACACTACCTGTGGCAGCACAAGAGTATTACTACCCGACAGGCAATAGAGCTGTTTGGCTATGCGGAAGCCTCCGTGCGACGCGACTTTGCCATCATTGCAAAGGGTTACCCCGGCATGGTGCGGCGCCACGGCGGTATTGAATTTGACGAATCCACCGTCGATCAGGAATACATCTTCGACGTCAAACAGAGCATGCAGCGGGTCGCCAAGCAGGAAATCGCCAAAGCCGCCAGAGCCATGATTACCCCCGGCGACTGCATTCTGCTGGACTCCGGTTCAACCTGTCTGGCGCTGGCCAAGCTGCTGTCTGACGTATCAGCTAAAGTCATCACCACCGACGTGAAGGTCGCTAACCAGCTCGGCAGCTACACCCAGCTGGAAAGTTACATCATCGGCGGAATGATCCGCCCCGGCTTCTTTTCCGTCGGGGAAAGCCTGGCGGTTGATATGCTAAAGCAGTTTTCCGCCGATAAGGTGTTTATGTCCTGCGACGCGCTGTCGCTGGACGATGGAATAACCAACTCGACCGTATTTGAGGTGGGCGTCAAGAAGGCCCTTATTCCGCGCGGCCGCCAGACGATACTCTTGGCCGACCACAGCAAGTTTGAGCAGGTTAAGCCCCACAGTGTCGCCACCCTGCTGTCGATAAGCTGCATCATCAGCGATGCGCTCCTGCCCGATGACGTCTATTATCGCTATCGTCAGGCGGGAATTAACATCATCAGAACGGAGGGCGCGACGTGAAGACAGCCGTAATCTTCGATATGGACGGCGTGTTGGTTGACTCAGAGCCGGTGTGGGTCGAGGTGGAAAAAGAGATCTATCTTCATCGCTACGGCATACGCTTGACCGATGAAGACTTTAGGGACACCGCAGGCGTTCGTATTGATAAGGTGCTCACGATGCACCATCTTCGCTACGGCCTGCCGCTGCAAGAAATATCGGCACGCGTATCAGACATCGTGACCGAAGTTGGCAACCGCATTCAGTCCGCCCCTGAGCCTATGCCCGGCGTAGAAACGCTGCTTAACGCGCTACGCGGGCACGGCATTCCGCTGGCGGTAGCCTCCTCCTCCCCTCAAAAGCAGATAGAACGCGTATTGAGCGCCCTCGGCCTGACCCACTACTTCTCCCATCTCGTTTCTGCCGAAGGGCTAATCAACGGAAAACCGCACCCTGCCGTGTTCCTGCTGGCCGCAGAGGCGCTCGGCGTTGAGCCAGAAAGCTGTATTGTGATTGAGGACGCGGTCAACGGTGCGATAGCCGCCAAGGCGGCCCAGATGCGGGTTATCGTAATGCCGGCGCCAGAAGCCCGTTCCGACAGGCGATTTGGCATTGCCGATGGGCAAATTGATTCGCTTAGTGAGGCGTGGCCGCTTATTGAAACGTTACTTCGTTAGCAGAACGCCTAACGCTTAATATAAATAAACGCTTGCCCCTTATTTAAGGGCTAATCCTCCTCTCCTATTGTTATTCAAAGTTGCGCAACGCTTCGCAATAAACAGCCGTGAGCTATTTACGAGCCCAGCTCGACTGGGTAATGCTGTCCTTCGGCATATATTTGGCATCACTTATCAGGCTGATTGAGTATTGCTTAGATGTAATGCTAGGCCTTATTTAATCATCGATATATTAAACGCCACCTCTATGTGAAATATCCGCATTAATAAGATACATCGACTGCGGACGAAGAGATTCTTTTACTACAAAGGATCAGCAAGGGGCTGAAACGGGAAAACCCCTACCGAAGCAGGGGTCTAAAGAGGAAAGGGACATGATGAGGTTAGTCATCATCGTGGTGCTTCTGGTAATAAGCTTGCCGGCTTACTAGAGCGCCAGAGCGGGGGAAACCCCGCTCACCCTTTGCCCTCACTCTAGGTTAAAAAAAGAGCACTGTCAACAGCCGTATCGCAGCGCAAAAACCATCAGTATCATGATGTTCACGTTCCTTATGGGGAACAAATGCTATTATTGGCGTAGTTCAGTTTGGTGGAATGCTATCTGGAATCAATAAGAGCAAACAATGAATTTTGAAAAGCTAAATAAGTTAACGTTTACAACAGTGAATCCTGATAATAACTATGTTTGCTGGGATTCAGAGTATTCCCCTATGGCTCCCGTAGAACAGGATTATCTGGCGCTAGAAGTCTGTTTTACCGTTCGCCATGGCGTTATTGAATTAGACGGAATTAATTCCGCGTCGATATAGCTGACCTGAGCGTAGAAACAAAAACGCCGGAAGGTTATTCTTCCGGCGTTTATTTTACATTAACGACAACTTACAGCGCCGCAATCGTCGCCTTCTGCTCCAAAAGCTTAGCCTTGGCGTCCGCGTAGCTAACCAACTTTTCGCGCTCTTTGGCGACTACCGCCTCCGGCGCGCGGGCGACGAAGCCTTCGTTCGACAGCTTGCTCTCGATGCGGGCGATTTCGTCCTCAATGCGCGTCACCTCTTTGGTTAAACGCTCAAGCTCGGCCTCTTTATCGATAAGCCCCGCCATCGGGATCAAAAGCTCGGCGCCGTCCACCAGCTTAGTGACCGACACCGGCCCCTTGTCGCCCGCGGGCAGAACGGTAACGGCCGTCAGGCGCGCCAGCGTGTTGATGAAGGATTCGTTTTCCTGAACGCGCCTTGCCGCATTGGCGTCGGCGTCGCGCAGCAGCACCTCAAGCGGCTTGCTCGGCGCAATGTTCATCTCGGCGCGAATGTTGCGCACCGCGACGATCGCCTGCTTGATCCACTCCAAATCGGCCAGCGCCTGCTCGTCGTTAAGCCGCTCGTCGTATTCCGGCATCGGCTGCAGCATGATGGTGTCTGCCGTAATGTTTCTAAGCGTCTTCACGCGCTGCCAGATGGTCTCGGTAATGTACGGGATAATCGGGTGCGCCAGGCGCAGCAGCGCCTCCAGCACCTGCACCAGCGTGTGGCGCGTGCCGCGCAGCTCGGCCTCGGAGCCGCCGTTCATCACAGGCTTTGTCAGCTCCAAATACCAGTCGCAGAACTGGTTCCAGGTGAACTCGTACAGGATGCCGGCCGCCATGTCGAAGCGATAGCCGTCCAACGCGTCGCGATAGGCCTTCACCGTGCGGTTAAACTCGGCCAGGATCCAGCGGTCCGCCAGAGAGAGCGCCATTTCGCCGCCGTTCTGGCCGCAGTCGTGGCCTTCGGTGTTCATCAACACGAAACGGCTGGCGTTCCACAGCTTGTTACAGAAGTTGCGGTACCCCTCCAGGCGCTTCATGTCCCAGTTGATGTCGCGGCCGGTTGAAGCCAGCGCCGCCAGCGTGAAGCGCAGCGCGTCGGTGCCGTGCGGCTCGATGCCGTTCGGGAACTGCTTCTCGGTGCGCTTGCGGATTTTTTCCGCCAGCTGCGGCTGCATCATGTTGCCGGTGCGCTTTTCCAACAGGTCTTCCAACGAGATGCCGTCAATCATATCCAGCGGGTCAATAACGTTGCCCTTGGACTTGGACATCTTCTGCCCTTCTTCATCGCGAATCAGCCCGGTAACGTAAACGTGCTTGAACGGCACCTGCGGCTTGCCGTCTTCATCCTTGATAAAGTGCATGGTCAGCATGATCATGCGCGCGATCCAGAAGAAGATGATGTCAAAGCCGCTGACCAGTACGTCGGTCGGGTGGAAGGTGCGCAGATCTTCGGTGTTTTCCGGCCAGCCCAGCGTGGAGAAAGTCCACAGGCCGGAAGAGAACCAGGTGTCCAGCACGTCTTCATCTTGAGAAAGCGCAACGCCCGGCGCAATGCCGTTTTCTTTGCGAACTTCTTCCTCGTTGCGGCCAACGTAAACGTTGCCCTCGGCGCCGTACCACGCGGGAATACGATGGCCCCACCACAGCTGGCGAGAGATACACCAGTCCTGAATATCGCGCATCCAGGAGAAATACATGTTCTCGTACTGCTTCGGCACAAACTGGATGTCGCCGTTTTCTACCGCTTCGATAGCGACTTTGGCCAGCGGCTTGGTGCGAACGTACCACTGATCGGTCAGCATCGGCTCAATCACCACGCCGCCGCGATCGCCGTAAGGCACCGTCAGGTCGTGCGGTTTAATTTCGTCAAGCAGACCGGCAGCCTCAAACGCGGCGACCACCGCTTTACGAGCGGAGAAACGCTCTAAGCCACGCAGCGCTTCGGGAAGCTCGGCAGAATAAGCTTCGCTGGGTTCGCCGTTGGTGTCGAATACTTCTGCGACGTCGCGGATTTCGGCGTCGAAGGTGAAAATATTGATCATCGGCAGCGCGTGACGACGGCCGACTTCATAGTCGTTAAAGTCGTGCGCTGGCGTTATCTTCACGCAGCCGGTGCCCTTTTCCATATCGGCGTGCTCGTCGCCGACGATAGGAATGCGGCGGTTAACCAGCGGCAGAACGACGAACTTGCCGATTAAATCCTTATAGCGAGGATCTTCCGGGTTAACGGCCACGCCGGTATCGCCCAGCACCGTTTCCGGACGGGTGGTAGCAACCACCAGATAGTCTTTGCCTTCGGCAGTCTTGACGCCGTCCGCCAGCGGATAGCGCAGGTGCCACATCGAGCCTTTGGTTTCACGGCTTTCCACTTCCAGATCGGATATCGCGGTGCGCAGCTTCGGATCCCAGTTGACCAAACGTTTGCCGCGGTAGATCAGGTTCTCTTTGTACAGGCGAACGAACACCTCTTTCACCGCGTCAGACAGGCTTTCGTCCATGGTGAAACGCTCGCGGTCCCAGTCAACGGACGCGCCAAGGCGGCGCATCTGGCGGGTAATAGTGCCGCCGGACTCCGCCTTCCACTGCCAAATCTTGTCGATGAAGGCTTCGCGGCCGTAGTCGTGACGGGTCTTATTCTCTTCCGCCGCAATCTTGCGTTCAACCACCATCTGGGTCGCAATGCCCGCATGGTCGGTTCCTGCCTGCCAAAGCGTGTTTTTACCCTGCATGCGCTGATAGCGGATCATGGCGTCCATGATGGTCTGTTGGAAAGCGTGCCCCATGTGGAGGCTGCCGGTGACGTTCGGCGGAGGAATGACGATGCAGTAGCTTTCTTTGTCTTTATTACCGTTCGGCTTGAAATAGCCGCTCTCTTCCCACTGCTTATACAGGGACTGCTCAATCTCTTGCGGGTTGTATGTTTTTTCCATGGTCTTCTTAATGTCGTTCAAAAAGGTGGCGGCGTTGCCGTCGAAAGGTTAAAACCGACGCTGCGATACACTTTATAACGCTCGCGCGCCTGCTGTTTCAGACTGTCCTCATGGGGCACAAAGTCTACCACTTCATAGAAAGCGGTGGCAAAGTCGGGAAACGCTACTTGCAGATTAATCAGAAGATCGCGAGGCATATTGCTGCGCTTGCCCGGCCAGCACAGCTCAACCGGCGCGCCGTACTTCGGCCCCTCGCCAACCAGGCTATGGGGAACAAACGACGACGCGTCGCGAGCCCACAGCGCTTCGTCCAGACGCTCGGCCTGCGCCTGAGAATCACAGGCGATAAGGATACGCTTCCCCATGCGCCAACGCTCCGCGGCAAGATGGCAGGTTAACGCCTCGACGGGCGTCAGGCCTGCCGACAGGTCATCGTTTTCCAATATATAGAATGTCGCACTCTTCATAACGGCCGGTAGCGAATCTCTTCACGTAATGGTCAGAGGCCCGCGAACGGGCCTCTGAAGGATTTAAACCTGCGCCGCTACCGGTTAAGGCAGCGGCGCGCAGCGGGCTGAAGCGGTGCTTCAGCGCTGTTACTCTTCAAAGCTTTGACCGGCGCGGTTCAACAAGAACTGCGTCAGCAGCGCGACCGGGCGGCCGGTTGCGCCCTTGGCCTTGCCGGAGCGCCAGGCGGTGCCGGCGATGTCCAGATGCGCCCAGCTGTACTTGCGGGTAAAGCGGGACAGGAAGCAGCCAGCGGTAATCGCACCGGCAGGACGACCGCCGATGTTCGCCATATCGGCAAAATTGGAGTCCAGCTGCTCTTGGTATTCGTCGTTCATCGGCAAACGCCACGCGCGATCGCCCGCCTGTTCTGAGGCGTTAAGCAGCTCGGAAGCCAGCGGATTATGGTTGGACATAAGCCCGGAAATCTGGTGGCCAAGCGCAACGATACAGGCGCCCGTCAGGGTCGCAACGTCGATAACCACGTCAGGCTCGAAGCGCTCCACGTAGGTCAGCACGTCACACAGCACCAGCCGCCCTTCCGCGTCGGTATTAAGCACTTCGACCGTCTGGCCAGACATAGTTGTCAGCACGTCGCCGGGGCGATAGGCGCGCCCGCCCGGCATGTTCTCACAGCCGGCCATTACGCCAACGATGTTGAGCGGAAGCCCAAGTTCGGCGGCGGCGCGCATTACGCCGTAAACCGACGCGGCGCCGCACATATCGTACTTCATCTCATCCATGCCTTCCGCAGGCTTGATGGAGATGCCGCCGGAGTCAAAGGTAAGCCCTTTGCCGACTAAAACAATAGGCTTGGCGTCAGCCGCCGGGTTGCCGCGATACTCAATCACCGACATCAGGGATTCGTTCTGCGAACCTTGGCCCACCGCTAAATAGGCGTTCATGCCCAGCTCTTTCATCTGCTGTTCGCCGATCACGCGCGTGGCCATGCTGTCGCTGTAGGCGTCCGCTAACTGACGTGCCTGAGAGGCCAGATAGGCTGCGTTACAAATGTTCGGCGGCATGTTGCCCAGATCTTTCGCCGCCTTCACGCCGGCGGCAATCGCCAGACCGTGGGCGATAGCGCGCTCGCCGCAGGTCAGCTCGCGGCGAGTCGGCACGCTGAACACCAGCTTGCGCAGCGGGCGGCGCGGCTCAACCTTATTGCTCTTCAACTGATCGAAAATGTAGAGCGTCTCTTTCGTCGTCTCTACCGCTTGACGCACGTTCCAGTAGGTGTTGCGCCCCTTAACGTGCAGCTCTGTTAAAAAGCACACCGCTTCCATTGAGCCGGTATCGTTAAGGGTGTTGATGGTCTTCTGAATGACCTGCTTATACTGACGCTCGTCCAGCTCGCGCTCTTTACCGCAGCCGATAAGCAGAATGCGTTCAGACAAAATGTTGGGCACATGGTGCAACAGCAGAGACTGACCGACTTTGCCCTCAAGCTCGCCGCGGCGCAGCAGCGCGCTGATGTAGCCATCGCTGATTTTATCCAGCTGTTCGGCGATCGGCGACAAGCGACGAGGTTCAAAAACGCCGACGACAATACAGGCGCTACGCTGTTTTTCCGGGCTACCGCTCTTTACACTGAACTCCATGCACTCTCCTGAATCTTAAAGAGACAAGGCCAAGCGGTTGAGGATAAAATGACCATCGGCTCACCGCCCACCTGAAGTTTTCATTAACACGACACATTTCGTGTTAATATTTCTGCGTATTAATACTATTATTAGCTCTACTATTTATTACTACGAGATGCCTGCCATTATGGTGGATGTTAGTAAAAATAGCGAATTAACCAAGAAAGTATCGGCTTTCCTGCAAAAAAACAAGTTTTCACAGGCGTATTTAACTTGATAATCATTAGATATCTGATCCGAGAAACGTTCAAGAGCCAAGTCGCGATCCTGTTCATCCTGTTGCTGATTTTCTTCTGTCAGAAACTGGTCAGGGTTTTGTCTATGGCCGTTGATGGTGATATTCCGGCAAACCTGGTGTTTTCCCTGCTTGGCCTGGGCGTTCCGGAAATGGCGCAGCTTATACTGCCGCTAAGCCTGTTTCTTGGCATTTTAATGACCTTCAGCAAGCTGTATTCGGAAAGCGAAATCACGGTTATGCACGCCTGCGGCCTGAGTAAAAACGTTCTGCTGGTCTCAGCGCTCGCGCTTTCGGTGGTAACGGGCGTAGCCGCCGCCGTCAATGCGCTTTGGTTTAGCCCGATGTCGGCCATCAGTCAGGAAAAAATCATCGCCGACGCCAAAGCCAACCCCAGCCTCGGCGCGCTGGTCGAAGGGCAGTTTCAAACCTCGCAGGACGGCAACGCCGTACTGTTCGTCGGCAGCGTAGACGGCAACCAGTTCAACGACGTTTTTCTGGCGCAGCTTCGCCCTTCCGGCAACCAGCGCCCTTCCGTCGTAGTGGCGGACAAGGGCCACATTGAATCAGATAACCTCGGCAACCAGCGTATCTTCATGGATAAGGGCACTCGCTATGAGGGCACCGCCATGCTGCGCGATTTCCGCATTACCGACTTTAACCACTATCAGGCCGTCATCGGCCATCAGGAAGTGACGCTGGACGACGGCGACGTAGAGCAGGCCAGCTTCCGCACGCTGATGGATACCGATACCCATCAGGCCAAGGCCGAAATGAACTGGCGTCTGACGCTTATCATCTCCGTTCCACTGATGGCACTATTGGTCGTTCCCCTAAGCGAAGTGAACCCGCGCCAAGGGCGAGTGGTCAGCATGCTGCCGGCCATGCTGCTGTATCTGCTTTATTTCCTGCTGCAAAGCTCCCTTAAGTCCAACGCCGCCCGCGGGAAAATCGACCCTATGATGTGGACCTGGGTCGTCAACCTTGCCTATCTGGCGTTGGGCATTATGCTCAACCTGTGGGACTCCATACCTATGCGCCGCCTGCGTGCAAAACTGAAGGGAGCGGCATAACTATGTTTAGCGTATTGGATCGCTACATCGGTCGGACTATCTTCAGCACCATTATGGCCACCCTGTTCATGCTGGTGAGCCTGTCAGGCATTATCAAGTTTGTCGACCAGCTGCGCAAAACCGGCAAAGGCGACTATGACGTCTGGGGCGCAGGGCTTTATACGCTGCTAAGCGTGCCGAAGGACATCGAAGTGTTTTTCCCTATGGCGGCGCTGCTCGGCGCGCTGTTGGGCCTGGGCATGTTGGCGACCCGCAGCGAACTGGTCGTCATGGAAGCCTCCGGCTTCACGCGGCTGCAGATCGCCAGCGCCGTGATGAAAACGGCGATCCCGCTGGTATTGCTGACGATGGCCATCGGCGAATGGGTCGCCCCCATCGGCGAACAGACGGCGCGTAACGTGCGCGCCCAAATGCTGTACGGCAGCTCGCTGCTGTCTACCAAGGACGGCATGTGGGCAAAGGATAATCACGACTTCATCTACATTCAGAACGTCGTCGATCAAAACGAGCTCTCCGGCGTCAGCATCTACCACTTTGACAACGCACGTAAGCTGATATCAGTGCGCTACGCCGGTACGGCGACGTACGATAAAGACAAGCAAAGCTGGATACTGTCTCAGGTAGACCAGTCAGACCTAAGCCAGACGAATAAAATCGTCGGCACTCAAACGCTAAACGAAGAGTGGAAAACCAACCTGACGCCGGACAAGCTAGGGGTGGTCGCCATGAACCCAGAATCCCTGTCCGCCAGCGGGCTGTATGAATACAGCCAGTACCTTAAGCAAAGCGGGCTGGAAGCCAACCGCTATTCTCTGCTGTTCTGGAAGAAAATTTTCACGCCGATATCCGTTGCGGTGATGATGCTGATGGCCCTGTCGTTTATTTTCGGGCCGCTTCGCAGCGTGCCGATGGGCGTGCGGGTCGTCACGGGCATCGCCTGCGGCTTCGTTTTTTACGTGCTCAACGAGATTTTTGGGCAGTTCAGCAGTATCTACAACGTTCCCTCAATGCTGGGGGCGCTATTGCCCAGCGCCGCTTTCCTCCTGCTCAGCCTGCTTCTTCTCAGGCGAAGACAGTAGTCCGAGGGCCTCTTTCAAACTGCTCATGCTGAAAGAGGCCTTATTTAAAGAAACGCAAATCGCGTTGCAACGCGTGTAACTCACGGTTAACATTCACCGCAATGCTTTTCTTTTATTGAGGCTTTGCGCTTGCTGCTATGCATTTACGTTGGCTAACCGGTACGTTTTTCATCCTGGCTTTGCTGTTTTCCGGCGCGGCGTTTTCCGCACCGGCGTTCGGCTGTGCTCATGCCGGTCAGGAAGCTAGCGTGTCAGAACACCATCACGCAGCAGCAAAAGCCGATATGTCCTGTCAAACCCACTGCATTGACGCCGCCCACTGCGCGCAGTGCATCTTTGCGCTTCCTTCCGTTTCGCTCACGTTCAGCGGCGAAGCGGAACGCGAGCCGTACCGCGTCGACAACCAGCGTAAGTTTTCCCGCTCGCTGTCTCCCGAGCCGCATCCTCCCAGAAGTTATCGTTTTTAATCTATTTTTATTACCAAGATAACGTAACTTTTTGACGCAGGGTTTTGCTCTGCGCCTGCTCCGCTACCGTGCGGAAAAGAGAGGATATTTATATGAATCGCAGACTGTTTTTAACCAAGATCGCCGCCGCCGTAGGCGCCCTGGCCGCCACCAACGTTATGGCACAGCGAGGCGCAATGGACCACTCATCAAGCGGGCACGGCATGGACCACGGACAAATGCAGGGCCACGACATGCCAAACGGCGGTATGAGCAGCCATATGGGAGCGAGCAAGCTGCTGCCGGAATCGGCGCTACCGCAGGGAAATCCGCTTCCCGCGCTGCCCAAGCTTGCCAACCGCAGCGGTAAAGGCGGCGTATTCACCGCTAGCCTTACGGCAAAACCCGTTAGCGTTGAGCTGGCTGACGGCCTGATGACCGAATTCTGGGCCTACAACGGCCAGATCCCCGGCCCGGCGATAGAGGTTTTTGAAGGCGACACCGTTGAAATCACGTTTAAAAACGAGCTGCCCCAGCCGACGACGCTCCATTGGCACGGCCTGCCCGTCCCACCCGATCAGGACGGCAACCCACAGGACGAAGTCGCCCCCGGCGCAAGCCGCACCTATCGCTTCACCTTGCCGCAAGGCTCGGCGGGCACCTACTGGTATCACCCCCACGGCCACAACACCGTTGCCGAGCAGGCCTTTCGCGGGCTGGCGGGCGCCTTTATCGTCAAGCCGAAGCAGGACGGACTGTCCCACATTCCGGTACAGGACTGGCTTATCTCGGACCTGAAGCTTAATGCCGATGGAAAGATCGCCGACAACTCGATGATGGACTGGATGAACGGCCGCGAAGGCCAGTTCGTGCTGATTAACGGCGCGCTTCGCCCGCAAATGTCGCTCAACGGCGCAACCCGCGCTCGACTGTGGAACGCCTGCTCCGGCCGCTACCTCAACCTGGCGCTGAGCGATGCCGACGTTTACGTTATCGGCACCGACGGCGGCCTGATTGAGCGACCGCACAAGGTTGACGCGCTGCTGCTGACGCCGGGCGAGCGGGCCGAAGTGCTGATTGTTCCAACCAATACCGGCCAACAGAACCTGCGCTCACTCTCCTACGACCGCGGCAAGATGGGCTGCAGCGGCGTAGAGGGCGAGCGTATTCTGGCGGCAGTCTCTATGACGCAGGGGAATATGCCGACACTGCCGAACCCGCTTCGCACCCTGCCTGTGCTAGGCCAGCCTACGGCGACAAAAACGTTGGAATACACGGAAACCATGGAAATGGGCAAAGGCATGCCCGGCATGAACTTCCTGATCAACGGCAAGAAGCACGATCTTAACCGCATCGACCTGACCAGCCGGGTAAACGAGGTTGAAGAGTGGGAAATCTTCAATAACTCCCACATGGACCACAACTTCCACCTGCACGGCACGCAGTTCACCGTCGTGGACTATCGGCTTAATGACCAGGTGAGAAAACCCGACTACGTGGGGCACAAAGACACCGTCAACCTTAAACCCTACGAGCGAGTGCGCATCAGAATGGCCCAGCATCATAAGGGCATTCGCATGTACCACTGCCATATTCTTGAACACGAAACGCTTGGCATGATGGGGCAGTTGGAGGTAGTTTAGCCATCTGAAGACGGGGCTCACTAGAGCCCCGTTTAGCTTACAGCGAAGCAATCTCCCAACGGCTCTCAATAAACAGCGGAGAATCCTTAGTCACTACCGTCGGCGCGGTGTTTACGCCGTTTGGAGGGCCAGACAGCGGCTCGACGCAGGCGGCGTCGGGCTGTTTGTCGAACACCACCATCGATGGCGCTTTCGAGCTCATCGTCAGGCGCACTTTCCCCGGCCAGAGCAGCTCGGCGGACATGCCGTTTTCAAAACCGAAGCAGTCGTCCCACGGGCCAGGCCTCGGTGCGATGCGCCTGCCGGTGGGCAGCTCGTTGTCACCAGGCTCTTCCTGCCAGTCGGCGCTAAATGATACTTGCAGCTGTTCGTCAGCCGCACCCACCGGCGCCTGGCTCACGTATTCCTCGTCGCCGGTCCATTTGGCGAACCACGGGTGCCAGCCGGCCGCTGCCGGGAAGCGCTCTCCATCGCTTTTAACCAAAAGGCTAACCGTCAGCGCGTTATCCTTCAGAGAAAAGCGCTGGATCACCTCGCCCTTCCACGGCCAGGGCTTATCCAACTTCAGCCTGAACGCGGCCTCGGTCGGCGACGCATCAACAATTTCCCACGCGCCAAAGCAGGCCATGCCGTGCAGCGCGTGGGGCGGTTTGTTCATCGGCAGCGGGTAGCTTTTTCCTTCAAAATTCAACTCGGCTCCGCCCATGCGGCCAACCCACGGCATCATGGGGAAACAGCCGTACTGAAACGCTCTTCGCTGCGGGTTCCACTGGCGCAGCAGCTCATAGCCAAACGCGTTGAGAGACGCGAGCCGGCAGCCGTCCTGCGGGTAGATAACCGCCCGCAAATCGCCGCTGGCAATCTCGATTTTCTCCCCTCTCGGCCCTGGCCAGGGAGCGTCAAATGCGCGGCGAACCGCCAGGTAGGGGCTTTCTTCTGTGCTTATTGTCATAACCCAATCCTTATTTCTTTAAAAAACGGTCTTCGCCTATTGCGTTTCCTGCTGGCGAATAAGACGTACGCAGATAAACGAAACGGCGGAAATCAACGCGAAGTAAGCGGCCACGAGCCAGGGCTTACCGCCGCCGAGCGCCAGCAGCGAGGAGGCGATAAGCGGCGTCATGCCGCCCAAAATGGCGGAGAACTGATAGGCGAAGGAGAGGCCGGTATAGCGAACCTTAGTGCCGAACATGCGGGTGAACATCGTCGGCTGAACAGCAAACATCATGGTCGGGCCGAAGTTATAGCCGATAATCATCGCCAGGCAGATAGCCAGCGGCTGCTGGGTTCCCAGAAGCCAGAAGAACGGAAAAGCGAAAACGATGCAAAACGCCGCGCCGGCGGTATAAAAAGCGCGCTGGCCAAAGCGATCGGACAGCCAGCCGATAAGCGGGCAGGAAATCAGCCCAATCGCAGAGGCGATAAGCATCCCCGTCAGAGGGATTTGTCGGTCCATCGCCAACTGCGTTGAGAGATAGGCGATGCCGAACGCGTTGATGATATTGGAAGAGACGGTTTCGGCCAGCCGCGCGCCCAGCGCCAGAAAAATGTTGCGCGGATGCTTGCGAAACAGCTCGACGATCGGCAGAGATTCTTTTTTAAGAACCGCCTCCGACGGCCTTTCGCTCATCGGCACCGTCAGAATCTCACGCTTTTGCGCCATGTTTTCACGCCTGGCGCTTTTAAAGTCGCCGGTTTCTTCGGTATGCAGGCGGATATACATCCCCACTACCAGCATTACCGCCGACAGCATGAAAGGAATACGCCACCCCCAGTCCATAAACTGTTCCGGCGTCAAAAGCCAGTTACACAGCGCAAATACGCCGGTGGCCAGCATAATGCCCGCCGAAGCCGCCGTCTGGGGCAAAGAGCCTAAGAAGCCCCGCTTGTGCTCAGGCGCGGACTCAATGGTCATCAGCGCCGCACCGCCGTACTCACCGCCCAGGCCGAAGCCCTGAACCAGCCGCAGCACGACCAGAAGCGCCGGCGCCCATACGCCCGCGCTGGCGTAGGTCGGCAACAGGCCGATAAGGAACGTCGACAGGCCGACGATAATCAGTGTCCAAATCAGCGTCACCTTACGGCCAACTCTGTCGCCATAGTGGCCAAAAACAATGCCCCCCAGCGGACGCGCCAAAAAGCCGACGCCAAAGGTAGCGAAGGCGGCAATAGTGCCTACGATGGGATCTTCCTGTGGGAAGAACAGCGGCCCGAATACCAGACCCGCCGCCGTGCCAAAAATAAAGAAGTCGTACCATTCCAACAGCGCGCCGGCAAAGCTGGCGGCGACCACCCGGCGCATCGCCGCGTCTGACAGCCGATTGTTGGAGGCGCCGTTATTATTATTCGTCTTCATCGCTTGCTTCCTTCTACGGCGGAGGCCGCCGGCGCAAAACGCCGGCGACGCGCGTTACTCATGTCGAGAACGATTTTCACTAAGCTCTGCCAGCACCGCTTCATCCTCGGCGTCAACGTTGGCGCCAATCGGCTCCCAGCGGATACACAGACAGGTGGCAAAGCCAATGAAAGGAACAATCGCCAGCCAGTAGAAGGCCTGAGTGTTCAGGCTTCCCCACAGCATCGGCCAGAAGATAAGCCCGGCAATGGCGCCAGTCCGCATGATGGCGCGAGCAAAGCCAACCCCGGCGGGGCGAATGCTTGGCGGGTAGGAGAGCGTCGCAATCGTCATGCCAAGCCCTCCCGGTCCGGCTGAGTGGAAGAAGATGATAGAGCCCAACAGTACCAGTGACAGCCATGGGTTAGTGGTCGCAAGCGCCCCCAGAGCCAGCAGCGCAATCGTCACCATGGCGAACCCAATCATGGACTGGCGGCGTGAACCTACTTTGCTGACGATAAGCGAACCAATAGCACCGCCGGTTACGCCGCACAGGGCGTTAACCACCGCCGAGCCCGTCAAAGCGCCGGACAGGCCGCCGCTGAGAATGCCCGCCAGCGTCAGCGGCAGGTAAACGCCCACGGCGTTGTACTGCCACGCCTGCATCGTCGCGACGATGCAGCCCAAGATCGTGCGGCGGCGGTAGGTCTTATTGAACAAAACGGAGTAAGCGCCTTCAATCTTGGCCTTTTGCTCAACCTGCTGCGCCTTCTGAACGTTTTCGGCGACCTCGGCGTCAATGCCATAGCGCGCTTTCAGTATTCGGCAGGAAAGGTCGTACTGACCTACTCGAGCCGCCCACATGGCAGACTCGCCGATAAAAACGTAGCGAAGGATCATCACCAACACGGCAAACGCGGCGCCAATAAAGATACCGTAGCGCCACAGGTGGCTTTCCGTGACGTCGGCAAAATGCAGCGGGATCAGCACCAGATACACTATCGTCGTAGACACGTACCATCCCATTTGCCACAGGTTTACCGATGAACCCGACTTCTTCGACGACGTTCCGCGAAGTTCAGCTACCGCGCTGGTCGCCAGCGGGAAGTCGATGCCTAAGCCAAAGCCCATAATCACGCGGGCGACGAGCACCCACCAGATGTTTGGCGCAAAGGCGACCGACAGCGCCCCCAGCGTACACAGGCCCATACCGATCAGAAACGCCCTGCGCTGCCCAAAGGTATTGATAACCCGGTTAGCCAGCAGCCCGCCGACCAGCGCGGCAATCAGCACTGAAGCGTTGACCGTCGCGGCAAGGCCGGGAGAAATGCCGAACTCGGCGGCAATGTATTTGTTGCCAAAACCCACCATCGCCGCCTGATAGGCATCGATAAGAATGCCTCCCAGCGCGATTAAAACGATGCCAATGTTAGAGCGAAGCGCAGAATTGCGGTTAACGATGTCGATCACGTCCTGCGGACGGCTTATCCGATAAGACGTTAAGGCTGTAGAGCACGTCATTGAGGTGTCCTTACTATTTCAGTAATAGTGTTATTGTTGTCGTTATAGTCTGAAATCAGGCTCCCCCGTATGGAGAGAGCCAAGGGCGTCAGTCAATCAGTCCTTATCGAACTGGATAAGCACTTTAATAGAGTCCGATTCTTTCGCTCTGGCGAAGGCCTGCGACGCCTGCTCGACCGGGAAAACGTCCGTCACCAGATCGCGAGTATCAAAGCGGCCGTCGGCCAGCCACTCAATCACCGCGTCAAAGTCTTCGGGAACGTACATGCCGGAACTGAGCAGGTCGCGCTCAAAGCGCTGCATGCTCGGCAGCGGGATCTCGCGGTTTCCGCTCGGTACGCCCATGCAGATAACGGTGCCGCCCGCCATCACCTTGGTGCAGGCCTCCATCAGCGTCGCCTGAGCGGCCACCACGTCGATAGCGCCGGTAAAGCGTTCGTCGGCGCCCAGTTCGCCCGGAGCCAGCGCTCTGGAAGCGCCGAACTTCAGCGCCAGTTCGCGCTTCTTGGCGTCCGGCTCAACGACGGTAATCTTTTGCGCCCCCATAATGCGCAGCGCCTGAACCACCGACAGGCCGATAGTGCCCGCGCCAATCACCAGCACGATTTCCCGCGCCGCTTCCGGCAGCCGGTTTACGCAGTGGCGCGCACAGGCCGCAGGCTCGGCGAAGGCCAGCACGCTAAGGGGCAGAGATTTGGGTGCGATATGGAGATTGCGGGCCGGCACGACGTGAGAAGAGCGGGCAAACCCCGGCGCGCGGAAGCCCGCAACCTGCGGCGGCTCGCACAGGTTGAAGCGCCCGGCCTTACAGGCGCGGCACTCCATGCAGGCCATAATCGGATCGACCACCACGTGGTCGCCAACGCTGACGTTGGTCACATTCGAGCCAATCTCAGTCACCCTTGCCGCAATTTCATGACCGGGAACGATGGGCGGCTTGGCAAACGGATGGCCGTCGGCCAGAACGTGCAGATCGGAGCCGCAGATGCCCATATAAACGGGAGCGATACGCACCTCACCGGGCGCCAGCGCCTTATCCTCAACGTCGCGGTGTTCCGTTACTACCTGGCCTACGGCCGAGAACAGAACATTTGTCACTTTACTCATAATGGCAACCTTATCTAATAAAAAAGAAACCGGAGTCAGCCTGTTGCAAGGCGGCGTTAAAAGTCCGCCGCTCTGTTACTGCTTCCAAACAGGCGAATTTTTTCTTTTACTCTTTCTTTCATAAAGTCCGTTCCGCGGCCAAGAGAAAGGGCCAGCGTGTATTCATGCGGATCGTTGCCCAGCACGTCCAACACGCCTTCGGTAAAGGCCTGACGCAGTTCGGTATCCACGTTGACCTTCGCTACGCCCAGCTCAACGGCTTTGCGAATTTGCTCGTCGGGCACGCCGGAGCCGCCGTGCAACACGATGGGTTTTTTCACCGCGTCGCGAATTTCTGCCAATCGACCGAACGCCAGCTTGGGTTCCTGCTTGTAGATACCGTGCGCCGTGCCGATGGAAACGGCCAAATAGTCAACGGTAGTGCCCTGAGAGAACGAGAGCGCTTCTTCACAGCTGGTAATAAAGGCCTCTTTTTCATCAACGGAGATATCGTCTTCCGTACCGCCGATTTTACCTATTTCGCCTTCACATCCTATTCCCAAAGCGTGTGAAACGTCGGCGACCGCACGGGTTATTCTCACGTTCTCGTCAAAGCTCAGGTGGGAGCCGTCAAACATCACCGAATGGAAACCGGCGCGCACGGCCTGCATGGTTTGCTCAAAGCTGCGGCTGTGATCCAGATGAATACACACCGGCACGTCGCACTCGGTCATAAAGGCGTCCACCATTGCCTTCATCGGCTGTAATCCCAAGGTGTTTATCACCCGTTGGCCGATTTGAAGCATCACCGGCGCGCGCTCTTCCTTCGCGGCCAAAAGCACAGCGCGAATGGTTTCGGCATTGTGGACGCTGAAGGCGCCGATGGCGTAACCGCCCTGCCAGGCCCGTTGGATCATCTGTTTTCCCGATATGTACGGCATAGTTGTCTCTCTTAGTGTTTCTCTGTTCTTCATGAATTACGTTAATCGGCTGCTCGCCCCGCAAGCTGACGAACCTGAGCTAAAATGGCCGTCCAGTCCTGCCGCCCTCTTCCCGCCGCGCGAGCCAAGCTGTAAACCTCCCGCGCCGCCGCGCCCAGAGGCGTTGGCACCTTAAGCTGGTTGGCGACGTCCAGCGCGATACCCAAATCCTTATGCGCCAGGTCGATCATGAACGACGGAGTCAGATCGCCCTTGAGCACCTTGTTCGGCCAGCTGGTGGTAAAGTGCCCCTTACCGGCCGGCGTGTTGGACATCACCTTGACGGCCACCTCAAGCGGCAGTCCCAGCGCTTCGCACATTACCGCCGCTTCGGCCGACAGCGCGTTGAGCGCGATGCTCATGTAGTTGTTAATCAGCTTGACGCGGATCCCCATGCCCGGCCCTTCGCAGTTGACCAGCTCGGACCCCATGCACATCAGAATTGGCGTCGCCCGCGCGACCTGCTCCGCCGTTCCCCCCGCCAGAATCAACAGCGAGCCGGCGATGGCGTGATCCGACGTGCGCCCTACCGGCGCGTCCATATAGCTAAACCCGGCTTCGCTCATGCGCTGGCAAAGGCGGTCGCTGTGCAGCGGGTGGATAGTCGACATGTCAATGACCAGCGCATCTCGTCTGAGCGTTTGCGTCACGCCCCGCTCGCCAAACAGAACGTCCTGAACCAGATCGCCGTTCGGCAGCATGGTAATCACGAACTCCGCGCCTTTGGCGGCCTCCGCGGGGCTGGCTGCCGCTGCGGCTCCCAATTCGCCAAGCGTAGCCACTGCCTGAGCATTTATGTCATATATCGTCAGCCGGTGTCCTTTCTTAATCAGATTGGTCGCCATCGGAGACCCCATCTGTCCCAGCCCGATAAAGGCTATATCCGCCATTTCCCCCCTCCTATCACTCTTGACTGAAAATGTCATTTTTTGTCATTTACCGAAATTGAATTGATGATATTTGTAGTTTTTAGTAATTAAAGTGACACCAATCACTCTTTTGGCATTTAAATGAATTAAAATGGACACAATGAGATCAACATCTGACAATGACGACAAAAATGAAAAAAGGAGTCTTACCATGCTGAAGATCGCCTGCGTTGGCATCGCGGTTCAGGATCGCCTCTATTACGTAGATATGCTGCCGGACGGCGGCGGCAAGTACGTTGCCCACGACTATAAGGAGATCGGCGGAGGACCCGCCGCCACGGCAGCGGTAGCGGCGGCCAGGCTGGGCGCCAGCGTTGACTTTATCGGCCGACTGGGCGATGACGCCGCGGGGAAAACCCTGCTGGCAGACCTAGAGCAGGAGGGCGTTAACGTGTCTCTAACCCGCGTGTACCCCGACGCCCGCTCATCCCAGTCCGCCATTCTGGTTGACCGCCAGGGAGAGCGGATCATCATCAACCACCCCAGCCCCGAACTGCTAAGCGATGCCGCCTGGATGAGCGACATTGACTTCTCTCGCTACGACATCGTGTTGGCCGACGTCCGCTGGCATGAAGGCGCGGAATACGCCCTAAAACGCGCCCGAGAAGTCGGCGTTCCGACGCTTTTGGATGCAGACCTGACGCCGCAGGACATACGTTCTCTGGTCGCGCTGGCGGACCACGCCGTGTTCTCCGAGCCGGGCCTTAAGAAAATGACGGGAGAAAGCGACGCGCTGACAGGCCTCAAGCTTGCCGCCGACGCGACGCCGGGCATCGCCTACGTAACGCAGGGCTCAAAGGGCTGCGCGTGGATAAATAAGGGGCGACTGAATCATAAAGCCGGGTTTACCGTTCAGGCGATCGACACCACCGGCGCCGGGGACGTTTTCCACGGCGCGCTGGCCTACGCGCTGGCAGAGAAACAGGAAATCAGCGATGCCGTTCGCTTCGCCAACGCGGTTGCCGCGCTGAAGTGTACGCGCCCCGGAGGGAGGGAAGGTATTCCAACACGCTCACAAACAGACGATTTTTTGTCACATTCAGTATAAAATGGACAAATACAGTCTTATGTGATGTCAATTAATGGGAGAGCTAACGTGACATTGACGGAGCTGACGGGAAATCCCAGGCACGACCGCCTGATTTCACTCATCGCCGAGCGCGGCTACATGAATATTGACGATCTTGCGCAAATTCTGGACGTATCGACCCAAACCGTACGCCGCGATATTCGAAAGCTGAGCGAAATGGGCTTTATCTCCCGCCACCACGGAGGGGCCGGGCGCGCCTCCAGCGTGATCAACACCGCCTTCGAACAGCGGGAAATCTCCTACACCCAGGAGAAAATCGCCATCGCGCAGGCAATAGCTGACTATATCGAAGACGGCAGCACGCTGTTTATCACTATCGGCACCACCGTTGAGCAGGTCGCCAGGGCGTTGGAGGGTCGCAAAGATCTGCGCATTATCACCAACAGCCTGCGCGTCGCCCATCTTCTCTATAAGCATACGGAGTTCGAAGTGATGGTGCCCGGCGGCACCATTCGTCGCCACAACGGGGGGATCATCGGCCCGAGCGCCGTCGCCTTCGTCGAGGGCTTTCGCGCCGACTATCTCATCACCAGCATGGGTGCGCTGGAGAGCGACGGCAGCATTCTGGAGTTTGACGTCAACGAAGCGGCGGTCGTTAAGGCGATGATCGCCCACTCCCGCAGCCTGCTGCTGGCGGCGGATCACACTAAATATCACGCTTCGGCCGCGGTGGAAATCGGCAACGTCAGCCAGGCAAGGGCGCTGTTTACCGATGAAATGCCGCCAACGCAGCTCACATCCCGGCTGAAACAGCATCAGGTCGAGATCCACATCGTTCAGGCGGAAAAAGAAGAGTAAGCCTGCCGTAACCGCCGGTCCCTCCCCAAAAGAGGCGACCGGCGATTCGTTTGGGCTTATTTGGAATTCAGCAGGGCTAAAAACTTCGCCATCCACTGAGGATGCGCAGGCCAGGCGGGCGCAGTCACCAGGTTGCCGTCAACGTGCGCCTGATCGATACCGATATCGGCATATTCACCGCCGCTTAGGCGAACTTCCGGCGCGCAGGCCGGGTAAGCGCTACAGGTACGCCCTTTCAGAATACCGGCAGCGGCCAGCAGCTGAGGCCCGTGGCACACGGCGGCGATCGGCTTACCCGCTTTGTCGAACGCCTTCACGATATCGATAACCTCTTGATTAAGGCGAAGGTATTCAGGGGCACGACCGCCAGGGATCACCAGCGCATCGTAGTCCTGCGCCTTGACGGCGGAAAAGTCAGCGTTCAGCGTAAAACGGTGGCCCGGCTTTTCGCTGTAGGTCTGCGCGCCGTCAAAGTCGTGGATAGCCGTCTGAATATAGTCACCCTTGGCCTTGCCGGGGCACACCGCGTCAACCTGATGCCCCACCGTCAGCAGCGTCTGGAACGGCACCATGGTTTCATAGTCTTCGGCGTAGTCGCCGACCAGCATTAAAATACGTTTTGGCGTTGTCATTGCGACTCCTTTTAGATGAATTGATTTACTGCCTAACTAATAGTACACGGCGATAAAAATTCTGCCGCTGCCCCGGTGGTTATTTTCATATCAGTTAAGCGTTTTTTTGCGGAATAGCCCTTGCGTCGCCTCCAAGTGAAGGTATAATGCCGAGGTTTTCCGTATCCCTCCCATGCCTGAGTGGCGAAATCGGTAGACGCAGTTGATTCAAAATCAACCGCCTTCGGGTGTGCCGGTTCGAGTCCGGCCTCAGGCACCATATCTATGGAAGTGGATACAGCAAGAGACGTCGATTGACGTCTTTTTTTGTGTCTGAAATCCGCGTTCCAAGCTTTTTCATTCAACTTAGGTATACTCACGGCAATAAGGAATACGCTGCGAAAGGAATAACCATGAGATACCGTACTATCGCGTTTCTGCTGCTGTTTATCAGCTCAGCCTGCCACGCAGAGAGCTGGCAGCTTGAGGTCGATAAAGAGGGTATTCAGGTATTTTTATCTACCCCTAAGGGCTCTTCGTTCAAGGCCTATCGCGCAGAAACGACCATCAAGGCCCAGCCGCAGGCCATTGCCAACATGCTGACGGACATGTCCCTTTCGTGTCGATTAATGTACGGCTGTAAGCAGGCGCGGCTGCTTAAGCAGGAAGGCTACGACTATTGGGGATACTCACAGATTAAAGCGACGTGGCCGGTATCCGATCGGGACCTTTCCATCCACAGCCACGCTGAGCAAGGTAAAAACGGCACAATTACTATTACGATGTCCGCGCTGCCGCAAAATGTGCCCGCCGTTAAAGACCATATTCGCATCACCAAGCTCGACGGCTTCTGGAAATTTATTCCCGTTGACGCCCAAACTACTAAGGTCATTTATCAGGTCGCGGCGGAACCCGGCGGCGATGTCCCTGCCTGGCTCGCCAACAAATTTGTTGTCGATGGACCGTTTAAGACGCTAAAAGCCTTCAGGCAGCACGCGGAGGAAATGGAATAGCCGGCACCGCTCTGATAAAGCGCCTATTGGCGGCGCCTCGGATAGTTCAGGGCTAAAGGGCTAATCCACCCTAAACGGGTCCCTGCTGCTGTCCCTGTTCCACTCATACTCTATTTTATACGCTGCTTCTTCTGCAGCTTTAAGCCCGTGTACGTCAGCGATAAATCCTATCGACATATCCGTTCCGGCGGAAACGCCCGACGACGTATAGTATTTGCCATCAATAACCCATCTGGCGTTCTTCTGCCAAAGCACCTTTTCGTTGGTTTTAATCACGTTCGCGTACGCCAATTTATTCGTCGTTGCTTTGCGCCCGTCAAGCAGCCCGGTTTTACCAAGCAGCATTGAACCCGTGCACACGGTAAGTACATATTGGGAGGATTCGGCCAGCGTTTTTACCAGCCCGATAAAAGCAGGATCGTTAACAAGCGCTCTGGCGCCGGTCCCTCCTGGTAAAAGTAAAATTTCATAATGCTTAATGGCGGAAACCGGCTCGGTGAGAACGGAAGTATTACCATTACCCGTGATTACGCCGCCATTCATTGAATAGTATCCAATGTCGTAATAGTCTGAGCGGCTTAGCGCTTCGGCCGGGCCAAATGCATCGAGTATTTCAAAGCCGTCATACAGCAGGACGTTCACATGCCTCAGCTTTTGGCTTTCCGGCTTGCCGACTTCTGAGTACATATGTTCACCTCCCATCGCGACACCGTTGAACGTCCAAGCCAACGTAAACAGCACTACGGACAAAAAACCTTTTTTCATAAAACCTCCGTCGCCTATTTTTATTCCCTAGCGGAAGAGAGTTATCTTCACTTATGTGCCTTCAGGTTTACCTCTCGTCATTAACCAATTCTTGCCTATGCTCAAAATCACATTATGTACAATAGCGATAGGCCTCTAGGCTTATCCATTAGGATAACGTTTTCTTATAACACTCATTTTTCGACATAACAATAAAACAAAGGCGTTGCAACAAAGCTAATTATGTAGCTATCACTGCTGTTTTTCTTGATATTGAAGTTCAATGATTCGTTTTGCTTAAGAAAAAAACGCGGAAAATGATTAATTAGCACTTCATCAGAAGCATTATCGAGAGGAAGCCGATAAACGCGGCGGTTAGTCAAACGATACTCACTATTATGCGCGATATAATCAAAACTTATCTGCCTACTGATAACGCTCTTCGCTCCATTATCATTGGCCTCACCGTTGATCGTAAGAACGCCTTCATTATCATCATGAAAAATAAAACGATAATAAGCAGAAATTTTAAAGTTCCCATGAACAAGCGTATGTCGAGAGAGGCAGCTAATGCTTTCGGCACCGTAAGAACTTACGGTAAAAAATAGAGATACAGTTATTAACAATTGGATAATAATTTTTTTCATTTTTAAAATCACAGTAAGTGACCACCAAATATACTATCGTTAAGGTCCTATGGAACTAAAGATCCCTAACAGGTAGCCGTATGAAAGTGAAAAATGAGACTGCACATCATCCATGGAAGAAATAACTCGTTTTAAAAAAAGTAGCTTTCACACGCATACCACTAAGAAATCTATTTTTATTTAAATAATAAGCACGTTTACTACACCCTCCCCCATCAAAAATGAACAAACATCAAAAGGATATAGTTTCAACAAAAAACAATTCAACCTCAAAGAGGAAATCACAAATAAAAACCACAAATTGATAGTAATACAGCCACAATGTTACTCAAACACCATTACCGCCTTAAAATGATTCTATTCGTAACAAAATATTTATATATCATCATAGGTAATTGGATGAAATTTTTTCAAAACTTTAATTATTTCCATGTTAACAAAATAGCATCGCTATCGATAAATTATTTTTAAAACAAACAAAAACAACAATAAAATCATAAATATAAGTAACAAATCAAAAGCTTAATCTATTACTAATTAACCAATTTATTTTCTATAACCAATAATTAGGAATAGAAGCAAATAAAACACAAGCAACTATAGCAATCATCTCACATATTGGGTGATTTTACCCTGCCGGCTTTTCTAAGCTTATTTACTACAAATTATTAAAATAAATTATTCTATTTATAAAAGCATAGTGATATTATTTAATAAATAAAAACCGCCATAAGGTAAACATATGAAAGAATTCATTATTGATAAGGAAATAATTTTCACACCACACGATAGGCTATTGCGCTCCATTAAGACAACAAAAAAAACACACATCCATAACAACAGCGCCCGTTGCCTGGAGCTGCTATTAGAAAAACATGGCCAAATAGTATTACAATCTGAATTAATGATTGTAGGCTGGGGTGAAGATGCACTAAAGACGATAACAAATGCAACCTATTATCAATGTTTTGTTAATCTGAGAAAGAGCCTTAAAGGCCTGGGGTATAATAAAGAGCTAATTGTTACCATAAGGCAAAAAGGGATCCGTATCCCTCAATATATAGATATTGAAACAAAAATAGCCATAAACTCAGAGCTAATGGGGGAGGAAAAAGAAGAAAACCCTAACGCAGAAGCCTTTGACAAAGAAGAATTAACCGTACTCGATAAAACCAAAGGCAGCAATGAATTAGCCATAAAAAAGGCCCAATTTTCTTTTAAGAAAGGAGCAGCCCTCTTCTCTATAGCCGCTTTACTGATAGCCTATCCGCTTTACCACTCTTATGAGTCCACTCATAAAAACAAACCGCTAATAGGCGGATTTAGCAATGTAAAAGAATATCCCCCCTGCTTCTACTTTAACAAAAACAATAAAGATAATGCCTTTGCTTATGACTTCGCTATAGAAAACCATTATTCCTGCAAAGGTAATAACGAATATTATATTTCATATTTTTCCACAGCGCCAAGAATCTCTATTTTCTCATGTAACGCTAAAAACAAAATAGAGTGTGACTCAACAACTTATATTATCGAAAAAGCAAAGGGATGAACCGATGTCAACACTCTAATTCACTTTAGCTATAACTTTTGAATTTGCACCCAGGATATATATATTCACCTTGGAAAGTTATACCACAAGTTAAACATCTATAACGTCTTAGTTTCGCTCTACTATAGCCGTGCTTACGGACATTCCGGCTTGTACAATATGGACAATGGGGCCTTTTCTCAATGATAGCATTCATACTTATCCACCCAATTAAAAAGTAAAAACATGATATGTGGCTTGAAATAGGCTATGGCATTAAGGAAGAATAACATTTATACCTCTCCCGATATTATTAGTTAACTTTAAATATAAAACCATAGATCCCCCTCAAAAAACACACTTCTTAGATACTACTTTAATGAATTAGCATACAATTACATTAGCGATTTATAAAAAACAATAAAAACAACAATTAAATCAATAAAATAAATAATAAATAAAAACAAAAATCAGATATCCTAAGCCATCTGATTCAAGCACGATAACTAGAAATAAAACTATATATGCTATGACTGCTCCCCCTCAACTCAATAAGTCAACAAATCATAGCCTGCTATGGCTTACGCCCTACACGTCATTAATAAAAATTCAACACATTGCCCCATTAAATGCAACAGACCTAAAAAATAATAATAGTCAAATGGGTATGAATATCAGATATCAAATAGAATAAGGACCAACACGCTAAATAAGCAGCACCGCCATTTTATAATATAAAAAACGACATATGAGCCATATAAATAACACAGTGCCGACTATCATGCTTATGTCGCATTACGCATTTGTAAATAGAGGAAAACGTTGGCAGATATACGGTAGGTTCAACCGCGATAAAAAATGGATTAAACAGAAACGTTTTCCATTCATCCTAAATAAGAAAATAGCCGCCTAGAGCGGCGGCTTAAAGCTCCCGAGGGAAAGCTCAACCAATTCCCGCCATTTTATTCTGACCCGGCTCAAGGATAGCCAGCCTTCCCCCATCACCGAAAAGATTATTCAGCTGATTCGGGAGAAAGGTGCGGCGATGTTTTAGGCTCGCCTACGGGCGGCTTCACCGGCCACTTAATGAGGCTCACCGCATGGTTATAGCCATTCCCAGTCACCTTACATTCACTACCGGAATAAATATAACGAGACTGGAAGGTCTTTTTACACGAAGTGCAAAAAAAGCGTTCGATGTGCGCTTTGGATTGCCCATGTTTACGCACAAAGCGCCGATCTCCACAAAAATAACAGCAAGGATTTACTGCCATGATTTACCCTTTTATATATCTTTCTACACATCCAGCACGCAATCAAGAATGCAATTAATCGCGTCTACGTATTCCCAATGAAATCTCAAAACTGCATTTTGTTCTCAGCGTCGCCTGCTGGACTGTTATCTTCAACGATGAAAACGATCCCGACTATTGAAGATGACTTTCTACTCCGACTCAATCGAATCAAAAAGAGAGTGTTCCTCTAAAATTTGGATGAACCGCCCTCTGCTATCCTTATATACTTACGTCAAACGCATCCGGACTACCGCGAGCCACCTATGAATGAGAGCTTTGACTATAATTTAATCAAATACTTAGTCGCTATCGTAGACACCCGCAGCATGGTCAAGGCTTCAGAAGTGTTGGATACCGCGCCTGCGGCGGTCAGCTACGCCGTATCCAAATTAAGAAAGCACTACAACGATCCGCTGTTTGTCAGGTCAAGAGACGGCGTCAAGCCGACGACTCTGGCGATGAATCTGTATGAGGTTTTCAACCCGATAAACAAGTCGATTCATGAGAAAATTGTCACGCAGCACGGCGCCGTTGCGCCATTATTCAACTGCCCTCTGATAAAAATAAGAACCAACTCAATTGTGGAATATTGGTTAACTCATCATGCGATGAAAAACCACATCGTTCCGGATAAATGCATTTTTGAGTTTGCCAAATACTCAAGCAGCCTGGATGAACGAATAAACTCGCTGCGCACTCAGGAAATTGACATCGACATAGGCACCTCGATGCCTGCGGACAGGAACATTGTCAGCACGCCGCTGTTCAAGTTTGATCTGACGTTAATCTGCCGTGTCGACCATCCACGAATAAATGACACGATCTCACTGGAGCAGTTTTCTAAGGAAAGCTACGTCAGCAGAGCCTTTCAGGAGAATGCAAACCTGATCTCGGGAATGGAAGACGTGCTGGACGCCAGAATCACCCCGCCTTGGATAAAAAGCGAATCGTTTATTAATCTTATCCTGAATATTATTGATAACGACCTGCTCATGTTTTTCCCCAAGTTCTTTGCTCCTCTCATTACAAAAAGCTTTCCGCTAAAAGAGGTCCACTGCGACTTTATCAAAAAGAAAGATCTCTATTTCTATGCCTATATGCATAAGAAAAGAGGTAAAGAATCTGTTATGTCCGACATACTGGACTTAATAAGAGAGAAATAGTCATTCCCAAAGCAAAGCAAGCTTCGCTTTTATCTAAAGAAAGTAGCCCGCAGCATAAACCCTCGGTATAGTATTTCCACATCAATATCTCCCACCTCAACGAGAAGGAATTTCAATGAAACTCAAGAAAACGGCCATTGCGGCCCTGCTTTCCCTCACCGCGATTGGGTTCGGCGTAACCGCCGCGCCGCACGACCACGCCGCCATGGGGCACGGACAGCCGGCCCAGACCGAAGCGCCCGCGCCGTCTTCAGACGCCCAGCCGATGCCGGGCGGCCACGGTATGCACGGTAAAGATGGCGGAATGATGTGCGCTGGCAAGGGTATGATGGGCGGCAACCAAGGCATGATGGGCAACCTGTCGCCGGAACAGCAGGCGCTGCTGAAAAAGGCCCACGACGACTTCCGCACCGCCACCGCGCCGCTGCGCCAAAAACTCACCTCCAAGGGCTACGAATACAAAGCCGCGTTGACCGCCGTCCCGCTGGACGAGCAGAAGCTGCTGGCGGTAAGTAAGGAAATCAGCGCCGTTCGCGCCGAGATCGAACAGCAGCGCGTTAATATGGACATCCTGCTGGCTAAGGCCGGTATTCCTATGATGGAGCACGGTATGCCGGGTGGAATGGGCATGGGCGGCATGGGAATGGGCATGCACGGCGATATGGGTAAGAAGGGCTGCTGTCGTTGATGGTTGGCCGCTGTGTGTAGATGATAGTAAAAAGCCGCAGCTTACTAATTTATTGCGGCTTTTTCGTTTTTCTAAACGGCAGCTTGTGCGCCTGCCTCATGTGCGGCCAGAGGACATCCGCTTTTCATATTCCGCTTCGGCAAACTCTATATAGAAAGAGACCTGAGCGTCATAATATTCATCAAAATCAAGCAATATATCCTTGAACCTTTCATCTGATTGAATATTTATAATGGTTCGCCAGCAGGCTAATGCAAAATCAGTTTCCCCAAGCTGAAGGAGTATGTCTCCGGTCGCCATTTCTCCGAACGTTATTTCGTCTTGGGATTTGATTATTTGGTATAGCCTGTCTTCAAACAGCGCCATAGACTTATCAACTTGCCCGTCATGAAACAGGCTTATTGCGCCACCCCAGTGTTTATCAAGCTTGTTAAAGTCTAATTTCCCATTTTCATCTAATAGGTTATCGCCAAGCAGCGAGTAGGTTTCCGCAAGCCGGCCTTTTTGCGACCATTCAAAGCTAACGCTATTTTTCTTTAAATACTCGGCGGCCGCCGTCAAACGACCGTGCTTGAGCTTTAGGTAATCCGTCCGTCCCAATTCTTTATCTAAGGCAGCGGCATTATCGCGCCACCATTGGTGCCACCAAATATCGCTCTTTCCCTCAATAATCTCTTTAAGCGTTTGCATTTTTTCACACGACATGGGCATCGTGGCCACCTCCTGATGCGGACCAACCTTCCTGATTGGCTAAAAGCTGCGTTGAAATAACGCATCTATACCCTACCCCTGATTATATCCCGCACCGCTACCAATGGCGATGCGGGAAATAAACGTTAGCGCACGTCTGGCTTAGGGTAACGGGAAGGCCAAATCACTTCAGGCGAGACGCCCAGCGCCTGGGCTATAAGCCGTTCGCCCTTGGGCCAGCGGCGCATAAGCGCATTGGCAAGCGTGGAAGACGCCAGCCCCGCGTCGCGTGAGACGGCGGCAAGCGAGGTGCCGCGCTTTTTTAGCCCGGCGATAACGTCGGCGGCGTGCCAGTCCTGTTGGTTCATCATAAGCCCTCGCTGGTAAACAGCAGGCCGTCGGCGGTGCATACCCGCAGCCAGCGCGGAGCCTTTAGCTCGGCGGCAAAATAGCCCACCAGCCCGAACAGCAGATCGCTCATGGGCTGTTCCGCCCATGACGGCAGCGCCCTGCCGGTTAACAGCTGCGCCAGCGTCAGGCAGTAGCCGCACAGCTGTTCTGAATCGGGCTCGAAGCGGGGTGGATTCGCGGGCGGCTCATCGACGATAAAGCGCTCGGCCAGATGTTCAGGGATCGGGTCGTTTAGCGTCGCCCGCAGCAGAGAGAGGCCGGTGAGCAATCGCCCGCCGAGCGCCAGCCGCAGCGCGGGGTCGTCGTTTTCGGTTAGGGCTTCGGCGAACTGCTCGCAGTAGTCGGCCAGCGTGGTGAAGTCGGTGTTGGGGGTGAGGGGGATGGTGAGTAATGGGTGGGGTTGAACTGTAGTCATGGGGATATGCCTTCACTAAGTGATATTTAAATACCACCACCGGAGAGGCTAATCTCGCGGGTGGCGGACTGGACGGGGTTAGCCTTACCGGCCTTAGTGAAAACCGGCGCACTTTGCAGCGCCCCCATCCAGCCCACCATAGAGAAGCGACAGTATATCGCTTCCATAGCTGAGCAGGCGACATAAAAACGCAAGCGCGTTATATATCGTCACTAAGGTTTTCAGGAGGCTAATCCCGACGCCTGATTTCTCGGGCGTGGCGTGACGATATCGTGCGTCTTTCTTGGTGGCAATGGGGATTGATTGAAGTGTGGGGATGGCTCGCAAAAGATCGAGTAATGCCCCACCAAAGAACATCACGCCATCTAATGACATGATATTATTTAGTGGTGTTTCCTCAATATTTATCAACTATTCTTTCTGTCTTTGGATAGCTTTTCTAACATTCTCAAAAGAAGAAGAATCATCTTTTTCTAGAGTTCCAGAAAAATTGAAATACGTAGGTTTGGATATCATTTTATGCCATGCAATTAATAAATAGCTCTTGAAGGCAATTGCTCTTTCATATCTATCCTCAATCTGAAATGACTCAATATTTCTTCTTATCGTATCACAAGTATTTTCATCAAATATCGGAGTATCAAACAACATAGCATCTAGATATGCAAAATCACTAATCCAACGTTTCAAATGATACAATCCTACAGATGTAATTCTGAATTTATCAGGCATTTCACCAATTAATCCCGTTTCATCTTCTTCAAAAGTAAATCGTTGAGAAGTTTCAATTAGCCGTTTATTTGTCGTTCTTCTTAACGAGTTTTCTATTTGCGAAGGAATAAAACCAAAAGACTGAAGCTCATTTAATATTGAAAAGGTAGTTTCAAATCCATCCCTATCTTTAGATTCATTTTGTTCAGCTAAAAAAGCCAGAAGAATAGGTATTAAAAAGTGCTCATTATTATCAGGTTGAGATATATCAAAAATATTCATAGCAATAGAACTTCGAGGATCAAAGTGGGCATAATCACCCAACAATGCCTGTTTAGAAAATTCATGAACAGGAATTATATATCGCCCCGTATCTTCATATGTTGAAATTATTTTATCTGCTTCCACATTAGGACTACCAATAAATCCCGTAATAAAACTTAATGCTTGCCTAATATTCCCTCCGGTAATATTCTCAAGAAATTCACCTAATGACTTATTGTCTCTTAACGAATTTAATAGAACACGGATAAACGTTGTTAAATTCCCAACATTAATTTTCACAAAATCTGCTTTTTCTAGTGGTATTTTTCCTTCAGACATTTCTAATGCAAATTGAAGTCTTTTCTCGACGACTAGATCAATTCTAGGGGGGGATATAGTGAATACTTTATGTGGATAAGCTGTTAAAGCACCAGATGCTTTCGACTTAAAAAATGTTTGAGGTCTGACAGAAACAAAAACCAATGAGTTCCAATTTTTAGCTAACTCTTGGGATATAATAAATGCGTCCTGTTGAGTATCAAAATCTCTCTGATCAGCATTATCAATACAAACTACAATCTGTTTTTTAGTAAGATTAGCCAAGTGTGCTATTGAGTTCTGGAGATGAGTATCCTTATTTGTTATTTTTTCTTGTAACATTTCCATTTGTTTTTCGTCATATTTTTCTCTATTACTTTCTCTTAATCCTCCCCATATACCACTAGAAAATCTCTGAATATCCTTTGCATATACTCCCTTTACAAATTTTCTCTCATTTACATCTGTACTATATTTTTCTAACAGTTGAGTTTCTATTTCATTTAATACGAAACTCTTTAAATTTGTAGATAGAGTAGCCTTAGAACCTAAATCAATATATATGTATATTGCATCTTTAAATTCTTCATATGCACTTGAATACATCAAGTTTTTTACAAATGAGGTTTTACCTACACCAACATCACCAATCAATACAATCGGTCGTTTTGATATTGACTCAGCAAAGATAGATGGATCTATTGATTGTGTATTCTTATCCTGTTTTACAGGGACAGCTAGCGGAGAGACTTCGGACTCACTAAATAGTGCTGCATAGCGAGCACGTAATAAATTTTTACTGAGAAGAGAATATTTAGATAGCACACCACTTTCACAATAACAGTTTTTATAAAATAACTCTTCTATCTCATCCCCTTCTAAAGCATCTTGTATTATAATATCGGATAATTGCCGAAGAGATGATTGCAGGTCAGTAGCATATCTTACTCTTGGATATTTCATCAAAAGTGAAGACATTTTTCTTGGCATACCAACTATATCAGATCCTAAATGTCTTATCAGTCGTTTTTCTTTCACCCCCTCAAAAGAAAGCATATTCCATGCTGTAAAGAAATTCTCATATAAATGCTGAAGTGAAGTAAAAACAAGTGCTTTACCTTCTAATGGAGACTGACCGTTCTGAGTACTGGCAATAAAAGCAATAAATTGATGACCATTGGAAACAACAGCAATTGGTGCCCCCCGCCTTGAACAATAATTTTGGGCTTGTTCAACAGCATATTTAAGTTCATTACCACCTGCGCATAGAGAAGGAATATCCATAATTAATTTTGATGATAACCCAGCAGGTATAGTAAACACTTGCCCTTCTCTTTTTGCTTCCCAAACTACTTGCCTTGGAATCCCCAATTCATAATCAGTAAATTTTCTATCTTCGCACTTTTCAACCTGTATAACATCCCTAGACCAATTCAAACAGTCAATAACAACCCTATCTAAAATATGAAAACGAGTTTGCGCCTCGTTTAGAATTAATTCATGATCTAAAAATTCATTAACTATTTGTTCTAATTCCCCTTGGCATTCAATAAATGTTTTCATATTAAGATCCCTATAAATATAACATTGAAATCAAAACTACTAATTTCTTAAGTATAGCAGTTCTATATCATAAAGTAAAAATACAATACCATATTAACTACCAGTAATTAATTAAAATAAAAAATTAAATACAAATCACACTCAAGCAACACATTAAAAACACAACCAACACAACACTAAAATTAATAATAAAAATATATTCAACCAACTCAAAACACCTAAAGAAATATAATAATTAAATACATCTCCATTTTATATTACCTTCTATTATCTTCATGGAAGCTGATATAAAAATAGAACAAGAGAATTCCACCCATACCATACGATGAGTGGATCAAAATGAAAACTAAGAAATCCCCCTACATATCCTCCAACCGCCCATGCCTCTCATACCTCGACACCCTCTGCACCGCATTCGCGTCATCAACAAACAGCACCGTCGGTCGATGGGCCTTCGCCTCTTCGGGGGTAAACTGCGCATAGCACATGATAATCACCTTATCGCCGACCTGCACGTGGCGGGCTGCGGCGCCGTTGAGGCAAATCATGCCGCTACCTCTTTCACCACAGATGGTGTAGGTCTCAAACCGGCTGCCGTTGTTGATATTGACGATCTGCACCTTCTCGTATTCGAGAATGCCCGCGGCGTCCAGCAGGTCCTGGTCAACGGTGATGCTGCCGACGTAGTCCAGCTCGGCCTGGACCACCGTGGCGCGGTGGATTTTGCTTTTCAGTAACGTTAATTCCATGGCTGTCTATGGCTCTTTAGTAAGAAAATAACGAGGCCCCAAAGGCCGGTAATCAATCGCGGAAGCAAGCTAGGCGCCAAACTCTTCGGTTAAGCTTTCCATCACCGCATCGTCTATTTCAAAGGTATGCTCAGGCCCGGGGAATACGCCGCGCCGCACCTCGTCGATATACTGGGCGATGCCGCCGTCCACGCTCTGCCGGACCTCGCCAAACCGCTTGGCGAACTTGGGCGCGACGCCGTCGTAAAGGCCCATCATGTCCTGACAGACCAGCACCTGACCGTCGCAGCGCGCACCGGCACCGATGCCGATCGTCGGGATGGTCAACAGGGACGAAATCAGCGCCGCCAGCGGTTCAGGCACGCATTCGAGCGTCAGCGCGAACGCACCCGCCTTTTCGACCGCCAGAGCGGAGCGGATGATCTTTCTGGCCGCCAGCTCGCTGCGCCCCTGGGCCTTAAAGCCGCCGAAGGCGTTGACGGACTGCGGCGTCAGCCCCAGATGCGCCATCACCGGGATCGACGCGCGAACAATCGCCGCAATCTGCGGGCAAACCTCTTCGCCGCCCTCAAGCTTCACGGCCTGCGCCCTTCCCTCTTTCACCAGGCGGCCCGCATTGGCGACCGCCTCTTCCACGCTGACCTGATAGGACATAAAGGGCATGTCGGTCACCACCAGCGCGCTTTTCGCGCCCCGTGCGACGGCCCGGCTGTGGTGGATCATGTCCTCCATCGTCACCGACAGCGTGTCCTCGTAGCCCAACATCACCATGCCCAGCGAGTCGCCGACCAGCAGCGCGTTAACGCCCGCGGCGTCCATCAACTTTGCCATCGAGTAGTCATAAGCGGTCAGCATGGTGATTTTTTCTTTTTTCTCTTTCTGCTGCTGCAGAGTGATAACCGTGTTCTTCATTTCTTCAGTTCAGCCTCAATGTGTGACGCAGTGTGAGAATAGTCTCGCTGCGGATGCTTCTCGCGCGCGACGTCCAACAGCTGCTTCGACAGCAGCAGGTAAATCTCGCGCAGCTCGCCGTCGCCGAGCGCCTCAAGGTGCTGGCGAATGGTGGCATCGTCCCCCCTTTCCAGCGGGCCGGTGAGCGCATCCTTCACGCCGACGCGGCAGACGTTTTCAGCGTTGCCCAAAAACAGCGAGTTCCACGCCTTGGTCGAGAAATCGTCATCAAACCCGCACTGGGAAAAAAGGTCGCTGCCGACTTTCGCCAACGCGATAACCAGATTGCTGACCGTGACACAGGCGGCGTGGTAGCGCGCCTTATTCGCTGCATCGATGACCGCGACACGGTTGCCCAAAGACTCCACCAGCCGCGTCATCTCGCCTAAACGCGCCTCATTCCCTTCAAGAGTGAAGCAAGCCGTCGCCAGCGCCTGTGCGGAATGCGTTTTATCGCTAATGGCCAACAGAGGATGCAGCGAATAGCCGTAAGCGCCAAGCGGCCGAGCGCCGTCGAAGACCTCAGACGACAGCGCGCCGCTGCAGTGGCAAACGATCTTGTCTTGCAGCGAATGCTGCGCGACCTCTCGCCAAACCGCCCCGATCTCGCCGTCCGGCACGGTAATAAACAGCGTATCGCACGCAACGATAAGCTCAGGCAGCGAATGAAAGCTTTCGCTTTGCGTAAAGCGCGCCGCAGCTTGAGCATCTTGAAACGAGCGGCTGTAGTAACCAGCGACGGATTTTCCCTTGGTGGTGAAGTAGCTCCCTAAGGCAAAGCCAACCTTTCCCGCGCCAATGAATCCAATATTCAAAGCGTGTCGCTCCAGATAGTAAACTTACGTTATTATGCGAAAGATACCGTGATTTCATTCGCCCCGATAGGCAAAACGAGCGAATAAAAACCACACATCTATAGCATCTTTATGTTGTTGAGGTAAACGATATAAAAACGGCGCTCACATGAAGCGCTGTTGTAGATTGATGACAAAGTAACTTAATTAGATTTGAGTCGATAACAATGTTAATCGGCGGGAGGGGTTTCCGTGGGGGTCGACTTGGCGTAAGCCAACGACAAATCAGCGTAAGCTGATTTGAACAGCGCTTGCGCTGGCCCTGAAAGGGTGAAGCCGAAGGCTTCATAACTGCCCGTAGGGAACCCAGGCCCGCCGCGCTCCCAAGCTAAATACAGGCGACCTTCCGGCCGAGTACGGTGGTGATATAAGTAAGTTATATTTTCGGCCGGAATATCCTCTGAAGCTAATTAAGATGGTTTTCCAGCAGTGAAACGGCGCTCAACAGAGCGCCGTTTCACTACACAACAAACAAAGCAGATCAGAACGAATACTTCACGCCCAGCATCGCAGAAGTATCGCTGTACCCGGCATCCCCCACCTGCTGGGCCACGTTGCCCCACAGGTTCAGGCGCTTGTTCCACTGCCCTTCCACGCCGACCTTCACTTCGCCGATATTTTTAGCGCCGCGCATTTCGTCCTTCACGCCCGCCATCTTCACGCTGTGGTTCTGGGTGTTGTGGATCCAGTTGGCCTCAACAAACGGCTGGAACTCGCGGTCCTTGCCTTCGTCCTGTGCGCTGTGGCCTTTCATATAGGCACGAACGCCAAGGCGCGTCAGCAGGTTGCCGTTGGTGTCATCGCTGACCTTGGTTCGCCCGCCGGCCGCGTCGCGCTGCTCATAGTGGTCTTTAGCGCGCACGTCCATCCAGACGACCTGCGCCTTCGGCTGGATCCAGTAGCTGTTAACCCCCTGTTCGCCAACCTTAAAGCTGTAGCCGCCTTCAACCGACGCCGTGACGCCGCGAGACTTATACTTCTCGGTCGCCCGGTCTTCGCCCATCACCTTGTTGTCGAACCAGTTATAGAGCACCCAGGAATCCAGATAGGCGCCGGTCTTGTCCGCTTCGTTGGCATACCAGGTGCCGTAAAGCCCCGCGCTGTAGCCCGTCACCTGTCCGCGAGAGTAGTGGGAAGTCACGCTGGAGACGGTCTTGCTGCGGTTGTTGCCGTAGCCCGCCATCGCGCCAAGGTGCCAGCGGTCAAGGCCGTCGGTGCTCCACTGCGCCAGATCGCCGCCCAGCTGAAGCACGTAGCGGTTGCTCTTGGTTTTGAGCTGGCTGCTGCTGTCCCTAAAGCGCGTATGCCCGCCGACGTTGCGCATCCACATGCTGGTGACCTTCTGCTCGCCGGTCAAAACGTCGGTATACTGCGTTTCACCCAGCCGATCGTGCAGGCGCGTCAGGAACATCGTATTGGCCGCGTAGTTGTTGGCCAGATAGCTGCCGAATTCCGGACGGTACTGGTTCTCTCCGCCAGGTGTAGGACCTTCCGGTTCTAGATCGGGATCCGGTTCAGGTTCTGGCTCAACGAGCGGGATCTTGCTGGTCAGATACCAGTTCTCGTTCGACGCGCCCTTCACCACGTCGTAGTCATAAGCGCCGGCCACGATGCGCGACTGCTTGACGAAGTCACCGATAGACTGCCCGCCGACTTCGACGATCTCAATGCCTTCAATCGTCTGGTCGCCCGTTCCGCCGACGTTCACGATGGACACCTTGGTGGTTCCCGCCGCTACGTCGCCGGTCACGATAAGCTTGTCGGTTAACGAATCGTCCGCGCCCAGCACGGTATTGAGCACCAGCACGCCGTTATTGCTCGTGTAGTCCCCCATAACGGTGAGCGTTTTAGGCGTAAACGTACCTCCTGCTACGGCTGACTCGTACGAAAGCGTCGCACCGCCGAGCGTCAGGCTGGAAATCACCGAGTCGCCCGTCATGTTCCAAACGCTTTGCGCGCCGTCGATGTTCAGATCGAGCGTTCCCGGCGTAGCGCCCAACGCGGTGGTGCCGGTAAACGACGAGCCGTCGGTCATACTGAGGTTAATCACCCCGCCGTTTTCCGACAGCATGTTGCCGAGAACGGTGAATTTTCCGGGAACGGTAGAGGTAATCTGCCCTTCGGACGCGTACAGCGCATAGCTGTCAACGCCCTGAGCGGTAACGTTTGCACCGTCTTTAAACTCAATAGCGCTGGATGCCCAATCGACGTACGCTGCATGAGCGCCTTCGCCAAGCGTTTTTATCGTCGCGTTTTTATCAACGACGATGGCGTTATTGGTCGCATTAGCCGCTCCGTGGGCATACAGCGCGTGAGAGCCGTCGCCTTCGGTTTCAACGACCGCATTTTCGCCCATAGTGACGCTGCTTTCCGGCGCAAAAACGTGAACGCCGTAAGACGCCGCGCCCGTTGTCTTAACGCTGCTGCCGTTGCCGATGACAATATCCGTACTGTAGGTCAGCGAGCTGCTCTGCGTTCCCGTAACGAAAATGCCGTGAGCACCGTCGCCGCCCGTCACAACGGCGGTTGCATCGCCAAACGTGACCGATGCATCGCGAGAGCGAGCATAGATGCCGTGAGCGGTATCGCCGCCGGTGGTGATGGTATTGGAATTCCCTAACGCGATAACGCCCGCGCTGGAAGTGATAGAAACGCCGTAGGCGCCTGAACCTGCGGTATCAATCGTGCCGTTGCTGCCTAACGTGACGGAACCGTTCGTCGCCGAGAAGTTGATGCCGTACGCCGTGTCGCCAGAGGTCTCCCACGCAAATCCGTCTTTCACATCCAGAGTCGCCCGGGTTCCCGATACGTGGGCCGCGTTGGCGTTGTTGCCGTGAGTTTTGATCGTGCTGCCGTTGCCGATGGTTACCTGAGAGTCGGTGCCCGACGTATAGATACCGTATGACCGCAGCCCCATCGTCTCAACGCTGAGCCCGTCGCCGACGTGGATCTGGCTAGTAAGGTTGGTTCTCAGGCCGTGAGCGCCTTCTTTCAGGAAGGGGATGGTGCCGGCAAATTCCGTGACCAACGTAGCGTTATTGCCGATATAAAGAATGGTGCCGCCGTTCATATTGACCGCGTCAGACGACAGCCCACCGGTAGTAATCGACAGATTGTCGCCAACCCTGATTGTGCCGGCGGCCGTATTATTTGACGGATTGGTTCGAATGCCGTCCGCTTCGTCGCCAGAGGTTTTAACCGTAAAGTTATTACCTACCGTCGTTACAGAGGCGGGGTTGTTGCTATTCACATAAATGCCAAAGTGGTGACCCGCGAAGGTTGGAACGGGCGAACCGGTTGTCGTCACGCTGTATCCATCGCCGACCGTTTCCCCCACGTAAACGGTGCCGCGATCTATTGCAAAACTTTGGGAAGAATAAAGTACAGATAAAACAAATGTTGTCATTAGGGTCAAACGTAGCCTGCTTGACCTTCCATTAATATCACTTCCATTAGACAGCAGATGATTTCTCATATTTCGCCCACTCCTTAGGGCCAAAAGCAACACAAACAGAGAAATTAGATGGTTATATAACAACGCTTATGAGAATCCATAAAAAGCCAAAAGCGTGTTGTGAGATAATAATTACACGATCGACGCAATCGATCAACTGGTAAAAAACAATAGAGTTTATCTATCAAAAACAACATGTTCGATCGGTCAAAAAACTTAACTATTTAATTCATACACTTGTCACAGTCACTAAAGAAACGACACACATTTATAAAGAGTAATCCATTGAAATATAATTCATATAAATCAATTGATTAAAACTTTATGGTCAATAAAAAAGAAGATAAAAAAGATTTGAGTATCAAATTTATTCTGGATAAAAACGAATTATTCAGAATAAAATTCCTATTGTTAACCGGATGGCACAAACATTTAGGTCAATAAACTAAAATGAAAATAGCTTAAGAAAGGGTGTTTAAAGAAATAATTAATAATCAAAGCCGACAAATAATCACGCACATCAATCTTCGATAAACTAAATCATTTCAACAAAACAACTTATTTAATATAAATAAGGAAGTAAATAAACCCCATTAGATCAACAAAAATACAACAAATAAACGCTTTGGATTTTAATGAAAATAAAACCGATAGGTTATTTATCAGCTATCCGTACAATTATTGTTTTGAACAAAATAAAGCCTTTACGCACGGACAAAAAAAGGCCCCTGAAATCAGGGGCCTTATTCAACGTTTTATAGAACAGGATCAGGCTGCGGCCGGTTCCCCTTTAGGAGGATCGAAGGCCGTCAGCGGCAGCGCCGGGCCGGTATATTTCTCTATAGAAACCAGCGCGGTGTTGCCAGAGCAGCCGTTGGCCAGCTGAGAGGACGGGATATCGTCGGTCAGCACGTTTGCGCCGCCGTTCTTACAAATCCCGGTCGCCGGGTCCAGATCCGGCCATCCGCCTTCGTGAATGCAGACGACGCCCTGCTTGATGCCGTCGGTAACTACTGCGCCCACCAGCACCTGGCCGCGCTCGTTATACGCGCGCACCAGGTCGCCGTTAGCGATACCGCGCGCCTTGGCGTCTTCCGGGTGGATCGTAATCGGCTCACGATCGGCCACGGCGTATAGCTCACGCAGCTTGGCGTAGTTAAGCTGGCTGTGCAGACGGTGAGCCGCGTGCGCGGTCAGCAGCTGCAGCTGCCCTTCTTTCGCCGATCCTTTCCACTCTTTAGGCTCAAGCCAGGTCGGATGCGCAGGGCAATCCTTATAGCCGAAGCCTTCGATGGTCTTGGAGTAGATTTCAATCTTGCCGCTCGGCGTGCCCAGCGGGTTCATTACCGGATCGGCTCGGAACTCGGCGTAGCGCACGAACTTATCGTTCTTGTCGCTCTTACGCATTTCAATCAGCTTGTTTTCCTGCCAGAACTGATTGAACATCGGCATCGCCACGCGCTGCGCGCGCGCGCCTTTCTGCGCCGCGTCATAGAACTCTTTCAGCCAGTCCATCTCCTCTTTGCCTTCGGTATACACCTTACGGCCGCCCGGCTTAAGCAGTTCGGACATGTCGGCAAACACGTCAAAGTCGTTGCGCGACTCGTACATTGGAGGAACGACCTGCTTCATCGGCACCAGGTGCTGATTGCTGTAGTCGCCGGTCATGGTCAGGTCGTTACGCTCAAACGAGGTAGTGATGGGCAGCACGATGTCCGCATGCTTGGCCGCCGCCGTCCAGTAGCATTCGGAAATGACGATCATCTCCGGCTTTTGCCAGGCCTTGATCAGGCGGTTGGTGTCCTGATGGTGGGTAAAGTTCGCACCGCCGGCCCACCAAATCATCTTGATGTCGGGGAAGGTGATTTCATGGCCGTTGTGCTGAATTTTAGAACCCGGCTTTTCCAACGCTTCGACGATGCGCGCCAGCGGGAAGCTGGCGACCGCTTCAGAAGCCGCCCAGTCGTTACCGGCGGAAGAGAGCCCGGAAACGGAGGACGAAATCGCCGGCAGAACGCCGCCGACGCGGGTCGGGTTGCCGCCGTTGGAGTAGTGGTAGGAGAAGCCGAAGCCGCCGCCTTCCGTACCAATCTGGCCAAGCATCGCCGCCAGCGTCACCAGCATCCAGTGCTTCTGCTCGCCGTACTGCTGGCGCTGAATGCCCCAGCCGGCCATGATCATGGTGCGGTTCTTGCTAAAAATATCCGCCAACAGTTCGAGCTGCTCGGCCGGCACGCCGCAGATCTCAGCCGCCCAGGCCGCCGTCTTCGGCGTCTTATCGGTTTTGCCCAGCAGGTACTCTTCGAACTTGTCGTAGCCGGTGGTGTATTTCTCCAGAAACGCCTTGTCGTGCATCGACTTGGTGACCAGCGTGTGGGCAATGCCCAACATCATCGCTACGTCGGTCCCCATGTTCGGCGCGATCCACTGCGCGTTGTCGCCGAAGAACTCAACGGTTTCCGAACGCATCGGATCGATGGCGATCACCTTCTTGCCGGAACTCTTGAGCTGGTTAAAGAACTCAATGCCCTGCTCGTCGGTGCTGGTCCACGCAATTTTCAGCGTGTTGAGCGGGTTTGCGCCCCACAGCACTACAACCTGAGAGTGATCCATAATCATCGGGTAGGTGGTCTGCTGCTCATAAACCTCAACGGAGCCCACCACGTGCGGCATGATGACCTGCGCCGCGCCCGTGGAGTAGTCGCCCATGTGGCCTGAATAGCCGCCAGCCAGGCTCATATAGCGCTGAAGCAGCGTTTGCGCCTTGTGAAGCACGCCGCTGGAGCGCCAGCCGTAGGAACCGGCGAATACGGAAGAGGGGCCATACGCCTTACGGATGCGCATGTGCTGTTCGTGAATGAGCTTATAGGCTTCATCCCAAGAGACGCGGACAAACTCGTCGCTGCCGCGCTTGCCGTCCGGCGCGGTTGGGTTCGCCAGAAAGCCCTTGCGCACCATCGGGTACTTAACGCGCGCTTTGGTATAAAGCTGATCGGCGGCGGTGGTTTGCAGGCTGTTCGGCACGGTCTTGGCCAACGCGCCTTTGGAAGAAACCACTTTTCCGTCCTTCACCTCAACGTACATCGCGCCCCAGCGGCCTGCGGTCAGTACGGTCCCCGCAGGGGCTTCGGCCCATGCGGGAAGTGGAATTGCTGAGGATATCGCCATAGCCCCAGCCGTGACTCCTGCACCTTTAATAAAACCTCGACGTGTTACGTTCATAGGTCGTCCTCTTTTTATTATTAAAAATTACTGCTTCATGTCCTTCGCGTTGTACTGGAAGTATCGGGTCAAAATGTCCAGATTCTGTGGCGTAATGTCCGTCCGGTCCCCCATACCTTTGGCTACGGCAGGCCAGGCGTTGACGGTATAGTGTTTGGATGAAATCTTGGCGTGGCAGCCGGAGCAGTAAACGGTATCCAGATTTTCCGCATAGTCCCACAGCGCCTTTCTGTCGGCCAATACCGGCTCGGTAATCGTCCCCGCCAGGCTGACCGGGCGCCACTCGTTGTCGTAGTCGTCCTTAACGTAGTCGCCCTGCACCTTAAGCGCCGCCTGCCCTGCTTCGCTTAAGCTTGCGAGGATCAGGCGCTGGCCTTTTTCCAGATAGATAACCTGCTCTGCGCCCTTCATTTGAGAGCCCGCCAGCTCGACTTCGCACGTCGCCCCCTCAGCCTTCGTCACCTTCAGCGCGGTAGCCGGATACACGGTCGCCAGGTCGCCCATTTTGACGGGCGTCACCGGATAGACCACTTTTGCGTCGGCAGCGGTCTGCTTGGCGGCGCTCATCACTTCGTCCAGCGCCTTGTCGTCCATTTTGATTTCCGGCGGGAAGTGGGCGACGCCCTTATGGCAGTCGATGCAGGTCTGCTTCTCTTTAATGCCGAGGTTATGCATCTTCTGCGCGTCCTGACTTTGCGAGGCAAGATCCATAGCGTCAAAGGTGTGGCAGGAGCGGCAGGTGGCGGAGTCGTTCGCCTTTAGCTGGTCCCAAACGGTCTGGGCCATCGCCAGACGATGCTCTTCATAAAGCTCCGGCGTGTCGATTTTTTTACTGACGAACTGGTGGTAGACGTCTTTGCTGGCCTTCATCTTGGCGATGAAGAAGTCGAGAGGCGCTTGAGGAATATGACAGTCGGAACACTCCGCGCGAATGCCTTTCTGATTTTTGAAGTGGACAGAGCCCTGATACTCCTCGTACGGCGCCTGCATGGTGTGGCAGGAGAGGCAGAAGCTGGTTTCTGACGTTTTGTGCAGCATATAAGAACTGCCGCCAAATCCGAACGCACCTATCACAATTCCCAGAACAATGCCCCAAAAGAGCTTAGACTTCCTGATAGCCATAGTAAAAATAACCTTCTATGTTAATAATCAACGCTTTTCTAATAAGGCTTAGCGCCTCGTTATATATATAAATACACAGCCAGCTTTAGGAAATTACCCGGATATCGTTATATAAAAAAACACATAATGAATTATCCAAACGGCTAGTTTCCTTAATTACAGTTAGCGGCGTAACAATAATCACCATTAAAGTTCACCGCTTCATTTAAATATAAAATCACGATACTCCTATAGGGGTATCTTATCTTTTATTTCAGCGCCTGTCATAATTAACGTTATTTATTGTATTTTCATATTTTTTAATAAACCCGATCGTCAATTAAAATAAAATACAATAAATTCAATCAATTAATCAACTACCTCTTGGGTTCTATTTTTATACTTAGGTCTCAATAATTTAATCAAAAAAGACAAAACCAATCCTGATAAAATAAATCATCACGATTTAAAATCACATAAAAATATAAATAGCTAGCACCTTAACCCATAAAACTGGCAGAAACAACGCCTCAATGACTACCCAACCGGTCAACCAACGGCGAACAAGCAAAAGCGTAGGTTGTCATCGACTTTTATTTCCAAAGCGTGTACGAACCGACAAGCAGAAATCTATAAAATGATATATATCAATAATGAAAAAAAACCTAAAAATAAAAAATGCGTCCTCACAACCTCAAAAAAATACTTCGTACCGGTCGGCAGAATATCGTCATTGAAATCGTAACGGACGTTGTGAAGAGGGATATTTCCGTCTGCGTCCTAATCGTCCCCCACAGACTAAAAAGGCAAAACGGTCGGAAACGTTCTAATTCATACAGAACGCCAGACAGCAGATGACGGTGGTGACTGAGTAGTAACGACTAACTAACCGATTTGGGAAGATGCGCCAAAAACCAGGTGACCGCCAGCAGGTCCGCGCTGCCGCCGGGGCTCAGGTTTTTAGCAATGAAGGCGTCGTCCAGCGCGGCAAGCCGCGCTTTCGCCTGCGGGTGCGCCATGCCGCCGTCGTTTAGCAGCGCCCTCGCTTCGTTTCTGGCAAAGCGCAGCCCTTCAACGCCGCCGCGCGATACCAGGTTGGTGTCGTCGTTGTGCGCCATGAGCGTCAGCAGCGCCTGATGCAACGAACGTTCGCTGCTCCATCCTTGACGCAGGCTTTCACGATAGGCAGGAAGTCCGTAGTCCAGCGCAGTGGCAAAGCCCGATTCGGCCTCTCCCCGCGCGCCGGTGAAGCCGTAGCTCAGATAGAAGCGCTCCCCGGCCGTTCTGGCCTCTTTTACCGACGCCAGCTCTCGCATCACCATGCCTCGACAAACGTCCGCTACTTCTTGGCAAAGCGCTTGCGCCTCTATCGGTACGCCGCGAGCGAGCAGCCTGCCCGCCGCCGCGCACAAAAGGCCGAAGGCGAATACCGCCCCCTTGTGAGTGTTCACTCCGCCGGTCGCGCGATACATCGCCCTTTCGCAGGCCATGCCGGGCGCCCTTAAGGAAGGAAGCGCCTGCGCTGCGGGAACGTTCCCCTGCGCATAGCCCAGATAAACGAACTCGGGCAGGCCATCGGCCACCGCTCGGGCGCTGCGCGCGAACGAACGGCTATCCATATCGCGATGCGAGCCGCTGTTTTGCCTGTCAACCAGCCCGGGCTTGGGCGTGAGTAGAACTTCTTCCATCATCGCGCGGTAGGAGAGACGCCCAAGCGCCTCTCCCCAGAGGGCCAGCGTTTTGTCGCTTAAGGGAGCGCTGGCCTCCTCGGCAATATCACTCTTCAGCTTCGAGAGACTGCTTGAATTCATCAATGCTCCGGTGAATGGCGCTTAACAGTTCGCTGACGTCGTGGGCGCGAGAGCGCGCGCAGACGTGGGCTGGCTCATCACACACCAGGCAGCTGCGCGGAGAAAGGCCGACCTCAGTACGCGAGATGGGCCGACCGTCGGCGCCGATAACGTCGATATCCCACAGTCTTCCGAGCGGATGCGCCTCTTCAAGCCCGACGCACAGCCGCTTAAGCGCCGTAGCATCCATATTCACGCTATAGATGGCCTCCGCTCCGGTGACGAGAAAATCACACCGCCGCAGGTTGGGAGATATGCTCAGCGCGTCAAGAACGTCGTCCAGTGACCGCGTCGCCTGCTCCATTGCGTAGCGAGACGCCTCGGTATCTTTCACTTCACCGGGCCAAACCAGCGTTATTGAAACCACGGGCGCGCCAAAGCGCGACAGCGTCTCTTTTTGTCTCTCGGCCCGCTTCTCGCGGCAGTCCAACACGTCTTCCAGAGTTACCTTTCGTTCCGTCATTACTTAGCCTCGTTGATTAACCTGTTGATTAAGCAAGAAGTCAAACGTCGCCTGCGGCACCAGTCGCGCCACGGCGTCCATATTGCCTTCGTCCAGCAGTTTTCTTACCCTCGAAGCGGACACCGGCGCACCGTCAACCTCTACGCGCGGCAGTTCCACTACCCGAACGTCGGGCGAGAATGATTCTACCTGAGAAAGCCAGTATTCCATATCACGGTTGTATTTGGCCGTTACGGGATCAAAAGGTTCAGTGCCGACAAACCGCACGCTGATGCCCAACGCGGGCGCTATCGACTGGCGAAACAGCAGCAGGTCCAGCGCGGTGGCGCACTCGTCCACCAGCCCCTGCTCTTTAAGAAAATAGGAGGGAAAGGTGGCTTTGGAAATGGTGTAATCGGAGCCGGGGTGGAGGGTTATCCGCTCAAGCCCTTGAATGCCGGCGCGGATAAGCCTGAGGCGATCGGCGTAGGCAAAGCGCGAGGCGTCCTGCTTTACCACAAACAGATGCAGCCAGTCGCAGCGTTCCAGCGCGCGCGACACCAGATAGAGGTGCCCCAGCGTAAAGGGATTCGCGTTCATCACGATGCTGCCGATAATTTTACCCGGTCGGCGAAGTTTGGCCAGTTCGTCGCAGTAGTTTGCAAGCCCGCAGGGATCGCTTTCCATCAGCGTGACCCGTTCGGGGACGGTGACCAGCGGCGTAAACCCTGCGCCTTCGAACAGCGGCGCGTTGTCGGGCTTGGTGTAGAGAAACAGGCGATCGACGCCCTGGCGATAGGCCAGATTCATCGCCTCGGTTAAGAGCCGAAGGCTGAGCGCCCCGCCGCGATGGCATTGGTCGATCGCCACGCACTTGATGACGTTGCCGTCAAGCCCGGCGCAGCCCACGAGTTTGCCTTGGAAGCGCGCTTCAATAAACTGAGAGAGTCCGGCTTCCAGCCGTAGGCCGTTGGCGTTGAGCAGTAGTTCGAGTTCTTTGAGGGCTATGGGCGACGGCTGGGAGAGAGGATTGAAATGGTATTGGTCGCTCATGGGGCCTCCGGGGGATTTATTCTAAATCGGCATTGGTGGATATTCCGACCGTAAATACAACGTGCCTATATGACCATTGTGCTCGGTCGGAAGGGCGCTTGTATTTAGCTTGGGAGTGCGGCGGGCCTGGGTTCCCTAGGGGCGCTTCGTTGGCTTACGCCAAGTCGACCCCAACGGAAACCCCTCCCGCCGTTTAACTCCTTTAAATTATTCAAGGTCGACAACCATGCCTTATAAAAAATCTAAAAATCATTGCTCTGCCCTGTCGTTCACTTACCTACCGGCTTATACACCACGTCGATGATCGTGCCGTCGCGGTATTCAACCACCGCGACCACGTCGTCGGTGAGGGCGATGGGTTCGGGGACGCCTGCGATGTCCTCGGCCAGGCGCTTCATCTCTTCGATGGTTTTCAGCGGTAGCCCTCGTCCGCTCAGGCGTTCGATCAAATCCTGCCTAAGGGGGTTGACGGCGATGCCGTACTCGGTGACCAGCACGTCGACCGTTTCGCCCGGCGTGGTGATGGTGACGATTTCATCGCGCAGGATCGGCAGTCGGCCGCGGATCAGGTTGGCCGTGACGATGGTGAGCTTGGCGCCCGCCGCGGCGTCGCTGTGGCCGCCGGAGCCGCCCATGATGTAGCCGTTGGAGCCGGTAACCACGTTGACGTTAAAGCGGGTGTCCATCTCGGTCGCGCCCAGCACCACGCAGTCCAGCTGGTTGACCACGCAGCCGGAGTTAAACGGGCTGGCGTACATGCCGGCGCTCACTTCCAAGTGGTTCGGGTTCTCTTTTAAAGAGCGCACCGCCTCCAGATCGAAGCCCTGCACGTCGATAAGCCGCTCAAATAGCCCCTCTTCCAGCATTGACACCAAATAGCCGGTAATGCCGCCCAGTGCGAAGCTGCCGACGATGGACCTTTCCCGCATGATTTTACGCAGGTAGTGCGCCACCGCCAGCGACGCGCCGCCCGCGCCGGTCTGGAACGAGAAGCCGTTTTTCAACAGCCCTGAGGCTTCAATCACCTTGGCCGCCAACGAGGCGATTTTTAGCTGTACCGGATCCTTCGTCACCTGCGTAGTGCCGGAAACAATGCCCTTCGGATCGCCAACTGATGGCAGCGTCACCACGTAGTCTACCCGAGTCTGAGGAATGGAAATCGCCTTCAGCGGATAGGGCACCAGCGTGTCGGTGACCGCCACCACACGATCGGCGTATTCAGCGTCGGGGAAAGCGTAGCCCAGCGAGCCGCAGGCGGTTGGCCCTTCGGTGCCGTTGAGGTTGCCGTATTCGTCCGCCGTCGGCGCAGCGATAAACGCCACGTCTACGCGCAGGTCGCCACATTCGATAGCGCGGGCGCGCCCGCCGTGGCTTCTTAGCATCACCGGGTTGGCCAGAACGCCCTGCGATACCGCCGTCGCCACCGGGCCGGACATGTAGTCGGTATCAAGATAGACTACCGTACCGTTTCTAAAGTGCTCCACCATCGGCGCGTGCACCGGGAAGACCGAGCTGAGCGCTATCCGAAGCCCCTTGAGCCCGCGTCGGGCGGCAATCTCCAGCACCTGATTGACCAGGCTATCGCCGTTGCGAAAGTGGTGATGAAACGACAGCGTCATGCCGTCGGTAATGGGCAGCTCGTCAAACACCGCTTCAAGGCCGTCTCGAAGCTTGCGGCTTCCGGGAAGCTGGCGCTTGACCTTCGGCGCGTAGCGCTGCATCGCAGGCGTTTGAGCGAACGCCCCGGCGTAGGGCGCAAGCGTGCCGATGGCCGCGATGGCCTCGGGCAGCTCGCGATTAACCAGGTTCTTCATACCGTTTCCTCCAGCGAAAGATTGAGATAGGCCGCAAGCGCCAGCGTGCGCTCGGCGCGCAGTACGATCGGCGCATCGATCATTTTGCCGTCAAGGGCGATAACTCCGGCGCCTTGCTTCTTGGCCTGTTCCAGCGCGTCGACCACCCGTCGCGCCCAGTGGATATCCGCACTCGTTGGGCTGAAGGCCTGGTGAATGCCGTCTATCTGGCGCGGGTTGATGGCAAGCTTGCCCTTGAAGCCCAGCCGCCGGGCAAAGAGGGAGTCCTGCTCAAGGCCGCTTTCGTCCTGCGCGTCGGTAAACGGCGTGTCGATAGAGTCGATGCTGGCCGCGGCCGCTGCGTTAACGATGGTGGTTCTCGCCGACAGGATCTCTTCGCCGGTGCGAGAGCGCACCGCCCCCAGCGCGGCGGTGTAGTCCTCCGCGCCGAAGGAGATAGCCCACACGCGCGAGTCAGCGGTAGCGATGTCGTAGGCATAAATGACGCTCAGCGGAGTTTCCAACAGGGGAATAATCCTCACCGGCTTCTGCCCCGGCCGCTCGGCGCGCTCAATCAGCGCCACGACGTCTCGCAGCATGTCGACGTTGTCTATTTTCGGCAGCACCAGCGCGTCGGGTTCACAGGGAACGATAGCGGCGATGTCGCGGTCTCCGCCGCAGTCCAGCGGGTTGATGCGCACCGTTTTACGGCTGCTGCCGTAGTTCACCTTACGCAGCGCGTGGCTGACCAGCCGGCGGGCCGCGTCCTTTTCCTGCGGCGATACGGCGTCTTCCAGATCGAGGATCACCGCGTCAGCGCCGAAAACGCCGCCGTTTTGCAGCATGCCCGGATTGTTGCCCGGTAAGAAAAGAAGCGTTCTGAGCAGATCCATAATCAGCGTTCCCCCTGTTGCATATGTAACGCAGCTACGCCTGCGGCGCGCTCAATGGCGGTTTCCATGCGGGCGCGGACCGTGCAGTCCAGCGCGCCTTTGTCTACCGCTTTAATATAGATATCGGCGAAGCCTGCCTTTACCGCCTCTTCCGCCAGCGTGCGGCGAATAGCGTTGCCAAACTGGGCCTCAACGATGCTGGTCAGTTCAATCTGGACGCCAAAGCCCGGCGCTTTTTCTTCAACGGAAATCATGATGTCGTTGGACTCCAGCGTTCCCGCATGCCCTTTCTTGATTGTCATGGTGAAATCTCCCGTTCGGTTAGCTGATAACGCGCATCAGGATAGCGGCCAGTACGACGACGCAGGCGCCGCCCAGTCGGGTTGCGATTTGAGCGAAAGGCATCAGCTCCATGCGGTTGCCCGCAGACAGGATGGCGACGTCGCCGGTTCCGCCCAGGCCGCTGTGACAGCCGGTCACCATCGCCGCTTCAATCGGATACATGTTAAGGAAACGACCGATGAAGAAGCCGCTGGCGATCATTGCTAATACCGTAGCCGCAACGGTGGCGATGTAGGCCGGAGTAATAGCGGCCACCACTTCGTTCCACGGGGTATACAGCACGCCGACGCCGACCAGCAGGGCCCAGGTCAGGTTCTGCGCGACGAAGCGATAAAGCTGATAAGCGCCCAGCTCCATTTGACGAGGCATAATGCCCAGCGTCTTCACCAGCGCGGCGGACAGGATCATGATGATCGGCGCAGGGATAGGAATGAAATGGTTGGCCAGCATGCCGAACAGGTAGAAGCAGCAGGCGATAATCAGGCCCGCGCCCATCAGGCCGAAGTCGATCGGCTGGTTTTCATTTTTGGCGCTGAGGTCAATGTCGCCGGAGCGAACCAGCGTCCCGTTGCCGGTCAGGTGCGGCTTCTTCACGCCCAGATGGCGCAGGTATCCCGCAGACATAATGGCGAACAGGTTGCCCAGCATCGCCGCAGGCACCAGCATGCCGATGAACTTGTCCGGCGACTGGCTTAGGATTTCCGAGTAGGCCACCGACAGCGGCAGAATGCCCTCGCCGATGCCGCCGGACAGAATAGGAATGACCACGAAGAAGAACGAGTGGTAAGCGCCAAGGCCGGTCAGTGAACCGACGGCCACGCCGGCGATGCAGCTGGCGATCGTACCCACGACGAGCGGAACGAACATGCGCAGGAAGCCCTGCACCAGCACGGCGCGCACCATACCGAGGATACTGCCCGAAACCAGACAGGCGATGTAGAAATAGAGGAAGTTTGAAGTCTTGGTAAACGACTTGATGGCCGCCACGGCGGCGGGGTTCAAGAAGTTATAAAACACCAGAATGGACGGAATGAAGATAGACAGAATGGCCGGTCCGCCGATGTCCTTAAGGATGGGCACCCGCATACCGATATCGCCCAGCAGCATGCCGATAACCATCATCACGGCGATGCCGCCCAGCATGTCGGCAGGCAGTTTTCCAAACACGGACGCCGCCAGTACGATGGCAGCGAGGATAAGATACAGAGGAAGCGGCAGTGGCCCTATTTTTATTTGCCAGAACTTGGGTTTTTCGGTTCCGGCGTTAATTTGAACGTCGCTTTGCATAGTCAGACTCCTTTGTTTAGTCGGAGCCATTCTGGTGCGAAGGCCGCATAGCCGTCTCTCATCTGAAACTTATCTAAGCATTATGAAACTTATGTAACCGGTTGATTTTAAAAATCAAATATGTGATACACTTCGCAAATTAGCGGCAAGTAAGCCGCAAAAGGCGCGATCGCTATCACGTAATAAAAACAAAATCGGCGCAACAACGTTACGCCGATCACACGGCTTAAGAACGCTAGCGAATCCGACGATAAAGCGTCACCGGCCTTCCCTGTCCTCGATAGGCGAGTTCGCTGTAAAGCTCCCCTATCTCAACCATATAGTCGAGATACTTCTTTAGCGATATGCGCGACAGCTTAACCACGGGCACCAGCTCCTGAACGTCAAACGGCTTGGGCTGCCCGCTGACGATAGTCTTAATGCGCGACAGAGTCTCCTGCTCGATGCCCTTCGGCGCCTTATGGCTTCGTGTCTCCTTGGCGAAGATCCGCCCGTCTATCGCCGCCTGGCTAAGCTCTGCTTCGTCAGCCAGCAGCTTGACCCGTTCGCGGTAGTTCACCAACGCAGACTGAAAGCGCTCAAAGACGAAGGGTTTAACGATATAGTCAATGGCGCCCAGGCGCAGGGCGGTCTGTATGTCGTCACCGCCCCGAGCGGCAGTTACCATGATGACGTCCACGCTGGGATAGCGCGTTCTCACTTCCTTTAGCAGGCTAAGGCCGTCCAGCCCCGGCATAAATACGTCCAACAGCAGCAGCGAAACGCGGTGATGTTCCATAAACGCCAGCGCGTCGGCGCCGCTGTTGATAACGCCCGCCAGCTCAAAGCCGTCAATCATCTTCAGGTAGCCTTTGTTCAGCTCCGCCACCATCGGATCGTCTTCTACCACCAGTACGTTAATCATCGCTACCTCCGTTAATCACCTGTGCCGGGATGCGGATAAAGAACGTCATGCCGCACCCTTCCCGGCTGGAAACGTCCATCGTGCCGTTAAGCTTGTCCAGCGCGGCGCTGGCTAAAAACAGCCCAATCCCCCGATTTTCGCCCTTGGTGGAAAAGCCGCGCTGAAAAAGCCGGGGGATCTGCTCGGCGGCCATGCCCGGCCCGCTGTCGCTCACTTCAATATTCCATTCGTCGCCCCGCTGCGCCAAATGAAGATTGACCTCTTTTGTCTCCGAGGCCTGCACGGCGTCGAAGGCGTTATCCAACAGGTTTCCTAACAGCGTCACCAGCGCGTGGCTGACGCCTGCCCGCTGAATTTCCGGCAGGACATCGTCAATATCCAGCAGCAGGTCTACGCCCATCTCTTTAGCGCGGCTGAACTTGCCGGTCAGGAAGGCCGACAGGATGGGATCGCGGACCGCATCGTTAATAAACGCCTGCTCGCCCTGATTCTCGTTGATGATGTCGGACAGGTACTCTACCAGCGCCAGCCGATTGTCGCTGCGCGCCAGGCCGTTGATCACGTGCAGCTTGTTGAGGAACTCGTGGGCGGAGGAGCGCAGCGCCTCAACGTAGCGGTTAACGCCGGTCAGCTCTTCCGCCAGCTTGCTGACTTCCGACATATCGCGGAACGTCGCAATCGCCCCCACCACTTCGCCGTTGACGTATAGCGGCACGCGGTTGGTCAGGATGGTGATGCCGTTGAGATCCTGCTCGCGATCGTACTCCGGCTCGCCGGAGTTCAGTACGTCCGACAGGCGAGTATGCGGGATGCATTCGTCCACCTTCTCGCCAATCAGGTTTTGCACAATGCCCGCCATGCCTAAAATTCGCCTGGCTTCATTATTTACCACCGCCAGGCGGGCGTCGCGATCGATGGCGATAATGCCCTCCCGCACCGACGCAAGCACCGCGTTGCGCTCGCCCAGCTGGCGAGCGATTTCCAGCGGTTCCAGGCCGAACAGAATTTTCTTGATGCTGTTGGACAGCACCACCGCCAGCACGATGCCGATAAGCAGCGCCAGCGTCAGCGCCGACATAATGGGCTGATTCACCCGCTCTACCGCCTGATCGATGCTGTAGGACATAATGCCGACCACCACCGCGCCCACCTGGCGCCCCTGATGGTCAAAGATAGGCTTGAAGGCCCGCTGGGAAAGCCCCAAAGATCCTTTGGCGGAGGAGATGTAGCTCTCGCCGTTGAGCACGCGCCCTTCATCGCCGCCCACCATCGGCTTGCCTATTTTAGCGGTATCGGGGTGGGAGACGCGGATAGCCTTCATATCGATAACGACGATAAACTCAACGCCGGTCACCTTCTGAATCGACTGCGAATAGTCCTGAATTTCCTGCCGGGCCTCGGGGGTCAGACGGGCCAGCCCCTCCGCCACCAGCGGCGATGAGGCAATAGCGTCCGCCACCATTTCCGCCTTGTCGCCCGCCTGATCGTGCAGACGATCGTCAATGTCTTTCGAAATCTGAACGTTCGCCGCCACTAGCGGCAATGCAAGCACCGCAACGACCAAAATAATAATTTGCACCCGCAGGGGCAGGCGTTTAAAAAAACTGAATGGCTTCATCTGGCTCTCGTTATTGTCCGCAAAACGATACCCACACCGTATCGAGAGAGACAACGGTATCAGTAAATGAAAAAACAATCTGTGAAGTGAACGCACAACTTCTTTTCACTAAATATTGAGAGATAGCGTACCTGCGCATCCGCCAAAAACCCACTTAGGTTGTTAAACCACTCATTGTTGACTTTAGCGCGCCGTTAAGCGCCGTTTTTATCATGAACTAGCATTAATTAGCATCATCAACAATTTTTTTATCGTTATCCTCTCCTTATCCCCAATAAATATAAAACACATAAAATCAAATGATTAAACAAATAACATTAGCTTCCTTAGGCCTTAAACCTGACGCCAAATCCTTCTTCATGACAAAAATAACAACCAAAAGAAAATAATTTCACAACTTTAAGTTGACGCAATCTGATTATTGAATATAGTGACATCCATAACGTCGAATTATTGCGTCCGCAACGACTCGCCACCAAGGCAAGCTTTGTGACCACGAATTAAATTAATTGCTCTGCTATCGCTTAACGCCCTGCAACCGCAGGGCTTTTTTTTTGACCTTTATTTTTTCGCTTCCTGGCTGAGGGAAGCGGAAATGTAGCGCTCGACCATCAGCAAAACGTTATTAATCAAAAACATTAAAAAGGGAGAAACATATGAAATATCCATTTGAAAATCTGGTGTTTGAAGGCGGCGGCGTAAAGGGCATCGCCTACGTTGGCGCGCTTGAGGTACTGGAAGAAGAGGGAATTCTGGACAACGTCAAAAACGTGGCCGGCTCGTCAGCAGGCGCCATTGCCGCCGTTCTGGTCGGCCTGGGTTATAAGAACGCACGGTTAAAAGCCATCCTGACCGAAATGGACTTCATGGACTTTTTCGATCTGGGTTCGCTGACCGAACAGCCTAACCTCTTTCAGCGCCTGTTCAGCCAATACGGCCTGGCGAAAGGCGACGCCTTCTGCCGCTGGTTAGAGGATCGCTTTTGGGAAATTGGCTTTAAGAAGGACCTGACGTTTGGAATATTGGATGACATTATCACTCATGGCCATTATGACCATCTCGACAGGCACTGCCGCCGAATTTATCTGACGGGAACCAACCTGAACACCGGCGTATCGGAAATCTATTCCCATGAAACGACGCCGGATATGCGCATTATCGACGCGGTGCGCATCTCTATGTCGTGCCCCCTCGCCTTCGCCGCCAAACCTAACGATGACGGCGATCTCTGCGTCGACGGCGGCGTGCTGTGCAACTACCCGGTACGCGTCTTTGATTACGATCTGACGCTTGAACCCTATAAGCGTTACATAGAGACAAGCACTAACAAAGCGACGCTGGGTATCCGCCTAAGTCCGGGAGATATCTACTACGAACCAGAGATTCAAAAGCAGCCTATCAACAACCTGTTTGACTATGCGGCGGCCATTGTCAACAGCTACCTCAGCTTTCAGGACAACGTCCATCTGGAAGGCGACGACTGGGCACGCACCGCGCACGTTGACGCTTTGGGCATTGAAACTCTGCAGTTCAATATCACCACTAAACAGAAAGAGGCGCTTATCGCCTCCGGCCGTAAAGGAATGCAGACCTATCTGGACTGGTTTCGCAACGCCTAAACGCTGACGGCGCTTCAGGCTTCATTTCATTATTGGCCGCATCGAGGCCACGTTTTTCGCCTCTCCCCAGAGGCAGAGCGTCACCGCTCATCAACACCCTGAGCGTTCGGGGCTTTTGGTCTTTCAATTTTCCAGCGCCTTAATTAAAGGCCGTTGGCGTTTGTCGCCTTTCTTTCAGGAAAGCGATATTAATCAGCATATTAATTAGGAGAACACCATGACTTACCCATTTAAAAATTTGGTATTTGAAGGCGGCGGTATGAAGGGCATCTGCTACGTTGGCGCCGTCGACGTACTGACCCAAAAAGGCATCATGGACAACATAGAGAAGGTGGGCGGCTCCTCTGCCGGCGCTATTGCATCCACTCTGGTTGGCCTGGGCTACACCAACACGCAGCTGAACAAAATCCTGTATGAAATCGACTTTATGAGCTTCCTCGACATCGGCTCGTCTGCCGGAGAACTCGACCTGTTTTCGCGCCTGTTTAGCCAATACGGTCTGGCAAAAGGGGATACTTTCCTTAAGTGGATAGAAAATCTCATCGTTGAAGCCGGCTTCCATAAGGATCTGACCTTTAAAGAGCTTCACGATGCGGTACAGAGCGGAGCGGGTAAGGCAAAAAACAGGAAGTATCGCGATGTGTACCTGACCGGCGCCAATCCGTCAACGCGGCAAACTGAGATCTATTCCCATGAGACGACGCCAGCCATGCGCGTAGCCGACGCGGCGCGGATCTCGCTGTCCATTCCGTTTATCCTTATCGCGAAGCCTAATCTGGATGGCGATCTCTGCGTCGATGGCGGCATGCTGTGCAACTATCCTATCCGAATGTTCGATTTCGATCTGGCGGCGAAGCCTTACACTAACCGCCCTGGCCAACGTGTGAATAGCGAAACGCTGGGCTTTCGCCTAAGCGAAGGAACAATTAACTCGCTGCCCACCCCAGGAAAGCGTAAGGTCGACAGCGTGCTTGACTACCTGATTGCGCTGTTAAACTGCTACAACGCCTTCCAAAGCAGCATTCACCTCAATGGCGACGACTGGGCGCGGACGGTGCACATTGACTGTAAGGGGGTCAGCACCATGTACTACAACATGAAGGACGATGTGAAAAAAATGCTGGAAGAATCCGGGCGTGAGGGCGCATTGGCCTATTTTGAATGGTACGACCGCGAGCATGATAAACGGTAACTATATCAATAAAATAGCGTAGACGCATCCGGCCGGGCTCTTTAACCCGGTCGGATTTTTACGATGCATTCAGCTTATTTACCGTAAGAAAATTGGAACATATTGCGCTCATAAAAATAAACGCATTGCCTTATATCTCAAGGTATTATCATTGAGGGTATAACGGTAATTCCAATAACAATATAACAGTCACAAATAAAAACTATTCTTAATAGAATCTTTAGCGGAAAATTAATGCCGTATAAAATCAAACCAAGAACGTTTTTTAAACATAAAATAAAGAATGACTATTTATCGTTAGCCCCATTGTTTAATTGTAACCTTATACGACGATAGACCGTCTCTTCACTGACTTTAAGGTGATAGCTTATTTTTCTCACGCTCCACCTCTCGCCTATCAGCGTATCTATCTGCTCGCTAATATCCGGATAGTTTGCATGATAGTAGTAGCGATGCTGAAAAGTGCGGCGACAGTCTTTACATAGATAACGCTGCAGGCCGGAATTCCCCAGCCCGTGCTTTCTAACAGCCTGATTGGTATTGCAAAATGGGCATTCCGGCTGCCTCATTTGGCGAATTTTTCGTTTATCAAAAAACGAGGTCGAGCCTTCTGACATAGTCCTTCTCCCAGTTCAACGTATATCTAACGCCAGCGGCGAACGGCATACTTCCCTATAATGCATTATTTAATCAAATACCTAACGGTACTGATTTCCTAATTTGCATCCATTAAACGAAAAAGTGGGCAATAAAAAATATCGCCATCAATCACTTCACATCACCTTTCCCATAGGGAACCCGATCTCTGATGAAAAAGAGCATCTTCAATAAACTTAACTTTAAAAAACAAATGCATTAACGTGTTGTTTATAAAACAACCGAAACATGAAAAAATCAAATGTGTATTTTTAAAGTATATTAAAAACAACGCAATCACACAACAAAAACATAATTTTTAAACAAATCAACAAAATATATAAACATGGTGTATAAAAACATTAAAAATGTAATTTAGGCATAAAAATAAAGTAACAAAACGAAGAGATTATAAACAAAATTAAGATAACAAAAGATTACAAATAATTCAGGGTGTAATAAGTTGAAAAAATAATAAAAACCATAGGTTAAGATATAAAAAATCGAGAATAGCAAAGAAGTAAATTGCAAACGGCAAATATATGGGTAAGAACAGTACGCTTTGCCTAAGGAAAAGCCATCACTGAGCCAATGAGCCTTCTGGCATACGGATGACTTACCGACGCTATTTCGTCAACGTCGCACCGCTCGACGATCTTCCCTTCGCGAAAAAACAGCGCTCGATTGCACAGATAGGCAACGGCCTGAACGTCGTGGGTGATAAAAAGGTAGGAGAGGTTAAATCTGGACCTTAGCTCGGCTAACAGGTCCAAAATTTGCACTTGAGAAGAGACGTCCAACGAACTTATCGCCTCGTCTAAAACCAGCAGCCTGGGATTGTTCGCGATTGCACGACCGATGCACACCCGCTGCGCCTGACCGCCGGAAAGCTGATGAACGTAGCGCTCGCAAAGCGAGTCCGGCAGCCCCACCAGCGACAGCAGTTCGCTTACCCGCTGCGCTAGCGCCCCTTTGCCGCTACGCTCCTGAAGCAAAATCGGTTCCGACAGCGCCTGAAAAACCGTCATCACCGGGTTAATGGAAGAGGCATAGTCCTGAAAAACGGCGCTGATTCGATTTTTTCGGTATTTATCAAACAACACGGGGCGCTCGTCCAGCAGGATTTGGCCGCTGTCCGGCGCTTCCAGCCCACAGATAAGCCTGGCCAACGTACTTTTCCCCCCACCGCTTTCGCCAATCAATCCGACGCACTCCCCTTCTTCTATCGTAAAGGAGACGCTGCGAATAACGCTGCGCCTTTGGCGCGAAAAGAGGCGATTGCCCTCGCGCGGATAGGACTTTTCAACGCCGTCTACCTTAAGAAGCATCGGCCACTCTCCCCAACAGTCGGTTAAGCGGTCGGCTTAGGCGTCGACGCGTTTCTATCAGGCTTCGGGTATAGTCGTGAGACGGCGACGCAAACAGCCGCGCCGTTTCCCCTTGCTCGACGACGCGCCCCTCCTTCATCACCACGACGCGCTGGGCCAGCTCGCGCACCAGCGCCAGATCGTGGGAAACAAAAATCATGGCGGACCTGCTTTCAGTACGCAGGCGAATGAACTGCTGGATAACGTCGTACTGGGTAATGCCGTCAAGGGAGGTTGTCGGCTCATCGGCAACGATAAGCCTGGGTTCGCACGCTAGCGTCAGCGCAATCATGACCCGCTGCAGCATGCCGCCGGAAAGCTGATGCGGGTACTTTTTCAAGACGGCGTCGGGATCGCGAAGCTGAAGCTTGCCGAGCATTTCCCTCATTAGGGCAAGCCTCACGCCGCCGTTCTTGATGCCCCGCTGTGAGAGCGTTTCTTCAAACTGATTTCCCACCGTATACAGAGGATCGAAGGCGCTCGCGGCGTCCTGTACGATAAGGCCGATTTCGCTTCCCCGCAGGTCTCTCCACTCGGATTCTCTCAGCAAAAGCAGGCTGCGCCCGTTAAAGGTTACCTCTCCCTCGGCGCGCAGCCCGGGCGGCAGCAGGCCGAGCAGGCTTTTACACAGCAGCGTCTTTCCGCTGCCGCTTTCGCCGACGATGGCCGTACAGCCGTGGGCGGCAAGCGTCAGCCCGACGTCGTTCACCAAACGACGCCCGCTTTGGCTCTCCGTCACGGACAGCGACGCAACGTGAAGCAAAGGTTCCGTCCCCATACCGCTACTCCTCATTCCTGATGTGATAGACCGGATCGAAGGCGTCGCGCAGGAAGTCGCCGACGACGTTAAACGCCGCGACCGTTATCGCAATGGCCAAGCCCGCCGGCAGCATCTGTTCGGGGTGCGTTAACATCACGCCCTTCGCCTCGCTCAGCATGTTTCCCCACTCCGGCAGCGGCGGCTGAGCGCCAAGGCCGAGAAACGAAAGCGCCGAAAGCAGCAGCACCACGCTGCCGATGTCCGACGAGGCGAGTATGGCGACGTCCGCGGCGGCGACCGGCAGCAGGTGCCTGCGCATCACGTGGCCCGCAGGAGCGGCAATAACCCGTGCGAAGCTCACGTAGTTTTTATGACCGTGCTGAAGCACTACGCCACGGATCGTGCGCGCGTACCACGCCCACTTCACCAGCACGACGGCAAGCAGGACGTTGTTCATCCCCGGTCCCATCACGCCCACCAGCGCAAAAATCATCACTTCGCCGGGAAACGACAGCACGACGTCGCAGGCACGCATCAGAACGCCGTCTACCCGCCCCTGAAAATAACCGGCGATCAGGCCGAGCGCGCCGCCGAGAAAAATAGTGAACGCCATGGCGAGCAGCGAGTAAAACACGGTGGTGCGAATGCCGAACAGCAGGCGAGAGAACAGGCAGCGGCCCAGATTATCGGTTCCCAGCGGATACGTCAGGCTCATGGCCTGATACTTATTGCGAATAGAGGTCAGCGTCGGATCGTGCGGCGCCAGCGCGGGGGCTAAAACGCCGACGACAACGATAAGAGCCAGCAGCAGCAGGCACAGCATCGCCAAACGATCGTTTTTAAGCTTGCGCCAGAAAAGGTGAGTCATCGTCCCCTTCTCCCCAAAAGCCTTGGGTCCAGCTTGATTTGCAGCACGTCGACCAGAAAGTTGAACAGCAGGAACAGCGCCGCCATAAGCAGCACGTAGGCCTGAATAACGGGGTAATCGCGGTTAAAAATGGCAGTGACGCACAGCCGCCCTATTCCCGGCCAGGCAAAGACGTTCTCAATCACCACCGTTCCGGCAATCAGCTTGGGAATACTCATACCGATAGCCGTCAGCGACGAATGCAGCGAATTGACCAGCACGTGCTTAAACACGATAACGCGAGGAGAAAGCCCCCGCGCTCTGGCGTAAAGCGCATAGTTCTGATGCAGGTTGCCCACCATGCCGCCGCGGATCAGGCGAAAGTAGGTGCCGATATAGCCCAGCGTCAGGGTGAGCGCGGGTAGAACGACCGACTTGGCCTCCGACATGCCGCCAACGGGAAACCAGTCCATTTTCACCGACAGCCACCAGATAAGCAGCAACCCTATCCAATAGTTAGGCACGGCCACCGCCAAAAATACCAGGCTGCGCACGGCCTTATCCAACCAGGAACCTTCGGCCAGCGCGCAGCCGACGCCCAAAGCCAGCGACAGCGTCACGATCATCAGCAGAGCGACGCCCGCCAGCCACAGCGTTGCCGGGAGCGCATTAAGAAACTCGTGCAGCACCGGCGTTCGGGTGACGAACGAAGTGCCAAAATCCAGGTGCAGCGCGTTCCACAGCCAGCTCAAATAGCGCAGCAGGAAGGGTTTATCCAACCCGAGCTCGTGGCGCATAAGCGCGATGGCCTGGTCGGTCGGCACCACCGCATTAACCCGCAGCGCCACTTCCGCCGGATCTGACGGCGCAAGGCTCATTAACACGAAGGCTAAAAACGAAATCATGACGGCCAGTGGAACCGTCATGATAAGCCGCCTTATCAGATAGAATCGCATCGGATCGCCGTGCCTCTCCGCTCGCTCTTATCGCCCGCTAAAAGTGCATTTTTTCAAACGGAATTTCATACTGTGAAGGGTTGAAGGTCACGCCCTTAATCTTAGGCGAGAAAATCGCCTTGGTTCTGGAGTAGGTCAACGGAATATAGACGCCTTCATCCGCCAGCGTGGTAAACAGCCAGGCATAAAGCGACTGCCTTTCCTGCTCGTTCGGCGTCAGCAGCAGTCGGCCGATAGCGTCGTCAATCTGCGGCTTGTTGGCCAGCCCCTTTTGCCCCTGATAGTCGGCGTGGGCGGGAATGCGAAACGACGAAACGAACGACGCCGGGTCGTAGGGCGTTCCCCACGACAGGGAGTACTGTAAATCGAAGTCGCCGGACTTCTGCCGGTCTAAAAACGCCTGCTTTTCTTCCCCCAGAATGTCGAGCTTCACGCCTATCTTTTTAAAGTCGTCCTGAATCAGCTCGGCAATCTCCCGTTCGGCGGCGTTGTTTCGGTTGTAAGAAAGCATCAGCTCCAGCGGCTTGCCCGCTTTTTCACGCACCGTTTTCCCGGCGGACAGCCGCCAGCCGGCCTGATCCAACAGCGCGTTGGCTTTTTCCAAGTCAAAACGGTAGGTCGGCAGGTCGATGTTGCAGTAGGGTACGCTGCGCGACATCAGGGTATCCGCCACGCTTTCCGTATCGTCCATAATGCCGGAGGCGATCGCCTGCTTGTCCACCGCGTACTGCAACGCGCGGCGCACGGCCTTATCCCCGGTGATAGGGCGGCTGCTGTTGAGCACCAGCGCTCTGGAGGCGACGGGCGGACTCATCAGGGTCTTATACTGGCCGGATGCCTGCAGAGCCTCAAAGCTGTCCATATCCAACATGTCGCCGTCCGCGCCGAAAATCAGCTGAACGTCGCCTTTTTGCAGCGCCATCAGCATGGACTGACGATCGGGGATGACCTTCCACAGCACGGCGGAAAGCTTAGGCTTCGCGCCCCAGTAGTTGGGGTTGGCGGTAAACAGCGCGTACTGATTGACCTTGTGCTCCGCCAGCACCCAAGGCCCGGTTCCGGCATAGCTTTTCACGCCGCTTTTGGTTTTACCGTCGATAAACGACTTTGGCGAAATGAAGCGGAATGGCCGGGTTAACCCCAGCTCCACCAGCGTCGGGTAGTAGGGATTTTTTAGCTTTATCTCGACGCGATAGGGGTCGAGCACGCTGACCTTTTCAATCTGCTGCACCAGCTCCAGCCAGGCGTGGCGCTGATAGTTGTCCAGCACGGCGTCGATGTTCAGCTTCACCGCCTGCGCGTTGAAGGGCTCGCCGTCGCTAAACGTCACGTCCTTGCGCAGGGTAAAGGTGTAGGTTTTGCCGTCGGGGGAAATCTCCCAGCTCTCGGCCAAAAACGGCTTCACGCCGCTTTCGGTATTCACCACCAGAGGCTCGAACACCATGTTTTGCGCGGCCATCTCGCCGGAGTACAGGTGCGGGTTAATGTCGCGAATGTCTTTGGTGCTGGCGTAAACCAGCCGGTTAGCGTCCGGTGCGGCCTGCGCGCCGAAGGCACAGGCCAGCAGTAAAAACAGCGCCGTGACGACGTTAAGCGGACGTATTTTCATCGTTATTCTCCTCTTAGCGTTCAGCCAAACTCAAAGCGCCTACTTTTCAGCCACGATCATAAACATCGGCGTAGACGCGTAGTTAATCTTTTCCTCTTCATCCCACAGCCCTTCGGCTATGCGGGTGTCGACCAGCAGCCGGTGGAAACCGCAGTCCAACAGCGCTTCGCTGTCCCATCCAGGGCGCATCTCGCGGCTTAACGGCAGCTCGCGGGCGATATTTTCCATTGCGACCGTGTCGGTGTTGGCGTAGTGATCGTCGATGTTGGAAGCCTGCGCATTTTGGCGATCCTGCAGGTATCCCCGGCGATAGCGCTCGTCAAACAGGTGTAGATACCAGTTGGCGTCGAAGTTAATCAGGCGGCCGCCCGGCTTCAGCACGCGACGCCACTCCTGGTAGGCTAACTTGGGGTATTTGAGGTTCCAGGTAACGTTGCGGGTCACGAGGAGGTCGAAGGTGTCGTCGGCAAACGGCAGACGGTGGACGTCGGACGTCACGAAGTTAACGTCAACGTCGTGCTCGCGGGCGTTGGCCTTTGCCTTCTCCAGCATGCCCGGCGTCACGTCGACCGCCGTTACCCGATGCCCCGCCATGGCAAGCGTCACGGCAAAAAAGCCGGGACCGGTTCCTACGTCCAGCACGTTTAGGCACGCGCAGTCCGGTGCGTTTCTTAAAATAGCGCTTTGCCACAGGGCGCGCTTGCTCCCCTTAAGCTCGGCTTCGTTAACCTGGCTATAGCCGTCGGCGCGCGTATTCCAATAGCGTTTTACGTCGTCCAGCAGCGTTTTAGAAAAGACTTCATCAAGTTGTAGCGTCACGGCGGGCACCTGTTTTGCGGGTTATCGACTCAAGTGCTTCTCACCGGCGCGGTTGAGAAGCGTGGGCAAATGGTATAGCACCCCACCCGCCGCGCTCAACCAAAAGTATGCAATTTAATAAAGAAGTTCATACTTTTTTGCGAAAGGTCATAAAACGAGCGTCTCAAGCGCCTCTGAGACAAATTTTGTTACAGCCTCCACAGACGCGGCTACGGCCGAAGCCTCAGCGTCAGCAGGAAGATGCCGGCCCCTACCGCCCCCAGGCACAGCAGCGGGAACAGCGGTATGCCAAACAGCGTGAAGTTGGTCGCCAAAAGCCAGGGCGCAAGGCCGAGCGCAAACGCCGCCGTTACGATAGCCACTGCCAGCGTCATGGCGCTGCGCTCTAAAGAGCGGCCCAGATCGTTTAGGTTCTTCACCTCCAGATCGGCATGCAGCTTGCCGTGCTGAAGCCGGCGAAGCACCAGGCTTAGGGTCTGCGGCAGCTCTTCACAAAGCTCGACCATCTCAATGCCCAGACGCTTGAGCCTGCGGCCCGACGCACCCGCGCCGTAGTGCTTGAGCATCGCCTCCTGCAAAAACGGCGTCAGGGTGCCGATGATGTCGATATTTGGGTCGATGCGGCGCAAAACACCGTCGGCGGTGATCAGCGCCTTAAACAGCAGCACCAGATCCGATGGCAGGCTGAGCTGATATTCGCGCGCGACCGCAAGGATCGTCATCAGCGCATGCCCCAGCGGGAGTTCACCGGGGCCGACGCGCTGATAGAAATCCTGCACCGCCAGCTCAAGCGTCGCGCTGTCCGGCCCAGCGTCTTCGCTCCAGCGAATGAGCGTATTGACCAGCCCTTCGGACTCCCGCTCCGCCAGCGCCTGCATCATCAGCAACAGCTGATTGCAGCGCCGCTCGGAAATCTGCCCCGCCATGCCGAAATCGATAAAAGCGACCTGGTTGTCCCCCACCGCCATCAGGTTGCCTGCGTGAGGATCGGCGTGGTAAAGCCGGTCGAGAAACACCATCTGCATAAAGGCCAGCGCGCCCTTGCGGGCCAGCGTCGGCCCGTCAAACCCCGCCTCGGCGAGCTGACGCTGGCTCTGCGGCGGCGTTCCCGGAATGTAGCTTTGCACGATCAGGTGTTCGGTCGAATATTCCGGCCACAGGCGAGGGATGACGATGTCCGGGCGGTCGCGGAAGTTTTCGCCAAAGCGCTGGGTGTTTTTCGCTTCCTGCGTCAAATCAAGTTCGTTGTGCATGGCCGTCGCCAGCTGTCGAACCAGCTGGCGTGGATGGAAACGAGCCAGATCGGGGCTTTGCTGCTCAATCACCTCGGCCAGCCAGGCCAGCAGCCGAAGGTCGGCGTCAATCGTCTCTTTAAGCCCCGGCTTCAACACTTTTACCACCACCTCTTCGCCGCTGTGCAGGCGAGCGCGATAGACCTGCGCCATCGATGCCGACGCCAGCGGCGTGCGGTCAAACTCGGCAAACACCTCTTCCGGCTGCGCGCCGAGGGCGTCGCTGATGCGGTGGCATATTTGCTCCCAGGGAACGACGGTCACGTTGCTATGCAGCTTTTCAAGCTCGCTGGTCCAGCTCTCGTCGAACAGGTCGGCGCGCGTCGCGAGGATCTGTCCGAGCTTGACGAACGTCGGCCCCAGCGCCTCCAGCGCCTGACGCAGCCGCTGCGGCTGGTTCTCCGGTACGGTGTCGCTGACGGGGCGGCGGCCAAACAGCGTATTGAGGCCGAGAATGCGAATAAGATCCTGCAGGCCGTAGTTAAACAGCACTTGCCCTATGGATTTCAGACGCACGCGGTCCCGCGCGGTAACGTAGACGGTCTTTAGCAGCATATCGCATCCTTTTCGGTAAGCCTCGGCCGATGGCGAACCGACAGAGAAAAAACGTAACGGTTAACTAGATAAACGTTTCGCCGTTAGGGGTCAACGGAAAGTGAGCTATTTTCGGGCGCGCGTCTCTAAACGTCAAAGTTCTTGGTTTTTCTTTCGTCTCAGGCCTGCGCCTGTGCAAAAATAGCCGTCGGCAAAAATGATGAAAGGATATGCCCGATATGGCAAGAACCACCGAAACGCTAAGGATTAGCGCAATAGCCGACATTCCCACGGCAGAAGCGATAAAAAAGATCCCCAGAGAAAAAAAGCTGCGGCTGGTATTTGAGGACACCGTTAAAGAGCAAAGAGAAACCGTGGGCCAAGCGCTGAAAAACGACCTCGACGGTTTTTGGGTAGGCGTTCACATGATTGAGCCGGAAATAAACGTCGCCAAGCTAATAACGGAACAGGAAGTTGAACGCCATCAGGACTTCTTTGAAGCCTGCGCCAGAGACTACAGAAACCTGGCGACGGAGTTGATTTTTGTGCTCGCTCAGCAGCTAAATGTTCGCATTGAGGAAAACTACCCGCTATTAACCTTCAATCCATTCAAGGCAGGACGTAAGCACAAAGGCGTCATGGGGGAGTGGAGATACTTTTTTCACGGATATCACTGCGCTTTTGACAACCCAAAAACAGGGCAATGTATAGAAGTCCCGCTCGTTTTCGGCCTTGAGTTCGGCGACCTGGATCCCTATTTCTTCACCCGGTTTATCAAGTCGACAAAAGCGTATCGCCCACTCCCCGTTGAGCTCTACGAAGACTATCACGACGGCGTACGGGTCAATCAGAAGATGCTGGCGCTCGGCAAGTTTGAAAGGATAGAGGCCGCGATGCCAAATCACTTCGGCATCGCCGTTACGGGCCGTGAGAAAATTGACGTCGAGTCTTTTCAGACGAGTAATAAAGCCAAACCAAAGCGCCGTTTTGGCTTTGCCGAGCTTTTAAAACGTTTGCCTAAAAGCTAATAGCTTACTTCCAGACCTCAAACGCCAGCTCCAAATGAGCCTCGCCGGAGGAAAGCCAAATCGTCCCATCCTGAATGGTCGCCTGTAGGGTCATCGTGCGTTCGCACAGGGCAACGAGCTGTGCCAGCCGGGCGTCATCAAGGAAAAAGACCGACAGGTTTTCGTATTCCGCCAGCTTTTGCTGGTTCTGCTGCCACCAGACTCTGGCGGCGCGCTCGCCGTAGGCGTACAGAATCACGCTCTCGGCGCGGCGGCTGGCCTTGCGCAGGCGCTTTTCGTCCGGCAGCCCCAGTTCTATCCAAACAATGGGATCTCCCACGTCGTTTTGCAGCCACAGCTCCGGCTCGTCGTCCGCACAGAGGCCTTTGGTAAACGTCAGGCGCTCGTTGGCATGACAGATCCACGCCAGCAGGCGCAGCATCATGCGCTGCTCCGTTTCCGACGGGTGCTGCGCCAGCGTCAGCGTGGTATCGAGATAAACCTGGCGGTCCATATCCGCCACGTTCAGCATGGCTTTATAAATTGTTGCTTTCAGAGCCATGTTGGCTGTGTCCCGTAAAGAAAAACGACGTGCAGTGTAACCAATCCTGCGGATAAACACAGCCGTTTGATATATCTTCAATGCGCCATAATCAGCTAAAGAAACTTTTTTTCCCAAACGGCGGCAAGTAGCTGATATAAAAAATAACGGCTATGCTATAGTCAACGCACTCTCGACGGCGTGCGGCCTTTTTGACGCCGGTTGAGCAGAGTTTTTGCGTAAAGGCGGTTCACGGCAAAGGAGGTATCAATGCAGAAGTACAGTGAACCCGTTCGACGGAAGTATGCGCAAATCGCCAGCGGCGAACTCGGATACGTTGCCGATGCGCGAAGTTGTGTGCTAAAAACATTAGACGACATTGCGGCCAACGCTGCACTGCCGTCTGACGTAAGGGAAAGTGCGGCATACGCTGCCGCCAATTTACTGGTGAGTGATTATGGTGATGACTGAAAAAGAGTACCAACCCATAAATTGTGATGACTATGATAATTTAGAGCTCGCCTGTCAGCACCATCTGGTTCTTGAAATCAAGCTCAGAGGCGGTGAAAAACTGGAGGCTAAGGCCTGCGACCTGCAGCTGAAAAAGAAAGTGGAGTACCTGATTGTTGAGGCCAATGGAGAGCAGCGCGAGCTGAGGCTCGACAACATAGCCTATTTTAGCCACCCCACCCTTGGCAAAATCGAAATCAGTCTGGCGGATTAACTCACGCCACCGCGGGCAGGCAATCTGCCCGCGCATCTTCGATTCACTAGTAGCCTTTTACGATATCGTTTCTCCATTCATTCCAGGCTCCAAATGAACTTATCTTGCTCAAATCCATAAATTCGCAAGCGCCTATATCATAAGCTCTACAGGAAAACGCTTCACAAAGCGCCGCCACCAGTTCATTTGGTTCGTATTGTCCATGAACCATAAGCGTTATAGTCAGGCACTTATCCTCTTCCCCCATATAGAACTCAATCGCAAGATCGTTTTCGAGCAGGAGGCAGGCTTCATTTTCCGTATTTAATGCTGGCATCATCGTCTTTAAACGTTCAATAGCTTCTCGCCTGTCGAAAGGAATTGTGTCAACAATGTCTTCCAGTGGCTCAGCGTTCGTCTCTGTTCTTATCAGCATGACATCCCAGCTCATATCGCCTCCTCTCCGATAAGTCTGTCGATCACTCTTTCTCCCCCATGCCCGCATAATAGGCCGCAAGGTCGGCGATGTCCTGATCTGAAAGCGCCTGAACGTAAGCGGCCATCACGTTGGCCAAGCCGCCGGTGCGCTCGCCCTTCTTGTAAGCCTGCATGGAGTGCTCCAGATAGATCTGGTTTTGACCGGCCAGATTAGGGTAGGTCGGTATGGTTATCTTGCCGTTCATTCCGTGGCAGGCAACGCACTTGGCCGACTTGTTTTTACCGGCTTCGGCGTCTCCGGCGGCGTGGACGGAGAAGTTAATCAGGAGAGCGCTGCAAAGTAGGGTTAGGGATTTTTTCATTGATGGGGCTCCAGTGAGTGTTATTACTTTCAGTCAAATAAAAAGGGGCAAATTCCAAACCTGCCAAATTGGCTTTAGTGAATATTCCGACCGAAAATACAACGTGCCTATATGACCACCATGCTCGGTCGGAAAAGCGTCTGTATTAGCATTGGGAGTGCGGCGGGCCTAGCCCTCCTACGGGCCGTTATGAAGCCCTTCGGGCTTCACCCATCAGTGCCAGCGCAAGCGCTGTTCAAACCGGCTTTGCCGGTTTGTCGTTGGCTTACGCCAAGTCGCCCCCAACGGACAACGCCTTTAGGCGTTGAGCAACACGAAGTGTTGACCCGTAGGGCGAGCGCAGCGAGTAACACTCTCCCGCCGTTTAACTCCACAAATCGGCAAATCGTTAAAAAATTACTTTTAGTGTTTGTCATCAATCTGGCGCGGACACCCTGCGCAAATCGTTATCGTATTGAACATGCCAAACCGCATCGCCCTGCTTTGCTTCGCCGTCCCGTGTGATAAAAACGCCGACGGCGGCGATCGGGGTGTCGTTATAAAACAGCAGCGGCGTGCGCTGGCGCAGCCAAGGGGGAACGCCGAGCTCTTGCCACAGCTTTTTGAGCGGGCGGGAGTGTGGGCGTCCGACGATTTCCAGATTCAGGCCGCCCGGCGCGCAAAAGCGAACGGTTAGCCGTTCGTCGGCGTGGGGCATTCTCAAGGCCAGCCCCTCTGTTGCAGGGAGCAGAGCGCCCAGCCCGTCAGGAAGCCGCAGCCGTGACTGCCCGTCCCATTCAAGCACGGCGTTCGAGACGTCGTTCATCGGCGGCAGCAGGTACAGTCTATGGCGATAGCGGCGGACCTGATGGGTTGAAAGCGTAAGCTGTGGCTGGGCGTCCTCCTGGCTTTGCGCCACTTCAAGCCATAGCGTCTCGAGCTGCTCGCGGGAAGGCATCTGCGCCCCGCAAAGGCTAAACCAGCGGCGGAGCAGAGCGCGGCGCTGGGCAGCGGAAACGGTGCGCAGCCCGTCGACGTCCAGCGCGCCGTCGGCGTCGCACAGCCGGGTAAGCGTCGGTGCTAACAGCTCGTCGAGCAGGCTTTCCTGCTCGGCGCACAGCTCGGCGCTGCGGGCGACGGCTCGCGTAAAGTGGGGCCAACGCGCGTCTATCTGCGGCAGCACGTTGAGCCGCAGGAAATTGCGGTCGTAGCGCGCGTCCTGATTGCTTTCGTCATCTACCCATGTCAGGGCGTTTTCCGCCGCGTAGCCCTCGATGTCGCAACGAGAGACGTTAAGCAGCGGGCGCGCCTGCGTTCCTTTGCCGAAAGGCATTCTTTCCGGCATGGCCGAAAGCCCCGCCGGGCCGCTGCCGCGCTTTAGCGCTAACAGAAAGGTTTCGCACTGGTCGTCCAGATGCTGCGCGGTGACCAGCGTTTCCCCTTCTGCAAGGCGCTCGGCAAACGCACGGTAGCGGGCATCGCGCGCCGCCGCCTCAATGCCGGCGCCTGCGCCATCTACGCTGACGCGCACCACCTCCAGCGGCACGTTCCAGCGCTCGCACTGAGTCCGGCAGTGATCGGCCCACGCGTCGGCGTTTTGGCTCAGGCCGTGGTGAACGTACACTGCTCTAAGGCTAAAGTCCGGGCGTAGCGAAGCCTTAAGCGCCGCCAGCCCGTGCAGCAGCACCGTGGAGTCAACGCCGCCGCTAAAGGCCACCAGCAGCCTGACGTCACTCGCTAATGCGTGCGCCAATTGTTTTAATACGTTCTCAGTGTTTGCAGTATCGTTACGCGCCATCACAGGACTCACACAAAATTTTTACCTGACATTTACCCTATTTCTCTGAAGGGATTATACCCGCATCCGGCTAACTGTCGCTTTCATAAAGTTCTATCGGCAATTGGTCCGGATCGCGAAAAAAGGTAAAACGCCGACCGGTATAAGGATCGATTCGCACCGCTTCGCACTCAACGCCCTCTTCCACAAGCGTTGCTATCGCCTCGTCGAGGTCCTTGACGCTAAACGCTAAATGCCTTAATCCGCAGGCTTCTGGCGAAGTTACGCGCGGCGGCGGCGAGGGAAAAGAAAACAGTTCAATAGTGTAAACGCCGCCCAGGGCAAGGTCGGCCTTCCACGAGTCCCTCTCCTGTCGATAGCACTCAAACAGCAGCTCAAAGCCTAATGTATGACAATAAAATCGTTTGCTTTGCTCGTAGTCCCGACAAATCACTGCTATATGGTGCATTTTTTCCACTTTTATCATCAAAAACCCCGAACAAGAAAATTTATTACCTTTGAAATCAATATATTGAAAATCATCACACAATAATCATTTATCGGTATTTTTGCTGGTAACACGATTCAGCTCACTGAATTACAAAATAATAACAACTAGAATCCGGCGCCAGAATACGTTAATACCAATACTATAAAGGTTGAAATATGTCCGAGTATCTTTCCTTTTTTCTGGGAATCATTCCACTCATCGCAATGATTGTGATGATATTAAAATTAAAAACCCCCATTCACTATGCGGTTCTCATTTCTCTTGCCATCACGCTCGCCATCGCCGGCATATTCTGGAGTACGCCGGTGCAAAGCCTATCCATGGCGACCCTTTACGGCGCATCCAAAGGGCTGTGGCCGATTGTCATTGTGATCCTGGCCGCCATTTACAGCTATAACCTGATGCTGAAAACCGGCAGCATGGAAGTCATTAAAAACGTGCTGGCCAACATCAGCGACGACAAGCGCATTCAGATCCTGCTTATCACCTGGTGCTTCGGCGGGTTTCTTGAGGCCGCCGCGGGCTACGGCACCGCCGTTGCTATCCCTATCGGCATTCTGGCGGCGCTGGGCTTCAACCCGCTAAAGGCCGCCGTCGCCTCGCTGGTCGCCAACTCCGTGCCGACGGCGTTCGGCGCAGTGGGCATTCCGGTGTCCATCCTGGCCGAGCAGACCGGCCTGCCGGTGCTTGAGCTGGGCAGCACCATCGTTATGCAGCTGGCGCTGTTCAACATCCTGCTGCCGTTCGTGATTGTCGCCATCGGCGGCGGCGGCATCCGCTCTATTAAAGGGGTGTTCTTCATCACCTTGATGTGCGGCGTCAGCACCCTTATTCCTCAGTACATCGTCGCCACCTATCTGGGCGCAGAGCTGCCCGCCTTCGCCGGTAGCCTGGTGAGCCTGCTGGTGACCGTTTTCCTCGCCAAGCGCCATAAAACGCCGAAGAGCGAGCAAACTCAAGGCGAGCAACGGGAAGCCGTCAAATACACCGGCGTTCAGCTGTTTCGCGCCAGCGCCATCTATCTGCTGATCTTTATCTTCATCCTGCTGTGCTCGCCGCTGTTCCCTGCGGTGAAAAACGCCGTTGGGCAGATTTCCAGCGTGTTCCCCTTTGCGCTCAGCGACACCAACGTGCTGAAGCTTAAGATTGAATGGTTAAGCACGCCGGGCGTATTGATCATTATCGCCACCTTTATCGGCGGCGCAATTCAGGGCGCCGGCATTGGCACCATGCTGTCGATTCTGCGCGCGACCGTGATTCAGCTTAAAAACTCGGTTATCGCTATCGCCGCCATCGTCGCGATGGCGACCGTGATGGACACCAGCGGCATGATTGGCGCCATCGCCAACACGCTGGTCAGCGTCACCGGCAACGGCTATCTGTTCATTGCTCCGGTTATCGGCGCGCTGGGCACCTTCGTCACCGGCAGCGACACCAACTCCAACATCCTGTTCGGCAAGCTGCAAACCAGCGCCGCTGCGCAGCTGAACGTCGATCCTGTGATGCTGGCCGCGGCCAACACCTCCGGTGCGACCGGCGGCAAGATGATCTCTCCACAGAGTATCGCCATCGCCGTTTCGGCCACCAAGATGGACGGTCAGGGCAGCGCTATTATGTCCGGCGCGCTCAAGTATTGCGCAATTTATATTATTATTCTTGGCATCAAGATTGGCGCGATATTTTATTTATTCCATTTGTAATACAAATCACATACAACACGTTAGACCAATGGTAGTATTTAGCGCCTGATAACTAGCCGGCCCCCTTCCGGGGCCGGTTCAGACCAACGAAAAGAACGCGGATAACCAGCCCTTTGTTTATTTTCTATTAAATACAATCGTTAATCGCTGATTATTCTTTGCCTGTGGAGCAATGCTTTATGAAAGTCAATTTCTACGTGACCTGTATAGGTGACACCATTAAGGCCAATATGGCCCGCGACAGCGTTTTGCTGCTCGAACAGCTGGGCTGTGAGGTCTTTTTCCCTGAACGCCAGGGCTGCTGCGGCCAACCGGCGCTCAACAGCGGCTACGTCAACGACGCCAAGCCGGCCATGAAGTCGCTTATCGCCGCGATGGAAATCAACGACTATCCGATCGTTTCACCGGCAGGCTCCTGCACCTACGCGATTAAAAGCTACCCGACCTATCTGGCCGACGAGCCGGAGTGGGCCGCCAGAGCGCAGGCGGTAGCGGACCGCATGCAGGACTTGACCAGCTTTATCGTCCACAAGCTGGGCGTGGTCAACGTCGGCGCTCGCCTGCAGGGCCGTGCGGTATATCACCCTTCCTGCAGCCTGTTTCGCAAGCTCGGCGTCAAAGACGAACCGATTACGCTTTTGAACAACGTTGAAGGCCTGGAGCTTCTGCCCATCGTCAATCAGGAAACCTGCTGCGGCTTCGGCGGCACCTTCTCCGTCAAGATGTCGGAAATCTCCGGCGAGATGGTAAAAGAAAAGGTTGAGCACATCATGGACGTTGAGCCCGACTTCGTTATCGGCGCCGACACCAGCTGCCTAATCAACATCAGCGGCCGCCTGACGCGAGAGAAGCGTCCGGTAAAAGTCATGCACATCGCTGAAGTATTAATGAGCCGCTAAGGGGACCGAGACAATGTCGATGAAAACCAGCAACGTCGAATTCAAGCCTCGCATCAAGGCAGAGATGGAAGACTCCATCATGCGTAACGCGGTCGCGATGGCTCAAGAGCGCATCGGCGCTAACCGTCAGATCATGGTGAACGAACTGGGCCACTGGGACGAATGGCGCGACCGCGCCGAGCAAATTCGCAACCACGTGCTCGAAAACCTGGACGCCTACCTGTATCAGCTGTCCGAGAAGGTTACCCAGAACGGCGGCCACGTTTACTTTGCCCGCACCAAAGAAGAAGCCACCGACTACATCCGCAACGTAGCGCGCGAAAAGCAGGCCAAAAAAGTGGTGAAGTCCAAGTCGATGGTGACCGAAGAAATCGGCCTCAACCACGTCCTGCAGGCCGAAGGCATCGAAGTGGTCGAAACCGACCTCGGCGAATACATCCTTCAGGTCGATAACGATCCGCCGTCGCACATCGTGGTGCCGGCCATTCACAAGGATCGCTATCAAATCCGCAAGGTGCTGAACGAAAAGCTGGGTTACGACGGCCCGGAAACGCCGGAAGCGATGACCCTGTTCATCCGCGAACGCATCCGCAAAGACTTCCTCGAAGCCGACATCGGCATCAGCGGCTGTAACTTCGCCGTCGCGGAAACCGGCAGCCTGTGTCTGGTCACCAACGAGGGCAACCTGCGCATGGCGACCACCCTGCCGAAGACCCACATCGCGGTGATGGGCATGGAGCGCATCGCGCCGACCTTCGAAGAAGTGGACGTGCTGATTACCCTGCTGTGCCGCAGCGCGGTGGGCACCCGCCTGACCAGCTACAACACCTGGCTGACCGGCCCACGGGAAGAAAACCACGTCGACGGCCCGGAAGAGTTCCATCTGGTGATTGTCGACAACGGCCGCTCCAAGATCTTAGGCTCTGAGTTCAAAGACGTGCTGCGCTGCATCCGCTGCGGCGCCTGCCTGAACACCTGCCCGGCCTATCGTCAAATCGGCGGCCACGGCTACGGCTCCATCTATCCTGGCCCTATCGGCGCGGTGATTTCCCCGCTGCTGGGCGGCTATGAAGACTTCCACGATCTGCCCTATGCCTGCTCGCTGTGCAACGCCTGTAACCAGGTTTGCCCGGTGAAAATCCCGCTGGCGCAGCTTATCGTCAAGCACCGCCGCGTGATGGCCGAAACCGGCCTGACGCCGAAGGGCGAACAGCGCTTCACGCGCCTGTTCAACTACGCCAACGCCCACCCCGCCCTGTGGAAGGTCGGCATGACGATGGGCGCCAAAATGGCGAACTGGATGATCAAGGACGGTAAAATACCGTTTAGCGTCAACGTCCTCAACGACTGGACTGAGGCTCGCGACCTGCCGGCGCCGGACGGCGAAGGCTTCCGCAGCTGGTTCAAACGTCATCAGGCCCAGAAGAACAGGTAACGGGGAATAAATAATCATGCTCATGAATGAACAAAACCGCTCATCGTTTCTTAGTGAAATCGCCCGCCAGCTTGGCCGCGACGTGCGCCGGGAACCTCTGGCAGACGCCGCGCCGGTCAACGACTACGCGCAAACCCGCCTGACGGACAAAAGTCAGGACGAACTGTGCCAGGCCTTTATGGAGTTCGCCAGCACGCAGAAGGTGAAGTGCGTACTGAGCCGCCCCGACGGGCTCATCGGCGACCTGGTAGCCCTGTGCGACGAGTACGGCGGCGCGCCGGTGGTCGTTAGCGGCGACGCGCGCTTAAAAGAGCTCGGCATTACCGACGCGCTCAAAGAGAGCTATCAGGCCTACGAGTGGGATCCGGCCAACGGCGCTGAGAATATTCACATGGCGGAAAAGGCTAAGATCGGCATCGTCTACGCCGAAGCAGGGCTGACCGAGTCCGGCGGCGTGGTGCTGTTCTCCGCGCCCGAGCGCGGCCGCTCCGTCAGCCTGCTGCCGGAAACCTCGGTTTTCGTGCTGCGCAAGAGCAGCATCCTGCCCCGCGTGGCGCAGATGGCCCAGCGGCTGCACAAAATGGCGCTGGCGGGCGAACGCATGCCCTCCTGCATCAATCTGATCGGCGGCCCCAGCTCCACCGCCGACATTGAGCTTATCAAGGTGTTCGGCGTTCACGGCCCGGTCCACGCGGCTTACGTGGTGCTGGAAGACTGCTGATTTTGCCAAGAAGATAACGGCGGCGCGTGGGGCAACCTGCGCGCCGTTTTTTCTTCCCGTAACAAAAAGTCCTACCTGACCCGTTCGATTTATCCCATACTGATTTTTCACGCCTTTATCACCACTCAACCCAATGGAGCTTTTCCCATGTCCGACAAACGCGATCATCACCGGCTGGTCGAACGCCAGTTCGGCGAACAGGCCGGCGCCTATTTGACCAGCGCCGTTCACGCTCAAGGAGCCGACTTACAGAAGCTTTCTCGCCTTATGCAGCAGGGGCAGTACGGACGCGTGCTCGACGTCGGCTGCGGCGCGGGCCACGCCAGCTTTGCCGCGGCGCCCTTCGCTCAGAGCGTCACCGCCTACGATCTCAGTCAGGACATGCTCAACGCAGTGCAAAAGGGCGCGGCGGACAGGGGCCTGTCAAACGTGCAAACCCAGAGCGGCATCGCCGAGTCGCTGCCGTTTGAGGCGGCAAGCTTTGACGCAGTCATCAGCCGCTACTCCGCCCACCACTGGCAGAACGTCGGGCTGGCGCTGTGCGACATTCACCGCGTGCTCAAACCCGGCGGCCGCGTGGTGTTCATGGACGTCGTCTCCCCCGGCCACCCGGTGCTGGACATCTACCTGCAAACCGTCGAAGCGCTGCGCGATCGCTCCCACGTCAGGGACTACGGCCTCGGCGAATGGAGCCGCTTTATCAACGACGCGGGCCTGGTGCTGGAAGAGATAACCACCGACCGCCTGACGCTGGAGTTCAAGAGCTGGACCGAGCGGATGAGAACGCCGCAGGTCTACGTCGAGGCCATCCGCGCCTACCAGCAGGAGGCCTCCGCCGACGTAAAGCGCCACTTCGCCATTGCCGACGACGGCACGTTTACTACCGACATCGCCATGTTCGTCGGGCGCAAGGCTTAGGCTTTTATCAAACGTCGCCCCGCCGCAGGCCTATGGCGGGGCGTTCATCCGCTATCCTCCTCCGTCTGAATCCTCTTCTGCTCTCCCTCGGCTTTGTCTCTCCACGAGCAATTACCAACATTGTCCCTACCAATTAACTCAAAAATTAACTTCTCCCGTTAACTTCTCTCAACTTAGTCAAACCCGCTGAAACCATAAATCCAGTTTTCAATCAATTGATATATAACGATATAATTTTACAAGATTCATTATGTGACTCAAAACACAGTTTTGGAATGTTTATTTGGTAGTATCAATTCAAATTTTTGGTAAGTCAATTTACGTTTATAACATAAAGAGTCCATACAATATGGGTAGAAATATTATTATAGGCATCGACATTGGCACTACCGGAGTGCGTTCAGTGGCCTACCAATCCGGACAGTCAACCGCTCACGCCATCGCGACCGAAGAATATCCGCTGTTCACCGATCAGACCGGGGTCGCCGAGCAGGACGCAAACTCCATCCTGCTGTCCACCGTCGCCGTGATTAAAAGAACCGTCGCCCAGCTTGGCGATGACGCCAAAAACGTTCGCGGGCTGGCCATCAGCTCGGTGCTTCACAGCTTTCTCGCTCTGGCGGAAGAGGGAACGCCGCTGACCAGGCTGATGACCTGGGGCGACTCCCGCAGCCAGATTTATCTGGACGAGGTTAAATCGCAGATCGACGTCGAGCGCCTCTACCACCGGACCGGCTGCCCCATTCACCCGATGTACTCTCTGCTGAAGATTTACTGGCTGAAGAAAACCCACCCCGACACGTTCGCCAGATCCGCCCGATTCGGCACCATCAAGGACTTCGTGTTCCACCACCTGACCGGCGTTCGCGTCGTTGACCGCTCTATTGCGAGCGGCAGCGGCTGCTACAACATTCAAACCCTGGAGTGGGACAAAGAGATCTTAGCGCTGCTCGGCATCGGCGAAGAGCGGATGGTGAAGGTGGTTTCCACCACCCACTATGAGAACCTGACGGACGCCGCCGCCGCCCGCCTCGGGCTGCCCCACCCGGTGCCGGTAGTGATCGGCGCGGGTGACGGCATGATGGCCAACATCGGCGTCGGCGCTATCCGCCCCGGCCAGATCAACATCACCATCGGCACCAGCGGCGCTATCCGCATGGCGTCCAAGGAGCCGCGCACCGACGCCAAGCGCCGCACCTGGTGCTATAACGTCACCGACGACCGCTGGATGCTGGGCGGCGCCATCAACAACGGCGGCGTCTCCTTCCGCTGGGCCAGAGACAAGTTCGCCGAAACCGAGCAGCGCGTGGCCGACAAGCTGGGGCTTAACCCCTACGCCCTGCTGACGTCCTACGCGGAAAAGGTGTCCGCCGGGTCGGACGGCCTTATCGTGCTGCCCTTTTTCACCGGCGAGCGCGCGCCCTACTGGAATGCCAACGCGCGCGGCACCATGCTCGGCCTGACGCTCAACCACGACAAGCGCCACATTATCCGCGCCACGCTGGAGGGCATCTGCTACCGCATGCGCAGCGTGCTGGAGTCGCTCGAGGAGCTAACCGGCAAGGTGGAAGAGATCCGCGTCAGCGGCAGCTTTACCCATTCGCCGGTCTGGCTACAAATCCTGGCCGACGTCATCGGGCGCGAAATCCACGTGCCGGACGTCGACGAAGGGGCCGCCTACGGCGCGGCCATCATGGGGCTTTACGCGCTGGGCGAGCTTTCGAGCATCGACAAGGCCAGCGATCTAATAGGCATCAGGAAAACCTATACGCCGAACGGAAGCCACAAGCACGCCTACGACCGGCTTTACGGCATCTACCTAAAGACCTACTGGAATCTGCAAGAACAATTTAAAGACATCGCCGACTTCCAGCGCGAGAAATACCATTCTATTTAAAGGAGCTTTTTCAACTATGGCCGTTGTACTGACTACTTCACGCGCGTTTTCTACCTGTCATCAGGCGCAGAAAATACTGACCGACGCCGGGCACGAGCTCAAGATGGTGACGCCGCAAAAACCGATGAAGGCCGCCGAGCTGGTGCCGATGGTAAAGGGCGTCAGCGCCATGCTGGCAGGGCTTGATGAGATCAACGCCGACGTTATCGCCGCGGCGTCGCCCACGCTAAAGATTATCGCCAGAAACGGCGTCGGCTATGACAAGGTCGACTTAAGCACGGCGAAAGAAAACAACGTCCGGGTCACCATTACCCCTGGCGCCAACAGCCTGTCGGTCTGCGAGCTGGCGTTCTCTTTTATTACCGGCCTGTCGAGACGCATTCACCTGATGGACAAAAGCGTCAGAGAAAAATCCTGGCAGCGCGTTTCCGGCATTGAGCTTTATGGCAAAACCATCGGCATCCTGGGCACTGGCGCTATCGGCCGCAGCCTGGCGGTGCGCTGCCGCTCCTTCGGCATGCGCGTTCTGGCCTACGACCTGTATCCGTCTACCGAGCTGATTGAAAACCACGGCGTGGAATACACGATGTCGCTGGACGACATTTACCGCGAGGCCGACTTTATTTCGCTACACCTGCCGGCAAATAAAGACACCTATCGCATGATTAACCGCGACAGCATCGCCAAAATGAAACAGGGCGCGTTTATTATTAATACCGCACGCGGCGAACTTATTCATGACGACGCGCTTTACGACGCATTAAAAAACGGCTATCTCGGCGGAGCCGGTCTGGACGCCTTTATCTCAGAGCCCTTTTTAGACGAGCGCTTTTTCAAGCTCGACAACGTCATCATGACACCCCACACCGGCGCGTTTACCAAAGAAGCCGCCGATAAAACGTTAATAATGGCGGCGGAAGAAATCGTTCGCGCGCTGTCGGGAAAAGAGAATTTATATCAGGTTAATTAAGTAAAAATACGTCGTCTTTTAAATAAATACGGGCTGCCAATTAATGCGCAGTCGGGCTTTCTACACCCTAAAGGCGGCACTAGCAGACTGAAAAATAACAAGGAGATCCTATGAAAGCCATTGTCTACCACGGCAGCAATAACGTATCGCTGGACAACGTCCCGGTGCCGGAAATAAAAGCGCACGAAGTATTAATCAAGGTTCACTACGCGGGCATCTGCGGCTCTGACCTGAATATCTACGTCGGCGCTCACCCCCGCGCCAAGGCGCCTTTGGTGCCCGGCCACGAGTTTTCCGGCGTGATTGAGGAAGGCAACGGCCACTTCCCCAAGGGCACGAAGGTCACCGTTCGCCCGCTGATCTCCTGCGGCCGCTGCTACGCCTGCGAAAGCGGCAACAGCCACGTTTGCGCCACCCTTAAGCTTTACGGCATCGATACCGACGGCGGCATGGCCGAGTACGTCAAGGTGCCCGCCGACGTGGTTCACGTCCTGCCCGACAACATGCCGATGACCATCGGCGCCTTCGTTGAGCCGCTGGCGGTGGGCGTTCACGCCGTCAGCCGCGCCAAGATGCAGGCGGGCGACAGCGTCGTGGTCTTTGGCGCGGGCACCATCGGTTTTTGCGTCGCCAGCGTCGCCGCCACCTGCGGCGCCAAGCAGGTGATCGTGGTCGAAACCAATCCGTTCCGCCTGGGCCTTGCCAAAGAGGCCGGCTTTATCGCCATCAACCCGGCGGAGACCGGCGTGGTGGACAAAGTGCTTGAGCTCACCGGCGGCACCGGCGCCGACGTGGTGTTCGACTGCGCCGCCCATCCGACCGTCGCTGCGGTGCTGACCAAGCTGGTCAGGGTTCAGGGCACCATCGAAATTGTCGGCTCCTACAAAAAGCCGGCGGAAGTGGCGCTGCTGGACATCGAGTTCAAAGAGCTGACCATCGTCGGCACCCGCGTCTACGTCAAGCGCGACTTTGAAACCGCCATCAAGCTGATCCAGGCGGGCTTCCCCTACGAGCGCTTAATCACCGTCTATCCGCCGGAAAAGGCCAAGGAAGGATTCGACATCTGCCTGAACGGCGGCAACGTCATCAAGGTGATGTACCAGTTCTGTTAATCAAGAGCGTTAACGATTGCCGTTAATAACAGGCGCTAACAACCAGCGTTAATAACAAAGAATCAAACAAGAGGACCTTTAGATGAAAAACAACGTTTTCGACCTGTCGGGGAAAAACGCCATCGTGACGGGCGGATCGCGCGGATTGGGAAAATCCTTTGCCGAAAGCCTGGCAAACGCCGGCGCTAACATTATTATTGTCGACGTCGATCGCAACGAGCAGACGGAAAAAGACATTATGGCCTACGGCGTTGGCTGTGAAACCTTTATTTTCAACCTGGCCGAATTCGATAAATACGACCAGCTGGTTAGCGCCATTCTGGGGAAATACAAAAAGATCGATATTCTGGTCAACAACGCCGGCATCCAGCGCCGCCATCCTTCCGCCGATTTCCCGAAGGCGGATTGGGATCTGGTGCTGGACATCAACCTGAACGCAGTCTTCTTTATGTGCCAGGCCTTCGGTCGCCACATGATCGAAAACGGCTACGGTAAAATCATCAACATCGCCTCGCTGCTCGCCTTCCAGGGCGGGTTCACTATTCCGGCCTATACGGCGGCCAAGTCGGCCGTGATGGGCTTCTCCAAGTCGCTGTCCAACGAATGGGCGTCCAAGGGCGTGAACGTTAACTGCATCGCGCCGGGCTATATCGCGACAGAAATGAACACCGCGCTGATGAACGACGAAGTCCGCAATCGTCAGATTATGGAGCGCATTCCGGCCGGCCGCTGGGGGGATCCGGAAGATCTCGGCGGCGCCGCGGTGTTCCTGGCCTCGAAGGCCTCCGACTATATCAGCGGCCACGCTATCGTCGTGGACGGCGGTTGGATGGGCCGCTAATCCATCTTTGTCCTACGTACTCTACCCGACAGGTTTCGGCCGCCGCCCGCCGGCGGCTCGAAAACCGCGGAAATAAAAAGAATGCAACGCATTAGCCAATATGCAGACATTCACTAATTAAAATATTACTCAGGGAGAAGGTTTATGCCCCTCTTATACGTTGCCTTAGGCGTCGCTCTACTACTGTTTTTAATGCTGCGGCTGAAGGTTCACTGCTTCGTCGCGCTGATTTTAGTCGCTCTGTTCGTCGGCCTGATTCAGGGCATGTCCGTTCTTGGCGTGTTGGACTCCATCAAGCACGGCGTAGGCGGTACGTTAAGCAATCTGGCGCTTATCATGGGCTTCGGCGCCATGCTGGGCAAGCTTCTGGGCGACAGCGGCGGCGCGCAGCGCATCGCCATGACGCTGGTCGATAAATTCGGCGAGAAGAACATTCAGATAGCGGTCGCGGCGACCGGCTTTATCGTCGGCTTTGCCCTGTTCTTTGAAGTCGGCATTATTCTGCTGATGCCGCTGGTGATCACGCTGGCCTTGAGGCTGCGGATTTCGCTGCTGTACGTCGGCATCCCGATGGCGGCCGCCATCTCCGTCACCCACTGCTTCCTGCCGCCCCACCCTGGCCCGACGGCGATCGCCAATATCTTTAACGCCGACATGGGCAGGACGCTGATTTACGGCGTGATCATCGCCGTTCCGGCCATTATCATCTCGGGCATTCTGTTTGCGCGCATGCCCTACATTCGCAGAATGAACCCGGAAATCCACATGGGCTTCGCCAACCGCGAGTTCAGCGAAGACGAAATGCCGGGCTTTGGCGTCAGCGTCTTTACCGCGCTGATACCGGTTATCCTGATGGCGCTGCGTGCCGTTCTGGAGATGTCGCTGGTCAAGGGCCACGCCGTGCTGCCCTACGCCGAGTTCTTCGGCGACCCGGTTATCGCCACGCTGATTGCCGCCATCGTCGCGCTTTACACCTTTGGCTACAAGCGCGGCAAGACCGTGGCCGAAATCACCTCCAGCATTGAGTCTTCCGCCAAGCTTATCGCCATGATGCTGCTGATTATCGGCGCGGGCGGCGCGTTCAAGCAGGTGCTTATCGACAGCGGCGTGAAGGACTACATCGCAAGCCAAATGCACGCATTCTCCTTCTCGCCGATCCTGCTGGCGTGGATCATCGCGGTGATCCTCCGTCTGGCGCTGGGCTCCGCGACGGTAACGGCGCTGACCACCGGCGGCATCGTCTACCCACTGATTCAGGCGACCGGCGTCAGCCCCGAACTGATGGTGCTGGCGGTGGGCTCCGGCAGCGTGTTCTTCTCGCACGTTAACGACCCCGGCTTCTGGATGATCAAGGAGTACTTCAACCTGACGGTGGTCGAAACGCTGAAGTCCTGGTCGGTGCTGGAAACCATTATCTCCGTGTGCGGCCTGATCGGCTGCCTGGCCATCAACGCGTTTCTTTAACGCGTCTTTAATACGGGCATCTCCGGGCCGCCGCTTCTGCGGCCCGGATAAAAACCGAATTATTCATTAGCATCAAAGAGGTGGAACTATGAAAAGCTGGAAAAAAACCGCAGAACAGATCCTGACGCTCGGCCCGGTCGTGCCGGTTATCGTTATTAACGACATCAAGGACGCCGTGCCGCTCGCCAAGGCGCTGGTGGCCGGCGGAGTTAAGACGCTGGAAGTCACGCTGCGCACCGCCTGCGCTATCGACGCCATCAGGAAAATCATGGCGGAAGTGCCTGAGGCCGTCGTGGGAGCAGGCACGGTAACGACCGTCGAGCAGTATAAAAAGGTGGCCGAACTGGGCGTGGAATTTATCATTACGCCGGGGCTGACGCCCGGGCTGCTAAAAGCGGCGGTTGAGGGTACGGTTCCGGTGATCCCCGGCGTCGCGACCATCGGCGAGCTGATGACCGGCGCCGAAGCCGGGCTTAAGTGCTTTAAGTTCTTCCCGGCGGAAATCAACGGCGGCGTGGCGGCGCTTAAAGCCTTTGCAGGCCCGATGCCGGACGCCAAGTTCTGCCCGACCGGCGGCATCAGCCTTAAAAACTATCGCGACTACCTGAGCCTTAAAAACGTGCTCTGCGTCGGCGGCTCCTGGTTCGTGCCGACGGACGTCATTGCCAAGGGCGACTTTGACGCCATCACCAAGATGGCTAAAGAGGCCGTTGAAGGCGCACGCTAATCTCCATCGCTAAATGAATCATAGCCCGAGAAGTTCAATAGCCTACGCGTTCGGCGCGGCGGGAAGCGAGAAAGCCCGCCGCGTTGACGTTTTATCCCCTTATCTTCCCCTCGCCTCACGCGGGCATCCCCCAACGCGGCAATACCTAAACTGCGCTAAACTGTGGCATAATATGCGCAACTTCACGTTTTTTTTAACCAAATGAGTATTCGCCTTGTTAATCAGTAATAACGTCACGATGCAGTTCGGCTCCAAGCCGCTGTTTGAAAACATTTCCGTCAAATTTGGCGGCGGCAACCGCTACGGCCTTATCGGCGCAAACGGCAGCGGCAAGTCCACCTTTATGAAGATCCTCGGCGGCGACCTTGCGCCTACCGCTGGCAACGTGTTCCTCGACCCGAACGAGCGCCTGGGCAAGCTGAAGCAGGACCAGTTCGCCTTTGAACAGTACAGCGTTCTCGACACGGTGATCATGGGCCACGAGGAGCTGTGGGCGGTGAAGGCCGAGCGCGACCGCATCTACGCGCTGCCGGACATGAGCGAAGAAGACGGCATGAAGGTGGCCGACCTTGAGGTTCAGTACGGCGAGATGGACGGCTACAGCGCCGAATCCCGCGCCGGTGAGCTGCTGTTGGGCGTCGGCATTCCCGTTGAGCAGCACTACGGCCCGATGAGCGAAGTCGCTCCCGGCTGGAAGCTGCGGGTGCTGCTGGCGCAGGCGCTGTTCGCCGATCCGGACATCCTGCTGCTCGACGAACCGACCAACAACCTGGATATCGACACCATCCGCTGGCTGGAGCAGACGCTAAACGATCGCAACAGCACCATGATCATCATCTCGCACGACCGCCACTTCCTGAACATGGTGTGTACCCACATGGCGGATCTGGACTACGGCGAGCTGCGCGTTTATCCGGGCAACTACGACGACTACATGACGGCATCGACCCAGGCCCGCGAGCGCCTGCTGGCGGACAACGCCAAGAAGAAGGCGCAGATAAGCGAGCTGCAGTCGTTCGTCAGCCGCTTTAGCGCCAACGCCTCCAAGTCGCGCCAGGCTACGTCCCGCGCCCGTCAGATAGAGAAAATCGAGCTGGCGGAGGTCAAGGCCTCCAGCCGCCAGAACCCGTTTATCCGCTTTGAGCAGGACAAGAAGCTGTTCCGTAACGCCTTGGAAGTGGAGAACCTGTCCAAGGGCTACGACGGCAATCCGCCGCTGTTTAAAAACCTGAACCTGATGCTGGAAGTCGGCGAAAAGGTCGCGGTGCTGGGCACCAACGGCGTGGGTAAAACCACGCTGCTGAAAACCCTGATGGGCGAGCTTGCGCCAGACACCGGTCGGCTTAAGTGGTCCGAAAACGCCAGCCTCGGCTACTACGCGCAGGACCACGCCACCGACTTTGAAATCGACATGACGGTGTTTGACTGGATGAGCCTGTGGATGCAGCCGAGCGACGACGAGCAGTCGGTGCGCAGCATCCTTGGCCGCCTGCTGTTCTCGCAGGACGACATCAAGAAGTCGGTGACCGTGCTCTCCGGCGGCGAAAAGGGCCGCATGCTGTTCGGCAAGCTGATGATGACCAAGCCCAACATTCTGGTGATGGACGAACCGACCAACCACCTGGACATGGAGTCCATCGAGTCGCTGAACATGGCGCTGGACCTGTATAAAGGCACGCTGATTTTCGTCTCCCACGACCGGGAGTTCGTGAGTTCGCTGGCGACCCGCATCATTGAAATCACGCCACAGAAGGTCATCGACTTTACCGGCAACTATGAAGACTACCTGCGCAGTCAGGGGATTAACGACTAGCCTGTAACCGAGCGGCCCCTTGATGGGGCCGTTTTTTTTGCTGAGAGGGAGATTGGCGTGATGGGAAATAAAACCCTTCTACTACTGAGCCTGCTGTTTTGCACATGGGCTGGCGGCGCGTTGGCCAATGAGCCTAAGGCGCTCACGGCCCAAGAGCTGTTAAAAGAATATAAAACCTATTCGCTGGCGCGCTGTATTACCGAGAACTATAAAAGCATGGGCGTAGACTTTGGCAAGCTGCCGTTAAAAGACGGTACGCAAGGGTTTATTGATATTGAGTTGGGATATGCTTTAACCGCTGAGCAAAACAACGCTTTGAATGCATTTATAAAGGATAAGACCGATGGGTTTTATAAGGCCAAGCAGAGTGAGGGGGATTTGGCTAGGGTGAATTTGGTGATTTATGACTGTGTGGGGTTTTCTCAGTCGGAGGAATTGGAAGGGGTTTTGGAAAAGTTAATTGCCGAAGCTGGGGCGATTAGTGGATAGATTTGTGCTTGTAGTCATTCGAGAGGTCAGAAACTGTCGTATCTAACATTTCAGACTGTAATAAGTAAGGGGGGTAATACAGTTATCCCCTTCCCTTACGGGAATTGGTAAGTGCCTGCATTCCAGTATCCTTTTCCAGGGCGGCAATGCTCTTTCCAGCCAAGCAACATTAGCTCCCTTGCGATAAGTCGATTCATAATACCGTGGCCCATCAGCAATACGGAACCGTTATATTCCCTGGCGAGATTGACAAGTATGCCAGCGGCCCGAGCAGCGCGCATTTTCGCCATTCCTAAAGATTCTACCTTACAGGGCATGCCGCAAAGCCACATAAGACGAAAAATACCGGCCCAGTAAAAGGGGGATAACCGTACTCCAGGTATAAGGTGTAGCGGCAGGTCCGCTTCTCGGAATACTTCATCAATGAGTGCCGGCTCGCAGCCCAGCGTCTTCAGGGATGAAAGCGCTCTGAGCAGAGGGCTGCTAATAACCACCTGCGCCTTACGCGCCAGTACGCGGCTTGACTCAGGCGGCATGTCACTCCCTGTATCAGAGAGATCATATTGTGTAGTCCAATCAACCATTTCACGGGAAGACACTTTCGGAGCACCAGTGAAGGAGGGTTTTCCGTGACGCATCAGAATAATTTCCATATTTATATTTTCCAGTTTGTCCATTCCTTGTTAATTTGATCCCTAAGCGTCAGAAACTAGATATATTAGGAATGCCAAGGCCTTCCATAATAATTCATATCGTATAGCATTACGTACTTTAACAGATAAATCATAAATAAGGCGGGGTTGGATTATCTGAATGGTTATGATTGTCCATAGTCGACGTTATCCTACCCAACGGAATAACGCTGTTCTAATATAACTGAGTGCAGAATCTAATCCCTAGAGCGGGTCATGTCGGCCTTTGATAACGCTCCCTAAGCTCAAATCACGTCGCGATCGGGGTCCTGCAACGCCGATTATTTAGGGTATAATCCCACCCATTATCCAACAGACTCAGAAACGAAGATGACAAAACTCACCCTACAAGAGCAGATGCTAAAAGCGGGATTAGTAAGCAGCAAGAAGATGGCCAAAGTCCAGAGAACGGCGAAAAAATCACGCGTTCAGGCACGTGAGGCAAGGGAAGCCGTGGAAGAGAATAAAAAGGCCCAGCTTGAGCGTGATAAGCAGCTAAGCGAGCAGCAAAAGCAGGCTGCGTTATCTAAAGAATACAAGGCGCAGGTGAAGCAGCTGATTGAAATGAACCGCATCGACGTTTCAAGAGGTGATATTGGCTTTAACTTCACGGACGGTAACTTAATTAAAAAAATCACCGTGGATAAGCTGACTCAGGCTCAGCTGATTAGCGGTCGTCTCGCCATTGCTCGTTTAGCGGTTGATAGCAACGGTGAGAGTGAATACGCGATTATCCCCGCCAGCGTCGCCGATAAGATTGCCCAGCGGGATGCGAGCTTTATTGTGTTAAACAGCGCGCTGAGTCAGGAAGAGCAGGACGAGGACGATCCGTATGCTGATTTTAAGGTGCCGGATGATTTGATGTGGTGAAATGAACATAGTAAAAAACCCGCACATGGCGGGTTTTTTCTTATCAACGGAGCTTAGCGGCTCAGGCTATTGCCTTCATTGGTACCGTAAGCGTCACTGATAGTTAGCACGGCTTACAGCGCTACGACGTTTCCAGCCGCTGGGCCTTTAGCGCCACTTTCGATGGTGAAGGAGACTTTCTGACCTTCATCAAGAGTTTTGTAGTTGTCGCTCTGGATAGCAGAGAAATGTACGAATACATCCTTGCTGCCGTTGTCCGGAGTGATAAAGCCAAAACCTTTATCAGAGTTAAACCATTTTACTAAACCAGTCATTTTGTTAGACATAGATACTTCCTTAATTAATTTGATGAGCCACATAAGAGCGGCAATGGTGGCCTGTACTTAAAGAGTGACTTACTTGGGCACTTAGGAGGAGGCTCACGAAGAAGGGTATCTACAGATAACACTTGAACTGAGGACTGCTTTACTAAAACTGCTTTCATAAGGTCTGACTTCCAAACCGAGAGCTATTAGGACACAGAGAAATTCATTATGCAACACTTATGTTTTTTATTTTAAGCGCTTAAACATCTGGATGGCTGTATGGCTGTTGGTTTCAGGTGAGAAAAGCCGTAGAAGACAATAAGGGTATTCTGAATGATTACCAACGCCTTTTCTGCCAGCCAGATTGGACTATACCTTTTAGCTTCCCAGCCCTTTATCGTATATGTGCTAGTATCTTTTTTGCTGTTTCGGGTGTAAACGAACGTAATCGTTAACTCTGTGCCAATTACGGACATTACAATGGCTTAGTTGAGTGATATTAATCCTATGTTAAAATAAATTAACCTTTGCAGAGTTGATTTTTAATTTAAGGAAGAATATGTGGAAATTAAAAAGAGTTGAGGAAAGTGAGCACCCGATATCCTTTGTTAAAGACTTTCATTACCTAACAGCAATGATCCAGCATTTAGGAGCCCATGAGCGCTGGAACAGCAGAACGCCAAGAAATATCGCAGATAGTTTAGGAATGGATATGCTGCAAGTTGAGCGTGTATTGACTTCCTATCCCGCATTTTTTCGGCGTTCCAGCAACCTTAGTACACAAGGTGAACCCCTTTTTATGATTCATCTTCGTTACGCGCGACGCAAAAAAAATGAGGATACCAATGCCCGAGAATCACCACCAATAAGTGCAGCTGAAATAGGAATCCTCCTAGATTTAGTTACCAAGATGATCGGCGTTGAAGAACAGAACAGAAGGCTAAGTTTTGAAGTAAAAAATAATAACCTTAAAATATGGTCAGCATTAGGACTGGCCTTTCTTTCTTCAGCAACAGCTATTGCGACCGCATTACTAAAATAAGGAATCGTTATGCAACTTATATCTTTCCGTATAAAAAATTTCAGATCTGTCTTTGACAGTGGAGTTATTACAGCAGACAGGTTAACCGCAGTTCTTGGCAGGAATGAAAGCGGAAAAACCAATTTGCTATTAGCGCTTAAAAGTTTGAACCCAGTAGAGGGATTTGGGGAGCTAAATAAAGTCAAAGATTTCCCACGGAACCGTTTGCTTGATGAATGCACACCTGATACGCCAGTAGTAGAAAGTTCTTGGGCTTTAAGCTCCAGTGAGATTGCTGAACTTTCATCTATATATCCGCGAACGAAAAATATCACCTCAGTGTCTATCAACCGAAGCTATAGCGGAAGAAGCATTGGTTTTTATGACCTGACAAGTTTCGAACTGGACGCAAAAAAAATCAGAAGAGACCTAAATAAAATTGCGACGCAAGCTGAGATATTTTTTGACACCCCTGAACGTAATACAGAGCAAGGTAAAGCTGAACTGAAAATAATTAAAGCTCTTTGCGACAACATAGCTTTTTCAACAGGGAAATATCTGCAATGGGCAACCAATGCAAAAGAAAAACCACAGGAACTGAGAAAATGTCTGGCAAAAAATGGCATTGAAATTAATGATGTTCTTGAAGATTCATTGATAGAAATTGAAGAAAAGCTCTCTGAAGTATTGAGTGATGCGGAGAAGAATAAGGCTGCAAGGGATTGGGTAGTTAAAAACATGCCTGTATTTATACTGGTTGATGAATATCCCGAAATTAACGGGCATCACAACATGGCAACTTATTTGCAGAGACAGACTAGTAAACAGCTGACTACAGCAGATATCAACTTTGAGAAATTATGTAAAGTCGCAGGTATCAAGCCAGCAGAATTGGCCGAGAATAAGGCAAGCTCTGAAGTACGCAACCAACTGGTAAACCGCAGCGGTGCAGTCGTGACCAACGAGATCAAGCGCCTATGGAAAGATCGTTCGCTGAAAATACGATTCAACGTTGACGGAGACTTTTTTGATACTTATGTATCTGACTCCAGTCATGCGTATGATGTCGAAGTTAACCTTGATGAAAGAAGCCGCGGTTTCAAATGGTTTTTCTCTTTTTACATTAGTTTCGTTGCTGATACAAAAGGAGGTTCCGCTGAAAATGCCATCATTTTACTAGATGAGCCGGGATTATACCTACACGCCAAATCCCAGACTGATCTCCTAAACCATTTATCTGAAGATTTTACCAACCAAATTATCTATACAACACACTCGCCATTTCTAGTTCCCTTGAAAAATATATCCGCTGTTAAAACGGTTTCCATCTCTGAGGAAAAAGGAACGACTGTAACTAATGATCCAAGTGGCGACTCCACCACTCTATTCCCTTTACAGGCTGCACTAGGGTACGACATCGCACAGTCCCTGTTTATCGGCTCACACAATCTAATTGTAGAAGGTGTGACCGATTTCTGGTACCTGAGCTCAATTTCTGACTACTTAAACTCACTGGGCCGGAAAGGACTTAACGGAAATATTACTATTACTCCAGCTGGCGGAGCACAACGTGTCTCATATATGGTATCACTGTTGTCATCGCAGAATTTGAATGTGGTCGTACTCTTGGATGATGAAAAACAGAGTAGAGAAACATCAAGAGAGCTTCAGCAACAGGGAATGCTTAACAAAAAAAATGTGCTGTTTGTCTCTGAAGCCCTTGAAGAAACAAAAAATGAATGCGACATAGAGGATTTATTCAATCGAGATAGTTTTATCAAGTTTGTCTGCGAAAGTTACGATCTCGATATTAATTCATTAAAATTAAATGAAAAGATACCTCGTATTGTAAAACAGTTCGAAAATTATCTATCGGGTACAGAGAAAACATTCATAAAAGCCAAACCAGCAAGGATTTTTCTCAACCACATAAAAGATGGGAAAAACACCCCTCTTCAGGAAGAAGAACTAAACAGGTTCGAAAAACTTTTCGAACTTATCAATAAAAGAATGTCTACCAGAAAATGAATAAGGGAAATCCCTTTATTTTTACTAAAAAAAAGGGAGTGTTAGAAATTCTGTGTCATTCCAGTAATATACAATCAAAAAGGAATGACACATGTCCCAACCCTTCGATTTCGACAAAGCACTTAAAGCACTCCAGTCCGGTCAGGCACTAACCGGCAAGGATGGTGTTTTAACACCGTTAATCAAACAGTTAACCGAAGCAGCCCTGGCTGCTGAACTTGACTCCCATCTGGCTCAGGACGTCGAAGCTAACCGTAAAAACGGTTCCAGTAAAAAGACCATCAAAGCTCCGACCGGCAGCTTCGAATTGTCGACTCCGCGCGATCGCAATAGCACTTTTGAGCCTCAGTTAGTCAAAAAGCATCAGACCACGCTGTCCGACGAGATTGAGCGTAAGATCATTCGCCTTTTTGCGCTGGGGATGAGCTACCAGGATATCAGTCGGGAAATTGAAGATTTATATGCTTTCAGCGTGTCCACAGCCACTATCAGCGCCGTTACGGATAAAGTTGTCCCTGAATTAAAACAGTGGCAGCAGCGCCCGCTGGAGAAGGTTTATCCCTTCGTCTGGCTGGATGCCATTCACTATAAAATCCGCGAGGATGGCCGTTATCAGAGCAAAGCGGTTTATACCGTGCTGGCACTGAATCTGGAAGGCAAAAAAGATGTTCTGGGCCTGTATCTGTCGGAAAGCGAGGGCGCTAACTTCTGGCTGTCGGTATTAAGCGACCTGCAAAACCGCGGAGTGGAAGACATTCTGATTGCCTGTGTGGACGGGCTGACCGGGTTCCCGGACGCGATAAAAAGCATTTATCCGCAGACAGAGGTTCAGTTATGTATCATTCATCAGATACGTAATTCGATTAAATATGTTGCGTCAAAACACCATAAAGCGTTCATGGCTGACCTGAAGCCGGTTTACCGTGCTGTGTCGAAAGAGGCGGCGGAAACAGCGCTGGATGAGCTGGAGGCAAAATGGGGTCAGCAGTATCCGGTAGTGCTCCAGTCGTGGCGACGCAAGTGGGAAAATCTGTCAGCATACTTCCGCTATCCAACTGATATCCGTAAGGTTATTTACACCACAAATGCAATCGAATCAGTGCATCGTCAGTTCAGGAAACTGACCAAAACCAAAGGTGCTTTCCCGAATGAAAACAGCCTGCTGAAGCTGCTTTATCTGGGGCTGATGAATGCACAGGAAAAATGGACAATGCCCATCCGGAGCTGGAATTTGACATTGTCACAGTTAGCCATTTATTTTGACGGGCGGCTGAATAAAGTAATGACGTTGTAGTATTTTTAACGTGACACAGAATTCTGAACACTCTCAAAAAAAATTCGATTTTGAACCATCAAGTCAATTTTTCCTCTGCCCACTTAATAGTGGGCCTTTTTACTTTCGATTTTGCTGGTGAAAAGTCACAGCTCATCAAAAAATAGATTACTTTTACCCCGAAGCTACAGGTTCGGTCGATATATATAAATGACTAAGATAACTAAAATAGTGCTTATATAAGCATTTATTAAAAACCCACCACTCCAAACAATTCTGGAACCCACCTCACACTCCCTCTTTCCAAATTTACATCCACTTTCATTTGGACTTTCCCCCTATAACTGGATATTTTTATAGGGTTTTTATGCACGCCGTGAACGTGGTGCAACACGCTCACGACGCTAACCACAGCAACTATCAGAGGTAGTCATCATGGCTGAAAAAGATTGTATTGTAGAAATCCCCGAATCAGAAGTCTCTCCGGAAAATTTTCACCGTTATACGGTGGGTTACGTGAGCCATTACTCAAGTAATAAGTTAATTCCCGCCCTTAGCCTAAAGGGCCAGTGGCTGGCGGCCGCCGGTTTTGACACCGGCACCAAGGTGAATGTGCGGGTGATGAACGGCTGTATCGTCATCACCGCCAAGCGGCCAGAGCCGGAGCTGATGACGTCGCTGAAAAGGGTGTGTAAATTCTCCGCCAGCAAGCAGCGGCAGGTGCAGGCGCTGATCGACGCGGTGGCGAACGGCGGCAGAGCCTAAGCAACCGGCGCTCCGGCCCCGCGGCCGGAGCCAAATAAAGGCCATCGAAATAGCCGCATTCTTAAAAACTCACTTTTATGTCATTCAGCCTATTTAAAAATATTCACCCTCGTTTTAGAAACGTTTAATAAACTGAAAATCAACTCAATAAAAAGGCGAAATATAATAATATCTGTCAATTTACGCGCGCCAAAAATGAAAAAAGAAAAATATAAACCCGCCCTCTATGCTTAGCGTACTTTCATGAAAAACCGTCCTTAACCTTACATCAGCTCTCTCCTACCCGAACAGTCCCCCATGACCGCACGCCGCGCCAACCGCCGCCAGCCCGCGGCATTGCTTGACGTACTAACCGAATGTGCTGATAATCAAGCAACTGAAAGGATTAAAACACATGACTGATACACGTTTATATAAAGAAATTGCAACAGCAATAAAACAGCAGCTATCAGACGGAGTTTATAAAGTCGGCGATAAATTGCCAACGGAAAGAACGCTGGCTGAAACCTTTGGCGTTGGCCGCGCCGTTATTCGGGAAGCGATGATTTTATTGGAAGCCGAAGGCTTTATCGATATAAGAAAAAGCTCCGGCGTTTACGTATTAAAAAACGAGACCGTCATTAACTCCTTTCTCGACGGTAAGTCCGGCCCGTTCGAGCTGCTGCAGGCCCGGCAGCTTATCGAAACCAGCATCGCCGCCTTCGCCGCCACTCAGATAGTCAAAAGCGATCTGGCCAAGCTGTATGAAATTCTCGAGCAGGAGAAAAAGCTGCTGGACTCTCCGCCCGACCAGTCCCTCGACGCCCAGTTCCACTGCGCCATCGCCGCCTCGACGCAAAACGCCATGCTGGCGGAGATCGTCCGCTACATATGGGACGTTCGCAACCGAGATCCTCTCTGGCAGATGCTGGCCAAAGAGTCCGATCAGGGGGAATACAGCAGGAAAGGCTACGCAGAGCACGAAGAGATCGTCGCCGCCCTCCAGCGTAAGGACCCGGTCGCCGCGCGCCTGAGCATGTGGCAGCACCTGGAGAACGTCAAAGAGCGCGTCACCAAGCAACTGGAGTGCCACGAGCAGCCGTCCTTCGACAGGTTCTTATTTGACTCCATCCCGCTTGAGATGCCGAAGGGTAAGTCTTGAGTTAGATGCCAAGGCGGCAGACGACTGCCGCTATTTTTCCGTTTCGTATAAACAACACCGCACGGGGTCTTCATATGAACACGGCAATACGCTCCCTCACAGAAATCGAATCCCATCTGACCGCCCCAACCTTCTTCGACTTCCTCCAGCATATCGACCTATACAGCGCGCTCGACGCCAGAGACGAGGCCGACTTCGACGAACGCTGGATGGCAGAGTTTGACCGCCTGAGCCAGGAAACCTTTTCCGAAGAGGTAAACCGGCTTATCGACAGGCTGAGAGAGCTGGCGTTCAAAGGCGCCTATCGCGTCATTCAGGACGCTGACGCCGCCGCAAGGGTATCGGATGACGTGGAGCTGATAGCCAAAAGCCTGGCGCAGGGGGAAGAGGAAAGCTGGCCGACGGCGTTTCTCTGGGCGTCCTATCGGCGGGGAGAGCTGCCCCACTAGCCCTGCGGCTTAAAGAAAAAAGCGGCCGCCTCCGGCCGCTTAAAAAAACGAAACGCCACTGCTTCGCCTTTTATTTCCCTGCTTTCTGCCCTACGTCCTGCCCGACGTTAAACGTAAACGTAGTTTTTACCTTCTCTTCATCGCACACGTTCTTATCGGCAATCGGCGTTACCTTGTCGGCGAAAATCACCCAGTAGCCGTCGCGGTCAACGGGTACGGAGAGCCTGCCCTTATCGTCGGTTTTGGCGCTAAACGCGGCCTCCAGATGACGGTGGTCGCCGTGCTTGTGGTGGTGATGGGGATCTTCGTAGCCCGCGTAGCTGGCGCTCACTTTATGGTTAGCCAGCGGCTTGCCCTGATAGCGCAGCTCGACCGGCAGAGTTTGCCCTCCCTTCAGCATAGCCGGGTCGGCCAGCGGTACGATCTCCAGCGGAATGCCCTGCGGCTGGCTGATAAACGCCGCGTCGCTCTTATTGCCGACGTTGACTACCGTTTTGCCGTACATTGACGCCAGCTGGCAGTAGGAGGCGTCGGTCATCTCTCTGCGCGACTGCTGCTTCCAGCCGTTCTTGTTCTTTGCCCAGTAGGTGGGATTATAGGTAGCGATCGCCAGATAGCTGCCTTCGACTGCCGGCTTGGTGCTCACGTAGCGGTAGTTCTCCCCCTTCTGCTCAAGCTTTACCTCACCCGCCGCGCTAACCAGCCTAGCGGGGGAGAAGATCGCCAGGCGATCGGCGGCAATCGCCTCCGGCTCGGGGAAGTTATCACCATAGCCCATCTCAACCACCATCGGCTGGCCGACCGGCGTGTTGGCCACGTTAATCCAAAGCTCGTGCGCCAGCGCCGGTGCGCTCAGCAGTGCCGTAGCGCACAGCGCGGTTAACAAACGCAGTTTCATCGTTTTGTATCTCCTTTTCCATGCCAAAAGTTAGCGCTCGCTTTCACGCGGGCGCTTAGGATTTAATGTTAATAATAACTATTATCAACTTATTTATGTTATAATATAACATAACATAATACAATAAATGTTAATGTGTCGGCAGGAGAAAAGGACTCGCAAAAGAAGGCGTTCCTAATAACAAGCCATTTGCGTGGAAAGTAGAAAACAAAACTTAAACGGGAATAAATTAATTTATAGAAATATGCTAACTCAGATCTGACATGATTTTCTCAAACCAGACTAGGCCGCATCCCGTAACTATTTTGGTACGATTCACTATATCTACAGAGAGATAAAAACCACTTGGCGTAACAAAATTCAACTAAAAAACATCCAATATTAAGCTCATTTCTGTATGTTAAAAGAAATTTTAACTATGTCCCTAAACACATAGTGAGGTTAAGGAACTCGTCCTAAAAATACTTAATTAGCCTTCCAGGATAACGCAGCTCAACAGCGCCTATATACTGCTCCCATTGTTCAACTTGCATCTCAAAAGTCAATGTCACAATGTCCTCATAACTCTCACCAAGATTTTTTGAGCGAATCTCAGTTTCTTTGCAAAATAACTCGTAAATATCAATAAGCACCGGTTTACGGAGATATTCTTCAAAACACGCCTGCGCTTCTTCAATTGTGTTCCAAAGGGGTAAGCCATACTGATACTTTTCCTCTATCTGGTTATACATAAACCTAATTTCGCCATCTTTAAGAAAGTGCAACAATAGAGAAGTGTCAACAACCGGTACATTATTGAAAGGATAGCCTGCATGGAATGAACCGTTTACGATAACTAAAGGAAGGACTTTTATATTATTTTTTTCCAGCAGTTGCGGATAATAATCTTGGCAAAAGTCTTTAATATGGTAACGTACAAAGTCCGCTTTGCGAGCCGCCTGCATGGATTTTTTGATTAAACCATTCTTATCATACAATTCATTTTCATAATCAAGGGGGGTTATTGGTACTTTACGACTACGCGCTTCAACTATAACCAGTAAATTTCCGAATGAGAATGTGGCATCTATTTCCTCCTGAATCCCGCCATAGCATGGTTTAATCGCCGGTGTATAATGTAGGTGTTCTCCCATCACTGTGTTTACAGTACGACAATTCTCGAATAAACGCATTAGATCTCGTTCAAACATTTTACCTCGGTGAGTATCTTTATTATCGAGTTTATTCATCCAACAATCCACATTTCGGCTAATTTGCCCCGTTAAAAATGCACTGATTGGAAATAAGATTTTCCCATCTATTCTAACCAACGGCTGAGCCCATAAATCTTCCTGCGGCTTTTCTCCTAACCAAGTTAAAATTTTAAATGCTTTTTCAATTTCAGATTCAATATATCCTGTACACTGGCACAACAAACTGAGCAGATTAGTTCTGTCAAATTGAGGAGCCAATGCTAATAAATCTTTCCATTCATTAATTCCACTATTAGTTTTGAGAGAAGCATTTATCTGTTCTGATAGAACTGCAAAGTGAACCCACAAATCTATGCATGTCTGCAGAGTTCGCTCAACAGAAGTTGCTATCGTTTGTTTAAGTAGCGGTTTCAGATGATCATCAAGTTGACTGAAAGGTGCCAGCGTGTGAAATTGAGCGATTAGTTGTACATTTTCAGAAAGATTATCCCATGAAGTTATTGTCAGAGAACCATTAATATTATACGAAAGATATCCCGGCCATTTTGGGATAATAGGCATCTGTTTAAGGACAGCGCACGTTTGTTGCATACCCGTAACTTGGTTATGTTCACGACGGTACTCAGCAATACACTTTATACGATGGTAATCGGCATGACGATGAATAAAGAATACTTCTCCTTGTTGATAATGAAACCTCCCATGGCCATAAAGAAGTTCCTGCCACAATTGGCTGAAATTGTGATAATACTGAGACATTCGCATCTCAACCATGAATAAATTGATGAGAGATAATTTATTCGGGCGATCACCAGGAAAGAGTGCTGCCATTTGATCCTTGAAATGAAAGAGCTCCCATAATGGGCCACGCAGGCTATCCAAACGGTGCATAATAACCTGATTCACTCCTATCGGGTCACTGTCACCAACCATTGAGGATTTACTTGCAACTAGCTGCTCAGCCGCTGGGCTTTCAAGGCCAGCAATGAACTTCTCTTGTTCAGCCATGACCTCCCAGAACGCATAATTGGCACCTGCAATATGGGCACAAACTAGCTCACGATAATCAGGAGGAGTGCTCCCTGACCATGTGAATTGTTCTCGGGTATTTTTAACTCGATGAAAATGCCCATTAAGCCAGATTGCTCCAGTGAAAAATGCCACCGCTTCTTGATCTTCGGTACCAATACTTTTTGCATATGCTATCCAATGCTGTTGATCGAACTTATCTAATTGTCCGGGATGGCTAATTTTTTTATCTCTTGCAGCTTTAATAAGGGGATGTATTTTCTTTATCATTTTTCTATATTTTTCCTATCCGCCATCATAGTAAAAAATGGTCAATCAAAATTGAACCAATCAATTTTGACTAATATAATTCTGTCAATTAAGCGCACACCTCTTTGAAATATTCTTTATCAAATAATTCTGATTTATGCCATCATGATACCTGATTCTCACATCTAATTAACTGTCAGATTTAATACTACCCTATCACAGGCCTACGTCAGTTCAACTCACAAATAATAAAACCAAATAATTAAATCAGTTATAGAATCAGGCCTTATTCCTCCAAAAACGCCACGCCAATCCTATCCGCTTTAAACTGTATGAACTGCTTATCCAGATAGAGGTAGTCATCAATAAACATCTCATCCTGAAATGCGATGCCGTCAACGATCATCGTGTCATAGACCAGAATGCCTCTGACGTTGTACGCAAAGCTATCGCCAACCCTTTCCAGAACGTAGTTCTCTATCTTCGTTTCTTCTATGTGGAAGTCGTGCAGGAAAGTAAAACTCAGCTCAACGGGATAAATTTTATTTATCTCCAGCGGATAGGGCACATAGTTTACAAAGCAGGTAATGGTGTAATTACCGACAGATAAAACCACCTCTTCCTCTATATGTTCATTCTGGGCAATGAGTCTGGCGTAATGCTTCATATCCGTTCACCGCTAAATTCCATCATCATTGTACGAGCAAGCATTCATGTTTATGGGCATCCAAAAGCCACGCCCATACGTCACGCTGTTATACCTGCAATCATAACCACCCGCATAGCGGGTGGTTTGCTCTTGCCCTATAAGGGCTTGTTACCGACTGCGCCTAAATGACGCCGCTTTCTCTTCGTTCAAGCTAAGTGTCTTTGCTACTTTGGCTTACCCCTTGAAGGGGTCTGTATACTCTTTGCTGCTCAATTTGTCTGAGACTAAATCTGATTTCTCTTGTTCTCTGATATATTTTTGGATTGTCGCTTCATTTAGCCCTACCGTACTTACATAGAAGCCTTCGCTCCAAAATTTTCTGTTGCCAAACTTATATTTTAGATTGGCATGTCTATCAAAAATCATCAGCGAACTTTTCCCTTTCAGATACCCATAAAGCTTGAAACACTCAACTTCGGAGGAATACTTACCAACATATGAACATGATCCGGCATCAGGTGACCTTCTATTATTTCCACTCCTTTATACTTACAAAGGTCTCGTAATATCTCACCTACGCTTGAACGTATACTATTGAAAATCACTTTCCGTCTGAACTTCGGCGAAAAGACGATATGGTATTTGCACAGCCACTTTGTATGCGCTGAGCTTTGTGCTTTAATGCCCATAAACACCTTTCCTCATTTTAGTTACGGTTATTAGCTTGAACATCTATATCGTAACGGAAAGGTGTTTTTCTTGGTATAACCCTTTGATCCCACCCGCAAAGCAGGTGGTTTTATGTTTAAGACGCTAACGCGACTTAAACTGGCTAAAGCCATAATAAAAAAGCCGCCTGGAAACCCAAGGCGGCTATTAAAACTCAATAAAACGGCTATCAGCAGTAGCCGTAGTTCATCAGCCGCTGGTAGCGGCGGTCAATCAGCATCTCTTTATCCAGCGGAGCCAGATCGTCCAGATCGGCGAGGAGCTGTGCCTTCAGGTTCGCCGCCATCTCTTCCGGGTTGCGGTGTGCGCCGCCCAGCGGTTCAGGGATAACGGTGTCGATAAGGCCGAGCTCTTTTAAGCGCGGGGCGATGATGCCCATTGCTTCAGCCGCCAGCGGCGCCTTATCGGCGCTCTTCCACAGAATGGAGGCGCAGCCTTCCGGAGAAATAACGGAATAGGTACTGTATTGCAGCATGTTGACCTTGTCGCCAACGCCGATAGCCAGCGCGCCGCCGGAGCCGCCTTCGCCGATCACGGTGCAAACCACCGGTACGCTCAGGCGAGACATCTCGCGCAGGTTGCGGGCAATCGCCTCAGACTGGCCGCGCTCTTCCGCGCCAACGCCCGGATAGGCGCCCGGCGTGTCGATAAAGGTGATAATCGGCAGGTTGAAGCGCTCGGCCATCTCCATCAGGCGCAGGGCCTTGCGGTAGCCTTCCGGCGCGGGCATGCCGAAGTTGCGGCGAATTTTTTCTTTGGTTTCGCGGCCCTTCTGGTGGCCAATCACCATCACCGGACGGCCGTCAAGGCGGGCGATGCCCCCGACGATAGCCTTATCGTCGGCGTAGGCGCGATCCCCTGCCAGCTCGTCGAAGTCGGTAAAGATGTGCGAAACGTAGTCCAGCGTGTAGGGACGACGCGGATGGCGCGCCAGCTGGGCAATCTGCCAGGCGCCCAGCTCAGAGAAAATCTTTTGGGTCAGCTCAAGGCTCTTTTCGCGCAGGCGCTTAACCTCCTCGTCGAGGTTAATATCCAGCTTCTCGTCTTGAAGACCGATTGACTTTAGCGAATCAATTTTCGCTTCCAGCTCGGCAATCGGCTGTTCAAAATCTAGAAAATTCAGGCTCATAGCATTCCTATTTTAATCAAATTCCAATTCAACCTGGGCATTGCCAAGCAGAGTCCGCAGGTCGATAAGCAGGCGTTCGCTCGGCGTCACTCGCCACGCGGCGCCAAAGCGCAGTCGCGCCCTTGCGTCTTCTCTCTGGTAATACAGATGAACTGGGATCGTCCCCGATCGATGCGGTTCCAACGATTCGCGAAGACGGTTTAACAGCTGGTCATCAATTTGCCCGTCCGTTAACGATATGGCAAGGCCGCGGGCGTATTTTTCCCGCGCTTCACTGATGTCCATTAATTCGCGGACCATCATTTTAAGTCCGCCGCTAAAATCATCAAAGCTGACCTGTCCGGTTGCAATCAGGACGCGGTCTTTCTCCAGCAGCTGCTGGTATTTTTCAAGTGCCTCAGAGAATAGCATGACTTCAAGACGACCGGAACGATCATCAAGCGTACAAATGCCAATTCTGTTACCTCGCTTGGTGGTCATCACTCTGGCGGCAACCACCAGCCCGGCGGCCATGGTCATTTTGCCCCGCTCGGTGGGGTGCATATCCTTCAGGCGAATGCCGCCGGTATAGCGTTCGATTTCCTTCAGATACTGCGTGATCGGGTGGCCGGTTAAGTATAGCCCCAGCGTCTCGCGTTCGCCGTCCAGGATCACCTGCTCCGGCCACGGCGGCACGTTAGCGTAGGCTTTTTCAACGTGCTCAGGCTCTTCGGCCAGCACGCCGAACATGTCGGCCTGCCCCAGCGCTTCGGCCTTGGCGTGCTGATCCGCCGCCTTCATGGCTTCGGTCAGCGAGTGCATCAGCGCCGCGCGGTGCGGGCCAAGCCGGTCAAAGGCCCCGGCCATAATCAGCTTTTCAAGCACCCGCTTGTTCAGGCGCTTCATGTCGGAACGGGCGCACAGGTCGAACAGCTCTTTAAAATAGCCGCCCTGGTTGCGGGCCTCGATAATGGCCTCAATCGGCCCTTCGCCGACGCCCTTGATGGCGCCGATGCCGTAGACTATCTCGCCGTCGTCGTTGACGTGGAAATGATACAGGCCGCTGTTGATGTCCGGCGGCAGCACCTTGAGCCCCATACGCAGGCATTCGTCCACCAGGCCCACTACCTTTTCGGTATTGTCCATATCAGCGGTCATCACCGCCGCCATAAACTCGGCCGGATAGTGGGTCTTAAGCCACAGCGTTTGATAAGACACCAGCGCATAGGCGGCGGAGTGCGACTTGTTAAAGCCGTAGCCGGCGAACTTCTCCACCAGGTCGAAGATCTTCATCGACAGCTCGCCGTCGATGCCGTTTTTAATCGAGCCCTCTTTAAACACCGAGCGCTGCTTAGCCATCTCCTCGGGCTTTTTCTTACCCATCGCCCGGCGCAGCATGTCCGCGCCGCCGAGGGTGTAGCCCGCCAGCACCTGGGCAATCTGCATTACCTGTTCCTGATACAGGATAATGCCGTAGGTCGGCTCCAGCACCGGCTTAAGCGACTCGTGCTGCCACTGGATGTCCGGATAGGAGATCTCTTCGCGCCCGTGCTTACGGTCAATGAAGTTGTCCACCATCCCCGACTGCAGCGGCCCCGGACGGAACAGGGCCACGAGGGCTATCATGTCTTCGAAGCAGTCGGGCTTCAGGCGCTTAATCAGGTCCTTCATGCCGCGGGATTCAAGCTGGAATACCGCGGTGGTTTCCGAACGCTGCAGGACGTCGAAACTCTTCTGGTCGTCAAGCGGAATGGCCGAGATGTCTATCGGCTCAAGCCCGCTCTTGGCGCGGCGGGCGTTAATCATCTCTAACGCCCAGTCGATAATGGTCAGCGTGCGCAGCCCCAGGAAGTCAAACTTCACCAGGCCGGCGTACTCGACGTCGTTCTTGTCAAACTGGGTGACCGGGAACTGCCCTTCGGGGTCGCAGTACAGCGGCGCGAAGTCGGTTATCTTGGTGGGCGAAATCACCACGCCCCCGGCGTGCTTGCCGGCGTTGCGCGTGACACCTTCAAGCTGGCGCGCCATGTCGATAAGCGCCTTCACCTCTTCGTCCGACTCATACAGCTCAGGCAGCTGCGGCTCGGCGGCGAACGCCTTTTCCAGCGTCATGCCCGGATCGGGCGGCACCAGCTTGGAAATACGATCGACGAAGCCGTAAGGGTGGCCCAGCACCCGGCCCACGTCGCGGATAACCGCCTTCGCCGCCATGGTGCCAAAGGTAATAATTTGCGAGACCGCGTCCCGACCGTACATTTCGGAAACGTGGTCAATCACTCGGTCGCGTTTCTCCATGCAGAAGTCGACGTCGAAGTCGGGCATCGATACCCGCTCAGGGTTCAAGAAGCGTTCGAACAGCAGGTCAAATTCCAGCGGATCCAAGTCGGTAATGCCGAGAGAATAGGCCACCAGCGAGCCCGCGCCGGAGCCTCGCCCCGGGCCAACCGGCACGTCGTTGTCCTTGGACCATTGAATAAACTCCATCACGATCAGGAAGTAGCCGGGGAACCCCATCTGGTTGATAACGTTAAGCTCAACCTCCAGACGTTCGTCGTACTCGCCGCGCCGCTTGGCGCGCACGTCCTCATCGGGATATAAAAATTCCAGACGCTTTTCCAGCCCCTCTTTGGCGCACTTGACCAGGAAGTCTTCGGTGGTCATCTCGCCGGTCGGGAACTGCGGCAGGAAGTACTCACCCAGGCGGATAGTGACGTTGCAGCGCTTGGCGATTTCCACGCTGTTTATCAGCGCTTCAGGAATGTCGGAGAACAGCTCGCACATTTCCTCTTCGCTGCGCAGATACTGCTCGACGCTGTATTTTTTCGGCCGCTTCGGGTCGTCCAGCGTGAAGCCGTCGTGGATCGCCACGCGGATTTCGTGCGCATCGAAGTCAGACTTAGCGATAAACTTCACGTCGTTGGTCGCGACGACCGGCAGGCCCTCTTTGGTCGCCAGCTCGACGGCGGCGTGCAGATAAAGCTCTTCGTCCTCGCGGCCGGTTCTCACCAGCTCAAGGTAGTAGCGATCGGGAAAGTGTTCGCGGTAGAAGGCGACGCATTCGTCAACCAGCTGCTGGTTGCCGCGTATCAGGGACTGGCCGACGTCGCCAAACCGCGCGCCGGACAGGAGGATAAGCCCCTCTTTGTGCTCAATCAGCCAGTCTCGGTCGATAACCGGCCCGCCCTGCACGTAGCCGCGCTGATAGGCGCGGGAGATCAGCAGCGTCAGGTTCTGATAGCCGACGTTATCGGAGGCCAGTACGGTCAGCTCGGCCAGCTCGTCTCCCGTCAGCCCGCCCTGCATGCGAAAATCGGCGCCGATAATGGGCTTAATGCCCGCCCCGTGCGCCGAGCCGTAGAACTTCACCAGCCCACACAGGTTGGTAAAGTCGGTGATAGCCATGGCCGGCATGTTCAACGCGGCAACCTTTTTCACCAACGGGCCCACCTTGGCGAGCCCATCTATCATGGAATAGTCGCTGTGGATTCGAAGATGAACAAAACGAGGTTCGGCCATGTTGCTACCCGCTATCTAATGACGTTCGTTATTCAAAAAGAAGAAAGGCCCGACGGCCTAAGCCAGCCCGAGCGCACGCTTAACCGGCGCAAAGCTTTTACGGTGATGTTCAGTCGCGCCGTGCTCCGCCAGCTTTTCCAGATGAAGCGCCGTCGGGTATCCCTTATGCTGGGCAAAGCCGTATTGGGGAAACAGGGCGTCCAGCTCGGCCATTTCGGCATCGCGCGCTACTTTCGCTATGATAGAGGCGGCGCTGATTTCTGCAACCCGGCTGTCGCCCTTAACCACTGCCAGCGACCTCATAGGGAGCGTCGGGCAGCGGTTGCCGTCAATCAGCACCCACTCCGGTTGCACGGTAAGCCCAGCTACCGCCCGCTGCATGGCGAGCATCGTGGCGTGCAGAATGTTCAGGCGGTCGATCTCATCCGGTTCGGCGCGCCCCAGGCACCAGCACAGCGCCTTCTGTTTAATTTCTTCGCACAGCGCCAGCCGCCTTTTCTCGCTCAGCGCCTTTGAGTCCGCCAGCCCGACGATCGGCCTGGCAGGATCTAAAATAACTGCGGCGGTTACCACTGCACCGACCAGCGGGCCGCGCCCGACTTCATCTACGCCGGCAATCAGCGAAGCCTGTGGGTATACAAAAGGCGGAAAAGTCATCTTTGCCATTGCGCTGTCCCTGTTATTGTCTGCCGGCTAATTCCAGCACCGCCTCGGCGGCCTGCGCATCTGCATCGCAGCGGATGCTTTGGTGCAGCTCGGTGAAGGTTTCCCTCAGCGCTTTGACGTTTTCGTTTTGTTTATCCAAAAGCGGCATCAGGGCGTCATAAAGCTTTTGCGGCGTACATTCTTCCTGCAGCAGCTCCTTGACCAGCTCGCGGCCGGCCAGCAGGTTGGGCAGAGAAACGTACGGCGTCTTAATCAGGCGCTTGGCCAGCCAAAAGGTAAAGGGCTTCATGCGGTAGCCGACCACCATCGGGCACTTGGCCAGCATGCACTCAAGCGCCGCCGTACCCGACGCCAAGAGGGCAGCGTCGCTGGCTATCATCGCATCGCGCGCCAGGCCGTCCAGCAGCCGCACGGACAGATCGGGGGCGACAGTGGCTTTAATCTGTTCAAACTGTTGGCGACGCTTGGCGTTGACCAGCGGCACCAGAATTTCAAGGTCGGGGTAGCGTTCGCGCAGCAGGCGAGCGGTTTGCAAAAAGTCCGCGCTCAGCATCTCCACTTCCGCATGTCGACTGCCCGGCAGCAGCGCCAGGCAGTGAACGTCGGACGCAATGCCCAGTCGTTGGCGAGCAGCTTCGACGTCGGCATCCAGCGGCATGGCGTCCGCCATGGTGTGACCGATAAAGCGGCAGGGAACGTTAAAGCGATCGTAGAACGCCTTTTCAAAAGGAAGGAACGCCAGCACGAGGTTGGTCGAGCGACCGATTTTGAAAACGCGGTTTTGACGCCACGCCCAAACGGAGGGGCTGACGTAGTGAATAGTTTTAATGCCGCTTTGCTTTAGCTTGCCTTCGAGAGTGATGTTGAAATCCGGCGCGTCGATGCCGACGAACACGTCCGGCTTCAGCTCGCTAAAGCGCTGAACCAGCGTTTTACGGATTTTCAGCAGCCTGGGCAGGCGCTCCAGCACCTCCACCACGCCCATTACCGCCAGCTCTTCCATTTCAAACCAGGCTTCGCAGCCTTCGGCCTGCATCAAAGGCCCGGCGACGCCGACAAAGCGCGCGTCGGGCACCCGCTCTTTAAGCGCGCGGATAAGCCCGGCGCCAAGAATATCGCCGGAGGTTTCCCCGGCGACCAGGCCAATTGTCAGAGGACGATTCGACATTGTTTATCGAATGATGCCGCGGGTTGAGCGTTCGAAGAAGTCCGCAAACGGCTGCACGGCAGGCTGTTCCTTCGCCAGCGCTTCGATTTCAGGCTTGGCTTCATCCAGCGTCTTTCCGCTGCGGTAAAGCAGCTTGTACGCCTGACGAATAGCCTGTATCGCGGGCTTGTCAAAGCCGCGGCGCTTAAGGCCTTCAATATTGACGCCAAAAGGCGTCGCGTGGTTGCCCTGAGCTATCAGATATGGAGGAACGTCTTGAGCAACGCCGGAGCAGCCGCCAACCATTACGTGGGCGCCGATGATGCAGAACTGATGCACCGCCGTCATGCCGCCGATAATGGCAAAGTCGTCTACTTCAACGTGGCCCGCCAGCGTCGCGTTGTTGGCGAAAATACAGCGGTTGCCGATCTGACAGTCGTGCGCGATGTGCGCATTGATCATCAGCAGGTTATCGTTGCCAATGCGAGTGACGCCACCGCCCTGAACCGTACCCCGATGGATAGTTACGCTCTCGCGGATCCGGTTGCGATCGCCAATCTCTACGCGAGTCGGTTCGCCTGCGTATTTCAGATCCTGGTTTACCTCGCCGACGGAAGCAAACTGGTAGATTTGGTTATCGGCGCCGATTTTCGTCACGCCGTTCACCACGACGTGAGACTTGAGAACGGTTCCAGGCCCGATTTCAACGTCAGCGCCCACCCAGCAAAAAGGGCCGATGTGCGCGCCTGCGCCGATAACGGCACCCTCTTCAACAATCGCAGTAGGATGAATAAAGGCGGTGTTATCAATCACGGTATTAAGCCTCCCGGCGTCGTGCACACATCATGTCGGCTTCGCAGGCGATTTCGCCGTCAACCTTGGCGACACCGCGGAAGCGGGCTACGCCACGACGCTCTTTAATAAATTCAACTTCAAGGATCAGCTGGTCTCCCGGCTGTACCGGGCGCTTGAATCGGGCGTTGTCAACGGCGGCGAAGTAGTAAAGTTCACCGGGTTCCAGACGGCCAAGGCTCTTAAACGCCAGAATGCCGGTGGCCTGCGCCATGGCTTCCAGAATCAACACGCCGGGGAAAATCGGCTTGCCCGGGAAATGTCCCTGAAAAAAAGGCTCGTTGACAGAAACGTTCTTCACCGCCTTCAGGAACTTGCCCTTGTCGAAATCCAATACGCGGTCGACCAGCAAAAACGGGTAGCGGTGGGGTAATAAACTCAGGATCTCTTCGATATCCAGAGTGTGATTGTCAGTAGTCAAAATACTCTTCCTGTCTTCTAAACTGAACTGATAGTATCAACGACGCGGCCTGCTTTTCATCCGATAGGCAGGCCGCAAACAAAAAAATAAAATTGATGGCTCAATAATTGTTTATTTTACATATACCTTGATGCGCTAGGTCGTTATACGCATATCGGCACCAGCCTATTTCCCATCAACCTTACGCTCAACGGCCTTCAGCCGTTTACTCATCTCATTTATGTTCAGCACCAGAGCGGCGGTCTTTCTCCACTCTTTGTTGGTCTGAAGCGGAATGCCTGAAGAATAAATGCCCGGCTCGGTGATAGGACGCATCACCATGCCCATTCCCGTTACGACGGCCTTATCGCAGATTTCCATATGGCCGTTGATAACGCTGGCGCCGCCGATTTGACAGTAGCGACCCACTTTCAGGCTTCCGGCCATAATGACGCCGCCGGCAACCGCCGTATTGTCGCCAATAATGACGTTGTGCGCAATCTGGCACTGGTTATCGATAATAACGCCGTTGCCAATCTGCGTGTCGTCCAGCGCGCCGCGGTCAATCGTGGTGCAGGCGCCGATCTCTACGCGATCGCCAATGCGAACCGTACCCAGCTGAGGGATTTTCACCCATTCGCCGCGCTCGTTGGCATAGCCAAAGCCGTCAGCGCCAATGACCGTGCCGGATTGGACCAGGCAATTTTCGCCCATCACAACCTCATGGTAAATCGTCACGTTGGCCCACAGGCGAGTGCCTGCGCCCAGGCGCGCGTTTTTACCAATGAAACACCCTGCGCCGATAATAGCGTTATCGCCAAGCTCTACGCCCGATTCAATCACCGCGTTAGCGCCGATAGAAACGTTTTGGCCAAGCTTCGCGCTCGGGTCAATGACGGCAGAAGGCGCAATGTCTTTGGCTGGCATTGGCGTCGTATCAAGCAGCTGGGCCATACGGGCATAGCTCAGATACGGATTTTTAACGACCAGCGCCGCCAGGTGCGAACAGAACGGTAGATTCTCTTCGGCCACCACCACCGCGCTGGCGCGGCAGTTTAGCAGCTGCTCCTGATAGCGCGAATTGGATAAAAAGGTAATCTGCCCTTCTTTCGCAGAACTCATTGAGGCAACGCCGGAGATGACGATATCGCCATCTCCGTGCAGTTGTGCACCCAAATGTTCGGCTAAATCAGCTAAACGAATGGACTGCATCACTTATTTTACCTGTGCAAGCACTTTCTCAGTGATATCGTTTTCCGCATTGCTGTAGAAAGCAGCGTCAGATTTAACGACGACGGCATAGCCTTCTTTATCGGCAACGGTCTTCACTGCGGCCTGGACTTTAGCGACCAGCTTGTTCATCTCTTCAGATTCGCGACGACGGCTGTCCTGAGTGAAGGCAGCAGCCTTCTGTTGGAATGCCTTGATGTCGTTTTCAATCTTGGTACGCTCAGCGGCCTTCATGGAAGCGCCCTTGGTCTGGAGCTTCTTCACGTTGTCCTGCGCGGTCTTCTCTTCTTTTTGCAGATCGGCAGCGCGGGACTTAAACTCGCCTTCAAGCTTCTTGGCGATGGCTTCACGCTCAGGCATCTTTTGCAGAACCTGCATGACGTCAACGACAGCGACTTTATCGGCCGCCTGGGCAACGCCAGAAGCAACCATAGCTAAACCTAGACCTGCAGCACATAACCACTTTTTCAATTTGAACTCCTTAACTCATAATTGCCTTGGGCCTAGACCCATTGTTTACTACCGGGCTCAGCATCATTACCACGTAGTGCCGATGTTGAACTGGAACTGCTCTGACTTATCGCCGTCATACTTATCCAACGGATTCGCGTAGGAGAAGACCAGCGGCCCCAGCGGGGACATCCACTGAAGCGCCACGCCGGCGGAAGTACGTATATTGCTTGGGTCGCTGTAGTCTGGAACGCCGTTAGCCTTGGTGGCCGCCGTATCCTTCCAGTTGGTATCCCACACCGTACCGGCGTCGAAGAAAATCGAGGTCCGCAGCGAGTTAGCGTACTTGTCGTCAACCAGCGGCGTCGGGAAAATCAGCTCAACGCTGGCAACGCCCATGGCGTTACCGCCGACGGCGTCGTCACTGTGCTCCAATCTACAACCTGACAGAGAATTTGGTGTCGAGCAATCGCGAAGATAAACGGCCTTAGGACCGATGTTGTTCGACTGGAAGCCGCGCACCGTACCGGAACCACCCGCATAGAAGTTGTCGTAGAACGGCATCTCTTTACCGCCCAGACCGTCGCCGTAGCCGGCGCGCAGGCGACCTAACATCACCCACTTGTCTTTGCTGTCGATCGGATAGTAAGAGGCGCTGTCAAACGTCAGCTTGTAGTATTCGTTGTCGGAACCAGGGATCGTCACCTTGCCGTTCAGGCCGGCGCGAGAACCCGACGTTGGGAAGTAGCCGCGGTTCAGGCTGTTGTAGTTCCAGCCTGCGGACAGGAAGAAGTCGTAGGCCTTGTAGTCGGCCTTCTCGTTCAGCGCCGGTTTTTCTCCGACCGACTCAAGATAGCGCCACATGGCGAGCTGGGGCTGCATTTCGGACAGGTCGTTGCTGACGAAGTCCAGGCCGAAGCGCAGCGCGTTGTTTTCGTTGATCGGGAAGCCCAGCGTCGTGCCTACGCCGAAGCTGTCTTTGCTATAGTCGGACAGGTCCGCGTCGTCTGCGCTGAACTGATCGAAGAAGACTCTGCCGCCGAGGCTCACGCCGTCAACGGTGAAATAGGGTTCGGTAACGGACAGTTCTACGTAGGTCCGGTAGTCGTTTTTGGTACCGTTGATACCGACGCTCTTACCCGTACCCATCCAGTTTTCCTGCTGCAGGCCAACCTGGAAGCTCACGCCGCTTTCGGTACCGAAGCCAACGCCGAAGTTAAAGGTACCGGTGTTGCGCTCTTTCACCTTATAAACAACGTCAACTTGGTCAGGAGATCCCGGCACGCGTTCGGTTTCTACGTCGACGGTTTCAAAGTAGCCGAGGCGGTTTAAGCGCTCTTTGCCCTGCTCAACCAGATCGTTGCCAAGCCAGGCTCCTTCCATCTGGCGCATTTCGCGGCGCAGTACGGAGTCTTTGCTGACGTCGTTGCCTTCAAAACGAATGCGGCGCACGTAGAAGCGGTTGCCGGCGTCCACGCTGATGTGCAGCTTCACGGTGCGGTCTGCGTCGTTGATTTCAGGCTGCGTCGCCACGCGCGGATAGGCGTAGCCGTAGCGGCCCAGCAGCTTTTTAATGCTGTCTTCGACCTGCGTCACCTTGCTGCCGTTGTACAGTTCGCCCGGCTCAACCTTGGCGAGGTCTTCAATCGCCGCGCCGTGACCGGCCAGGTTGCCTCTCACCTCAACGCCGGAAAGCTTGTACTGCTGCCCTTCGGTGATGTTGATAGTGATATAGATGCTTTTCTTGTCCGGCGTCAGGCTGACGTTGGTAGAGTCGATGTTGAAGCGGGCATAGCCGCGATCCAGATAGAAGCTGCGAAGCGCTTCAAGGTCACCGGACAGCTTTTGCTTCTGGTAGTTGCGATCGCCCACCACGTTCCACCACGGTACCTGGTCGCGCAGCTGGAAGCGGCTGACCAGCTCTTCGTTGGAGAACGCGTGGTTGCCGACGATATTGATCTGTTGAATAGAGGCGGATTCACCTTCGGAGAACACCAGCTTCAGGTCGACGCGGTTACGCGGCAGCGGCGTGACGATAGCCTTTACCGACGCGTTGTATTTACCGACGCTGTAGTAGAAGTCCTCCAGCCCTTTCTCCATGGAGCTCAGGGTGGTTCTGTCCAGCGCTTCACCGACGCGAACGCCGGAGGCTTCCAGATTCTCCTTCAGCGCGTCGTCTTTCACCGCCTTATTGCCGGAGAAAGTCACGCTGGCGATAGTCGGGCGTTCCTTAACCTGAACAATCAGCGCGTTGCCGTCTCGCAGCACCCTGACGTCTTCGAAGTTACCGGAAGCAAACAGCGCCCGGATGGTATTACCGATATCCGCATCGCTGACCGTGTCGCCTACGCGAACGGGCATGTTCAACAGCGCAGCGCCCGTGGCTACGCGCTGTAATCCTTCAAAACGAATGTCCTGTACGACAAACGAATCGGCACCGTATGCGGTGGCGCTGCCAAACAGCAGCGAGGCTAAAAGCAACTTTTTCATCGCCATCGTTATTATCTGTTCATCCTAACCAAATTCTCTAGCCGTAAAAGCGCGAGAAGTCATTGAAAAGCGCAAGTCCCATCAACAGTACCAATAAGATTGCCCCAACCCGATAACTATAGTCCTGAACTTGCTCAGACACCGGTTTACCCGTTACCTTTTCTACCGCCAGAAAGGCCAAATGGCCACCGTCCAACACCGGCAGAGGGAACAGGTTAATTATGCCTAAGTTTACGCTAATTATCGCTAAAAACATCAGATAATAAACCAGTCCATAGCTGGCGGCTACGCCGGCTCCCTGAGCAATTGATATCGGGCCGCTCAGGTTTTTCAACTTCACGTCGCCCGTTATCAGTTTTACTATCATTTTGGCAGTGAGCTTGGTCAACTGCCAGGTTTCGCTTGCTGCCTGATAAACCGCTGAAAATACGTTGTATTGGCGGGTTATTTGATACTCTTCCGGCAGCGGTATGACTTTAGGTGAAATACCGGCAAACCCGATTTTCGAACCATCATCAAGCGTCTTGACGTCCGGCGTCATCACGATCGTCTGGTTTTCGCCGGCGCGCGAAACGACCAACTCAATAGGTTGGCCGGGGCTGCTCTGCCACAGCTTAACGAAGTCCTGCCACTGGCCGACGTCTTTCCCGTTAACCTTCAACAGCCGATCGCCCTGCTTCAGCCCTGCCCTCTGCGCCGCTGAATCCGGCTGGACGACGTCCAGCACCGGCTCAACCTGCGGCATTTTAGGCATAAAGCCCAGCGTTTGTATCGGACTCTCCTTCTCCGGATCGAACACCCAGTTGGAAATATCCAGCGTCTTTTTCTGCTCAACCGAAGACCCAAACGGGGCCACGGTCACCTCAATCTGCTTATCGCCAATCTGTCCTAAAAGCGCCATACGAACGGCGCTCCAATCAGGCGTTTCGATACCCGCAACGGACTTTAGTTCCATGCCGGCGGAAATATTCGCTTTTGCAGCAATAGATTGGGGAGTAATGTCGCCGATAACCGGGCGCAGCGTCGGCACGCCGATAATGAAAACCAGCCAGTAGGCAAAAACGGCAAACAGGAAGTTAGCCAAAGGGCCTGCCGCGATAATCGCCGCACGCTGCCCGACGGTTTTATTGTTAAACGCCTGTGAGCGAAGGTGTGGCTCAACCTCTTCCGCACGCTCATCAAGCATTTTGACATAGCCGCCGAGAGGAATGGCGGCGATAACGAATTCGGTGCCTTTCTTATCGGTTCTGCGCCACAGCGCTTTGCCAAAACCGATAGAAAAACGAATAACCTTGACTCCACAGCGGCGCGCCACCCAAAAATGGCCAAACTCATGCACCGTGACTAGAAGCCCCAGCGCAATGATAAAGACCACTATGGTGTGAATTGTACTCATCAGCCCGCCTTAGAAAATAAGAAAAATCAGACAGGCAAATACCGGAATAGCCGCCGTCAAACTGTCAATTCGGTCAAGCACGCCGCCGTGGCCAGGAATAAGCTGGCTGCTGTCCTTTATGCCCGATTCGCGCTTAAACATGCTTTCCGTTAAATCGCCCAGCACCGATGCTAACACAGCCAATACCGAACAGATGAGAAGCGTATTTAAAGAAATATGTAAAGGTACGAAAAGACTAAACAGCCAGGCGATAAGCGCAGAGGTTACCAGCCCGCCGATAAGCCCCTCAAGGGTTTTACCGGGCGAGACCTTAGGCGCCAGCTTATGCTTGCCGAACAGGCGTCCAAACGCATAGGCGCCGGAATCCGCGCCCCAGACCAGCACCATCACGTACAGCAGCCACCACGCGCCGGTATAGGCGTTTTCCTGCAGGCCGTGCTGGCGAAGCGCAATCATGCCGAAAAAGAACGGAACGATCGTCAACACGCCAAACATCAGGCGCAGCAGCGGAGATTTCTGCCAAAAGCGCGCCGATGACGGATAGCTAAGCACCATAAGCAGCGCCAACGCCCACCATCCTAACGAGGCCAGCAGAAACGCATCGACGACGGGATTCGCTAACGGCGGCATGCCGGAGGCGTAAACCGGCCAGTAGAGCGCCCCAAGGCCGATGCCGCAAAGCACGGCCAAAGGAATGCGAAAAGCGGCGGTTTTAAAACCGAGAAACTGTCCCCACTCCCAGGCGGCCAGCATGCATACCGCAATAATAACGATAGCAAAGGGCAGCGGCGGCAGCATAAACAGCGCGGCAATAACCAACGGAATAAGAATCAGCGCAGTAATGATGCGTGACTTCAGCACGAGTGCCTCCTAGATTTCCTTACAACTCGCGGGTTCAGTCCCACCAAAACGACGCTCACGCTGTGCAAACGCATTAAGCGCACCTTCAAAAACAAGTTCATCAAAGTCGGGCCAAAGCACTTCGGTAAAGTACAGTTCCGCATAGGCGATTTGCCACAGCAGGAAGTTGCTTATCCGATGCTCTCCCCCGGTTCTTATCACTAAATCGACCGGCGCCAGATCGCGAAGGTTCACGTACTGGCCAATCGCCTGCTCGCTGATGTCTTCCGGCTTCAGCTCACCTTCGGCGACCTTTCTGGCCAGCGTCTGGCACGCCTGAGTGATGTCCCAACGTCCGCCGTAGTTAGCGGCGATGTTCAGCGTCAGACCGGTATTGTTTTCCGTCAACGTCTGCGCCTTGTGGATCTTGGCGCGCAGGCGATCGCTAAAGCGCGTAATGTCGCCAATCACCCGCAGGCGCACGTTATGCTTGTGCAGACTTGGCGCTTCTTTATCCAACGCTCGCCCAAACAGTTCCATCAGCGCGGACACTTCCTGCGCGGGGCGGTTCCAGTTCTCGCTGCTGAAAGCATAGAGCGTCAGAGCCTGAATGCCCCGGCTTACGGCAAAACTGACGGCCCGACGCACCGCTTTAGCCCCTTCCTGGTGGCCGAAAACGCGCAGTTTCCCTAATTGCTTAGCCCAACGGCCGTTGCCATCCATAATAATAGCAACGTGGCGCGGAACAGAGGCTTGATTGTTATCGTTCTGCTGTTTAACGGGCGACATAACCAGTTAGCATTCCTAAATAATTAATAGAACAACAGCAAAAAACTACCGTTCTTCTTACGCAAAAAAGCCGTGAACACCGCACGGCTCGTGAAACCAGTTCAAGCACGCTTTCTCTTTTCCGGATCCGAAGAGCTGATAGCTTGGACAGTTATCATGGCGCAAACTATACCATTTCACCCTGATACGAACAAATCTGCCGTGATTAACCGCACAGCGATGAAATGACATCATCAGCTCGTTCCCGGGCCCAGGCGTCAATAAACAAGACCTCGTCGACGCTCTGAGGTTCCCTGTGGCATAGGGAATCGAGCGTCAAATGATTCACTTTTGCGATATCGGTGAAGGCGATCCGCTGCTGCAAAAACGCCTCCACGCTGCGCTCGTTCGCGGCGTTTAGCGCGGTCGTCGCCGCCTGCCCTGCGAGGCTGGCGTCCATCGCCAGCTTCAGGCACGGGTAGCGCGCAAAGTCGGGCTGCTCAAACGTTAACGCCCCAAGGCGACAAAAATCAAGGTGCTGCGCGCCGGAAGAAATGCGTTCCGGGTAGGCCATTGCGTGCGCAATCGGCGTTTTCATATCCGGCGAACCGAGCTGCGCGAGAATGCTGCCGTCCTGATAGCGCACCATCGAATGGATCACCGACTGGGGGTGCAGCAGCACCTCCATCTGCTCAACGGATGCATTGAACAGCCAGCGGGCCTCTATATACTCCAGCCCTTTATTCATCATGGTTGCTGAATCTACGGAGATTTTTCTTCCCATCGACCAGTTGGGGTGGGCGCAGGCCTGATCCGGAGACATTGACGCCAACTGCTCTATCGGCGTCGTTCTGAAAGGGCCTCCGGACCCGGTAAGAATAATGCTGACTACGCCGTTGTCCTTCAGCGACGCGCAGCCTAAAGCGTGCTGCACCGCAGGCGGCATGCTTTGGAAAATCGCGTTGTGCTCGCTGTCGATCGGCAACAGCTGGGCGCCATACTGCGTGACGGCATCCATAAACAACCGACCGCAGGTCACCAGCGACTCTTTATTAGCCAACAGAACCTGCTTGCCGGCCCGGATGGCCGCAAGCGTAGGCAAAAGCCCCGCTGCGCCGACGATAGCCGCCATCACCTGAGAGACTTCCGGCGCCGACGACAGTTCGCAGGCGGCATTATGCCCGCTCAGCACTTCGGTTGAGAGCCCCTCCTCCTTCAGGCGCGCCCGAAGCGTAGAGGCCGAACGCTCGTCGGCCATGGCGGCGTATTGAGGGCGAAACTCGCGGCACTGCGCCAGCATCGCGTCCACATTACGTCCGGCGACCAGCGCATAAACGCAAAACCGTTCGGGATTCTCTCTGATCACCGCCAGCGTGCTGTGCCCGATAGACCCCGTCGAACCAAGTATCGTTATTTTTTTCATCAGGTTATTACTACTATTCACGACATTTCTCACAGAGCGCGTCTGTAAAAAGAATGGCACATTTAAGATTTATGACAAACCATCTTAATTAGCTACAGCGGATATTCCGGCCGAAAATACAACTTACTCATATTGCCATCGTGCTCGGCCGGAAGGGCGCTTGTATTAACTTTGGGAGTACGGCGGGCCTAGCCCTCCTAGGGGCTGTTATGAAGCCCTTCGGGCTTCACTCTAAAGGGCCAGCGCAAGCGCTGTTCAAACCGGCTTTGCCGGTTTGTCGTTGGCTTACGCCAAGTCGCCCCCAACGGACAACGCCTTTAGGCGTTGAACAACACGAAGTGTTGGCCCGTAGGGCAAGCGACGCGAGTAGCCCTCTCCCGCCGTTTGACCCCGTCAGTTTAATTCAAAACCTTTGCTAGCGAACTTATATACTACTTTTTTCTTACACCGGAAATCACGATACCCCAGAAAACTCCCGGTTACCCGTATTTTCAACGAGTTAAAAAAGAAAAACCCGGCCGTAGGTCAAACGCCACCACCGGGTTTTCTTTATTAGCCAGAAGCGAAATCAGAACGCCATCAGTTCGGCTTCTTTCTCCGCCAGCGACTCATCAATCTTCTTGATGTAACCGTCGGTCAGCTTCTGGATTTCATCCTGCGCTTTGCGCTCTTCGTCTTCGCCGATTTCTTTATCTTTCAGCAGCGCCTTGATCTTGTCGTTCGCGTCGCGGCGAACGTTGCGTACGGAAACGCGGCCCTGTTCGGCTTCGTTGCGTACGACTTTGGTCAGATCCTTACGGCGTTCTTCCGTCAACGGCGGCAGCGGAACGCGGATGGTCGTACCGGCGGAAGACGGGTTGAGGCCCAGATCGGAAGCCATGATCGCTTTTTCTACGGCCGGAGACAGACTGCGGTCAAATACGGTAATAGCCAAAGTGCGGGAATCTTCCGTCACCACGTTCGCCAGCTGGCGAAGCGGAGTCGCAGAACCGTAGTATTCAACCATAATACCGTCCAGCAGGCTCGGATGAGCGCGGCCGGTGCGTACCTTGCTGATGTGCGTTTTGAACATGTCTACGCACTTTTCCATGCGCTCTTTTGCATCTTTTTTAATTTCGTTAATCACGTTGCCAACCTTTCAATGTGAATAATAGTGGGAACCGCGCTTAATGCAGGGTCCGTAAAATTATGCGCATACGCGTCGAGGCGATTATGATGTGGCCTGCGCGCAGATTAGGGTTCCTTCCGGCTCGCCCATGACCACGCGACGCAGCGCGCCGGGCTTGTTCATGTTGAACACGCGGATAGGGAGACCGTGATCGCGCGCCAACGTAAAGGCCGCGAGGTCCATCACCTTCAATTCACGCTCTAAAACGTCCTGATAGTTCAGGGTTTCATACAGCGTCGCATCCGGATTTTTTACCGGATCGTCAGAGAAAACGCCATCAACTTTTGTCGCTTTCAGCACAACGTCGGCTTCGATTTCGATGCCGCGCAGGCAGGCAGCGGAGTCCGTCGTAAAGAACGGGTTGCCGGTGCCGGCGGAGAAAATCACTACGCGACCGTGGCGCAGCAGGCTGATAGCTTCGGCCCAGCTGTAGTCGTCGCAGACGCCGTTTAGCGGAATGGCGGACATCAGGCGGGCGTTCACATAGGCACGATGAAGCGCATCGCGCATGGCCAGGCCGTTCATTACGGTCGCCAGCATCCCCATGTGGTCGCCCACTACGCGGTTCATGCCGGCCTTAGCCAGCCCCGCGCCGCGAAACAGGTTACCGCCGCCAATCACAACGCCGACCTGGACGCCCAACTCAATCAATTCCTTAATCTCTTGAGCCATGCGGTCAAGGACGCTGGCGTCAATACCGAAACCTTCAGAGCCCTGTAGGGCCTCGCCGCTGAGTTTAAGCAGGATTCTTTGATATGCGGGTTTTGCGTTGGTTGCCATGGTTTGATTTCCTAAGTCGGCAGAGAGTTGTCGTCGGTTTATATCCTAACTACTTAAAAAAACGGACCGATACGACTATCGATCCGTTTTTTCATCAAGAGAAGATTACTTAGCCATCGCAGCAACTTCTGCCGCAAAGTCTACTTCTACTTTCTCGATGCCTTCACCCACTTCAAAGCGGATGAACTGAGCTACGCCAGCCTTGCGCTCTTTGAGCAGGTCGCCGACGGTTTTGCTCGGCTCCATAACGAAAGCCTGACCGGTCAGAGAGATCTCGCCAGTGAACTTACGCATACGGCCTTCAACCATCTTCTCGGCGATTTCGCGCGGCTTGCCGGACTGCATCGCGATGTCGATTTGGATTTCGTGCTCGCGGGCAACGACTTCAGCCGGAACGTCGTCCGGAGAGACGAACTCAGGCTTGCTTGCAGCGATGTGCATTGCGATGTGCTTAACCAGCTCATCGTCAGCCGCGCCGGTTGCAGCAACCAGAACGCCGATACGAGCGCCGTGCATGTATGCGCCCAGCTTTTCGCCTTCCAGGAAGACGACGCGACGGATATTGATGTTTTCACCAATCTTCGCCACCAGCGCGGTGCGGGTTTCTTCAAACTTGGCTTTCAGCGCTTCAACATCGGTGATGTTTTCAGCCAGCGCAGCGTCGATAGCACCGTTTGCAAAGGCCAGGAAGCCAGCGTCTTTAGCAACGAAGTCGGTTTCGCAGTTAGCTTCCAGAATCACGCCGCGCTTACCGTCGGCTGCGATTTTGGTCAGGATAACGCCTTCAGCGGCCACGCGACCGGCTTTCTTAGCCGCTTTCGCCTGACCAGACTTACGCATGTTGTCGATAGCCAGCTCGATGTCGCCGTTAGCTTCAACCAGCGCTTTTTTACATTCCATCATACCGGCGCCGGTACGGTCGCGAAGTTCTTTTACTAGAGCTGCAGTAATTTCAGCCATTCTCTTTAATCCTCGGTTATTCTTTGTCGGACGTTTTGTAATAAACAAGTTATCTACAAGCAAATAGGGGGCCTATTCAGGCCCCCTAACCAACATAATTAATACCTGGTTAATAAGGGCTCTCTACGGAGCACGCCTTATTACTCCGCTTCGATGAAGCTTTCTTCTACGGCCTGAACGCCCTGAGCTGAACGAGCTTCACGAACGGTTTCTGCAACAGCGCCAAGGTACAGCTGTACTGCGCGGATAGCATCGTCGTTACCAGGGATAACGAAGTCAACGCCGTCCGGATCGGAGTTGGTATCAACTACCGCAAATACCGGGATACCCAGGTTGTTTGCTTCTTTGATAGCGATGTGCTCGTGGTCGGCGTCGATGACGAAAATCGCATCAGGCAGGCCGCCCATCTCTTTGATACCACCCAGGCTGTTCTCCAGCTTGTCCATTTCGCGAGTGCGCATCAGCGCCTCTTTCTTGGTCAGCTTGTCGAACGTACCGTCCTGTGCCTGAACTTCTAATTCTTTTAAACGCTTGATTGACTGACGAACGGTTTTCCAGTTAGTCAGCATGCCACCTAACCAACGGTGGTTAACGTAGAATTGGTTGCAGCTTTTAGCGGCTTCTTTTACTGGCTCACACGCTGCGCGCTTGGTACCAACAAACAGGATCTTGCCCTTGTGGGAAGCGATCTTGTTTAACTCAGCCAAAGCTTCGTTGAACATCGGTACGGTTTTTTCAAGGTTGATGATATGCACTTTGTTACGAGCACCGAAGATGAACGGCTTCATTTTCGGGTTCCAGTAACGGGTCTGGTGACCAAAGTGTACGCCAGCCTTGAGCATGTCGCGCATAGATACAGTTGCCATTATTACCTCTATAGTAAAGTTTGGGGTTATGCCTCCACGCATCCCATAACGCCGACCCTGGAGCGAATAACGCTTCAAGGCACCCCGCCGCATGTGCCGATACGTGTGTGTTATAACGTTAAGTAAAAGTGAATGAAAATACCGTACTGCATTTCATAAAAAACAAGACGGATTTCCGGCGCGCTTTATACCATAAAAGCACCACTAAACGCCACTACTTATTCTTAGGCTGTGTCCCGCAATTGTACGTGGTGGCGACGCTGAGCCAAAAGGGCGTTATCAAGGCGGAGCGCGAAGAGCATAGTGGGCCTATGCTCAAGTGCGACAACGCAGAGAACGCCCTTTTGGCACGCGTCCCGAAGGGCTGGGGTCCTTTTTACGCAGCGCTGCGTTACTCGCGGCTTATTTGGGCCCACCAAACCTCGCCCCTCGCGCCTTGCTCTGCGTAAAAATGACCTCCAGCGCCATCCGCGTACAATTGCGGGACACAGCCTGATGCACGTTGGCGGGCGAATAGCGGAAAAACGCCCCGCGGCGCGCCCTGTGTTCACGCCGCGGTCGTTAACGAAAGTTTAGCACTCCCGCAGGATTTCCCCATCCTGATAAACCCAGCGGCCGTTGACCATGGTTCTCACCACTTTGCCGGTCATGTGCATGCCGCTGAACGGGCAGGACTTTCCGCGCGTCAGCAGCGCGTCGGGGTCGACAACCCATTTAGCCTTCGGGTCGATAAGCACCAGATCCGCCAGGCCGCCGACGCTTAAGTGTCCCCTGTCTTTCCAGTCAAACGCCGCCGCCGGGCCTGACGTCATCTTGGCGATAAGATCCTGCACGCTCCACTGCCCGGTCTCGACAAAACGGCTGTGCAGTACGCTGAACGCCGTTTCAAAGCCGGCAAAGCCGCAGGGCGCCTCGTTAAACTCACAGTCCTTTTCTTCGTACGCGTGGGGCGCATGATCGGTGGCGATGGCGTCCAGCGTGCCGTCCTTCAGCCCTTCCAACAGCGCTTCGATGTGCTCGTTGGTACGAAGCGGCGGATTGACCTTAAACGCCGAGTCGAACGATTCGATGCTCTTGTCCACCAGGCACAGGTGGTGCGGCGTCACTTCGGCGGTCACCTTGATGCCCTTGGCCTTGGCGGCGCGAATCAGCTCTACCGCGCCTTTACTGCTGACGTGAGCGATGTGGATATGGCCGCCGGTCATTTCCGCCAGCATCAGCTCGCGGGAGACGGCAATGTTTTCCGCCTCGGCCGGGCGCCCTTTCAGGCCCAGCTTGGCCGATACGCAGCCTTCGTGCATAACGCCGTCCGCTACCAGGCAGCAGTCTTCCGAGTGGGAAATGACCGGCAGGTCGAACATGCTGGCGTACTCCAGCGCGGCGCGCATCAGGCGGCCGTCGTCCACGTAGTAGCCGTCGTCGGAGAGCGCCCGCACGCCGGCCTGCGCCATGTCGCCAATCTCGGCCAGCTCTTTGCCTTCCAGCCCCTTAGTCACTGCGCCGGTAATCTCGACCCGCACCAGCGCGTCGCGGCGAATTTTATTTTTCATGCCCTCGACGATAATGGCCTGATCGATAACCGGACGCGTATTGGCCATGGTCAAAATCGTGGTATAGCCGCCGGCGGCAGCTGACGCCGTACCGGTCAGCAGGTCTTCTTTCGCCTCCTGACCGGGCTCGCGTAGGTGGCAGTGGATGTCAATAAACCCTGGGCTTACGATAAGCCCCGCAGCATTGATAAGCTCGTCTCCCGCCTCGGGCTTTAACCCCTTGCCGACCTGCGCAACGGAGCCGTTCACAACGCGAACGTCAAACGCGCCGTCCAAACCGTTTGCCGGATCGATCAGGTGACCGTTTTGAATTAACCACTGTGACATTACGCGCATTCCTCATCGGCTAAAGTTAAAGACAGTACCGCCATTCTGACCGCCACCCCGTTATTGACCTGCTCTTCAATGGCGGAAAAGCGGCCGTAGGCGACGTCGGGCGAGATTTCCAACCCGCGGTTCATCGGGCCAGGGTGCATCACCAGAACGTTCTTTTTTGCAAGCTTCAGGCGTTCGTCGTTGATGCCGAAGATGCGGGCGTATTCGCGAGGCGTAGGGAACAGCCCCCGCTTCTGGCGCTCAAGCTGAATGCGCAACACGTTCACTACGTCGGCGTCGGCAATGGCGTCCTCAACCCGATGGTGGATAGTCACCCCCATATCGACCATCTCTTTGGGAATAAGCGTCTTCGGGCCGCCGAGGTGCACTTCCGCCCCCATTTTCAATAATCCCCAGACGTTGGAACGAGCCACCCGGCTGTGCAGAATGTCGCCGATGATAGCCACCTTTTTGCCCGCAATCTCGCCGTGATGCTGGCGAATAGTCAGCAGGTCCAGCAGCCCCTGCGTTGGGTGTTCGTGAGCGCCGTCTCCGGCATTAATCACCACCGCCTTCACGTAGCGGGTCGCATACTGCGCTGCGCCTTCAGCGCTGTGGCGCATTACGATGGCGTCTATGCCCATCGCCTGTACCGTCAACAGCGTATCGCGCAGGCTCTCTCCCTTAGCCACGCTCGACGTCGACGCTGCGATGTTAATGACGTCCGCTCCCAGGTATTTCCCCGCCAGCTCGAAGGATGAACGGGTGCGGGTGCTGTTTTCAAAGAAGACGTTAACGATTGCTTTTCCGCGCAAAACGGAAAGTTTCTTGTTTTTTTGACGGCCCACCATTTTTTTCATTTCTTCCGCGGTGGTCAGCACGCGTTCGATGTCGGCGGGCGACATGTGTTCCAACCCCAGTATATGTTGGCCTCGCATTCTTTTTTCTGCTCCCCTGTTGTTGAAGTCCAGACGAAAAAAAACCCCTAATCAACGGCCCGTAGGCATATGATTAGGGGTTGATATCAACCGCTTTGTCTATGTGTATCTTCATCCGTCGTCTTAACCTTTTCTTTTTCGTTAAGTGGCGTTTGTATACGTTTTTAGGTTAAGCCCTCAAGGGCATTATAACCTGCGCACAAACCTTCTTAATTTACCAGACAAAACGCTTTCGTCAATCTTATTTGTGGAAAAAGGTCGACATTTTTACAATGCAAGCGGTCGATAAATTTGAAGCGTTCCCGGCAATAAATTTGGCTCTCTTTCGCAGGGCTGATACCATAGCGGGATCTTGTATTGATAATCGTTGTCAATACCCCTTGAAGTATGACGGGTATATTCGCGGCGATTCAACATGGACTCTGCTTTATGGCTATATCAATAAAAACTCCCGAAGACATCGCAAAAATGCGCGTAGCCGGCCGCCTGGCCGCCGAAGTGCTGGAAATGATCGAGCCTTTTGTAAAGCCCGGCGTCACAACCGGCGAGCTGGACAGAATTTGCCACGACTACATCACCAATACGCAGCAGGCGATTTCCGCCTGTCTGGGATATCACGGCTTTCCCAAGTCGGTTTGTATCTCCATCAACGAGGTGGTTTGTCACGGCATCCCCAGCGATGACAAAAAGCTAAAGGACGGCGATATCGTCAACATCGACGTGACCGTCATTAAGGACGGCTTCCACGGCGATACGTCCAAAATGTATACCGTCGGCCAACCGACCATCCTGGGCGATCGCCTGTGCAAAGTAACGCAGGAAAGCCTCTATCTGGCGCTGAGGATGGTGAAGCCAGGCATTCGCCTGCGCACGCTGGGCAAGGCGATTCAAAAATATGTTGAGTCACAGGGCTTTTCGGTCGTTCGCGAATACTGCGGCCACGGCATCGGCGAAGGCTTCCACGAAGAGCCGCAGGTGCTGCACTATGACGCAGACGACGGCGGCGTGGTGCTGCAAAAGGGCATGACCTTCACCATCGAGCCGATGGTCAACGCCGGCGACTACCACATCCGCACCATGAAGGACGGCTGGACGGTAAAAACCAAAGATCGCAGCCTCTCCGCGCAGTATGAACACATGATCGCCGTTACCGACGACGGCTGTGAAATCCTCACCCTGCGCAAAGACGACACCATTGAGGCGATTCTGACGCCCGCCGAGTAATTCTCGCTATGCGCCGGGAGCTTAGGCTTCCGGCGTCTTTTCTTTATTTATCCTGCGACGGTAGATTTCATAAGCGGCCAACCCTGCCAGCACGGCGATTGCGCCTCCATACAGCGCCCACTCCGCTCGCTCAAATTCCCCCATATAAACACCCGGCGCCATAATGGCGCTAACGTTGGAAAGAATAATCGCCCCAACCACTGCGCCACTGACTAAAAACGCCGACAGGCGATTTTTGGGTATGATGGAGCCACTCTCGAAATGAGGCTTCGTTTTAAATAAATAGAACGCGACGGCCAGAAGGATGCAGGGCAAGGCCATAGAAACCTGAGTCAGCGTATCAATCAGATAGTGATGCTGCTCTCGCGATGCGTTCATCACAACTAACACCAACAGGCACTGTACCCACATCGCTTTCGCCGATACTCCCGCCGTGTTTGTTGACTTAGAGGTTTCCTGAACGCCCCTCATCAACAGCCTCAGAGGCGCATGAATCAAGATTGATAACGCCGCCGTCGCGGCCAGAAACAGGAGAAGCTCTGAAATACGCAGCAATCCGTCACCTATGGCCGCAGCGGTGTCGGAGGATAGATGCAGGACCTTAGCCCATGAGACGCCCAGATCTTTCGTTAACTCAAAAATACTCGCAACCCAATATCTGTCGGCTATGGGCTGGGTGTTCCATATCAATACGCTTGCTGCGTAACCGGCAACAATCGCAACGACCGCCAGCGTCAGCTTTTTCTTAAACCTGTTGCCCACGTTTTTAGCACTATTGGCTAATCCGCCCGCCGCGCTAATACAGCAATAGGCAAAAACAATCTGCGCCACCAGCTGAGCGGAGAGTTCTTTTTTACGCTCTGCGTCAAGCCTGGAACTCAGCTCAAAGGGAAAATAGCTTGCCTGAACGGTTGGAGCGTCAATCGCCGGGGCATTGGCTAAAAAAAATGAAGGCAAACAGGCTAACAGCAGCATCAATATAAAACCAATGAGCGCCGCTGCGCCTACCGTGATAATGACAGATAAACGGCTGTGCCATTTAATGGCGATAGCGGTCGCCATTGCCGCAACAATAGTCGTTAAACTGCCTAGCAGCCAGGTATCGAACTGGTATAGCGAAGAGGGATCGCCACCGCAAATAAAGAACGACAGATCGTACACCACGTAAGAAACATAGTTCCCCATTACGATGATGCAGGATAAATACCAGACGAATAAGCCGACAAACGCCAGCCTGGCCCCGAGATAGCGACTCATCCAAGCGTAAATTCCGCCGCCTTGGCGACGAAGATCTACGCCTATTTCAGTCATTATCAGTACCAATGGAATAAAGAATACCAACGCAAAAATCATATATAGCGGCACTGCGCCATATCCCACGGCGCGAACGGCCAATGAACTCTGGGAAAAGTCAAAAGACAGCAAAAGAGCGATCAAGACAAGCGGCGCGGCGCCTGCTCTATTGTTTATCAACACGATAACTTAATCTATTCAGATGAAAAATAATTGCCAGTGTAATTAATCAAGGCTGGCGGTAACAAGAAAAATATCGGCAAAGGCCGCCAGTCCCCCTAGTACGTTTCTCCTTTACCCTTTTATCCATCTGGCGATTTCCCTCATTTGCAGGTAGCTTAAGAGCACTTTGCCGTTTTACTTTTGGCCCAAAGGTAACCGCCGCTATGTCCGAACGTTCTGTGCCCAAAAAGCCCTGCGATCCCTCCTGCTTTAGCCAGGATGAGCTCAACCTCCCCTTTCTTCGGCGAGCGCTTGACGACTTTCAGCTTTGGCTACGCCAGACGTTTGAAGCGGAGTGTGCGGTTGAGGAACTGCTCAAGGCGCGTTCGGACTACCTAGACCACCTGCTCCAGCGGCTGTGGCTGGCGCACGGTTTTATCTCTCCCGCGTCCAAAGGCTTTGCCAACCGCAGCGGTCTGGCGCTGATCGCCGTTGGCGGATACGGGCGGGGGGAGCTCCACCCGCTGTCGGACGTCGACATTCTGGTTTTGAGCAGCGAGCCGCTAAACGAAGAACAGTCTCAAAAAGTCGGCGAAATCATTACCCTGCTGTGGGACCTGAAGCTTGAAGTCGGGCACAGCGTAAGAAGCCTTTCCCAGTGTCTGGAGGAGTGCATAGCCGACCTGACGGTCGCCACCAACCTGATTGAGTCCCGACTTATCTGCGGCGACGTGGCGCTGTTTTTAACGCTGCAAAAGCACGTTTTCAGCCAGGAAATCTGGCCCTCAGAGACCTTCTTTCACGCCAAGTGCGAGGAGCAGGAAGAGCGGCATCGTCGCTATCACGGCACCAGCTACAACCTTGAGCCGGACATTAAAGCCGGCCCCGGCGGCCTGCGCGATATTCACACTCTGCTGTGGGTCGCCCGCCGCCACTTTGGCGCCACGTCGCTTGATGAAATGGTCAGCTTCGGCTTTTTGACGCCGGCGGAGTGCGCCGAGCTCGATGAGTGCCAGACCTTCCTGTGGCGCATTCGCTTTGCGCTGCACCTGACGCTTTCCCGCTACGATAACCGCCTGCTGTTTGACCGCCAGCTCAGCGTCGCTACGCTTTTAGGCTACCGGGGCGAGGGCAATCAGCCCATCGAGCGGATGATGAAGGACTATTTCCGCGTCACCCGTCGCGTCACCGAACTCAACCATATGCTGCTTCAGCTGTTCGACGAGGCCATTCTGGCGCTGTCGCCGATGGACAAGCCGCAGATTTTAGACGAGCGCTTCCAGCTGCGCGGCCAGCTTATCGATCTCCGAGATCCCAACCTGTTTATCGAACAACCGGAAACCATCATCGACCTGTTTTATCGACTGGCGACCAATGCCGACATCAAGGGCATCTACTCCACCACTCTGCGTCACCTGCGCTACGCCCGCCGCCACCTGAAACAGCCGCTGTGCCAGCTGCCGCAGGCGCGCCAGCTGTTTATGGCCATTTTACGCCACCCCGGCGCGGTTAAGCGCGCCATCGTGCCGATGCACCGCCACAGCGTGCTGGCGGCCTACATGCCGGAATGGGGCAACATCGTCGGCCAAATGCAGTTCGATCTGTTCCACGTCTATACCGTCGATGAACACACTATTCGCGTACTGCTCAAGCTTGAAAGCTTCGCCGATGAGCAAACCCGCCAAGCGCACCCGCTGTGCGTAGAGCTATACCCTAAGCTGCCAAAACAGTCGCTGCTGCTAATGGCCGCCCTGTTCCACGACATCGCCAAAGGGCGCGGCGGCGACCACTCCGAGCTTGGCGCAGAAGACGCCAGAGACTTCGCCCTGCTGCACGACCTTAACGCCAATGAAGCCGCGCTGGTAAGCTGGCTGGTCAAACAGCACCTTTTGATGTCGGTCACCGCGCAAAGGCGCGATATTCAGGATCCGGAAGTTATCCAGCAGTTCGCTGCCGAAGTGAAGAGCGAAACTCGGCTGCACTACCTTATCTGTCTGACCGTCGCCGATATCTGCGCCACCAACGAACCGCTGTGGAACAGCTGGAAGCAGAGCCTGCTGCGCGAGCTTTATTTCGCCACCGAAAGGCAGCTCAAGCGCGGCATGCACTACCGGCCGGATCTTCGCGAACGGGTTCGCCACAACAAGGCGCAGGCGCTGGCCCTGCTGCGTAGAGAAAATATCGACGAAACGGTGCTGCACCCGCTGTGGAACCGCTGCCGGGCCGACTACTTCCTGCGCCACTCTCCGCTACAGCTGGCCTGGCACGCCCGACATCTGGTGGAACATAAAGAGGACAAGCCGCTGGTGCTGATAAGCCCGCTGCCCAATCGGGGCGGGACGGAGATTTTTATCTACAGTTCCGATCGCCCCTATCTGTTTGCCACCGCGGCAGGCGAGCTGGACAGGCGAAACCTCAACATTCACGACGCGCAGATTTTCACTAACCGCGACCGAATGGCGATGGACAGCTTTATCGTACTGGAGCCCGACGGCAGCCCGCTGTCCCCCGATCGCCACCGTGAAATTCGCGAAGGGCTTGAAAGAGCGCTGGTCCAGCCGGTTTACGAGCGCCCTAAGCCCCGGCCGCTGTCGTCAAAGCTGCGCCACTTTAACGTGCCGACTCACGTCAACTTCCTGCACGGCCACAGCGATCGCCGAACCTATATGGAGCTGACGGCGCTGGATCGCCCCGGCCTGCTGGCGCGCGTGGGCGAGGTTTTTGCCGATCTGGGGCTTTCTTTGCACAGCGCGCGCATCTCGACTATCGGCGAGCGGGTAGAAGACCTCTTTATTCTTACCAACGCCGAGCGGGCCGCTCTGCCTGCCGAAATGTGCGAAGTTTTGAAACAAAGGTTGACAGAAACCCTGAGTCCAAAGGATAAATATGGGCCCGGCTAAGATCGGGATATCTCTTTTAAACACACGACATCAGGAAATAAGATGCAACAGTTACAAGCCGTGATTGAAAGCGCCTTTGAGCGCCGCGCAGACATCACTCCTACCTCCGCGGACACCGTGCTTCGCGAAGCCGTCAGCGCCACTATTGCCAAGCTCGACAGCGGCGAGCTTCGCGTTGCCGAGAAGATTAACGGCCAGTGGGTCACCCATCAGTGGCTGAAAAAGGCCGTTCTGCTCTCGTTTCGCATTAACGACAACGTCGTTATGGACGGCGCAGAAAGCCGCTACTACGACAAAGTGCCGATGAAGTTCGCCGACTACGACGCGGCTCGTTTCCAACGTGAAGGCTTTCGCGTCGTTCCTCCCGCCAGCGTGCGCCAGGGCGCCTTTATCGCCCGCAACACCGTGCTGATGCCCTCTTACGTCAACATCGGCGCTTACGTTGATGAAGGCACGATGGTCGACACCTGGGCCACCGTGGGCTCATGCGCGCAAATCGGTAAGAACGTTCACCTGTCCGGCGGCGTCGGCATCGGCGGCGTGCTGGAACCGTTACAGGCCAATCCGACCATCATCGAAGACAACTGCTTTATCGGCGCACGCTCTGAAGTGGTCGAAGGCGTGATCGTGGAAGAAGGTTCGGTGATTTCCATGGGCGTTTACATCGGTCAAAGCACCCGCATTTATGACCGCGAAACCGGTGAAGTTCACTATGGCCGCGTCCCTGCGGGCTCCGTCGTCGTCTCCGGCAACCTGCCGTCCAAAGACGGAAAGTACAGCCTGTACTGCGCCGTCATCGTCAAGAAGGTCGACGCCAAAACCCGCGGCAAAGTCGGCATCAATGAGCTGCTGCGCACCATTGATTAATCCCTTCTGACCTTATTGCCACTCGCTGGCATTCACGATGTTCCGGCCGTTTTCGGCCGGGAGATCTGGTTTATTTCAACTAATAGTTTAATATGACACAATAACGCCGTAAGCGCGAAGATTGTGCCAACTTCGATAGCAATTAAATTACTGCTGTTCTGTTATACTTTCTACCAAGCTTTTGAAATCATTTTTCTGAGGTTTTTTTCTTATATTCCTTTATCATTTCTTCATTGAATTTTTTCACTATAAATTTCATTTGCTGTTCACGTTCTGAGTCTATGAAGCTCCATTGTTTAAAGCTCCAGTAATAATTAATAAAATCTCTTTTATCATGTTCTCTAGAGCTTTCTTTAGTCCACACGCTTATATCAATATGCGGTCCTCTTATTTGACACATCATATTAACCCAAAAAACATCTTTCACAAGCCATAACGTATATGAAACGCTAAGGTAGCTTTCTTCTGAGTGCGCAGGACATACGTAACTATATTCGACTATATCATATACTATCACTTCAATTTTATATTTTTCAGCATTATGAGTGAGTTCATTAGCTGACCACCAGATAGTTAACCTCATCCCACACTCAATAAATGCCACAAAGAAAAAAAATGAAAATAATACGGCCTTTGTTTTTCTACTCATTCTTCTATTTCCCTTCAATACTCAAACTAAAGAAAACGCCAGCCGCTTTATTAAGTGCCATAAGAAAAATACCGTAGTTTTCTTTATCTCCTTCAGATAGCTACAAGTATAATTTCGATAAGTGAGGGGAATATGAAGTTGTAACGTTCTATGTCATCCTCAGATCAATATCATCAATTTATTGATGATAAAATAAGTAATACCAAGAGTAATCACCGATCTCTATTTCTTCCAAAATCTGGATACCGAACACCGCATTATTGCTTCACTTCACATTACCTTCACTTCAGAAATACGCTTAATTCCATCCCCCTACGACGTAATGTCTCCCCAAAACGCAATCGCCTTTGGCTCTTCCGGCGTATGAAAAAACTTCGGCAGCGGGAGACCAAACTCTGCCGCAAGGTAAGACGCCAGGTCATAGCCGTAATAGATAATGTCGGTCTGATGGATGGAAAATACCGGGTTCCCTGTCTCGCAGGGCGAATCGGGAAGATAGCGATGGGAATAGACGGGGATCATCGTCGGGTAGTCAGCAAAAGCGCGCTCAACGCACGCCCTGCGTTCAGAAGAGGTGGAGGGTTCATCTCCCCAACCGTCAAACCAAAAGCCGTTGTTTTCTACGTCAAACAGGAATCCCTCTAAAGGTGCCTTCATTCGCCCAAAGAGGCGGCGCTGCGCGCGTGACGAATGTAGCCCCTCTCGCCAGTCGACAAACCCCTCCGATATCGGCAGCGCGTTTTGCAACAGCGCTTTAAGATCGGGAGGAAAGCGGAAGTTAAAAAGGCGCTCAACCGCCCCCGCTTCCTCTTCATTCAGTCCTTCGGCAAAACGAAGGCCTTTTCCCCTAAGCAGGTTGGTCAGAAGGTTAGCCCATGTTTCATATTGAAAAGACACTCCTTTTCTCCCATAACGTTACACCCTTCACGAACTGAACTTTTTCAGCCCGTTTTCAGACAAGCCATAAACTGCGGACGTTTGCCCTTGCTATAATAATAGGCGGTGGCCCATCGGCATAATACAAATCAGGAAGGTACTTTTTATGTACGATAATCTCGTTAGCCTTGGAATCAGCAATCCTAAACAGATCGATCGCTACAGCCTGCGCCAGGAAGCGAGCAACGACATCCTTAAGATCTACTTTCGTAAAGAAAAGGGAGAGTTTTTCGCTAAAAGCGTCAAGTTCAAGTTTCCCCGCCAGAGAAAGACGATCCTTGCCAATCCGGGCGCGGAAAAGTCCTACAAAGAGGTGCACGAGATAAGCCCAAACCTTCGCTACCTCATAGAGGAACTCGACGGTATCTGCAAAGGCGAACAGGTGGAAATCGATCTGAAGCAGAAGATTTTGTCTGACCTTCGCCATTTGGAACAGGTCGTGACCCATAAGATCGCGGAAATTGAAGCCGACCTGGAAAAACTGACCTCAAAAACAAAATAGGCGCACTTTGCCATTTTCCTTTCAGGCCAGCGGCGGCCTGAAAGGCATCTGCTTTCTGACTACCAAGTTTTTCCTATCTTAAACTCCCAGCGCACCTCTTCCATCTTGGCCGGGCCGTCAGCGTCCTGTAAAACGGGGAAAAACGCGCCGGCCCCAATCCACATGTTCAGCGGGTCAATCGCCACGTTAGCCGAAGGGCCAATCACCCACTCCGTCGTCCCTGCATGGTTATTAAACGTGCGGGAACCCACCCGCCTATCGCCGGACTCGGTTTTTGAAAACGCGCTTTCAATGCCGACGTCAACCTGCGGGTCGACGAACATATAGCGCAGCTGCATGTTCCACTGATACTCGTTGCCGCGCTTGACGTTCTGATTGCCTCGCTCGAACGGCCCCTGCATGACGAAGTCCATATCCCCTTTCCACTGAGGCGTAAAAAGCTTTGTCAGGTGTATGGAAGCCCGGCCGCCCCAGGCCTCGTTGCCCGGCAGGTGGTTATCGCCGCTCTGCCCGGTAGGCAACAGCGCGGCCGCGCCGAAGGTAAGCCAGAACGGATCTCCCTGTCTCTGGCTTAGCAAAGCGTAGCTGAATCCGAGCGACTGATCGCCCATCCCTTCGATGTACTCCGGGCTCATGCCGTCCCGGCGGTTGTTGACGTAGGAACCCACGGTGCTGATTTCTAAACGATCGGTAAGCCCATAGCGCACTTTGAGTAGCCAAATCTGAGAGAAGACGTCAGGATTGCCCTTTCCCTCAACCTGGTGAGTCTTATCTCGAAAAGAGGCGTTTACCGCCGTCAGCAGCATACCGTCAGGCAACACCTGTGCACCGGAGATCGCCGTATTTACCGGCGCACCGAGCAAAGGGCTAGGCCTTTCCTGCGCCTGGGCGGTTGAAAAAGAAACGGCGCCGACGGCAATCCCGGCCCAAAAAAACGAACTCCCCTTTTTTTTCATCGCTATTCTCCTGAAAGCCCATCGCTCTGCGGATACGCTGAAATCATAGAAGAACAACACATTATCAACGTGTTGCACCGAATTTTCTTTACCGTCGCCAACATACTACCGGCCGTAATGAAATAATATGTTACATATTGAAATTATTTTTAAAGAGTGAGCGACTTCTCATCTTGCGATGAAAATGGAATGAAATTTCATTACGTTACGAATGGAAAACGGGAGAAATGAAAAACCCGCGCTTTTTAGACGCGGGCTTTTAAAACGAAGGAGGCAAGCTTTAGCCGTTGATAAGCGCTGCCCAACTGCGGATCCACGGTTCGGCAAATTCTTCAGGTTCGGAAATTTCGCTGCTGTCGATAATCAGCACTTCTCCCACCCGCTTCGCCTCCTGATCCTGCAACAGAGCGTCGAACTTCTTGCCGGCGCCGCTGAAGTTTTCATAGTTGCTGTCGCCTAACGCAATCACGCCGTAGCGCAGCGACGGCTGATGCCCTAGGCTGTCTTTAATATCGTAAAACAGCGGTTCTATGCTATCCGGCAAATCCCCTTGCCCGGTGGTCGACGTCACGACTAAAACGACGTCTCGCTCGTAGGCCTGCCACTCTTCGAGCGTCCCTTCATCGAACACCGTCGCGTCGTGCCCGGCTTCTTGCAGCAGCGCCTGCGCTTTTTCCGCCACCATCTGGGCGTTGCCGTACACCGTCCCAACAAAAATGCCTATCTTTGCCATCGCGCACTCTCTTATTTTATCGTCCGTTAATCGATGGGATTATCCTGATTCATCGGGAAGGCAAATTCAACCCCATGAGCTTCAGGGCATTCCTCCGGCCAGCTAAAAGCGTTCATTACGCCCTGCCAAGGTAAATCCCACGGTGCAGAAATCAGTAAAGGCTGCCCCGTAACCGGATGCGTTAACGCAAGGTGGCTGGCGTGCAGCATCAGGCGCGGGCAGTTAAAGTGAGCAGCGACAGCTCGATTGTGGCGAAGATCGCCGTAAGAGCTATCGCCGACGATCGGATGGGATAAATGACTCATGTGGCGACGCAGCTGGTGCTTGCGCCCCGTTTCCGGGCGAAGTTCTACCAGGCTGTATCGCGCCGTTTGGTAAGGGCCGACGGCAACGGGGACTTCTATTGTCGCCAAACCGCGATAGTGGCTGACGGCGTCCTGCGCGTCTTTATTGCGATCGGCAAACTTATCGGCGATCTTGTCCAACTGTTCGACTAACGCATAGTCTATCTTACCGCTCCCCTCCACGTAGCCGCGCACAACGGCGTGATAAACCTTGTGCACCTGATGACGCTCAAACTGCTGCGCCATCATGCGGGCGACGTCGCTTGAGAGCGCCATCAGCAGCACGCCCGACGTCGGCCTGTCTAGGCGGTGTACGGTAAACACGTGTTGGCCAATCTGGTCGCGAACGGTCTGCATCACGACGACTTTCTCATTCCTGTCCAACCAGCTTCTGTGCACCAGCCATCCCGATGGCTTATTTACCGCCACCAGATGCTCATCCTGATAGAGAATATCCAACATTTAGGCGCCGCCTGCGCTTAGCGCGCCGTCAATTTTGGCTAATGCCTCCAGCAGGGGCCGAAGCTCATCCTGACGCTCGCTAAAGGCTTCTTCATAGTAGGGCGTGATGGCGATGCGCGTCGGTAAAGGGCGATGGCTCTCCAAAAGAGCGCCCATGCGGGGTATAAAAACCCACTGTAGCCACTCCTGTGGCGACATCGTGTCAATGCAAAAGGGCTCTTGGCTGTCAAAGGCTTCCAGCGCGGGCGGCAGCTCAGACCATAGCCCGTTTGCATGCATAAAAAGCTCTACGTCGGACAGCAACTGCCATATCTGCTTTTCTAAACTCATTGCGTTCTCTTATCAAAAAACGGTCATCGCTCATGGCCAAAGCGACGGCCAGAACCCGAAAGCGCCATCATACCATGGATGACATTACGGCTAAAAAGGCATAAAAAAAGCCCACTGTATACACAGTGGGCTTAGTTCGTTTTATAGCAATCCGGCTACTCGCTTTACTTCCCTGTTCAATCCTTGAAAACTTTTCCTTCTGGTCTTCCCGACCGACGTTCCTTTGAAGCGCCTGCTCAATCCCGAGCGGCTTTTGCATCATCCAGATGCCTTTCCCTGATTGTCGTCCTGACCCCTTACGCTCCGGTAAGTATTCGTTCTCCGTCCTGGAGGTGTCCTGGATTTCTTCCTTAAACTGTCCCGTCATCATCCTGATGACGATCCTTAACTTTCCTGATTCGTTTTATAGCAATCCGGCTACCCGCGTACTTCCCTGTTCAGTCCTTGAAAACTTTTCCCTGTGGCCTTCCTGACCGACACTCCTTCGAACGGCTGCTCAATCCCGAGCGGCCTTTGCATCATCCTGATGCGCTTCCTTAGCCTGTCGTCCTGACCCCTTACGCTCCGGTAAGTATTCGTTCTCCGTCCTGGAGGTGTCCCGGGTTTCTTCCTTAAACTGTCCCGCCATCATCCTGACGGCTGTCCTGAAGCTTCCTTATGTGTCCGTTCTGCTTTATCCTAAAGCCCGCATCGTCCTGATGCATTCCCGAATTTCCAAGCTTCCTTTCGATGAACATAGAATCGCCTAATTTCCCCAGTCTCACAATATACTCACAAAGCCTGACTTTGAGGAAAAAGCAAAAAAACGGGCAAAAATAGACGTCAATAAATTGATAAATAAGTAATTATATAAAAACGTTCGTATAGTAATGAATGAAATGTCTCACAGGGTTTGTAGGATATATCTCACAAGCAACGTGTCATTTTTGTAAGACGACCATCCCCCATTTAATCTACTAACGCCCGTCATGCTTTAATAGGTGTGAAAAACGCGCCTCAATTTTCCGCTACTATCGGCGTCAGATGCAGTAAAAATGCCTCAAGCGACTCCGCCAGCGTTTCCCGCTTTTGCGTGCCAAAGTGCTCTAAAATCACTTCGCCGGTAAGATTACAAAGAGACACCATGTCCATCTCGGAATGTGTAGTCGCGATAAACAGCGTTGGCGACAGCTTCAGCCTGCGTTGAGTAACCAGATGGCCTATCAGGTTTTCCTGCAGGCGAATAAAGTCCTCTTCGCTCCATACCTGAATCAGACAAAGCTCAAGCTCGCCAAATCTTGCCGCCATATCGCCGGCAAGCTGACAGGTGAAATAGGCGCTGGCCTCATCCCTTAGCGAAATATCCAGCGCACGCTCTACGTTAGCCAAAGAGGCCACGTCGCCAAAGGGCTGCGGCAGCCAAAGAACCTGTTCATCCCTTGTCGCAACAATACAGGGGGACGGTACGCCGTAGAGCTCGCCGCTGGCGGGCTCATGCCCACGTTTCCGCTGCCAGAGAGAAACGAAGTCGGAGGTAAACTGGGATAATGCGGCCTGAACTGTCATGATTTTCCTAAAGATTGCGTTACACTAGGAGAAGAATATTGATTCATTATACCTAATCAACCTGAAAGTTCAGCCGCAGGAGAAAGAGCATGTCTCACAATTACGAGAACCATCAGGCGCTGTCAGGTCTGACGCTGGGTAAGGAAACCGGCTACGTCGACCGCTATGACGCCGCGCTTTTACAGCCGGTGCCCCGCAGCCTGAACCGCGAGCCTCTCGGGCTTCTTCCTGAAAATCTTCCCTTTACCGGCGCAGATATCTGGACGCTTTATGAACTCTCCTGGCTTAACGCCAGCGGCGTGCCTCAGGTTGCCGTTGGAGAAGTCAGGATCGACGCAAACAGCCTGAACCTGATCGAGTCAAAAAGCTTTAAGCTTTATCTCAACAGCTTTAACCAAACCCACTTTGACAGCTGGAAAGACGTTGAGCACACGCTGCGTCGCGATTTATCCCTTTGCGCTCAGGGGGACGTCGACATTCGCCTGTTCAAGCTCGCAGAGCTGGAAAACGCCCCTATTGGCGCCTTTGCCGGTGAATGTATTGACGAACAGGACATCGTTATCGACAGCTATGATTTTAACGATCGACTGCTAGAGAACGCAGCGGCGTACGGCACTCCTCTCGTAGAGGAAACGCTGGTCAGCCATCTGCTGAAGTCCAACTGTTTAATCACCCACCAGCCGGACTGGGGATCGCTACAAATCAGCTACCGCGGCCCAAAGATCGACCGAGAAGCCCTGCTGCGCTACGTCGTTTCATTTCGCCATCACAATGAGTTTCACGAGCAGTGCGTCGAGCGCATTTTCCACGATATCCAACGCTACTGCCGACCGGAGGCACTGACCGTATACGCCCGCTATACGCGACGAGGAGGATTGGACATCAACCCGTACAGAACCAATCGGCCCTTTACGCCATCGGTTCAAAGGCTGGCGAGGCAGTAAAAAAATCATTGGAAGCCGTGCCGGAAACTTAGTGTAAAAGCGGGTAAAAAGAACACTATTTACGTGAACCGTGTCCATAACGCGGGTAAAGTAACCTTTTATTTAACTAAACGGCCGCGCCTTTTCTGATAAATAACGGGCTGAAAGCGAAATCTTCAAGGAGAAAGTGAATGGATCTGGCAACGTTCAGGAAAAACGTCGAAGAGGACGAGAGCTGGGCTCCCGGCTGGGATGAAATCGATTTGGGTTTTTCGCAAATCTATGGCGAACAAAACCCCGACCACTACGGCACGGAAATGACCAGCAGAGCCACGTTCGGCGGTGACCAGTACCTTGACGGCTACAGCCTGTTCGCTTCCCCCAAAGGCTACAGACACATCGTCACTTACGGTATGTCTCAGCTGTACGCCGACGAAGAAGCGCTGGGCGGCGAGTTCAGCAAGTGGGGCTATGAAATGACTATCAAGCTCCCCGCTAAAGAGGCGCGAGAGTGCGAATGGGCGCTCAACATGCTTTCCAACCTTGCCCGCTATACTTTTACATCAAAGCGCTATTTTGAGCCTTATCAATATATCGGTGGCAGCGGAGAGTCTATCCACATCGGCGAACCGTCGAAGATAACCGCCCTGCTTGTCGTGCCGGATACGGAGATCGCGCCTAGAGACTCGCTTTACGGTCGTTTGGAATTCCTCCAGCTCGTCGGCATTACCGAAGTGGAGTTTCAGCAAGTGAAAGAGACGCCGGAGAAGGTCCATCAGCTCATTGAGAACATGAAGCAGGACAATCCCGACCTCATTACCGACATGGGCAGAACGAAGAATTACCTTTAAGCTGCCGATGACACAATCAAGTCACGATTTGCATTACGAATCAGGCTTCTGTCCTTGAATGAAGCCGCAGAAACGTTAAGGAAACAAGTTTGATTACGCACATTAGCCCCCCTTTAGGTTCTATGGACCTGCTGTCGCAAATTGAAGTCGATACGCTGAAGAAAACCGCTAGCAGCAACCTGTACCACCTGTTTCGCAACTGCGCGCTGGCCGCGCTGAACGCGGGAAGCAAAACCGACAACAGCAAAGAGCTGCTTGACCGCTATAAGACGTTTGACATCAACATCCTGCGCCGGGAGCGCGGCATCAAGCTTGAGCTTATCAACCCGCCGGAGGACGCCTTTGTCGACGGGCGGCTAATCCATTCAATACAGTCCAACCTGTTCGCCGTACTGCGCGACATCCTGTTTGTCCACGGGCAAATAACCCAAGCCTACAGGCATCATCGTCTGGATCCTGAAAGCAGCGTCCACCTGACCAACCTGGTGTTCGCCATCCTGCGCAACGCGCGGTCGCTCCACGTAGGTGAAGAACCTAATATGGTCGTCTGCTGGGGCGGCCACTCCATTAACGAAACCGAGTATCTCTACGCGCGCAAGGTGGGTAACCAGCTCGGGCTGCGTAAAATGAACATCTGCACCGGCTGCGGGCCGGGCGCGATGGAAGCGCCGATGAAGGGCGCCGCCGTCGGCCACGCGCAGCAAGGGTACAAAGAAAGCCGCTTTATCGGCATGACGGAGCCGTCCATCATCGCCGCAGAGCCGCCCAATCCGCTGGTTAATGAACTTATCATTATGCCGGATATCGAAAAGCGCCTTGAGGCCTTCGTACGCATCGCCCACGGTATCGTCATTTTCCCCGGCGGCGTGGGTACGGCGGAAGAGCTGCTCTATCTGCTCGGCATTCTGATGAACCCGGAAAACAAAGATCAGGTTCTGCCGCTGGTGCTGACGGGGCCAAAGGAAAGCGCCGACTATTTCCACGTGCTGGACAACTTTATTCTCAATACGCTGGGCGAGCGAGCGCGCAACCACTACACCATCGTCATCGACGATCCGAAGGAAGTCGCCCGCATAATGAAACACGGCATGTCGGCGGTTAAAGAGTGCCGCAAGACTAACGGCGACGCTTACAGCTTCAACTGGTCGCTCAAAATCGCTCCTGACTTACAGCACCCGTTCGAGCCTACGCACGAAAATATGGCGGGCTTGAACCTGTATCCGAATCAACCGCCGGAGCAGCTGGCCGCCGCGCTTCGCCGGGCGTTTTCCGGCATCGTCGCGGGCAACGTGAAGGACGTGGGCATTCAGGCTATTGAGCAGTACGGACGCTACAAGATCCACGGCGATCCGCAGATGATGCGCCATATGGACACGCTGCTGCAGGGCTTCGTTGCCCAGCACCGCATGAAGCTACCGGGCTCTGCCTACACGCCCTGCTACGAAATCTGCACCTAAGACTGTCGTTAATTGCCGCCAACGCGCGTCGCTGGCGGCCAAAAGGAAAACGCCGTGCCCATTAACCTACTCATCGTTGACGCTTTAAACCTGATACGCCGCATTCACGCCGTTCAGGGCTCCCCCTGCGTCCCCGCCTGCGTTCGCGCTCTTGAACAGCTCATTCAACACGCAAACCCCACGCACGCGGTCGCCGTTTTCGACGATGAGGAAAGAAAGCAGAGCTGGCGGCACCGGCTTTCTCCAAACTATAAGTCGGGCAGAGTCACCATGCCCGAGTCGCTCAGTCAGGAATTAAAGCAGATTGAAGAAGCGTTTACTCAAAGCGGCGTAGCCTGTTGGCGTTCAGAGGGAGATGAGGCGGACGACGTCGTCGCTGCGCTAGCCTATCGCATAAGCCAGCAGGGCCATCAGGTCACCATTGTGTCTACGGATAAGGGCTATTGCCAACTGCTGGCGCCGACGTTGCGCATACGCGACTACTTTCAAAAGCGCTGGCTGGACGTCCCCTTTATAGAACAGGAATTCGGCGTCATCCCCGCTCAGCTCGTGGATTTTTGGGGACTTACCGGCATCAGCAGCAGTAAAATTCCAGGCGTGATGGGCATCGGCCCTAAGGCCGCAGCGGCTATCCTCAATCAGTTCGGCACGCTTGAAGAAGCCTATCGACGAATAGAAGAGGTGCCGCAAAAGTGGCGAAACAAGCTGGTGGAACAAAAAGAGCAGGCGTTTCTCTGCCGAGAACTGGCCGCCCTAAAGCGGGACGTTCCGCTTCGGGGCAACCTGCAGGATCTGCGCTTTAGCGGCGCTCGCGTTCGTCGCGACGGCCAGGAATAGCGCTCCAAATTCGGCGAACGTGCACCGTCACCTCTTCCCTGTCGTGATAAAGCTGCTTGGCCTGAATTTGAGCATTAATGCCATTCTCCTTCAGGCGTTTGTCTATCTCCTCCAGACAGTGGCTCACTTCTTCATAGCGCTTTTTCATCGGCAGTTTCAGGTTGAAAATAGCCTCGCGACACCAGCCGTTAATCAGCCAGTCGGCCATCAGCATCGCAATCCGCCAAGGCTTCTCTACCATGTCGCACACCACCCAGTAGTTAGTCGTCGCATGCGTCGGCGTAAAGCGAAAGCCGTCTTCACGACGGTGGGCCACCTGCCCGGTATCCATCAGGCTTTGCGCCATCGTACCGTTATCGACCGCTTCCACCATCATGCTGCGCTGCACCAGCTGATAGGTCCAGCCGCCCGGGCATGCGCCCAGATCTACCGCGCGCATGCCGCTGGCCAAGCGCTCCTCCCACTCGTCGGCGGGGATAAATACGTGAAACGCCTCTTCCAGCTTAAGGGTTGAGCGGCTGGGCGCGTCGGCCGGAAACCTCAGCCGGGGAATGCCCATAAAGAACGGAGAATTATTATTGCTGTAGGAGTAGCCCACATAGCAGCAGCCGCTGGCGATAAAAAAGACGTGAACGACGGGGCGATGATGGTTCTCCCGATTCAACAGCACGCCGTCCGCCCGCATCCGCTGGCGCAGCGGTACCGTCAGCTTACGACAGAACTTGAGCAGCTCTTTGCCCTCGTTCGTATCGGGGGCCTCTACCCGAAGCTCGCCCGCTTTCTCTATCGCCCCCTGAATCATGCCAACAATGGGCGTCACGCGATCATCCACCGGCAGGTCTTTTAGCAAGTCGCCGACCACCAGCATTTGCCGGGCGAAAATCAGGGAGTTGAAGGGCAATTCTCGAATCAAACGCTCCGCATCATCATGCTGGTAGCATTCGAAAATGACATAGCCGCAGTTGTCCTTAACGCGGGGAAATCCATAAATTTCAAGGCGGGTTGCGCGCTCGACAATCTCAGCCGCGCACTCTTTTTCAAAACCGGGGCGGCAGTATAAAGCAACTTTATTCACGAGGCATCCCTCTTAAAGCGGCAGGCACCTACCAGCAGCAGCGCCCAGCCGATGAGAAAACAAAAACCGCCCAGCGGCGTCACGTAGGGCCAGATTTTTGTCGTGGTCAACGCCAGCCAATAGAGGCTACCGCTAAATAAAACGATGCCGAGCGCCATAAACGCCGCGCTGCGATAGAGCCATACGCACTCTTTTATCCCTTGCGCTATCCCCAAAGCTAAAATCGCCAGCGTGTGGATAGCCTGATATTCAAGGCCGGTCTTAAGCCAGGCCATCTGCTTGACGTCCAGGATCTTACTCAGGCCGTGTGCGCCAAACGCTCCCAGAGAAACAAAAATAAAACCGCTGACGGCGGCAAAAATCAGAATCCAGCGCCCTTTCATAAGCCTGTGCCCTTCTTGATAAAAAATTCGTGAGATTCTACCGATAAACGGCAGCATAAATCACCCTATTGCGCCAAATTTAGCAGGTTGGCAGGTTTATTCGGCGTAGCTTAGATGGACGCTTTTCTGCTCGTCGGCGGCTACCGCCAGGATCCACTCTCGAAAAGACGCGATCTTTCCCAAATCAACCTGGCTTTCATGGCATACCAAATAAAACGCGTTCTTACTGGCCAGCACCTGATTAAATGGGCAAACCAAGCGACCGGATTCAATTTCCGCCTGCGCCAGCATGTTGTTGACCAGCGCAACGCCCTGCCCGTGCACGGCGGCCTGCACCACCATCGCCGTATGGCTGAAAATCGGCCCTTGCTGAACATTGATGTTTGATATGCCAAGCTGGCGAATATAAGCCTGCCAGTCGCGCCTTGAGGCGTCGTGCAGCAGCGTATGGTGAACCAGCATATCGGGCGACGTCAGCCGGTTTTCTCCCATCATCAGCGAAGGCGCGCAAACCGGGATAAGGTATTCCGCATACAGCGGCTCAACGTGCAGGCCGCTCCAGTTCCCTCGGCCGTAAAAAATGGCGACATCCACATCGTCAGACATTTTCCACTCGTCGCGATCGACGGCCTGAACCCGCACGTCGATCCCCGGATAGCGGCTGTGAAAACCGTTCAGGCGGGGCACCAGCCACTGAATGGCGAAGCTGGTCGGCAGACTCACTGTCAACGCGCCTTTCGCGCTGCGCGCCTGCAGTTTTCGGGTCGCGTCGTTTAGCGCCGCAAAAATTTCTTTTATATCTAAATAGTAACTTTGCCCGGCTTCCGTCAGCAAAAGCGAGCGGTTGCGGCGGCGAAAAAGTTTCAGTCCGAGAAAGTCTTCCAGCGACTTTATTTGGTGGCTAACCGCGGCCTGAGTAACAAAGAGCTCCTCTGCAGCCTTAGTAAAGCTTAGGTTTCTTGCCGCAGAGTCGAACACGCGCAGCGCGTTAAGAGGTGGTAATCGTTTCATAGTATCAGCGTTGTTTTTCGCCCCCGATCCGCGCAATCGGAAGAGGGGCTTCACCCGGCGGTATATACATTAGTTTTTCTAATGCGATGCATTATAAATTGTCCGTTGTAGATGCGCCAGCAAATACCTATAGTGTGCCCACTTCCTGAGCCGGAACGAAAGTGCGTTTTTAAGCGAAAGCGCATTTTGGCTTTGTGGTTGTGATGTTGTGTTTGCTAATTTGCCTGGCGAGTGTCGGGCGCGGTCGTTAGCTTCCTATCTCATAGGATTAACGATTATTTCTGAACATTTACCCTATTTGTCACATAGTGTTTATGTAGCACCGCCAAGGCGGTGCTTTTTTTTGCCTTTTTATCCAAACGCCCTACGCCGCGATGGCGCAAGGCGTGAAGCGGATCAGTACGGCTTTTTCACGTACTCTTTGACTTCGCTTTGGGGAACCTGCTTTTCGCCGTCGAATCGAGTTTCGTAAGTTACCATCCCCGTGCTTTCGTCTAAAGAAGGCTTGCCGACGGTGATCACTTTAGTGCCGTCCTGCATCGTCAGCTCATAGTGGCTGGAACAACCGGCAACGCCCAACAGCATCAACAGGGCGGCGCAGGAAAAAACAAAACGCTTCATAAACTCTTCCTTTCGGTTAAACGGGTCGTAGGCCGCTAGGGCCAACTGTCTTCTTAATTATATACTCGGTATATCTTTTTTGTCCGAGCCTCATCATTGTACACGCAGGCAAGACACTGCCTAACTATCTTCTGAAAAACGCCCAACTGCAAACAAATTAGGTAGCAATGTGTGCTGCGCTCTTCCCCTTCACAGAGTACAATTCCCTCACTTTCACTTATTACGTTCTGGCCTGCGGGCATTATAGATAGACGCCATGACACCGTTTGACCCCGTACAGTTTCGCCAACAGTTTCCCGCACTGAGGGAAAACGCCTGCTATCTCGACAGCGCGGCGACGGCTCTTAAGCCCGACGCCGTTATCAACGCGCAGGACGACTACTATCGCCACAACGGCGCAACGGTGCATCGAAGCGCCCACCCTGCCGCACGTAGAGCGACAGCGCTGTATGAAGAGGCCCGCACCCGCATGGCGGCGTTTATCGGTTCTACAAAGGCAGAGAGCATCGTTTGGACAAAGGGTGCCACCGAATCCATCAACCTGGTAGCTCAAGGCTATGCGCGTCCTCGCCTTGGCGCCGGTGATGAAATCATCGTTACCGAGGCTGAACACCACGCTAACCTGATCCCGTGGCTAATGGTCGCGTCCCAAACCGGCGCTCGAGTGGTAAAACTGCCGCTGGACGAACGCTATCAGCCCGATCTTACGCGCCTGCCTGAACTGTTAAACCAACGCACTCGCATTTTGGCCATCAGCCAGATGTCCAACGTGACCGGCGGCTGTCCCGATTTGAAAAGGGCTATCTCTCTGGCCCACGCCAACAGTACCGTAGTGGTGGTTGACGGCGCGCAGGGCGTTGTGCACGCGCGGCCCGACGTACATTCTCTGGGCATCGACTTCTACGCGTTCTCCGCCCACAAGCTCTACGGCCCTACCGGCATCGGCGTATTGTATGGCAAAGAAGCGCTGCTGGCGGAGATGGATCCTTGGCAGGGCGGCGGGAAAATGCTGAGCCACGCCGACTTCAGCGGATTTATTCCCCGGGGCATTCCCGAAAGGTTTGAAGCCGGGACGCCTAACGTCGCCGGCGTTATCGGCACCGGCGCCGCGCTGGCCTGGCTTGCTGAGCAGAATATGGCAGAGGCCGAGCGCTATGCCGGCTCGCTTGCTCAATCGGCTTGTGAAAAATTGGCTTCTATTCCCGGCTTTATTAGCTACAGCGTGCCGGGCAGCAGCCTGCTGTCATTCAATATTGCGGGCTTTCACCATGCCGATTTGGCCACGCTGCTGTCGGAACAGGGCGTCGCGGTGCGCGCCGGCCAGCACTGCGCGCAGCCGCTTTTGGACGCCATCGGCGTGAACGGTGCGGTTCGCGCGTCGTTCGCCCCCTATAACAGCCCTCAAGACGTAGAGCGCCTTTATCAGGCTCTGCGCTATGCGATTGAAATTTTGGAGTAAGTCATGCCGTCATCACACCCGTTCGGTAGCGAAATCGACGCCGAGGCGCTGCGCGCGCTGTTTGACGCCTGCGCATCGTGGGAAGAGCGCTACCGTCAGCTTATCCTGTTAGCCAAAAAGCTGCCGCCGCTGCCCGAATCGCTAAAGCAGCAGCATCTTGAACTTAAGGGCTGTGAAAACAGGGTTTGGCTGGGCCATCGGCTCAATGAAAACGGCACGCTGCACTTCTATGGCGACAGCGACGGGCGCATCGTGAAGGGCATTCTGGCCGTTTTACTTGTACAGATAGAGGGAAAGACGCCGCGGCAAATTCTGGCGCTGGACCTGATGCGACTGTTTCACGAGCTTGGATTATATGGCCAACTCAGCGCATCGCGTTCACAGGGGCTGGACGCGCTGGTTGGCGCCATTAAGAACGCGGCGCAGAGCTACGTTTAGCCGTAATTTTAGCCTTTTAACCGCTCTGCTTTTGCCATCATCTTCTTTAACGCATGAGAAACGGCGATAAAGCCAAACGACGCCGTCACCATAGTCACTGCGCCAAAGCCGGAAGCGCAGTCCATACGCTTGGGCCCTTCGGCACTGGATTTAGCGGCGCAAACGCTGCCGTCCGCCTGCGGGTAGACCAGCTGTTCGGTTGAAAACACGCAGTCAATGCCGAGCTTCCCCTTGCCGTTTTTCACTACGCCAAAGTCGCTCTTAAGGCGCTCGCGCAGCTTGGCCGCCAGCGGATCCTGAATCGTCTTGGCCAAATCGGCCACCTGGATTTGCGTCGGATCGATTTGCCCGCCCGCGCCGCCGGTCGTCACCACGGGGATCTTATAGCGCCGGCAGTAAGACAGCAGCGCCGCCTTGGGGCGCACGCTGTCGATGGCGTCAATCACGTAGTCATAGCCAGCACCCAGGTGCTCCGCAACGTTATCGACGGTAATGAAATCATCAATATAGGCTACTTTGCATTCCGGATTGATCTGACGGATCCGCTCGGCCATCACTTCCCCTTTCGGCTGACCGACCGTCGCGCTCATCGCGTGGATCTGCCGGTTGACGTTCGTTACGCACACGTCGTCCATATCAATCAGCGTAATTTGGCCAATACCGCTTCGCGCCAGCGCTTCAGCAGCCCAGGAACCTACGCCCCCGATGCCTATCACACACACGTGAGCACGAGAGAAAAGCGCCAGCGCGCTCTCGCCGTACAGGCGAGCAATTCCGCTAAAGCGTTGAAAATAGGCGTCGGAATAGGCGGTGGACATAGCAACCTCGTTCATCGATAGCAAAACCGTTATTTATCCGCCGGTGAGACTAATGCGCCCGCGTCCTTCGGCGAACTCAGCACCCATACCCGACCGTAGTGGTTATAGAATCCGGCCCAGTGCCCGGCCTCATCGCCAATGCCCTGATAAATATCGAAGTGGTGGCCTTTAATCGCACCGCCGACGTCCAGCGCCACCATCAGACGCATTTCATATTGCCCGGTAAACTTGCCCTGATTGTCCAACAGGGGAACTTCGGCCAGGATCGTACTTCCCGCGGGGACTAGCGTCTTGTCCGACGCAACCGAGGCCTTGGCTATCAGCGGCACGGCGCTGGCGCCCTTCACCGGCGCGGAGTGTCTTGGCTTAAAGAAAACGAAGGAAGGGTTCTGTTCTAACAGTTCGCGCACTTGCGCTTCGCTGTGCTGCTCCGTCCAGCGTTTGATGGCCTGCATCGACATCTCTTCGCGAGGCACTTCGTTTCGGTCGATAAGCACCTTGCCTATGCTGTGGTAGGCGCGGCCGTTTTTACCCGCATAGGCGAAAAACACCAGCGGCGTGCCGTCGCCAAAGTCGACGTAGGCGCTGCCCTGAACTTCCATCATAAAGTTATCGACAAGGGAATTGCTGTAGGCCAGCTCAAGGCCCAGCCCGTCCAGAGCGCCGTTATAGATGGCCTTGCGATCGGGCAGGCGGCGCATCTTCTTGCTCTTTTTCGGCATGGCGTAAAGCGGATATTTAAACTCGCCCTGCTTGGTGCGCCGCGCGTGAATAACCGGCGTGTAATAGCCGGTGAACTGGACGTTGCCGTAGTTATCGACGCCCTCCATCTGATAGGCGTCGAGGCTGAACTGGGACAGCTGCTGCCCCTCTGCGCCGGCCACCATCCACTGGAAAATAGCTTGGTAGGTATCGCGATTTCGTTCATACAGCGAAGGGGAAGACTGGCTTATTTCATAAACCTGCTGGGCAAAATCTTTGCCGTTGACCGGCTTGTTCTTGGCGTTAGGGTTATTCACCAGCTCAAAAGGGTGCGTTAACTTTCCGTCTTTGTACTGCTGCCCTCTGTCGGTTGGCCGAGACTCACAGCCCGCCAGCAGGGCAATAATTACGCCACCAAGGAGATACTTAACCCAACGTCCATTCATTTTACCGCTCACCTTATTCACCGCCGAATCGGCGATTCAAACCGCTATAAAGCGCACAGTATAAAGGAAGCGCGGGATAAAATCAGCGCCGGAGCGCGCACGGTAAAAAATGGCGAAAAGTTAATCGTTAGTAAAAAATAAATGCCCTTTTCTGCTACGAGAAAGAAAAATAACTTGCAACCTGAGTCACAGAGAGTATTATGCGCCTCCTACGGACGCGGGGTGGAGCAGCCCGGTAGCTCGTCGGGCTCATAACCCGAAGGTCGTCAGTTCAAATCTGGCCCCCGCAACCAATTCCGTAGCAGTAAGCGATCGCAAGTACGTCGGACGCGGGGTGGAGCAGCCCGGTAGCTCGTCGGGCTCATAACCCGAAGGTCGTCAGTTCAAATCTGGCCCCCGCAACCAATCTTATAGCAGTAAGCGATCGTAAGTACGTCGGACGCGGGGTGGAGCAGCCCGGTAGCTCGTCGGGCTCATAACCCGAAGGTCGTCAGTTCAAATCTGGCCCCCGCAACCAATTCCCATTTATTTATTTCTTCTGTCCTTTTCTTCCGCTCAGCTATGCTTAACGTTACCTTTCACTAACGTCGAGTTCCTTTATGCACATGTCACCCTTCTCTTTTTCCACCGTTGACTGGAAGTTTATTGAAAAAACCGAGCATCCGGGAATAACCGGTAAAGCCTATTGGCAAACCCAAACCTTTGGCGAGGAAGGAAGCCTCATTCGCGTTCGCATGGTGGAATATACACTAGGCTGTGTCCCGTAACTGTCCGCGGTGGCGACGCTGAGCCAAAAGGGCGTAATCAAGGTGGAGTGCGCAGGGCATAGCGGGCCTATGCCCAAGTGCGACAACGAAGAGTACGCCCTTTTGGCACGCGTCCCGAAGGGCTGGGGTCCTTTTTACGCAGCGCTGTGTTACTCGCGGCTTATTTGGGCCCGCCAAACCTCACCGCTCGCGCCTTGCTCTGCGTAAAAATGACCGCCAGCGCCATCCGCGTACAGTTACGGGACACAGCCTAAGCTATCTGGCCGACCACTGGTGTAAAAAGGGCCACGTCCTGCTGTGCCTTGACGGCGAGCTGGAAACCGAGCTTGAAGACGGAACGGTCGTTACGCTCACGCCGGGGACAAGCTATCAGGTAGGGGATAACGCCGAGGCGCATCGTTCCCGCACGGAGACAGGAGCGCGCCTGTTTATCGTAGACTGAATGTGGACTCGGCCTAGTATTTAATCGATGAGAAGTAGGTTTTAATACCCGCCAGAATAGACTCGGCCAGCTGCTGCTGAAAACTGGCCGTTCGCAGCTTCCGCTCCTCTTCCAGATTGGAAATAAACGCGGTTTCAATCAGGATTGAGGGAATATCCGGCGCTTTAAGCACCGCGAAGCCCGCCTGCTCGACCTTATTTTTATGCAGTTTGTTAATCCTGCCCATCCTGCCCAGGATCTCTTTACCGAAGGTCAGGCTGCTGCTGATGGTCGCCGTCTGGACCAGATCGAAAATCGTATGGTCGAGATAGCGATCTCCGCTTTTGCTTACCCCGCCGATCTGGTCGGCTTCGTTTTGCGTTTGCGCCAAATACTTCGCCGCGCTGCTGGTCGCCCCTTTCGTTGAAAGCGCAAAGACGGAAGAGCCTCGAGCCGAGCGGTTGGTGAACGCATCGGCGTGAATAGAGATAAACAGATCCGCCCTCTGGGCGCGCGCCTTCGCAACCCGCACCTTAAGCGGGATAAAGACGTCTTCGTTGCGGGTCATATAGACCTTTATGCCCTTCTCTTTTTGAAGCAGCGTTCGAAGGCGGCGGGCAATTTGCAGCACCACGTCTTTTTCACGCGTTCCGCGCTTGCCGATGGCGCCAGGGTCTTCGCCGCCGTGGCCTGGATCCAGCATCACGACCAGCGGCCTGTCCTTACCCACCTTCCCGGCCTGAGGGGCCTGAGCCGGCGTGTCTTTCTCCAGCGCCCCCTGGTTATACTCTTTAAGCAGAGCGAGCAGCGGATCGTCAGGTTCTGAAGAGCCGCCGTTGGCGGGATAAAGATCGACCACCAGGCGGTTTTTAAACTCGGCGATCGGCTTAAGGGTGAACAGATTAGGATTAATATTTTGCTTGAGTTCAAGCACCAGCCGCACGGTTTTAGTATCAAACTGCCCGACGCGCACCAGCTTTAAGTAGGGATCGCTCTGCTGTACCTGCGAGGAAACGCCCTTCAATACGCTGTTAAGCTGTACGTCTTCAATATCAATAACCAGGCGGTTAGGGTTAGACAGCGAGAACTGCTTATACTTTAGGGGAACGTTCGACTCCAGCGTAATACGGGTATAGGTCGACGAAGGCCATACCCGAACGGCGACAACGGTAGATAACGAGGCCGCTATGCCTACGCCGCTGACACTCAACAACCACGTCGCTGCGGCTCCTTGCAATAAACGGCGGCGTAAATAATTGGGCTCAGAGCTGGACATGATTCTCCGTAAATAAAGCTGTGCGATACTGTGCAATGATAAGAACGAATAAAACTGGCGTAAAACTCTACCGAAGAGCGGCTTCGCTGTCACGCATCAGTTGCGTGTTATAGGGCCTTTTGCACGCTTACTACACCAAACGCGCCGATAATTAGCACGTATCGTTCAAGCTGGCTCAGTCCGCATCCCGTCATTACCTCGCCGTTGAAATATATCAAAACCGCATAATGGTAAATATTCCGCTTGCCTTGTCGCGCCAAATGGAATAAAAATACACAAAAATCGAATTATTATGCAAGAGGCCCTATCATGAAGGAACGCAGCACTGAATTGGTCGAAGGCTTTCGGCACTCGGTTCCTTATATCAACACCCACCGGGGAAAAACCTTTGTCATCATGCTGGGCGGCGAAGCTATCGAGCATGAGAACTTCTGTAATATCATTAACGACATCGGCCTGCTCCACAGCCTGGGTATCCGCCTGGTGGTGGTCTACGGCGCACGCCCTCAAATCGACGCCAGCCTGGCCCTGCATAATAAGCCTTCAATATATCATAAGCATACTCGCGTCACCGACGCCGAAGCGCTGGAGCTGGTTAAGCAGGCGGCGGGAAGGTTACAGCTGGACATCACCGCCCGCCTGTCGATGAGCCTGAACAATACGCCGCTTCAGGGCGCGCATATCAACGTCGTCAGCGGCAACTTCGTTATATCCCAACCTTTGGGCGTAGACGACGGCATAGACTACTGCCACAGCGGCCGCATACGGCGCATTGACGAAGAGGCTATTCACCGTCAGCTAAACAACGACGCTATCGTCCTGCTTGGCCCGGTTGCAGTCTCCGTTACCGGCGAAAGCTTTAACCTGACGTCGGAAGAAATCGCTACTCAGCTGGCCATTAAGCTGAAGGCAGAGAAAATGATCGGCTTTTGTTCTTCTCAGGGCGTTGAAAACGAGAACGGCAAAATCATCCCCGAGCTGTTTCCTAACGACGCACAGGCCTGCCTCGAGCGCCGTGAAGCGCAGGGCGACTTTCAGTCCGGCACCGTCAGGTTTCTGCGCGGCGCGATTAAGGCCTGCCGCAGCGGCGTGCGCCGCTGCCACCTCATCAGCTATCAGGAAAACGGCGCGCTGGTGCAGGAGCTTTTCTCCCGCGACGGCATCGGTACTCAAATCGTAATGGAAAGCGCAGAACAGGTGCGCAGAGCGACGATCCACGACATCGGCGGCATTTTGGAGCTTATTAGGCCGCTGGAACAACAGGGCATTCTGGTTCGCCGCTCCCGAGAGCAGCTTGAGATTGAGATAGACAAGTTCACTATTATCGAACGGGACAACATGACCATCGCCTGCGCGGCGCTTTACCCCTTTCAGGAAGAGCGGATCGGCGAAATGGCCTGTGTGGCGGTTCATCCCGAATATCGCAATTCGTTAAGGGGCGAAATCCTGCTGGAAAAAATCAGCGCCCAGGCGCGCCTGATGGGGCTTGAAAAGCTGTTTGTTCTGACAACCCACAGCATTCACTGGTTCCAGGAGCGGGGTTTCCAACCGGCAGACATCGACTCCCTGCCGATGAAAAAGCAGGCGCTGTACAACTACCAGCGACGCTCGAAGATTTTGGTGACGCCGCTTTAAGCGCTCGTTCTCCCTTTCTAATTTATTTCTCTCGCCGGGCCTCTGTCCGGCGGCGCTCTATTTCTTCACCTGGCGCGAATAGCCACACATTAAATGATAACAATATTCATTTACATTGATGAGCTAAACCAACTTCGATACACTGATAGCGTTCTATACTTACAATATTTTCAACAAATAAGCTCAACCGCATAAGGCCTATCGATGAAAAAAAATCTGCTGCTGCCAGCGTTCGCTCTGGCCCTTGGCATCCTGGCGGGTTGCGATCAAAAAACGCAAGAGACGCCACCAGAACCGACGCCTGCGCCAATTCCTACGCCGACGACCCCATCGCAGGAAACCCAGCCTCCGGCGCAAAGCGGGAAAGTCATTACTCACGAGCAGGGTTCCGTTCGCGTTGCAAAAGCGCCGTCCCGCATTGCCGTATTCGACTTTGGCGCATTAGATACGATGAACGCGCTGAAGGTAGAAGGCATCGCTGCGCTGCCGAAGAAAAATCTGCCCGGCTATCTGGTGGAATACGCCAAGACGGACATCGTAAACGCCGGCGGCATGAAGCAGCCGGACCTTCAGGCGCTGGGAACGCTGAAGCCCGACCTTATCATCATCAGCGGCCGCCAAAGCAAGTCGTTTGAAGCGCTTAACGGCATCGCGCCAACCGTTAACCTCAGCCTTGACGCCAAGCACTATCTGGGCTCGATTAAGAAAAACGTAATGACGATCGGACAGATCTTCAACAAAGAGGCCGAAGCAGAAAACGGCCTGGCGGTGTTGGATAAAAAGATCGCCGACGTTCGAATTAAGGCTGAATCCGCCCATTTAAAAGCGATGGTGCTGGTTCACTACAACGGCAAGCTTTCTGCTTCTAACTCTAACGCCTACGCGGCCGTGGTCTATCAAATTGTCGGCCTGCAGCACGCCGATGAAGGGTTAACCGAAGGGCGTCAGGCCGCGACGCCCGACTATATCGCCGAGAAAAATCCCGACGTAATTTTTGTCGTCGATCGCAACGAGGCCATAGGCGAAGGCAAGATGGATCGCGCGCTGCTGGAAGAAAATGAGCAAATCCGCCAAACCGGCGCGTTTCGCAAGGGCAAAATCGTCTATCTGCGCCCCGACCTCTGGTATCTCTCCGGCGGCGGGTTGGAAAGCCTGAGCTTGCAGTTGGATGAAGTCAGCCGCGCAATTCAGTAAACGCGCCACCTGGCTTCATAAAACAAAAAAGCCTCTGTTTACGCTCTAGAGAGGCTTTTCTTTACGCTCAAGCCGCAGACGTTCCAGTATCCCCTTTCACCAACCTCTCCGCCAATCCGCTGCGCCTCTCGGTCGGCGTAGCGATAGCGGACATCAGCACCGGCTGTGCGGCAAACAGCGTCAGCCGCTTTCTGGCCCGGGTGATGGCCGTATACACCAGCTCTCGGCTCAGCAGCGGCGTATACTGTTCGGGCAGGGCTAAAACCGTATGGTCAAACTCCGATCCCTGGGATTTATGCACTGTCATCACAAAGGCGGTTTCGCTCGACGGCAGTCGGCTGGGGGGAACGGACTTAATGGAACCGTCCGGCAGCTGAAAGTGAACCCGCAGTTCCCCTTCCTCGTTGTGAAAAGCAATGCCGATATCGCCATTATAAAGCCCCAGCGACGCATCGTTGCGATTAACCATGACCGGTCGACCTGAATACCAAAGCCCCGCAGCACCGGCAGGCCGGTTGATAAGCTTACGGCGCTGCAGCATCAGCTCAATGCGCTCGTTGAGCCCTTCCACGCCAAACGGCCCGCTGCGCAGCGCGCACAGGAGCCTGAAGCGGTTAAAGCGAGCCAGTATGTCGCGCGCCTCTTTTTCCGGCTTCGCGATCGCCTCCAGATAGTCGCGATACCCTTCTACGCAAACCTCTAAAAGGCGCTGATAGTCTTCAACGTCGCAGGACGAACGCCACTCAAGATCGCCATGGTCCTGCTTAAAGCAGGCCAATGCGCTTCGCCCATCGCCCTGGTTCACCGCCAGCGCCAGGCGGCCGATGCCGGAATCCTGGTCAAAGCGATAGCTTTTTCTCAGCAGGCAAAGGCCGTCTCTCACCGTTGTCGCCAAAGGAGAATCGCCCGGCGCGATGGCGTAGCCGGTCAGCTCGCTTAGCTGAGCGGCCCGTCGTGCGCTGTAGCCGAGCTCGGCAAATCGACAAACGTCCCCCAGCACTGCGCCCGCCTCCACGGAGGCCAACTGGTCCCTGTCGCCCAGAAGAATAAGCCGGGCGTGGGAAGGCAATGCGTCCACCAGGCGCGCCATCATCGGCAAATCCACCATTGAGGCCTCGTCAACGATAATGACGTCAAAATGAAGCAGATTCTGCGCATGGTAGCGCAGGCGCGTGCCGCTAAGCTGAATGCCCAAAAGGCGATGAAGCGTCGACGCTTCAGAAGGGATGCGCCCACGCTGCGCGTCAGTCAGCGGCAGCGTCCGACTGGCGGCGCCAAGCGACTCCGTCAGCCTGGCCGCCGCCTTCCCCGTAGGCGCAGCCAGCGCAATGCGCAGGGAGTGAGCGTCGTCAAGCATCAGCAGCGCCGCCAGCAGGCGCGCTACCGTAGTGGTTTTCCCCGTTCCTGGCCCCCCTGAAATCACCGACACGCTGCGCGTCGCCGCGACGGCCGCAGCCACCTTTTGCCAGTTCACCTCTTGCGACGCGTTGGAGAAAAGGCCGTCAAGGGTTTGGCGCAGCGTTTTGACGTCAGCGCAGCCGTCGTATGCGCCGCGGCGCAGCAGAAAGCCCGCCACTTTGCCTTCGTCGCGCCACATTCTTTGCAAATAGAGGCGATCGCCGTCCAGCACCAGCGGCGTTGCCTGCTCTCCGTCGCCCACGGCGGGAGAGTGCGAGAGGGCTCGTAAAAAATCCTCGACCGTTGGGTTTCCCGCCTTGCTCCACAGGGCGTCGGCGAGATCGTCATGACGGCCGGAAAACAGCGACGCTTTGTTCATTGATGCCAACGGAAGGCAAACGTGGCCATCTCCCGCTTCCGCGCTAAGCTTAGCCACCAGCAAAGCCAACCGGGGATCGTCGTCTCCCGCCAACAGCCGCGCCAGCTGGACGTCCAGCGGCCTGAACAAACCGGCGTCAACCGCCTGAGCCAACAGCGTCCACATCAGACCGTAACCTCCCCAACGCGAAACAGTTCATCCATGCCTTCCACCAGCGCCGGTTCCGGACGACAGTAAAAAATCCCCTGCCCGGGCTTGCCCGGCTCAACGCCGCGCAGAAAAAGATAGAGCACGCCGCCAAAATGTTTCTGATAGTCATAGTCCGCTATGCGATGACGCAAATAGCGGTGGAGCGCCAGCGTATAAAGCTGATACTGAAGGTCGTAGCGGTGCTCGCACATCGCAGACGCCATCGCGTCTGTGGTATAGGCCTCGGCGCTCTCCCCCAGCCAGTTCGACTTATAGTCCAACAGGAAATAGCGCCCCTGCCAGCAGAACACCAGATCGATAAAGCCTTTCAGCATGCCCTCCACCTGACGGAACTCCAGCGGCGGGCAGGCGACCGACAGCGGATCGTAGCGCTTGACCAGAGAGTCCAAACGATCGGCGACCAGCGGCGCGTCGATAGGTAAAAAGAACTGCAGCTCCACGCGCCGCTCGCGGTCGGGAATGTCGCACAGGCGCACGCCTTCTTCAGTCAGAGGAGCCTTCAGCACCGCATCGAGCCATTCTTGCAGCACCGGCGACCACTCGGCGTCCAACCCCTGCCGCTCTACCTGTTCCGCCAACCAAAGCGGCTCCGGCCCTTCGGTAAAGTCAAACGATTCAAACAGGCCGTGCAGGAAAGTGCCGGGAGCGGCCCCTTTGGGGAAGGTATGGGGCGTTTTAACGGGCAGGAGCTCGTCGCTCTTTTCGCCCGCGGCGTCAACGTCAAAGCGGGGCAACAGCTCGTAGTGGTGTCCGCCCCCCTGCTGCTGGAGGCCGGAATAGCTGGTCACCCGCCAGTCGTCACGGCGAGGAGAGGAGAATTTGCGCGCGGCCAGCGGTTCGGATGAGGCACTGCCGGGCTGCCAGCGCGTTTCGCCGGCCTTATCTACGTTAAATAACCTGATGGCGTCGCCCCGAGCCAAGTCCCGCAGCGCCTCGCTCAGCGTCCGCGCATCGCCCGCCTCGCCTCTTTGCAGCAGATAGCCCATCGCGCTGCGGTGCACGTCGCTGTTCCCCTTGCTGCGTCCGCGGGAATAAATCGGCGCAACGCCGACGCTGCAGTGAAAAATGGAGCGCGTCATCGCAACGTAAAGCAGGCGCAGGTCCTCCGCCAGCCGCTCTTCTTCTTCCAGCGCAAGCGAGTCTTCGCTTCGCTGCAGGTCGAGCACCGACGTAAAGGTTTGGCGATCGTGGTACAGCGCGTTCATCTGCTGACGGAAGCCGCAGATAAAGGGAAGCCACACTAAAGGATACTCAAGCCCCTTTGACTTATGGATAGTCACTATCCTGACCAGACTGGCGTCGCTTTCCAGCCGAAGCTGCTGGCTGTCCGACCGATCGTTCGGCTTGGCGATTTGCTGCGTCAGCCAGCGCACCAGCGAGTGCTCACTTTCAAGCTTAAGGGAAGCTTCCTGCAGCAGCTCGCCGATGTGCATAACGTCCGTCAGCCGCCGCTCGCCGCCTAACGTCACCAGCAGGTTTTCCGCCAGCCTGCGGCGAGTCATAATCTCTCTCAGCATCGGCAGCACGCCGCGCTTTTGCCATACCCGCCGGTACTCGCTGAATTCGTCAATCAGCGCTTCCCATTCGCGCTCGTTCTGATTAACGGCGTCGATGTGTGCAGCATCCAGCCCCAACAGGCTGCTGGCCAGCGCAGCGCGCAGCGCCCTCTCCTGTTCCGGTGCCAGCACCGCCTGCAAGAGCCACAGCATGTCCTGAGCTTCCGGAACGCTGAATACGCTCTCCCGATTGGAGAGATAAACTGACGGGATGCCCAGCGCATTCAGGGCGTCGCGCATCAGCGACGCCTCTTTTCCGGTTCGTACCAGAACGGCGATGTCTGATGCGCTCACCGTCCTGCGTTGGTTAGCCGTCACTAACCAGGCGTCCTCGCGCTGGCCGGCGATAAGCCAATCCCTGATTTGCCCGGCGCAGCATTCCGCCATCGCCTGCTGATATTCCGGCTGGCCGCAGCCCTCGCTTTGCACCTGCCACAGCCCGAGCGCCGGCTGAACCGTTCCACCGATTTCAAACGCCGACGAACGGTTTTTCTCCGCCGCCTTTACGGGTAAAAAAGGAATTTGCTCAAAGACAAAGGGCGACGGCAGGCGCTCAAACAGGCGGTTGACGCTCTCAACCATTGCCTGCGACGAACGCCAGTTGGTGTCCATCGTATAGTGGTCGCTTACTTCGCTGCGCGCGCGCATGTAGGTAAAAATATCCGCGCCGCGAAATGCGTAAATGGCCTGCTTTGGGTCACCGATGAGCAGCAGGCCGGTGTCGTCTCGGCCGCCGTAGACCTTATGGAAAATGTGATACTGCTGCGGGTCGGTGTCCTGAAATTCGTCGATCATCGCCACCGGATAGCGGCGGCGGATCGTTGCCGCCAGTGCCTCAGCACCCTCACCGCGCAGGGCAAAGTCCAGACGGCTAAGCAAATCGTCAAACCCCATCTCCGCCCGCCGACGCTTTTCCTTCTGGACGGACAGGCGCACTTCGCTCAGCGCTCGCGCTAAAATCAGATCGCGCAGCGTCAGCGGCTCGGCGTAGATGAGGTCGATCTCGGTAAAAATAGCGTGGCGGGGAGCCTCGCCCTTTTTGGTTTTTTCATCCAGCGTCGACTGGCAAAAGCGCTTTAACGGGTCAGGAAGCCGATAGTCAACGGTCTCCTGGCCGGCCCACTCGGTGACGGCGGCCAGCCAGTTGGAAAGATAGCGGCTGCTGTAGCTGCGCTTGTCAACGCCGGAGGCGACAATCAGCGGCTCAAGCTCGTTTGCGCACGCAAGCCAGCTGCGCTTAAGCGCGTCGATGCGCTCAACTATCTGCTGGTGGCGCTGCAAAATGTCGTCCTGAGTCGGCGGCTGGCGAAGCGTCGGCGCTTCGCCGTGCAGATAGGGGGACATGTCAGCCAGCAGGCTGTCTGGCCCGGTCCACTCGGATACTATGGCTGACGCCACGGGCAAAGGCAGCGGATAGCAGTGGCGACGCCAGAAGTCTGCCACAGCCTGACGCCGCAGGGGCAGCTCATCCTCAATCAGGGTCTGCTCAAACAAAATACCTGACTCAAACGCGTTCTGGCTCAGCATGCGCTGGCAAAAGCCGTGAATGGTATAGATAGCGGCTTCATCCATCTGGCGCTCCGCCGCCAGCAGCCAGGCGGCCGCAGCGTCGGGATCGTCTATCCGCTCGAGCAGGCGGCCTATCGTCGGCTCTTCGCTCTCCCGCCGCAGGCAGGCAATGCGCAGGCGGTGAATATTCTCACGGATGCGGTTTCTCAGCTCTTCCGTCGCCGCTTCGGTAAACGTAACGACCAGAATTTCCTCTACCGACAGCGGGCGAGGATAGGCGGCCGCACCGCCTAACCCCAGCAGCAGACGCAGATAAAGTACCGCCAGCGTATAGGTTTTCCCCGTACCGGCGGACGCCTCAATCAAACGCTCGCCAAACAGCGGAAGCGTTAACGGCTCCAGCGCCTGCGGCAGCCCGTTAGCCATTACTTCTGGGCCCTAACCGGCAGCGTTTTTTGTAGCGAAGACGCGTTAGGATAGACCTGCCACCCTTCCGGCTTGGCGTAGGCCTCTTTCAGCTCGCTCTGCCCCATAATTTGGGAAAGGACGGAGAGCCCGTCGCGATCGATGACGGCCTGACTGTAGAAGGTTTGAATATCCGCCTTCGTCAGCGCCTTGACCTGCTCAACGATGCGAACGCGCGTATCAAAGCGATCGTTACCGCGGTTAAAGTCGTTCACGTACTGCCCCGCCTCTTCGTCCAGCGTCTGCGGGCGCTGAGTCAATTCGTTGACCAGCGCCTGCCGGTACTGAGCGAACTCGTCATCCGTTACGGCTGACAGCTTGTCTTTAGCCAGGCGGTAGAAATTCTCGTAGCGACCGTCCAGATAGGCCGGCGTCTGGTTGTTGCTTTGCAGCAGGAAGCCGATCCCCCACTGGCGCCCAACCGACATCGGGAAGGCGAAAACCGCGTACCCCAGCTGTTCTTCGGTTCTCAGCTGGTTGTAAAACCAGGGCTGAACGATTTGAGACAGCAGGTTGCTGCGCGCCATGCCCTGCACTTCATCATAGCCCTGAGGAATAAATACCGCCCCCAGCGCGGAGTCCGTACTGCTGCCGGCCTTCATCAGGTTAGCGGCCTGCTTCTTATCCACGACGACGTTTTGACCATACCACCAGCTTTGCCCTTTGCAGCCCAGCTGCTTGCTGACGCTCAATGCCAACGCTTTAACCTGTTCCGGCGTCATGTTGCCGACCGCAAGCACTTCCGGCGTGCCGCTTTCCAGCAGCCGATTGCGGTACTGAACCACGTCGTTAACGGTGAGCCCGTCAATCAGAGCGCGGCGCTCATCGCGCTCGGTGTAAGGTACGGAAGAGATGGCGCGCACGGGCTGTAACGCCACTTCAAACGCCTTGCCCTTTTCTGCGGCGTCCAGCTGCTGGCGATACCACGACTTGGCCTGCGCCAGCTGTTCCTCGGTCGGCGTAAAGCTCTGGTACTGCGTTAACAACGAGCTTATCAGCTGCGGCATCCGCTGGGTAAAGCCGGAGGCAGAAAGCTGTATGCCGTTGCCGCCGGAAGAAGAGAAGCTGATGCCCCCCACCGACGCCTGATAGTCAATCTGCGCCAGCGCCTGCCCGGCCAGATAGTCGGTCAGTGAAAAAAGCACCTGATCCCGTGCGGAGTCCTGCGCCTTGGCGTTGCGCAGCGCCAGATTCACATAGGCCTTCGGCTCGTCGGCGAAATAACGGCTGGGCATCGCCCACGCCCTGACGGACGGCTCGCTCAGCACCAGAGAAGGGATGGCGTCTTTCGGCGCCGCCTTGGTGACCAAAGAAAAATCGTCCGGAATATAAGGGTTCAGCGTCGGCAAGCGCAGCGGAAGATTTTTCTCATCGGCAGCCCAGGTTGAGATTTGCTTGGGCGTAATGCTCTCCACCTTATAGGGAGCATTCACAAAATAGGCCATTTTGTCGTGGGGCTCATCCGGGCTGATAAACCAGATGCGGGCCGCCTGCGGCGTCATTTCGTCAAGCCTTGCCTCAATGGCTTTGGGATCGTAGCGATCGGCCAGATAGTCGGAATTCAGCACGTTTTCAATGGGAATGTTCAACATGGTGTCGGACAGCCATTCGACGTAGTCCATATCGCGAGAAATGGACGGATAGCGGAAGTCCAGCGCCAGAACGTGGGCAATCTCATCAAAGTAGTCTTTGCGAACGCCCTCTTTACGAATGAGCTTCAGGTAGTCGAACACGGCGGCGATAACCCGATCCCGCTGTGCCAGTCCCTTTTCCGTTAGGGAGATGCCAATGCTGAACACGCCGCCGTTGCGGTCAATCACCGGGTTGGCTCCCGCGCCGATGCTGTCGGCCAGCCCCTGCTTACGCAGCCAGTCCGACAGCGTATTTTCGCTGCGGTTGCCAATCAGATAGCCAATATAGGTATCGGTCTTGCTGCGAAACTGGGAAACATTGTTATCAATACGAAACTCAATGCGCAGCTGCCTGGTCGGCTGGGCCGGCACGTAGTGGATAATCAGCCCCTTCTCTTTTTCCGTCACGACGGGAACGGTGATAGGCGGCACCGTCGCCTGGCGGTTAGCAATGCGCCCGAAGGTCTCCGACGCAAGCTTGGCCAGCGAGTCCAGCGACTGATTGCCGTACAGCACGCCGACCATCAGGTTGGCGGAATAGTAGCGATGGTAGAAAGCCTTCAGCTCGTCGTGCAGCTTGCTGTTGGGCTTATCCTTCAGCGTTTCGAGGTTGCCCCCGGAAAAGCGCGAGCTTGGGTGAGCGGGGTTGAGCGTTTCAGACCCCACTTCCGCCATGCGCATGCCGTCCCGCGAGCGGGCCATGGTCATTTCCGCGTTAACGGCGTTACGTTCGCGATCGGCATAAACCGGGTCCAGCAGCGGCTCGGCGATAGCGTCGGCCAGCCTGTCGACGGCAGGCGCCAGCGCGTCGTTTTCCACCTCAAGGTAGAACGCTGTGCGATAAGACGCGGTGCTGGCGTTATGGCTGCCGCCGTGCTTTTTCAGAAACTCGGAAATGCTGTCGGGCTCCGGATAGCGTTTGGAGCCCATCAGCACCATATGCTCCAGATAGTGGGCGAGGCCGAGCTGGCTGTTGGGGTCTTCCAACGAGCCGACGGGCAGCGCCAGCGCCGCCAGCGACTTGCTGGCCAGGCTGTCAGAAACCAGTAAAACGGTCATGCCGTTATCGAGCTTAATCGCCTGATAGGCCCGCGTGTCCCTTTCGCTTTTTTGGATTTTCTCAGGCATTGGCTGCCAGCCCTCGGCCGCCTGCGCCGTTGACGCAAGGCCGAATAACAGCAGCAGCGCGCCGGTAATAGAGACATAGAGCTTACGCATGACGTTTCCTTCTTGTTGATTCATTCCCCGAGGCGTTGAGCGGGTCAGGCTCTGCGTCGGAGGTCACTGATATTCTTCTTGTTGGACATCGGCGTTTCTCAGGGTTCACCGCTACCCTTCGTTTTTTTCCTGCCGATGCTGTCGAAGCCGCAGCAGGTAGGGCAGGCTGTCGTCAATAATCTGGCGATATCGGGCGTCGTCCATCACGCGAAACAGCCGCATCACATAGGGATCTTCTCCCTCGCCGACCGCGGGAGGCGATCCCTGCCAGGTTTGCACCAGCCTGTGGCGCGCCTTTTGCTGCGCCTCCTCGCTATAGTCAACTTGCCCAGACGCCACATCGTAGCAGGACTCAAGCCACGCCCACGCGCTTTTTGGCAAAAGCATCAGCGGCGCGCAAAGCCCCTGAAGATAGCCCCTCAGCCAAAATGAGAACTGCGACTGCGCCTCTTCAACGCCAAGCGCCGCGAAGCGCCATTCGCTGCCTTCAATGCCCAACATCCTGCTTTCGCCTTCTCCGCCGGACATACAGTAAACCAGGTGGTCTAGCCACAGCGTCATGCCGTCAATCACCGACAGCTTCGCCGGTCGCCAACGCAGCAGGCCGTCTTTTTGGACCTGATGCAGCCAGCCGCTGACCGTTACACCGTCAATCCGGCGCTCAAACTCGACGCTTTCGCTCTCCTGCCTTTGCGCGATAACGGCGTCGGCCAGCTCACGCATTTTTTCCGTCTGCCCCTGCCAATACAGCTCGCCAAAAGCGCCAAAGGGCAGCTCTCCGGCGGCATGCGCGCGCGAAAACAGCGCCTGCGGATCGCGCGATTCAATAAGCTGGTTAAGCAGGTCTACGTTCATTCTATAGCGTTCAAGCCCTTCGACGCTAAACGGCTCTTCGTCGGAAAGCTCAGCGTCTTCCAAAGAAAAGCTTACCCTCAGACGTTGCTGAAAAAACGCCCTGACGGGATGACGATAAAAGCGGCGAATATCGTCTATATCTACTCGTTCCGGCATTAACTGCGGCAACTGACCGCCAAATTCACCGTGCGGAACGCCCTCTCTGGCCGCCGCGGGCAGCCATTCTCTGGCGTAGCTTTGCTGTTCGCTGCCGCTGATAAAATTCTTTTCGCTAAAGGGCACCCTCGCGTGATAGTGCAAGAGGTGCTGGTGCACGCGCTGCGTGCAAAGCTCAGGGTCTTCTTCTCCGTCCCCCGCCAGCACGTGGCTTTGACGGACGTACTCCAGCAGCTCGCTGACCAATACGGAAGGATAGCGCAGGCTGTTGTCCTGAATCGAGTGGCCTATATAGCTGATATAGAACGCGTTCTGCGCCGACTGTAGGGCCTCGAGGAAAAGATAGCGGTCGTCATCCCGGCGGCTGCGATCGCCCCGCATAGGCCCATCGGCCATCAGGTCAAAACCCAGCGGCGGCAGCGTCCGCGGATACACGCCGTCGTTCATCCCCAGCAGGCAAACGACCTTAAACGGAATAGAGCGCATCGGCATCAGGGTACAAAAGTTAATCGCACCGGCTAAAAAGCGCTGGCTGAGGCGCTCGTGGTTAAGGCGAGAGGACAACTCATCCTTCAGGACGGTAAGCGGCAGCGCGTCATCGTAACCGGCTTCAATACCCGCACCTATCTGCTTTTGCCATTGGCTTTCTATCAGATCCAGCACCGGTTCCGTCTCCAGCTCCGTGACGAAAAAGGCGTCCATCAGTTGGCGGCAAAGGGGCGCCCACTCGGCAAGCGGGCTCGCTTGACTTAAGCGCTCTCGCCAACGCGCCAGCTGCATCAAAAACTCCGCCAGCTGGCCCGCAAGCGTCGCGATAAGCCCGCTGGATTCGTCGTACGGCAGGACGCCCTGAAAATCGCCGGCCTGGCTGTCCATTGCGTAGCCGAGGAGCATTCGCGTCAACCCAAAGCGCCAGGTATGCTGCCCCGTCGGGGGTAAATCCAGGTCGGCGACCATGTCGTCATCCAGCCCCCAGCGAATTCCTGCCCCCTCAACCCACTGGCGTAGCGTCCGCAGGCCGCTTTCATCAATGGAAAAACGCCGCGCCAGTTCCGGCACTTCGAGCAGCGCCAGAACCTCCTGCGCACCGAACCGGCTGTAGGGGAGATCCAGCAGCTGTAGAAACGCCGTCACCACCGGATGAACCTGACTAGCGCTGCGGTCAGAGATGGCATAAGGCAGGAAGCGATCTTTCGGCGCGCTGCCGAATACCGCGTCAATATAGGGCGTATAGCCGTCTATTTCCGCCACCATGACGATGATGTCTCGCAGCGTAAGCGACGGATCGGCATCCATCATGGCCAACAGCCTGTCGTGCAGCACTTCCACTTCACGCTGGGCGCTGTGGCAGACGTGGACGCTAATCGACCGATCGTCAAGCGCGAGCGCTACTCTACCCTCGTTGGAAAACGCGGCGCCTGCGCTGAACGAGGTTTGAGCGCCGTCTTCCAGCGTCAGGATATCGCGCTGGATTCGATGAAGCAGGCTGTCGCTTCGCGGCTCCACGAACGCATCGATCTCTTGCACGCCGTCAAGCTGCGCCAGCAGGTAAATGTTGTCCCTGCCGAGCTTACCCCAGCTTGCCAGCAGAGGATTACTCAGATTCTGGTTTCCCTGCTCGTCAAACAGGCTGGCCGCGTTTTGCACGGACTTAAACAGAGCGACCTCTTCTTCACTGCCGTGCTTACGCCTCCGGCGCGCCTGCACGCGCGCTAAAAAGGCGTAGTCTTGAATATCGCCCCAGTAGTCGCGACACGGGTTGGTAAACATCAGGTGAATGTCGATATGCCGCCCCAGCGCCGACAGCGCTTCCAGATAAACGGGCGGCAGGGCCGATATGCCGCAGATAAACACGCGAGACGGGAGGCCGCTTTCTACCGCAGAAAAGCCGGGACGGCCAAGCGCATCGATGAAACGCTGATAAAGATTGGCGCGGTGCCAGGAAGGCTGCCCCATAGCTTTGGTATCATCCACCAGCGCCCGCCAAAGCGCGGCCTGCCAAAGCTGAGCGTCGTTCAGCCCCGTGACCAGCGCCCCCGCTTCCCAGCGTTCCAGCCAGCCCGGTCGGTACACCAGATACTGGTCAAAAAGGTCAGCGACTCGCCCCGCCAGCTGGTGGTGTTTGCGTTTGTCTTCATCATCGCTAAGGTAGCCTGAAAGCGGGCTGAACTCCGGCCGTTCAAGCATCGGCGGCAGCAGGCGCATCAGCTTCCAGCGCATGGCGTCTTTGCTAAAGGCGCTCTCTTTTGGAACGCCCGGCAAAACCTTGGTAAACATCTGCCAGATAAATGAGGCCGGAAGCGGAAACTCTACGTTGGCCGCAATGCCTAAATCCGTCGCCAGCTCAATTTGCAGCCACTGCGCCATGCCGTTGCTCTGCACCAGAATCACTTCGGGCTCAAGCACAGAGGCCAGCGGTTTACCAGCCACCAGCGCGGCGATCAGCGACTTCAGGACGTCCAGCTGATTTGAGTGATAAACCGTAAACATTCCGACTCTCCGAATGGGCAAGGGCGTAAGGCCTGCTGCCTTGGTAAAGAATAGCGTAAAAGAGTGATTTTCAACGTTATCAGGCCGACTGTAAAGCCGGATAGCGTTATCACTATACTCGTCGTCTTTCAAGTTGCAGGTGCGTTGGCTGCGTTCGTTCACCCGAATCACTTACTGGAGTAAGCTCATCGGGATTCACTCTCTTGCCGCCTTCCTGCAACTCGAAATCCATAGAGTATATATGCCTAATCTGTTCTAACCTGCGCTTTTTCTGTCTATGGCGACCGGCCTTGGCGGTGCTACCATGGCCGGGACTTTTTTATTTTGTTCCAGACTATCTCCCTGTGCGATGAGGAATCTAACCATGAGTCAACTGTTCACCCCGATTAAGATTGGCCCGCTTACGCTGCCCAACCGCATCGTTATCGCGCCAATGTGTCAATATTCTGCCGAAGACGGCAAAACGACCGACTGGCACACTATCCACCTGGGGCAGCTTGCGCTTTCCGGCGCGGGGCTGTTGATTATGGAGGCCACCGCCGTAGAGCCGGAAGGACGCATTTCCCCTCATGACGTCGGCCTTTGGGACGATGAAACCGAGCGTGCGCTGGCAAAAACTCTTAGCGCAGTGAAGCGTTACTCCGCAATGCCTCTGGCGATTCAGCTGGCCCATGCGGGACGCAAAGCGTCAATGCCGCCCCCTTGGCAGCCGGGCCCCGCCGTTCCGGCCGAACGAGGCGGCTGGCAGCCCGTAGCGCCGTCGGCCATCCCGTTTGACGCCCATTCCGCCACGCCGCAGGCGCTGAGCGAAGAACGCATCGCCTCCATCATTGCGTCGTTCGCCCATTCCGCCAAGCGAGCCGACAGGCTGGGGTTCGACGCCATTGAGATCCACGCCGCGCACGGCTATCTACTGCACCAGTTTTTATCCCCGATAGCCAATCGGCGAGAAGACGGCTACGGCGGCTCTCTGGAAAACCGCATGCGCATGCTGCTGGAAACCTTCAGCGCCGTTCGCAAAGTCTTTCCTGCCAATAAGGCGGTCGGCGTGCGCATCTCCGCCAGCGACTGGGTTGAAGGCGGCTGGGATTTGGAGCAGTCCATTGCCCTCTGCCATCGCTTAAAGGCGCTTGGCTGCGACTTTATTCACGTTTCCAGCGGCGGGCTGTCCGCCGAGCAGCGCATTCCCGTAGCGCCGAACTATCAGGTGCCCTTCGCCCGTCGAATTAAAGAGGAAGTCGGCATGCCCACTATCGCCGTCGGGCTGATTACCGAGCCAGAGCAGGCGGAAGCCGTCGTCGCTACCGGCGATGCCGACATGGTAGCGCTGGGGCGCGGCATCCTTTATGACCCGCACTGGCCGTGGCGCGCCGCCGCCGAGCTTGGCGCACAGGTTCACGCACCGAAGCAGTATTGGCGCGCTGCGCCGCGTCGGATAAAAGGGCTTTTCGGAAACACCTCCACGTGAGTGGAGAAAACGGATCATAGGTTATGTGCGCTCCGAGTTGCGGAGAACGAATAGCCGCTCCTCTATATCCGTTACTATCTACCTTCGGGCGGGGCTGCCTATGGCGGTTCTCCCGAAGGTCGACAAAACAGCCTTTCAAGGCTTACGCTCACGCGGCCCGGCCCGCTCACCTCCGCGGTCACTTCATCACAGCGCTCGTCCAGCCTCCTATCGGCAACGCTAAACCGCCACCCAGCGGCCTTCAAAACGGCGTCTTCATCCACGCTGATGGGATAAAGCTCCAACGCCTGAGCGGCCAGCCGCCACGCCTTCTGCTCGTTCGCATAGTGATAAAACTGCGCAGTCAGCGCCTGCTGATAGTGCATCAGCCCCAAAACCGTCACAGAGAACAACAGCATGGCGACCAGCGTCTCTATCAGGCTAAATCCCTCCTGACGGAGGGCTGACGCGGTCACGGTTCGCACTCCACGGGCTGGCCAACCAGCGGGCAAACGTCGCTTAGCGAGGCTGGAAGCGGGATCAGGCCAACGTCTAAAGATTCGCCCCGCTCTCGCCGCACCAGCGCTCGCTGAAAGAGCGCCGCCGGCATCTCGCCAAACCTGGCGTAGCCCGAACCGTGAATCAGCAGTTCGTCACTGCTTAACGCCCTTACGCAGGCATTTAACCGACGGGCTTCATGGCGTTCGCACCGCCAGCCCTCGCCGTTCAACGACCAGCGCAGCGATGATGCCCACGCCAGCGCAGAGTGCGCCCGCTGGCGGTTTTGCAGATAGCGCCTTTCGTCAACCTGCATTCTGACGCGCTGATCCAGCTGGCGATGAACACCCTTAAGCATCATCATGGAAAACGCCAAGAGCATCATAACCAGCAGCAGCGTCGCATAGCCCCTTTGTTTTTGTATCACGGGTTTCTGCTCCTCCCCTTTACGCGGGCGACGAGCGTCCGCACGACTGCCGGTTGGCCGCGCCAGTGGCCTGAAAGTGTGATATCAAAATAGTATTCGCCCTCTCCCTTCGCCGACCGAGAGTCGCGGCGTTCAATCAGGAACCCGCTGACGACGATTTCTGAAGGATCCAGCATCTTCTCCCATTCACCGCCCTGACAGCCGCTGACGCCCCTTTGGCGTTCAACAATCCCTTGTCGCCAGCGGTAGCCAAAGCGTTCAGACAGCGAGACGCCTTCCGGCTCTATCCGACCGTTGTGGTTCAGGTCATAGCTCAGAAGCACGCAGGCCTTCACGTCGCCGGAGGGCGACGTGACAATCTTGACCATCTCATCGCTTCGCAGCGTCGTTGAGGCAAACAGATAGCCCGCGCGGCGAAGATCTTTCTCCACGGTTTGCAAAACCTGCCCCAGCGCCTGCTCCAACCGGTAGGCCCGATACTGCATCAGACTCTGGCGCTGGAACGTCGGTAACAGCGACATAGTGCCAGACAGCAGCAGCCCGCTAATCAGCATGGCGATCAGCATTTCGGGCAGGGAAAAACCTCGCTGAGCGGCTAGCATCGGGGAAGCCCCGCCAGGTCGTTGTTACTTTCAGCGCAGCGACGCAGGCGACCGGTAGCGGATAGCACAATCCTTACCCTTCCCGCCTTTCCCTGCACGACGATATGCCCCGCCCCCGCCGTATTGCGTACGCCGTAAAAACCAAGGCCCAATTCGGACTGCTGTAGCTCAAGCCGCATCCCCTCCATCGGCAGGCGATAAATAGGGCCGCGGGCAGAAAAGCAGTCCGCTGCTCCCTGGGGCCGGGAGGCTATCAGGCAGTCCCTGTCGCGCTCTTTGCCTATTCGCAGCAGGAGGGTTTCATTACGCCAGTGCGCCGCCTGCTGAAGCCGGGACATAAAGGCCAGCAGCTCCGCGCTGGCCTGCTCCAACGCGGCCCGCTGTCGGTAGCTTTGCCAGCTTTGAACGCTGCCGGTCGCTAAAATCGCCATTACGCTTATTGCAAGCAAAAGCTCGATAAGCGACAGGCCGCACTGGTCGGTGTGTTGTCGTGTTTTCATGGCCGCATGCTAAACGGGCCCAGTGAAAGCGAACAGGGAGAGAAAAAAGAAGTGGAAACGACGCTGATAAGAAAAGGTGTAATGCGCCGAGCGTTACATCAAACTGCGGCGCAAATAGAATAATACGCTTACTGAGCGGGAACCGGCGGCTCGACTTTCCGCCCCTGCCTGTCAATATAGTTTTCCTGACGGCAGGAAACGACCGTATGTTCGCCGTCCGGTATCGATTCGCAGTCCATGCCGACTCTTGCCAGCCCGTTTTCAAACGGCCAGGCAAAGTCATACTGCGGCTCAATCACCGGCTCCAGTCGTTGGTTAAAGAAGCCGACCTTGCCGTTGACGATACCGCGGGTCAGCCCTTCCTCAAAATAGTCGGGGCCGTTGTCAAACAAGAGCACTTCGAGGCTGCTTCCATCGGGCTTAACGTAAAAAACCCGGCGATCAATAAAGAATCCGGCCAGACCGTTGTCGCCATAGTCGGCCTGCGCCAGAGCGCGAGAGGAGAAGCGAAACGTCTTGCCATCTGGCGCCGCACAGGCGCTATCGTCAATTAGCCCTTGCTCGCTGGAACCATACAAACAGCTTAACGAATAGGAGGGTGAAGAAACACCGCAGCCTGCGGCCATCAACCCGACCAGCAGCAAAAGAACAACTTTCAAACGTGCGATTCTCATCCTGAGCGCCTTTTCCCACATCAGATGTAAAAAGCCCGCCGACAGGGGCGGGCATAAAAATTAAATCGCCACCGGCGCTTTGATCGCCGGATGCGGATCGTAGCCCGTAATTTCAAAGTCTTCGAACCGATAGTCGAAGATGGACTCCGGCTTACGCTTGATCTCAAGCTTCGGCAGCGGACGCGGCTCGCGGCTCAGCTGAAGGTGCGTTTGTTCCATGTGGTTCATATACAGGTGCGTATCGCCGCCGGTCCAGACAAAGTCGCCGACTTCCAGATCGCACTGCTGGGCCATCATGTGTACTAAAAGCGCGTAGCTGGCGATGTTGAACGGTAGCCCCAAAAACACGTCGCAGGAGCGCTGATACAGCTGGCAGGAGAGCCTGCCGTCGGCGACGTAAAACTGGAAGAACGCGTGGCAGGGCGCCAGCGCCATCTCGGACAGCTCTCCCACGTTCCAGGCGGAAACGATGATCCGGCGCGAATCCGGATCGCGTTTTAGCTGCTCCACCGCCGCGGAAATCTGGTCTATCTGACGACCGTCAGCCGCGCCCCACGAGCGCCACTGCTTGCCGTATACCGGCCCCAAATCGCCGTTTTCGTCAGCCCATTCGTCCCAGATAGTGACGTTATTGTCGCGCAGGTAGCCGACGTTGGTGTCGCCCTTTAGAAACCACAGCAGCTCGTGAATGATTGAGCGCAGGTGACAGCGCTTGGTGGTCACCAGCGGGAAACCTTCCTGCAGGTTAAAGCGCATCTGATGGCCGAAAATAGAGCGCGTTCCCGTACCGGTACGGTCGGATTTTGGCGTTCCCTCGTCGAGGATTTTTTGCATTAATTCTAAATATTGTTTCATCGTAACCTCGTCACCTTAAAATTCCTCATCGATCACGCTTTTTGCCGTTTTTCCTGCGGCTTCGGGCGGCGGTAGGCCCAAACCATCATCAGTACGCCAATCAGGATCATCGGCAGCGAAAGCAGCTGCCCCATGCTGAACAGGCCAAACAGCCCCAGTTGGGCGTCCGGCTGGCGGAAAAATTCAATGATAAAACGGAACGTCCCGTAACCAATCAAAAACAGCCCCGAGACGCTGCCCGCCGGGCGCGCCTTGCGGATAAACAGATTCAGAAGCAGGAACAGTACGACGCCTTCCAGGCACATTTCATACAGCTGCGACATGTGGCGAGGCAGCATTCCGTCCTGCATGTAGGGGAGCCACTGCGGGTTTTGTTCAACAAACAGCTGGTCGGCGACGCGCGCCGTCGGGAAGCGCATCGCCCACTGGAAATCGGTAACGCGTCCCCAAAGTTCGCCGTTGATAAAGTTGCCCAGTCGGCCAACGCCGAGCCCGAAGGGGATCAGCGGCGCCATGAAATCGGACACCTGGAAGAACGTGCGCTTGGTGCGACGCGCAAACCACAGCATCGCTACGATGACGCCCATCAGGCCGCCGTGGAAGGACATGCCGCCCTCCCAGACTTTAAACAGGTAAAGCGGATTAGCGACAAAGTCGGGAAAGCTGTAGAACAGCACGTAGCCAACGCGGCCGCCGACGAATACTCCCAAAAAGCCCGCATACAGCACGCTTTCCACTTCGTCCTTCGTCCAGCCGCTGTTTGGCCGCCCGGCGCGGCGCTTGGCTAGCCAGAGGGCAAACACGAAGCCTATCAGGTACATCATGCCGTACCAGCGCAGCGACAAAGGCAGCGTGGGTTCTAAAGAGAAGATAACCGGATCGAATTTAGGAAATTCCAGAAAGCTAGAGTTCATCACTCACCACAGTACATATCACGTTGAATTGAGAACGGACAGCGCCGTTGATTACGCGCTTAAAAAACCGCGCAATCATAGCATAGCCAAACGCGTTTGGTTCGCAGAAAAAGGCCGCTTTACACTCATTTACGCCCCGTATATCGGGGAGTGAAAATGGATAGCCCCACGATTAAGTGGGGCTAATGACTATCTATCACCGCCGGTGCGTTCACCCTTCCTACGCTTCGGGTACGGCGAATTCGACTTTTGCGGTCGGGTTTCCTGCTTTTCCTGCATCGCCAAAACGATGGGAGAAAACTCTTTCATGACGCGACGATAAACGTCACGTTTGAACGAAACGACCTGTCGAACCGGATACCAATAACTCACCCAGCGCCAGCCGTCGAACTCCGGCGTGCTGCTGCGCTGCATGTTGATATCGGCTTCACTGCTTATCAGCTGTAGTAAAAACCACTTCTGCTTCTGACCAATACAAACGGGCTTAGTGTCCCAACGCACCAAACGTTTAGGTAACTTATATCGTAACCAGTTACGCGTACAGCCAAGGACCTTGACGTCTTTACGACTCAGTCCCACTTCTTCAAAAAGCTCGCGATACATGGCCTGCTCCGGAGATTCCCCCGCGTTGATGCCGCCTTGAGGAAACTGCCATGAGTGTTGACCAAATCGCCTGGCCCACAATACCTGTCCCTGCTTATTACAAATTACGATACCAACATTCGGGCGGTAGCCATCATCATCGATCACCGGACTACCTCAGAGCATAAATTCTTTATAGATAGGTTGATTGTTTCATACTAGGCTGTGTCCCGCAACTGTACACGGTGGCGACGCTGAGCCAAAAGGGCGTAATCAAGGCGGAGCGCGCAGGGCATAGTGAGCCTATGCCCAAGTGCGACAACGCAGGGTACGCCCTTTTGGCACTCGTCCCGAAGGGCTGGGGTCCTTTTTACGCAGCGCTGCGTTACTCACGGCTTATTTGGGCCCGCCAAACCTCACCGCTCGCGCCTTGCTCTGCGTAAAAATGACCGCCAGCGCCATCCGCGTACAGTTGCGGGACACAGCCTAAACGGTGCGGTAAACCTCTGGGTGAGATTCCCTTATCAATACGCTTGCTGAGTATAACTTGACATTTGGAATTAAGTTATAAACAGCCTAAAGCCACATTACCCTACTTTATGCACCTTTACTGTGGATATCTATGTGAAGAACCCGATAACAATATGGGTAGAAATCAGAACCCCCAGAGAATTGATCCTGCATTGAAATTGAAATAATTCAATATAAATCAGGTTAATATAAATAACCAACAGGCAAAAAACGGATCTAAAATGTGATGCAGATCCCTAGGCGAGATCGCCATGAACAAAAAATAGCCTCCGTCGACTTTATCCACAGACAGTGATAAAAAGTTAACCAAAATGCGGTTTGATACGCAAAAAAACCCCGAAGTCAATGCTGTAAATGAAAACAGTAGTCATCTTTTTGTGAGTTATCCAAGATATCTGTGGATAACATAGTGTAAGATCCTGTTCACTGTCGGTGGCTTATTGACGATCCGTTCAGCCATAGTGGAAGGCGAAACGGGCCAAAAATAAAAAATTATGATATAAACCATAGCGTTAATTTGTTTCTTAACGCTATGAAAAATGACTTACAAGCGCGCCCCTTGGGCTGTATAAATTTAGAACAGATAAACGGATCCCTAAATGTCCTATACGGTAACGCCCCTTCCTATGCCAGAAAGCGAGCAGGAGCTCTATCAGCGAGCGCTGGCGCTGGCCGGATATACGATGAAAGCGCTGGCGGACGCCGTAGGGTTGCCGATCCCTAAAGATCTAAAGCGGGATAAGGGATGGGTTGGCATGATGCTGGAACACTATTTAGGCGCCAGCGCCGGCAGCAAGCCCGAACAGGACTTTCCTCATCTGGGCATAGAACTGAAGACGATCCCGGTAAGCGCGCAGGGCAATCCGCTGGAAACGACCTTCGTATGCGTCGCTCCCTTGACCGGCAACAGCGGGGTGACTTGGGAAAGCAGCCACCTTCGTAGGAAGCTTCAGCGGGTGCTGTGGGTGCCGGTAGAGGGAGAAAGAAGCATTCCTTTAGCCGAGCGGCGCATCGGCACTGCCCTGCTGTGGAGCCCGGACGAAGAAGAGGAAACCAAACTCAAGCGCGACTGGGAGGAGCTGATGGACCTCATCGTGCTGGGGAAGGTAGAAACCATCACCGCCCGGCACGGAGAAGTGCTGCAAATCCGCCCCAAGGCCGCCAACGCGCGGGCGTTGACGGATGCGATCGGCGAGTTTGGCCAGCCGATTATGACGCTCCCGCGCGGCTTCTATCTGAAAAAAGCCTTTACGCGGGCGCTGCTGGCCAAACACTTTAACCTGCCGCTGTCTGAATAAGAGGCTACTTCTTCCGCGCTCTCGCCAATTGTACAAGCCACAGGCCGCCGATTGACACCGCCAGCAGGCCGCCAAAAACGCAGCCTATCGCCACAACGGGCATACCGGCTTTCACCGCCAGCGTGTACAGGCCGAGCATCAGCAGCATGGCGGTATTTTCACCAAAGTTTTGCACCGCCACCGCATTACCCGCGCCGACGGTTTGCTTTCCCCGATCCTGTAACAGCGTATTGAGCGGAACGATAAAGAACCCACCAAAAATGCCGATAACAACAAGGATCGCATAGGAGAGCGCCAGGCTGCCCTGCAGTACGAAAACCACCACGCCGACGCCCAACAGTACCCCTGCAGGAATACAGCGGCTCACGGTTTTTAACGTGATCCACTTGGCCGCGGCCGCTGCGCCGATAACGATGCCTACCGCCACCATAGCGTTTAGCAGCGTCGGCGTAAGCAGTCCTTCGATGCCTAACGCGACAGGAACCCAGAGGATCAGCAGGAAGCGGAGCGTGATCCCCGCCCCCCAGAACAGGCTGGTGCCCACCAGCGACATTCTCGTTCCCTGATCTCGCCAGAGCACCACAATCGCGTTGGCGAAGTTCGCCACCATCTCTTTAAGATTCCAGCGGGCGCCCGGTCTGGCTGGCTGTAGCTTCGGAATATAAAAGTTGGCGGCGACGGCGCCGGCATAGACGATGCAGCATACCGTCAGCGCGATATAAGGGCTGATGTCCACCAGCCAGCCGCCGACCAAAGAGCCGGTGAGGATCGCCGCCAGCGTAGAAGACTCAATCAGGCCGTTGGCCTTCACCAACTGATCGCCGTGGGTCAGCTCGCCAAGGATGCCGTACTTGGCGGGAGAATAGGCGGTTGCGCCAATGCCTACCAGCAGGTAGCCAAAGAACGGATCGAGGCCGGCGAAAATGATCCCCGCGCCGATAAGCTTAACGGCGTTGGCGAACATCATCACCCGCCCCTTCGAGAAGCTGTCGGCAACCTGCCCTACAAACGGCGCCAGCACCACGTAGGCGACAATAAACAGCATCTGGAGCACCGAGTGGCTCCAAAGCGGGTAGGTCTTTTGAATCAAAACGCCTAATGTCGCAAAAAACAGCGCGCTGTCGCCAAAGGCCGATAAAAACTGGGCGCTGGTTACCGCCACCATGCCCCTGCTCAGCAGCGGCTTGGGCGTTACGTCGATCGTCGTCATTCGGACTCCGCAGGCGCTTCGGCCAGTTTACGCAAGGAGACAAAATCCGGCTTGCCGCTGCCCAAAAGCGGGAGCGACTTTAAGGTCCGAATATCGCGAGGAACGGCCAGCCCCGGCAGCCCCAGCTCCTGGGCGGCTCGCGATAGCGCATCGCGAGGCAGCTCGGCAGCGGTGGTAAACAATACGAGAGATTCTCCCTTTGCCACGTCGCTTTTCACCGTTGCGGCATGCTCGGCATTTGGCGCCACCTTTTTGGCTATCGCTTCTACGCTTTCCAGCGATACCATCTCGCCGGCGATTTTAGCAAAGCGCTTCACGCGGCCTTTAATCGTGCAGAAGCCTTCACTATCAAAAGAGACGATGTCGCCGGTGTCGTACCAGCCGACTTCCAGCTCGCCCCGCTCATTTTCTGCCGCAGGCTGCTCCAGCACGCCGGGGTTTTCCACCCGCAGATAGCCTTTCATGATGTTTGGCCCCCTCACCTGCAGGCGGCCGCCCTCTTCAATCCCCGGAACTGAGATCAGGCGGGATTCGATGCCCGGCAGCAGTCGCCCTACGGTCTGAGATTTGGACGCCATCGGAACGTTAATCGCCAGCACCGGCGCGCATTCGGTCACGCCGTAGCCTTCCAGAATGCGAATGCCGAACTTCTCCTGCCACAGCTCGCGCGTAGCGCTCGAAAGCTTCTCCGCCCCGGCCACTACGTAGCGCAGGCGAGCGAAGTCGTACGGATGGGCAAAGCGCGCATAGTTGTTGAGAAACGTCGGCGTGCCGAACATCACGTTGCAGTTCTGATCGTAGATCACTTCCGGCACGATGCGATAGTGCAGCGGGCTTGGGTAAAGGAAAATGCGGCTGCCGGTAACAATCGGCGCCAGCAGCCCCGCAGTCAGGCCGAAGGCGTGGAACAGGGGCAGCGCCGACATAAATTTGTCCTGCGGCGAGAAGTCCGCCACGGTGCGGATCTGCTCCACGTTAGCCAGCAGGCTGCTGTGGGTGTGTACTACGCCCTTCGGATTGCCCTCTGAACCAGACGTAAACAGGATAATGGCCGCGTCGTCCGGCTTTTGCGGCGCCATTGCGCAGCGCGGCATCAGCAGGTGCTTTAACACCCAAAGCTTGTCATCACGGGTCACCGTGTCCTTCAGGTCTTCGAGAAAATACCAGGTCGCGCCCTTTACCTGTTCTGCAAGGTGCGTCAGATTGGCTTTTTCCAAAAACTGGCGCGACGCCACGATGGTTTTTATCTGCGCGCCCTTAAGCGCGCTCTCCAGCCCGTTAACGCCGGCGGTATAGTTCAGCATGGCGGGTACGCGGCCGCACAGTGAGGTGCCGAAAATGGTCGCAGCGGTAATCGTCGCGTTGGGTAAAAGCAGGCCGACCGTTTCTCCCGGCGCGGTTAAACGAGAAATAATGCGGCTAACGCCCAGCGACTTTTTCAAAAGCGAGCGATAGGAGTCCTCTTTCAGGCCGATATCGGTAATGCAGGGCTTGCTGCCGCCGTAGCGGCAGGTTGCTTCAACCAGCGCTTCATACAGCGTTCTCGGACTGCGGGTCGCCATGCGGGCGTCCATCATGATTTGATGCATCCGCTCGCCGGCCAGCCTGCGGCGCTCGGCGGCTCGTCCGCCTTCCGGCATCGGGATCGTCGTCGCAGGCAAAATATGAATGTTGACCTGTGGAAACAGGCGCCGCTTAAAAATGCCCTTCAGGCGGCTAAAGAAGCTCAGCTCCAGGCCGTCTATCCAGATAGGGATAATCGTCGCCTGCGACTTCGCCGCCACAAAGGCCGCGCCGTCGTAAATCTTCATCAGCGAGCCGGTCACCGTGATGCGGCCTTCGGGGAAAATCACGATCGGCCTGCCGTGTTCAATCTGGCGGACCAGCGTTTTAATCGCCATCGGCTTGGTTGGATCCAGCGGCACAAAGTCCACCAGCGGTTCCATCATTCGCAGAAACCAGCGGTCGGTCATGCTGGTGTAAATAGCAAACACCGGCTTTACCGGCAAAAACAGCCCCAGCAGGACGCCGTCGATAAAAGAAAGGTGGTTGGGGGTTATCAGCAGGCGCTGATGATTGAAACCGTTAAGATCGCCCGTCACGCGTACGCGAAAGCACGTTCGAGCAATAAACCGAAGAACCTTGTAAATCATGACTATCTCCCTATCACAGCGCAGTATGCGTTGATACATCCCTTTCACCGATAAGACAAGTGAATTATTACGCCGTTCATTACCTTACGGTTAACCGAACAAAAAACCGGCGCCCAGCTCAGGTAAAAAAAAACCTACGCATCCGCGTAGGTCGGTGTAATCCAGTAAATGGTTCCGACGTCGCCGCCGGATATTCACCAATAAATACCTCTGGGATCTAAAATCTAGTTCAAGCGCTAAATTCCAGCCACTGCCAAAACGCTACATTGCCCGACAAAGTGTAACCAAGCGTGAAATTATTATCATTTCACCTATTTTTCCTACACAACTCGATTAAAAATCGCTCGTAATCAGTATGAAGCAAGTTTTTCATCAATAGGCATCACTGCGTAAACCGTTTATAAATTTCTTCAGCGGCGGCCTGATAGGCTTGAGACTTCAGCTCCATAATTTGCTTGGCGTCTTTTGAGTCGCGGTTATAGCGGCCACTGAGGCTGCTGTTCTCGAATACCGGCGGGGTGAAGGTTGTCCAACGCCCGCTGGCGACGTCGATAAGCGCGATGCGCAGAACGATGCGCATATGCTGCGTTTCATCCGGTAAAACGCCGCCGACAAACGGCACCCAGGAAACCACCTTGGTAGCCTCGTTTTCAGAGCCGCTCTCCAGCTGGCCCCAGTACACCAGGATCTTATCCTGACCGCCGTTGGCCGCCGTCAGGCGCAGCAGCCTGGGGTAGTCAACCGAAGCCGCGTTGTCTGTCGTTTGGCCGTAGCGATAGCCGCTGTCGGGAGGGATGCCGGAGTAAAGCGCGACGGAATAGTGCTGCGCCAGCGCCTGTTGCATTTCAACGTCGGGCGTCATTGCGCCGGACTGAATAAGCAAAATGGAAGAGCTTTTGGGCAGGCGGAAATCCTGCCGCGCGCTGCTCAGGGCCTTCTGGATGTCATCATCGCTGATAGCTTTGCTTTTAGGCGCGGCCCCCAGAACGTCGCTGTCCTTAAGCTCGCCGGAGTAAAAGGCGTTACCGCCGCGCCCGCCGGACTGCGAAATAGAGCGAGTTGAACAGCCTGAAAGCACCAGCGCGCCCAACACGACGGCCAACAGGATCCGGCCCCTTCCCGAAAAAATACGTTTCATAACAGATATCCCTAATTCCATGTTGTATTTGTCCGAAAGATATCAGGGCTGGATAAAAAATCACCGCCGTTTACGCTTATTTACTCGGTGGCTACCTGCGGGCAGACAGCGAGCGCAGCAGAACGCCGATCGTCGTCCCGTTATGCAGCAGCGCGCTCAGCGTTGGAGAAAGTTTTCCCATCGCCGCCGCCAGCATAATGCCGCTGTTGACCCATTCGGTAACCTTGATGTTGCTGTTCACCAAACGCATCGCCTGTACGGACAGCTCTCTGGCCGTGGCCACGCCGTGCAGGGAATCTCGCATCAGCACCGCATCCGCCGCCTGTTGAGCGAGTTCCGTACTTTGGTTCATCGCCATGCCGATATCGGCCTGAGTCAACGCCGGGGCGTCGTTTACGCCGTCGCCGACGAACAGCACGCGGCATCCCCGTTCCTGAAGAGTCTGCACCACCTCGACCTTGCTTTCCGGCGTTGCTTCGGCGAAATAGCGGTCAATACCCAGCGAATCGGCCAGCTGTTCAGCCTTCTCCTGTTTATCGCCGGTTAACAGAACAACCTGCCGGATACCCAGCTCTCGAAGATGAGAGATAACTTCGGCCGCTTCGTCGCGAACGTTGTCCTGTAGCCCTATCATGCCGACCAGCTGCTCGTTCAGGCTGATAAACAGGAGGTGGCGGCCTTTTTCCTCCAGCACCTCAATCTGCTTTTGGAACGGCCCAAAGTCTATCTGATAGTGTTCCCGCAGGAAGTGGCGGCTGCCGATGACCATCTGGTTGCCTTCCAGCTCCGAAATCAGGCCGTGGGCGATAACGTACTCTACTTCCCCGTGGTTAATATGGGGGAGTTCGTGCTGGGCGGCGGCGTTGACGACGGCGCGCGCCAGCGGGTGATTGCTGTGTTCTTCCACCGACGCGGCAATGGCCAACAGGCGGCGGGCCCAGGTTGTTTCCGGCGCAAAGCTCACGACATCCGTCACCAGCATGTCGCCGTGGGTGAGCGTTCCGGTCTTATCGAACACTACCGTATCGATATCGGCAAGCTGCTCTATCGCTCTGCCGCCCTTGAGCAGCAGCCCAGAGGTAGCGGCTTTATACATCACTGACTTGAAGGCTATCGGCGTGCTGAGCTTCAGCGCGCATGAGTAGTCAACCAGAAATACGGACGCCAGGCGCTGCCAGTCGCGGGTTAGCGCAAACACGCCCGCGCCTGCGCCGAGGGTGATCGCCACCCGGCGGTCGGCCATTCGCTGAGTCACCTGCTGCGTCTCGCTGCGCTGGCCCAGCGATTCGGTGATAAAGCGCCGGATGCTGGCGGTAGATGAGTCGTCCCCTACGCGTTCGGCGCGAACCGCGACGTTGCCGTCCTGCACCTGAGTGCCGGCAAAAACCCATGCACCGCTTTCTCTGCGCACCGGCACGCTTTCGCCGGTCATCGACGCCTGATTAATCAGGCCAACGCCGCGGATAACGCGACCGTCGGCCGGAATGTTATCCCCCGGTCCCAGCAGCATAACGTCGCCGTTTTTAAGATCGTCAGCGGCAATCTCTTCGCGCGCATCGCCGCGCTCAACCCAAACGGCGTGATGCTGTGGCTGCATCAGCTCGGACAGCAGCTCGTCCGAATGGCGGCTGGTTTCCTGCTCAAAGTACTCTCCGAGCGTAAGCAGGCTCTGGGTCAGCATGGCCGTGCGGTAGTCGCCGCGAACGATGGACAGGCTTAGCGCCAGCGCGTCCAATACCTCAACGTTCAGCTCGCGTCGGCAAAGCGATTCGATCCCTTCGGCTATGGTCGGCGCCATCAGCGCCAGCGCAGGCACTGCGGCCCAGCGTTTGGGAAGAAATTGCGTAGCCGCCAGACCTGCGATATTCAACAGGTTATCACCGCCGCAGTACTCGGACTCATACTCCTTTTCCTGCGCCAGAGACCAGTCCAGGCGGTTTAACTGCGCGAGCAGCGCCGCTTCATCGGTCTTTTGCGGATCGTAGGTCAGCACGGCGGACGCCGCCGCAGGGCGAAGGCGAACTCCTCTGACCCCGCTGAAGGCCAGAAGCTGCGTTTTCAGCCAGCCGGCATACTCTTCATGTTCCAACAAAAGAGGAATTCGCACGCGCAGGCGGCCGGGCAAAGAGTGAACCGGCGTAATTTGGGATAAATGCGTCATTGCGGGCGCTACTCGCCGTCCTGCGCATTCTCGCGATAGTAGTCAAGCTCGGCCTGAACGTCGGCCAGCCGCTCTTTTAGCTCCTCAACCTCGCCGCGCACCGCGCCCCAGGCCCTGTTAGCCGTCGCGCCGATGCTCTCCTGCACCTTACTGTTAGACAGCAGATAGGCGATAGCCGCGCCGGCAACGATGCCGGTAATTAAATGCGCGCGGCCATTGTCGGCGCGATAGGGCGTTTGTTGGCCCTGCGGTGCGCCAGGAGCATAGCCCTGGGAGTAAGGCGAATAGGGATACGGCGGATAATAGTAGTAAGGATTATTCGGCTGTTTCATCTGCGCCTCTCTTATTTACGGCATCCATAAGGTATAAACCGGCTGCGCCGGCGCTGAGTACGGTCAAAAGCGTTAACACCGGGCGACCTGCCGTGGCGTTCGCTACCGTCATGGCGGCGCCGCTGATAAGCCCCGCCTTGGTGGCGTCCTTCAGTACCTTACCCGTCGCCTGCTCAAGGGTATTTTCTCCGTTCTTATAGCGCCGCCACTGCTCAACGCCGGAGGCCGCCGCGCCGACTAAAGCGCCTGCAATCAACGCCCGGCTGGCGGGATTAAGGCGATCGCTGTTATTACTCATCGTCAGCCTCCTTGTCGTCGGCCTGGCGGTGGCGCGCTACCGACTCCTGAAAACCCTCTTTGCCCGCGGTAACGGTATCGCGGAAAATTTCGCCGCCGGCCTTTGCGCTCTCTTTAACGCTTTCTGCCGCAGAGCCGGCCGCTTCTTTAACCTTTCCGCCGCCGGTTTTCAGCAAATCGCCCGCGTTGGCGAAGGTTTGCAGCAGCGTGTTGCGCACGCTCTCATTACCCAAGATCAGCGCCGCCGCCGCGCCTATCATGGCGCCCTTCCAAAACTCTTTATCATCAACGCCAATCGTACTGACAATTTTCTTAAACAGGCTGGCCTGTTCGCCCATCAGCCCTTCCACCATGCCCTGAGCCTGTGAACCCCAGTCAAAGCCCTGAGGAGGCACGCCCGGCTGCTGAAACTGCTGAGGCGCAGGCGGCATGCCGTAGCCCATCGGCGGCTGACCGCACATCGGGTGCCACATTGGTGGATAGGGGGGCCAGGCCGGCGGCTGCATGGTTTGCTGTGGGGGATAGGGAGGGTAAGGCGGATAGTAGGGATAGCCGTAAGGTCCGTATGGAGGCATATCCTGACCGGATGCGTTTTCCCAATCGCTGCTTTTTTTATCTTTTCCCATTATTCAGTTCCTCAGTCTTTAGCCGCTGACGGCGAGATAATTGGTAACAGTTCGGTTAACGCCAACTCGGCCTGTTCGTCATCATCGCCGAACAGCTGTGCAATCAGCTTAGGAGACAGGCGCTTAGCGTCGTACTCTAATAATAGACTACCGGTCGCCGTATTCAGGCTATAGCTATGAAGACTATGCCCCGGGCCACAGTAGTCGTCCAGTGCGGAAAGCTTGCTCTTTCCCAGCGACGCAATCAGCGTGTTGTTAAAACGCAGCCTAATGCGGCCGGGGATATGGTGCGCAATCGTCACATAGCGGCGAAGCGCCATAAGGCTATCCGAACTCATTCTTTTTCCTAAATCTCGTTTATACCCTAAATAATTCGAGTTGTATGAAGGCGGCAAGGGAGAGAATCCCCAGGAGCGTACATAAGTACGTGACTGGGGTGAGCGAGCGCAGCCAACGTACAGGCAACTTGAAGTATGACGGGTATAGGTCGTTAAAAAACGTTGCAACTATCATATGACGCCAGCCGGTGATTGAAAATATGAAAATGCCCTGAACGGCCACAAATCCGGAATATTTTTATCCCGTACTGAGAATGCGATTTCCTACGCTTTCAATATGTTGCGAATCTCTCATATTTCCTATGCCTTGGGATATAGACAGAACACAAATCTTAATGTAAATTATTATCGTTAACTTTACTGTTTAGGTGGTCACCATGAGCAACCCTTACGTCCATCAAACCCCCAACCGCATCCGCGTACGTTCTGACTTTATTCAGCACCATCCTGCTCGCGTTGAAGCGCTTATCAAGCAGCTGAACCAAATTCCGGGCATTAAGGACATTCAGCACCGCCGCTATGCCGGTTCCGTTGCTATTCAATTCGACAGCAAGGTTGTCAGCGCTTCCGCGCTGCTGGAAACGCTGGAAAGCAACGGCTGGATGGAAGAAAGCGAGCAGCGCGACTTTGTTCATCACGCACTGCGGCTGGGAGCCAAAACGCTGATTAAGGGAATTGCAGTCACCACGCTTAAGCGCACGCTGGGCGGCTCGCTGCTAAGCACCGTAGCCGCGATGGCCAGATAAGCGACGTCTTCGTTATTCTATGCGCCCTGCAGGCTCTACGGCCTGCGGGGCGTTTCTTTATATAACGCTCAGGATAGAACTCAGTGGCCTAACCAAAGCGTTTGGCCGCGCACTGGCAAATGCCGCCGCTGCGTGCAGGGCAGCGCTTACAGGGAGGCGATTTGAGCGGCAGGCGTAATATCGACGGGGACTGAGCTCCTTTTGGCATCGGCCGCATCGCTCCTCTCGCCGAAGGCATTTTCTCTTTCGCTGAAGGCCAGGAAGGTTCATGGTAGTCAAACCACTCCAGCAGCGGCTTTAACGGCTTAGCGACTTCTCCAAGCATGGCGCCGACCACCTGCTGAGAAACCTCTCCCCAGACGGAATCTTCCTTAAGCGCTTCGCTTTGTCTTATTGGCATAACAGGAGGCAAAGTACCGTGAGAAAGCGCCCGTAAAGCGCGATCTCCAGCCTTTCTATCCTGCTTTAACGCCTTTTTATGCAGCTTCTTTAGCGCCTTAAGAGCCGATGACATTGAATAACACCACACGATAATGAGAATGATTCTTTATATTATTATCCTATTTTTCGCCCTTTTCCAGCGGTAGAGACTCACGCGAGAACAAATACTTTGCTACCATAGTGCCCATTGTTTACACCACCATTCATGAAGATACGGGTAAGTTATGAATAACATTGAATTTCCAACGGCGGAAAAAATTGAAGAAATGGCGCAGGAAATCTCCGCGCTGAAGGCCCTGATGACGCTGATGCTGATCACTATGGGCCAGGCGGATGCGGGCAAAGTCATCCTGAAGATGGAAAGGCTGATGGCCGCGCATGAGAACGAAGCGGAAGTTGAAACGTTTAAAAAGGTCGTTCAGCAGATCCGTCAGGCCTACCGCCAGGAATCCTGATTAAAAGCATATATCCCAATGCCTTTATTTAATCGCCGCACGGATTAACTCCATGCGGCGATTTTTTTATGCGTCTTCTGAACGGGCCTTGCGCCGATCGTTACGTCGGTTGACCCAGACGTTAATCGCCAGAGTAGCCAGCAGAATTGCCCCTACCGTACCCAGAGAGAAGGCGATAGGGATATGGTAGAAGTCAACAATCAGCATCTTCACGCCGATAAAAATCAGTATGACCGCCAGCCCGTATTTCAGCATAGAGAAACGCTCCGCCACGTTAACCAGCAGGAAGTACATGGCCCTGAGGCCCAAAATGGCAAACAGGTTGGACGTTAATACAATAAAGGGGTCGGTCGTTACGGCGAAGATCGCCGGAATGCTGTCAACGGCGAAAATAACGTCGCTAATCTCAACCAGAACCAGCACCAAAAACAGCGGCGTTGCGTACAAAAGCCCATTGCGACGGACAAAGAAACGTTCCCCTTCCAGCGAGTCCGTCATGCGCATCCGCCCACGAACCCATCCTATCAGCGGCCGGTTGCCAAGATCGCCCTCGTCCCCTTCTTTGGAAAACGCCATCATCTTCACGCCGGTAAACAGCAGGAAGGCGCCGAACAGATAGAGGATCCAGCTAAACTCGGAGATAAGCCAGCTGCCGGCAAAAATCATGATTGTCCGCAGGACGATAGCGCCCAATACGCCGTAAACCAGCACTCGGCGCTGCATAGACACGGGTATGGCGAAATAGCTAAACAACATCAGCCAGACAAAGACGTTATCGACCGCCAGCGCTTTTTCAATTAAATAGCCGGTGATAAACGCCAGCGCCTGCGCGTTAGCGACTTCCGGCCCGGCGGTTCCCTTCAGGTACCACCAAAGCCCCAGCGCAAAGAGCAGCGAAAGGCTAACCCAGACTAGCGACCAGGCGGCCGCCTGCTTAAACGACATGCCGCCGCACTTTTTCTTGCCCTGCCCAAACAGGTCAATTAAAAGCATAACGACGACGATGATGATGAAACCGCCCCACAGCAGCGGCGTACCTACAGAGTGCATTAGAGTTCCTCCCGCTTTCCGCCAATGCGAAAAGCTGACCTTCAGACATAAAAAAACGGCTACGTCAGAAAACGTGGCCGCTCTTTTAGCTAATTATAAGCGCACCTCGCCTTCCGGCAAGGTCTCACTTACAACCGAAGGTTGCCTGGTAACCGGATGCATTCATGCATCGTATTGACGATTAACCAGCGTGGAAGTTACTCCCCTTTGCTAGAGAGGAAGATACTGGAAGCAGTCAAAGGCGTCAAGATACGTTTGCTATTAAAGGTATAGAGAAAAAGGCATTGCAAGCTAAAATATATCGTGCGAACTATTTGGACTTCTTTCTTTATCGGCTCTATAATCGATAAGACAAACGCAATATATTTAAAGCATCACCTTTGAGACCTTATTAATAATTTAAATTAAAATATCAATTTTGATTCTTTAAATATTAATCCCGCCTAAAATTCGCTTTTAAAAAGTATCAAATCCGAGCCACAACCACACATGGAAAATAAAATATCAATTTTGATTCCTTAAAACTTTTTAGCCAAAATGATTTTTGTGATCGGTACGCCTCATTACATCTTTCGATTTTGATAAAGTGCCTCCCGCGGCAAACCAACGCATTATTTTTAATAAATTACAGTTTTTTTCCGATATTAATAATGAATATCGTGTAACTATTTTTGTCCTTTATCTGAAATCCAATTCCTTGGGGTAGCTATGAACAGTATTCAAACCACAGCAGACGCGGGCGCGATCGCTTCGACTCAAGCCCAGGGCTGGCGAAAGACCGACACCATGTGGATGCTCGGCCTTTACGGCACGGCCATCGGCGCAGGCGTGCTCTTCCTGCCTATCAACGCCGGCATCGGCGGCCTGATCCCTCTAATCATCATGGCCATTATCGCCTTTCCGATGACCTATTTCTCTCACCGCGGCCTTTGTCGTTTCGTTCTTTCCGGTAAAAATCCCGGCGAAGATATTACCGAAGTGGTTGAAGAACATTTTGGTACCGGTGCGGGTAAATTAATTACTCTGCTCTACTTCTTCGCTATTTATCCCATCCTGTTAGTTTATAGCGTGGCAATTACCAATACGGTAGACAGCTTTATTGTTCACCAATTACACCTGCCGTCTCCGCCGCGCGCTATTTTGTCTCTGATCCTTATTCTGGGATTAATGACTATCGTACGCTTCGGCGAGCAAATTATCGTTAAGGCAATGAGCATCCTGGTATTCCCGTTCGTCGCCGTTCTGATGCTGCTGGCGCTGTACTTAATTCCAAACTGGTCAGGCGCTATTTTCCAAACGCTGGACGTGTCTTCTACCGCGTCTGCAACCGGCAACGGCCTTATCATGACGCTATGGCTGGCTATTCCGGTGATGGTGTTCTCCTTCAACCACTCGCCAATCATCTCCGCCTTTGCGGTCGCCAAGCGCGAAGAGTACGGCCAGAAGAACGCCGAGAAGAAATGCTCGCAGATCCTGGCCCGCAGCCACGTCATGATGGTGCTGACGGTGATGTTCTTCGTCTTCAGCTGCGTGCTGAGCCTGTCGCCCGCCGATCTGGCCGAAGCGAAAGCACAAAACATCTCTATTCTGTCTTACCTGGCTAACCACTTCCAAACGCCGGTTATCGCCTATATTGCGCCGGTCATCGCGTTCGTTGCCATCACCAAGTCGTTTCTGGGCCACTATCTGGGCGCGCGTGAAGGCTTCAACGGCATGGTTATCAAGTCGCTGCGCAGCAAAGGCAAGAGCATCGAAATCAACAAGCTGAACCGCATTACCGCGCTGTTCATGCTGGTCACCACCTGGGTAGTCGCAACGCTGAACCCGAGCATCCTGGGCATGATCGAAACGCTGGGCGGCCCGATTATCGCCATGCTGCTGTTCCTGATGCCGATGTACGCCATCCACAAGGTTCCCGCTATGCGCAAGTACAGCGGCCATATCAGCAACGTGTTCGTGGTACTGATGGGTCTTATCTCTATGACCGCCATCATCTATAGCCTGCTGGGTTAACCCTCGTCCAACGTGATGCTGTAAGGAGATACCATGATCAGCGTATTTGAAATATTTAAAATCGGTATAGGCCCGTCCAGTTCGCACACCGTCGGCCCGATGGTGGCCGGCAAGCGCTTCATTGAAGAGCTTATCGGTAAGCAGTTGGACACTCTGACCACCAACATCGTTGTCGACATCTATGGCTCTTTGTCGCTGACGGGAAAAGGGCACCATACGGATATTGCCGTCATCATGGGTCTGGCCGGCAACAAACCGGATACCGTAGACGTCGACGCCATCCCCGCCTTTATTCAAAAGGTTGACGAGACGGGGACGATGCCGATTCGCTGTTCAGACGGTACCGAGCGTCACGTTGGGCTTAGGCTGAACTTTGCAGACAACGCGCTGCCGCTGCACGAGAATGGGCTGACGTTCAGCGCGTATGACAAAAACATTCTTCTGCTGAGCAAAACCTACTACTCAACCGGCGGCGGCTTCGTGGTAGACGAAGAAAACTTCGGCAAGCAGTCTGCTAGCGAAGTCGAAGTCCCCTACCCGTTCTATTCGGCGAAAAACCTACTTCGTCACTGCAATGACAACTGCCTGTCGCTGTCCGCCGTGATGATGAAAAACGAAGTAGCGATGCATGGCCGAGAGGAAGTGGAGCGCTATATGGCGCAGGTGTGGGACACCATGAAAAGCGCCATTCACCGCGGTATGAATACCGAAGGCGTTCTGCCCGGCCCGCTGAAGGTGCCGCGCCGCGCGTCCGCGCTGCACCGTATTCTGCACACCCACGACCGCCTGTCGACAGATCCGATGACGGCGATGGACTGGGTCAACATGTTCGCCATGGCGGTCAGTGAAGAAAACGCTGCCGGTGGCCGCGTCGTCACCGCGCCGACCAACGGCGCCTGCGGGATTATCCCTGCCGTGCTGGCCTATTACGATCACTTCATCCAGCCGGTCGCGCCGGAAGCCTACACCCGCTACTTCCTGGCGGCGGGCGCTATCGGCCTGCTGTTTAAGATGAACGCCTCAATCTCCGGGGCGGAAGTCGGCTGTCAGGGTGAGATAGGCGTAGCCTGCTCTATGGCGTCCGCAGGCCTGGCGGAACTGCGCGGCGGCAGCCCTGAGAAGGTCTGCAACGCGGCGGAAATCGGCATGGAGCACAACCTCGGCCTAACCTGCGACCCGGTCGCTGGCCAGGTTCAGGTGCCCTGCATTGAGCGTAACGCCATCGCGTCGGTGAAAGCCATCAACTCCGCCAGCATGGCGATACTGCGCACCAGCGAGCCGCGCGTATCTCTCGATAAGGTTATTGAGACCATGTATGAGACGGGTAAGGACATGAACGCGAAGTATCGCGAAACCTCGCGCGGCGGATTAGCTATCAAAGTCGCCCTGTGTGAGTCCTGATCGCCCTGCAAGAGTTGAAGTTATTGAAGTTTTATCCGCCCGCATCCGTGCGGGCAAGCAGTTTTTTAAACGCCATCGTCTGTAAAAAGACACCTGAGCATTGCCCCCTTTCGGCGTTTACTTTTTGTCGTCTGGCTTAAACCAGGGCCAGACGACGTTACTTTTCGCGGCCTGAGTATACCAACTGCTGTTACCCTGCAGAGTATGGGGCGTTTCTTCCTGCGGAGCGGTACCTTTCACCGCGTCATCGTCGTCACCCGCTTTTTTACGGATGCGCACCGGCGCTTTTTCCGCCTCAGGGCTTATCTGAGCGTTAAACGCGCGCACTTCTGAATCAAACAAAATCCCTTCTAACTGATGCAGGCGATCGAGGCCACGCAAAATACCAATCAGCGTACTGAGCGTTACGGACTCTCCCATTTCTACGCGCTTTATGGTGGCGATCCCTACCTGCGCGCGTTCAGCCAGCTCTATTTGGGATAACCGCATGGCAATACGCGTCTCTTTGATTCGCCGGCAGAGCTCAGAGATGATTTCGCTATCGGATACGGTATTAAATTTCATCGCTGTACCTGATTTGTTACTGTTACAAGGGAGCCATTATACCCACTATTTATACTGTAAGGATAACCAGAATCATGTCCCTGTGGATTTCGATTGATATCACGCCACTTTTTCTTTCCTGATTCATCTCAAAGAGCAAAATTGAATGGTCCAACGATCGCTATGCATCCTCAATCGAAAAAGGCCTGTTTGTTCACTCAACGACGCGTTTACTTCAGATCCATTAATAATTATTCAGTTAATAATCACTCATTCATCAACACATATTAAAGAATAAATTAATTAACCTTTTTTCTTTACTTCATAATTAAATCTCTTTAAGATCCCGCTCGAAAATTAATTTCAGGAGAATGAATTGGACACTTACAGTTGTAAAAAATTTGATGCGGTAAGCTGAACAATCCTTTCTCGATCTGTCTGCTTGCCGAACCCGGCGGGCAGCACTCCTTCCTTGATTCATCCGGCAGTGCATACCCGAATATAACGTTACCGCCCCTGGCTATTATTGCCCGGAGCCTGATTGATTCGGATATTATTATGCTGTTTTATACTCACAACCTATTTCCTCCTGGCGCATAAACTTCGCTTACGCTGACTTATTTTCGGCGGAAAATCTTATGTGCTTATTTAGCACATGATTCAACCTTTCATTATTAAAAAGGGGAAGATCATGGCTATGACTCCTTTTATTTTAAATTTGCTGTTAGCGATGCTTCTTGGCGCCGTTATCGGCGCTGAGCGTCAATGGCGTCAGCGGATGGCCGGCCTGCGCACCAACGCGCTGGTCGCCACCGGCGCGGCGGCGTTTATCCTCAGCTCAATGACCGCGGAACCCACCAGCGCCGGGCGCATCGCGGCGCAGATCGTTTCCGGCATCGGCTTTCTCGGCGCGGGCGTCATTATGCGCGAAGGGCTTAACGTGCGCGGCCTTAACACCGCCGCCACGCTGTGGTGTTCTGCCGCCATCGGCGTGCTGTGCGGGCTAGGCCAATACTGGAACGCCGCGCTGGCGACGATGGTTATCCTGTGCGCCAACATTCTGCTGCGCGAAGCGGCGCAGCGCATCAACCTACAGCCGCCGCAGCAGGCGGTAGATCTGGAACAGCACTACCGCATTCAGGTGACCTGCGCGGAGCAGGACGAAATTCTGGTGCGCACGCTTATCCTTCAGTCGCTAAACGGCATGACCATGCGGCTACAGTCGTTGCGCAGCGCGGATATCGCAACGCCCGGACGACTGGAGGTCTTCGCGGAGATCGGCGCGTCGCCCGCGGCGCAAAAACACATTGAAAACATCGTTTGCCGCATCAGTCTGGAAAAAAGCGTCAGCGCCGTCCACTGGCGGGTGACGTCAGAACTGCCCGTATAGGCCCACAATCATCATAACTTCACCTAAAGGGTGATAAGGAGGCCCTATGGACGACCACCCCGGGACTAACAACTCTCTGACGCAGGCCAAGCGCTAACTATTACCCGCCAGGCCCGCGTCTAATACGCCGTTAATTTTCTCTGCGCATGCCGCTCCCGCTCGGCAGGGGATGGCCTGCGCCTAAAAACGTGAGAACAACGTTATGACCTGTTTCAAAAAGACGCCACGCCGCGCTAAATCCACCGCTCCATTCGCCATTGAGCGGGAAGCGGCCTACGGCCAAGATCAGACCTTGGCCAATCTGAACTGCAACCGCATCGGGCTTACGCAGGAAGACGCCAACGAAAGGCTGGCGGCATTCGGCCCCAACCACGTTGCCCATGAAAAGGCGCCCCACGCGCTGGTGCAGCTCGTCAGCGCGTTTAACAATCCTTTTATCTACGTACTGCTGGCGCTGGCAGCCATCAGCTTCTTCACCGACTACTGGCTGCCTCTGCAGGCGGGAGAAGAGACTGACGTTACCGGCGTCAGCATCATTCTCATCATGGTCAGCCTCAGCGGGCTGCTGCGTTTCTGGCAGGAGTACCGCACCAATAGGGCTTCCGAAGCGCTAAAGTCCATGGTGCACACCACCGCAACGGTGCTTCGCCGGGCTAACGCCGGCGCCAAGCCAGCGATGCAGGAGGTTTCTATTCACGATCTGGTGCCGGGGGATATCATTACTCTTTCCGCCGGCGACATGGTGCCGGCGGACGTAAAGCTGCTGAATTCCCGCGATCTGTTCATCAGCCAGGCGATACTGACCGGCGAATCGATTCCGATTGAGAAATACGACGCGTTAGGCAACGTCAGCCAAAAATCAAGCGATGCGGTACACGGCGGAGAGCGCGGCGTACTGGAGCTATCCAACGTTTGCCTGATGGGCACTAACGTCACCAGCGGCACGGCAACCGCCGTCGTGGTCGCTACCGGCGATCGCACCTACTTCGGTTCGCTGGCGAAGTCGATTGTCGGCAGCCGCGCGCAAACGGCATTTGACCGAGGCGTTAACAGCGTCAGCTGGCTGCTGATTCGCTTTATGCTGGTCATGGTGCCCGTCGTTCTTTTGATCAACGGCTTTACTAAAGGCGACTGGGCGGAAGCCGCGCTGTTCGCTCTGGCCGTAGCCGTCGGCCTGACGCCGGAAATGCTGCCGATGATCGTCAGCTCCAATCTGGCGAAGGGCGCCATCGCTATGTCGCGCCGTAAGGTGGTGGTAAAAAGGCTTAACGCCATCCAAAACTTCGGCGCGATGGACGTGCTGTGCACCGACAAAACCGGTACGCTGACGCAGGATCGCATCATTCTGGAACACCATCTCAATGCCCACGGCCAACGGGATGAAGAGGTTCTCCGCCTCGCCTGGCTTAACAGCTTTCATCAAAGCGGAATGAAGAACCTGATGGACCGCGCCGTTCTGCATTTTGCTAAAGGAAAGGCGGACGTTGACGCCCTCAAGCGTTTCAGCAAAGTGGACGAACTGCCCTTTGACTTCATCCGCCGTCGCCTGTCTATCGTCGTTCAGGACGAAAAACGCCAACCGCTGCTCATCTGTAAAGGCGCGGTGGAAGAGATGCTGTCTATCGCTACTCACGTTCATGAAGGGCAGGAAACGCGGCCGCTTGATGCGAAAAAGCGCGCCGCCCTGCTGGCGTTGACACAGCGCTATAACGAAGAGGGCTTCCGGGTGCTGATGCTGGCGACCCGCCCACTGGATGCGCAAGCGCTGGCGCTGCCCCTGAGTGAAAAAGAAGAAAGGGACTTGACGATCCAGGGGATCTTAACCTTCCTCGATCCGCCAAAAGAGAGCGCTCGCGAGGCTATCGCCGCCCTGCAGGAGAACGGCGTTACGATAAAAGTGCTGACCGGCGATAACCCGATCGTCACTGGCAAAATTTGCCGCGACGTAGGCTTGGAACCCGGCGAACCGCTGCTCGGCGTCGATATTGAAAAAATGGATGACGCGACGTTGGCTCACGAAGTAGAGCAGCGAACGACGTTTTGCAAAGTGACGCCGCTGCAAAAATCTCGCGTACTGCAAATGCTGCAGGCAAACGGCCACACCGTCGGCTTCCTCGGCGATGGCATTAACGACGCGCCCGCGCTGCGCGACGCCGACGTGGGAATTTCCGTCGACACGGGCACCGACATCGCCAAAGAATCCGCCGACATTATCCTGCTGGAGAAGAACCTGATGGTGTTGGAAGAAGGCGTCATCAAAGGCCGCGAGACCTTCGGCAACATTATCAAGTACCTGAACATGACCGCCAGCTCCAACTTCGGCAACGTCTTTTCGGTATTGGTCGCCAGCGCGTTTATTCCGTTTTTACCGATGTTGGCTATCCATCTTTTGATTCAGAACCTGATGTACGATATCTCCCAGCTTTCCCTGCCGTGGGACAAAATGGACAAAGAGTTCCTGCGTAAGCCGCGCAAGTGGGACGCCAAAAACATCGGCCGCTTTATGCTGTGGATCGGGCCGACGTCGTCCATCTTTGACATCACCACCTACGCGCTGATGTGGTTTGTGTTCGCCGCCAATTCACCGGAGCATCAGGCGCTGTTTCAGTCTGGCTGGTTCATCGAAGGGCTGCTGTCGCAGACGCTGGTTGTACACATGCTGCGTACTCAAAAGGTCCCCTTTATTCAAAGCACCGCCGCGCTACCGGTGCTGCTGACGACCGGGCTCGTTATGGCGCTGGGCATCTATATTCCGTTCTCACCGCTGGGCGCCTACGTTGGGCTACAGCCCCTGCCTTGGGAATATTTCCCTTGGCTGGCGGCGACGCTCGTCAGCTACTGCTTCGTCGCCCAGATGATGAAGCGTTTTTATATCCGCCGTTTCAACGAATGGCTATAGCCACTGTCTGCCCTTACCCGCGGCGGAATGTCGTAGGTAGGGGCATCAAACCTATTTCAGGGCGGTCTCAATGAACCTGTTTATGATATTTGTCTTATTGGCGTCGGCAATCGCGGTGCTCTACGTTTGGAAAACGGCGAAAACACCCCGGGCTCGGCTTTACCGGCTGGCGCTGGTTTTTCTCTACCTCATTTTACTGGCGACGGTTACGCATCATGCAGCGTTGTATTCCTCTGCAACGGGATAACGAACGAATGAAAAAGAACAGGCCGGCATTCGCCGGCCTGTTGAGCAACGTAACAAACGTCAGAAGCTATACTTCACGCCCACCATCGCGGACGTATCGCTGTATCCCTTATCCCCCACCTGCTGGGCCGCGTTACCCCACAGGTTCAGGCGCTTGGAGAGCTGGCCTTCGACGCCGATTTTCACTTCGCCGATGTTCTTCGTGCCGCTCATCTCATTCTTCACGCCCGCCATTTTTACGCCGTAGTTCTGCGTATTGTGGATCCAGTTAGCTTCGATAAACGGCTGGAACTCGCGGTCTTTGCCCTCATCGATAGCACTGTGTCCCTTCATGTAGGCCCGCACGCCCAATCGGGTCATCAGGTTGCCGTCGGTGTCATCGCTCACCTTCACTCGGCTGCCGTCAACGCCTGCTGCCTCATAGTGATCCTTCGCGTTCACGCCCATCCAGATCACCTGAGCTTTCGGCTGGATCCAGTAGCTCTTGTGCTCGTTTTCTCCCACCTTAAAGCTGTAGCCTCCCTCGACGGAAGCGGTAACGCCGCGTGACTTGTATTTCTCCGTCTCGCGCTCTTCGCCCATCACCTTGTTGTCAAACCGGCTGTACATCACCCAGCTGTCCAGATAGGCGCCCGACTTATCCGCCTGATTGGCGTACCAGGTGCCGTACAGGCCCGCACTGTAGCCGGTGGTCTGGCCCTTGGAATCGCGCGAGTTAACGCTGGACACCGTCTTGCTGCGATCGTTGCCGTAGCCGACCATGGCGCCGAGGTGCCAGCGGTCAAGGCCGTCGCTGCTCCACTGGGCCAAATCGCCGCCGAGCTGCAGCACGTAGCGGTTGCTCTTGGTTCTCAGCTGCTCGCTGCTGTCCCTGAAGCGCGTGTGTCCGCCGACGTTGCGCATCCACATGCTGGTCACCTTCTGCTCGCCGGTCAGCACGTCGGTGTACTGGGTCTCGCCCAAGCGATCGTGCAGGCGCGTCAGGAACATGGTGTTGGCCGCATAGTTGTTGGCCAGATAGCTGCCGAATTCAGGACGCAGCGCACTTTCGCCGCCTGGCTGTTCTGGTCCTTCCGGACCTTCGGGGTCGATCGGCGTCACTTTACTGGTCAAATACCAGTTTTCGTCAGACGCGCCCTTCACCACCGAATAGTCGTAAGCCCCCGCCACGATGCGGTTTTGCTGCTCAAACGTACCGATGGACGTGCCCTGCACTTCGACGATTTTTATCCCGTCAACGGTCTGCTCGCCGGTTCCGCCGACGTTCACAACGGCTACCTTGGTCGTACCGGCCTCAACGTCGCCGTTTACGATAAGCCTGTCCGTTAAGGAACCGTCGCCGCCCAAAACGGTATTCAGCGTCAGCACGCCGCCGTTGCCCGCGTAGTTGCCTTCCACGGTCAACGTTTTGGGCGTAAACGCGCCGCCCGCCGCTACCGGCGTATAGGCCAGCGTCGCGCCGTTATTTAACGACAGCGTCGACAGCACCGAATCGCCGCTCATATTCCAGACGCTCTGGCTGCCGTCCATAGCCAAATCGATCGTTCCCGGCGTCGCCCCCAGGCTGGTGATGCCGTTAAAGCGAGAGCCGTCCGCCATGCTGACGTTAATAGCGCCGCCGTTAGCCGCCAGCATATTGCCGTCAATCGTATACTGCGCCGCTCTGCCAGTAATGGTGCTGTCTACGCCGCTCGCATAAAAAGCACGCCCGGCGTCAACGTCGATATTGGCGCCGGTCAGCGCAACAGAGCCCCCGGCAGAGGCAATCACTGCCGCCGAACTTGCACTGCCCCCGCTAATCGTCAGATTAGCCGTATCGGCGAAATCAATTGCACCACCGCTGGCATAGAGGCCGTATAAATTCGCCGTAGCGTTGTTGGTGACGTTAGTAACGGTTACTGCCTTTTGCGCCGTCACCTTCGAGCCCGTCACGTGCGCGAGGATCCCCGCCGTACCGGTACCGCCGTTTAGCATGTGAATTTCGGTCGTGCCGTTTAGTTCAACTTCTGCGCCAGGCAGGCTTGATACAGGAGCGCTGCTGCTGGGAATAATCCCCTGTGCCCGGATGCCATACATGGTCGCCGCGCTGTCGGAATTCAGATTGATAGACAGCCCGTCTTTAGTAATAAATTTCGCGCCCGAGATATAGGCATATAGGCCAACGGAATAGTTACCCGCTCTGTTAAGCGTGACGGTGGTATTCTCATTTAGCGTTATCGTCATCTCAGGGATCAGATAGGCTGAGGTATAGGGGCCAGCCTCAATATCCAGACCGGTGATTTCGGTACTGCCGTTTCCATTGACGGTAAAAGACGAACCTGCGCCAAATTCAGCGGTGACTTTGTCATTGCCCGCAGGGCCAACCGTAACCGAACCGTTCTTTAATCGAACGGCAGTAACGGCGTCGGCGTTAGCATTCGGCGCGCTGTCTACGTCAACAACCACCGTCGTTTTTCCCAGCGTCATTAAACTGTTGAATACGCTAATACCAATACCACGACCAGAGCCGGTCGTTTTATATTTAACGCTAACATCACCTGAATAATTAAATGCGTTGTTATCAAGCAAAGTTATTCCCCATTGATCGACAACGTCAACCTCTCCGCCATGGGAAGTCAAAGTAGCCAAGTCGGCAACGCTGGTCGTCGCGGGAGCCGCATAGGCCGCGCCGCTCAACGCGAGGCATATGCTAAAAGAGAGCAGGCTTATCTTATTCATAAGGTATCCATACTGTATAATTACAGTCCGTTATTAGGTTTTTCGGATAAAAATCTTGCAAAAAACAGAATACATAAAAATAAAATAACATCAAATAAGTGTTTTTAGGTTTTATAGATCGTTATATAACTCATTAGTCGCTGAATTTAAATGAATTTAATAACTTTTAAACCTAAATATACCAAAATTAACATATAAAAGATCTTAAATTTTATATTTAATGGAATTTAAATCTAATATTTGGAATTTAAAAAACAAAAAAAACTAACATCCATTTTTGGACAATGTGTTTATTATCAATTTATATTAAAAAATAAAAGAGTGTTTATTAGTATAAAAATAATCATCAAAGGTTATAAGTTTCACAGAAAAAACAAAAAATATTGAATTGATAGTTCATATTTTAGATAAGACATTGTTAAAAATAGCGCTACGCAGCGTACGCTTTAGACATGCCCGTCCGTTACACAATAAGAAAAAAGAGCCTTGTCCAACGGCTCCTTCTCTTCTGCATCAAAATTAACCTTGCGCTTATTAGCTTGCACCCTTTTTCAGCCTTAGCATAAACGACTTAAAGCCGTCTCTCAGGGGCTCAAACAGCCAGTGCTTACGGTTTCTCATCATGACTTCGGAAAACAGTTTTAACCCGACGATAAACTCTAACGTCGTTCGTTCGTCAAAGCCTATGTCTTTTCTGCCTTTAAGCGTTTCGACTATCTTAAGGATATCGTCATGATTTTCGACCTCAAACGCCACTGGCGCTTTCACCGCCTCCTCGCCTTCGGCCAGAGGTTCTACCGTGATGCGGTACTTATAGCTGGGCATCGTCATTTCCTCTCATTGGGCTATTGCACTGAGTGTACTGGGATAACGACGATTTGCCCCCGCTTTCCGTGCGTTAGGCTGCGCTGGCGCCTCGCACGTCCGTCCAGGTCTTGGCGCTTTTTTCGACGGTCACCTTATAGGCGCCGCAGGAATCGGCGGTAGAGAATACGACGCTGCCGTCTTCAAGCCACTCCAGGTGAAAGTTTAACGATTCTTCATTCAGAAGCTTTACCAGCGTTTCCCTTATATCAATGGGCATTTCACTTAAGTACTGCATGACTGACTCCTTCTCTGCCAAATCCATCTAATGGAGATAACCGCGTATCTCTTATACCCCGTCCCTGACGGATAATAAGGACGGAAACAAAATAGAAAAACCTCAATAATTTATAAAAATTATTCGAATAATCGCCCGAAAGCGGCGGGCGATTTTGTCATAACCAATAAATGACTACCAACTGATTTTTATGATAAAAATGAACTAAAAGGAGATAAAGGAGCATCAGGCTGCTATTAAAGCGTCAGACGATTCTCAGCGAGCGGCCAAAGGGCCGAACGGAAGGGGATACAGGCAAAAGGCGCGCCCGTAGGGTGCGCCTTCATTCAACGTTGACTGACCAAAACTGCTAGTGCCTGTTGCGCACCAGCTGATAGCGACGAGTCAGATATTCTATCGGCGCGCTCCAAATGTGCACCAAGCGGCAGAACGGGAACAGGATAAACAGCGTCAGGCCAAGAACGATATGGAGCTTAAAGACCAGCGCTACCCCCTCCAGATGCGCCGACGCACCGGTTCTAAACGTAACTATCGACTGCGCCCAGGCCACCAGTTTCATCATTTCACCGCCGTCCATATGCTGAGCGGAGGCCGGAATGGTCAAAAGCCCCAGCAGCACCTGAACCACCAGCAGCGTCAGGATAAGAATATCCCCTACGCTTGAAGTGGCGCGAACGCGCGGATTGGTCAGTCGACGCTTAAGCAGCATCGCGCCGCCAATCAGCATCATCACCCCGCTGGCGCCGCCGCCGAACATCGCCATCTTCTGCTTGACGGCTACCGGCAGGAACGACTCGTACATCCAGTGAGGCGTCAGCATGCCGAAAAAGTGGCCGGCGAAGATGCCCAGAATGCCAAGGTGGAACAGATTAGAGGCCAAGCGCATGCCCTTTTTGTCCAGCATCTGGCTGGAACCGGCGCGCCAGGTGTACTGGCCGTAGTCGTAACGCAGCCAGCTGCCGATGAGGAAAACGGCCAAGGCCAGGTACGGATAAATATCAAAAAAGAACTGGTTTATGTAGTTCATTGGCGTTCTCCTGCCACCATAGTGGCGTCCAAACTGAGATACTGCGGCGCCACGGCGTCGGCGAAGCGACGCTGGTGCGCCGTTTGCTGCGCCGAGGCGCAGCCCTCGTCTCCCAGAAATTTGACCTGCTCTTCTTCCCAGACGGCGTCCAGCGCGGCGGGCGTGTCGTCCCGCGCTTCCTGAGCGACCTTATCCTCAAGCTGCGCGCTCTCAACGTCCGAACCGGACAGGCCCAGCAGCAGATCGAACAAAATAGCGTAACGGCTCTGGCGTTCCTTCAGACGAGCGCCCAGCAGCGCCAGGATCGGAACGATGTCCAACAACCCCTGACGTGCGGTTGCTTCGTCACGGCTGGCCAGAAACTCCAGATACATCGGCAGGAAGTCCGGCAGCTCTCGACTGTCGATTTCCAGCCCGGCGGCGCGATACTGACCCATCAGGTCAACCATCGCCTGACCGCGATCGCGGGACTCGCCGTGCACGTGTTCAAACAGCAGCAGGGACGTCGCCCTGCCGCGGTCAAACAGCTCGCAGTACTGAGACTGGGCGTCCAGCAGGTCCTGCCCGGTGTAGTCGCGAATAAACTGCATCAGCAGCGCCGAACGACTAATCGTCGGTTCGTGCGCCTCTTCCAGCGCCGCAGTCAGCTCATCGCGATGGGCCCACAGAGCCTCATCGGGGTAGTCCAGCAGGCGGGCAATCATCTTCAAACCGATCATGCGCTTTTCTCCCGTTGAATATCCGGGTCGCGAGGCGTCCGAGGGCTGACGTCGATAGCGTCGATACGGCGACTGTTAAACAGGTTAAAGCGGCTGTCGCTGCCGTGGCAGCCGTCGCCGAAGCTAAAGCCGCAGCCCTTGCTTTCGGGGAACGCCTCGCGGGCCAGCTCGCGGTGGCTGGATGGAATAACGAAGCGGTCTTCGTAGTTGGCGATCGCCAGATAGCGATACATCTCCTGCGCCTGCGCTTCGCTCAGGCCGACCTGCTCCAGCGCGCTGGTGTCCACCACGCCGTCAACGGTCTCCGCCCGCTTATAGTGGCGCATCGCCAGCATTCTCTTCAGCGCCAGCAGCACCGGCTCGGTGTCGCCGGCGGTCAGCAGGTTAGCCAGATACTCCACCGGAATGCGCAGGCTTTCTACGTCCGGCAGTACGCCGCTGTGGGGCAGTTGGCCTGCGTCGGCGGCGGACTGGATCGGCGACAGGGGCGGCACGTACCACACCATCGGCAGCGTGCGGTATTCCGGGTGCAATGGCAGGGCCAGCTTCCAGTCCACCGCCATTTTGTACACCGGCGACTGTTGGGCTGCTTCAATCACGCCCTGCGGCACGCCGTCCTCCAGCGCCTGCGCGATCACCGCTGGATCGTTCGGATCGAGGAAGATGTCCAACTGGCGCTGATAGAGATCCTGCTCGCTTTCCACCGACGCCGCGTTGGCAATTTTATCCGCGTCGTAAAGCAGCACGCCCAGATAGCGAATGCGCCCAACGCAGGTTTCCGAACACACCGTCGGCTGACCGGCCTCAATGCGCGGATAGCAGAAGATGCACTTTTCGGACTTGCCGCTCTTCCAGTTAAAGTAGATTTTCTTGTACGGGCAGCCGGTCAGGCACATGCGCCAGCCTCGGCATTTGTCCTGATCGATAAGCACGATGCCGTCTTCCGCCCGCTTGTAAATAGCGCCGCTCGGGCAGGTCGCCACGCACGCCGGGTTGAGGCAGTGTTCGCAAAGGCGCGGCAGGTACATCATGAAGGTGTTTTCAAACTGGCCGTACATCTCCTTCTGCATATTGGCGAAGTTGGCATCGCGGCTGCGCTTTTCGAACTCGCCGCCCAGAATCTCTTCCCAGTTCGGGCCGCTTTCAATCTTGGTCATCCGCTTGCCGGTAATCAAAGAGCGGGGGCGAGCGATCGGCTGATGCTTGCTTTCCGGGGCGTTTTGCAGATGGTGGTAATCGTAGTCGAACGGCTCGTAGTAGTCGTCCAACCCCGGTACGTCCGGGTTGGCGAAGATCTTCGACAGCACGCCGACGCGATTGCCCATGCGCGGCTCAAGCCTGCCGTTGATTTTGCGGATCCAGCCGCCCTTCCACTGCGCCTGATCTTCCCAGTTGTGCGGATAGCCGAGGCCGGGCTTGCTTTCAACGTTGTTGAACCAGGCGTATTCCATGCCTTCGCGGCTGGTCCAGACGTTTTTACAGGTCACGGAGCAGGTATGACAGCCGATACACTTGTCAAGGTTGAGCACCATGCCAACCTGTGAACGAATTTTCATTATGCTTTCTCCTGCCCGTTTGTCTGAACGTAGCCGTCGTTTTCACCGTCCAGCCAGTCAACGTTTTTCATCTTGCGCACCACCACAAACTCGTCGCGGTTGGAACCCACGGTGCCGTAGTAGTTAAAGCCGTAGGCCAGTTGCGCATAGCCGCCGATCATGTGGGTCGGCTTGGGCGTCACGCGGGTGACGGAGTTGTGAATGCCGCCGCGCTGGCCGGTGATTTCGGAACCGGGAAGGTTAATCAGACGTTCCTGCGCGTGGTACATCATGGTCATGCCGGACGGAATGCGCTGGCTGACCACCGCACGCGCCGTCAGCGCGCCGTTGGCGTTGAACGCTTCGATCCAGTCGTTGTCCTCGATTCCCAGATCTTTAGCGTCGTCTTCGCTCAGCCAAACGATCGGGCCGCCGCGCGACAGCGTAAGCATCAGCAGGTTGTCGCTGTAGGTGGAGTGAATGCCCCACTTCTGGTGCGGCGTCAGGAAGTTGAGCGCCTTTTCTTTGTGGCCGTTAGGCTTTTTGCCCAGCACCGGCTCCACCGCTTTGGTATCGATCGGCGGACGATAGGCCAGCAGGCTTTCGCCGAAGGCGCGCATCCATTCGTGATCCTGATACAGCTGCTGACGGCCGCTCAACGTCCGCCACGGAATAAGCTCGTGGACGTTGGTGTAGCAGGCGTTATAGGAAACGTGTTCATCCTCCAATCCTGACCAGGTCGGGCTGGAGATGATCTTGCGCGGCTGGGCCTGAATGTCGCGAAAGCGGATCTTCTCGTCTTCTTTATTCAACGCCAGATGGGTATGGTCGCGGCCGGTTACGTCGCTTAAGGCCTGCCAGGCCTTAACCGCTACCTGGCCGTTGGTTTCCGGCGCCAGAGACAGCACCACTTCAGCAGCGTCAATCGCCGTGTCGATTTTCGGCCGACCGGCGGCGGCGCCTTCCGGCTGGGTATAGTTCAGCTTCTTCAGGAATTCGACTTCGTCCTGAGTATTCCAACTGATGCCCTTGCCGCCGTTGCCGAGCTTGTCCATCAGCGGGCCTAGGGAGGTGAAGCGAGCGTAGGTGTTCGGATAATCGCGTTCGACGGCAATGATGTGCGGCGCGGTTTTGCCTGGAATTAAATCGCATTCGCCCTTTTTCCAGTCCAGCACGCCAAACGGCTGCGCCAGTTCGCTGGCCGAGTCGTGCTGAATCGGCAGCGTCACCACGTCGGTCTCTTTACCCAGATGCCCAACGCACACGCGGGAGAACTCTTTGGCGATGCCCTTGTAGATTTCCCAGTCGCTCTTTGACTCCCAGGCGGGGTCGACGGCGGCGGACAGCGGGTGAATAAACGGGTGCATGTCCGAGGTGTTCATGTCGTCTTTTTCGTACCAGGTCGCCGTCGGCAGCACGATGTCGGAGTAGAGGCAGGTGCTGGACATGCGGAAGTCCAGCGTCACCACCAAATCGACCTTGCCTTCGCCGCCCTCGTCGCGCCACTCAACCTCCTGCGGCTTAACCGCGCCCTGCTGGCCGAGGTCCAGCCCCTGAATGCCGTTTTCGGTGCCGAGCAGGTACTTAAGCATGTACTCGTGCCCCTTGCCGGAGGAACCCAGCAGGTTCGAGCGCCAGATAAACAGGTTGCGGGGGAAGTTTTGCGGACTGTCCGGCTGCTCCGAAGCGAAGCGCACGCGGCCCTCTTTCAGGCTCTGCGCGGTGAAGTCCACGACCGAAAGCCCGGCGGAGCGTGCGTGTTCAGCCAGACGCAGCGGGTTTACGCCCAGCTGCGGCGCAGAAGGCAGCCAGCCCATGCGTTCGGCGCGCACGTTGAGATCGATGAGGCTTTCGCTAAAGCGGGACCGGTCCGCCATCGGCGACAGCAGCTCGTCGGTCTTCACGGTTTCGTAGCGCCACTGGCTTGAGTGGTTGTAGAAAAACGAGGTGCTGTTCATGTGGCGCGGCGGGCGCTGCCAGTCCAGCCCGAACGCCACCGGCAGCCAGCCGGTCTGCGGACGCAGCTTTTCCTGTCCGACGTAGTGCGCCCAGCCGCCGCCGCTTTGCCCTACGCAGCCGCAGAAGATCAGCATGTTGATAAGGCCGCGATAGGTCATATCCATGTGGTACCAGTGGTTGACCCCGGCGCCGACGATAATCATCGAACGGCCGTGCGTTTTCTCCGCGTTCTGGGCGAACTCGCGGGCGATGCGCACGATGTTCTGACGGCTAACGCCGGTGACCCGCTCTGCCCAGGCGGGGGTGTAGGCCTTTACGTCGTCATAGTCTGTCGCACAGTTTTGGTCATCCAGCCCGCGTTCGATGCCGTAGTTGGCCAGCGTCAGGTCGTACACGCTGGTCACCAGCGCTTCGGAGCCGTCCGCCAAGCGCAGGCGTTTGACCGGCAGGCGGTGGAGCAGCACGTCCTCCAGCGCTACGCCGTTGAAGTGTTCGCTCTCGGCGCCGCCGAAGTAAGGGAAGCCGATGTCAACGACGTCGTCGTGGTTATCCAGCAGGCTCAGGCGCAGCTTAACCTCTTCGCCGGTTTTACCGTCGCGCTGTTCTAAATTCCACTTGCCCTTGTCGCCCCAGCGAAAGCCGATAGAGCCCTGCGGCGCGGTCAGCTCGCCGCGCGCGTCGATAGAGACGGTTTTCCACTCGGGGTTGTTTTCCTGCCCCAGACCGTCAACCAGATCCGACGCGCGCAGCATGCGCCCGGCGGCGTAGTGTCCGCCCTCGCGCGGCTCAAGCAGCACCAGCATCGGCATGTCGGTGTAACGACGAACATAGTCGGCAAAGTATTCGGTCTGACGCTTGACGTGGAACTCATTGAGAATAACGTGCCCCATCGCCAGCGCCAGCGCACTGTCGGTGCCCTGCTTCGGGTTTAGCCACTGGTCGCACAGTTTGGCGATTTCCGCGTAGTCCGGCGTAACCGCAACGGTCTTGGTTCCCTTGTAGCGAACCTCGGTGAAGAAGTGGGCGTCCGGCGTGCGGGTCTGCGGTACGTTGGAACCCCAGGCGATAATATAGGAGGAGTTGTACCAGTCGGCGGATTCGGGCACGTCGGTCTGTTCGCCCCAGGTCATCGGCGACGCCGGCGGCAGGTCGCAGTACCAGTCATAGAAGCTCAGGCAGGCGCCGCCGATAAGCGACAGGTAGCGCGCCCCGGCAGCGTAGGAAATCATCGACATGGCCGGAATGGGCGAGAAGCCGATAATCCGGTCCGGGCCAAAGGTTTTGGCGGTATAGACGTTGGAGGCGGCGATAAGCTCATTCACTTCCTGCCAGCTTGAGCGAACGAAGCCGCCGCGCCCGCGGGCCTGCTTATACTCTTTGGTTTTTTCCGGCGAGCCGACGATAGAGCCCCAGGCATCGACCGGATCGCTGTGATGGCTCTTGGCCTCGCGCCACAGCTTCAGCAGGCGCTTGCGCATCATCGGGTACTTCACCCGGTTGGCGCTGTACAGATACCAGGAATAGCTAGCGCCGCGCGGGCAGCCGCGAGGCTCGTGATTAGGCAAATCCGGACGGGTGCGCGGATAGTCGGTTTGCTGGGTTTCCCAGGTGACCAGCCCATTCTTGACGTAAATTTTCCAGCTGCATGACCCGGTGCAGTTAACGCCGTGGGTCGAGCGTACGACCTTGTCGTGCTGCCATCGACTGCGGTATCCGTCCTCCCAGTCGCGATTTACGTTCAGCTCCTGGCCGTGGCCATCGGCGAACGCCTCACCTTTCTGTTTGAAATAGCGCAACCGGTCAAGAAATTTGCTCATCCGGAATTCTCCTAGTACGAGGCCTGAAAAGCCTCTGTCGTTATGGTATCTGTCTGGTTCCATTTCGCTACCGACAGGCGGCGGCGTCAGGGTCAACAATTGCTCGAATTCGGCCTCAGGGTAATCGCCGTTTCGCGCGCGATAATTGACTGGGATCAAGGCCATCGGGCGCTAAAACCCACGCATTTGTACGGAATACCACCAAAGGATAATGGGTGGTACATGCCGTAATGCATTGATTAATATCTGGTAATCTCGACTATCGTACAAATACCAAGGCCTGGTTTGGCGCATAGACTATTTGGGGGTAAACCTTGGTTGGGAAGGAGAGCGTTAGCCTCCCCAGAAGGGAGGCTAACGCGGGTAAAAATTAACGTGGTTTTTTGGTCGCCAGCGTTTTCAAATTGCGGCCATACACCAGCCAAGTAATCAGAATGCAGGCGATGTAAAACACCACAAAGGCCTTCATCGCGCCGGCGGGCGAGCCGGTCAGCTCCAGCGAGGAGCCGAAGGCTTTAGGAATAAAGAAACCGCCGACGGCGCCGATGGCGGAGATGAACCCTAACGCAGCCGCCGTGTCCGTCACCGCTTCGCGCTGGGCCTGTTCGTCGCTGCCGCCCCGCGCCTTAACGCGATCGAGGGTAATCTTACGAAACACCACCGCAATCATTTGGAAGGTGGAACCGCTTCCCAGGCCGGCGGTTAAAAACAGCACCATGAACACGCCGTAAAACGCAAAGAACGAACTGCCGCCCAGTTCCGGCAGTGTGGGGAACAGCAGCGCGGAAAATATCGCCATCACGACAAAGTTCACCAGCGTTACCCGAATGCCGCCGAATCGGTCAGACAGCGCGCCGCCGACCGGGCGAGCCAGCGCGCCCAAAAACGGGCCGAAGAAGGCGTAGTGCATAATGACGACCGACGGAAACTGGGTTTTGGAGAGCATCGCGAAGCCTGCCGAAAAGCCGATAAACGATCCGAAGGTGGCCAGATAAAGCACGCTCAGCACCCACAGGTGGCCGCGCTTTAACACCGGCAGTTGGTCTTTTAAAGACGCCTTGGACGCTGCCAGATCGTTCATGCCGAACCAGGCAAACAGCGTGGCCACAATCAAAAACGGCACCCATATCCAGGCTGCGTTTTCCAGCCACATCGCGTTGCCGTCCGGCTGCTCAACCCCCTGCCCGCCAAAAAGGCTGAAGATGCCGACGGAAATCACCAGCGGCGCAACCAGCTGCATCACGCTGACGCCGAGGTTGCCCAGCCCGCCGTTTAGCCCCAGCGCGCCGCCCTGCTTGCTCTTGGGAAAGAAGAAGCTGATGTTGGCCATGCTGGAGGCGAAGTTCGCGCCGCCGAAGCCGCACAGCAGGGAAATCACCACAAACGTGTTAAACGACGTCGCGGCGTCCTGAATGGCGAAGCCCAGCCACAGGCTGGGAATAACCAGCAGTATGGTGCTGATGGCCGTCCAGCGGCGGCCGCCGAAAAGCGGAATGACGAACGAATAGGGAACGCGCAGGATCGCGCCGGACACCGACGGCAGCGCCGTCAGCATAAACAGCTGGTCGGTAGTGAAGTTGAACCCGACCTTATTTAAATTGACCGCGACGGCGCTAAACAGCATCCATACGCAGAAGCCCAGCAGCAGGCAGGGAATGGAAATCCACAGATTTCGATTCGCAATCCGCTGCCCGCCCTGCTGCCAAAATGCAGGATCCTCCGGTCGCCAGTCCTGAATCATCGCTCCCTTTGATTCCGCTTTTGGGGTAGATAAACGTGTCATAAAAACCTCTGCCGTTGTCAGCTTGATTGGCGGTGTTGTACGCACACGCGGCGGGCCCAAGCTTGACGCAAATCAAAGCGGCTTCAGGTAGCGATTCGGGCAAAATTGACGCTTCTCACTTAAGGAGTACGGTCGATAAATCTTATTTGCCATTATCAATCATGACGTTAAAACACCGCAGACCGGGGCGTTTTTCACTATGCTTAAGAGAGGGCTATTAAGAGGTAATTCATTGTGGGTATAGGGTTATTGCCGACAATGGTTTAAAACGTCCGTTAGGCGTTAGTTTTCCGATTGTTAGACATCAATCCAGCGAATACAGACCGGATTTTCTCTGAATGAAACACTTTTGCGCACGTTTTTCCATTATCAGTCAGGTGGTCATCCTGATGCTGCTTATCGGTACGCTCGGCGTAGTCGGCATGAGCGTGTCCGGATGGATTGCGCAAAGCATTCAGGGCAACGCCCACGCGATTAACACCTCCGGCTCTCTGCGAATGCAGAGCTACCGGCTGCTGTCGATGACGCCGCTTGCTGAAAGCGACCAGCGATATTTTGACGAACTGGAAAAGTCGCTCAACAGCCCCGTTTTACGGCATACCGTAAAGCAGGAGGGGCTGGAGCCTCGCTATGACCGCCTGAGGCACTACTGGCAAACCCAGCTCAGGCCCGCGCTGACGCAGGCGAAAAGCCCACGGCAGGCGGCTGAAGACGTCGCCGGATTCGTTCGCCATCTGGACGAACTGGTCTCCTCCATTGACCAACAGACCGAAAAGCGCCTGGCGCAGGCCGCGCTGGTGCAAAAAGTGTGTATCACCCTCACGCTGCTGCTTTTACTGACGACCATCTGGTATCTGCGCAGCCGCCTGCTGCACCCTTGGCGCAGGCTGCTCGCCATGGCAAAAGCCATCGGCCAGGGAGACTTCAGCCAGCGCTTCCCGCAGGGAAATCATCAAGACGAAATGGCGACGCTGGGCGGCGCCCTTAACGCCATGTCGACCGAACTGTCGCACACGTACGGGCAGTTGGAAATGCGGGTGGCCGAAAAAACCGAGGATTTACAGCACAAGAATCAGGTGCTGTCCTACCTGTATCGCGCCAGTCGACAGCTGCACTCCAACGCGCCGCTGTGCTCCCGGCTGATGTCGGTATTAGGCGAGCTGCAGGCGCTGACGCCGCTGCGCGCGCTGCAAATTCAGCTGTACGAGAACAGCGGCGAAGAGCGCCTGAACGAATTTTGCGGCGACCAGTCTGAACGCCCGGCCGCCTGCCCGGCGCCAAACTGCTTCGCCTGCCTTGAGGACACCATCGGCGCCAACGCGCATCAGGAAGCTCCTGACGGTGAAACGCTAAGCTGGAGCCTAAAAGACCGGGACGGCCGCTACGGCCTGATGCTTGGCCGCCTGCCCCACGGCGCAGCCCTCACCGACGGCCAGCGCCAGCTTGTCAACACGCTGGCCGAACAGCTGGCGGGCGCGCTGGCGCTGGAGCTACAGTCGGAACAGAAGCAGCAGTTGGCGGTAATGGAAGAGCGCTCCGCTATCGCCCGCGAGCTGCACGACTCAATAGCCCAGTCGCTTTCCTGCCTCAAGATGCAGATAAGCTACCTGCAAATGCAGTATCCCGACTTGCCCGAAGGGCAGCAAAAGATCCTCAAAGAGATGCGCGAAGAGCTCAACACCGCCTACCGCCAGCTTCGGGAGCTGTTGACCACCTTCCGCCTTCGGCTGACCGAGCCGGGGCTGCTACCGGCGCTACAGGTGACGATTGAAGAGTTTAACCAGCGGCTCGGGTTTGCCATCGACTTTGACTATCGCCTGCCGGCTCGGCGCGTCTCTTCGCTTCAGGCCATTCATCTGGTGCAAATAGCCAGAGAAGCGCTGAGCAACGTGCTCAAGCATGCCGAAGCCAGTCAGGTTTCCATTTCCGTCGGGCAAACCGGCGACGGCATCGAGCTAAGCATTCGCGACAACGGCAAGGGCATCGGCCAGAGCCAGACGCAGCGCAGCCACTACGGGCTTATCATCATGGCCGACCGCGCACGCAGCCTGAACGGCGAGTTCTCCTTATTGCCCCTGCCGGAAGGCGGAACCGAAGTTCGCATCGTTTTCCCGCCGGAGGCCCTTTGGTCTCCGGCCACGTCATAAGAAGGAGTAGTTTATGAGTCTGGATATGCCCCAAGACGAGCAGTACGGCATTCTGCTAATAGACGACCACCCGATGTTGCGTAACGGCGTTAAGCAGCTTATCAGTCTGGACCCGACGCTTTCCGTCGTCGGCGAGGCCAGCAACGGCCAGCAGGGCATCGAGCTTGCCGAAGCGCTGGATCCGGATCTTATCCTGCTCGATCTCAATATGCCGGGCATGAACGGCCTTGAGACGCTGGATAAGCTCAGAACGAAGCCGCTGTCCGGTCGGGTTGTAGTTTTCACCGTCTCTAACGTCGAAGACGACGTGGTCAGCGCCCTCAAACGCGGCGCCGACGGCTATCTGTTGAAGGACATGGAGCCGGAAAACCTGATCCACTCGCTGAGGCAGGCGGCCGCAGGGCAAATGGTGCTAAGCGAAACGCTGACGCAGGTGCTGGCCGCGAGCCTGAGGGAAAGCAAGCCTACCTCCGAACGCGACATCCAGCAGCTCACCGCCCGCGAGTGCGACATCCTCAAGCTCATCGCGCAGGGGCTTTCCAATAAGCTTATCGCCCGCAGGCTGGACATCACCGAAAGCACGGTCAAGGTACACGTAAAGCACCTGCTGAAGAAGATGAAGTTCAAGTCGAGGGTTGAAGCCGCCATTTGGGCGCTGCAGGAAAAGGTGTTTTAGGCTCAAGGACCGTTCTCTCATCGTGCCGCAATCCCGATAAGAGAACGGTTCTCCTGTCGCTGCGCAGGCCGTACGTTTTCTTCTTTCACCGTAATTTAGTGATATTCATCACAAAACCTGGCCGACTTTGGTCGTGGAAAAACCGTTCGATGTTCCAAATAACCGCTTAACCCGTTATACAACCGCTCAACCAATTCCTCCTCCTCCCGTAGTGCGATTCCGCCATCATAGCTACCGTGGTCGTAGTTTTTAGACTGTGTCCTGAATTTCCAAAAAATCGCAAAAAAACTCCCAAATATAACGACTACATCGATGCGGCTTCGGCCGTTTGCGTTTGTCTGACAAGTAGGTCTTTTATGAACAAAAACAGCTTTCTTAAGCATATACCGTGGGTGGTCTTCGGGATCATCGGCGCTTTCTGCCTGGCGGTCGTCGCCTTGCGCAGAGGGGAACACGTAAGCGCGCTGTGGATCGTCGTCGCTTCCGTTTCCGTTTATCTGGTCGCCTACCGCTACTACAGCCTCTACATCGCCCAAAAGGTGATGAAGCTGGACTCCACCCGCGCGACTCCCGCCGTTATCAATAACGACGGCCTTAACTACGTTCCTACCAACCGCTACGTGCTGTTCGGCCACCACTTTGCGGCCATCGCAGGCGCTGGCCCGCTGGTAGGCCCGGTGCTGGCGGCACAGATGGGCTATCTGCCCGGTACGCTGTGGCTGCTGGCCGGCGTCGTGCTGGCAGGCGCAGTGCAGGACTTCATGGTGCTGTTTATCTCTTCTCGCCGCAACGGCGCGTCTCTGGGCGAGATGGTAAAAGAAGAGATGGGCTCTGTGCCCGGCACCATCGCGCTGTTCGGCTGCTTCCTTATCATGATAATCATCCTCGCCGTACTGGCGCTGATTGTGGTAAAAGCGCTGGCGGAAAGCCCCTGGGGCGTCTTCACCGTTTGTTCAACGGTGCCGATCGCGCTGTTTATGGGTATCTACATGCGATTTATCCGCCCTGGTCGGGTGGGTGAAGTTTCCGTTATCGGCATCGTGCTGCTGGTCGCCTCCATCTACTTTGGCGGCGTTATCGCGCACGACCCGTACTGGGGCCCGGCGCTGACCTTTAAAGACACCACTATCACCTTCACGCTTATCGGCTACGCTTTCGTGTCTGCCCTGCTGCCGGTATGGCTTATTCTGGCGCCGCGCGACTATCTGGCGACCTTCCTGAAGATCGGCGTTATCGTCGGCCTGGCGCTGGGGATCGTTATCCTCAACCCGGATCTGAAAATGCCGGCGGTCACGCAGTACATTGACGGCACCGGCCCGCTGTGGAAGGGCGCGCTGTTCCCGTTCCTGTTCATCACCATCGCCTGTGGCGCCGTTTCCGGCTTCCACGCGCTGATTTCTTCAGGTACTACGCCGAAATTATTGGCGAACGAAACCGACGCCCGCTTTATCGGCTACGGCGCCATGCTGATGGAATCTTTCGTCGCCATCATGGCGCTGGTTGCCGCTTCTATCATCGAGCCGGGCCTGTACTTCGCCATGAACACCCCACCGGCCGCGCTGGGCATCACCATGCCTAACCTGCACGAGCTGGGCGGCGACAACGCGCCGATGATTATGGCTCAGTTGAAAGACGTCACTTCACAGGCGGCGGCTACCGTCAGCTCCTGGGGCTTCGTTATTTCTCCGGAGCAGATCCTGCAAACGGCGAAGGACATCGGCGAACCGTCGGTACTGAACCGCGCAGGCGGCGCGCCGACGCTGGCCGTCGGTATTGCCCACGTGTTCCACAAGATCATGCCGATGGCCGACATGGGCTTCTGGTACCACTTCGGCATTCTGTTTGAAGCGCTGTTCATCCTGACCGCGCTGGACGCGGGCACCCGTTCAGGCCGCTTCATGCTGCAAGACCTGCTGGGCAACTTCATTCCGTTCCTGAAGAAAACCGATTCTCTGGTCGCCGGCATCATTGGCACCGCAGGCTGCGTGGGCCTGTGGGGCTACCTGCTATACCAGGGCGTGGTCGACCCGCTGGGCGGCGTTAAGAGCCTGTGGCCGCTGTTCGGCATCTCCAACCAGATGCTGGCCGCCGTGGCGCTGGTGCTGTGCACCGTGATACTGGTGAAGATGAAGCGCACCAAGTACATCTGGGTCACCGTCGTACCTGCCGTATGGCTGCTTATCTGCACCACCTGGGCGCTGGGCATGAAGCTGTTTAGCACCAACCCGCAGCTCGAAGGCTTCTTCTACATGGCCAGCGAATACAAGGCGCGCATTGCCGCCGGCGGCGAGCTGACGGCGCAGCAGATTGCCAACATGAACCACATCGTGATCAACAACTACACCAACGCCGGCCTGAGCATCCTGTTCCTGGTGGTGGTGTACAGCATCATCTTCTACGGCATTCGTACCTGGATGAAGGCGCGCAACGGCACCGAGCGCACCGACAAGGAAACGCCGTACGTCCCAGTCCCCGAGGGAGGCGTTAAAACCTCTATGGGACACTAGGTTCAGTTTGGTTCCGTAGGTCTTAGATAAATTTGACCTACGAAATCCAATCGGAGGGAGAGTCTTCCGTTGGGGTCGACTTGGCGCAAGCCAACGAAGTCCCCCTAGGAAGGCTATGCCCGACGCGCTCCTAAAGCTAATACAAGCGCTCTTCCGACCGAGCACTGTGGTTATATAGGCACATTGTCCTTACGGTCGGAATATCCACTGAGGTCGATTTAATAGGTTTGCCATCAGTGCTCGTCCACATCTAACGGGCTAATTCTTATCAGGAAATCTCCCATGTTCGGTCAATTAGGCGAAGCAACAAAGTATCTCGGTCAGGCGGCCCGCATGCTGATAGGCATACCGGACTACGATACCTACGTTCAGCACGTGAAAACTACCCACCCCGACCAACCCGTAATGACCTACGCCGAATTCTTTCGCGAGCGCCAGCAGGCGCGCTACGGCGGAGACGGGAAAGGCGGCATGCGCTGCTGTTAGGCCGCGTAGCCTGTCGGTACAGGAGACATCGAATGAAACCCATAGCAGTAACCCTACTCACCGGCTTTCTCGGCGCAGGAAAAACCACTCTGCTGCGCCATATTCTCAACGAGCGGCACGGCTATAAGATCGCCGTGATTGAAAACGAATTCGGCGACGCTCCCGTTGACGCCGAAATCATCGGCGACCGCGCCACCCAGATTAAAACGCTGACCAACGGCTGCATTTGCTGCACCCGCTCAAAAGAGCTAGAAGACGCACTGCTGGACCTGCTCGACGGGCTGGACAAAGGCTCCGTCGCCTTCGACAGGCTGATCATCGAATGCACCGGCATGGCGGATCCCGGCCCGATTATTCAGGCGTTTTTCTCCCACGAGGTCATCTGCCAGCGCTACCTGCTCGACGGCGTTATCGCGCTGGTCGACGCCGTACACGCCTGGCAGCAGATGGACCAGTTCACCATCGCCCAGTCGCAAATAGGCTATGCCGACAGGCTTCTGCTAACGAAAACCGACGTCGCCAAAGACAACGACGAGCTTATCGAGCGCCTGCAGCGCATCAACGCCCGCGCGCCAATCTATAAGGTTATTCACGGCGATATCGACCTGGCGCAGCTGTTTAACACCAACGGCTTTATGCTGGAAGAAAACGTGCTGCCGCAAAAGCCGCGCTTCCACTTTATTCCCGATAAGCAAAATGACGTTTCGTCCATCGTCGTCCACCTCGACTACCCGGTGGCGCTAGACGAAGTTTCAAAAGTGATGGAAAACCTGCTGTTGGGCTTTGCCGACAGGCTGCTGCGCTACAAGGGCATACTGTGGATCGAGGGGCAACCCAAACGCCTGTTGTTTCAGGGCGTTCAGCGCCTTTACAGCGCCGACTGGGACAGAGAGTGGGAAACGCAGGAAGCGCGCCAAAGCACGCTGGTGTTTATCGGCGTTCAGCTGCCGGAAAGGGCGATTCGGGAGACGTTTGCAGGGTTGAGGAGGGAGGTATAAAACTATGGGAAGGGGGTGTTTGGTACAGCCCCAATCAGGAACCGATGCTGAAAATCGGGCATTCACTTGTAACTTTCGGGTAATTGATATTGTCTTCTTTATTTTTTACTTATAGCCTTATGTTTCTACTATGATTATTATTCGTGTTCAGCGAAGCTCAAGGAGGACAGATGTTGAGAAAAATTATTATCAAAATGCTTATGATTTTTGCTTTTGTATCGCCAATAGCTCATGCTCAGTGGATAACGAATGTTGATGATGATTTATTTTCTGGCGGGAAGAAAGCAATGATGTATGGTGAACTTAATTCATTATACAGTGCGATTATTTTTGATTGCACAAAAGAAAAACTGAGTGTTGCATATATTGAAGAAGATAAATCGTCCGATGCAGTGCCTAGTATATCTATGGACTTAATTATAAAAATTGATGGGTTTGATGCAAAAAAATTACACGCCATACTTTCGAGGAGAAATGCACAAAAACTACAAATTGCATCTGATGAATCAGAAACAATAAAAGAACTACTGAAACAACTAAAAAGTGCTAAGTCGAAAATTCTTGTTGGTATACAAACTAACGACGGAGAAAACCAAACTTCATTTTCTGGAAATGTCTCTGGATCAACAGCCGCTGTAACCCGTTTTGTATCGGCTTGTGAAATAAAAATTTAATTTTCTTGTCGGAATAATGGGAAATTATTCCTATTATTCCACCATTTGAAGAGTTGGCATTAAATTGGTTGATATTCACTTGTGCGCCTTCCACTTCTACCACTATATACATAGGCAATACAACCAGACCGTTGACCAGCGGTGAAAAATTTCCCCTTCACTTATTCGCTGGGTTATAGTCGCTAGAAATACCCCCACATCCGTGGAGAAGACATACATCCCCACACCCATTAATATTATTCACAAAAACTCCCCCACAGCCCCTCCACCGCTAAAGACATCTTATTTACTGGCCGATACAGGTGAATCTCAACCGGGATCCACAGCCCGCTTTCCTGCCCGGCGGCGGCGACAATTTTGCCGCTTTGGGCGTCCGGCTCGGCCAGCGTTTGCGGCAGCCAGGCGACACCGTCTCCGGCTCTGACCATGGCGAGCAGCGTGGCGGCTAAATCCGAAGTGAAGGCGACGTCCATGCTTTTTCGCAGGCGGCTAACCGCCGGGCTGTTGGCGATAATGCGCCCCAACCCCGACGCATTGCTGAACGACAGGTAGGGAAACCTGGTTTTGCCGTCGAGCGGCCAAACGGGCTCGATTGAGCCGGGCCGTGCGGCGCTGTAGGGGATAAGCACGTCCTGCCCCATGCGTACGCTGGTAAAGCGTTCGGGATCGAGTTCGCTGTGCATGTGGGCGTGGCGATGGCAAAGCAGGAATTGCGCCTCTCCCTGCATCAGCATTCTTTCGCACGCCCGCATGGTGTCCGACAGCAGGCGGAAGGCGCCGAACCTGGCGATGTGTTCATTGCGCCTCATAAGCTCAGGGAAGAAGGAGAATGACAGCGCATGAGTGGCGCAAAAGACAACGCTGGACTGCCCTTTTCCTGCGGCGTCCCGCGCTTCGTCTCTCAGGGCGAACAGCGTTCTTAGCAAGTCCGGCGCCTGCTTACAAAACAGCTGGCCTGCGTCCGTCAGCTGAACGCCCCGGCGATTTCTGGCAAACAGCGGCGTTCCCACCCACTCCTCCAGCGACTGAATGCGTCGACTAAACGCGGGCTGCGTCACATAACGCAGCGCCGCCGCCTTGGAGAAGTTGAGCGTGTCCGCGAGCGCAACGCAGTCCTCAAGCCACGTCAGTTCGAAACGATGCATATCTTGCATTACAGCAATCCGCATTGGCATTAGATGAACAAACTTTAAACGCATAGAGTGGGGGTTAGCAAGGCTCTATAAAACTTTTCAACGCTGTCGTTACCAAAGAAAACGGCATAACAGGAGATAACCATGCGCATCGTTGACGTACTCGAAATTACTAAACCCATCGCCTCACCCATCAGAAACGCCTATATCGACTTTAGCAAGATGACCACCAGCCTGGTGGCCGTCGTGACCGACGTAGTGGTCGACGGTAAGCGCGTCGTGGGCTACGGCTTCAACTCCAACGGCCGCTACGGCCAGGGCGGGCTTATCCGCGAGCGCTTTCGCGACCGCATTCTCCAGGCAGATCCTGAACGCCTGCAAAACGATCGCGGCGACAACCTCGATCCCCACCGCATCTGGGACGTCATGATGTCTAACGAAAAGCCCGGAGGCCACGGCGAGCGCTCGGTGGCCGTCGGCACGCTGGACATGGCGGTTTGGGACGCGGTGGCGAAAATCGCAGGCAAGCCGCTGTTTCGCCTGCTGGCCGACATGAAGGGCATTGAGGCCAACCCGCGCGTTTTCGTCTATGCGGCGGGCGGCTATTACTACCCCGGCAAGGACCTCGGCGCGCTGCGTAAAGAGATGCGCAGCTATCTGGATCGCGGCTATAACGTGGTAAAAATGAAGATTGGCGGCGCGACGCTTGAGGAAGACCAGCGGCGCATCGAAGCGGTGCTGGACGAAATTGGCGGCGAAGCCCGGCTAGCAGTGGATGCCAACGGTCGCTTTAATCTGGAAACCGCCATCGCCTACGCCAAAATGCTGCGTGAATACCCGCTGTTTTGGTACGAGGAAGTCGGCGATCCGCTGGACTACGCCCTGCAGGCGTCGCTGTCCGAATTCTATCCGGGGCCGATGGCGACCGGGGAAAACCTGTTCTCCCATCAGGACGCCCGCAACCTGCTGCGCTACGGCGGCATGCGACCGGACCGCGACTATCTTCAGTTTGACTGCGCGCTCTCCTACGGCCTGGTGGAATACCTGCGCACGCTGGACGTTCTTGAACAGTTCGGCTGGTCGCCGTCGCGCTGTATTCCCCACGGCGGGCATCAGATGTCGCTGAACATCGCGGCGGGCTTGGGGCTAGGCGGCAACGAAAGCTATCCGGACCTGTTCCAGCCCTACGGCGGCTTCCCCGATTCGGTGAAGGTTGAGGACGGGCACATCGTCATGCCGGAGCTGCCCGGCATCGGTTTTGAGGGCAAATCAGATCTGATTAAAGTGATGAGCGAGCTGGCGCAGTAGCGATGGGAAAGGCCCGCGCTAAGGCGCGGGCGAATACGTAGGCATTGCAAAACATGAGGATCAGCAGCTGTAATTATCCCTACAAACACTTCCACGAACGTGAAGAAGCTCTGCAGTTGTACCTTTTTTCCAATTTCCCGGTTTTATCAAATTCCTCAATAAGAGAAATATCGCCGCCGTTGGTATAAACAACCCGCTCTTCTCGCGTGCCGTTCTGGCGCCACGTCTCACGCGCTTTCCAGCTGTCGTTGACAAAAGTCGCCCTTTCCCTCAGTTTTCCATTGTCGTACCAGGTTTCCTCTTTAGCCTTCTGTCCGCCGTTATACGTTTTCCGGCTCTTCCGCTTGCCGTTGTCAAACCAGTTTTCACTGCTGAGCTGTCTGCCTTTGCTATCGTACGTTTCACGGTATGAGAGGCTCCCGTCCTTATTCCAATGCGTCATAGTTACTCTGACGCCGTTGGCACGGTAACGGGACTCGCTGTTCTGCTTGCCGTTTTCATACCACTTTTTGTGCGTCCCGATGCTTTGATAGCGTTCGTTATAAAAAGATTCCGATTCTTTCTGGCCGCTTTCATACCAGTTTTCTTCTGCTATTCGGTGGCCGTTTTTATAGGCCTCTCTCAGCTTGATTTTACCGTTAGGCCAATAGTGTTCTTGCCCTGCGGCCGAACCGTCGACATAGTTTTCCCGCGATTTAACCTTTCCGTCTGGATAATAGCTAACCTGCGGGCCATCCTTATTGCCCTTGTCGTTATAGTTATATCGCTTAAGAACTTCGCCATTTGGGCCGTAAACCACGCCATTTTTAGTGACGTCCTTGCCATCCTGAAACAGGCTCTTCTCCGCCAGAGTGCCGTTTTTATTGTAGGAGACGTACTCTCCGTCCAGCCTGCCGTTCAGGTAGTGGCTTACGCTGCTGATTTTCTCGGGCGAATCATAGTAGTGAACGACCTTTCCCTGCTCCTCACCCTGCCGGTCGAAAGCGCCTTCCCTATAGAGGTTGCCGCTGAGATAGCGCGCCTTATAGTCAAGAATAAACTTCCCCAGCAGAAAGTCCGGACTATCGACGTAGGCGTCCATTGCGATAACGTCCGGATTTTCGGCATAGCGGATTTCCGCTTTCCAGGCTCCTTTTTCCGGAACCTCCTTCAGCGGCACCTCTATAAAGTACTGCGCCAGACTTTTTTCGCTTGCCGACGTATATTGACCATTGCGGGTCATCGGTATCTCGTCACCGGCCCAGGCCCAGGTGTTAAGCCACAGCTTGCCCGTGTCGGTCTTATAGTCTTTGCCGCAGGCGCCTTCTGCACAGTCGACAATCTTAGTGACAAACACGCCATCGTCGACGCACTCGCCGTAGGTAAACTTATAAAACCGCTCCTGGCCGGTATTCTTACGAAGTTCCAACCACTTTTTGTCGAATTCGCCTTCGGTGATGCCTAAAGAGGCGGGGGACAGCATGGCGCGAGCGGGGCCGCATTTGGTTTTTACCGATAGATCCACAACGTTATAAACGTCAGGGCCGTTCCTTTCTGAATGACTGCGGATAGGGTAAAAATCTTTAATCTGAACTATCTGAACGTTGTGCGAATTTTCTATCACACCACAGGCAGACAGGAGCGGAATAAGACAAAGGCAAAAAAGAGAAAAAAACGTCTTCCCTAACTTATTCATTAGCTATCTCCATGATTTATTTCTTCTCAAAAGGCGAACCAATCATAAAGCAAAATGCCCGCGCGCTGTCTAAAAAGCGCTATCAAAGGTCTTTCTGAAGAGTCGACGACAAAACGTCCTGCACCAGCCAGTCGTGAAACAGCTTTACCTCCGGTCGCATTCTGGACTGCTGCGGCGTAACGATATAGTAAGACCACGACAGCGGCCAGTGGCGGTCGGGGTGAAGCTGCCGAAGCTGGCCTAACTCAATCGCCTGCTTGACCAGCGCCCTTCGCACGATGGCCACGCCGCGCCCGCTGAGCGCCGCCAGAATAACGGCCGACGTCGAGTTGATGTGCAGCCCGCGTTCTTTCGCCTTTGGCGCGCCGATTGACGCCAGCACGTCGTCCCATGAGGGAAAATTCGCTCCCGGATGCGGCGTATCATCGTGGATGAGCTTTTGCGAAGACAACCACTCCGCGCAGCTCTCTTGCTCCGGCGGCAGAAGCAGCGGGCTGCACACCAGCACCGCCTCTTCATCCATCAGCCAGGTTTTATCCAGGTTGGGCCAGTTCCCCTTACCGCAGCGGATCCCCAGATCGGCCTCTCCGTGAGAGACGTCCATCAGCCTTTCGGTGACGTTCAGGCGCAGATCGATATTTTCATAAGCTTCGGCAAAGCGGTTAAGGCGCTCCATGAGCCAGTTCATGACAAGAACCTGAGACGCCGTCAGCACGACGACGGAGCGCGCTCTTCGTCCACGAAGCTTGTTCAATCCGGCCTCCAGATCGTCCAGCCCCTGAGTGATGTCCTCAAGCGCATCCCGAGCGTCGCTAACCAACGTCAGGCGCGCCCTGCCCGAGCGGCTGCGCTGAAAAAGAGGATGCCCTACCCAGTCCTCCAGCGCCCTGACCAGCTGCCCTACGGCCGCGGGCGTGACGTCCAGTTCTCTGGCCGCGCCGGTAAAGCTGCCGTGGCGCGCCGTAGCCTCAAAGGCATGAAGCCATTTTAATCTGTTGAGCGATCGCACCCGTCACTGCCTCCTACTTTCCGCACGTTGCGTACAGTATACCCATCACGAGAAAGATTTTCTTTCTCGTATCGCTATTTCTTCTGAGTCGTCAACGCCCTCTCTGGATGACACTATGCGCCTATGCAATGGGGTTTCCGGGGAGACGGGCCTCATAAAATTCATTACGTTAAAGAGGTGGAAAAATGGGCGCTCTGTTTACAGGAAAAAAATTATTAGTCGTCGGCGGCTCCAGCGGCATGGGATTTGAAACTGCCAAAATGGTTCTCGACGGCGGCGGCAGCGTCGTGCTGGTCGGCAACCGCAAAGACAAGGCCGAAAGCGCCCGCCAGGCGCTGGCTGCTCACGGTCAGGTCTCCGTTATCGTTGCGGACCTGACGACGGCCCAAGGGATGAAAAGCGCGATGGATACCGTCAACGCAGAGCATAAAGACATCAGCCTGCTGGTTAACGCCGCCGGCGTGTTTTTCCCCAAAGCGTTTATCGAGCATGAAGAAGCCGACTACGATCTTTATATGAACCTCAACCGGGCCGCCTTCTTCATTACCCGAGACGTGGTGCGCAATATGACCGCTGCGGGAATCAAAGGCGCTATCGTCAATATCGGCTCGATGTGGGCGCAGCAGGCTATTGGCGCTACGCCCTCCTCCGCCTACTCCATGGCCAAGGCCGGCCTTCACGCGCTGACCAAAAATCTGGCCATTGAGCTGGGTTCAAAGGGTATTCGCGTTAATGCCGTTTCTCCTGCGGTCGTCCATACGCCTATCTATGAAGGGTTTATTCCAAAAGATGAAGTTAAAAATGTGATGAACAGCTTCGACGCTTTCCACCCGATTGGCCGCGTAGGCGCGCCGGCAGACGTCGCACAGGCAGTAGCTTTTTTACTTTCCGATAGGGCCAGCTGGGTCACCGGCGCAGTTTGGGACGTCGACGGCGGCGTAATGGCGGGCCGCAACGCGTAATTTAACGTTCCGCACGGGGAAAACTCCCCGTGCGGCAGGCAGGACAAGTCATCAATATCCAACGGCATCCTCTAGCGCAGCAGTTGCCATTGGAGGGAACGTAGCCACCGAGAAAAATAGCCCAATCAAGGGAAAATTCATCATTCTCAAACTAAGAAATGACCTTATAACTAAATTTTCAAAAGAAGCAAACCTTTACAAAAAATAGGCAATTCACCAATATTTCTTAATAACACCCCTCATTAAGACTCTGGTATCATTCAAACCATAAACACGATTAAGCGAATATTTAATATATATTGGCAACATAATTAACAAACCATATAAATAAACATTTACTTAGCAAACATCGCTTCGTTTAATCCTCAAGAAAACTCACATCCGCCCCCCAGAAATGGCCATTGTCGCTGGTAACGGTGGTGTAGAAAGCCCGCAACTCGCCGCGATTTATCCGAGGCTATTTAGTGGCTATTGGAAGCAATAGGATCTCAGAACATGGATATTCTGCTTTTTTTTAACACTCTTTCTTTTCTAAAGTTAACCAAATGAAAAAGTATATTTCAGGAGTGATTTGGTCACAGATCCTGCTACAGGCTTTTTTGCCTATTTCTGGCTGTACCCGTATGGAAAACGGTGCTTTCGCCTCATCCACCGCCAGTAACGTTCAGCATTCTGAAAAACGCAGCGAACAAAACGTAGCGCCGCAGTCATCGCTTGCCGCTGCTCGCCAAAGCGCTAACGATGCCGCAATGCTCCCTTACGCAGCTGAAATGGGCCAGGCGGCTCGCATGCTGGCATCCGGTAACGCCTCTGATTCGGCCCGATCTCTTGCGGTCGGCGCCGCATCGGGAGAACTACAGCAGTGGTTTAGCCAGTTCGGCACGGCCCGCATCCAGCTGAATATGGACAGGCACGGCAGTTGGAGCAGCAGCAGCGCGGATCTGCTGGCCCCCATTTACGACAACAAGAAGTCCCTGTTATTTGTGCAGGGCGGCATGCGCAACCCGTCCGATCGCCTGACGGGAAACCTGGGATTCGGCGTTCGCACTTTCTGGCAAAACGGCTGGATGTACGGCGGCAACGTCTTTATGGACAAGGACTTTACCGGCGGCAACCGCCGGGTTGGCATGGGGGCGGAAGCGTGGCGCGACTACCTGCGCCTGTCTACCAATATTTATCTGGGAACTACGGATTGGCATAAGTCGCGCGACTTTGACGGTACCTGGCAGGAGAAGCCCGCCGACGGATACGACGTTCGGGCGGAAGGATGGCTCCCCGCCTACCCGCAGCTGGGCGCCAAGCTGAGCTGGGAGCAGTATTACGGCAATCAGGTCGCGCTCTTTAACAAAGACAATCTTCAGCGCAATCCCTACGCCGTCACCGCGGGATTGGAATACACGCCAATACCGCTGATTTCGCTGGGCGTTAACCAGAAGCAGGGAAAAGGCGAGCACGATACTCAGCTTGCGCTGGGCGTCAGCTGGCGCTTTGGCAACAGCTGGAGCTGGCAAACTAATCCGGCAAACGTACAGACCACGCGTACGCTGGCGGGAAGCCGCTATGATCTGGTCGATCGCAATAATGAAATCGTGCTTCAGTATCGTAAAAGGCCGGAGCAGGGCGTAGCGCATCTGGCGCTTTCCGTGGTAACGGATAACAGCCCGGCCGACGACGCGACTCAAAACGTGCTTCAAGTACTGGCAACCAACCGCGATGGCCAGCCGGTGAGCAACGCGCCCATAAACTGGAGCGTCCCAACGGACAGCGGCGTAAATCTGACCACGCCTGTCGCTCAAACCGATAGTCGCGGGCTGGCTACCGTTACGCTGACCAGCTCAAAGGCGCAGACGGTTCCGGTTACGGCGCAAAGCGGCGGCGTCAGCGCATCACAGGACAGCCATTTCATCGCCGCGCCCGTAAGCCACATCGCGCTCTCGATTACGGAAGACAACGCCGTCGCCGACGGCAGCAGCACCAACGCGGCGGTAGCGACGCTAACTGACGGCAACAATCGCCCGGTCATCGGCCAGAAAGTAACGTGGAAAGCGCCTCAGGGCGTCACGGTTAAGGAAGATGAAAGCCTTTCTGACGGCAGCGGCAAGGTCACCGTGCATCTGACGTCCACGACGGCCGGCGATATCGCCATCAGCGCCACTGCCGGCAACCAAACCGCTAACGGCACGATGCACTTCACGGGAGACATCGCCAGCGCGAAAATCGCTAATCTGAAGGTAACCACGGACGGCAGCCCGGCAGATGGAACAACGGCCAACGTGGCGCAAGTGACCGTCACCGACATCAACGGCAACGCGCTGAGCGGCCAGGCCGTCACCTGGCGCAGCGACAAACCCACGGTCACCTTCGGCCCGTCGACCGTGACCGACAGCAGCGGGATAGCTACCGTAACGTATACCGATACGTTAGCGGAATCATTAACGCTTACGGCGACGCTGGCAAACGGCAATAGCGCGACGGCCTCCAGCCTGTTCGTGGCGGATCAAAACTCCGCTCGGCTAAAAGATTTTGTCGTCACCAGCGGCGCAACCGCTAACGGAAGCGATGCCAATACGGCCACCGTGACCGTCACCGACGCCAGCGGCAATCCTCTGGCAAACGCGACGGTCACCTTCAGCGTAACGGGTAGCGCAAGATTAAGCGCAACGAGCATAAGTACCAACGGCAGCGGCCAGGCACAAATAACCCTGACCGACACGCTGGCTGAGACCGTTCAAGTGACGGCCAAGCTCCCCTCCGGCAGCAGCATGACGAAAGACAGCAGCTTTATTGCCGACCTGAACAGCGCGACGCTGACCGTACAGTCCACCACCGGCACGCCGGCGGACGGCAGTTCTACCAGTACGGTTACCATCACGTTGAAAGACAACGCGGGCAGAGCGATAGCGGGAGAACCGATCACGCTTACCGTGACCGGCAGCGCTGCGCTGTCCGCCGCTTCCGGCACCACAAACGACAGCGGGCAGGTTGTCGTCACGCTGACGGATAGCGTTGTAGAAACGGTAACGGTCACCGCCGCCATCAGTAGCGGCAAGCAGGCGACGGAAGAAGTGGCGTTCCTTGCCTTTAGCGTGACCAACCTGACGGTGAATACGGACAACGTGAAAGCCAACGGCGTTAACAGCGCGACCATAACGGCCACGGTAACGACCAGCAGCGGACAATCCGTAAAGAACACGCCCGTTACGTTTAGCGTAACCGGCAGCGCAACGCTGAGTTCCGTAACCGCTACTACCGACAGTAACGGAACGGCGCAAGTTTCCGCCACCGACAGGATGGGGGAAACCGTCACCATTACGGCAAAAGCGCAGAAAAGCGACGTCGACATGGGGAAAACGGTAACGCTGACGTTCGTAGAAAGCCGCATTACTCATATTAACGTGAAGAATTCGACGCAGGCATATCCCCGCGTTTTCGAGCCGAACAGCGGATTCCCGGAAACGGGGTTCATCGGCGCTTCATTCATGCTAACGATCGATAGCGGAACAACGCCCGGCAGCGACTATATCTGGAGCAGCAGTCAGGGATGGGCAACCGTCAACGGCGACGGCGTTGTTACGCTTTCAGGGACGCCGACGTCGGGAACGAAAAACGTGACTATTACCGCCGTGCCGAAAATAGGTACGGGAACGCTCACCTGGTCATTCAGCCCGTCGCACTGGTTTACGTTCAGCGCCGGAACGATGACGCCAGCGGATGCCGACGGCTATTGCTCCAGTATAGGGCTGGTGGTGCCGTCAAAAGACCTGTTGGACTACACCGATTACGGAACAACCCGGGTCGGCAGCCTGTGGAGCGAATGGTCAGACAGCCTGCAGAGCAGCAATAGTTATCAGGCCGTCTGGGCATCAGAAACCGGGCGTTACTCGCGCTACTATATGTTCCTCTATAGCGGCCATATTTACGATAATGCGCCGGGCTATCGATTTGGCGCGGTCTGCCAGACCGATCTCTAAATCGAAAGCGCCAACGGCAAAGCCATGGTCGGGCGGTTACCAGAATCAGCAACCGGTAACCGCCTGATGGAGCCTTAGCCGCTCCTCGCTTTTATCTATAATATCGCCAGCGGCTCGTTATTATTTCCAAAAGGTAAACTGATTTTTAAACCCCGAAAACAGGCCAGAAAAAGTCCCTTCAACAAAGCCACCCAACGCATAGCCGGCTAAACGACCAACCGTTGAGCCCGATGCGCTGCCTGCGGAACTGAGAAGCTTAATACCTTCCCCTAACGCAGGAGAAAACTTGTTGGCGATGCCCTGAACCACGCTTAAGCCGACGCCGCCAAAAACGCTTCCCGCAACTTCACCTACGGAAGCAAAAGCGTCCTGAACGAAGCCGGCCCCGTTAACCTGTTCGATTTCAGCTGAGCTTAACTCTCTCACTTTTTTACCCTCAGTGTCGGTTAATTAATCACTATTTATTAAATAAGGAGTAAATCCAGTTGATAGGCGCAGCGACAATTGAACCAATCGCTCCGCCAATTTTATCACCGATAAATTTACCCGCTGAGCGAGACGGAAAATCAACGACGGCATATACCGCACTCCATATAGCGTCGGTAACAACTCCTCCGCCGTTGACGCACTCAATTTCTTTAGAGGAAAGCTCTCTCATTTTCTAGTCCTTAAGTTAAGGTATATTTTCAAAAAGAAATGAAGACTCATTTCCCATTTCAAAATATATAAAGATAAAAAATGATAAAGTTGTTTTTATAAAAATTAGACTTTTTATATCTCTATTTATTAATTAATAAGAGATAGCCTTAATCATCAAATCCATTGCTTACGCTCGTCTTTATTTAAAAGAAGTTTCTCCCTATTTTTTTAGATATTGAAGAAAAGAAATAAAGCATTTTTCGACTTATATGAAACCGAGGTTATTAAGAACCTATCCCAGTAGGTGATATAAGTATATGGCGAACCTATAACGAAAGGTCACGCAAGGCGCCGCAAAGCGGTGAACGCCGAGCGCGCCTACTTTAATGTATCCAGATGAAACGGGCGATCCTGCACAACGGTCTTCATCACTAGCGTAGAGCGAAGATGCTGAACGCCGGGCATGGCCGAGAGCTTCTGATCGTACAACTTTTGAAACGCATCAAGATCGCGCGTCACGACGTGCATCAAATAGTCGGGATCGCCAAACAGGCGCTGCGCAAGCACAATCTGGGGAATGCCTTCAACTGCCTCTTCAAAGGCGCTCACCGCTCGCCTGTCGCCCTCTTTCAGAGTCGCAAAAACGATAGCGACAAAATTGAACCCCATTTTCCCCGGATCCAGGTTAGCACGATAGCCGGTAATCACACCATCCTGCTCCAGCGCACGCAGGCGCCGATGGCAAGACGAAAGGCTTAAATTCACCCGCTCCGCCAATTCGGTTATCGAAAGGCGACCATCCGACTGCAGTTGTGCAAGAATTTTTCGATCAAAGCCGTCCATTTGGAAAATTCTCTCTCTTAGACACGGCTTGAAGCATAACATTGAAAACCTATTTCGGTGTAGTGACGATATTCTTTTCGTTCTAATAAACTCACTTTTCAAGAAAGAGAGCACATGAACCGGCGACTGCAAAACGAGAGGAGGCGATAACAGTGGAAGTAAGTTACATAGCAGGCTTTTGGATCGTTTCCTTCCTGCTGATCGTTACTCCGGGGGCCGACTGGGCTTACACTATCAGCGCGGGGATCCATGGACGAACGATTATCCCTGCTGTAATGGGGCTGATGTCCGGGCATTTGCTTGCCACAATTATCGTCGTCGCGGGCGTTGGCGTGCTGATCGCGGGCTACCCGTTGCTCCTGTCGGCGATTACGCTTCTGGGAGCGGCCTACCTGCTGTGGCTCGGAGTCAGCCTGCTACGCCATCCGGCAAGCGTATCCGCGGCGAAACAGCAGAGCGGCAGTTGGAACGTATGGGCAGTTAAAGGTTTATGTATTAGCGGTCTGAACCCTAAAGTGTTCCTCCTGTTTCTTGCCCTGCTGCCACAGTTTACCGATCCAAACGGGAAATGGCCCGTTGCGATACAAATGGCCGCTCTCGGATTAATGCATCTGATAACCTGTACACTGGTCTATTTATGCGTTGGCTACGGTTCCAGAGCGGTATTATCTACGCGCCCTCAGGCCGCCCGGATAGTCAGCATGACGTCGGGGGGAATGATGATATTCATTTCAACGCTACTGCTGTATGAACAAATAAAACCATAGACCAAAAACATAAGGCCCCTTGAGAAAGGAGATCGCAATATGGCGTCATCCTTCAAGTGGCCTTTGTTGCCCGCATTCCGTGTGAGATCACACTTTTCAGCTTTAACTATTCCCCCATAAGAAACGTGTGTTACCATGCGCCCCGTAAAACCCTTTCAACCCTCATCGAGGCTTTGATGCTGGAAAATGTAATCATCAGATAATCAGTTTGCCGACCTTTCAGGCCGGACTGGTTATCGCTGCGCTTAAACCTTACGCAAACGCCTGCGGGCGTTGGCACGTTTTTGCACATGATGATTAACAGGTTTTCCAGTATGAATTTATCCCGTCAGGAACAGCGTACCCTACACGTTCTCGCCAAAGGTGGACGCATCGTTCACGTTCGCGACGCTTCAGGCCGCGTCACATCCGTTGAGTGCTACAGCCGCGAGGGGCTCTTGCTCAGCGACTGCACGCTCGCCGTTTTTAAAAAACTCAAAACCAAGAAGCTTATTAAGTCCGTCAACGGCCAGCCGTATCGCATCAATACCACCGGGCTGAACAACGTTCGCGCCCAACCGGACAACCGCTAAGGAGCAGGTGATAAATATGACTATCAGTACCCCTTTTACCGACGGCTATGACAAAGCTTTTCTTCTGGACACAATGATGGGCCCGAACGCCATGCGCATTGCGGAAGAAATGGCAAACCGGCTCCCCATTACCTCAGGCATGCGCATTCTGGATCTGGGCTGTGGGAAGGGCATCTCTTCCATTATGCTGGCGGAAAAATACGACGTTACGGTATTCGCCGCCGACCTGTGGATCTCTCCGACGGAAAATGCGGAAAGATTCGCAGGCCTGGGGCTGGATACGAAAATTTTTCCCCTGCTGGTGGACGCCACCAAGGAGATCCCGTTTGCCCACGAGTACTTTGACATGATTGTTAGCGTGGATGCCTATCAGTACTTTGGCGGTAACGACGAGATGCTGGCAAAGCTGCTGCCCTTCGTGAAGAAAGGCGGCCTGATATCCGTCGCCGTGCCGGGGTTTATTGGAGACTACTCGGAGGGCAATCTGCCTGAAGTGGTTAAACCCTTCTGGACGCCGGACTGGTATTTCTACTCCTGCGACTGGTGGAGAACGCTGTGGGAAAAAGAGACCGACATCGAGCTTATCGAACTTCATGAAATGGATTCATGTCAGCAGTCGTGGGATGAGTTTATGGAGTGCGAAATGGCGCAGGAAATGATGGTGCCCATTATGGAGGCCGGGGCCGGTGACTATTTCAATATAATCCAGCTTGTAGGGCGGAAAGTTTAACGACGGCCCGCATTTCACCGTCTCCCCGCCCTTGAGGGCGGGGAGATTCTCTCGCGAATAGCTCACCCAATAAGTACGAATCTATCTGTATTTCGTTATTAAACGAAGAGTCAGTCAAGTACGCTGCACTTAAATTCCTACACACATATAACACGCACATATAAAAGGAAATTCTATGAAGCTATGGCCTATTATCACCGGAGCCACTATCACTCATCTACAACCCCCCAACGTCGCCTAATGATCGAGCCGGCAAAGTGGCGGTTAAAAAAATGATCCTATTACTTGGTTATAACACCCACACTGGACGCCCTGATAAAAAAAGTATCTTTCCTTTTAAAATTAGCTTTCGCGATCAGGCCTTTCTGGAAAATAATTTTTTCATTATTGTGAAATTTATCCTTATTCCACCAGGTTATGTCCGTGCATCCCGGTTTCTGACAAGACGAATCATTCTTAATATAAATGTCGGCCTGCGCGGAATTGATAGAATTATCTTTTATTTTCCTATAGTTAAATGTTATAGAGATGCTCTCTAATGTATAATCATTATAAACAGGTATCTTTATAATCGTTTCGCCGTTAGTGAGCGTTACGGGAAATGCATAAATTGCTGTATTTCCTCCATTCACAAATTTTTGCGTTAGCCTTAATGAATCTATTTGTAATTCTTCTCCGGGCAAATTTTTATAACTTAAAGCGAGTCGCCCTTGGATCTCCGCATTGGCTACATCCTTCTGTTCTATTTCTTTGATTTCGTATCTTGATCTAAAAGCATAATTTGGTATGCCGTTCGTACACCCATAAAGACCGGAAACAACTATAGCCATGAGGAACGCAGTTCTTACTGTTTTTCCCTTTATCAACACGCTAAAACTCCTTATATTTTCAACATTAAGTAAATACATCCACGTTATGCAATTTCGCCAAAGTATTCTTGCGATTGCCACAGCTCTTTACGTACTGAAGACTTGGTTACCTCAGCGAAAAACGGTTCTACATCATAAACGATAATTTTGAGACAAGGCGGCTTGATGAAATTGAGTTCCCATACAGGATCTTCAGTATGTCCTTCGACTATTCATCCAATTGCGTGCCATGGAATAATGGGTTAGGAATCAATACCAAACCCGCCATACGTTCGCGACTATGCACATTAACGCAGCCTAAACCCGTTTTGGCTTTCGTCTCAAACGGGCCATAGTGCCCGAAATGCTTTTCAAACACTATGGCCGCTATCTGAAAGAGTAAGACGGCCAGACTCAGAAAAAGTTAACTATTTTATAGTTGCTAAAAAAATGGCACGCGACCTTTTTGATAATGTCACGTGCCGAAAAACGTGTCATTTAGCGTATGTTATGGTGCATGCACGGTGTTTTTTTTAGTTATTTTTTAACCAGTAAGTTACATAATCATTTTATTTTATTGAATATTTTATGGAGCGGGTGAAGGGAATCGAACCCTCGTATAGAGCTTGGGAAGCTCTCGTTCTACCATTGAACTACACCCGCAGCAGGTAGGCTTACTGAAGCGGGAAAATTATAATCCTCTCATTCAAGAGGAGTAAAGCCAGAAATGCGCCCGCGGCGCATTATTTTTATCAACAGGGCTCACCTCGCATCGGCCTCTTTCGCCGACTTCAATTCGCCGCTTAAATATGACTTTTACGTGATAAAGATCACATATAATGTCCGTATATAAAAAAACGCTCACTTCTCTATAAAAAAACCAAAAATAAAAACCATAAAAAAATAAAGAAATTTAAATTCTATAAGCTATTATTTTCCACCATTAATAATATAAAATAGATAAATAACATGAATTCATCTATCTCATTGAAATATTAGATTCTTGCTCGTTGGCAAAAATCTATTTCCCAGTTATGCAATTCCATTTATGCAAAAATGATTTTCCATAGCTGGAAAATAAAAACGATTCAGCATTATCAAAAATACAATCAACCAATTGATATTTAACATTTATTTTAATTGTTAACAAAACCCTTTCTGTAGCTTTATTGCAGTAATGGTTGTTTACTGATGGAAGAACGCTGATTAATATCCGCATCCACAGGGAGTCACCTTTTTCCCTGAAAAATATTTAACACAGGTCAAAAGACTATTTATCTTTCTGACGAAGAAAGAACAAATAAAGCCAAGCGGAAAGAAATATCCCTCTATTTCTCATCTTCTCGTCAGAAAAAATTTAAAACCTTACCCTATTTTGTTTGAGGAGAAACGTATCGATGGAGTTCATCATTGTTCTCGGCGCACTGTGCTTTTTGATGTTTGCCGCCTACCGCGGTTATAGCGTCATCCTGTTTGCACCCATTGCCGCCCTCGCCGCCGTTTTACTGACCCAGCCCGCCGCTGTAGCGCCGGTATTCTCTGGCCTGTTCATGGATAAGATGGTCGGCTTTATCAAGCTTTACTTCCCCGTATTCCTGCTCGGTGCCGTTTTCGGTAAAGTCATCGAGCTGTCGGGCTTCTCCAAGTCCATCGTTGCCGCGGTTATTAAGTGGGTTGGACGTGAACGCGCCATCATGGTTATCGTTATCGTCTGCGCTCTGCTGACCTACGGCGGCGTATCACTGTTTGTGGTCGTATTCGCCGTTTACCCGTTTGCCGCAGAAATGTTCCGTCAGGGAAATCTGCCCAAGCGCCTGATCCCCGGCGCGGTAGCCCTCGGCGCGTTCTCATTCACCATGGACGCCCTGCCCGGTACGCCTCAGATCCAAAACATTATCCCGACCACGTTCTTCGGTACCACTACGCTGGCCGCGCCTATTCTGGGCTGCCTCGGTGCGGTGTTCGTTTTCTGCGTCGGCATGTTCTACCTCAACTGGCGTCTGCGCTCAGCTATCCGTAAAGGCGAAGGCTACGGCACCAACCTGCTGAACGAACCCGCTCCGGTCGACACCAGCGATCTGCCGTCTCCGTGGCTGGCCATCACGCCGCTTATTCTTATCGGCGTAGCCAACATGGCGTTCACCAAGCTTATCCCGATGTGGTACGGCGCTCAGCACGTTGTCGATCTGCCCGGACTGAAAGAGCCGCTGGTAACAAAAGTGCCTTCCGTCGTCGGCATCTGGGCCGTTGAGGCCGCGCTGATCCTGGGCATCATTTTTGTACTGATCACCGCGTTTAAAGTCGTTAAGAAAAACTTTGCTGAAGGCACCAAGACCGCTATCGGCGGCGCCATGCTGGCGTCAGTCAACACCGCGTCTGAATACGGCTTCGGCGCCGTTATCGCCGCGCTGCCTGGCTTTATGCTAATCCGCGACGCGCTGACCAGCATCCCGAACCCGCTGGTCAACGCCGCAATTACCGTTACCTCACTGGCCGGCGTCACCGGCTCCGCTTCCGGCGGTATGAGCATCGCGCTTGCCGCAATGGGCGATCAGCTGCTGGCGGCCACTCACGCCGCGGGCATCAGCCCTGAAGTGCTGCACCGCGTAGTCGCCATGGCGTCCGGCGGTATGGACACCCTGCCGCACAACGGCGCGGTTATCACGCTGCTGGCCGTTACCGGTTTGACCCACAAAGAATCTTATAAAGACATCTTTGCCGTTACCTGCATCAAGACGATGGCAGTGTTCTTCATCATCGCCGTCTACTACATGACCGGACTGGTTTGATTTTCAGGACATAAGGCTAAAAGGATAACGATATGGCAGTTCAATTTGTTTCACTTGACGAGTTCTCCCGCTCCATTCAGGACGGTGACCGGCTGGTGCTCGGCGGCTTCATCGGCGCCGTGGTGCCGGAAGCATTGGAAAAGGCGATCGGTTCCCGCTTTAGAAGCGAAGGCCACCCACGCAATCTTTCCCTCTACTTTGCTGCCGGCCAAGGCGACTCTGCTGAAAGAGCGGTTAACAACCTGGCTGAAGAAGGTTTAGTCTCGTTCGCCATCGGCGGCCACTGGGGGCTGATCCCCAGGCTGCAAAAGCTGGCCAACGAAGGGAAAATTACCGGTTATAACCTGCCGCAGGGCGTTATCGCACACCTGATGCGCGATACCGCCGCCGGCAAGCCCGGAACGCTTAGCCACGTGGGCTTGGGCACCTTTGTCGATCCGCGCATTGAAGGCGGGAAAATCAACAAGGAAACCAAAGAAGACTGGGTTGAAGTTATCACTATCCACGGCAAAGAGTATCTGTTCTATAAGCGCCTGGACGCCAACGTTGCTCTGCTTCGCGGCACGACCGCCGATGAAAACGGCAACATCTCTATGGAAGACGAATGCCTGTTCGTAGAGAACCTGGCGGCCGCTCAAATGGTGAAAAACAACGGCGGGCGCGTCATCGTTCAAGTCAAGCGCAAAGTTAAAGCCGGCACGCTGGAACCGCAAAGCGTACGCATTCCTGGCATTTTGGTAGACATGGTGGTCGTCGTAGAAAACGAAGCCGACCACATGCAGACCTTTGCCGAACAGCAAAATGACGCCTACTGCCGCCTGACGCCGAAGGTCGAAAAAGAAGTTCAGCCTATCAAGCTGGACGCTAAAAAGGTGGTTGCACGCCGCGCTGCGCAAGAGCTTAAGCGCGGGGCCGTCCTCAACTTAGGTATAGGCCTGCCGGAATACATTTCTGCCGTGGTGGCGGAAGAAGGCCTTGCCTCCGAGCTGAACCTGACGGTAGAGCCTGGCGCCATCGGCGGAACGCCGGCTGGAGGCCTTAGCTTCGGCGCATCGGCCAATCCGGAAGCCATCGTCACTCAGGACCAGCAGTTTGACTTCTACGACGGCGGCGGCATCGATCAGGCGTTCTTAGGCTTGGCCGAATGTGACAAAACCGGCGACCTCAACGTCTCCCGCTTTGGCACTAAAATCCCCGGCTGCGGCGGCTTTATCAATATTACTCAGAACGCCAAAGAGGTGTTCTTCTGCGGAACCTTCACCGCCGGCAAGTTCGATATTCAGGTTGCCGACGGCAAGCTTTCTATCAACAAAGACGGTGAAATCAACAAGTTTATCGACAAGGTTCAGCAGATCACCTTCTCTGCCAAAACGGCGAACGAAAACAAGAAGCCCGTGCTGTACATCACCGAGCGCGCAGTATTCCGCCTTATCCCTCAGGGGCTGGAGCTGATTGAAATCGCGCCAGGCGTTTCGCTTGAGAACGACGTTCTGGCGAAAATGGATTTCGTACCCGTCATTAGTCCGAACCTTAAAGTGATGGACGAAGCGCTGTTCCATGACCGTCCTATCGGACTGCAGCTGAAATAAACCAAAAATCGCCGCTTTTGCCTATCGTGAAAGCGGCGCTAACCGACTTACTTTTTATTTTTAACAGGAGAAGTGCGATGTTAAACAAAATTTGTGTGGTTACCGGCGCTGGCCGCGGCATTGGTCTGGAAATCGTCAAGAAGTTCTCTGAAGCCGGCGCGGGCATGATTTTCGCCGTCGACATGAGCGAGCAGGATTTAAAAAATCTGGAAGGCCAATTCCCTAACGTGCGCCCGGCTAAGCTGAACGTCTGCGATCGCGCAGGCATCGCTGCCTTCGTTGAGCAGGTGAAAGCCGAGTTCGGCCGCATCGACGTGCTGGTCAACAACGCCGGCATCACCCGCGACAACATGATCGGCAAAATGACCGAAGAAGACTGGGACGCCGTTATCAACGTTAACCTGAAGGGCGTGTTCAACATGACTCAGGCGATCGTTGCGCTGATGACCGAAAACGGCAAAGGCTCCATCATCACCATGTCCTCTGTGGTCGGCACTGACGGCAACGTTGGCCAAAGCAACTATGCGGCAACCAAGGGCGGCGTTATCGCGATGACCAAAGGCTGGTCCAAAGAATTTGCTCGCAAAGGCGCGCAGATCCGCGCTAACTGCGTAGCGCCAGGCTTCACTGAAACCCCGATGACCAAAGATCTGCCGGAAAAAGTGCTGGAAGCCATCAACGCGAAAACGCCCCTGGGCCGTATGGCGACTGCGGAAGACATCGCCGAAGGCGTACTGTTCCTGGCGTCAGAAAAAGCCAAGTTCATCACTGGCCAAGTCCTGAAAATCGACGGCGGCCTGACGCTGTAATTCGTACACCGAGGTGACTTATGACGAGAAAAGTATACATCGTTGCCGCCAAGCGGGCGGCTATCGGTAACTTCTGCGGCTCACTGTCTTCCATGCCGGCTTACGACATCGCAAGCCAGGTCATGCGTAAAACCATGGAAAAAGCGGCCATCAAGCCTGAGTGGCTGGACGAAGCCATCGTGGGCAACGTACTGACGGCCGGTCAGGGCCAAAGCCCGGGCCGCAACGCAGCGCTCAGAGCCGGGATCCCCGATGAGGTTCCCGCCTATACGCTGAACATGCTGTGCGGCAGCGGTATGAAAACCATTATGGACGCGGCTTCACACATCAAAGCGGGCGACGCCGAGATGGTGATGGCGGCCGGCATGGAAAACATGTCCTCCGCGCCGTTTCTGATGCCGAGCAAAGTGCGCCAGGGCGTGAAGATGGGCGGCATGATGATGGAAGACTCCATGCTGCTTGACGGCCTGACCGACTCCGTTCACCACATCCACATGGGCGTGACCGCTGAAAACATTGCCGAAAAGCATTCTATCAGCCGTCAGGAGCAGGATGCCTTTGCGCTGGCCAGCCAGCAAAAAGCCGCCGCCGCTCAGGAGCAGGGCAAGTTCCGCGACGAAATCGTCCCGGTCGTGCTTGAAACCCGCAAAGGCCCGGTGACGTTTGATTCCGACGAGTACATCAAGCCGTTTACGACGCTTGAAGATATCGAAAGGCTGAAGCCGGCGTTTAAGAAAGAAGGCGGCACCGTTACGGCGGCCAACGCTTCCGGCCTTAACGACAGCGCCTGTGCGGTTATCGTCGCCAGCGAAGAAGCCGTTGAGAAGTACGGCCTGAAGCCTATCGCCGAGATCGTCGGCTATGCTCAGGCGGGCGTCGATCCGAAAGTGATGGGTCTGGGCCCGGTTCCGGCTATCTCTAAAGCGCTGAAGAAAGCCGGCAAGCGCCTGCAGGATATGGAGCTTATCGAGCTGAATGAAGCGTTCGCAGCACAGTCTCTTGGCGTTCTGCGCGAACTGGCCGCTGAGCACGACACCACTATCGAAGAGATCATGGAGCACACCAACGTTAACGGCGGCGCCATCGCTCTGGGGCACCCGCTGGGCGCCAGCGGCGGCCGCATCGTCGTTAGCCTGATCCACGAGATGAAGCGCCGAGGCAATCAGTTCGGCCTGGCTTCACTGTGTATCGGCGGCGGCATGGGCGTTGCAATCGTTATTAAAAACGTCTGATCAAAACATTACCTTTAACGTTAGTTCTTTCGGCCGCGCTACGCGGCCGTTTTTTTGCGCAATTGACATTGGCCAATCGGCCTTTATCCTTATTTTGTGATGTACCAAAATGTACTAAAAGTAAATCGAATGTAAAATTTGTACCCTTAATAACTCGGCGGCAACGCTATCTATACACTAAATAATTCAAGTGAGCGAACGCAGCCAACGCGCCTGCAATTTGGAAACGTGACGTGTATACATCTAATAACAATAAAATAGGAGAGCCTTCGTGTTCGATAAAATCATCTTCTTTTGCGCCGTGGTCAAATCCGGCTCATTAAGCAAGGCGGCCGAAGAGTTCAACATTTCCGTTTCCGCTGCCAGCCGCTGGGTGGCCGAACTGGAAAAAGAGATGGGCGTAAGCCTGCTCAAGCGTTCAACGCGACGCGTATCCCCCTCGCAGACGGGGATGCACCTGTATGAAAAGTTCGAACCGCTGGCGCGCGAAGCCAGAGAAATGATTGAAGAGGTCGTCAGCACCGGCAACGACTATGTGGGGCTTATCCGCATCGCCTCTACGCCGCTGTTCGCTACCGACTATCTGGTTGATATTATTTCCGAATTCTTGATCGAATATCCTAAAATAAAGGTAAAGCTGTTTATCAATCCGTTCCCGGTCAACCTGGTGGACGAAGTCGACTTTTCCATTCGCGCCGTCGCCAGCTATAAAGGAAAAATCGATCACGACTCTTCCGACGTGCGCAAGCGCCTTATCAGCGAACCGCTGGTTACCGTCGCTTCGCCAATCTACCTTAGCAAGCACCCTCAGCCGGATACTCCCGAGGATCTGCTCAACCACCGCTGCCTATATTCAAAGAGCCTGGTCGGCGGCAACAAGTGGCAGTTTTTCTTTAACGGCAAGATGAGCATCTATAACATCCCCAACTTTTTTGAGTGCGATAACTCGGAAATCTTAAAGCGCCTGGCGCTCAACCACGCGGGCATCGCCTATCTGCCGCTGTCAATGGTTTCAGAAGATATCGCCTCGGGCCGGCTGGTTAGCATGTTGGAAAACTATATGGCCAGCACGTTCGACATTAACCTGTTTTACAAACGCCGCGAACACTACCCCGCCCGCCTGTCCCTGTTTAAGGACTATCTGATAGCTAAAGTCGAAGCCAAGCTGGCTAAAGGGGAATAGCGCTTTTCTGGCTATACCCCAGCGCCGACGCGCAAACGATATACCCGGTGGTCCAGACAGCGATCGCCGATCTTTTCCGCATTGGGCATGATGTCTTGGAACTGAAAGCCCAGCCTCTCGGCAAGCCTGGCGCTGCGCTCATTTTCCGTCGAACAGCGGATGATGAACGAATCAATAGCGCCCGCTTCGGCGTACCATTCAATCAGGCAGGAAACGGCGGCATAGGCTATGCTCCTGCCCTCAAACGGCGAAGCTATCCAATAGCCTATCGTGCCCTCTTTGCCAATGATGGTATTGAACGATACCAGCCCCGCCAGCTCGTCATCCCAAAAGATCAGGTAAACGGCGGATTTCCGCTGACCAAACAGAATGCGGTTTTGCCGGATGGTTCTCAGAGAATCCTCGACGGACGTCACCGAATCAGGCCACGGCAGCGTTTTCCTCAAGCGTTCCCGCTCGGCCTGAACCAAGGCAAATACGGCTGGCGCATCGCGCTCTTCCTGAATAGACAGGCGTAAATGCGGCGGCTTGGCCCGCCGATAAAAGTGCTGTTGCACAACGTTTCTCCTTATAAAAAGCCCCGGCATCACGTCCGCCGCCGAGGCTTTAAGCCGCCGATAACAACAGGCTACGCCATACGGCGATCGTTAAACAAAAACGAACTGTTCCGGCATCAACATATCGCTTTGCACGTTGACTAACAACAGAGAACTGCCTTCGCCGTAGCGCAGCGTCACTCCGCGTTCATCGCTGGTCACATTATCAAACAGGCTATCGACATTTTTCACCGACTTCAGACCGACCAGCTGAATGAGATCGCCTCCGCTAAACCCATGAATGACGTCGTTGCCGTCGCCTTCATTAAATATGAAGCGATCGCGACCGTGGCTGAAAATCTCGTCATCCCCCTTGCCGCCGTAGAACAGCGTACCCTCGCTGCTGCCGGTTAGCCTGTCGTTTCCATCACCGCCAAACATCCACCCCTTTTCGGACAGCGTCAGGACGTCATCCTGCTCCGTTCCCTTTGCCGTATTGGCGTAGTAGTTGAACTTCGCCCCTTTTTCCTGGCTCAGCAGTCCGTTTCCGGTTACCTTCCAGCTGTCGCCGCTCGTCATGTCGGTCAAGAGCTCTACATTATACAGCGTATTCATCGTTCCCAGCTCTTCATCGTAGAGATAGACCGTTCCTTCGCTGTCCCGGCTCACGGAGTAGGAAGCCAGCGAAGAGAACAGCATAACTTCGTCATGCCCCTCTCCGCCGTCGACGATGTTGTTGCCCGCGCCCGGCTGAATGCGATCGTTGCCGCTAAAGCCCTCCAGCCTGTCGCCGGACGCGCCGCCTTTTAGCAGGTCGTTATACTCACTTCCCAGAATAAACGCGCTTTGCCCGTAATGGCTGGAAGAGGCTGCCGCAAGATCTTCTACCCACGTGTTGCCCCGCGTTGCGTTAGACAGCGCGGAAACGACGATAACGGAGTCCTGCTCCGTCAGGTCATAGAACCGGGATTTCACGATCGCATTAAACATCCCCTCATAGGAAAATGACATATGCGCGACCCAATGGGCAAAGTTGGCAATGCTGTATGGAAGCAGATTAAGCAGGCCCGCTTTGCCCGCATAGAGGTCGTGAAAGCTGACGACGTTGTCCATCGCGGTAGCGTATTCTTTATCGTGCACAAACAGAGAATCAAACAGCATCAGGCTGCCGCCGTCCGTCGCCCGATAGACGGGGTCGTTTTCAAGCCCCATATTGAACACGTTCTTGTCATCATCGTTAATGCGCGATGACGCAGAGGCGAGATACAGAGAGTCCTTAAAAAAGCCGCCCCAGCCGGAAGCGCTCAGAGAGGCCATATTGCTCACCAGTGAACCGCCCATGCTGTGGCCGGTAAACGTGACGTCTTTTCCTTCAAGCCCGTTTTCTTTCGCAAACTGCGCAACGGCGTCCAAAAGCTGGCCAAACGCCTTGGGGATATAGTCAGGGTTATCTTTCAAAATGGTGTTATAGATGTTGACGATATCCATCACCGTGTCGGCTATCAGATTTTCGCGCTCGCCGGTGACGCCGCGAAACCCAACGGTAATTCTGGTCAGATTGCCATCGGCATCCCACTGCCCCAGCACGTCAGCCTGCGCGGCGCGAAACAGAGGATGCTCTCCGACAAAGGCGCTCCACTTGTCCTCTTTTCCTGAGTAGTGCAAGTCGTCGGCGGAAATTCTTTTCCATCCGACCTCCTGTACGGCCTGATAGCTGCGGGTTTCGGCGCCCGGTTTACCGCTCCAGGTAAGCAGCCCTTGAGAATCGCGAGAGCCAAAAACGCCGGTCCATATCATCGGTATAATCCCGGAAGGCGTCATGCCGTACTGGCTATAGCCTTCCTGCAGCCCTTCATACAGGTTGCGAAACGTATAGTTATTGATGATTAATGACTGTCTGATTAAGTCAATAGAGGTATCGCTGTCGTACCCCTTAATATCGAATATGGCCATAATATTATTCTCTTGGATTAAAAATGAATGTAAAAAGAAAATGAAGCTTTCAGGCAGCTTATTTATCGGAGGTTAGCGTAAGAAAATAGGCGACAGGCATAGTGGATCTACAATATCCCATATGCAAAAATCAGACAATAAATCAGGCCATTACAAAATAACGGGAGAAATAAGCGATCAAATATTAAGAAATAAGGAGTTACCCTAAAGAAATAAATTGAGATATCTGCCGATATAACCTAACTTCGCAAAATTAAAAGAAAAACTAAAAAATACGGAAACGATTAAGGAATCGATTAGATGCCCCATATAAAAGAAAGGCTCCGGCAATAAAATATTGTCGGAGCCTTCAATGTGGTGATAGCAGGTTGTTATGCCAGGTGAGCCTCAAGGAACCACAGGAACTTATCAAGATCTCGCGAAGCCGCGGTAAACATGTCCGCTACGTCCTCATCTTCCGCTTCAGTGATCGCCTTGCGCATTTCATTAGCCACGACCGCGTAGCGATCGGCCAGCGCCTTCAGGTGTTCTTCAACGGTATAGATATCGGTCGGATAGGCCTTCAGCGTGGTCGCTACCGCAACCGCCTGCAGGGTACCCATGGCCGTACCGCCAAACTGCACGACGCGCTCGGCAAAGGTATCCTGATGCTCCAACAGCGTATCGCGGAAGCCGTCGATCATCTCATGCACGCTGATGAAATTAGCGCCCTTCATGTTCCAGTGTGCCTGCTTGGTAACCAGCGCCAGATCGGCCAGCTGAGCAACCATATGGTTCAACGCTTTGATTGAAGAAATTTTTACGCTGTCAGCCACATCGTTACGAGTGAATGCCAATTTGGAGTCTTTTGATTTTAATGATTTAACCGTGCTCATTATCCGTGTCCTCGCTGTCATTTAACGTTGGCGTGTTATTTAATATGCATACAGTATAGCACTCATAAAAAATCTTTCAGATAGTATGTACCTATTATAGGCATAGGCTATTTTCTAAAAAATAAAAAGAATGAAGAATCATTCTCATTCAAAGAGTAAATAGTCAGGCCTACCGTTTATTTCATTCCTAATTATATAAATGGCAAGCGTTATTTTAAGGAAAAATAAAGGCCGCAGAAAGCGAGACTTTCTACGGCCATATATGCAATCTTCTATTTAGAATAGAGACATAATATCCAAAATAACGCCCTTCGCATTAATTGGCTTGTGTATCGTCATTTTAACCAGATGTACCGGTGATTCCGGGGTCACTATAGTCTGCTTACAGATGAACATATAATTCATTCCGGCAACGACCTGAGAGCCGCAAAACATCAGAGGCTCATATCGAGCGCCAAGCAGGCTGCCTAAAGTCTCAGAGAAGATAGCGTCTACGTCTTTAGGCAGCTTACAGGGAACGAGCTCGGGATTAATATTCCAACCACCTGAGATAGCCTTAGTCATACGAACTCCTTATTAATCCATTAAGGAAAAAGAAATATTGCATTAAAGAAAATACATATTTACTACGAAATTAAGTATTGTTCTGACTAAGAAAGGTCGCTGTGATGTATGTCATAGTATTATAGATAGGCCAGATTAACTGAACTAAAATACAGTTAATAATAAGAAACAAATCTCTAAAATAATATATTAGCAGCCCCGTTCTTAGGTTAAGAAAAAACCCTACCAAAATCAGCAGGGTTTATATAACGTTAGACGAGAGAGAGAAACATTACTCCAGGTCTTTACCATATTTTGGCGAACGGGGGCCATATAAAATCCCACTAGGCCTTCCCGCTGAAAGCAGACGAGCATCCGCAATTCCTGCCATATCGTAGCTTTTATCCATTAGCGTATTGCCAATCTGATTGATGGCAGCGCTTATCAACATACCAAATATATTTCCGCCGCCAGAATTATTCTCATTAGTTGAAGCCGTCGCGCTTCCACTCCACAGCTGTTGACCGTTTCGAATATCAATCAGTCGGCCAGATACCGTTACTCGGGTATCGCTGGCAATCACCATATAAGATGAACCATAGTCGGTCACGTTCATGTAAAGTACGGCGTCCGCACCGAAAATCTCACGCAGCTTTTGCGGGCTGACAGCGTGCATTTCAGCAGCGTTACTCACTCCGTTTTGCTTGAACGTATTCTCCACCAGAGCAACAGGAAAAACGTAATAACCTGCTTCGGCCAGCGGCAGCGTAACCTGAGACAAAACGCCGTACCCGGCATTAACCTCGGGCGATTCGTTCGTCGGCAGCAAAACCAGAATACTTTTAGGCTGGCTTTGCCGAAATGCCGTATAGTCGTACGTTTTTTTCTGCACACAGCCACTCAACAACAGTGCGGCAATCACGCCACACAGCGCGTAAAACTTTCTCATTTCGCGCCTCCTTGCATTTTCTTCAACAGAAAGTCCATAAACGGAGCGGATTCAGGAAATTGCGCCTTTTCTTCACTAAACTCAGTCCTTGCCAGCTCAGGACGCCCTGAATTGACGTACAGCATTCCTAAATGCGCGTGTAGCCCCGGAGGTACGGGTAGCCCCTTCGCTTTGGCCTTTTCGATGTCTTCCTTTAGCGCTGCGATTTGCTCTTCAACGCCGATGTCCATCTTATAATATTCGTAAACCGTCGCCTGATAGTTGTCCCAACTATAAATAGGCTTTGGGCTGTTCATACACCCGCTTAAAGCGCCAACGGCCAGCAGTATGCCAGCGTAGTGAGCTATCTTCATTTTCATATCCATGTGTATAGTAACTATCTACCGTGATTATTTCTCTGGCGTCCAGGCGCCGCTTTCAATACCTGAAACAAGGTTATTCACCGCTTCACGAATGGCCAAATCCAGCACTTTCCCGTTTAGCGTCGAGTCATAGCTCGCCGTTCCACCGAAGCCGACAACTTCACGATTAGACAGCTCATACTCCCCTGCGCCCTGTGAAGAAAACACCACTTCGGACGTTTGAACGTTGACCACGTTTAAATTCACTTTGGCATAGGCAATCTGGCTTTTTCCCCTGCCCAAGATGCCAAACAGCTGGCGATCGCCAACCTCTTTACGGCCAAACTCGGTCACGTCGCCCGTGATGACATAGTTAGCGCCTTTCAGGCTCTGCTTTTTGTTATTAATGTTGGCTTCGTTTTTAATCTCATCCATATTGGCGCGATCGAGCACGTTAAAACGCCCCGTTTGCTGCAGATGAGTAATCAAAATAGTTTTTGACTGATTGCCTAAGCGATCTACCCCATCGGAGAAAATGCCGTTCATATAGTTGGAGCGGTTATCAAACTTTCCTACTGAAACAGGGCTTTTGACTCCCTGATAGGCGGTGTTGTAAGAGGCAACTTTTGCAACTTCAACAGTTCGAGAAGACTCAGTGGCACAGCCAGTCAAAAGAATTGCACTGCTGAGCACTGTCGTTACGGCCAGTTTTTTGAACATTCCTTTGATTCCTTTACTTTATTAACTATGACAAAAACACGTTTAACCTATATTTACTATTTATAACTTAAATAGTAATAAATTGAAAATAAATAAATAATTATGAATTTAGACTGACAATCATCACTTTGATAATGAATGGGTTAAGAAAGTATAGAAATAGAGGATTAACAAGAAAAACAGGGGATAAAAAAAGAGAGCCTAAGCTCTCTTTTTTTATCAGCCGCAGAGGCTTACTTCAACGGACGCATGGCGGGGAACAGGATGACGTCGCGAATAGTATGGCTGTCGGTCAACAACATCACCAGGCGGTCGATGCCGATGCCTAGGCCGGCCGTTGGCGGCAGGCCGTGCTCCAGCGCAACGACGTAGTCCTCATCGTAGAACATCGCTTCGTCGTCGCCAGCATCTTTCTGGCTGACTTGGTCGGCAAAGCGCTGTGCCTGATCTTGTGCATCGTTAAGCTCCGAGAAGCCGTTACCGATTTCACGGCCGCCGATGAAGAACTCAAAGCGGTCGGTGATAAACGGATTATCGTCATTGCGGCGAGCCAGCGGCGACACTTCAGCCGGATATTCGGTAATAAACGTCGGCTGGATAAGGTGGCTCTCGGCCACCTCTTCAAAGATCTCGCACTGTACGCGCCCCAGGCCCCAGCCCTTCTCAACCTTGATGTTCAGAGACTGTGCGATGGCCGTCGCTTTCGCCATATCGTCCAAATCGGCGACGTTGGTTTCCGGGCGATAATGGCAAATAGCCTCTTTCATCGTCATCTTGGTAAACGGCTTGCCGAAATCAAACGTCTGGTCGCCGTATTCAACGGTCGTGGTACCCAGTACGTCCTGCGTCAGAGAGCGGAACAGGTCTTCTGTCAGCGCAATCAGGTCCTTATAGTCCGCGTAGGCCATATAGAGTTCAATCATGGTGAACTCAGGGTTGTGGCGCGGAGAAACGCCTTCGTTGCGGAAGTTGCGGTTGATTTCAAACACGCGCTCAAAGCCGCCGACCACCAGACGCTTAAGGTACAGCTCCGGCGCAATGCGCAGGTACATATCGATATCCAGCGCGTTGTGGTGGGTGATAAACGGACGCGCGGTTGCGCCGCCGGGGATCACCTGCATCATCGGCGTTTCTACTTCCATAAAGTCGCGCTGCACCATAAAGCTGCGGATCGCGGCCATTATTTTGGAGCGGATCACGAACGTACGACGAGAGTGCTCGTTGGTGATCAGATCGAGGTAGCGCTGGCGGTAACGGGTTTCCTGATCGGCCAGTCCGTGGAACTTGTCCGGCAGCGGGCGAAGCGCTTTGGTCAGCAGACGCACTTCATGGCAATGAACGGACAGCTCGCCGGTCTTGGTTTTAAAAAGCTTGCCGCGCGCGCTGATGATGTCGCCCAAATCCCATTTTTTAAACTGCTCGTTATATACGCCCTCGGGCAAGTCATCGCGAGAAACGTAAATCTGGATCTGACCGCCAACGTCCTGCAGCGTGGCAAAAGAGGCCTTGCCCATAATGCGACGGGTCATCATACGGCCGGCGATAGCCACTTCCAGACCTAACGCTTCCAGCTCTTCATTGGTCTTTTCATCGTGCTCAGCATGCAGCTGACCGGAGATCGCGTCGCGGCGAAAATCGTTCGGGAACGGATTGCCCTGTTCACGAAGCTGCGCCAGCTTCTCGCGGCGAGTTTGAAGTTCGTTATTTAACTCGGCGGCGGATTGCGCAACGTCGTGCGCTTGAGGTTGTTCAGACATTTTTAACGTTACCCTTTCTTATAGTCCAGCCTTGAGGCTGGCTTCGATAAACCGGTCCAGGTCGCCATCTAATACGGCCTGAGTATTGCGAGTTTCAACGCCGGTGCGCAGATCTTTAATGCGAGAATCGTCCAGTACGTAAGAACGAATCTGGCTGCCCCAGCCGATGTCCGACTTGTTCTCTTCCATCTGCTGCTTGTCAGCGTTCTTTTTCTGCATCTCAAACTCATACAGCTTGGCCTTTAGCTGACGCATTGCCTGATCTTTGTTCTTATGCTGAGATCGATCGTTTTGGCACTGCACCACGATATTGGTTGGCATATGGGTGATGCGCACGGCGGATTCGGTTTTGTTAACGTGCTGACCGCCGGCGCCCGAGGCGCGGTAAACGTCAATACGCAAATCCGCAGGGTTTATCTCGATGTCGATATCATCATCGACTTCCGGATAAACAAAGGCGGAGCTAAACGAGGTGTGGCGGCGGCCGCCTGAGTCAAACGGGCTCTTGCGCACCAGGCGATGGACGCCGGTTTCCGTACGCAGCCAGCCGTAGGCGTAGTCGCCCATCACTTTGATGGTCGCCGACTTGGTCCCGGCGACGTCGCCGTCGGACTCTTCAATCATTTCGGTTTTAAAGCCCTTGGCCTCGGCCCAGCGCAAATACATCCGCACCAGCATGCTGGCCCAGTCCTGCGCTTCCGTACCGCCGGATCCCGCCTGAATGTCGATATAGCAATCGGCGCTGTCGTACTCGCCGGAGAACATGCGTCGAAACTCCAACTGCCCCAGACGATTTTCTAGCTGTTCAACTTCCTGCACCGTTTCGTTAAACGTATCTTCGTCGTTTTCCTCAACGGCCAACTCCAGCAAGCCGGAAACGTCTTCCAGGCCCTGTTCGATCTGTTCGATCGTTTCGACAATAGCCTCAAGCGAGGAACGCTCTTTACCCAGCGCCTGAGCTCGCTCGGGTTCGTTCCAAACGTCAGGCTGCTCTAGCTCTGCGTTAACCTCTTCCAGGCGCTCTTTCTTGCCATCGTAGTCAAAGATACCCCCTAAGAACGGCCGTTCGTTCAGACAGGTCCTGTATCTGGTTTTTTACCGGATTAATTTCAAACATGATTTGTCGCTACCGTTAATCGCTGCGTTGACTGGATTTTCTACAAACGTGTAATTCTAGCGGATCTGGCCTGGGGAATATAGCCGTTTTCCCAGATTTTTACGGCCTTCCTTCCAAACGCCGCGCCCTTTTCGCCGGGTAAACGAAAGAAAAAATACGGGCTCTGCCGCTGCCTATACAAACCGCCCCAGCGGGAAGCGGCGTATAGCGAAAGGTTAATACCTAAACGTCGAATATTATAAACAATCAGCCGGATTGATTTTAAAAATAAATAAATTAAAACTTAATTAATTAGAAACTTTAGCTTATAGAAAATAAAACAAGGGAAGAATAAAATAAATAGGCAACCATCTCACTTTTCATTTAATAATTAAACCGCTAACATCCCTTTCAATATACTTTCAATAAAACGCATACGGCCTTGCCGTACGGGCCACAGCAGTTCAATTTCATAAAAGCAGACTTTCTAAATTATTAATCATCGTTATTAAATTTCATCAAAACGCCTATAAATAACACGAATCCAATATTTATAACCAAATTAACTTTATTTTAGGATGGACCCTATTATGGCGCACCTCCATTTAAAAAAAGCGTTAACCATCGCTATAGCCGGCAGTCTATTTCCGCTAAAAGCCATTGCCGAAGAGTGCATTCCTGCAATATCGTCGACAGGCGCCTGTGCAGACGCGGCACAAATACAAAATCAAATGGAGACGGCCCCTCACGCGGCGCCATACGGCAATCCGCTCTTAGACCTGTTAAAAACGGACATCAATCTTGGTTTTATCACCATTAGAAATGTTTACCTGCTCGACGCTAATGAGGAAAACAGAAGCCCGGTTTTCCATCCCGTAACCAGTATTTTTAGCCACGCAGCGGGCGGCGTCAGCCTTACCGGCAAAGCGACCGCCACGAACTATAGCAGCGCCAACCTCGACGGCCCCTTGAGCAGCGGCGCCAGCGCTATTGCCCTTTTGGGCGATGCCGTAGCCAAAAACGAGGGCAGCGTCTCCACCGGTATACTGAATATCTTCGGCCACGGCGCCAGCGCTATCAGCATCATGGCCAACGCCAGCGCTGAAAACAGCGGCACCGCCAGCCTCAACGGCCCCCTGAGCAGCGGCGCAAGCGCGATTTCCATTTTGGGCAGCACCGAGGCTAAAAACAGCGGCAGCGTCTCCACCGGCGTACTGAATATCTTCGGCCACGGCGCCAGCGCTATCAGCATCATGGCCAACGCCAGCGCTGAAAACAGCGGCACCGCCAGCCTCAACGGCCCCCTGAGCAGCGGCGCAAGCGCGATTTCCATTTTGGGCAGCGCCGAGGCTAAAAACAGCGACAGCGTCTCCACCGGCGTACTGAATATCTTCGGCCACGGCGCCAGCGCTATCAGCATCACGGCCAACGCCAGCGCTGAAAACAGCGGCACCGCCAGCCTCAATGGCCCCCTGAGCAGCGGCGCAAGTGCCATTTCTATTTTAGGCAGCGCTGAGGCTAAAAACAGCAGCAGCGTCTCCACCGGCGTCCTGAATATCTTCGGCCACGGCGCCAGCGCTATCAGCATTATGGCCAACGCCAGCGCTGAAAACAGCGGCACCGCCAGCCTCAATGGCCCCCTGAGCAGCGGCGCAAGTGCGATTTCTATTTTAGGCAGTGCTGAGGCCAAAAACAGCGGCAAGGTTTCTACCGGCATATTAAACGTTCTCGGCCACGGCGCCAGCGCGATTAGCATCATGGGAAACGCGAAAGCCGTTAATGAACAGGGTTCTGAAACGAACCTCAATGGCCCCCTTAGCCATGGAGCCAGCGCCATCAGCATTGCGGGAAACGCCACGGCAGAAAACCACGGTAACGTTAGCACGGGCGTACTCGACGTTTTAGGCCACGGGGTTAGCGCCTTCAGCGCACTGGGGCGTGCAGACGCCACGAATGGGGAGACGGGAACTATTTCCGTCAACGGCCCGCTGGGCCATGGGCTAAGCGCCGTTAGCCTGCTCGGAGAAGCAACAGCGACCAATCAGGGAACCATAACCACCGGCCTGCTTAACGTTTTAGGGCACGGCGCTTCGGCCTTTAGCCTACTGGGCAACGCCTCGGCCTCCAATGTCGAAGGCGGTAAAATTTCGGTTAACGGCCCGCTCGGCCACGGCCTGGGCGCCGTTAGCTTGATAGGTTCTGCTACTGCGCAAAACGCCGGTGAAATTTCAACCGGACCGCTAAGCGTTTTAGGGCACGGCGCCAGCGCCTTTAGCCTGACGGGGAGCGCAACGGCCACTAACGCCGCTACGGGCCGTATTTCTACCGCCAGCCTGATGGCCCACGGACTAAGCGCCATTAGCCTTATCAACAGCGCAACGGCCGCCAATCAGGGCAATATCAACACCGCCGGTACTGCCGCAATAGGGGCAAAAGCAGTATCTCTGTTTTCTTCCGCCAGCGCCTTCAATGCCAAAAGCGCCAACGTCACGACCAAGGGCCACCTCTCTCACGGTTTGCTGGCCTTCAGCCTGACGTCACAGGCCAGCGTGGCTAACGCCGGTTCTATCAAAACGGAGGGCTGGCAGGCTCACGGCGCCAGCGCGGTTAGCCTGCTGGGCGATGCCGAAGGCGTAAACACCGTGGACGGAGAAATAAATACCTCCGGCGATAAAGGGCACGGGGTCAACGCTTTTAGCATTACTTCACGAGCGACCGCGCTCAATCAGGGAAAAATCTCAACGTTAGGCAATGACGCTAGCGGTCTTAACGCGGTCAGCGCCTATGAGAAAGCCGGCGCAACAAATGATAAAGGCGCGACTATCGTAACCGGAGGAGTAAACGCTCACGGCGCATACGCTCAAAGCACGCATCAAACGGCATTTGTGAATAACCTTGGTTCAATAACAACGGCGGGAGACGATAGCGTTGGCGCCTATGCCGTCAGCGAAAACGCCGAGGCATATGCCATCAACGATACCAACGGCGCCATCAGTACGGCAGGCCGTGACGCTCACGGCCTGTTTGCCCAAAGTACGCAAAAAACCGCCGCTGCCCAGAACCTAAACCAAATAGTCACAACAGGCCACGGAGCAATGGGCGCAACGGCCCGCAGCGTCAGCGGTGAAGCTCAGGCGGAAAACGCGGGGTCAGTCACTACCGCCGGTAACAAAGCCGATGGTCTTAACGCCCAAAGTCAGAGCAATAAAGCCGTCGCGATCAATAAAGGGAATATTCTTACGGGCAGCGAGCTGGCTAACGGCGCCTCTGCGGCAAAAGAGGGAACACAGGCTCACGGCGTCAGCGCGTCTAGCAAGGACGGCGATGCGAGCGTCTACAACGACGTCGACGGCAAAGTAGAAACGTACGGCCAGGAAGGCTACGGCCTGCATGCGCACAGCACGAATGTCAAAGCGCTGGCAACCAATGAAGGCCGTGTGGAAACCCACGGCAAGAGCGCCTATGGCGTCAAGGCGCTCAGCGATAAAGGCGAGGCTCAGGCGCTTAATAAAGGCATTATCCTCACGGACGGAAACGGCGGCTACGGTCTGAATGCAGAAAGCCGGCTCGGTGAAGTTAACGCCATAAATCAAAGCAGCGTGGAAACCCAAGGTGACAACGCCTACGGCGTTAATGCCGTCACGCAAAGCGCTAACGCCTACGCTTATAACGATGACGCAGGCACTATTATCACTCATGGCGACAACAGCTATGGCCTGGTCGCCAGCTCAAACCTGGAAGCGCTTGCGCAAAACGCTAACACCATTGAAACCAAAGGCAATAACAGCTACGGCATCCACGCCTACAGCAAAAACAACGGCGCTCGGGCGATAAACGATCGCAGCGTAATCACCCACGGCGACGGCTCTCGCGGCGTCAGCGCCCTAAGCGATAGCGGACATGCGCTAGCCTATAACAGCCAAAGCATAGAAACGTTTGGATCGGGTGGGTACGGCCTAAGCGCGGTAAACCAATACGGTGATGCAAAAGCCGTTAACGACGGTGAAATTACGACCAAAGGAAACGGCGGCGGCGGCGCATACGCATTCAGCGTTCAGGGCGACGCGCTGGCTCAAAATCAGAACGGCGTGACCACCCACGGCCACGGCGCGAACGGCCTGTCTGCCTTTAGCCAGCAGTCGAAGGCGCTGGCGATAAATTTGGATGACAAAACCGTGATTACGGAAGGCGACAGCGCCTACGGCATGCTTGCGCAAACCGACAGCGGCACGGCGACGGCGGTTAACCAAGGCCACGTAGCCACAGGCGGCGCGTCATCCGTCGGGATTGCCGCTATCGGCCTCAACGGTAAAAGCGAAGCGCTTAATCAACGCGAGATCGCCACCAAAGGCAGCGGCGGTCACGGCATCTTTGCCCAGATGGACGGAGGCGGTTTGTCTGCCATGAACGAAGGCCAGATAATGACCGAAGGCGACGGCGCTTACGGCATTGCGACGTCATCAAACCGAGGAACCAGCTGGCTTTATAACGGCGCCACGATCGCAACAGAGGGCGAATCTTCCCACGGCATGCACGCCCAAACGGCCGTGGGCGATATCAAAATGCGCAACGAAGGTACGATAGATACCTACGGCGACGGCGCGCGCGGCATGAGCGCGCGGCTGCAGTCAACCTCAGGCGCTTCGGCAAGACGGTTATTAGTAGAAAACGTCGCCCAGATTAATTCTCAGGGGCACGGGATATTTTCTGAAAGCGACTACGCGGTTGATGACTATCTGGTTCGCAGCAGCGGCATCATTAACGCCCAGGACGGCAGCGGAATACACGCCGCGGCCGGCGCTGGAAACCTGACGGTTTCAGCCTCCAATAATATTTTCGCCGGACAAATCGCCAGCAGCGGAACGCATCACGGCATTTACGCCGCCGCGGGGGCAAGCGGCAAAGCCAGCGTAACGTACGGCATGGGGACGATTACGCTTGCCCCGGTATCTTCCACCGTTGCGCCCACCGGCGTTGGCATCTGGGTTGACGACCTGACTACCGGCAATGAAAACGTCGTAGGGGAAATCAATCTCGCCAGCGGCTTTATCAACGCAGGGCAAGGGGCCGGAGGCGTTGGAATGTCGCTGTCTGGCGTCGGCAACATCTACATCAGTGAGTCGGCGACCGTTCACGGCGGCCACTCGTTCGGCATTGGGCTTGGCAGTTCACGCGACGACGAGCAAACGCGGCTCACGGTCAATAGTTACGGCCTGGTCGATGCCACCGGCGATCGCGTCGTTTATTCCACGGCAAACGCGGGACGCGTAACGGTCAACAACTATGGCCGCTTTACCGGTTCGGCGCAGTTCGGCTCCGCCGCGAATATCCTCAACAACAGCGGCGATTTCCTGCTTCGAAACTACGCCGATAGCGATCGAGATGGAGCGCGGGACAGCTGGGGCATCGCCACCGTTGATATGGGCCGCAGCGGCAACAACGCGTTTATTAATCGAGGTACGCTCACGCTGGCAAACGCCGCCAACTATGCCGTCAGGCCAAGCAGCGCAGGCGATATTTACGTCCCGGCGGATCTGTCTTCAAGCTATGCCGGCACGGAGATCCTGACGCAGGGCCAACTGCTGGGCGTTAGCCTGTTCGATAACTCAGGCGTCATTGACCTTACGGGCGGCACTAAAAACGTCGGCAGCTCGCTGGTCATTACCGGCGGAAATACGCCGGGAAAAAACGGCGGCGGCATTTTCATTGCCAACGGCGGTCGGATTATTGCCAACATGAAAATTGACGACGCCCAAAATACCGCCTTCTCCGACGTTATGGTGATAGATTCCGCCAGGCTGGGCGCCGGTGGCGCAACGACGATTGAGATCAATCATATAGGTGAAAATACCGCCATTGCCCCCAAAAATACCGTACTGGTCGTTGAAAGTCTCGGCAATTCCGACCCTAACGCTTTCCGCCTGTCCAGCGAGCGCCAGCTGTTCGGCGTATCGGACTACGCGCTGAAGTACAATCCGACAAATAACAACTGGTATTTAAATACCGACTACCGTTCGGAGATTGTGCTTGCTTCGTCGGTCTTTTCGGTTGCCAACGACTATGGTTATACCATGCTGGGCTCTCTCGATACTCGATTCGGGTCGCAGCGTGAATATGCGCCCCCGCCTCAGATAACGCAGGCAGGAGGAAAGCTGTGTCAAAAAGAGGGATTAACGCCCAAAGAAGAAGTCGACCTGCTGATTTCCGGCCAGTGTCGCCCGGAAGCCTCTGCGCCTTCTATCAGGCAGGAACGCGCCCGCTATCTCTCCGACGGCTGGGGTCGCATTCTGAGCAAAAAAACCGAGCGCGACTCAACCAACATTAATAAAAACGGCCCCGCCTATGATTCCACGCTGTATGGGCTACAGCTGGGCTACGACGTTTACCATCGCGAAGGAATTGACGCATCGGTAGATCGCGTCGGCTTCTATCTGGGCTATGGCGATATCGATACGACAATTAGCCACGACAGCGGTCTGGACGCAGGCTCAACCACAACGAAGGCCTACAGCGCGGGACTATACTGGACGCACCTTGGGGAAGAGAGCTGGTATACGGATACGGTACTACAAACCACCTATTACGATATCGACGCTGATTCTAAATACGGTGAATCCTTCTCCACCAGCGGTATTGGCCTTCTGGGCTCGGTCGAAGGAGGGTACTCGTTTACTTTCAGCAATGGGCTGCTTATAGAGCCTCAGGCACAAATAGCCTATCAGCACATCTCTCTAGACGATGCCAAGGACGAATACGGCAACTTTAGCTTTAAGCAGAACGATTCGCTTCGCGCCCGCACCGGCCTGCACTTCAGACGCGACTGGTCGTTTGCCGAAAGCGGCGACGAAAAGCCGCACTATCTGCGGACCTGGGCCAGAACCGACGTATGGCATGAGTTTATGGGGGATGCGGCAACCTATTCCGTCGACGGCAGTGGAAAATACTCGGCCAAGCTGACCCAACCTTCCGGCGGCACCTGGGGTGAGGCCACCGTTGGCATCACCTATCAGGCCAATGAAAACCTGGGATATTCCGCTTCCGGCAGCTACGCGCACTCCCTTGACGATCCAAAAACCACCTCGTGGGGCGGGCAGTTAGGGTTTAGCGTAAGTTGGTAAGAAAGGGGATAAAAAGGCCCGCCCTGCGGGCCGTCGGCAGCTACTTCGCCCACAGGTGCTGAATCATCAGCTGTACGCTGCGGTTGCCGCGAAATTCATTAACGTCGAGCTTGTAGGCGATGGTCGCTTCCTTCACGCTCGGGTCCGGCCACAGGGTGGTATCGACGTTGAAGGCAATGCCGTCGAGCAGCGCGCCTCCGCCAACGGGTTCAACCGTCACCTTCAGGTGGCGGTCTTTTAAAAGGCGCTGCTGCAATATTTTAAACGAACCGTCAAACGTCGGCTCGGGGAAGGCCTGCCCCCATGGCCCAGCCTCGCGCAGCTCTTCGGCGGTTTGCAGCGTTAAAAGCTGGCTTTCCAGCTCGCCGTCGGTCCAGATAACGCCCTCCAGAGCGGAAGGCTCAAGCCAGTCGGCGATGAGTTCGGCAAAGCGTTGGCGAAACTCGTCGAAGCATTTCTCCTCAACCGACAGCCCCGCCGCCATGGCGTGGCCGCCAAAGCGCAACATCAGCCCGGGATAGAGCGTATCCAGACGCTCCAGCGCATCGCGCAGATGAAGACCGGCAATGGAGCGGCCGGAGCCTTTGAGCACGCCGTCGCCAGCGGGCGCAAAAGCGATAACCGGACGATAGAAGCGCTCCTTGATGCGGGAAGCGAGAATGCCCACCACGCCCTGATGCCACTCGGGATGGTAAATAGCCAGCCCGTAGGGCAGAGATTCTTCCCGCTGCTCCAGCTCCTCGCACAGCTGCAGCGCTTCAACCTGCATCCCCTGCTCTATCTCACGCCGGGTTTGGTTTAACGCATCGAGATCGCTTGCCATCGCGCGGGCGTCGGCCATGGAGTCACACAGCAGGAGCTCCACGCCGACGGACATATTGTCCAGACGACCCGCGGCGTTTAACCTGGGGCCTAAAGAAAATCCCAAATCGTTCGCCGTCAGCCTGCGCGCGTCTCTTTCGGACACCTCCAGCAGCGCCCGAATCCCCGGACGGCACTGCCCGGCGCGGATCCGATTAAGGCCTTGATGGACCAAAATTCGGTTGTTGGCGTCCAGCGCCACTACGTCGGCCACGGTGCCCAGCGCCACCAGATCCAGCAGCTCGGCCAGGTTCGGTTCTGTAATGCCCTTAAGCTCAAACCAGCCGTCTTTTCTTAGCCGGGCGCGCAGCGCCAGCATCAAATAGAACGCGACGCCGACGCCCGCCAACGACTTTGACGGAAACTCGCAGTCGTTGAGGTTGGGATTAATCAGCGCCTCCGCGGCGGGCAGCGTATCGCCTGGCAGGTGGTGGTCGGTCACCAGCACCTGAATGCCCTTTTCATGCGCACAGTCCACCCCTGCGTGGGAAGAGATGCCGTTGTCTACCGTAACGATAAGATCCACGCCAAGTTTGGCGGCCTGCTCAACCACTTCAGGGCTTAAGCCGTAACCGTCTTCAAAACGGTTGGGCACCAAATACTTAACGTGCGAGAAGCCCATGCTGCGCAAGGCCAACACGCTTAGCGCGGTGCTGGTTGCGCCGTCGGCGTCGAAATCGCCGACGATCACAATCCGCTTTTGTTCGTGAAGGGCCTGAACCAACAGCTCTACGCCTCTGTCTATGCCGACGAGGCTTTGATAGCCCAGAAGGCCTTTGGCCCCCTTTTCCAACTGGCCGGCGTCGGTCACTCCGCGAGAGGCATAGAGGCGCTTAAGCAGCGGGGAGAGCGTCGACGGCAGAAAGCTGCCGTCCACCTGAGGACGACGACGAAGCTGGGTTTTATTGGTCATTGGCTACAACGATTTAATGTGGTGTTCAAAAGCATCTCGCCCGTAAGCCAAAAAGCTGACCGACGGGCGGATAAATGTAACGTACTGTCTCGATTACTGAGCCTTGCTCGCGTTCTTGTGGGCCGCATAAGCATCCAGCGTCGCCTTCAGTTCGCTGGGCGCGCTATAGCCCGGCTGCACCGTGGTGCCGTCAAGGATGATAGCCGGCGTGCCCTGAATGCCGAACAGGGAGCCCAGCATGTAGTGGCGCTTAAGGTCGATATTACAGGTCGCAGGCTTAATCGCCTTGCCCGCCATGGCGCTGTCGAATGCCGCCATGCGATCCGGCGCACACCAGATGGAGGTCATGTTTTTCTCTGCTTCCGAATCTACGCCCTGGCGCGGGTAGGCCAGATAGCGCACCGTGATGCCCTGATCGTTATAGCCCTGCATTTCTTTATGCAGCTTGGCGCAGTAGCCGCAGGTGATATCAGTGAATACCGTCACGACGTATTTTTCCTGCGGCGCTTTATACACGATCATTTCGTCTTTCAGGGCGTCTAAGCGCTTGGTCAGGATCGGAGCCAGCTGTTCGTTGGTGATGTTCACCGGCATTGGCCCGCTGATGTCATACATCGGCCCTTGCAAAATATGCTTACCGTCGCTGGAAACGTACAGCACGCCGCCTTCAGTCAGCACCGTTTGCAGGCCGGCAATAGGAGAAGGCAGGATATCCACTTCCGTCGCGCCAAGCTTCTGCCCCAGCGCCTGCTTGATGGCCGCGTCGTCCGCCGAGGCGGTATATGAAAACGCCGTCAGCGCCAGGGTGAGTAGTAAGAAACCTTTTTTCATTTTCTTTCCTTTAAGAAGTTCGAATCCCTTCGACATCCGGCTAAGCGCGCGGATGATGTTGTTGATGTAACTGTTTCAACCGTTCGGTTGCGACATGCGTATAAATTTGGGTGGTCGACAGATCGCTGTGCCCTAATAGCATCTGTACGACACGTAAATCAGCGCCGTGGTTCAATAAGTGCGTAGCAAAAGCATGGCGCAGTACGTGCGGGGAAAGCGCCTCGCTGTCAATTCCCGCCAGTAAGGCGTAGTGCTTTATCCTGTGCCAAAAAGTTTGGCGCGTCATCTTCTGTCCGCGTCGGCTGGGAAACAGAATATCCACAGAGCCGTTATTGATCAACCAGGGGCGACCGTAGGCCAAATAGCGCTCCAGCCAATAAACCGCCTCTTCGCCAAGAGGAACCAGCCGCTCCTTGTCGCCTTTCCCCGTCACTCGTACTACGCCCTGACGAAGGCTGACGTCGCCGTTTAAAAGCCCCACCAGCTCAGAGACCCGAAGGCCGGTTGCGTAGAGCACTTCCAGCATCGCCTTGTCCCGAAGCTCCAGCGGATCTTCCGTACCGGGAGTTTGCAGCAGCGTTTCGACCTGCTTTTCCGTCAGATCCTTAGGCAGGCGCTGGGGCAGCTTGGGAGACGACAGCCGCGCGGACGGATCGTCAGTGCGCACCTTTTCACGATACAGATACTGAAAAAATCGGCGCATGGCGCTAAGCATTCTGGCCGAACTGCTTGCCTTATAGCCGCCGTCCATGCGATCGGCCAGAAACCCCTGCAGATCTTCCGGCTGAGCGTTGATAAACGACAGATCGTGCGCCGCCAGCCATTCGCTGAGCGCCCGGAGGTCCAGACGATAAGACGCCAGCGTATTTTCCGCCAGGTTCCTTTCAAGCCAGAGCGCATCAAGAAACTGCTCCGTCAGCATCGCGTTATCCTGCGACACGTTTCCCCCTACTGCTACAAACGATTTTGTTCATTATACTCTAAATAATTCGAGTTACGGGAAGGCGGCAAGGGAGTGACAAATTCGTCGGGAACGAATTTGACCAGCCGAAGGCTGGCCTCCGGTGAGAGGCAGGAGCCTCTCATTAATCCCCGGGAGCTTACATAAGTAAGTGACTGGGGTGAGCGAGCGCAGCCAACGCACCTGTAACTTGAAGTATGACGAGTATATGTCCGATCATACCCTATCTGGTATACTTTCCCACCGTTCAGTCATGACAGTTAAGTGAAACCAACGATGAAAATTGGCCTTTTTTACGGCTCTAGCACCTGCTATACGGAAATGGCGGCGGAAAAAATCCGCGACGTTCTTGGCGAAGAGCTGGTTGACTTACACAACGTCAAAGACGCGCCCGTTACCCTGATGGAAGAGTATCCCATTTTGATTATGGGGATTCCCACCTGGGATTTCGGAGAGCTTCAGGAGGACTGGGCCGGCGTTTGGTCGCAAATCGAACGGCTCGATCTGAACGGAAAAATCGTGGCGCTCTACGGCATGGGCGATCAGGAGGGCTACGGCGAGTGGTTCCTGGACGCGCTGGGCATGTTGCACGACCATCTACAGCCTCTGGGCGTCAAGTTTGTCGGCTACTGGCCGACGGAAGGCTATCAGTTTACCAGCCAAAGGGCCGTCGCGCCCGACGGGCAGCGCTTCGTAGGGCTGGCGCTTGACGACGTGGTTCAGTACGAACTCAGCGAAGGGCGGATCGCCGACTGGTGCGAGCAGATTCTGGAAGAAGCGGCGGCGCTCCTGTAGTGCCGTTTGAATCCCCTCCCATTCGGGAGGGGCGCCGTTTACGCTACATGCAAATGGCGTAATCTTTCCTTTATTTCCATAACCGATACTTTCTTCTCTCAGCCAGCTCTTCGCTATGGCAGTGGGTTCCCTTCTCCCGCTCCCCCTCGGAAGCCGTCTCCTCCTGCGGTGCTGACGCTCCTCCGCCGGAAGGCGCCGGGCTCCGGTTCAATGAGGGCGATGAAGATCGCCCCGCAACCTGGTACCAGTCAAGGCGGCGGGTTAGCGCCATCACCGCGCTCAGCGCAACGAACAGCAGGACTGCGCCAAGCAGCAGCGCGTTGTCCTCCGACTGCAGCAGCAGGTACAGCACGCCGTAGAGCAGCAGCAGACCTAGCGCAAAACCGATGCCGCGCACCGCGCCGCGAAGCACGGCGCTTAAGTAGAAGCCAATCAGGCTGCAACAGCTAACGGCGGCAATGCTGTAAGCCCAGGCGAATCCGATGCGCTCCGACAGCGCCAACAGGATAACGTAGAAAACGGTCAGCGCCGCCGCGACCAGCAGATACTGTATTGGGTGGATAGACAGCGACTTCAGCACTTCGAACAGGAAAAAGGCGACGAACGTCAGGCCGATAAACAAAACGGCGTATTTCACCGTGCGCGTATTCAGCTGATAGTGGTTAACGGGTTCAATAAAGCTGGTACTGAATGCCGGTAAGCCCGAGCTGACAAGTGAGGTTCTGGCATATTGAGCGTCGCCGTAAGCGTCTTCGCTATACCTTCTGGCATCCATAGACTGATAGTCATAGCCGATAAAATTGTTGTTGATATTATTGGCTATCCAGCTGCTTTCCCACGTTGCCGTAAAGCCATCTTCGTTCACCACCCGCTGCTTCGGCAGGAACTGCCCGAGGAAGTTGGGATGGGGCCAGTTTCCGCTCAGGTTCAGCGTTGAGGACTCCCCTACCGGCATCACGGCCAGATGGCCGCTACCCTGAAGGGCCAGCGTAAACTCAAAGCTTATCGGCTCGCTGCCGCTTAGCATATCGCCCGACAGCGGCGCGTGGACCCCCTGCGAGAAGCGGGAAGAGTTTGTTCCGGCCTCAAAGGCGACCGCCTTTTTGGCAAACTGAATTTCAGGCACGCGCGTAATGCCCCGAGAGTCCGACAGCGCAACGATGACGTACGGCGCCCCGTAGCTGACGGACTTATTGCTGGTCAGATCAAGAGGCGTAAACGCGCCTTTAAAAACCAATTCGCTTTGGTATACCTGCGCCTGATAAATACCGACCTTACGCGGCTCAACGTTGACGTTACCGTCTACGGTAAGAAGGGAAGGAAGATAGTAGCGAACGCCTTCTACGGCCACCGTTTTACTCACGCCCTTATCGTCCAGCCCTTTTTGATATCGGGTATAGGGAACCGCGATAACCGGCCCTACGACGGTCTGTTCCGCGCTGGTGCCGTCCTGAATGCGGTTGATGACGCTCTGTTGATAGTCGTTACGGCTGTCAATAAGGCTGAGGATCATGCCGATAGGGATCAGCATCATCAGAGTAAAAATAAACAGTGCAAATAGTTTTAAAAATAGCGCGGTATGGTTGGACATCCCCAGTCACTCCGTTTTCCAAGTATGGCGCGCAGAGTAAAAGCTCAAAGTGAAAGGAAGATGTCGTTGTGTGAAGGCGGCGTGAAGCGCGCCTTTAGCTATTTCTCTTTAATCGGCAAAACAAACACCGCTCTGGCGCCGCCGCTCTCGTCGTTTTCCAGACAGATGGTTCCCTGATGCAGCGTAGCCACTTCACGCACAAAGCTTAGCCCAAGCCCGGTACTTTTCCCCTTGTCCGGCCGGGGCAGCGAATAGAAGCGATCGAACACCTTATCCAGCGCGTATTCAGGGATCCCCGGACCGCTGTCGACAATGGCCACCCGATAGCGTTTATCAATAACCTCGCCAAGCACCGAGATCGCGCCGCCTTCCGGCGTGAAGTCCAACGCGTTATCCAACAGGTTGCTGAAAGCCTGCTCCAAAAGAAGCTTATCGCCGCGCACGCTGACCGGAGAGGCGATATCTACTTTTAGCGTCACGTGGCGATGGGTAAACTGCGCTTCTTTGGCGGCTATCACGCCGTTAAGCACCTGCGCTAAATCCACCAGCGACAGCTCCTGACGGATGCGATTTTCCACCTGAGCCTGCTGAAGCATGCGGTCAACCAAAAGCTGCAGGCGATCGTTTTGCTGGGAGATATTGTTGACGAAGCGCTGGGCCACCGCTTGTGGAGGCGACTCCTTCAGGATTTCCGCCGCGCCGCGGATCGCCGCCAGCGGGCTCTTCAGCTCATGGGTCAGCGTATGGACGTATTTCTCGATATAGTCCTTACCCTCAAGCTTGACGCGCATGCTCTCCAACGCCAGCGCCAGGCTGTTGAGTTCGGTGCTGCCCACGCGGGGAAGCGTCGGCGCGCCGCCGTCCGCTACCTCTTTGGCGTAGCGCACCAGCCGGGAAATGGAGCGGTTAATCCACCAGACGAAAATAGCGCCTATCGTTAACGCTATGCCCAGCAGCATCACGCCGGCGATTTCAATGCGCCGCTCGCTGCGGCGGATAACCGGCTGCATTGATTCATTGGGCTTGGCGACGGTCAGCGAACCAATAATTTTGCCGCTTTCGGAGCGGATCGGCGCCGCCACGTACATAACGGTGCTGCTTTCATCGTTGGGGTTCAGACGAGTGCTTCGCGCGCCGTATTTTCCTCTTAGCGTCAGATAGACGTCGTTCCAACGCGAGTAGTCCTGCCCCAGCGCCTCACCGGTGGAGTCAAAAATAACGATGCCTTTCTCATCGGTGATGTAAACCCGATACTCCATGCGGTTTTTTACGACGTTGTCTATCTTCGCGCCAATAGGCGTACTGTTGATATCTCGAAAGGCCTGGATCAGATAGCCCTGGCTCAGGCTATGGTGTCGGATATCCTGCTCGGCTATCTGGGCCAGCAGGTTGGCGGTGTCTACCAGCATGCCTTCCGTCGTGCGACGCACGCCCGGCTTAACTTCCTGCACGAAAATGTTCATGATGAAATAGCCGGCGACGGCGACAATCATGAAAAAGCCCAGCAGCAGGCGAAAGCCAATCCTCATTCGTTGTGGCTCAGGCTGTATCCCAACCCGCGGTGGGTTTGAATAGGATTCGCGTTCTCGTTGACCGCCCGAAGCTTGGCCCGCAGGGTTTTGATATGAGTGTCCACCGTGCGATCCAGACTCTCTTCCGCATCCTGCCAGACGAGGTCCATCAGCTGCTGGCGGGAAAACACGCGGCGAGGCGCCTTTAAAAGCGTTCTGAGCAGCAGAAACTCATAGCGCGTCAGCGAAAGCGGCTGACTGTGGAAGGTGATGGTCGCCCCTTCTTCGTCCAGCTCAAACGCGCCGTAGCTGGGCAGAAGCCGCTTTTGTTTTTCAAGACGGCGCAAAATAGTGCGCACTCGAGCGCTCACTTCACGGGGAGAGAAGGGTTTGGGAATATAGTCGTCCGCGCCGATTTCAAGCCCGACGATGCGGTCAAGCTCCTCGCTGCGCGCGGTCAGAAAAATCAGCGGAAGGTCCGCCACCTGCCCCAGCATTCTGCGGCACAGGTCGAAGCCGTTGATATCGGGAAGGCCGACGTCCAAAATGGCCAGCGCCGGTCGCCCTTGATTAAGCGCCGCCAGCGCGGGTTCGCCCCGCTCAAACCAGCGAACCTCAAAACCGTCGGTTTCCAGCGTATAGATAAGCGTATCGGCGATGCTTACTTCATCTTCTACGAGCCAAATTACGGACATAAACGCGATCCTTCATTACGGGCATAAGGCAGTGAGTCTCCCAACCCGATGTTTTACCGTTTATCGTGCTGCCGTTCAAGCTGCTGCAGGTGAAAACGCAGGCTGCGCCACGACTCTTGATCCATGCTGTCCACCGCCAGCCAAAGCCGACGCCTGTTTCGCCTCCCTGCGGTGGCCTGAATCGTGAGGAAAACGCCCCACTTTAGCATCATCGGACGCCCCTTGATGCGCCATTCTTCGCGATGCCATTGAAAAACGCCGTTTTTAAGCAGCGCCATTTCCCCCTGCATCCGCTGGATGTGCCTCTGGCTGCGCAGGCAGTCAAAGATGACCAGCGTCACTAAAGAGAGCCAGACGGGCCAATAGCCGTCGTTCCATGGATATAAAAGCACCAACAGTATCAGCGCCCCGTGAATTAACAACGAAACGCATTGGCTTTTCCAAGATATTCGAATATCACTCTTCCAAAGAACGGCGTTCTGCATTTTTTACCTGGATCATTTTGATCATTCGCGCAAAGTCTACGTCTTCGGGAACGGTCTGATTCATCAGCCAACGAAAAAGCTGAGGGTCTTCACAGTCCAGAAGCCTGACGAACGTCTCCTTATCGGACTCAGACAGCGCGTCGTAGTCATGTTCAAAGAAGGGCATAATGGCGACATCCAGTTCGCGCATACCGCGACGGCAGGCCCAGTGGATGCGGGTTTTGTTATTAATGTCCATAAATGCATACTCTTATAGGGTTATCGCTCGAAGGCGTAGCTTAACAATTTGCTTAGAATTAGTGAAAGAGTACACACAAAACTTAGCCTATATTTGCGGATTTGCTCGAAATAGCAGCGCTTTTACCTAAAAACGGCAAAGGGCCGTCGCCGCGACGCTGGCGTCGGCGACCGTTTTGGCTTATCTTGAAAGCATTCTGAAACGTCCGAACCAACGCCCTGATTCAACAGCGTTCTCAAAGGTTCGGCCCGTATCCCAGACCTGTTTATGCCGGAGTTCTCATGATCTACAAATCCCCACTTCCGTCACAGTTCGCATCTTCTTCATCCGACCTGCCGTTGACCCTAATATCGCTGGAAGACTGGGCGCTGGTTGCCGTCGCGGGAGAAGACGACCGTAAATATCTTCAGGGGCAGATTACCGCCGACGTATTTGCGCTGGAGCCTCAAAAGCACGAACTCAGCGCACACTGCGACGCCAAGGGAAAAACCTGGAGCGCGCTGCGCCTGTTCCACTATGGTGAAACCCTCGCTTACATCCAACGCGCCAGCGTATGTGAACAGCAAATGGCCGAACTGAAGAAGTACGCCGTTTTCTCAAAGGTCAGCATTGAACGGCGCAGTGACCTTTTACTGCTGGGGATTGCGGGCAGAGGCGCGCGAGAAGCGCTAAGCGCGCTTTATCCAACCCTGCCGGACGCGCAGTCATCGTCGATATCCGTTGGTAACGTAACGCTGCTCTATATCCCCACGCCGTCAGAGCGCTTCCTTATCGTCGCTCCTCAGCAGGAAGCCGATCGCCTGTACTCAGCCCTTTTGGGCAAAGCGGCGCTGAACGACAGCCGCCAGTGGCTGGCGCTGGACATCGAAGCCGGCCTGCCCGCTATCGACGCGGCCACCAGCGGCGAATTTTTACCCCAGGCCGTCAACCTGCAGGCGCTCGACGCCATCAGCTTTACCAAAGGCTGCTATGCCGGTCAGGAAATGGTGGCGCGAGCCAAGTACCGCGGCGCTAACAAGCGCGCCATGTACTGGCTGGAAGGCAAAGCGCTTTCTCAACCTGAGGTTGGAGACGAACTGGAGCTTCAGTTGGGGGAAAACTGGCGGCGCACCGGTACGATACTGGCGTCAGTAAAGCTGGCCGACGGTTCGCTGCGGGTTCAGGCGGTGTTGAATAACGATTTGCAAGCCGATTCAGTGCTTCGCGTGAGGGAAGACGCCACCAGCAGCCTGGCTATTCGCGCCCTTCCCTATTCGCTGGAAGAAGAGAAAAAGTAGCGCCTGGCGCCGAGATTTTTGGCCGGTTAAAAATCGCGGCGCTTCCTTTACTTTTGCATTGCTAGGCAATATAGAGATAAATAGCCAAAAAGTGGCACACGCTGCCTCCCAGCACAAAACCGTGCCAAATCGCGTGATTGAAGGGAATGCGCTTGTTGACATAGAAGATAACGCCCAGCGTATAAACAATCCCACCCACGGCCAGCAGGCTAACCGCCCCCGCCGATAGCGTCGTCACCATCTGATAAATCACGACCAGCGACAGCCATCCCATACCCAAATAGGTAACAAGCGATACCACCTTAAAGCGATGGGTAAACGCCAGCTTAAAAATCACGCCAATCAGCGCCAGGCTCCAGATAACGACCATCAGGCCTCGCGACAGCGAAGAATTCAACCCTACCAACAGGAAAGGCGTGTAGGTTCCTGCAATCAAAAGGTAAATCGCACAGTGGTCAAAAACTTTAAGCCGACGCTTGGCGGCCTGATTGGGAACGGCGTGATAGAGCGTAGAGGCGAGAAAAAGCAGAATAATGCTGCCGCCGTAAAGGCTGTAGCTAGTGATAGCAAGCGACCCTGCCTCATTGGCAACGGCCTGGGTCAATAACAGCACCAGCCCGACGATGCCTAAAATAAGACCAACGCCGTGGCTTATGCTGTTGGCAATCTCTTCGGCAACCGAATACCCCTGTTTAACTGTTGAAGACATAGAGATGCCCCTCAAGCCGGAAGAAAAACGACGGTCGCAACAGCGGCCGACGCGCAGGAAACGAATGCCAGCTTATATGAGAATTATTTCAGTGTACACATGTAAGCTGAAATTTTTATGTAAAAATGGGAAAAGGAAACTGAGTCGAAGAATATCGGATTTACCTTCATAATTCGGAAACGACATTGAAGCCATCGGCTATACGTTTTATCAACACGATGTAGGTGAAACGACGCTTATCCATGCCCGTGGCCGCGAGGCATTCTCAAGGTGTGAAAGCACTATCTGAGGGCGCCTCGTCGCCAAAGCGCCTTCACGAGCGGCAATAACACCAAGCCAGGATGACGCTAGCCCCGCATTTCCAATAAGCCTGTCGACGTCTTTGCGCTTTATCTGCTGAAGCTTTTTTAACGTCGGGGATTCCAAAGCCCGCATCCACAGGCCAATTCCCTTTCCCTCTTGATCCAAACCGGACATCCACAGCGTTTCTACATTATAGGGCTCATCTTCCCTAGCCCAAATCAATGCCTGTGAAATAGACGTTTCAACATCATCGGCATTGCTGTGCTCTGGTCGGTGCAACAGCGCTAAGTCGCCTTCAAACATAGGTACATTTGTGAATAAAACGCCGACAGCGGCTTCCGCGCTCTCCGGCAGAGGAACCGCAGACTGATTCAGCTGTACGGATACGATCAGGAGCGCGGCAACATCGTCATAATAATTATCCAACCAGTTATCCACTGCCGCGAGCCCATTCTTCTCCATTTGAAGCACCACCTTTCGGTGAGGCAAACTCGTCTCGCCGGCCTCAGACCAGCACTGTCTGACTTCCTCTGAGGAGAGCAGCGTATTCACCTGAAGCGATACGTATAAAACGCAGTCTGTCGGCAAACGACGAATGCCTTTGTCCATATCAAACAAAAGCCGCTGGAACAGCGTCAGGAGAAAATCGACCTCCGTACTTCCTTCCCTCGGCAACGGCGTATGCCTGATAATCTGCCCCTGCGGCGTTTCTCTGGCTGCCAGCACGGCTTTTCCTTCTGGCTGAAATTTACCAACGTCACCCGAGTGCGATGCCACAATTGAGGCATCGTCAAGGATGTACAAAAAGCGCCGACCTCTGGCAATTTCTTTTTGAATTCGAGCATTGCGCTGTTGATTAAAATCATCAATAAATTTTTGCTCAACGGTCCAGTAAAGTGACCGGGCCAACATCGCCACAAGCCACCCTAAAGCCGCAGGCCCTACAAGCAAGAACCAAAATTGACTTCCCTCTGCTGTCTGCCCCTGCGGCCAGCAGAGCAGCACAACGGCGGCATTAAACAGCATGGCCAATACAAGCAGCAAACCCCAAAAAAGCGGATTAGGAGACGAGGCGGGAAGCTTTTCACAAGGAATATCCTTAAGAACAACCGGCATAGATTATCCTGCGGTAACGGAACACAAAGACGAAATTAGCCTACAGCCGCAGGCGCACTTATGCCCATCAAACGCAACGGGGACACCGTTGTCAGTAAAAGTCGGGTGGCCTTCCGAAATAACGGTAAGGTGATGCTGCGGGCACGTCACGCTATCACCTAAGCGCGCAACCGGAACGCCGTGAAACCTCATCGTCGCAGAAGCGGAAACCACCGTTCCTCCGTGCGTGGTTTTATCCCCTAATCGAATAATACCGATTCTCATATTCAGGCCTCCTCAACCGCAACCGACGTCGGTCCGCCGTCCGCGCGCTTCCTTAACGTCCAGTCGGTCGGGCGCCCGTCGCTTCGGGGCGGCATCGGCGCGCCCTGTTCAACGACGGCATACTCCGGCGGGAAGCGAGTGGTGCCCCAGTCTCCCGTATGCGGGCACAATTCTCCGGTTTTGGCGGTAACGGGCCGGTATTCAACGGCTCCGGGTCGCTGACTGTCCTTGACCTGCGGCGCATTGTCGAAGCGGGCTAACCATTGGGTTGTCGACGTTTTATTAAATCGAATCTCTCCTGCGATTGAACCGTTGCCAAAGGACCCCATCTCCGGCGTTCGAACGGGCTTGAGCACCTGATTGACTTTTACATAGAGGTCAGGATAAGGCTCTCTTTCAACCCATCCCAACTCCGGCCATTCTCCCGCGCGAATCGCCAGCCCCCCTTCGTAGGGCAACAGCTTAATTTCGGTATTATCAAAATGATTAGCCAGCGCTCGTTTACCGCCCAGTTTTTCTACCCATTCATCGGCTAAAAAGGTGTACCAGTTGATGGAGCTAAAGCCATTGCGCAGCCCCCGATTGGTTGAATTCGTAGTCACGTCGATGCCGTTAAACATTTGCCCTATTTCATACTCCAGATGCTGAAATTTATGCTCTTCATAGAGTTGTTGGATGCCCAACCCGGCCAAGCCATGCATTGGCTTTAACAAGGCGCAAAAATCCAGCACCAGCCGTTCAAAGCGTTCTTTTCCTACGTCTTCTTTTAGCTCCGTGACGGGGAGATAAAAACAAACGTAAGAAACTGAACGATGAACATGCTCAAACCAGCCCGCCGGTAAACCGGCTCCAATCTGATAGTCACTAACGTAGTCCAGACTATGGCTTGAGCACCATCGAGTATCTGCATCATCGTCTTCCAGTTCCAGAAAGCGCTGGATCCGACCATTACCATCGTTTTTAATAAAAGGCTCCGGTTTATTCACATTAACAAGGTATCCTGACTGCAGCCTGTCACCATAATCCTGAATATAACGCTCTATCGCCTCGGCAATCGCTCGGCGCTTCTCTGGTCGCCACGCTTCATCTATATGAAAGATGCCCACCAGCCCTACCTGCAGCACGTTCAGCTCGGGGTTGCACTCGTCGCCGTAGGTAAACTCCCAGCTCGCTTCGTCGAACCTGTCGAAAAAATTCATCGGCTATTCCTCCGCATCTTTTTCAACCGCAACCGACGTCGGCCCGCCGTCCGCGCGCTTCCTTAACGTCCAGTCGGTCGGGCGGCCGTCGCTTCGGGGCGGCATCGGCGCGCCCTGTTCAACGACGGCATACTCCGGCGGGAAGCGAGTGGTGCCCCAGTCTCCCGTATGCGGGCACGATTCTCCGGTTTTGGCGGTAACGGGCCGGTATTCAACGGCTCTGGGTCCTTGACTGGCTTTGACCTGCGGCGCATTGTCGAAGCGGGCTAGCCATTGGGCAGTGCTGAGTTCGTCGAATCGAATTTCACCTGCGTTGGAACCATAGCCCATTGAGTCCAGCTTTGGCGCTCGGATAGGCCTAATCACCTGATTAACCTTTACATATAGGTCTGGGTACGGTTCTTTCTCAACCCACCCCAGCTCTGGCCATTCTCCGGCACGTACCGCCATACCGCCCTCGTAGGGCAACAGCTTAATATCCGTACCGTCAAACGCTGCAGAAAGCGCCCGTCGACCTCCCAGCTTCGCCAGCCAGCCATCGTCAAAGAAGGTGTACCAGTTTACTGACGTTATTCCGTCACGGTATTGCCTGTCCGTATAGGGGTTGGTCATATCTATACCGTTAAACGCCTGGCCTATCTCGTACTCCAGATGTTGGAACTTTTCATGTTCGTAAATCTGCTGAAGCCCTAATCCGGCCTGGCCGTGCATTGGCTTTAACAATATGCAAAAGTCCAGCATCAGTCGCTCAAAGCGCTCTCTTCCTCCATCCTCCTTTAGCTCCGTGATGGGTAGATAAAAGCGAACGTAAGAAACTGAACGATGAACATGTTCAAACCAACCGGCAGGTGAAAACATATCAATCTGATAATCACTGACATAGTCCAAACTGTGGCTTGCCCCCCACTGCGTATATGCTGCATCATCCTCCAGAGCCAACAGGCGATGAATTCGACTATTTCCGTCACTTTTATTAAAAGGTTCCAACTTATTAACATTGGCGAGATAACCCGATCTCAACTTATCCCCATAGTCCCGAATATAACGCTCTATTGCCTCGGCAATCGCCTGCCGCTTCTCCGGTCGCCACGCTTCGTCAATATGAAAAATGCCCACCAGCCCTACCTGCAGCACGTTCTGCTCGGGGTTGCACTCGTCGCCGTAGGTAAACTCCCAGCTCGCTTCGTCAAACCTGTCGAAAAAATTCATTCCGCTTCCCTCCGCCCGTCAATCCGGCCAGTAAATATAAAACTGCTCTTTTTTTAACGGGTCGGTTAAAAAATCCTGTGCCAGCGCCAGCTGAATTTCACAGGGCTCAGGCTCTTTTGCCGCCGCTTCATAAATGGCCGAATTCGCCGCAGCCAGCCCGGCATATTTGGTCAGCATCTCCAACGTCGCTCGGCTCATGTTGCCGAACGGCACCACGCCGCCCCCAAGCGCCATTGTCGCCTCGGCAGTGGCGGCCGCGCCCTCCGCCGCTGCCGCCATGCTTGGCGTGGCCACCGGTACCGCAGGTGCGACAAACGCCGTCGTTGCCGTTCCCACACTGGTCGTCATCAGCCCGCCCGCTGCGATGCCGTAAGCGCCGATACCCCACATCGGCCCCGCCAGCGCCATCTCCAGCCCCGCTCTGGCCTTGGCCATTCTCCGCATCTCCGCCTCCGACGGCGGCGCTTCCAGCCTATGGCCCTGAGTCAATTCGCTGAAGTCCTGCGCCGGTTCGGGATAAACCGGCATCAAGCGGCGGCGAACTTCATCCAGCTCCAGATCGATGGCGCCGATCAGGTGCTGAAACTCCTCCACCTCACCGCGCAGCCGCTCCCGCTGCTTTCGCTTTTCCAGCCCCAGCGCCACCGGCAGGTACATCGGCTCTTTTTTTGCGTCCCGCAGCCAGTCGCGCTGGCGACGGTCGTCGATTTGGCAGGTATTGGTTTGTAATAAATGAAACTTTCGCTTATCCCCGGCAATGCGTTCATAAGATAATTTTTGGTCAGGAGACAACTTATCCCCACTCTGATTAAACTTAATCTCTATCACGTCATCGAGGTTGCCCTGCTCAAACGCCGCCTTCCCGGTCAGCATAATATTCTTCAGCTTCACCACGTCCGGTATGCGAAACAGGCCGCGGGTGACCTTGAACATATCGCCGAATTCGCTATCCACCTCCTTCAGCGGCCCCGGTGTTTTGCGCATCATCGGCCCCAGCACGCGCTCCAGCTCGCCGAGCGTTAACAGCAGCGTCGCTATTTCAATGCGAATATCGGCAGTGCTCATACCGTACAGCCGGTAAACGTATTTCTCCTTGATGGCATGGTATTTCGACAGTGGGCAGAAGCTGGGCCGATGGGGTTCATTTCGGCTCATGATCGGCTGCGGCGGGTCGCTGGTCATGTCGTAGCCGCACTCGCCGATATAGGGGTGATGATAATCAAACCATTCGTTCTCTTTCCGGATCATCCAGGTCACTACCCGCTGAAACACCGTAGCGCCATCGGCGCGCGCCAGCGGATTTTTCAGGGCATAGTTAATCTTCTGGCACAGGTACCAAAGATCCAGTGGGTTAGTGACCGGCTGCGCCGTTCCCGATGCGTCGGCCTTGGTGGTCGTTTTTCCCGCTCCCGTATCGTGCGTTGAACCGGTCTTTTTCTTTTCCGCCATTACGCCTGCCCCTCTTCCATACTGCTCGCCTTATTGAAGTCCAGCGTCAGGGGCGTATCGTCATCCCAATAGGCTGCGTCAATCAGCATTCGGTCTACGCGCTCCGGGTGCGGCTGTACCGATATCGTCTCGCTTGACGAGGTATAAATCGCTTGGGTGTTGCCGCTTTCATCGGTATGCCCGGAGATATCCTGCCCGCTCCAGCTCAGCGTGTAGGGAAAGTTGCTCAGCGGTCGGCGGGTTTTCTGGTCGTTTAGCGTGAAATACTCGCTGAAGCCGTCAACGTTGGGAACGTTAGGAAAAACGGGCGGTTTAGCCGCAGGCCCTAAAGTATCAAAGCTGGCGCTTTTGATTTTAAAATCGCCCTGCGTCGCCAGCTCAATCAGGCATTTGTCCAGCGAAATATAGGTGCCGTTGGCGTTAAGCGTGATCTTCTTTTTGGCATTGATGATAATTTCATCTTCAGTGCTGATGATAGACAGTCCCTTTCTGGCAATCAGCTCCAGGGCGTCGCTCTGGGCCTGAATCTCTACCTTTCCCTTGGCGGCAAACAGCTTTATTCCCGCCTTCTGTACAAACAGGCTAAAGGCTTCTCCCGCAGCCATCGTTAGGCGTTTCATCACGCTAATGTCCGCATTTTTCCCCGCCGTTACCGCCATGCTGCGCCCGGAGGCTACCCGAAGATGCTCACCGCTGGTTAAAGCCATTCCCTTCGGCGCGCTGAGCAAGATAACGGCAGATTTTAGTGACTCAATGCGTTCAGAAAGCAGCCGCTGCTGAGCCTGTACGTCGGCGGCCAGCGCCAGCGCGGCTTTGGCGGCTTCGGATAAAGCATCCATTTGATTATTCGCCGCAGACAGCTGTTCCAGCGCCATATCTATATTGAGTACCTCTCCTCGCGCTTTTTCCTGCTCGTGCGCGCCGATAAACAGCCCCTTCCCCGCCCTTATCGCCCCCCACTCGTCGGTGCGCAGCTCAAACCCTTCCCCTCGCAGCGATCGTTCGGCGTCCACCACATGGCCCATATTCAGCTGCGTCTTCCCATACTCCGTCGCAACCTTGATATGCTCCTTGCCCCGCTCGTCGTCCATCCGCAGCTTGTTATTGGCCGGGGTGCGTATCACGTTGCGCTTGTGGTTGGCAGCAGTGACCAGCTCGGGGTGGCGGGAGTCGTGCATCGCGTGGGAGATGTAGGGGCGGTCTGGGTTGCCGCCGGTGAAGGCGATGGCAACCTCGGTGCCGTCAATCAGCGGGAAGTGCAGGCCGTAGGTGTCGCCCGCGTAGACCGACGCCCGGCGCATCCACAGGCTTTCCTCGCCCTTGCGCCAACTGTCGTTCAGGTCGAAGTCCATCTTTACCCGGTAGCGACCGTGGCTGTCCATATAGCCGTACTGGTCGTTGCCGGGGCTGGTGACTCTGGCGGGTAGCGTGCCGCCAATGGTAGGCCATGCCAGCAGCTCCGGCCGATAGGGGCGCATGGCGTCGTAGGGGATGCCGGTAAACGTCAGCTGGTAGGCTTGGCTTCTGTCGCCGATGCTTTCTACCGAGACAATCAGAATGCCGCCGCTCGCTTCAGATATCGGCGAGCCGTTGACCGTCAGGATTTGACCAGGAGCCAGATGGGACAGGGTGGTTTTGCCGGTAATGGTGATTTGTTCGGTCATCAGCCGCTGGTGGCGCAGCTTGGCGTACCACGCGCCCTGGCCTACGCCTTCCGGCTCCTGATTCTCTCCGCTACTTTCGCTCGCGCCATCGAGATCGTCGCCCAGCCTGTTGCCAAACTGTCCCAGCAGGTCGTCCTGTTCGTTAACGCCCTGTACCGCTTCGCCGCGCTCCCGATAGTGCTCAGCGTACAGGTAGTGCCGTCCGCGAGTAGTAGCGTCCTTCTTCTGTTCGTTAACTTCCGATTGCATGCCCGTTTGGGCCGTGCGGTAGTTGTAGTCCTGCGTGAGCACGCTTTGCGGTATCGTTCTGCGCGCGACGGACATGTCCCACACCGCCTCCAGCCCGCCGTCGTTATTACCGGTTGGCTGACGGTAGCTGGCCTGTGGGCCGTCCTGATACTGCTGCACCGAGTCGCCGAACACCACCACGTCGCAGCCGTGCTCCGCGTGACTCTCGAAGCGGAACCAGATGCCCGAATCCGCCAGCAGGCGGCGGATAAACGTCAGATCGCTCTCTTCCCACTGGGTCAGGTACTCTTTAACCGGATAGGTCTCGGCCAGCTCGAAGCGGAAGTCCACGCCGGTGAGTTCGTGCTTGCGCAGCACCTCTTCCACCACCTGCGGCACCGTCTGGTTTTGGTAGATAGCGCTGCCGCGCGTGTTGTCCAGCAGCTGAAGGCGCGGGCTAACCGTGACTTCGTACCGGGCTTCATCGTTCGACGACGACAGCTGGCTGAAGGAGGTGACTACCCCGTACAGAGCGCGAGTTTCGCCAATAACGGCACCGCTACCCGAGTCCGGTTCCAGCGTACCGGCAGCTCTGATTACAGCTGACATCAGCTCGTTGCTTAAGCCAAATGCCCCGCGTATCAAATCACTCACTCCGCCCGGCGCCAGCGCGATAGCCGCACTCTTGCTCAATACCTGCGGCATTAATAGCACGCACGGTGCGGAAAACTGCACTACGAAGCGCCACGGTTCGCTTAAGCGCTCATATCCTTCAATGCATAAAATAGACAGCCGGGCTCCCACGCCGTCTATCCCCAACTGATAGCGGTTCATGCCGTCCGATGCGGGCGTCGCGCCGCCCACACCGCCGCTCGAGTTTCCATCTCCACCGCCGAACAGCCCGTCTAGCCCGTAGGCGGACAGTTGCTCGTCTAAAAGCGTCTTGCCTTTATCTATCAGAAAAGGTTTCATGAAATATCCCTATGTATTCAATGTGTTGAAACAATCCATCACACCTCTTGGGATACTAATATGAAAACGGCAGGGGGATAAGCTGCCTAAATAGACAGGAATTAATATGATGTAAAAACAGACAAAAGCCCCGAATGTCGGGGCTTTAAGGGATAAGATTCAAACAATATTATTCTACCGGCTGGACTCCAATTCTGCATCCGGCACTCTGGAGCCAAACCCTGCCGCTTTTCCTACCCGGATAACGACGGGAGACAGCAGCAGCAGCGCTGCCAGGTTGGGAAGCACCATCAGGCCGTTGAACATATCCGCCATTTTCCATACCAGCTCGACCTTAAACAGCGACGCGATGAAGATAAAGCAGACCACCATCAGCTGATAGACGCGTACGGCAGACGTAGACTGGAACAGATAGCGCACGTTGTTTTCCGCGTAGTAGTACCAGCCAATAATGGTGGTAAACGCGAAGAAGAACAGCGAAGCGGAGATAAACAGGCTGCCAAAGTGGCCGAAGATGTAGACATATGCCTGCTGGGTCACCGTGATGCCCTGACCGTGGAAAATGCTCAGGAAGGAGTCCCCGATGCGGCCACCGGCATCCCATTCCTTCATGCCGGAGGTAATAATCACCAGCGCCGTCAGCGTAACGATAAGGCACACGACGAAGACCCCCATCATGGCGATAAAACCCTGCTGCTCAGGCCTGGCTACGCGGGCTACGGCGTGCGCATGGGGCGTCGACCCCATGCCGGCCTCGTTAGCAAACAGGCCGCGGGCAATACCAAAACGCATCGCCTGCTGGATACCGATACCCACACCGCCGCCAACCACGGCCTGAGGATTAAACGCAGCGACGAAGATAGACTCAAACGCCGGCAGCACGTACTCATAGTTAATCGCCAGAATGGCGAACGCGCCAATCAGGTACAGGCAGGCCATAACCGGCACCACCTTCTCGCTGAATGAAGCAATGCTGCGAATGCCCCCAATCACCACTACGCCGGCAATGACCGCCATCACGACGCCCATTACCCAGGAGGGCACGCCCAGCGAGCTGTTAAACGCAGAAGCGATCGCGTTTGACTGCACCATATTGCCGATAAAGCCCAGAGCAAAGATAATCAGCACCGCAAACACGCAGGCCAGCCACTTGCACTTGAGCCCCTGCTCGATGTAGTAAGCCGGGCCGCCGACGACCTGGCCGTTTTTATCTTTAGTTTTAAACTTCTGAGCCAGAATAGCTTCTGCATAGATGGTGGACATCCCCAGAAAAGAGGAAACCCACATCCAGAAAATCGCGCCCGGACCGCCGGCGAGAATGGCGGTCGCCGGCCCGGCCAGGTTACCGGTACCTACTTGGCCAGCAATGGCCGTCGCCACCGCCTGAAAGGAGCTCATCCCGCTTTTATCCGCCTTTTTCCCCTGCAGGGACATACCGCCAAACAGCTCTTTAAGACCGCTGCCGAAGTGGCGAACCTGAATAAAGCCCAGGCGGACGGTAAAGTAGATCCCGGTTCCACATAGTAAGAAAATTAATACGTGATCCCAGAGCAGGCTATTAACAAAATCGACCAGCTGTTCCAGTAGTTCCATACCTTAAGTTCTCTATAGTTATTCGCGTTTGCTTTTCACAACCGCATTATTTTTATTTGCGGATAAATTATTAATTATTGAATAGCGGTTCGACGCGCAGCCACTTATTCATTCGCCTCTCATTCGGCAAAGGGAAACGACCTCAACGAGCCAAAGGCGCACAGAGTCATAGTAATAAATGAATATATAAGAGGGCGATGTCGTACCGCGATCGGGAATATAGCATCAACAAAATGCCCTTGGATACGGCGTTTAGACGAATTGCGGGATACTGTACATATACCCATGAATTTTTCTCATGCGTAAACGGAGGGCTTTATCGGGGCGCTTTCTCTATAGCGCTCGGCCGGGCTGTCGTTTGTCATAAAGCGCGGGTTGGAGGCGGTTAAATTTTACCAACAGAAAAAATATGATGGCGATCCCATTACGGATCGCCATTTTATGATTAAACGCTGAGGTTTATTGGTATTCAGATATCGGCACGCAGGAGCAAAATAAATTCCTGTCGCCGTAGACGTCATCCAGCCGCTTAACCGTCGGCCAGTACTTGTTGTCCAGCGCGGCCAGAGACGGAAAAACCGCCTGCTCTCGACTATAGGGATGCGGCCACTCGCAAACCAGCTCTTCCTGTACGTGCGGCGCGTTGACCAGCGGGTTGTCATCCAGCGGCCATTCGCCGTCCTGAACGCGACGAATTTCCTCACGGATGGCCAGCATCGCCTCAATAAAGCGGTCAAGCTCGACCTTACTCTCCGACTCCGTCGGTTCCACCATCAGCGTACCGGCGACGGGGAAAGACATGGTTGGCGCATGGAATCCGTAGTCAATCAGCCGCTTGGCGATGTCCATTTCCGTAATGCCGCTTTCCTCTTTCAGCGGGCGAATGTCCAGAATGCACTCGTGAGCCACCAGCCCGTCGTTGCCTGAATAGAGCACCGGATAGGCGTCCTTCAGGCGTCTGGCTACGTAGTTGGCGTTTAAAATCGCCACCTGGCTGGCCGCTTTCAGCCCTTCTGCGCCCATCATGTGAATGTACATCCAGCTGATGGGAAGAATAGAAGCGCTGCCAAACGGCGCCGCCGATACGGCGCCTAACCGGGAGACGCCCTCTGGTTGCACCACGCTGTGGCCGGGGAGATAGGGGGCAAGATGCTTCTTCACGCCAATGGGCCCCATGCCCGGGCCGCCGCCGCCGTGAGGGATGCTGAACGTTTTATGCAAGTTGAGGTGAGATACGTCCGCACCGATATAGCCGGGCGTAGTGATCCCCACCTGCGCGTTCATGTTGGCGCCATCGAGATATACCTGACCGCCGAACTCATGGACAATCCGGCACACTTCGCGGATCGTCTCTTCATAAACGCCGTGAGTCGAGGGATAGGTCACCATGATGCAGGACAGCGCTTTACCGTGCTGAGACGCCTTTTCCCGCAGGTCCGCCAAATCAATGTTGCCCTGCTTATCGCAGGCTACGACTACCACCGTCATCCCCGCCATCTGCGCCGAGGCAGGGTTAGTGCCGTGCGCGGAGCTTGGAATGAGGCAAACGTGGCGATGCCCTTCACCGCGAGCGGCATGGTAGCGGCGAATGGTCAGAAGCCCCGCATACTCGCCCTGCGCGCCGGAGTTTGGCTGCATGCACACGGCGTCATAGCCGGTAATAAGCGCCAACCACTGGGAAAGCTGGTTCAGCATGATGTGATACCCCTGCGCCTGCTCCGGCGGGCAGAACGGGTGCAGCTCGGCGAACTCAGGCCAGGTAATCGGGATCATTTCCGCCGCCGCGTTCAGCTTCATAGTGCAAGAACCCAGCGGGATCATGGCCTGATCCAGCGCCAAATCCTTACGCGCCAGGCGGTGCAGGTAGCGCATCATCTCCGTTTCGCTGTGATAGCGATTGAAAACCGGATGGGTCAGAATGGGGTTCTGACGCAGCGCTGACGCCGGCATCGAACGGCTTTGCGCCATGCACCGTGCGTCAAGCGCGTCGATATCCAGCGCACGGCTGTCGCCGATCAGCACGTCAAACAGCGTATTGACGTCGTCCAGCGTTGTGGTTTCGTCCAGCGTAATGCCCACCGCGCCGTGCAGATCGGCGCGCAGGTTAACGCCGAAGCTTAGCGCGCGCGTAAGCAGCGCCTCTTTGTCCTCGACCTCTACGCACAGCGTGTCAAACCAGGTGTCGTGGCGAAGCTTCAGCCCCTTTTGCTTGAGGCCTTCGGCCAGGATGTCCGCCAGGCGGTGAATGCGTAAAGCGATACGCTTAAGCCCCTCAGGGCCGTGATAGACGGCGTAGAATCCCGCCATATTGGCCAGCAGCACCTGAGACGTACAGATATTTGAGTTAGCCTTCTCCCGGCGAATGTGCTGCTCTCGGGTTTGCATCGCCATGCGCAGCGCCGTTTTGCCTGCCGCATCGCGGGATACGCCGATGATCCGTCCCGGCATTGAGCGTTTGAATTCATCCCGGCAGGCGAAAAACGCGGCGTGAGGGCCGCCGTACCCCATAGGAACGCCAAAGCGCTGCGACGAGCCGAACGCGACGTCCGCTCCGATGCTGCCGGGAGATTCCAACAGCACCAGCGACATAATGTCCGCCGCCATGCAGGTAATTACCCCGTCGGCCTTCAGTCGGCTAAAAATGCCTCGACAGTCGTTGATTTGCCCTTCGGTACCGGTCAGTTGAAACAGCGCGCCGAACAGGTCGTCCTGCTTTACCGCTTCCGCCATCGGCGCGACAACGACGTTAAAGCCGAAGGTTTCCGCGCGCGTTTTTACGACGTCAACGGTCTGCGGATGCACGTCGTCAGCGACAAAGAAGGTATTCGCCCCTTTGCGCTTGGCTGCCCTCTTGGCCATCGCCATCGCCTCTGCCGCAGCGGTCGCTTCATCCAGCAGCGACGCCGAAGCCAGATCCAGCCCGGTTAAATCCTGAGTCATCTGCTGAAAATTTAGCAGCGCCTCCAACCGGCCCTGCGAGACTTCCGGCTGGTAAGGCGTATAGGCGGTATACCAACCCGGATTTTCCAGCACATTGCGCAAAATAACCGGAGGCGTGAACGTCGGGCAGTAGCCCATGCCGATGTAGGACTTATAGCGCTGATTTTGGGCGGCGATAGCCTTTAGCTCCGCCAGCGCCTGGTGTTCGGTCATGGCATCGCCGGTTGCGGGCGGATGAGGAAGCTGAATGTCTGCCGGCACAATTTTGCCGATAAGTTCATCAAGGCTGCCCGCGCCGACGGCTTCCAGCATTTGTCGACGTTCTTTTGAAGAGGGCCCAATGTGGCGTTCAATGAATGACTCACCGTAATCAAGCTGTCTAATTGTTTGATTCATTGCATAACCTTCCAGAGTAAGGGGCCCTATTCGTCTTCAAGCGTGGACTGATAGCCCTGCGCGTCCAGCAGCTCGTTGATTTCGCTTACGTTGCTGGCCTTAATGCGAAACAGCCAGCCGCCCTCATAGGGTTCGCTGTTCACTAACTCTGGCGATGACTCCAGTTCGCCGTTCACTTCAACTATTTCGCCGCTTACCGGCGCATAAATATCGGACGCGGCCTTCACTGATTCAGCTACCGCGCACTCTTCGCCGACGGAAACTTCCCTGCCCACCTCCGGCAGTTCAACAAACACCATGTCCCCCAGAAGGTGCTGCGCATGGTCGGTAATTCCCACGCAATAAACGCCATCCTGTTCTTCACGAATCCACTCGTGAGACGTCGCATACTTCAGCTCAGCAGGTACATTACTCATGTCGTTCTCCGTTATTTAAGGTCCACTATTTAAAGTTCAACGCTCCACGCGTTCATGGGTGATTCAGGGTTAATAATTACAATATGGATTTGCCGTGGCGGACAAAGCCCGGCTTCACGACCCGCACCGGCATCTCACGGCTGCGGATGGGAACAATCGCCGACTCTCCGATGGACGAGGGCACGCGCGCCAAAGCGATGCTGTAGCCCAGCGTCGGCGAAAACGTACCGCTGGTGATCACGCCTTCCTGAACGTTTCCCTGACCGTCGCCAAACGTCACCGGCAGGCCGGCGCGCAGAACGCCCTTTTCGGTCATTACCAGCCCAACCAGCTTCTCATGCTGACGCTCGCGTTGGGCCTCAAGGCTCGCTCGCCCGATAAAGTCGCGGGAGGCAGGCTCCCAGGCGATGGTCCATCCCATGTTCGCCGCCAGCGGAGAAACGCTTTCATCCATATCCTGCCCGTAAAGGTTCATGCCCGCTTCAAGGCGCAGCGTATCGCGTGCGCCGAGGCCGCAGGGCGCAACGCCCTCTGCCATCAGCGCCTGCCAGCAGCCGTCCAGCGCCTCAGTCGGCATCATCAGCTCATAGCCGTCTTCGCCGGTATAGCCGGTGGTCGCCACAAACAGGCTGCCGGCCTGAAGGCCAAAAAACGGCTTCATTCCGGCAACGGCGCTGCGCTGCTCCTCGGTCATAATTCGGGCGACCTTTTCTTTAGCCTCAGGCCCCTGCACGGCGATCATGCCAAGATCGTCTCTTACCTGAACCTCCACGCCGTACGGGCGGGCGTGTTCGGTTATCCAGTCCAGGTCTTTTTCACGCGTGGCCGAATTGACGATAACGCGGAAATAGTCCTCCGCCAGAAAATAGACAATCAGATCGTCAATAACGCCGCCGGAGGCGTTCAACATCCCGCTGTAGAGCGCTTTCCCCGGCTGAGTCAGCCGAGCGACGTCGTTTGCCAACAGGTAACGTAAAAACTCACGCGTACGGGCGCCGTGCAGGTCGACTATCGTCATATGTGAAACGTCGAACATACCGGCATGCTTTCTAACCGCGTGGTGTTCATCAATTTGGGAACCGTAGTTGAGGGGCATCATCCAGCCGTGGAAATCGACCATGCGGGCGCCGCACGCCAGATGTCGTTGATACAGAGGGGTTTGCTTCGTCATGATATCCTCTTTTACCGTTTTAAACGCGCCAGCGGCCGTCGGAACCGCTGCGATGCGTGTAATGATATTTTGAAGAATTTGTTAATTATTATCGCAACATGTAAACAATTGCTATCATGCAGTACTTTTGCTGACCATACTGCGTTTTTCTGCACAGAAATCGCCATTGCCTTCGACAGGTAAAAATAGAAACGGCTATCCCATCGTGGTTAATCTATTGATAAAAAAGTTTTTAACCGCGATTTCGGATTAGAAAAAATAATGAATAAAGTTTGTAAGGATTAGAATTTTTCATCGCTGAACGCAGACTGGTTCGAACGGGGGGAGAAATGCCGCCCCGTTACGACAGGGCGGAGGAGTTTACGCGCAAGACATTGGGCTATTCACCGTTACGAAGCCACTCGGGCAGGTCATTAAGCCCCATAGCCTGATGAACCAGATGAGGCTTCACGCCCGGCAGGGTATCGGCCAGCTTCAGGCCGACGTCTCTAAGCAATTTCTTCGCCGGGTTATCGCCGTCAAACAGCGTTTTGAACCCCTGCATCGCGGCCAGCATAGCCGCCGCGCTGCGCTTACGGCTGCGCTCATAGCGCCGCAGGTAGAAGTAGTTGCCGAGATCTTTTCCTTCCTTCTGTAAGCGCTTTACTTCCGCTATCAGGCAGGCGGCGTCCATAAAGCCAAGATTGGCCCCTTGCCCCGCCAGCGGATGAACGGTGTGGGCGGCGTCACCCACCAGCGCAAGCCGCTGAGCGGCAAAGCTCCTGGCATAGCGGGCCACGAGCGGGAACACTCTGCGCTCGCTGACGACGCGACAGCGGCCAAGCCGGTTGTCAAACGCAATGCCGAGCTGATGGTTGAACTGCTCGTCATCCAGCTCCTGCATCCGACGCGCCTTTTCCGGCGGCAGAGACCAGACGATGGAACAGAGGTTGCTTTTCCATAGCGGAAGAAACGCCAAAATACCGTCGGAATGAAACGCCTGACGCGCGCATCCGCCGTGCTCTTCGTCGGTTGAAACGGTAGCAACCAGGGCATGGTGACCGTAGTCGCGAAAGGTCAGTGGAATGTCCGCCTGTTTGCGCAACCAGGAGTCCGCGCCGTCGGCGCCGACCACCAGCCGCCCGCTCAGCATACGTCCGTCCTCAAGCGTAATAAACGCTTCATTTTCCCCCCAGGCGACCTGCTTAAGCCGGGCAGGAGCAAGAAGGCTCACGTCCGCCGCCGCCTTGGCCTTTTGCCACAGCGCGCCGTGGATCGCCGCATTCTCAATAATGTGCCCCAGATGGCTGTGACCTGAGTCTTCGGCGCGAAACGTAATGCGCCCAAAGCTGTCGCGATCCCAGACTTCCATGGTCGCATAAGGGCTAACGCGCCTGGCGACAACGTCTTGCCATACGCCAAGGCGATCGAGATATCGCTCGCTGGCGGCATTGATCGCTGAGACCCGAAGCGTTGGGTCGGCCGGCAGTTCATCGTTCGGCGCCTGATGTTCAATGACCGCGATCCTAAGCCCGCTGCCGCTCAGGCCGCAGGCCAGCGAAAGCCCCACCATGCCGCCGCCGGCAATAATAATGTCATAAGCATGCATAAACCGTTGCCCTATCGTTTAACCCACCCAAGGGTTCTGTATGCAAGGGGCAGCCTAAGCAGTTTGCAGCTGTCCATTGCGATTAAGCCCAGATTTCTCGCGACCGCTAAAGGCGCGTGGCGGTTGGCGAACAGGTGGACTAAACCATCCGTCAGCCCGATCGTCGCCTTTCTGTCCGACTCGCGGCGCAGGCGGTAGCGGCGCAGCGTACGATAGCCGCCAACGTCCTCACCCTGTTTTGACGCTTCCACCAGCGTTTCAGCCAAAGAAATCACGTCGCGCAGCCCCAGATTAAAGCCCTGACCGGCGATGGGGTGTAGCGTTTGGGCGGCGTTGCCAACCAGCGCAAGCCGATGGCTCACTTCCTGACGCGCCGTTCTCAGCCGCAGCGGATAGCCGTGCCGCTCCCCGACCGACAAAATTTCGCCTAACCGCCAGCCAAACGCCGACTGTAGTTCACCAATAAAACGCCGCTCACTCCAAGCCATAGCCTCCTGGCGCCTTGATTCATCAATACACCAGACCAGAGACATTCGCCCCTTTGACATCGGCAGCAGCGCCAGCGGGCCCTGTGCGGTAAAGCGCTCAAACGCGCGGCCCTGATGAGGTTCTGCGGTGGTCACGTTGGCAATCAGCGCCGTCTGCCCGTAGTTTTCTTCATCCCACTCCACGCCCAGAGACGCCGCGACGGCGGAAAACGAGCCGTCTGCCGCAACCAGCAGCGAAGAGGCAATACGCTCGCCGTCGTTAAGCTCAACGGTGACCGAATTGCCATCGCGTTCGCTGGCAACCACCTTTGCCGGGCAGCGAAGCGTAACGTTAGGCGCATGTTCCAACAGGGAAAACAGCCGTCGGCCCGCTTCGTGCAGTTCAACCACCTGCCCCAGCGCAGACAGGCCGTAGTCGCCGGCGTTCAGAGTCGCCATCCCGCCGTGGCCGCGATCGCTAACCAGCACCGTCTTTATCGGCGTCGCTTCACGCGCCAGCAAAGACCAGCACCCGATGCGTTCAAGCTGTTGACACGTACCCTGCGCCAGCGCGATAGCGCGGGCGTCAAAGCCGGGATGGGCCAGTTCATCGGGGCGCTGCGCTTCGATAAGCGTAACGGCGATACGGCCCTCGCCAAGCCGGGATAATGCCAGCGCCAACGTTGCACCCGCCATTCCCCCACCGACGATCGTTACCGCGTTCATCGACGCGCTCCGGCCATAAGGGCTTCGATATCATCCGGCTCTTTCACTACGCCGGAGGTCAAAATTTCACTTCCCTGCTCGGTAATCAGCACGTTGTCCTCGATGCGCACGCCGATGCTGCGAAATTCAACGGGCACGTCGGCATCGGGCGCAATATACAGGCCCGGTTCAACCGTCAGCACCATGCCCGGCTCCAGCAGGCGACCGCGATTAGAAGTGCCGTAGTCGCCCACGTCGTGAACGTCCAGGCCTAGCCAGTGGCTCAGGCCGTGCATGTAAAAACGCTGATGGGCCTTGTCCACAATCAGTTGTTCCACGTCCCCGGTCAGTACGCCGGCTTCAACCAGCCCCGTAAGCATGACCCGAATAACCTCTTCGTTCGCCTGACGGATGCTGTTTCCGGCCGTCAACAGCGACAGCGCTTTATATTGGGAAGCCAGCACGATGTCGTAAATCGTGCGCTGAGCAGGCGTAAATTTGCCGCTGACGGGGAAAGTGCGCGTAATGTCGCCGGCGTAGCCCTGATACTCGCACCCGGCGTCAATCAGCACTAAATCCCCTTCTTTCAACAGCGACTCGTTTTCCGTGTAGTGCAGAATGCAGGCGTTTTCTCCCGAGCCAACGATGGTGTTATAGGCCGGGTAGCGGGCGCCGTGGCGAGTAAACTCGTGGTGGATTTCGGCTTCAAGATGGTATTCATACATGCCCGGCCGACAGCGCTCCATGGCGCGGGTATGGGCCTTGGCGGTAATTTCCCCCGCCTTTCGCATAACGGCTATCTCTTCTTGAGACTTAAACAGGCGCATTTCATGCAGCCAAGGCCGCCAGTCCGTGACGGTCGCCGGCGCTTTCAGATTTTGACGAGCGCCCTTGCGCAGCTTTTCCAATGCGCTAAACACCGCCCGATCGGCAAAGTCGTACAGCCCTTGGGCGTGATAAACCACGTCCAATCCGTTCAGCAGCAGATGCAGCTGCTGAGGCATATCGTCCCACGGCAGCGCGCGATTGACACCGAGCTTATCTAACGCCGCCTCTTGCCCCAGGCGGCGGCCGAACCAAACCTCGGCCGTCAGATCGCGAACGCGATTAAACAAAACGCTGTGGCTGTGAGACTCATCGCTTTTTATCAGCACCAGAGCCGCTTCCGGTTCGTTAAAGCCCGTCAGATACCAAAAGTCGCTATCTTGGCGAAACGGATATTCGGTGTCAGCGCTTCTGGTGCGCTCCGGTGCTGCAAAAACGATCGCCGCGCTGCCTGCCGCCATTTTAGCTAATAGCTTTTCACGGCGGCGCTGAAACTCAGGTAATGAAATAGTCACGTGTTTGCCCTTTCAACGTTCAATGTTTTTTCAATGCAGCGTCGGCTTGCCGTTTTGAGCCCCGGAGGCGGATAGCTTGGCAAAATCGGTATGGCACAGCATCGCGGCCATTCGAACGTATTCCCGAATTTCCTCAAAGGAGAGTTCAAGCTCTTCGGCATCGTCCTCCTCTTCGTAACCAAGCTGCGCAATGTTACGCAAATCGGCAATCGCCTCACCGACTTCGCCCTTCGCCTGGCCAAGCTTCGGCTGCATCATGCCCAGCCCCAGCAGAAAGTGGTTTACCCAGCCGCCCAGCGCGTCGATGCGCTCGTAGATAGAGGCGTCGTCATCGGGGATAAGCATTTCAAAGCTAAAACCGTCCTCTTCCAACTCTTCCTTCGTCTCTTCGTAAAGCCCTTTCACCAGATCCCCCAAGGGATAACCAAAGGCCAGGCCGTCATTAGTCAAGTCGTGCACCATAACGACCCAACTGCCGTCGTTGCAGCCTCCGCACAGAAGGCCGCTCAGCAAGCCGTGCATCTCGGCGGCGGTCAACGCGACGTTTTGCTGCGCCAGTGCGGCATTGATAGACTGATAAGAGGGAAGTGAGTTTTCGGACGCCATTGCGTTTACCACCGTCAAAAAAGAATGAGTTACCGCTATGCTACCACCAACGTCATAATCGGGAAACTTGAGCCGTAGCGGGCGAGTGTTTGGTATAATCGCTATTGTTTGTTAAATTATAGCCGTCCGAGCGCATTGGCATTCGGGCTTATACTCTATGAATTTCAAGTTGCAGGAAGAGGGCAAGAGAGTGAATCCCAATGAGCTTACTCTAGTAAGTGATTCGGGTGAACGAACTCAGCCAACGCACCTGCAGCTTGAAAAACGACGAGTATAGGCGTTTTTTCATTGGTTAGGCGCAGCGGGCGTTCCCCGCTCCCGGCAGGAAGGTAACATGTCAGCACAACCTGTAGATATACAGATTTTAGGTAAGTCTCTGCGGATCAACTGCCCGCAGGAACAGCGTGAAGCTCTCAGCCGGGCGGCGGCCGACCTTAACCAGCGCCTGTTGGACTTGAAAGAAAGAACCCGCGTCACGAACAGCGAACAGCTTATCCTCACCGCCGCGCTGAATATCAGCTATGAGCTGACTCAGGAAAAAGACAAAACGGATGAATACGCCAAGAGCATGGAAATGCGCATCCGCATGCTGCAGGATACAATTGAGCAAGCATTAGTCGAACAGAGTCAAATCTCTCAGCGCCGGAGTGCAAACTTCGAATAAATTCCCTATAATCATTTTAAGCCATTGCCAAGCGTTGAACGATTATGGCTAACTAAGGATTATAGAAAACGTGTTGTACGGGTTCTAAACAGAATTCTCTGAGGTGTGCGTTATCGGGCCAGTCCCCTGAGCCGATATTTCAAACCAAAAGAATGCGGGTCCTACCTTTTGTGAGCATGCCCGGTCCGTCCGGGAAGCCTGATAACGGTATATTCGCGTTCACCTTGAACCAAGGGTTCAAGGGTTACAGCCTGAGACGGCACCTCGGAGTTCCCCCTTCATCAGCGGTTTAACATCCCTGACGCTTATTATTCATGACGACGCCCTTTCCCCAACGCCAAACCTTGCGTAAAGAGATACGCCAGCGGCGCAATGCGCTTTCGCCAAGAGAGCAGCAGCTTGCGGCTCGCCGAGTTCATGAACGACTGTTTGAACATCCTCGCGTACGCGCCGCTAAACGCGTTTCACTCTTTCTCTCTTTTGACGGTGAAATCAATACGCGGCCATTGATAGATACGCTCTGGCAGCAGGAAAAAGAGGTATACCTCCCCGTTCTTCATCCTTTCAGCAAAGGCCATCTGCTCTTTTTGCGCTATGAAAAAGACAGCGTCATGACTCATCATCCGTTCGGCATTCTGGAGCCCAGGCTCGACGTGCGCCGCGTGCTTCCCGTAAGCCAGCTGGACGTTATCGTCACGCCGATGGTCGCCTTTGACGCGCAGGGGAATCGGCTGGGCATGGGCGGCGGCTATTACGACCGCACGCTCAGAAACTGGCGCCAAGACGGCTCATATCCCATCGGCATCGCTCACGACTGCCAGCAGGTGGAGGAATTAACCCATGAGAGCTGGGACGTGCCGCTGCCGGAGATTTTGACGCCGTCCAGGCACTGGCGTTGGCTATAGCCTTATTTTCTGTAACCACTGACAGAAGGCGTCCTCGCTCGATTCATCATCCATACTTGAGGGATGTTTGATAATTTCCAGCGCGGTTTCCGGGATTGTAGTGTTAAAGGTATCCTGTACCCACAGCTGAAAGGCAAGATTGGGATGTATATACTCATAGGAGTCGGCCCGTTCATCATTGGGCGGCCAGGCAAAACACTCATCCCAGCAGATTTCATCATAGCCGATAGCAATCAAGCGTAGAAAATCGACCATATTGTCAGCCAACACGCAGCTTAAAAGCGAGCCGGAACCCGATCCCATATGGACAATTTTCAGTTCACCACTGTCGTCCAACCAAAGCGCAGCTTCTGAACCATCGCCTCCGGTACGAGCAAACACGCATAACCGATCAACGATCTCAGGATCGCGCTCACTTCTGCCAAACCATTGCTCTATCCCTTGATTCCTTGCACCTGTGAAAAGGACAATCGTTCCTCCTTCGCGCTCATCGTCGACACTCTCGAGCTCATCTACAGGGTATAAAAACCCTGACCGAAAGCCGCTTTCGTTATCAATAAACGTGCCTCGCTGCTCAATCCAGTCATAAAGCATCGCCAGCTCATCAGGGATCCAGAGCTTTTTCGGCAATATTTCTTTTAGCTGATCGTACAGTTTTCCCACTGTTCATCCTCCTTGAAAAAAATAAAGGCGACCATAGGTCGCCTTATCTGACTAATACGCTTAGAACAACAGCCTTGCCCTGACGGTGCCCTGAATTGACTTCATGTGCTCCAGCGCTTCGTCGGCGCGGTCGGTTTCTACGTCGATAACCACATAGCCAATTTCGTTGTTGGTTTGCAGGAACTGCGCGGCAATGTTAATGCCTTCCTCAGCGAAGATCTGGTTAATCTGGTTTAACACGCCCGGTCGGTTTTCGTGGATGTGCAGCAGGCGGCTGACGTGCTCCTGCGGCGCAGGCAGCGACACTTCGGGGAAGTTAACCGCCGAGAGCGTAGAACCATTGTCGGAGTATTTGGTCAATTTACCGGCCACTTCCATACCGATGTTGGCCTGAGCTTCCTGCGTTGAACCACCGATGTGCGGCGTCAACAGAACGTTGTCGAACGCACACAGCGGCGATTCAAACGGATCCGTATTGGTCGCAGGTTCTACCGGGAAGACGTCCAGCGCTGCGCCGGCCAGGTGCTTGCTCTCCAGCACGTCGCACAGGGCGGGAATATCCACTACCGTACCGCGCGAGGCGTTGATTAATATCGAGCCCGGCTTCATCATCGCCAGCTCCTTGGTGCCCATCATGTTCTTGGTGCTGGCCGTTTCCGGTACGTGCAGAGACACAACGTCGCTTCTGTTCAGCAGGTCGGACAGGTGGTGAACCTGCTGTGCGTTCCCCAGCGGCAGCTTGTTTTCGATGTCGTAGAACATCACGTTCATACCGATAGACTCGGCCAAAATGCCCAGCTGAGTGCCGATGTGGCCGTAGCCGATAATTCCCAGGTTCTTACCGCGCGCTTCAAAGCAACCGACCGCCAGCTTGCACCACTCGTTGCGATGCGCTTTCGCGTTCGCTTCCGGAATGCGGCGCAGCAGCAGCAGGATCTCGCCCAGCACCATTTCGGCAACGGAGCGCGTGTTGGAGAACGGCGCGTTGAATACCGGAACGCCACGCTTGGCCGCTGCGGCCAGATCGACCTGGTTGGTGCCGATGCAGAAACAGCCGATAGCGACCAGCTTTTCCGCTGCGGACAGAATGTCCTCCGACAGGTGAGTACGTGAACGAATACCGACAAAGTGTGCGTCGCGAATGGCTTCTTTCAGCTCGTCATCGCTCAGCGCGCCCTTATGATATTCGATATTGTGATAGCCCGCTGCGCGCAGGCTGTCTACGGCGCTCTGGTGTACGCCTTCGACCAGGAGAAACTTAATTCTCTCTTTTTCTAATGATACTTTGACCATTTCCTGAACTTTGCCCCATGATTTATTTTTTTATATAACTACTCTCGTCAACATATCAAAAATAGACGTTACGGCAACAGGAGCAAACGATTAACCATTCAGGATAAGAGGCGGAATAACCGGGGAGTTTAGACATATTTCACTAATAGACGCTGGAATATCTGAAAGAAACAACACAAATGAAACAACCGTGACGGATATCACCAAATTTAATTTTTTTTAGTTATATGAAATATATTTTACCTTACGCCCCGAGCACGGCCTGGCGCCGACTGCCCGGAACGTAAAATAAAGGTTTATTTTTCAATAACCTTAACGCCATCAGGCGTTCCGATAAGCGCGATATCCGCACCGCGATTAGCAAACAGCCCTACCGTCACTACGCCGGCAATGCCGTTGATACGATTTTCCAACTCAATCGGATCGACGATGCTCAGTCCGTGTACGTCTAGAATCACGTTGCCGTTATCGGTCACAACGCCCTGGCGATATACGGGGCGGCCGCCCAGCTTAACCAGCGCTCTGGCGACGTATGAACGCGCCATCGGAATAACTTCCACCGGAAGCGGAAACGCGCCCAGCACGTCGACTTCCTTGGAGGCGTCAGCGATGCAGATAAAGCGATGAGCAATAGCAGCCACCACTTTTTCACGCGTCAGCGCCGCGCCCCCGCCTTTGATCATTTGCATATGGCCGTTAATCTCATCGGCGCCGTCGACGTAAATGTCCAATTCGTCGACCTCATTGCAGTCAAAAACCTCAATGCCCAACGCTTTCAGCTTCTCGGTGGAGGCGACTGAGCTGGACACCGCACCCTTGATGTCGTATTTCATGGTGCCGAGCGCGTCAATAAAGTGCGCCGCCGTCGAGCCGGTACCGACGCCCACAATGGTTCCCGGGCGCACGTATTTAAGCGCCGCCCAGCCGACGGCCTTTTTCAATTCATCTTGCGTCATGGTGAAATCTACCTGCCTTGCCAAAAATGCAATTATTATATACAAAAAATCATTCAAGTTGCATCAAGGCGGCAAGCGAGGGAATCCCTAGGAGCTTACATAAGTAAGTGACTAGGGTGAGCGAGCGTAGCCAACGAAGAGGCAGCTTGAAGGATGACTTGTATAAAATAACGGCGGCGCCAATACAGCCTAACCCTCAAGAAATGTACGGCGATAATAAAAGTATGGCATAGTGTCGGGTAGTAACTTTAAGCCGATTAGGCTGCGGCTTGGCTAAACGGAGAATACACAGGAAATGAAACGCCCAGACTATCGAGTGCTTCAGGCATTGGACGCGGTCATTCGCGAACGCGGCTTCGAGCGCGCGGCGCAAAAGCTGTGCATTACGCAATCGGCCGTATCCCAGCGCATCAAGCAGTTGGAATACCTTTACGGCCAGCCGCTGCTAATCCGCACCGTCCCTCCCAAGCCGACCGAACAGGGGCAAAAGCTGCTGGCGCTGCTGCACCAGGTAGAGCTTTTAGAAGACGAGTGGCTTAACGACGAAGGCAGCGCAGATTCCCCGCTTCAGCTCGCGCTGGCAGTTAACGCCGACAGCCTGGCTACCTGGCTTTTACCCGCGCTTAAGCCGGTGCTTTCCGATTCTCCCATACGCCTTAACCTACAGGTTGAGGACGAAACCCGCACGCAGGAACGCCTGCGGCTAGGAGAAGTCGTCGGCGCCGTCAGTATTCAGCCACAGGCGCTGCCGCGCTGCCTGGTCGATCAATTAGGCGCGCTGGACTACATTTTCGTCGCCTCGCCGGAGTTTGCCGACCGCTATTTCCCCAACGGCGTCACTCGCAGCGCGCTGCAAAAGGCGCCTGCGGTAGCGTTCGATCACCTGGACGACATGCATCAGGCCTTTTTACAGCAAAACTTCGACCTGCCGCCGGGCAGCGTACCTTGCCATATCGTCAGCTCGTCAGAGGCGTTCGTTCAGCTCGCCAAGCAGGGAACTACCTGCTGTATGATCCCGCACCTGCAAATCGAAAGGGAGCTGGCTAACGGAGAACTGATGGACCTGACGCCCGGCCTGTGCCAGCGGCGCATGCTTTACTGGCATCGCTTTTCGCCGGAAAGCAAGATTATGAGGGAAGTGACTGACGCCCTTTTAGGATATGGGCGTCAGGTATTAAGGCAGGTTTAAGGTATTCGCCTAGTTGGCTTTCTGTTCGCGCTGGATGTCGAACACGACGTCTACGCTATCGCTAAAGCTGATGCTCTGCGGCTCGTAGCTCTCATCCGCGCTGGAAGAATAAGCCATCGTCTTAGCGCGATACTGCATGGCCGGGATCGCGCCGCTGCCGCTTACGCCGCTGGTGTTATAGCGAACGCTGTACACTGGCCCCAGCTTCACGCCAAACTCTTTCGCCAGCGCATTGCCCTTCGCTATCGCATCCTCTACCGCCTTCTGGCGCGCTTCGGTGCGATAAGCGTCATCTTTTGAAACGCCCAGCTGAACGTCGTTGATTTCATTCAGCTCGTTGGCTAACGCCCCGTCCAACAACGAGTTAAGATTGTCCAACTGGCGTACGGTGACTTTAACCTGACGGGTCGCGATATAGCCTTTAATCGTTCTTTTCGCGCTGCTGACGTAGCTGCCGTCGCCATATTCAATGCGGGTTTGAATATTGGCCGAGTCGATGTCAGCTTTAGCGATACCGCTCTTTTCCAAAAAGTCGATGTATTTCATCACGCGCTCATCGCTCTTTTTCTTGGCTTCCGCCGCGGACTTGTTCGATACGTTCACCTCGATAAACAGCGTCGCCATATCGGGCTTAGCCTTAACGATGCTGTTGCCCGACGTCGCAATATGAGGGCCATTTGGCAGCTCCGCTGCCTGCATGGTCAAAGGCATGGCGGCAAAGGCCGCGGCAATGGCTAACGTTTTCAACTTCATGGTGTCTCCTTAAGCCCGTGTGTTCCGTTGAAGAGTGCATAACGACCGTATCATAGGATACCGAAACTGAATCACAACAAAATTTACACCATATTGACGTTTATGCCATAAGTCCTAATGCATGCCTGGCGAGCTGAAAGGCAATCACCCACATAACGATGCCAATGCCGAAATTGATGACGCGCTGAGCCGAAGACTTCTGTAGCCACGGCGACATCCAGGCCGCCAGCAGCGCCAGAGAAAAGAACCAAACGACGGACGACGTTACCGCCCCCATAGCGAACCACAGGCGCAGTGAACCAAACTGCTCTCCCAGGCTGCCGAGCACCACCACCGTATCAATATAGACGTGGGGATTGAGCCAGGTCACGGCCAGCACCGTAGCAATAATGCGATAGCGGCTGCGAACCCCGTTTTCCTGGGTGCTAAAGGCTTCGCCGCCTGCGCGAAGCCCGTCTTTAAACGCGCCCCAGCCGTACCATATAAGAAACAGCACGCCGGCCCAAGTCACCAGTTGAAGCACCAGCGGCGACTGCGCCAACAGCGCACCGCCGCCAAAAACGCCGAGGGAAATCAATGCCGCATCGCTTAGCGCGCACATCCCCGCAACCATCACCGGATACTGCCTACGCATACCCTGTGACAATACAAACGCATTTTGGGGCCCTATGGGCAAGATCATCGCCATGCCCAACACGACGCCCTGAAAATAGGTCAACAGCACTTTACGCCTCGCTTATGAACCGTTTAATGACGCGATAGACTAACCGGCTGATTCAGCGCAGGGAAATGGATAATTCTAATTGCCCATTAGCGTAGCTTATAGGATGCGTTAATCGGGGACATTCCCCGATTAACGGAGGATAGAAAGTTACTGACCGGCAGCGGGAGTACGAACGTGAACGTCCATCTGCGGGTAGGGAATAGAGATCTGATTGGCGTCCAGAGCGCGCTTGAAGCCTTCCATCAGGTCAAAGTAGACGTTGGCGAAGTCGCCATTTTTTACCCAAACCCGAACGACGAAGTTGAGAGAAGAGGCGGCCATTTCGTTGAGTCGGATAGTCACTCCCAGCGAGGTTAAAATACGGGAGTCTTTCTCCACCACCTCACCAAGCACCCGCTTTACGGCATCGATATCCGCTTCATAGCCCACGCCGACGGTGATGTCTACACGGCGGTTCGGATCGCGAGAAAAGTTGATAATCTCACTGGCGATCACTTTACTGTTCGGCACTACAACCATTTTGCCGTCCACGGTATCCAGCGTAGTTGAGAATATATGGATGCTGGTTACCGTTCCGCTCACGGAGCCAAACGTAACAAACTCACCGGCGCGAAACGGCCGGAAGGTCACTAAAATAACGCCGGCGGCAAAGTTGGACAGCGACCCTTGCAGCGCTAAACCAACGGCTAAACCAGCCGCACCGAGAACTGCGATGACCGACGCAGTCTGCACGCCAACGTGGCTTAGGGCGGCTATTATGGTAAAGACGATGATAGCGTAGCGCGCCAAAGAAGCGACAAATTGGCTCACCGTCTTATCTACCGAACGCGCGTTCAAAACCCTCATGACCAGCCGATGTACGATACGGGCGATAAAAAAGCCAATAAGAAGAATGATGAACGCAATAACAAGATTGATTGAATAGTCTATGAGCAGATTCTTATTGGCGGACAGCCAGACTTCAAACTGAGACAGCTGGCTGCTGACGTCAATATTTTCCATAGCGAGTTGCTCCTCTTAACAGAGTGAAACGGAACAAAAATAGTAAACGAATTTTGCCGTTCGGATCGAATAATTATTCGAATAAATTCCTCCGTGAAAGCATTTCACTCTAAAAATAACGCAATGTATTGTTTAATAATAAAATTAATATAATAAATTTCTACACCTCGTTATTATCTCTGCGTTCTGAAATGCTCAAGTTTTCCTCAACCGTCCATTTTTATTGCCATATCCGTCACTCAAGCTTGACAGTCATATTAAGTTAGAAGTAGCTTTATACTCCGCTTTTCGCGCATGCGTCGGGCAACGATTGGAGTTATAAACCAAAATAAAACCAATTAATGAAATTAAATACTAAATAATACGATAATCTAAAACATATAAATGGAACTTCTCTATGTCGCAGATGTTAGCGCTTTTAATCATTGTTTTTATTCTTTACGTCGGTGACGCCGTCTCCGTCAGAACCAAGGCTTGGATCCCGTCCGTTTTTGTCTGCGCCGTACTGTTTCTCATCGGCTATTGGACCTTCTTCCCCAAAGACATTATCAGCGTTGCCGGCATCACTACGCCGGTCGCCGTAATGATGATGTATCTTTTGATCACCAACATGGGCACCCTGCTCTCAATGAAAGAGCTTGGACGTCAGTGGAAAACGATTGTGATTTCTCTGGCCGGCATTGGGGGCATCGCCGCTGCGGTATTCGCCGTTTGTATGATTTTATTCGATAAAAATATGGCGATTGTCACCATCCCACCGCTGGTTGGCGGCATCGTATCGTCGCTTATCATGTCTAAAGGCGCGGCCAGTGCGGGGCTGGTCGATCTATCGGTATTCGCCATTCTTATCTACGTCATGCAGGGCTTTGCGGGCTATCCGCTCACTGCCATCATGCTTCAGCGCGAAGGCAAGCGGGTGTTGGCTAAATACCGAGCGGGAGAGTGGGAAGACGCCTCCCCGGCAGATGCCGCAGCCGACAAGCACGAAACGTCGACCGTTGCCGCTGAAGATAAAATGCCTCGCCTGTTTAGCCGCATTCCTTCACACTACAACACCAGCTACTTCAAGTTTCTGCGCCTGGCGGCAGTCTCACTGCTTGCCTATTTGGCCTCTACCGCCGTTGCGCCGATAGTCAGCATCAGCCCGTTCGTGCTGTGCCTGCTGTTTGGCGTTATCGCCTCTTCCCTGGGCTTCCTCGAAAGGCACCCGCTGCAAAAGGCTAACGGCTTTGGTTTCGCCGTGATGGTGCTGATGCTGTTTATCTTCGATACGCTCAACAAGGCGACGCCGGAGATGCTGATGCGCCTGCTGTTTCCGATGGTTGTGCTTATCGCTACCGCCGTCATCGGCATGTTTATCGTATCCTGGATCGTGGGCAAGATTTTAGGCATCAGCATGGAAATGGCGTTTGCCATTTCTTTGACGGCGCTGTACGGTTTCCCCGCGGACTACATTATTACCAACGAAGCCATCACCTCTTTAACCAGAGATGAGAAAGAACGTCAGGTACTAACTAACCACATGCTTGGCCCGATGCTGGTCGGCGGCTTTATTTCCGTCACCATGGTTTCCGTCGTGCTGGCAGGCATTATGGTTGGCTACATCACGCCTATCTCAGGATAAAACATGATTCACGCAGCTATTTACGCAAAAACGGACAGAATCCAGCGCCGCATCGAGGCGCTGGCCGAATTTACCGCAACGCCCGGTGCGGGCACTACCCGCATGAGCTACAGCCCGCAGGGGCAACAGGCGCGCGCCTATATTAAAGAACAGATGAAGGAAGCCGGGCTCACCGTTCGCGAAGACGCCATCGGCAATATATTTGGCCGCCTGTCTGGCGACGACGACGCGCGTCCCGCCGTCATGATTGGCTCGCACTTCGACTCCGTTCCCCACGGCGGCGCCTTCGACGGCCCTGCTGGCGTAGTGATGGGGCTGGAAATCGCTTCGCTGTTTCACGAAAACCGGCTGACGCCCCGCTATCCGCTGGAGGTCGTCGCGCTGGTTGAAGAAGAGGGAGGCAGCTTTGGCCGCGGGCTGATGGCTTCAAGCGCCATAGTGGGAAAAGTCAATGCGGAAGAACTCCATCGTCTTTGCGATGCGCAGGGCGTCAGCGCCGCGGCTCGTATGGCGGAAGTCGGTTTTAACGCCGACGACGTCGAAAGCGTCGTCATTCCGCCATCTTCCCTGAAGGCGTTTATCGAGCTCCACATTGAGCAGGGCCCCGTATTGGAACAAACCGGTACCGACGTCGGGCTGGTCGACGTTATCGTCGGCATTACTCAGATGAACGTCGTGCTAACGGGGAAAGCGGGCCACGCAGGCACAACGCCAATGGACCGCCGCCAGGATGCGCTGGTCGCCGCCAGCCACATGGTCAGCCGAATCGGCGACTTTGCCCGCCAGGCGGGCGAGGCCACCGTTGCGACCGTTGGGAAGCTTCAGGTATACCCGAACGGCGCGAACGTTATTCCCCACCGAGTCAGCTTTACGGTAGACATTCGTTCGAAAAGCGAAGAAAAGCTTCGCCAAACGATCGCCGCTACCCGCGCCTGCATTGAAGAATTTGCCCGCGACGGCGTGACGGCGGAAATAGAGCAGCCGCTTTACGTGTCGCCTACGCCGCTTAACGCCGCCATTCTTGAATCACTGCAAAAAAGCAGCGAAAAGCTGGGGCTAAGCTACCGTACGATGGTCAGCGGCGCTGGTCACGACGCCATGATTTTTGCCGGCGTTACCGACGTTGGGCTGGTTTTCGTCCCCAGCCGCGACGGATTAAGCCATCACCCGGATGAGTGGACCGACTATGAACAGCTGAAAAAGGGCGTAGACGTTATTTTCCAAACTGTACTAGAAATGACAGAGGCAACACATGAGTAATACAGACATCGCGGCATCCGTTAAGAAGCATCAGGACGAGATGATTGCGTTTCGCCGCGACCTGCACGCCCACCCGGAGCTACCGTGGGAAGAGTTCCGCACCACTGAGAAAGTCGCCCAGGCGCTCGCCGAGATAGGTATTCCTTATCGCCTCACCAAGCCTACCGGCGTTATCGCGGACATCAAGGGCGGCAAGCCGGGAAAAACCGTCGCGCTACGCGCCGACATGGACGCCCTGCCGGTTCAAGAGCTCAACGACCAGCTAAGTTATAAATCACAGACGCCCGGTAAGATGCACGCCTGTGGGCACGATTCCCACACCGCCATGCTGTTAACTGCAGCCAAAGCGCTGCATGAGCATCGGGACCAGCTGCGCGGCAACGTGCGCCTGATTTTCCAACCGGCGGAAGAAATAGCTCAGGGCGCCATCGAAATGATCAAGCAGGGCGCGATCGAAGGCGTCGACAACGTATTCGGTATGCACACTTGGTCTATCGCCCCTTCCGGCAAGATCTCCTGTAACGTCGGCCGTTCGTTCGCATCCGCAGACCTATTGAAAGTAACGTTTAAAGGCCGGGGCGGCCATGGTTCGATGCCGGAAGCCTGCGTCGACGCCGCCGTCGTCGCCTCGTCTTTCGTGATGAACCTACAGGCTATCGTCGCCAGAGAAACCTCGCCGCTTGAATCAGCCGTGGTCTCTATCGGCAGAATGGACGTCGGCACCCGTTTTAACGTCATCGCTGAAAACGCCGTGCTGGACGGCACGGTTCGCTGCTTCGATATAGAAAGCCGCGAACGCATCAAGGCCGCCATCGAACGCTATGCGGAGCATACTGCCGCGATTTACGGCGCTACCGCGCAGGTCGACTACACGTACGGCACGCTGCCGGTTATCAACGAAGAGCGCAGCGCGCTGCTGGCTCAGTCCACTATCCGTCAAGCGTTTGGCGACGGGGCGCTTATCACGGGCAAACCGACCACCGGCGGAGAAGACTTCAGCTTCTATATGGAGAACATTCCGGGCTGCTTTGCGCTGGTCGGCACCGGCAACCCTGAAAAAGGAAGCGACTGGGCGCATCACCACGGCTGCTTTAACATCGATGAGGATACGATGGTGGCGGGCGCTGAGCTGTATGCGCAGTATGCCTATAACTACCTGATGCAGGACGAGTTTTAATCACTTCCTGCACCTCTTATCAGGTAAAAAAATACCGGCCCAAGGGCCGGTATTTTTATCACGCCAGTTTGGCGACTCAGAGAACGTCTACGCAGTTAAGCTCTTTGAACGCCTGCTCCAGGCGCGCAATCATCGTAGACTGAGCGGCGCGAAGCCACGCGCGCGGATCGTAGTACTTCTTGTTCGGCTTATCTTCGCCTTCCGGGTTGCCCAGCTGGCCCTGCAGATAGCCTTCGTTTTTCTTGTAGTAGTTCAACACGCCTTCCCAAGTTGCCCACTGGGTGTCGGTGTCGATGTTCATTTTGACCACGCCGTAACTGACCGCTTCTTTAATCTCAGCGGCAGTGGAGCCGGAACCGCCGTGGAACACGAAGTTCAGGCTGTTGTGCGGCAGGCCGTGCTTCTTGGACACATACTCCTGAGAGTTGTGCAGAATTTTCGGCGTCAGCTTAACGTTGCCTGGCTTGTATACGCCGTGAACGTTGCCGAAAGAGGCCGCGATAGTAAAGCGGGGGCTGATGGCGTTAAGCTTCTGGTAAGCGTAGTCAACGTCTTCCGGCTGAGTGTACAGCGCGGAGTTATCCAGATGGCTATTGTCAACGCCGTCCTCTTCGCCGCCGGTGCAGCCAAGCTCGATTTCAAGCGTCATGCCGATCTTCGCCATGCGAGTCAGATACTTGCTGCAAATCTCAATGTTTTCTTCCAAAGACTCTTCGGACAGATCGATCATGTGGGAAGAGAACAGCGGCTTGCCGGTCTTGGCGAAGTGCTTCTCACCGGCGTCTAACAGGCCGTCCAGCCACGGCAGCAGCTTTTTGGCGCAGTGGTCGGTATGAAGAATAACCGGCACGCCGTAGTATTCAGCCACCTGGTGAACGTGATGAGCGCCGGAAATTGCGCCGATGATGGCAGCGCCCTGACCTTCCAGCTTCATACCCTTACCGGCGATAAACTGTGCGCCGCCGTTGGAGAACTGAATGATAACCGGGGCGCGAACCTTTGCGGCCGCTTCAATAACGGCGTTAATGGAGTCTGTACCCACGCAGTTCACTGCGGGCAGCGCGAAGTTATTTTCTTTAGCAACACTGAAGATTTTCTGAACATCATCACCAGTCACAACGCCTGGTTTTACGAAATCAAAAATTTTAGACATGCTACTCGCCCTATTTTTCATTTAGCTAGTGATGGATAAAAACGCTTACCCGTTAATCATATACTCTGTACGCATCGAGTGACAGGAAGACATATAAGTCTTTTAAAACATTATCGATTCAGCGCAAGAACATAAAAAACACGGGAGGCTAAGCTCCCGTGTTCTACTGCATTACTCTTTTGCTCGCTCTTCCAACATCACGACCGCAGGAAGCGCTTTGCCCTCAACGAACTCAAGGAACGCGCCGCCGCCGGTAGAGATATAAGAAATCTTGTCGGCAATGCCAAACAGATCGATAGCCGCCAGAGTATCGCCGCCGCCGGCGATAGAGAATGCGTCGCTTTCGGCGATAGCCTGAGCAACGATTTCAGTGCCTTTGCGGAAGTTGGGGAACTCAAACACGCCAACCGGGCCGTTCCACAGAATGGTTTTGGCGTTCTTCAGAATATCGGCCAGCTCTTGGGCTGAAGCGTCGCCCAGATCCAGCACCTGCTCGTCGTCTTTGATATCAGAAACGGACTTCATCACCGCCGGCGCGGTTTCAGAGAACTCGGTCGCGACCCGCACGTCGGTTGGAACCGGAATGTGGCAGCTTTCCATCAGCTTCTTCGCTTCTGGGATCAGATCCGCTTCGTGCAGAGATTTACCCACGTTGTGGCCCTGCGCGGCGATGAAGGTATTGGCGATGCCGCCGCCGACGACCAGCTGGTCGGCAATCTTGGACAGAGAGTCCAGAACGGTCAGCTTGGTTGAAACCTTAGAGCCGCCGACGATAGCCACCATCGGGCGCGCGGGCTTGTCCAACGCTTTACCCAGCGCTTCCAGCTCGGCAGACAGCAGAGGGCCGGCGCAGGCTACCGGCGCGAACTTCGCTACGCCGTGGGTTGACGCCTGGGCGCGGTGGGCGGTGCCGAAAGCGTCCATGACGAACACGTCGCACAGCGCGGCATACTTCTTGGACAAAGACTCTTCGTCTTTCTTCTCGCCCTTGTTGAAGCGTACGTTTTCCAATACGACCAGCTCGCCTTGCGCAACGTCTACGCCGTCAAGGTAGTCTTTAGCCAGACGAACCGGTGACTTCAGCGTATTTTTCAGATAATTCACGACCGGCAGCAAAGAGAACTCTTCGTTGTATTCGCCTTCAGTCGGGCGGCCAAGGTGAGACGTCACCATGACGCGAGCGCCCTGCTTAAGCGCCAGCTCAATAGTCGGTAAAGAAGCGCGGATGCGGGCGTCAGAGGTCACTTTACCCTCTTTGACAGGAACGTTGAGGTCGGCGCGGATCAGAACGCGTTTACCGGCCAGATCCAGATCGGTCATCTTAATTACAGTCATTGTGAATCCTCTTGTTCATTCTTTTTCAATATGAGCATAGCCTGGCGCAACGCTTGTCGTCAGACCGTGGCTGATTCCAATTAAACGGTTTTTCACTCAGCGCGGTAAATCAGGGGGAAATCCCTGAGCGCAACTAACACAGAATCAAAAAACCGTTAACATGCCGGATAAAACAATGCGATGAATGATAACACGAAAAGTATAGTTGAGATTAGCCTTCAGTTTTAACCCCAACGGCCCACTTCATGTATGACTGGGCTACCGCTTCGCTCACCCGCTCATTCCGGCCTGTATATATCTCACTGATCCCTTGCCCATTGCGCAAACTGAAACGCTTCAGCAGGAGATAAGAAGATTACGAAAATCTCTGCAAAATTACTACCGGTTCTTTTGCTTATCGCATAAAAAAACGCTCCTCCGGCGGAAAACCGTGGGAGCGTTATAAGACAGCGTTCACATCGGCGCAACGTGTGCGCGCCGTTAAAACGCCATTACTTCAGCAGTTCGCGCGCCTGAGTCAGCACGTTATCCACCGTAAAGCCGAACTCGGCAAACAGCTGCTCCGCCGGGGCGGATTCGCCGAACGAGCGCATGCCGACGATGCGGCCATTGAGGCCCACGTACTTGTACCAGAAGTCCGCAATGCCCGCTTCGATGGCTACGCGCGCCGTCACCGCCGACGGCAGCACCGATTCGCGGTACGCGGCGTCCTGAGCGTCAAACGCTTCGGTACACGGCATTGATACCACCTGCACGCGACGGCCTTCCGCCGTTAGCTTCTCGGCCGCGTCCACCGCCAGGCTCACTTCTGAACCGGTAGCAATCAGCAGCAGCTCCGGCGCGCCTTCACAGCCCTTCAGCACGTAGCCGCCGCGGGCCGCGTCTTCCAACTGCTTGGCCGTACGCGGCTGCTGCGCCAGGTTCTGACGGGAGAATATCAGCGCGCTCGGGCCGTCCTTACGCTCCAGCGCCGCCTTCCACGCAATGGCCGATTCCACCTGGTCGCAAGGGCGCCAGGTGCGCATGTTCGGCGTCAGGCGCAGGCTGGCCATTTGCTCTACCGGCTGGTGGGTCGGGCCGTCTTCGCCCAGGCCAATCGAGTCGTGGGTGTAAACAAACAGGCTGCGGATTTTCATCAGCGCCGCCATGCGCACCGCGTTGCGCGCATATTCCATAAACATCAGGAAGGTCGCGCCGTAGGGGATAAACCCGCCGTGCAGCGCAATGCCGTTCATGATGGCCGACATGCCGAACTCACGCACGCCGTAATGGATGTAGTTGCCCGCCGCGTCCTCCACGATGGACTTCGAACCGGACCATATCGTCAGGTTGCTCGGCGCCAGATCGGCTGAGCCGCCCAGAAACTCCGGCAGCACCTTGCCGAACGCTTCCAGCGCGTTCTGGGACGCCTTGCGGCTGGCGATAGAGGCAGGGTTGGCCTGCAGCTTCTCGATAAACGCTTTCGCTTCGCTTTCCCAGTTGGCCGGCAGCTCCCCGGCGGTACGGCGGCGGAATTCAGCCGCCAGTTCAGGATGCGCTTTGGCATAAGCTGCAAACTTCTCATCCCACGCCTGCTCGCGCGCTTTGCCCGCTTCTTTTGCGTCCCAGGCGGCGTACACGTCCGCCGGGATGTCAAACGGCGCGTGGTTCCAGCCCAGCGCTTCACGGGTGGCGGCAACTTCAGCATCGCCCAGCGGCGCGCCGTGGCTGTCGTGCGTACCGGCCTTGTTCGGCGAGCCGAAGCCAATCACCGTTTTGCACATCAGCAGGGAAGGCTTGCCGGTTTCCTTCTGCGCCGCTTCAACCGCGCGGCGGATGGCGTCCGGATTGTGGCCGTCGACGTCGCGCACCACGTGCCAGCCGTAGGCCTCAAAGCGCATCGCCGTGTCGTCGGTAAACCAGCCCTCGACGTGGCCGTCGATAGAAATGCCGTTGTCGTCGTAGAAGGCAATCAGTTTGCCCAGCTTGAGCGTCCCCGCCAGAGAGCAGGCTTCGTGGGAAACGCCTTCCATCATGCAGCCGTCGCCCATGAAGGTATAGGTGTAATGGTCAACCACGTCGTGGCCGGGGCGGTTGAACTGCGCCGCCAGCGTCTTCTCGGCAATCGCCATCCCGACGGCGTTACAGATACCCTGGCCCAGCGGGCCGGTGGTGGTCTCTACGCCCGGCGCATAGCCGTACTCCGGGTGGCCCGGGGTGCGGGAGTGAAGTTGGCGGAACTGCTTGAGGTCTTCGATAGAGAGGTCATAGCCGGAGAGGTGCAGCAGGCTGTAAATCAGCATGGAGCCGTGGCCGTTGGAGAGCACGAAGCGGTCGCGGTTCACCCAGTTGGGGTTGGTTGGACTGTGGCGGAGGAATCCGCGCCAGAGGACTTCGGCGATATCGGCCATCCCCATGGGCGCCCCCGGGTGGCCTGATTTGGCTTTCTGCACGGCGTCCATACTCAGGGCGCGGATAGCATTAGCGAGTTCTTTTTGAGAAGGCATGGTATTCCCCATTTAAATTCTCCGTTAAGACATACGATAAGACATAGTTATCAGAATTTGGAACGCCGGGCATTGTCCCTATACAAAAAACGAAAAACCCGGATATCTTCTCAAGTCAATGATGAAACGGCAACCCTGACAGCGCCTGAAAAATGAAATTATTCACAATAAATTATTAACAAGAACAATTAGCTAGAATCGGGGGATTTTGGTCTTATATTTCCATGACAGTAGGAGACTTTATTGATATGATTTTGCGACTGGACAGGACCAGTTATTTGCAAGTAAAAATCATACGATCAAGGGAAGATAGTTTTATGAAAATACGTTCTACTTTAATTGCAGCGACCCTCGCTTCCGCCACCATGTTAGCCGGTTGTCAAAACGGCAGCTTCGGCGATACCCTTCTTTCAGCAGTGACCGTCAGCGACGCCGAAGTAAAGTCTCTGTCCGATCAATCCTGTAAAGAAATGGACCAGCAGTCAAAAATCGCTGGCAAAAGCAGCAAGTACACCAAGCGCCTGAACAAGATCTCCAAGGCTCTGGGTAACAACATCAACGGCCAGCCGCTGAACTACAAAGTGTACCTGACTGACGATATCAACGCGTGGGCCATGGCTAACGGCTGTATCCGCGTTTATAGCGGCCTGATGGACAAGATGACCGACGACGAAATCATCGGCGTACTGGGTCACGAAATCGGCCACGTTGAGCTGGGCCACACCAAGAAAGCGTTCCAGGTTGCTTACGCTGCCCAGTTCGCTACCCAGGCTGCTCTGCAGTACGGCGGTAAGACTGCCGCTACGCTGAGCGACATGCAGGTTCTGGATTTCGCAAACGCGCTGATCAATTCTCAGTTCTCTCAGTCTCAGGAAAGCGAAGCTGACGGCTTCTCTTACGACCTGCTGAAGAAGAAAGGCCTGAAGACCGCACCTCTGGCTTCTGCGTTTGACAAGCTGGCTACACTGGACGGCGGCGCAAGCGCTGGCCTGCTGAGCTCTCACCCGGGTTCTAAAGACCGCGCTGCGGCAATCCGTGCTCGCATCGCGGCTGACGGCGGTAAGTAATTACCCCTGCCCAATGTGAAGACATTGAATCCGGAATCGATAAGGTTCCGGATTTTTTTATCTCTTTTCCACCAACGCCTTCCCCCTCCTTATTTCTTATTTTACATAGAGAAAGCGACACAAAGGAAAAGCGCCCTTTTTGTTCATCCAACACGTTGCCAATCTTCTTAATAACCACTACCTTTTATGTATCTCTTTATTATCCCTTTGTTTGCTGCGCACCGGTTCGTTAATCGAACCGCGTAATGACTAACCATATCCTCTGTATTCAGACCGTGTCTGAAAAAACAGGATAACTATTTGCAATACGCTAAGGAGCTATAAGATGAGCCAAGTGAAGAAGGTTGCCGTTCTGGTAGGAAGCCTGCGTAAAGAATCCATTAACCGCAAAATCGCGCTTGCTTTAGCCGAGCTGGCCCCCGAGTCAATCAAGCTTGAAATCGTAGAGATAGGCGATCTTCCGCTTTATAGCGAAGACATCGATGCGGGAAATCCTCCAGCGGCGTATACCGCCTTCCGTGAAAAAATCAAAGCCGTCGATGCGGTGCTGTTCGTTACGCCGGAATACAACCGCTCCGTACCGGCGGCGTTGAAAAACGCCCTCGACGTCGGCTCTCGCCCCTACGGGCAAAGCGCATGGAGCGGTAAACCCGGCGCGGTAGTCAGCGCATCTCCGGGCGCTATCGGCGGATTCGGCGCTAACCATCACCTGCGCCAGTCGCTGGTATTTTTGAACATTCCCTGCATGCAGCAGCCGGAAGCCTACATCAGCAACGCCGGCAGCATCTTTGACGAGAAAGGCGAGCTTACGGACAGAACCCGTTCGTTCCTGAAGTCCTTTATCGACGCCTACGATGACTGGGTGCGCGTGCAGACCCGCCAGCCCAAATAATGCGTTTACGTTCTAAAAAATCGGCCGCATTTGCGGCCGATTGTGCTTCTATTACTAATTACTTCTGCTTTTCCGCCTGCATGTAGAGCATGTCCAGCGCCACCGTCGCTGCGGCTAAAGCCGTAATGTCGGCGCTGTCATAGGCTGGCGCTACTTCGACCACGTCCATACCTACGATATTGAGCGACTTAAGGCCGCGTAAAAGCTTCAGCGCCCGATCGGAGGTTAGCCCGCCGCATACCGGCGTTCCCGTTCCCGGCGCAAAGGCAGGATCGAGACAGTCAATGTCAAACGTCAGGTATACCGGCATGTCGCCCACGATGCTTTTCACCTGAGCAACCACGTCGTCAACGCTGCGATCGTTAACCTGCCCCGCGTCCAGCACGGTAAAGCCGTTGTCCGCCTCATGTTCGGTGCGGATGCCGATTTGGACGGAGCGCTTCGGATCGATGAGCCCTTCGTTGGGCGCATGATAGAACATCGTGCCGTGATCGAACTTACTGCCGTTGGCATACGTATCGGTATGCGCATCAAAGTGCACCAGCGCCATTTTGCCAAAATGCTTGGCGTGCGCACGCAAGAGCGGCAGCGTAACGAAGTGATCGCCGCCGAAGGTCAGCATCCGCTTACCGGCGGCCAGCAGGCGTTCTGCATGATTTTGCAAACGTTCGCTCATGTCCTGAGCATCGCCGAAGTTGAAAACGACGTCGCCGCAGTCCACCACTTTCAGGCGATCGCGCAGGCTGAAGTTCCACGGCCAGCGGGAAGATTCCCAGGCCAGATTGGTTGAAACCTGGCGAATAGCCGCAGGCCCAAAGCGCGCGCCGGAGCGACCCGACGTCGCCATATCAAACGGTACGCCGGTTATCACCCACTGCGCGTCGCTCTCATAGGGCTGGAAGTTCAGCGGAAAACGTAAAAAGCCAAAAGCATTGGAAACCAGCGAATTATCAGGCCTGTTGCCCAAAGTGTTGTTCATAGCGTCTCTCTCGTTAAAAGAAGCCGGAGCGATAAAAGCGGGCTTTTGAAGGCGCAGATCGCCCCCTCAAAGCGCCTCGCCTTATTCATCTTCCAAATAGGTGTAACCGTATAGCCCTGCCTCAAACTCTTGCAGAAACTGTTTTTCCATCAGTGGGCTTAAATGAGCGCCCTTAATCTGTTCGCGGTAGCGCGTCATCAGCGTTTTCGGATCCTGCTGAACGTATTCCAGCATTTCGGCCACGGTATTGCCGTCCTCAGACTGTTGAACCTCAACGGAACCGTCGTTAAACACGAAGACGTCCACCGACGCCGTATCGCCAAACAGGTTGTGCATATTGCCGAGTATTTCCTGATAGGCCCCTACCATGAAAAACCCTAACAGCGGCGGGTTATCGGCATCATAGGGCGGCATCGGCATCGTGGTGGCCATACCGTCACCGTCGATATAGTGGTCAATCGTGCCGTCGGAATCGCAGGTGATATCCAAAAGCACCACGCGGCGTTCAGGATCTTTATCCAGCCCGCTCAGAGGCAGCACGGGGAACAGCTGATCGATGCCCCAGGCGTCCGGCATGGACTGGAACAGAGAAAAGTTAACGTAAAGCTTATCCGCCATCCGCTCGTGCAGCTCATCAATAATGGGTCGATGAGCGCGGTTGCTGGGATCGAGCTGCTGCTGGATCTGATGACAGATGATCAGATACATCTGCTCGGCGTAGGCGCGGTGGGTCAGATCCAGAATGCCGTGCGCATACTGAGTATGGACGTCGTTCAGATCCTGCTGGCTGTCGTGAAGCCATTCGCGCAAAGAGCGGCGGTTTTCCGGCTCCTGCATCTCCATCCAGGTGTCCCACAGGCTGCACAAGGGGCGGGGCGCGTCTTCTTCCGGCTGCTTAGGTACGATAAACTCGTTGCGCTCAACGCCGATCACGTTAGAGACCAGCACCGTATGGTGCGCGGTAACGGCGCGGCCGGATTCGGTTATCACCGTCGGATGAGGCAGCCCGTTTTCGTTACAGGCGTCGCCAATCCCCCAGATAACGTTGTTGGCGTATTCGTTTAAGCCGTAGTTCACCGAGCAGTCGGACTGAGAGCGGGTGCCCTCGTAGTCCACGCCCAGACCGCCGCCAACGTCGAAGCACTGGATATTGACGCCAAGCTTATGCAGCTCAACGTAAAAACGCGCCGATTCGCGAACGCCGGTAGCGATATCGCGAATGTTGGAAAGCTGTGAGCCGAGGTGAAAATGCAGCAGCTGCAGGCTGTCCAAACGGTCTTCTTTGCGCAAGGTTTCCACCAGCGACAGCACCTGAGAGGCAGACAGGCCAAACTTTGACTTGTCGCCGCCGCTGGCCTGCCACTTGCCGGACCCCTGAGAAGCCAGGCGAGCACGCACGCCGAGCCGAGGAACGACGTCAAGGCGCTTGGCCTCTTCCAACACCATCTTTATCTCCGTCATTTTTTCAATGACCAGATAAACTTTATGGCCCAGCTTCTCGCCCATCAGCGCCAGGCGAATGTATTCGCGGTCCTTATAACCGTTGCAGACAATGACCGAACGAGTAAACCCTGCGTGCCCCAGCACCGCCATCAGCTCGGCTTTGGAACCAGCCTCCAGCCCCAGCGGCTCGCCGGACTGAATCAGCGCTTCGATAACCCGGCGATGCTGATTGACCTTAATGGGGTACACCAGAAAATAATTGCCCTCGTAGCCAAACGACTCCCGCGCTCTTTTAAACGCCGCGTTGATTGAACGCAGGCGATGCTGAAGTATTTGAGGAAAGCAAAACAGAGAAGGCAAGCGCTGCCCTTTATCCTGCATTTCTTGAACTAACGTAGCCAGATCTACCCGCCCCTGCGGCGTATCGGGATCCGGACACACGGTGATGTGCCCCCGATCGTTTACGCCGTAGTAGCCGCCGCCCCAGTGGGCTACGTTATAGGTACGCATCATCTTACTCGCCAGCGAGTTTGTCATCACAGCAAAACCTCTTGAGTACCGGGAACGGGCCTAGGCGGTGTTCCCACATCAAAAACAAAAAGTGATTCCCGATCTTATCGCCATTACGGGGTCGGTTTTGGTCAATGGTGCCCTCTTATACCCTAAATAATTCGAGTTGCAGGACAAAACGCCAATAGCGTTTTGAGCAGCGCTTGCGGCGGCCTCGTTAGAGGTGAGGCCCATATAAATGGACCGAATAACGAGTGCAGCCAACGCCCCTGTGGCTTGAAGTATGACGGGTATAAACGCCTAGTTTACTCCATCGGTCAGTACAAGCACGCAATGTATCAAAGAGAAAAGAAAGGCGCTGCGGACCGCCTAAGAATAGACAATTATGACAGGATTTCATATTGTTCTGCGCCCGCAGTTCCAACCTGGATGATTTTAAGAAACATTCTTTAATTACATAAAGTTATATAATTTCATATAAAAAATAACTGGTAATCAGTCCCGTTGAACCTTAGAATAGCCATCCAGAAGTTAATCCGTCTATACTGATTAACCGATGCACGTATCGATGGCTCTTCTCTGGTGTTTACCCTCTGAGCCTTTGCATCGCACCGAATTTAAATCGTTCTAGAGGTAAAAGAAGAAATGGCTCAACACCTGTTTACTTCCGAATCCGTATCTGAAGGTCATCCGGACAAAATTGCTGACCAAATTTCCGACGCCGTGCTCGACGCCATCCTTGAACAGGACCCCAAAGCTCGCGTTGCCTGTGAAACCTATATCAAAACCGGCATGGTGCTGGTCGGTGGTGAAATCACTACTTCTGCCTGGGTTGATATTGAAGAGCTGACCCGCCGCACCGTTTGCGATATTGGCTACACCCACTCTGATATGGGCTTTGATGCCAACTCTTGCGCCGTGCTGAGCGCTATCGGCAAACAGTCTCCAGACATCAATCAGGGCGTTGACCGCAGCGATCCGCTTGAGCAGGGCGCTGGCGATCAGGGCATCATGTTCGGCTATGCGACCAACGAAACCGAAGTGCTGATGCCCGCACCGATCACCTACGCCCACCGCCTGATGGAGCGCCAAGCGCTGGTTCGTAAAAACGGCACGCTGCCGTGGCTGCGCCCGGACGCAAAAAGCCAGGTGACCTTCCAGTACGATAATGGGCAAATTACCGGCATCGACGCCGTCGTTCTGTCTACCCAGCACGCTGAACATATCGACCAGAAAACGCTGCGAGAAGCGGTAATGGAAGAGATCGTCAAGCCGGTACTTCCCGCCGAGTGGCTAACCGGGAACACGAAATACTTCATCAACCCAACCGGGCGCTTCGTCATCGGCGGCCCAATGGGCGACTGCGGCCTGACGGGCCGTAAGATCATCGTCGATACCTACGGCGGCGCGGCTCGCCACGGCGGCGGCGCATTCTCCGGTAAGGATCCGTCTAAGGTTGACCGTTCTGCGGCCTATGCGGCACGCTATGTTGCAAAAAACATCGTTGCCGCCGGCCTGGCTGAGCGCTGCGAAATTCAGGTTTCCTACGCTATCGGCGTCGCTGAGCCGACGTCCATCATGCTGGAGACTTTCGGCACGGAGAAAATTGCTCACGACCGCCTAACCAAGCTGGTTCGCGAACACTTCGACCTGCGTCCGTACGGCCTTATCAAAATGCTGGACCTGATTAAGCCCATCTATAAAGAAACTGCCGCCTACGGCCACTTTGGCCGCGAGCAGTTCCCGTGGGAGAAAACGGATCGCGCCGCAGCACTTCGCGATGCGGCCGGCCTGAAGTAAGCCAGACGTTCTATTATCACAAGGCCTGAAAGGATGCTCCTTCAGGCCTTTTCTATTGTCTGCGCGCCTTCCTGACACTATGCTACCCCAATGAGCACTCTTCGAATTCCAATCGCAACTCAGCAGGCCGTCATGCACAGCCTCAGGCAGGCGCTGGCCAAAGCCAACGCGCATCTGGGCTCCAGTTATCCAGAACCTAAAGTCAGCTATCGCCAGCGGGGAACCACCGCCGGAACGGCCCATCTTTCACAGTGGGAAATTCGGCTAAACGCCGTCCTGCTGACGGAAAACGGGCAGCCCTTCATCGATGACGTCGTTCCCCACGAGCTGGCCCATCTTCTGGTATATCGGCAGTTTGGCCGCGTGTCTCCCCATGGCCCGCAGTGGCGCTGGATGATGGAAGAGGTGCTTGGCGTTCCCGCCGCCAGAACGCACGCCTTTGACGTTGCCTCCGTGCAGGGGGAAACCTTCGAGTATCGGTGCAGCTGTCAGCTCCACCGGTTAACGGTTCGCAGGCACAATAAGATAGTGCGAAAAGAGAGCGAGTACCGCTGTAAAAAGTGCGGCTCGCTGCTAAGGCCGATAGAAGACGACTGACCGAATTGGATGAGTACAGTTGCAACGCGCTCGCCCTAGGCTTAGGCTCTGTCATTTACATGACGTCGTCTTGTTGCCTATTGAATTAATAACCATCAGCGGCAAACTCACTCATCCGATTGATATATACTATTAATGTTTCTGACCTAAAAAGTCGGAAACATGATAAAAATAACGATCTATAGGAAAACCAGAAACGCTATGCGAGCACCCCGCATCTATCATCCACAGCCACTGTCTGTTACTGAATCACTGGCGCTTAGCGACGAGGCGGCCAACCACGTCGGCCGCGTTCTGCGCATGCAGCCGGGCCAGCGCCTTTGCCTGTTTGACGGCAGTAACTACGTCTTTGACGCCGAGATCGTTCAGGCCGACAAAAAGCAGGTCAACGTCCGCATAATCGATTGCCAGCCAGACTCCCACGAGTCGCCGCTCAATCTTCACCTCGGGCAGGTGATTTCGCGCGGCGAAAAAATGGAGTTCACTATTCAGAAGTCCGTGGAGCTTGGCGTGAATGCCATTACGCCGCTGATTTCCGAACGCTGCGGCGTGCGCCTGGAAAAAGAGCGACTGGAAAAGAAGGTCCAGCAATGGCGAAAAATCGTCATCGCCGCCTGCGAACAGTGCGGGCGTAACCGTATTCCGGAAATTTACGACGTTGAAACGCTGGAAAGCTGGTGCGCCCAGCCAGGCGACGGTCTGAAGCTAAACTTACACCCGCGCGCGCGCCAGAGCATCAATACGCTTTCCCAGCCAATCAGCGATATTCGCCTGCTCATCGGCCCCGAAGGCGGCCTGTCTCAGGACGAAATCGACATGACGGCGCGCTACGGCTTTACTGATATTCTACTTGGCCCTCGGGTTTTGCGTACGGAAACTGCCGCGCTGACCGCGATTGCCGCACTACAGGTTCGCTTCGGCGATCTGGGTTAACGGAGATAAACATGATCAAACTCGGTATCGTGATGGATCCTATTTCTTCCATCAACATCAAGAAAGATTCAAGCTTCGCCATGCTGCAAGAGGCCCAAAAGCGCGGCTGGGAACTGCACTATATGGAGATGAACGATCTCTATCTGCAAACGGGTGAAGCCCGTGCCCGAACCCGCCTGCTTCACGTTCAGTACGACTACGACAGCTGGTTTGATTTTAAAAGTGAACAGGACATCGCGCTGGACTCTCTTGACGTCATCCTGATGCGTAAAGATCCGCCGTTCGATACCGAGTTTATCTACGCGACCTATATCCTTGAGCGCGCGGAGGCGAAAGGCACGCTTATCGTCAACAAGCCTCAGAGCCTGCGCGACTGTAACGAGAAGCTGTTCACCGCCTGGTTCCCAGAGGTAACGCCTTCGACGCTGGTGACCCGCAGCAAGGACCTCATCCGTCAGTTTTACGACCAGCACGGCGACATTATCTTAAAACCGCTGGACGGCATGGGCGGCTCTTCCATTTTCCGCGTCAAGCAGGACGACCCCAACCTGTCGGTCATCATTGAGACCTTGACCAACCTGGGCAGCCAATACTGCATGGCGCAAAACTTCCTTCCGCAAATCGTCGACGGCGACAAGCGAGTGCTGGTTGTCGACGGCGAGCCGGTACCCTACTGCCTGGCCCGCATTCCGAAACAGGGAGAAACGCGCGGCAACCTGGCGGCCGGCGGCCGCGGTGAGGCAAGGCCTTTAAGCGAGAGCGACTGGCGGATAGCCCGCAGCGTCGCGCCGGTGCTTAAAGAGAAAGGGCTTATCTTTGTCGGGCTCGATATCATCGGCGACAGGTTGACGGAAATCAACGTCACCAGCCCTACCTGCATTCGCGAAATCGAAGCCGCATTCCCGGACGTCTCCATCACGGGCATGCTGATGGATGCCATCGAACGCCGCATTGCTTCATAAACGCTTGGCCTTTTCGGTATAGACCCTTGGCGAAAGGCCCATCGCCGTCGTAAAATACGCCACTTGGGATAACGGCCAGTTATCCCATTCTCTTTTTAACGGTTATGCCATGAACTTACAGCATCATTTTCTTATCGCCATGCCCGGGCTGGAAGACCCCCGCTTCGCTCACTCGGTTGTTTACATCTGTGAACACAACCGAAACGGCGCCATGGGGTTAGTTATCAATAAGCCGCTCGGCAAGCTTACCGTTCAGGAAGTGCTCTCTCGGTTAGACATCGATCCGGTTCCCAAGGTCTCGATGACGCATCTGGACAGCCCCGTGCTGGACGGAGGGCCTCTGGCGGACGATCGCGGCTTTATATTGCATACCCCGAAGCTTGGATTCGCTTCAAGCATTCAGATCTGCGACGACGTGATGATCACCTCGTCAAAAGACGTCCTTGAAACGCTGGGAACTGCCTCTCAACCGCTGGAAACGCTGGTTGCTCTGGGCTATTCCGGATGGGAGGGAGGTCAGTTAGAAAAAGAGCTTTTGGAAAACAGCTGGCTGACCGTTGAGGCCGACAGCCAGATCCTGTTTCGTACCCCAATCAGCCAGCGTTGGCAAACGGCGGCCAAAAAGCTTGGCGTCAATATCCACACCATCGCCACCCAGGCAGGGCACGCCTGATGGCCAGCCGCACCGTTATCGCATTTGACTTCGGAACCCGGAGCATCGGCGCCGCCATCGGTCAGGAAGTGACGGGGACGGCGCGCCCGCTGGCGTCATTTAAGGCAAAGGACGGCACGCCTGACTGGCAACCGATTGAAAAGATGCTCAAGGAGTGGCAGCCGGATCTGGTCGTCGTCGGCCTGCCGCTAAACATGGACGGAACGGAACAGCCCGTTACCGCACAGGCGAAAAAATTCGCAAACCGCCTGCACGGTCGATTCGGCGTACAGGTCGTTCTGCACGACGAGCGGCTGTCTACCGTAGAGGCCAAATCAGGCCTGTTCGACAGGGGTGGATATCGTGCGCTGGATAAGGGCAGCGTAGACGCCGCTTCCGCGGTCGTTATTCTGGAAAGCTGGTTCGAACAAAACCCGTCATGACGGCCAGCGGCTTAACGCACATTGGCCGCCGACTGACGGTCGGTATTACTTAAGCAGCCCGTCCAGCGTATTTCGCCAATCGATGCTCATCTTAATATTGCAGGCCTGAGTCGCCGAATAGTAAACCGTATACCCTTGGCGATTCGAGGTTCCCTTATATTCAGGAACGTCGCCGCAGCCGGTAATAGTGTACTGCGTGTTAGGCAGCGGAATGGTGTTCCCGCTTCCCAACAGAGCAAAATATTTACCGTATTCGCCCTGCCCTACCTTCTCCACCAGCACGTAGTCGTTCGCGCCAAGCTGAGTTTTGCTGACGATCTTCGCCGCGCGCCCCTGCTCGTCCGTTACGCCAAACAGCGGATTTTTAAAGGCGGGGTCGGTTTCGCCCTCTTTAATCACTACCAGATAAAACGGCGTCTTGGGCATTGCCTGCTGGGTTTTCGGATCCAATAGCCCAACGGTGATTTCAAAGGTACCCTCAGAGCCGTAGGTCGGCAGCTGATGAGTGTAGTACCAGTAACCGCCCGCGCCGGCAGCGGCCAGAACGATTAATAATAGGATGCTTTTAAGCGCTTTCACGGCCTTTGTTTCCTTCTGTTTTCAGTCATTAACGAGGCGTTAGCCGCTAATCATACCTGCTGCTCTCAGTCTCGTCATGCATTGTTCCATCGTCTGCATACCGAAGGCGGATCCGGTTTGCATCTGCGTGCCTATCTGGTGGCATTTTTCTTCACGAATAAGGTTCGCGACGGCGGGCGTGTTAACCAACACCTCATAGGCGGCAACCCTTCCCCCTTCGCGCCCCGGCAACAGGCGCTGGCAGGCGACGACCTTCAGCGCATTGGCCAACTGAAAGCTGACGAACCGCTTATCGCCGGCGGGAAACGCGTCCACAATGCGTTCTACCGCCATGGCCGCCGAACGCGTATGCAGCGTCGCCAACACCAGATGGCCTGTTTCAGCCGCCGTCAGCGCCAGCTTTAGGGTAGCGACGTCCCTAAGCTCGCCCAGCAAAATGACGTCCGGGTCCTGTCTGAGCGCTGCCAGCAGGCCGGAAGAGAAGTCCTGCGCGTGTACGCCGATTTCCCTTTGCTGAACGAGGCTTTGTTCCGAGCGATGGATAAACTCTATCGGATCCTCAAGAGTTATCACATGCCGCGCCTGGTTCTTGTTCATTTCGCCAATCAGGGCCGCCAAAGTGGTGGACTTCCCGCTGCCGGTTGCGCCGCAAACAATAATCAAGCCGTCTCGTTCGGTCACTGCCGAAGCCAACGCGGGCGGAACGCCCAGCTGGCCAAGCGTGGGCGTACGGTCGTTCACGATGCGTAAAGCCGCCGATACGCCCGTAAATTGCAGAAACAGGTTGGCCCGCAGCCGCACGCCCTCGACGCTCAGCGCGACGTCCAGCTGTCGGTCGCACCAGAAACGCCGCTGCTGCTCGGCGTTTAGCAGCGCCATCAGCGCCGAAGAAAGCGCCTCCGGCTCCAGAGGTTCTTCCTCCAACACGCGTAAATCCCCATTCACGCGCGCTACGGGCAAATGCCCGGCGCAAAGGTGCAGATCGGACGCGTTTTGCTTTACACTATGGTCTAACAGTTGGTAAATATTCATCATTGATTCTCTAAGCAAACCCATGACTACTATCAGCGAAAACCTTGAAAGCGTAAGGCAAAGAATCACTCAGTGTGCGCAAGAATGCGGGCGAGATCCAAAAGAAGTTCAGCTTCTTGCCGTCAGTAAAACCAAACCCGTGAGCGCGATTCAAGAAGCGATTGACGCCGGGCAAACGCGCTTTGGCGAAAACTACGTGCAGGAAGGCGTAGAAAAAATCCAGCACTTTGCCGGAACGCCCTATGGAGACGCTCTTGAATGGCACTTCATCGGGCCTTTACAGTCCAACAAAACCCGTTCAGTAGCGGAACATTTCCATTGGATGCACACCCTCGATCGGGAGAAAACCGCTCGTCGCCTGAATGAACAGCGCCCGGAAAGCATGGCGCCGCTCAACATTCTGATTCAAATCAACATTAGCGATGAACAAAGCAAGTCTGGCATTTCCCTCGCCGAACTGCCGGAACTGGCGGCGCAAATCCAGGCGCTTCCTCGACTCAGGCTGCGCGGGCTTATGACTATTCCTGCGGTAGAAACCTCCCCAGAACGTCAGCTGGCTACGTTTAAACTCATGACCGACGCGTTTAATCAGCTACGAAAAAGCTACCCTCAGGTGGATACGCTATCAATGGGGATGAGCGACGACATGACGGCGGCTATCCGCGCGGGCAGCACCATGGTGCGCATCGGAACGGCCGTCTTCGGCGCTCGCGACTATCGCTAACGACCTTATTTTTATATTCAAACTACGCGGGGTTAACTATGCAACATCGTCACATCGCCTTTATCGGCGCAGGAAATATGGCAAAGGCGATTATCACCGGCCTGGTTAAAAACGGCTATCCCGCCCACCTTATTACCGCCGCTTCGCCGTCCATGAAGCAGGATGGGCCGCTGCACGCCGACTTCGGCATCAACTGTAGCAACGATAATCTGGCCAGCGCTCGTCAGGCAGAGGTTATCGTTTTGGCCGTCAAGCCGCAGATGATGGCCGACGTGTGCGAACCGCTAAAGCAGCTGGATCTGAGCAACAAGCTTATTTTGTCTATCGCCGCAGGCGTCAGCGTCGAACGCTTTCGCCAGCTGCTGGGAGACGTCAACATCGTGCGCATCATGCCCAATACGCCGTCTCTGATTGGCCTCGGCATGAGCGGACTATTCGCGCCGGCGCGGGTTCGCGGTGAAGACAGAGAATATACTGAAGGGCTGATGAAGGCCGTCGGCGAGGTCTGCTGGGTCGATGACGAAGAGGGAATCAACGGTGTTATCGCCGCAGCGGGAAGCGCGCCGGCCTACTTTTTCCTGTTTATGGAAGCTATGCAGCAAGAAAGCGAGCGGCTTGGGTTTTCTCCACAGACTGCTCGCCTACTGGTTCAACAGGCGGCGCTCGGCGCAGCGCATATGGTTGCCGAAAATCCACGGTTGGATATAGCCACCCTTCGCCAGCAGGTCACGTCTAAGGGCGGAACGACTGCCGAAGCGCTGCGAGTGTTTAATGAAAGCGGGCTGTCGGATACCGTCGCCAGAGCGATGCAGGCGGCCATTGCGCGTGCGGTGGAAATGGAAAAGTCGCTTTAGGCATCCGCTTGGGGAGCAACTGCCATTTTTCCCCATTTTACTATATGCTGAACGGAAGTTTCTTAACGCCTTCGCACGAGTAATAAACAAGGGCTATACATGCAATTTTTATCGTTTGTTATTTTTACCGTCCTCGACCTCTACGTTTCCGTACTGCTGCTTCGGGTATGGATGCAGTGGGCGAGAGCCGACTTCTATAACCCTTTCTCTCAGTTTGTCGTCAAAATCACTCAGCCGGTAATCGGCCCTCTGCGCCGTATTATTCCGTCGATTGGGCCAATAGATACCGCTTCGGTTCTGTTCGCCTATCTGCTGATTTTGGTGAAATATGTGGCCGGACTGTGGCTTCTTAACGGCGTGGTGCTGTTTTTCCCGATTTACCTGCCGCTGTCTCTGCTGGAGCTTCTGACCGCCGCCGGGAAACTGGTATTTTGGATTGTCATTATCCGCGCGCTGATGAGCTGGATAAGCCAGGGGCGTAATCCGGTCGATCAGCTGTTAATTCAGCTAACTGAACCCCTGCTCTACCCCATCCGCCGCCTGCTGCCGTCGATGGGCGGGATCGACCTGTCGCCGATGATCCTGATGCTTATTCTGTTCGCCCTGAACTATCTCAAAGCGGACATTTTGGCCCTTATACTGTCGTGAGCGCGGTAGAACAACAGCCCGGAGCCATCGTGCTCCGGCTTTATATTCAGCCGAAGGCCAGCCGCGATCAGATAGTCGGCCTGCACGGCGAAGAGCTAAAGGTCGCCATCACCGCGCCGCCGGTCGACGGCCAGGCAAACGCCCACCTCATCAAGTTTCTCGCCAAGCAGTTTCGCGTGCCGAAGGGTGCGGTTGAGATCGAAAAAGGAGACTTGGGGCGCCATAAGCAGGTGAGGATTTGCGAGCCGCAGCAGATACCGGAAGAAGTTGCCCTTCTGTTAGACCAAACGGCCTGATAAATCAGGCCGTTGAACAACAGGGCGGCCGTTCGCTTTCGTGCGCCCCTAGCTTAATACCCTCGTTGTCTTCAACAAATCGCACTGATAGTCCTGAATATCTCCGGTATAGCCGGGATTAAGCGCCAAAATATCCAAACGGTTCGCCATCAGTAAGTACATTGGCCGATTATCAATATCGTTATACGCCACCAGCGCAATACCGTACTTGTCCATATTGCCAGCGGCGTCAGGTAGCTCCTTCGCCACCCGGCGAAACAGGCTCATTTCGCGAAACTGCGTTTCGGTTAGCGTTCTGGCCAGATAGTGGCGTCCGTTAATGCCGTATTCGACCGGAGACCAGCGCTCGCTAAAACGCCCCATCTGACTGTCCAGCTGCGCTTTAATCTCAGGCTTGATGCAGGCAATGTGAATATGCAGTTGCTCCTGGCTGCGCGCATAGGCAGAGTTGACCGTCAGTGAAACCATATTGCGCGCCACAGGCCGATCGGAAGCCTGAGCGAGATAGCCTCGTGACTGCCAGGCCTTAAGGAAATAGTCAGTGGTATCCGGCTGCTGCAAAATCGAATTTTCAATCCCTTCGATTTTTGCCGTCGGAATTAACAAAAAATGCAAAGGGCCATTACGATCTTTAAAAACGGCATATCCTCGCCGTTCGTCCGGCATCAATACAACGCTCACGCAGGATACGTTAGGGCGCTGATGCACTTTGGTCAAAGGGATGCATTCTTGGCTTACAATATTCCAAAGCTCGTCAGAATGCGCGTAACGCCATCCCCAAAGCGTGACCAACGAGATAACGGCAAAACTCAGCGACATCCCCCCCCAAACGAGCCATTTGAACCGAGTTCTTCTCTTTTTAATCATAGTGCCTTACCACTCAGCCCATACATTTATTGTCTTATTATAACACATATGTAACATTTCATTTTAATATACAAGCAGATATTTCCGCTAAAAGCAGAGGTATTCGCTTATAAAATCTTCCGCCCCCCGAGGCGGTTTAAGGTATGCTATAGCGCGAAAAAATGCAGTGGCGCGCGCGCCGCATTAAGCGGCGGTTAAATCGCCCAATCTATCCTTCATCGACTACCACAGGTGAATCTCTCATGCAGAAAGTTGTTCTTGCGACCGGAAATCCCGGTAAAGTCCGTGAACTGGCTAACCTTTTGGGCGACTTTGGCTTTGAAGTCGTCGCCCAAACCTCCCTCGGTGTAGATTCCGCTGAAGAGACCGGATTAACCTTCATCGAGAACGCAATCATTAAGGCGCGGCACGCGGCCCAGATCACCGGCCTTCCTGCTATTGCCGACGATTCTGGCATTGCGGTTGACGCCATCGGCGGTGCGCCAGGTATTTACTCAGCGCGCTATGCGGGCGTCGATGCGAGCGACGAGGAAAATCTCAACAAGCTGCTGGAGACGCTTAAAGACGTTCCGGAAGGCCAGCGTCAGGCGCAGTTCCACTGCGTGTTGGTCTATATGCGCCACGCGCAGGATCCTATCCCGCTGGTCTTTCACGCCAGCTGGCCCGGCGAGGTTCTGTTTAGCCCGGCGGGGGAAGGCGGCTTTGGCTACGACCCTATTTTTTACGTTCCGGAACTGGGCTGCACGGCCGCCGAGCTGAGCCGCGAACATAAAAGCCAGATCTCTCACCGCGGTCAGGCGCTGAACATGCTGCTGGACGCCCTGCGCAATGCTTAATTTGCCGCCGCTAAGCCTCTATATTCACATTCCCTGGTGCGTGCAGAAGTGTCCCTACTGCGACTTCAACTCCCACGCGCTTAAGGAAGAAGTGCCCCACGAGGCCTATGTCTCCCACCTGTTGGCAGATCTCGACCAATCGCTGCGGCTCGCGCCACAAAGGCCCGTCAGCTCAATTTTTATCGGCGGCGGCACGCCGAGCCTGCTGAGCGCCGAAGCGATGCACAGCCTGATGGACGGCGTTCGCCAGAGGCTTTGCCTTCTGCCCGGCGCCGAAGTCACCATGGAAGCAAACCCCGGCACCGTTGAAGCCGCCCGCTTTGAGGCCTATCAGGCGGCGGGAATTAACCGCATCTCTATCGGCGTACAAAGCTTTAGCGCAGAGAAGCTGCAAAGGCTAGGGCGGATCCACGGTCCGCAGGAAGCGAAAGAGGCGGCTCGTCTGGCCAAGAGGCTGGGGCTTTTAAGCTTTAATCTGGATCTGATGCACGGCCTGCCTAACCAAACGCCGCAGCAGGCGCTGGACGATCTGCGGCAGGCCGTTGAACTTGAGCCGCCGCACCTGTCGTGGTATCAGCTAACGATTGAACCTAATACCCTGTTTGGCTCTCGCCCGCCGGTGCTTCCGGACGACGACGCGCTGTGGGATATCTATCAGCAGGGGCATGAGCTGCTTTGTGCTGCAGGCTACGTGCAGTATGAAACGTCCGCTTACGCAAAGCCCGGCTACCGCTGCCACCATAATCTGAACTACTGGCGCTTCGGTGACTATCTGGGTATTGGCTGCGGCGCACATGGAAAAGTCAGCCTGAGCGATGGGCGCATCGTCAGAACGGTGAAAACTCGCCACCCTCGCGGCTACATGGAGGGGCGATACCTTGACGGACAGAACGACGTTGAGCCGCAGGATCGCCCCTTTGAGTTCTTCATGAACCGCTTCCGGCTGCTGGAACCCTGCCCGCGCGAACAGTTTGGTCAGCTAACCGGACTATCGGAAAGCATCATACGACCCAATATCGATCGGGCGCTGGAGGCGGGCTACATTACGGAATCAGACACCGAATGGCAGGTGACGGAGAAAGGAAAGTTGTTTCTAAATTCGCTGCTGGAGCTGTTTCTATAAACGTAAAGACCGGGCCGTTTTTAAAACGCCCGGCCTTTAGCAAGAAAACTTACTGCGGAAGCGCCTTAATTAGCGCTGCTCGCTGACTGTCCAACGAACTCAGGCGAGAACAGGCGTCTTTGCCAAACTGCTCAAAGTCCTTCTCCTGCTTTTTCCACTCGTCTTTAATTTCCTGCTGAACGCCGCCTAAGCTGCCCAGCACCGCCTGTAGCGGATTGCCTGACTTACCGCCCTTGGCAACTGCCTGAACGCCCAGCTCGTTAATGCTGTCCTGCAAAACGCCGCCCAGAGCGCTTTGTACAACGGTACGGCTGTTAGACTCCACCTGACCAAGCGCCTGATGGTGGAACGCAAAGCCGTCCTTACGGGGCTCCAGCACCTTCTCCATCTCTTTAGTTAAATCGGCGGTCAAGGTCGTGAGGCGGTTACGTACGTTGCTTTCTTTTCCCAGTTGCTTAACGATAATGCCGTCCAGCGCGTTTTGGGCAACGGCCAGACGGGAACGGACGCCGTCGTTAATATAGGGGAAATCGGTGCGGATCCCCTTTTGCAGCGCAACGGCCTGATTTCGCGCAGCGTCAGACAGCGAAAGCTGCTGCCCGTTTCTCGTCACGCTGCCGCTTTTATCAATCACCAGATTTCCGCTGGCGCCGACGATCTCTACCGTTTGCGCACTGATGATAATGTCATCTTGCGGCTGGGCCGGGCACGTGTAGGCCGCCTGCGCCTGAGCGGCGGCTAACAGCAGCAGCGCCGCGCCGGTTTTTCGTAACATAGTCATTCCTCAACGTTCTTGTCTGCAGTCAATGCGCCGACTCGGACCAGTGGCCTGTCGCGCTAGTAGGCTGTGTCCCGCAATTGTCCGCGGTGGCGACGCTGAGCCAAAAACACGTAATCAAGGCGGAGCGCGCAGGGCATAGTGGGCCTATGCCCAAGTGCGACAACGCAGAGTACGTGTTTTTAGCACGCGTCCCGAAGGGCTGGGGCCATTTTTACGCAGCACTGCGTTACTCGCGGCTTATTTGGCCCGCCAAACCTCGCCACTCGCGCCTTGTTCTGCGTAAAAATGACCGCCAACGCCATCCGTGTACAATTGCGGGACACAGCCTTTTGCCTGAAAATAACACGCCCGGTAAAGAACCGGGCGAAATTTACATAACATTAACCGAAGGCGAAGCGCGGCTTATTCTACGTCAAAGTAGTTGATGTCCATCAGTTCGCCTACGCGAACGTCCAGCATGCCTTTGTCTTCCAGCCAGTTGCTGACCAGACCGCGATGCTCTTCGGTGCACTTGCCGATCTTCTGCAGGCAAACCAGCCCTTCCCACTGCAGATAGCCGCCGCCTTCAAACGACAGGTCGTGCGCTTCAAATACGTCCTGAATGAACTGGTCGATAGTAGCGTCAACCTGCTCGATAGCCGTTCCTTCAGGAAACGACCAGGTAACGATAAAGCCAATTTCCTGAAACTCGTCGATACGCATTTTTTTACGCAAACGGCGACTACGCTGATATCCCATTATTCAATCCTCTCAAACATCAAATCCCATACGCCGTGACCTAAACGCTGCCCGCGAAGCTCAAACTTCGTCAGTGGGCGAGAATCCGGACGCGGCACATACGTACCGTCTACTGACAGATTTCGATAGGCCGGAAGCGCGTTCATCACTTCCAGCATGTGTTCTGCATAGTTTTCCCAGTCGGTGGCCATGTGGAAAACGCCCCCAACCTTCAGCTTTTTCAAAATCGCCATCGCGAACGGCGTTTGCAAAATGCGCCGCTTATGGTGCCTGGCCTTGTGCCACGGGTCAGGGAAAAACAGCAACACCCGGCTTAACGACGCGTCTGGGATCATTTTCTCCAGCACTTCGACCGCATCGTGACACATTACCCGCAGATTAGAAAGCTCGGCCTCATGCGCTGCCGACAGACAGGCTCCGACGCCCGGACTGTGAACCTCGATGCCGAGAAAGTTCTGCTCCGGGCTTTCCTGCGCCATTTTAACCAGCGACATGCCCATGCCGAAGCCGATCTCCAGCGTTACGGGCGCCTCGCGCCCAAACAGCGCGGTGAAGTCCAGCGCCTGAGGTTCGAATTCAACCCCCATCGTCGGCCAGTAGTTGTCCAGCGCGAACTGCTGTCCCTTCGTCAACCGCCCCTGGCGGCGCACAAAGCTGCGAATACGGCGAATGGCGCGACCGTCTTCATTAAACTCGGGAGAAATTACGTCATTAATCATAAAAAGCTCTGTTTACGCGGACGGCATGAGCCGTCCGCACATTATTCACGGAGATAAAGCATTCCAGCGCATGATAGCAAATTCTCTCACCGGCCAAAACGTCGAACGGTAAAAAGCACCTTTCGCTTATCGCTCTCTTGCAATAAAACGCTAGGCTGCGGTTTGACTGTAGTCGCCGTCTGTGCTGGAATCTCGGCATCTTTTACATCTTGGGAATTTCACTTAATTCATGCTACAAGCAAAGGTATTTGCACAGGCGGTTCTGGACTGGTATCAGAAATTCGGCCGTAAGACCCTTCCCTGGCAAATTGAAAAAACGCCTTATCACGTCTGGCTGTCCGAAGTGATGCTTCAGCAGACGCAGGTCGCCACCGTTATTCCCTACTTCCAGCGCTTTATCGCGCGCTTTCCCGACGTTTCCTCTCTGGCGGCAGCGCCGATAGATGAAGTGCTGCACCTGTGGACCGGGCTGGGCTACTACGCAAGGGCCCGTAATCTCCATAAGGCTGCGCAGCAGATTGCAGCGCAGCATCAGGGGCTTTTCCCAACCGATTTTGACACCGTACACGACCTTCCCGGCGTTGGCCGTTCCACGGCGGGCGCCATTCTGTCGCTTTCTCTTAACCAGCGCTACCCCATTCTTGACGGCAACGTAAAGCGAGTCATCGCCCGCTGCTACGCCGTTAGCGGCTGGCCCGGAAAGAAAGAGGTGGAAAACCGGCTGTGGGAACTGAGTGATGAAGTGACGCCGGCGCAAGGCGTCGCGCAGTTCAACCAGGCGATGATGGACCTGGGCGCAATGGTGTGTACTCGCTCACGCCCCAAGTGCGAGCTCTGCCCGCTAAACGCTGGCTGTATCGCCTATGCCAACCAAAGCTTTGCGGACTACCCGGGCAAAAAGCCTAAAAAGCAGATCCCGGAAAGAAACGCCTGGTTTGTGTTACTTAAGAACGGTGGTAAAGTCTGGCTGGAGAAAAGGCCAGCCGTCGGCCTTTGGGGCGGGCTTTACTGTTTCCCGCAGTTTAGCGAACGCGATGAGCTTGATGCATGGCTGGCGCAGCAGAAGCTGAGCTCAACGACGTTGCAGCAGTTGACCGCGTTTCGCCATACGTTTAGCCACTTCCATTTAGATATCGTACCGATGCTGCTGGAAGACGTAGATTCAAACAACGCCTGCCGTGAAGAAAAGCCCGGCATTTGGTACGATTTGGCAAATCCCCCGCAGGTCGGCCTCGCCGCACCGGTGGAACGGTTACTCCACCAGCTAAGCCATTTGAGCAACTAACTTGAGGATAAAGCATGAGCAGAACCATTTTTTGCACCTACCTACAAAAAGAGGCCGATGGGCAGGATTTTCAGCTTTATCCCGGTGAGTTAGGCAAGCGAATTTTCAATGAAATATCCAAAGAGGCATGGTCACAGTGGATGACCAAGCAGACCATGCTTATCAATGAGAAAAAGCTCAACATGATGGATCCCGAGCACCGCAAGCTGCTTGAGCAGGAGATGGTGAATTTTCTGTTTGAAGGTAAAGACGTTCACATTGAAGGCTATACGCCGCCGAGCGAATAGCGCACCGTCTCATTCAAACCAATAACGTCAACCAACCATGCTAAATATAAAGAAAACCTGTGCCCTACTGCTGATTACGCCGCTGCTGTTCTCATGCGGCGGCGGTTCAAAAAAGCCCGTCGACGACGATCGTTACGTGAAAGATACGAACGGCTTCGACATCCTGATGGGCCAGTTCGCCCATAACGTCGAAAATATCTGGGGCAGGAGTGAAGTTCTTATCGCCGGCCCCAAGGACTACGTGAAATATACGGACCAGTACCAGACGCGTAGCCACATCAACTTTGACGCCGGCGTCATCACCATCGAGACGCTTAACGCCGATCCGCAGGCCAGCCTGCGGCAGGCCATCATTACCACGCTGCTGATGGGCGAAGATCCGCAAAGCACCGACCTTTATTCGGACGCCAACGACATCCAGCTCAGTAAAGAACCATTCCTGTATGGCCAGGTGCTCGACTCAGACGGAAACACCATTCGCTGGGAATGGCGCGCAAGCCGCTTTGCCGATTACCTGATTCAGAACAAACTGCAGCGACGCACCTCAGGGCTTAAGGTCATCTGGTCGGTAAATATTCCGCTGGTGTCAAACCACCTCGACAAGCGGGCGCATAAGTATCTGCCGCTGGTGCGACAGGCGGCCCGTAAGTATAACGTGGAGGAGTCGCTGATTCTGGCTATCATGCAGACGGAATCCAGCTTCAACCCATACGCGGTCAGCCGTTCCGACGCAATTGGCCTCATGCAGGTCATGCAGCACACGGCGGGCAAAGACGTCTTCAAGATGCAGGGTAAATCCGGCCAGCCGAGCCGCAGCTACCTGTTTGACCCGGCGAATAACATTGACGCAGGCACGGCCTATCTGTCCATTCTGCAAAACAGCTATCTGGGCGGAATTAGCAACGCGACGTCCCGCCGCTATGCCGTTATTACCGCCTACAACGGCGGCGCCGGCAGCGTGCTGCGCGTATTCTCCAGCGACAGGAACAAAGCGCCGAGCGTGATAAACGGCATGGAGCCCGGCGAGGTGTACGAAACGCTGACGACCAAGCACCCGTCCGCCGAATCGCGTAACTATCTGAAAAAGGTAAATACCGCGCAGAAAAGCTATCGTCGATAGGCGGCAGCTCTAGCCGGAAGCGTCGACGCCAGGCTGAGGAAAATCCGCAGCCTGGCACTGGCGTATAGCCTACAGGGAGAAAGTCGATGAATGTGGAACTCAACGTTAACGGCCTGAACTATGTTGCGACGTTTCCAGACAGAGACGTTCGCGACCTCCATTTGCCCCTGCTGCGCACGCTGACTCGGCTACAGCGAGAAAAGAAAAGGCGTTTGGTGGTGTATTTAAGCGCGCCGCCCGGCGTGGGGAAATCGACGCTAACCGGCTTTTGGCAGATGCTTTCTCGTCAGGAAACCGACCTTCAGGATCTGCAAGGCCTGCCGATGGACGGCTTTCACCACTACAACAGCTACCTGGACGAACACGGCCTTCGCGGCCGCAAAGGCGCGCCGGACACCTTCAATCTTGGGCTCTTGCAGGACTATCTTGCTGACCTGAAGTCTCCCCAGCCTCGCTGGCCCAGCTATGACCGAAACCTGCACGATCCGCAGCAAAACGCTATCGAGGTGGTTTCTCCCATCGTGATCGTTGAAGGCAACTGGCTTTTACTTAAAGAGCCCGGCTGGCAGGATCTGATACGGCGCTGCGACTACAGCATCTTCATCGGCAGCTATATCGACTATTTAAAAGAGAGGCTTATCGCCCGCAAGATGAAAGGCGGCGTGAGCAGAGAGGACGCGGAGCGCTTTTTTGAACGGTCTGACGGGCCGAACGTCATGCGAGTGCTTACTAACAGCCGCAGAGCGGACCTGACGCTGGAAATGCTAAAAGACGGCTCTTATCGCCTTATCGACGGGCTTCTCGATGAGAAGCCCCCCACAATCATTCTCTGACGCGGCGTACTAACGTCGCGTCAGATTCGGACGTTTTGAACGATTAAACGCGTTCAACCACCATCGCAATACCCTGTCCGCCGCCGATGCACAGCGTCGCCAGGCCCATCGTTTTGTCGTGGCTTCTCAGAGCGTGGATCAGCGTCACCAGGATCCGCGCGCCGCTGGCGCCAATCGGATGGCCCAGCGCGATAGCGCCGCCGTTGACGTTAACGCGTACCGGATCGAAGCCGAGATCGCGGCCAACCGCCAGGAACTGAGCGGCAAACGCCTCGTTGGCTTCAATCAGGTCAATGTCGCTTAGCGCTACGCCGGCCATCTTCATCGCTTTTTGCGAAGCGGGAACGGGGCCGATGCCCATAACGTCCGGCGCTACGCCCGCCGACGCCCAGCCGCGAATGCGCGCCAGAGGCGTCAGGCCGCGGGCAGCCGCTTCGTCCTCACGCATCAGCACCAAAATAGCCGCCGCATCGTTAATGCCGGACGCGTTGCCCGCTGTAACGGTACCGTCTGGCTTAAAGGCAGGACGCAGGCTGGCCAGCGTTTCCATCGTAGTGTCCGCACGCGGGTATTCATCCTGATTAAACAGCGTCACGCCCTTACGGCTTTTGATTTCAATCGGCGTGATTTCATTAACAAAGCGACCGGACTGGATTGCCGCAGTAGCTTTGCGCTGTGAAGCCAACGCGACGGCGTCCTGCTCTTCACGGCTTAGACCGTAGCGTTCGGCCACGTTTTCCGCCGTAATGCCCATGTGGTAGTCGTTGAATGCACACCACAGGCCGTCCTTAATCATGGAGTCGACCAGCGTGCCGTTCCCCATCCGATAGCCTTGACGAGCCTTATCCAGCAGGTAAGGCGCGGCGCTCATGTTTTCCATCCCGCCGCTGACGACCACTGAGGCACAGCCTGACAGAATGGCCTGTGCGCCCAGCGCAACGGTTTTCAGGCCGGACCCGCACACCTTGTTGACGGTAAACGCAGGCGTCTCAATCGGCAGGCCTGCGCCAATCGCCGCCTGACGAGCCGGATTCTGACCAAGGCCGGACTGCAATACGTTGCCTAAAATAACTTCGTCAACGCTGATATCGCCGGGCAGGCTTTGCATACAGTCGGCGATCACCTTAGCGCCCAGAGACACGGCGGGAACGGAGGCGAGCGTACCGCCAAACTTGCCGATAGCCGTTCTTTTCGCGGCTACGATCACAACAGAATTCGTCATCTCTCTCTCCTTACTCTACGCACAGGGGGCGCAAATCGTCGGCAACGACAAAATTGGCCTCGGTCATTTCGCGCAGCGCGTCAAGCGTCACGTCAGATCTAAGCTCGGTCAGAACCATTTTCCCATCAATAAAGGCGAAAACGGCGATTTCGGTCACTACCATGCTGACCTTGCCCTTCGCCGTCAGCGGGAAGTTACAGCGGTGCAGCAGCTTGGCGCTGCCGTCTTTGGCGCAGTGCTCCATAGCGATAATGACTTTCTTCGCGCCCGCCACCAGATCCATCGCGCCGCCCATACCGGGCACCATTTTCCCCGGCACCATCCAGTTGGCCAGATTGGCTTCTTCATCCACCTGAAGCCCGCCCAGCACGCAAACGTCGACGTGGCCGCCGCGGATCAGGGCAAAGGAGAAGGCGCTGTCAAACATGGCTGCGCCGGGAACGACGCCGCACGGCTGACCGCCAGCGTTGACCAGATTAGGGTCGACCTCGGTTACCGGGCCAAGGCCAAGAAAACCGTTTTCAGACTGCAGCGTGACGTGAACGTCGCCAGGAAGGTAGTTGGCCACCTGCGTCGGCAGGCCAATTCCCAGGTTGACCACGTCGCCATCCGTCAGCTCTTTCGCTACGCGGCGAGCGATAATTTCTTTGGCGTTCATTGCGCTTCTCCCAGATAAAGATGGTCTACCAGTGCGCCCGGCGTCATTACGGCGTCCGGCGCAATGCTTCCTACGTCTACGATCTCATCGCACTGGGCTATCACCAGATCGGCCGCCAGCGCGACGATGGGGTTAAAGTTGCGCGCCGTCAGAGAATAAACGAGGTTGCCGCTTTGGTCGGCCTTCGCGGCCTGCAAAATAGCCAGATCGGCGCGCAGAGGCAGCTCAAGCAGGTATTCCACGCCGTTTTGGGTGATTTTTTGTTTGCCCTCTTCCACCACGGTGCCTACGCCGGTCGGCGTCAGGAAGCCGCCAAGCCCGGCTCCGCCGCAGCGAATACGCTCAACCAGCGTTCCCTGCGGCACCAGCTCAACCTCCATTTCGCCAGCGATCATGCGCCGGCCGGTTTCCGGGTTGGTGCCGATGTGGGAAGCAACCACTTTCTTTACCTGACCGCTGGCAATCAGCGGCCCAACGCCGGTATCGACAAATCCGGTGTCGTTGCCGATCAGCGTTAAGTCCTTCACGCCGGAAGCCAAAATTTCGGCCACCAGCACCGCGGGCGTACCGACGCCCATAAATCCGCCGAACATGATGGTCATGCCGTCGCGCAGGCGTGCGCGAAATGCGTCAAGACTGATTCGTTTGTCCTTCATTGCCCTTCTCCTGCCAAACTGCGGCAAAATAAACCCGCTACGAACGACGGGCGCCGCAGTTGACGTTAATAAGCGTTGTAATTGATGAGGGCCAGCGAACGCTGGCCCTGACACTATCAAATATCCATATCCATCATGGCGGAGCTCAGCCCTTTGCCGTGCATGTCCAGCGCCAGAGAGCGGGTCACTCCGCCGCCCAGCGCGCCGTACATGACGAAGTTCAGCGCACCGATGGCAGGCAGCTCATAGCGAACGACCTCGCCTTTGACGATATCGGCAAAGTGCGCCTTTACTTTTTCCGCCGTCACGGCGTTCTTAATTTTCTCGTAATCATCCATTGAGTAGGCGATAACGGAAATATTCGAGGTGTTACCCTTATCGCCGGTACGAGAGTGTGCAATTTCGCGCAGTTTCATGATTAAACCTCCAAAAACTCGACGGTCGCGGTGACCAGATCGCGGGAAAGCAGCGTAGAGTCCATCGCAAGGATCTCTTTTACTGACTTGGTTGCACCGCCGCCGCCGGCCGGGCCGTTGGTGTACAGCGTTTCAACCTCGTTACCCACCTTGGCCGCATCTGCGCGGGTTTTGCAGCGTGCCGCAACGCGAGCGCGAACTTCATATGGCTCACTGCTCCGAGACAGTGCGTCGCCGTGCAGTGAATTCACGCCGATCAGGTCATAACGCGCCTCTTCTGGCGCAAAGCCGCACAGGGCAAAGCGTTCTTTTACGATCTCCAGCGCCAGCTGGCCGCGAGCGACCGCCCCCGGCCCGGCGTAAGAAATCTCGCCCTCGCCGATGAAGCCGTCCTGATAGCCTACGGAGACTTTCAGCGTACCGGTACGCTCTGAACCCGTACCGCCCTTGACTTCAACGCGATCCGGCCCTACCTGAGTGAAGGTGACGTGAGAGAAATCCGCAACGACGTCAGGCGTCAGGTAGCGGTCAGGCTTGTGAATTTCATACAGCATCTGCTCTTTACAGGTATCTACCGTTACGCAACCGCCAGCGCCTTCAACCTTCGTAATCACGGCGTTGCCGTCTTCGTCGATCTCTGCAATCGGGAAGCCCAGGCGCGCCAGATTAGGCACGTCTTTAAAGCCCGGATCGGCATAGTAACCGCCGGTTATCTGGCCGCCGCACTCCAGCAGGTGCCCGATAAGCGTTCCCTTGCCCAGCTTCTCCCAGTCGTTGGCCTTCCAGCCGAATTCATACATCATGGGCGCCAGGAACAGTGACGGATCGGACACGCGACCGGCAATGACGACGTCTGCGCCGCCGTTGAGCGCTTCAACCATCGCTTCAGCGCCCATATAGGCGTTGGCAGAAATGATTTGCTTGCCGCACTCGGCGATAGGCAGGCCGATTTCATCCAGCTTCACGTTGGCTTTAGTCGCGACGTCCAGAGCGTCATCGCCGCTGACTACGGCAATCTTCAGCTTTTCAGCCCCCAGAGAGCGGGCAATTTCTGCGACCAGCTTGCCGGCATACTGCGGGTTGGCCGAGCCCATATTGGTAATAATCTTAATGCCTTTCTTCATGCAGATAGGCAGAACGGCCTTCATTCTGTCCGCCAGCAGTTCGTTAAACCCTTTCGTTGGATCCGCCGCTTTCTGGCGCTGACCAATGGCAATAGTACGCTCGGCCAAGCATTCGAAAACCAGATACTGAATATCGCCCTTTTCCGCCAGCTCAACCGCTGGTTCAATACGGTCACCGGCATAGCCGGCTCCGCCGCCAATTCTTAACTTTTTCATAGTTACCACGCTTAATTCATCTATCTATATCGAAATTAAATCGGGAATACGCCAATCAACACTGCCGCGATGGTCATCACGATAGAGGCGGCCCACAGGAAGAAGAAGGTAAACTTCTGATGTTCGCCCAGATCGATACCCGCCAACCCAACCAGCAGGAAGGTCGCAGGCGTTAAGGGGCTTACGGGGAAACCGGTGGTCATTTGTCCCAAAATAGCAGCCTGCCCCATCTCCATAGCGGGAACGCCAAGATGTTGACCTGCGGTCGCCATTACGGGCAGAACGCCGAAGTAGAACGAATCCGGGTCAAAAATCATGCTCAGCGGCATGGCGATCAGGCCGATAATGAACGGGAAGTGCGATGCAGACTCAGCCGGGATGTGCGCGGCCATGTAAGACGCCATTTCCTTAAGCATGCCGGAATCTTTCATGATGCCGGTGAAAATGCCGGCGGCAAACAGGATCCCCGCCATCATCAGCGCTGACTTGGCGTGCGCGTCGATGCGAGCCTTTTGCTGCTCCGGCTTGCGGTAGTTAATCAACAGCGCCAGTACGGTGCCCAGCATGAAGCAGACGATGGGCGCAGCCTTACCGCTAATCATGGTGCCAATCACGAGAACAACCAGCCCAATGTTGACCAGGAACAGCTTAGGACGACGTATAGCGCGTTCTTCTTCAGTCAGTTCGGTACGATGGTGCTCCATGTCAGACGCTGAGGCGGAGCCGGAGCTGTAACCCAGACGTTTTTCTTCGCGTTTGCCCAGCAGCCAGGAACAGATGTACACAAACGCCAAGCCGGTCAGCATAACCGGTAACACCGGTAGGAACAGGTCCATTACGGGAACGTTGAGAGACGACGCGGCGCGCAGCGTCGGCCCGCCCCACGGCAGCATGTTACACACGCCGGCAGCCATAGCGACGGCGCAGGCCAGTATGCGCGGGTCCATCTTAAGACGCTTATACAACGGCAGCATCGCCGGAACGACGACCAGGAAGGTTACCGCGCCGGAGCCGTCCAGATGAACAATTGAAGCCAGCACGGCGGAACCCAGTACGATACGAGACGGCTTGTTGCCAACGACTTTAAGCACCTTATCGATAATCGGATCCAGCATGCCCGCATCGGTAAGAATGCCAAAAAACAGAATGGCGAAAACGAACATGCCGATAACCGGCGCGATGTTCTTCACGCCGCTAACGGCAAACTTGTTTACGGAAGCGACGTCAAAACCGGCCAGAAGCGCCATAATGACGGGAATTGCAATCAGCGCCGCCATAGGCGACAGTTTTTTTGTCATAATCGCCGCAAGAACGACGAGAATGGTGAGAAGTCCAAATAAAGCTATCATAGATAAGATTTCCTGTTCTTAACGTTGTAGGAAATGAAGAAAAAATAGTTATCGGAGGATGCGTTCTTATTTTCATCTCCATACTAGCGGCATGAAAAAAACAGGGAAATTCATTAATCAGATAGCACTATTTAAAAGATGAATAGGTAATTAAATAGAATGCGCGTCCAGTCACACTATCCAAAAAACAAATCGCTTATACAATGTTCCCCTTTTGGAGAACGGTAGCTATGAATCTGTCGATTAAACAATTTCGCGCCTTTCTGGCTTTGTGTAAGCATCGCAATTTTACCCGTGCGGCAGAATCCGTTTTCCTTTCTCAGCCGGCCTTTAGCAATCTCATCTACGCAATAGAGAAAGAGGCCGGAGCGCGGCTGTTTGACCGAAAACCAAAAACCGTCGATCTTACCCCTGACGGTGAGGTGTTTCAAAATATCGCGCTGGGCATCGTCAATGAATTTAATTTAGGTCTATCCCGCTGGCACGACCACATTAATCAGGAACAGTTCAAGATTTCCATTGCGGTTTTACCCTCTATCGCAGTGAAACTGTTGCCTTCGTATATTCAGCGTTTTCGTCTTATTCAGCCTAAAGCCGCGTTTGACGTGAAAGACTTACAGTCGGACTACTGCCTGTCTTCAGTAATGAATGAAACAACGGAACTGGGGATGGTGGGATATTTGCCGAACGACAGCGGAGTTGAAAGTTATAAAATACATAGTGAAAGATACTATCTGGTTTTTAATCGCCATCATCCTTTGGCGAAAAGGGATACGGTTAGCCTCAGCGATATCAGTCATTCAACCGTCATTCGATTTGCGCCCACTACCAGCATTTATCAATCGCTGCATGTCGATATTACAAATAATAAAAATATTAACTATATCGATATTGAGCAACTCAGCACGCTGTTTGGGCTTTTGCTCTCAAATTCCGGCATTACGTTTTTACCCGAGCTTACGCTGTACATGTTCCAGCATCCCGATATTATGGTCAAACCCGTCGCCGAAGAGGCTCTGAGCCGCGATATTTATATCATCCGAAAGAGCGGAAAAACGCTCTCGGACATCAGCCAAAAATTTTATGAGTTCCTCACCGAGCCATAATTTGTCCGCCGCTCTTCTGAAGAAAGTGTCAACGGCGCTTTGACAGCGCCACTGGCTTTTTGCTCAAATGGGCGTTTACCAATGTGATTAGAATCTTATTAAAATTGGAGTTATCTTAAATGGCTCACCGGTCAACACTAAAACGACTAAAGTATGTCGGCCTGCTACTCGGGCTGACCATGCCGGCGTTAAGCTTTGCCGCAGACGTTGACGGCACTACGCTCAGCCTGGGATGGGGCATTCCGTTTGTCGGCATTCTGCTTTCCATCGCCCTCTGTCCTCTGCTAATTCCAACCATCTGGCACCACCACTTCGGAAAAATCACCGCGCTGTGGTCAATCCTGTTTTTGGTTCCGTTTACGATGACGTTCGGCATTGATACCAGCGTGGGGCTGGTCGCGCACGCCATGCTCGCGGAGTATATTCCGTTTATTATTCTACTGTTTGCCCTGTTTACCGTTTCGGGCGGGATACTCGTTCAGGGTAACCTCCACGGTTCGCCGAAGCTCAACACGGCGCTGTTGGCTATCGGCACTATCCTCGCGTCGCTAATGGGTACAACCGGCGCGGCCATGTTGCTTATCCGCCCGCTGATCCGCGCCAACGACAACCGTAAACACCGCGTTCACGTCGTTATTTTCTTTATTTTCCTGGTGGCGAACATCGGCGGCGGCCTCACTCCACTGGGCGACCCGCCGCTGTTTATCGGCTTTTTGAAGGGCGTTGACTTCTTTTGGACCGCTATCCATATGCTGCCGCCGGTGATTATCAGCAGCCTGATTCTGCTGGCAATGTTCTACGTCGTCGACAGCTACTACTATAAGCGTGAAGACGAGATGGAGCCGCGCGACCCTACGCCTGATTCGAAGCTCCGCCTGTACGGCAAGTTCAACTTTGTTCTACTGCTCGCGATCATCGGCTGCGTTCTGCTTTCCGGCTTCTGGCGCCCCGGTATCGAGGTATCCCTTTTCGGCGTCCATATGGCCCTGCAGGACATCACTCGCGACGTTGCGCTGTTAGTCATCGCAGGTATCTCTTTAGCGGCAACCGCCAAGCCTATCCGCGCCGGTAACGAGTTCAACTGGGAACCTATCCTTGAAGTCGCCAAGCTGTTCGCCGGCATATTCATCACCATCGGTCCAGTTCTCGCCATTCTGCGCGCCGGTTCCGAAGGCCATATGGCTGGACTGGTCTCTATGGTTTCCGATCCTCAGGGGCAGCCAATCAACGCAATGTACTTCTGGCTAACCGGCGCCCTTTCCGGCTTCCTGGACAACGCGCCGACCTATCTGGTGTTCTTCAACCTCGCCGCCGGCGATGCTCAAATGCTGATGAACCAGCTGCCGCAAACGCTGCTGGCAATTTCGATGGGTTCAGTCTTCATGGGGGCATTAACCTACATCGGCAACGCGCCGAACTTTATGGTTAAAAGCATCGCCACCCAGCGGGGGATTCAAATGCCGAGCTTCTTTGGCTACATGAAGTGGTCATTCGGTATTCTCATTCCGCTGTTCTTAGTGTTAACGGTCATTTTCTTCCTGTTCTAATGCAAAAAGGCCTGACGCTCACGCGTCAGGCCTTTTAAATCCCATCTTAAGTAGACTACACGCTGGTCAGCATTATCAATGCAAAGACCAACACGATAGCGCCAATAAGCCCACCAATGTTGGTTCCACCTTTAGCTTTCAAAGCCGGAACGACGTCGTCCCCTTTAGCCATCACCAGCGTTTCTGCAATTTTCTTATCAATATGCTGCTTATACAGTCGGTTAGCCCAAATTCCCGCGGCAACCCCCAGCGCAATACTGGTGACGTTAATCAAAATCTCAGAGATGCCCAGCGTCATCTGAATCCCCGTCAGCAGGAAACCGAGCCCCAAATAAATAACGGCATAGAGATACATCTTGCGATAAACAAACCAAAATGCGCCGAAGAAAAAGGCCGCCCAGTTCCAGCGTTTAGGGATATCGCCACCGTGGGGAAAAAACGAATAATACTTACTGCCGACAAATATTTTTGAATAACTTTCAGAAGAAGCATCAGACGTCTCGCCGGTAATTTCCGCTACCGTGCTGGACACGGCATAAGGGTTAACTGACGCCGACTCATCGCAAACGACACACTGCCCGTCATCATTAACCGACATATTCCCGCACTTTGAACACTTCTCCATCGCATCTTCCCGTTATTATTCAAAAAACCAATACGCCATTCCGCTGGGCGAAACCTCAGAGTGAGCCTATAGTATCGTCGCATCAGGCGGCTTTCAACACGCGCGCGGAGATGCTGCAGTGTTTTGTCCATTATGCGCCAGGATAGGTCTTAATGAGCTCAAAAACGCCGTTAATAATAAACTGAACGCCCATGCAGACCAACAGAAAGCCCATCACTCTGGAAACGGCCTCAATGCCGTTCTTACCCAGCCCTTTCATGATAAGGTCTGAACTGCGCAAGCTTCCCCATAGGATAAGCGACAGCAAAAGGCTGCTTAACACCACGGCCGTATAAACTACGGAAGCGCTATAGCTTGTCGCCTGATGCCAGGTTGATGCCGCGGATATAACCATCGCAATCGTACCCGGCCCTGCCGTGCTCGGCATTGCAATTGGAACGAAGGCGATACTTTGCGTCGCGGGTTTTAATACTTTGCCGTTTTCATCCTGCGATTCGGCCGGTTTCGCGTGAGGCGGAGGCGGAAAGAGCATCCTGAAGCCGATATAGGCGACGATAAGCCCACCCGCAATGCGCAGACCGGGAATAGAGATACCAAACACTCTCATAACCAGCTCACCGCAGAAAAAGGCAAGTACGAGAATGAGGAAAACGTAAAATGACGCCATCATTGCCTGCCGATGGCGCTCTTCCCGGGTCATATCCCCGCTCATGCTCAAAAACAGCGCCACCGACGTTAACGGGTTGGTTAACGGAAGCAGCAACACCAGCGCCAGGCCGATTAAGTGCACTATTTGTAGTACGACGTCCATTGGACAAACCACCTCTCAACGATTTAAAACAAAGTCACCCGAAGGAGAAGAAACGTGAGCCTATGCGAATAAACATTCAGCCGCTCAGTAGAAACTAAAATATTTACGTCCCGTAATCAATCAGACCTCCGTGCACACTATCCGTTCCCACACCAACGTACAAGGCCTGCGATCCCGCCTTACCGCCTATAGTTGATTGAAAAAAGCGCAAACGAACCGATTTTATGTCCTTATGAAGCTAAAGTATTTGACCTTCCGGCCATAATCCGGTTTAATGTCGCTCCACTGCCCGGATAGCTCAGTCGGTAGAGCAGGGGATTGAAAATCCCCGTGTCCTTGGTTCGATTCCGAGTCCGGGCACCATATTAAAAAACCCGCCAATGGCGGGTTTTTGTTTTTTTATCCTACCTTATTTTGTCATTTATTATTAGCAGTCGCACCGGACTCAACTTGACCACCCGACTTCTTTGATGCCAACAAAAACGCACAAGATAAGTATAGGGTAATTATCCAAGATGACGGTATAGGTTTTGCGTGCATGATTACGTCGCTTAGCCCGAAGAGGAACATGGCAAGTACAAAAGATAACAAAATTGGCTCTCGAATTTTTATGATGTATCTAATTAGAGAAAAGTAGAATAGGAAAAGCAGAATAACTCCAAATATTCCTTTCGTAGACAAGGCCTCGACAATTTCATTGTGCAAATGAACATTTAAGAAGACAGTCGCACCATAAAATTTATTATTATTGAGATCGTTCAGAGATTTTATTGCATCGGCTCTTTTTTCTAGTGACTGGAAGAAAAAGTTCTTATAAGAAGATGCAACTCCCGCTTCTATCATTGCCAGTCTTGCACCTATAGAAGTATCGCTATTCTCCTTTTCATAATTTGAAATATCTGAATGAAAATACTTTACCCTCTCATTAATTTGATCTTTAAATATAAACCCACAAATAATAAATAAAGCAAGGAGAGGGAGGCATGCTTTTTTCATATTAAGAGAATTAACCTTAGAATCAATAATAAGCATCATAATTATCATGACAGGATAAGCTATTATTGCAGCTCTCGTACCTGTCATTATAATAGCAGAAAAACTTAAAAAGAAATTGAGAGAAAATAGGAGTGTTTTGTACCTAATATCACTTCTTAATAAAACTAATGTCGCATAACCAGATGAAAATGTTAGCATGTATGCAGCAATCGTCGCAGCTCCCATTTCCCCCGCAACCCCACTCATTGCCGAGAGAGGGATCCTATCAACTCCCAAATAAACACCTTGATAAAAAGCACATCCAAAACAAATAACTTGCCCAATAGCAGCCACTATTAAGTGTATTTTATGGTTTTTCATTACTTCCGAGACATTGGTACTTGTCAACACAAGAAATGAGAATGCGCCAAATACTGCAATTTTTCCCATCTCTAAATATCCTCTATATGCATTTACATATAGCGAGTCAGAAGACTTATAAAACCCATACCATAATAGGTTGACAAAACCTAATATTAGTAGTGTATAAAAAAATGGAATCCCAGGATTACTAGTAAATAATATTTTTACATTAGAAATAACAATAAGAAAAGAAATCCCTCCAGAAATAATTATTATTTTATTGGTAACATTTGGATCTATAGGGATAAAAATGAAGCCAATAAAGTGAAGAAGAAGAATGCTGGAACATAGAGAAATAGTTATAAACTTATTCATATTTTTAAATTTAAATCCATAAGACAATATAAAACTGCTTTATAAAATATCTCAATTTACCAATAAAGAGAAAAGAAAGAAACCTTTATCCATGATCTTACTTTTTTCATAATTAATTGTGTATAAGTTCGCGGATGTTTTTTAAAATATTTCTCTTTTGATGCAAGTAATCTTTCTCTCTCTAAATGACTATTATCAACAGTTGCTATAGGATGAGAAATAAACTCCGATAGGTAAAAATCTTTTATTATTCCTTCCTTCTTCATTAATTTCCAACTATCTGCTCTATAGGTTCCATATCTTCTATCTAAAGACAATAGCTCACGACACATTTTATTACTAATCAAATAACAACACGTTCTTCTAATCTTGTTTTGATTATACGTTACACGACGAAGTTTAATTGGGCCTATTGATATAAAGTTAAAGAAGCTTAAGCCAAGAACGGGATAATCATGCAATCCTTTTTGACCACCTAGAATATAGAGATTATCTTCACTTAGTTTACTCAGCTTTCTCTCCATATCTAACCCTTCCAGAAAGAGTTTTAATCGATGATCAACAGTAACATCATCTTCCAAAATAATACACCACTTATGATTTTTATTAATAATATCTTGGTATACACTTTGATGACTTAAAGTACATGCTATCTCCCCATTTGTCATGGTACTACCGTCACCCGTAGTTTTTTTCCTAAGGAAGATATCCTCATTGTCACTATTTTTAGCATCAACTGCATTAAAAAATTTAAATCCTACACCTAAACTTGATAGAGAATCAGATATTTTCGTTCTTCTTACCTCATCTCTTTCGAGAGAAACTATATAAATAGGAATACTCACCTTCTAACTCCATAGAATACAATTTATATAAAAAATTATCGAAAACACGATCTAATTCTAACTTTAAATTCTTTTATTTTATTTCTAATATTTTTTTTATAAGTTAACATGTAATAGCCAACGTCTTTTATCTCATTTTTAATACCAAAATGCCTTTCTAAATCAATTCTATCTTTAGCTTTTCGTTGTGAATTGCATTTTTTTCCAGACAAGTCAATTAACCTAATGCCATTAGATGACAGAATAAAGTTTCCTTTATGAGGATCGCCAGAAACCATATCATGACTATGAAGAGTATCTATTGATGATGCTATATCATTTTTGACATATTCAGGAATCACATTCATATCACTCAATTCCTGTCCCTCAATATATTCAATTAACATAATAAATGTTTTAGCATAGTTAAATATTTTATTTTCAGCTAAAAAATAATAATCATTAACGAGTAAAAAACCTTCTGTTCTGACCCGATCTGTTTGTAAAATTAAATTTTCATAATAATCCCCTTTAACAAAGGACTTAAAAAATCGCTCTTTCTTTCTATCCTGAGGAACAAATACTTTTAATACAAATTTACCTCGTTCTGTATCAATCAATAATACTTTGGTATCTTCTATAGAACGAAATACTTTCTTCACATTCAATTTGAAATGAAGAAAATCATCAAGTATACTTTCGTAAAATGGATCATTGTCTTTTAAATAGACAGTAAGTTTACCTTTTTTTTTCTTCGTAATCATAGTATCTACTTATTGCCTTTATTTCTTTTGACTAAACTATATTTAATGCCGCTTATGACAGCCTTCAGGTATCTTCCTTGCTTAAATTCATGTTTGTATTTCTTTTTCCATTCAACTATTTTTTCTGCATTCTTTAAAGGTCGCTGTTTCCATGGTGAAATTCTCCAGGCTTGTAAAAAATATTGGGAAGAAGGATAATTTGCCCACTCATGCCATGGCTTAGTTGCGCCCGTATAATGTATAAAAACTGTTGAATCCTTAATTATTTCTTTATACTCATTCTGATTTTTAGCTTTTAGTTCATTTTTTATTGTATAAATACAATTATAATCTCTAGGAAGATAAATATTATTCATGTTAAATGAAATATTCAAAGCATCCTGATCTAAATATTTCAGATATCCATATTCACTTTCCCCTCGAAGCAATCGCAAAGATTTATTAGTAAGATCATATTCGGCCCACGCTGCTAAGTTTACATAAACCATACCGGCATTGAAATATTTACCTACTAACTCTGGCCAATTTAGCCTCTCAGCTGACTTAGATTGCATATCACTAACATCTAGAACTACTGCAGCAAACTTTCCATCAAACTCCATATTATAAATGTAGTCTAACTGCCCTTTACAGACAATATCTGCATCTAAATACAATACAGATGATATAAAATTGCTTAAATAATCAAAGGATAGCAGTCTGAAATAAGTAGCATATGACCATATTTGAGATGTCGGAAGAGAAGAAAAAGCTTTAGGATCAATAAGGTATATGTTTATATTTGTGTTAAACTGCTCAGACAATTCATTAAAACGCGTTATATAATCATCATCAATATAATCAGTAAAAACATGAAAAGATAATCTTAACTTCCTATTATTCATCAATACTGATGTTATTGAAATTGCCGCACCAAAAAGAAAACTCTCATCAACACCATAAGATACATTCAAGAATGAATTATTTTCTTCTATATCCCCTAATTTAATAATTTCCCTGATAAAGCTACTCATTACCACCTCTATTCCATTTCTTTTTTAGTTTCGCAATATAGTAATTAGTATAAGAACAAACTGACTTCCATAATTTCCCTTGATTTGCCATGTGCTTAGCACAATACCGATACTGATTACTATTACGTGGATCCAATAGAGGATATTCGTTCCACGGAGAATAACTTTTCGCAATAAAAAATGGCTCGGCGCTTTCATACACAGCCCAATTATGCCAAGGCTTGGTTGGACCGATATAGTGTATAAACACAGTATGCTCATTTATCGGAACAACAAAACTCCCCTTCTCCTTGAGTTCATAGTTCAAGCTAAACTGCGTATTGTATTTCTTATCCAAAAACAGAACGTTGCCCGAGAAGATCATGTTCAAAACGTCCTGATCGGGAAAAGAAACCAATTGGGCAACTTCTGCTTTCTGCAGCATCTCTATTGCCTGAAAAGTAATCTTCTGCGACTGCCACGCACGTAAGTCAACAAATAAAAAGCCCGTGTTGAAATAGCCGTTCTCAATCCCAGTACAACGTAGGGCTTCGGCCCTCTTCTTCCACCACGGCGCCTCACCTTCAGCAACGACAGCACAAGCCCCCCCTGCAAACTCAAGACTAAGCAGTTCATCAACGCTATTCTGGCAAACAATATCGGCATCAAGATACAGGATGCGATCCAGCCTGCTGGCAAAATAGTCAAAAATGATAAAGCGAAAATAGATAGCGTAAGTCCAATTCTTCGTGCTGGGCAGCGACTTCAGCTTTTCGCAGTCAATCAAATAAACCGAAATATGCGTTTTATACTGGGCGGCTAAATCGTCAAACTTCTGTCTGTCGTCGTCGCTAAAGTAGTCAGTAAACACGTGAAAAACAAAGTGCCCAGAAGGATTGCTTAACAACACTGAAGCAATGGAAACGCCACAGCCGAACAGGAAGTTCTTATCAATACCGTAAGCAATATTGAAGGCATTCTCACTGCCTCCTTCCGAGTGATTGAAGTCCATGACGGTTCGAATAACTTCGGCTTCATTAAAATACGTTTTGCTCATCATGAACTCTTTTTCATACTGGTAAAAATGGCGCTATTCAGCCCATCATAGTAAGAATCATTGTAAAAACGGAGAATGGATGCCTGAACAGAGCTGCGATCAATACACTTTTCGCCTTTAATCAAACCATCCAAGATAGAAGAGAATTTTTCCACCTGCCCCGGCGCATAAAGATAACCATTAATTCCGTCTTGGATAATATCTCTAGGCCCAGACATGCAGTCCGCACTAACGCACGGTATACCATATGACATAGCTTCCAATAACGTCATGGGAAATCCCTCAAACGACGACGTCAACAACAGCGCAGTAACCTTCTGAATATCCTCTTGAACCACTTCCCAAGGATGAGACTGCCAGCCGTGCCAAGTGATACGCTTGTCAATATTGAGCTCACGCCCATAGGACTGGCAGCGTTCAAAGTCAGATCCGTCGCCGATAACGTGCAGCTTCCACGGCCCTTGAACGCGGGAAAGGCCATCAAGAAGATCTTTAATCCTCTTTTGCCCTTCAAACTTCATGCGTCCTACGTATAAAAACGTCGGCGTTTCCCCTTCCTCTGGAGCTGGGATAATGACGGATTTGGGAGAAACCGGATTGTAGATTACGCTAATCGCGCTTTCCGGTATGCCTCTGGCCATCATTTGCTGCTTTATCCCCGAACTTATAGCGAGATGATAGTCAGCATAGGTTACACATTCCGCGTGCTTTTTATGGTCCAACGAAAAATGCGGCCACGAAAATAGTGGGAAGCTCTGCCCAGCCTTACTGCGCGCCTTACTGGCCAGCAGACAGGAAAGCACGTCGATACAAATAACTACGTCCGGCCTTTCCTGCTTTAACCAAGAGGTAAAGGCGCTTATATGCTTAGCTCTGCGCAAAAAAGAGAATTTGATATTTGAAAAGGAGTAGGCAGAATCAATGCCTTCAAGCCACCCCTTATCCATTTTGTCGTTTCGACAGAAGAAAAACGTTTTACATTCAGCTGAAAGCGGCGCCTCACGAAAGGCGTGGATCACATCGCGAATAACCGTTTCCATTCCACCAAAACCAGATACCGCCTCACCAACAAACGCTATTTTCATCGTTATACGTCCACTATATCTTTGCGTTAAAGTGATTTACGAACGGTTCTTTCCCTAATTCGTTCCGCCTTCGCTCCGGCCTCGGTCAAGAGCGCGCGTTCCTGACGCAGCGTATCGCGCAAGGGTTGAGCAAAGTAATCCTTCATAAAGCGAAAAACGTCTCTTTGCGTCAACCCAACGTTCAATGATGAAAAATAAAGACCAATCAAATCCTTATCCCGCCAGCGCAGAGGAACCTTATCCCTAATCTGGGCGCGATGGAGATCGATAACCGAAATCTTCAGGCGCTCTTCATTACCGTCAAACGGCAAATGCAGTAAAAAATGGCAAATGTAGCAGTCGCGGTGGTTAATACCTCCACCGTGCATTTTTCTTACCATATTCGCAACCCGGCGGATAATCATCCTTTTTACGCGCGGCTCTGGCGGCGTGTTTATCCATTCGGCGCAGTAATCTTCCAGGCTAACCGTTGGAGCCAGATCTCCGGTGATAATAAAAGAGGTACGACGAATTGGGTTCAATCCCTTTTCGCCAAACCCGATGCCCTGCATGGTATCCACACCCAGTTCTTTCAGGCGGTGGATCGCTTTCCATTCTCTATCGGCACCTAAGACCGGCAGGCGAAAAGAAAGCAGGTTTTTAATCACCTCTTTTAGCGTCGTGCCATAGTGCAGCTTGAGGAAATAGCTCTTTCCCTCAAGCTCAAATCGCAGCGTCCGACGCGTCTCCAGCGCGCGGAAGACTTCCCCCTGCAGCTTTTCAACTTCATCAAAGGCGTCTTTGCCGCGCCACAGGGTAAGCAGCGGCTCTTTTAACTCAACCATTCCGATCACCTAAAATAATATCGGCCGCTTTCTCCGGCAGGCTATAGAGATCCTCAATATCGGCATAACGGCGGGCATTTTCTCCCCATCCACGGCGAAGCTCGCCATCGTTCAACGCACGATAGAGCGCCTTATTAAGGGCTTCCTGGCTAAACGGTCCCTGGATCACTTCTCCGCAAGCCGCGTTGGCAATGTAGTGCGCATATCCGCAAACCTCGGTTACGATAACCGGCAATCCGGCAGCAATCGCCTCAATCAGCACAATACCCGCGGCTTCCTGATATGCAGGATGCATCAGTACGTCGGCGGCGGCCATGAGTTCGGCTACGTCGCTACGCCCCGAGAAAAAGTGAACGTTCTGTTTTATGCCAAGCTTTTCGGCCTGCGCCTCAAATCGTCCCGGTTTATCCTGCCCTACGACGAACAATATCGTATTCTTACGAAGCGCATCCGGAAGCGCGGCCAGCGCCTCAATAGAGCGATCTACGCCCTTGCGCGTAAAATCCGAACCAACCTGTAGTAAAAGATGCTGCCCAGGTTTAATGCCGTTTTTCTCACGATAGGTTTGGTAAGCGTTCGGGATTTGCCTGTCGTATTTACGATCGGGATAGATGCCAGGAGGAAGAATGAGAAACCGTTCGTCTTCGGTTTGATAATGCTTTTTAAAATCGGCAATCTGCCTGTTGGTCAGCATAAACAGACGCGTTTTTACGCCTTTCTCAAATACGGCACGCTCAAACGCGGCATAGTGTCGATAGCGCCCGGTTAATCGGTAAAAAAAGCCTTTTTCCCGCGCTACCTTTTCTGCGTAACAGACGTCCGCAGCATAGTAAATGTCCAGACCGGGCATTTTATTAAACCCTACGATGCGATCGACGGGATGCTGTTTTAAATGTTCGTGAACCCAGGCTGAATATTCAGCGTTTCTTCCGTGGTTAGTATGCGACTTAACGGGAACCTTAATCACTTCAAACTCGGGTGGGCAGTCTCCTTCCCAAGACTGAACGTAAACCCGCACGTCGTGGCCACGACCCGCAACCGTTTTAGCTACGCGCATAAAGTCGCGCTGCAGTCCGCCGAAGGGGAAATATTTATATAAGCAGAAGGCGACTCTCATTCGCTCACCTCTGGCGCAATCTCCGGCAAAAGCCTCTCCGCAGCCTGAATTACGTCTATTGCAGGAATGACTGACAGATATTTCTTATTTCGATCGCGAAGATCCCGTTCAGGCATAGTCTGGTAATCCCCCGCCCAAAGAACAACGGCGTTATCCGTCCACGGCCGCCAGAAAACGCGATCCGTTGCGCCAAACAGGCAAACTACCGGCGTTTTGACCGCCGCTGAAATATGCATCGGTGCCGAATCTACACCGATAAACAGGGCCGCGTGATCTATTAGCGCACCGAGTTCAGGAAAGCTGGTTTTCCCTGCCAGTTCAGTGACAGGCGGAGTTTTACAGCCTTGAGCAATATGGTTGATACAGGCAAGATCGTCTGCACTAGGCCCCGAAGTCAATACGACCTTAAGCCCCTTGGCCTGAAGCGCATCAATCACCTCAGAAAATTTTTCATCGTCCCAGCATTTAAACAGCTGGCGCGCCGTAGGCTGAATAACGACATAGCGGCTTTCTACACCTAATGACCTAAGGCGTTGCTGTAATGATTCCCAATGCTCCGGCCTGTAGCTCATCGTAGTCGCCGTATACGGATTTTCAATATTTAGCGGAGCCAATGCGGACAAATTACGTTCAACGATGTGCTGCCCTGCCGCTGGCACAACGTGCGTAAAACTGCTTTTCCAAAAAGCCGACTGCCGATGGTGATAGTCCTGAGTTATTTTCATTTGGGCAGGAACGAAACGCACCAGCAGCGCCACCATCCACTGATCGGTCAAGTTTACAATCAGATCGTAGCGATTAGCCCGCAGCGTTTTAATAAGAGACAGGAAGTTACTCACCTTTTCTCCCGTTCCGCTTCCCTTATTTTTTATTCCGTAAAGTGCGTTAATCTCTGGATTTTCTGACAGAATCGGCATCGTGTCCTGATAAAGCAGTACGTCAACCTTCGCTTCTGGATATTGTCGCTTAAGCGTGCTGATAACCGGCGTTGTCAGCAACATGTCGCCATGAAAACGCATTTTGATGATAAGAATTCGTTTAAATCGCTTATCCACTAGAGGCTCTTTATCATTGATAATAGAAGAAAATATTGAGAAAAAGGCACGCTACCGCCCCAGGCTTTACGGCTGCCCGAACGCTACCGCCGTTCACTATTTGAACGACTATACCCTTTCTGATTCGTAGCCATATTATACCAGCAAAGGGGGCTTTTCTTATTTAAAAAGAAATCAGTACCCGTAGCTCCCGTAGGGCCGGGCTATCGAACAAACTCAACGTAGCAAAGCGGGTTACCCATGTTTCTTGCAAAAAAATAGGAGGAAGCGCTGATAACCCTCTCCGCCTGGCCCGCAGCGAGGAATTATATAATGAATAGCGTCGGGTGTAAGCAACAAAAGCCCTGCGCGGCTAAGGCGCCCGAAGCAGGGCCCGAAGCGGGGAACAGGTATGGCCGAATATTTATACGCGTAGCGTTAAATATTTGGCCACTGAAAGATGTGAATCTTTTTATAAAACTACAGCGACCAATAGTAGTCCTTCACGTACTGCCAGTCCTCTTTGGGTATCGGCGAGAGGTATTTTTCCAACTGCTGAAAATCGTGGCGAATCGCGTTGGCTCTGCGCCAACGGCGGCGGCCCTTCTCTAAATCGATAAACCCGGCCTGGGCTTCACCCTGCGTATTAACAAATATGTGGCGCACATAACAGCACCCGTGCTGACGCCCGATGCTGTGCATCTTTTTAAACGCATGCGCCACCGCCCGCAGCATGGCAAAGCGCACTTCGTCAGGATAAGGCGTCTTTTGGTGCCGTTCATACCAGAGATCAATGCTGACAAATCCCGTTAAGTCTTCCGTTACCAGCAGCGCCCGCCACTCGCCGTCAATTTTTAGCGCCTTGCCATAGACGATGGTGGGCACACGGACGCCGACTTTAGCCAGCGCGTTGATAACCTCCATCTCCCTGACGATTGTCGGCCGCCCGAACGGATAGCGTAAAGAGTGGAACAAATGCTGGGTCATGCGCTTGACGTACAGAACTTTACCATCTTTAACGATCCGCTGAACGCCGCTCATCCCCTTACGGCGAACGTTGGGTTCTTCGACCCAGTCACCTTCCGTAGCCCACCACGATTGAAACTCCAATAATTCCTGTTCAGAACGCATAACCACCACTCTTTTTATGATCCCTCATTAGAGGGGCATAAGATTATCAGGAGTCGCCCCAATTCGATGAGATCTAGATCTAATCGCAATACACGTCAGAGTGTAGCTGTAAAAAATAGACCCTGATAATTTAGCTTTAAATAAGGTAATCGCTATTTAGCTCATCAAAACGGTCATTCTTTACAAAAACACAATAATAATCTTTAGTTATAATAATATAGAACTATTATGCCATAGCAAACTCAAACCATGGCGTTACCCCCGCATTGGCAAAGGTAACCCGTGGAACGCGTGGGAAACTTCACGCGAAAAATATCCACCAACCGCATTTTAATCTTGAGCTTCACGAAGAGAGAGAAGCGTTAAGCTTTGATTAAGAATTGGCACCTAATCTTGCAAGGTTTTTTATCCTACAGGCGAATTTTATGATGTCTTTGACAGAACGGACCAAGCCTTCTTTTAGCTGGTCGGCCCTTTTCTGGGTGCTGATTTACTTTTGGTTTTTTTCCACCGCGCTCCAGCTCACTATTTTAATTACCGGCTACAGTGGAACAACCGGCCTACGCGACTCGCTGCTCTACAGTTCGCTGTGGCTTATCCCTGTTTTCCTGTTCCCGAATAAAACTAAAACGATAGCCGCTGTTATAGGCGTCGTGCTGTGGGCGGCTTCCGCCTGCGCGCTGGCTTATTTTGTCATTTACGGTCAGGAATTCTCTCAAAGCGTTCTGTTTACCATGTTTGAGACCAACGCGAACGAAGCGAGCGAATACGCAAGCCAGTACTTCAGCTTCAAGCTGCTGGCCGTGCTGGTGCTTTATACCGCGGCCGCAATATTCCTCTGGACGCGGCTGCGTCCGGTTTATATTCCCGGCCGCTGGCGCCAGGTTGTTCCCTTCGCTCTGCTGTACGGGCTTATTCTCCATCCCCTGATCGTATCCAGCTCCGCTCACCTGGCTTCCCGCATGGAACCTGCAGCTCCCTGGCAGATGCTTATGGGCTATGTGAAGTACCAACAGCAGCTAAGCAGCCTTAACAGCCTGCTCGATCAGAATAACGCGCTGCCGCCGCTGAAAAATCTTAAAGACAGCACCGGAGAAGCGCCGAGAACGCTGGTGTTAGTGATAGGTGAATCCACCCAGCGCGGGCATATGAGCCTTTACGGCTATCCTCGCGAAACGACGCCGGAATTGGACGCTATGCACAAAGCAGATCCCAATCTGACGGTGTTTAACGACGTCGTGACGTCACGCCCCTACACGATTGAAATCCTTCAGCAGGCGCTGACCTTTGCCGATGAACAGCATCCCGATGAGTATCTGACCAAGCCGTCGCTGATGAACATGATGAAGCAGGCGGGTTACAAAACCTTCTGGATAACCAATCAGCAGACCATGACCAAGCGCAACACTATGCTGACGGTATTCTCAAAGCAGACGGACGTTCAGTACTATATGAACCAGCAACGCACTCAGAGCGCCCGTGAATACGACACCAACGTCTTGGATCCGTTTAAAGAAGTGCTGGCCGATCCGGCGCCTAAAAAGTTTATTATCGTCCACCTGTTGGGTACGCACCTGAACTACAAGTACCGCTATCCGGAAGACTGGGGCAAGTTTGATGGTAAAACGGAGCATGCGCCGGCGGGATTATCCGACGACAGGCTTGAGTCTTACAACGACTACGACAACGCCAACCTGTTCAACGACCACGTCGTGGCGTCGCTGATTAAGGACTATAAAGCCACGGATCCGAACGGATTCCTACTGTACTTCTCCGATCACGGCGAAGAAGTCTACGATACGCCGCCGCACGACATTCAGGGGCGCAATGAGAAGCAGCCGACGCGCCACATGTACACCGTGCCGTTTATCGTATGGACGTCTCCAGCCTGGCAGGCCGCACACCCGCGCGATCTAAAAGGCTACGTTGACAGAAAATACAGCAGCGCGCAGCTTATCCACACTTGGTCCGATCTGGCCGGCCTAAGCTACGAGGGCTACGACGCCACGCGCTCTCTGACCAGCCCGGAATTTAAGGAAGCAACCCGCTGGATTGGCGACCCGTACGCGAAAAACGAGCTGCGAGATTATGACAAGCTGCCGTATGGGGATCAGGTGGCGAATCAGTAGGATACCAAGACTAAACGCTAAAAAGCCGATCTTAGATCGGCTTTTTTATTATTACGACAGCCCTACTCCCCCATCCTCAACCAAAACCGCGCCTGACAGGTATTGCTAAACGCCTTCCGCTTTGGCTGAACGTCAATCCCTGCGCTGTTTAGAACGTCATAGCTTATCCAACATTCGGCGCATACGCCCTCAGACTCCAGCGCTGCACAGACGTCGTCTATTTCTACGACGCGGCGCAGCACGACGCCGTCGCAAAACCGATAGGTTTCTTCGCATACGTCAACGTTCACGCCGCCGTCCTGATAGCTATCGCGGCGTACCTCCTTTTTCTCGACATAAATCTTGCCTCCCGGCTTATCCAGCGCCCGGGCATAGGTAACTAAGGAAACCGCCATCGCCTGACCTCGGAAAGAATACGAACTTTAGTTTAACGCAGTTTGGCTGTGTTTGAAGAATGAAAAATGGGAACATTTTACTGGCATATGCCATAAACAGGGCGTATGTTATATAGCATATGCCAATAAGGAGACGCTATGCCACGCCCTAAAATCCCGAGAAAAGTCTGCGGTCAGCCGGCCAATACCTGCTTTAAACCCAACGGAATTCCTATGCGGCTGCTGGATGAAGTACCGCTCGCAGAAGATGAATTCGAGGCCCTGAGGCTGGTGGACTATCTCGGCATGCAGCAGCAGGAGGCCGCCGTGGAAATGGGCGTATCTCGTCAGACGCTGGCTAACATCCTGAAAACGGCCCGCTTCAAGGTGATCGAGTGCCTCTCTCAGGGGAAGGCGCTGATAATGAATTATAACGCTGAAGAAAAACAGGAGGATCGTGAATGATCACTGCAATTCCCGTAATGAAAGAGCATATTGCCGGCCACTTTACCAAAGCGGAAAGCTTCATTTTTATCAACGCGGAAGGCCGCGTCGTATGCCACCACATTAATCCTGCCCGCGAAGGCGGCTGTGCAGAAAAAAAAGCGCTGCTAAACATGCTGCGACGTCAAAACACACGGCGGGTCATCGTCCGCCATATCGGCGAACGCATGCTTGGAAAGCTGCTTTCTCAAGACCTGTCGGTCTTTAAAACCCGCAGTGGAAATATTGACGTTCAGGCGCTGTGCTCCACCAGCCTTGAAGGATTAACTCCGTTGACGGACGCCCAACAGGGAGAACGCTCTCCCAACTATGAAGCCAAACGGGCCGCTGGCGGCGGCTGCGGGTGCAGCCACGAAGACGGCGAGCATGACCACGGCCATTGCCATCGCAGCGACGGTAAGCGCTGCTGTGAATCTCATTAAACAGATATACAAAGCTTCCCGTCCGCACCAACTTCCCGGATAATTACGATAAGTTCGCGGACGGGTATGGCCAGTTTTCCATAACTTCACACGCGCTTCATATTGGCTTGGCAAACTACGCTGACCCAAATCATGCCTTTCGTTCTCGGCCTGCGGCATTTAAAGGATTATTGCTCTATGGACGTACTGCGCTTTTTACTTCGCTTACCCTTTACGCTTCTGCGCGCTATCGGTTGGACCTTCTCCGCCTGTCTTCGCGTTCTGGGACTGCTGCTTACCCCGCTTATAGGGCGCGTACAGTGGCGCACTCCCGGCTGGCTGCGCTTCATTGGCTACTCGCTGCTGTGGGCTGAAAGCGGCGTTAACCGCTACCCCAAGGCCACGGCGACGGCGTTAGTTCTTCTGGCCGCTGCGGGTGCGGGCGGCTACTACGGCTATCATTGGCACCTCAATCGCCCGGCCCCTATCGATCCGGCGCCGCTGGTTGTTCAACAGACCAACGTTCGCCTACAGCCGCCAAGCGCTGTTAACTATCGCGCCGACAAAGCGGAACCTCAGCGGATAGTCCTGCGATTTTCGCGTTCCGCCGCCCCCATTGAGCGCATAGGAAAAACCGTTACCGAAGGACTTACGCTTACGCCCACGACCGAAGGCGAGTGGAAATGGCAAGATGACCATACGCTGACGTTCACCGCAAGCAAAGCGCTCCCCATGGGGCAGGAATATCGCCTTACGCTTGAAGACAAACGGCTGGTCGCCCCACAGATTGAGCTCACCCAGCGCGAGTATACGTTCACCACAGAGCCCTTTGACTACCGCCTGCATCAAACCGAGTTCTATCAGGATCCGCGAGACCCACAGAAAAAGAACGCCATCATATCGGTAACTTTTAACGCCCCCATCGACGTACAAAGTTTTGAAAAGCGTCTTGCTCTGCACCTGCTGTCCAATCCAAAAATGGTGCACCTCAGCCCAACGAAATATAACGTCGTTTATAACGATAAAAGTCCGCTAAAATATACCGTCGTTTATGACGACAAAAAGCTACAGGCCTGGATCCATTCAGAGCAGATTTCCCCGTCGGATAACCGCATGCAGGCCGCTTTGACCATCGATCGAGGCATCGCTGCTACAGTTGCGGCAAACTCCGCCACGCAAACAAGAACCTACAGCGTAGACGTTCCCAGCCTTTACAGCCTGAACGTGCTTCAGATCGACAGCCAACTGATTGAGACAGAAAACGGCAAAGACGCGCGGGCGCTGATCGTCTCCTTAAGCGACGTCGTGAATGAAAAAGCGATGGCTGCGGGCGTGAAAGCCTGGCTGCTGCCAAAGCGCATGCCGGATGAAAAAGAGCCCGTCGACGAAGAGGCTATACACGCCTGGAGGCTTGATGAAATTGATGAAGCCGTGCTGTCTCAGTCCGACGCCTTGCCCATAAAAATGAGCGACAACGAGCAGGAAAATCAGGTCAACTTCAGCTTCGCCTACGGCGCGCCCGCCAACCGATATCTTCTGGTGAAGGTATCCAGCGGCCTGACTTCCGCCGGTGGCTATCGGTTAAAAGATGACGACTACAAGGTAGTCCGCGTGCCGGACTATCCTCAAACTCTTCGCTTCGTATCGGAAGGCGCGCTGCTTTCCATGAAGGGGGAAAAGCACATCACCGTCGCGGCCCGCAACCTGCCGGGCCTGAAGCTGGACATCAAGCGAGTCATTCCAAGCCAGCTGCAGCACATCGTTTCATTCAAGAACAGAACCTTTACCTCGGTTGGATTTAACCGCCTGAACGATGAATATTTCACCGAACATTTCAGCTATGAAACCGCGCTCAGTAACGATAATCCGGGAGACATTCAGTACCAGGGTATCGATCTTGGCCGCTACCTGACCAATGACCCGAAGTCTAAACGCGGCATATTCCTTCTCAGCCTGAAGCCTTGGGATCCCAAAAAAGGTACAAAAAATAACGCAGAAGCGGAGTATGACGGCAACGATCCCGATGCCGTGAGAGAGTACGAGGAGGAAGAATACGATGAAGAAGAGCAAGAAAATGCGACCGACTCTCGTTTCGTCATCGTCACCGATCTGGGCATTATGGCGAAAACCTCCATCGACGGCTCTCGCGACGTTTTTGTACAGTCGATACACAGCGGCGCCCCGGTAAGCGGCGCAACGGTGTCCGTCGTCGCTAAAAACGGCACGACGCTTTTAAGCAAAACGACCGGAGAAGACGGCCACGCCGCGTTTCCTTCATTAAGCGACTTCCGCTTTGAGCAGACGGCGGTCATGTTTCTGGTGGAAAAGGAGGGCGACGTCTCCTTCCTGCCGACCAACGCCTACTACGATCGCCAGCTTGAGCTTTCTCGTTTCGATATCTATGGTGAAAGCACGCCTCAGGATCCGCGCACGTTGAGCAGTTACCTGTTCTCCGATCGGGGCGTGTACCGCCCCGGAGAGACGTTCAACATCGGCCTCATCACGCGCACGGCCGACTGGAAAACGTCCGTGGCCGGCATCCCCCTGCGTGCGGAAGTTCGCGATCCCCGCGACGCGATGATGGCAACCTTCCCGCTAACGCTGGACGCCGTAGGCTTTAACGAACTTAGCTACACCACGTCAGAAAACTCCCCTACCGGAGACTGGACCATTTACCTGTATCTGGTGGGGAAAGACAACAAAGACGCTCGCCTGCTCGGCAGCACGACGGTGAAGGTCAAAGAGTTTGAACCGGACAAGCTCAAAGTCGCCCTCACCCTGACGCCAGACCGCCAGCAGGGATGGGTGAAGCCGTCCGAGCTGAAGGCGGAAATCGACGTACAGAACCTGTTCGGTACGCCTGCGCAGGACAGGCGAGTCACGTCCAAGCTGACGCTACGTCCGGTTTATCCAAGCTTCAGCCGTTTCTCAAACTATCAGTTCTATGAAAACCGCCGCAGCAGCGGCAGCTTTGACACCGAACTGGAAGAGCGCACCACCGACGCAGACGGCAAGGCCAGCATTGCTCTGGGGCTCGACGCTTACGGCGATGCAACCTATCAGCTCCAGCTGATTTCCGAAGCTTTTGAAGCGGGCAGCGGACGCTCCGTCACTGCCGCGGCGCGCGTCATGGTTTCACCCTACGACTATCTGGTTGGCGTCAAGGCCGACGGCTCGTTGGACTACATCAGCCACCGCTCTGAACGCAGGTTAAACCTGATCGCCGTCGATCCGTCATTAAAGCAGAGAGCGCTACAGGGGCTGAAAGCTGAACTGTTGGAACAAAAGTACCTGTCCGTGCTGACCCGCCAGAACTCCGGCGTCTATAAGTATCAGTCCAAGCTGAAAGAAACGCCCGTTGCCGAAACGGCTTTGGCTATCGGTGAAGAAGGAACGGACTTTACGCTGAATACGGAAAAACCGGGCAATTTCGTGCTGGTCATAAAAAGCGCCGACGACAAGGTGCTTAACCGCGTCGCCTACACCGTCGCGGGCAATGCTAACGTGTCTCGTTCCCTCGAACGCAACGCTGAGCTGACGCTCACGCTAAATAAAGACGCCTATCGGCCAGGTGAAAATATTGAAGTCGCGATTAACGCGCCATACAGCGGCAGCGGCATCATCACTATCGAACGAGACAAGGTCTATCACTGGCAGTGGTTCCACGCGTCCACCACCAGTTCGGTACAAACCATTCGCATCCCACCAGACATGGAAGGCAACGGCTATATCAACGTTCAGTTCATTCGCGATCCGAACTCTGACGAAGTCTTTATGAGCCCGCTCAGCTACGGCGTCGAGCCGTTTAAAATCAGCCATGAAGCGCGCCAGGCCAAGATAGAGCTTGAGTCGCCGGAGGTCATCAAGCCCGGAGATACGCTGTCCATTAAAGTGAAAACCGACTCCGCACAGCGGGTCGCCGTCTTTGCCGTAGACGAGGGGATACTTCAGGTCGCGCGCTATCGCCTGAAGGATCCGCTGGACTACTTCTTCCGCAAGCGGGCGCTTGAAGTTGAGAGCGACCAGATACTCGATCTGATCCTGCCCGAGTTCAGCAAGATGATGTCTCTGACGTCCGCGCCGGGCGGCGACGCGGGAGAAAGCATCGATCTTCACCTGAACCCGTTTAAGCGGAAAAAAGATGCGCCGGTCACCTACTGGTCCGGCATTGTCGACGTTAACGGCGAAGCCGAACTCAAATACCACGTGCCCGACTACTTTAACGGCAAGCTGCGGATCATGGCGGTCGCCGTTACACCCGACCGCATCGGCCACGCGCAGCGCTATACCACCGTTCGCGACGACTTTGTTTTAAGCCCCAACGTACCGACCACCGTATCTCCGGGCGACCAGTTCGACGTGACGCTCGGCGTCGCCAACAACCTGACCGGGCTTAACGGAGAAAAAACGGCGTTGGAAGTGGCTATTGCGCCGCCACCTCAGCTTGAAGTGGTCGGCAACGCCAGCTATAGCCTGTCTCTGGCGGAAAAACGCGAAGGCGTCGTTACCTTCCGCTTGAAGGCAAAAGAGCACTTAGGCAACGCGTCTATCAAATTCACGGCCCGGTCCGGCGATAAGTCGGCTTCGCGTACCGTTAGCCTGTCTCTCAGACCTGCGGCTCCCTATCGTACGCAGTCGGTCATGGGCCGTATGGACGGAAGCCAGCAGAGCGTACGCGACATTCGCCAAATGTATGACGCCTTCGCCAAGCGCGACGCCAGAGTTTCCTGGTCGCCGCTGGTGTTAACCAACGGTCTGGCGCAGTATTTGGCGGACTACCCCAACGCCTGCTCAGAGCAAATCGTCAGTCAGGCGGTTCCGCTGCTGTTCCAACAGCGCCATCCTGAAGTGAAAAACGGCCGCTCACAGGAAGAGATTCGCAGTCAGCTTAAGAAGACCATGGCGACGCTGCTTGCTCGTCAAAACGGCCGGGGGGCCATCGGCGCATGGCGCTCCTCGCCGAACGCAGATCCGTTTGTCACCCCCTACGTCGTCCAATTCCTGCTGGAAGCGCAGCAGGCCGACTATCCGGTGAGCGACGCACTGCAAAAATCGGCCAACGGCTACCTGAAGCAGCTGGCGGCTAACGATGCGATGCATACGCTGGACGACCTTCGCCTGCGCGCCTTTGCCGTCTATTTGCTGACGCGTCAGGGTGAAGTTACCACCGGCCAGCTGGCCGCCGTCCAAACCCGTCTGCAAAAAAGCTACCCGGACGTTTGGCAGAAAGATCTCGGCGCGCTGTATCTGGCCGCGTCTTACAAAATGCTGAAGATGGATAAACAGGCCGATGCGCTGCTACAGCCGACCTGGGACGAACTCAGCAAAGGCTACGACAAAGCCTGGTGGACAAGAGACTACCTTGACCCGCTGGTGCAGGACAGCACGCGGCTTTACCTTATCGTCCGCCACTTCCCTGAAAAGGCGGCCAGCATTCCACCCCAGCTGTTGGAAAACATGGTGCTGCGCCTGAAAGAGGAACGCTATACCACCTATTCCTCAGCGATGACCATTATGGCACTGGAGTACTATACCGCTCAGGCGAAAACTTCGGCGGCTGAAGGTAAAGGATTAGCGGTGAGCGTTAAACGAGGAGATGGACAGCCTGAGACTGTCTCCACCCTCGGCGGCGCGACGGCAATAGCAAACTTTGATGCAGGCATTTCTGAAGTGCTGTTTAGCAATCAGAGCAGCAATCCCGCATGGTACGTCGTCACGCAGGCTGGCTATGACCGCAGCCTTCCGACCCAGCCCATCGCCCGCGGCCTTGAAATCACCCGCGACTACGTCAACGAAAAGGGAGAAATCGTCAACAGCGTAGCGCTGGGAGATAAAATCTACGTACGCCTGAAAATCCGCGCTAACGCCAAAGAAGGTCTGGACAACCTGGCGATAGTCGACCTGCTTCCGGGCGGCTTTGAGGTCGTCCAGCAGTCGGAGGAAAACGCAGGCGCTTCCAGCGATGACGGAACGGAAGCCTCCTGGCAGTCGCCGCTGGCCGCCTCAGGGTCAACCTGGCAGCCGAGCTACAGCGACATTCGCGAAGACCGGGTTATTATTTATGGCAGCGCCACCGAACGCGTGCAGGAGTTCGTTTATCAAATCAAAGCGACTAACTCCGGCATCTTCACCGTGCCGCCCGCCTTCGGCGAAGCCATGTACGATCGCGAAATTCAAGCGCTGGCGGTAGGGACCGGCACTCTGACGGTCACAGAACCTGTTGCGATCAGGTAGCGGTTACCCATGTCGCAGCGCAGCGCTTCAGTAAACCTATCCGGCCGCATCTCCAGGGCCGGATTTAAACGACTGCTTCAAAACCTGTTGATGGCAGCCTTTCTGCTAGCGCTGTTTTGTATCGGCTTTCGGCTGTGGCCTCACCCTCCTTTGTCGGAAGGGCTTCCCCTGTCAACAGCCTATTACGATCGCCAGGGAACGCTGCTGCGGCTGACGCTTTCCAATGATGACCGCTACCGGCTATGGACGCCGCTGGAAGAGATATCCCCGCTGGCGGTTGAAGGCATCATGCGCTATGAGGACCGCTGGTTTTATTATCATCCGGGCTTCAACCCCTACAGCCTGCTGCGCGGGTTTTGGGTCAGCTACGTCAGCGGCGGGCGCCTGCAGGGCGGCTCAACGCTGACCATGCAGCTTGCGCGCATGCACTGGCGGCTAAACACCCGCACGCTCGACGGAAAAGCCGTTCAGATCCTGCGGGCCGTTCAGCTGGAGCTAAGCTATTCCAAGCGAGACATCCTTGAGGCCTACCTCAACTATGCGCCCTACGGCAGAAACGTTGAGAGCATCGGCGCTGCCAGCCTGATTTATTTCAACAAAGCGCCCAAAAACCTCACGCTGCCGGAGGCCCTGACGCTGGCGGTGCTGCCGCAGTCGCCCAGCTATCGGGTCGATGCGAATACCGGCGTCGTCGGGACCGCGTTGACTGACGCCCGAAACCGCCTCTACCAAAGCTGGCTGGCGGAACATCCTGAAGATGCCGATCTTTCAGCGCTTTTCCATCTGCCGCTGGCCCTGCGCCAACCGGAAAAAATGCCCTATATCGCCCCGCATCTGGTCGAACAAATTCAAAGGCAAAGACGGCGCAGCGTCGAGCAGGAGCAAACCGTCACCACCACGCTGGACGCCCGACTTCAGCAGCTGGTGGAAAAGCAGGTCAGTGCGTTTATCGAACGCAATCAAAGCAGAGGCATTCACAACGCCGCCGTGCTGTTAGTCGACGCTCGCGATATGGGAGTGCGGGCGATGGTAGGGTCCGGCGACTATTACAATCGCCAAATTCAGGGACAGGTCAACGGCACCGACGCCAAACGTTCTCCAGGTTCGACGCTAAAGCCCTTTATCTATGCGCTGGGATTAGAACAGGGCGTTCTTCACCCAATGACCATTCTCAAAGACGTGCCTTCAACCTTCGGCGCCTACGCGCCGGAGAACTTTGACCGCCGCTTTTTGGGCCCCCTTTCCGCGACCGATGCGCTCAACTACAGCCGCAATGTGCCCGCCGTTGCCGTCGCAGCCCGGCTTAAGCAGCCTAACCTTTATCAGTTTTTGCAAATGTCCGGCGTCGCCAACATGGCAAGCGAAAGACACTACGGGCTGTCGCTGGTATTGGGCGGGGGAGAAGTCACCGCCCAAGAGTTGGCAAAGCTTTATGCGGTGTTAGCCAATCGAGGAACGTTCAGCCCGCTGAGGCTGGAAGAGTCGACGCCGCGCGCGTCGCCGATTCGGCTGCTGAGCGAAGAGGCCAGCTTTATTACGCTCGACATGCTCAGCCAGCACCGACGCCCGGGAGATACGCTGGCCCAAAGGCCGATGTCGCTGCCGGTTTACTGGAAAACCGGCACCTCTTGGGGATTTCGCGACGCCTGGAGCAGCGGCATATTCGGCCCCTACGTGCTGGTCGTCTGGCAGGGCAACTTCGACGGTAAAGGCAACAGCGCGTTCATCGGTGCAGACGCCGCCGCACCGTTGTTTTTCAACATTATTGATAACGTCATTGCCGACTATCCAGAACTGAAAGAGCCGCCCCATCGACGTCCGGAAAACCTAAAGCAGGTTGAGGTTTGCCTTTCCAGCGGCAGCCTGCCGACTCCTTGGTGCCAACGGAGGGGAAAAACCTGGTTTATTCCCGGCAAGTCGCCGATTCAGGTCGACACCGTTTATCGCCCGGTAGCCATCGATAAGGAAAGCGGTGAAGTCACCTGCCCGCCTTACGATCCGTCCCGAGTCAACGTGGAGGTGTTTGAGTACTGGCCGTCCGACCTGGCTAAAGTATTCGCCCTGGCGGGGCTTCCAAAAAAAACGCCCCCTTCAACCGCCCACTGTAAGGACGGCGCCAGCGTAACGGCCGGAGCGCCGCCCCGCATTACGTCGCCGCTGCGCAACACTACCTACACGCTGCGACGAACGGCTTTGAAAAAGACGCCCATCGTTTTTAGCGCCATTACGGACAACGACGGCAGCGTGATCTATTGGTTTGTCGACGACGCCTATCTCGGCAATACTGCCAGCCAGCGGACAATCGAGTGGGCGCCGGAGTCCAGCGGGCGCTATCGCATCCGCGCAATAGACGATCGCGGTCGAGCCGATACAAGAACGGTTAACGTCGACATTACTAACGTTCCCTCAGGCTAGTCTTCGTCGGCCACACCAACACCCCGGCGGCAAATAGCGCGACGGCGGCGACGTAGAGCGCGGGCGTCAGGCTACCGGTCAGCGCCGTCGACAGCGCCGACAGCACGGGCCCAACGAGCTGTCCGACGGCGTAGCCGGTAGTCAATAGCCCCGCCATATAGCGCGCCGAATCCGGCGCCAGCTCCCGTCCGTACAAAAGCGATAGCTGCACGACGCACAGGAACCCGCCGCCAACCAGAGTAGCGCCAACGGCAAGCCCCGCAATGCCGGGCAGCAGCTCTGCGCACAGGACGCCCGCGGCCTGTAGCCAAAGCGCTACCGCCAACCTGATGGGCGTTGGCGTCGTCAGATAGTGCCGAGTGACGATAACGATGGCGATCCCCACCACGGAAGCGCCGCCGAACAGCGGCCACATAAACTGTGCCGGCAGAGAATCAGGAAAGCGAACACTCGCCATTTGGGAAAGAAAGGTGGCGGGAAGAATATAGCCAAATCCCGCCAGGCTGTAGCTCCACACCAGCCGCCGGATGCGACCACCTACGGCTGCGGGCGGCAAAACTGCACTCTGCGCACGGTGCATGTCGCCGCTGCGGGGAAAGTTGGCGCTTACGGCGCAGGCGAGCGCTAGCGCTGCCGCACCGTAGCCCAACCAGGCGGAACCTGCATTCCATCCCCACGAGTGAAAGCCAACGGCCAGCAGGCCGCTGAGAAAAATACCCGCACCCGGCCCGGCGAACACGGCGGCGGAAAGCCCGGGTCGCCCCAGAGCCAGCAGCCGTTCGCTGCTCCAGGCGGCGACCATCACCAACCCCCATCCGCTGGCCCAGCCGATAACAAAGCGAATTGCGCCGTGCCAATAGGCGCCCTCAACCAGGCCGGACAGCAGCGTCAGCGCTACCGCGCCCCACACGCCGCCCCACAGGCGCATCTCTATTCGTTTGGATGCGCGCATCGCATCATAAGATCCGCACAGATAGCCCAGATAGTTGCTGGCGGCCACCAGCCCGGCTCCGGTCAGAGAGAACTGGCCCTCCCCCAGCATTAAAGGTACTTGGGGCGTAAAGGCGAAGCGTCCTATCCCCATTACGATGACTAACGCAATAAATCCGCTGAACGCAATTCTCCAGGCCATCGCCCCTCCCGCTTGGTTATTAAATAACTATAGCTAAATTAGGCGATTGAAAAGAGAAGGGAGATAAATAAAAAAGCCAACGCGGTAAAGCGTCGGCCTTCTATTTTTGATTATCAGAAAACGAAATCAGTTCGCTTCGTTTGAAGCGACTCGCTTAGTGTAAAGAATTTTACCGTCGCCGAGGATCCGAGTTTCGTAATTGGCATCCTGCAGGCTAACGGATTGAATATCACGCACGGCCTGCCCTTTCGATGCACTAAACGGGCTTTTAACCTTCGACGCCTTTGGCGCCACGCTGGCGGTTACCGGCGTTGAGATGTCCGGATGATTAAGATTGAAATTGTTTACAATCGCCACGCCGCTAAACTGGCTGGACAGCGGATCGATAGGACTGTTGTTCGCCCACAGTTCGTAGTGGAGATGGGCGGCCGTGCTGCGACCGGTATTGCCGGACAGGCCGATTTTCTGCCCCTGCTTAACTTTTTGCCCCTGCGTCACCAGCAGTTTGCTCAAATGCATATATTGAGTGCTGTAGCCGTTCGCATGACGAATGACAATGTAGTTACCGGCGGAACGACTGAATTTGGCAATAACCACTTCACCTGCTCCCGTTGATATCACGGTAGAGCCAATGGGCATTGAAAAATCAATTCCTTTATGGGGCATACGCTTACGCGTAACGGGGTTGACGCGCGAAGGATTAAACTGAGACGTGACCTGAAAAGGTTCTGCCGTTGGATAGCGGAGCAGAGATGCATTGCTTATGCTGGCACTGGCGCTTGACGACGCCTGCGTCTTCTTGCTTTTGGTCGGACTCTGTTGAGAGGCATAAGCTGCGCCGGAGGTCAGCAGTACAGAAAAACAAATGAGTTTTATCAGCGGATTACTCAGTCGTTTGGTTATTGGGCTCAGCATGCTCATCATGATGCCTGGCCCTCATTATTATTCGACATTCTGGAAGCCATTTAATCAGGTAAGGTTAAAATCTAGACCGCATTATGCCCTAATAATTCCTTCGTTTGGGTATATATTTGTAAATTTCGAGAGATTACCCATAAAATCGCGCCAACCCCGCTCGCTGATACTTCATTATTTATTTTAATATCAAATAAATAATGTCAGCCAATCAAGGAAAGTTTTATTGCGGGAAAAGCAATAAACTGTCACTTCCCTCTTTGTTTTTCTAGCCAAAACTGAAGTATTTATAAAGAGTTTCAGCTTTTTTCATAAGAACAGTGATAAGAGTAACTATTTGGAAACGACGATTTGAAGCATTCGCGTAAACATCATCTTAAGAACGGAAAGAAAGCGCGCACGTTCCTTTTATGCTCATCGCTCTTCCACACTCTTTGCCAAGGCGGCCAAAGAATCATTGGCAATGGGAAAGCCGCCAACCTTTTGAGACCCCTCCTCATTTTCGAATAAAATTCTTTAAAGTGTCGATATCACCACTAATTTATCTATAGAAAGCCCCGACAATTAATGGTAGCTTATCGATTAATTACATAAAAATGCGTAAGTTACCCAGAATATACGCCAAAATGGCGCAGGGACCGAAAACAAGAGCCCACACCGAAAGGCGTTTTCGCAGCTTAACGTAACATTTGGGCATTCCGACAGGTTCGGAACCCACACCCTGTCTATACGCCCCCGTTCCGGCGCCGCCAAGGCGGCAACCAGAAGGAGAAAGCGCATAGAGATACGGAACGTTTTTAAAAGGGGTTGATGTAAACATGGCGTCTGTGCCCAATTACCATCTTGCAGGAATCGACGTAGGTTCGACAACCGTCAAACTGGTGCTGCTGGACAAACAGCGGCAACTAGTTCACCACGCCTATCAGCGCCACTATTCCGACATCCGTCAGACGCTTTTATCCCTGTTCGAGCAGGTGCAGAACGCATTTCCGACGCTGACCGTTGTCCCTGTAATTACCGGCTCCGGCGGTCTGGCGCTGTCGGAGCTGCTTTCCATCCCGTTTGAGCAGGAAGTTATTGCCAGTTCAAAGACTATCACCACGTTTATCCCTCAAACCGACGTCGCTATCGAACTGGGCGGGGAAGACGCCAAGCTCACCTACTTCGACCGCCACGGCGTCGACCAGCGCATGAACAACAGCTGCGCCGGAGGCACGGGGGCGTTTATTGACCAGATGGCGTCCCTGCTGGAGACCGACGCCGCCGGATTAAACCAGCTGGCAAACGACTATCAAACCCTCTACCCCATCGCTTCACGCTGCGGCGTGTTCGCTAAAACCGACGTTCAGCCGCTTATCAACCAGGGCGCGGCCAAGTCGGACATCGCGGCGTCAATCCTTCAGGCCATCGTCAACCAGACTATCAGCGGCCTGGCCTGCGGCAAGCCCATCAGGGGCAACGTGGCCTTCCTGGGCGGGCCGCTGTACTTCCTTGATAACCTGCGAAAGCTGTTTATCAAAACGCTGAAGCTGAAAAAGGATAAGGTCATCTTTCCAGAAAACCCTCAGCTGTTCGTCGCCATCGGCGCCGCGCTGCTGGCGGATAAGCAGGGAGAAGCTGTTTCACTGAGCCAGCTCATCGGCGCGCTGCGCGACGCCAAGGAAAGCACCGTTAAAGAAGTCGACCTTCTGCCGCCGCTGTTTCAGACGCAGGCCGACGTTGACGCCTTTCGCGAGCGCCACGCCAAGGCCAACGTGACGCGCATTGCGCTGGAAGACTATCGGGGGCGGGCCTATCTGGGCATCGATTCAGGATCCACCACCACAAAAGTCGTTTTGATCGGGGAGAGGTGCGAACTGCTGTATGACTTCTACGGCAGCAACAAGGGCAACCCGCTCAACGTCGTACGCGAAGTGCTGTGCGATATCTATCGCCAGCTGCCTGCCGAAGTCACCATCGCCAAGGCGGCGACGACCGGCTACGGCGAGCAGTTGATAAAAGCCGCCTTTCGCGCCGACGCGGGCGAGGTGGAAACCGTCGCCCACTACCGCGCAGCGGAGCAGCTCCTGCCCGGCGTAGAGTTTATTCTGGACATCGGCGGCCAGGACATGAAGTGCCTGTATATTCGCGACGGCGTCATCAACAGCATTTTGCTTAATGAGGCCTGTTCCGCCGGCTGCGGCTCGTTTATCGAGATGTTTGCCCGCTCGCTGAATATCCCCGTCACCGAATTTTCTCAGCAGGCGCTGCTGGCGGAGCGGCCGGTCGATCTGGGCACCCGCTGCACCGTATTTATGAATTCAAAGGTCAAACAGGCGCAAAAGGAAGGCGCGACGGTTGCCGATATTTCCGCCGGTCTTTCGTACTCTGTCATCAAAAACGCGCTGTATAAGGTGATTAAGCTTAAGCAGCTCGACATGCTGCCGCAAAAAATCATGGTTCAGGGCGGCACCTTCTACAACGAAGCGGTGCTGCGCGCGTTTGAAAATCTCACTGAAAGAAGCGTCACCCGCGTGGACATCGCGGGGCTGATGGGGGCCTACGGCGCGGCGCTTATCGCGCGAGACGGGGCCAACGACGGACGCCCCAGCCAGCTGCTGCACCCAAGCGAACTTGAAGCCTTTGGCGTAGAACAAAGCAGCGACCGCTGTCGCGAGTGCAACAACCAGTGCATGCTGACGATCAACGCCTTTGAAGACGGGCGAGAGTTTATCTCAGGCAACCGCTGTGAAAAAGGCGCCCGCGTTGAAGTGGCGCCAAGCCGTCTGCCTAACCTGTACGAGTACAAAGAAAACAGGGTGTTCAACTACAAGGCCTTGCCCAAAGAGCTGGCCGTACGGGGAACGGTGGGCATACCGCGCGTGCTTAACCAGTTCGAAAACTACCCCTTCTGGCACACGTTTTTCACTCAGCTGGGCTTTCGCGTAGTGCTGTCTCCGCCGTCGACTGAACGCCTTTACCTGAAGGGCATAGAAACCATCCCTTCCGAGTCGGCCTGCTATCCGGCCAAGCTGGTGCACGGCCACATCGAGCACCTGATAGAACGTAAGGTTGACCGCATCTTTTTTCCGTCCGTTACCTATGAGTGGCAAGAAACGCAGGGTGGAGATAATCACTTCAACTGCCCGGTAGTCAGCACTTACTCGGAAGTTATTCGCACCAATATTGACGCCATAAGTCAGGGAGAGGTCGCGTTCCATAACCCGTTCATTAACTTTAATCACCTCGACTCGGTGGAAAAAGCGCTGTTTAACGAGCTCAGGCCGCTCGGGCTAAAGCATAAAGAGATCAAGCAGGCAGTACAGGAAGCCTGGCAAGAGCTTCAAGCAATGCGGCAGGACGTCCGCAACAAGGGCAAAGAGGTCGTTAACTGGCTGGTGGAAAACGATCTGCCCGGCATCGTGCTCGCCGGTCGCCCCTATCACGTCGACTCGGGCATCCATCACGGCATTGACCGCATCATCGTCGAAGAAGGCATGGCTGTGCTAACGGAAGACAGCGTAGCGCACCTGGGCGAGTCGCTTCTTCGCCGCCCGCTGCGCGTCGTTGACCAGTGGGCCTACCATTCTCGCCTGTACGCCGCCGGTGCCTACGTAGCGGCCAGCCCTCAGTTGGAGCTGGTACAGCTCACCTCCTTCGGCTGCGGCCTTGACGCCCTGACCGCCGATCAGGTGGAGGAAGTGCTAAGAGCCGCCAATAAGGTTTATACCCTGATCAAGATCGACGAAGGCGCCAACCTGGGCGCGGTCAGGATCCGCATTCGCTCCCTTAAGGCGGCCATGGCCGCCCGACGACAGCGCGGCGTTACGATTTCGGATACGCCTTACGAATCGAAAAGAACGCCCTTCACCGAGGCGATGCGCGACACCCATACTATTCTGGCGCCGCAGATGGCGCCCATTCACTTTGACCTGATTCAGTCGGTTTTCCGCTCCGAAGGCTATCGCCTGCAGGTGCTGCCTACCGTCACCAAGTCCGCGATTGAACAGGGATTAAAGTACGTCAACAACGACGCCTGCTACCCCTGCGTGCTGGTCACCGGGCAAATCGTCGATGCGCTCACCAGCGGGCAGTACGACCCCCATACCAGCGCCGCCATTATTACCCAGACCGGCGGCGCCTGTCGGGCGACCAACTACATCGCTTTTATTCGTAAAGCGCTGGAGGACGCAGGCTTTCCGCAGGTGCCGGTTATCTCCTTAAGCGCCTCGGGGCTGGAGGAAAACCCAGGGTTCCGCTACAGCCTGCGCATGGTGAAAAAGGCGGTCATGTCGATAATTTATGGCGACCTGCTGATGAAGGCGCTGCTGCGAACGCGCCCCTACGAAGCGGAGCCAGGATCGGCCCAAAGCCTTTACGAATACTGGAACCAGCGGGTAAAGCAGAATCTTGAAGCCGAAGGCAGCATGGGACAGTTTAAAGAGGACGTGGCACAAATCGTCGCCGAGTTTGACAGGCTTCCTCTACGCCCGGAGAGAAGGCCCAGAGTCGGCATCGTCGGCGAAATCCTGGTGAAATATCACCCCGGCGCTAACAACGATCTGGTTGGGCAGATTGAAGCGGAAGGCGGCGAGGCGGTCGTTCCCGACATGCTCGACTTTTTCCTTTCCTGCACCTACGGCACCCGCTATGACCGACGCCAGTACGGACTGGACTTCCTGAGCATGGCGCTCAATCAAGCGGCTACGTCCACCATCGAGTGGATGCGCAAGTCGGTAAACAAAGCGTTAAAACGCAGCCAGCGCTTTTGCGCCCCGCCCGCCATCGCCGAGCTGGCGTCCATGGCTGAAAGCGTCGTGTCACTGGGTAACCAGGCCGGTGAAGGCTGGCTGCTAACGGCAGAGATGATGGAGCTTTTGGAGATGGGAGTAAACAACGTTGTCTGCGTCCAACCCTTCGGCTGCCTGCCAAACCACATTACCGGGCGGGGCGTGATTAAAAGCCTCAAGCAGAGATATCCGGCTGCCAACATTTTTGCTATCGACTACGACCCCGGCGCCAGCGAAGTCAATCAGCTAAACCGGCTGAAGCTTATGATGTCGGTGGCGCAAAACGCTATCGATATCAGAGTGGATCAGGAATCTGAGTCAAAAAGCATCGGCTTCGGCAAATCCTATCGACCAAAGCCGTCTACGGGATAGGCACTCGCATTACGCAAAAACCCCGACTCTCGCCGGGGTTCCCATTCTTATACCAAGACGGCTTACTTAAGAACTAGCGGCCGCAGGGCATATCTCCCATGCCCATCTGTCCTCCGCCCATTCCCATGTGGCCGCCGCCCATATGGCCGCCTCTCATGCCTTTATGCCCGCCGCCCATATGATTTCCCATCATCGGAATGCCGTCTTTGGCAAGCTGGGTATCAAGCGCTACGCGCTGTTGATAGATGTCGTCACGCAGCTGCATGATTTCTTTACTGACGGCCTGAACCTTTTGATCATCAACCGGGTTGCTGGTCAGCAAAGCGCGATATTCATAGTTTTTAGAAACCAGTTTCTGACGCAGATCGGCCGTTTTCGTACGGAAGTCGTCATGCGCTTTTTGCACTTTAGCCTGCTGTTCCTGGGTCAGATTGGCCATGTAGCCGCGATGATATCCACCGTATCCCATCTGTTGGCCGCTGGCGGCCGGAGCGGCGTTGATTGGCCCGCCGTTTTGGGCAATGGCGCTCACGCTGGCTAGCGCGGTTAAGGAGAGAACGGCAGCAATAACGGTTTTCTTAAAAGTCATAATCATCTTCCTTCTTTGGGTTACTCAATCAGATAATTGCCTTACGGCATGCTCAATGGGAATATTGCAACCACCGTGCCAACCTGATTACTGGCATGAAAATTGAATGGTAAAGAGAGCGTTAAGAAGGAAAAAAACGCTGTTTTATAAATAGGTTATGCCTGCAAGCAGCCAGTAATAATGCCCCGTACCGGTAAGCATTAAGAAGGCGCTTTCTACAAGAGAGCAAAAAGGCGCGCAGAAAGCGAGTAATAATTACCCACAGCGGCTATAGTACGGGTAATTATTACTCGCCTCCGGGTCATAACTACCCACCCTATAGGCAATGAGGTCCGCAATGTTTAAAACCGTGAAAAAAAGCCCCGGCCCGCTGTTTACTCTGCCGTCCTGGCTGTTTATCGGCTTTATCATGGTGTTGCTCGGCATCATCGTGACTATGGCAATCCGGGATCTTAATCGTAATCGAGACAGCGAGATCCAAACCCTGATGGAAAAAAGCGCCGTCCTTATCCGCGCCTTTGAATCCGGCACTCGAACCGGGATCGGGATGCGCTGGCGCAGAGAACAAAGGCAGGCGCTGCTGCAAGAGATGACCTATCAGCCGGGCGTTTTATACATCGCAGTAACCGACCCCTCTGGCCGAATACTGGCCCACAGCAACCCCGATATGATTGGCCGCAGCCTTTACTCTGAAAGCGAAATGAAAGCGCTGCAGCCGGGCTCCACCGAGCAGTGGCGGATGACCCGCGTTATTGACGAAAACAACGACGGGCAGAACGCCTTTGAGGTCTACCGCTATTTCAAACCCATGGCGCGCGCGGGCCATCGCGGACATATGGGAATGATGCATCGCCCGCCGCCGGAAGAGGCGACGCCGGAAGATGACGCACAGGAGCCGCAGGTAGTCTTTGCCGCCTTTGACACCAGTGCGCTGGATGCCATGCAGGCAAAAGACCTTCGCAACACGGGAGTCTCTTTAGCCATCCTCGCACTGTTGGCGCTGGCGGGCGTTCTCGCCATGTTCTGGGCCAGACGCTATCAGCTATCAAGTCGCGAACTTCAGGTTTCCCGCACGTTTTCCGGCGAAATCATCAGCCATCTGCCCGTCGGCCTGATTATGACCGACGCCCAATCGCGAATCGGCGTCGTCAATCAGGCGGCGGAAAAAATACTGGCGGCCGACTCGGCCAGCCTGTGCAATAGGGACATTGCCCAAGCCCTGCCCGCCCAGTGGAAGCAGCTGGCGGAAGTCAGCCAGCGCCAGAGACCGGTCATTGAGCAGGAGTTGGATATCCGACTTAGCGACGGTCGGCTCATTCCCCTGAGCATTAGCGTCGCAGGAATAAAAAGCGACGACGGCGGCTTTCTGGGCAACGTTTTTCTCTTCCGCGATATGCGAGAAGTGCGTCAGCTACAGGAAGAGGTGCGCCGTAAAGAAAAGATGGCGGCGATAGGCAACCTGGCCGCCGGCGTCGCTCATGAAATCAGAAACCCGCTCTCGTCGATCAAGGGTTTCGCTAAATACTTCGAAGGCCGCTCGGCGCAGGGCAGCGAAGAGAGAGAGCTGGCTCAGGTCATGACGAAAGAAGTCGACAGGCTTAACCGCGTCGTCACCGAGCTGCTTGAGCTGGTGCGCCCTTCCGATCTCAAGGAGCAGTTGGTCAATCTTAACGACGTTATCGACCACTCGCTGCTGCTTATCCGTCAGGATGTTCAAGCTCGAGGAATATCCCTACGCTTCACCCGCAACGACGCGCTTCCCGACGTCAATATCGACCCGGACCGTTTCACGCAGGCGCTGCTGAACCTGTACCTGAACGCGATTCAGGCTATCGACCGCGAAGGCGTTCTGAGCGTCACTTTGGAAAACGCACAGGAAGGAGGCATCAACGTCATCGTTCAGGACAGCGGCAAGGGCATCGAACCGGAAGATCTCGCCAACATCTTTAACCCCTATTTCACCACCAAGGCTTCCGGCACAGGACTGGGGCTGACTATCGTGCAAAAAGTGATTGAAGAACATCAGGGGAAAATCAGCGTCACCAGCCGACTCCGGGAAGGTACGCAATTTACGATGAACATTCCCGTCCGGCGCGAGACGGGCAGCCAAATTGAGGAGGCATCGGGTAATGATGAGCCATAAACCCCACGTTCTGGTCGTGGACGATGACATCAGCCACTGCACGATTATTCAGGCCCTGATGAAGGGCTGGGGCTTTGATGTCACCCTGGCGCACAACGGCCTTGAGGCGATAGAACGCGTCAAGCAAACGCCTTTCGATCTGGTGCTCAGCGACGTACGCATGTCCGAAATGGACGGCATCGCAGCGCTGAAAGCGATAAAAGCCTACAACCCCGCTATTCCTATTCTTATCATGACGGCCTACTCCAACGTCGAATCCGCCGTTGAAGCCATCAAATCCGGCGCTTACGATTACCTAACCAAGCCGCTGGACTTCGACATGCTGCGCCTGACCATTGAGCGGGTATTGGAACACGCCCGTCTGAAGACGGAAAATCAGGATCTCAAACAGCGCCTGACGCTCGATAGAGAAAACATGATAGGCCGCAGCCCGCAAATGCGCCGACTGATGGACATGATCGCCACGATCGCGCCATCGGAAGCCACGGTGCTCATCTGCGGCGAATCCGGCACCGGTAAAGAGCTGATTGCCCGTTCCGTTCACGCCAACAGCGCGCGTAAAGACCGGCCGCTGGTTACCGTAAACTGTGCGGCATTAAGCGAATCGCTTTTGGAGTCCGAGCTGTTTGGCCACGAAAAAGGCGCTTTTACCGGAGCAGACAAGCGGCGTGAAGGCCGATTCATGGAAGCGGACAAGGGGACGCTGTTTCTGGACGAAATTGGCGAAATGTCGCTCCTGATGCAGGCCAAGCTGCTGCGCGCTATTCAGGAGCGAGAGATTCAGCGCGTCGGCAGCAACCAGACGCTAAACGTCGACGTTCGCCTGATCGCCGCCACCAACCGCGATCTCAAGGCAGAAGTGGACGCGGGCCGCTTTCGTCAGGATCTGTACTACCGACTCAACGTCGTTACGATAGACAGCCCTCCGCTTCGCGAACGCACGGAGGATATTCCCGTATTGGCGATGTACTTTATGGAAAAATTCGCCGCCAGAAACCGTAAAACGGTCAAAGGCTTTACGCCGCAGGCGATGGACATGCTGCTGAAGTACTCCTGGCCCGGCAACGTGCGGGAGCTTGAAAACGCCGTCGAGCGGGCGGTCATTTTACTCAGCGGCGACTACATCAGCGAAAGGGAGCTTCCTCTCTCAATCAATCAGTTTCTGGAAACGGCGCAGAATGGCCTCGAAAGAGATCCCAATGCGCCTATCCAGCCGCTGGAACTGGTAGAAAAAGAGGCCATTCTGACGGCGCTGGAAAAAACCGGCGGCAATAAAACCGAAGCGGCCCGGCAGCTCGGCATTACGCGAAAAACGCTGCTGGCCAAGCTGCAAAAATAGCCTCTCCTGCGGCCGCTGCGCCTGGCGGCCGACGCTTTCACTTTTAATAGAAAAAGTCTCAGGTTTTTATTGTGTTATGTTTGCGTAAATCCAAACGCGCCGGTATATATAGTGGACGGCCTTCGACTCATTCTATGGAAATACCAGATGCCCAACATACACGTGACTTACACCCCAAACCTGCCCGCCAAAGAGAAGCTGGACGATTTTGCGCTGCAAATACACAGCGCGCTGGCGCCGGTTATTGCGTCCGATGCGAGCAACTTCAAAACCTACCTTATCCCCATTGCCCACGCCGTTATCGGACTGGGCAATAAAGAAAAGGCCGTCATGCACGTGGATTTTCGCATGTTCGCCGGGCGCAGCGCGGCGGTGAAGCAGGAAGTGGCCAAGATAATTTTGACCAAGGCCAAAGCGCTTTTTGGCGCAGCCGGCGGTATCGAGACGGAAATTACCGTTGAAGTCGGCAACCTGGATAACGACAACTATCATAAGGTTATCGTTAACCAATAAGCCGACGGGTTACTCTTTCTTACTCTCCCTCTCGGGGAAAATCAGGCTGGCGAGGATCCCCAGCGCGAGCGCGGCCAGCACGACCAAAAGGCTGGCCGAAGCGCTGATGTTATAGCCGTGATGCCACAGGTGGTTGCTGGCGTTTAGCGCCAGCTTTACGCCGACGAAAAACAGCAGGAAGATGACCGCCTTTTCCAGATGCACCAAGTGGTTGCGCAGCGCCTCAAGCACAAAGTAAAGCGTTCTTAGCCCCAGCACGGCAAACATCATGGCGGAATAGACGATCAGCGGTTCCCGACTGACCGCGATCACCGCGGGAACGCTGTCAAAGGCGAACATCACGTCGGACAGCTCGACAACCGCGACGCACAGCAGCAGCGGCGTCGCGTAGCGTACGTTTTTCTTCACCGAAAACTGAAAGCCTCGATTCTCCGGGCGGGCTAAATCCTCTTCGATCTCTTTCGCACTGACCAAAAAGCGATGGCCAACAAGTTTGGGATAAACGGGAAAGAACAAGCGAACCAAGCGGTTAGCCGGGTGATTTGAGTAGTCTTCAATCTCGTCGCCGTCGTGCTTGGCGCGAAGCATCATCACCGCGGTGCCGAAAACCACCAGCGCGAAAACCATCTCAACCCAAGGGCCCAGCGCCAACAGCCCGGTACCGACGGCAACAAAAATACCGCGAAAAACGATGGCGCCAATAATGCCCCAATACAGCACCCGATGGCGGAAACCTTCCGGGATCTTAAACCAGGCGAAGATCGCCATAATCACAAACAGGTTGTCTACCGACAGCACCTCTTCCAGCGCATAGCCGGTCAGATAGAGGCTGGCGACTTCAGCCCCGTGTCGGAAATACAAAAACGCGCCAAAGCCCAGGCCGATTGAAAGCCAAAATACACACCACGCCGCCGCATTTTTCAGACTAATCGGCTTATCCTTTCGGTGCGCGATAAGATCGATAGCAAGGGCGGAAACGGCAAGCACGACAAATACCGTCACCGTCAACGTCGGGAAACCAAGGCCGGACTGTTCCATAAAAGATAAAACCTTCAGTGAGCGAAAGCGGATGGGATTTTAATTAAGGGGGAGATTATACCACTCCCATGAAAAGAAAGGGGCGGTAGGCGATAAAAAGCGAGCCTGGTGAGAATGCGGGAGACAAGGCGGAGGCTGAAAAGCCCCCGCTGCACGGGTTCGGGTTAGACGAAGGCGGCTTAATAATTTACCCAGCGCCGCCTAATCGGCACCATAAAAGCCGCACGATAAATTCGCTCAATCGCCCGCAATGCCCCGTCGCCCCAGCGTACGCAGGCGGTACGGGCCAACAGGTTAGCAAACACCGCAACCGCTAACGCTCCCGCCATGTCCAGCGGCCAGTGAACGCCGAGATAGATGCGCGACCAAGCGATCGCCGCCGCCCAGGCCATAAACGCAGCCCCCTGCCGATAGCGCCCGCAGAATAAAAAGGCTAAAGCAAAGGTAAAGGCCGCGGTGCCGTGGTTGCTGGGGAAAGAGGGAGACGACGAATGGGCAAGCAGCTGATAGCCCAAACCGTCAACAAAGGGCCGGGCATGGGGGAAAAGCGCGGCTATAAGCTTCGCCGCCAGCATCCCCAGCGCCAACGCAATGACGGCCCTTAAGGCGAACGGCCGCTGGCCGCGCCACAGCCAGTCTACGACAATCCATATGGGAACAATCATCATGGCCCATTGGGCAAAAAAATAGGCGATGGCGGTTAGCCACTCGGGAGAGTTTGGCGTGCCGTTGATAGCCAAAAATCCGACCTGATTAATGTGTTCAGTAAACGTCATCCGTCGCCTCGCGCGGTTTTTCAAAGCCTAAACGGGCGTTTCTCATGCAAAATGCCCCCATTCACCGCAAGCGTAGAGCGTAAATATGAAAGAAATATTAAGAACCGATTGCACACAATTTCCAACCGATTTCCTCGTCAGGCGCTATGATGATGTAACGAATAAAAAAGCCCTATGTAAGGAGGAGTAATGCGTATACTCGTTGTAGGCGCAGGCGCCGTCGGTGGTTACTTTGGCGGGCGGCTTTTACAGGCGTCCCAGGACGTCACCTTTCTCGTTCGCCCCACCCGCGCGCAGCTGTTAAAAAAGAACGGCCTGGTGCTTCGCAACCCGCAGGAACCGGTCATCACCTTTTCCAATCCTCCAATCGTATTGGAACAGGACCTCACCCCCACGTTCGATCTGATTTTGCTAAGCTGTAAGGCCTACGATCTCGACGGCGCAATGAACTCATTCGCCCCGGCGGTAGGAAAAGAAACGGCGATTCTGCCGCTGCTTAACGGCATGCGGCACGTTCAAACCCTCAGCGACCGGTTTGGCAAAGAGAAGATACTCGGCGGCCTGTGCAACGTCGTGGCAACGCTTGATGAAAGCGGCGCCGTTCATCGCATGACGCCCGTTCATAACATCACCTTCGGCGAGCTGGACGGAACGTCGTCCAAACGCACGCAGGCCATTACTGAAGCGTTTAGCCGGGCTGAGTTCAACTCACAGCAAAGCGACAACATTTTGCTTTCCATGTGGGAAAAGTGGCTGTTTCTCTCCTCCCTTGCCGCCAGTACCTGCCTGATGCGGGCGCCGATAGGCGAGATTGTCGCAGCGCCGGGGGGAAAGGCGTTCATTTTGGCCCTGATAGACGAAATCAAAAGCATCGCCCAGGCCTGCGGCTATTCGCCAAGCGCCGAGCGCGCGCATCAAATGCTGACAGAGCCGGGTTCTTCGTTGACTGCGTCCATGTATCGCGATTTACAGCAGGGATACCGAATCGAGGCCGATCAGATAGTTGGCGATCTTTTACTGCGGGCAAAACGGGCGGGCTTCGCCGACGATGCGCTGGTACGACTGCGGACGGCCTACGTTCATATGAAGGCCTATGAGAGCCAGCGTAAAGAGCAAGCCTAAAAAAAACGGCGCGCCCCGTCGACACAGGGCGCACCAATCAACAACCAAAAAACCACCTCAACAACAACGGTATCGGTCAGCGCTGCTTATCAGTCTGGCCGTAATATGCGCCGGGCCCGTGCTTGCGATTAAAGTGTTTATCCATCAGATAACCATCAATCGGGCGCAGGCGCGGATTGATTGAGCAGGCCACCCAGTCCATGTGGGCCACTTCCTCCATCACCACTGCGTTATGCACCGCGTCGTGCGCATCCTTTCCCCAGGCGAACGGGCCGTGCTGATACACCACGACGCCCGGCGTATGCAGCGGGTTGACTTCCCCCAACGTCTCGATAATCACGCGCCCGGTGTTCAGCTCATAGTCGCTCTCAACCTCCGAACGGGTCAGCGCCCGCGTGCAGGGAATATCGCCATAAAAGTAGTCCGCATGCGTGGTACCAAGCGCAGGGAGAGGCAACCCGGCCTGCGCCCAGGCGGTCGCGTAGGTTGAATGGGTATGTACGATGCCGCCTATCTGAGGGTAGCGCCGGTAAAGCGCCAGGTGCGTCGCCGTATCCGACGACGGGCGAAAGTTCCCCTCAATCACGCGGCCCTCCATATCGACCACGACCATGTCCTCCACCCGCATCGTTTCGTACGCCACGCCGCTCGGCTTAATCACGACGGCGTTCCGCTCGCTGTTGATAGCGCTGACGTTTCCCCAGGTGAAGGTCACCAGCCCGTGGCGAGGCAGGTCCATATTGGCCTCAAAGACCTGCTGTTTTAACGCTGTGATCATAAAACCGCCTCCATGGGCAGGCCGGCGTTGGCCATCCTTCGCTTCACCCAGTCCCTCGCGTCCTTTACTTCCTTGATGGGATCGTCGGCGCTTTCGCTCCACATCTCAATCAGATAGGGCCCGCAGTAGCCGCAGTCCTTGAGCGTGGTGAAACAGCGTTCAAAGTCCACGACGCCTGTGCCAAACGAGACGTTTTTAAACACGCCGGGGCGGGTATCCTTGATGTGGACCGCGACAATGTGACCGCTGCCGGCCTTAAGTTCCATCTGCACGTCGTTATCCCAGGCCGACAGATTGCCAATGTCGGGATAAAGCTGAAACCAGGGGTTATTCAGATAGCTGGCGTATCCCAACGCTTTGCTGATGGAATTCATCAGCGGATAGTCCATGATTTCCATCGCCAGCGTCACCTGTGCGCGGCTGGCCATTTCCACCGCCTGCTTCAGGCCGTCCCGAAAGCGGGCTCGGGTTTCGTCATTGGCCTGCTGATAATAAACGTCGTACCCTGCAAGTTGGATGACCCGAATGCCGACGTCCTGCGCAAGCTGAATAGCCTTGTGCATGATCTCCAGACCGCGATTTCGCACCTCATCGTCTTCCGAGCCCAGCGGGAAACGACGATGGGCGCTAAGGCACATGGAAGGCACCCGAACGCCCGTGGCGGCAACGGCGTTAACCAAAGCCAGGCGCTGCTCTTTGTTCCAGTCAAGCCGCGCCAGTCGGGCATCGCTTTCATCCACCGACATCTCAACAAAGTCGAAGTCCAACTCGGCCGCCAGGTTCAGGCGCTCAAACCAGTCTTCTCCCGGCGGCAGTGCCTTTTCATAAATGCCGAGCGGTACGGCTTTACGAAGCATAGGCTTCTCCTTATCCCCAAAGCTGGGCAATGGAACGTTTGAACTGCCGGGCGGCCTCAACCGGGTCGGCAGCGTCGCGAATGCTGCGCCCTGCAATGAAGACGTGGATCGGTATCCCCTTGAACAGCGGCAGGTCTTCCAGCGCCAGTCCACCGGTCACCGTCACCTTAAAGCCCATGTCGGACAGGCGCTTAACCGCGCTAATATCGGCCTCGCTCCAGGCTACGCCTGCCGCCTGCGCATCCCGGCTGCGGTGATACACCACCTGTTCGATGCCGGCCTGACGCCATTCCTGCGCCTGCTCCCAGGTCCAGAACCCCGTCAGTTCGATTTGAACGTCGCCGTTAAACTCTTTAGCAACCTCCAGCGCCCCCTTTGCCGTATTGATATCGGCACAGCAGATGACCGTAACCCAGTCGGCGTTGGCCTCAAAACACATGCGCGAAAGGATTTTCCCTGCGTCGGCGATTTTGGCGTCCGCCAAGACAATCTTGTGTGGATAGAGCGCCTTTAAATCACGCACCGCGCGAACGCCTTCACCGACGCAAAGGATGGTGCCGACCTCAATAATATCGACCTCTTCGGCAATCAAACGGGTAGTGCGATAGGCGCTGTCCAGCGTCTGGTTATCCAGCGCGACCTGCAGCATGGGTAAAGCGTGAGACATCGTATTTTCCTCGTTAAGTTTGTCGTTACGCCGCCGAAAGCGCGGCATCCGTGGCGTCAATCAGCGCCAGTACGTCCTGAGCCGTCCGGCAGGCGCGCAGCCGGTCAAAGTTCTCCTCATCCTCAAACAGATTAACGACCTGCATGATGCCGACCTCCTGATGGGTATTGGCGTCAACGGCGGCCATCGTGATGAGAATGTCCACCGGATCGTTGTCTTCATGATTAAAGGCTATCGGCTTTTTCAGCGTCACCAGGGCAAAGCCGGTCTTTTTGACGCCCTCCTCCGGGCGACCGTGCGGCATAGCCAGACCGGGGGCAATAACAAAATAGGGGCCAAAGCGCTCAACGCCGTCCAGAATGGCCTGGTAGTAGCGAGGCTCAACGACGCCCGCCTCTACCAGCAGGTCAACGCCTATCCTGACCGCTTCCTGCCAGGTGTCGGCCTCATCCTGTAGGCGAATCGAGTTATTTTCAGCCAGAGAATCACGCAGCTTCATATTCTCTCCTTCCTATTTGACGTCCTGTGGAAAATGCGCCCTGATAACGTCCATCAGCTTCGGTCCGAAGTCTTCAGCAGACAGCATATTGCGCACGCCGACAACGTACTTATTCCCCGTCACGCTTATCTCATCGGCAACGTGGGTTGAAGCGACGATAATGTCAGCGCTTCCCAGCTCGGCCTTGTATTCCCCTACGGCGCAGCTGTTCACCGAATGGCTTACCCCCTGCTGCGTTAAAAACTGATCGACCTTCATTTTCATGATCATTGAACTGCCCTGCCCGCAACCGCATACGGCTAAAATGCGTACTGTCATGATTTATTCCTCAGTAAGTGAGTTTGCAGAGTTTACGGAAGAGGCCGTAAACCGTTTTTCCCTATCTTCTTCACGCCGCAGGCTGCGACCGGCGAAGAACATGTAGACCAGCGCTATCGCGACAACCACGCCGAGAAACCACAGCCCGAGCGTCAGCCCCTGCATCAGCGGCGGCGCGAGGATCGACCAGTCGGCCATGCCCATCCACGCGCTAAGGCCGGTCAGCTTTACCGCCCAAACGCAGCCAAAGATTTCAATCATCCCCATACATAAGCAGATCTTGAGCGCCGCGCGCCAGCCGCCGAAGTGGTTGGCAAAGACGCCTATTGTGGCGTTGGAAAAAAACATGGGGATAAAACCGGGGATAATCACGATAGGCGATCCGACCGCGATAAGAATGCCGACGGCAATAAGCTGGCCGATAGTGCCCCACATGAATCCCCAAACGACGGCGTTGGGCGCGAAGCTATAAATTGCCGCACAGTCAATCGCCAGCACCGCGCCGGGTATCAGGCGCTGGGAGATGCCGTTGAACGCCTCGGACAGCTCGGCAACGAACATACGCACGCCCTGAACGATGATGAAAATGGCGACGGCGAACTGGAAGCCGGTCTGGATGATATAGACGGACCAGTGGGTTTTCCCCGCCATCTGCTGCACGGTATCGAGCCCGAAAGAGACCAGAATTGCGCCAAAAAACACCGTCATCACGATGGCAGTAGAAACGATGTTGTCGTGGAAAATATTCAGCCAGCCCGGCAGCTTAAGGTCCTCAACGCTTTCCTCCTTTTTCCCCAAGTAGGGCGCCAGCTTGTAGGCTATCCAAGAGGCGAACTGCTGCTGGTGCCCGATGGAGAAGCCGCAGTTGTCCGTCACCTGCTGAGTCGGCTTAAACATCATGTTGGACGTAATCCCCCAGTAAAGGGAGACCAGCACGGCGGTGCACACGATCGTCGTCCACATCGGATAGCCCAGAATAAAGAAGAATACGGCGATAAGCCCCGCCTGCTGGAACATGATGTGTCCCGTCAGCATGATGGTTCGAATGCCGGTTATCCTGCGCAGCAGAACGTATGTGATGTTCAACGCCAGCGCCAATAAAACCGCATATCCTACCCAGCTGTAGGCGTCGCCCATGCGTTCGATAGTGGCCATCATGGAGGCATAGGTGTCGGAAATTGCGCCGTTAATGCCGTAAACTTCCGACATTTTGGCGACAACGGGCTTGAACGTTCCGGTTAGAATGCCGGAACCCGCCTGTAGCAGCATGAAGCCGATAATGGTCTTGATTGTCCCTTTGATGATGACCGTTGCGCTTTTACGCAGCAGCATATAGCCAAGGCAGGTTACAATGCCCAACAGCAGAGGAGCATTGGTCATTACCTGATTGAAAAAAACGGTAAAAATGGTGTAGAGGGTTTCCATAAAGCACTCCATTCAGCACTCGGTGGACCCGTAGCTCGATAATTGTTTTCTGCTTCCCATGAGCGACAGGCTGTCTTGTTTTCCCGCACACTCTATCAATCAAATTTGATCACAAAAAGATTAAATTTGACTATATGTGATTTATATCCCAACTTAATTATTTCAGTAACTATTAGGTTTCTTACCGCCAAAGCCAAATCAGAGACATTCTCATTACCTTGAATAAAATGAGAATATCCCCTCATGCTTCCTTTATCTCCGCCTCTCAATGGAATAAAAAGCGTCCGATTATTCTGGAAATAACGTTTTCAATCTTAGTTATAAAATGATATTTTCATGAAAATTTAATCATAAATAATCTTTTTGTGATTAAATATGACTACAACATAATGCAATGAGGAAAGACGCCATGAGTAAAATTGACGCCATCACCAGAGAATCCTGGATTTTGAGTACGTTTCCTGAATGGGGGTCCTGGCTGAATGAAGAAATAGAACAGACGGAAGTCGCGCAGGGCACGTTCGCCATGTGGTGGCTAGGCTGTACCGGAATCTGGTTAAAATCGCAGGGCGGCGCCAACGTCTGCGTCGACTTCTGGTGCGGTACGGGCAAGCAAAGTCACGCGAATCCGCTAATGAAAACCGGCCACCAGATGCAGCGTATGGCGGGCGTAAAGAAGCTTCAGCCTAATCTGCGAACGACGCCTTTCGTTCTCGATCCGTTCGCTATTCGCCAGGTGGACGCGATTCTTGCGACCCACGACCACAACGACCATATCGACGTTAACGTCGCGGCGGCGGTAATGAAAAACTGCAGCGCCGACGTCCCCTTCATCGGCCCGCAGACCTGCGTGGATATGTGGATCGGCTGGGGAGTGCCTAAAGAGCGCTGCATCGTGGTTAAGCCTGGCGACGTGGTAAAGATTAAAGATATCGAGATCCACGCGCTGGACGCCTTTGACCGCACCGCGCTCATTACGCTGCCCAGCACAGAGAAAGCCGAAGGCAAGCTGCCGGACGGCATGGACAAGCGGGCGGTCAACTATCTGTTCAAAACGCCGGGCGGCACCCTGTACCACAGTGGTGATTCGCACTACTCCAACTATTATGCCAAGCACGGCAACGAGCACCATATCGACGTAGCGCTGGGCTCCTATGGTGAAAATCCCCGCGGCATCACGGACAAAATGACCAGCGCCGACATCCTGCGCATGGCAGAAGCCCTTAATGCCCGAGTCGTTATTCCATTCCACCACGACATTTGGTCGAACTTCCAGGCCGACCCACAGGAAATCCGGGTTCTATGGGACATGAAGAAAGACCGGCTACAGTACCAGTTCAAGCCCTATATTTGGCAAGTGGGCGGCAAGTTTGTCTGGCCGTTAGATAAGGACAACTTTGAATATCACTATCCGAGAGGATTTGACGACTGCTTCACCATCGAGCCGGACCTACCGTTTAAATCATTCCTGTAATTGCTCAGACGCTATGCGCGATAAAACATAAGCCGGACATTTCCGGCTTATGTCATTTCCCTCATTTGAGAGTAGGCGACGGGCTTTGTTTCAAATATAATCACCGAGTAATCACTAAACTTCCGGACTTTTCATGACTGAATCACAAAGACACCAGATTATTCAGGAAATGCTGCAGCAGGCTGGCTTCGTTACCGTTGAACAGGTCATTCAACGCCTGGACGTCTCACCGGCGACCGCGCGTCGGGACATCAACAAGCTTAACGACGCCGGCAAGCTGAAGAAAGTCCGCAACGGCGCTCAGGCCGTTAGCCAAAACCGCATCGCCTGGACGCCGATGAACATCCATCAGGCGCAAAATCACGATGAGAAAGTGAAAATCGCCCGGGCGGCTTCCCAACTGGTGAAGCCCGGAGAAAGCGTGGTGATTAACTGTGGCTCCACCGCCTTTCTGCTAGGGCGGGAGATCTGCGGCAAAGATGCGCAAATCATTACCAACTACCTGCCGCTGGCTAACTTTCTGATTGAGCAGGAGCACGACAGCGTGGTCATTATGGGCGGTCAATACAACAAGAGTCAGGCGATCACCCTGGCGCCGCAGGACGGAGACGCTTCCCTCTATGCCGGGCACTGGATGTTTACCAGCGGCAAGGGGCTGACTGCAGACGGCCTGTACAAAACGGATATGCTCACCGCCATGGCGGAACAGAAAATGCTCAACTACGTCGGCAAGCTGGTGGTGTTGGTCGACAGCAGCAAGGTCGGGCAGCGTGCGGGCATGCTGTTTAGCCGCGCAGATCTTATCGATATCGTCATCACCGGGCAAAATGCCGATCGCGGCATCGTAGAACAGCTTATCGCTCAGGGCGTTCAGGTTATTCTGGTTTAGCCAAGGGCGTCTTCGCCCTTAAACCAAAAACAGCGTCGCCAGCCCCAAGAAAATGAAAAAGCCCCCCGTATCGGTCAGCGCAGTAATCATCACGCTGGAACCGATAGCGGGATCGCGGCCCAACTTGTTCATCGCCATAGGGATAATCACCCCCATCAGCGCCGCCAGCAGCAGGTTTAGCAGCATTGCCAGCGTCATCACGCCGCCCATCGGCAGGCTGCCGTACAAAAGCCAGGTAATCCCGCCCATTACGCCGCCCCAGACCACGCCGTTAATGATGGCGACGCCCAGCTCACGCAGCAACATAGCGGGAAGATCCCGAGAGCTAATGTGGTGCAGCGCCAGAGAGCGCACGATCATCGTGATCGTTTGATTGCCGGTATTGCCACCAATACCCGCGACAATCGGCATCAGCGTCGCTAAAGCGACCAGTTGCTCAATGGTGTGTTCAAACAGCCCAATCACTCTGGAAGCGATGAACGCGGTGCACAGGTTTACGAGCAGCCAGGTAGAGCGCTTGCGAACGGAGGTCATTACCGGCGCAAAGATGTCCTCTTTTTCCGTCAGGCCGCCCATTCTGCGCAGATCGCTGTCGCTTTCCTTTATCACGACGTTAACGGCGTCTTCTACCGTCAGGCGGCCAATCAGCCGGTTTTGATGATTGACCACGGCGGCGCTTATCAGGTTATAGCGCTCAAACGCGCCGGCGGCCTCTTCCGCATCGTCACTGGGCAAAAAGGTCACGGGATCGGTAGTCATCAGAGAGGCCACCTTGGTGGCCGGTGGATTAAGCAGGATATCGGTAACTTTTAGCTCGCCTAGCAGGTGGTTATCTCTGTCGATGATGAACAGCTTGTCCGTAGAGTCGGGGATAACCTTTTTTCTATGTAAAAAACGTAAAACGACGGCCAGCGTAACGTCGCTGCGCACGGCGATAATATCGAAGTCCATCAGGGCGCCGACCTTGTCCCTGTCCAGATGAATAACTTCCGCTATCCGGGCGCGCTGGCCTGCGTCCAGTGAGGCCAGCAGCTGCTCGACTAGATCTCTCGGCAGGTGAGCGGCCAGATAGGCCTGCTCGTTCAAGTCCAGATGCTTCAACACCGACAGCAGCTCACGGTCGCTCATGTCGTCGATCAGGCTATCCCAAACGGCGTCTGACGCTTCCACCAGCGTCTTGCCGCGCTTGCGTTCGTTGAGCAATCCCCAAATCGCGTGACGCTTACTCTGCGGCAGTGATTCAAGCAGGTCCGCGATGTCAGCGGCGTGCAGGCCGTTAACCAGCTCGGTGAGTTCCTGACGCTCCTGAGCCAGCGAGCCGTCGGAAAGGCTGGTGCTGCGCTTACCGTAATCAATCGAAGCCACGAGCAGACGATCCGACAGCAGCGCCAAAATGCGCTGCCGGTTCTGTTCAAGTTCAGCGTTAGAGAGCTTTTCGCCCAGCTTCAGACCGTCAGTCATAAAAAACCTTTTATCATTCATTTTACCAGCCGCTGTGCCTAAAGGACGGCGGCATACCAGAGCCCGCTTGCTTAATTATGGGTAAAAGTCGCGGAATATCGTGAAAAAAGACAAACGCGTTGATAGAAAATACGGGCATTGTACTTTTTTAACCCACCTAGCCTACTACCATTCAACTAAATTCCCCTAGCAACGCCTGTTACCCATCAAACAAAGTTAAAATCATGTAACACAATAACGAAATCACCACGCTTTATCCGCTTTTCTTTACAAAATATTCAAAAGAAAAACCTCCACACTCGTCGGAAAACGCACTCTTTTGTTGCGACCAAAGAGAAGGTATCGCCCACGTTTCGAGGCTGAATTAAAGACGGGCAGAGTGAAAGATTGTGGATAAACTCACGCGCAGCCCGTTGACTAAAAGCGAGCTATCGGGCTTTTGAACTCGTATGGGAAAAAGTGATAACAGGAGCCGTAGAAAACGATTCGACCGTGGTTGAAGGACATCCGACCGATGCCCTTTCATTTTAATGCCAGCGTTCAGACAGCGTCTTTAAATTTTGTCTCCTTTCCTCACGGGAAACGGTTTTTATACAGTCTACGCCAAGGACATTGTCAACGACGACGCTGTCGCCCCATTCCCAGCCGCCTTCGTCTTTTTCAGTAATCGTTGAAAAGACGTAGCCTAAGCCAATCATATAAACAACCCACTGGGGAGACGTTGAAAAGCACTCCCCCACTTCCCCGGCCTGATTTTCATGCACATAAACCTGCTTAATGCAGCTTTCGCTATGACTATAGTGGACGGCGGAAATGAGATAATCAGCCAATTGAATAAGCATATAAAAACCCTTTTTATTTTTATTGGCTTTTTTAGAAAAGAAGCTTCTTCCACCGTAGAGATAAACCTTCGGTACAGAATTAAAACCGCTTTACGAAAGATTATGCCCTTTCGTTGAAATAACAAAATCGACATACATCATTAAAAGCCGATGAATTACTGAAATATGTTAATTAAAGAAAAGTGAAGGCGACAAGGGATATAAAAAAAATTCACGACGAACGTACAGCAAATTTATTATTCAATAAGGCTCGATAAAGAAATATTAAAAAATGACAAACGGCCTATAAACAACGATGAGTAACCTCATATTGTTAACTAATACGATCTTATCTATTCTATAAAAAACGTGAATACGAACGATTTTTCTTTCTCGTCCGCATTCACATATCGAAAAACCTAGTGAGATTTATCTACCAGCAGCGTTTCCATCAGATCCAGATCGTAGAGCACCTTCACCATCGTTTCGTTGCTAATCTTACGTGTCGCCCTTAAGTGGTAGAGTTCGGCCCGCTCGGCTCTCAGCGCCGTCAGGCGGAATCGGCGTTCAAGTCGCTCATCTTCTATCGTCCGCGCGCGCTCGTCGTCGGTATAGATTCTCTTACGCAAAGTGCCGATAACCCGCGAGCTGACTTCGGTCAACAGGTGGGGGTCTACGTTCTCCTCGCTGCTGGCCTCAATTCTATCGCGCAATTTCTCCAGGCTTACGATCCCAACTTCGGCCATGGTGGCCCAAGCCAGACGGGACTCTTCTTCCAGCGTCGCCCCGTCACTGCTTTTTATGCCGCGCAGCAGCAGCGGCAGGATGATGACCCCCATCACCAGAGAAAAAAGGATCACGCCGGTCGCCAAAAACACCAGCTGATAGCGGGCGGGGAAAGGCAGACCGCTGGTCAATACCAGAGGTATAGACAGTACGCCTGCCAGCGTGATGGCGCCGCGAACGCCGGCAAACGTGGCGATAAACAGATCGCGCGCCCGATAGCGGTCAAACATCAGCGGGCGCTTTTTCAGGAAACGGCGGCTATAAAGCCGCATCAGCCACAGCCAGCTAAAGCGCATCAGCATCAGGGCAAAATAAATCCAGACAACGTCCATGAACAGGTGCCAGGTTTCAATCGTCGGATCGCTTTCCGCTTGCAAAATAGACGCGGAGAGAATATCCGGCAGCTGCAGGCCCAACATAATGAACACCAGGCCGTTAAATACAAACTCCAGCATGCTCCAAACGCTGTTGGCCCGAAGGCGCATAGTCAAAGGCGCATTGCGGATAACGCCGGACTGACCGATAGTCATCCCCGCTGCGACTGCCGCCAGAATGCCGGACATATGGAAGTGTTCAGCCACCAGATAGGCAGCAAACGGCAACAGCAGCATCAGCACGATTTGCGTGGCCGGCTCATCGCCGCTCCAGCGGCTAAACAGGCGAAGCGATTTACTGTAAAGCCAAGTCACCACCACGCCGGAGGCAATACCGCCGAGAGAAACAATCAAAAAGTCGACCGTCGCGCCGTAAACGGTAAACTCCATCGTGCCCATCGCAACGGCTACGGCAAGCTTTAGCGATACCAGACCCGAGGCGTCGTTCATCAACGCTTCGCCTTCCAGTACGCTCATAATTGATTTGGGGATTTTACCCTCGCCGACGATGCCGCCCAGCGCCACGGCATCCGTCGGCGACAGTACGGCGGCCAGCGCAAAGGCGGCGACTAGAGGAATGCTGGGGATAATCAGGTGAATAAGATAGCCCACGCCGACGACGGTCAAAACAACCAGCACCAGCGCCAGTCCGAGAACTTCGCGGCCGTGGTGCAAAAACTCTCTTAGCGGCGTTCTCCAGCCGTCGGCAAACAGCAAAGGCGGAATAAACAGAACCAGAAACAGCTCAGGATCGAAGTTAACGTGAAGGCCAAACGTAGGCCAGGCCAGCATCGCACCGCAGGCAATCTGCATCAGCGGCAAAGGCACCTGGAACGGTAACATCCTTGTAACGACGCCCGAAAGCGAGACGATCAGAATTAGAATCAGTATTGTAAAAAATATTTCCATATCTTGCCCCAGGCTGCAGAACCAAAAACGTTTATAAAATACCACTATCTGGGTCACAGTCTGCACAAAAATATGCGATTTCGCCCAGGTAAACGCACACCGTGCGACAGTTCCCGTTTGCCAAACGCAAAACGCGCTATGCATAAAAATAATCGCCAGCGTTATCTGCTAGCAGCTACCGGACGCAGTCTAAGGTATAACAAAAGGGGCAAAGGTAACGTAAAGAGAAGGAAAAAAACGGCGAAGGAATGAAACAGAAAGTAAACGCCCCGGCCGCAAAAGAGCGAACCGGGGCGCCTTAGTCAATTGTGCAGTATGAGAGTTAGATAGCCCAACCGCCGGCATAGAAGGCAACCAGCGCTGCGGCAATAAGCACAATGCTGACGTTCAGCTTGCGCCATTCGCCGGAGAAAATGCGCCCAATCACCAGCGTCGCGAACCCGAGCATAATTCCGGTGACGATATTGCTGGTCAGCACGATAAAGACGGCGCAAACCAGCCCGGACATCGCATCAACGAAGTCGTCAAAGTCCAGCTTCACAACGTTGCTCAACATCAGCAGGCCAACGTACATCAGAGCAGGCGCAGTCGCGTAAGCAGGCACCAGGCTTGCCAGCGGAGAGAAGAACAGCAGCAGCAGGAACAGCACGCCGACGACGACGGCGGTCAAGCCGGTACGTCCGCCTGCGGCGGTACCCGCGGCGGATTCAATATAAACCGCCGCGGGGGAAGCGCCTACCAGGCCGGACAGAATGCTGCTCACGGAGTCGGTAGTCAGCGCTTTGCCGCCGTTAATAATCTGCCCATCTTTATCCAGCAGGTTTGCCTGCCCCGCCACCGCGCGGATAGTGCCGGTGGCATCGAATACGGCGGTCATCACCAAAGCAAGAATGCTCGGCAGGACGGTAAGCTTAAGCGCGCCAAGGATATCCAGGCTGAAGATCAGGGACGTACCGTCCTTAGCCACCAGCGAAGGCATGGAGCTAATCCCTTGGAACTTCACGTTATCGTCAAACGCGAGCCCAAGCCCGGAAATGGCTACGATAACAATCAGAATGCCGCCGGGAACGCGCAAGCGCTCAAGCCCGATAATCACAGCCAGGCCGATAAAGGCCATCATCACGGGAAAAGAGGTAAAATCGCCAAACTGCACCGGCAGGCCGGCGTTAGGGTTTTTCACCACCGCTCCGATACCGCTGGTGGCGATCATCAGAAGAAACAGCCCGATGCCGATCCCCGTACCGTGGGCAATCCCCATAGGAATGTTACGCAGGATCCAGGCGCGAATGCCGGTCGCGGAAATAAGCGTAAACAGCACGCCCATCACAAACACCGCGCCGAGTACGACAGGGATTGACAGCCCTTGACCTAAAACAAGGCTAAAGGCAGTAAAGGCGGTTAACGATATGGCGCAGCCTATTGCCATCGGCAGGTTGGCCCAAAGCCCCATGACGATGGAGCCAAAACCGGCCACCAGGCAGGTTGCGACAAACACCGTTTCAACCGGGAACCCCGCCTGCCCCAGCAGGTTGGGAACCACTACGATGGAGTAGACCATCGCCAAAAACGTGGTAAGACCGGCCAAAACTTCCTGACGCACGCTGCTTTTGCGTTCAGAAAGAGTAAAAAAGCGTTCTAATACGCCCGACCGCGCCTGCCCGTTCGGATTCGACATGAAAAATGCCCTCAAAAAGGAGTAAATTCAGTTTAACGTCATAAGGCAAACGATTATCTGAGCTTACCTACCCTGATTTCAACCGTTATTGTTAGATTTCGAGAGATTTTTTGTTTTACCGCTTTCAATAGCCAGAAAGAACGGCGACATCATCAAACGCCTTACCCGTGAGTCATCACTGCGCCGAAGAAAAACAGGCATATCAACAGAGGCAGCGCCAACAGCACCATCTCAAGCATTCGGGGCAACGGCCGAAACGAAGGATCGGCCGTCAGGCGATAAAGCGACAGCGCGTTGGTTAACAGCGCAAAAAAGGAAATAAGCCCGGCGACGGACAAATTGACCGCCAGTACGCCAAAAAGCCAGCTCATCGCGTTTTCCGTTGCGCCGTCGGCAATCCGCCCCTGACGCACGAACCACTGCCAGGCAAAGAAGGCTAAAGGCGCCAGCAGCGACAGCCCGCCAAGCCCCCAGGAGATTCGTCTTAACATTGTCTGCTCACCTTTTCCATTACGGCCCTGCGGCAAATCGCATCGACTCGGCAGGAAGTATAATGCCGTCGATGTCGGCAATGAATAGCGTGGAATAGGTAGCGTTCTGCCAACGGGCCCTATTTTTATATTTTTTTTACACCGCCTCTTCCTCTTTTATCAACATTTTTGCACCCATATCCCTAACCTGACCTCACTATTCATCCTTATGGAGAGGTTATCCCATGGCCTTCGAAATCATTCTTGGATTGCTACCGCTCTCGCTCTTGCTGGGATATCTGGTTTATGCCCTGCTACACGCGGAGGCGTTCTGATGAACTCTACGCTTATTGCACTGGTGCTGTTCCTTGCGCTGCTGTTTATCTTGGCTTATCCCGTTAGTCGATGGCTAACGGGGCTCGTCGAGGGCTCGCTTCCCCGCTGGCTGTTAAGTGCGGAAAAAAGCGCCTGGCGCTATAGCAGCATAAATACCGAAGAAATGAGCTACACAGGCTATGCCCTATCTTTGCTGGCCTTTAACCTGCTGGGCGTTGCATTCCTGTTCACCATACTGATGACGCAGGAGTGGCTCCCTCTCAATCCGGAAAGTGCCCCTAACATGTCCTGGCATCTGGCGCTGAATACCGCCGTCAGCTTCGTCACCAACACCAATTGGCAAGCCTATAGCGGCGAAAACGCCCTGAGTTACTTCAGCCAGACGATGGGGCTGACCGTGCAAAACTTTCTCAGTGCAGCGACCGGCACTGCGGTCGCGTTGGTTTTTATCCGCGCCTTCAGTCGAGAAACGAGCCAAACCGTTGGCAACGCCTGGGTAGACATCGCACGCGTTACCCTCTATCTGCTTCTGCCCTTATCGCTTGTTTTGGCACTGTTCTTCGTAAGTCAGGGAGTAATTCAAAACTTTTCGCCCTACGTTCACCTGACGACGCTGGAGGGCGCACGGCAGACGCTGCCCATGGGGCCGGTCGCTTCGCAGGAGGCCATCAAGCTGCTGGGCACTAACGGCGGAGGCTTTTTTGGCGCAAACTCCGCCCACCCGTTTGAAACCCCCACCGCGCTTAGCAACCTGGTCCAGATGCTGGCGATATTTCTCATCCCCTGTGCGCTCTGTATGACCTTCGGTCGGGCAGTCGGCGATACCCGACAGGGAAGGGCGCTGCTGTGGGCCATGACGCTGGTTTTCTCGCTGTCCGTCATCGCCGTTGCCTATGCTGAACTGCATACGGCCAGCGATCCGCTTGCCCTTGGCCTGGACGGGCCTGTCAACATGGAGGGAAAAGAGAGCCGCTTTGGCGTAATTTCTTCATCCCTTTACGCCGTCGTTACTACCGCCGCGTCCTGTGGCGCCGTCAACGCGATGCATGACTCCTTTACCGCATTAGGCGGCATGGTTCCCCTGTGGCTGATGCAAATCGGCGAGGTCATCTTCGGCGGCGTAGGCTCCGGCCTGTACGGCATGCTGCTGTTCGTGCTGTTAACGGCCTTTGTCGCCGCGCTCATGATAGGCCGCAGCCCGGAGTATCTTGGGAAAAAGATCGACGTTTTCGAAATGAAGATGACGGCGCTGGCAATACTCGTTTCCCCCACTCTCACGCTGCTCGGTACGGCGCTGGCCGTCAGTACCGAGGCCGGACGCAGCGGCGTTTTAAATCCCGGCGCGCACGGATTTACCGAAATCCTCTACGCCTATTCATCGGCTGCCAACAATAACGGTAGCGCCTTTGCCGGACTCAGCGCCAACACGCCGTTCTATAACCTGACGCTGGCCTTCGCCATGCTGATAGGCCGCTTTGGCGTGATCCTGCCGGTTTTGGCCATTGCCGGGGCGCTTGCAAACAAAAAGCGCCAGTCCCTCGCGCAGGGAACCCTCCCGACCCACGGTCCGCTGTTTATCGGGCTGCTGATTGGCACGCTGCTGCTGGTCGCCGCCCTCACCTTTATTCCCGCGCTGGCCCTGGGGCCGATTGCGGAACACATGTCGTTCTCTTAGTTGAAAACGAAAGGCACTATTATGAATCGTCAACAATATGCACCGCTCAGTCGTCAACTGCTGCTGCCCGCGCTTAAGGCGTCCATTACAAAGCTCAGCCCGCGCGTTCAGTGGCGAAACCCCGTTATGTTCGTCGTCTATCTCGGCAGCCTGACCGCTACGGTGATATGGCTGTCAGAACTCGTTAAACACGACGGCGGCGGCGCTTTCTTCTCAGGCGGCGTGGCGCTATGGCTCTGGTTCACCGTCCTTTTCGCCAATTTCGCCGAGGCGCTCGCCGAAGGACGCAGCAAGGCGCAGGCCGAAAGCTTAAAAGACGTCAATAAAACCAGCTGGGCCGTCAGGCTAAGCCAAGCGGATAAAAACGCGCCTTCCGAACGTATCGCCGCCAGCGCGCTGAGAAAAGACGATATTGTGTTGGTTAATGCAGGGGAGCTGATTCCCTGCGATGGAGAGATCGTTGAAGGCGGAGCGTCCGTCGATGAAAGCGCCATTACCGGTGAATCGGCGCCGGTTATCCGAGAGGCCGGCGGCGATTTTTCTTCCGTCACAGGAGGCACGCGGCTTTTGTCTGACTGGCTTATCGTTCGCAGCACCGCCAACCCCGGAGAAACCTTTCTCGACAGAATGATCGCGATGGTTGAAGGCGCTTCCCGGCGCAAAACGCCAAACGAGATAGCCTTAACCATTTTGCTTATTGCGCTGACCATCGTTTTCCTTCTAGCCTGTGCAACCACTTACCCCTTTTCGTTGTTCAGCGCGAATGTTAACGGCATGGGCAGTGCGGTAAGCGTTACGGCGCTGATAGCCCTGCTGGTTTGCCTTATCCCAACGACTATCGGCGGCCTGCTTTCAGCCATCGGCGTCGCAGGTATGAGCCGCATGCTGGCCGCCAACGTCATCGCCACCAGCGGCCGCGCCGTTGAGGCCGCCGGCGACGTCAACGTCCTCCTTTTGGATAAAACGGGGACAATCACGCTGGGCAACCGCCAGGCGTCAGACTTTTTTCCCGCTCCCGGCGTCAGCGAACGCGAGCTGGCTGACGCGGCACAGCTCGCGTCTTTGGCCGATGAAACGCCGGAAGGCCGCAGCATCGTCGTTCTAGCCAAACAGAAGTTCGGGCTGCGCGAGCGGGACATCCATGCGCTGAACGCCACCTTCGTCCCCTTCTCCGCACAAACGCGCATGAGCGGCGTAAACCTTCAGGGCCGCCGCATTCGCAAAGGGTCCGTGGACGCAATTTTGCAGTACGTGAAGGCCAACCGGGTTACGTTCCCTTCAGCGGTGAACAAAACCGTTGAGCGCATAGCAAGCGCTGGCGGCACGCCGCTGGTCGTCGCCGATGAGCTCAAGGTGCTCGGCGTCGTAGCGCTAAAGGACATCGTAAAGGGAGGCATTAAGGAGCGCTTCGCCAAGCTTCGTCTGATGGGGATTAAAACCGTCATGATCACCGGCGACAACCATTTAACGGCGGCCGCCATTGCAGCTGAGGCCGGAGTCGACGACTTTTTGTCTGAAGCCACGCCTGAAGCGAAGCTTGCCCTTATCAGGCAGTACCAACAGGAGGGCCGCCTGGTCGCCATGACGGGCGATGGCACTAACGACGCTCCGGCATTGGCGCAGGCCGACGTAGCGCTGGCCATGAACTCCGGCACGCAGGCGGCGAAGGAAGCGGGCAACATGGTCGATTTGGACTCCAATCCGACCAAGCTGATTGAGGTCGTTCACATCGGTAAACAGATGCTGATGACCCGCGGCTCGCTGACGACGTTCAGCATCGCCAACGATATCGCCAAATATTTCGCCATTATCCCGGCGGCGTTCGCTGCCACCTATCCGCAGCTTAACGCGCTGAACGTCATGCAGCTAAGCTCGCCGACGTCGGCCATTCTTTCGGCGGTCATCTTTAACGCATTGATTATTATGCTGCTGATTCCGCTGGCGTTAAGAGGCGTTAGCTACCGCCCAATGTCCGCCCCGGCGCTGCTGCGCCGCAACCTTTCAATTTACGGCATAGGCGGCCTGCTGACGCCGTTTATCGGCATCAAGATTATCGACATGGTGCTCACGCTTATGGGGGTCATATGAAACGTTTTACTACCCTGACATCACTGGCGCGCTCCGCCACGATGCTATTTTTGCTTATGGCGCTAATAACGGGCGGCGCTTATCCTCTGATCGTTACGCTGCTTTCTCAGGCGATATTTCCTCAAGCGTCAAACGGGTCGTTACTGACCTATCGCGACCGCATAGCGGGCTCGGCGCTTATCGGCCAGTCGTTCACACGCCCGGAGTATTTCAGCGGTCGCCCTTCCGCCACTGTACAGGCGCCCTATAATGCGTTAGCTTCCGGTGGAAGCAATTTATCCAATGAAAATCCGCAGCTAATGGCGCGCATTGATGCCGACGTGAAGCGTCTTTTGCGTGAAAATGCCGGTGAGAAGAAGATCCCCGTCGGCCTCGTTACCGCATCGGGCAGCGGCCTGGATCCACACATTTTGCCGCAGGACGCCCGCTACCAGCTGGCGCGAGTCGCAAGTGCCCGAGGCCTTAGCCAAATGCAGGTCAACGCGCTGATAGAACGCTATACGCAAACGCCGGCTGTGCCCTTCGGCAACCCGGTAGTCAACGTTCTGGAACTGAATATGGCTCTGGATAACATGACGCTTGGCCAACGGTAAAAATCGTTATGACAAAAAGTGAACCGATACGCCCCGACCCTGACAGACTGCTGGCGCAGGCTAATGAGGCGCGCCGCGGCAAGCTAAAGGTCTTTTTCGGCGCCTGCGCGGGCGTGGGTAAAACTTACGCCATGCTGCAGGAAGCGCATCGACTCAAGGCTCAGGGCCTCGACGTCGTTGCGGGCATTATTGAAACGCACGGGCGAAGCGAAACCGCCGCGCTGCTTGAAGGGTTGGAAGTCCTGCCGCTAAGGCGTACAAAGCTTCACCGCAGCGGCAGCGTTAACGAGTTTGACCTCGATGCGGCGATCGCCCGCCGTCCGGCGGTTATTCTGATTGACGAGCTGGCCCACAGTAACGCACGCGGCAGTCGTCATCCCAAAAGATGGAACGATGTAGAAGAGCTTCTTGAAGCCGGCATTGACGTTTTCACGACGCTTAACGTTCAGCATTTGGAAAGCCTGAACGACGCGGTAGGGGGAATTACCGGCATTCGCGTGCGGGAAACGGTACCGGATCGCGTTTTTGACGACGCAACCGACGTCATTCTGGTAGATATCCCGCCGGACGACCTGCGCCAAAGGCTGAACGAAGGCAAGGTCTATATTGCCTCTCAGGCAGAGCGCGCCATCGAACACTTCTTTCGCAAAGGCAATCTGATCGCCCTGCGCGAGATGGCGCTGCGTCGAACGGCCGACCGAGTTGACGAACAGATGCAGGCGTTTCGGCGCGCAGCCGATGCCGATAGAGTCTGGCACACTCACGATGCTCTGCTGCTTTGCATCGGTCGCCACAGCGGCAGCGACAAATTGGTAAGGTCCGCTGCGCGCCTGGCGGCGAAGCTCGGCTGCGTTTGGCACGCAGTGTATGTTGAAACGCCGAGGCTGCATCGCCTGCCAAAAAGCCAGCGCCGAGCCATACTGTCTTCTCTCAAACTGGCTCAGGAGCTGGGCGCTGAAACCTCTACGCTTTCCGATCCCTGTGAAGAGAAGGCGGTGCTGCGCTATGCCCGCGAGCACAATCTGGGAAAAATCGTCATCGGGCGGCGCAATGAACACCGGTGGAAGCTTCGCTCAAGCTTTGCCGATCGCCTTGGCAAGCTGGGATCTGACCTTGACCTTATCGTCATCGCCGTTGAAGACGACGCGTTGACTCACCGCGACAGGGAAAGCGCCGAACGCTTCTCGCTGGAAAAGCGGGGGCTGGAGATAAAAGGCATCGTCGTTTCTCTCCTTATATGCAGCCTGACCACGCTGCTTGCCCAGTGGCAGCTTCCGCTATTCGACCTTGCCAACATCGTCATGGTTTACCTGCTCGGCGTAGTGGCAATCGCGTTTTTCTACGGGCGCTGGCCTTCCGTGTTCGCCACGGTCATCAACGTCGCGAGCTTCGACTACTTCTTCGTTATGCCGCGCTGGTCTCTTTCCGTTAGCGACGTGCAGTACCTCATCACCTTTGCCGTTATGCTTATCGTCGGCCTGCTTATCGGCAACCTGACGGCCGGCATGCGCTATCAGGCGAAGGTAGCCCGCCTGCGGGAACGGCGGGCTCGCCACCTGTACGAAATGTCCAAAGCGCTTAATCAGGCGATTAGCGTCGAAGAGATAGCCCACGGCTGCGATAATTTCATCCGCAATAGCTTCAACGCCAAAAGCGCCCTGCTGCTGCCGAATGCCGACGGCGAGCTGGAGGAAGTATCAACGCCCCGGCGGCGGCCGCTTAACGTCGACGGCGCTATTTCACGCTGGTGTTTTGATAAAAAAGCGCCCGCCGGTCTGGGAACGGACACGCTGCCGAGCGTCCCCTATCAGCTTCACCCGCTCGTCAGCAGAGACCGCACGTTCGGCGTGCTGGCCGTCGAGCCTCAAAGCCTGCATCATCTTATGGTTCCAGAACAGCAGCGGCTCCTACAAACCTATACCCTGCTTATCTCCAACGCCCTGGAAAGGCTCCAGCTTTCCCAAACGGCGGAGAAGACTAAGTTGGAGATAGAAAGGGAACAGCTGCGTAACGCGCTGCTGTCCGCGCTTTCTCACGATCTGCGCACGCCGCTGACGGTGCTTCAGGGCCAAACCGAGATGCTTTCTCTAAGGCTTAAAAAGGAGAACCATCCCGGCTACCCGCAGGCCGAAGGCGTTCATCAGTATGTTTTAAACACCGCGCAGTTGGTAAACAACCTGCTCGACATGGCGCGCATTCAGTCCGGCGGGCTTTCGCCCCAAAGGGAGTGGCAGTCTTTGGAGGAAATCGTAGGCAGCGCTCTACATACGCTGGGCTCAACGCTGTCTGGACGAAGCATTGCTATCGCGATCCCGCCTTCGCTTCCCCTGCTTTACTGCGACCCAACGCTCATCGCCCGCGTGTTCCTTAACCTGTTGGAAAATGCGGCAAAGTACGCGGGAGATCGCGCCCATATAGCGATTAAGGCACAGGAGAGGAACGAAGAGCTCTACGTTGAAGTCAGCGACGACGGACCCGGCGTCCCTCAGGGGCAAGAGAAATCCGTTTTCGAGAAGTTTTCGCGGGGAAATAAAGAGTCGCCCGTTCACGGCATAGGACTGGGGCTCGCCATCTGTCAGGCCATTATTCATCTTCACGGCGGCGAGATATGGTCTGAAAATGGGCCTACCGGCGGAGCTCGATTCTGCTTTACACTCCCCTTGGAGGCACAGCCCGAAATAACGCTCGATGAGGATGAATAACGATGCCGGGAACAAAAACCGTACTCATTGTAGAAGATGAAAAAGAGATCCGGCGCTTTGTTCGTTCTGCGCTGGAAGAAGAGGGCTATCGCGTCTTTGAAAGCGAAACGCTGCAGCGAGGCCTGATGGACGCAGCGACCCGCAGACCTAACCTTATCGTATTGGATCTCGGCCTGCCCGACGGCGACGGGCAAAACTTCATTCTGGACGTCCGCGGCTGGAGCAATGTTCCCATCATCGTTTTATCGGCAAGGACAGACGAAGAGCAGAAGGTCAACGCGCTTGACGCCGGCGCAAACGACTATCTGGTAAAGCCTTTCGGTATTAGCGAACTCATGGCCAGGGTGCGCGTCGCCCTGCGCGCCTCTCCTCAAGAAAACGCTGAAAAAACCACGATTCATTTTTCAAACGTGAGCGTTGATTTAGTCAACCGGCAGGTTTTCAAAGATCGGGAGGCGGTGCACCTTACTCCCATCGAATTTCGCCTTTTAACCGAGCTTTTGGCCAATGCGGGTAAAGTGCTTACTCAACGACAGCTGCTCAGCCGAGTGTGGGGCCCAAACAGCGTCGAGCACGGCCACTACCTGCGCATTTATATGGGCCACCTGCGGCAAAAGCTCGAGCAGGACCCAGCGCGACCAAAACATTTCCTGACCGAGATCGGCGTCGGCTATCGATTTATGCTGTAGCGCTCGCGCCGCCTTTTCACCGTCGCCGATAGCGCTCCGGCGTCGTCCCGCTGATGTTCTGAAACATGGTGATAAACGCCGACGCCGAGCTGTAGCCTACTTCTAAAGCCACCTGCTGTACGGTTTTTCCCTGATCCAAAAGGGACACGCCGTAAAGAAACCGCAGCCGCTGGCGCCATTCGCTAAACGACATGCCCAGCTCTTGACTGCAGCGGCGAGCCAGCGTCCGCTCGGTGGTGTATACCTGCTTTGCCCACTGCGCCAAAGAGCGTTTATCTCCCGGCGACGCCTCCAGCGCCCGCAGAATCGGCGCCAGATATTTATCCTCGCTGCCCGGCAGATAGGAATACTCCGCGGGCGCGGCGGCAAGCTCATCGATAAGAACGCGGCACAGTCGCCACTCGGTACGGTTTTTTATTGTTTCAATCTCGCGCTCAAAGCAGGTGTCTATAATTTGATTGCACAGCGGGCTGAGGTTTAAAACCCGCCCCGTCAGAGGAAGGCGTTGGCAAAAGCGCAGGTGGATATTGATAGAGCGAAAGCGCGTATGCGTGTGGTTATAGCTGGAATGCTCCATCCCCGCAGGGATCCAGACGGCAAACCCCGACGGAGCCAAAATCCGCTGCCCACCCATGTCCAGCGCAATGACGCCCGACTTCACGCAGATAATCTGCCCCCAGTCGTGGGCATGGGTGACGAATTCGGTATCGGCGCTTATCTCTTCGTTACGAAAGAAAGCGATGCCGCCGGGATAGCTTTCCAACGCCGAAGAGCGCTGGCTCCCCGGCGCTCTTTTCAGTGTGCGCTTCATGATTGTCTGAACATCGTTATCAATTGTCAGATTTTAAGTATATATTTTAAATACGACACATGTACACTCTTGCATTCCATTTTTAAGAGAGAAGCAGTCCGCCATGGCGATAGTCTATCCTCTGATTGCCGTATTTATATGGGCCGTCAATACCATTGTTAACAAGCTGTCCGCTGGCGCCATCGATCCGGCTGCCATCTCCTTTTATCGCTGGCTGCTGGCGGTCCTGCTGCTTACGCCGTTTATCCTCCCCGGCATTGTTCGCAATCGGAAAAACGTGCGGACTTACTGGTGGAAGCTGCTCGTTCTCGGCTTTCTCGGCATGGCGCTTTACCAAAGCCTAGCTTACTATGCGGCCTATACCATCAGCGCATTAACCATTGGCATCTTTATCTCGCTAATTCCCCTGCTGACGGTGCTCATCAGCATCGTTGCGTTGAAAACGCCGCCAACGCAGGGAACGCTCATCGGCGGCCTGCTCTCCTTCGGCGGCATCCTTTGGCTTATCAGCGGAGGCGACCTCGCAAAGCTTATGGAGATTGGCATCGGAAAAGGAGAATTAATGATGCTGACGGCGGCCATCGCCTATGCGCTTTACGGCGTGCTGACCAAGCGTTGGTCAATGGCGCTGCCGAACTGGCAGTCTATCTATATGCAGGCGCTGTTCGGCACCATTTTGCTGCTGCCGAGCTTTCTTTTAGCCGACGACGTGACGCTGAACGCGAGAAATATTCCGCTGGTGCTGTATGCCGGCATTCCCGCCTCGGTCATAGCCCCCTTTTTCTGGGTTCAGGGCGTCATGAAGCTTGGCGCCAGCAGGGCTGCGCTGTTTATGAACATCACGCCGGTGCTGACCGCCGCGATCGCCATCGTCTTTTTACAGGAAGAAATCCACGGCTACCACATTCTCGGCGGCGGTCTTTCTTTAATCGGCGTCGTTCTGGCGCAGAAAATGAATAAACCGCTGGGAGGACGTCGCCCCCCGTCGGAAATTGAAGAGATTAGGAGTGGGAAGAAGCGCTAAGGCTCTAGGCCTTGGATCCTAACGTAACGCCGTTCGCCCAGTCAGCCTCGGGGTCGTCCATCACGACCTGATGTACGCCGCCGGGGAACTGCGCCTGTATGACTTCATACTGCTCCTGAAGCTCGCCGATAGGGTGCTTCCAGTCGTGAAGATAATAGATCGCCTGAACCTTGGCCTGCAGCATAGCCTTGGTGCAGTCGAAGCACGGGCGAAGCGTCGAGTAAACAACGGAACCCTCGATAGGGTTGCCAAAGCGCGCGGCGGAGATAATCGCATTCTGCTCCGCGTGAACGCAGATGCATACGTCGTAGCCCACGCTGGCCTTGTAGGCCGCCCGATCCCGGCAGCGAACGCAGCCGCCGTCGGTACAGTTGGTGATCCCTTCCGGCGTGCCGTTATAGCCGGTGGAAATAATGCGATTGTCTTTAACCATCACGCCGCCGACCTTACGCCCCAGGCAGTTGGCCTTTTTACGCACGGCCATGGCGATGTTCATATAGTATTCATGTCGATCCATTGGTGCTCTCCCGGTGCTCAAAAAGACGCGGATGGTTGTCAGTTAAGTAATCGTCGCGATGTACCAGCGCTCGCCCAGCTTTTCCAGCGTTTCGCCGTCAAGCGGATGCGTGCCGTCGTCAATGCGGATCAGGTTGATCGTTCGCGACACGCCGGTCTGCATCCACAGGTTAAAGTAGATATCTCCATTGTCCATCACGCTAAAGCCGTTAATCTTCAGGATTTCGAGCTTTTGGCGAAGTTCATAATAGAAATCGGGCGAAATATCGTTTTCCCTGCAGTAGTCATCGATAAAGATACCCGTGCCGTGGCCTTCGGCATCGACGTTATGGGGATAGTGCGTGACGCGCACGCCGTTAAGGGTGCGATAGGCATCATAGTGAACGACGCCGTCACCGCCGCGATAGCTGCCGTCTTTCCCCATGCTCAGAGAGCGAATTTTACCGTAGTCGGAAATTTTATGGGCCAGTTGCTCCAGCTCGCTGCCGTTGACCCAGAAATACCCCTGCCAGGTAAAGTGCGCTTGCCATATCCAAGCGCCAGAAAAAATGATGAACGTCAGCGCGGCGATGTTTCTTCCCCGCCGACGAAATAAAAACAGAATCGCCACAAGCCCAATTAACGCCGCGACAATAGTCACCGTCGCCGACATCCGAAAAAACGGCAACGCCAGCAGCAACAAAAACAGGGGAACCGCCGCCAGCAGTGGGGGTATCTTCCTGAACCTGTCGCCGAAGGAGAAAAGAGCCATTTTGCGCCGCAGCCGTTAGTAATGGGAAACGAGTCGGCTTCATCATAAAGGGTTTTCTAATAATGAAAAAGCCCCGTAAGTACGAGGCTTTTAGAAAGTCGGCTTGCCTAACAAAAATCTTAGAACGGAATATCGTCGTCAAAGTCCATCGGCGGCTCGTTTTGCTGCATCGGCGCGCTCTGGCTCTGCTGCTGTTGCGGCGCCGGACGGGAAGACTGCTGAGGTTGTTGAGGCTGTCCCCAACCGCCCTGAGAAGGCTGTGAATCACCTCCGCTCTGACGGCCGCCCAGCATTTGCATGACGCCGCCGATGTTAACAACCACTTCGGTGGTGTAGCGATCCTGACCGCTCTGATCCTGCCATTTGCGGGTTTGCAGTTGGCCTTCCAGATAAACCTGAGAGCCTTTGCGCAGGTATTCGCCGGCGATTTCCGCCAGCTTGCCGAAAATCACCACGCGGTGCCATTCGGTGCGCTCTTTTTGCTCGCCGGTTTGCTTATCGCGCCAGGATTCAGAAGTCGCAACGGTAATGTTGGCCACGGCCCCGCCGTTAGGCATATAACGGATCTCCGGGTCCTGCCCCAGATTACCGATTAGAATTACTTTGTTAATGCCTCTGCTGGCCATGTCGATTCTCCTGATGAGTAAATTGGTTCACTATTCTGATCCGTCGATTGTAGCATGGCAACCGCCGGAGCGTACAAGGGTAAAAAAATGCCGCGCAACCCGCAAAATTATGTGAGTGGAAGCGGGTTAATCACTTCAATGATGCGATGACGTTCCAGTGCTTATTTCATTAATTCACGAATCGGAAACGTCATCGTTTCGGAATAAAAAGGCTTGGTCCGCAGCCACCTCAAAACGCTAATAAAGCTATTCTCTCCGGGTTCAACGCGATTAAGTCCCCTAATTACAACCTGGCAGCGCATTTCCCCTCCTTCTTGTTCTGCACCCTTCAATTCACTGAATGCAGAATCAATATTGACTGCCGACGAAAAGTCCCCACTTAGAAAAAAAAGCTCCGTACTATAAACGCCATTCTCAACGCTAAAATCGCGGTGACCTCCAGCTTCAAGACTAGAGTTGAACAAAGTCCCCTCAGCGTAAAGCCCCACCTTCCCTTCAGGTATATCAACAACGTTATATTGGCGCGCCGGACTGTAGACAACACAGAACACATTAGGCAACCAGTCGTGAGGATGATCAAAAATGCCTTTCAGATCCGCGCTGGCTGAAAACTTTAGTTCATAAACGTGAAATAACCCCGTTGGACCATCTTGCGTTGGATGTGCAACTCGCTGCAAGGAAATATAGTTCAGGCTTATCGGCTCGTGCTTTTTCACGCAGCCAGCAGAGGTTAAAACCAACAACAGGCACATAGAACCAATAAATCCTTTCATGCTCATTTTCTTAGCCATCATTCCATTACCATTAACTTAGCCGTTTTGCCGAAATCAGCTTCACCTGCCGACATAATAACACTGTATATCCATTCAGCTCAATGTGTGCAATAATAGTCGGATCCCTGTCAGAGGTAACTGTAGAAATGGATAAGATAGAAGTCCGGGGCGCCCGCACCCACAACCTGAAAAACATCAACCTGACCATGCCGCGCAACAAGCTGATTGTCGTCACGGGGCTGTCGGGTTCCGGTAAATCCTCTTTGGCGTTCGATACGCTCTATGCCGAAGGGCAGCGTCGGTACGTTGAATCCCTGTCGGCCTATGCGCGCCAGTTCCTCTCCCTGATGGAAAAGCCGGACGTCGACCACATTGAGGGACTCTCCCCCGCCATTTCTATCGAGCAGAAATCCACCTCTCACAACCCGCGTTCTACCGTGGGCACGATCACTGAAATTCACGACTACCTGCGCCTGCTGTTCGCCCGGGTCGGCGAGCCCCGCTGTCCAACGCACAATGCGCCGCTGGCCGCGCAAACCATCAGCCAGATGGTCGACAACGTGCTGACGCAGCCGGAAGGCAAGCGCCTGATGCTGCTGGCGCCGGTCGTTAAAGAGCGTAAAGGCGAGCACATTAAGACGCTGGAAAACCTGGCGGCTCAGGGCTACATTCGCGCCCGCATCGACGGCGAGGTGTGCGATCTGTCCGACCCGCCGAAGCTTGAGCTACAGAAAAAGCACTCCATTGAGGTGGTGATCGACCGCTTTAAGGTGCGCGAAGACATGGCGCAGCGTCTGGCGGAATCCTTTGAAACCGCGCTGGCCCTCTCCGGCGGCAGCGCCATCGTCGCGGATATGGACGACGACAAGGCCGAAGAGATGGTGTTCTCCGCCAACTTCGCCTGCCCTATCTGTGGCTACAGCATGCGCGAGCTTGAACCCCGCCTGTTTTCTTTCAACAACCCGGCAGGCGCCTGCCCTACCTGCGACGGGCTTGGCGTACAGCAGTATTTCGATCCCGATCGCGTAGTGCAAAACCCGGAGCTTTCTCTGGCCGGCGGCGCGATCCGCGGCTGGGATCGCCGCAGCTTCTATTACTTCCAGATGATCCGCTCTCTGGCCGACCACTATAAGTTCGACGTGGAAGCACCGTTTAACAGCCTGTCGGAAAGCGTGCAGAAAGTCATTCTCAACGGTTCCGGCAAAGAAAACATCGAGTTCAAATACGTCAACGATCGCGGCGATACCACCGTTCGTAAACACCCCTTCGAGGGCGTATTGAACAACATGGAGCGGCGCTATAAAGAGACTGAATCCACCGCCGTGCGCGAAGAGCTGGCGAAGTTCATCAGCAACCGCTCATGCACCTCCTGCGGCGGCACTCGCCTGAAGGAAGAGGCTCGCCACGTGTTCGTCGAAAACACCACGCTGCCGGAAATCTCCGAGCTCAGCATCGGCGACGCGCTGAAGTTCTTTGGCGCGCTGTCGCTTTCCGGCCAGCGGGCGAGAATCGCGGAAAAAATTCTCAAAGAGATCGGCGATCGCCTGACGTTTCTGGTCAACGTAGGGCTTAACTACCTGTCACTGTCCCGCTCGGCGGAAACGCTGTCCGGCGGCGAAGCGCAGCGTATCCGCCTTGCCAGCCAAATCGGCGCGGGGCTGGTCGGTGTGATGTACGTGCTGGACGAACCCTCCATCGGCCTGCACCAGCGTGACAACGAGCGACTGCTGGATACGCTCATCCACCTGCGCAATTTGGGCAACACGGTTATCGTGGTGGAGCACGATGAGGACGCCATCCGCGAAGCCGACTACATTATCGACATCGGCCCCGGAGCCGGCGTACACGGCGGCAGCGTGGTGGCGGAAGGCACCGTCGAGGACATCATCAAGGTCCCTGAATCGCTGACCGGCCAATACCTTTCCGGCAAGCGCAAAATCGAAATCCCGACAGCGCGCATTCCGGCCGATCCAAACAAGGTGCTCAAGGTCGTCGGCGCGACGGGCAACAATCTGAAGAACGTTACGCTGACGGTGCCGGTCGGCCTGTTTACCTGCATTACCGGCGTTTCCGGCTCGGGCAAGTCGACGCTTATCAACGATACCCTCTATCCTGTGGCACAACGCCAGCTTAACGGCGCAGCGGGAGAAGAGGTCGCTCCCCATAAGGCGATTACCGGACTGGAACACTTCGACAAGGTTATCGACATCGACCAAAGCCCAATCGGCCGTACGCCGCGTTCTAACCCGGCCACCTATACCGGCCTGTTTACGCCCATTCGCGAACTGTTCGCCGGCGTGCCCGAGTCGCGCGCTCGCGGCTACAATCCGGGGCGGTTTAGCTTTAACGTCCGCGGCGGCCGCTGCGAAGCCTGTCAGGGCGACGGCGTGCTGAAGGTGGAAATGCACTTCCTGCCGGACATCTACGTGCCGTGCGATCAATGTAAGGGCAAACGCTATAACCGCGAAACGCTGGAAGTGAAGTACAAGGGCAAAAACATTACCGAAGTGCTGGAGATGACGGTAGAAGACGCTCGCGAGTTTTTCGACGCGGTTCCGGCACTGTCGCGCAAGCTGCAAACGCTGATGGACGTCGGCCTGTCCTATATTCGACTGGGTCAGGCGGCGACTACCCTATCCGGCGGCGAGGCACAGCGGGTCAAGCTGGCCAAAGAGCTTTCCAAGCGGGGCACCGGCCAGACGCTGTACATTCTGGATGAGCCGACCACCGGCCTGCACTTTGCCGATATTGAGCAGCTGCTGAGCGTGTTACACCAGTTGAGAGATCAGGGGAACACCATTGTGGTTATCGAGCACAACCTCGACGTAATAAAAACTGCAGACTGGATAGTCGACCTCGGCCCGGAAGGCGGCAGCGGCGGCGGCCAGATTTTAGTGGCTGGTACGCCGGAAACCGTCGCCGAGTGCGCAGAGTCCCACACTGGGCGCTTCCTCAAGCCTATTCTGGCGAAGGGATAATACAAAGAGGGGAGCCGAACGGGCTCCCCTTTTTTTCACTGATTTCTCAGGCCGTCTTTTCAGCTTCAAGGTCAAATACACCCTGTTCTTCAAAGCCGTCGGGGCGCTCAACGGAATACGCCGACTCGTCGCTCTCATCGCTCAGCGTTTCACCAACGCTTAACACCACCTCCGGCTCTTGCCACTCTTCCGACTGACCAATGAAGGTGCCTCCGCGGCGAATAGCCAGATTGCGGCAGCAGGCAATGCCCCTTAGCATACCGTGCTCAAGGATTTCAATGCTCTCGGCAAGGCAGCTGCCGTGCACGTTGCCGTCAATAACGATTTCAGGCGCCCTCAGTTCACCCTTCACGCTTCCGGTGCTCATGATGCGGATAGCGCCGTTAGTCAGATTCACATTGCCGATAACGCTGCCGTAAATCTGGATGTCGCCGCTGTCCTCAATATCGCCGTTGAACGATGCGTTGCGGGCAATGACCGTACTGCGCTGACGCGGATCGACAACGTCCGCCGCTTTAGCGCCGCTGTCCGCCACCGTCGACAAAGATGATGCGGCGACGGTTGATAATGGTGGATTCTTTTTCCTAAACATAGATAGAAACGTCACTCTTAAGTTAGTCAGATAAATAAAGAACAAAAGCGAAAACGATGATGAAATAACGCTCGATAGTAAATAGCCCCGTATATATAAAATCAGGGATCCAATCCATAGAATGAATACGGCGAAGAAAAGAGGTCCACTATGCGGTGAGTTTTTTCTATCTTCAACACTCATCAAAAGCGCTCCAACAAGGGCTTCAGCTCGACGACAGGGAAATGCGGGACTATGGCGAAACGCCATGAATTACCAGAAATTTTTCACAAAAAAATTTTGTGCGCCCAGAGGAGAATACGCGATTTTTCTCTGACAAAGAATAAGAAAAACCTTATATTAAGCTAATATTTTTATTGTCTGTCGATATTACTGATATATATTTATAGAGTAAAAGTTAGAATTATAATTTTCTTTAGATATACAATGAAATTAATAGGCGGATAAAAATCAACGAGTATTAATACAGCATAAAAAGCTACAATTAATGGCTACTATATTGATTACCTGACACACAGAAATTTGCCATTGCGCTCGTCTACACAAGCAATCTTCATCATGGGGAAAACGTAATATAAGCACAAAACACTCAATATAAATTTATTTTTCTTTATGTTTTTAATTAGCAGCGCTAATGTATTAGCAGTATTTCCTTCCCATACTGTACGGATAACAATCAAATCATCTTTAACCTTTTATAAACTGAGAGGTTTTAATCCTTCACCATAATTAATTGATAATAATATAAATAATAACATTACGTTACCAAGACTTGTCAGACTAAAGAATAATGGGATAGGATAGACCGCGGATTTAAAACGCACCAGTAACAAAAATAAAGCAGGAATGCATGATGAAAGATGCTTTTCTCGTTTTGACTTTTTATTCTGTTAGGTACCTCATAAAAAATAAGCCCGTTTCTTTGTAAAATGAGCCTGAGGTTTTATAACAGTAATAGCACACGGAAAATTCACACGTTTTTATCACTTCAAAAGACGATTCCGTTTTAGTATCGCAAAACAGAAAAGCCGGTATCCAGGTTATCCAACTCTGCGCAGTTATTCCTTAACCGATGCGTCATTCCTTTCGTTTTGCATTCATTAACTCAATAAATTTACGTAAGTAACGGCTAAGGCAAACGCTATGACAAACCACACTCATACATTGGAACAGGAAGCGTCGTCATACGCTTCTTCTCCGCCTAAGAAGGCCTTTTGGAAAGGGCTCGGCTTTCAGATCGCCGTCAGCATGATTTTAGGCATTTTAGTCGGTTTTCTTTGGCCGGAGTTTGCCACCAGTCTGAAACTGCTAGGAGACATCTTCTTACGGTTGATTAAAAGCGCCGTCGCGCCGCTCATTTTCTTAACCGTCGCGCTCGGCATCGGCGCCGCAGGCGACATCAAACAGGTCGGTAAAGTCGGCCTGAGCGCCATCATCTACTTTGAGATAGTCTCAACTATCGCCATCCTGTTTGGCTTCGGCATGGGCGAGCTGTTCAGCGTTGGCAGCGGCACGGTTCTGGCGGAAGGAAGCGTTAGCGCTCAAGCAAGCAGCCTAATTCAGGCTTCTCACGCGTCGCCCAAATCGTTTGCCCAGTTCTTCCTTGAAATTTTCCCCGACAGCTTCATGGGAGCCTTCTCATCAAATAACCTGCTGCAGGTGCTGGTGCTAGCGCTGATGTTCGGCTTCGGCATCCTGTTATTGAAAGAGAAAGAGCGCGTCGTCGTAGAAAAGGGCCTTAACTTTATCGCCCATGCGTTTTTCAAATTTATCCACGTTATCATGCTGCTGGCGCCGATTGGCACCTTCGGCGCAATCGCCTATGCGGTAGGCAGTAACGGCGTAGATATGCTCATCAAGCTGACTTGGCTGGTCGCGGCATTCTACATTACGCTGATTCTGTTTGTCGTCGTTGTGCTGGGCGCAGTTTGCCTGGTTTTCAAACTGAACCTGTTTGACATCATCAAGTTCATCAAAGAAGAGCTTTACATCACCTTCGGTACGGCGTCGTCAGAAAGCGTGTTGCCCAGGCTGCTGGAAAAGCTGCCTAAATACGGCGTATCCCGCCAGACAGTAGGGCTGGTATTGCCCACCGGCTACGCCTTCAACCTTGACGGCACGTCGATCTATATGTCGATGGGGGTCATCTTCCTGGCGAACGCTTACGGTATCCCTCTTAGCCTCGATCAGCTGTTCGGCATTCTGCTTATTATGCTGCTGACGTCCAAGGGCGCGGCCACCGTGTCCGGCGGTGCGTTCGTCGTGTTTGCGGCCACGATCACCACCACCGGCCTTTTGCCGCTGGAAGGCGTTGCCGTGATGTTCGGCGTGTACCGCTTTATGTCAATGGCGCTGGCCGTAACCAACATTATTGGTAATACCGTGGCAACCATCGCCGTTGCGAAAATCAACCGCGAGTATCATCCAAGCCGGCGTCAACAGCTGGATGACGACGAGTAAAACGAACGGTCTAGACAGACAAAAGAAAAACAGTTGGGCGCCTATGGCGCCCAACTGCTTTTTTATATCAACTACCCTATGTATCGAGTCGCTACGCGGGCGGTTAGCTTGGTAATCAGCTCGTAGGGAATGATGTTGGTATATTCAGCGATAGTCTCTACCGGCAGCCCCTCGCCCCAGATAACGGCCTCATCGCCGACTTTGTCGGTTGCTTCGGGTCCTAAATCAACGGTAATCATATCCATTGAAACGCGGCCAACCAGCGGCACTCTGCGGCCGTTAATCAGCACCGGCGTGCCGTTTGGCGCATTGCGCGGGTAGCCGTCGCCGTAGCCGATAGCGACCACGCCGATTCGCGTATCCCGCTCGCTCACCCACGCGCCGCCGTAGCCAACCGGCTCGCCGGCCCGGTGTTCACGCACGGCGATAAGGCTGGCCTTCAGCGTCATGGCGGCCTTAAGTCCGAACTTTTCTCCAATACTGTCAGCCAGCGGCGATACGCCATAAAGGATAATTCCCGGACGGATCCAGTCGCGGTGGGCCTCAGGCCATAGCAGAATGCCGCCTGACGCAGACAAAGACTTCAGCCCCGGCTTGCCGCCTGCAAACGCGTCAAAGCGCGCAATCTGCTGACGGGTCGCGTCAACTTCAGGCTCGTCGGCACGGCTAAAGTGGGTCATCAGATTAACCGGTTGAACCACGTTCTTACAGGCGCTCAGACGCAGGTAGAAGGCCTCGGCCTGCTCCGGACGAACGCCAAGGCGATGCATGCCGGTATCAATTTTCATCCAAACGCGGACTGGGCAATCAAGGTTCGCTTCCTCCAAGGCCGCTAGCTGCTCGACGCTGTGCACAACCGTCTCGATATTGTTGACCGCCAGCATCGGCAGGTCTTCCGCGCTGAAAAAGCCTTCCATCAGCAGGATGGGCTTGATAACTCCGCCCGAACGCAGCGCCAGCGCTTCTTCAATGCGCGCTACGCCAAAACAGTCTGATTCGGGTAACGTATGGGCAACTTCCAACAGGCCGTGGCCGTATGCGTTTGCCTTAACGACGGAAATGGCGCGACACCCCGGCGCCATTTCGTGAATGCGCCGCAGGTTATGCCTGAGCGCGTTGCGGTCAACGACCGCCGTTGCCGAAATCATGTTGGATCCTTAGTTAATCAATACGATAAGAATAGCGCCCCGAGCGCTGTCATAGGCTAACCGCTTAATTATTTAGCCGCCTATGTGAAGCCGATATGAAACGGGAATGAAACCGCCGTGAAGCGGTAGAAAAAGGCGGCCGTCGGGAACGCTATTTTTAAAAATTCACTACTCGTCATCGAACTGCATCGGCCCCGCGTAGTTATCAAACCGGGACCACTGCCCTTGGAAGGTCAAGCGAACGGAGCCGATAGGACCGTTACGCTGCTTGCCGAGAATAATCTGCGCAATGCCCTTCTCTTCACTGTTTTCGTTATAAACTTCGTCACGATAGATAAACATGATGACGTCGGCGTCCTGCTCGATAGAGCCTGATTCACGCAGGTCCGAGTTGACCGGGCGCTTGTCGGCCCGCTGCTCAAGGCTACGGTTAAGCTGGGACAGCGCAACGACCGGCACCTGAAGCTCTTTGGCCAGCGCTTTGAGAGAACGGGATATTTCGGCTATTTCCAACGTGCGGTTATCCGACAAAGAAGGCACGCGCATCAGCTGCAGGTAGTCGATCATAATCATGCTCAGCCCGCCGTGTTCGCGAAAAATGCGGCGAGCGCGCGAGCGGACTTCCGTCGGCGTCAAGCCGGACGAATCGTCGATATACATGTTCCGCTTTTCAAGCAGAATGCCCATCGTGCTGGAAATGCGCGCCCAGTCCTCATCGTCCAACTGACCGGTTCGGATCCGAGTCTGATCGACGCGGGACAGCGACGCTAGCATACGCATCATGATTTGTTCGCAGGGCATCTCCAGGCTGAAAATCAGCACCGGCTTTTCCTGCATCATCGCCGCGTTTTCGCACAGGTTCATGGCAAAGGTGGTTTTCCCCATTGAGGGACGCGCCGCAACGATGATCAGGTCAGACTTTTGCAGGCCGGCGGTCTTCTTGTCCAGATCGTGGAAGCCGGTGGAAACGCCGGTCACGCCGTCATGAGGGCGCTGATAGAGCTGTTCGATACGGCTGACGGTCTCTTCCAGAATCTGATCGATGCTTTTAGGACCTTCGTCCTTATTTGTACGACTCTCGGCAATTTGAAAAACGCGAGATTCGGCTAAGTCCAGCAGCTCTTCGCTGCTTCTCCCTTGGGGATCGTAGCCGGCGTCGGCGATTTCATTAGCAACCGAGATCATATCCCGCACGACCGCGCGTTCGCGAACGATGTCGGCATAGGCGCCGATGTTCGCCGCGCTGGGCGTATTCTTCGACAGTTCCGCCAAATAGGCGAAGCCGCCCACCTGATCCAGCTCGCCCTTCTGCTCCAAAGATTCGGACAGGGTAATCAGGTCAATCGGATTTCCCTGCTCTAGCAGCCTCTGCATTTCGGTAAAAATAACGCGGTGCGGGCGGCTGTAAAAGTCGCCCGACGTGACGCGCTCGGCCACGTTGTCCCAGCGTTCGTTATCCAGCATCAGGCCGCCGAGGACGGACTGTTCGGCCTCCAGAGAATGGGGAGGCATTTTCACGCCTTCAATCTGACGATCGCGAGATTCAGCCGGTTTGTTGAAGGGTTTATTTCCTGCCATAGTGAAAACGCCGCATAAAATTCATTATCAGTGAAAACGCAGAGTATACCCTCTCTTAGCCCTAATCGACACCGTTGCGTAGGGTTCTGCTCATCCCTACTGACGGCGTTTTGCTCCACAAACGCCGCCGATGCGGCATCGTCTTGGTATATCCGACCCAAAAGATTGTTGAGTTATTATTTAATAAAAAATAATGCAGACTGGTTCACAAAAATATCTTATTGAATAGTCGTCTTATTTTATCTCGCACAAACAAACTTTATCCTACCCGATGCGCGGTTGTATGCGCACCATGGCACCACCATTGAACGACCGATAATTAACAACAAGGAAGGCCTTATGCCTCTATCCATCATAAAGTTAACGCCCGGTGGAGTAATTAAAAGTTTGTTTTCCATTCCTCTGCTTTTTACTTTCGCGAATACCTGCCACGCGCAGCCTAAAGAGATCCGACTTAAAGACGTCGGCAGTTTCCACATCGGCGGCGAACGGGTGACGCTGTCCGGCCTGCCGGTAAAAGAGGTGCAGGCCGTCGCCGGCGGCCCTGTGAGAAAATCCGATCCCAACGGCGACTATCAGGTTGGGCAAATGTATGTACAGTACATGCTTCAGGCCAACCCCGTTTCCAACTACCCGATGATGTTTTGGCACGGCGGCGGTATGACAGGCGTAACCTGGGAAACTAAACCGGACGGTCAGCCCGGCTGGCACGCATTCTTTCTGCGCGCAGGATTTGATACCTATGTATCCGACGCCGTCGAGCGCGGGCGTTCATCCTGGGCCAGATATCCGGAAATCGTCAAGAGCGAACCGGAGCACCGTACACAAAACGCCGGTTGGAATATGTTTCGCATCGGCCCCGCCGACGGTTATCACAGCGAACCGGCCCAGCGAGTCGCCTATCAGGGCGAGCGTTTTCCCGTTGCCTACTGGGACCAATTCTGGAAACAGAGCGTCGCACGCTGGACAACCAGCAACACTATGACGCTGGCCGCCTACCGGCAGCTGATTGATAAAGTCGGCCCCAGCATTTTGGTCGTCCACAGTCAGGGAGCCGCCTTCGCGCTGACAACGGCGCAAAATGAACCGAGCCGCTTCAAGGCGCTGGTGCTTTTAGAGCCTTCCGGCGCACCCGATCCGGAAAAAGTCGACGTAGCGCAGGTCAAGGACGTCAAATTCTTGGTATTCTGGGGAGATTATATTGCCGAAAGCCCGCTGTGGAGCACTTATCGGGCCAACGTAGAGAAGTATTTAACGGCGGTAAAAAACGCGGGCGGTTCCGTTGAGTATATCGATCTGCCGGCCAGAGGCGTTAAGGGAAACACCCATCTGCTGATGATGGACAATAACTCTGACGAGCTGGCACAGATGACGTTTGACTGGCTTAAGCAGCAGAAGCTGTTAAAACCGTAATCGCCTTGAGTAAAAGGTGAAAAACGCGGCGCGGGCAAACCCGCGTCGCCATAGCGACACCGTCAGCGCATATACTAAATAAGCCAGCGTTTACAAACGCTGTGAAGGTAAAACGCAGCCATCACGAGCGCCACCTCCCGTCGATGCTGAAAACACATCCCCGCCAGCTCTTATAGCGAACAGACAACCATAAGGAGTTCACATGGCAACGCGTATTGAATTCAGCCAACACGGCGGCCCACAAGCGTTGAACGTCGTTGAATTTACACCTGCAGACCCGGCTGACGGCGAAGTACAAATAGAAAACCGCGCAATCGGCATCAACTATATTGATACCTACATTCGCAGCGGCCTCTATCCCGTACCTCGCCTGCCCAGCGGCCTCGGCACCGAAGCGGCAGGCGTCGTGGTCAAAATCGGACGCGGAGTGGAACACCTTAAGCCGGGCGATCGCGTCGTGTACGCTCAGGCGGCGCTGGGCGCTTACAGCACGATTCACAACGCGCCGGCGGACAAGGTCGTTACGCTGCCCAAGTCCATCTCCTATGAACAGGCCGCCGCCTCGTTCCTTAAAGGGCTCACCGTTTACTACCTGCTGTATATGACCTACCACGTCAAGCCCGGCGAAGTCATTTTGTTCCATGCCGCCGCAGGCGGCGTTGGCCGCATCGCCTGTCAGTGGGCGAAAGCGCTGGGCGTGAAGCTTATCGGCACCGTGGGCAGCGCGCAGAAGGCCGAACAAGCCAAAAAGGACGGCGCCTGGGCCACGATTAACTATCAGGAAGAAAACATCGCCGAACGCGTGGCCGCGTTGACGAACGGAGAAAAGGTCAACGTGGTCTATGACTCCGTGGGCAAAGCCACCTGGACGGCGTCACTCGACAGCCTACGCCCGTTGGGGCTGATGGTCAGCTTCGGCAACTCGTCCGGCCCGGTAACCGGCATAGACATCGGCATCCTGAATCAAAAGGGCGGTCTGTACGTAACTCGCCCCTCACTGGGCCACTATTTGAAAACTCACGCTCAGTTGCAGAGAGCGGCCAATGAGCTATTTTCCCTCATCGCCAGCGGCGCGATTAGCGTCGACGTTCCTGCCGAGCAGCGTTTTCCACTTCATGAGGCCGTTCGCGCGCACCAAGCGCTGGAAAGTAGAAAAACCGTGGGCTCTTCGCTGCTGATCCCCTAATGTTGCTTATGTGCCGGTGTCAAAACGCCGGCATTGCTTTATCATGCGGTTATAAAACCAAAAGAGAGACACAATCTATGGGAATGCTTGCCCGCTATATTGCCGTGAGTGAAGACGAGCTTAATCGACTCATTGACCTAGGCGACGAACCGTTAACTGACGAAATCGACATGCTGGAAGAGAAAAATCCGACGCTGGATCTCGATAAGATGTGGGACGGCCTGCACTTTATCCTGACCGGCGTATCCGCCAGCGAACCGTTAGAAGGCGACCCGCTGAGCGATGCCATCGTCGGCGTTCACGTTATCGACGACGAAACGTTCATCGCCGCGACGGGCAACGGTGAGCTGAAAGAGATTATTAACGCCCTGAGCGGTGTCGACAGAAAGGCGCTTAAGGCCGAATTCTCTCCCCGTACCCTTGATGAAGAAAATATTTATCCGGACATCTGGCAGTCGGAAAATAAAGATTCGCTGTTTGAGGAGCTGGAGCAGGCGCTCGAGCAGCTTATTCACTTTTATCAGCAGTGTCTGAAAGACGGCAGCCACGTACTGGTCACCATCTTCTGATATCAGGGCCGCCCTGGCGGCCTTCCCCTCTCCTGCCGCAACCCCGTCACACAAAGAGCCACATTCTTTCTTGACTTAGAGTGCACTCTAACCCTTAGAGTCATTAACCCAGCGGCAAGAAGGCAATATCCTATGAAAATCGGCACATTAGCAAAAAAGGTCGGGCTGACGCCCCATACGCTGCGCTACTATGAACGTATCGGGCTGTTACCGCCGGTCTATCGCGACGCCGGAGGGCAGCGTGACTATGACGAAGTGACGCTTCAAAGACTGGAGTTTCTCGGCAAAATGAGAACGACCGGTATGCCCCTTCGCCAAATGCGGCGCTACGTATCGCTTGTTGTCTTGGGTGACGCGACCATCGCTGAGCGCAGAGCGTTACTGGAAGCGCATCGTGATGACGTCCACGCCCGCATGCTTGAACTGGAAAACTGTCTCGCCGTACTAGATAAAAAAATCGAGGGCTATTGCTCTCTCCCTATGTCTGACACAGCAGGAGATCCCAAATGAAATACGTACGATTTGGCTCAACCGGTCTTAAGGTGTCCCCCATCTGCCTGGGCTGTATGACCTACGGCAGCCCGCAGTGGCGAGAATGGGTATTAAATGAGGAGCAAACGCGCCCCTTTATAAAAAAGGCGCTGGACCTCGGCATTAACTTTTTTGACACGGCAGATATGTATTCCAAAGGCGCCAGCGAAGAGGTGCTGGGCAATACGCTGCTTAAGATGGTTCCCAGAGACGACGTCGTTCTCGCCACTAAGGTGTTTAACCCGATGAGCGATAATCCGAACGATCGCGGCCTGTCGCGTAAGCATATCCTTGCAAGCATAGACAATTCGCTAAAGCGGCTGGGCACTGACCATGTCGATCTCTACATCATCCACCGCTTCGACCCTGAAACGCCGATTGAAGAAACCATAGAGGCGCTCGACACCGTCGTTCGCTCAGGAAAAGCGCGCTACATCGGCGCATCTTCCATGCACGCATGGCAGTTTATGCGCATGCTGGATTTACAGGAGCGCTACGGGTTGGCCCGCTTTGTTTCCATGCAGAACCACTATAACCTCATCTACCGAGAGGAAGAGCGGGAAATGCTGCCCCTGTGTCGGGAAATGGGCATTGCGGTAACGCCGTGGTCGCCGCTGGCGCGAGGCGTGTTGACGGGTTCCAGAAAGAGCGCCACTCTACGGGCGACGACCGACGCGCCCGCGCATTCGTGGTACAACCATCAGGAAGAAGAAGACGCCATCGTGGCGGCAGTAGAGCGCGTCGCAGCAGCCCGCGGTATCCCGATGGCACAGGTGGCGATGGCCTGGGTTCACGGCAAGCAGGGAATTACGTCGCCTATTGTCGGCGCTTCTAAGCCGCACCATCTGGACGACGCTATCGCTTCGCTGTCAGTTGCCCTGACAGCAGAAGAGGTAGCAGAGCTTGAGGCCTCTTACCGCCCCAGAGAGCTTGCCGGCCACGCGTAAGCGGAATATACCGACGTAATAATAACGACAAAGGCGGCCAAAAGGCCGCCTCTCTTTCAGATATCCCCGCCGTCAGGCGTCCTTTCCCGAAACAAACGTCAAGGCTTGACGCAGAACTTCAACGTCCGCCCCCGCCTTATGGGCATTTTCGCTTAAATAGCGCCGAAACTGCCGTGCGCCGGGCACGCCCTGAAACAGGCCCAGCATGTGTCGGGTAATATGGCCAAGGTAGGTCCCTTTAGAGAGCTCTTTCTCGATATAGGGGTACATCGCTTCAACGACCGCAATCGGTGAGAGCGGCTCGGCGTTTTCGCCAAACAGTTCTGCGTCAACCCGCGCCAAAATGCCCGGATTTTGATAGGCCTCACGCCCCATCATCACGCCATCGACGTGTTCCAGATGCGCCTTAGCTTCTTCTATACTTTTTACGCCGCCGTTAATCGCAATAGTCAGATGAGGAAGCTCCTGTTTGACGCGATAGACGCGTTCATAGTCAAGCGGCGGGATCTCCCGGTTCTCTTTTGGACTAAGCCCCGACAGCCACGCTTTACGCGCGTGCAACGTAAAGCTTTGGCAACCACCCCGCTCAGAGACGATCTCAACAAAGCGCTGCAAAAAGGCGTAGCTGTCGCTGTCGTCGATGCCAATTCGCGTTTTCACCGTCACGGGCACGCTAACGGCCTCTTTCATCGCCGCGACGCAGTCTGCCACCAGCTCGGGCTCCGCCATCAGGCAGGCGCCGAAGCGCCCGTTTTGAACGCGATCGGACGGGCAGCCCGCATTCAAATTAATCTCGCTATAACCAAGCGCTTGCGCACGCGCTGCGCACTCCGCCAGCGCGGTAGGATCGCTGCCTCCCAGCTGTAGCGCAACCGGCTGCTCTTCCTGGCTATAGCCTAAATAGTCCCCCTTACCAAACAGAATGGCGCCCGTAGTCACCATTTCGGTATACAGCAGCGTCTGGCGCGTCAGTAGGCGATGGAAGTAGCGGCAGTGCCGGTCAGTCCAATCCAACATAGGAGCAACGGAAAAGCGGTGCGGGGGAAAATTGGCCATCGTGATGCGATTCACTCTCTTAACTTAAATCTGCGTTAGCTCGAAATGCGTTTTCCACATTTGAAAGCGCGATAGAAGGTCGGCGATTATATCACAGGTAAAAAGGGAGAATGCCGAAGCGTAAAAGAAAGCGCGCCGGGTTTATTGATTTACATCCGGCAAGTCACAGTGCATTAAGCTCCCTCTCGGCGTTCTCGCTCAGGCGTGGTAATATCGGCTTTCTGTTTATTGGGAGAGAAGTGAGATGTCCTCAGTCAACGTCGCGTCAATGTTAGCCAAAGTGCAAAAGCTGTGCGAACAGCGGGCCGTGCGCCTGACGCCACAGCGTCAGTTGGTTTTACAGCTGATGGCTGAACAGCCGAGCGCTATCAGCGCTTACGATCTGCTCGACCTGCTGCGGGAATCAGAGCCTCAGGCAAAGCCGCCGACGGTCTATCGTGCGCTCGACTTTCTACTCGAACAGGGCTTCATCCACAAGATCGAATCCACCAATAGCTACGTCGTTTGCCACCACGTCGGCGAACCGTTGCATACTTCCGCACTGTTTATTTGCGACAGCTGCGGCCTGGTCGCTGAGCACCATGCCGAAGGCATAGATCGGTTGCTCAAAACGCTGGCGGACGAAAGCAGCTTCACCATTCAGCACAGCGTGCTTGAAACGCACGGTACCTGCGGGCAGTGTAACCAGCGCGGCGCATAGCCATTACGCTTGGTACAATAAAGCCAATATCCTTCTTCGATGCCGAAATCAGGGCGTAAAAAAACGCCATAAGGCGCTTTTTTACTTAGCATTCTCACCGGAGATAGCGGCAAGGCGCGACGCTATTTGATCCGCTACATCCAGTCACCGTTGCGAATAACGCCAACGGCCAAGCCTTCAATGGTCAAGCTCTGTTCGCGCAGATCGACGACGATCGGGGCGAACTCTTCATTCTCCGGCAGAAGGTGGACGACGTTGCCCTGCTTCTTAAGGCGCTTAACCGTCACCTCATCGTCAATGCGCGCAACGATTACTTGCCCGTTGCGAACGTCCTGGGTCTTATGCACCGCCAGAAGATCGCCGTCGACAATCCCGATGTCCTTCATCGACATTCCGCTTACCCGCAGCAAAAAGTCCGCATGTGGACGAAACAGCGACGGATCGACGCGATAGTGGCTTTCAATATGTTCCTGAGCAAGCAAAGGCTCTCCCGCAGCCACGCGGCCAATAAGCGGCAGGCCCGCTTCTTCCACCTCTTCCATTAGAAGCCTGATGCCTCTGGATGCGCCGGTGACGATTTCAATAACGCCCTTGCGCGCCATGGCTTTCAGATGCTCTTCAGCAGCATTGGGCGACTTAAATCCGAGCGTTCTGGCAATTTCAGCTCTGGTTGGCGGCATGCCGGATTGGCCGATATGCTCGCGAATCATGTCATAAATCTGTTGCTGCCTGGCGGTTAGCGCTTTCATCTCTCGATTCCTTCAGCCTGTCTTTTTATACAGTAATGCTGTGAGTATATACAGGTATTGTACATATGGAAACCTCTAAACGGCATAATTACGAGATGTATCGAAAAATAGAATTAAAAAATGTCTGGCCGTTCTCAGGCACGAAATGAAGCAAGAGATAATTATTCAGTTCATTATTTGTACCGCTGAATAAAAATCCGTCGCATTCCGAAATACAAAACGCCGTATCCGCCTCGGCTAACGCCGCTTACGATGGTATCGACGGCTGAATCTGGAGAAGAAATGTAAGAAAGTGAGTCATTATTTCAAATTAGCCAGATAAAAACATCAACAAGAACTAAGAATGCAATCTAAAAAACCAAAAAAAATAAAAAAACAAAAACAACTCATCAGATTCTCTCTATATGAGACTTATTTCTCAAAATAAAATAATTCCCCCTCTTAATTAATTGACAACGAATTATTAAGGTAGCAAAATTACGAAACACGACTACATGCTCCAACTGTATTAGTGTAATAATAAATACTGCTTTTCCAATTTAATGGGAGAAAGCCTTATCCCTTTCTCCCTCCTTTTTTATTATTAAAATTAAAGTTTTAGTAGGTCTTTACCGCGGCGTTATGCTTAATTTTCAAAGGCATATGTTTATTCCCATGGTTACCGTATTTATTTTTTATAAATGAACCAATACGACATGGTAATAAATAATTATAGGTTTAATTAATATGGGGAATGCCGTTATGGAATATATCCGTTATGGTGCATTTATTACAGGAAAAAAGAACTGCGACGGAATACGCGTTATTAATCCCAAAACGTTAGAGTGCCAATGTACCGTTTGCAGCAGGCGATTTTATCTCTCGACGCCATATCAGCAAATAAAAAAGCGAGAAAATGCAGCATGTCCGCACTGTGATTGGAAAACGCTTCACTCTCACGTCGTTATCAGCTTTAGCTACAAAGACGAAGAAGGCGCCTTTAGTTATGAAGTTTGGGGAGACGAACGAATCTACTATATATCAGACGAAACGCATCCCCTTCATAAATGGCTGGCAGAACAGATAAAACAGGAACGCCGCTTTACACGCCTTGCCTATATCGCCACTATCGCCACTCGACGTGAACGCGCGCTGGAATAATCAAAGACGTTAAATAGTTAAACTTCCGTCTATTAGGCGTCAGGCGCCTCCCCAAAAGTGCTGATAAAGAATGCTCCCCCAGGCGAAAAGCGCTAACAGCCCCGTAATTAATACGGCGGCGGACCCCATATCTTTCGCCCTACCGGAAAGCTCATGCCGCTCAGTGCCGATGCGATCGACAACGGCCTCTATTGCACTATTTATCAGTTCAAAAATCACCATCAGCGCAACCGAACCAATCAGTAAAATACGTTCAATTGTGGATACGTCCAGCCATAGCGCGACCGCTACGGCGGCAACCAGCAGCACGCTCTCCTGACGAAAGGCCGCTTCGTGTTTCCACGCAGCGCACAGCCCCTTCCATGAATATCCTGCCGCTTTTACTATGCGCGTTAATCCCGTTGCCTGATTCATTTATCCACCATCTCCTTAAAAAATTATCATCAATTTTAGCAATTATCCGTTATCACATCATCACAGATTGCTTACAGTTCTGGTATTCTTGCGTTTCATCACTCAGTAAGAGGCACTTATTATATATGTCCGGTTGGCGAAATCTTTACTATAAACTCTTGAATATTCCAATAAAAATGTTGGTTCGTAGCAAATGCATCCCTTCCGATCCCGTCGCCGATTTGGGGCTGGATACCACGCGCCCGATACTGTACGTTCTGCCCTATAACTCAAAAGCAGACCTGCTGACGCTGCGCGGACAGTGCCTGGCGCAGGAACTGCCCGATCCGCTGGAACCATTCGAAATGGACGGCCAGCTGCTTCCTCGCTACGTGTTCATTCACGATGGCCCGAGGGTATTTAGCTACTACGCGCCAAAAGAGGAGTCGGTGAAGCTGTTCCATGACTATCTCGACCTGCACCGCAGTCACCCTCAGCTGGATATTCAAATGGTGCCGGTCTCCGTTATGTTCGGACGCTCACCCGGGCGCGAAGGCCACGATTCTCACGACGCGCCGCGCCTGCGGCTGTTTAACGGCATCCAGAAGTTTTTCGTCATCCTGTGGCTGGGGCGAGACAGCTTCGTTCGCTTCTCCCGCATCGTATCGCTGCGCCACATGGCGGATGAACACGGCACGGACAAGACTATCGCCCAGAAGCTGGCCCGCGTAGCGCGAATGCACTTCGCCCGCCTGCGCCTTGCGGCTACTGGTCCGAAGCTTCCCGTTCGTCAGGACTTATTCAACAAGCTCTTGACCTCTAAAGCGATTGAAAAAGCGGTAGAGGAAGAAGCGGCATCCAAAAAAATTCCTCTTTCCAAAGCAAAACAAAATGCCGTCGAGATGATGGAGGAGATAGCCGCCAACTTTACTTACGAAACGCTGCGCGTAACCGATCGCGTACTGAGCTGGACCTGGAACCGCCTCTATCAGGGGATCAAGGTCCACAACGCCGAGCGCGTCCGCAGACTGGCGCAGGACGGCCACGGCATCGTTTATGCGCCGAGCCACCGCAGCCACATGGACTACCTGCTGCTGTCCTACGTGCTCTATCATCAGGGGCTGGTACCGCCGCACATCGCTGCCGGCATCAACCTTAACTTTTGGCCTGCCGGGCCGATATTCCGTCGCCTTGGCGCGTTCTTCATTCGTCGAACCTTTAAAGGCAACAAACTCTACTCCACCGTCTTTCGCGAATATTTGGGCGAGCTGTTCAGCCGCGGCTATTCCGTTGAATATTTTGTGGAGGGCGGACGTTCCCGCACGGGTCGCCTGCTTGAGCCCAAAACCGGCACGCTGTCGATGACCATTCAGGCCATGCTGCGGGGCGGCAATCGCCCGATTACCGTTGTTCCCGTCTATATCGGCTATGAGCACGTAATGGAAGTGGGCACTTACGCCAAAGAACTGCGCGGCGCAACGAAGGAAAAGGAAAACCTCTGGCAAGTGGTTCGTACGATGCGCAAGCTGCGCAATCTGGGCATGGGATACGTCAACTTTGGGGAGCCGATCCCCCTGATGACCTACCTCAATCAGCACGTGCCCGATTGGCGAGACGCCATTGACCCCATCGAAACGCCACGCCCAAGCTGGTTGACGCCTGCGGTCAATCAAATAGCCGATCGCCTGATGACCAACATCAACAAGGCCGCCGCCGCCAACGCCATGAACCTGTGCTGCACCGCGCTACTCGCATCTCGCCAGCGCGCGCTGACCCGCGAACAGCTACTCGAGCAGCTTGACTGCTACGTTCAACTTCTGCGCAACGTGCCTTACGCACAGGACGCCACGGTCCCCAGCGATACTCCAGAGCAAATGCTGGAGCACGCGCTGAAGATGAGCAAGTTTGACGTTGAGAAAGACAACGCCGGTGAAATCATCATTCTGCCGCGGGAGCAGGCGGTGTTGATGACCTACTATCGTAACAACATTCACCACATGCTGGTGCTGCCGTCGCTAATTGCCAGCATCGTGATGCATCACGATAGCGTTTCTCGTGAAGAGATAGTTCAGAAGGTGTCTCTGATTTATCCGCTGCTGAAGGCCGAACTCTTCATGCACTACGATGAAAAAGAGCTGCCGCAGGTTATCGAGACGCTGATTAACGAACTGCTGCGACAGGCGCTTATCAAACGGCGCGACGACGGCCAACTGGCGCTAAACCCCGCCAAGATCCGCCAGCTGCAGCTGCTGGCCGCCGGCGTGCGGGAGACGCTGCAGCGCTATACCATCACGCTGTCGCTGCTGCGCAATAACCCCAGCATCAGCCGCGGCGTTCTGGAAAAAGAGAGCCGCCAGCTCGCCCAGCGCCTGTCGGTGCTTCACGGCATCAACGCGCCGGAGTTTTTCGACAAGGCCGTATTCTCCACCCTGGTAGCGACGCTTCGAAGCGCAGGCTATATCAGCGACAGCGGCGACGCCATTCCGGAAAACATGCAGTCTATGTACGACATCCTGACTCACCTGATGACGCCGGAAGTGACCCTGACCATCGAGAGCGTTAGCCAGTCTCTCGGCGATTCTTCATCCGAAGCGCAGTAAGCGCTATCTGGAAATAAAAGCAAACGGGCCGCAGTTCACACTGTTGCCCGTTTTTTAATCAGTAAGTGGGAATTAGCGCATCAGGATATCCATCAAAACGCCCAGAAATACCACCAGCCCGACGTAGTTATTGTTCATAAACGCCTGAAAACACCTGTCCCTTTCGCGATCCGCTATCAGCTGTTGCTGGTAGACGAACATCGCTCCCGCCAGCAGCAGCGACCAGTAAAAAGGCCCGCCCAGATGGTTAAGATAGCCTACGGCGTAAAGCGACAGCAGCGTTCCAAACTGCAGCAGGCCGATAATTAGTTTGTCATAGCGGCCAAACAGGATAGCCGTCGACTTGATGCCGATTTTCAAATCGTCGTTACGATCCACCATGGCGTACTGCGTATCGTACGCCACAGTCCAGAAAATATTTGCCAGCAGCAGCAGCCAACAGCTCATCGGCAGCGCGTTGCTAACGGCGGCGTAGGCCATGGGAATAGACCAGCCGAACGCAACGCCCAAAATAACCTGAGGGAAATGGGTGAAGCGCTTCATGAAAGGATACATCCAGGCCAACAGCAGCGCCGCAAAAGAAAGCCCGATGGTCAGGTGGTTGAGCATCAGCACCAGCAAAAAGGAAACGGTCACCAGCGCTAAAAACAGGACCTTACTCTCTTTTTCCGTCACCGCACCGCTCGGCATTGGCCGCGCTCTTGTACGCTCAACGTGTCCGTCAAAATGGCGGTCGGCAAAATCGTTGATCACGCAGCCCGCTGCCCGCATCAAGAAAACGCCGGCAACGAAGATCAGCAAAATAGACACGCTTGGCGTTTCTCTCCCCGCCAGCCACAGCGCCCACAGCGTCGGCCAAAGCAGCAGAAGAGCGCCAATAGGCTTATTAATACGCATCAAACGGCAGTATGCCAGCCATTTGGTTTGAGTCACCTTCTCCCCCAGTCAGTATAGCGGCGCCGCCGGTAAAAAAATCTCAGTCAGCAGCAGCGGCCCCCCCGACAGACGAAAGCGTGAACGTCTGCCCCAGAGACCGTCATCCAACGACACGTGAATATAGTCCCGCACAAGCTCTTTATGGCTAAACAGATAGCGCCCTAACGGCGTTTCGCCAAGAGAGGCTACGTCCGCCAGCGGCCCGCTAAGCGTTCGAGCGGGCACTACCGTGCGCGCCCATATCCACGGAATATTATCACCAAACAGGAAGATTTCACGAATCCAATAGCGATCGTCCTTCGGCAGCTCAGCCTCTTCGCGCCCAAGGCGCGGAGCGGTAACGTAGCCCTCGAACTGGGGCTGCACCGTGACCCGTTGGCAAAAACGCTCGCATCGGCGGGTCATTGAACCCGGCTCTAAAAGCCAGTCGGACTGCCGCTGGCTTAATGAATCACACTGCGGAGACGTCCAGTTTCTCTCTTTCCAGTGCGGTACGGAGAGTGTCTGTTTCATTGTGCTTGCGCCTTCATTTAGCCCCGACCTTTAACGATAAGAACAAGGGGCCTTTGACGATAAAAACGCGCCTATTGTAGCGTAAAATATGCCTCATAAAATACGGTGGGCCGTATTCTACAAACCATTATTTAACATTGTGTCAATATTCGGCGTTTTTCACTCGCGCTTTAGCTTGTCGGTATTCGCAAGATACAAAGCGATGACCAGCACTAAGATGGCGCAGGCATAGATGAACGTATCCATCGGATCCTTATGATCGACGATGATAAGCCTGACGATCGCGGTAATGCCGATGTAAATAAAATAGCGGAGCGGAAAGTGATATCCCGACTGAAAGTATTTGACGATCAGCGCAATAAACTCAAAGTACAGGAAGTAAATGACGATGCCCTCAATCAGCAAGTAGCTGGATGACTTCGCAGAGTTAATGAACAGCACCTGAATCAGCGCGTAGGTTTCTTTAGCCAGAAACACGATGAGAATAACGCCCAGCAGCAGCAGGCCGATATTCAGTACGGTTTGCAGCACCCTCGCGACCCAGGCGCCGCGCTTAACGTTATCCGGCATATCCTATACTCCCAGAAAAATACGTCATTAAACGGGAGGATAGGGCCTCCCGTTAAATACGCGCGAACTAACGCCAGCGCTTATAGGTATTAATCAAACCGTTAGTGGAAGCGTCGTGGCTGCTGACCTTTTCATATCCCACCAGTTCCGGCAAAATGCGGCCGGCCAGCTGTTTGCCCAGCTCTACGCCCCACTGATCGAAACTGAAGATATTTAAAATGACGCCCTGTGCGAAAATCTTGTGTTCATAAAGCGCGATCAATGCCCCCAAACTGTAGGGAGAAATCTCCTTAAGAAGGATCGAGTTGGTCGGGCGATTGCCTTCGAACACCTTAAAGGGAACGATTGGCTCGGCCTCAGCGGCGCTTTTTCCGGCTTTAGCGAACTCGGCGCGTACCTCATCGGCTGACTTGCCGAACGCCAAAGCCTCCGTTTGGGCGAAGAAATTCGACAACAGCTTGGCGTGGTGATCGCCAAGAGGGTTGTGGCTCTTGGCCGGCGCGATAAAGTCGCAGGGAATCAGCTTGGTTCCCTGATGAATCAATTGATAAAACGCGTGTTGGCCGTTAGTACCCGGCTCGCCCCAGATAATCGGCCCGGTTTGGTAGTCGACCGCTTTACCGTTACGGTCGACATATTTACCGTTGGACTCCATATTTCCCTGCTGGAAATAGGCGGCGAAGCGGTGCATATACTGGTCGTAAGGCAGGATGGCTTCCGTCTGTGCGTCGTGGAAATTACCGTACCACAGCCCAATAAGCGCAAGCGTAACCGGCAGGTTCTGCGCAAGAGGCGCGCGGGCGAAGTGGTTGTCCATCGCATGAGCGCCGCACAGTAGCTTTTCAAAATTCTCAAAACCGATGGAAAGCGCAATCGACAGGCCGATAGCGGACCACAAAGAATAGCGCCCGCCGACCCAGTCCCAGAACTCAAACATGTTGTCGGTATCAATACCAAATTCAGACACGGCCTTCGCGTTGGTCGACAGCGCCGCAAAGTGCTTGGCGACGTCTTCCGGCTTGCCTGAACTTAAAAACCAGTCTCGCGCGGTATGGGCGTTGGTCATGGTTTCCTGCGTCGTAAACGTTTTTGACGCCACTAAGAACAGCGTAGTTTCCGGGCTTAGGTCTCGCAGAGCTTCAACAATATGGGTAGCGTCAACGTTAGAGACGAAGTGTACGTTAAGATGGTTTTTATACGGACGGAGCGCCTCGGTGACCATGTAAGGCCCCAGATCGGAGCCGCCGATGCCGATATTTACCACGTCGGTTATCGCCTTCCCGGTATATCCTTTCCATTCGCCGTCGATAACGCGGCGGCAAAACGAACGCATCTTCTCCAGAACGGCGTTGACTTCCGGCATGACGTCCTTACCGTCAACCAGAACGGGCGTATTGGCGCGATTGCGCAAAGCCACGTGCAGTACGGCGCGGTCTTCCGTACGGTTAATTTTTTCACCGTTAAACATGGCCTTGATGGCGCCGTTTAAATCACACTCTTTCGCCAAATCTCTCAAAAGAGAAAGCGTTTCATCCGTAATGCGGTTTTTAGAAAAATCCACCAGCATTTGGTCTTCAAACTCCGCGGAAAAGCGAGAAAAGCGCTCGCCGTCCTGAGCAAAAAGAGCGCCGATGGTGATGCCCTTCATTGCGTCAAAATGGGCCTCAAGCGCTCGCCATGCTGCAGTTTCCGTTGGATTAATGCTCTTCATCGTGGATCCCCCTGAATTCATAAAACAAAAAGTTATGCGTCGCCGATTGTATCCCGTTTACGCTTCGGGATTATGACTTTCATCGATAGTCGTTTTCTATCGTTCGCATTAACGCTGGCTGGATTCAGCCGTTTTACCAATCTTTGAATTATAGACACGAAATAGGAGAAAAAACCGTTACTATGCCTCACTATCTGCCTCACTATCCCTCGTTATTTTGCCAAAACGCATCGGTGCTGAACTTTACCTCCAGAAAGTCCAGCAGAGTGCGCAGCGCGACCGGCATATATTGGCGAGAGGTATAGACGGCATGAATACCGAGCTGTGGCAGCGGCCAGTCCGCCAGCACGACCTCAAGCTCACCAGAAACGATTTCACCTCGAACCAGATAGGTCGGCAGCATGGCGATACCCACGCCCGCCAGCGCCGCCTGTTTGAGAACCGTAACGTCGTTGGCCCGGATCTGCCCTTTCACCGGCACCTTTATCCATTCATCGCGCTCCGTTGACTGAAAGCGCCAGCTGTGGGTTTCAAACTGCGCATGCATTAAACAAGCGTGGTTCAGCAATCCCTGTGGGCTATCCGGTCGTCCTCTTGCGTCTAAATAAGCGGGAGAGGCGCAAATAACGGAGCGGCAAACGCCCAAAGGTTTAGCGATAGTTCCCGGATCGAGCGTATTGGTAATCCGGATAGCTAAATCGATACGCTCCTCCACTAGGTTTACGCTGCGCTCCAGCAGTTGGATATCGATACTGACCTGAGGGTAGCGCAGCGCGTACTCGGCAATGACGTTTGCTAAATAGGACTGGCTAAAAGACTGGCTGCAGGTAATTCGCAGCTCGCCTTTCGGCTCCGACGCGCGATCGTGCCGCTTGGCAAGCATTCTTTCCTGAACGTCCAGCATTTGGCGACAGTCTGCCAGCGCCTGCTCGCCTTCGCTCGTCAGGCTAAGGCTTCGAGTCGAGCGATGCAAAAGCCGAACGCCCAGAATATGCTCTAAAAATGCCAGATAGCGGGAAGCTTTCGCCCGCGACAGCCCCAAACGTTCTGCTGCGGACGTGAGGCTTCCTCGCTCGGCCGCCTCGACGAACACTTTCATCGCAGTTAGTTGATCCATGGATTCGCTCATTTTTTGCAACAGAGCATCATCAAATACTCTATTTTTAAAACAATGGAAAGAGCATAGGCTAACTCAGGTAACGACAAACGGGCGATTAGTCACAAAATACACAACGAGAGAAAACATCATGAATATCGCAATCATTGGCGCTGGCGGCAAAGCCGGTCGCCTCATCGCACAAGAAGCGCTAACCCGAGGACACAAGGTGACGGCCGTCGTCAGACATGCCGAAAAGGTTGCCGATTTGCCGGTCGAGGTTTTGGAAAAAAGCGTTTTTGATATTACCGCCGAAGACCTTAAGCCTTTTGACGCAGTCATCGACGCATTCAATGCGCCGGCCGGGCATGAAGAGCAGCATCAAACGTCGTTAGCCCACCTGGCGGACCTGCTGGCAGGCCGTCCTCAAACGCGCCTCCTTATCGTTGGCGGCGCGGGAAGCCTGTACGTCGACGATGCGCTTTCAGTGCGCGTAATGGATACCCCTGATTTCCCAGAAGCCTACAGGCCTACGGCCAGCAATATGGGAGAAGCCTTTTTCAAGCTGAAAGGCCGTCAAGACGTCAACTGGACCTACTTCAGCCCCGCTGCGATGTTTATTGCCGACGGCAAGCGTACCGGCAGTTATACCGTAGGCGGCGACCGCCTGCTGGTTAATGGTCAGGGAGAAAGCGTCATCAGCTACGCGGATTACGCTATTGCGATGGTGGATGAACTGGAACAGGGGAAACGCCAACGTCAACGATTTACCGCCGTATCTAACGGATAAAACGTACCTCTTCCTGTTCATATCAAAGATTAAAATCACCGTTTGTGAAACCGACTGACGGTGATTTGTTTTTCTCACTACCTACGCTTTAGCACCCTAGTTTAATTAATAATTGTAAAAATCACGCAAAAGCCAGATTCTCATATCGAAAACGTACGGCAGCTTAACGCTTTCAGCTGGAGGTCAAGCCGAAATCAGCCAAAACCGATTCAACTTCTCCTAAAAAAACAAAGATAAACAACGCAGCATCATTGACACCGACGCCATAACCCGCTATTTCTTAAAGCCTACTTGCGTATTCTGTACGTAAGCCAGAAGAGGCGCGTCATTCAGGCAGAGTGTCAGAGGATTCGGCATCCAAAGAAGACACTTCAGGGGATATGACGCCGAGGCGATTTTCCTGCCGAAGGGGAAATCGTCGACCACAAGGGCTGAATCCCTTGGGTTGTCACCAATGTAATCCGCAAACATATTGCGGAAAGTAGAACCCGCACAGTGAGCGCCCATGCGCTATCACAGGGAAGGTTCTAGGCAAGGTGGGGCGCTTCTGGGTGTATCGTAGTGCTTCCGTCCTACGCCTGCTCCCTGTTTACCGCGCTTCCTTTGTGCCAAGGCTGATGAATATTAAGGGCTCATTTCGGCCCCACCTGACACGAGGAATTTTTACATGTCTCAAATCGTTATCGCCAAGTTTGGTGGAACCAGCGTCGCAAACGCCGACGCGATGAACAACTCCGCCAATATCGTTCTGTCGAACTCAGAAGTCCGCGTCGTCGTACTGTCGGCATCTGCGGGCGTCACCAACCTGCTGGTTGACCTTGCCAACGGCTGTAATCCCGACCTTCGTTCTGAAAAGATAGCCCAGATTCGCGCCATTCAGTCTCAGATTCTGGACGCCCTGCCGGACTCCGCCGTCGTACGTGAAGAAATCAACCGGATGCTGGAAAACATCACTACGCTGTCCGAAGCGGCAAGCCTTGCTACCTCCGACGCTTTGACGGACGAACTGGTGAGCCACGGTGAACTTATGTCGACTCTACTGTTTGTCGAGCTTTTAAGAAGCCGCGGCGTCAGCGCCGAATGGTTCGACGTTCGCCGGGTCATGAAAACCGACGATCGCTTCGGCAAAGCAGAGCCGGAAGTCGGAGCGCTGTCTTCACTGTGCGCAGAACACCTGGCGCCAAGGCTTAACGCCGGCGCGCTGGTGATCACTCAAGGCTTCATCGGCAGCGAAGGCAAGGGAAGAACTACCACCTTAGGTCGCGGCGGCAGTGACTATACGGCAGCGCTTTTAGGCGAAGCCCTCAACGCCAAGCGGGTAGACATCTGGACCGACGTGCCGGGCATTTACACCACCGATCCGCGTATCGTGCCCAATGCGCAACGTATTGATGAAATCGGCTTTGAAGAAGCGGCGGAAATGGCCACCTTCGGCGCCAAAATCCTCCATCCGGCCACGCTTATTCCGGCCGTTCGCCACGGGATCCCGGTTTTTGTCGGCTCGAGCAAAGACGTCGCCGCCGGCGGTACGCTGGTGTGCGACAAAACCACCAATCCCCCGCTGTTTCGCGCTCTGGCGCTGCGGCGCAAGCAGACGTTGCTGACGCTTCACAGCCTGAATATGCTGCACGCACGCGGCTTCTTGGCGAAAATTTTCAGCATTCTGGCAAACCACCACATCTCCGTCGACCTGATAACGACTTCAGAAGTCAGCATTGCGCTAACGCTGGACACGGCCGGCTCGTCCACCTGCGGCGCAAGTTTACTGACCAGCGCGCTGTTAACCGAGCTGTCGGCCCTTTGCCGGGTCGAAGTGGAAGAAAACCTGGCTCTGGTGGCGCTTATCGGCAACCAGCTTGCTCAGGCACGCGGCGTGGGTAAAGAGGTATTTGGCGTACTGGAACCGTTCAACATCCGCATGATCTCTTACGGCGCCAGCAGCCACAACCTTTGCCTGCTGGTTCCTGGGGACGATGCCGAGCACGTAGTGAAGACGCTGCACCGCAATCTGTTTGAATAATCAAGCTCTTTTGCAATAATGCCAAATGGGCAACGCCACACGTTGCCCATTATTTTTACCAACGCGTTCAAAGAAACGAATAGCGCAATTAAAACCAGAAACAGGGCCGAACTGCGCCCAATAAAGCACAACACACGTCTCCACCAAGGAAATACATACAATATGTTAGCCAAAATTACACGCCTGTTCCCGCTATGGGCTATCCTACTGTCCATTGCGGCCTATTCCACGCCGTCGGCCTTTACCGGGATTGCGCCCTACGTCAGCTATCTGCTGATGCTTATCATGTTCGCTATGGGCGTGACTCTAAACGTCGGCGATTTTAAACGCGTCGTCACTCGCCCGATGCCCGTCGTTGCCTGTACGCTGCTTCACTATCTAATTATGCCGCTGGCAGCCTGGATGCTTGCCAAGATTTTTAGCATGCCGGCAGACCTCGCGGCGGGCATGATTCTAGTGGGCAGCGTCGCCAGCGGCACGGCGTCTAACGTGATGATTTACCTGGCTCGCGGAGACGTCGCGCTTTCCGTCACCATATCTTCCGTTTCAACTCTGGTCGGCGTTTTCGCCACGCCGCTGTTGACCTATCTGTACGTTGACGCCTCTATTAACGTCGACGTAATGGGCATGCTGATGTCCATTTTGCAAATTGTCGTTATCCCGATTGGCGCGGGCCTGATTATCCACCATACGCTGCCTAAGGTTGTAAAGCGCATCGAGCCTTTCCTTCCTGCGCTGTCGATGATGTGTATTTTGGCGATCATTAGCGCCGTGGTGGCCAAGAGCCAGAGCCATATTGCGTCCGTCGGATTCGTGGTCGCCATCGCCGTAGTGCTCCACAACGGCATCGGCCTGCTGGGCGGATACTGGGGCGGCAAGCTGTGCGGTTTCGATGAATCCACCTGCCGCACGCTGGCTATTGAAGTCGGTATGCAAAACTCTGGCCTGGCAGCCACGCTGGGAGCGCAATACTTCTCCGCCGTCGCCGCGCTGCCTGGGGCCCTGTTCTCCGTCTGGCACAATCTGTCCGGTTCGCTGTTAGCCGGCTACTGGCAGGGAAAACCAACTGAAAGTGTAACAAATAGCCAAAGCTGAAGCGTTTCACTTACCCGAAGTGAGTAGGCGTCATTGCTCACTTCGGAGCCAACAACCCCCCCAATTATATTTACATTTAGTCACAACCCTCTAAACGAAAAAATCCCACTAAGTGACTATCCTTAATAAAGATGGACAAAGGTGAATGCCTTTGTCCTTTTCTCGTTTCCTTTCACTGTAAGGACGTCCTGTGGCCTCAACTAAACTTTCTCCGGTCAATTGGCTTCCGCTCATTATAATTACCGTTTGTGCCGCTATCTTTTGGCACATATCGCCCCCTGAAGGGCTGAGCGTACACGCCTGGCATTCGGCCATCGTATTTATTGCTACCATTGCCTGTATCGTCGCCAAGGTGCTGCCCATCGGCGCCGTCGGCCTTATCGGCATTACCGTTTTTGCCTTAACCTATGCAGCCGGTTCTAAAACCGCCTCAGACGCAATTCTTGTTGCCCTAAGTGACCTCAACAGCTCGCTTATCTGGCTTATCGTCGTTGCGTTTATGATAGCCCGAGGGTTTATTAAAACCGGCCTTGGGCGTCGCATCGCTCTGCAAATGATCCGCCTGTTGGGAAAAAGAACGCTGGGGCTGGCCTATGGATTGGCGGTCGCCGATCTCATTCTCTCGCCGGCGATGCCAAGCAACACCGCCCGCTGCGGTGGCGTTATTTATCCTATTGCCGACTCATTGGCGCGCAGCTTCAATTCCAATCCGGAAGATGAATCGCGCAACAAAATCGGTACCTTCCTGATTACCTGTATTGGTAACGTCAACGACGTCACTGCCGCCATGTTCATGACGGCCTATACCGGCAACCTGCTGGCCATAAAGCTGGCGGCCAACGCCGGCGTCACGTTGACCTGGGGAAGCTGGTTCGTCGCTGCCATCGTTCCGTGTCTGGCATCGCTTATTATCGTTCCGCTGCTGGTGTACTGGCTGACCAAACCGGAAATCAAGCATACGCCGGACGCCCCGAAGCTTGCGAAAACCGAGCTGGCCAAAATGGGCAAGATGACGCGCAGTGAATGGATCATGGCCGTAACCGTCGTTCTATTGCTGGTTTTGTGGATTTTCGGCGGCCCCCTTGGCGTTGACGCAACCACCGCCTCCTTCGTCGGCCTCTCTTTCCTGCTGCTTACCGGCGTATTGACGTGGGAAGACGTAAAAAGCGAGAAAGGCGCGTGGGATACGCTTATCTGGTTCGCCGCTCTGCTGATGATGGCCGACCAGTTAAAAGCCTTGGGCTTTACTACCTGGTTCGGCGGTGAGATCGGCAAATACGTCGGTATGGTGATGGGCGACAGCAGCTGGATCCTGGTGCTGCTGATGCTGAATGCGGCCTATTTTTATACCCACTATTTCTTTGCCAGCGGTAACGCACAAATTGCGGCACTGTACGCCGTGTTCCTGGGCGTAGGCATCAATCTGCACATCCCCGCTGCGCCGATGGCCCTGATGTTGGCCTTCACCAGCAGCCTTTACTGCTCTTTGACACAGTACTCTCACGCCCGCGGGCCGATTCTGTTCGGCGCAGGCTACGTGCCTACCGGTACCTGGTGGAAAGTGGGCTTCGTCGTCAGCCTCATAAACCAGGCAATTTTCCTGGTGCTGGGCCTGGCCTGGTGGAAAATCATCGGTCTCTACTAACCATAAGAGCGATAGCCTTCGGGCTATCGCTTTTTCGTTCGGTTCCCCGCTCGACGCTTTTCTATTTCCTGATAAATCAGCGCGCCCATAGCCATCGCGGCAACGAATATATACCCTTTTGGCGAACCAACGCCGAGTAAAACTACGCCCGGCCCCGGGCAAATTCCAGCAATCCCCCAGCCAATGCCAAACAGCGCGCTACCGCCAATCAGACGGCTATCAATTCCCCGCGCCGTCGGCCACTGAATTGCGCCGCCGAGTAGTGCTGACTCACGCCGTTTCCCCCAGCTAAAGGCCAAAAGGCCGACGGCAACGGCCGCTGCCATGACTATCGCTAAAGAGGGGTCCCATATGCGAGTAACGTCGAGGAAAGAGAGCACTTTCGTCGGGTTTATCATACCGGACAGCAAAATCCCCAGGCCAAAAATCAGACCGCTGATAAAAGCAAAGAAGCTCTTCATCTTTTATCCTCCGGACAAAGGATTGAGAACAAATACGGTCATGGCGCCGGTAAAGATAAAAGTCAGCGTAGCCGCCAGAGAGCGTAAAGAGAGGCGAGACAGGCCGCAAACGCCGTGGCCGCTGGTGCACCCGGAACCATATCGCGTACCGAGCCCCACCAGCAGGCCGGCAACAATCAGTTCGGGCACGCTCGCGGCAATCTCTATTTTCGGCAGCGTAAACAGCAGGCCATATAAAGACGGAGCGGCAAGCATTCCCAAAATAAACATCACCCGCCAAGGCGCTTCCCTTCTTTCTCCGCGCAGTATGCCCGCCAGGATCCCACTGATCCCGGCAATGCGCCCGTTAAAAAGCAACAAAAGCGCGGCGGCGATGCCTATTAGCGCACCACCTGCTAGCGATGAGGCTGGCGTAAATGACTCCCATGCTATGTTCACATTTCCTCCTTCGGCTGAGGACAGTAAAGAGCGTAGAGGGTATCCAAAAGCGTCAACACCCTTGCGTCAGAGACCGAATAGTATATGCGCTTGCCTTCGCGGCGCGTTTCAACCGCGCCCTCGTTACGCAATACGGTGAGCTGTTGCGATAACGTCGGCTGACGAATGTCCAGGCCTTCTTCCAGTTCGCTAACGGAAAGCGCTCCCTGGCTTAGACGGCAAAGAATCATCAGTCGGTCTTCATTCGACAAAGTGCGCATAAGGGAGGCAACCTGAGAGGCGGCCTCCCTTATGGCGTCAAGGTAGGAAAGTGAGGTATTTTCCGGCATACGTTTCTCTCAGTGATAACATTATATAAATTTATATAATATATAGTCTGATAACGTATGCTTTGCCAGTCAGCGAGAAAGTTTAATCCGCATCGTATCCCAAATTGGGCGCTAACCAACGTTCGGTATCCGATATGCTCATGCCCTTACGCGCGGCATAGTCCTCAACCTGATCGCGTTGGATCTGCGCTACCGCGAAATATTTACTCTCCGGGTGGCTAAAATACCAACCGGATACCGATGCGCCAGGCCACATGGCGTAAGACTCCGTCAGCTTCATGCCGATACGCTCTTCCACCGACAGCAGCTGCCAGATAGCGGCTTTCTCGGTATGCTCCGGGCAGGCGGCATAGCCGGGCGCCGGCCGAATACCGCAATAGTTTTCGCGGATCAGCTCTTCGTTGCTCAGCGACTCATCCGGCGCGTATCCCCATATCTCTTTGCGCACCCGCTCGTGTAGATATTCAGCAAACGCCTCTGCCAGCCTGTCCGCCAGCGCCTTCACCATGATCTTGTTATAGTCGTCATGCGCCGTTTCATAGGCCTGCGCCAGAGCGTCTTCCTCAAGGCCGCCGGTAACAGCAAACGCGCCGACATAGTCCGCTACGCCACTCTCTTTTGGCGCAATAAAGTCAGACAGGCAGTAGTTGGGAAAATCCGTTTTTTCCGTTTGTTGCCGCAGATGGTGGCTAACGACCGATACGTCGCGTCGATCTCCATCTGCATAAATTTCAACGTCGTCGCCTACGCGGTTCGCGGGGAAGAGCCCCAAAATGCCGCGCGGCGTTATCGCTTTTTCCGCTGCCAGCTTGTCTAACATCTGATTGGCGTCGGCAAACAGACGCTTGGCTTCTTCACCGACCACCTCATCTTCAAGAATACGGGGATACTTGCCCGCCAGCGACCAGGTCATAAAGAATGGCGTCCAGTCGATGTAGCGCCTCAGCGTATCGATAGATGCCTCAACCGTTTGTACTCCCAGCGCCTTTGGAACGGGCGGCAGATAGTTAGCCCAGTCGCACTGCCAGCCGTTATTTCTGGCCTTCTCCAGCGTAACGGGGGGCGTCCTCGGCTTTTTACGCCCATGCTGAAGCCTGACGGTTTCATACTCTTTACGCGTTCTTGCCACAAAGTCGTCACGCTGAGCGTCAGAAAGCAACGCAGAACAAACGCCAACGCTTCGCGATGCGTTTTGCACGTAGACCGTCGGCCCGCCGTAGTTTTGCTCAATCTTGACGGCGGTGTGAGCCTTAGAGGTCGTCGCGCCGCCAATCAGCAGCGGCAGCGTGAATCCCTGCCGCTCCATCTCTTTAGCTACGTTAACCATTTCATCCAGCGACGGAGTTATCAGCCCGGACAGACCGATAATATCAACGTTCTCTTCGCGGGCGGTTTTCAGGATCTTCTCCGTCGGCACCATAACGCCAAGATCGATAATCTCGTAGTTATTGCACTGCAAAACGACGCCGACGATGTTCTTACCAATATCGTGCACGTCGCCCTTCACGGTCGCCAGCAGGATTTTACCCGCCGTTGCGCCCTTCTGCTTGCTGGCCTCAATGTAGGGTTCAAGATAGGCGACGGCCTGCTTCATCACGCGAGCGGATTTCACAACCTGCGGCAGGAACATTTTTCCTTCGCCAAACAGATCGCCGACGGTGTTCATTCCTGCCATCAGCGGCCCTTCAATCACCTCTAAAGGAAGCGTAGCCTGTTGACGGGCCTCTTCGGTGTCGGTCTCAATAAACTCCGTAATGCCTTTCACCAAGGCATATTCGAGCCGCTTGTTTACCGGCCACTGGCGCCACTCTGCCTGCTGCCGGTTTGACTCTTCATCACCCGCGCTCCCGCGGTATTTTTCCGCCAGCGCCAGCAGGCGCTCCGTTCCGTCCGGGCGACGGTTTAACACCACGTCCTCTACCGCGTCTTTTAACTCGGTGGGTAAGTCGTCATAGATGGCCAGCTGGCCTGCATTGACGATGCCCATATCCATACCGTTTTTTATGGCGTAATACAGAAAGACGGCGTGAATAGCCTCGCGCACCGGATCGTTGCCGCGAAATGAGAACGAAACGTTAGAAACACCGCCGGAAATCAGCGCATGGGGAAGCTTGGCCTTAATGTCGGCACAGACTTCGATAAAGTCGAGGGCATAGTTATTGTGTTCCTCGATGCCGGTCGCAATGGCGAAAATGTTCGGGTCAAAAATAATGTCTTCAGGAGGAAAACCGACAACCTCCGTTAAAATGCGATAGGCTCGGCGACAGATTTCGATTTTACGCGCTCGGGTATCGGCCTGCCCCTGTTCGTCAAAGGCCATCACGACCATCGCCGCACCGTAGCGACGTACCAGCTTAGCCTGATGGATAAATTTCTCTTCGCCCTCTTTCATCGAGATAGAGTTGACGATCCCTTTGCCCTGAATGCACTTAAGCCCTTTCTCAATAACTTCCCACTTGGAAGAGTCAATCATAATAGGCACGCGTGCGATGTCCGGCTCGCCGGCAATCAGGTTCAGGAAACGTACCATCGCCGCTTCGGCGTCCAGCATCCCTTCATCCATATTGATATCGATAATCTGGGCGCCGTTTTCAACCTGTTGAAGCGCAACTTCCAGCGCCTCTGAATACTTATCTTCTTTTATCAGCCTTTTAAATTTCGCCGATCCCGTCACGTTAGTTCGCTCACCGACGTTCACAAACAGCGAGGAATCGCTGATATTGAGCGGCTCAAGTCCTGACAGGCGACAGGATACGGGAATGACTGGTATCGTACGGGGAGAAATATCGGCCACTGCCCTCGCAATCGCCGCGATGTGGGCGGGGGTGGTGCCGCAGCAGCCGCCGACGATATTCACCAGGCCGGAGCCGGCCCACTCTGCGATCTGCGCAGCCATAGCGTCAGGCTCCAGATCGTAACCGCCAAAGGCGTTCGGCAAACCGGCGTTGGGGTGAACGGAAACAAAGCATTCGGCAATGCGGGACAGTTCAGCCACGTATTGACGGAGTTCCTCCGGCCCAAGAGCGCAGTTCAGGCCAAAAGAGAGCGGCTTTACGTGGCGCAGGGAGTTATAAAACGCTTCTGTCGTCTGCCCCGACAGCGTGCGGCCGGATGCATCGGTAATTGTCCCGGATATCATGACGGGCAAACGTACGCCGAGAGTCTCAAAAACGCTTTCTACGGCGAAAATGGCGGCTTTGGCGTTCAACGTATCGAATATGGTTTCGATCATGATGAGATCAACGCCGCCCTGAATCAGCGCCGTCGTCGACTCGGTATAGGCCTCAACCAGCCCATCAAACGTCACATTACGAAACGCAGGGTCGTTAACGTTAGGCGAAATGGAGGCCGTTCGGTTAGTTGGTCCTAAAATACCGGCGACGTATCGAGGTTTGTCGGGCGTTTTAGCCGTCCAGGCATCGGCACAGGCGCGCGCCAGACGAGCGCCTTCATAGTTGATTTCAGCCGACAGGGATTCCATCTGATAGTCGGCCATAGCGATAGCCGTAGCGTTAAAGGTGTTTGTTTCAAGAATATCCGCGCCCGCTTCAAGGTAAGCGTTATGAATGGCGGAAATAACCTCTGGCTTGGTCAAAACCAACAGGTCGTTATTTCCTTTCAGATCGCACGGCCAATCGGCAAATCGCTCTCCCCGATAGTCCTCTTCTTCAAGACGATAGCTTTGGATCATGGTGCCCATGCCGCCGTCTAAAATAAGAATACGCTTTGACAGTTGTTGCGTTAACGCCTCAGTATGATTTGCCAAAATGACCTCTAACGATGAATTAATTGTTTCAAACCTAATAATAATCCGCTTATCGCCAATGAAAAACTAATCCATTGTCGGATTCATCTGGCTTAAGTCATACGGCGTTCTCTGATACACAAAGTAGTTCAACCAGTTGTTGAACAGCAGATACCCGTGGCTACGCCACGTAGCTTTAGGCGCCGACTCAATGTCATCATTAGGGAAGTAATTGACGGGCATCGCGGGGTTTATCCCGGCATTCAGATCGCGAAAATACTCCGCGGATAGCGTGTGGGCGTCATACTCAGGATGCCCTGTAACAAAAGCAAAGCGGCGATCCCGGCTGGCGAACAGATAAGCGCCGGTTTGTTCAGACTCCGCGTAAATATCCAGATCCGTATGTTGACGAATCGCTTCCGTAGGGAACCCCGCATAGCGAGAGTGAGGGGCAAGAAAGCGGTCGTCAAACCCGCGGGTAAGCAACGCCAACGGCTGAGTCACTGTATGCCAGTAGACCCCGGACAGCTTTTCAGACATGGTAATTTTAGGAATGTCGTAGAGGATATTTAACGCCGCCTGTACCGCCCAACACACGAACAGCGTCGAAGTCACGTGATCCTTGGCCCAAAGCGTAATCCGCTCAATCTCGTCCCAATAAGAGACGTCCTTAAACTCAACCAATCCCAACGGCGCGCCGGTCACGATCAGGCCGTCAAAGTTCTGATCGCGAATGTCTTCGAAGTTACAGTAAAAGCTATCTAAATGCTCGGCAGGCGTATTTTTAGACTCATGGTTATCAATTCTTAGCAGTTGAATATCCAACTGCAGTGAAGAGTTAGAGAGCAGGCGCAGGAACTGATTTTCGGTCTCAATCTTTTTCGGCATCAGGTTGAGGATCAAAATCTTTAGCGGACGAATGTCCTGATGGCTTGCGCGTGAAGACTCCATCACGAAGACGTTCTCATCACGCAATACGTTAACGGCGGGAAGTTCATCAGGAATACGAATTGGCATTACTAGATCCTCAAATATCCATTTATACGTTTATACATTTAGACTTCTATACCGCTAAAGATAGCGTCTTTTAAACCGGCTGTCGAGAGTCAAAACGCTTCCATCGTTCTATTTTCTCCGATGTTAAAAAGCAAAAAGGCCGCTGTATCAGCGGCCTCTCTCTATTCTCATCCTAATTTTCAGTGATAACAAACGCAAAAAGGCCACTCTTTCGAGTGGCCTCTTCTAATTATGGCTTTAGCCAGTTTAAGTCGCGTTAGCGTCTTAAACATAAAACCACCTGCTTTGCGGGTGGGATCAAAGGGTTATACCAAGAAAAACACCTTTCCGTTACGATATAGATGTTCAAGCTAATAACCGTAACTAAAATGAGGAAAGGTGTTTATGGGCATTAAAGCACAAAGCTCAGCGCATACAAAGTGGCTGTGCAAATACCATATCGTCTTTTCGCCGAAGTTCAGACGGAAAGTGATTTTCAATAGTATACGTTCAAGCGTAGGTGAGATATTACGAGACCTTTGTAAGTATAAAGGAGTGGAAATAATAGAAGGTCACCTGATGCCGGATCATGTTCATATGTTGGTAAGTATTCCTCCGAAGTTGAGTGTTTCAAGCTTTATGGGGTATCTGAAAGGGAAAAGTTCGCTGATGATTTTTGATAGACATGCCAATCTAAAATATAAGTTTGGCAACAGAAAATTTTGGAGCGAAGGCTTCTATGTAAGTACGGTAGGGCTAAATGAAGCGACAATCCAAAAATATATCAGAGAACAAGAGAAATCAGATTTAGTCTCAGACAAATTGAGCAGCAAAGAGTATACAGACCCCTTCAAGGGGTAAGCCAAAGTAGCAAAGACACTTAGCTTGAACGAAGAGAAAGCGGCGTCATTTAGGCGCAGTCGGTAACAAGCCCTTATAGGGCAAGAGCAAACCACCCGCTATGCGGGTGGTTATGATTTAAAAGCCTGGCAGTTCCCTACTCTCGCATGGGGAAGCCCCACACTACCATCGGCGCTACGGCGTTTCACTTCTGAGTTCGGCATGGGGTCAGGTGGGACCACCGCGCTGTCGCCGCCAGGCATATTCTGTTTTACTCCGCCGCTTCCGTATTCATCATACTTCCGCCACAGAGCTTCAATCCACAAACAAGCTAAATAATTCTTCGTCTCTAAAACGCCTTCGGCGTTGTAAGGTTAAGCCTCACGGTTCATTAGTACTGGTTAGCTCAATACATCGCTGCACTTACACACCCAGCCTATCTACGTCATCGTCTTTAACGTTCCTTTAGGGGACTCTAAGTCCCAGGGAAGACTCATCTTGGGGCAAGTTTCGCGCTTAGATGCTTTCAGCGCTTATCTTTTCCGCACGTAGCTACCGGGCAATGCAATTGGCATCACAACCCGTACACCAGCGGTGCGTTCACTCCGGTCCTCTCGTACTAGGAGCAACCCCCCTCAATCTTCCAGCGCCCACGGCAGATAGGGACCGAACTGTCTCACGACGTTCTAAACCCAGCTCGCGTACCACTTTAAACGGCGAACAGCCGTACCCTTGGGACCTACTTCAGCCCCAGGATGTGATGAGCCGACATCGAGGTGCCAAACACCGCCGTCGATATGAACTCTTGGGCGGTATCAGCCTGTTATCCCCGGAGTACCTTTTATCCGTTGAGCGATGGCCCTTCCATTCAGAACCACCGGATCACTAAGACCTACTTTCGTACCTGCTCGAGCCGTCACTCTCGCAGTCAAGCTGGCTTATGCCTTTGCACTAACCTCCTGATGTCCGACCAGGATTAGCCAACCTTCGTGCTCCTCCGTTACTCTTTGGGAGGAGACCGCCCCAGTCAAACTACCCACCAGACACTGTCCTCACCCGCGATTCAGCAGGTCGAGTTAGAACATCAAACATTAAAGGGTGGTATTTCAAGGTTGGCTCCATGCAGACTGGCGTCCACACTTCAAAGCCTCCCACCTATCCTACACATCAAGGTTCAATGTTCCGTGTCAAGCTATAGTAAAGGTTCACGGGGTCTTTCCGTCTTGCCGCGGGTACACAGCATCTTCACTGCGAGTTCAATTTCACTGGGTCTCGGGTGGAGACAGCCTGGCCATCATTACGCCATTCGTGCAGGTCGGAACTTACCCGACAAGGAATTTCGCTACCTTAGGACCGTTATAGTTACGGCCGCCGTTTACTGGGGCTTCGATCAAGAGCTTCGCTTGCGCTAACCCCATCAATTAACCTTCCAGCACCGGGCAGGCGTCACACCGTATACGTCCACTTTCGTGTTTGCACAGTGCTGTGTTTTTAATAAACAGTTGCAGCC
>NZ_CP146357.1:462500-480000 GCF_039789245.1 Leminorella grimontii | reverse complement strand
GGTTCAATGGTTCCTCCTTATTATGGGGAGACCGACAGACCGTCAGGTCGCTTCTCGCGCACGCTTAACCTGCAGTATGTAAAAAAACAGGACATGCGCTATGGCGAAAACGCCCACCAGCAGGCCGCATTTTATATAGAAGAAGACCTAACGGAAGCCTCTGTTGCAACGGCTCAGCAGCTGCAGGGAAAGGCGCTGTCCTACAATAATATTGCGGACACCGACGCCGCCTTGGAGTGCGTTAAGGCCTTCAACGAGCCGGCCTGCGTTATCGTCAAACACGCAAACCCGTGCGGTGTAGCCGTCAGCGATTCTATTATGGACGCCTACGACCGCGCCTACAAAACCGACCCGACGTCCGCTTTCGGCGGCATCATTGCCTTTAACCGCGAGCTGGACGCAGAAACTGCACGCGCCATTATCTCCCGTCAGTTCGTAGAGGTCATCATTGCACCTTCTGCCAGTGAGGATGCGCTAAGGGTGACTGCCGAAAAACAAAACGTTCGCGTGCTGGTCTGCGGCGAATGGCAGTCTCGCGTTTCAGGATTAGACTTTAAGCGCGTCAACGGTGGGCTGCTGGTTCAAGACCGCGACCTCGGCATGGTTGAGCCGGCAAACCTGAAGGTGGTTACAAAGCGCCAGCCGACGGAGCAGGAGCTGGCCGACGCGCTGTTCTGCTGGAAAGTGGCCAAATTTGTAAAGTCTAACGCCATTGTTTATGCAAAGAACAATATGACTATCGGCATTGGCGCGGGACAAATGAGCCGCGTTTACTCAGCGAAAATAGCCGGTATTAAGGCCGCCGACGAAGGGCTTGAGGTAAAAGGCTCCGCGATGGCCTCCGACGCATTCTTTCCATTCCGTGACGGTATCGATGCCGCCGCAGCCGCCGGTATCACGTGCGTCATTCAACCCGGCGGTTCTATTCGCGACGATGAAGTTATCGCCGCCGCTAACGAACACGGTATTGCCATGCTCTTTACCGACATGCGCCATTTCCGTCATTAATTCACTCTTCCGGAGCCTTGGAGCAGAAACGATGAATATTTTAATTATTGGCGGCGGGGGAAGGGAGCACGCGCTGGCGTGGAAAGCGGCCCAGTCGCCCTTGGCCGATAAAGTCTTTGTCGCCCCCGGCAACGCGGGCACTCAGCTTGAGCCTAATCTGGTTAACGTTGCCATCTCCGCAACGGACATTGAGGCGCTGGTACACTTCGCACAGAAAGAAAACGTCGGTCTAACCATCGTCGGCCCAGAAGCGCCGCTGGTTAAGGGCGTCGTTGACGCTTTCAGAAAAGTTGGGTTAAAAATCTTCGGTCCAACGCAGTCAGCAGCTCAACTGGAAGGTTCGAAAGCGTTCACTAAAGACTTTCTGGCCCGCCACGCGATCCCTAGCGCTGAGTACAAAAACTTCACCGACCTCGATCTGGCATTAAGCTACATCCGAGCCAAAGGCGCGCCAATCGTAATTAAAGCCGACGGGCTCGCTGCGGGTAAAGGCGTAGTGGTAGCAATGACGTTAGAAGAAGCCGTCTCTGCCGCGAAGGACATGCTGGAAGGCAATGCCTTTGGCGACGCGGGCCACCGTATCGTGGTTGAGGAGTTTCTGTCCGGTGAAGAGGCAAGCTTTATCGTCATGGTGGACGGTGAAAACGTCGTTCCGATGGCGACCAGCCAAGACCATAAGCGCGCATATGACGGCGACAGGGGCCCCAATACCGGCGGTATGGGCGCCTATTCTCCCGCGCCGGTCGTCACCGATGAAGTTCATCAACGCATTATGGATGAGGTTATTTATCCTACCGTTCGCGGAATGTCTTCAGAAGGAAATCCCTATACCGGCTTTTTATACGCCGGCCTGATGATCGACGACGCGGGCGCGCCAAAGGTGATTGAATTCAACTGCCGCTTTGGCGATCCGGAAACTCAGCCCATCATGCTGCGCATGAAGTCCGACTTTGTTGAGCTGTGCCTGGCCGGAGCCGAAAGTCGTCTGAGTGAAAAAACTTCGGAATGGGATCCTCGTGCAGCGTTAGGCATCGTACTGGCGGCCGAAGGCTATCCAGGAGACTATAGAACTAACGACGTCATCAGTGGATTACCGACAGATGAAGTAGAAGGCGAAAAAGTATTTCACGCGGGAACACAGCTACGGGAATGCCACGTTGTGACCCAAGGAGGGCGAGTACTTTGCGTCACAGCGTTGGGCGAAAGCGTAGCTCAGGCTCAGCAAAGGGCCTACAAGCTAGCGGAAAAGATCCAATGGAACGGCTGCACCTACCGTAAAGATATTGGCTATCGCGCCGTCGCCAGAGAACGGGACGCTCAATAGTTCTATCTGGCGTTAACAAAAAAGCCGCAGTTCACTCGATGAACAGCGGCTTTTTCTTTGCCTTATCGCCTGAAATCAGAAATTGCTCAGTTTCGGCTCCCACTGGCAAAAATTCTCGTTGGCCACCAGCAGAAGTTGAATCCCTCGGGATGAGGAAAGCCAAGCCAAGCTGACAAAGCCGCCGTTACGGATGCGCTTATCCAACCACTGCTGCTCGCTGGGTGAAAAGCGAGGATTTTCAGCTTCACCACCGCAGGAAATAATGTCCCTGTCCTGAATATAGCCTTGATGCAGTCGAATTTTTCCGGCGGCAAGCGAACGACTCATCGCCAAAACCCGCTGAGATTCATACTTCATACGCAGAATGTCGTCTTCTGACAGGGATTCATTACGATCGGCCAAGCGCCTTTGCATAAAGCTGGGATTCCCTTTGGGATCCAGCCTGAGCTGCGTTTGGGGAATCAACGCGTCATTTTGAGCCTCACTGCGAATAAGGCTTAGCTTGCCGTCAATAAACTCATAGTGGGTAGCGATCGTGTCGCCGGAAAACGGGGTATACACGCTCATCAAGCGCATGGGCTGCCCTTCGCCGTCTACCTTGCTCCAAAGACGAACGATTCCACCGTCGGCAATATATCCCGACGCCGCCAGCGTTGGCTCTTGGCTGGTTGAACCGCATCCCGCCAGCGCCAAAAGGAAAGGAAAAACAATAAGGCCGCGTTTTATCATTGTACAAAAAAGAAAAGGGGCAACATGCCCCTTACTATATCAGTAATCGTGGCTTAATTACTTCTTAACGGCGTCTTTCAGTGCTTTGCCTGAAACGAATGCCGGAACGTTAGCCGCCGCAATTTTGATTTCTTTGCCGGTCTGAGGGTTGCGACCCGTACGGGCATTGCGGTGATTCACTTTGAATGTACCAAAACCAACCAGTTGTACTGGGTCACCGTCTTTCAGAGACTCAGTAATTGCGCCTAAGGTTGATTCCAGGGCCGCTTTGGCCTGAGTTTTGGTAAGACCAGCCTTGTCTGCAATTACGTCAATCAGTTGAGTCTTGTTCATAAATTATCCTTACAATGTATTTTATTGCATGCAATGTATCGAATACGGATGGGTAAAGAAAGTCTCTGTTAACCCCAGCCCAGACGCTATCGATAGCCACTTTTTAAAGGCAACACAAATGTAGACCAATCGGACACGGCTGTGAAGCCTTGACAAGCTATTATTTAAGCTCTAAGTCACGTTTTATCACTGTTTAGGCTAAATTTATGCCAATATTGCTTACAGCAGCCTCTTTCAGGTCCGCTCTAAGCCCCTTGATCAGCTCAACATCCCGCTCCTCGCAGTCGGCTAGCAGGCGATAAATTTCCCACTGAACGTCCCATTCGTTCTCTATTGGCGCAAGGACTTTTAGCTCCTCGTCCGTCATTTCTCTTCCCGCCTGCGTCATCTCTAACATTGCAACGGTACGAATCGAGGCTTCGCTGACGGCAACGGCATGCTCAATCGTCTCTCCGCTAAGATGCGCATGGATCGCTTCGCTTAGCGCAACGCAGGCGTCAATTGCCGGATAAACGCCGTAAATATCAAAACTGTCCGCATCGGGAATCGCTTCCTCTAACTTCTCAAGCTGGCTATCAAAATTGACCTTTGCATCCTTAACGACCAGCGTTTCCCAGACCAGATCCAGAATTCGGCGATAAACCTGAGGCTCGGCAAACCCGGTTTCAAGGCAAAAGGCCTGATAGTTTGGGTACATACGCTCGCACAGGCAGGCCATAAAGGTGAAGTGTTGCCAGCTGGCCAATTTTTCCAGCCGTAAATGAATCGGGTTACGCAACATGAAAATGTCTCATCAAAATTAAAAGCGGTGAGTCAACGAGCCTTTCAGCCTTCGTCGACGTTCTTTTCCGGGTGCGCTGCAAGCCAACGCATAAATGCCGGGCGTCGCGACGCTATCGCGTCTGCCCAGCGAGTAGGTTCTGGAAGCCGATAGCCGCGCATGCTGCGTTCAACCCAGAACAGGGCCGACTCTTGGCTAACGCGATGGCCGATAGAAATATAAAGCGGCTTGCAGCGGGCCTTGCTGTTCCAAACCCAACCTATCTGTTCTTCTTTATCAATAAGCGGCGAAACGGCACCCGCAAAAGGCTCAAGCTCGTCATGATGCCCACACAGGCGACTTTTAGCTACGCCTATCGTCGGCACATCTACCAGCAGACCAAAGTGACTGGCCACACCAAGCCGCCGAGGATGAGCGATTCCTTGGCCGTCAACAAACACCAGTTGAGGAACGATGGTTAACCGTTCCCAGGCGGCGAGAAGTGCCGGGTATTCACGAAACGAAAGCAGGCCGGGAATATAGGGAAGCGAAGTGGGCTCGCGGGCAACTCGATATTCCACCAGCTCAAGCGAAGGGTAACTGAGTACGGCGATCGCCGCGCGCGTGATCTTACCGTCCTGCTCGAAACCAACGTCGGCGCCGGCAATCCACTTAGGCTCATCAAAACCAAGGCGGTCTTGCTTAACGACCGCTTTGGCTTTTTCAACCTGCTCAGCCCTAAGCGCTGCAGTATCAGTCATGATACTGCCGGGATAAACGGTGAACGGCGTCAACGAAGGCCCCGGCATGCTCGGGCGGTACGTCTTGATGAATACCGTGTCCCAAATTGAACACGTGACCATCGCCTTGGCCAAACCCGGCCAGGATCTCTGCGACCTCCTGCTCAATTCTTGCTGGCGAGGCGTACAGCATTGAGGGATCCATGTTGCCCTGCAGAGCCACGCGAGAGCCAACCCGACGTCGCGCATCGGCGATATCCGTTGTCCAATCCAGTCCTAACGCATCACATCCAGTATCAGCCATTGCCTCCAACCACTGTCCGCCCCCTTTGGTGAACAGAGTAACCGGCACTCGGCGGCCTTCGTTTTCCCGCATCAGACCATCAACAATCTTATGCATATAAGCCAGAGAGAACTCACGATAGTCGCGCCCAGTCAGTACGCCGCCCCAGGTATCGAAAATCATTACCGCCTGTGCGCCGGCGCGGATCTGAGCATTCAAATAAAGGACCACGCTGTCGGCCAGCTTGTCTAACAGCAGGTGCAGCGTTTCAGGCTCGGCGTACATCATCTTCTTAATCTTGGTGAACGCCTTACTGCTGCCCCCTTCGACCATATAGGTCGCTAGAGTCCACGGGCTGCCTGAAAAGCCGATAAGGGGGACTTCCCCTTTCAGATTCCGACGAATAGTGCGTACGGCGTTCATAACGTAGCCCAATTCCTGCTCGGGATCGGGCACCGGCAGTTTCTCTACGTCAGCGCGGCAGGTTACCGGGCGCTCAAAGCGCGGCCCCTCTCCCGTTTCAAAATAGAGCCCGATCCCCATGGCGTCAGGAACGGTAAGGATATCGGAGAACAGGATTGCCGCATCCAGAGCATAGCGCCGCAGGGGCTGCAGGGTGACTTCACAGGCCAGTTCGGCATTTTTACACAGCGCCATAAAATCGCCAGCCTCAGCGCGGGTTGCTTTATATTCCGGCAGATAGCGCCCTGCCTGCCGCATCATCCATACGGGAGTCACGTCAACGGGCTGGCGCAGCAAAGCGCGCAGATAGCGATCGTTTTTTAGTTCATTCATTATTTTTATCCTCGATAATTGCGCGCATTGTAACATGCAGGGGCTTCTTCCTACAGCTGACAGGTCACACCGCTATTGTCCGTGTTCTCGTTCCGCCCGACATAAGGCAACCGTGTCTTCAATAAGGCGGCGAGCGACCGTCCCCGGCGGCGGCAACATGGGTAATCGGTCGTAATCAAACCAATTGGCGTCAAGCAGCTCGGACTTATCGATTTTCAACTCTCCGCTGTCATAATCGGCTAGGTAGGCAACCATTAGCGAATGGGGGAACGGCCACGGCTGCGAGGAGATATAGCGCAGATTTTTTATCGACAGGTTGCTCTCTTCGTGAACCTCGCGGGCAACGGCCTGCTCCAGCGTCTCCCCCACTTCGACGAAGCCAGCCAGCGCGGTATAGATGCCGCCGCGGTGTCGATTATGCTGGGCCAACAATATCTTGTCCTCCCTACGAATGGCGACAATGACGCAGGGAGCTATCTGCGGGTAATAGCGCTGATGGCAGTTCGGACACAGGCAGGCCCACTCCCTGTCGCTAATGGTCATGGCGTGCCCGCAGTAACCGCAAAAGCGGTGTGCGCGATAAAAATCCTCTAGTTGAACGGCTCGGCCGGCCAGTTGAAACAGACCACGATCCTCATTGAGCAATTGGCGCACCGACGCCATATCCCGCGCTCGCGACTGACGCACCAACCACACGGGGTGGCTCTGCCACTCACCGATGCGGTACGCCCTCTCGCCGCTTAACTGAAAATCCTTTGCAAAACCAAAAGGCAGCTCCCCCTTAGGAAGCCACAACTTACCGGCATAGCTCAATAACCACCAGCCAGACTCATCACCGCGTAACTGTTGTTCCATGACCGTCTTGCTAAACCTCTTATTTACTGGCAATCTAACAACGGTTTTTACATTATCTTAACTTTTCCAACCAACTTAATGACTCTGGACATCCTATGCTAAACCGACTTGAAACTCTAACTGAGCGCGTGGGCGGTAACCATCAATTGATTGACCAATGGTTAGAGTCGCGCAAAAGCCTGCTCGTTACTTATTATCGTCTGGTTGGTATTAAACCAAACAAAGAGAAAAATATCCCTCTTAATGAGAAAGCGCTGATCGACTTTGGCCATCACCTGGTGGACTACCTTTCCGCTTGCCATTTTCATATCTATGACAGAATCATTATTCAGGATGAAGGCGCTACAAGCCCCAATCTCGCCCCTGGTCAAAAAATTTATCCGTTGCTAGAAGAAAATACTAGAAAAATCATGGCATTTTACGATAGCTATGTTGAAAAAGGCATTAATGACGACACCATATTACAGCTGGATGAAGATCTTTCAACGGTAGGCGAACTGCTGGCAAATCGGTTTATGCTGGAAGATAAGCTGATTGTAGAAGCAATTAAAAACTGGGAAAGCCACCACAGCTCAACCAAGCAGTCATAACGGCAAAGCGGACAAAAATCCCTTTGCCGTTTTTATCGTCTTACCTATACTGTGCTTTACCGCCTTTATGGCGGCTAATCTTGTCGGAGTGCCCAGCGACCTTTATGGTGCGGGCTGAGACCGTTAATTCGGGATCCGCGGAACCTGATCGGGCTAATACCCGCGAAGGGAACAAGAGTAATTCAATTCGGATAGGAAAAAGGCCACCGCGCTAATTTTCGCTATCCATTACTCCCTCCTCGAACTCCGGACAAGCAATCCCCACTTGTTATTTTTGGAGTTTGCTATGTCTAACCGAAGAATCCAACGCGCTCAGGCGCAGCAGTTTATCGCTCAACTACAGGGACACGCGTTCCCCAATTCGCACAGGGTGTATATTCAAGGCTCCCGCGACGATATCCAAGTTCCCATGCGGGAAATATGCCTCAGCCCGACGCTCATCGGCGGCACGCAAAGCGCCCCCCAGTATGAAGAAAATGAGCCAGTTCCCGTTTACGATACGTCGGGCCCCTACGGCGATCCGTCGGCCTGCATAGACGTTCACCAAGGGCTAGCGCCTCTGCGCCAACGCTGGATAGAAGAGCGCGACGACACCGAGCCCTTGACGAAGGCGTCATCACACTTTACCCAGCAGCGCCTTGCCGACGAGGGGCTCGATCACCTGCGCTATACGCACCTTCCGCCGCCAAGGCGCGCCAAAGAGGGCCGATGCGTGACCCAGCTGCATTACGCAAGAGCGGGCATCATCACGCCAGAAATGGAGTTCATCGCCTTGAGAGAAAACGTAGGCAGAGAACGCCTGCGTTCAGAGGCGCTGACGCGCCAGCATCCTGGGCAATCCTACGGCGCTCGCCTGCCGGAAAACATCACGCCGGAGTTTGTCCGCGCGGAAGTAGCTGCAGGCCGCGCGATTATTCCCGCCAACGTAAACCACCCGGAATCAGAGCCCATGATTATCGGGCGAAACTTTTTGGTAAAAGTTAACGCCAACATAGGTAATTCATCGTTAACCTCCTCCATTGAGGAAGAGGTGGAAAAGCTGGTCTGGGCTACCCGCTGGGGAGCGGATACCGTTATGGATCTCTCCACCGGGCGCTATATTCACGAAACGCGCGAATGGATAATCCGCAATAGCCCGGTGCCCATCGGCACCGTTCCCATTTACCAGGCATTGGAAAAGGTAAACGGCATCGCTGAAAGCCTGAACTGGGAGGTCTTTAAAGATACGCTTATCGAACAGGCTGAACAGGGGGTGGACTACTTCACTATTCACGCCGGTCTGCTTTTACGCTACGTGCCGCTGACGGCCAATCGCCTGACGGGCATCGTCTCACGCGGCGGAGCGATTATGGCAAAGTGGTGCCTCTCTCACCATAGAGAAAACTTTCTGTATGAGCACTTCCGCGATATCTGCGAAATCTGTAGCAAATACGATGTCGCACTCTCGTTAGGAGATGGCCTGCGGCCAGGCTCCGTGCAAGACGCCAACGACGAAGCCCAGTTCGCTGAACTTCATACGCTGGGAGAGCTGACGAAAATAGCCTGGCAGTACGACGTTCAGGTCATGATCGAGGGCCCCGGCCATGTTCCGATGCAAATGATTCACCGTAACATGACCGAGCAATTAGAACATTGCCATGAAGCGCCCTTCTACACGCTCGGCCCACTGACGACGGATATCGCCCCCGGCTATGACCACTTCACCTCTGGCATCGGTGCAGCGCTTATCGGCTGGTTTGGCTGCGCCATGCTGTGCTACGTCACCCCGAAAGAACATCTGGGGCTGCCAAATAAAGAGGACGTTAAACAAGGGCTGATCGCCTATCGCATCGCTGCTCATGCCGCCGATCTGGCCAAGGGACACCCAGGGGCCCAAATCCGCGATAACGCCATGTCAAAAGCGCGCTTTGAGTTTCGCTGGGAAGATCAGTTTAACCTCGCGCTGGATCCAGAAACAGCCCGCGCCTACCACGATGAAACGCTGCCGCAGGCGTCCGGTAAAATCGCCCACTTCTGCTCCATGTGCGGCCCCAAGTTCTGTTCAATGAAGATATCGCAAGAGGTTCGCGACTTTGCTAAAGAGCAAACCGCCTCCGGCGGCATGGCTGAAATGGCTCTGCGCTTTCGAGAGCGGGGAAACGAACTCTACCATTCCGCCGTTTCACAAATCGTCACCGAGGAGAATAACAATGACTAAGACAGCGAGCCTGGTGTCCCTGCCGCCGACGCCGTTTCCTCCAACAGCAAAACGACTCGGCCTCTACCCGGTCGTCGATACGCTGGAATGGATAGAAAAGCTGCTTAGCGCCGGCGTCACTACTATTCAACTGAGAATAAAGAACTGCCAGGACGACGAAGTAGAAGAAACCGTACGGCTGGCCGTTGAATTGGGAAAACGCTTCAATGCCCGACTTTTTATCAATGACTACTGGCGGTTGGCTATCAAACACAATGCTTATGGCGTCCATCTGGGCCAAGAAGATCTGTTGACGGCCGACCTGAAGGCCATCCACCAGGCTGGACTGCGCCTTGGCGTTTCTACGCATGACGATGAAGAACTTGCCAACGCGATCATCGTTCGCCCGTCCTATATCGCGCTTGGACACATCTTTCCAACGCAAACCAAAGAGATGCCGTCAGCCCCTCAGGGCCTCGCCGAGCTCAGGCGACACGTGTCGTCGATCCCCGATTACCCGACCGTCGCCATTGGCGGTATCAGCATTGACCGGGTAAAAGACGTTCTAAACTGCGGCGTGGGCAGCATTGCCGTTGTCAGCGCCATCACTAAAGCGCCGGACTGGCGCCAGGCGACGGAAGCGCTGCTTTCCATGATAGAAGATATGGAGCCATCGTCATGCTAAGCGACAGTGAATTTCTGCGCTACAGCCGCCAGCTGCTGCTAGAAGAGATAGGCGAAGAGGGGCAGCGTCGCCTTAAGCGCTCAACGGCGCTGATCGTAGGGCTTGGAGGGCTAGGTTCGCCGGTTTCGCTTTATCTGGCCGCCGCTGGCGTTGGTTCGCTGATTCTGGCGGATGACGATACGCTTCATCAGACAAACCTACAGCGCCAAATACTGTTTGATAGCGCTGACGTTAAAAAGCCGAAGGCGGAACTGGCGGCCAAGCGCCTCAAGGGGCTAAATCCGTCTATTAGCTGTCGGATTGAAACCCAAAGAATAACTCAGGACAGCCTGCCCACATTACTTCACGACGTAGATCTAGTGATTGACTGCTGTGACAACATGGCGACGCGCCACGTTGTCAACGCAGCCTGTGTCTCTCGCTCGCTGCCGTTGATAAGCGGCAGCGCCGTTGGCTTTAGCGGCCAACTGTTTGTACTCACGCCGCCGTTTGCCGAAGGCTGCTACGCCTGTCTTTACCCCGACAAAGAAGAGCCGTCCCGCAATTGCCGAACGGCCGGCGTGCTTGGCCCGATGGTCGGCGCTATCGGTTCGCTTCAGGCATTGGAAGCGGTCAAAATGCTAGCAGGAATGCCCTCAGCCCTTAGCGGTCAGCTGCGTCTATTCAACGGAAAGCAGCACGCGTGGACCAGCCTCAAACTCAGGCGAGATCCGCTCTGTTCCGTGTGCGGAGGGCAACATGCAAATCACACTGAATGATACCCCAATGGAACTACAAGACAGCGCAGCGCTGTCCGATCTCTTGGTGCAATTAGGACATCCCACTCAGGGCATCGCCATCGCCGTCAATCAAACTATTGTGCCCAAAACCGCTTGGGAAACGCATCGGCTCTACCACGGCGACAGCGTGCTGATGTTTCAGGCCATTGCAGGAGGCTAATATGTTAACAATCGCAGAAACTTCTTTCACATCACGCCTGTTCATCGGCACGGGAAAATTCGCCAATTCGAGCCTGATGACGCAGGCCATTGACGCTTCCGGCGCTCAGTTAGCAACGATGGCGATGAAACGCGTCTCGTTAGGGAAAAACTCAGATAACCTGATTTCTCCGCTTAGCCAACTTGGCGTTCGCCTTCTACCCAACACCTCCGGCGCCAAAAACGCGCAAGAGGCCATCTTTGCAGCCCGTCTGGCAAAAGAAGCGCTGGGTACCCGCTGGTTAAAGCTCGAAATTCATCCCGACGCCCGTTATCTACTGCCGGATCCCGTTGAGACGCTGAAAGCGGCGGAGCAGTTGGTTAAAGAAGGCTTCATCGTTCTTCCCTACTGTAGCGCCGATCCGGTTTTATGTAAGCGCCTCGAGGAAGCAGGCTGCGCGGCGGTCATGCCGCTGGGAGCGCCTATTGGCTCTAATATGGGCCTACAAACGCAGACGTTTCTTCGCATTATCATTGAGCAATCCAACGTTCCGGTTATTGTCGATGCCGGCATCGGCGCGCCCAGCCACGCGGCGCAGGCGATGGAGATAGGAGCAGATGCCGTATTGGTCAATACGGCGATTGCCGTTTCTCGCGATCCCGTCGGCATGGCTAACGCCTTTCGCCTGGCGGTAGAGAGCGGTCGACAGGCTTATCAATGCGGCCTGGGAGCCATTCGTCAAGACGCCACGGCAGAAGCGTCCAGTCCGCTAACGGCATTTCTTCATGAAGGTTCCCCTGCTTCCGTTAAGGAGCCGCAATGAGCGCCGATTTTCAATCTCTTTGGCAAACCGTCGACTGGGAGAGTACGACGCTTTCTATCTACGAAAAAAATTCCGCTGACGTTGAGCGCGCTCTGCAGGCCGAAAAATGCAACCTGAACGACTTCATGGCGCTGATTTCTCCCGCGGCTATGGCCTATCTGGAGCCTATGGCCCAAAAAGCCCAACGGCTAACCCGACAACGCTTTGGAAATACGGTAGGGTTTTATGCGCCGCTTTATCTCTCAAACCTATGCGCCAACGACTGTACCTATTGCGGTTTCTCTATGAGTAACCGAATAAAACGCAAAACGCTGTCGGAAGAGGAAATATTGCGCGAGTGCCAAGCGCTTAACGATCTGGGATATCAGCATATTTTGCTGGTAACCGGTGAACATCAGGGAAAGGTCGGCATGGATTATTTCCGACGCAGCCTACCGCTAATACGCCAACGCGTCAGCTCGCTGATGATGGAAGTTCAGCCTTTAGCAACTCAAGACTACGCAGAGCTTAAGTCGCTGGGATTAGACGCGGTTATGGTCTATCAGGAAACCTATCATGCACGGACATACCAGAAAAACCATCTTAGGGGGAAAAAGCAGGACTTTTTCTGGCGTATGGCGACGCCTGAAAGGCTAGGCGCTGCAGGGATCGATAAAATAGGTTTGGGCGTGTTACTCGGGTTATGCGAACAGTGGCGTACTGACAGCTACTTTTTGGCGCAACACTTGAGATATTTACAAAATCGCTACTGGCAAAGCCGCTACTCGATTTCTTTTCCGCGTTTACGCCCCTGCGCTGGAGGGATTCAACCAGAAGCCGTTCTCAGCGACGCACAGCTGGTTCAGCTTATCTGCGCCTTCAGACTGTTCGCCCCCGAAGCCGAGCTGTCGCTATCCACGCGAGAATCGCCCCGTTTTCGCGACAGTGTCGTCCCCTTGGCTATCAACAGCGTTAGCGCGGGATCGAAAACGCAGCCGGGCGGATATGCGGACGATAAACCGGAACTGGAGCAGTTTTCACCCCACGACAATCGTTCACCACAGCAGGTCGCCTCAGTGCTGCTACAGAAAGGCCTTCAGCCAGTATGGAAAGACTGGGATGGTTATTTGGGAAGAGGATCGCAATGCCGCTGAAAAACAATTAGCTATCAGAGAAAAACGTCGAAACGTCGCGCATATACCAACAAAAGCGATCGCTATGATTGCCAAAGAGCCATACCGTAGCGGCGTGAGGGCGGGAGCCTTCTCCGGAACCGAATCCCCCTAGGTTCCGCTTTCCGCCAAAGGCTTTCAACATTGCCTTAGGCATCTTCCGCAAGCAAAAGCCTGGCCAGACTATTGGCCGGGCTATTCTCTAACTAAAAATGTTGCATAATTAGCTATTGAGTGATGATGCAGGACCTTCAGCCAGCAAAAACGCTCTCATTCTCTCTCGCTGTGGATGCTGCTTCAGCCAGTTGCGTAATTCCTTAAGCTTTTCGTAATCGTCCTCTCCCAGCAAAGAACGATACATTTCATCAAGCCTGTCGTCCGCCTGCGCTTCGCGCACCTGTCGCTGCCAAAAATCGGTAAACAGCGTATTTAGTCTTCCCGCAAGACCGTGCGCCTTCAATAGTTCCCACTCCCCTTTATCCAACCAGATGCCGTTAACTCTGGCGCTGAGGTCTAATCGATGAGCAGTGTCTTTTGAGATACGAAACTTCGTCATCAATGCTCCCGTCATTGGGCATAGAAGCGCCTTCTCCGTTTCCTCAGCCTCTAAAGCCGCGTTTGCGAGCGAAGGTGAAACTACAGGAACCTCATGTTTATGACGTAAATAATCTTCCAGCATCAGCCAGTTTCCCCCGCAGTTTGGGCAATGCTGTACGGGTAAAAAACCGTCTAAACGTTCAGCTTTAAGTTCAACGGTTTGGCATTTTGGACACTTCATGCATTCTCTCCCTGATCGCGATAGTTAATCATTCAACGGTGCCGTTTACGCTGCACCTTTGGATTGGGTGCGGCCAACAGGTTAGCGTTTAATAAAATTTTCTATTTAAAAACACGCTTTTAAATAATAAGTTCGTCTAACTATATTAGTCCAATCTTATACGTTTTGACATCAATAATAGAGATTGTTCTAATAGATCAATGCATTGCCACATTAAAAGGCCTCACCCAACACGCATACCTTAGCATGTGATCTATATCGCATATTTGAATAAGTATGGCCATTCAGGCTACACTCCATCCCGAAGTTCGTAATGGACTATAGTTAGATGAAACACATTGCCATGCTTTGTGTTTCTTTATCTTTTTTAAGGAAAAATGAATCATGTTTAGAAAGTTATGCGCCGAATTTTTCGGTACTTTTTGGTTAGTTTTTGGTGGTTGTGGTAGCGCTGTTTTAGCTGCGGCGTTTCCCGAGCTAGGCATTGGGTTTGCCGGCGTAGCCCTGGCGTTCGGTCTTACCGTACTAACGATGGCCTACGCCGTGGGACACATTTCCGGCGGACACTTCAACCCAGCCGTAACGGTTGGCCTGTTTGCCGGCGGTCGTTTCCCCGCAAAAGACGTTATTCCCTACATCATCGTTCAAACGATTGGCGCAATTGCCGCAGCTGCGGTTCTTTACTCTATCGCCAGCGGAAAAGCCGGGTTTGACGCCACCGCCAGCGGATTTGCATCTAACGGCTTTGGTGAACACTCTCCGGATGGCTTTTCCCTGCAGGCCGCAATTGTAGCTGAACTGGTATTAACGGCCTTTTTCCTTATCATTATTCACGGAGCTACGGACAAGCGCGCTCCGGCCGGTTTTGCGCCGATCGCTATTGGTCTGGGCCTGACGCTGATCCACTTAATCAGCATTCCTGTCACCAATACGTCAGTAAACCCGGCCCGTAGTACCGGCGTCGCCATTTTTCAGGGTACCTGGGCAATAGAGCAACTGTGGGTATTTTGGTTAGTGCCGCTTATCGGCGGTATTGTTGGTGGGCTGATTTATCGCTGCCTGTTAGAAAGCAAAGATTAATAAAAACGTTAAATAGCAAAGCTCGCCTCGGCGGGCTTTTTTTGTCGCTGTTTTTAAGTCACCGTCTGTTCGATTCACTAAAGCATCTGTGCCGCAACGAAGGATGATGAAGAATGGATAACAGTAATGACGTTTTGTATACCACAATAAACGCGGGATGCCAGATTGAAAGAAGCTTTTAAATAGGTGGGATAATCCTTCGTTGCGGCACAGATAGGCTGCTAGTTTTCGTTATCTATATTGTGAGCAAGGGACTTTTAAATAGCTTGGAAACTAAAAGAAGAAAGGAAGGCCGCTATATGAAAAGAGTCATATTCAACAAACGCAAAAAGGCCACTCGAGAGAGTGGCCTTTTCTAATTAAAAGCCTGGCAGTTTATAAACCTCTTCGAGGCCGTCCTCCGGGCGTTCACACCTGCTCCCGGCAGGTTTGTCTCTATCGAGTAGCGAACTGCCGTTAGACAAATGCAAAAAGGCCACTCTTTCGAGTGGCCTCTTCTAATTAAAAGCCTGGCAGTTCCCTACTCTCGCATGGGGAAACCCCACACTACCATCGGCGCTACGGCGTTTCACTTCTGAGTTCGGCATGGGGTCAGGTGGGACCACCGCGCTGTCGCCGCCAGGCATATTCTGTTTTACTCCGCCGCTTTCGTATTCGTCATACTTCCGCCACAGAGCTCCAATCCACAAACAAGCTAAATAATTCTTCGTCTCTAAAACGCCTTCGGCGTTGTAAGGTTAAGCCTCACGGTTCATTAGTACTGGTTAGCTCAATACATCGCTGCACTTACACACCCAGCCTATCTACGTCATCGTCTTTAACGTTCCTTTAGGGGACTCTAAGTCCCAGGGAAGACTCATCTTGGGGCAAGTTTCGCGCTTAGATGCTTTCAGCGCTTATCTTTTCCGCACGTAGCTACCGGGCAATGCAATTGGCATCACAACCCGTACACCAGCGGTGCGTTCACTCCGGTCCTCTCGTACTAGGAGCAACCCCCCTCAATCTTCCAGCGCCCACGGCAGATAGGGACCGAACTGTCTCACGACGTTCTAAACCCAGCTCGCGTACCACTTTAAACGGCGAACAGCCGTACCCTTGGGACCTACTTCAGCCCCAGGATGTGATGAGCCGACATCGAGGTGCCAAACACCGCCGTCGATATGAACTCTTGGGCGGTATCAGCCTGTTATCCCCGGAGTACCTTTTATCCGTTGAGCGATGGCCCTTCCATTCAGAACCACCGGATCACTAAGACCTACTTTCGTACCTGCTCGAGCCGTCACTCTCGCAGTCAAGCTGGCTTATGCCTTTGCACTAACCTCCTGATGTCCGACCAGGATTAGCCAACCTTCGTGCTCCTCCGTTACTCTTTGGGAGGAGACCGCCCCAGTCAAACTACCCACCAGACACTGTCCTCACCCGCGATTCAGCAGGTCGAGTTAGAACATCAAACATTAAAGGGTGGTATTTCAAGGTTGGCTCCATGCAGACTGGCGTCCACACTTCAAAGCCTCCCACCTATCCTACACATCAAGGTTCAATGTTCCGTGTCAAGCTATAGTAAAGGTTCACGGGGTCTTTCCGTCTTGCCGCGGGTACACAGCATCTTCACTGCGAGTTCAATTTCACTGGGTCTCGGGTGGAGACAGCCTGGCCATCATTACGCCATTCGTGCAGGTCGGAACTTACCCGACAAGGAATTTCGCTACCTTAGGACCGTTATAGTTACGGCCGCCGTTTACTGGGGCTTCGATCAAGAGCTTCGCTTGCGCTAACCCCATCAATTAACCTTCCAGCACCGGGCAGGCGTCACACCGTATACGTCCACTTTCGTGTTTGCACAGTGCTGTGTTTTTAATAAACAGTTGCAGCCAGCTGGTATCTTCGACTGGCTTCGGCTCCATGGGCAAGCCACTTCACCTACTGCCAGCGTGCCTTCTCCCGAAGTTACGGCACCATTTTGCCTAGTTCCTTCACCCGAGTTCTCCCAAGCGCCTGAGTATTCTCTACCTGACCACCTGTGTCGGTTTGGGGTACGATTTAATGTTACCTGATGCTTAGAGGCTTTTCCTGGAAGCAGGGCATCAACCACTTCATCTCCGTAGAGACTCGTCATCACGCCTCAGTGTTAACAGCAGTCCGGATTTACCAAGACCACCCACCTACACGCTTAAACCGGGATAACCGTCACCCGGCCGGCCTAGCCTTCTTCGTCCCCCCTTCGCAGTAACACCAAGTACGGGAATATTAACCCGTTTCCCATCGACTACGCCTTTCGGCCTCGCCTTAGGGGTCGACTCACCCTGCCCCGATTAACGTTGGACAGGAACCCTTGGTCTTCCGGCGAGCGGGCTTTTCACCCGCTTTATCGTTACTTATGTCAGCATTCGCACTTCTGATACCTCCAGCAGACCTCACAGTCCACCTTCGCAGGCTTACAGAACGCTCCCCTACCCAACGAACGTATCCCTA
>NZ_CP146357.1:0-457500 GCF_039789245.1 Leminorella grimontii | reverse complement strand
GGCACAGGCCGCTCTTTCAGTGAGCTCATCACACAGCGCGAAGGCCCGTTCCTTAAACGGCAGGGTAATATTCGCACCTAAAGCGCCAGCAGAAAAAAAGTCTCTCAATTCCTGCTCAAACCCTTCCAACGTTGCCAGACGGGTTACGTAATTCAAAGGAATTCGAGTGCTCTCACCAAATAACCCATGAATTTTCGGCGACTTACTGTGTGAAATCGGGTTTCCAAAAACGGCAAAGTCTCGCATACGTCTCCTGTTATTTATCCTTGACGAAACAGCTTTCCAGTAAGTGCATCCCGAATTTCTGAAGGGTTCTGCCGCCCACCGACCTGCCCAACCAGTACAGGGAAATCATCACCAAACTGCTCGCGCACGCCCTGAACCGTTCGGCAAGGTTCCAGGCCGCTTAGATTGGCGCTGGTAGAGACCAACGGCTTGCCGAAGGCCCGGCACAGTTCACAAACGAGTAAGTGATCGCTCACTCTTACCGCTAACGTATCAAAACGCCCCGTTAACCACTTGGGCGTCGTCGCCTTAGCGGGCATAACCCAGGTTACTGGCCCCGGCCAGCAAGAGAAGATCTCATCTTTTTGTTCTTGGGTCAGCCTTTCATCGTCGACATAGGGCCGAAGTTGTTCATAATCGGCAGCGATAAGTATCAGGCCTTTCTCCCAAGATCTCTGCTTTATTTTAAGCAAATCCATTACCGCAGATTCAGAATCGGGATCGCATCCCAACCCAAATACCGCCTCAGTTGGATAAGCCACTACCTGCTGCTGACGCAGTCGATCAACTATCGTGTCTAAATTATCTGTCATTTTCTGTCGTAACTTCTTTACCGCATAGTTTGCTGGCGCAAAACAGGCGAGGCCCCTTTGCCGTTCGCTTCTCAAAAAGTAAAGGATAGCCGCAAACCGGGCACGTAGCCGCTATGGGCGTATAATTAAGCGTAAATTGGCATTCTGGATACCTATCGCAAGCGTGAAAAACCTTGCCGTATCGCGACTTACGCTGTAGCAAGCGTCCCGTTTTACACTGCGGACAAGCTATCTGCGTCTCATCAGGCTTATCAATAGAGGCAATATATTCGCAACCGGGATAGGCGCTACATCCTATAAACATACCGTAACGCCCCTGGCGCAGCACCAAAAGCTCGCCGCACTGCGGACAAAATTCTCCATCCAGCACTTTGACGATATGACCGTCATTTTGAGGCTTAAGAGAGCGAATATACGTACACTCTGGATAGCGGGAGCACCCTTGAAAAGGCCCCTGCTTTCCGCTGCGGATGACTAAAGGCGCGCCGCAGTCGGGGCAGGCCTCTTCACTCTTGGCAGTAAATAATGTCGTCTTGCTCATCCCACAACCACCCATTATCTGTGCTTAGCCCTAATATCATTTCGGCTACGGAATAACGATGCCAACAGTCTACCCGATCGGGGACATTTTCCCATCGGCTTATTTATCGGTTGATAACATACCCCCCGGAAACGCTTTTTATCCATTCAGACAATTCCAAATCAACAAGCTGCACCGTAACCTCAGCTATCGATAGATTGGCCCTTTGCGCAATGATATCAACGGGAAGGGGCCTACTCCCTATATATTGCAACAGCGGCGGTCGTTCTTCATTTAGTCCCGGTGCACCGCCGACGGTTATTGACCGCTCAGGCGGAGTCAGCGCTAACCAACGTAAGGAACCGTTCAGGTTTTCAACAATATCGGCAGGGCTGGCCACCAGCATCGCGCCCTGCTGAATCAGGCTATGTGTCCCACTGCAGTTTTCATTATCTAAAGGCCCTGGGAGTGCAAAAACTTCTCGCCCCTGTTCCAAAGCATATTTCGCCGTAATCAACGAACCGCTCTGTGCTTTGGCTTCAACGACCAAGACTCCCAGACTTAGGCCGCTCACTATCCGATTTCTGCGGGGAAAATTTTCCGCTTTCGGGGCTTCAAACGGTAAAAACTCTGATACCAGCGCCCCTCCTCGCTCAACGATCTGCCTCGCTAAAGAAAGGTGGCTTTTGGGATGCAACTGGTCAAGGCCGCTGCCCAAAATGGCCGCCGTTGAGCCGCCAACGGCCAATGCCCCACGATGGCTAATGCCGTCAATTCCCAACGCCAGCCCGCTTGTAATAACAAAACCACAGCCGGCAAGCTCACCGGCGAAATAGTTGGCCCACTGTTCGCCATAGCGGCTAAAACGCCGGCTGCCAACCATGGCAATTTGCGCCTGATGCAAAACGCTGGCATTGCCTTCGACAAACAGGGCGATTGGCGGTCTGGAAATCGACCGGAGCAATGGAGGATAGGCCTCATCGCAAAACGCGATCAGTTGACGATCGTCACCCTCCAGCCAGTCAAGCGACTTGGCTAAATCGTATTTATCGACTTGGCCAAATTGTTCACACTGTTCGGCGCTAAAACCAAGATGTTGCAGCGTACGTACGTCAAATATCATTCCTTCCGTTGCCGTTAGTTGCTTAATGTGGGGCCATTTATGCCCTGAGATCATTAAAAGGCGCAGCCACCATTCTTCTTTCGTCATTACGTCCGCCGTTACCGCTTTCTCACATTTAAGCGAAGGTTAAAAAAGGCGACTGCTATACGCCAACTCGCAATCAGTAAATCTGACGTCGTTTCGCCATTTTTTTCTTTGTTTGCACAAACGTGTTCTTTTTTCTCGAGGCATCGCGCATAAGCGTTCAAGTAACCTCAGGCGACCGTGAAGCTATCGCTCCAATAGTTGACTGATACTGTCAATCATCGGCAGAAACGACTAGAATAGAGGCGAATTAATCTATTTATTAAGCGGCGACGTAACGATATATGGCAGTATTACCCGTATTACATTTTCCCGATGAGCGGTTACGCACTAAGGCAAAACCCGTTGAGGAAGTGACCCCAGAAATCCAACGCATTACTGACGACATGTTGGAAACAATGTATGCCGAAGAGGGTATTGGCCTCGCTGCAACGCAAGTCAATATTCATCAGCGCATTATCGTCATCGACGTGTCGGAAAATCGCGACAGGCACTATGTGATTATCAATCCTGAGGTGATTGAAAAATCGGGCGAAACCGGTATCGAAGAAGGATGCCTTTCCGTTCCGGAATCTCGAGGCTTTGTTCCCCGCGCCGAGTCTATTAAAATCCGCGCGCTGGGCCGCGATGGCAAGCCGTTTGAACTGGAAGCGCACGATCTTTTAGCTATCTGCATTCAACACGAGATGGACCATCTGGAAGGAAAGCTGTTCGTTGACTATCTGTCACCCCTCAAGCGCCAGCGTATTCAGCAAAAGCTGGAAAAGATTGCCAGACAAAAAGCGCGAGAAGCGCGTTAATCTACGTCAGGCTTATCTCGATTTTATAGGAAATGCCCGTGTCTGAACCTTTGCGAATCATTTTTGCCGGCACTCCCGATTTTGCAGCGCGTCATCTTGATGCGCTGCTTTCGTCTCGCCACACGGTTGTCGCTGCGTTTACTCAACCAGACCGCCCGGCAGGGCGTGGTAACCGGCTTACGCCAAGCCCGGTTAAAGAGTTGGCGCTGCGACATCAGGTGCCCGTATTCCAGCCCGCCTCATTGCGCCCGGAAGAAAACCAGCGTTTGGTCGCTGAGCTTAAGGCGGACGTCATGGTCGTCGTAGCCTATGGTTTGATTCTTCCTCAGGCCGTGCTCGACATGCCGCCTCTGGGATGCATTAACGTTCATGGGTCCCTGCTGCCGCGCTGGCGCGGTGCGGCTCCGATTCAGCGTTCACTGTGGGCCGGCGACGCCGAAACGGGCGTGACCATCATGCAAATGGACGCGGGTCTGGACACCGGCGATATGCTGTATAAGCTTTCCTGCCCAATTTTAGCGGAAGACACCAGCGCCACGCTGTATGACAAACTGGCGGAGCTTGGGCCACATGGGCTTCTGGAAACGCTTGAACAGTTAGCCAGCGGAACCGCCGTTGCGCAAAAGCAGGACGATTCTCAGGCAAACTATGCGCAAAAGCTGAGCAAAGAAGAAGCTCGATTGGATTGGACGCTCAGCGCCGCCCAGTTGGAACGCTGTATTCGCGCCTTTAACCCGTGGCCGGTAAGCTATTTCACTATTGACGAACAGCCGGTCAAAGTCTGGGCCGCTACGGTCATCAACAAAAAGATTACCGAAGCGCCGGGAACGATTATTGCGGCCGATAAGTCGGGCATTCAAATTGCGACAGCCGAAGGCGTACTTAACATGACCCAGCTGCAGCCAGCGGGTAAAAAGGCGATGTCCGCACAGGACATCCTGAACTCTCGCCGGGAGTGGTTTATCCCGGGCAACCGTATATCCTGACGCGCGCGCCGGTCATCACAGTCGGCGCGGTTACACTTTCCCGTTTCGCAGGCCAACTGCCGCAACCGGACAACCTTCTATCTATGAAGAATAATAAATACAACCTTCGCGCGATCGCGGCAAACGCCATAGCGCAAGTTCTGGACAAGGGCCAGTCCCTCAGCAACGCTTTGCCTGAACTACAAAAACCGCTATCGGATAAAGACCGCTCTCTGCTACAGGAACTCTGCTTTGGCACCCTTCGTACGCTGCCCGAGCTTGAGTGGTACATTCACCGGCTAATGGATAAGACGCTGACCGGAAAGCAGAGGCCGTTGCACTATCTGCTGCTGGTCGGCCTTTACCAACTGCTCTACACCCGGATCCCCCCTCATGCTGCCGTTGCTGAGACGGTAAACGGAGCGATCGCCCTAAAGCGCCCGCAAATGAAGGGATTGATTAACGGCGTCATGCGCGAATTCCAACGCCAGCAGCAGGCGTTAACCGAACGACAGCAGCAGCAAAAAAGTCGCTTTCAGCATCCGTCATGGCTATTGCAGCGCATTCAAGAAGCGTATCCCGATAAGTGGCAGCCGATTGTCGAAGCCAATAACCAAAAGCCGCCTATGTGGCTAAGGGTTAATCGCCAACATCACCGCCGTGACGACTATCTGTCGTTACTTCAACAGGCGGGCATAGAAGCCTTTACACACGTCGACTATCCTGACGCCCTGCGTCTGGCTACGCCGAATTCGGTCAATCAGCTTCCCGGCTTTAGCGAAGGCTGGGTTACCGTTCAGGATGCCTCGGCGCAGGGCTGTATTCCTCTTCTTGCTCCTCAAGACGGCGAAAACATTCTGGATCTGTGCGCCGCCCCCGGCGGGAAAACAACGCACATCCTGGAGGCTGCTCCACAGGCTAACGTTACCGCAGTTGACGTTGATGAAACGCGCCTTAAGCGCGTCCATGAGAATCTGGCTCGGCTGGGGCAACGCGCGAAGGTATGCGTCGGCGACGGAAGGGACCCGCAGTCCTGGCGCGAAGGGCAGACTTACGATCGCATACTCTTGGATGCCCCCTGTTCTGCGACCGGCGTTATCCGCCGCCATCCCGATATCAAGTGGCTCCGGCGCAGTAGCGATATTGACGAGCTGGCCTCGCTGCAAAAAGAGATCCTCGATGCCGTTTGGCCGATACTGAAACCCGGCGGCACGCTGATTTATGCAACCTGCTCTATTCTTCCTGAAGAAAACAGGCTACAAATAGAAGAGTTCATCAAGCGCCATCCCGACGCAAGGCCAACGGCAATCGACGCCTCTGGGGCGACATATCGCCAGAATTTGCCCGAGCCGGAAGGCGGAGACGGCTTTTTCTATGCCAAGCTGACAAAAGCATTAACGTAACGATCGCGGTGAGGGGCTATAAAGCCCGAAAGAGAGCATCATGAAAATTATCATTCTCGGCGCAGGCCAGGTCGGCGGAACGCTGGCTGAAAACCTGGTGGGAGAAAACAACGACATTACGCTGGTAGACAGTAATATCGTTCGTCTGCGTCAGCTGCAGGATAAGTTCGATCTCAGGGTCGTTCAGGGACACGCCTGCCATCCTCGCGTACTGCGGGAAGCGGGCGCTGACGATGCCGACATGCTGGTTGCGGTGACTAACTCCGATGAAATCAACATGGTCGCCTGCCAGATTGCCTATTCCCTGTTTAATACGCCTAACCGCATAGCCCGCATTCGCTCTCCAGAGTATCTGCGTGAAGAAGAAAAGCTGTTTGAGCCTGAGATCATCCCGGTCGATCACATTATCTCGCCGGAAAAGCTGGTGACGGACTACGTTTATAAGCTGATTGAATATCCCGGCGCGCTGCAGGTGGTTAACTTTGCTGAAGACAAGGTCAGCATCGCGGGAGTAAACGCTTACTATGGGGGCCCTCTGGTCGGTAATGCGCTTTCGTCACTGCGTGAACACATGCCCCACATTGAAACCCGGGTCGCCGCCATCTTCAGGCAGGATCGTCCTATTCGTCCGCAGGCGTCGACCATTATCGAGGCGGGAGACGAGGTCTTCTTTGTCGCCGCAACAGAAAACATTCGCGCCGTCATGAGCGAACTGCAGCGGCTGGAGAAACCCTACAAGCGCCTGATGATCGTCGGCGGTGGCAACGTCGGCGCTGGGCTGGCCAGGCGGCTGGAAAAAGACTATAGCGTCAAGCTGATAGAACGAAATCCGGAACGCGCGGCGGAACTTGCCCAAATTCTACAGGATACCGTCGTATTCTGCGGCGATGCGTCCGATCAAGAGCTGCTGTCCGAAGAGCACATTGAGCAAATCGATCTGTTTATCGCGCTCACTAACGATGACGAAGCCAACATTATGTCCGCGATGTTGGCCAAACGGCTGGGCGCTAAAAAGGTTATTGTTCTTATCCAGCGCCATGCCTACATCGATCTGGTTCAAGGCAGCGTCATCGACATCGCGGTTTCTCCTCAGCAGGCCACGATATCCGCACTGCTAGGACACGTACGTAAGGCCGACATCGTCAGAGTGTCTACGCTGCGCCGCGGCGTAGCTGAAGCTATCGAGGCCGTTGCTCACGGCGATGAGACAACCTCCAAGGTGGTGGGAAGGCAGGTCGAAAACATCAAGCTTCCGCCGGGAACAACCATTGGCGCGTTGGTCAGAGGGGATGACGTTATTATTGCCGACAGAACTACCGTTATTGAACAAGGCGATCACGTTGTGATGTTCTTGGCCGATAAGAAATACATTTCCGACGTAGAGCGTTTGTTCCAGCCCAGCCCGTTCTTCCTATAAAACGTACGGCGCCGCCTTTTACGGCGGCGCGTTCTTCGCTCTATTTATCATTAACATGATGGCAAAATATGCATGCCTTGTTATGCTTAGAGCATTGGTTTTAATAAAGGTACTTATTTATGAGCTTACTTAAAGAGTTTCGCGAATTCGCTATGCGGGGCAACGTTGTCGATCTTGCCGTCGGTGTTATCATCGGCGCCGCTTTTGGCAAAATCGTCTCTTCTCTGGTTTCTGACATTATCATGCCGCCGCTGGGCCTTCTGATTGGCGGAATTGACTTTAAACAGTTTTCGCTGGTGCTACGGGAAGCCAGCGGGGACGTTCCCGCCGTCGTCATGAACTACGGCGTATTCATCCAGAATATTTTTGATTTTATCATCGTTGCGTTCGCCATTTTCATGGCTATCAAGCTTATTAATAAGCTGCGTCGCGAACAGCCTAAAGAAGAAGCCGCACCGCCGGCGCCGAGTGCAGAAGAAAAGCTGCTGACTGACATTCGTGACATTTTAAAAGAGCAGAAAAGCAAATAATAAATAACCTCACCATATCTGAAGCCCCGTTCACTCAACAGTGAGAGGGGCTTTCTCTTTTACATCCAACGCATTCTTCTTGAGCCTCCTGCCTTTTCACACATTTATTCATTTGCACAAAAATAAATGCTCAAAAAACGGCCTACAGAATAGATTAACCACACATTAAATTATTTTTAACAAAATATGACAGCTGACACGCAACACCTGACGTAAAAACCATTGCTTACCGTTGGCATTTTTCACAACGCGCCCCCAACAGAGAGCAGAACAGGATGTGAAACCTTCCTCGTTTTTCCTACGGTCCGATTTTCTATACTTTCCCCGGTCAGAAGTCGAACAGTAGAGGTATCGGTCATGGGCACGTCATCGTTGGTCGTTCAAAACTTGTATCAAAGCTTGGAGCATAGCGTAGAAAGCAGGCCTGACGGCACCGCACTGTTTTTTGAAGGCCATAAGTATAGCTATCGACAGTTCCAGCACAGCGTACAGGCGAGCCTGTTTTGCCTTACCGAACGCTTTAAACTACAAAAAGGCGACGCTATCGTACTCGCGCTGGGTAACCGCCCTGAGTTCTGCTTTCTGTTCTATGCCGCAATGGCGCTGGGCGTCGTCGTCGTTCCGCTAAGCACCAAGCTAAAGTCGGACGACAGCATGACGGTTTTGGAAAGCGTAGATGCTAAAGTCGTATTCTACGACCCGGACAGCCAGCCCTGGCTTAGTACTATTGCCAGCGAAACTCAGAAATCTCTGCGCGTCTCATTGTCCAATTGGCAGTTTATGGTGCGTAACGTAGACAATCAGGCCGTTGAGCGCTCACGGCCCCAGACGGCGGTGAATGCCGACGACGTTGCGGCGATTATTTACACTTCCGGCACCACGGGCTCTCCTAAGGGTGCGGCAATTACTCACAGTAACTTTCTGCACGCTATCAATGCTTATCGCCTTGCGCTTGGGCTTAACGAAAATGACAGTACCGTGCTGCCGATCCCCATTTGTCATATTACCGGCCTGTCCGCTCTGCTATGCCTCTTTGTTCACATTGGCGGTACTATTCATTTGCACCAACGCTTTAGTGCCGATGAGATCTTGCGGGCTATTGAACAACACGGCATCACCTTTTTACACGGCTCTCCCACTGTCTTTATCCTCCTGACTCAGGAGGCCGAAAAGCATGAGAAAAGCTACGACTACGCCAGTTTAAGAATGATTGCCTGCGGGGCCGGCCACTTAAATACCGGAATTATCGGAAGGCTGTCCGCGCTTTTCCCTCATACCGAAATACGCCCTATTTATGGGCTGACGGAAACCACGTCGCCGGCCAGCATATTTCCAATGGACGTTCGTCGAAGCGATAAAATAGGAAGCTCCGGACTCCCTATCCCTGGCCTGGAGTGCCAGATAAGAGACGACGGCGGCAGGCCGCTTTCTGCCGGAGAAACGGGGCACCTATGGTTAAAAGGTCCTGTAGTAATAAAGCGATATTGGAATAATGAAAAAGTTAATCGGCAATATTTTAACAACGGCTGGTTTTATACCGGAGATATTGCCTCTATCGATAAAGATAATTATCTCTTTATTAAAGACCGCAGCAAGGACATGATAAATCGCGGCGGTGAGAAAATTTACTGTATCGAAATAGAAAACCTTATATCTAATTATCCTGGCGTTAAGGATATTGCCATTGTTCCAAAGCACAGCGATATTTACGGGGAAGAGGCCGTCGCCTTTATTATTGCAGACAGAATGCGGCCGCTAGTCAGTGATAACATAACGCAATGGCTCTCCGAGAGGATCGCCAAATTTAAAATACCTTCAAAAATTATATTTGTGTCTGAACTACCCAAGAATGCCAATGGGAAAACGGATAAGGTCGCGCTGCGACAGAGAGCCAACTGTAGTTAATAAATAAAAGGACTCATACGCATTAATAAAAAGGAGAAACGTTCCTAGCTCTAACGTTAGCCTAAAAAGATAAAAACGCGTTTATTCAAGCGTAGGTCGGCTACACCCGAAAAATAATGAGGCTAATAACACCCTACACAGATTAATAACCTCTACACCGAGGGGAGAATATTAACCATGTCAAATATACAGTCAAAAGTCGCCTCGCTTAGCCAGGCGGCAATAACCAACGCAAAAGTGTATAAGCACTTAATGCCGCTGCTGATTATCGTCTACATCGTCAGCTTTATCGACCGTACTAACATCGGCATTGCCCGAGCGTCGATGTCTATCGATCTTGGGCTCTCCGCTACGGCCTACGGCCTTGGCGCCGGCCTGTTTTTCCTGACGTATTCCACGATGGAAATTCCCAGTAACCTGATTATGGCCCGCGTCGGGGCGCGCTTTTGGATCACCCGCATCATGATCACGTGGGGATTGATCTCCGCCGGGATGGCGTTTGTCACAGGCCCCGTTTCATTTTACGTTATGCGCCTGCTGCTTGGCGCCGCAGAAGCGGGCCTGTATCCGGGCATTATTCTTTATCTGACCTATTGGTTTGGCCGCCAGGAAAGAGCGCGCGCCGTGGGCATGTTCCTGCTCGGCGTCTGCATTGCCAATATTATCGGCGCCCCGCTGGGCGGCGCGCTGCTGATGCTCGACGGCGTCGGTGGGTTACACGGCTGGCAATGGATGTTTATCGTCGAAGGCGTTCCCGCCGTACTGCTGGCGTTCTACGTTTACGCCGTCTTGCCCGACAGGCCTCGCGATGCGAAATGGCTGACGCCGGAAGACGTCAACTATATTGAGACGACGTTGGAGTCCGAACGTCCCGTCGGCGTAGACAGGGACCAAAAATTCTCTTTTAAAACGGCGTTCACCAATAAGACTTTCTTGCTGATCGTCGCCATCTACTTTACCCACCAGATTTCCGTTTACAGCCTGACCTACTTTCTGCCGAGCATCATTCGCAACTATGGAGAAATGAGCACCTTCACGCTTGGGCTTTTAACCGCCATTCCGTGGATTGCCGCCGCGCTCGGAGGGTTTTTCCTGCCTAAGTACGCAAATACCGCTAAGCGTTCTCAAACCATGCTGATCTCCGGCTTTATGTCTATGGCTATCGGTTTCGTCATCGGTGCGCTGGGCGGACCGGTGCTTGGGCTTATCGGCTTTTGCATCGGCGCCTCTATGTTCTTTGTCGTTCAGTCGATCATTTTTACCTACCCGGCAACGCTGATGAGCGGAAATATGCTGGCCGGAGGGCTTGGTCTGCTGGCCTGTCTGGGGATCACCGGAGGCTTTGTCGGCCCCTACGTATTTGGCCTGCTGGAAGATATGACCGGCTCCCCTGGCGCCGGGCTATGGTTCGCCGTTGCGCTTTTAGCCTGTGCCACGATTGGTGCAGCCGTAGTGAAGCAGCCTCCCAGCGCTAAGGAAAACCAGAACGAGAGCGGAAATGCCCCTTCGGTACCAAACGACGCGCCCGTAACCGGACAACGTGGATAGTGAATAAACGCAGCTACACAGCAGAGGATTTATGAAAAGCAAAGTTATCACGGCACAGCAGGCCGCAGAACTCATCAAGGACGGCGCTACCGTCTGTACCATCGGTATGACTCTCATAGGCGCAGCCGAGTCTGTACTTAAAGCGCTGGAGAAACGCTTTCTTGAAACAGGTTCACCGCACGATCTGACCTACATTCACTCAGCAGGTCAATCTAACCGCGACCGTGGTAACCAACACTTCGTCCACCATGGAATGGTAAAGCGCATCATCGGCTCCCACTGGGGGCTCGCCCCCAAGTGGATGGAGCGAATCGCCGCCAATAGCGTTGAAGCGTTTTGTCTACCTCAGGGACAAATTGTCCACCTCTACGCCGCAATGGCGGCCGGTCAGCCGGGCTATCTGTCAAAGGTTGGGCTGGGCACGTTCATCGATCCCCGCCAAGAGGGCGGGCAAATGAACGACAGAACGCGCAGCCTGCCTCACTTAGTTGAGGTTGTGACAATGCGTGAAGAGGAATACCTGTTCTATCCCGCTATCGCGCTGGATGTCGTCATTATTCGCGGTACCACCGCCGATACTGACGGCAACCTGACCTGTGAAGAAGAGGCAATGAAGCTTGAAGTCATTCAGGCCGTTCTTGCCGCCAAGCGGTTTGGCGGCAAGGTTATCGCTCAGGTAAAAAATCTGGCGCAAAAAGGAACGCTTCACCCCAAACGCGTCGTCGTTCCCGGCAACTTTATCGATGCCATCGTCGTCTGCGATAACCCCCAAGAGGATCACCGCCAGACGTCCTCCTGGTACTACGACCCGGCCTACTGCGGAGAACTGGTTTCCCCGGTTGGAGAAACGGAAAGGCTGTCGCTAAACGTGCGTAAAGCTATCGGTCGCCGCGCCTGTCAATTCCTCTATCCGGGATGCGTTATTAACTTGGGTACAGGAATACCCAACGACGTTATTGGCGTCATCATTCACGAGGAAGGCGCAGCCGAAGACGTCACTATCACCGTTGAATCGGGCATTTACGGCGGCGTACAGGCCGGCGGCATTGACTTTGGCATCGGAAAAAACCTGACGGCCATGATTAATCATCAGGAACAGATGCTCTATTACAACGGCGCCGGCGTCGACATCACCTACATGGGCGCGGGAGAAATGGACGCTAACGGACATATCAACGCAACCAAAATGGGTGACCGCTGTACCGGTGCCGGCGGCTTCATTGATATCACGCAAAACGCCCGCCACGTCGTGTTTTGTTCCACTTTCACAGCCAAAGGACTCGAGGTCGAGTTTCGTGACGGCAAGGTCAACATCGTGCAGGAAGGCACGGTGAAAAAGCTGGTAAAGGATATCAACCAGATTTCCTACAACGGAGAAATAGCCCGCGCCAAAGGGCAGAAAATGCACCTGGTCACCGAGCGCGCGGTTTTCGAGCTTACAGAACGAGGTCCGATGCTGATTGAAATTGCCCCCGGCATCGATCTGGAAAAAGACGTCCTACAGCAGATGGAGTTTAAGCCGCTGATCGCCGAACCGCTCGCGCTGATGGACCCCGCACTGTTCAAAGAAGAAAACTTCGGCCTCACGCAGGCGCTGGCCGCGGCAGCCAGCCGCTAAACAGATTCAACATACTAAGGAGTACCCTATGTCATTAAGTAATAAAGTTGCCATCGTTACCGGCTCAAGCCGCGGCCTGGGTCGCGGCATTGCTCAGGTTCTCGCCGAGCGCGGCGCGGCCGTCGTTATCTGCGATGTCGATAAAGAGGGCGGAGAAAAAACGGCCCAAGCGCTCATTAAAGCTGGCCATAAGGCTATTTTCATTCCCTGCAACATCGCCAAACGTGAAGAGGTCGACCGCCTGTTTATCGAAGCAGAAGAAGTGCTGGGACCAATAGACATTCTGGTTAACAACGCAGGTATCAACCGGGATGGCATGCTGCACAAGCTGACGGAAGAAAATTGGGATCTGGTGATGGACGTCAACCTTAAAGGCACCTTTTACTGCATGCAGGAAGCCGCCGTTCGCATGAGGGAGCGCGGAAATGGACGCATTATAAATATTTCTTCCGCCAGCTGGCTTGGCAACATCGGCCAGGCAAACTACGCCGCATCAAAAGCCGGCGTAGTGGGCCTAACTAAAACCGCCTGCCGCGAGTTGGCCCGTAAGGGCATAACCGTTAACGCCATTTGCCCAGGCTTTATCGAAACTGACATGACCAAAGGCGTGCCGGAAAAAGTCTGGGACATCATGGTAAGCAAAATCCCCGCAGGCTATGCGGGCGATCCAAAGGACGTTGGCCAGTGCGTTGCGTTTCTGGCCTCCGATGAAGCTCGCTATATCAATGGCGAAGTGATTAACGTCGGCGGCGGCATGGTGCTTTAAGGAGATAGAAATGAAAAAGCCAAACGATATTGTAGTTGTTAGCGGCGTTCGCACCGCCATTGGTACGATGGGTGGAAGCTTTAAAGACGTTCACCAACACGACCTCGGCGCTGCCGTCATTCGCGAAGCGGTGCAAAGGGCCGGGCTTAAGCCGGAGCAAATCGACGAAGTCGTGGTCGGTAACGTCGGCCAAATCGCCGAAAGCGGTTTTATTGCCCGCGTGTGCCAGCTACGAGCAGGGCTACCCAACGGCACCACCGCCTACTCCGTTAACCGTCAGTGCGGATCGGGCCTGCAGGCGATTGCCGACTGCATGATGGCGCTGCAAACCGGCAATGCGGAAATCACCGTCGCCTGCGGTACGGAGAACATGACGCAGCTCCCCTTCTACATTCGCAAAGCGCGCTATGGCTATCGCCTCGGCGACGGCGAACTTCAGGACGGTATCATTTCCATTCTGACCTGGCCGGAGGGATCTTACCACAACGGCATGACCGCTGAATTCGTTGCCGAACGCTTTAATATTACCCGCGAGGAGATGGATGAATTCGCCTGGAGCAGCCAGCAAAAGGCCCTGGCAGCCATTCAAGCCGGCCATTTTGAATCGCAGATCCTCCCTATCGAAGTGCGTGAAGGTAAAACGACCCGAGCCTTTAGCGTGGACGAGCATCCGCGCGATACGCCAAGGGAAAAATACGCACAGCTGAAGCCTGCGTTCAAAAAGGACGGAACGGTAACGGCGGCCACCTCATCAGGCATCAACGATGGCGCAGGCGCTTTGGTTATCACAACCAGAGCAAAGGCTGAGGAGCTAGGGCTCCCGATCCGTATGGTCATACGCGGCTGGGCCGTTGCCGGCTGTGAAGCCAAAATCATGGGCTTCGGCCCGGCGCCGGCAACCAAAAAGCTGATGAACAAGCTCAATATGTCCGTGCACGACGTTGACCTGATTGAGCTGAACGAGGCCTTCGCCGCGCAGTCGCTCGCCGTCATCAACGATCTCAAGCTCGATCCCGCCAAAGTGAACGTTAACGGCGGAGCCATCGCGCTCGGACATCCGGTCGGCGCCAGCGGGGCGATCATCTCCGTCAAGCTGATGTATGAGATGGAGCGCCGCGGCGTTAACACCGGTTTAGCAACCATGTGCATTGGCGGAGGCCAGGGCATATCTGTGCTGTTTGAACGCGAACGGTAACGCGGTCGGGGGCGAAAGCCCCCGCCTATTCCCATATACGCCCCTTAAGGATGCAAGATGAAAATTGTCATCGCCATTGATTCATTTAAAGGAAGCTGCAGCGCATTACAGGCCTGCCAAGCCATCGCCAGCGGCATCATGCGCTACCGTAAAGACATCGGCATCTACCAGCTTCCCATCGCTGACGGCGGAGAAGGATTGCTACAAATCCTGGATGAAAGCCCCTCTCTCCCCGGAAAAGTAAAGCGTTCTCTGAACGTCATCGGTCCCTACGGGCAGGCGATTCAGGCCGAATATTTCAGCCTTGAAGGACAAAAAACCATCATCGAAATGGCTCAGGCCTGCGGCCTTGAACTAACGCCCAAAGCGCAGCGCAACGCGTCCAAGGCAAGCTCATTCGGTCTAGGGCAGTTAGTAAGGCATGCGCTCGATGAGGGAAGCGCCCATATCATTATCGGCCTGGGCGGCAGCGCAACAAATGATGGCGGGATCGGCTTCGCACAGGCGCTTGGAGCGCGTTTCTATGACAAAGACGAACGGCTAATTCCTACACCGGCCTGCGGCGAAGACTTGATTCGGGTAGCGCGCATTGACGTTAGCCAACTGCATCCTGAAGCTTCAACCGTACGCTTTGAAGCCTCCTGCGACGTAAATAACCCACTATTGGGTTCCACAGGAGCGACCTGGATTTACGGGCCACAAAAAGGCGCAAATACGGCTCAGCTTACCCAGCTGGAACGGGGAATGGAAAATTATCATCGAGTTCTTACGCAGGCGTTAGGCAGAGACGTTAATTCTACGCCTGGCGCAGGAGCCGCAGGGGGCATGGGCGCAGCCCTGCTTTGGTTCACGAACGCCACGCTAAGGCCAGGCATTGAACTGGTGTTGGAGCTACTAAACGCAAAGAAAATTATTAGCGACGCAGATCTGGTCATTACTGGAGAAGGCAAGCTGGATGAACAAAGCAGCTACGGTAAAGCGCCGGTTGGCGTCGCGGCATTGGCTGCGGCTAACAATAAACCGGTTATCGCCATCGCCGGTTCGTTGGGTGAGGGCGCGGCCCTACTTCATCAGCACCATATCGACGCCATGTGGTCAATCTGTCCGCGACCTATCTCGCTAGATGATGCAATGCAAAATGTACAGGCGCTGCTGGCCGATACGGCCGAGTCCTTAATCCGAACTCTGACGGTCGGTTCAAGACTTTCATCTCAATAATGAGACAAGCTCCGCGCCGGCTCGCGATTTCGCATTATGATTGAATAATGAACACTGACAGGACATACGCATGCTGATTTCGCCGGAACTCGCAAACACCATCGTTAAACGCGCGATGGGGATTATTCATCATAATGTAAACGTCATTGACCATCAGGGGATCATTATCGCCTCTGGTGAAAATCATCGGATCGGCGAGCGCCATGAGGTGGCCTATGAGGTAATCAAGAGCCGCCAGCGAATGACGATTGAAACGCCACAGCAGGCGGCAAAGTATCAAAACGTACAGCCCGGTATTAATCATCCGATTATCGTAGACGATCGGGTGGTGATGGTCATTGGCATCAGCGGCAATCCGGTCGCAATCGGCCGCTACGCCGAACTCGCCATTCTGGCCGCGGAACTGTTAATCAAACAGTCGCTGGATATTCGAGAAATCAACTGGCAGTACCGCATCAGAGACCTCTTGATAAAACAGTATCTTGAGCTAAATGACGCGGAGCGCGAGAAAGATATCCTGTCTCAGCTGGAACAACAGGACATCAGCCTGGAAGAAGCCCTCGTACCGCTGCTTATCAACATAGAAACCGGGGGCAACCTGCAGGGCAAAACGATTGATAACATCCTCAATGAGATGTCCAAGATCCTACAGTCCCAAAAGGTTATCCTGCTCAGCCATGACGAGATCTTGCTTCTTGTCTCCAACCCCAATCGTTCGGATCTGGCCGTAGACAAAATCAATGCATTTTTGGAAACGCAGCTCAGCCACTATACGATTGCCGTCGGCGTGGAATCAAACGGGCCGGGGGCATTTCGCCAGTCCATTTTTATGCTTAAAGAGATGCTGAGCCACGCAAGATCTTCCTACCCTGATTTGCGGGTCGTCTCCGGAAAGCGGCTGGCTTTTTGCGGCCTGTTAAGCGAGGCTAAGAGCAGCCACTTCACGCTCTACTACCATCATCATCTAAACAAAATGCTGGCTCAAAACAGCGGGCAAACGCTGCTTAAAACGCTGGCTGCTTATATAGACAACAATGCCGAAATCAACGCTACGTCGCAAAAACTCGGTATCCATCGCAATACGCTAAGCTATCGCCTTCACCAAATAAAGGAGATCACGTCGCTGGATCCTTTTGTGTTTAAAGAGCTTTGCCAGTTAACCATCGCCCTGCACTACTATCAGGAGGATAGCCGTTCAGAAAGGAATAACAGTTAGGCCAGAGCAGAAAGGCAGAAGGCTGGAGATAAAAGGACGTTTTCCCTCGTTTTATCTCCAGCCTCCCAGCCCGCTTTTCCTGCATGTTTTTCTTTACGCCGATAGCTGCCTTTCCCCTTTTCTGCTTTTTCTATACGCTGATGAAACAGCGGATCGTGGAGCAGCGCTTCCAGCGCGTTATGCCGGATTTTCCCCTTCTTGTGCTTATAGCTTGACATAGACACCTCATTAAGTCAGTCAGACGGTTATAAAACGCGCGCATCATAGATCAAAAAAAACAAACTGGCTATCGTTTCTTACGCAGGTCAACGCGGGGCAAATTGCTGGTCGCCCCCTGTTCCAGGGCCTCAAGAATAGAGCAATAGGCTGAGCTATGGGCCTTACCGCAGCATGCATCGCTGAGCCGCCTTAGGGAAGTCCGCATCTTTTCAAGCTCTTCGAGCTTTTGTTCAACTTCTGCCAGCCGAGCTTCAACGATCGATTTTGATTCCTGACAGGTATGCTGTTCGGGTTCAACCCGGATAGAGAGCAGCTCGGCTATCGACTCCAGCGTGAACCCAAGCTGTTTAGCATAGCGAATGAACTTCAGCCTCTGTAAGTCCTGCTCGGTGTACAGGCGATAGCCGCCTTCAGTACGAACGTCGTGAGACATCATATTCTGTTTTTCATAGTAGCGAATAGTATCCGGCGTTACCCCTGCCAGCTTGGCTATTTGTCCAATACGGTACATTGCGTCCCCCCGCGCTATCGTGAATCGGCATTCCCCATGCTAGGATGATGAGAGCCGTGGGAATAGCATACCATTACCCCACTTTCGATATTTTGAAAAGGTGCGCTTTCCCCAAATAGCGCCGTAAATGACCACTTACTTAGATAGGGATATCCATCTATGCGGCCAGTTCAGAATAACAGAGCCAAGCAGGAGCAACGCTTTTTCCAGTTAGCCTCTCAGTTTAAAGAAGCCATGCGGCAAGCAAACTATCAGCAAGGTAAAGCGCTTGCCGAAGCCACGCTAAAAATAATGCCCAAAAACCCCGACGTGCAGGCCAGCTACGCGCTTTGCCTGATGCGCACGGGCGAGTATGAGAAGGCATATAAAATCTACAGGCGCCTGATCGATACAACGGCCCCTGAACGTTTACCCACAACTACGTTAGACGGAATGGCGGAAGCCAGCGGTTGGCTAAACCGACTGGAAGATGTTAAGCGATACGGCCTCATGTCGCTTGAGCGTGCGGACTGCGTCTTTGGGCGCGGAAAAGCCTACACAATCCCTACTGAAGCGCCGCCCACGTTCAATCCAAACAACCCGGAAGAGAACGTCATCTCCTTTACGCTATTTGGTGCCGCACCCCGCTACTGTGAAACGGCCGTCATGAACGCAAACGTCAGTAAAACGCTGCTTCCGAGTTGGCAAAGCCGCTTCTATCTGGACGATACCGTACCTGAGAGCGTCCAAACTCGTTTACGGCAGGCCGGCGCAACGGTCATCCGCGTGGAAGAGGAAGTAAAGAAAGCGCTACCGCCCCTGATGTGGCGCTTTTTGGTCATCAACGATCCGAAAATAAAGCGTTATATTATTCGCGACGCTGACGCTTTACTGTCGGAGCGCGAACAGGCAGCAATAGAGGATTGGGTACACGGCGACAGTTGGTATCATCATATCCGCGATTACTTTACCCATACCGAGCTTATACTGGCAGGACTATGGGGCGGCTGCCATAACGAAAATATACCCTCAGTTGTCGAGATGACGCGCGACTATTTGGCCAAAAGGCCAGCTCATGAGCGCTTTGTTGACCAGTATTTTCTGCGCGAATACCTCTGGCCAACGGTTAAACAAAGCCTTCTTTCTCATGATGATATTTTCGGCTTTCACCATGCCAAGCCTTTCCCCGCACATCCCCCCATCCGTTGGAAAACAAAAAGGTTTCACGTTGGCAGCAACGCCAGCTATCAACTCGCGGAAGTAAGCAGCCCTCTGGCCGACGGTGAAATGCAAACGTGGGAAATACAGGATGAAAACGGCGTCAGGCAGTGTGCCTATCGCTCAAAAGTCCACAGCGGCGCGTGGAGAGAATATCTTCCGTTTTTTATACTGGAACATATCAACAACGGGAAATGGTCCATCCGAAATACTGACTCACAAGGAAATGTCTAAGCGGTCCTCATGGGGCTAACGATAAGCGTAAAAAAGCCGGGATAAACCCGGCTTTCTCATACAGCGACAGATTGATTACTCTGCTGCTGCTTCTTCTGGAGCTTTTTCTGCACGGTCAACCAGCTCGATGTAAGCCATCGGAGCGTTATCACCAGCACGGAAGCCACACTTCAGAATACGAGTGTAACCACCGGCACGGCTCGCAAAACGCGGGCCAAGCTCATTAAACAGTTTTGCCACGATTTCGTTATCACGAGTACGGGCGAATGCCAGACGACGGTTAGCAACGCTATCAGCCTTGGCAAGTGTAATCAGTGGTTCAACCACGCGACGCAGTTCTTTCGCTTTAGGCAGAGTCGTCTTGATGATTTCATGACGAACTAAAGAACCTGCCATGTTGCGGAACATGGCTTGGCGATGACTGCTGTTGCGGTTCAGTTGACGTCCACTCTTACGATGGCGCATGACCTTATCCTTCTCAGTAAAACCTTAACCTGCGATCCGGTTACTCGTCAGCAATGCTAGCCGGCGGCCAGTTTTCCAGGCGCATGCCCAGAGACAGACCACGGGAGGCCAACACATCTTTAATCTCGGTAAGAGATTTTTTACCCAAGTTAGGCGTTTTTAACAGCTCAACTTCGGTACGCTGTACCAGATCACCGATGTAATGGATAGCTTCTGCCTTGAGGCAGTTAGCGGAGCGGACAGTCAGTTCCAGATCGTCAACCGGGCGCAGCAGGATCGGATCGAATTCTGGCTTCTCTTCTTTAACTTCCGGCTGACGTACGTCACGTAGGTCAACAAAAGCTTCGAGCTGTTCGGCCAGAATGGTTGCCGCACGACGGATCGATTCTTCCGGATCGATCGTGCCGTTGGTTTCCATCTCGATAACCAGCTTGTCCAAGTCGGTACGCTGCTCAACGCGCGCTGCTTCAACGTTGTAGGCAATACGCTCTACGGGGCTGTAGCAGGCGTCAACCAGCAGACGACCAATTGGGCGCTCGTCTTCTTCCGTATGAATACGGGCAGAAGCCGGCACATAACCACGACCACGCTGAACCTTGATACGCATGCTAATAGATGCGTTTTCATCGGTCAGGTGACAGATCAGGTGCTGAGGTTTGACGATTTCAACATCACCGTCATGGGTGATGTCGGCTGCAGTCACAGGGCCAATGCCAGACTTATTCAAGCTAAGAATAACTTCATCTTTACCATGAACTTTCACCGCCAGCCCTTTCAGGTTGAGCAGGATCTCCAGGATATCTTCCTGGACGCCTTCTTTGGTGCTGTACTCATGAAGTACACCATCAATCTCAACCTCAGTCACCGCACATCCCGGCATGGATGACAGCAAAATGCGGCGTAGTGCGTTACCTAGAGTATGGCCGAAGCCACGCTCTAACGGCTCAAGGGTCACCTTGGCGTGAGTCGAACTCAGTTGTTCGATGTCCACCAGGCGTGGTTTTAGAAACTCTGTCACAGAACCCTGCATTGTGTCCTCTCTTTGGTACTAAACTTTACTTAGAGTAAAGTTCGACGATCAGGTGTTCGTTAATGTCCGCAGACAGATCGGTGCGCTCAGGATTACGTTTGAAAACGCCTTCCATCTTTGCAGCATCAACTTCGATCCAAGTCGGCTTTTCGCGCTGTTCAAACAGCTCTAAAGCAGCCTTAATACGTGATTGCTTTTTCGCTTTCTCACGTACGCTGACTACGTCATTCGGAGATACCTGAAAAGAAGCGATGTTAACAACGCGGCCATTAACCATTACGGCTTTATGGCTAACCAGCTGACGTGCTTCTGCACGAGTGGCGCCGAAGCCCATACGGTAAACTACGTTGTCCAAACGGCCTTCCAGCAGACACAGCAGGTTTTCACCGGTGTTGCCTTTCAGACGGGTTGCTTCTTTATAATAATTACGGAATTGACGCTCCAGAATGCCGTAAATACGACGAACTTTCTGCTTTTCACGTAACTGTACGCCATAGTCAGACAGACGAGGCTTGCGCGCACCGTGCTGACCAGGAGCTTGTTCAATTTTACACTTGGTATCGATCGCGCGAACGCCGGACTTAAGGAATAAGTCGGTGCCCTCACGACGGCTCAGCTTGAGCTTAGGACCCAAATATCTAGCCATTTTCTTTCTCCAACAAACCTAGAAACGAGGCGTTATACGCGGCGTTTCTTAGGAGGACGACAACCGTTGTGAGGGATCGGAGTCACATCAGTAATATTAGTGATGCGGAAACCAGCCGCGTTCAGAGCGCGGATAGTCGACTCACGACCAGGACCTGGTCCTTTTACCATCACTTCCAGATTCTTAATTCCGTACTCTTTAACTGCTTCTGCGCAGCGTTCTGCGGCTACTTGAGCAGCAAACGGAGTGGATTTACGAGAACCACGGAAACCGGAACCACCGGCCGTTGCCCAACCCAGCGCATTACCTTGACGATCGGTAATGGTTACGATGGTGTTGTTGAAAGATGCATGGATATGAGCCATACCGTCAGAAACTTGCTTTCTTACACGCTTGCGTGCACGAACAGGTGCTTTTGCCATTATTCAATCACCCCGATTATTTCTTGATCGGCTTGCGCGGACCCTTGCGGGTACGAGCGTTAGTCTTGGTACGCTGACCGCGAACCGGGAGACCGCGACGATGACGCATACCACGGTAACAACCAAGGTCCATCAGACGCTTGATGCTCATGGTAACTTCACGACGCAGATCGCCTTCGACGGTGTACTTGGCAACTTCGTCACGCAGTGTGTCAATTTGCTCTTCAGACAGTTCACTGATCTTAACATTTTCGGCAATACCAGACGCTTTACAGATAGCCTGTGAGCGGGTTTTGCCGATGCCGAAGATCGCAGTTAATGCAATAACGGTATGTTTGTGATCAGGAATGTTAATGCCTGCTATACGGGCCACTATGCACTCCTACAATTTAATATCACAGCACTACTCTGAAAAGCCCGTTTTCAGGATACTCAAATAGTGCTGTGGTTACACAACAAAAGATTGGCTGGCTAATCTAGCCAGCTCAACCATACTTTGCAAGAAAAAAATGCTAAAAGCTTAAATCAGCCTTGACGCTGCTTATGCTTTGCTTCAACGCAAATCACGCGCACGATGCCGTGGCGCTTGATGATTTTGCAGTTGCGGCACAGTTTCTTGACGGAAGCACGAACTTTCATTTTAACTCTCCGTAACTTCTCAAGCTAGCCCGAATTAACGGCCGTAGCCTTTCAGGTTTGCTTTCTTCAATGCAGACTCGTACTGACTTGACATCATCAGAGTTTGCACTTGAGCCATAAAGTCCATGATGACGACGACGACAATCAACAGAGAAGTACCGCCAAAGTTAAAGGGTACTTTCATCGCATCACGCATGAACTCCGGGATCAGGCAGATAAAGGTAATGTACATCGCGCCGACGAAAGTCAGACGAGTCATTACTTTATCAATGTATTTAGCCGTTTGCTCTCCCGGACGAATCCCTGGTACAAACGCACCGGACTTCTTCAGGTTATCCGCTGTTTCACGAGGGTTGAAGACCAACGCCGTATAGAAGAAACAGAAGAATATGATTGCGGCCGCATAGAGTAACACATAAAGCGGTTGACCGGGTTGCAAATTCATAGAAATTGTTGTCAACCAGCCCCAACCGGTACCACCGCCGAACCACGAAGCAATAGTTGCCGGGAACAGAATGATACTTGAAGCAAAAATTGCAGGAATAACGCCCGCCATGTTTACTTTCAACGGTAAGTGAGTGCTCTGAGCTGCGTATACGCGACGCCCCTGCTGGCGCTTGGCGTAGTTAACGACGATACGACGCTGACCACGTTCAACAAACACAACAAAGAACGTTACTGCGAATACTAAAACAGCAACCAACAGTAGCAGAAGAACATGTAGCTCACCCTGCCGAGCATCCTCGATAGTCTGCCCAATTGCGGTAGGCAGCCCCGCTACGATACCGGCGAAAATGATGATCGAAATACCGTTTCCGATACCCCGCTCAGTCACTTGCTCACCCAGCCACATCAGGAACATGGTTCCCGTAACCAGACTCACAACCGCAGTAAAGTAAAACGCAAAGCCCGGGTTAATCACCAGGCCAGGCATTCCCATATTCGGTAAACCGGTAGCAATACCGATTGATTGGAATATGGCCAGAACTAACGTGCCATAACGCGTGTACTGGCTAATCTTGCGACGGCCAGACTCTCCCTCTTTTTTCAGCTCGGCTAACTTTGGATGAACCACAGTCAGCAGCTGCACGATAATAGAGGCAGAAATGTACGGCATAATGCCCAGCGCAAAGACAGAGGCACGACTGAGGGCGCCACCAGAGAACATGTTGAACATGTCAATGATGGTCCCTCTTTGCTGCTCGAGTAACTTGGCAAGCACAGTGGCGTCAATACCAGGGATCGGAATAAAAGAGCCGATGCGGAAAACGATCAAAGCACCAACCACAAACAACAGTCTGCGCTTGAGCTCGCCTATACCGCCTTTCGCACTTTGAAAATCTAATCCTGGTTGCTTAGCCATCTGCTACTTATTCCTCAATTTTCCCGCCAGCGGCTTCAATCGCAGCGCGAGCACCTTTAGATACGCGCAGACCGCGAACGGTAACCGGACGCTTGATTTCGCCGGAAAGCATAACTTTCGCAAACTCAATCTCGATACCGACAACGTTAGCCGCTTTCAGCACGTTCAGGTCAATCACGTCGCCTTCAACGCGGGCCAGATCGGACAGACGAACTTCTGCCGTCACCATCGCCTTGCGAGAAGTGAAACCGAACTTCGGTAAACGACGGTATAAAGGCATCTGGCCGCCTTCAAACCCGCGACGTACGCCACCGCCAGAACGAGACTTCTGACCTTTGTGACCACGGCCGCTGGTTTTACCCAGACCAGAACCGATACCGCGACCTAAACGCTTAGGAGCGTGTTTTGAGCCTTCGCCCGGAGCCAGAGTATTTAAACGCATCTCTTACTCCTCCACTTTAAGCATATAGGAAATACGATTAATCATACCGCGAACGGCAGGAGTATCCTCGCGTTCTACAGTGTGACCGATACGACGCAGACCTAAACCGACCAGCGTTGCCTTATGCTTAGGCAGACGGCCGATTGAGCTGCGAACTTGAGTAATTTTGATAGTCTTTGCCATTGCTGATTACCCCAGAATGTCTTCGACGGTCTTGCCACGCTTAGCGGCGACCATCTCAGGAGACTTCATATTTTCCAAAGCGTCCATAGTTGCACGAACCACGTTGATCGGGTTAGTAGAACCATAGGCTTTAGCCAATACGTTACGTACTCCGGCGACTTCCAGAACGGCGCGCATTGCACCGCCGGCGATAATACCGGTACCTTCAAATGCCGGCTGCATGAACACGCGAGAACCCGTGTGAACACCCTTAACCGGATGCTGCAGAGTACCGCCATTCAGTGCAACGTTGATCATATTGCGACGGGCTTTTTCCATCGCCTTCTGAATCGCTGCTGGAACTTCACGCGCTTTACCGTAACCAAAACCTACGCGACCGTTGCCATCACCCACTACAGTCAGTGCGGTGAAGCTGAAAATACGGCCACCCTTAACGGTTTTAGATACGCGATTTACCGCGATCAGCTTTTCCTGCAGTTCTCCAGCCTGTTTTTCGATGTGAGACATCTTACACCCCTACCTTAGAACTGAAGGCCAGCTTCGCGGGCAGCATCTGCCAGCGCCTGGACTCGACCATGATATTGGAAACCAGAACGGTCAAAAGACACCTTAGAGATCTCTTTCGCCAACGCGCGCTCTGCAATAGCTTTACCCACTAATGCGGCAGCGTCTTTGTTTCCGGTATATTTCACTTGCTCTGCAATCGCCTTCTCTACGGTAGAGGCTGCAACCAGAACTTCAGAACCGTTCGGTGCGATAACCTGTGCGTAAATGTGGCGCGGAGTACGGTGAACCACCAGGCGAGTCGCACACAGTTCTTTAATCTTACGACGTGCGCGGGTCGCACGACGGATACGAGCTGCTTTCTTATCCATAGTGTTACCTTACTTCTTCTTAGCCTCTTTGGTACGCACGACTTCGTCGGCGTAACGGACACCCTTGCCTTTGTAAGGCTCAGGACGACGGTAGGCACGCAAATCTGCAGCCACCTGACCAATTAACTGCTTATCGGCACCTTTCAGTACGATTTCAGTTTGGCTCGGGCATTCAGCAGTGATGCCTGCAGGCAGAACATGCTCAACGGGGTGAGAGAAGCCTAATGCCAGGCTTACTGCATTACCCTTAATCGCTGCGCGGTAGCCTACGCCTACCAGCTGTAGCTTCTTAGTGAAGCCTTCAGTAACACCGACAACCATTCCGTTAATCAGGGCGCGAGCGGTACCAGCTTGGGCCCACCCGTTAGCGAAACCTTCGCGAGGAGCGAACGTTAACGCACCGTTATCCTGCTTAACTTCGACGGCGTCATGGACTGTACGCGACAGCTCGCCGTTTTTACCTTTAATTGTTATAGCCTGACCGTTGAGTTTTACCTCTACACCAGCAGGAATAACGACGGGTGCTTTAGCAACACGTGACATTTTTTCCTCCTGATTAAGCTACGTAGCAGAGAATCTCGCCACCAAGACCTGCCTGGCGAGCTGCACGATCGGTCATAACACCTTTAGAGGTAGAAACAACAGCGATACCTAAACCGGCCATAACTTTTGGCAGCTCATCTTTTTTCTTATAGATGCGCAGACCAGGGCGGCTTACACGCTGGATGCTTTCTACGACCGGCGCGCCCTGGAAGTACTTCAGTACGAGTTCCAGTTCGGGCTTGGTGTCGCCAACAACTTTATATTCTTCGATATAGCCTTCTTCCTTCAGCACATTGGCAATAGCCACTTTAAGCTTGGAGGAAGGCATAGTGACCGCAACTTTGTTCGCGGCCTGACCGTTTCTAATACGGGTCAGCATATCCGCGATCGGATCTTGCATGCTCATCTGTCTTTACTCCCGTGATTCAATGGTGAAATTACCAACTAGCCTTCTTCAGACCCGGGATCTCACCGCGCATAGCGGCTTCACGGACCTTAATACGGCTTAACCCAAACTTACGCAGGACGCCGTGAGGACGACCTGTTTGACGACAACGGTTACGTTGACGACTTGGGCTGGAATCACGAGGAAGCGTTTGCAGCTTGAGCACTGCATTCCAACGGTCTTCGTCAGATGCGTTCACATCAGAGATGATTGCTTTCAGTTCAGCGCGCTTAGCGAAGAACTTATCAGCCAATTTTACACGCTTAACTTCGCGTGCTTTCATTGATTGCTTAGCCATGAGTCAACCCTACCTTACTTGCGGAACGGGAAGTTAAAGGCAGCCAGCAGAGCGCGGCCTTCTTCGTCAGATTTCGCGGAAGTGGTGATGGTAATGTCCAAACCACGTACACGATCGACTTTGTCATAGTCGATTTCTGGGAAGATGATCTGCTCACGCACGCCCATGCTGTAGTTACCACGGCCATCAAATGACTTGGCGCTTAGGCCACGGAAGTCACGGATTCGAGGTACAGCAATAGAGATCAGTCGCTCTAAGAATTCCCACATACGTTCGCCACGCAGGGTTACTTTACAGCCGATCGGATACCCTTGACGGATTTTGAAGCCTGCAACAGATTTACGGGCTTTGGTGACAAGCGGCTTTTGACCGGAAATCGCTGCCAAGTCAGCTGCTGCATTATCCAGCAGTTTCTTGTCAGTGATCGCTTCACCAACACCCATGTTGAGGGTAATCTTCTCGACCCGAGGGACTTGCATGACAGATTTGTAGCCAAACTGTTCTACCAGTTTATTTACTACCTGTTCTTTGTAGTAATCATGCAGTTTCGCCATCGTAACTACTCCAACTTACTTAATAGTTTCGCTATTAGATTTGAAGAAACGGACTTTTTTGCCGTCTTCAAAACGAAAGCCTACACGGTCAGCCTTGCCTGTAGATGCATTGTAGATTGCAACGTTAGAAACCTGAATTGCAGCTTCTTTTTCAACGATGCCACCCGGTTGGTTCAGAGCCGGTACAGGCTTCTGATGTTTCTTAACCAGGTTGATACCTTCAACAACAATCTTACTGGAAGACAGGACACTCTTAACTTTACCGCGCTTACCTTTATCTTTACCGGTTAACACGATAACTTCGTCATCACGACGGATTTTCGCTGCCATGGTTCGCTCCTTACAGTACTTCTGGCGCTAATGAGATGATTTTCATGAACTTTTCAGAACGAAGTTCACGAGTCACCGGCCCGAAAATACGCGTACCGATCGGCTGCTCGCTGTTGTTGTTTAACAACACACAAGCATTGCGATCGAAGCGAACGACAGATCCGTCAGGGCGACGAACACCCTTTCTGGTGCGCACCACTACCGCCTTGAGGACATCACCTTTTTTAACCTTACCGCGAGGAATTGCTTCCTTGATGGTAATTTTGATGATGTCGCCCACGCCAGCGTAGCGACGGTGCGATCCACCCAGAACCTTGATACACATTACGCTACGCGCGCCGGAGTTGTCAGCGACGGTCAGCATAGTCTGTTCTTGGATCATCTTAGTGCTCCGCTAATGTCAACTACTTAGGACCCTCACGGGTCGTTTAAAATCCCCCATACATCAGGGCGCGGCATTATACCACCGCTTACCGACGTTGGGTAGAAAAAATAAACGGCCCATTAACTGAGCCGTTTATCTTATGAGGAAAGCGATACTTTATTACAGAACCGCTTTCTCTACAACTCGAACAAGCGTCCAAGACTTAGTCTTAGACAGCGGACGGCATTCAGTGATTTCCACCAGATCGCCGATTCCACATTCATTGTTCTCGTCATGTACGTGCAGCTTAGTCGTACGTTTGATGAACTTACCATATACCGGGTGCTTCACCATACGCTCAATCGCTACAACAAGGGATTTCTCCATCTTGTCGCTAACAACACGACCTTGCAAAGTACGGATTTTATCAGTCATTACGCACCCGCCTTCTCAGTCAGTAAAGTTTTCACACGTGCAACGTTACGACGCACTTGCTTCAACAGGTGAGACTGTTGCAGCTGGCCGCTCGCCGCTTGCATGCGCAGGTTAAACTGCTCACGCAGCAGGTTAAGCAGCTCAGTGTTCAGCTCTTCAACACTTTTTTCACGCAGCTCTTTTGCTTTCATTACATCACCGTCTTAGTTACAAAGGTGGTTTTAATCGGCAGTTTTGCTGCTGCCAGCTTGAACGCTTCGCGGGCGATTTCTTCCGGAACGCCGTCCATTTCATACAGGACTTTACCCGGTTGAATAAGGGCTACCCAGTATTCTACGTTACCCTTACCTTTACCCATACGAACTTCAAGCGGCTTTTCTGTGATAGGTTTGTCTGGGAATACGCGAATCCAGATTTTACCTTGACGCTTAACTGCACGTGTCATGGCACGACGTGCCGCCTCGATTTGGCGAGCAGTCAGACGACCGCGGCCAACAGCTTTCAGACCGAAAGTGCCGAAGCTCACATCCGCACCGGCAGCCAGACCACGGTTGCGGCCCTTGTGCACTTTACGGAATTTTGTACGCTTTGGTTGTAACATCAGCGACGCTCCTTATTTACGGCCTTTACGCTGCTGCTTTTTAGGTTGAGCAGCCGGTTTTTCCGGTTGTTCAACTGCAGCCATACCACCCAAGATCTCACCTTTGAAGATCCACACTTTAACGCCGATTACACCATAAGTGGTGTGCGCTTCAGAAGTGTTATAGTCGATATCCGCACGCAGAGTGTGCAACGGAACGCGACCCTCACGGTACCATTCGGTACGCGCGATCTCAGCGCCGCCTAAACGGCCACTGACTTCCACTTTGATACCTTTAGCGCCAATACGCATTGCGTTCTGAACGGCACGCTTCATCGCACGACGGAACATCACGCGACGCTCCAGTTGAGAAGTGATGCTGTCAGCAACCAGCTTTGCGTCCAGTTCTGGTTTACGAACTTCGGCGATATTGATTTGCGCAGGCACGCCGGCGATAGACGCCACAGCGTTACGCAGCTTTTCTACGTCTTCCCCTTTCTTGCCGATAACGATGCCCGGGCGAGCGGTGTGAATAGTCACACGGATGCTCTTGGCGGGACGCTCGATAACGATGCGAGAAACGGAAGCTTTATCCAGTTCTTTGTTCAGGAACTGGCGAACTTTAAAGTCGCTGTCCAGGTTATCAGCGAATTCTTTGGTATTGGCGTACCAGGTAGAGTTCCAAGACTTAACAATACCCAGTCGAATACCATTCGGATGTACTTTCTGACCCATTGCTATTCTCCAGAGTCTCAGCGATCGGACACAACCACAGTGATGTGGCTGGTGCGCTTCAGGATGCGATCTGCACGGCCTTTTGCACGAGGCATAATGCGCTTCATGCTAGGACCTTCGTCGACAAAAATCTTGGCGACTTTCAGATCATCAATGTCAGCGCCATCGTTGTGTTCTGCGTTTGCAATGGCAGACTCAAGTACTTTTTTAACCAACTCAGCAGCTTTCTTGTTGGTGTAGGTTAAAATTTCCAGAGCTTGCGACACTTTCTTACCGCGAATCAGGTCAGCGACTAAGCGAACCTTCTGTGCAGAAGAACGAGCGTGGCGATGTTTAGCGATAGTTTCCATCTCTTCCTCCTACTTATTTCTTCTTGGCTTTTTTATCAGCCGCGTGGCCGCGATAAGTACGAGTCGGCGCGAATTCGCCCAGCTTGTGGCCGACCATTTCGTCGGTTACAAAGACTGGTACGTGCTGACGACCATTATGGACAGCGATGGTCAAACCGATCATATTTGGAAAGATCGTTGAACGACGGGACCAAGTCTTAACAGGCTTTTTGTCTCCGCTTTCCACCGCTTTCTCTACCTTCTTCAGCAAGTGCAGGTCAATAAATGGACCTTTCTTGAGAGAACGTGGCATGGCTTATCCTCTAATTATTTTTTACTACGGCGACGTACGATGAATTGATCGGTACGCTTGTTGCTACGAGTCTTCTTACCCTTGGTCTGTACGCCCCACGGAGTAACCGGGTGCTTACCAAAGTTACGACCTTCACCACCACCGTGCGGGTGGTCTACCGGGTTCATCGCCGTACCGCGAACGGTCGGACGAATACCGCGCCAACGGCTGGCGCCAGCTTTACCCAGTACGCGCAGCATGTGCTCAGAGTTGCCTACTTCACCTAAGGTGGCGCGGCAGTCAGCAAGCACTTTACGCATTTCGCCGGAACGAAGACGGATAGTGACGTAAGAACCTTCACGGGCAACGATTTGAACGTAACCGCCGGCAGAGCGAGCCATTTGGCCGCCTTTACCTGGTTTCATTTCAACGTTGTGAACCGTAGAACCAACGGGAATGTTGCGCATCGGCAGGCAGTTACCTACCTTAATGGCTGCATCAACACCGGATTGGATTTGGTCACCGGCCTTCAGGCCTTTGGGCGCAAGAATATAACGGCGTTCGCCGTCTTTATACAGAACCAGCGCGATATTCGCGGAACGGTTCGGATCGTATTCAAGACGCTCAACAACAGCTGCGATACCGTCTTTGTTGCGCTTAAAGTCAACTAAACGATAGTGCTGCTTATGACCGCCACCAATGTGGCGAGTGGTGATACGGCCATTGTTATTACGGCCACCTGTTTTGCTGTTCTTTTCCAGCAATGGGGCATAAGGTTTGCCCTTGTGCAGCTCAGGGTTAACCACTTTAACGACGTGGCGACGACCCGGAGACGTTGGCTTACACTTAACAATTGCCATGGTATTTCAATCCTCCGCTTACTCTGCGCCGCCAATGAAGTCCAGATTCTGGCCTTCTTTTAACGTGACGTAAGCTTTTTTCCAGTCGCTACGACGACCAACACGCTGACCATGACGCTTCACTTTACCCTTAACGATCAGGGTGCGAACGTCATTGACTTCAACCTCAAACAGCTTCTGAACGGCAGCTTTCACTTCCGCTTTTGTCGCATCTTTAGCAACTTTCAGCACGATAGTATTGTGCTTTTCCATTGCGCCAGAGGCTTTTTCAGAAACGTGTGGTGCGCGCAGGACTTTCAGCAGGCGTTCTTCACGGATCATGCCAGCATCTCCTCTACTTGCTTCACAGCATCAGCAGTCATCACCACTTTATCGAAAGCGATCAGGCTGAACGGGTCGATACCGGCTACGTCGCGAACGTCAACCTTGTGCAGGTTGCCTGCAGCCAGGTACAGGTTCGGTTCGACTTCGCTGGTCACGATCAGTACGTCATCCAGATCCATTTCTTTCAATTTCTGTACCAGCAGCTTGGTTTTCGGTGCTTCTACAGTGAACTTCTCAACAACAATCAGACGCTCTTGACGTACCAGCTCAGACAGAATGCACTTCAGTGCACCGCGGTACATCTTTTTGTTCACTTTCTGGCTGTGATCTTGCGGACGAGCGGCGAACGTTACGCCACCAGAACGCCAGATCGGGCTCTTGATTGAGCCAGAGCGTGCACGGCCGGTGCCTTTTTGGCGCCACGGCTTTTTACCTGAACCGGTTACTTCAGCGCGGGTTTTCTGAGCACGGGTTCCCTGACGAGCTGCCGCTGCATAAGCAACAACAACCTGGTGAACCAGAGCTTCATTAAAATCACGTCCGAAGGTAGTTTCGGAAACAGTCAGCGCGCCAGGCGCGTCTTTAATTACCAATTCCATTCCTATCTCCTCGACGTTACGCCTTCACAGCCGGTTTAACGATCAGATCGCTACCGGTAGCCCCAGGAACAGCGCCTTTAACCAGCAGCAGGTTGCGCTCAGCGTCAACACGAACTACTTCCAGGCTTTGAACGGTTACGCGCTCATCACCCAGGTGGCCTGCCATTTTCTTACCTTTGAACACTTTACCCGGCGTCTGGTTCTGACCGATAGAACCGTGACCGCGATGTGACAAAGAGTTACCGTGGGTAGCGTCCTGAGTACGGAAGTTCCAACGCTTAGTAGTACCAGCGAAGCCCTTACCTTTAGAAGTCCCGGTAACGTCAACTTTCTTAACGTCGGCAAAGATATCAACGTTAATTTCTTGGCCAGCGGCGAATTCTTCACCGTCGTTCAGACGGAATTCCCACAGACCACGACCGGCAGTAACGCCAGCTTTAGCGAAATGACCCGCTTCCGGCTTAAGAACGCGGTTAGCTTTTTTGCTACCGGTAGTTACTTGTACGGCACGGTATCCATCGTTAGCCAGATCTTTAACCTGAGTAACGCGGTTCGCTTCAATTTCGATAACAGTAACAGGAATAGACACACCCTCTTCGGTGAAGATACGGGTCATTCCTACTTTACGTCCGACTAAACCAATCATTGTTTCAACCTCTCAATCGCTCAATGACCTGATTAACCCAGGCTGATCTGCACGTCAACACCGGCAGCCAGATCCAGACGCATCAGAGCATCAACCGTCTTTTCAGTTGGCTCAACGATGTCAACCAAACGCTTATGAGTACGAATTTCGTACTGATCGCGCGCGTCTTTGTTAACGTGCGGAGAGATCAGAACGGTAAAACGCTCTTTGCGGGTTGGCAGTGGGATCGGACCACGTACTTGAGCGCCAGTGCGCTTAGCAGTCTCGACGATTTCCGCGGTTGACTGGTCGATCAGACGATGATCAAACGCTTTCAGGCGGATACGGATTCTTTGGTTCTGCATGAGACCAGAGCTCCAATTGTTTTATAAACGTAAAAAATTACTACTCGCACCCATTTCGATTGATGGGGGAGTGTAATCGTTCTTCATATAACCCCCATATCGGGAGTATTGTTGCCACTTGGCATAACGAAAAGCGTCGTGGACACGGCGCTCAATTGAACACCGTACCGCACCGACATGCGATGCAGGCCTGAGCATTGTACAGATTTACGCCCACATCGCAAGTGCTATGTAGAATTAATTACCTACTGCGGAACGGGTAGACATATTTCAGGCAGCAAAAAGGGCGCCGAAGCGCCCTTTTCTAATCTTCAAGTAAAATAAATTACTTAACGATCTTGGCAACAACGCCCGCACCAACGGTACGGCCGCCTTCGCGGATTGCGAAGCGCAGACCTTCGTCCATTGCGATCGGCGCAATCAGACTTACGGTCATCTGAATGTTGTCGCCTGGCATTACCATCTCTACGCCTTCCGGCAGTTCGATGGTGCCAGTTACGTCAGTCGTACGGAAGTAGAACTGAGGACGGTAGCCTTTGAAGAACGGAGTATGACGGCCGCCTTCATCCTTGCTCAGGATATACACTTCTGACACGAACTGGGTGTGAGGAGTGATGGTGCCCGGCTTGGCCAGAACTTGACCACGTTCGATTTCGTCACGCTTGGTACCGCGCAGCAGAACGCCCACGTTCTCGCCCGCACGGCCTTCGTCCAGCAGCTTACGGAACATTTCAACGCCGGTACAGGTGGTCTTGGTGGTATCTTTGATACCGACGATTTCCACTTCTTCACCGACTTTGATGATGCCGCGCTCTACACGACCGGTAACAACGGTACCACGGCCGGAGATAGAGAATACGTCTTCGATCGGCAGCAGGAACGGCTTGTCAATCGCACGCTCAGGTTCTGGGATATAAGTATCCAGATGGCCTGCCAGCTCGATGATTTTCGCTTCCCACTCGGCTTCGCCTTCCAGCGCTTTCAGCGCTGAACCGCGGACTACCGGCGTGTCGTCGCCCGGGAAGTCGTACTGAGACAGCAGTTCGCGAACTTCCATCTCAACCAGCTCCAGCAGCTCTTCGTCATCAACCATATCGCACTTGTTCAGGAATACGATGATGTACGGAACGCCTACCTGACGACCCAGCAGGATGTGCTCGCGAGTCTGAGGCATCGGGCCGTCAGTCGCTGCTACTACCAGAATTGCACCGTCCATCTGAGCGGCGCCGGTGATCATGTTCTTAACGTAGTCGGCGTGCCCCGGGCAGTCAACGTGCGCGTAGTGGCGAGTCGGGGTGTCGTATTCAACGTGAGAAGTGTTGATGGTGATACCGCGAGCCTTTTCTTCCGGCGCGTTGTCGATTTGGTCGAATGCGCGAGCGTTACCGCCGTAGGTCTTAGCCAAAACGGTGGTGATTGCAGCCGTCAGCGTAGTTTTACCGTGGTCAACGTGGCCGATAGTACCGACGTTAACGTGCGGTTTTGTACGTTCAAATTTTTCTTTAGACACGATTTTCTTCCTTTACACTGCCCCCTTAAAAAGGGGGCGGAATATACATTTAATACCCGTTAAGGCTTACTTAGCCTTGCGAGATTCGATAATTGCGGTAGCAACGTTATTCGGTGCTTCGCTGTACTTCAGGAACTCCATGGAGTATGAAGCGCGACCCTGAGTTTGTGAACGCAGGTCGGTAGCATAACCAAACATTTCGGACAGTGGAACCTGTGCGCGAACGGTTTTACCGGTTGCGGTATCTTCCATACCATCGATCATGCCGCGGCGACGGTTCAGGTCACCGATAACATCACCCATGTAGTCTTCCGGAGTCTCAACTTCAACCTTCATGATAGGCTCAAGCAGAACCGGCTTCGCCTTCATAAAGCCTTCTTTAAAGGCAATTGACGCGGCCAGTTTAAACGCCAGTTCAGAAGAGTCGACGTCATGGTAAGAACCATAGTGCAGACGCACCTTGATATCAACTACCGGATAGCCAGCTAACGGACCAGACTTCAGCTGTTCCCGAATACCTTTGTCAACGGCAGGGATAAATTCGCCAGGAATGACGCCGCCCTTGATGTCGTTGACAAATTCGTAGCCCACGCCGCCTGGTTCCAGCGGAGACATGTCGATAACGACGTCACCGTACTGACCGCGACCACCTGACTGCTTGGCATGCTTACCTTGAACATCCGTCACCGTCTGGCGGATAGTTTCACGATAGGCAACCTGAGGCTTACCGACGTTAGCTTCTACGTTGAACTCGCGACGCATACGGTCGACGATGATGTCCAGGTGAAGCTCGCCCATGCCGGAAATGATGGTCTGGCCTGACTCTTCGTCAGTTTGAACGCGGAAAGACGGGTCTTCCTGAGCCAGACGGCCCAGAGCGATGCCCATTTTTTCCTGGTCGACCTTGGTTTTCGGCTCAACGGCTACAGCGATAACCGGCTCAGGGAACTCCATGCGTTCCAGGATAATCGGTTTAGCTTGGTCACACAGGGTGTCACCCGTAGTTACGTCTTTCAGACCGATCGCAGCGGCGATGTCGCCGGCACGAACTTCTTTAATTTCTTCACGCTTGTTGGCGTGCATCTGAACGATACGGCCAAAGCGTTCTCTCTTGTCCTTCACTGCGTTCAGAACGGTATCGCCTGAGTTAACCACGCCGGAATAAACGCGGAAGAACGTCAGGTTGCCCACGAACGGGTCTGTCGCGATTTTAAACGCCAGCGCAGCAAACGGCTCGTCATCGCTAGGATGACGTTCGTCGTGCGTTTCACCGTCGGTTTGAACGCCGTTGATAGCAGGAACGTCAGTCGGCGCCGGCAGGTATTCGATAACCGCATCCAGCATCGCCTGAACGCCTTTGTTTTTGAACGCAGAACCACAGGTAACCAGAATGATTTCATTGTTCAAAACGCGTTGACGCAGCGCTTTTTTGATCTCTTCTTCAGTCAGCTCTTCGCCGCCCAAATACTTGTCCATCAGGTCTTCTGATGCTTCAGCCGCAGACTCGACCAGATTTTGACGCCATTCTTCGGCAAGCGCCTGCATTCCGGCAGGAACATCTTCGTATTCGAAGGTTACGCCCTGATCGGCGTCATTCCAGTTGATGGCCTTCATTTTGATCAGGTCAACAACGCCGGTAAAGTTGTCTTCAGCGCCGATAGGCAGCTGAATTGGCACTGCGTTAGCAGCCAGACGAGTTTTCAACTGCTCAACTACGCGCAGGAAGTTAGCACCCATGCGGTCCATTTTGTTAACGAACGCGATGCGTGGAACTTTATATTTGTTAGCCTGACGCCAAACGGTTTCAGACTGAGGCTGAACGCCGCCGACGGCACAATAAACCATGACAGCGCCGTCAAGCACGCGCATCGAGCGCTCTACTTCGATGGTGAAGTCAACGTGCCCCGGGGTGTCGATGATGTTGACGCGGTGCGCTTCAAACTGCTTAGCCATACCGGACCAGAATGCGGTAGTCGCAGCTGAGGTGATGGTGATACCACGCTCCTGCTCCTGTTCCATCCAGTCCATCGTCGCAGCGCCGTCGTGAACTTCACCGATCTTATGGTTTACACCGGTGTAAAACAGAATACGCTCTGTAGTCGTTGTTTTACCGGCGTCAATGTGAGCACTGATACCGATATTACGGTAACGCTCAATAGGGGTTGTACGAGCCATTTTATTCCTCGATTACTAGGTCGTTCTTCAGATAACCCATGCGGGTCACGTAAAAAGCGCCCGCATGATGATTAGCATGACTATCGGGAAAAATTACCAGCGATAGTGAGCGAACGCCTTGTTGGCTTCAGCCATGCGGTGAACGTCTTCACGCTTCTTAACTGCGGTACCTTTGTTTTCCGCAGCGTCAGACAGTTCATTCGCCAAGCGTAAAGCCATGGATTTATCACCGCGTTTACGGGCAGCATCTACAATCCAGCGCATGGCAAGCGCGTTACGGCGAACCGGGCGAACTTCAACCGGTACCTGATAAGTAGAACCACCAACACGACGAGACTTAACTTCTACAGTTGGTCTTACGTTGTCCAGGGCAATTTCAAAAGCTTCAAGTTCACTTTTACCTGAGCGCTGAGCCAGCGTCTCAAGAGCATTATAAACGATAGCTTCTGCGGTAGATTTCTTACCGTCTACCATTAAGATATTTACAAATTTAGCCAGCAGATCCGATCCGAACTTCGGGTCCGGCAGAATTTTACGCTGACCTATAACACGACGACGTGGCATGGGAATACTCCGTTATTGATTCAGGATTGTCCAAAACTCGATGAGTTTATTTTGACATTAAGTTAAAAATGTTTGGCCTTACTTAACGGGTAACCATTAAGCCTTTGGCTTCTTCACGCCGTACTTGGAGCGGGCCTGCTTACGGTCTTTAACGCCTGAGCAGTCCAGCGCACCGCGAACGGTATGGTAACGCACACCCGGCAGGTCCTTAACACGACCGCCGCGGATCAGGATCACGGAGTGCTCCTGAAGGTTGTGCCCTTCACCACCGATGTATGAAGAAACTTCAAAACCGTTGGTTAAACGTACACGACAAACTTTACGCAATGCAGAGTTTGGTTTTTTCGGAGTGGTGGTATATACGCGAGTACATACGCCACGTTTTTGCGGGCATGCTTCCAGCGCGGGAACGTTGCTCTTTGCAACCTTCATAGCGCGCGGCTTGCGTACCAGCTGATTAATTGTTGCCATTAAAAAAGCTCCTGGTTTTTTACTTTCGTAGACACGTAATAAATCCCCCCAGAGCACAAAGGTACACTGAGGGACGCAAAATTTTATGGCTGATGACGGGATGTGTCAAGAAATATACAGCTATCAGAGCAGATGAAAGGAATAATTGACGCGCATGGCCAACGCTCTACCACGCCATTTGCGAACGATGGGAAACGCTTAAATCAACAAACCCCGCGAAGTCAACAACGATAACCCCTCCAACAACTCGGGAAAGGAGCCCTCTGGCTTCCAGATCTTCACGCAGCGCGTAAACAACAACGCCCTTTTCTATTATCGCCTCAAGACTGGGTGATTTTACGAGCGCGCCAGCCACGCCGTCCTGAATAAAGAGCAGCGCATCGCCGCTGCTAACAGTGCGCAGCAGGGCTTCGGCATCAACGTGGCTAAAAGAGTGGGAAAGCGTATGCAGCACGAAAAAACCTCAGAAAGTTAATACTACGTCGTAGTCGGCCAGCCTTTCGGCCATTTCATCACCCGACAGCCGCTCGGCGTCCAATATCAGTTTTTCATCGACGCCGATCCCGCGCTCCGCCAGCGACGCTTTACATACGTACAGACGGTTGATGTCATAAAGCTCCAGCACGCCGAAGGTAGCAATATAGTTGCGAGAATAAATAAGCTCCGGCTTCTGTTCCGGCAAAAGTTGCAGCACGCCGTCAGAGAGAAAGAACAGGCCGATATCTTCCGTTAACGCCGACGTTGCCAGAACCGCGTCCAGCCCTTCACGACCGGAAGCGCTGCCGTGAGGAACCTGAGTAAATACAAACGCAATTTTTTTCATGGGCTCTGCTCAAAACTGAATAATGCGATCGGCGGTCAGCATGGCCTGCGCCAGCTCACCCAGCCCGCTAAGCGTAAAGCCCGGCTGAAGATTGTCCGCCGTTTGGCTTTGCCTTTCGGCTTCCTGCTCATCCATAACCCCACGCCGAAGCGCTGCGGCAACGCAGACGTTCAGCGCAACGCCGTGCTGCAAGGAGAGCGCGCGCCACGCCCTTACAAGGTCAAACTCATCGCTGGCGGGAGAAACCAGCCGGTTGGCGTTATGCACGCCTTCTTGATAAAAAAAGACGCTCTCAAGGCGGTGGCCCTTCTTTATCAGAGCATTGGCGAACTGCCATGCGCTGGTCGCCTGCTGGCAGCCGTAGGCCGGCCCGGTGACCAGCAGCGCATAACGTAGGCTCACCGCTCTCCCCCGGAAAAATCGCCGTTTTTGAACTGGCGAATATAGAGATAAACCGTATGTTTAGAAATATTCAAACGGTCGGCAACCTGATTAATAGAGTCTTTAATATCAAAAATGCCTTTTTCATAGAGGTTCAAAACGATCTGGCGGTTTTTGGCATTGTTAGACACACCGCGATCGGCGTTAACCTCTTCAATGCTGTGCTCCAGCGTTTGTGCAACCAGATCGTCGACGGAAGAGGCAAAATTGACGTTTGAGTGAACTTCCTGCGTCTGCGGAGGAATAAAGGTTTGCATAATCTGGGAAAAAGGCACGTCCAGATTCATGTTAATACACAGCAGCCCTATAACCCGACGGTCTTTATTGCGGATCCCTATCGTCAGCGACTTCATCAACGAGCCGCTTTTCGCGCGAGTAAAGTAGGCCTTGGACACGCTGGTGTCGTCATGAGACATCGCGTGCAGCATTCTCAACGCCATATCGGTGATAGGCGAGCCAATTTTACGTCCGGTATGTTCTCCATTCGCAATACGGACAGCCGAACATTTCAGATCCTCCAAAGAATGTAAGACTATCTCGCAGTGGGGCCCAATCAGCATCGCCAAACCGTCAACTACAGACTCATAAGAACGTAGAATATCGTGGTCTTCGGGGGTAAAAGGTTTTTCGTCCAGCGCATCATATTCGCCGGACAGTTGCGAATTTGGCATTACTCTTCTCCGATACGTTTAGACGGCGTCTTTATAAATTAACGCCCAGGTGTACGCCGTCGCCACACTCGTCCTCAGACTGAAAAACCTGGAGACGTAATTCTATTAATCGATGCGGCCTAGTCTAACAAAAAATGTAAGAATTCAATTAACGAAAAAACCGCAGGATTTCTCATGCGGTTTTTTTATTACAGCGAAGCTTATTTGGCGGCTTTATCAGCGCCGGCGGCAGGCTCAGCGGCAACCGGATTCACGTCCAGCAGCTCAACTTCAAACACCAGCGTAGAATTCACCGGGATGCCGGGAACCATATTCTCGCCATAGGCCAGCGCGGGTGGGATAACCATCGTCATCTTGCCGCCCTTCTTAATGTACTTCAGGCCTTCGGTCCAACCTGGGATAACGTTGCCCAGTTGAAACGTTGCCGGCTGGCCGCGGGTATAAGAGTTATCAAACTCGGTACCGTCAGTCAGCGTACCCTTATAGTTAACCACAACGGTATCACTGTCTTTCAGCGCTTCACCGCTACCCGCCTTCTCAACTTTATACAGCAGGCCGGACTGGGTTTTCTTCACGCCCGCTTCTTTCGCATACTTATCGCGATAGACTGTGCCCTTGTCTTCGTTTGCCTTTGCCTCAGCCTTCATTTTGGCGTGCGCTTTTTCCTTCACGCGGCCTTCAAACGCCTGCAGAACCTGCTCGATATCAGATTCGGACAGCTTGCTCTTACCGTCAAAAGCGTCTTTAAAACCGAGTTGAATCTGCGCGCGATCGAGCTCAACGCCCAGCTTGTCCTGATCTTTCAGAGAGCTGGCCATGTAGGAACCTAAAGACGCGCCTAAAGCGTAGGCCGCTTTGCTGTCTTCACTTTCAAACTTCGCCGTTGACGCTGCCGCAGCCGGCGCCGCCGGTTTGGCGGGCGCTTCATTGGCCATTGCCCCTGCGGCTAAAGCCATGGAAGCCGTCAACAGAGTTACTTTAAATAATGATTTCATTTTATTCTCCAGTGCTGGAAACGCGTAAAGCCATAATATGAGAAAGACAGCTGCCCTATAGCTTACGTCTGAACATCGTCAAAGAAAACCTAAATATGCTCTTATTCAATGGTATACGTCAATTTATTCAAAATATCGGCACAGACCATCGCATACGCATTCAAACAGAAAGGCGCTTGTGCTCAAAACGCAGCGCCGCCCCTCTCTCCTGACTATTTACCTTTACCCGAAGTAACCTGTAATACTTTGATATCAAAAATCAGCGTCGCGTAAGGAGGGATCCCCGGCTGAGCTCCCTTGGCGCCATATCCCTGTTCAGGCGGGATAACCACCCGAGCTTCACCGCCGCGGCCGGCCAGCTTAATGGCGCTGCGTAGCGCCGGTATCACGTCAGACACTTTTAATCGAATAGGATTCACCGTTTTTTCAAACACGGTGCCGTTAACCAACGTTCCCGTCAGCTCGACTTCCACAATGTCGCTGTCGCTAATCGCTGCGCCGCTGCTCTTCTTATCGATACGGTACAGCAGGCCCGAACGGCTTTTCTTAACCCCGTCCTGCCGTTCGAAATCGCTCCAGAAGGCCTGTCCCATTTCACGCTCGCGCACGGCCTCCTGCTCGGCTTTAGCCTTGTTCAGCACGTTGACCTGTTCGTCAAACACCGCCATTGTCTGGCGAACCGCGTTATCATCCATCTTGATATCGTTGCCGAACGTATCCACGATCCCCGCCAGAACGATGTTCGGGTCTAAAGTAATGTGCAGCTTGCGCTGGTGCGCCATATTTTCCTGCAGATAGCGGGCAAGCGTTACGCCGCTGGCGTAGGCGCGACGCTGCTCTTCGCTGTTTAACGAAAACGTAATCGCGGGAAGAGGCGAGGTTTTTACTTCAGTGCTTGACTTGGCATCATCAGCGGAAGCGGTTTTCTCGGCATCGCCCGCCGCTGGCGCATTCACCGGCGGCGCTTCTTTTTTCACGCTCTCTTCTTTAGCGCTTTCTTCTTGCAAACTACCGTCTTTTTCTACAGCCTGCGCCGGAGCGGAGCTTTCAGCCTTATCGTCCGCAGTCGGAGCGGCCTGCGTCGGCTTTTCCGCCTCAGGCGCGGCTACCGTGTCGCTTTCCGGCGCCTGCTGTACTTCAGCAGGAGATGATGCCGCGGCATTCGCCGGGGCCTGAGCCTCTTCGGCCAATGCGTAGAAAGACGGCGCTATCAGCAAAAGCGCGCCCAACGCGCTTCCCTTTTTATTTAAAAAAGCCATGTGTCGATCCCTTGTATTTCATAATGAAATAAAACTTACCCTACCTTCCGCTTCTTCTTCGCGCGAATGATAAGTAAACTCTTGCAAAATACGAACGACCCTACGCGGCGATCGCGTTATTCGTTTTGTTCTAAACTACTGCGATCCACCGGAGATAATATGCAAACGATAGACAACGACCTCTTAGAACGCCTTGAACTGCTCGAAAGCAAGCAGGCATTTCAGGAAGCGACTATCGACGATCTCAACCAGGCGCTCGTTTTGCAACAGCGTGAAATCCTAAAACTACAGGAACAGCTTAAACTGCTTAGCGACAAGCTGAAGGCCTCTGCGCCCTCCATGATCGCTTCGCAGGCGGAAGAAACTCCGCCGCCGCATTATTAGCGCCAAATTCGGCGCAATAAGCTAAAAAAATGGCAGCCGTTATAAAGCTGCCATTTTGCTATTCAAACTGATTAGTGGCTACAGCCGCAACCGCCGTGGCCTTTTCCATGACCGCCGCAGCCGCCTTCGCCGTGGTCGTGATCGTGGTCATGACCACCGCCGCCGCAGCAACCGCCTTCACCGTGGCCGTGACCGCCGCAGCAGCCGCCCTCTTCATGGCCGTGCGCGCCGTGAACGTGGCCGTGCTCCAGCTCTTCAGCCGTAGCTTCGCGAATGGCGACGACTTCAACGTTGAAGTTCAGGTTTTGGCCTGCCAGCATGTGGTTGCCGTCAACCACAACGTGATCGTCTTCTACTTCGGTAATTTCTACCGGCACTGGACCCTGATCGGTGTCCGCCAGAAAGCGCATCCCTACCTGCAGTTCGTCAACGCCCATAAAGACGTCCTTCGGCACGCGCTGAACCAGCGCTTCGTCATAGTCGCCGTAAGCTTCGTTTGCGGAAACAAACACGTCAAAACGATCGCCTACGTTGTGACTTTCCAGCGCCTTTTCCAAACCGGCGATCAGAGAACCATGTCCATGCAGATAATCCAACGGTGCGCTCACCGGAGACTCATCAACCAACACACCGTCTTCTGTACGAACCTGATAGGCCAGGCTGACCACTAGGTCTTTTGCTACTTTCATGATTTCTCCTACCGTTGATACTCAAATTCCGCTGATTGTAGCTGAAATCAACGGCGTCCTGTACATATTGAGATAAAAATTTAAGCAACTTTATATTACCGAACGCTACGATGTCGACTTTTGATTAAAAGAATACGAGGCGCCTCGCCTCAATCCAGCGTGTCGCTACGAGACTCCTGCACGTCGTCTTCAAAATCCCAACCTTCGGACAGCTTGCTGTCATGCTGCATTTCACGCTGAAACAGATTTTCCAGTTCGCGCCGCGCCTCTACCGGACGCGATACCTCCTTCACGTCCCCCTGCCGAAGGGGCATCAGCTCGCGCAGCATGTTCTCATCCAGCCGCTTAAAATACTGCTGCGCCCGATAGGCCTGATGAGGGTGCATCCCTAAATCAATAAGCGCCTTGCGGCCAAGATCCAGCGCGCTGTTAAACGTTTCTCGGGAAAACAGTTCCACGCCCGCGCTCAGAAGCTCATGCGCTTCGACTCGCCCACGGGCTCGAGCCAGAATGGACAGGTTGGGAAAGTGTTGCTGACAGAGGTGCACGACCGCCATCGTTTCATCCGGAAAGTCGCTGGCGATAACGATAGCTTTCGCCTTTTCCGCGCCGGCGGCTCGCAGCAGATCCAGTTCGGTGGCGTCGCCGTAGTAGACCTTATAGCCGTTGCGCCGCAGAATGCTCACCTGACTAATGTCGCGTTCAAGCACCGTCAGGCGGATTTCATTGGCCATCAGAAGGCGACCGACAACCTGACCAAAGCGCCCAAATCCCACCACGATGACCTGCGGCTCATCGTCCTCAACGTCCGATTCCGCCTTCTCGCTTTCGGTTCGGTTATAACGGCGGGTCAAAATCCGGTCCACCAGCTGCATCAACAGCGGCGTTGTCATCATGGATACGGTGACCACCACCAGCAGCAGCGCGATCTGCTCCGCGTTGAAAATATTCTGCGCCTTGGCGGCGGCGAACAGAACAAACGCAAACTCTCCCCCCTGGCTCAGCACGGCAGAAAACTGCAGCCGTTCCGAAGGATTGATGCGGAAAAAGCAGGCCAGCCCAAACAGAACGGCGCCTTTTATTGCCACCAATGCGCAAACCCAGAGAAACACCTGCAGCAGATGGACATAAAGCACGCCCAAGTTAAGCACCATGCCGACGGAGATAAAGAATAGCCCAAGCAGCAGCCCCTTAAACGGCTCAATCGCCGCCTCCAGTTCGTGCTGATATTCGCTTTCAGCCAGCAGCACGCCGGCCAAAAAGGTGCCCAGCGCCATAGAAAAGCCGATCGCCTGCATTAGCACCGCCGCCCCCAGCACCACCAGTAGCGCCATCGCGGTAAACACTTCTCTTACGCCGGAAGAGGCCACGTAGCGAAACAGCGGCCGCAGCAGATAGCGACCGGCGACAACCAGGACGACCAGCCCCAAAACTTTGCTTAAGACCGCCATCCAGCCCGCGTCGGCGTTCCCCGTTCCGGCCAGGATCGGCACCAGCGCCAACGCCGGCACGACGGCCATATCTTGAAACAGCAGTACGGCAAAACCGGACTGACCGCCGTCGCCGCGCATCCCCTTTTCCTTCATTAGCTGTAGCGCCATCGCCGTAGACGACATCGACAGCCCCAGCGCGCCGATAACGGCGGCGGGAATGCCGAAGCCGGCAAAATGCAGCAGGGCGCAAATCACCGCCGTCGTCACTAAGACCTGCGCCGTTCCCAGGCCGAAAATGGGCTTTCTCATCTTCCACAGCTTGGCGGGATTCAGCTCTAACCCGATAACGAACAGCAGCAGAACGACGCCCATTTCAGAGAAGTGCAAAATCTCATCGACGTCGTTAATCAACCGAAATCCCCAGGGGCCGATGGCAATCCCTGCGATCAAATAGCCGAGCACGGCGCCAATGCCGATTCGACGAGCAACGGGAACGGCCAAAACGGCCACGGCGAGAAAAATGAGGGCAGCGATAAGCTGTGGTGACGTTTCCATTTACGCATCGCTCCTTTCCGTAACGGGCTGGCTCAACCATTCAGCATACTGTAGGGCTAACTGCTGAAGCTCGCTCTCCTCCTGACGCCGGGCGCGGTAGACTATCATCGGCTCAACCCACTCCATGCCGCAGGCCTTCGCCATGATGCGAAACGGCAGCAGGATCTCATGCAGAGAAAAGCCGACCAAACCATCCGAACGGTAGCTGTTCTCCGCCGCGCCGGCCGTTACCACCAGTCGAAACCGCTTGCCGGAAAGCTCATTTGCGCCAATGCTGCCGGCAAACTGTAGGTTCAGCACCCGGTCTATCCACTCTTTCATCAGCGCGGGGCAACTGTAGGTGTGAATAGGGAACTGAAACACGATGACGTCATGCGTTCGCAGCAGCTGCTGCTCGCGCTGCACGTTGATAAAAAAATCCGGATAGTGGGCATAGAGATCGCGAAACGTCACGTTGTCCAAGGTTTTGGCAATCCTCAGCAGCGCACGGTTAGCGACCGAGCTCCTCGGCTCGGGGTGCGCAAACAGGATAAGCGTAGTGGGTAAATTCGACATTTTACCTCCCTGGGCAATCGTCATCGCAAAGGATTTTCGTTACCATACCCGGCAGGAAGCGCTGGCGTTCCAGAAAGCCGACAGGCATACTTGGCCGGCCGCTGCGTCGGGCTGATAACGCAATTAGTCATGTAATTAGAGTAGCTTGATAAAAGGCTAAACGCCCAGCCGGACGTCATGATATCTGCCGGGCCTGCCGGGTTAAACAACGAATTTTTGAATGACAGCGTCAAAAATCATGTCCAACTTCACCTTTTAGCACGCCGATGACGAAGCGCCTCGTCTTTAACGGGTTATGATAAAAAACTAAAGCCATCGCTATGATTTTATTCTCTTCACTACAGATTCGCCGCGGCGTCAACGTCCTGCTTGATAACGCCAGCGCTACGATTAACCCAGGACAGAAAGTAGGACTGGTCGGTAAAAACGGCTGTGGAAAGTCTACGCTGCTCTCGTTGCTTAAGGGTGAGCTTTCCGCTGACGGCGGCAGCGTAACGCTGCCGACAAACTGGTCGATGGCCTGGGTCAATCAGGAAACCCCCGCGCTGGAAACCGCCGCGCTCGACTACGTGATAGACGGCGACAGGGAATATCGTCGTTTGGAGAGAGAATTAGCCGAGGCGAACGAGAAGAACGACGGCCACCGCATTGCACTGCTGCACGGCCAGCTTGACGCCATCTCGGCCTGGACGATTCAGTCCCGCGCCGCCAGCCTGCTGCACGGCCTTGGTTTCACTCAGGAACAGCTACAGCACCCCGTCAGCGCCTTTTCCGGCGGCTGGCGTATGCGCCTGAACCTCGCGCAGGCGCTTCTATGCCGCTCCGACCTGCTGCTGCTCGACGAACCCACCAACCATCTGGATCTCGATGCGGTCATCTGGCTGGAAAAGTGGCTAAAGAGCTATGAGGGCACGCTGATTTTGATCTCGCACGACAGGGATTTCCTCGATCCGATTGTCGACAAGATTTTGCATATCGAACAGCAGCAGCTGTTTGAATACACCGGCAACTACTCCTCCTTTGAGCGCCAGCGAGCTACCCGGTTGGCTCAGCAGCAGGCGATGTACCAAAGCCAGCAGGAAAAGGTCGCACACCTCAAAAGCTATATCGATCGGTTCAAGGCTAAAGCCACCAAGGCGAGGCAGGCCCAGAGCCGGATAAAAATGCTGGAACGCATGGAGCTGATAGCCCCGGCCCACGTCGATAATCCGTTTCATTTTAGCTTTCGTACGCCGGAAAGCCTGCCCAACCCGCTGCTGCGCATGGAAAACGTCAGCGCCGGCTACGGTGACAAAACCGTTCTGACGTCAATCAAGCTGAACCTGGTGCCCGGCTCTCGCATCGGCCTGCTCGGGCGAAACGGTGCGGGCAAGTCAACGCTTATCAAGCTGCTGGCGGGCGCCCTGACGCCGCAGCGGGGAGACATCAGCCTGGCAAAAGGCATCCAGCTTGGCTACTTTGCGCAGCACCAGCTCGAAACCCTGCGTTCGGACGAATCGCCCCTGTGGCACTTAAGCCGACTGGCGCCTCAAGAGTATGAACAGGCGCTGCGCGACTATTTGGGCGGATTTGGCTTTCACGGCGACAAGGTGACCGAAAAAACCGAACGCTTCTCCGGCGGCGAAAAGGCGCGTCTGGTGCTGGCGCTGATCGTCTGGCAGCGCCCTAACCTGCTGCTGCTCGATGAGCCGACCAACCACCTCGATCTGGACATGCGCCAAGCGCTGACCGAGGCGCTGATTGACTTCGACGGTGCGCTGGTCGTCGTTTCCCACGACAGGCATCTGCTGCGCTCCACCACCGACGAGCTTTATTTGGTGCACGACGCCCGCGTTGAGCAGTTTGACGGCGATCTGGACGACTACCAGCGCTGGCTTTCCGAGCTGCAAAAGCAGGATCTCCAGCCGCAGGGCGGCGAGCCGTCAGAGCAGAACGGCAACAGCGCCCAGTCGCGTAAAGATCAAAAGCGCCGCGAAGCCGAATTTCGCGCCCAAACGCTGCCCGTCAGAAAAGCGATTGAAAAGCTCGATAAAGAGCTGGAAAAAGTGAGCAAGGCGCTGGGAGAAGTAGAGCAGGCGCTGTCCGACAGCGCTATCTATGAGCCCGAGAAAAAGGCTGAGCTAACCAAGCTGCTACAGCAGCAGGTTTCGCTAAAATCCGCTCAGGAGGAGCATGAAATGAACTGGCTGGAACAGCAGGAGCGCCTGGAAGAAATGACGACGCTTTTTAATCAGGAAAGCGAATAGTAAAAATAAATGGGAGCGCGCGGCCTGGCGCGTTCCTGTATTCCCCATCCCTTATAAAATCTCGACATGCCTCGCAATCAAAAGGCGTTGCATCATTCCATTCCCGCACACGGTGTGATATTGATCGCATAACTTCCTGACAAATTTAATCATACGATGAACACCGACTTTCAGCCGCTGCGTGGAACCGCTAATCCCCATCTGCAGACGCTTTTACCGCGCCTCGTTCGCCGCCGCATTAGTCTGTCCCCGGTTTGGCAGCGCCTCGACCTGCCGGACGGCGACTTTGTCGATCTGGCGTGGAGCGACGCGCCGGAAGGCGCGGCGCACAGGCCGCGGCTGGTCATTTTTCACGGGCTGGAGGGCAACTTCTACAGCCCCTATGCGCACGGACTGCTGGAAGCCTGTCGGCGTCTCGGCTGGCTAGGCGTCGTCATGCACTTTCGCGGCTGCAGCGGCGAACCGAACCTGGCGCCCCGCGCCTATCATTCAGGGGAAACGCAGGACGCGCGTTTTTTCCTCAGCTGGCTTCGGGAGCGCTTTGGCGATGCGCCAACCGCCGCCGTCGGCTACTCGCTGGGCGGCAACATGCTGGCCTGTTATCTGGCGGAAGAAGGCGAACGGGCGCCGCTGCAGGCGGCCGTCATCGTTTCCGCGCCACTGATGCTGGCGCCCTGTTCGCGGCGTTTAGCAACGGGATCGTCGCGCATATACCACCGCTACCTGCTCGGCCAGCTCAAGCAAAGCGTTTTGCGTAAGCAAAAACGCTACCCGCAGCTGGTGTCGCTGACGGAAAAAGAGTTGAAGGGCATCCGCTCCCTACAGGCCTTTGACGATGCGATAACCGCGCCGCTGCACGGTTTTTCCAACGCGCTGGACTACTATCATCAATGCAGCGCGCTGCCAATGCTGCCCAACGTCAAAGTTCCGCTTCTTATCGTGCACGCCAAGGACGACCCCTTTATGTCGCCGGAAGTCATTCCGGACCCAACCCGGCTCCCAAGCAATATCGAATACCAGCTTACCGAACACGGCGGCCACGTAGGCTTTGTCGGAGGCACTTGGAAAAAGCCCGAAATGTGGTTGGAAAAACGCATTCCGCAGTGGCTGTCGCCCTACCTGGAGAGCACGTCATGATTATTCCCTGGCAGTCCGTTAATCCCGATACGCTGGAAGCCATCATTGAGTCTTTCGTTCTGCGAGAAGGCACCGACTACGGCGAGCAGGAGAAGTCTTTACCGCAGAAGGTCGAGGACGTGAAGCGCCTGCTCAAAAGCGGCGAAGCGGTGCTGGTGTGGTCGCAACTGCATGAGACCGTGAATATCATGATGAAAGCGCAGTTTAAGGACAATAATGAAACGGAATATCCCCCTGAATACTGAGATAAAGGAACCTGCCGAAGAAGCCGAAAGAATTGGTTACTGGTATGGCAGTGTAAAAGACGATCTCCCCTATGCATTGGGCCAAGTGATCCAAAACGCTCACGAAGGCCCGCCATATGAGATCGTCGATCGGAAAATAATCTCCATCATCGTGACTGCCGATTGCTGGCCCGGCCAACTGTGGCGAGCGCAGGTCGTCACGCTTGGGGATATGTCCGGATTGATTGATAACCCCGGCTACTGGCGAGCAAGCGCCATCAGGCTGCTTGAACCGCTGCCGCTAGCAATGCTTTTTGGCGACTACGGCCAAGACATTGTGATATTGCTACAGCAGATCTCTGCCGTAACGGCTGAGCAGACCGAGCAATTGCAGAACAATTTATCCGCCGACGCCGACTCTGCATGGACTAAAGCTTGGGTACTCTGGGACAGCCAGCTAGCGTTTCCCCGGCAACATCAGTATGACGACAAGGACGGGATGACGCTCAGCGCAATGGGACGCGATGATGACGAAAGCTCCCCCGTAAATGGAGGATTTCATCTGATTGCCGAATTGTTGGAACTACAAGCCAAGAAGCAAGAAGGTAGTGATGCCGTTATCCAGATTATCGAAGACGGAGAAACGGAAGAGGCGCTTACGCCCAAGTGGCGCGCGGCAAGAAAAGCGTTTTTACATGCAGCGATGGCGTTCGCTATGCGCGAGCAGCTTTCCAATGACGAGTATGCTGCGCTAACCGCCGCATGGTCGAGCGTATTTAATAATGTAGATAACCACGCTTAAACGTTCTTATCCATATTCCCGCGCATCGCCGACTAGGCTATGCTCAAACGACAATAATAAACGCAAGGACCTCGGCCTATGTCAGCAGCGCACCCCATCATCGCCGTTACCGGCTCCAGCGGAGCGGGGACCACCACCACCAGTCAGGCGTTTCGGAAAATTTTCCAACAGCTCAACCTTAACGCCGCTCGCATCGACGGCGACGCCTATCACCGCTACACCCGTCCAGAAATGGACGCGGAAATCCGCAGGGCCAGAGAGCAGGGGCGCCACATCAGCTACTTCGGCCCGGAAGCGAACGACTTCGCTGCGCTGGAGAGCGGATTTGCCGAATACGGCCAAAGCGGTTCAGGCCGCACCCGTAAGTACCTGCATACCTATGACGAAGCCGTTCCCTATCGCCAGCTTCCCGGCACCTTTACGCCCTGGAGCGGGCTACCCGACGGTACGGATCTGCTGTTTTATGAAGGCCTTCACGGCGGGATCGTTACTGAAAAGCACGACGTAGCGCGCCACGTAGACCTGCTGGTCGGCGTCGTGCCTATCGTCAACCTGGAATGGATACAGAAGCTTATTCGCGACACCGTCGAGCGCGAGCATTCGCGAGAGGCGGTGCTGGATTCCGTCGTTCGCTCAATGGACGACTACATTAACTACATCACACCGCAGTTTTCCCGCACGCACATCAACTTCCAGCGCGTACCTACGGTAGACACCTCGGACCCCTTTTCGGCCAAAAGCATCCCCACCCTCGATGAAAGCTTGGTGGTTATTCACTTTCGCGGGCTCAGCGGGATAGACTTCCCCTATCTGCTGGCCATGCTGCAGGGATCGTTCATTTCGCAAACCAATACGCTGGTAATTCCGGGGGGAAAAGTCGGGCTGGCGATGGAGCTGATTATTACCCCGCTGATTCAGCAGCTTTTGCAGGGTAAGCCGCTAAAATAATAATGCCGTAAAAATAGGCGAATGGCGCTGCAATACGCCAGACGCCCCGCATTTTAGTAACGAGGAACAAGACTCTTGCCTCAAGCTGTGTTAAAAGCTTACGGTGTAGAAGTCCATAAATTAGGTTATGCTCAAGCTGATGCATACAAACGTTCTCTATTCTTTCACGCATCGGCTATAATAGCGCTCACCGAGCCTTTCTGGCGGTTTCGAGCGAGTAGGATTTTTTCGGCAGGCTTCTCGCTTTGCTGTTTTAGGTAGTGACAACAAAGAGGATAACAACAGATGGTTCTCGGCAAACCGCAAACAGACCCGACTCTTGAATGGTTTTTGTCTCATTGTCATATCCATAAATACCCATCCAAGAGCACTCTTATCCATCAAGGAGAGAAGGCGGAGACGCTTTATTACATCGTCAAAGGAGCCGTAGCCGTTCTCATTAAGGATGAAGAAGGTAAAGAAATGATTCTTTCCTACCTCAACCAAGGGGACTTCATCGGTGAGCTTGGCCTGTTTGAAGAAGGCCAGGAACGCAGCGCATGGGTAAGAGCGAAAACCGCCTGTGAAGTGGCGGAAATATCCTATAAAAAGTTTCGCCAGCTGATTCAAGTCAATCCCGATATTCTCATGCGCCTGTCGGCACAGATGGCCAGCCGCCTGCAGGTCACCTCAGAGAAAGTGGGCAGCCTTGCCTTCCTTGACGTCACGGGACGCATTGCTCAAACCCTGCTGAACCTGGCTAAACAGCCCGATGCGATGACCCACCCAGACGGAATGCAGATAAAAATAACCCGTCAGGAAATCGGCCAAATCGTCGGCTGCTCTCGCGAAACGGTCGGCCGCATCCTGAAGATGCTTGAAGATCAAAACCTGATTTCGGCGCATGGTAAAACCATCGTCGTCTACGGGACACGTTAACTACTCTACAAGGCGGGCGCTTTAGCGTGGTGCCCGCTTTATCTACTACGGAAGCGTATGTGGCGCCGCGTTATCTATCATCCTGAAGTTAACTATGCTCTGCGCCAAACGCTGGTTCTCTGCCTACCTATCCTGCTGTTCTGGCTGTTAAACGATCTGCGTACCGGCTTTATGCTTTCTTTGGTCCCGGCCTGCTGCAACATCGGCGGTCTGGATACGCCCCACAAACGATTTTTTAAACGTTTAGCCATTGGCGGCGCTCTGTTTGCCGGCAGCAGCTTTTTATTGCAGCTGTTTCTCGACCTTTCAATTCCGCTTGCCGCCTGCATGTTCATTATGGCGATACTGTTTGGCGTGACCGCGGAAATCAGCCCCCTACACGGACGTCTGATGCCCGCCGCGCTGGTCGCCGGTATCTTCACCCTAAGCCTGGTGGACACCATGCCCATTTGGTATGCGCCCGCGCTGTTCATCATCGGCACGCTCTGGTATGGGCTGTTTACCTACGTCTGGTTTCGCCTGTGGCAGGAACAGCCGATGCGGGAGTCCCTAAGCCTGCTTTACCGCCAGCTCGCGGACTATTTTGAAGCCAAATACAGCCTGCTGACTCAGCACACCGATCCGGAAACGGCGCTGCCGCCGCTGCTGAGCCGCCAGCAGCAGGTTATGGACAGCATTACGCTCATCTACCAACAGCTCTATATGATCACCGACCTGAAGCACCCGCGCCATCAGCGCCTGATGCAGGCCTTTCAGGTTGCGCTCGATTTGCAAGAGCACATCACGGTGAGCCTGCACCAGCCTGACGAAGTGCAAAGGCTGGTAGAGCAAAGCCATGCGGAAGCGGTTATCCGCCACAACGCCAGGATCATCAGCCGACAGCTTAGAACCCTTTCCGACGATATTCTCTACCATCGACGCCCCAAGCCATTTTCTATTGAGCACGAGCTGGCCGCGCTGGAAAAAATCGCCAATCAGCATCCCGACAATCCGGTCGGCGCGTTTTGTTATTACCACTTCAGCCGCATAGCCCAATTGCTCAGCCACCAGCGGCCGCTTTACAACCGCAGCCTGATGCCGTCGCAGAACCGGCTTCCGTTCTGGCGAGCGCTAAAAGGCTACTGTTCGCTGAAGTCCGCCGCGCTTCGCAACGCGGCGCGCCTGGGGGTTACGCTGGCCGCAGGCAGCGCGATTGGCATGGTCCTCAACCTGCCAAAACCGTACTGGATACTGCTGACCGTCATGCTGGTCAGCCAAAACGGCTACAACGCCACCCGCATCCGTATTCAGCACCGTGCTCTCGGTACGCTGTTCGGCATCATCGTCGGCGCATTCATCTTGCGGCTACAGTACCCTGAATACGTCATGCTGCTGTTGATGCTGGCGATTACCCTTGCCGCCTATCTGGCGGTACGAAAATACTACGGCATTGCGGTCGTTGGCTTTACCATCACCGCCGTATATACGCTGCAGATTATCGCCGGTAGCGGCATGGAGTTTCTGCTTTCCCGGCTGGTGGATACGGTGATTGGCTGCATGCTGGTATTCGCAGGAACCATCTGGCTATGGCCCCAGTGGCAAAGCGGCCAGCTGCGCAAAAACGCCCACAGCGCGCTGGAAGCCTATCAAAATCATCTAAGGCAGATGTTTGCCCAGACGGACGACGCCACCGCGCTGTCGTACGCAAGGATGAAGATGAATCAGGCCCACAACGCGCTGTTTACCGCATTGAACCAAGCTATGCAGGAGCCAGGCTTCAACTCTCGCTACCTGACGGACATGCGCCTTTGGATCACCCACAGCCAGTTTATCGTCGAGCATCTTAACGGCATGACGGTGATCGTTCGCGATCAGTACGTATTAACGCCCGAACTGGCGCAAAGCTACTTAAACTCCTGTGAAATTCTGATCCAAATCTGTCAGCAGCGGCTGGAATACGACGGCCCCAGCAGCGACACCAGCATGATGGCTATCGCCGAACCCAATGATGAAATGCCGGAAACCTCGATGGAAAGGCACATAGAACGCATTTTGTCGCACCTGAAGGCCATGCACACCATTTCGTCGCTGGCGTGGCAGCAGCGTCCCCACCACGGTATTTGGCTTAAGCGCAGGCTGCGGGATGAATAGCAAACGGCAAGCCTAACGCCCTAGGCAGCCTTTCCCGCTCTTTTACGCCATACGTCGGCTATGGCGGCGCCCTCCTACCCTCTAAATTTACTCATCACACGGCACCTTTTATCACAAATCCAAGGAGTTTTATGATGAGCACAAAAAACTACGTCATTTTAGATACAAATCCCAGAAGCAACCAAAATGATGACTTCATCCTGCTAGGTTTAAAAAACCAAGGTTTTGCCAGAGGGTGCCCCATGCTTTTTGGCGGTACCGCCGACGCTAAAAAAGATGGCCGCCCCGACGAAAAAGACTTCGCACTAAAAGTGATACGACGGGAAGTAAGAGAAGAAACGGGAAATAGAATTATTGTCAATCAAATAGGAAAGCGTATCCACTGCGCCGCAGGCGAAGATATTTCCGTTTATACCAGCCACGATTTTCATTTTGACGGGAGGGTTAATTTAGGAACCGCAGGAGAATTCGTCTGGATACGAAAAGTCAGCAAGGGAAAACTCAGCGCCTTATTTGAAGGAGAAGAAATAAAAAATTGTGAACAGTTTGGGCGCCACCTTTTCGGCATGACGCTGGATGAAAGCATCGATCCGACATATGAACAGTATCACGATGAATATCTCCCGTCCGAGTCGCTAAAGGCCCTCTATAAGTACTGCCTCGCGCTGTTTTCATAGCAATAAAGAGAACAGGCTTCCCTGTCAACCGGAAGCCTGTTCATTGATTACGGCATCATGGCTTATCCATTTTGCCGTCGACCATCTGCCTCACCGCATTTTCAAAGCGATCCATACCCTGCTTCAGGTCTTCCATTGGGATAACCAGCGAAGGCGCGAAGCGCAGCACGTTAGGCCCGGCGTTAAGTAGCATAAGGCCGTTGTCCACCGTCGCCGCCAAAAATTCTCTGGCCATGCCTTTATATTCATCCGAAAGCTCCGCGCCGATCAAAAGCCCCAGCCCGCGCACGTCGGCAAACGCGGCGTAGCGCCGGTTGATTTCCGCCAATCGGGAGACGATAAACTCATAGCGCGCCTGCACGCCCGACAGCACCTCCGGCGTGTTGATAGTGTCAAACGCCGCTTCGGCCACTGCGCAGGCGAGCGGGTTGCCGCCGTAGGTCGTGCCGTGCACGCCGGGCTCCATCACCTGCGCAACCGCGTTAGTAGTCAGCATGGCGCTGATCGGGAAGCCGCCGCCCAGCGCCTTCGCCGACGTCAGGATGTCCGGCGTCACGCCGTAGCGCATGTAGGTAAACAGCGTACCGGTTCTGCCCATGCCGGACTGCACCTCGTCAAACACCAGCAGCGCCTGATGCTTGTCGCACAGCTCGCGGACCCCGCGCAAAAAGTCCGCGTCTACGGGCGTAATGCCGCCCTCGCCCTGAACCGGCTCAAGCACCACCGCGCAGGTATGGTCGTCAATGACCGCCTTCACGGCATCCAGATCGTTAAAGGGTACGTGGACGATATCCGCCGGCTTAGGCCCAAAGCCGTCGGAATACTTGGCCTGGCCGCCGACGGAAACGGTAAACAGCGTACGCCCGTGAAACGCATTCTTGAAGGCAATAATCTTGGTCTTGTACGGGCCATGGCGCTCGATAGCGTAGCGGCGAGCCAGTTTGAAGGCTGCCTCGTTGGCCTCGGCCCCCGAGTTGGCAAAAAATACGCGATCGGCGAACGTGGCTTCGATCATCTTCTGCGCCAGCCGCAGAGCGGGCTCGTTAGTAAACAGATTGCTGGTATGCCAAATAAGCTCTCCCTGCTCTTTCAGCGCGCTAACCAGTGCAGGATGACAGTGCCCGAGCGCGGTAACCGCAATGCCGCTGGAGAAATCGATAAACTCCTGCCCCTGCTGATCCCATACCCGGCTTCCTTTTCCCTTCACGGGAACGAAAGCTGCCGGTGCATAAACGGGCAACATGACGTCATCAAACGTATTCCGATCTATTACCTTTTCACCACCCATTTTGTCTGTCCCATTCTGTTTTTAGACGAATAGTGAAACACTATCAAAAATGAATAATAAATCAATTTTTAAACATAAAAATACAGAATTATTTTTAACCAAAGGCGGCGAGAAGTAAAGGTGAAAGGATACGACAACGACGGAAAATGGTATGATGTTCGCAGAATCACTTTGCAGGAACGGTACGGATGGAACAGGCCCACGTCCTATTAATTGAACAGCTAAACGAGCGTCTGGCGGCAGCCGACAACGCACCGCTTTATCTGAAGTTCGCCCAAACGATAAAGAACGCCGTTCGTAACGGCACGCTTGAGCACGGCAACATTCTTCCCGGCGAGCGGGACCTGAGCCAGCTTACCGGCGTTTCGCGCATCACCGTCCGTAACGCGATGGAAGCGCTGGAAAAAGAGGGCGTCGTGACCCGTTCGCGCGGCTATGGCACCCAAATCAACAATATCTTTGAATACTCGCTGAAAGAAGCCCCCGGCTTTTCTCAACAGGTCGCCCTGCTGGGCAAAAAGCCGAGCACGCTGTGGATGAACAGGCAGGTAGTAAAGTGTCCCGCCGACGTGGCGGACAGGCTGACGATTTCTGCCGGCGATGAGGTTTTTCTGCTTAAGCGCATCCGCTATGTGGACGACGAGGCCGTATCCATTGAAGAGTCTTACGTACCGGTCGGGCTTATCGGCAACGTAGAAGACATCGGAATTTCGCTCTACGACTACTTTCGCAGCCGGAACATTCACCCGCAAAGAACCAAAAGCTACGTCAGCGCCCGCATGCCGGACGCCGAATTTCGTTCCCATATGCAAACCGACGACAATATACCGATGCTGGTCATCAAGCAGGTGGCGTTTGACGGACAGCGAGGGCCGATAGAATACAGCATCAGCCACTGCCGCAGCGATTTATATACGTTCGTTTGCGAGGCGTAGCTTCAGTTCCTCAAGCGTCGGCGCGCAGTCGCCGCCGCGGCGGCTGACGACGAAAGACGCCACGGCGTTGCCGAGCGTGACCGCATCAGACAGAGGCCATCCGGCCGCCAGCCCGGCCAGCGTACCGCCCGCATGGCTATCGCCCGCACCGATGGTGTCCACCACCGCCGCGCTAAACGGCGCAGCCCGCCCCTGCGATTCGGCGTCGAAAAACCAGGCGCCTTCGCTGTCCTGACGGACGATAAGCGGAGAACCGTAGCGCGCAAGCCACGCCTCGCCCAACGCCTGAACGCCGCCGGATATTCCTAAAGAGCGCGCGGCGATGTCCGCTTCCTGACGATTTAGAGAGACGATAGGCTTAAGCGCCATAATCCTCGACATCAGCCCATCGGGAAGATCGGCAATCCTCGGGCCGAAGTCGATAAAAGGCGTCACCTGAGAGAGCGCTTCCAGCCAGCTAACCAGTACATCTCCCCGTGGAGACGCCAACTGATAGCCGGCAAGATACATCAGGCTCTGGGGTGGAACGGACAGCTTCGCCAACCACGCTTCTCGCCACTGGTTTTCCACCCCGCTAAACGACATAAACGTCCTTTCCCCGTCGGGCTCAACCAGCGCCAGGCACCAGCCGTTATCGCCTTCATCCGTTTCAATCGCGCTATGCATACCTCGCTTGGTCAGGCTGTTACGGATAATGTCGGCCCACACCCCCTGCCCCAGCGGCAGCGCGTTCTGCGTATCAACGCCAAGGCGTTTGAGCGCCAGCGCGACGTTAAACGCACAGCCGCCGACGTTGACGCCCTGCTGCTTAAGCTCGATATCGCAACCGCGCCACGGCAGCGCGTAGGCGTCAGCAATAACGTCGATGACGACCGCCCCCAGCACCGTCACCGGCCGCCGGGCCGTAAGTTGGTCCAACGCGCCAATCAGCTCATCGACGTTCATTTCGCCTCCCGATAGCGTCTGAACTGTAAAAGCTGCTCGGCATACTGCTCAAAGTGCGGCCGATTGACGGCGTCCAGCTCCTGCTTCCATACCGAATTAATAGCGCAGACGCCGTGCAGCGCGCCGCAGATAGCCGTCGCCATCGCGCCAATAGTATCGGTATCGCCCCCCAAGTTGGCGCACAGCGTCGCGCAGATATTAGGATCCGTTTGCGCCAGTTCCACCATGGCGATAGCCGCCGGAACCGACTCAATCGTGCTGGTCCCTGCGCCAATCAGCTGATAAATACGCTCGCTGCCCGACTCGATGCCGGCGGCCGTGCGTGCAACCTCCAGCGCCAGCTCAATGCGGGCGGAAAGTGACGCGCTGAACGTCGTTACCCGCGCCTCCTGCGCCAGGCGCGCGACCGAGGGCAGTGAATTTCTGATTTCAGACCAGCTTGTCCCCTCAACCGCGCAGGACACCGACCAGGCTATCGCCACCGCGCCCGCCACCGCCAAATCGGACTTGTGGGTAGGGCTTGAGGCCAGCGCCACCTGTTCGATAAAGCGTCCTAAATCTCCCGTCGGAAGCAGGCAGCCCAGCGGAGACGCGCGCATGGCCGCGCCGTTGGTCACGCCGTTGTTTTCCAAACGGTCAACGGGCTCCCCGTCGCGAATGGCGTTAAGCGCGATTTTCGACGTCGGCCCCAGCACGTTTTTGTTAAACGCATCGAAAGACTCTGCCCACGCCAGAATGTGTCGCCCGATAGCCTGTGCGTCGATTTCACCGCCGCGTTCAATAATTGCGTCAATCAGGCAGCAGGCCATGGAAGTGTCATCGGTATATTCCGCCCGCCCAAAGTAGCAGGCCGCACTGTTTTCGGCCGGCCCGGGAAGGAAGCGGTCTATCCAACCGAAGTGAGCCTTTACGCGTGAGCGCGGCCAAAGCTCCGACGGCATGCCCATCGAATCTCCTAAAGCCTGACCGTAAAGCGCGCCGAGAATACGTTGTTGTTTCATTTTGCTTCCTCTGTGCTTAGCCTTTCCCCATCGTTGTCCACGGCAATGGCGGTAATTTCTCTGTCCGATTCGCGAAACAGCAGCATGAACAGTACGGCGATAACGGCAATCATCACGGCGCCGAATCCCCACATGCCGACCCAGTTAAACGTCAGGCCGTTTACCGGTTCCTGATAGGCGAACATTTTTTCCATCATCACGCCGCCCAGCCGATAGCCCAGCAGGCTACCGAATCCCTGACAGCACAGCGTAATCAGCCCCTGGGCCGCGGTACGCATGTACACCGGAGCCTTTTTATCCACGTAGATGTAGGCGGTCACATAGTAAAAATCGTAGCTCACGCCGTGCAGCAAAATGCCGAGAAACAGCAGCGCATAGGTGAAGTAGTGGTAGGCGTCGCCGTAGACAAAAAAACCATAGCGAATAGCCGCCGTGATAAGGCCGAGCAGCAACACTTTCTTGATGCCGAAGCGCTTGGTGAAAAACGGCAGCGCCAGCATAAAAAAGATTTCAGAGAACTGCCCCAGCGTCATCCAGCCGGTGGCGTTTTTCATTCCCACTTCGGAGAGAAAGCCGTTGGCGAAGATATAGTAAAAGGCCAGCGGCATCGCAAACAGGAATGAGCAAACGAAGAAGACCAGAAAGTTCCTGTCCTTAAGCAGAACGATCGCATCCAGCCCGAGCATCACCTTAAAGCTCAGCTTGCCGGTGCTCTTGGGTGGCGTATTCGGAAGCCAGAAAGCAAACGCACCCAGCAGCGCCGAACTGGCGGCAGTAATGACAAGCGGAATATTGGTCGGGGAAATATCGTTAAACCCGAGCCATTCGGGCAAAAAGCCGCACACGATGCCGGAGGCGATCCAGCCTATGGTGCCCATGACGCGGATGCGGGGGAAATCGCGCTCGACGTCAGGCACGTTGGCAAAGGCGATGCTGTTGGTCAGCGCGATGGTGGGCATATAGGTCAGCGAGTAGGCCAACAGCAGCGGGAAGAAATAGGCAAACTCGGTCTGCTGGGCCGCCAGATACATCAGCACTGCGCCGACGAACATCAGCACGGCCAGCACCTTTTGCGCGGCAAAAAAGCGATCGGTCAGCGACCCCACTAAAATAGGCGACAGGATGGCCGCGATGGCGGTACAGGCATAGGACCAGCCGATTTCCCCGGCGGTAAAGCCACTTTTATTCAGAAACAACCACAGGGGAACAAACCAGGCTCCCCAAATAAACCATTCAATAAACATCATGAACGACAGCTTTGCTGTAGTTTTCATAATCACATCCTTCATGACAGGCCTTTAGAGACCTTTAAGATACCAATAAACAGTACCTTTTAAATACCTTTGTGTTTGTTATTTGAGCGAAGTAACACTTTTCTAAAAAATATGCGCTTTCATCTCCCAGAAAAATGAAAACGCCCCCCTTCCGACGCCTTATCTGGCCTACTCTGCGGGCGGCTATACAACAAACCATCCAAAAAACGTCAGTTTATACAAAGTGACTGGCATCACATAACCAAAACCTCATGCCATAAATCCAAACAGCACTACTTGTATGGTAGTCAAACTAGAAGTATCTTGTGCGGACGTTAACTATTGATTCGATCTTAAGATCCATTTTTACCCGTCAGGACAGATACACTATGAAAATCGTAAAGGCTGAAGTGTTCGTTACGTGCCCGGGCCGTAACTTTGTAACCGTGAAAATCACAACCGATGAAGGCATTTACGGCGTCGGCGACGCCACGCTCAACGGACGTGAACTTCCCGTGGCCTCCTATCTGAAAGACCACCTGTGCCCGCAGCTTATCGGCCGCGACGCCCATCAGATCGAAGACATCTTCCAATTTTTCTACAAAGGCGCTTACTGGCGTCGCGGCCCAGTCACCATGTCGGCGATCTCCGCTATCGATATGGCGCTCTGGGACATTAAGGGTAAAGCGGCCAACATGCCGGTTTACCAGCTGCTGGGCGGGGCTTCTCGTACCGGCGTCATGGTGTACTGCCACACCACCGGCCGCACTATCGACGAAGTGCTGGAAGACTACGCCAAGCATCAGGAAATGGGCTTTAAAGCGATCCGCGTTCAGTGCGGCGTGCCGGGCATGAAAACCACTTACGGCCTGAGCAAAGGCAAAAATCTGGCTTACGAGCCGGCCACCAAGGGCGCCTATCCGGAAGAGCAGCTGTGGTCGACGGAGAAATATCTGGACTTTACGCCCAAGCTGTTCGAAGCCGTGCGCAACAAGTTTGGCTTTAACGAGCACCTGCTGCACGACATGCACCACCGCCTGACGCCTATTGAAGCCGCTCGCTTCGGTAAGAGCATCGAAGACTACCGCCTGTTCTGGATGGAAGATCCGACCCCAGCGGAAAACCAGGAATGTTTCCGCCTGATCCGTCAGCACACCGTGACCCCTATCGCCGTCGGCGAAGTCTTCAACAGCATTTGGGACTGCAAGCAGCTTATCGAAGAGCAGCTTATCGATTATATCCGCACCACCATCACCCATGCGGGCGGCATCACCCATATGCGCCGCATCGCCGATTTTGCCGCCATGTATCAGGTGCGCACCGGCTCCCACGGCCCGTCGGATCTGTCTCCGATTTGCCACGCCGCAGCCCTGCACTTCGACATGTGGGTACCGAACTTCGGCGTTCAGGAATATATGGGCTACTCCGAGCAGATGCTGGAAGTCTTCCCACACAACTGGACCTTCGAAGACGGCTATATGCACCCGAGCGACAAGCCGGGCCTGGGCATCGACTTTGACGAAAAACTGGCGGCCAAATACCCCTATGAGCCGGCTTACTTACCGGTCGCCCGTCTCGAAGACGGTACGCTGTGGAACTGGTAATTAACGGAGAGCACATAATGAAAAGCGTAGTTATTCAAGAGCCAGGTCAGTTAGTTATCGAAGACCGCCCACTGCCAGAGCCACTGCCGGGTGAAGTTCGCATCCGCGTAGAGAGCGCCGGCATCTGTGGCTCTGACGTACATATTTATCGCGGACATAACCCGTTCGCCAAATACCCCCGCGTTATCGGTCACGAATTTTTTGGCCGCATTGACGCCGTAGGAGAAGGCGTTGACGCCTCCCGTATCGGCGAGCGCGTTGTGGGCGATCCCGTCGTGAGCTGCGGCCACTGTTACCCTTGCTCCGTCGGCCGTCCGAACGTATGTACGTCGCTACAGGTTATCGGCGTACACCGCGACGGCGGCTTCAGCGAATCCGTCACGCTGCCGGCGAAAAACGCTCACGTGGTTCCAGAAAGCATCGCGGATCGCGAAGCCACGATGATTGAGCCCTTTACTATTGCTGCCAACATCTGCAGCCAAATGAACCCCGGCCCGCAGGACGTGGCGCTGGTTTACGGCGCGGGCCCGATGGGATTAACCACCATTCAGGCGCTGCGCGGCGTATACGGCGTTAAGGAAATCATCGTTGCAGACCGCATCGATGAGCGCCTTGCGATGGCAAAGGAAAACGGCGCCGATCGCACTATCAACAACACCAACGTCAGCCTGGCTGACGAACTGGCGAAGCTGGGCGTTCGTCCAACCCTTATCGTTGACGCCGCCTGCCATCCGTCCATTTTGCCTGAAGCCATCGGCCTTGCGTCTCCGGCCGCTCGCATCGGCATTATGGGATTCTCTTCCGACCCGTGCGTCATTAACCAACAGGGGATCACCAGTAAGGAGCTGACAATTTATAGCTCCCGCCTGAACAGCAACCGCTTCCCGATGGTTATTGACTGGATGAAGGAGAAAAAAATTCACCCGGAAAAACTCATCACCCATCAGTTCGACTACACGCAGGTCATCAATGCGCTGGAAACCTTTGAAAAGGACCAGAAGCAGTGCTGCAAAGTCTTATTGACGTTTTAGCTTCTTAGCTTCAGGCGCGGCGATGAGGCAACGGCGCTAATTCCCGGTAACATTCTCTGGCGTTATCGGGAATCGGCGAAAGCCGCGCACTGATGAATAAAAAGCGGAACTAACTATCTCTGTACCTAACGCATTGCTGTACCCATAACGACAACTCGTAGAGAGCAATTATATGGACTTAAAACAGAATACCCCTGAAAGAAGCACCGCAGACCTGGTCAAGGCAGCCGTTTCCGGCTGGCTCGGCACGGCGCTGGAATTTATGGACTTTCAGCTGTACTCCCTCGGCGCAGCGCTGGTCTTTCACGAAATCTTCTTCCCCGAACAGTCAGCGGCGATGGCGCTTATTCTTGCCATGGGCACCTATGGCGCGGGCTACATTGCGCGCATCGTCGGCGCATTCTTCTTCGGACGCATGGGCGATACCATCGGCCGTAAAAAAGTCCTGTTCATCACCATTACCATGATGGGCATCTGTACGACCCTTATCGGCGTGCTGCCGACCTACGCGCAGATCGGCATCTTCGCGCCGCTGCTGCTGATTCTGCTGCGGATTATTCAGGGCTTGGGCGCCGGAGCTGAAATTTCCGGCGCGGGCACCATGCTTGCAGAATATGCGCCAAAAGGTAAGCGCGGCATTATTTCCTCACTGGTCGCCATGGGTACTAACTGCGGCACCCTGAGCGCCACCGCTATCTGGGCCGTGATGTTCTTTGCGCTCGACAGACAGCAACTGCTGGACTGGGGCTGGCGCGTACCGTTCCTGGCAAGCGTCGTCGTTATGTTCTTTGCCATCTGGCTTCGTATGAACCTGAAAGAAAGCCCGGTCTTTGAGCAGGTTTCTGAAGATGGCCCGGTTGCAGCGAAAACCGCAGTGAAAGAAGAATCCTCTTTTGCCATGTTCACCAGCAAGTCCTTCTGGTTGGCCACCGGCCTGCGCTTTGGCCAGGCGGGTAACTCGGGCCTTATCCAAACGTTCCTGGCAGGCTATCTGGTACAAACGCTGATGTTTGAAAAGGCGATTCCTACCGACGCCCTGATGATAAGCTCCATTCTCGGCTTCCTGACTATTCCGCTGTTGGGCTGGCTGTCAGATAAAGTTGGCCGTCGCGTTCCCTATATTATCCTGTGCATCGGCGCCATTATTCTGGCCTACCCGATGGTATCCATGATTGTCGACAAAGATAATGCGCCAAACGTCATCATGGCCAGCATCATTATCATTCACAACGTGGCGGTTCTGGGCCTGTTCGCGCTGGAAAACATCACCATGGCGGAAATGTTCGGTTCCCGTAACCGCTTTACCCGCATGGCGATTTCCAAAGAGGCGGGCGGCCTGGTTGCGGTCGGATTTGGTCCCGTTCTGGCCGGCATCTTCTGTAATGCGACCGGTTCCTGGTGGCCAATCGTCGTGATGATTATCGTCTACTCCGTCATCGGGCTTATCTCTGCCGTTTGCATGCCTGAAGTTAAGGATCGCGACCTCAGCGCAGAAGAGGACGCTGCAGAAGTACCCGCTAAGCCGGTAACGGCCAATGCCCAAAGTTACGTTTAGTCCCAAGAGCCTGTAATACTATGAAACTATCGAATAACGCGCTGTCCAATCTGCCAAAAGACGTCATTACGCCGTCTTACGACAGGGAAAAGGTAAAACCTCGCATCGTTCATCTGGGATTCGGCGCGTTTCATCGCGCCCACCAGGCGGTCTATGCCGATATTCTGGCAACGGAACACGGCAGCGACTGGGGCTACTGCGAAGTCAACCTGATTGGCGGCGAACAGCAAATCAACGACCTTAATCAACAGGATCTGCTCTATTCCGTCGCCGAAATGGCGGCGGAAGGCTGGTCTGGTCGCGTGGTCGGTGTCGTACGCCGCGCGCTGCATGCGGAAATCGACGGCATTGATACCGTGCTGGAAACGATGGCCGAACCGCAGGTCGCTATCGTCTCCATCACCATCACGGAAAAAGGCTACTGCTATCAGCCCGCCACCGGTACGCTGATTGAAGACCATCCGATGATTCAGCACGATATCGCTAATCCGACCAGGCCGAAATCCGCCCCCGGCGCCATCGTTGCAGCGCTGCGCACGCGTCGCGATCGCAACCTGCCTGCGTTTACCATCATGTCGTGCGACAACATGCCGGAAAACGGGCACGTGACTCGCAACGTCATTTTGGGTTTGGCGAAAAAGCAGGATGCGGAACTGGCCAAGTGGATCGAAGCCAACGTCAGCTTCCCCTCCACGATGGTCGACCGCATTGTGCCCGCCGTTACGCCAGAAACGCTGGAAAAGGTCACCCAGAAGCTGGGCGGCGTTCAGGATCCGGCCGGCGTGGCCTGCGAGCCCTTCCGCCAGTGGGTCATTGAAGACAACTTCGTCAACGGTCGTCCTGAATGGGAAAAAGCGGGTGCGGAGCTGGTTAACGACGTGCTGCCGTATGAAGAAATGAAGCTGCGCATGCTTAACGGCAGCCACTCTTTTCTCGCCTATTTAGGCTATCTGGCGGGCTATCAGCACATCAATGACTGCATGCAGGACGACAACTACGCCGCCGCCGCTCGCCGTCTGATGCTCAATGAGCAGGCTCCAACGCTGAGAACGCAAGGCGTCGATCTGGTCGCCTACGCCGACTCGCTGCTTAACCGCTATCGCAATACGGCGCTGAAGCACCGCACTTGGCAAATCGCGATGGACGGTACGCAAAAGCTGCCCCAGCGCATGCTGGATTCCATCCGTTATCACCTGGCCAACGGCAGCTCTTTTGACTGCCTGGCGCTAGGCGTTGCCGCATGGATCCGCTACGTCGGCGGCGTTGACGAGCAGGGGCAGCCGATTGAAGTCAGCGACCCGCTCCTTGAGCAGCTGCGTACGCTGGTCAACGGCAGCGCAGAAGGCGAAGCGCGGGTTAAGGCGCTGCTGTCACTGGAAGTCGTATTCGGTAGCGAATTGCCTAACAATGAACGCTTTGTCAGCGCCATCACCGGCGCCTATCAGCAGCTGCTGGACTTAGGCGCTAAAGAGAGCGTTGCGCGGTTGGTGAAGACCTTCTGAAGCGTTTTTAAACGCTAAACGCAATTATCCAAAAAAGCCGAGGGGCTCCGCGCTCTTCGGCTTTTTTAATATCTTTAGCAAAATAAAAAACGTCGATTTTTCCACATCATTAAATCGAAAATAAATAAAAATGCCTATTTGTTCTGCCCTCAAAAATGTAAAAAAACCGATCTCCAATTTACATTAGATTATTTTTTTCAATTAAAAATTAACAAATTAAGAATTAGATATGATAATTCCCACACGGTTACGCTTTTGAAAAAGAAAATTATTTTTCATTTCATCATATATATTCAGCAATAAGCGTAAAAATCGGACCTAAGATATCCTATTCTTATCGCATTAATTCGCCAATAAGTTAAGAATTCTAGTGAAACTTGCGGGAATTATCGCCATAATGCAAAAAGCTGCGGATAAAAGTCAGAGAATAGCGAACGTCAATGAGCATTGTTTACCCTTTCACGACGAGTGAACCCGTCAATCAACAGATTTATCGCCTGCTGCGTCAGGAGATCGTGGACTGTACCATCAGGCCCGGAACGCTGTTGTCTGAAAAAGAGATTTCCACTCGCTTTAGCGTTTCCCGTCAGCCTGTGAGAGAAGCGTTCATCAAGCTGTCTGAAACCGGTTTAGTGCAGATACTTCCCCAACGTGGGACATTCGTCATGAAAATCTCGGCTAAACGCGTATCCGACGGTCGGTTTATTCGAGAAGCGCTGGAGTCAGCCATTATCCGCCGCGTGGCGACGGCAATAACGCCCGAGCGCCTGATGCAGCTAAAGCATAATCTCCACCGTCAGGAGTTGGCCGCCGCCAACAAGCGGGACAAAGAGTTTCTGGAGCTGGACGACGAATTCCACCGCACGTTTACCGAAATCGTCGACTGCCCAATGGCGTGGGAAACCATCGAAACCATCAAGGCAACGATGGACCGGGTACGATTTATGAGCCTGGCGGACGTCTCACCGCCGGAAGGCCTGATTGAGCAACACTACCGCATTTATCACGCGCTGGAAAAGCGCGATCCCGATGCCGCCGAAGAAGCCATTCACCAGCACCTGCGTGAAATGATCACCACGATCACCACCATTTCGCAGCGTAATACCGACTGGTTCGAAACCGGCGAGTAGCCTTTCTCGGATATCTGATTATAAGAACGGCGGCCTTTTGGCCGCCGTTTCACTGACGATATAGAACAACTAACGCTTCTTACCGCCTAAAATACTGCCGAGAATGCCGCGCACGATTTGGCTGCTCAACTGGCGGGTCATAGACTTCGCCGCCGTCTGGACAAGGCCGTCCTTCTTACCGCCACGCGGCCCGGTGCTGCCGAACAGGATTTCGTTCAGGCTGCCAAACAGCCCGCCGCCGTCGTTGGACTTTTCATCCTGTGCCGAAGGCCTGGCTTCACTCTTCGAAGCTTCATCCGTTAATACCGAGGATCCGGCTGCCAGCTTTTCATAAGCCGACTCGCGATCTATAGCCTCTTCATAACGCCCGTAAAGCGGAGAATGATTAATCAGCGCGTTGCGCTCGTCGTCGCTCAGCGCCCCCATGCGCGAACGGGGAGCAATAACAAAGCCGCGCTCGACCACGTTGGGCCTCCCTTTCTCATCAAGGAAAGAGACCAACGCTTCACCGACGCCCAGTTCGGTAATCGCCTGCTCGGCGTCAAAGGCCGGATTGGCGCGCATCGTCTGCGCTGCGGCGCGCACCGCTTTTTGGTCCCGCGGCGTAAACGCGCGCAGAGCGTGCTGCACGCGATTGCCGAGTTGGCCGAGCACGCTGTCGGGAATGTCTAACGGGTTTTGTGTGACAAAATAGACCCCGACGCCCTTTGAACGGATAAGGCGTACGACCTGTTCAATCTTCTCTAACAGAGCGGGCGGTGCGTCTTTAAACAGCAGGTGGGCTTCATCAAAGAAAAACACCATTTTCGGCTTGTCCATATCGCCCACTTCGGGCAGGTGCTCAAACAGCTCGGACAGCAGCCAAAGCAGGAAAACGGAATAGAGCTTCGGCAGGTTATAAAGCCTGTCGGCCGCCAGAATGTTTACTATCCCTTGCCCGGATGCGTTGTTTTTCATCAGATCGAAGATATCCAGCATCGGCTCGCCGAAGAAGCGCTCGCCGCCTTGCTCTCCCAGCGTCAACAGCCCGCGCTGGATAGCGCCGATGGAAGCGCTGGAAATGTTGCCATACTGCGTCTGGAAGCGCTTGGCGTTATCGCCGACAAACTGCACCATCGAGCGCAGATCCTTCATATCCAACAGCAAAAGGCCGCTATCATCGGCAATTTTGAACACTAGCTGCAGAACGCCGGACTGCACGTCGTTAAGGTTAAGCAGTCGGGAAAGTAGAATCGGCCCCATGTCCGACACGGTCGCTCGAACCGGATGCCCTTTCTCGCCGAAGACGTCCCAAAAAACGACCGGACACGCGGCCGGATCCCAGTCTGTTACGCCAAGCGCTTCAAGGCGAGACTGCAGTTTAGGGTTCAAAACGCCCTCAGCGCCGATACCGGACAGGTCGCCCTTCACGTCCGCCATAAACACCGGCACTCCAGCTTGCGAAAAGCGCTCCGCCATTTTTTGTAGCGTGACGGTTTTCCCGGTTCCCGTAGCGCCGGTAATCAGCCCATGGCGGTTCGCCAGCGCGGGCAGAATGGCCAGCGGCGTCTCATGACTCTTGGCAATAACAAGCGGTTCTAACATCAGCATATATCCTATTTAATTGGCCATCCCTGTGCCCAAACGGGGCAGAGAGCCCTTAAAGCCTATGCGCTCGGGTCAAACACCTCCCGTCGCCCCCTGATTCTTACTGCCTTCAGTATATATCTAACCGATTCAAACTGCAGGACAACGCGTCTGAGGCTTGAAGCATAGCGAGTATAAGTAAGGCAAGGCAAATCATTAAGCGCTACCCTTTAAGCTAAGCCCGCGGTTCAAAATTAGACTCACGTCGCCACGCTATGAAAACATCATTTATCATATGAATCGTTTCAATTGCGATTAAATGGAGAGTGAGATCACGATAAATTTTAACTTTCCTCATTATAATCAACAAACAAGCAACATTATTGTTGCCGAAATGATAATCAAGGAAGCATTAAATGAAAGCGTCTTACCAATCTTTTTATAATGAGCTCTGTCGTTTTGTTCCAAAATCAAACGTTTATACAGATCCTTCCAGAACGATGGCGTTCGGTACAGACGCCAGCTGCTATCGCCTGATCCCGCAGATCGTTGTTCGCCTCGATAGCGAAAAGGACGTTCAGAAAACGCTGGTGCTGGCGCAAAAGCACAATCTTCCCGTTACGTTTCGCGCCGCCGGCACCAGCCTGTCCGGTCAGGCTATTACCGACTCGATTTTGATTATGCTCGGCGACAACTGGCGGCAGTATAAGATCTTTGGCGACGCGGGCTATATCTCGCTTAAGCCTGGCGTTATCGGCGCTGACGCTAACCGCTATCTGGCGCCGTTTGGCAGAAAAATAGGCCCGGATCCGGCATCCATCGACGCCTGTAAAATCGGCGGTATTGCGGCCAACAACGCCAGCGGCATGTGCTGCGGCACGTCGCAAAACTCTTATCAAACGTTAGCGTCCATGCGCCTCATTCTGGCGGACGGCACGCTTATTGACACCGCCGACAGCGAATCCGTCGCTGCCTTTAAAAAAACGCACGCCCACATTCTTGACGGGCTTCGCGAGCTGGCGAGCCAAACCAAGGCCAATACGCATCTCGCCGAGCTCATTCGCCACAAGTACCGCATTAAAAACACTACCGGCTACAGCCTCAACGCGCTGGTCGACTTTGACGATCCGCTTGACGTCATGACCCACCTGATGATCGGCTCCGAAGGCACCCTCGGCTTTATTGCCGAAATCACCTATGAAACGGTGGAAGAGCATAAGTTTAAGGCCTCGGCGCTGTTTGTATTCAAAGACATTGAAGACGCCTGTAAGGCCACTATCGTTCTCAAACAGCAGCCGGTCTCCGCCGTCGAACTGATGGACCGCGGCGCGCTGGCCTCGGTTGAAAATGAAGAAGGCCTGCCTGACTTCATGCCGCACCTGAGCGAAGACGCCACGGCGCTGCTGGTTGAAGTTCGCGCCGCCGACGCCGACGCGCTGAAAGAAAAGATGGCGCTCATCATGTCGACCGTTTCCGACTTTACGCTGGAACAGCAAGTGCCCTTTACCGACAAGCCGGAGGAGTTCGGCCGCCTATGGGCCATCCGTAAGGGCATATTCCCGGCCATCGGCGCCGTTCGCCCGGTCGGATCGACGGTCATCATTGAAGACGTCGCTTTCCAGATTGAACAGCTGGCCTCCGGCGTACGCGACCTGCGCAAGCTGTTCGTCAAGCATGACTACAAAGTCGTCATTTACGGCCACGCGCTGGATGGCAACATGCACTTCGTCTTCCAGCAGTCGTTCGATACGCCGGCCGAAGTGGCCCGCTATCAGGCGTTTATGGAAGACATCGCCCACCTGGTGGCGGTCGAGTACAAAGGCTCCCTGAAGGCGGAACACGGCACCGGTCGCAACATGGCGTCGTTCGTCGAGCTGGAGTGGGGAGCAGAAGCCTATGAGCTGATGTGGAAGTTAAAGAACCTGCTGGATCCAAACCATCTGCTAAGCCCCGGCGTCCTGCTCAACCGCGACCATAACGCCCACCTGCAAAATCTGAAGCTGCTGCCCGCCGCCGAGCCTCGCGTCGACAGCTGCATCGAATGCGGCTTCTGCGAGCCGGTGTGCCCTTCAACCGGCCTTTCGTTCACGCCGCGCCAGCGCATCGTCATGTGGCGCGAAATCAACCGCCTCAAGCGCAGCGGCGATGACAACAAGCGCCTTAAGCGGCTTGAAAAGGACTTCCTCTACCTGGGCGACGCCACCTGCGCAGCCACCGGCCTGTGCGCCAAGCGCTGCCCGGTCGGCATCAATACCGGCGAGCTTATTCGCGATATTCGTACCCGCCGCAACATGCGCCACGAAAGGATTGCCCGCTGGACGGCCGATCACTTTACCACCGTCACCGCCGGCGCTCGCCTGGCGCTAAATACCGTTGCCGGAGCCGGCAGAGCGATTGGCGTGGAGCGAATGGGGAAAATAACCAAAGCGCTGCACGTCGCAAGCCTCGGCCACATTCCGCTTCTGACGCCATCGTTCCCGCGCGGAGCCCGTTCCCCGGTTGCGCCGGTGCTTTCAAGCGGCGATCTCAAGGTGGTTTATGTCCCTAGCTGCGCGTCAAGGACCATGGGCGCCTCCGCTAACGATCCTGACCAGCGCCCGCTGACGGAAGTCATCGAGAAGCTGCTGACCAAAGCCGGTTTCAGCATTATTTATCCGGAAAACCTCGACAGCCTGTGCTGCGGCATGCCGTACAACAGTAAGGGCATCACGACGGTCGCCAAAGAGCGACTGGCGGATATGGAAGAGGCCATCTGGAAAGCCAGCGAGCAGGGTAAATACCCCGTACTGATGGACACCAGCCCCTGCGCGCTGCGGGCGGTTGAAGGGTTTACCAAGCCGATGGCGCTGTTTGAGCCGGTCGGCTTTACCCACCACTATCTGGTAGAGCGGCTGAAGTTCACGCCGGAGCACAATCCCATCATGCTGCACGTCACCTGCTCCAGCGTGAAGATGGGCCTCTCCGCGCCGATGAAGAGCCTGCTTGAACGCTGCTGCACTCAGGTTGTCATTCCTGACGGCATCCACTGCTGCGGATTTGCCGGCGACAAGGGCATGAAGACGCCGGAGCTGAACGCCAGCGCGCTTCGCCTGCTCAAAGAGCAGGTTCCGGCCAACTGTACGGAAGGGGTTTCCAACAGCCGCACCTGTGAAATCGGCCTGACGGAGCATTCGGGCATCCCCTATCGCTCGATTCTGTACGTAGTAGATAGGGTTACGCGTCCGCTGGAGGCGTAACCGTCAGACAGTAAAAAAGCGCCTTTACGGCGCTTTGAGACTGCTGACAAACCGTCTTAATTAACTTCAGAGGACATTCCGGCCGAAAATACAACCTGCTTATATCACCGTTGTGCTCGGCCGGAAGAGCGTCTGTATTAGCTTTGGGAGTGCGGCGGGCCTAGGCTGCCTACGGGCACTTCGTTGGCTTACGCCAAGTCGACCCCCACGGCACCCTCTCCCGCCGTTTGATTCCGTAAGTTTTATGCAAAGCCTTTGTCAACAATCTCAAGCGCCTTTACGGCGCTTTTTTATTTACGGTAGAAATCCCGCTAAATCACTTCACAATCTCAGCAGAAGTGATCACGATAGGCGTTACAGGCACGTCGCGGTGCTGGCCGTTCGCGGTGGTCGGCATGGTCATCATTTTATCCACGACGTCCATTCCCTTCACCACTTTACCAAATACCGCGTAGCCAAAGTTATCGGATGAATGGTCAAGATAGTCGTTGTCGACTACGTTGATGAAGAATTGGCTGGTCGCGCTGTCAACCACGTTAGTACGCGCCATGGCCAGCGTCCCTCTGACGTTCTTAAGGCCGTTTTCAGCCTCGTTTTTAATCGGCGCGGAAGGCTTCTTCTGGGCCATGTCCGCCGTAAAGCCGCCGCCCTGAGCCATGAAACCAGGGATTACGCGGTGAAAGATTGTGCCGTTGTAGTAGCCGTCCTTCACATAGGCCAGGAAGTTCTTGGTAGAAATCGGTGCTTTTTCCTTATCCAGCTCAACCTCAATGGTGCCCAGCGTGGTGGTCAACACAACGTGAGGATTGCTATCCGCCGCCTGCACCGCCGGCGCCAGAACGACCAGTGAAAACACGGCCGCCAGAGTGACACAAATACGCTTTAACATAGAGAAACCTTTTATAAGTTAACGATAAACGGAAGTCTTTCCGATTCTAGTAATTTTGTTACGGCGGGGCTACTACTTTTCTGCGCATTTTTCAGGCGGCACACATAGAGAAAAAGCGCCCGAAGGCGCTTTTCCACCACAACAGAAACGGACTCAGCGTTTAAAGGTAACGATTTCCGGCTGCGTCAGGTTCAAAGTCGTTTGACTGGGCACCGTCTCGGCAATCACCTGACCGCGGCGGATAGAGTAGCGGGCCGGCGTCTGGCGGCGAACGGCGTCGAAGCCGCTTTCCGCCGGCAGGATCACCAGATTCCCGCTGTTTCCAACCGCAATCCCGTAATCCTGCAGGTTTAGCGTTTTAGCGCTGTGGGTAGTGATCAGGTTGAGGCCGTCGTTAATCTGACCATAGCCCATCAGTTGGCAGACGTGTAGCCCCATGTGCAGCACTTGAAGCATGTTGGCCGTTCCCAGCGGATACCACGGATCGAACACGTCGTCGTGGCCGAAGCAGACGTTAATGCCCGCTTCCAGCATCTCTTTAACCCGGGTAACGCCGCGGCGCTTGGGATAGGTATCGAAGCGCCCCTGCAGGTGAATGTTCACCAGCGGGTTAGCCACAAAGTTAATGCCGGACATTTTCAGCAGGCGGAAAAGCCGGGACGCATACGCGCCGTTATAAGAGTGCATCGCCGTCGTGTGGCTGGCGGTAACGCGAGCGCCCGTGCCGTCGCGATGCGCCAGCGCGGCAACGGTTTCTACAAAGCGCGACTGTTCGTCGTCAATTTCATCGCAGTGCACGTCGATCAGGCGATCGTACTTTTGCGCCAGCGCGAAGATTTTATGCAACGACTCAACGCCGTATTCGCGGGTAAACTCAAAGTGTGGGATGGCGCCAATCACGTCCGCTCCGAGGCGCAAGGCCTCTTCCAACAGCGCTTCACCGTTAGGATAAGAAAGAATTCCCTCCTGCGGGAAGGCGACGATCTGAAGGTCTACCCAGGGCGCAACGTCTTGCTTCACCTCAAGCATAGCCTTCAGCGCCGTCAACGTCGGGTCGGAAACGTCTACGTGGGTGCGCACGTGCTGGATGCCGTTAGCCATCTGCCACTTCAGGGTCTGCATGGCTCTGGCCTTTACGTCTTCATGAGTCAGCATCGCTTTGCGTTCCGCCCAGCGCTCAATGCCCTCAAACAGCGTGCCGGACTGATTCCAGCTCGGCTCGCCGGCGGTCTGCGTTGTGTCCAGGTGGATGTGCGGCTCAACGAACGGCGCAATGGCCAGCCCGCCCTCGGCGTCAATCACGTTCCCCACCGCTGGAGATGCCGCATCCTGAGGCTCAATGCGCTCAAAGCGCCCGTTTTCTACGGTGAGCTGCCACAGCCCTTCTTGCCCTTGCAGGCGGGCCTGACGAACTGTGATGGTATTATTCTGCATGACTTACCTCTGAAGATGTCACTACGCCGCGATTAAACAGCGGATTCAAAATCATATAGCTAAATACGCCACCGAGCACGGCGTTGACCGGTACGACGCCCGGAATATAGTGACCTGCCGCAATGCCCAGCGCAACGGAAAGAATCGCCATCCAGTTGACCGGGATAAACTTCGCCTTGTTAAAGTCGGCGTAACGGCGACGGTTCATCAGGTAGTCAGCGATGATAACACCGCCAATGGGAGGGATCGCCGCCGACAGGAAGGTCAGCCAGCCGACGAAGTTGTTATACAGCCACAGGGCGCACAGCGTGCCGATAATACCGTTAGCGACCGAGAGGGTGCGGCTGGAAAGGCCGGTAATGTTGGCAAAGCCAAGGCCGGATGCGTACAGCGCGTTATCGTTAGTCGTCCAGATGTTAAGGCCAAGCACGATAATGGCCGGGATAAGCAGCCCCTGAGCTATCATCACGTCGGAGATATCCGCCTGCCCTACGGCGGCAGCGCCCGCCGCGCCAAAGATAAACATCAGCGAATTACCGAGGAAGAAGGCAATCAGCGCCACCAGCACCGCGCCCTTTGCGTTACGGCCAAAGCGCACGAAGTCAGCGGTTAGCGTACCCGCGCTGACGAAAGACCCTACAACCAGCGCCAGCGCCGTAGAAAAGTCGAGCGGATTTTGCGGCATGATGGTTTTTAAGTGATCCAATCCGCCAACGTCGTTAACCGCCAGCCAGACGGAATAGCTGCCCAAAACGGCGATGGCGGGAACGGCGATGACCGACAGAACGGTCAGCGCCGAGATGCCGAAAAATATGGTGACCGTCATCAACAGGCCAGACACCGCAATCAGGATATTGGCGTCAATCCCCGCCGCCTTGCTTACCGGGATGGCGAACATCGCCACGCCGACGCCAAACCAGCCTACCTGAGTGCCGCCTAACAGCAGTGAGGGGAGCCATGAGCCTTTAACGCCAAATGAGTAACGAGCCAGGAGGTGGGTGGAAAGTCCGGTTTTTGCGCCGATATATCCGAGGAATGCTGTATAAATACCGAGGAGGAGATTACCGAAGAGAACTGCTAGAAAGAAATCGTTATAGGAAAGACCAGTTCCGAGAGTACCACCGGTCCACATACTGGCTGAAAAAAACGTTAATCCCAACATCACAAACGTCAACGGGATCACGCCTTTTCGCGCCGCCAGGGGGACGGGCCCCTGACCGTAATTGTTATCTTGCGACACAATATCTCCTTAAATCCGGGCCAAAAAATCCGCCGCATGATATACACTTCTCAGGATAAAGCAAACGTTTTCGTCAATGTTTTTTCTACTGGATATGTCATAATGATGAAATATAAAGTAATTTTTTTGATACTAACGGATATAAAATGAAACGCTTTCAGCGGATGACTATTATTTTTTTAACGCTCTTTTTCTCATGTTCTTTTCTTTCTGTAGCCGGTGATGTGACCAATAGCGAAAACGACCCGCCTTCAGCTAAAAAAATTAATGCGACGACGTTAGAAAACTTCTACCAGATTGACGACAGTCTTTATCGTTCAGGGCAGCCTGGTGAAGCGCAGATGAAGGAACTGGAAAGGCGCGGCGTCAAATCGGTGCTGAACTTGAGAAACTTCCATACTGACGACGACGAAGCCAAAGGGACGTCGCTCGCACTGTATCACGTTCCCATGGAAGCCGGCCGGTTTACGCAGGAGCAGGTCATCGAGGCTTTAAGGGCCGTTTATCTCGCGCCGAAGCCCGTACTTGTGCACTGCTGGCACGGCAGCGACAGAACGGGGCTTACCGTCGCCATGTATCGCCTGGTGTTCCAAAACTGGAGCAAAGAGGCTGCGATTGAGGAGCTTCAGCGGCCGGAGTTCGGCTACCATCGCTGGGCTTATTACAATATTATTCAGTACCTTAGAAAGGTTGACGTCGACGACGTTCGCCGTCAGGTCGTTGGTGAAAAAGCGACCGTCAAGGCGGCGCAGTAAGCTACCTTAAAAAAACGCCCCGCAGATTTATATGCTGCGGGGCGTTTGATTTTTTACAGCCTAACGCGCAATGCGGCTTATGGCATCGGCACGAACCCGACGGCCTGATTAACCTTAACCATCGTTTCTCTGGCGCGGGCGCTGGCCTTCTCGGCGCCTTCTTTCATCACGCGCTGGAGATAGGCTTCATCATTACGGAAACGGTGATAGCGCTCTTGAAGCTCGGTCAGCATGCCGGCAACCGCCTCTGCGGTCTCCGTCTTCAGGTGGCCGTACATCTTGCCCTCAAACTGGGCTTCCAGCTCGGCAATAGATTTGCCGGTTACGCCAGCGAGAATGTCCAGCAGGTTGGACACGCCGGCCTTGTTCTCTACGTCATAGCGAACGACGGGCGGCTCGTCCGAATCGGTTACCGCACGCTTAAGCTTCTTCATCACCGACTTGGGATCTTCCAGCAGGCCGATAACGTTATTGCGGTTATCGTCCGACTTCGACATCTTTTTAGTCGGCTCTAATAGAGACATAACGCGCGCGCCGGATTTAGGAATAAACGGTTCAGGGACTTTAAAAATATCGCCGTACAACGCATTAAAGCGCTGGGCAACGTCGCGACTTAACTCCAGATGCTGCTTCTGGTCTTCCCCTACGGGCACCTGATTAGTCTGATAAAGCAGGATATCGGCCGCCATCAGCACCGGGTAGCTAAACAGGCCCGCGTTGATGTTTTCTGCGTAGCGGGTCGACTTGTCCTTAAACTGCGTCATGCGGCTCAGTTCGCCAAAATAGGTATAGCAGTTCAGCACCCAGCTCAGCTGCACGTGTTCGGGGACGTGAGACTGAATAAAGATGGTGCTCTTGTCAGGGTCAATGCCGCAGGCCAAATACAGCGCCAGCGTATCCAGCGTCGCTTTACGAAGCTTTTCCGGATCCTGCCGCACGGTAATCGCATGCAGGTCAACGATGCAGTAAATACATTCGTATTCATCCTGCATTTGAACCCATTGACGCAGTGCACCCATGTAGTTACCGATAGTCAGTTCGCCGGAGGGCTGTGCGCCACTAAATACAATGGGTTTGCTCATGATGTCGTCCTAATTCACTTTAGTAGTCAACTGCCCGATGGTGGGCAAAAGATCGGCAAACGAATCCAACACGCGGTCGGGCTGACTCAGCGCGATAGGTTCACCGTAGTTATAGCCGTAGGAAAGGCCAATCGTCGGGCAGCCAGCCGCCCTTCCGGCCTGAATATCGTTGCGGGAATCGCCGACGAATACCAGCTCATCCGCCCTCAGCCCCAGCTGCCCTAAAACCAGATACAGCGGCGCGGGATGAGGCTTCTTCTCCACCACGTCGTCGCCGCCGATAATCACGCTAAAGTAGTCCAAAATGCCCAGAGAATTGAGCAGCGGCCGAACAAAGCGGGTCGGCTTGTTGGTGACCAGCGCCATTTTCAAACCGTCTTTGGCAAGAAGAGACAGGGTCGAGGCCACGTGCGGATACAGGCGGGTGCCCTGCTCGACGGATTCGCCGTAAAACCTATCAAACAGAATGCGGGCGTTGTCCTGATGCCCTCTGGCGCTTTCGCCCCCGGCCCAGTCCAGCGCGCGCATAATCAGCACGCCCGCGCCGTTGCCAATCCAGTGAGCGACCCGTTCTTCCCCGGCAGGCTTGAAGCCCAGCGTCTTCAGCGTTGCGTCAACGGCCTCAGCCAGACCCGGCAGGCTGTTGACCAAGGTGCCGTCAAGATCGAACCCTAGCCCCTTAATGCCGGTAAAAATACTCATCCTTTCACCCTGGACAGCTCGGCGCGCATGCTGTCAATCACTGACCTATAGTCTGGCTGGCTGAAAATGGCGGAGCCGGCAACGAACATATCGGCCCCGGCGGCCGCAATTTCACCGATGTTGTCGACCTTCACGCCGCCGTCGACTTCCAGACGGATGTCCAGCCCGCTTTCGTCAATGCGCTGGCGAACCTGACGCAGCTTTTCAAGCGTGGAAGGGATAAAGGACTGGCCGCCAAAGCCTGGGTTAACTGACATCAGCAGGATAACGTCCAGCTTGTCCATAACGTAGTCCAAGTAGCTCAGCGACGTCGCCGGGTTAAACACCAGCCCTGCCTTACAGCCGTGCTCTTTAATCAGCTGTAGCGTCCGATCGACGTGCTCTGAGGCTTCAGGATGGAAAGAGATATAGCTTGCTCCCGCCTTGGCGAAGTCGGGCACGATGCGATCGACCGGCTTAACCATCAGATGTACGTCAATCGGCGCCGTAATGCCGTAATCACGCAGCGCTTTACATACCATGGGGCCAAACGTCAGGTTCGGCACATAGTGATTATCCATGACGTCAAAATGGACAACGTCAGCGCCGGCGGCCAATACCTTGGCCGTATCCTCGCCCAGGCGGGCAAAGTCAGCGGAAAGTATTGAAGGAGCAATCAGAAAGTTGTTCATTAGCTATCCACCCGTTGAGAAATGTATTAACGCTGACGGTAAAGCGCCAGCAGTTCGTTAACCTTGGTTCGCCCCGTCACGTTTCGACTTATGGTACGCCGCCCTCTGACTACGGTGAGCTCCGCTGCGCGATACCATTCGCGAGTCAGCTCCGTGTCATGGTTTGAGATCAGTACCGGCACGCCCACTCTCTCGGCAACGTCCTGCGCCAAAACCGCCAGCGCCTGCTGATCGTAAACGTTGAAGCTGTTAGTGTGGTAAGCGGTAAAGTTCGCCGTCGCCGACAGCGGCGCATACGGTGGATCGCAGTACACGACCGAACCCGGCAGGGCCTTTTTCATCGTTTGTTCGTAGTTTTCACAAAAAAACGTCGCCCGCTTTGCCTTTTCAGCAAAGCAGTACAGCTCGGCTTCCGGAAAATAGGGTTTCTTATAGCGGCCAAAAGGCACGTTAAACTCTCCGCTGAGGTTATAGCGGCATAGCCCGTTATAACAGTGGCGGTTTAAATAGAGAAATAGAAGCGCGCGACGGTAGCGGTCTCGGCTTTCATTAAATTCAGTCCGCAGCTTATAGTACGTCTGTTCCTCGTTATTGCTCCCGTCAAACAGTTTGCGAGAGTCCTCCACTACCTGCTCTACGCGCTCTTTTACGATATTGTAGAGGTTGATTAAGTCACTGTTGATGTCTGCCAGAACGTATTTTTCATAATCCGTATTTAAAAATACTGAACCAGCGCCGACGAACGGCTCAACTAAACATTCACCCTTAGGTAAATATTCCCGAATTTCATTGACCAGCGGATATTTACCGCCGGCCCATTTTAAAAAAGAACGTTTTTTCTTCATGCTGCGAGTCAGCTACTTATACAATTCACAACGGCGTTTTGCACTCTGTTTCAAGCAGCACATTTGCACATATAATTATTTTTGTTTTAGATCCTGATGCACCTGTTGCATCGATCTTACCCACGGCTTATTCGCCTGTACGTCTTTAGACATTGTTGACAGCGCAGACCTGGCCTCAGAAGCCGACGCATAGTTGCCGGTAATCAGAATAAACCAGGGCTTACCGTTACGCTGCGTCTGGTATACCCAGTAATCCGTCATGCCGTTTTTCTTGGCAAAGGCCACCAGAGTATCGGAGCGCGAAGCGCTGCTAACCTGAAGCGTAACTCGGTTTGCTGGTATAGACGCCAGCGCAGAAGCGCTTCCCGGCGTTGAAGAACCTTTCGCAGCGGGAGCCTTAGTGGGGCTCTCGGTTGCTTTAGGCGCGGTTTTAGTCGGCTGCGGCTCGGCCGGTTTTGACTTTGTCTGGCCGCTCTGTACCGGATCTTGCGCTTTTACCGGCGGGGAGGACGTATGGGTCGGCTGAGCCTCGGCGCCTGACGTTTGGCCCGTGGAACCGCTGCCGGCCATTTCCGTCTCTTTCAGTCGATTTAGCTGCTCTTGCTGAGCGGAAAGCGCGTCGGTAATCTCACCTGGAATTTCCACCCGCTGCTGGTTGGGCGTTTCGGGAACCGGGGGCGACTGCGTTGGCGTGCCTGCGATCGGCGGCGGCATTACCGGCTGTGAAGAAGACTGCGAACCCGCAGCGCTATTCGCGCCGCTATCGGCAGGAGGCTGCGCCTGCTGAGCCGACGTGCCGGAGCCTAGATCAACCTCGCGCGGCCCGCCGCTTTGCGGTGCCGGAGACTTTAACGCCGAGCTAATGAGGTAGATGAGCAGCAACAGAACGACAATACCAATACCGAGCTTAACGTGCTGCCGAGATACGGTAAAACCTCTACCGGATCTGCTGGGCTTACTGCGCTCACGGCGAGGCGCACGGTCTTCAGCGTCAGGCCTCATACCGTCAGATTCAAAATCTTCCGGTGCATCGTCTTCGTTTCGCACTTTTCTAACCCCTCCCCTACATCCAGAGCCTGCAACAGACCGACTCAAAGAAGTATTTTAAAAAACAGCCAATCAGTTATCCCGTTGGCAATCGAGGATAGCCGATAATACAACATCGTGCGCTATCCCACCTACGACCTCGGATTGCCCGATAGCCGTTGGCAACACAAGCCGAAGTTTCCCCGCCAGCGTCTTTTTATCTCGCAGCATATGGGGAATATAGGCTTCAGCAGTCATCTCTTTTGGACCTTTCGTCGGCAGGTTGGCGCGCGCCAGCAGGCGCTTAATGCGAACAATATCTTCACGCGGGAATATGCCCAGGTTCGACGCCGCATATGCCGCCATGACCGTACCGGCGGCAACGGCTTCCCCGTGCAGCCAGTTACCATACCCCATTTCAGCCTCAATGGCATGGCCAAAAGTATGCCCGAGGTTCAACAGCGCCCGCGCGCCGCTTTCTCGTTCATCTTCGGCGACAACCTGCGCCTTAATTTCACAGCACCGGCGAATACAGTATCCCATCGCCTTTTCGTCCAACGCCATCAGTTCGTCAATGTGGGCCTCGAGCCATTCAAACAAATCGGCGTCCAGTATAATCCCATACTTGATAACTTCGGCCAGCCCCGACGACAACTCGCGCGCAGGCAGCGTTTTTAAACAGTTCAGGTCTATAATAACGGAAGCGGGCTGATAAAACGCGCCGATCATATTTTTACCGAGCGGATGATTAACGGCGGTTTTTCCGCCAACGGAGGAATCCACCTGAGACAGCAGCGTCGTGGGTGCCTGAATAAAACGCACGCCCCGCTGATAGCTGGCTGCCGCAAAGCCGGTCAAATCGCCGATAACGCCGCCGCCTAAGGCAATCAGCGTCGTATCGCGACCGTGATTATTTTCAAGCAGTCGGGTAAAAACGCGGTCCATGATGGACAGCGTCTTATACTGCTCTCCATCCGGTAGGATAAGGTCATCCACCACCACGCCGCGCTTTCCAAGACTTTCTTTCACTACCGCCAGATACAGCGGCGCAACGGTCTCGTTGGTCACAATCAGCACTTTTTCTCCCTCTTTAAGGGGAGAAAAAGCGTCGATGCAGTGGAACAGCCCCGCTTCAATTATAATCGGATAGCTGCGTTCGCCTAAAGTGACCGTTACCTTCTCCATCGTCCGCCTTTTTATATAGAGTTAGACTAAGATATACGCCAATCGGACAAAAGAATCAGCGATTTTCGATTAGTTGAATGATTTGATTGGCAACAACCTTCGCGCTTTGATCGTCGGTATGGATCGTGACGTCGGCAATTTCCTCATAAAGAGGATTGCGCTCTTTTGCCAGCGTTTCCAATACGTCTCTTGGCGTATCAACCTGCAGCAGAGGGCGCTTTTTATCGCGCTGAGTGCGGGCCAGCTGTTTTTCGATTGTGGTTTCAAGATAGACAACGATACCGCGGGCGGACAAACGATTACGGGTCTCTTTGGATTTAATGGAACCGCCGCCGGTCGCAAGAACAATCCCCTGCTTCTCGGTCAGTTCATTAATCACTTTTTCTTCACGATCGCGAAACCCTTCTTCGCCTTCCACATCGAATACCCAGGCTATATCAGCTCCAGTACGGCGTTCAATCTCGTGATCGGAGTCCACAAACTCCATATTAAGCTGTTGAGCCAACTGACGGCCTATGGTGCTTTTACCTGCCCCCATTGGACCAATCAGAAAGATATTGCGTTTCTCTGCCATGTTTTTTGGTATTACTAAGATAATTCGTTAATGGACGCCCCACCCTACGGCATGCCGACGCAGCGGGAGTTCACCTGAAACCTCATGAGCAATATGTGTGAGATCAGACTTGAAATTATCTCAACACTGTAGATAGTTGGCAATAGGCGGTTTAGCCCCGCCCGTCTAACCGCCGGCAGAACTCTAAGAAAATCACCGTAATTACGTTTTTCACTTTAGCATTAGGGTTTCAGATAGCTCCTTGTATGCCAAATAACGGCCAGCGTCAAATCGGCGTTCATTTTAATCTATTCTATCCCTCTTTTCTTTTCTCGCTTTCCGCTCCCGTTCCTACGATCGTCGGCGTAATAAAAATAACCAGCTCTCGTCGAACGCGCTTGTTGGCGTCTCGCTGAAACAGCGAACCCAGCAGGGGAATGTCGCCCAAAACGGGAACCTGTTCTTTGCTTGCCACGCGGCTGTGTTGAAAAATGCCGCCCAGCGCTATCGTCTCGCCGTTGGCGACAAAGACGCGGGTTTGTATCTCTTGGGTGTCTATCGTCAGCACTTCGCTGCCGTCTCCCTTTTTCAACCCCTTCCCCGGCATGTTTTGACTTATTTGCAGATCGAGCTCCAGCCGTTCGTCGGAGAATATGCGCGGCGTCACCTTTAGCCCCAGAACCGCCTGTTTAAACTCAATCGACGTCGCTCCGCTTGAACCGCTGGAGACTTCGTAGGGAATTTCGGTTCCCTGTTTGATGCTCGCCGTTTGTTGACTAAGGGTGATTAAGCGGGGGCTGGCGATAATTTCTACGCTATTTTCAGCCTCCAGCGCGGACAGCTCTAACCCGAGAAGCCTGCCGTCGATTCTGGCCATCTGAAATCCGAACTGCCCGGCCGGAGTAGACAGCGGCAAATTAACGCTAAACCGGCTCGCGACGCCTGCACCGGCCGCCTCTACGTCGCCCCACCCCCACCTAACGCCCAGCTCTTCCAGCCGTTCGCTGTTAATCGTCACGATGTGAGCCGTCAGCAAAACCTGCGGCTGCGGAACGTCGACCTCGGCCAGCAGCGCCTTAACGGCGTCAACGGCCCCCTCCTCGGTTCGCACCAGCAGGCTGTTGCTTCTGCCGTCGGCCACGGCGCTGCCGCTATCGGAAAGCGCAACGCCCCGCTGGCTATTTAGCACCTTTGCCAGCTCAACGGCGTCAGCGTGGCGAACGCGGTAGCTAAACGTAACCAGAACGGGAGGCGGCGGAGCAACCTCTTCGGGCGTTGGTTCTCGAAAGGGAAACACGCTGATAACGCCGCCTTCTCGTTCAGCCTCCAACTTGCCCGCTCTAAGCACAATCGCAAGCGCCTGTTCCCACGGGACCTCCTCCAGCCGCAGGCTAAGCTTACCCTCGACGCCGTCGGCCACCACCAGATTCAACCGCCGGGCGTCCGCCAGCGCCTGCAAAACGACGCTAACCGGCGCGTCCTGAAACGCCAGAGAGACGGGCTGTTGGTCCTCAAAAGGGATCTCGCTTTGCGCAAACAAAGCGCCGCCGGTCAGTAAAAAAAGGGCGGCCAACAGGGCCTTAACCACGTTCCATCTCAACATCAGTATTTCCCTAACGTAAGTTCAATAACGTCGCCGGGCCGACAGCGACTTTTCAGTGAAGGCACGGCGGAAAAACGCGCCGTTCCGCCCTCGATATTCAACAGTCGCCAATAGGCCAGCGAGAAACCGTCGCTCAGCGCTCGCCATTTCCCTTCAGGCGTTTGCGCCCAGCCGCGCTCGACGCCCCGGCTGCGAATAACGCCGCGCAGCCGCCAGGACGACAGCGCCTCGGCCTCTTTATGCACCTGAACCTGACACCGCTGCGCCTCTTCCGCCTGAAAGGGATCGCGCCGTTCGGCGTTGGCCGAGAACAGAACCAGCAGAAGAGAAAAAAGCGCGGCGCGGCGCCGCAAAACGCCTGTCGTCACCGGGCGTCCTCCTTTAGTCGATACTGCGTCACGGTCAATGAAACAGTCAGACCGCCGTCTTCCTCCATCACCAGCCTCTCAGCTACCGCGGCAACGGCGTCCTTATCCATATGTTGAATAAAGCGAAGCAGCTGAAAGTAGTCGCCCTTTAATCGAAGCTGCCAGCGCTGTGCCCAGAACGCTCCGCTTTCCGCATCGGCCAAGTGCTTAGCATCAACAACTCGACATTGAGAACGGCGCGCCGCCGCCATCAGGCTTTGAACGCCCATAGGTAACGCGCTATACGTTCTCAGATAGGCGGCTTTCTCCTCTACCTGTTCATCAAGCAGGCTCAGCGAGGGCGTCGTCCCTAATTGCAGCAGGCGCTGAGCGTAGCGAGCCTTGGCCTCCTGCAAGTCCTGTCCCTGCTTTTCTCTCTCATCCTGTAAAGGGAAAACGAACAGGTATACCCCTGCGATACCCACAAAAAGAGCAACCGCCAAAGCCACGCCCTGCCGAACCCATAAAGACGCAAAGGCGAGGCTATTCCAGCTAATGTCCTCTTCTCTGCTCACGGTAGAGCCTCTTTACGTTGGCCATCTAAAATAAACGTCACCTGCCCGCCACTGGCCCCCGCCGCGCCGACCATTTCGGTTAAGCGAAGCCGCCAGCCGGTGAGAGACGCCCCAAGGTTTTGCAAATATTCAACAACGTCGCCTTCCGCCCATCCCTGCCCTAAGATCGTAAATGCGTCGTCCTGGTACGTAACCCGCTTCAGCCACAGCGCCTCGGGCAGCGTCGTTTCAATCGTCAGAAACCGACGGGAAACGTCACCGGTTGACTGCCTGTAGCGTTCAATCTGCTCAACCGTCGCGCTAAGAGAAGCGAAGCGCGCTTGCAATACCGCAGCCTGCGCTATCCGCGCCTGAATCATAGCGTCGGCTTCTTCAATCGCCCGCAGCGCCTCAATGTCTGCTCGGTAACGGTACTGTTGAAAACCGTAGGCGGAGGCTATCGCGACGACGGCGCCTGCCGCATATACCGCGACCAGCGCAGCAAAGCGCTTTGACGCCCGCTTTCTTTGCCGCTCCCGCCACGGAAGAAAATTCACCTGCAGCATTAACGGTCCTCCTCGCGCAGAGCGAGGCCGCAGGCTAAAACAAAGCGGTGTTCTTCCGGCGGCAGCGGAGGATGCATTTGGTCTATAGCCGCCAACGGCGACCATAGCGCCGCGCCGCCCTGTGCTTCAGGTTCGTCAATTTCTCCGCTAAGAAGCACCCGCTGCGCGTCACCGCCCGCCAGCCGATAGGCTTCACGCGCCTGTGAGGCGGAGAAAAGCGGGGATTCATCACCCATTTCCGGCAGCAGCTGATAGCAAAAGGCGTCATTCAAAGGGGATACCCACATGAATCGCCGCGCCATTCGGTGAAGCAAAAGCGCGCCCCGATCGACGCCGGCGGCCAAGGCCATCGAACGTAAAACGCAGGGCGCGGCATCGACGATGTCCGGCGCAATCCCGGCCTCCGCCAGGCCGGATAAAAGCGAAGTCATGTCTTTTCGCCGCGTTGCGCTGACGACGGCCTGAGCGTTAGCCTTGCCATCGAGGGATGAAATCACTCGATAATCAACGGCCAGTTCCCTTAGCGACAGGGGAAACAGCCTGTCTACGGAGTCTTCAATTAACCACTGCCTGGCGGAAGGCGACTCTACGCCGTCGGGCAAAGGCAGAGTCTGCTGTAGGATGGCCTCGGCGGGCAGCGCGATTCGAAAAGAAACGCGCTTCGGTAGCCGGCTTCGCCAAGCCTTCAGCGCCTGAAGCAGCGCCTGAGAAATGCCGTCGCTCTGAGAAGGATAGGCATAGCCTTCCGGCAAAGGCGGCGCGCGCCACAGGTGCCAGTTCCTCATCTGCCAGCCGTATCGCTGGCGCTGTAAAATCACGGCGTAAAATCCCTCTGAATGAATATCTATTCCTGCCTGCCAGATGGTCATTTCGACTAAATACTCCTTTAGAACTTCACCTTCTCTTCATCTTGATAAAAGAACATATCCACAGCGTCTCATTGGCTTTATACTATCCGGTGTTTGTTTATAAACCGTCCAATACCATCGTTATGGGAATTATCAGGTGAAGTTCGTAAAGTATCTTTTCATCATTGCAATCTGTTGCTTTTTTTTGGGAATTGGCGCGATTTTTGGCCTCTATAAATACCTTGAGCCGGAGCTGCCGGACGTCTCAACGTTGAAAGAGGTTCGCCTGCAAACGCCAATGCAGGTGTTTAGCGCAGACGGAGATTTGATTGCTCAATTCGGTGAAAAACGCCGTATCCCATTAACGCTTAAGCAGATGCCGCCACAGCTTCTTCATGCGTTTATCGCAACGGAAGACAGCCGCTTCTATGAGCACCACGGGCTGGATCCCATCGGCATCGCCCGTGCAGTGGTGGTGGCTCTCGGCGCGGGTTCCGCTCAGCAGGGCGCCAGCACCATTACCCAACAGCTGGCGAGAAACTTCTTCTTAAGCCCGGAAAAGACCGTGATTCGCAAGGCGAAAGAGGCGTTTTTGGCCATTCGCATCGAGCGTTCGCTGTCAAAGGACGAAATTCTTGAGCTGTACCTGAACAAAATTTATCTGGGGTCGCGCGCCTACGGCGTTGGCGCGGCGGCTCAGGTCTACTTCGGTAAAGACGTTAACCAGCTCACGCTAAGCGAAATGGCGATGCTGGCCGGTCTGCCGAAGGCGCCTTCCAGCTATAATCCGATAAATAACCCAGAAAAAGCCCTGATGCGTCGCAACACGGTGCTGTATCGGATGCTGGAAGAAAAATACATCACCCAGCAGGAATACAGCGACGCGAAAAGCGCGCCGCTGGTGGCCAACTATCACGAACCTGAAATTGCCTTCTCCGCGCCCTATCTGGCCGAGATGGTGCGTCAGGAAATGTTCGATAAGTACGGTGAAAACGCCTATACCGACGGCTACAAGGTTTACACCACGGTAACGAAAACCCTGCAAACCACCGCCACCGACGCTGTACGCAATAACATCATTCAGTACGATATGCGCCACGGTTACCGCGGCCCCGCCGAAGTGCTTTGGAAAGCAAACGATCCCGCGTGGGAGAAAGACCAAATCGTAGCGGCGCTGAAAAAGCTGCCTAACTACGGGCCTCTCATCCCTGCCGTCGTCACTCAAACCGAAGCGCAGCAGGCTATCGTTATGCTGGCCAACGGTGAAACTCAAGCGCTGCCCTTCTCCGGCATGCGCTGGGCGCGCCCTTTTATTAACGATCGCGCGATGGGTGCAAGTCCGCGTAAAGTGACCGACGCCGTCGCGGTCGGTCAGCAAATCTGGATACGTAAGGGTAAAGACAGCTGGCTGCTGGCGCAGGTACCGAGCGTGAACTCTGCGCTGGTATCGTTAGATCCCAACACTGGCGCGGTGAAAGCGGTCGTGGGCGGCTTTGACTTTAACCAAAGCAAATTCAACCGCGTCACCCAGTCCGTACGTCAGGTCGGCTCTAACATTAAGCCGTTTGTTTACGCTGCAGCGCTGGACCGCGGAATGACGCTGTCTACGATTTTGACCGACCTGCCTATCAGCATGCCGGTCGGCGGCGGTAAGATTTGGTCGCCGAAGAACTCGCCGCCGCGTTACGACGGTCCGCTTCGCCTGCGCGTAGGCCTTGGCCTGTCGAAAAACGTCATGATCGTCCGCGTGATGCGCGCTATCGGCGTCGACTATGCGGCTGACTATCTGCAGCGCTTCGGCTTCCCGGCACAGAACATCTCCCGTACGGAATCTCTGGCGCTGGGCGCGGCGTCCTTTACCCCGCTACAGCTCGCCCGCGGCTATGCCGTTTTCGCTAACGGCGGCTACCTGATCGACCCTTACTTTATCGCCAAGATTGAATCAGACGATGGGAAAGTCATCTTTGAAGCCAAGCCTAAGGTCGCCTGCGGATTCGACTGCGATATTCCGGTCATTTACGGCACAACGGAAAAATCTCAGGCGCTGGTCAGCAACACCATCGATCTGAGCAAGCAAAAAGAAGAGATGGCAGCGGCAGAAGCGGCCAATGCGAACGCGCCTAACGCCAACGGTGAAGAAGAGAACGATGAGGAAGTCGACCAGGTGACGGAAAGCGCCGTCAACGACATTTCTCCGGTCACTGACCTGAAGGCGACGTCTTCGAATCAACCGCAGGCCACCGAAGCCGATCCCTATGCGCCGCACGTTATCAGCTCAGATCTTGCCTTCCTGATGCAGGATGCGCTTAAGAGCAATATCGCCGGCGAGCCGGGCGGCGGCTGGAACGGCACGGGCTGGAGAGCGGCAAGAGATCTGAAGCGTTCGGACATCGGCGGCAAGACCGGCACCACCAACGGCTCGAAGGACGCCTGGTTCTCCGGTTTCGGGCCTTCGACCGTCACTTCCGTATGGATCGGCTTTGACGATCACCGCCGCAGCCTCGGCCGCGGCGAAGCGGGGGCGCAAAGCGCCCAGCCGGCCTGGATTGACTTTATGAAGGCCGCGCTTGAAGGGTTGCCGATCAAGAAAACCACGCCGCCCAAGGGCATTGTCAGCGTGACGATTGATATGTCTACAGGCCAGCTGCCTAGCAGCGGAAAAACGCGCTCCGAGTTCTTTATGAAGGGCACGGAGCCTACGTCGCGCGCCTACTCAGAAGTCGGCACCACCGTAACCGACAGCGGCGGCAACTCGCACGAACTGTTCTGATATTTGGTAGAATATCCGATGAAAAGGGCCGCTTCATTGCTGAAGCGGCCCTTTCTTATTTCAATATAGATATGGCTATAGCTGCCCGTCGCGCTGCTGAAGGAATTCTCTGGCAAGAAACAGCGCCGCTACGTTGCGCGATTCATTAAAGTCTTTCATTTGCAGCAGCGACATCATGTTCGCCTTCGGCCAGGGAACCAGCGTCAGGGGTTCCGGCTCGTCCCCTTCAAGCTTCTGGCTGTACAGATCTTCTGCCAGAACGATGCACATCGTGCTGGCGAAATAGGTCGGCGCCATCGTAAGCTCGGTCAGCATCGTGAGCTTTTTAGCGCCAAAGCCTATCTCTTCCATAAGCTCCCGGTTGGCAGCGGCGAGAATATCCTCCTGCGGCTCGACCAGCCCTTTAGGGAATCCGAGCTCATAGTCTTCAATCGCTACCGCGTACTCGCGGATAAGCAGGATGTCATTACCGCTGACGGGAACAATCATCACCGCCTTACTTCCTTTGGGCAAAAGGCGTTCGTAAATCCTGTTTTCACCATTGCTGAACGCCAGCTCAACGGACTGAACGTGAAACAACCTCGAACGGGCAACGGTTTCAACGTTCAGAATTTTAGGCTTTTGCTGAGCTTTGTTCATCTTGTCGGCCTCAAAACCGCATATCCGTGTAATAAATATGTTGCTATTTTATGTCATTTCTAACGAATAATCTTCATCCATTATTTCGCCGAACTGACAAAACCCATCACAGAAAACTTTACTGCCTTTGTATTCTGAACTATAGCGATTTACTATATGCGAATTATTTTCGCCTGAACGAGAATGTCATTGTTCCTTTATACGCACTTTATCGCAAAAGACGCCCTGACGATCGCCGACCGTTGGGTTAGGCTAAAAGGGTATTCAACACAGAGCGATATAGCGTACTGCCGAAATCATAAGATGACGAATGAGAATTTTTCATGTTGAACGATAGCGATATCAGCATATTAACGTTATTGCTGCTTGTCGTATTCATTATCATAATCATCGTAGTCCTTTATCAATGGGCTATGCGTCAACGCGTGGCTCGTCATCGCCCGTCAGACAATACCCTGCCGTTTGTTCATAACAGCACGCGTAAGCTTTCCGCAGAAGAAATCGCCACAATCAGTGAATATCTGGAGCATCTGGAAAACAAAACGCAGGACGGCGCCCTTCGGGACGTCATTAAAACGGCGCTGACGCCCTACAGCGACAACGTGTACGAGTTCGAATCCCCCGTGACGTCGCTGCCCGATCAAGAGCTTCCGGACGGCTATCGGCACTACGTTCATGGAATAGAGGTCTATCTTGAGCCGGAGTGGAGCGCATATATCAAAAGCGTCAACCGGCTCGAGCTGATAAAAACGCAGACAACGCCGCTTATCTTATCGCTCAACGGCCTTACGCTAGCCGACTTTATTCAGTCTAAACGCGCCTCTGACGCAGAGAGGGATCGTTATCCAAACCACGCGTTACACAAAAAGAGCGACGGCAGTGAAAACGTTGAGCTTATCCGGCTGAGAAAAGAAACCGAAGCCGAATCGGCGCTTAAACCAAAACAGAAGCTGTTCGCCTCGCTGGTCATCGCCGCTTCCTATGGGATATTTTTCTGTAGTTTGGTAAGCCCGATTGAGCTATTGCCGTGGTTGGTTATTATCGCCGTATTAACGCTTTGTGCCGGCCTGTGGCACATGTTTCGCCGCTCGCCGAAGGCGCCTCAGTACAATATCCACTGCCTGCGGGGCGTTCCAAAACGCTGGGGGCTTTTTGGCGAATCGGACAACGGGCAGTTAACGAATATCTCCGTTGGCACTATCGACCTGGTTTATCCGCCGCACTGGCAGCCCTACGTTGGCTACGACCTCGATCGTAAAACCAACATCGATATTTACCTTAACCGGTACGTCGTCAGGCAGGGGAAGTTTCTTTCGCTGCATAATGAATCTATCAACTTTCCACTCCACCACTGGGGAAAAAATCTGGCATTGGCCGCCGCCTCCCTGATGGTTATCCTGCTGCTGCTTTCAGCCATCCCGCTTAAGCTGCCTTTAGAGTTGACCAAAGCCTGGTTTAAACATCCCACGAACGTAAGCGTCAGTTCGCCGGAAGAGCTCAAGGCCGCCAATATAAAGATTGGCGATCACTTAACGATTAAAGGCAACGGGATGTGCAGCCTCCCTACGGTCTATCAAAGCGACGTCGCCTATCCATTTATGCCGTTTGACTGCACTCAAATGTACTGGGGCGCTAGCAACCTGCCCGAGCTGCCGTCCTCAAACGTGATAGACCGTGCAATAGAGCTGCTGTATACCATTGACTATCAGCTTAATCCGTTAAACGATCGGGCGATTAAAAACAATCCGGACCTGGCAAGAAACGCTGAACGAGCGGGCATGACGCTGGTGCCCAACTTTCCTGACATCGTGTTGAAAACGGACAGGCTGTGTAAAGATCCGGGCGACTGCCAGCGGTTTAAAAAGTCGCTGCTCTCCCTCGCTCACGAAAAAGAATGGGAAGAGCTGGTAAAAAAATCGCAGCAGAATCCGGAACAGGAGCAGGATCTCTTCGTCAGGCCCGTAGTGGCGGACTCTCTGCGTTCTCAGGTCAACACGCTGGTTTCGACCTTCTTTTATAGCCAAACGCACCAAGCGGCTCAGTCGCTTTACAACAAGCCCTCCGGCGGTTTTTACCTGCTTAACGACAGCGGCAAAGAGCAGATGCTCGACAAGGACGAAATCGCCAGCCTGATGAATCCTGACATTCCGCTCGATACGCTTTATAACAATACGGCAATCAAGCAGTGGTTCGAGCTTAAACGCCTTTCCAGCCGGTTGATGCACGTTCCCTTTAACGCTAACGGTATTGTTATCGGCATTAGTAAGATAGAAAACCAAACGACGCAAATCACGTTACACAGCGAATCCAGCCTAATCTCATTCTGGCGCTATTTGGGAGCCAGCCTGCTGTTTATCATCATGGGTATCAGCCTGCTGTATAACGCCGCGCTGTTGTTCATCCGGCTGCGTAAAAACGCACAACGCATCCCGCAAATCCAAAGCTACTATGACCGCTGCTTCGCAAAAAGCTTCAGGCAGAAAGTGCAGCATAGTTAAACCGCTTCCGCCCCCATGGCGCGCGGCTTGAATTTCCGTCCACGGCCCATATATTAGGCTTATATCCACAATCCCCATCGGTAACGACATCGGTGAGGCCTTCAGCAGGAGACCCTGTATGGCGGTTCAATCAGAAGAAGAACGAGGGATCCGGCTCGATAAATGGCTGTGGGCGGCGCGTTTTTATAAAACTCGCGCGGCGGCAAGAGACATGATTGACGGCGGCAAAGTTCACTACAACGGGCAGAGGACCAAGCCAAGCAAGCTGGTCGAAGTCGGCGCCGAAGTTCGTCTACGCCAAGGCAACGACGAAAAAACCGTTATCGTTAACGCCCTCAGCGCCCAGCGCCGGGGCGCTAACGAGGCCCAGACGCTTTATCAGGAAACGGCTGAAAGCATCACCAAGCGCGAGGCCATATCTCAGGCGCGTAAGCTTAATGCCCTGACGATGCCCCATCCGGACCGCCGTCCCGATAAAAAGGAGCGGCGTACGCTGATAAAATTTAAGTACGGCGAAGAAGAGCAGTAAGCGCGACGCCGCAGGGCGTTTAAAAAGCAAATATTGCAGGGACAAAGGGGCTACACGGCCGCCGTATAATTGATAAATGAAGACGAGAGTCAAGAGAGAAACCATGCCGAACGCAGATTTACTACACCGCTATTTGTTCGAAAAGCACGACGTTAGGGGCGAGCTCGTCACGCTAAGCGACACCTACTGCCATATTCTTGAAAACCACGACTATCCGGTCGCGGTGCAGCGCCTGCTGGGCGAATTGCTGGTCGCCACCAGCCTGCTGACGGCCATTTTGAAATTTGACGGCGACATTACCGTTCAGCTTCAGGGCGATGGCCCGCTGAAGCTGGCAGTCATTAACGGCAATAATCTACAGCAAATGCGCGGCGTAGCGCGCCTTCAGGGCGATATCGACGATAAGGCCACGCTCAGAGAAATGCTGGGCAACGGCTATCTGGTCATCACTATCATGCCGAAAGAGGGCGAACGCTATCAGGGCGTGGTCGGCCTTGAAGGAGAAACCGTTTCCAGCTGCCTGGAGGCCTATTTCCGCCAGTCCGAACAGCTGCCTACTCGGCTGTTTATCAAAACCGGCGCTCATCAGGAGCGCCCTGCCGCCGCCGGCATGCTGCTTCAGGTTCTGCCTGCGCACAAGAGCAATGACGGAGAGTTCGACCATCTGGCGACGCTGACGGAAACCATCACTGCCGACGAGCTGTTCAGCCTGCCGATTGAAGATGTGCTGCACCGCCTGTATCACGAAGAAGAGGTGACGCTGTTTGAAGGCCAACCGGTTATCTTCCGCTGCACCTGCTCCAGAGAGCGCTGCGCTCAGGCGCTGATAACGCTGCCGGAAGAAGAAACCGACGCAATGCTGGAAGAGATGGGGCACATCGACATGCACTGCGACTACTGCGGCAAACACTATCTGTTTGAGAAAATGGATATCGACGCGCTGCGCCTGAACGGCGGTACGTTGGTGGAGAGCGAGAATCGCCACTAAGGGTAGAAAATAACCACCGTTATCTTTTTCCTTAATTCACAAGATAAAACGACTGATTAACCGCCGGGAGGAATATCCCGATTTCCCCGGCTTTTTAATCTTTATCGCTATTTGCTTCCCCGCCTTAATCGCTTCACGTCTCAGATCACAGCGACCTGGATCGCATCTTTTATCAAAATTTAGAACAATATGCCGATCCTTGATAGTTGTCTCAGTCAGCGTTAGGGAAGCCTTTACAATAATTAGCAGTATTTATCTTTATAAGGAATAATTATGAGCACAAACCGTATCACACCGGAAGATCTGACTGCCTACGGGATCCAGAACGTCACTGAGATTGTGTACAATCCGAGCTATGATTATCTGTATCAGGAAGAAACCCGCTCGGACCTGCAAGGGTACGAAAAAGGTACCGTCACGACGCTTGGCGCTGTCGCCGTCGACACCGGTATCTTTACCGGTCGTTCACCCAAAGATAAATATATCGTCCGCGACGACACGACCCGCAACACCGTGTGGTGGGCCGATCAGGGCAAAGGTAAAAACGACAACAAGCCGATTTCACAAGAAGTCTGGGCCTCGCTGAAAAAACGCGTCGCCGACCAGCTTTCCGGCAAGCGTCTGTTTATCGTTGACGCCTTCTGCGGCGCCAACAGGGACTCCCGCCTGAGCGTTCGCTTTATTACCGAAGTGGCCTGGCAGGCTCACTTCGTCAAAAACATGTTCATCCGTCCAAGCGACGAGGAGCTCGCCGTCTTCAAGCCCGACTTTATCGTCATGAACGGCGCCAAGTGCACCAACCCGGATTGGAAAGCCCAGGGGCTGAACTCTGAAAACTTCGTGGCGTTTAATCTGACCGAGGGCGTTCAGCTTATCGGCGGCACCTGGTACGGCGGCGAGATGAAAAAAGGCATGTTCTCGATGATGAACTACCTGCTGCCGCTCAAGGGCATCGCCTCCATGCACTGCTCCGCCAACGTGGGCGACAAGGGCGACGTGGCGATTTTCTTCGGCCTGTCCGGTACCGGCAAAACCACGCTGTCAACCGATCCGAAGCGTCAGCTTATCGGCGATGACGAGCACGGCTGGGACGATGACGGCGTATTCAACTTCGAAGGCGGCTGCTACGCAAAGACCATCAAGCTCTCCCAAGAGGCCGAGCCGGATATTTATAACGCCATCAAACGCGACGCTCTGCTTGAAAACGTCACCGTACGCGCCGACGGCAGCGTCGACTTTGACGATGCGTCAAAAACCGAGAACACCCGCGTCTCCTACCCGATTTACCATATCCACAACATCGTGAAGCCGGTGTCCAAAGCGGGACACGCCAAGAAGGTGATCTTCCTGACCGCTGACGCCTTCGGCGTACTGCCTCCGGTATCGAAGCTGACGCCGGACCAAACCCAGTATCACTTCCTGTCCGGCTTTACCGCCAAGCTGGCGGGTACCGAGCGCGGCATCACCGAACCGACGCCGACCTTCTCCGCCTGCTTCGGCGCAGCATTCCTTTCTCTGCACCCGACCCAGTATGCGGAAGTGCTGGTGAAAAGAATGCAGGCCAGCGGCGCCACCGCCTACCTGGTCAACACCGGCTGGAACGGCACCGGCAAGCGCATCTCCATCAAGGATACGCGCGGCATCATCGATGCCATTCTGAGCGGTGAAATCGAGAACGCCGAAACCATCACCCTGCCGATCTTCGATCTGGCGGTGCCCACGGCGCTTGCGGGCGTCAACCCGGCTATCCTCGACCCGCGCGCTACCTACCCTTCCGAGCAGCAGTGGCAGGAAAAGGCAGAGAAGCTGGCGGGCCTGTTTATCGAGAACTTCGATAAATACACCGATACCCCGGCTGGCGCAGCGCTGGTCGCGGCGGGGCCGAAGTTGAAGAAATAGCCCGGCAATCAAACCAAGCAAAAGGCGCCCAATTGGGCGCCTTCCTTGTATTTATGCGAGAGATAACTCCAAAGACGGCTACTCTTCCTTCTCTTTCCACTCATACAGGAACACCTTCACGCTCAGCCCGCCCCGCCTGCTAGTTCCCATCACGATCTCACCGTCATGGCTGTCGATGATCCGTTTCAAAATAGAAAGCCCAAGCCCGGTTCCGCTGATGCTGCGGGCGCGATCGCCGCGCACGAAGGGGCGAAACAGCATCTCCAGCTGATCTGCCGGGATCCCCGGGCCATCGTCCTCAACGCGAAACCAGACGCGGCCAGACGCCCGCCCGCTGCTGAGCTTGATCCAACCGTTACCGTAGCGAGACGCGTTGACTATCAGGTTTACTACCGCACGCTTGATTGAAAGCGGGTGGACGTCGGCAATCAGTTCGCCGCTAAACAGTTCGGTCTCCACCGGCTGCTCCATGCCGCTGGCCGATACGACCTCCGCGAGAATGGTGTTAATGTCACAAGGCTCGGTCTGCTGTTCCTGCCCGGTGCGCAGGTAGTCGATAAACTGTTCGATAATAGCGTTGCATTCTTCGATATCTTTACTTATCGATTCCGCCAGATAGCTCTCTTTTTCATCCATCATCTCCGCCGCCAGGCGGATGCGGGTTAACGGCGTACGCAGGTCGTGGCTTACGCCGGCCATCAGCAGCGCGCGGTCTTTATCCAACTGCTCAACGCCCGAGGTCATACGGTTAAAGGCGCGCGTCACCGAACGGACTTCCGACGCGCCGTACTCCCGCAGCGGCGGTGGAATAACGCCGGTCCCTACCTGCTGGGCCGCGTGTTCAAGGTCCGCCAGCGGCCGGTTTTGAATGCGAATAAACAGCCATGCGCCGCCTATCACCATCAGGATGATAGCCAGCGTATAGCGGAAAAGCGGGGCGAACTCCCCCTGACGGATTTCGGTCAACGGCACCCTCACCCAAACCTCGGGCGAGAGATCGGTTTTTAGCCACACCACCGGCGAATGGTTGCCCAGCTGGATGCGCACTTCCGTCGGGCTACCGAGCTGCTGTTCCATTTGACGACTAAGAAACTCATAGCGCTGCGCCCAACGCAGGCCGCTTTCTTCAGCTGACTCATCGGTATGCAGCGAGATGCCCAGCTCACGGTACATTTCCTTCTGAAACTGAGGAGGGACTTCCAGATACGATCCGTCCTCCAGCCTCAGGCGGTCCGTCATCAGCATACGGACCTCATAGGCAAGCACTTTATTAAACTGCTGAATGCTCGGCAAAATGGCGAAATTCAGCACCACGAAGTACGTCGTCACCAGGCTGATAAACAGCAGAGTGATGATTAAAAGCAGCGTCCGTGCGACTGCACTTCGGGGTGGGAACCGCCAAAACTTCATGCAGCGCTACCGTCCGGCACGAAGACGTAGCCTAACCCCCATACGGTTTGAATATAGCGCGGATGTGCGGCGTCTTCTTCCACCATGCGGCGCAGGCGGGAGATCTGTACGTCGATGGAGCGCTCCATTGCACTGTATTCGCGTCCGCGAGCCAGGTTCATCAGCTTATCGCGAGACAGCGGCTCACGGGGATGGCTCACCAGCGCCTTAAGCACGGCAAACTCTCCGCTAGTCAACGGCATCGGCTCGTCGTCTTTAAACATTTCCCGCGTTCCCAGGTTCAGCTTGAACTTGCCGAACACGATCACCGCTTCTTCCTGAGAGGGTGCGCCGGGCAGCTCGTTGGCCTGGCGGCGGAGCACCGCACGGATGCGCGCCAGCAGTTCGCGTGGGTTGAACGGCTTGGGAATATAGTCGTCGGCGCCGATTTCCAAACCGACGATGCGATCGACCTCTTCGCCTTTGGCCGTCACCATAATGATGGGGATCGGATTGCTTTGGCTGCGCAGGCGGCGGCAGATTGAGAGCCCGTCCTCTCCCGGCAGCATCAGGTCAAGGACCATTAGGTGGAATGACTCACGGGTCAACAGGCGATCCATTTGCTCAGCGTTGGCCACACCGCGCACCTGAAAGCCCTGCTCGGTAAGATAACGTTCCAATAAACCGCGTAAACGCATGTCGTCATCAACGACCAGAATCTTATGATTCTCTTGCATGATTTCACTCCAATAGTTTTTTGCTTAACAGCTAAACGTAATTAATACGTTAGCTGAGACATCTCAATCTACATAACGCACACTTGAAAAATGTTACAAATAATAATAATCGTCAATTACTGTCAGGCACTACGCCTCTTCGCTTTCATCAAACGGGCGATAACGAATGTCCAAAATCCAGTAAGTCGCCCAGCCGTTGGGCGTTTGTACGCTGACTTCATCATCAATCCGCTTTCCAAGCAGCGCCCTGGCTACGGGCGAATCAATCGAGATCCATTTTTTAAACGGTTCAAACTCGTCGGGCCCGACCAGGCGATAAACGTTAACCTCTCCGTCTTCGTTTTCGACCTTAACCCACGCGCCGAAAAACACCCGACCTTCCTGCTGCGGGCTGGGGTCGACTATCTTCAACACCTCAAGGCGCTTGGTGAGAAAACGTACCCGGCGGTCGATTTCCCGCAGCCGCTTTTTACCGTAAATATATTCCGCATTTTCAGAACGATCGCCGAGAGCCGCGGCTTCAGATACCGCCTGCGTCACTCTGGGACGTTCCTCACGCCATAAATACTTAAGCTCGCTGTCGAGCGCCATCCAGCCCTGACGCGTAATGTAATTACTTTTTGCCATCAGATTCCCTACGCTACAATTGCTCTCAAATTGTAGCGTAACTCTTGGAAGTTAACCTGACGTCTCGCTGAGTCAGGCATAAAATTCTGTCTATCTTATCGCTATTTAGGCTGATTTCATCCGGTTTAGCTGGAATTTTTATCAGGTAATCCGTATAACGGACTCATTTTTCACACAACAGCGTACAAGCTTTATGAATAATCGATTAAGTCACACGATTGCCGCTGAGCTTCAGGTCAGGCCCGAACAGGTTTTATCCACCGTTAATCTTTTGGACGAAGGCAACACCGTTCCCTTTATCGCCCGCTATCGTAAAGAGGTCACCGGGGGGCTGGATGACACCCAGCTTCGCCAGTTGGAAACCCGGCTTACCTATCTGCGCGAGCTTGAGTCCCGCCGCCAAACGATACTTAACTCTATTGAAGAACAGGGTAAGCTAACGCCAGAACTGAGCAAAGCGATTAACGAGACACTCAATAAAACCGAGCTGGAAGACCTCTACCTGCCCTACAAGCCCAAGCGGAGAACCCGTGGGCAAATCGCCATCGAAGCCGGCCTTGAGCCGCTGGCCGACGGACTGTGGCAAGACCCGCAGCAGGATCCGGAACAGACCGCCGCTGCTTACGTTAGTGAAGAAAAAGGCGTGGCCGACACCAAAGCGGCGCTCGACGGCGCGCGCTATATCCTGATGGAACGGTTTTCGGAAGACGCCGCTCTGCTGGCGAAAGTGCGCGACTACCTGTCGCGAAACGCCTACCTGACATCTCGCGTTATTGAGGGAAAAGAGGAAGAAGGCGCCAAGTTCCGCGACTACTTCGCCCATCAGGAACCCATCTCCACGACGCCGTCCCACCGTGCGCTGGCGATGTTCCGCGGCCGCAATGAGGGCATTCTAAACCTGACGCTCAACGCCGACCCGCATCACGACGAGCCGCCGCGTGAAAGCCGCTGTGAGCAGATCATTGCCGATCACCTGAACCTTCGCCTTAACGGCGCGCCGGCCGATGGCTGGCGCAAGGCGGTCGTCAACTGGACGTGGCGCATAAAAGTGCTGATGCACATGGAAACCGAGCTGATGGGCGCGCTGCGCGAAAAAGCGGAGGAAGAAGCGATTAACGTTTTTGCCCGCAACGTCCACGATCTGCTGATGGCGGCGCCCGCAGGGCTTCGCGCTACCATGGGGTTGGACCCGGGCCTTCGCACCGGCGTTAAGGTGGCCGTCGTCGACACGACCGGCAAGCTGGTCGCCACCGACACCATCTACCCCCACACCGGGCAGGCAGCCAAAGCCGCCGCCGTAGTGGCCGCGCTTTGCATTAAGCACGGCGTTGAGCTGGTCGCTATCGGCAACGGCACCGCCTCCAGAGAAACCGAACGCTTCTATCTGGACGTACAGCGCCAGTTCCCCGACGTCAAAGGACAAAAGGTGATCGTCAGCGAAGCGGGCGCGTCGGTGTATTCCGCCTCTGAGCTGGCCGCCGCCGAATTCCCGAATCTGGACGTATCCCTGCGCGGCGCGGTGTCTATCGCCCGTCGCCTGCAGGATCCGCTTGCCGAACTGGTGAAGATCGACCCCAAATCCATCGGCGTAGGCCAATACCAGCACGACGTAAGCCAAACGCTGCTGGCGCGCAAGCTGGATGCGGTCGTCGAGGACTGCGTTAACGCCGTCGGCGTCGATCTCAATACCGCCTCGGTACCGCTGTTAACCCGCGTGGCGGGCTTAAGCCGCGCTATCGCGCAGAACATCGTCGACTGGCGAGACGCCAACGGCAAGTTCAGCAATCGCGAACAGCTGCTAAAGGTCAGCCGCCTGGGGCCGAAGGCCTTCGAACAGTGCGCTGGCTTTTTGCGCATCAACCACGGCGACAACCCGCTGGACGCCTCCACCGTTCACCCGGAAAGCTACCCGGTCGTCGAGCGAATTCTGGCCGCTACCCGTAAAACGCTGCACGACCTGATGGGCAACCCAGAGTCGCTGCGCGGCATCAACGCCCGCGACTTTATCGACGAGCGCGTCGGTCTGCCGACCGTTAACGACATCCTCAAAGAGCTGGAAAAGCCGGGCCGCGATCCGCGCCCTGAATTTAAAACCGCCAGCTTCGCCGACGGCGTAGAGACGCTGGACGACCTGAAGATCGGCATGATTCTGGAAGGCACCGTCACCAACGTCACCAACTTTGGCGCGTTTGTCGACATCGGCGTCCATCAGGACGGCCTGGTTCACATATCGTCTCTGGCGGACAAGTTTGTTGAAGATCCGCACAAGGTGGTGAAAACCGGCGATATCGTCAAGGTCAAGGTGATGGAAGTCGATCTGGCCCGCAAGCGCATCGCGCTGTCGATGCGGCTGGACGAACAGCCAGGAGAAGGCAATAGCCGCCGGTCGTCCTCGCCGGAGAGAGAAAAATCACAGCGTCCGTCTTCAGGCCAACGCGGCAAGCCTGCGCCCGGTTCCAACAACAGCGCTATGGGCGACGCGCTCGCCGCGGCGTTTGGCAAAATGAAGCGTTAGCTTTTTAAGTTCGACGCCCTTGCCCGCTATGCATAGCGGGCAAGGGAGCGACATTAAAATTGTTTGATGACGGTTACATTTTCCTTTTAATCACCGGCCGAATAACAACACATTTTATTTAACATTCCGCCTTCGCCGCTTTTTATAAAAACGAATAGTAAAGGACGATAAATATTCTTTTTATTGTTTTCTCTTTTTCGCCGGCTCACATTGCCAAGAATAAAACGCCGTTATTTCGTCGAGTTACGAAAGCCTCACTTTACGGCGGCACCGACGCCCCTCACCCAGCGTTAATCAACCGTCAGAGCCAGGCCGCAGTGCGAGTTACTCGTAATTTTCACATAAAAATAACAATTTAATTTACTTCCGTGACGGCGATAGACAAACGGCGTAATAATTATTTACGCTTAGCGGCCAGTGTGGCATTGTGTACGATAATCATTATTACTAACATTAACGCGGTGAGTACAAACCGCGTATAAATTGCCCGTTGACTAATAAAAGCGGCGGGAAATTACCGCTTATTGCCACACTTTATTCTGTGAAGTCGAGTATTGTCGTCAATCGTGAGTTTAGGTTAAAAATACGCTATGACACCGCTACAGCCTCAGCACTCCTACAAAATCGTTGGCTTTACGCCGAGCATCAATCCTGCGTATCGCCAAAAGCTGCTCTCTCTGGGCATGCTCCCCGGCTCCGTGTTTAAAGTGATCCGAATTGCTCCGCTGGGCGACCCCATTCAAATAGAAACGCCGCGCGTTTGCCTAATGCTTCGCAGAAAGGATTTGGATTTAATCAGGCTCAGCCCGGCCGACTGAAGCGCTGACGCTCCCGCCCGCAGCTTCGCTAATTCATTGACTTTTCGCCGTTGGTTAACACATGAAACAACTTACTATCGGGTTAATCGGTAACCCAAACTCAGGTAAAACCACGCTGTTCAATCAGCTGACCGGCTCGCGCCAGCGCGTAGGAAACTGGGCCGGGGTCACCGTTGAGCGTAAGGAAGGCCATTTCAAAACCGAAGCGCATCAGGCCACGCTGGTCGATCTGCCCGGTACCTATTCATTGACGACGATTTCCGCTCAGGCTTCTCTCGATGAGCAAATCGCCTGCCACTATATTTTAAGCGGCGAAGCGGACCTGATCCTGAACGTGGTCGACGCATCCAATCTGGAACGCAGCCTCTATTTAACGCTGCAGATTCTGGAGCTGGGCATTCCCTGCATCGTCGCACTGAACATGCTCGACATCGCCCGCCACCAGCGCATCGACATCGATATCGATGCGCTGTCCAATAAGCTCGGCTGCCCGGTTATCCCTCTGGTTTCCACGCGCGGACGCGGCTTAAAAGAGCTGAAGGCGGCGATTGATAACCGCAGGCCTAACCTTCACGCATCGCTGACAACCTACCCGGAAGAGATCGAAGCCCAAGCGGTACGCCTGGCGGAAAAAATGCCGGAAACGCTTTCCGCACAGGAAAAACGCTGGCTGGCGCTACAGATGCTTGAAGGCGATATTTATAGCCGCACGCTGGCAGGGCAGGCCGAATCCTTACTGCCGGAAGCGCGGGAAATTCTACAGCGCCACTATCAGGAAGACCCCGGGCTCATCATTGCCGATACGCGCTATCAGGTCATCGCTTCCGTTTGCCACGACGTCCACAACCTCAGCCAGGCCACGCCGAGCAGGCTGACGCAGCAGTTGGATAAAATCGTCATCAACCGCTGGCTGGGGCTGCCCATCTTTCTGTTTGTGATGTACCTGATGTTCGTGCTGGCGATTAACATCGGCGGCGCGCTGCAGCCGCTGTTCGACGTCGGCTCTTCGGCCATCTTTATTTCCGGCATTCAGTGGGTCGGCCATACGCTAAGCTTCCCCGATTGGCTGACGATATTTCTCGCTCAGGGCATCGGCGGCGGCATCAACACCGTGCTGCCGCTGGTTCCTCAGATTGGCCTGATGTACCTGTTCCTGGCCTTTCTGGAGGACTCCGGCTACATGGCCCGTGCGGCGTTCGTCATGGACAAGCTGATGTACGCGCTGGGGCTGCCCGGCAAGTCGTTCGTTCCGCTTATCGTCGGCTTCGGCTGCAACGTGCCTTCGGTAATGGGCACCCGCACGCTGGACGCGCCGCGCGAGCGGATCATGACCATCCTGATGGCGCCGTTTATGTCCTGCGGCGCGCGGCTGGCCATCTTCGCCGTTTTCTCCGCCGCGTTCTTTGGTAAAGACGGCGCGCTGGTAGTGTTCTCGCTCTATATTCTGGGCATCGTGGTCGCCATCCTGACCGGGCTAATGCTCAAGTACACCATCATGCGCGGCGAAGCGACGCCGTTCATTATGGAGCTGCCGGTCTATCACGTTCCCCACGTCAAAAGCCTGCTGCTGCAAACCTGGCAGCGCCTGAAAGGATTCGTGCTGCGCGCAGGGACGGTGATCGTCATCGCCAGCGTGCTGATAGGCGGCCTCAACAGCTTCTCCTTCTCCGGCAAGCCGGTAAATAACATTAACGATTCGGCCCTGGCCGCCACCAGCCGCGTAATAACGCCGCTGCTTAAGCCGATGGGCGTCACCGAAGACAACTGGCAGGCGACGGTCGGTCTGATTACCGGCGCGATGGCCAAAGAGGTGGTAGTCGGCACGCTCAACACGCTGTATACCGCCGAGCAAATCACCAGCGAGCCGTTTGACTATGAAAACTTCAACCTGCTCACCGAGCTGGAAGGCGCCGTCACCGAAACCTGGGACAGCCTGAAAGACACCTTCTCCCTGAGCGCGCTGAGCAACCCCATCGAGGCCAGCAAGGGCGACGGTGAAATGGCCGGCACGTCAATGGGCGTAATGAGCAGCAAATTCGGCAGCGTTTCCGCCGCCTACAGCTACCTGATTTTTGTTCTGCTCTATATTCCCTGCGTCTCCGTGATGGGTGCTATCGCGAGGGAAAGCAGCAAAAGCTGGATGCTGTTCTCCATCCTCTGGGGTCTGGACGTCGCCTACAGCTTGGCGACCGGCTTCTACCAGTTGGCCAACTTCAGCGCGCACCCTACTCAGAGTACGGTCGCCATTGCGCTTATCGTCGCGTTTAACGCCCTGGTGATATACGCGCTCTACCGCATGCGGGATCGGGCGATGATGCGCGTTCCGACCAAAACGCCTCAGTCCTGCTGCGACAACAAAACGGGGCACTGCCACTAATGGCAAGCCTTATCGCCATTCGGGATGCCGTCGCCCTGCTCGGCATCGCCGAACTCAACCAGCTCAGCCGGCAGTTTAACCAACCGCCGGCTCTGATGCAGGCGATGCTAAAGCAGCTCGAAAGCATGGGGCAAATTGAACGCGTTGAAGTGGACGAGCACTGCGCCATCGGCGCCTGTAAGAACTGCCCGGAGGGGAAGGCTTGCGTGACCGAGGCTTACAGAATCAAGAAGCACATCTCTGCCTAACCTGCCGCACCTTCAACAAACTCCCTGACTTCGCGACAAAACGCCTCCGGATGCGACATAAACGGCGCATGGGCGGCGTGGGCTATCGTCCGCGACGCGGAACCGGGCCAGAGCGCGTCAACCAGAGGGATGACGCGCCTTGGCACCAGGCCGTCCTGCGAGCCGTAGATCCGCAAGCCTGGCATCGGCAGCGTTTTGAGGGCCGCGCGCAGATCGTTTTCAGCCAGCAGGGTCAAACCGCCATTCAGCACTGCGACGTCCGGCATCGGGCTGCCGGAAACGGCCTGCTTCAGAAGGCGCACGTCGGCCTGGGCGTCGGGTGCGCCGAGCGCCTGAAGTTCTAAAAAGCGGTGGACGGTAAGCTCGAAGTCCGCGCTGAGCTGGCGTTCAAACCCGCGTAAAACCGCGCTTCTAATACCGGGCCAGCCTTCCTGCGGCTTTTCAACAAAGCAGGGGGAGGACGCAACCGTAATCAATGCCTCTATCCTCTCCGGGTAATCCAGCGCCGCTTGACTCGCCACCAGCCCGCCCATCGACCAGCCTAACCATACGGCGCCGGAAGGAACGTTGTCCGTAACGACTTTCGCCATCTCCCCAAGCGTTAAAACGCCGAACTCCCGGCTGCGGCCGTAGCCGGGCAAGTCGATAAGGTGTAAGCGAAAATGCGGCGCAAGCCGCCCCGTAATGCAATGCCAAACCTCGGCATTCAGCCCCCATCCGTGCAGCAGCACAAGATCGCGCCGCCCTTCTCCGATCGTCCGCTTAAACAGCGTTGCCATAAGTTAATATCCTGACCGTCGTTCGCCCCTTTGGGCCAAGGAGAAATAATGCTGACTATTGATAGCCTGTGTTGGCTTTGCCTGCAACCGTTACGCATCGCCCGACACGGCGTTTGTTCCGTTTGCCTGACGTTGATACCCAAGCTTCCATCCTGCTGCCCGCGCTGCGGGCTACCGGCGCGCAGTGAAAAGGCGCCCTGCCCGGAATGTCGGGCGCGTCCTCCCGCCTGGTCGCAGCTGATTGCCGTCAGCGACTACGTTTACCCGCTAAAGTGGCTAATCGCCCGCCTCAAGTTTCAGCGCGAAGACAAATATGCGCCAACGCTCGCCCGTCTGATGCTGTTAGCCTGGCTGGAAGCCCGCAGGCGGCGTGGGCTAATGCGCCCCGACCTGCTGCTTCCCGTACCTCTACATCGGCGGCGCCACTGGCGGCGGGGCTTTAACCAGTCGGAGCGCGTCGTCCGCCTGCTCTCAAAGTGGGCGGGATGCCGAACGTACGCCTCGGCGCTGGTTCGGCTCAGGGCCACCCAGCCCCAGCAGTCGCTGGAAGCTCAGCGGCGAAAAGATAACCTGCTCGGCGCATTCGCCTGCCGGGCCGACGTCAGGGGGCTTCACGTCGTCGTCTTTGACGACGTCGTCACGACGGGCAGCACGGTCGAAGAAATTGGACAGCTTTTGTTACACCATGGGGCAGCATCGGTGCAGGTTTGGTGTTTGTGCCGCACCTTGAAGAGTGAAAGCAAATAGGCGTATTATATCCGACAAGAAAGGTCAACTACTGAGCATGTCATGATTACTATTACCGAATCCGCCCAATCGCATTTCCAAAAGCTGCTTTCCAGTCAGGAAGAAGGCACGCAGATCCGCGTGTTTGTAATTAATCCCGGTACGCCAACCGCCGAGTGCGGCGTTTCCTACTGCCCGCCGGACGCCGTAGAGGCGAACGACACCGAGCTTAAGTTTAGCGGCTTCTCTGCTTACGTAGACGAAATCAGCGCACCGTTCTTGGAAGACGCGCTGATCGACTTCGTGACCGACCAGCTGGGCTCCCAGCTTACGCTGAAAGCGCCCAACGCTAAAATGCGTAAAGTAGACGACGACGCGCCGCTGATTGAGCGCGTAGAGTACATTCTACAGTCTCAAATCAACCCTCAGCTGGCGGGCCACGGCGGTCGCGTGTCGCTGATGGAAATCACCGACGACGGCTACGCCATTCTGCAGTTCGGCGGCGGCTGTAACGGTTGCTCCATGGTTGATTACACCCTGAAAGAAGGCATCGAGAAAGAGCTGCTCACGCGCTTCCCCGAGCTTAAGGGCGTGAAGGACCTGACCGAACACCAAAGCGGCGAGCACTCCTATTACCGCTAACACGATCAGTGTGAAATGAACAAAGGGAGCCTTGGCTCCCTTTTTCAGCCTGTTGGCAAACTATCCTAATTAGCTTCAGAGGATATTCCGGCCGAAAATGCAATCTACCTATATAACCATCGTGTTCGGCCGGAAAGACGCTTGTATTAGCTTTGGGAGTGCGGCGGGCCTAGCCCTCCTACGGGCGCTTCGTTGGCTTACGCCAAGTCGACCCCAACGGAGGCCTCTCCCACCGTTTGACTCCGCAGTTTTATTTAAGACCTTTTGTCAATACTCTCAAAAGGAGCCTAGGCTCCCTTTGTTATTTATTCATTCCCAATCAGCGCTGACTATCAAAATATCCCGCAATCTGCTTCAAATCCGCGCCGCTCGCCAGCGCAAGCTGGAGTAAAATGCGCGATTTTTGCGGATTCAAAAAGCCTGAACCGATAGCGAACGACTTTGAGCTTACGTAGCCCGATCCGGCTCTCGTCGCCATCACGACGGGAATGCCTTTTTCGCTCAGCTGTTTAATCGCCTCCTCCATTTTGCTGGAAACGTTGCCGTTGCCGCTGCCCGCAACGACAATGCCCTTAGCGCCGTTCTTTAAGGCGGCGTCAAGCATGGCCGGCAGCTGATCCTGATAGGAGTATAGGATCTCAACGGCAGGCAGGCTGTCGAGCTTGCTGACGTCAAAGAAGGCGCTGTCGACGGGTTTTGCCGGGGTGTAATAGAACTTCGGCTTGCCGCTGACAAAGACGCCCAGATAGCCCGGCTCATAGGCCTTAAAGGTATCTATCGTGGTTGAGTTCGTCTTGGTGGTATAAAACGCCGAGCCTATGCGATCGTTAAGCACCACCATCACGCCGCGCTTCTGCGCCTTTTTATCCGCGGCTAACGTCACGGCCTCCAGCAGGTTCATCGGGCCGTCGGCGCTAATGGCCGTGGCAGGGCGCATGGCGCCGACCAGCACTACCGGCTTATCGCTTTTTACCGTTAAATCAAGGAAAAAGGCCGTTTCCTCAAGGGTATCCGTACCGTGAGTAACCACCACGCCCTGCTGCCCTTCGCTACCAAGGAGCCCGTTTATCCGCTTGCTTAACGTTAACAATATTTCGCTGCTGATATTTCCGCTGATGGTGTTGGAAATCTGTTCGCCTTTCACCGTTGCGACGTCGCTCATTTCCGGCACCGCTTTTATCAATACGTCAATGCCCAGCGACCCCGCCTTATAGTCGGTGGTATCGGTGTTAGATGCAGAGCTTCCGGCAATCGTGCCGCCGGTGGCTAAAATGGTAACGTTCGGCTTGGCCACATCGGCCGCCGCCAGCGCGGGCGCAGCGGCACAAACCAGCGCGCCGGACAGCAGCGCGCTCAATAGCGCTTTTTTCATAATCACACCCCTCGTAATAGGTTAGAAAAACCATTTTCTATGCGGCCAGCGCAGGCGCTTTGCCGCGACTATTGCCATTTCTCACGCCGACAGGCGCTTAAGCAGGCCGGTAAAAATGGAGAATCCGGTAAACAGCTGTTTTTCATCAATATCAAACTCGGCCTGATGGTGCCCGGCTGGAATATCTGAACCGACGACAAAATAGGCCGCCTTGCCGCCGTGGGCCTGCACGCGCTTAATCAACAGCGTTGCGTCCTCGCTGCCGTTGAAGTTCATCGTGCGCTGGACTTCCTTCACGCCGGGAACGGTTTGCGCAACGTCGGTCACGTACGCGGTCATCTCGTCATCGGGGATGAAATCCACCGCTTCCCCCATAACTTCCGTTTCCAACTCGACGTCAAAGCTTTGTGCAACACCCTTTGCACGCCTTAGGGCCTCTTCGGTCATGTAGTTATTAATCTTTTCATTTTCTCCGCGCACTTCGACCTGCATTTCGGCAAACGACGGTATGACGTTGCGCCCTTCGCCTGCTTTCAGCACGCCGACGTTGACGCGGGTCATGCCTTCGCCGTGGGTCGGCAGGCTCATAATCTGCACCGTTGCGTTACAGGCCGCCAACAGCGCGTTTTTCCCCGCGTGCGGCTCCATGCCGGCGTGGGCGGCCTTGCCCTTAAAGCGCATATCCATCTTCAGCGTGGAGAGATAGCGCTCCGGCGCAGCGACAACCACGCCGCTGGGAATATCACAGCCGAGATGGCCGCAGGCAAAGTAGTCGACGTCGTCAAGAATACCGCTCTCGGCGATAGGCCTCGCGCCCCTGACGCCCTCCTCCGCCGGTTGAAAAATAAGTTTGATAACGCCCTTTAACGGCATGTCCCTGTTCTCAACAAGCCAGCGGGCTACGCCCAGCCCTATCGCCGTGTGGCCGTCATGGCCGCAGGCGTGCATATAGCCGGGGTTGGTTGAGCCAAAGCCCTCCCGATTCGGCGCGTGTTCGTTTCGATCGGTTTCCTGCACGTTAACGCAGTCAATATCAAAGCGAAACGCAACGGTCGGGCCAGGACGCCCGGTGTCAAACACCACGGCGCATCCGGTATAGTCGCCGATGCGCGCCAGCAGCGCATCATCAATCCCGCGCTCTTTTGCCGCCCGCTTCGCCTTTTCTACAATGGCCGGGCTACGCCCGCGAACGAAGGCGGGATTAATAATACTTTCACCGGTTAAAACGGTATGCCCCATAGCTTCAAGTTTTTCGATAAGCCTGGCGGTGGTGACAAATTCAGCCCAGCCCGTTTCAGGATAGCGATGAAACTCACGCCGCCATTTAACTAACGTATCGTTGTCTATCGTTGTCATCTTTACTTTCCTATTTTGCGTAATCCAACTAGAGCGCGTAGCGAATGAAAGCGGCGATTAACGTAGCTATCGTTCCTACGGCCAAAGGCACTGCGGTTCTTTTCACGACGTCGATAGGGCTTGCCTTAACGACCGAGGCAACGATGATGACGACGGCGGAAACCGGAGATATGGCGCGAACCAGATTAGATGTGAACTGCATCGGCAGCGCAACCATTATCGGATCGACGTGGGCCTGATTGGCAATCGACGGAATGATTTCGATAAAGGAATAGAACACCGCGTTGCCGCTGCCGCTGATAAACGTAATCAGTGCAGTAAGGCCGGAGAATATAAACATCAGGCCAACGCCGGCGTTATCGACGTTTTTCACTACGCCGGAAATCATGTCGATAATGCCAATCGCATTCAGGCCGGCAACCAGCGTTCCGGCCGCAACGATAAGCACCACCACCTGTGAGAATCCTTCTCCCATGCCTTTGAAGAACAGGCCCGCCTGCGTCATCTGCTCTTTAACATCGCGCTTGCGGATAAGCTCGGTCACGAACGCCAGCGCAAAGGAAAAGAGCGTTATCTCTACCAGGCCAACCTTAATCTGGCGGAAAAACAGCCCCAGCACGATGATAAGAATAAGGGGAACCAGCGGGAACAGCGCATAGTAAGCGGGTGGAAGCGCCTTCGCGCTTTCAAGCTTGCTCTCATCCACGTCGGTGAATGCCGCCTCGCCCTGGCGTCTGTCCATATATTTCTGCCAGAAATAGTGCGCAATTCCCATCAGGACCAAAACCGGCAGCGAAATAACCGCATGGTGCACGGTGACATAGTCAACGACGTGCTCAAAGCCCAGCAGCCTTGCCGCCACCACGTTATCGCCGCCCAGCGGCGTCGGCATAATGGTCGCCGTCGTGGCGATGATTCCGGCGGCCGTCATTGACGACATCTTTGCCGCCCGCAGTATCGGATACAGCGTCGCCATTAAAATAACCGCCAGAGAAGACGCGCTCGGGATAACCAGAGACAGCAGGTTACCGAGCCAGAATACGATAGGCACCAGTATGTACGGCGATCGGATTTTCGAAATCGGTTTCGACACCAGGTGAACCGCCGCGTCGTTTGCGCCGATGCGCGACATATAGGAAGAGAAGCCGAAGAGAACCATGATGATGATGCCGGCTCCGCCAAACTGTTTAATAAACCCTAACTGAATCTGTTTTAACGGATCGAGCCAAACGTTTCCCGTACTTTGCTTCACGTCTAAAACGGGCATCCCCAGAGTCGCCGCACCGACCATCAGCGCGATACCGGCAACAAACAAGACAAGCTTCGCTTCGTAATTCTTCGCTATTGCATAGCCTGCTAATACAAGCACTATTACACTGATTATGATTACAGTCATAGCCGCCTCACGTTAATTCTTCTTGTTAAATATCTTCAAATGAAGATAAATCGAAGTATCAGCAATCAGCGTTGCTCACGCAATAGACAAAGTTAAAAATCTTGACCTCAGTATCAGTTTTGGCTTGACATCTTCTTCAGATAAAAACCCGCCTTGAATCTTTATATGAAGTATCTTAGCATGAAGATACTTTCATTTTGATATAAACGACTAATTGAAAACCATTAATTATGAAAAAAATATCTATTATTGGTATCGCGTTGGCCCTGTCTGCGGCCTTCTTATGGGGAACGGCGGGGACGGCGCAAAGCTTCGTGCGTGGAGCGACCTCCCCCTACTGGATAGGGGCATTCAGGCTGATGGTAGCCTGTTTGTTCTTTCACCTGCTTTTTTTCTATCGTGCGTCCGTCGGCGGAAAAGCCCAAGACGGCCATGCCATTCATTTGCCCCATACGCTCGGTAGAAAAGAATACTGGCTGCTTATCGCTATTGCCGGGGTGTGTATGGGGCTTTATAACCTGGCGTTTTTTGCCGGCATAAAGGCAACGGGTATCGCCATAGGTACGGCGACCACCATCGGCAGCGCGCCGATTTGGGCCGGGCTCATGCAGGCCATCGGGATGAAAAAGCCCCTGCCTGGAATTTGGTGGCTCGGTACGCTTTGCGCCACGGCGGGCGGAACCTGGATGGTGCTTTCACAAAGCGACTCCTGGCAGATAAACGTTACGGGGCTGCTTATTTGCCTGAGCGCCGGATTCTGTTATGCGCTTTATACGCTGGTCAGCAAAAGGCTAGTAAGCACTTCGTCACCGCTCACTATCACAAAGCATACGTTCACCACCGCCATTTTTATTGCAACGCCGATTGCCTGGGCGCTGGCGGGTACGCCGACGATAAGCCCGATGAGCGTAGCCGTTATACTCTATCTGGGGCTGTTGACCACGGGGGTTGCCTATCTGCTCTATACGCAGGCCTTAAGGCACATCAGCGCCCCAACCGGCGTCGCGCTGGGCCTTATTGAGCCTATCGTTGCGTTTATTCTGGCTATCGCCGTCGCGCACGAGGCGGTTAACCTGCTGGCGACGGTCGGGCTATGCCTAATACTGGTCGGGCTGTGGTTGGTTTTACGCTCGGAAAGCCAGCAGAAGGCGTAGTGTAGGGGTTTAATAAAATGAAAGGCTCGCGTTTGTGAGCCTTTTTCATGATGAGGGTACGGAGCTATTCGCTCTTTTCGTTAAGTTCGCTTTTTTGCGACTTGATGAGCTTCTTTAACAGCTCGGCCAGCTGCTCTCTGTCTTCGACATCAAGCCCCTGAATAAGCGCCTTCTCGATAGCCACGTGGGTCACCACCGCCTCAAGGGTCAGCTTCCTGCCCTCGGGGGTGATCTTGACGATCACGCCTCGCCGGTCTGATGGATCGGGGATCCGGACGATGTATTTCTTTTCCTCAAGGCGATTGATGCGGTTAGACAGCCCGCCCGATGAAATAAGAATTTTCTTTTGCAGCTCTTTTGGCGACAGCTGGCGGTCGGGGTTTCGGGCCAGCGCGGCCAGCACTTCAAACTCACCGACGTTGAGGTTATAGCGCGCGAAGTTTGCGTCGACAAACTGAGAAATATAGTGGCTCATGCGCACAATCCGCGCAATTACCGGCAGGCCGCTTAAATCCAGCGAAGGAACGGCGTCCAGCCACTCCTGAATGAGCTTATCAACAAAGTCTTTATTTGAGTCTTGTTTTATTTCTGTCATCACCGCAAACCCGGCTTGTAAGCCTGTTTTTAAGTTAAAATTCGCCTAGCGCCTTAGGCTGCATCCCAGTCTATCATGAACTGATTAACGATCCACGCTCTCTAGCCTCCGCGTTTTCGCTTACATTTCATCTCGTTTTACAATAAGCAATGCGGTTTATGTCGAGTGGAGAGGCTCTACTGGCAGAAAAGCGCCATAAAAAAGGGGCTTTCGCCCCTTTTCACGTTTCACCGTCGACCAGACAACTATTCAGCAAACGCCGAACCGCGGTTAGCCGTCGCCGCCAGCCACTCGGCCACGCGACGCTTCTCCTCTTCACTCAGCCACATGCCGAGCTTGGTGCGGCGCCAAACGGCGTCGTCGAGCTCTTTGACCCACTCATGCTTAACCAGATATACCAGCTCCGCTTCATACAGGCCGTGCCCGAACGCTTCGCCCATGTCCTCAAGGCTGTGGCGATTATCAAGCAGCACTTCGGTCAATGAGCCATAGGTATGGGCATAGCGTCTAGCCAGCTCTTCGGTCAGCCACGAATGGTTGCGCAAAAGCGTCTTCGCATAGCTATCGCGATCGGTTCCCATATCGCCGCCCGGCAGTACGCCGTTCTTTGTCCAGGCTCCGCCGACGCCCGGATAGTAGTGGGCCAATTTTTCCAGCGCGTGTTCAGCCAGCTTGCGGTAGGTCGTCAGCTTACCGCCGAATACCGACAGCAGCGGCGCTTTGCCGCCTTCGTCTGCGACTTCCAGCGTATAGTCGCGGGTCACCGCCTGCGGGGAATCGGATTCATCGTCACACAGCGGGCGAACGCCGGAATAGGTCCAGGCGATGTCATCGCGGGTAAGCTGCTTTTTGAAGTGGTCGTTATAAACCTTCAGCAGATAGCCCACTTCATTATCATCTATGTGTACGCTGCGCGGATCGCCGTGATATTCGACGTCGGTCGTGCCAATAATGGAGAATTCCCCCAGCCACGGGATGACGAACACAATTCGGTTGTCTTCGTTTTGCAGGATATAGGCCTGCGGCTCATCGTGCACTTTCGGCACCACGATGTGGCTGCCCTTAATCAGGCGAATGCCGCGCGGCGACTTGAGCTGTAGCCCTTGGTCATAAAACTGTTTAACCCACGGCCCGGTGGCGTTCACCAGCCCTTTGGCTTTCCATGTCAGCGTTTCGCCCGTCGCTTCATCATGCGCTTCAACGACCCAAATTCCTTCTTCGCGCCAGGCGCGGGTTACTCGCGTGCGGGTGCGAACCTCTCCTCCGCGCTCAACCACTTCCAGCGCGTTTAATACCACCAGACGGGCGTCATCGACCCAGCAGTCAGAGTATTCAAAGCCGCGCGTCAAACTTGGCTTTAGTACCGACTGCGGGCCAAACTTCAGGCCGTGGCTGGCGGGCAGGCTGGTGCGCTTACCCAGGTGATCGTACAAAAACAGGCCGGCGCGAATCATCCACGCAGGGCGCAGGTGAGGCTGATGCGGTAAACGAAAGCGCAGCGGCGTAGCGATATGGGGCGCAAGCCGCAGTAAAACTTCGCGTTCAGCCAGCGCTTCGCTGACTAAGCGAAACTCGTAATGTTCTAAATAACGAAGCCCGCCGTGAATAAGCTTCGAACTTGCTGAAGACGTAGCGCAGGCCAGATCCTGAGCTTCCAGTAGCAAAACGGAAAGCCCACGACCGGCAGCGTCAGCCGCAATGCCAGCACCATTGATTCCGCCGCCGATAACGATGAGATCTTTTATGTCCATTTCAACCACCCATTATGCTCGAAAGAGCGCAAAATGTTCGTATTCGAAAATCATATTAGCGAAATAATGTTCAAACGGCCAGAAAATTAACCAAATAAAAACATTTAAACGTGATCTAACTAACACGATATCCACAATAAATTCATGGTTACCGGAATTTGTTAGGGACATGTTATACAATTAATAAACGACTTACTGAGCGAGTTTGGAGGGGTAAGTGAACAAATCCATGCTAATTGGCCTTGGCGCGGGCGTTGTCCTTGCGCTGGGGATCGCCGCCGTTGCGTCAAACGGCCCGGGGCTATTTCAAACGCGCCCCACTTACGCACAGGTGCTTTCCGTTACGCCGGTAAAAGAAACCGTCACCACGCCAAAGCAAACGTGCCACGACGTCACGGTCACCCATAAAAAGCCGGTGCGTGACGAGCATAAAATTGCTGGCTCTCTGCTGGGCGCTGTCGCTGGCGGCGTCATAGGCCACCAGTTCGGCGGCGGCCACGGAAAGCAGCTTGCCACCATTGCGGGCGCGGCTGCCGGAGGCTATACCGGCCATCAGGTTCAGGGGGCATTGCAGGATGGCGATACCTACACCACGACGGAAAAACGCTGTAAGACCGAGCACGACAAGGTTGAAAAAACGATAGGCTACGACGTGACCTATAAAATAGGCGACCAGCAGGGAAAAGTTCGAATGGACCAGCAGCCCGGCAGCCAAATCCCGCTGGACGACAAAGGACAACTGCTGCTTCCAGCGCCTAAGCAGGCAAGCGCCGCTTCATCATAGCGGGCTTTACCGGGTTGACCTACAAAAGGGAATTTCGAAAGCAGGCGAAGAACTCGCCTGCTTCTTTATATATGCGAGCAAATCAGCAAAGCTCGAGCTTTACGTCATACTGCCGCACGATGTTCATCACGCTATCGGGCGGCTCCTGGTCGGTAAACAGATAGTCAATCAGGCCCATATTGCCCAGGTTAACCATGGCGTTCCGGCCAAACTTGGAGTGGTCGGTCACCAGCATCACACAGCGGGAATTTTCAATAATGGCGCGCTTGGTGCGCACTTCATGATAATCAAACTCCAACAGGCTGCCGTCGGCGTCAATGCCGCTTATCCCAAGAATGCCGTAGTCCAGTCGGAACTGGGAAATAAAGTCCAGCGTCGCTTCGCCAATAATGCCGCCGTCGCGCGATCGCACTTCACCGCCGGCTAAAATCAGGCGAAAATCGGGCTTCCCCGTCAGCAGGGTGGCAACGTTCAGGTTATTGGTCACTACGCGCAGGTTTTTGTGATTCAGCAGGGCATGGGCCACCGCTTCCGGCGTAGTGCCGATATCGATAAACAGCGTCGCGCCGTCGGGAATGTGGCTGGCGACGCGCTCGGCGATGCGGGCCTTTTCTTCAAACCACATCACCTTACGATCGTGATAGGCTGCGTTAACGGCTGAGCTTGAAGGCAGCGCCGCGCCGCCGTGATGGCGCTGAATCTTATGCTGCTCTGCCAGCTCGTTCAAGTCGCGACGAATGGTCTGCGGACTCACGCCGAAGTGCTCCACCAGCTCTTCGGTACTGACGTAACCGTGCTTACGAACTAAATCAATAATGGACTCATGTCGCTGTGTTTGTTTCACTTTGAGATCCTAAATACGCTAATCCTGATGCGCCCTTGTTATTATTGTGGCTAACCGTACTGCGCCCATTATACACATGCCCATTAACGCGCCTAGCGCCCCTGGCGCCTTTTAGACGGCCGCGTATCCCACCAGGCCAGCGCCAGACCCACGGCCAGGCCGCCGACGTGGGCCGCATTGGCAATGGAAAATCCGAACATATCAAAATATCCCGCCAGTAACCAGACTACCGCGAACGCCATCAGGGAGCGCTGCATAGAGACGCCCCTTTCCGGAGCCCGCTCCCCCGACAGCCAACAGTATCCCATCAGCGCATAGACCACGCCCGACAGGCCGCCGAACAGGTTGCCGCTAAACACCGCCTGCCCATAGCCGGACAGCACAGCCGACAGCAGCGTGATTTCCAACAGCTTCCCCGTCCCCAGGCGCTTTTCCAGCGGGCCGCCGAGATACCACCACCAGACGAGGTTAAAAAGAATGTGCAGCAGAGAAAAGTGTAAAAACGCATGGGTCACCCAGCGCCATACCTCAAGATACTGGCTGCTATCCACGGGATAGGCCAAAAACGCCATCAGCGTATCGTCGCCGAACAGCTGCATCAGAAGATAAACTACCGCACAAATAGCGATCACCGAAACCGTCAGCGGCCCGGCCTGCTGACGTAGGGAAGGAAGCATCGGCGTACGCTGATAGTGAATATCGGCGTTGGTCGTTCCTGACTCCCAGCTGGCAGCCATATAGCGCGGATCGTCGGGATAGTGAATAAAGTGTTCAAGCGCCCGGCGCGCCTTTGATTCGTCGCTATCGTTGAGCAACCACAGCTCAGCGCGCTGCGGCTGCTGGCGAACTTCCATTTCGACGTTCTGCGTCGCCATATAGTCGGCAAAGGCCTGCGCCGCACGGGCGTTAGAAAAAACGGTCAGTAGAATCATCCAGACTCACTCTACACGGTTGCAGGTCGTCAGGGCCTCGCCGAGCGAGAGCCCTCACCTCTAAAAAGGTTAATTTATCACAATAGCGCCGCCGCGATGAGGGATTATCAGGATAAGAATGTGTAGGAAAGTAAACGCGCCGTCAGGATGAAACTACGTTTTCAGGAAAGCTGCGCGCCCATGACTCAAATCCGCCCTCAACGCTATACACCCGTTCAAACCCTTGATGCGCCAAGTATTGCGCCGCGCCCTGGCTGCTGATGCCGTGATAGCACATGACCATGACCGGCCTGTCGAAGTCGGCGCTTTGCATAAAGCCGTTCAGGCTGGCGTCCGTCAGGTGAAAAGCGCCGGGGGCGTGGCCGGCGCTAAAGCTTTGAGCGTCACGAATATCCACCAGCAGAGCATCACCCTGCTGTAGGCGTTCAAGGGCGTCTGAGACGCTGATAATAGAAAAAGGTTCCATAACTCGCCATACCATAGTAAAAGACTCAACTATTATAGCGGCTTTTTACTCGGTTGCTATGGTTCGATAGCCCTTTCAAAAAGAGAATAAAAAAAGCGCCGATAAACGGCGCTGTTTCAGCAGAGTTTAGGTTACGCCTCAATGGCGACGCGAAGCTTCTTCATCGCGTTCTTTTCCAACTGGCGCACGCGTTCGGCGGAGACGCCGTAGCGGTCGGCCAGCTCCTGCAGCGTGGCCTTTGAGTCGTCGCTGTTCAGCCAGCGGGCGCGGATAATGTGCTGACTGCGCTCGTCTAAGCCGTTCAGCGCCTGCGTCAGCTTATCGGCCGCGTCGCTGTCCCAGTTTTCGTCTTCAATGCTTTCGGCGAAGTCAGAGGACTTATCCTCCAGATACATTGCCGGCGCGACGATGTTGCTTTCGCTATCGTCGTCGGGAGAGGCGTCAAAGGCCATGTCCTGAGCGGCCATGCGAGATTCCATCTCAAGCACGTCTTTGCTTGAAACGCCCAGCTCGCGGGCCACCAGCTCAACCTCTTCCTGGTTAAACCAGCCGAGGCGCTGTTTGGACTTACGCAGGTTAAAGAACAGCTTGCGCTGCGCCTTGGTGGTCGCGATTTTAACAATGCGCCAGTTGCGTAAAACGTATTCGTGGATCTCAGCCTTGATCCAGTGCACGGCGAAGGAAACCAGCCTTACGCCCACTTCCGGATTAAAGCGGCGCACCGCCTTCATCAGGCCGATGTTGCCTTCCTGAATCAGGTCGGCCTGAGGCAGGCCGTAGCCTGAATAGTTACGAGCGACGTGAACAACGAAGCGCAGATGGGACAGGATAAGCTTCTTCGCTGCCGCCAAATCGCCGTGATAATGCAGCCGTTCAGCCAGCTCGCGTTCCTCATCTGCCGTAAGCATCGGATAGCTGTTGGCTGCCCGAATATAGGCCTCCAGGCTACCTTGTGGAACCAGGGCCAAAGTTTGCATTTCTTTAGTCATTCAAACCCTCTTAAATAAGAATTCATGCATGACGGATTTTCATCTCATCGCAGCGGGACCGCCTTACTCACCGCTACATCCGATATGTAGACCAAAATTTCGCCTAAAAGTTCATTCGCCTTTAGAGAAACCGGACCGTTATATCAGCAAATGTGCGCCTTCATTTCAAGCCCTGGAGCTAAACGACCCCGTGGCTTCAGGCACATTTTTTAGTATACCAGAAATAACCTACCCCGGTGTAAACTGGCGTAAATGTCTCACCGTCGCAAGCCAAGCGGCTCCCCAGCCGATCATTGATGAAACCAGCAGCAAAAGTAGGCTTTCGTCCCAGCTTAAACCGTCGATAGAAAACAGTGCGCCAAACACGCTGGCCGCCTGCGTGACGGAAGAGTCCAGCATCCACACCAGCGCCTGCGACATGATTAAAGACAGCACCGCGCCAAACAGCCCCAGCAGCATGCCGCCGTTGAGGAACGGGCGCAGGATGAATCCGTCCGTCGCGCCAATAAGCTTCATGACGCTAATCGTATCCCGGCGGCTGAATATATTAAGCCGCACGCTGTTGCCGATAACGAGAAACACCGCCACTATCATCAGCACGCCGATCGTGACGGAAACGGAGCCAACCAGCTTCGTCAGGGCAGACAGGCGAGAAAACCAGCTGTCGTCGGTTTTCACTTCATTGACGCCGGGCATTTTAGCAACCGTATCCCGCAGGCCGCCGAGCGCCGCCGCGTTCAGGGAATCGACTTTGGGCGTTATGACAATGAGGGCCGGCAGAGGATTTTCGCTAAGCATATCCAGCGCGGAGGCGAACCCAGACCACTCGCGAAACTCCTTCAGGGCGCTATCGCGCGACATATAGTCGACGCTTTTTACGCTCTCCATCGCTTTGATCTGCTCAACCAACGCGTTGGCCGCTTCGTCACCGACGCTCTTTTCCAAATAAACGGTAACCTGTGGAGTGGGATACCACTTGGCCGCAGCGGTTCCGACGTTTTTCCACACCAGATAGCAGAGGCTCGGCAGCGTGAGCGAAATAGCGATAACCGCCACCGTCATCAGCGTCGCCACCGGCTGGCGCAGCATGTCGATAACGGTATTGCGCCAGGCGTAGCGCCACTGCTCGCGCCACCCGCCTCGCTCGCGCTTGACGACTTTTGGCTTGGGAGCAGAGCTCTTTTTCACCTGTGGTTTATTACTACGCATCGGAGCCGCCTCCCATTCTCCCGTGGGAAAGCGTCAGCGTTCGATAGGAACGGCTGGCGATAAGCCCCCTGTCGTGCGTCGCCATCAGCACCGTTACGCCAACCCGGTTAAATTCTTCAAACAGCCGCAAAATTCCGACCGACAGCTCATAGTCCAGGTTGCCGGTAGGCTCATCCGCCAGCAGCACCGCAGGCTTGTTGACCACCGCGCGCGCAATACCGACCCGCTGCTGTTCGCCGCCGGAAAGCTGTATAGGGAGACACTTCGCCTTGTCCAGCAGTCCTACCTTATCCAGCGCGGCCGACGTGCGGCGACGGATCTCTTCCGGCGCAGCGCCGCAGATAATCAGCGGCAAAGACACGTTGTCGTACACCGTTCGATCGGCCAGCAGGTTGTGGTCCTGAAAAACCATGCCGATTTGGCGACGCAGGAAGGGCACTTCCGCCGGCTTTAGGCGGCTCACGTCGTGGCCGGAAAACCAGATATGCCCGGCGCTTGGTCTTTCAATGCCGCAAATCAGCTTTAAAAGCGTACTCTTGCCCGCGCCGGAATGGCCGGTCAAAAACGCCATTTCGGCCTGCTGAAGGTGGAAGCTGACGCTCTGCAGCGCCTGCTGTCCTCCCAAATAGGCTTTACTGACCTGCTCAAAACGAATCATTGTTGCTTAGTCCTCTCGAGCGAAAAGCGCCTCAATAAAATCGTTGGCCTGGAAAGGCCGTAAGTCATCGATGCCCTCGCCAACGCCAATATAGCGGATCGGCACGCCGAACTGATCGGCAACGGAGAAGATAACGCCGCCCTTCGCCGTACCGTCCAGCTTAGTGAGCGTAATGCCCGTCAGGCCGACGGCTTCACTAAACAGTTTAGTCTGGCTAATGGCATTTTGACCGGTGCTGGCATCGATGGTCAGCATAATTTCGTGGGGCGCTTCTTCGTCTAACTTCTTCATCACCCGCACGATCTTTTTCAGCTCTTCCATCAGGTGAGACTTATTCTGTAAGCGTCCCGCCGTATCGGCGATCAGTACGTCGACGTTGCGCGCTTTGGCCGCCTCTATTGCATCGAAAATAACCGACGCGGAGTCGGCGCCGGTATGCTGAGCGATGACCGGGATATTATTGCGCTGCCCCCAGACCTGCAGCTGCTCGACCGCCGCCGCGCGGAAGGTGTCACCCGCCGCCAGCATCACCGACTTGCCCTGCGCCTGGAACTGGCGCGCCAGCTTGCCGATAGTGGTCGTTTTTCCAACGCCGTTAACGCCGACCATCAGGATAACAAACGGCTTATGGCCGCTAACGTCCAGAGGCTTATCGACGGTCTGAAGAATTTGGGACATCTCTTCTTTCAGGCGGTCGTACAGCGCTTCGGCATCCTTTAAGTCGCGGCGGCTGGCGTGTTCGGTCAGCGATGCGATGATCTTGCTGGTGGTGTTGACGCCGACGTCGGCAATCAGCAGCTGCTCTTCCAGCTCTTCAAACAGCTCGTCGTCAATACGCTTGCCGCGAAACAGCCCCATAAAGCCGGAGCCCAGATTCTGCTTGGTTTTCAGCAGGCTTCGCTTAAGCCTGGCGAAAAAGCCTTCCTTTGTCGGCCTTTCCTGCTCTTGCATCAGAGCTGGTTCTTCAGCCCCTTCTTCCTGCTGCAGATCGTCAAGCGCCAGCTCTTCGGCCGCGTCGAGTTCTTGTTCGTCAAAAGGCTCATTTAGCGCTTCTGCCTGCTCTTCCCGCCCAACGATTTCAACGTCGGCAGCCAGCTCGGCCTCTTCAATCCGCTCAGCTTCACTTTCGACGTCGCCTTCTATTTCTTCCGGTTCTTCCGGAAAAACCGGCTCGGCATCGGCTTCAGCCGAGAGTACCTCATCCGCTTCGTCATGCGGCTTCGCGCCGTCGAGAGCGACTTCCTGTGAAGCTTCATCAGTAAAATCAGCGGCCGGCTCAGCTTCGGCAGGCGTGTCGGTTACCGCGCGTTCAGCGTCATCGCTTTCTACAGAAGTCTCGTCTTCCCGCTCGGACAACGCTTCTTCATTCTTTTCCGTTTCTTCTTCCCGCTCTTCGTCCTGACGGCCAAGCCCTAACCAGGAAAAGAAACCGCGCTTTTTATCTTTCGCCATGCTGTAACCACAACCTCCACGCTAACTGTGACTTTTTACGCCTTTTCTCAAGTCTATCATTCTCCGGCGCGATAAACGGCTTTATTTTAACATCCAACGGGGCAAAATCATGCCGTTAAGCGGGAAAAATGGACGCAAAAAATGAGCTCGTGCAGGCAAACCAGCGCGCATTTTTAAATTCTCTCGCTCTCGCTATAATAGCGGTTCAATTTCATTAACCGTTTTCAGGCAAGTTACCGCGCGATAAGCAAAATATGAGCAAAAAGAGTTCACCCAATAAGGCCGGTCAAATTCGCATCATCGCCGGAAAATGGCGGGGAAGAAAGCTTCCCGTTCCCGATAGCCCCGGCCTTCGGCCGACGACCGACAGGGTGAAAGAGACGCTGTTTAACTGGTTGGCGCCGGTGATTCAGGAGGCCCGCTGTCTGGACTGTTTCGCCGGCAGCGGCTCGCTTGGATTCGAGGCCCTTTCCCGCTATGCGGGGAAGGTCATCATGCTGGAAGCCGAACGCGCTATCGCTCAGGGGCTGCAAAAAAATCTGGCTCTGCTGGATACAGACTGCGGTCAGGTGATTCATACCAACGCTCTCAGTTGGCTGGAAGGCGACGCGACGCCGTTTGACGTCGTCTTTCTTGACCCGCCCTTTCGCCAGGGGCTGCTCCCCAAAACGATGGCCTTACTGGAACAGCGCGGCTGGCTGGCCGAAGAGGCCTGGATTTACGTAGAAACCGAGTCAGAGAGCGCCGCCATAGAAACGCCGCCCGAATGGCGCCTGCATCGGGAAAAGATTGCAGGCCAGGTCGCTTATCGCCTCTATCAACGCGGCCCACTATCAACCTAAAAGCAGGGAGAACATGAAGATGAAACAGCTGGTGATCAACGTAGGCCGCCTGATGATGATTGGCGTCTGGGGGTTCTTACTCCTCAACCTGTTTCAGCCGTTCCCCAGCCCGCTGAAATACTTCCTGTACGTCGCCATGGGCTTTACGCTGTTTATGCACGGGCTACAGCTGGCGCTGCTCAAGTCGACGCTGCCCAAAGACGGGGAAAAAATGAGCGGAGTTCAGTCAATCAGGATCCTGCTGTTCGGCGTTTTTGAACTTCTGGCCTGGCAGCAAAATCAACAAAAACGCCGCTAACGACAGAAGATGCCTTAGCCTTTCCTACCGGGGAAATAGGGAAACGGCGTAACGTTATCGCCTAAATCGGAAATGCGCGCGCTGCCCTGTTTGACCACCGCATCGATACGGATCACGGAGTGCATGGGAATAAAGCTGCGCGTAACGCCCGCAAACTCCGTCTTGAGCCGCTCTTCGCTGGGATCGACCAGTAAAGCGTTTTCACTGTCAAAAACGAAATCGCCGATTTCAATAAAGCCAAACAGTGAGCTTTGCGTAAGCTCTCGCACGTATAGCTGATAGTTTTTGCCGTTATTTATAAACTGAATGCGGTACAGCGGCCTTTCTTCACTCATGACGTTGCTTTATCTCACAAATGCTTAAGGATTCAGACTTTCCAGAAATTAACATAACTACCAAGGGAATGCGACTGCACTAAGGGAGATGGGGATTAAAGATTGTTTAATCAACGGGTTCTGCCTACACTTGAAACATTCTAAATAGAGGGATTTCACACTATGAGCTGGCCTCTTTTAGCCGTTATTTTTTCCGGTTGGATTTATGTCGACGCCGCCTATCGCGGCCCCCGCTGGCAGCGCTGGGCGTTTAAACCCGTCACGATGCTGTTGATGCTGCTGTGGGCATGGCAGTCACCCGAGCTGACAAACTTTAACTACCTTATTCTGGTAGGGATACTGGCCAGCCTGACGGCGGACGTCATACAGGCATTTTCTCAGGAGCGGACGCTCTACACCGTCGGCGCGCTGTTTATCTCCCATCTGGCCTACACGCTCTGCTTCGCTTCGTCGCTCAGCTTAAGCTTTTACTGGCCGCCGATCGTTGTCCTGCTGGCCATCGGCCTGGCTGCGCTGGCGCTGCTTTGGAATCGATTAGCCGAGATGCGCTGGCCCGTCGCTACCTATCTGGCGATTACGCTAATTATGGTTTGGGTAACGGCGGGGGGCTACTTGGCCAAGCCGGACGATATGGCGTTTAGCCAGCTTATCGGCAGCGTTTTGCTTCTGCTCTCGGCCCTTTTATGGCTGACGAACAAATACTACGTGCCGTTTAAAGCCGCCAATGCGGCCATTGCGGTGTGCTACTTTTTAGGCCACTTTACGATCGTCAGATCGCTGCATATCTGACGCTGGCATAGAAGAGATCAGGCCTCGCCCTTACGAATAAGATAGCGATAGGGCGTCGCTTCAACTTCAGAAGCCAGAAGCTCATGGTCCATAAAGCGGCAAAAGCCGGGGATATCGCGAACCGTCGCCGGGTCGTCCGCAACGATAAGCAGCGTCTGCCCGCTCGCCATGTGGCGCACGGTTTTACGCACCATCATAACCGGCTCAGGGCAACGCAGCCCTAACGCATCAAGGGTACAGTCGGGATTGGCAAACGCGTCTGTCATAAAAAACCTGCTGCTGTTTTCTGCCCTTGTTCTAAAAGAGCGGTCTAAAAAAACGTTCGCCTAGTTTAATACGATGCGCAGTGAGCGCAAGCCTAACGGATATACCAGACGGTTGTTCGAAGAACAGTGAGGACAAACTATGCCCCATACACCAACTCCCCAAACGCCCGACCTTCAGCGCATCGCTTCCCGAACGAAAGACGTTGGCGGCATCCCCGTTGCGCGCGGGCTGCCGGTTAAGGAACGACGCCTTATCGGCGCCTGGTGCTTTCTCGATCACGCCGGCCCCGCCGTATTTCAAAGCGATGCGCAAAGCATGCACGTCGCGCCCCACCCCCATACCGGACTACAAACCTTTACCTGGATGCTGGAGGGGGAAATTCTGCATCGCGACAGCCTGGGCTATGAGCAGGTGATTCGCCCCGGGCAAGTTAACCTGATGACGGCGGGGCGCGGTATATCCCATTCGGAAGATTCCGTACCCGGCTGTTTGAAGCTGCACGCCGCACAGCTCTGGATCGCGCTGCCTGAGGCGGTGAAAGACATGCCGCCGCGCTTCGATCACTACCCTAACCTGCCGAAATGGCAAGACGGCGGCGTGGGCTTCACGCTGCTAACGGGAGAGTTTTTCGGCCGCCGCGCGCCGACGCTCGGCTTCTCGGAGCTGGTTGGCGTAGACGTCGCCAACCGCCAGAAGGCGACGCTGACGCTGCCTCTGCGCCGAGATTTCGAATACGGCCTGTTTATTCTGGAAGGGGAAGCTCAAATCGGGAAAGAAACCTTCGCCCAAAACGAGCTGGCCTATATCGACCCAGACCATACCGAACTGCCGCTAACGCTGGCGGAAAACAGCCGGGTCCTGCTGCTTGGCGGCGAACCCTTGGGTGAAGAGGTGCTGATGTGGTGGAACTTCGTCGGACGCAGTAAGGAAGAGCTTCGAAACGCCGTTGAAGAGTGGAACGCTGGCAGCGCCCGCTTCGGTACGGTGCCAAACGCCGGACAGCCGCCGACGCCTGCGCCAACAATACCGTAAATGCCGTAAATAAATGCCGCAGAGCAATCTCCGGTTGCATTCCCTCTCTGACGCGGTATCATCTGCGGCTGCCGTATCTTTGGCGAACATATTTTATACAACGCTGGGTTCCCTCACCCCAGCAGGCGTAAGCCGTTTAACTAAAAAGGTCACAACATGTTTGAATTTTCCGCACAACAGCGGCTCAAAGCGCTGCTATGGCTTTCGTTCTTCCATATTCTGATTATTGCCTCGAGCAACTATCTGGTTCAGCTGCCTATCACCATTTTTGGCTTCCATACGACCTGGGGCGCATTTACCTTCCCGTTTATCTTTTTAACGACGGACCTTACCGTTCGAGTGTTCGGCGCGCCGCTGGCCCGACGCATCATTCTGGTGGTAATGATGCCGGCGCTGCTTATTTCTTACCTGCTGTCGACCTGGTTCTATGAAGGGGCGTGGCAAGGGTATCAGGCTATTTATCATCTCAACATCGTCGTCGCCCGCATCGCTATCGCCAGCTTTATGGCCTACGTGCTGGGGCAGATCCTCGACATTTACGTATTCAACCGGCTCCGCCAGCTTAAGGCCTGGTGGGTCGCTCCCAGCGTTTCCGCCGTGTTCGGCAACCTAAGCGACACCATCGCGTTCTTCTCTATCGCCTTCTACAAGAGCAGCAACGCGTTTATGGCGGATAACTGGGTAGAAATCGCGCTGGTCGACTATGCGTTCAAGCTGCTTATCTGCGCGCTGTTCTTCCTGCCGATGTACGGCATCCTGCTAAACGTGCTGCTAAAGCGGCTGGTGCGCATTCAGTCGACGCCCAAGCTTATGCGCGATGCGGCGTAGATAATTCAGATAATTTTGGCGCATGCCGAACCTTGATGATATTTTTATAGTCTAATCGCTCGACGCCGCGGCTTAATAGCAATGCCGCGGTTACGCTTTGACGCTCATATAAAAGATGAAGGAAGTGCCATGCAGAAGTTAATGAAAACAATGGGTCTGTGTCTGTTTGCCGTAAGCCTCGCCGCCTGTGACGGCAACAAGGACGCGTCTACGACGCCAGCGGACAACGGTTCTTCTGCTGCGGCGCAGCCCGGCGCATCCGCTGACGGGCAAACTCAGGTGCTGGGAGGAAAGGTCAGCTTTAACGTTCCCAAAGGCCTTCAGGATCAGAGCGGGAAAAGCCCCTCTCAGACCACTAACATGGCGGTATTTGCCGATAACGCCGCGCAAAAAATGCTAATCGTCATCAGCAGCTCAATGCCCGGCGACTCGCTGGAAAACCTGATTACCCGTATGGAAGCGCAGCAAAAAATGCGCGACGGTGAACTTACCCTGCTGAAAAAAGCGCCGGTTGAGGCCGGCGGGCAAACGCTGCAGCGTCTTGATACTCTGGTACGCATCGACGGTAAGAAAAACTACTCCTCCACCATCCTTGGCCAAATAGGCCAACAGCTGCTGACCATACAGCTGACCTACCCTGCCGAACAGCAGGCCGATGCCGAGAAGGCGGTCGATGCCTTCATCGCTTCGCTAAAAATCCAGCCGTAGGATATAAAAAAAGGCGGCTCGAAGGCCGCCTGAAACAGAGGATAAATACTTCCATCGTAAAATCCGGTCGTCCGCCAGAGTTAACGTCGACCGGAAAAACGCCCTTTCGGGCCTTCCCATGACTCTCTCGCTAGTCCGCTAGCGCCTGCGCCAGCAGCGTAATCGGGTGCTCACAGCGTTTGGACGTCGACATCTCTATTTGCCATTTACAGGTTTCACAGTCGCTGACGACGAAGTCCACACCGCTTTCTTCAATCTGCCTGAATAAAGACGCACCGATGCCCTGCGACGTTTCATAGTTTTCCTTCTTAAAGCCGTAGGTTCCCGCAATGCCGCAGCATTGGGAATCGAGAACGATAAGCTCAACGCCGGGAATGCGCTCCAAAAGCGCCAGCGTATAGGCGGTCCAGCCCATCTTTTCCATATGGCAGGGCGTGTGGTAGGCGATTTTCATCGGCGTATGCTTAAGCTTCAGCTCGCGTCCTTCGGACAGCAGCCGGTAGATAAAGCGGGTCGCCAGCTCGATTTTATCGCGCACCGGCGTCGTATCGACGCCCAGCAGATGGGGGTACTCATCGCGAAGCGTAAACGTACAGGTCGAGGAGGTCGCAACGACCGGAATTCCCTTGCCTATTACCGCATCCACCAGCGATTCAGCGTTCACGTTGGCCTGCTTTTTCGCCTTATCGATGAAACCGTTAGCGATTAAGGGGACGCCGCAGCACTTCTCCTTTTTCAGCAGTTGAACGCCCATCCCCATCGCGTTAAGCACCCGCACCAGGTCTTTGCCCAACTGCGGATGGTTATAGTTGACGAAGCAGCCGTGGAAAAAGGCCACCTGGTCGGAAAACGCCTGCTGCTTTGCCGCCTGCTTGCGAAACCACTGGCGGAACGTGCCAAACGAGTACTTAGGCAAATCGCGACGGTGATCGATTTTTAGCGCGCTGTCCAGAATGCCTTTTACCGGCTTAAGGCCTACTGTCGCGTTCACCAGCGGCGCAAACGGCGTAGACAGCGTTCCCATCAGGTCAGTGTGGCTCAAAATCGCGTCGCGCAGCTTAAACTTGGGCGGCGCATAGTTGATCCGCGCCCGCTGGATGATATCGCCGATCTTCACGTTAGAAGGACAGGCGACCTCGCAGCGCTTGCAGTTGGTGCAGTATTTCAGCGCTTCGTCATACAGCGTAGGGTCTTTAAGCCGCAGGCGCTCGCCGTCCGGCCCGGCCTGCTTGGGCCCCGGATAGTTAGGATTCACTTTCGCTACGGGGCAGTACGTCGTACAGACGGTGCACTTGATGCAGCTCTCAAAGCTGTTGTCGGTCGTCAGGCTCATTGCGCCACCTCCGCCTGGGTAAGGATCCGTTCCGCGGCATACAGCGCCGTTACCAGAGAGACGCCCGCGCCACAGCCCTGCTGCAGCGGATCGTACCCTCCCAGCACCGCGCCGATAACGTACAGATTGTCGAGCGACTGGCCGTTTACGGTTCCGCGCAGCGTTTCATCAGCCTTTACGCCAAAGCGTAAATAGGGCTGAGGAACAAACATGTTCTGATGCGTCCACTGCGGGCGTTCCGGTACGTCCAAAACGTCCAACCCGAACACCGGCTCAAAAATGCGCTCGAATTCAGCGATCAGGCCGTTGCTAAAGAAGCTGCCGCTGGCCAGCACCACCTGCTGCGCCTCGATGGGAATGTCCGTATGGTTGCGGGTATAGATACGCGCAACGCGCTGGCCTTCCAGTTCGGCCTTCAGCACGGTATCACCCGGCATAAACTGGCCGCCCAGCTGCAAAAAGCGGCGACGCAGCGCCTGATGCAGTCGAATACCGAGCAGCGAAGGCGGGAGAGTGGGTACTAACATCACCGGCTTACCGGCGTGCTCGCGAAGCGTTTCAATTGCGTTCGAATCTTCCAGCCCTACGCAGGCCGGGAGAATGACGGCGTCGACGTCTTCGGCCAGCCGCGCTACCTCCTGCGCCAGCAGAGCGAGATTTTCAGGCAGGTCCAGCACGCGGGAGATATTCGTCGCACGAAACTCGCTGGGGTTCTTCCTCAGGCCGTCGAGCGCGGGTAAGTGCAAATACTCGATCGTCGCCTCAACGCCCCGCTCGGCCAGAGAGGCGGCGGCCAGCTGAGGCTGGAAGTCCAAAAAGCCTTCGATGCCGACCACGGCGACGCGCCGCCACGGAAGCTCGCCGCCAATCGGCGCAACGGGAACCTCTTTCGGGCTCAGCCAGGTCGCCCTAAGCGTACCCAGAGGAGTAACCCGACGGTGGTTTTGCTCAATTGAGCCAAAAAAATGCAGCCCGCAGTCCGCCAGCATCGCTTCAGCCTGCTTTGCCATGCGGGAGACGGCCTCTCCTCCAAGTCGGACGTAAGGGTGATCGGCCCCCAGCTCGGCCAATGCGTCCAGCGGTTTTTCAATCGTTGAACCGTCGGTGCGTTGGCTCAAAAAGTCCAGCGAACCGGAGGAAAAATGCAGCGCGCTTTGTCCTGCGCTGATAATCGCGCAGCGTTTGCCCTGCTCCGCCAGTCGAATCCCGCAGGACAACCCGGCCAGACCGCCGCCGATGATGGCTACATCAAATTTCATTACTCTTCTCCACGCTGGATGAGGGATCCAGACCACATAGCCCCTGGTAGACCCAACTGGTAAATTCGCTTTCGCGCAGGGCGTCTCCCCAGGCGATCGGACGAACGCCCTTCCAGCGCTCGTTCAAAAAGGTTGAAAGCTGCGTGAGCGACTGCTGAGGCGTCGTCACCTTGAACCGATTCAACAAACCGGCCGCACGGCAGGCGCACAGCTCACCCTGACAGGTCCCCATGCCGACGCGCGTGCGCCGACGCAGGTCGATAAGGTTATTCACGTTTAGAGACTCAACGGCGTAGCGAACCTCACCGGCGGTTACCGCCTCGCACTCGCACACCAGGCTGTTGTCCAGACGACCATTGCTTATCAGCTGAGTCGCTCGATCCCCATGGCGATAGACGGCAGAGCCTCGAATAGTGGATGGCAGAGAAATTACTTTCCCCAGCGTCTCTTCGGCCGACTGTCGGGAGCCGGGAAGCGCTTCCTGCGCAGTGGTACATTCACCGCGGTGCCCAAGCTTTTCGCACACTTTATCCGTTGCCCACTCCGCCATCAGGCGGTAGGTCATCAGCTTGCCGCCGGTAATGGTGATAAAGCCCTCCAGCCCGTCGCGCACGGCGTGATCCAAAAGCACGATGCCGCGGCTGACGTTGCGCCCGGACGGATCGTCGTCGCTGGCGACCAGCGGGCGCACTCCGGCATAGGCGCGAAGAATGCGAGTATGCGCTAACTTCGGCGCCAGACGGCTGCCTTCACGAATAAGCACATCAACCTCTTGCGGCGTAACCACCATATTGTCGATGTCTTCATAAGGAATTCGGGTAGAGGTAGTGCCAATCAGGGAAATCGTGTCCCCCGGCACCAGAATGTCCGCATCGGCAGGCTTGCGGCAGCGGTTAATAACGCGGTTGTTGATGCGGTGCCCCATAATCAGCAGCGCCCCTTTGGCTGGGAACATGCGAACGCGCAGCTCGGCATATTCCGCAATGCGCTGCCCCCAGATGCCGCCCGCGTTAACAACAATCTCGCCGCGTATTTCACGCATCTCTTTGCGATAGTGATCGTAAGCCTTCACGCCCACGACGCGGTCGCCCTCGCGGATCAGGCCGATAACCTCGTGGTAAGTGAACACTTGCCCACCGTGTTCGCGCGCGTCCAATACGTTCGCCGCCGTCAGGCGGAACGGGTCGACGGTGCCGTCGGGCACCCTGACGGCGCCAAGCATGTCGGGGTTAGCGGACGGCTCGAAGCGAAGGGCTTCCTTCGGGTCCATCGCCTGCGCGTCAATGCCGGCAGCGCGACAGGCGTCAATAAAGGTAGATTGAAACGCGATGTCGTCTTCCGGCAGCGTTAAGAACAGGCCGTCGGTCTGCTCTACGCAGTGGCGGGCAATGCGCTTTAGGATTTTGTTTTCTTCTATACACTCGCGGGCCGATTCAGCGTCCGTCACGGCATAGCGCGCCCCGCTGTGCAGCAGGCCGTGGTTGCGCCCGGTTGCGCCGGTAGCAATGTCATAACGCTCCAACAGAACAGTGCGCAGCCCGCGGCGAGCGCAGTCGCGGGCAACGCCGGCCCCCGTCGCGCCGCCGCCAATGATGATGACATCCGTCTCGATTGAAGGAAAAACGCTCATTGTCAATTGCTCCCGCAGTCATTCTTAACGTTCAGAATACGTCTATGGTGTTATTAATACATATCCTGCGCCAATTTTGTTTGATAAGGAACAAATTCGAGCATATTTAGAGTTCATTCGAGCAAAAAAGAACACTAATGTGACCATTCTCACAACATCAGCATTAACATTCCATACATTTGGTTAAAAAGATGGTACATTTCGCTCGGCGAAAGTGAAAAAATTATAGGAATTCGCAGATAAAAAGCGCCGTACCGTAAGAAAGGATGACAACGTACTGAGCGATAAAGAAAATAATATGAGCATCCGATCGATGTTCGCTCTCATTATTACATTCATACGAAAATACAGAGATAAATGACTGCCAGTGGAGGCACTATGCTAAGTATTTTTAAACCCGCGCAGCACACCGCGCGTCTGCCACAGGATAAGATCGATCCGACTTATCGCCGTCTGAGGTGGCAAATCTTCATGGGGATCTTCTTCGGCTATGCCGCCTACTATCTGGTAAGAAAAAACTTTGCGTTAGCAATGCCTTACCTGGTAGAACAGGGCTTTAGCCGCGGCGATCTGGGCTTTGCGCTTTCAGGCATCTCCATCGCTTACGGTTTCTCCAAGTTCATCATGGGTTCCGTCTCTGACCGTTCGAATCCGCGCGTTTTCCTGCCGGCGGGTCTGATTTTGGCTTCCGTCGTCATGCTGCTGATGGGCTTTATGCCTTGGGCAACCTCCAGCATCATGATGATGTTCGTGCTGCTGTTCATCTGCGGATGGTTCCAGGGCATGGGCTGGCCGCCGTGCGGCCGTACCATGGTTCACTGGTGGTCGCAGAAGGAGCGCGGCGGCATCGTTTCCGTCTGGAACTGCGCCCACAACGTCGGCGGCGGTATTCCACCTCTGCTGTTCTTGCTGGGTATGGCCTGGTTTAACGACTGGAAGGCCGCATTCTACATGCCGGCTATCGCCGCCATCATCGTTGCTCTGATCGCCTTTGCGCTGATGCGCGATACGCCTCAATCCTGCGGCCTGCCGCCGATTGAAGAGTACAAAAACGACTATCCGCCGGACTACACGGAAAAAGACGAAGAAGAGCTGAGCGCGAAAGAAATCTTCATGAAGTACGTCTTCCCGAACAAGCTGCTGTGGTACATCGCCATCGCTAACGTGTTCGTTTACCTGCTGCGCTACGGCATTCTGGACTGGTCACCGACCTATCTGAAGGAAGTGAAGCACTTCGCGCTGGACAAGTCTTCCTGGGCCTACTTCTTCTATGAATACGCGGGTATCCCCGGCACGCTGCTGTGCGGCTGGATGTCCGACAAAGTGTTCAAGGGCAACCGCGGCGCAACCGGCGTATTCTTTATGATTCTGGTTACCATCGCGACCGTCGTTTACTGGATGAACCCGGCGGGCAACCCCGGCATCGACATGCTGTGCATGACCGTTATCGGCTTTTTGATCTACGGTCCCGTTATGCTTATCGGCCTGCACGCGCTTGAGCTGGCGCCGAAGAAAGCGGCCGGTACCGCAGCGGGCTTCACCGGCCTGTTCGGCTACCTGGGCGGTTCGGTTGCGGCAAGCGCCATCGTCGGCTACACCGTTGACTTCTTCGGTTGGGACGGCGGCTTTATGGTCATGATCGGCGGCAGCGCTCTGGCAGTCGTTCTGCTGGTAATGACCATGCTGAGCGAAAACAAACACAAAGCGGAAATGTTGGCAAAACAGGCCGGTAATTAATCCGTTTACGTTGCAATAAACGCTGCGGCCAACGTTGGCCGCAGCGCATATCTTCACTCTCAATAACAATAAAAACATAAAACGCGCTTCAAACCCAATTCGCGAACGTCATCCTGACGTCATCTAACGCGGATACCATTTTCATCAGTCATGTGTAACAGAAACAAAAAGCAATTCGGCTTAAAACGTACGCTGCACGGCCAGCGGTTTTCAACGCCCCTGCTGTGCTTCTAAAATACTCACACGGAGAGAAAAGGATGAAGACAGGTTTTAAAACGCTTTTGGCTGGCATGGTTTTAGGCATGGCCCTACTCCCGGCCGTTCAGGCGGCGCAAAAGGCCGACAAGGTCGTTATCGCTCACCGCGGCGCCAGCGGTTATCTTCCCGAACATACGCTGGCCTCAAAGGCCATGGCTTACCAGCAGGGGGCTGACTTCCTCGAGCAGGATCTGGTCATGACCAAAGACGACAGGCTTATCGTTTTGCACGACCACTATCTTGACCGCGTCACCGACGTGGCCGACAGGTTTCCCGATCGCGCCCGTAAGGACGGCCGCTATTACGCTATCGACTTTACGCTGGATGAAATCAGGTCGCTGAAATTCACCGAAGGTTTCGACATTAAGGACGGAAAAAAGGTACAGAGCTATCCTGGCCGCTTCCCGATGGGAAAATCCGATTTCCGCATCCACACCTTTGAAGATGAAATCGAGTTCGTGCAGGGCCTGAACCACTCTACTGGCAAAAACATCGGCATTTATCCCGAAATCAAAGCGCCCTGGTTCCACCGCAGCGAAGGTAAAGACATCACGGCCAAGACGCTGGAAGTCCTGAAAAAATACGGCTACACCAAGAAAAGCGACAACGTCTACCTTCAGTGCTTCGACTTCAATGAGCTTAAGCGCATCAAGACCGAGCTGATGCCCAAAGCGGGAATGGATCTGAAGCTGGTCCAACTAATCGCCTACACCGACTGGGAAGAGACGTTCGAACCCGATGCTCAGGGCAAGCTTGTAAACTATAGCTACGACTGGATGTTCAAGCCCGGCGCCATGACGGAAATCGCCAAGTACGCCGATGGCATTGGCCCTCAATATCCGATGCTGCTTGACGTGAAGGCATCCAAGCCGGGCAAGGTCGTGCTTTCATCGATGACGAAAGACGCCCATAAGGCAGGAATGGAAGTGCATCCCTACACGCTGCGCGCTGACGCGCTGCCGCCCTATGTGAAGGACATGAACCAGCTGCTGGACGTCATGTACAACCAGGCGGGCGTTGACGGGCTGTTCTCCGACTTCCCCGATATGGCGGTGAAGTTCCTGCAAAAGCAGGGACAGCATAAATAGCCGCAAAAAGAATCATGAACGCAGCGGGCGCCTTTGCGCCCGCTTTCTTTTGACTATAGATACATATTTCTCAAGTAGTGCATCACCGCATCGTCGACGTTGCTGCCGATCACCTCAAGCTGGGGCAGGGTTTTCTTCAGGCGCGGCGAGCCGTTTTGCATAATGCAGCCTTTGCCGGCCATCGACAGCATCTCCGCGTCGTTCATGCCGTCGCCGAAAGTGATACAGTCCTTCAAACCGTAGCCCATCAACCCCGAGACCTCTTGCAGCGCCCACCCTTTTGACACGTGGCCGCCCATCACTTCCAGACAATAGTCTAAAGAGAAGCTGGCGTTAACCTTATCGCCGTAGCGCCGATTGATGTCCTCCTCCAGCTTGAGCAGCCTGTCGTGTTCAAAGCTGGTGAAAAATACCTTACAGACGCCGTCCGTCGCTAACGTATCGGGTTCAAACAGCCGATAGCTGAAGTCCGACTCTTTGTGAAAGTTCTTCAGGTCCTCGCTGTCGCGGTTGGTCAACCAGTCGTCGTTGCGGTATACGTGGGTTTCAATATGTGGATTACTCTCCACGATATGGTAGAGCTCGTAGGCGATATTGGGATCGAGATTATGGCTGAAGATAAGCTCCCCTTGAGGGTTGTGCACCCGAGCGCCGTTGGAGGTAATCATATAGGAGTCAATGCCTAAACCGTCGCGGATCTGCCCTACGTCAACGTGATGGCGGCCGGTGGCAAATACAAAGTGAATTCCGCTTTGGGATAACAGGCGCAGCGTATCTTTAGCGTAGGGTGAAAGCGTGTGGTCGTTCTGCAACAGCGTGCCGTCCAGATCGGATGCAACGATAGGATACATATTAATATCAACCCTTAACGAAAAAAGAATTCATCATAACTAAACATCAATACTGCGCGAAAAAGCGCAAAATATCCAGCAACGCCTCCGTACGCAGCACGTCGCGTTCAAAGAGGATTTCGTGAAAAGCGCCCTTGATAACTATCGGTCCGCCGCTTTCGCAAGGGTGCCCAGCCTGCGCCATCGCCTGACAAAAAGCGTCCTGTGCGTCGTTATCAACGATGCGCTCTTCTCCGGCCTGTAGCAGCATAAGAGGCGTGGTAATTTGAGGCGCCAGGGCAATCGCCTGTTCGCCGGCTTCTATTGACTCTTTGACCCAGCGATAGGTCGGGCCGCCGATGCGAAGCTCCGGGTAGTCCGAATAGTGGCGAGAATAAAGGCGGTAGCGCACCTTGCTGTGAGTCAAAATATTAACCGCATAGGGCAGCGGGAGCCAGCGGCCGGTGCCGACCGCATAATGCTCTCTGACGCTCTGCCAGCGTTCCGCCACGTCCGTAATGCGCTTTGCCAGCCACTTGGGCATCGGCAGGCGAATACCCAGCATCGGCGCACAGAGCGCGGCGGCGGAGACGGCGCCCGGATGGCGAGCGAGAAACAGCGCGGAAATCGCGCCCCCCATGGAGTGGGCGATAAGAAACGCGTGCGCATAGCGATGCGGCGTAAAGGCGGTTTGCCAAAAGGTTTCGAAGTCCTCGACGTAGTCATCAAACTCCTCTACGTGCCCACGCTGGCCGTCTTCCAGCAGGCGGCCGGAAAAACCCTGCCCGCGGTGATCGATAATCCAGACGTCATAGCCGCAGTGAAACAGGTCGTAGGCCAACTCCTGATATTTAATATAGCCCTCCGTTCTGCCGGGGGAGATAACCACTGCGCGCCGGTGTTCAGGAGACGTAAATCGAACGTAGGAAATTTCAATGCCGCCAACGCCTTCAAAGTCAGCTTCCCGCCGCAGCTGCCAGAAATCCAGCAGCGGGCCGGAGGAAAACGCAGCAAAGCGTTTTTCACGACTTAATAGCTCCAGCTCTAACGCAAAGAAATCCGTTGTCATAAATTAAGGGCCCCCGCTGGCGTTAACGCTGTTCATCGCGAAGCGATGCGCACATTAAAAAGACTCAGTCGTCATTTAATCCAATAATTTTATAACCTTCATCGGCATGACTACATACCAACATCGTACTACCAATACAAAAAATACGTTCTAAAAAAAGACAACGACTAGTATGGTAGGCCGGTTTTTTACTAACAGTCCCCCGATATTTTTTGATTAATACTCAATGGATAGAAAAGGAGCGTTCAAATGAAAACAATAGCGATACTGGTTCTACTGGGAAGTTCATTCGGCGCGTTCGCCCAGCCTCAAATCGTCGCGCACCGAGCAGGAACGGACGACGCGCCGGAAAACACCCTTGTAGCAATAGAGAAGTCGCTCAGCAACGGCGCTGACGCCATATGGATAACCCTTCAATTAACCAAGGACAACGTCCCGGTCCTTTATCGCCCTTCCAAACTGGAAGCGCTAACGGATAAACAGGGGCCAATTTCCGACTATACGCTGTCACAGCTTGCCGCTGCGGACGCCGGTTGGTCATTTGGCAAGGACAGCCACCCTTACAGGGGAAAGAACATTACTATTCCCACCCTTGAGGCCGTATTAACCCGCTACCCGTCCACGTTCTTTTATTTGGATATAAAATCCCCCGATGCCGATCCCGCACGCTTTGCCGATGCGCTGACCGCCGTGTTGAAAAAAACCGGCTCGTCCTCGCGGGTGCGGGTTTATTCCACGGAAGAGGGCTATCTTAACGCCCTTCCGGCCAGCGTTCCTCGCTTTGAAAGCCGCGATGCGACCAGAACGATATTGGCCAACGTTTCCCTTAACCATTCATGTCGCGTAGAAAACAGCGATAAGCCCCGCTGGTACGGCCTGGAGCTGAACAGGAAGGTTGAAGTTGTGGAGACGTTCACCCTGGGCGAAGGCCGTTCTCAGGCCACGCTGACCTGGGATAAAGAAGCCATGGCCTGCTTCCGCTCCCAGGGTGAAGCCCACGTCATTCTGTTTGGCGTCAATAGCCCGCAGGATTATCAAACGGCAGTAGAGCTGGGTGCGGACGGCGTGATGGTGAATTCGCCGGAAAAATTCCGTACGATCGTAAAAAAATAGCCCTCCGACGCTGACTTTTTCCGAAAACAAACGGCAGGGTCTGCCCGCCGTTTGTTTACCTCACCGACGCGGATTAAAAAATCTGGCGCTGGCGTCTGAAAGCGTGATAAAAAATCGTATCCCCTCCCATTAACGCAGAACCTTTACCATGACTTTTGAATGGTGGCTAACCTATTTAGTCACAACGATTATTCTTAGCCTTTCTCCCGGCTCTGGCGCAATAAACACCATGAGCACCGGCATCACCTACGGCTTTCGCGGCGCTATCCCCGCGATAGCGGGCCTTCAGGTCGGCCTTGCGGCACACATCGTACTGGTTGGCGTCGGGCTGGGGACGCTGCTGTCGCAGTCGGCGATGGCGTTCGTCGCGTTGAAGTGGCTGGGCGCGGCCTATCTTATCTGGCTCGGCATCCAGCAGTGGCGAGCGGCGGGAGCGATGGACCTTAACGCGGTGTCCCAGTCGCTGCCCAAAAGCGGCCGCTTTAAGCGCGCCGTGCTGGTTAACCTGACCAACCCTAAAAGCATCGTGTTTCTGGCGGCGCTGTTCCCGCAGTTTATCGTGCCCAATCAGCCGCAGGCCGCCCAGTATCTGATTCTCGGCGTCACCAGCGTCGCGGTGGATATTGTCGTCATGGTTGGCTATGCGCTGCTCGCCAGCCGCGTAGCCAAGTGGGTCCGTCAGCCGCACCAGATGCGGCTTCTTAACCGCCTGTTCGGTTCACTGTTTATTCTGGTCGGCGGCCTGCTGTTGATGGCGCGCAGGGCGACGCATTAAGCGCTCGGCGACGAAAGAAAACGCCGAATTATAAGTTTTATTGCTAAATATTTTGTTTATATCGAATAAATTTACTTGCACGGCTGGATACATTTTGTAATGTGGAAGAGGTCTGTGCAAGATAACTCAGAAACACAACATTCAAGGGCAGCGCGGCCGCTCCGCGCCCACCCCGCCAATTGATTACAGCAAGGTTAGGATACTAAATATGAAAAACGTCGGTTTTGTTGGCTGGCGCGGTATGGTTGGCTCCGTTCTGATGCAACGAATGATCGAAGAACGCGATTTTGACGCTATTCGCCCGGTCTTTTTCTCTACTTCACAAACGGGCCAGGCTGCGCCCTCATTCACCGGTCAGGGCGGCACGCTGCAGGACGCTAACGATATCGACGCGCTTCGCGCGCTGGACATCATCGTCACCTGTCAGGGCGGCGACTACACCAGCGAAATCTATCCTAAGCTTCGCGCTACGGGCTGGAACGGCTACTGGATCGACGCGGCCTCTACGCTGCGCATGAAAGACGATGCGATTATTATCCTCGATCCGGTCAACCAGCACGTCATCGATCAGGGCCTGAATCAGGGCGTAAAAACCTTCGTCGGCGGCAACTGCACCGTCAGCCTGATGCTGATGGCCTTAGGCGGCCTGTTCGCCAACAATCTGGTTGAGTGGGCCTCCGTCGCCACCTATCAGGCGGCCTCCGGCGGCGGCGCGCGCCACATGCGCGAACTGCTGACCCAAATGGGCATGCTGCACGCCGTGGCGGCAAAAGAGCTGGAAGATCCGGCCTCCGCCATTTTGGACATTGAGCGCCGCGTTACCGCGCAAATGCGCAACGGCGCGCTGCCGGTAGACAACTTCGGCGTGCCGCTGGCCGGCAGCCTGATCCCATGGATCGACAAGCAGTTGGAAAACGGCCAAAGCCGCGAAGAGTGGAAAGGTCAGGCTGAGACCAACAAGATCCTCAACACCGCCAGCACTATCCCGGTCGACGGCCTGTGCGTACGCATCGGCGCTCTGCGCTGCCACAGTCAGGCGTTTACCCTGAAACTGAAGAAAGACGTCTCTCTGAGCGAAATCGAAAGCATGCTGGCGTCGCACAACGAGTGGGTGAAGGTGGTGCCGAACGATCGCGAAATCACCATGCGCGAGCTAACCCCCGCCGCCGTCACCGGCACGCTGGCAACGCCGGTAGGCCGCCTGCGCAAGCTGAACATGGGGCCGGAATACCTGTCGGCCTTCACCGTCGGCGATCAGCTGCTGTGGGGCGCCGCAGAGCCGCTGCGTCGCATGCTGCGCATTTTGCTGTAATCCTACCGTACCCCTCTCCCTTCCGCCTTTGCGGAGGGGAGAAGTTTCTTTACTCAGGACTCCAGATACTTATCCTGAATTTTCACCCGCACCTGCGGCGTCAGGCCAAACTCCTGCTCCAACCAGCTGTCGGTGCTGCCGTAGCGCTGCTCAATCGCCTTCAGCGCAGTGCCGATAAACGACTCCTTGGCCGACATCACGTAGTTCAGGCTGTCGATGCCGTGCTGCTGCGTCAGCTGCTTAGCCAGATGGCTCATCATCTCCTGGCGGAAGGGTTCAAGCGTGGTTTCCGTCAGCATATAGTCTTCTATAACGGTATCCTTCGACGCCCCCAGCGTTAACAGCACCAGCGCCGAGCCGATGCCGGTACGGTCTTTCCCTACCGCGCAGTGCTGCACCAGCGCGCCGTCGCCCGGCGCCAACATGACCTGCACCAGGTGGCGATAGGCCCGGTTGTCAAACGGCAGCTGATTATACAGCCGGTTCATAAAGTCGGCGGCGTCGAACGCCGCCAGCGCTTCATCCGTAAGCTTGGAAAAGTTGGCGTTGACGTCGTCCGTCAGCGGGTTAGCCGGAACGTTGTCATAGCTTACGCCCTGCCAAACTACGTCCGGTCGAAGCGCCACTTCGTCGGCGTCCCGATAGTCGATAATGCTGGTTAAGGGAATTTGGCTCAGATAATCACAGTCGCGTTCCGTCAGCCTGTCCAGTGCGCCTGCGCGCAGCAGCTTGCCCGGCTTAACCCTGCGACCATCGGCGGCTATGTTGCCTCCCTGATCGCGAAAGTTGATGCCTCCCTGTAGCGGCAGTAGCGATGCGTGTAATAAATCAATAGTGGCCATAATTCCCTCTTGTTTCAGCTAGCTTGGTTCATGATAAAAAATACCGTAAAGATTACGATGGCGGGGGACGCGAAACGTCCTCTCGATAAAGGCGACGAGCCCGTAAGGCCGCCGCTTTGCGTTAGCACAGCGGCGTGAAGAAGTGAGTATCAGATGAATGAGAACGCATCGCCAAACATGCGCTTTTCATCAGCGCCGCGCTCAAGACAGAAGCGCTCTCTGGCTATTTTTACCATTTCAAAACGGCCGGCGATGTAAATGTCATAGTCCGCCAGCGAGCCAAAGTCAGCCAATACCGCCGCCAGCACCGTTCCAGTGCGGCCGCGCCACCCTTCGTTCGGCTGTTCGACAACGGAAACTACGTCCAGATTGGGATACTGCACCGTCAGCGCCTCCAAACGCCCCATGTCGTACAGGTGCTCGGCTTCGCGCCCGCCCCAGTACAGCGAAATCTTTCTCGTCGGCGTCTGCGACAGCGCGGTCATCAGGATGGAGTTCACGTAAGAAAAACCGGTGCCGCCGGCGATAAGCAGCATGGGGCGATCGGAATCCTGACGAAACCACGCGTCTCCGTGGGGAATATCCACGCTGATGCTCTTTTCCGTCAGCAGGCGGTCCATCACGGCCATGGCGTACAGATTAAACTCGGACGCGCCGACGTGCAGTTCGATAACGCCGTCTTCCATCGGCGTCGAGGCCATTGAAAACGGGCGACGGTCTCGTTCATCCATAACGACCAGCAGGTATTGACCTGCCAGAAATGAAACCGGCTCTTGCGGAATTAACCTGACGCGAAACACCGTATCGGTAATAGATTCCACGGAGGCGATTTTACAGTTCAACGTTGCCATGTATTCCCTCTAAAGCGGGGTCATTAAAATCAAAAGTGCCGTTAAGCGGTGCGTCAGTCATATTAGCGGGAGGCGTTGCTCGATTCAAATATGCCCAGCTCGTCCCAAAGCGCATCGATGCGCGCGCAAACCTCTGGATCCTTGGTAATCGGGCGTCCCCACTCTCTTTGCGTCTCACCCGGCCACTTGTTGGTGGCATCCATCCCCATTTTAGAACCCAGGCCGGATACCGGTGAAGCGAAGTCCAGATAGTCTATCGGCGTGTTTTCCATCAGCACCGTGTCGCGCGCCGGATCCATACGCGTCGTTATCGCCCAGATGACGTCCTTCCAGTCGCGGGCGTTAATGTCGTCATCGCAAACGATGACGAACTTGGTGTACATAAACTGCCGCAGGAAAGACCAGACGCCCATCATTACGCGCTTGGCGTGGCCGGCGTACTGCTTTTTCATCGTGACGATGGCCATTCGATAAGAACAGCCCTCCGGCGGCAAGTAGAAATCGACGATTTCCGGAAACTGCTTTCTCAGGATGGGCACAAACACTTCGTTGAGCGCCAATCCCATGACGGCGGGCTCGTCCGGCGGCCGTCCGGTATAGGTGGAATGGTAAATCGCGTCGGCGCGGCGGGTAATGTGGGTAACGGTGAAAACGGGGAAGTTGTCCACTTCGTTATAGTAGCCGGTGTGATCGCCGTAGGGCCCTTCGGGGGCGAGTTCTCCTGGCTCAATGTACCCTTCCAGCACGATCTCGGCACTGGCCGGGACTTCCAAATCGCAGGAGATACATTTAACCACGTCGGTCTTATAGCCGCGCAGCAGCCCGGCAAAAGCGTATTCGGACAGCGTGTCCGGCACCGGCGTCACCGCGGCCAGCAGCGTCGCCGGGTCGGCGCCCAGCGCGACCGCGATGGGAAAACGCTCTCCGGGGTGCTTCTGACGCCACTCCTGATAGTCTAATGCGCCGCCTCGGTGGGACAGCCAGCGCATAATAACCTTGTTCTTGCCCAGCACCTGTTGACGGTAGATACCCAGATTCTGGCGCGCTTTGTGTGGGCCGCGCGTCACCGTGAGCCCCCATGAAATCAGCGGGGCTGCATCCTCTGGCCAACAGTGCATGATGGGTAATTTGGTGAGGTCGACGTCGTCCCCCTGCCAGATCTGCTCCTGACAGGGAGCCGAGGACAGCTGTTTCGTCGGCATGTTCAGCACTTGCTTAAACTGCGGCAGCTTGTCCATCAGGTCGCGAAAGCCCTTGGGAGGCTCGGGCTCCTTGAGGAACGCCAGCAGTTCGCCTACGTCGCGCAACGCGCTCACTTCCTCTTGTCCCATCCCTAATGCGACACGCTTGGGCGTACCAAACAGGTTGCACAGCACCGGCACATCGTACCCTTTCGGATTTTCAAACAGCAGGGCAGGACCTTCGGCCCGCAGCGTACGGTCGGCGATCTCGGTCATTTCCAGATAGGGATCAATCGGCTGTTTAATGCGCTTGAGTTCTCCCCGCTGCTCAAGCAGCGCCAAAAACTCCCGCAGGTCTCGATATTTCATTCGCTCTCTACCGCAGGCCAAAGGCGTTAATAGACTATTCTGAATACTTCCGGCTGCAAAACGCGCAGCCGGAAGTTTGAAAAGTATACCCTAAATAATTCGAGTTGCATGAAGGCGGCAAGCGAGAGAATCCCCAGGAGCTTACATAAGTAAGTGACTGGGGTGAGCAAGCGCAGCCAACGCACAGGCAACTTGAAGTATGACGGGGTATAGAAGGTTTCCCTTACTTTACTTCTAATTACCGCCAATTAACAGCAGGTAAAGGGGACAAGCTTGCTCAGCGCCTTCGTGTCCATATGCTCTGTGGTTTCCTGACCGTGGCGGAAAATTTTGAATCCTTGCCCTTTGGCGCTGAAATAGGTCAGGTCGTTGCCGGAAATTTGCAGCAGGCTGCCTTCACGGATCGCCACGACGGACTCCGTCGGGTTTACCGCGCAGAATTCTGCGATGCGCTCGTCGCGCGTTTCGCCCATATGGCCGCTTACGTGAGCGTCAATGTAGTGCGGGTTAATCTGGACGGGGAACAGGCCCAGCGAAGGCAGTACTACGCTGCTGCGAACGGGCATATCGTTGGTGGTTCTGATGGAAGGACAGGCCACGTTGCAGCCGGCGCTCCAACCGATATAAGGAATGTTGCGCTCGCGCACCGCGCGCTGAATAGGCACAATCAGCCCTTTCTCATGCATCATCTGATTCAACATCCAGGTATTGCCACCGCTGATGATAATGCACTCGGCCTGATCGATAGCTTCGGCCTGGTTATCAAAGTGGTGAACGCTGGTGACGGATATGCCGAGGCTTTTTTCCAAGTCACGAGCGCGTGAGTCATAATCACTACGAATCAGGGCATAAGGAATCAATATTGCCTTGGCGACCTTCCGGCTTTCTAGAACGGCCAAAATTTGCTTTTTTGCATAGCCTAAGAGCTCTGCGTCACCGGACGTCTTGCCATTACTCAACAATATGAGTTCCATACAATCTACCTCTGTTTAGTTTGTTAACGTACCGGCCAACTTCCGCTTCAGTGGAAAAAAGGACGGAAGCCAGCCTGGATTTTGCCGCATAAGGATACGAAAAAACACGCATCTTTACTGTGATCGCTTACCGCTTATGCCCCCTCCGACGGTTAATTCATCACCAATCGGCAGAGCGGCGGTAACGAAACCGTGCGGACTGTCCTTACCAGAATAATCCTAATCGCCTAATTAATCGACCAACGCATACCCTGTTATACCCTAAATAATTCAAGTTGCAGGAAGGCAGCAAGCGAGGGAATCCCTAGGAGCTTACATAAGTAAGTGACTAGGGTGAGCGAGCGCAGCCAACGCGCCTGCGGCTTGAAGTATGACGGGTATATGTTTATTCATTCGTGCTTTTGCTATGCTTAGGCCCGTGTCCCGTAACTCAAAGTCCGACAAACGTATATGGAATCATGGTATCTGCTTTACTGTAAACGCGGGCAACTGATGCGGGCCCAGGAGAACCTCGAGCGTCAGGAGGTTCCCTGTTTTAGCCCTATGTATGAGATAGAGAAAATAGTTAGGGGTAAAAAGACTGTAGTCAGCGAGCCGCTGTTTCCCAACTATCTGTTCATCGAACTCGATCCGGAAAGGATCCACACGACCACCATCAGCTCAACGCGCGGAGTCAGCCACTTTATTCGCTTTGGGCGCTACCCGGTGACGGTACCGTTTAGCCTGATAAAAAGCCTGATGATGCAGCCAAAGCCGCTGATAAGCTCGCCTTCCCTGCCTAAAAGCGGGGATAAGGTCGTCATTACCGAAGGAATTTTTGAAGGGCTGGAGGCTATCTACGCAGAGCCCGATGGAGAGACGCGCTCTATTCTGCTGCTTAACCTGATTAACCAGCAGGTGTCGCATCGCGTCGACAATACGCAGTTTGAAAAACGAGACTAGGCTATGTCCCGCCATTGTCCGCGGTGGCGACAATGGCGGGACACTGCCCAACAGGAAGCGGCGCGCGCCGCTTCCCCAACGTCGTTAGCGACGCGTCGCTTCGTCGCGCAGCCACTGGGCGACGCGTTTGGCAAAGTAGGTCAGCACGCCGTCGGCGCCGGCGCGCTTGAAGCACAGCAGGGATTCCAGCACGGCCGGTTGCTCCTGCAGCCAACCGTTTTGGAAAGCCGCCATGTGCATGGCGTACTCGCCGGAGACCTGATAGGCGAACGTCGGCACTGCAAAGGTGTCCTTCACCTGACGAATCACGTCAAGATACGGCATCCCCGGCTTCACCATCACCATATCAGCCCCTTCCTGCAGGTCCTGAGCCACTTCTTGCAGCGCTTCGTTGCCGTTGGCCGGATCCATTTGGTAGGTTTTCTTGTTGCCGCCCTTCAGGTTGCCGCTTGATCCGACCGCATCGCGGAACGGCCCGTAGTAGCAGGAAGCATACTTGGCGGAATAGGCCATAATTTGCGTGTTTATAAAGCTCTGGGCCTCCAGCTGCTGGCGAACCGCGCCGATGCGGCCGTCCATCATATCGCTGGGCGCGACGATGTCAGCGCCGGCCTCCGCATGGCACAGGGCCTGGCGGACCAGAATCTCTTTCGTCACTTCGTTAATCACGTAGCCGTCGCTGTCGATAATGCCGTCCTGCCCATGAGTGGTATAAGGGTCAAGCGCAACGTCGGTCAGGACGCCAAGCTCAGGAACCGCCTGCTTCAGCGCTCTTACCGCCCGAGGCACCAGCCCCTGCGGGTTGTAGGCCTGCTCTGCGTACAGGCTTTTAAGATCGGACTCAATCACCGGGAACAGGGAGATAACCGGAACGCCCAGCTTCGCCAGCTCTTCCGCTTCCTTTATCAGGATATCGACCGTCATGCGGCTGACGCCCGGCATGGAAGGCACGTCTTGACGACGGTTCTCGCCTTCCATAATGAATACCGGATAAATCAGGTCGTTAACCGTCAGCTGGTTTTCGCACACCAAGCGGCGGCTGAAGTCGTGGGCGCGCACGCGGCGCAGGCGACGGTGGGGATACGCCCCGGGAATAACATAGCTCACACTCGTTCTCCTTATTTTGTTCTATCGACGGTGAGAAAGAGGATCGGGAAAGCTCGCCGCCGCAGTGTATATATCATACGCTTCAATCGCTTTGACTAACACCCAGCAGGCGCAGCGCATTTTGGCGGGTTATTTCTCCCAGCTCGTTCGCATCTTCGCCCCGAAGCTTTGCGACCTCCCGCAGGATATGGGCCAAATAGGCAGGCTCATTGCGTCTGGAAGTCGGCTTGGGCTTTAAGTCTCTGGGCAACAGGTAAGGCGCGTCGGTTTCCAGCAGCAGTTTGTCCGCAGGAATAAGCGACACCAGCTCGCGAAGCTCAAGACCGCGCCGCTCGTCGCACACCCAGCCGGTAATGCCGACATAAAGCCCCAGGGACAGATAGTCCTCCAGCGCGCGTCCGTCGTCGGTAAAGCAGTGTACGACCGCCGCCGGTACTTTCGAAAGCCACGGCTTAAGCAGCTCAATAAAGCGCGGATAGGCGTCCCTACAGTGCAGAAACAGCGGCATCGACAGCTCGGCCGCCATCGAAAGCTGCTCGGAAAAAGCTCGCTCCTGCTGTTCAGGGGTAGAAAAATTACGGTTAAAGTCCAGCCCGCATTCACCGACGGCGACCGCCTGCGGATTTTGCAACAGCCGATATATCTGTTCTGCGCATTCGTCCGACCAGCCCGAAGCGTCGTGAGGATGGACGCCCGCCGTGCTCCAGCAGTAGTCGGGATATTCCGCCGCCAGCGCCTGCGCGGCGCGGCTTTCTTTTAAAGACGTTCCGGTTATCAGCATTCCCTTCACGCCGGCCTGCTTCGCGCGTTCAACCACCTCGTGCCGATCGGCGGCAAACTGTCGGTTAGTCAGGTTAATTCCAATATCAAACACGGTATTTGGCTCCCGTAAAAAACGTAAGCCGCCCAAAAGGCGGCTTATTTGCAGACAGCATAGGGTGTGTCCCGTAACAGCGTCAGGCTGAAGGCTTGTCGCCGCTTTCGTCGGCGTCGTCCGCCTCGCTGTCCTCATCACCTTCTTCCCCTTCCCGACGCCCTTTACCCACGTAGAAACGGGCAAAGAACACGCCAATCTCAAACAGGATGCACATAGGGATCGCAAGAAGCGTCTGAGAGAAGACGTCCGGCGGCGTTAACAGCATGCCGACAACAAAAGCGCCAACAACGATGTAGGGACGCTTTTTCTTCAGTTCGGCAGGCGTCGTTACGCCGCTCCAGCACAGCAGGATAATCGCGACCGGCACCTCAAACGACACGCCAAAGGCAAAAAACAGCGCCATGACGAAGTTCAGGTAATTGTTGATGTCGGTCGATATCAGAATGCCTTCCGGCGCGGTTTTGACAAAAAAGCCGAACGCCAGCGGGAACACGACGAAGTAGGCAAACGCCATACCGAGGTAAAACAGCGCGGTGCTGGAAAACAGCAGCGGCATCATCAGGCGACGTTCGTGCTTATACAGCGCCGGCGCGATAAACGACCAGATCTGATACAAAATATAGGGCGCTGAAACAAAAACCGACACGATAAGCGTCAGCTTGATAGGCGTTAAAAATGGCGATGCCACGTCGGTGGCGATCATGCTGGCTTTTTCCGGCAGCTGCTTCATCAGCGGCGCGGAAATCATGTGGTAGATATCGTTAGAGAAATAGACCAGCGCCAGAAACACGACGATGATACAGACCATTGAACGCAGCAACCTACTGCGCAGCTCTATCAAATGAGTGATAAGCGGTTGGGTATCTTCTACGGCCATGAATTATTTTTCGCCATCGGTTTTACTTGGGGATGGGGCTTCGGGCTGAGCCTCCTGCGGCTTAGACTCTGCGTCAGCGGCAGGCGCGGCTTCAACTACAACAGCCTCAGGCTTCGTCATTGAATCCACGGGCGGGACGTTCTGACGATTCATCGCCGGATCGCTAACGACGCGAGCCGGCGCTTCAGCGTCGCCGGCCGCAGTCGCGGTAGTGTCAGGAGATGGTGTCTCTTTGAATGATTCGGCAGCCTTATTAAGATCGGTTTGAACGGTACGTTTCATACCGCTCGCCATCTCTCTAAGCTCCTCCATCGACGCTTTAAGCTCCGGAGAGAGGTTTTGCAGACCGGCCTGCTCCGCTTTCTTCAGGCTATCTTTCAGCTCTTGCAGCTTCAGTTCCTGAGTCAGCTCGTTTTGTACCGATGACGCCAGAGAGCGCATGGCTCGGATCCAACCGGCAACCGTTTTCACCGCAACGGGCAACCGTTCGGGGCCGAGCACGATAAGGCCGATGATCAGCACCAGTACAATTTCACCAAATCCTATATCGAACACGGATTACACCTGCTCTTTATTCTGGCTCTTTTGTTCTTCGGTTTTAACCGTGTTTTCCTGCTGTTCTTCGATAGACTTCACGACGAAGTCAGCATCTTTTTCCTTTTGAGCTTCTTCTTTGTTCGGCGTGGACTCTTCGTCGCTCATCGCCTTTTTGAAGCCTTTGACCGATGCGCCGAGGTCTGAACCCAGCGTGCGCAGCTTCTTCGTTCCGAACAGCAGCACGACAATTGCAACAATAATAAGCAGTTGCCAAATACTAATTCCACCCATGTGATATGCCTCTATAGATCGTGGGTTAACGTTACGATTGCCGCCAAGTATATACGGCGGTTTCCTTAAACTATAGTAATAAATTTCCTCAGGCGGCCTTCACCCAGCCTATTAGCCAAACCGCAAGACCTACACCGGTCAGGCAGAGCGGCCAAAATGAAATCTGACCAATAAACAGCATTGTAGCACTAACCAGCAGCGTGGCACCTACCCCAAAAAGGTAGCCGGAGCGTCGCCGTTTACTCTCATTTTCACTCAATCGGGCACTGAGTTTATCAATACTATTTTGTAATTCTTTGTGCTGCCGCAAACTGTCGTAAAACAGCTCAGGCAATTCCGGTAATTTTTCTACCCAGTACGGCGCCTTCTCTTTTAGCGTTTTTAACACGCCGGGAATGCCGACCTGCTCTCGCATCCACGACTCAAGGAACGGCTTGGCCGTCGTCCACAGGTCAAGCTGCGGATAGAGCTGGCGCCCCAGCCCTTCGATATAGAGCAGCGTCTTTTGCAGTAAAACCAACTGAGGCTGAACTTCCATATTAAAACGACGCGCCGTGTTGAACAGGTTCAGCAGCACGTGGCCAAACGAAATTTCAGAAAGCGGTTTCTCAAAAATGGGTTCGCACACGGTGCGGATGGCGAACTCAAACTCCTCAACGCAGGTATCCGCTGGCACCCAGCCGGAATCAACGTGAAGCTCCGCCACCTTGCGGTAGTCGCGGTTGAAAAAGGCGATGAAGTTTTCCGCCAGATAGCGCTTGTCCGCCTTGCTCAAAGAGCCGACGATGCCGCAGTCAATGCCGATATACTGAGGGTCTTCAGGCTTCTCGTAGCTGATAAAAATATTGCCGGGGTGCATGTCCGCGTGGAAGAAGCTGTCGCGAAACACCTGGGTAAAGAACACCTGCACGCCCCGTTCCGCTAAAAGCTTCATGTTGGTGCCGTTGGCTATCAGCGCGTCGATGTCAGAAACGGGAATGCCGTAGATCCTCTCCATGACCAGCACGTTTTCATAACAAAGGTCGCTGTACACTTCGGGCACATAGAGCATAGGGCTGCCGTCGAAATTGCGGCGAAGCTGGATGGCGTTGGCCGCCTCTCTCAGCAGGTTGAGCTCGTCGAGCAGCGTCTTTTCATATTCACGCACTACCTCTCTGGGCCGCAGGCGACGACCGTCAGGGAGCAGCTTGGGCACCCAGCCCGCAATGCGGTACATCAGGCGAATGTCCGCCTCAATGACCGGCTTGATGTCCGGGCGGATGACCTTCAGCACCACTTCCTGCCCGCTGCTTTTAAGCGTTGCGGTGTGCACCTGCGCAATAGAGGCCGACGCCAGCGGCGTTGAGTCAAAGTCATCAAACCAGCGCTCAAGCGGGCCGCCCATGGCGTCCTCTATCTGCCGACGCGCCAGCGCTCCGTCAAACGACGTCACCTGATCTTGCAGCAGGGCCAGCTGATCGGCAATGGACGGAGGAAACAGATCGCGGCGGGTGGACAGCATTTGGCCAAACTTGATCCAAACCGGCCCCAGCGTCTGAAGTCCCAGACGCAGCCGCTCGCCCAGCGGCTTTTCCGGATGCTGGTTGCGCAGCCAAAACAGCGCCCGGCATCCTACGCGGAGCGGCCAGGTCAGCCGCATCTTGGGGATCAGTTCGTCCAGCCCGTGGTTTAAAAATACGCGAATAATGGCATACAGCCGAAACAGTTCAGAAGGGGTCATCAGGCTCGCTCCAGCCGCTCAATGCGAGAAACCAGCGCGTCTACGTCCTGGCTTAACCTTTCCGTTTGGTCGCTAAAGTGCAAAACCTCAAGCCGACCGGGAGCCAAACGCCACTCCTGCGTTACGGCCTGAGCTAAGTAGCCCTGCTGGCGAGAGGCCCAGCGGCTAACGCTTTTTACGCCGTTTTGCACGCCCTGGCTCAGCGTTTCGGCGGCAACGTCGCCGATATAAGGAGACAGCCACTCGGCCGGATCCCATTCTGCCAAATCTATCAGAGTCACAAACTGCTGAATAATCTGAATGTCCCCATCAACGCTAACTTCGCCGTCACGCATCAGCGCGGAAAGCCGCTGCCTGTCGCGCAGGGAAAACAGCGTCGCCAGTCGCGTCGTCAGCGTACAGTCCGCTGGCGGCTGCCACTGGCTGACAACGTCGATATGGTTCACGCTGAACACCAGCGTCAGGGTCGTTGAGAGTTCCTGCAGGCAGAGCGTCAGCGTTTTTCCCGCCAGTCGATGGCTGGCCAACTGAATATTGCGATCGCGAAAAAGCAGGCCGTTAAGCGACGTTTCTATCAGGCCGGAAACCAGAGGAACAAGCAGCATAGCGATCCTTGAAGCATGACGAGGATAAATACAATCCAGTCATAGTAATCATGAATGGCGTCAGAGTACAGCGGGGGATGACCTTAAAGAGAGTAGAAGAAATGTAGAAAAAACAGAAAAAACACAGTGTTATTAATGCATTAACTCAGTAAGAACGCGTACTCGACGGCCATAAAAAAATTAACAATAATGAAACAAACAGCGCTTACCCCTCGCACATAAGGGCCAGCGGAGACCGCTGTGCGAAGCTCGTTTCAGTTTCCGAGCATCGCGCAGCGTTTCAAAACATGATGAATAAACGACGTTTAGTACTTATAACCGCGGTGCAGCGCGACGATGCCGCCGGTCAGGTTAAAGTATTCCACGCTGTCAAAACCAGCTTCCAGCATCATTCCCTTCAGCGTTTCCTGATCGGGATGCATGCGGATGGATTCTGCCAGATAGCGATAGCTGTCAGCGTCTCTGGTGATCCACTCGCCGATTTTCGGCAGAACGTGGAATGAGTAGGCATCATAGGCTGAGTTAAGCACCTTGGCGGTGGGCTTGGAAAACTCCAGCACCAGCAGGCGACCGCCCGGCTTCAGCACGCGGAACATGGAGCGCAGCGCCTTATCCTTCTCGGTCACGTTGCGAAGGCCAAAAGAAATAGTGATGCAGTCAAAATAGTCGTCAGGGAAAGGCAGCGCCTCGGCGTTAGCCTGAACGTAGTTGACGTTGCCGATGATGCCCATATTGCGCAGCTTTTCACGGCCCATTTTCAGCATCGAATCGTTGATATCCGCCAGCACAACGCTGCCCTTCTCACCGACCATACGGGAAAACTTCGCCGTCAGATCGCCGGTACCGCCGGCCAGATCGAGCACCCGCTGGCCTTCGCGCACGGCGCTGCAGTCAATGGTGAAGCGCTTCCAGATTCGGTGGATGCCGAACGACATCAGGTCGTTCATCAGATCGTACTTAGACGCTACGGAGTGAAAGACGTGGGCCACCATATCGGCCTTTTCGTCTTTGTTCACGGTTTGGAAGCCAAAGTGCGTGGTTTCCTGTGGATCGTTCATCATGTTTAATGCCTGAAGAAAGTTTAATGCCTAGAGAAAATTTAATAAGTACTATAAATCTCTGTGAATCGATTTAGTCTACCAGAAACACTCTGAAACATACCCACCAATAACTCTTTTTTGTTAAATCCGAGCAATATTAGATGAATGTTCCGATGCCTCCTGACTCTCCGATATGTCCGATAAATCGTCAGCGCGGGCCGGCGTGAATATCTCCGAGCCTATCGGCCGTTTAACCTCCACGCCCAAAGCGCGGAAGCTCTCTATCTGCCCCAGCACGTTTCCTCGCCCTTGAGACAGGCGATTCACCGCCTGACGGTAGCTGCCCTGAGCTTTGTCCAGGCTGGCGCCTAATGCGGTCATATCGTCGACGAACAGCCGCATTTTGTCATACAGCTTCGCCGCCCGCTCGGCAATCAGTTGGGCGTTTTGGCTCTGGTGCTCATAGCGCCAAAGGTTGCTGATTGTTCTCAGAGCCACCAGCAGCGTCGTCGGGCTGACCAGCATGATATTATTTTGCAGCGCCTCGCCAATCAACTCCGGCTGTCGGTCTATCGCCAGCAAAAATGCGGGCTCAACGGGAATAAACATTAGCACATAATCCAGAGAACGCAGCCCCGGCAGCTGATGATAGTCCTTTCGTCCAAGCTGACGGATATGGGAACGAATCGACGCGATGTGCTCGTGCAGCGCCTGCGTTCGCTCTTGCTCATCGTCGCTGTTAAAGTAGCGTTCATAGCTGACCAGCGACATTTTCGCATCGATAACTACGTCTTTATCCTGCGGCAAATGGACGATGACGTCCGGCTGCTGCCGGTTCCCGCCTTCGCTTTGCATACTGACCTGAGTTTGGTACTCATAGCCTTCTCTAAGCCCTGAAGCCTCAAGCACGCGCCCCAGAACCACTTCGCCCCAATTGCCCTGCGTTTTATTATCGCCTTTCAACGCATTGGTCAGGTTCAGCGCTTCTTTCGCCATCTGTGCGTTAAGCTGCTGGAGATTGCGGATCTCGTGGGTCAGCGTATGACGTTCGCGCGCTTCCTGCCCGTAATTTTCCTGCACCTGACGGCGAAAACCGTCCAACTGTTCGCTTAAAGGCAGTAAGAGCCTGTCTAAACTTTGCCTATTCTGTTCGTCTACCTTCCTGCCGCTTTGCTCAAAAATGCGGTTGGCCAGATTTTCAAACTGCACCGTTAGCCGCTGCTCGCTGTTAATCAACAGGCGCTGCTTTTCCTCAGCGGCGAATCTAGTCTCTTCAAGGCGGGTCGACATCTCCCGCAGTTCAACCTCAAGCGCGCTGTTGATGCCCTGTAGCCCGCGCAGCTCCTGATTAAGGCGTTCACATTCCTCATGCCACAGCGCCTGCTGCTGCGCCTTTTCCTGCGCGGCGGCCAGGCGCGCATACACCTCGCGCAGCTCTTCTTGCCCCGCCTGCAGCGCTTTTTGCGCCGACTCTTTTTCCCGCTTCAGCCCGTCCCTTTCGCTTTGAGCCTGTTCAAGCTGAGCCGCCTGTAGCTCTAGCTGCCCCTCCAGCCGCAGGCGCGCCCGCTGGTTAATCAGCATCGACACCAGGCCGGCGGCGATAAACCCCGCCAGCGCTGCGCCAATCACGATTGTTAAGCTGCTGTCCACCGAGCCTCCGGTTGATAATTCCACTGACTGTTTAAAGTAGGGATTAAAAGTAAGGAAATACTGTATGAATGTCCAGAATGATTTAAGCAACTCCGGAAGGTAACCCGCAGAGTGGGTACGTCAAAAGCGCAGATAGTGCATCGCCCACTGTAGGCCAAAGGCGCCCGGCGCCAGCATGGCGAATCCCCACAGCATGGCGGACAGCAGGTTGACGACCTGAAACGACCTTAGCGGCATATTACAGACCCCGGCAGCTAACGGCACCGTTGCCCTCAGCGGGCCGAAGAATCGTCCAACAAACACGCCCAGCGCGCCCCAACGTTCGAAAATACGCTGGCCGCGAAGCAGCAGATTAGGATCGCGAGACAGTGGCCAAATGTGGGCAACGCTGTCCTTATAGCGCCAGCCGAACCAGTAAGAGACCCAGTCGCCAAAGAACGCACCGGCACTGGCTGCCAGCCACAGAGGCCAGAAGCCAATGCCGCTTTCGCCAATAATGGCGCCGATACCGATCAAAATGACGGTCGCCGGGACAAGCAAGGAGAGAAACGCGATGGATTCGCCGAACGCCAGCGCAAAGACGATGGGCGGCCCCCAAATTTGGTGGTCGCGCACAAAGTTCATGGTTACCTGAATAACGTGGTCAAGCGTCACGCAAAAAGCTCCGGCTGAATTCTGCACACATTTAGCCGGAAAGGCCTTTGAAAAATCAACCCTCTTTTCGCTTTTATACGTAAGACGCTCAAAACGCCCCTCGCCTTCACCCTGCCCGTGCGCATGTGCCTGCGAGGCTGTCTATTACCTCATCCTCGCCTAACGCGGGAAGCCGTATTACCACTCGCGTAAACCGTTCGGGTTCACTTTCAACGGTAATGCCGTAGTCATAGCCGTAGCGGGCCTTAATGCGCCTATCGACCAGATTCATGCCCAGCCCATCGCCGTTTAAACGCGGCTGATACAGGCCTGCGTTGTCTTCCACCACCAGCACCAGCGCAGGGCGCCCCTGCGAACCGTCGCAGTACCCTCTGATGTTGATATGCCCTTCCGTCAGCATTTGCGACGTGCCGTGCTTAATGGCGTTTTCAACGATCGGCTGTAGCGAAAAGGCGGGTAATAAAAGAGGCTCAAGCTCGGTCGGGATATCAATATCCACCGTCAGGCGATCGGCAAAGCGCGCCTTTTCAATTTCCAAATAAGCGTTGATATGCTCCAGCTCGTCGCCCAGACTTACCTCGTCGTTGCTGCGCTTGAGGTTTTTACGAAAGAAGGTGGATAGCGAAAGTACCAGGCCGCGAGCCCGATCCGGATCCTTACGGATAACGGCCGACAGAGTATTAAGCGCGTTGAACAGAAAGTGCGGGTTCACCTGTGCGTGCAGCAGCTTTATTTCTGACTGAGAAAGCAGCTGCTTTTGGTTGTCCAGCGTTCCGGCCAGGATCTGCGCCGACAGCAGGTGGGCGATGCCTTCTCCCAGAGTGCGGTTAATAGAAGAGAAGAGCTTACTTTTCGGCTCATAAAGTTTAATCGTGCCGATAACCGTTTTCTCTGCTCCCCGCAGCGGAATGACTAACGTAGAGCCAAGCTTACAGTTTGGCGTGATTGAGCAGGCGTAGGGGACCTCGTTGCCGTCGGCGTACACCACCTGATTGTCCTCTATCGCTTTATGGGTGTAGTGAGACGTAATAGGCGTGCCCGGCAGGTGGTGGTCAGCGCCGATGCCGATAAAGGCCAGCAGCTTCTCCCTGTCGGTAATGGCGACGGCGCCGACTTCCAGCTCTTCATACAGTATTTGGGCCACCCGCATGCTGTTTTGCCGATCGAACCCGGCACGCAGCACCCCCTCAGAACGGGCGGCGATTTGCAGCGCCTTCGCGGAAAAGGCCGTCGTATACTTTTCAAATATCGCTCGCCTGTCGAGTAAAATCCGCATAAACATCGCGGCGCCGATAGTATTGGTAATCATCATCGGCAGAGCGATATCGTTGACCAGATGAACCGCCTGAGAAAACGGCCTGGCGACCAGCAAAATAATCAACATCTGTAGCCCTTCCGCAAACAGCGTGATAGCGGCGACGATAAGCGGCTGAAACAGCAGATCCATGCGGTTATGGCGAATCAGGTAGCGGTGAAGCAGCCCGCCGACCAGCCCTTCGACGATGGTGGAGAGCATGCAGGCGGTCGCCGTCATGCCGCCCATGGAGTAGCGGTGCAATCCCCCCGTCAGGCCGACGAAAAAGCCGACGGAAGGGCCGCCGAGAACGCCGCCCAGCACCGCGCCCATTGCGCGCGTATTAGCGATGGAATCGTCGATCTGTAGGCCAAAGTAAGTCCCCATGATGCAGAACATGGAAAAGGTGAAGTAGCAAAGCAGCTTGTGCGGCAGCCTGATAGTGACCTGCATCAGAGGGATAAACAGCGGCGTTTTACTCAACAGGTAGGCAATCACCAGATACACGCACATCTGCTGCAGCAAAGAAAAAATGAGATCTATCTGACTGATATCCATAAGAGGTCATCTCTGGGCCGGGGACGGGAGGGAAGCAGCGCTATTGTAGCACTGCGTCATTAGAGGCAAAAGGTGGCTATATTAGGCTGATTTATATAAATAAAAAAAAAGCCAGCGCGTGGGCTGGCTAAAAATAAACACTGGAAGCAATGTGAGCAATGTCGTGCTTTCCCGGGGTGAGCATGTTGACCGCCCCTTGAAAACATGGAAATAATAATCATTATCAATATCACCTGTAAAGCTCTTTTTTCTACAAAAACGAAGAAATTATGATTATTTTTATTTTCATATAAAAATCAATTAAATAAAAACAAAAAAGCGCAAAGATTAACCATGAAACTTGCGTGGAAATAAAACGCCGCCATAGTAAAAGAAGCAGTCTCACTTTTTAGAGCCTATTGCGGAGGAAAACCCAATGGCAAGCGGATGGGCCGCCGACGGCGCCGTGCAGGACCAAATCGACAGCACGATATCCGACGCCGTGGCTAAAGCGCGGGCGCAGCTCCACGACGGCGAAAGCGCCATTTACTGTTTATCGTGCGGGGAAGAAATTCCTCAGGCGCGCCGGGATGCTCTTCCCGGCGTACGGTACTGCATCGCCTGCCAGCAGGAGCAGGATGACAAGCACCAGCACAGCGCCGGCTACAACCGACGCGGCAGTAAAGACAGCCAGTTAAGGTAGCGGCCGGCGGGCTTTCAGAAATGGCCTCGCTGCGCCAGCGCCTGCGCGCACGCCCATGCCGAACTCCATGCCCACTGGAAGTTGTACCCGCCCAGCCAGCCGGTCACGTCCATCACTTCGCCAATGAAATAGAGGCCGGGTACGTTAATCGCCTCCATCGTTTTAGACGACAGCGCCTTGGTATCGACTCCGCCCAGCGTCACTTCCGCCGTGCGGTAGCCTTCGGTGCCGTTTGGCTGAATGCGCCAGTCGGTCAACGCTTCGACAAGCGCCTGCTGTCTCGCGTTGGAAAGCTGGTTAAGCGCCACGTCGGGAACAACATCCTGTGCCTGTAGGCACTCTACCAGCCGCTTGGGCAGGCAGCGGGCCAGCGTATTCTTCACACTCTGGTTGGGGTGCTCTTCACGCGATCGCTGAAAGAAATCCTCGACGTCAAGATCCGGCAGCAGGTTAATCGATACCGCTTCACCCGCCTGCCAGTAGCTGGAAATCTGCAGAATAGCCGGGCCGGACAGCCCCCTATGGGTAAACAGCAGGCTCTCCTTAAAGCTTGTGCCATCTTGCGCAGTCACCTGTACCGGTACAGAAACGCCCGCCAGCGTCTCCAACTGGGCCAACAGCGGCTTGTGCAGCGTAAAGGGCACCAGCCCCGCGCGCGTCGGCAAAACGGGGAGGCCGAACTTTTCCGCCAGACGATAGCCGAAAGGCGATGCGCCAAGCCCCGGCATCGACAGCCCACCGGTTGCGACCACCACCGCGCCGGCTTCAATTTCGCCGCTGGCCAAGCGCAGCAGAAAGCCGTTCTCGGTCCGTTCTACGTCCAGAATTTCGCTGCGCATGCGAAAAGCAACGCCGCCTTTTTCGCATTCGCTTTGCAGCATATCGACAATCTCCTGCGCCGACGTGTCGCAAAACAGCTGCCCCAGCGCTTTTTCGTGCCAGGCGATGCCGTAGCGGTTCACCAAATCAAGAAAGTCCCACTGGGTATAACGCGCCAGCGCCGACTTGCAAAAATGCGGATTGTGCGACAGATAGGCAGTGTGATCGGCATACATATTCGTGAAGTTGCAGCGGCCGCCGCCGGACATCAGGATCTTACGGCCCGGCTTTTTGCCGTTGTCCACGACGGTCACCTTCAGGCCGGACTGGCCCGCCTGCGCGGCGCAAAAAAGCCCCGCGGCTCCGGCGCCAATAATGACTACATCCACTCGCTCTGCCACCTTCAACTCCCGTTTTTTTACCCGTACCCCAACGCTATCGCGTTTTGTCGCCGAATTGTAGCGATCCACCATGGTTGGCACCAGTCATGAAATAGTTTCTCAACATAACTAATTTATTTTTTGTTGCTCATTAATAGCAAAGATAACAATACGTTATCTTTGTAAAAGCCTGTAAATCCGCTAGCAGAAAAGAAAAAAAAGTGAATTTTCCCTTTTCCACCAACGCAATTCTGCTGATAATGCGCCCGTCCTCCCACTACTGACAGTTAGATTTATGCTAAACATTTTTGCAGGTCTAGAATTCCACACTGCCCTTATGCTGGGTCTCGCGTTACTTTTCGTTCTGTTTTATGAAGCCATCAACGGCTTTCACGATACAGCCAACGCGGTAGCGACCGTTATTTACACCCGTGCGATGCGCGAGCAGCTTGCCGTCGTTATGGCCGGGATATTCAACTTCCTCGGCGTCGTATTGGGCGGACTGAGCGTAGCCTACGCCATCGTCCACCTTCTGCCGACCGATCTTTTGCTCAACATTAACTCGACTCATGGCTTGGCCATGATGTTCTCAATCCTCCTGGCGGCGATCATTTGGAACTTAGGCACCTGGTACTTCGGTATTCCTGCCTCCAGTTCCCATACCCTGATCGGCTCCATTATCGGCATCGGCATCACCAACGCGATCGTCACCAGCACGTCTATCGTCGACGCGCTGAACATCCCAAAGATGCTGCAAATCTTCGCCTCTTTGATTTTGTCTCCGCTGGTGGGCCTGATTATCGCGGGCGCCATGATCTTCCTGCTGCGTCGCTTTTGGAGCGGCAACAAGAAGCGTCAGCGCATTCACTTAACCCCGGCGCAGCGTGAGAAAAAAGACGGCAAGCGTAAACCGCCGTTCTGGACTCGTATCATGCTGATCGTGTCCGCTATCGGCGTAAGCTTTTCGCACGGCGCTAACGACGGCCAAAAGGGTATCGGACTGCTAATGCTGGTGCTGATTGGCGTAGCGCCGGCCGGCTTCGTGGTAGATATGAGCGCCAGCGGCTATGACCTCGCCCGCACGCGCGACGCGCTGACTCACTTAGAGCAGTACTATGAGAAGCACCGTGAAGCTATCCCACACATCGTAGGCCAAGATAACGCCGCAGCGACCGCGCTGCCCGCCATTCCGTCAACGACGGAATACCACTGCGACAGCAGCCGCTCGCTTATCGCCATCGGCCACTCCAAGCAAATGCTGGAAGGCATTACCGGCTACGATCAGCTTCCCGCCGAGCAGCGCAGCCAGCTGCGCCGTTCACTGCTGTGCGTAGCCGACACGGCGGCCAAGGTCACCAAGCTGCCGGAAACCAGCGCACAGGATAAGCGTTACATCAAAGATCTGCGTACAGACCTGCTGATTACCGTTGAGTACGCGCCTATCTGGATCATCGTCTCCGTCGCTCTGGCGCTTGCGCTGGGCACCATGGTGGGCTGGCGCCGCGTTGCGGTAACTATCGGCGAAAAAATCGGTAAGAAAGGCATGACCTACGCACAGGGCGTATCGGCTCAGGTCACGGCGGCGGTGTCTATCGGCGTTGCCAGCTACACCGGCATGCCGGTTTCCACCACGCAGGTGCTTTCTTCCGCAGTCGCCGGCACCATGCTGGTTGACGGCGGCGGCGTTCAGGGCAAAACCGTGAAGAATATCTTCATGGCCTGGGTACTGACGCTGCCGGCCACCATCGGCCTGTCTTCCATCCTGTACTGGATTGCGCTTCAGATTATCTAATCGTCTGCGCTAATCCTCGCTATCAAAGGCTCGCTTCGGCGGGCCTTTGTTTTTCGACTTGAATCGTGAAGTGTCACAATAATTAAACAATCGGCCACATAGCGGTAGCCAACAAACGCCCGTTATTTTATATTCATGGCGACGATGGGATTGTGCAATACCGTGATTGTTCAGTAAAAAGGCATTCACCCTGTGATCGACCTACCACTTTCATCGCACGTACTGATGCTATTATTTATTTAAAGAAGTTAGCGGATCCTACAGAAGGAGTTCTCTTATGGCATATAAACATATTCTGATTGCAGTTGACCTCTCCCCGGAAAGCAACGTTCTGGTAGAGAAAGCGGTATCAATGGCCCGTCCCTACGATGCAAAGGTTTCTCTGATCCACGTGGATGTCAATTACTCCGATCTGTACACCGGGCTGATTGATGTGAACATGGGCGATATGCAAAAGCGTGTGTCTGAAGAAACTCACGACGCGCTGACCGAGCTTGCGAAGAACGCGGGCTACCCTATCACCGAAACGCTGAGCGGAAGCGGAGATCTTGGCCAAGTGCTGGTTGACGCGATTAAGAAGTATGATGTCGATCTGGTGCTGTGCGGCCACCATCAGGACTTCTGGAGCAAGCTAATGTCCTCAGCGCGCCAGCTGATTAATACCGTGCATATCGATATGCTGATCGTTCCGCTAAGGGACGAAGAATAATAATTAGACTTGAGTCGTTATATAAAACGCCCGCACCGCGGGCGTTTTTCATCCATAAAAACAATTTTTGCCTTATTGTTTTCTTATAAAAAATTCGACCGTTTCGGCTAAATTAATATATAAATAAATGGCGGGATCGGCAGAGATATATACTGCTACTTTCGTCAGCCATCGCTCGATATCTCTGTTAAATTAATTATAACCTCAATTTAACATCAAAATTTTCACAGTAAATCAGAATATTAGAGTCCACAAAAAGAAAAGGAATCAGTTTCCTTAATTGCCGAAAGGCCAAGATAATAGGTTCTAATAATCTCCTTTAGCGCTTTAAATAATAAAAAAATCCTGCTAAAAAACCTTGCTATCTCACGGTTGGTTAGTGTTATAGTCGAAACGCACATACATCACATTCTCATGAAGCCCGCAATATTCATCGTTCTGAATAGCGTTTTTTCGTGGATGAAATAAAAAAATAAGATAGGAATGATATCAATGAGTCAATACAAAACCGTGGACGATTTTCTCCTCATGCTCCAAAAACGCGATGCTAATCAGCCAGAATTCCTGCAGGCCGTACGCGAAGTGTTTTCATCTCTGTGGCCCTTTTTGCAGCAAAACCCACGCTATACCGAACAGGGGCTATTAGAGCGCTTAGTTGAGCCGGAGCGCGTCATTCAGTTCCGCGTTTCATGGCTTGACGACCGGGGCGTCGTTCAGGTGAACCGCGCCTGGCGCGTTCAGTTCAGCTCGGCCATCGGGCCGTTCAAGGGCGGCATGCGCTTTCACCCGTCCGTCAATCTTTCCATCCTAAAGTTTCTGGGATTCGAACAAACCTTTAAGAACGCGCTGACCACGCTGCCCATGGGCGGCGGCAAAGGCGGTTCCGACTTCGATCCCAAGGGCAAGAGCAACGGTGAAATCATGCGCTTCTGTCAGGCGCTGATGACGGAGCTTTATCGCCACCTGGGGCCGGACACCGACGTACCGGCCGGCGACATCGGCGTTGGCGGGCGCGAAGTCGGCTATATGGCCGGCATGATGAAAAAATTGTCCAACAATACCGGCTGCGTCTTTACCGGCAAGGGCCTCTCCTTCGGCGGCAGCCTGATCCGCCCGGAAGCCACCGGCTACGGCCTGGTTTACTTTACCGAAGCAATGCTTAAGCGCCACGGCTCAGGCCTTGCAGGCAAACGCGTTTCCGTGTCCGGCTCGGGCAACGTATCGCAGTACACCATTGAAAAGGCAATGGAGCTGGGCGCCAAGGTGATCACCGCCTCTGACTCCGGCGGCTCCATCGTTGACGAAGAAGGCTTTACCACCGACAAGCTGGCTCACCTGATGGACATCAAGAACAGCCGCTATGGCCGCATCAAAGACTACGCCAACGAGCGCGGCCTGACCTATCTGGAAGGCCAGCGTCCGTGGTCCGTACCGGTCGACGTCGCTCTGCCGTGCGCCACGCAAAACGAACTGGAGCTGGCGGACGCCAAGCTTCTGATTCAAAACGGCGTACAGGCGGTTGCCGAAGGCGCCAACATGCCGACCACCATCGATGCGACCGACGCTCTGATAGCAGCTAACGTGCTGTTTGCACCGGGTAAGGCGGCCAACGCCGGCGGCGTTGCCACTTCAGGCCTGGAGATGTCTCAAAACGCGGGCCGCATCAGCTGGAGAGCCGAGAAGGTCGACCTGCGCCTGCAGCACATCATGCACGACATCCATGAAGCCTGCGTCAACTACGGCGGCGACGCGGCACAGACCAACTACGTCAGCGGCGCCAACATCGCCGGCTTCGTGAAGGTCGCCGACGCCATGATGGGTCAGGGCGTGCTGTAATCACCATAAAAACGAGAACGGCGGCCAATGGCCGCCGCTCCTTTCTAACATCTTTCCCGATACTCACAGCCTACAGCGTAACGTATAAATCAAACCGATGGCTTTTCGTCCTGACTGACGCCGAAGGCGCTTTGTCCGCCAGCGGCGGCGCGTAGTCGGGCCGCTTGACCACTACCCTTCGTTTAGCAAGTCGACAGGCGGGTTCCAGCAGGCCGTCCGCATCGGCATCCTCCCCGACCAGCGACTGAAACACCCGCATCTCCTTTTTCACCAGCGCGCTTTTTTGGCGATGGGGAAACATCGGATCAAGATACACCACGTCCGGCGCGGGCGAGAGATGCTCAAGGTCGGTCAGGCTCGAGGCGTGCAGCAGCGTGAGCCGTTCTTTAAGCCAAGGGCCAATCTCTTCGTTTTCATAGGCTCGCCTGAGCCCGTCGTCCAGCAGGGCGGCTACCACCGGGTGACGCTCCAACATGCGCACCCGGCAGCCTACGGAGGCCAGTACGAACGCATCGCGCCCCAGCCCCGCCGTGGCGTCGACCACGTCAGGAAGATAGTCGCCCTTAATGCCGACGGCTTTGGCTACCGCTTCACCGCGCCCGCCGCCGAACCGACGACGGTGAGCCATCGTACCGGTAACGAAGTCGACGTAAATCGCGCCAAGCTTTGGTTCGTCGCGCTTTCGCAGCTCAAGGCGTTCGGGCGTCAGCACCAGCGCTAACGGCGAACCTTCATCGCTCGAAAGCCCCCAGCGCTGCGCCAAAAGCGACAAGGCGCCGGGATCGGCGCCTGCTTCGTGAGTTAAAAAAACGGACACGGTTATCCTTTGATGCCGTAGTGGCGCAGCATGGCGTCCAGCGTCGGCGCGCGGCCGCGGAAGTTTTTAAACAGCGTCATCGGCTCATCGGATCCTCCCTGTGACAGGATGTTGTCCAGGAAGGCGTTGCCCGTTTCTGCGTTAAAAATGCCTTCTTCTTCAAAGCGAGAGAAGGCGTCCGCCGACAGCACTTCCGCCCACAGATAGCTGTAATACCCCGCGGCGTAGCCGCCGGCGAAGATATGGCTAAAGGCGTGCGGGAAGCGGCCCCAGGCGGGTGAAGGCATCACCGCCACCCGCTTTTTCACCTCGGCCAGCGTTTCCATAATCTTCGCGCCGGTCTGAGGCTGATACTCGTAGTGCAAGCGGAAGTCGAACAGGCCGAACTCCAGCTGGCGAAGAATAAACAGCGCCGCCTGGTAGTTCTTCGCCGCCAGCATCTTATCCAGCATCGCCTGCGGCAGCGGCTCGCCGGTCTGATAGTGACCGGAGATAAAGGCCAGCGCCTCGGGCTGCCAGCACCAGTTTTCCATAAACTGGCTCGGCAGCTCGACCGCGTCCCACGGCACGCCGTTAATGCCGGAGACGCCGGCAGTGTCGATGCGGGTCAGCATGTGGTGAATGCCGTGGCCAAACTCATGGAACAGCGTGGTCACTTCATCGTGGGTGAACAGCGCCGGCTTGTCGCCGACCGGGCGGTTAAAGTTGCAGGTCAGATAGGCCACCGGCTTTTGCAGATGGCCGTCCGCATAGCGCAGGCTGCCGATGCAGTCGTCCATCCAGGCGCCGCCGCGCTTGTGCTCGCGGGCGTATAGGTCCAGATAGAAGCTGCCCTTAAGCTCGCCCTTGGCGTCAAACAGATCGAAGAAACGCACTTCCGGATGCCAGACGTCAACGCCGGTGCGCTCTTTGGCGGTAATGCCGAACACCCGCTTAACCACTTCGAACAGCCCTTCAACCACGCGCTGCTCGGGGAAGTAGGGGCGCAGCTGCTCGTCGCTGATGGAATACAGGTGCTGCTTTTGCTTTTCGCTGTAGTAGCTGACGTCCCACGGTTCCAGCTCGGTTTTGCCGAAGTGCTCTTTGGCGAAGGCGCGCAGATCCGCCAGCTCCTTTTCGCCCTGATTATGGGCACGCTTGGCCAGGTCGTTTAGGAAGTCGAGCACCTGCTGCGGATTCTCCGCCATTTTAGTCGCCAGCGACTTATCGGCATAGGTGTTAAAGCCGAGCAGCTGGGCCAATTCGTGGCGCAGCGCCATAATTTCAGCCATGATCTCGCCGTTGTCCCACTTGCCGGCGTTCGGCCCCTGGTCGGAGGCGCGGGTGGTAAACGCCTGATACATTTCATAGCGCAGTTCACGGTTGTCGGCGTAGGTCATCACCGGCAGATAGCTCGGCATATCCAGCGTCAGCAGCCAGCCTTCCTGCTCCTTGGCCGCCGCTCGCTCTTTGGCCGCGTCCAGCGCGCTTTCGGGCAGGCCCGCCAGTTCGTCGGCGGAAGTAATCAGCTTGCTCCAGCCCATGGTGGCGTCCAGCACGTTGTTGCTGTAGGTCGAACCCAGTTCCGACAGCCGGGCGACGATTTCGCCGTAGCGCTTTTGCTTCTCGGGCTCAAGGCCGATGCCGGACAGCTCAAAGTCGCGCAGCGCGTTGTCCACCGCCTTCTTCTGCGCCTTGCTCAGTTGAGAGAACGCCGCGCCCTGCTTGAGGTTGCGATAGGCGTCGTACAGCCCTTTGTGCTGCCCAACCCAAGTGCCGTACTCCGCCAGCATCGGCAGGCACTGCTCGTAGGCTTCGCGCAGTTCGGCGCTGTTTTTTACCGAATTCAGATGGCTTACCGGAGACCAGATTTTCCCCAAGCGATCGTCCATTTCCGCCAACGGCTGACACAGGTTCTCCCAGGTGAACGGCCCCGGCTGCGCAACAACGCGCTCAACCGCCGCCCGGCAGTCGTCCAGCGAGCTTTTCACGGCAGGGACGACGTCTTCAGGGCGAATAGAGGAAAACGGGGGCAGGGCCCAGGAGGTTAACAGCGGATTAGTCATAGCGGCGATCCTTGAATTTTGCAGATGGAAACAACATGGGGATCATTATGGTAGAAATCAACGGGGAGCGACAGCGATAGCTGAAATCGCCAATACCATCATAACTCAAAGAAAACGCAGCGCCTCTCAGATACCCGTAAACAGTAAATCCACGGCAGAGACTATTTTATTCCTTAGATATTCAGCCTGAACAACGATAGCTTCCTCTTTTAGCATATTGGCACTAACGGTTGTCACCATTTGGCTGATAACGACATATTCTCGTCCTTTAATCAAGAACGCCGGAGTTACCTGGTTAATCTGGGAGTTTTCCGACGTCTTTAACGCTATAGGCATAACGATTCTCGTACTGAGGTGGCTCAGCAGATCCGACTGAACGTCTATAAAGAAAGGGTATATGCTTTTATTCTTTCCTGAATTTTTATAAACGGTAAATTGAGCCATCACAGTACCTGAAAACTTTCGTCATCCGTAAACAAACCATTGCGCTCCACAAAATGGTTCATCGCTTTAATCCCTTCGCGATTTTCCTCCAACCAGCGTTCACGCAGACGTTGGCGAACAGCAACATCCAACGCCTCATTGAGTGTCGCTGACAGGTTCACATTTAGCTCTTTCGCCAGTTCAACCAAATCTGCATTAAGATAAACATTAGTTCCGCGTTTACGGCCTTCACCAGTGGCTTTCATCATAGTTTCTCCACAGTTTTTATGCGCATAATTATTGCGCAAATATCAGGGGTACGCCACCCTATCTTTCTACCGTACTTCATTTGTTTAGCCGCAGCCACAACGGCGCCGGGCGACGCAAACCGCGCCGCCCGGAAAAACAATCAATCAAAACGGTGGGTTAACGCGGCTCCAGGCAGTTTTCCTCCTTCCAGCCGTACAGCCACTCCATCCCCCGGTAGAAGTCCTGCTGGCCCTTCCCTTTCCACAGCAGGTTTCGCACCTGACGCTCGACGCCGTCGGCGTGATAGATCCGTCCCATCTCGCGGGTGGACCACACGATGCGCGCCGTACGCGGAATGCGCACCGACTGATAGAGTTCAAACGCCTTCACTGCGTCGCCGTCGCAGGCCTTGATGGCTTCGCCCAGCGTCACTGCGTCTTCCAGCGCCATGCACGCGCCCTGCGCCATGTATTGCGCGACGGGATGCGCGGCGTCGCCGAGCAGCGTGACGCGCCCGGTTCCCCAAGACGCAGCGGGCTCGCGATCGGCGGTCGCCCAGCGGCGCCACGAAGTCGGCTTGTCCAACATTTGTCTGGGGCGCGGGTGGATGCCTTCAAAGTAGGACAACACTTCCTCTTTGCTGCCGTCGGTTACGCCCCACTCTTCCGACTTACGGCTGTGGAACGTCACCACCAGATTGTACTGAGCGCCGCCGCGCAGAGGGTAGTGCACTAGGTGGCAGCGAGGCCCGCCCCACAGCACCGGCGCGTTGATGCGCAGATCTTCCGGCATGTCGTCCTTATCCACCACCGCGCGGTAGACCACGTGCCCCGTCACCCTCGGCGAGTCGTTCAGCGTCTTAGCCCGAACGATGGACTTGCCGCCGTCGCAGCCGACCAGAACGTCGGCCCGGTAGCGGTTGCCCTGCTCGTCGATAACTTCAACGCCGTTCTCATCCGTATGCAGGTCGACGACTCTGGTCGCGGTCTTATAGCTGACCAGCGGGTTTTTCAGCGCCGCCTGCCATACGGCATCGTGGATATCAACGCGGTGGATAACGGCATAGGGGCCGCCGAAGCGCGCCTGAAACTCAGGGCCGGTTTCCACCCGGACCACCTCTTTGCCGTCCACCGCGTCCATCATTGAGATATGGTCGGTAAACACCGCCCGCTGGCGAACGACTTCGCCAACGCCGAGGCTGTCAAGCGCGGAGAACGCGTTCGGTCCTAGCTGAATGCCGGCGCCGATTTCGCCGATTTCATGCGCCTGTTCCAGCAGCAGCACCTTAATGCCCACTTTGGCCAGCGCCAGCGCGGCGGCCGCGCCGCCAATGCCGCCGCCGACAACGATAGCTGTTTCTGTTTTGTTCACGATGGCTCCCCTTCATTTTTGTTATTTGTTAGCGTTATTCATTAACGCGGGTAACAGAGGCTATTTTTCCGCTTACGCCGCAACCGCGTCGCTTTGCCGCTCGGGCGCTGCGCTCGCGAACGCGGGCAGCGACGTACAGTGCTCATAAACGCGTCGGCAGCGCGGATAGGCCGACAAATCGCAGCCCATCCGCAGGGCGTTGGCCCACTGGGGGATCAGGCAGCAGTCTGCCAACGTCGGGCTGTCGCCAATGCAAAAGTTGCCTGAGCCGGCCTTTTGCAGCAGCGATTCGACCGCCGTTAGCCCAACCGCTATCCAGTGGGCGTACCATGCCTTTTTCTGCGCCTCGCTTATCCCCAGTTCGTCCGTCAGATAGCGCAGCACGCGCATGTTATTGACCGGATGAATATCGCAGGCAATGACAAACGCAATTTCCAACGCCTTCGTACGCGCTTCGCCGGAGGCAGGCAGCAGCGGCACGTCGGGGTAGAGTCGGTCCAGATAGTCGATAATGGCCAGCGACTGTCCTATCGCCTCGCCGTTATCGCCTACCAGCGTCGGCACCAGGCCAATGGGGTTGCGGTGAAGATAGTCGGCCCCGTTTTGCTCTCCGGCACGAATGTTGACGCCTTCCATCTGATAATCGATGCCCTTTAGCGCCAGCGCGATGCGCACGCGATAAGAGGCTGAGCTGTTAAAAAAGCTGAACAATTTCATGATGACCTTCTTATGCCAGGCTAAAACAGGAACTTAAACTATGGAAACGGTGAGCCCCGTCAGGCCGTCCACGCCGCAGGTAATGGTGTCGCCCTTGACGACCGGCCCGACGCCTTCCGGCGTTCCGGTATAGATCAGGTCGCCCGGTTGCAGTTCGAAGAAGTCCGACAGATAGCTGATGGTCTCCGCAACGGACCAGATAAGGAAATTCACGCCGCTGCGCTGGCGGTCCTCTCCGTTGACCTGCAGCCAGATAGCCGCCGTCTCGACGCCTTTGCACTCGGCGGCGCGATGCAGCGGCGCGATGGGCGCCGACAGGTCAAACGACTTGCCGATTTCCCACGGACGCCCCATCTTGCGCATCTCCATTTGGCAATCGCGACGGGTCATATCCAGGCCGGTAGCATAGCCGTATACGTGCTCCAGAGCTTTATCGACCGGAATGTTGCTGCCGCCCTTACCTATCGCCGCCACCAGCTCGATTTCATAGTGGAAGTTTTCGGTCTTTGCGGGATAGGGCAGCGCCAGCGTTTCTCCGGCCTTTACCGGCACGACCGCGTCGTCGGGCTTACAGAAAAAGAACGGCGGTTCTCTGTCCGGATCGAAGCCCATTTCTCTGGCGTGCGCCGCATAATTGCGGCCAACGCAGTAAACGCGATGCACCGGAAAGTACTCGTCGCTGCCGACAATCGGCACCGCGACCCGAGGAGCGGGAGAAAAAGCATATTGAGTCATCACGAAATTCCTTCTTTGTTAGGGTGGAAATAAAAAGGTCGGCCAACCTATTCTCTGAACTCGCGGAACAGCCCCAGCGCCTGCTGAACCGGCCTGTCAGAGAAGCTAAACAGCACGACGTCCTCAGATACGTCAAAGCTCACCGGCTGCCACGACGGCGCGACGAACACGTCCTTCGGTTCAAAGGTGAAGGTCTTGTCGCCGATGGTGACTTTGCCCTGGCCTTCAACCACGTGATAGATGGTGCTGTCGGTCGAACGCTGCTTCTTGCTCTTCATACCTACGGGCAAAAGCTGCATAAAGGTTGCCATGGTCGGCATCGGCGAACCGCCGTTGGCCGGGTTGACGTAGCGCAGCTTGAAGCCTTCGTACTCGTCCGGCTCGCCGTTGCGGCGCAGCTGCTCCAGCGCATCGCGACTGCGCTCATAGCGATAGTTGAAGATCGGCGAAGAGTTGCCGGACTGGTAGCGGACCGGCAGCATGTTGGCCGCATAGCGAGGCTGATAGTCGTCCATCGGCCGCGTGACGGGCTGTTGCTCCTGCGGATAGTCTTCCGCAAAGGCGCAGCCCAGATAGTTGACGATCGGCAAGTCCAGGCCGTCTAGCCACACGACCGGCTCCGAGCCGGGGTTGCCGTGGTCGTGCCAGCGCCACTGCGGCGTGAGGATAAAGTCGCCCGGATGCATCATAGTGCGCTCGCCGTCGACGGCGGTAAACGCCCCCTGCCCTTCGACGATAAAGCGCAGCGCCGATTGGGTATGACGATGGCTGGGAGCGACTTCCCCCGGCATAATCAGCTGAAGGCCCGCATAAAGCGCGTTGCTGATAGACGCCCGACCTTTCAGCGCCGGGTTTTCCAGCACCAGCACGCGTCGAATCGCTTCGCGCGCGCCGATAAGCTCTCCGCTACGCATCAGGAACGGTCGCAGGTCGCGGTAGCGCCACAGCGCGGGCACGGCGGCAATCTGCGGCCCGGTGGTCACCAGCTGGTGCAGGGATTCCCACAGCGGCGACAGGTTCAGGCCCGAAATTTCTTGGTAAAAGCGCGCTCGCTCGGGCGCAACGGCGGTAAGGTTCTCTGATTGGGACATACTCATCTCCTTTATTATCATTTATTTAACGAGCTATTGTTTAACGAGCTATGGACAACGATGTTTATTCAAGAACGGTTACGGTTGAAGGTTCCGCTTCCATCGGTCGGCGCAGGAAGCGAAGGATAATCAGCATTGCCGCGGCGACCAGTGCCGGCAGCGCAATCACCATAAACATGACGCTGAACGATACGTTCCACGACAGCATGGCGCCGCCGCTGAGCGAGCCGAATATTGCGCCGCAGCGGCCCGCCGCGTTTGACCAGCTCACGCCCGTCGCGCGGCACTGCGTTGGATATAGCGCGGCGGTTAACGCGTTAATTCCCACCTGTGCGCCGCTGGTGCCGACACCCGCGCCGAGCACCGTCAGCGCCAGCGCCAGTAAAGAGCCCTCCGACTGGCTGATAAGCACGATGAACACCGCGCCTAAGCCATAACAGCCCGCCAGCGTCCAGTAGGGGTTCCAGCGGTCCATCATCATGCCGATAAGGATTGCCCCCGCGGTGCCGCCGACCTGAAACGCCGTGGTTATCCAAGCCGCCCGGCGCAAATCGATGCCGCTGTTGTTTAAAAGCGTCGGCAGCCAACTCGACAGCGAATAGATAATCAGCATGCTCATAAAGAACGCGCACCACAGCAGCAGCGTGACCGACAGCAGCTCTTTGGAGAACAGCGCCGCCACGGAGCCCCTCTTGGCGGGCTCTTCGTTGAGATGAAAATGCGCGCCGTCGTAGTTTTTACCGGTAATGCGCGAAAGCGTCGGCGCTATCTTTTCCGGATGCTGCTGTTTGAGCACCCGATAGCGGGGCGACTCCGGCAGGGCGAACCACAGTACGAACATAAAGGCCAGAGGCAGTATGCCGCCGAGGATCAAAATGCCTTCCCAGCCGATGCTTGCCACCCACTGGGCGCTGACCACGCCGCCCAGCGCCGATCCAAGCGTAAAGCCGCAAAACATCAACGTGACCAGCGCCGACCTGTGTCGGGTAGGGACAAATTCCGACGTCAGGGTAATAGCGTTTGGCATCGCGCCGCCGAGGCCCAGCCCGGTTAAAAAGCGTAAAGTAATGAGCATCTGCATATCGGTTGAAAAAGCCGAAATCAGGCTCATCAGGCCGAAAAACGCCACGCTGAACAGCATGATGCTTTTACGGCCAAACCTGTCGGAAAGCGGTCCAAAGACCAGCGCGCCCAGCGTCAGGCCCAACAGGCCGGAACCGAACAGCGGCGCCAGGTGCGCGGCGTCCAGCGCCCAGTGTTGGCGAATGGCGGGAGCGATAAAGCCGATGGCCGCCGTGTCGAAGCCGTCCAGCGTGACAATCACAAAACAGCAAACGATCACCCGCCACTGAAACGCGGAGACGCGCGCTGCGTCGATCTCTTCCTGTACGGTTATGCTACGTGTAGATGTCATGGTAATGCCTCACAGTGGCTAGGGTTTTTCTCGGTTTTGTGACCAATGTTGTTTATTTGTAAATATTATGTTTCCCGATAATGTGAAAAGATAATGGTATTTCGGGCCGAGCCATAACCTGGAGTTATACCTGTGAGCGACTGGACGCAGAGACTGAGAGTGCAGCACCTGCGGGTGCTGGTGTGCATTGGAGAGCAGGGCAACCTGACCAAGGCGGCGGAGCTTATGAATATCACCCAGCCGGCCCTGTCGAAATGGCTGACCGCGCTGGAAGAGGAAATGGGGCTGACGCTGTTTGAACGCCACAGCAAAGGCATGCGCCCTTCCCCCGGCGGCAGGCTGCTTCTGGAACACGCAAGCAGGCTGCTCAACGATCTGGAACGTTCCCGAGAAGACATCGAACTGTTTAAACAGGGCGCTCAGGGCAGCCTGCTTATCGGCTGCTCTCCGGTAGCGACCGACTGCGTGTCGGCCGGCGTTTTATCGCTGGTTAAGGAGCACCCTGGCGTTCATATTCAAATCGTGGAAAACGTTATGACGCCGCTGCTGGAAAGCCTCATCGCGGGTAAGGTCGACGTGGTGGTGGGTCGCGTCGGCAGCAAGGCGCTGCAGCTTCCGCTTCATTACCGCGTGCTGTACACCGAGCCGGTGTGCTTTGTCGGGGCGTGTAACCACCCCTTGGCGCAAAAAGCGCGGATAAACTGGCAGGATCTGCTGGAATATCGCTGGATAGTCTGGCCCACCGGTACGCCAATCCGCGTCAGCATCGACAACGCATTGGTCGATCAGGGCATCACCCTGCCGGCAAGCTATCTGGAGTCGTCCTCTATGAGCGTCACGCTCAATCTGGTACAGAGCAGCGATATGGTTTCCATCCTGTCGCTGCGGCTCGCCGAGCGTTACGCCAGTCAGGAACAGCTGGCTATCCTGCCGCTGCCGCGCATTGAGCAGAAGGGAAGCGTCGGCGTATTCTGGCGGCAAAACGACCTGCCGTCGGACGCGCTGCGACACTTTTTGGCGCACTTGTTGAAGGTGAAGGATGAGGGGTAATTATCGGGGCCGCCAGATATCCAACGCTTCCGCTATCTTGTCGCTTAACTTAGCCCTATCCCACCCGGCGCTGACTCTGAGCAGCGGCGAATCCCAGTCGCGGTTTTTTATCACCATGACGACAAATTCGCCCGCTTCGTCAAATGAGGGATACCAGCCGACGTCAACCGTAGTTTCCTCTGCGTCGGAAAATAGGACCTGCAGTAAATCTTCGTCCAGGCCCCACACATCGTCACCTGGCTCTTTATCGAAGTCTAATAGCGAGAGGCTATCGTAAAAATAGGCGACGTTGGGTAATTCATAATTCAGGCCTAAGATACTATAGGTCTTCGTCATTTTAAGCTTCCCGTCGTTTTCGATTCGCTGAGCCAGTTTACTCGGCAACGGCGGCGCTCCCAGTAAAAAATGTCGGCGTTGCCAAATTAAGTAGGTTAATGACATGTTGACGGCTACAATAGGCGCAAAGACCGTATGCCGTATTAGGCTGGTTTAAATAATAATTTAATAACAGGAAAGCCCAAAACGCCATGCTCAGCTATCGCCACAGTTTTCACGCCGGCAACCACGCCGACGTCGTGAAGCATACCGTCCAGAGCCTTATCATTGAGTCGCTGAAAGAGAAAGAGAAACCCTTTCTTTATCTCGACACCCACTCGGGCGCAGGGCGCTACTATCTGGGCAGCGAGCATGCGGAAAAAACCGGTGAGTATCTGGCCGGTATCGCCCGCGTCTGGCAGCGTGACGACGTGCCGAGCGAGCTTGAGCCTTACCTGTCTGCGATCGGGGCCTACAACAAAAGCGGAAATCTGAAATATTACCCAGGCTCGCCGCTGATTGCGCGCCACCTGCTGCGCGAACAGGACAAACTGCATCTGACGGAGCTGCACCCCACCGATTTCCCGCTGCTGCGCCAGGAATTCGCCAAAGACTCTCGCGCGACGACGGTACGCGGCAACGGCTACCAACAGCTGAAAGCGCAGCTTCCGCCGCCCTCCCGGCGCGGGTTTGTTCTTATCGATCCGCCCTATGAGATGAAAACGGACTACCAGGCGGTGGTCGACGGCATTCAGGAAGGCTATAAGCGCTTCGCTACCGGCGTTTACGCCCTATGGTATCCGGTGGTGCTGCGCCAGCAGGTCAAAAGGATGATACAGGCGCTGAAAGACACCGGTATTCGCAACATATTGCAAATCGAGCTGGCGGTCCAACCGGACAGCGACCGCCGGGGCATGACGGCCTCCGGCATGATCGTCATTAATCCGCCGTGGAAGCTTGAAAAACAGATGTCCGTCGCCCTGCCCTGGCTGCACCGGGTGCTGGTGCCGGAAGGCATTGGCCACACGAGCCTGAACTGGATAACGCCGGAATAAGCGCGCCATAGCCTGGAGGATGCGATGAAAAAATTCACGCTGCTCAACGTTGCTTACCTCCTTCTGGCCATCGTCGTCGCCTGCTGGCTGATTTGGCGCTTTTATCCCCCCGCGCCGATCGCGGCGTGGACGTTTTACGGCAAGGACGGACGGGAAGTGCGCGGATATACCTATCCGCCGGCCCTCGATAGCGTGACCGGCATGTTGGAAGATCGCCCCGAGATCCCCGGCGGCAACGGCGTTTTGCTGTCCCTGTGGCCCGACGTTAAGCAGTGCATTCTTACCGTTAAGGCCAAAAGCGGAGAAATACGCATCGCCCGCTTTAGCGAAAGCCGTCCGTTTAACGTACAGATAGAGTATATCGACAGCAGCGGCGCACAGACCTATCTACGCGCCATGCCCGGCAGCGGCGTTTATTTTTGGCACTACCCGGACCCGGCGCGCCCTGGCGACACCATCGGCTGGCGGGCGGATAACATCATGGGCAGAGCGATACCGATACGCTATCGCAACGACGCACTGATTGACGGCACTCGCTATACCTTACAAAACGGCGGGCGCTGGCTCTATCAGAAATACCGCGACGGCAAAGTCGTCAATTCGCAAGAGCTTGAGGAGCTGCCGAGCATTCCGGCTGCAGGCGAAAACGATCCGCTGATGCCCCAGGCCGAGCGCTGGCTTGACGCAACGCTGGAAAAATTCTCGCACGAGCTGGCTATTCCCATCGTCAACGGCTGGCTGGAGACCGACAGCAACCCCTGCCAGCAGATTGATGACGAAACGTGATGGAGTACCCCCCGCTGGCACCCTTTTAATCTCCGGCGGGTTATGAGAACCTTTGACTATTCTTTAAGCGTAGAGAAGCAGACAACACTATGACTAAACACTATGACTATCTCGCCATCGGCGGCGGAAGCGGCGGCATCGCCTCGATTAACCGCGCGGCCTCTTACGGTAAAAAGTGCGCGCTGATTGAAGCCAAATACCTCGGCGGCACCTGTGTTAACGTAGGCTGCGTACCGAAAAAGGTCATGTGGCACGCGGCGCAGATCGCCGAAGCCATTCACCTCTATGGCCCGGACTACGGATTTGACACCACCGTAAACCGCTTTGACTGGCAGACGCTCATCAAGAGCCGCAGCGCCTACATCGACCGCATTCATCAGTCCTACGATCGCGTGCTTGGCAACAACCGCGTTGACGTCATTCAGGGCTTTGCGCGCTTTGTCGACGCCCACACCGTTGAGGTGAACGGCGAGAAAATCACCGCCGACCACATTCTTATCGCCACCGGCGGGCGTCCGTCCATTCCGTCCGTACCGGGAGCAGAATACGGCATTACTTCCGACGGCTTCTTCGCGCTGGACGCCATGCCCAAGCGCGTCGCCGTAGTAGGCGCAGGCTATATCGCCGTGGAGATCGCCGGCGTGCTTAACGGGCTGGGCGCAGACGCCCACCTGTTCGTGCGTAAACACGCGCCGCTGAGAACCTTCGATCCGATGATCGTCGATACGCTGCTGGAAGTGATGGCGGCGGAAGGCCCGCAGCTGCACACCAACTCAGTCCCGAAAGAGGTGGTTAAAAACGCCGACGGCAGCCTGACGCTTAAGCTGGAAAACGGCGTTGAGCACCAGACCGACTGCCTGATTTGGGCCATCGGGCGCGTTCCGGCAACGGACAACGTCAACCTGGCCGCGGCCGGCGTTGAGGTCAACGAGCGCGGCTATATTACGGTCGACAAGTACCAGAACACCAACGTCCCCGGCATTTACGCCGTAGGCGATAACACCGGCGCCGTTGAGCTGACGCCGGTCGCGGTGGCTGCGGGCCGTCGCCTGTCCGAACGCCTGTTTAACAATAAGCCGGACGAGCATCTGGACTACAGCAACATTCCGACCGTAGTCTTCAGCCACCCGCCTATCGGCACCGTCGGGCTGACGGAAGAAGAGGCGCGCAAGCAGTACGGCGACGACCAGGTGAAGGTGTATAAATCCTCCTTCACTGCCATGTACACCGCCGTCACCTCTCACCGCCAGCCGTGCCGCATGAAGCTGGTTTGTGCGGGTGCGGAAGAGAAGATCGTCGGCATCCACGGCATCGGCTTCGGCATGGACGAAATCCTGCAGGGCTTTGCGGTAGCTGTCAAAATGGGCGCGACCAAGAAAGACTTCGACAACACGGTCGCCATCCACCCGACGGCGGCGGAAGAGTTTGTGACGATGCGTTAATCGCTTAGCGTGCGTGAAAAACGGCGGATCGATCTCCGCCGTTTTTTTATGCCCCCAGAGCTTACTCCCGCCCAATATGCAGCACAAACCCGGTAAACCGATAGCGTTCGTCAAACTGCGCCTTGCTCAGGCGGTGAACGCCGCTTAGGGAGTCGCCGATGGTAAAAACCTCACCCTCTTTTTCCAGCAGTGTAATGAAATGCCCCGCCTGCCCCAGCTTTACGCCGATAATCGACGGGACGGGCGCCAGGTCAAGCTTCGGCTGATTTAAAAAGCGATAGCTAAAACCGCGGCTTTGCGCGTAGCGCGCCAGATACCAGTTCTCCGTGCCCGACCCTGAATTATAGCTTCCCCGTGCGACTTCACGCTGTGAGACCGTCGCCCCCAATCGGCTTAACAGCGTGGTCAGCGACGCCGGACCGCAGGTGGCCGAGGTGCTTTGCAGCGCGATGCCGTCGCGCCACTTTTCCGCTATCTCTCCCGCCGGGCGAACGATAGGCTTGATAAACGGCAGGCTGACATAGCCCATCGAGACAATTAGGCACAGGGGCAACGACAGGCGGCGTAACGGCAGCTGAAAGGACAGCCAGCCAGCAAAAAGCGCGGCCAGGCAAACGGTCAGCTCCGCAAAAGGCAGGGCGCGAAAGTTGGCGTACCTCGGATCTTCACCCACGCGCTCGCTTAGATAAGGCAGAGGAATAAGCAGGCTGACGAGGGCAAGCAGGAAAAGCGCGATCCCTGCCGGTCAGCGTAAACCGAAGGCTCGACCGACAAAAAACAGCGCCGCTGAAATCGGCAGCGCAAGATAAAAATTGGGGTTGATAAACATTCGGATATCCGTCCATGAACCTTAACGTCCACCGCCATCATAGCGCACCCTGCCCGTTACGTTTGAAAAATCCGTCCCGTGCGCCGACACGCTTTTTGTCGTTATGGCCAAACTTTGCTAATATCGTCAATAGCCTGTCTATTATCACCTAAGCTCAAAAAGCGTTTAAGCAAAATGAATAAAACGGTTAAAACGGCAACAAGCCTGGTGGAAAGAATCAAATCTGTCCCCACCGTCGCTCACTTTCTGCGGGCCATTGACCGCTTTAACGACCGCCTGGGCAGCCAGTTCGGCGCGGCGATTACCTATTTTTCTTTTCTGTCGCTGATCCCTATTTTGATGGTGTCCTTCGCCGCTGCGGGCTTTGTCCTCGCGTCGAACCCGGAGCTTTTGTCTAATCTTATCAATAAAATCGTCACCAGCGTTTCCGACCCTAACCTGGCGGCCACGCTGGAAAACACCGTCAATACGGCAATCCGCCAGCGCACAACCGTAGGGCTGACGGGCCTGCTGATAGCCCTCTACTCCGGCGTGAGCTGGATGGGAAACCTGCGTGAGGCTATTCGCGCGCAGACTCGCGACGTCTGGGAACGCAATCCGGAAGAAAAAGAGCAAATCCACTTTCGCTACCTGAAAGACTTTGCCTGTCTGACGGGGCTTTTGGTGGCGCTTATCGTCACTATCGCGCTCACCTCTATCGCCGGCTCAGCCCAGCAGACCATCGTCAGCGCCCTAGGGCTGGACGCCATCACCTGGCTGCGCCCCACCCTGACGTCAATCGCCCTGATCATTTCCATCATGGCTAACTACTTCATGTTCCTGTGGATTTTCTGGATCCTGCCCAAGCCGAGGCCCAACACAAAGGCGGTGTTAAAAGGCACGCTGCTCGCCGCCATCGGCTTTGAGGTCATCAAATTCATCATGACTATCACGCTGCCCCAGCTGGCCAAGTCTCCGTCCGGCGCGGCGTTCGGCTCGATCATCGGCCTGATGGCCTTCTTCTATTTCTTCGCCCGTCTGACGCTGTTTTGCGCAGCGTGGATAGCGACGGCGCAAGAGAACCAGCGCAAGGCGCCATAGGTCGCCGTTCATTTTTTGAAACGCCGTTTTATTTTTCTTGACTAAGTTGCCGTTAGTCATAAAACTACTCCCAGACTAAACCGTTAAACTGGGAAGCCTCACCATGACGACCAAACGAATCGCCGTTATCGGCGAATGCATGATTGAACTCTCTGAAAAAGGGCAGGACGTGAGCCGCGGGTTTGGCGGAGATACGCTCAACACGTCGGTCTACGTTGCTCGCCAAGTCCCCGCGGACGCGCTGTCCGTGCACTACGTGACCGCGCTAGGCACAGACGCCTTCAGCAATCAAATGATCGCGACCTGGCAGAAAGAGAGCGTGCATACCAGTCTGGTACAGCGCATGGCCGACAGGCTGCCGGGGCTTTATTACATCGAAACGGACGACGCCGGCGAGAGAACGTTCTACTACTGGCGCAACGAAGCCGCCGCGCGCTATTGGCTGGCCTCTTTAGAGTCTGACGAAATCTGCCGTCAGCTCGCCCGCTTCGACTATCTCTACCTGAGCGGCATCAGCATCGCTATTCTTGACGCCCAAAGCCGCCAAAAGCTGGTTTCGCTTTTGGCCGAATGCCGCAAAAACGGCGGCAAGGTTATTTTCGATAACAACTATCGCCCTCGCTTGTGGAAGAACAAAGAAGAGGCTCAGAGCGCCTATCGCGACGTGCTGGCCTGCACCGATATTGCCTTCCTGACGCTGGACGACGAAGATCTGCTGTGGGGAGCCGCTCCCTATCAGAACGTCATTGAGCGCACCCGCGCGCTAGGCGTAGGCGAGATCGTTATCAAGCGAGGCTCCGACGCCTGCATTATCGCGCTTGGCGACGGTAGCGTTGAGGAAGTCCCGGCCGTGAAGCTGCCGAAGGAAAAGGTAGTAGACACCACCGCCGCCGGCGACTCCTTCAGCGCGGGCTACCTGTCCGTCCGCCTGCTGGGCGGCAGCGCGGTGGATGCGGCCAAGCGTGGCCACCTGACGGCCAGCACGGTGATTCAGTATCGCGGAGCCATTATCCCGCAGGAAGCGATGCCAAAGATCTAACGCTTCCCCTAACGAGTAAAAGCGGCTTTCAAATTTGAAGCCGCTTTTTCTTTATTCGGCCTCCCTCCGGGCTGCGCTTTTCAGTATGATTTCAACCAGACTGTGTCCAACCGGAGGCCTTTATGGAAAAGAAGCGGCTTGAGGAAATCAACGCGCTCAGAGCGCGCGTCCCCGTCGGCATTCGCTATGCACAGGCGCTGATTGAAAAGTGCGACGGCCGCATAGAAGAAGCCGTTGCTCTTTTTCAGCAAGAATTGGCTCAGCAGCTGGCGGAAAAATCAGCGCTGTCTTTAGAGGAAGCCCGCGGCTATTTACGCGCCTCCGGCTACGACATGGCCCGTGCGCTACAGGCCATTGACCACGCCCGGTTCACGCTGACGGAACGCATTCTGCGAAAAAATGCAAAAGATAAGAGCAACGCGGTCGATCTCATCGCGAACGCCATCGAACAGGAAAGAGGGCTGTCGCGCAGCTACTGGCTATCGCTGGAAAACCTGGACGACCTCGCGCCGGAGCTGCGCTGCTTTATGACGATCCACGAATGGCAGAACTATGCGGGTTGGGAGGGGCTGGACTCCGCGCTTTACTTCCATCTGGAGCGCGTTGCCGAGCAGTTGCGGTTTATCGGGCTTGGCGAGCTGGCGCAGGCGCTAGAACAAGCCCATCGCCGCCAGCTTTTGCTGCAAGAACAGCATGCGGGTAAAGATTACATCGAGACAAACGGGATTATCCAACGGGACGTCGAATTCGCCGCTGGCTGCGCACGTTATGACGAGCAAGAACCGCTCATTGACGAGCGGCTATATCAGCTGGCGGCTAACCATATCGACCTGTTCCCCACTTAGCCTAGCCTTTAGCGTCGCCCTTAGGCGCAGGGGAGATAATTCCCTCAAGCATTTCCGCCAGCGCCTTGACGTTCTCTTCCGTCTCTCCGGTCGGCTGGCGTAGCACCAACGTCGGCTTTACGGTCAGGCGCTGGTGAATGTGCGCATTAAGCACCTGTAGCGTCATACTGTCTAAGAACGTCTGACGAAGCCGCATGTAAAGTTCGGGAGCAACGCCGATAGAGCCGCTTTTCTCTATCAGCAGGCGCTGGTCCATAATCGCGGCGGTATCCGTCTTGGCGTAGGTCACCATCACCTGAGAAAGCCGCTCCTTTTTCTCCGCCACCAGCGCGCTATATTCCGCTTCCGTCGCCCCCTCTGCGCTCAGTTTGGCGATTTCGGTTCCGACATACTTAAGGCTGGGCTTCAGACCGGCAAGAGGTGAATCGATAGTGATTTTACACGCATTGCGTTGATACATAACCTGACAGCTAAAGTCCAGAGAAACGCCCTTCAGCCCGCTTTTAGCCAACCTCTGGTTTAAGCGCAGGGTAATCAGCTCTTGCGCCATATTGTCCAGCCACTGCCGCTCCAGCGGGGCGGAGGCCACTATCGGGTGCCACGGCTCATCCCACACCAGGGTCAGGCGGTCTTTTTCTACTTCGGTGGATAAAAAATTAATCGGTTCGGCAGGCAGCGCGCTCAGCGCGGCGATAGTGGCGGGAGCCTCACGCTTACCGGCCAGGCCGCCAAAGGCGCGGCCGATCTGCTCCATCAGCTGCCGCCTGTCGACGTTGCCGACGACGTACAGCGTCATGGCGTCCGGGGTGTACCACTTAGCGTAGAACTCGCCCAGCTGCTGTATCGTTGCGCCTTCGGCAACGGGCTGGCCGGGATCGTGATCCACCAGCGGAGAATTTTTAATACGGTAGCGCCACCACGGCTCGCTCATGCCCTGCGGCAGCGCAAGCCTTGGAGAAAGCCAGTCGGCGCGTACGGATTGAATCTGTTCGTCAGTTGCTTCCGGCTTGCTGACCGCGTCAGACAGCCAGCTAAACGCCTCTTTTAACAACTCCGGACGGCTAGGGGGAAAGCTCAGGCTATAGCGGGTATAGTCGTAGGAAACGTCGACCAGCGGCTTAGCGCCCGCAGCAGGGGCGATCTGCGGCAGCAGCGCGTCGAGGCTTTCATGGGAAAAATGCGGCGTGCCGGCCACCGCCAGACGAGGCAAAAGATAGGAAAAGCCCACCTGCGGAATGCCTTCCTGCAGCGAACCGGCGTTAATCTCCAGTCGAATCTCTACGTTATCGGTAGGGCGATGGGGCGTAGAGAGGATCTGCCACTTGAATCCGTTATCCAGTTTTCCTACCTGCCAAGCCGGATCGGCCCGCAGCGGTTCAGCCTGTACGCTGGCCCCCACCGCCAGAAACATTAGCCCGCCGAGAGCAGAAAACAAATACTGACTGTGCATAGCGTAAAACCTCATTTACTGCCTACATACCGACTAACGGCGGCATCCCTGTTATTGTAATTTATAAAGCAGATCGTCGAGATACTGCCTGATGTTACCGCTAACTTGACTATAAAACTGACGGCTAACTTGCAAATAATAACATTATGCAAAGAATCGGAACTGCGACAAGCCATAAGGGGAAAATGGGACAATACGCGACCGGAAACCGAGGAAAACCGTCTGAGCAGGGGTTTATACTACTACAGAGGCGATGCTCTCGCATCTTATTCTCACACTGGCGCCTTCTTTCCAAAGATAAGTTCGTAGAACTCGAACCGTTAGAGACGTATTTTTTTAGAAAAAGAGAGCTGGATCTCCCCCTGTTTAGAAAAAACTGTAGTTCCTCGCGAACAAAAGAAAAACCGCTCGATTGCGCGAGCGGTTTTCTTTAATTCCAGAACCGTTAAAGAAAGATTAAGCGACCTGCTCTTTCGCCCGGCCCTGATTGTTAAGCTCACGGCTAAGCTTGTCGTTATCAATCTGACGGCACCACTTGGCAACCACAACGGTGGCTACGCCGTTGCCGATAAGGTTGGTTAACGCGCGCGCTTCGGACATAAAGCGGTCGATGCCCAGAATCAGCGCCAGCCCCGCCAGCGGCAGGTGGCCAACGGCGGAAATCGTCGCAGCCAGTACGATGAATCCGCTTCCCGTTACGCCCGCCGCGCCTTTAGAGGAAAGCAGCAGCACCACGAGCAGCGTAATCTGGTTCAGCACGCTCATCTCCGTATTGGTCGCCTGAGCAATGAAGACCGCCGCCATCGTCAGGTAAATCGACGTACCGTCGAGGTTAAACGAATAGCCTGTTGGAATAACCAGCCCAACAACGGACTTCTGACAGCCTAAACGCTCCATTTTCTCCAGCATTCTCGGCAGAACCGATTCTGAAGAGGAGGTGCCGAGAACGATAAGCAGCTCTTCTTTGATATAGCGGATAAACTTGAAGATGTTAAAGCCGAAGCCTTTAGCAATAGCGCCAATAACAAACACGATGAAGATAACGCAGGTCAGGTAGAAGCACAGGATAAGCTGCCCCAGCTGAATCAGCGAACCTACGCCGTATTTACCGATAGTAAAGGCCATGGCCCCGAACGCACCGAGAGGCGCCAGGCGCATGATCATGTTGATGATGCCGAAAATAACGCGAGAGAAGCTGTCGATGACGTTGAACACCAGCTGACCCTTTTCTCCCAGACGGTGCAGAGCAAAGCCAAACAGCACGGCGAACAGCAGCACCTGCAGGATGTTGCCGCTGGCGAACGCGCCTACGGCGCTACCTGGGATCACGTCCAGCAGGAAAGGAACGATTCCCTGCGATTTGGCCGCGTCCGCATAGGCCGCAACGGCGCTTGCATCCAACTGCGAAGCGTCGACGTTCATACCGGCGCCCGGTTTGATGATGTTAACCACCAGCAGGCCGATAATCAGCGCCAGCGTACTTACCAGTTCAAAATAAAGCAGCGCGATGCCCCCGGTACGACCGACGGCCTTCATGCTTTCCATTCCCGCTATACCGGTCACTACGGTACAGAAGATGATAGGTGCGATAATCATTTTGATGAGTTTGATAAAGCCATCACCCAACGGCTTCATCGACGCACCAATCTCAGGATAAAAATGCCCCAACAGTACACCAACCGTTATTGCGATTAACACCTGAATATAGAGCGATTTGAAAATGGATATTTTCATGATGTTTCCTTAATTATTATTTAGCAACACGGTCTAGGCGCAGGAAAATAACATCTATTTAACACTATGAATATTAAAATCTAAGGAAGGCAACGGGCAAGATTAAGAATTATGAACTGGATCGCATCACGGCAATGGTTTTTACGCATTCAAAGCCCAAAATTCATCTATTTTGGCAGAATAAAAAACCACTTGGAGAACAAGACTAAATAATCATTTATCGGTAGTAGGGAAGGCCGATAGGTAGGCGCTGTTAAACTGCTCATAGGGAATAGCGCGTGAGAACAGGTATCCCTGCGCATAGCGGATGCCGTTCGCCAGCAGCCAATCGGCCTGAGACTGACTTTCCACGCCTTCAGCGACCAGCTTCAGGCGCAGCGTCTGGGCGATGGAATAGACTATCCTCACCAGCGAATCCTCATACGGCAGGCCGTCAATAAAGCTCTTGTCCACTTTCAGTAGGTCTACCGGAAGACGCTGAAGATAGTTCAGGTTGCTGTATCCGCTGCCGAAATCGTCCAACGCGATGGCGATCCCCAGCTCCCGAATGTGCTTAAGCGTCGGCAAAATGGCCTCTACGTCATGAATAAATCCGGTCTCGGTAAGCTCTAGCACTAAACGCTCTGGCTCAAAATCATAGCGACGAAGTAAAGAAGAAAGCTGCTCTATCAGCCCATGCTGCAGCTGCATTGCCGACAGGTTAACCGACAGCGTTAAGGGCACCTTACGAACCTTCCACTGCGCCAAAATGCGGCACGCCTCTTCTAAAACCCATTGCCCCAGAGGCAGAATCAGACCGCTTTCTTCCGCATGCGGAATAAACTCTATCGGATAGCGGACCTTGCCTGGCGCATAGTGCCAGCGAATCAGCGCTTCCGCTCCGACGGGACGGCCCGTCTCGATGTCTATCTGGGGTTGGAGATAAAGCTGGAACTGATCTTGAGCAATTCCCTTCACTATCTCGCTTTCCAACTGCATTCGCTGCTGGATTTCGTTGGTCATGTCCGGCTCGAAGAACAGCACCTGATTTTTCCCTCGCCGCTGGGCCAGCAGCATGGCCGACTGTGCGTGAGCCATCAGGCCGTCGACGTCTTCTCCATCACCGGGATACTGTGCGATGCCGATGCTTAGCCGAGGAGAGTGGCGCAGGTCGTTTGCCGCAATGGGTTCACCGATTGTTTCAATCAGCCGTGTTGCAAACTGCATGGCCTGCAGCGGCGTTTGCGACAGCAGGCTCATAATCACCAGCTCCTCACCGTGCAGGCGAGCCAACACCGCATGAGGGCTAAGCAAAGACTGGATCCTCTTTGTAACCTCAAGCAGATGGTGGTTCCCTTCCTGCTGCCCCCAGGCCTGGAAGACGTCCTTTAGGGAGTCCAGGCTGACAAACAGCAGGCTAAACGGCGTTTTGTCGTGTTTACTGCTCGCTATCTGCTGTTTGAGCAGCTCCTGAAACAGCGTGTAGTTTGGCAGTTCGGTAACCGGATCTCGAGTGCTGAGGCGGCTTAGCTGCTGATACGCCTGAGCCAACGCTTCCTGATTGCGATTGTAGTTGCGGACAAGCATTCCCAGCTCGTCGTCCTGATGGCTTAGAGGAAGCGTTAGCTGGTGGTACTGAAAGCCGTCATCCGACATGCTCTTCAGATCGTTTGCAATCGCGCGCAGAGGATAAACCAGCAGGCGGTTCAGGCACCAGCTGATAGCGACGGACAGCATCAGCGCCAGCAGCAGATAGGTTACGAGTACGGTAGTGAAACGTTTTAGCGTCGTCTGATACAGGCTATAGGAATCCGCCTCCAGAATCAGATAGCCAATCGGTAGCGGATCGATAGCGTTGCGTTCGGGTGAATATAGCGGGATTTGCGACGTCACGGGTAAAGACAGCAAAAGGGCGAACAGCGGCGTCACCTGATTTTGCTGCGGCTTCTCGCTGTTCATAGAAATCAGCTCCGTATTCATTAATACGGTGGCTCGGTTCAGCGTCCCCTGCTCTATCAGGCTGTCGAGGATCCGCTGAGTGTCCTTGAAGCGGCGATTCCACAGCGCATGCTCGACGGGATAAGAAATCGCGCGGCCAATATTGTTAAGCTGGCTTAGAGAATCGCTGCGACGCTGTTGTATAAAGTCAAACATCTGTATCGCAATAAACAGGCAAATGGTCACCATGGCAACCAAAGTCACCAGCGACATCTGTTTAATTGTCAATGATCGTTTGACCAGCAAAGCGTCATCTCCGGATTAGGTACTGCCGCAGAATGAGTTTATCTTTGACTATTTAAAGTCAGCATACGGCGTCAACGGCTGAGGCGGTAAATCCATATCGCCGGACCAGGGCTCAAAATAGTAGCGTAAAAATACCAGTCCGTGGCTTGGAGTATAGTCTTTCGCCTGCTGAATATCGATGCCAGCGCCGATGTGCCAATGAGGCGTTAACTTACGCTCAATCAGGGCGCGTAGCGTATAGCCGGTTCCCGTACTGCTGCTGCCGCTCGACTTCGCGTCCCTGTCGGGGAGATCGACCGGCGTCAGCCCCTGTAGCGGATAGCGCGGGCTGCCGTCGGTTTTGGCGTGCGAAAGAGACACCGAACCGCCAATCTCCCACGACCAGTTCTCCGTTCGCTCCCGATACAGCACCGGCAGAGAGAGCGACAGATACTGCTGCGGGCTATAATAGCCCCCTTGCCCCAGCGTATAGTCGCTGAGATCTTTCTGATAGTGCCACCACATGGTGTTCACGCCAACCCGTACCTGACGGTGGGTTTCGTTGACGACCTTATAATAATAGCCCGCCATCGCCTGCATTCTCTCGTTATCCGCGACGTTTTTACCGGTCAACTGATGAAAGGCAACGTTGCCCCACATGCCGCTCGGTCCGCCGCGATCGTAGCTTAGATCGAGCTGGGCGCCGTTTTTACGCACGCCGCCCCAGGTCGTACCGGTATTCGGATCGACCGCCCCGCCGAACGACAGCAGGGAACTGGATACCGGGCGTCGAGACGCCGTCAGCGTCCACCCCAGATTGCGCCAGTCGCTGCCGTAGCTGACGCCGCCCACCCAGTCAACGACTTCAAAGCCCATCGGCGTGGTGCCGATATCCATCTGCCATCGGTCATCCTGCCAGCCTGCCGCCACGCTGGCGCCGCTGGACTTCTGACTCTTGTCCCTATCGCACCCGACTTCATAACAGGTGCCAAACTTCTCGTAGTATTTTCCATCGCTGTCCGTACTGAAGCTGCCGGCATCCATTGATACCGCGTCGGTGCGCAAGAAACCGGTGCCGCGTCCAACCGGGAAAGCCACGTGCAGCATGGTGGTATGCGCCTTGAGATCGGAAATGCCCCCGGTGCCGCTGGAGCCCCAGTAGTCGTGATCGAGCGTAACCGTCGTAGACTGCTGCTTGTACAACGATTCGGCGTCAGACTTTATGCCGCGCCTTAGCCAGTCGTCGCTATCGTCGCGGCGCATGTAGCGGGTAAAGGTTTCATCATCGATATCGGCCGTCGGGCTGATGCCGTAGGCAGCCATCGCGTATTTATAGGACGCCAGCGCCTCTTTGGGGTCTCCGCTTGTCGCCGAGGCCGACGCCGCGTCTCTCAAAAAGCGGGCGCGTTCCATATCTGGCTGCGCCGTAGGCTGTCTGGCTGAAGCCATCAGTTGAGAATACAGGCTTTCCGACTTCTCCCGTTCCCCCACCAAAGACCAGGCTCTGGCAAGACGACGGGCGGAGCCGAGGTCGTTTTCCTGCGCGTCAAGCGGCAGCGCGTTCAGCGACGTTTTGGCCTCGTCAAGCTGGCCGCCGGCAATCTGGGCTTCAATATTTCCCAGCAAGGCATCTTTGTTGTCCGGCTCTCTCGCCAAAATATAGCGATACTGCTCCTGCGCCTGCCCGGCGTCGTTACGAGCCATCGCCCATTCCGCCAAGGTCAGGTTAATGCGAGTGTTCTCAGGCTGCTGCTGTAAAAACGCGACCGCGGCGTCTTCGCCCTGTTCGGCGCGGATCTGCTCGGCTTCAGCGATAACTTGCTGCGCCTTAAGCCGTTGAGACAGTTCGCGAATGCCGTCGTCCCACTGGCTTGCTGGCAGCTTCTGTAGCGCTTCAACGGCCAGCGCGTCGCGATCGCTGCCCGACAGGTAAAGGGCATAGGCGTGGGTCCACTCGGCGTTTTGCCGGTGCGCATCCATGCCAGAGCTAAACGTGAGATCGGCCTCGCGCCCTTTCTGCATGCGCTGCATGACGTTCGCCAACCGATAGGTGAGCCAGGGGTCGTCCGGCGTTAGCTTTTTCGCCTGCAGGTACTTTTCTTCCGCCTGCGCCAGGCGACCATTCGCCGCCAGCGCTTCCGCCTGCTGCTTCAGGCTGTCCGCCGTCAGCGAATTCAGGCTGCTTTTCATGCCGTTTTTCACCGACGCGGGCAGGCTTTGTAAATAGGCTAGCGCCTTTTCCGGCGACTCTTTTTCATACAGGGAAACGAGCGACCGCACGGCAGAGCCGCTTCCCGGCTCGCGGCGCAGGGCTCTCTGATAGAGCGATTCCGCCGTATGCGCGTCGTTACGGGCCAAGGCGACATCGCCCAAGCCAATCAGGCTTTGCGCGTCCGTCGAGTCTACCGCGCCAGCCTGACGGTAGAGGGTCTCGGCCTCATCCAGCCGATTGTCTTTTAGCGCTTTCCCCGCACTGTCGATAAGCAGCCAGTAGCGGTTAGTCTGAATCAAGCTGTCGAGCTTACCGGCGAACTCAGCGTTTTTATCGTTCTCTTTTGCTTTGGCAAATGCCGCCAGCGCCTGCTGACGATTGCCGCTGCGGGCATAAGCTTGGCCAAGCGCGGTCAATAGTTCGGGGTCGTCAGGCGAAGCGCCAAGCGCCTGTCGAAGCGAAGCGATGGAACCCTGCCCCGCGCCCTTTTCCACCATCTCAAGGCCGCGAACCTTAGCGCGATAGGCAGGATCGTTCAGCAACGCCTGCTGGCGCTGCAGCTCTGAACGCGCTTCGTTTGCCACAGGCTGACCATCAAATACCGAGATAAACCGCTGAAGCTGGGCGACGCTTTGCTCGCTGGCCGCAGCGCCTTTTATCCTGTCATACCAAATATCGGCCGCTTGGCCAGCTCCGGCCGGGCTATGCGCCATGCTTTCAAGTACCTGATAGGCCTGCTGCGTCTTACCCTCGGCAAAAAGCGCATTGGCGGCCGCGGCCCCCAGTTCGCCAGAGGCGGGGAATCGCTTCTGCAAAGCCAGCAGTTTATCCAGAGCGCGAGCGCGCTCTCCCGGAATTCGACTGACCAGCGACCAGTACTCGACGGCCAAATCCAACGTCGGCATCTTTCCATCAAACAGCTCGTCAAACGCCGCCTTCGCCTGCTCCAGCTGCCCACCCGTCGCTAGCAGGCGCGCCTGTTGGAGCTTATTCTTTCCTTCCGGCTTCGCCAGCTCAATCTCCAACCTGGCGGTCAAGTAGGCGTCCGTACCGGGAGCCCGTTTTTCCAGCTGGCCCAGCAGTTGGGTCGCCTTGGCCAGGTCGCCCTGCCGCAGCGCATAATGGATCTGGGCGGACAGCGTCTCAGGGCTGTTGGGGCTGATTTTCTCCAGCCGGTAAAGCGACTCTTTCACCAGGTCGTCCCTGTGCGCCGCTTCGCCCAGTCGAATTTGCTCCTGAAGCCAGGCTTCGGGAGAAACGGCATCCGCCGCCAGCGCGGCCAGAGGAGATAGCGCAAAGGGCAGCAGAGCCAAAGAAAAAGAAATGCGGTGGGCAAAAACGTCCCGCAGGGATAAAGGGAAATGGTGGCGTTTCATTCTGTTCGTCATAGTCAGTCGGTCGCTTTGCATGAGCCTCTCTCCCAAGACGTCAGCAGCTCTCCCTGCGATGTAAAGCGGTAACGTTGCTGCTCCCATCCCAATCCAAACAGCGTCAACACGCTGCTATAGTAGGCATCGCTTCCGGGGAGGTGGGCAAGCACTCTCTCACGCTGAACCGACAGGGCGGGAGTGCCCGCCAGGAAGGGCAGCAGCGCCGCAGAAAAGCCGACCGGCCCCGTACCGCTGCCTTTTCCCGTTTGGGTATCCACCGTTTCCGGCGGGAGGCCCGCTTCCTGCGTCAGCTTGGCCATCGTTTGGTAGTGGGACATCAGCGCCCGCTTGTGCGGCGCATCGTCCGCCAACGTGCCAAGCCACAGGTAAACGCGGATAGCGTCATAGTCTCCCGTCGCGCCCGTCTTTTCATCGCTGAGCCAGCCCTTTTCGGGGCTCCATACTACCCAATCCGCCGCAACGCCCGCAGGAGCGGCTTCCAGCAGCATTTTCTGCGTCGTCGCCTCAACGTCGGCAAGCGTTCGGCTTTCACGCCCAAGCCTCGTCAGCAGTTGAGGAGGCAAATAGCTTGGGTTCAGCCGCCAACGTTTTTCCGCTTCGATAAACCCAACTCGCCCAGGCATCAGCATTGTCCCAAGGCCGGGGACGTTCACCACTTCATCTTTGACGATGCGCTGCAAAAAGCGCAGGCCTGCGACCTGATAGCCGCGCGAATGCCACAGCCTGCCGGCCTCCAACAGAGAGTAGGCAATCCAGAGATCGGCGTCGGAGGCCGAATTATCATCCAGCACGCCCCAGCTTCCGTCCTCCCGCTTACCCCACAGCCAAGCGGGCAGGCGGGCTGACAGGTCGCCTGCGGACAGATTGTTTTCCGTCCAGGCGAAAAGCCGACCGAAGGCGTCGCGATCTCCCGCCACCAGCGCAAAGAACATCGCGTAGCTCTGCCCTTCCGAAGTAGTGATATTTTTTCCGTCAGCGGGGTCGATAACCCGGCCGTCCTGACTGACGTAGTCTCGCTTAAAGCTCTGCCACTGCGGCCAGCCGCACTCGGCGGCCCATGCCTGTGCGACAAGCAGCCAGCTGCACAGCAGCACAATAGCCCGTTTCATCGCATTACTTTTCATTGCCGGGCCGTTCGCCGCCGGACAGGCGACGGCGACTGAGAATACGCAGGCCGCGCCACAGCATAATCGCAATCAGCACCACGCTCAGCGCGGCCATAACTGCCATCAACACCGGGTGATTCGACAGGCGATACCAGAGCTTATCCCACCACGGCAGGTAGCCGACGTAGTAGGTATCGCCGACGCGAAGGCTGCTAACGCCAGAGTCGCGTACGATGGAAACCGAGCCTGCCATCGCCGCGCGCTTGCCGCTGTCCCGCCAGGCGCCGTCCAGCAGCTGGAACCCTCGGTCTCCGCTGGCCATTAGCGCCACCACGCTGCGCTGCTCGTTATAGGGCGACTGAAAGCCGGTGATGGCGCCAATGGCGCCTTCCGAGCTTACCGCCGCATTAATCTGAGGCGTCGGTTCGGTCGGCTTCTGGGCTATGTCAACCGAACGTACGTCCAGGCGGTTTCTCTCTGGGCGATTAAGCTGGCTTTTTGCCCCCTCTATCAAAACCTCTACCTCTTTCTCCGGCTCGAAAGCGGAAGGCAGCGCGCCTATCAGCAAAACGTCCTTATCGGCATACTGCTTGTCGTCAGGGCTGGCGGTCAGCGTAACGCCCAGCGCGGGGTAGCCGACTTCAGAACCGATTTGCCCCAGAACGTTCAGCATCAGCGAAAGCTGAGCCGCACTTGGCTTTTCCGGTATCACAATCAGCGTGTCAGAAAGGTCCGCCATCCGGCTAAAGGGGAAGCCGGACTGGGCGAACGTTTTCAGCTCTGGCATAGCCAAATAGTGGCGATAGCCGGAAAAATCAACCGTGGAATCCTCATCGACAATGGCCTCATGCTTAACCGGCGTCATCGTACGACAGACGTCGACCGTACTGGCGCCGATGTTGGACACAAAGTCGAAGTCAAAGCGCAGACGGTTGTTTCCGCCAAGCTGGAAGGCAGGAATAAACACCTCTTCGCCCGCGTTCAAAAGCCCCTGAATAACCGGAATATGCATCACCTGCAGGCTCTTGCTTTCATAAGGTTTGAGCGGGAAAGCCTGCAAAAAGCGGCCGTTCAGGCTGACGTTCAGCCGGGAGTCGTCGACGTAGGCCGGCGGCGTATAGCGGTACTTCAGATCCAGCGTTACGCCCTGACTGCGCAGTAAAAACAGATCGGGCGGCAGCTTCATGTCCAAATCTATAGGGGATAAACGCCCGCCGGAAACGCTGAGCTGTTCTGGATACGACGTCAATTCACCAAGCCTTACCGGCCTGTCGGTATTAACCCAGTTCGGCGCGTCGTAAGGCTTGCGCGGCGCCAGCTGCTTAACGTCGTCAATCGTTACGCTCTGGCCGCGAAACAGCGGATCGCCCTGCGCGATGCCTTTAGCCGCGAGCAGCAGATCGTTATCGTCGCGCCCGAGCACCAGCAGCAGCTTGACGTAGGGATTGTCCGGATGGGAAATCATCTCTACCGTCGGCGCGGAAACGGCCGGGTAGTCCCGCAGGAAGTCGGGACGCCTGTCGTTGGTGGCGAACACCACGGCGTTGCTGTCCGGCAGCTGGTTAAACAGCACCGGGAAATTCTGCCCCCGCCACTGCGCCTTGGTGCCAAACCACGACGTTAGAATGGCCGCCGCCCGCTGCTGCTCGACGTCAGGCTCGGCGCCAAACACAACCGGCAACGTTAACGGCCGGAAGTCGCGGCTGTCGTAAAACGGCTCGGGGAAACGAGAAAGATCGTTTTTAACGTCCAACTTCTGGTAGGTCAACGCAACCGAGCTGGCCTTGCTGACGTCGATCCAAATGCTGCTGTGGGTCGGATCTTCACAGACGTCCTTATAGTGCCCCACCAGCTCCAGGCGAAGGCGGTTAAAGTCGCTGATAAAGCGAGCGTCGAGCGGCAGCGTTATCGTTCCCCGCTTGCCGGGCGATTCCTGATTAACCGCAACCACGCCCATCAGCTCATCGTTAAGATAAACTTTGATGTGAGACAGCAGCGGCAAAAGCGCCGGAGACACGGTGTAGTCCAGATTCAAAATGGCCTGAGAAACCACCTCGTCGCTGCGCACCGTAAAAGTCATCTGCGACGCGTTCTGTACGCCGCGAAGCACCAGACTGCCTTCCGGAGCCAGCGCCTTAAACGACAGCGTATCGCTGCGAACCGGGGCGGCTGGTTGTGCGTTCTCAGGCGCGACCTGTGCCGTCATCGCTTCGCCAGATGGCTCAAGCGAAGGCGTCGACACGCCCACCGGGTCGGCATAAACGGCGCCCGCCAGGCTTAACATCATCAGGCCCAATAGCCGCCGACGCCCTTTTAACCCACTGTGCTTTACTGTTGATTTTTCTGTTTTCATATCGATGCCGCTTCTTTTGGCTGCCGAACACGATGGGGCAAAAACGAGGTTAACCAAATGATAACCGACGCCATCCGTCCCAAAATTGAATAGAGAAAAGGCGGTGAGTATTCCAGCATCTTCTTATAGCCACGCAGCCCCAGCAGCATGACGTCCCGCATGCTGCTCATAGGCTTATCTTCCGGAACGCTGTTTTGCCATAGGGCCCAGGTATCCGCCCGAGCGAAAGTGCACTGCATAAAGTCAATGTGCTGCTGAGTAGTGACCAGTTGGAGCTGAACCCCCACCACGTTATTAAATGCCCTCATCACTTCGCAGGGGAAAGCAAACTCCTGCGAACCGCGCTTGAGAATAAGCGTCAGCCGGTCTCCTTTGCTGGCCAAATCCGGCTGTAGCATTTCAAGCCCCACGCCCGCATCGGAATAGTCGCGCAGCGTACAGGGAAACAGCCGCCCGTCCTCTCTGGCGATGGCCGCGGGCATTGAGATTTGAATGCGGTGGGAGTGGCGAACCTGTTTCGTTTCTACCGAAACGGCCACGGCGCCGCCCAAAACGATGAGGTTATAGGTAACCCACGCCGCGCTAACCAGTACAGTAGATATTTCATTTTGAGGGCCGCTGTAGATGCGCCAGGCTGCGGCAATCAGCCCGACGACGTTCAGAATGACCAAAATAAAATAGGGGCGAGAGATGACCCAGTCTACGTAGCTGTTTTCTACCAGCCCGCCCTTTGCCGTGACGTTAAATTTACCCTTATGGGGGTTAAACAGCGCGACCGTCGTTGGTCGGGCGATATACCAGGCCAGCACCGTTTCATAAATTTCACTCCAGAAAGAGTGGCGAAACTTTCCCTGAAGCCGCGAGTTGGTCAGGCTGGCGTGGATCATGTGCGGCAGCACGTAAAGGGCTATCGCCAGAGCCGGGGCAAAAATGATGTAGGCGTGGAAAAACAGGAAGGCCAGAGGCGCGGTCAAAAAGATAAGCCGGGGGATCCCCGCCAGGAAGTGCAGCATGGCGTTAACGTAGCAAAGCCGCTGGCTTAGCTTCAGCCCCCGGCCCAAAAGCGGGTTGTCCAAGCGGAAAATCTGCACCATGCCGCGCGCCCAACGAATGCGCTGGCTGATGTGGGCGGACAGCGTTTCGGTGGCAAGCCCGGCCGCCAGAGGGATTCGAATATAGGCGGACGTATAGCCCGCCCGGTGCAGGCGCAAAGAGGTATGCGCATCTTCCGTTACCGTTTCTACCGCAATGCCGCCGACTTCGTCCAGCGCGGTTCGCTTGATGACGGCGCAGGAGCCGCAGAAAAACGTCGCGTCCCACATGTCGTTGCCGTCTTGCACCAGGCCATAAAACAGTGACCCCTCGTTAGGCGTATGGCGAAACGAACCCAGATTGCGTTCAAAGGGGTCGGGAGAGAAAAAGTGGTGCGGCGTCTGCAGCATCGCCAGCTTTTTGTCTTTAAAAAACCAGCCCATGGTCAACTGCAGAAACGTGCGCGTCGGCACGTGGTCGCAGTCGAAAATAGCAACAAACTCGCCCTTGGCCTGCTTCAGCGCATGGTTGATGTTGCCGGCCTTGGCGTGCTCGTGGGTCGGCCGTGCAATATACTCAACGCCGACTTCTTCGGCGAACGCCCGGAACTCCGGCCGGTTGCCGTCGTCCAGAATGTAAATGGTTCTTCGGTCTTCCGGCCAGTCAACGCCAAGCGCAGCGTAGATGGTCGGTTTCACCACGTTCAGGCCCTCGTTGTAGGTGGGCACCATGATGTCTACGCTCGGCCACAGGGAAACGTCCTGCGGCAGCGGTACGGGCTTGCGGTGAAGCGGCCAAATGGTTTGGAAAAACCCAAGCACCAGCACAACCCAGGCGTAGGTTTCCGCCATCAGCAAAAGCAGGCCGCACATCAGGCTGACCGGGTCATCCCAGTTTAGCGTCGAAGTATATCGCCACCAGATATAGCGGGAGGAAACCGTAAGGGAAAGTACGATTAGCATCAGAGAGGCAAAGCGGCCCGGGATGCGGCGCATCACCATCGCAATCCCCCACAGCAGCAGAACGAAAATGAACTGCGCGAACAAATCGAACGGTTGGGAAACGCAAATAATGGCTAAAACGGCGGCCAACAGGCTGAAAAAGATAAAAACAACCTTGCGCAGCGTCGGATGCAAAGACCTCAGCCGTTCTTCAGAACGGGATTCCCACTTTCCTTTTTGCGCCAGATCCGGCAGGTGATGAAGCCACTGGGTCGCCTGATGATATCGGCCATGGCACCACGTTCGCAGGCTCCGACTCCAGCGGCGCAGCGTTAAAAGCGAAGGAGACTTTTCCTGCCGCACGGTGACCAGCCAAGCCCCCTGCACCACGTAGCGAATAACGTCGGCAGCGCGCGGCCTCTTCGCTGACACCTGGGGAAACCAGGCTTCACGGCTCTCCCTCACCTGTCGCCAGGCTGGCGACTCAAGACAAAGGACGCTCCACACAGCAACATAGCCAACGCAGTACAGCAGCGCGGTCAGCGGCCAGCTTCCACACTGGCGATAAGCGCTGTAACGCGCCGCTATCGCTTTCAAAGGCCCGGAAGGAATTATGATGCTGGCTACGGCTTTCAAAGGACGCATCGCTAACGCTCCCAGCCGCCAAACGTCAGGCACCATTCGCTTAGCTCATCGGCGTCGTGTGCAACCATGCTGCCCGGCTGGTACTCCCCTAACGGTTTTTTTACCGCCAGCGCTTCGGGCAACGCCTCATCGGCGTGAAGCGCGATGGGAATCAAATTCGCCAATTCGCTTCGCCAAAGGCGACAAATGTCCTGTTGGAGCTCAAACGAGGGAGAAAACCGATTTATAAGAAAAAAACCGTTTCGCCGTGGCGCATTTTGCTTCGCCAACAGGTAACAGGCCGGATCCGGATTAAGCAAAGAAATAGAAAAATCCGCCAGCGAATTAGCCCATTGTTTCAACCATGAAGGGGTTGAAGAAGCGTCAATAACCACCCAGTCATAGTGTGATTCATTCAGAAAATACAACGCTTTTTGTTTATTATTATCGTCACCGCTATTTTGAACAGTTAGTCTCTTTTTTAATTCTGCTTCTTGTCCTTCGTTTAATAAACCGAAAGGCAAATAGTCTATTTTTAAAGCGTAGTTTATAGGCGTTACCGACATGGTGCGAATAAGCATCAATGCCCAACCGTCTTTATCTTCCCAGGAATGATTAAAATAAAGTCGCAACAGATTGGACACACTAAAATCCAGCGCTAAAACGGACTTCCCTCGCTGAGCAAGCGCCCATGCAAGAGAAGCGCAAACGGACGTCGCCCCGCATCCCCCTCGAACGCCGTCAATCACGGCGATTCTGGTCATGCTTCAACCTTCTTATCGTGCAGTTCGGCCAGCAGAGGCCAGCGAGAGCGCGCCGCAGCCAGAGCGTGACTTCCCGAGAAGTCCTGATAGTCAACGGAAGAAAGGTGATAGGCTTTAGCTACGGCCACAATATCGCTACGATCGCCATTCGAAGCATTGAGTCCCTGCGTCTGATTCCGTCCCTGCTGTTGCCCCTCGCCAGCGTCAGTTATTTCGTCACTCATTTTATAACTCGATCGGTTAAGCCACTTTATTCAGTGTAGACGATAACAAGAATTTTGCTTTTAACGGGTAAAACGTAACCCCCTAAGACAAATACGTTTTCGCTTCGTGCAATAACGAATGGCTCAGGTAAAACCCCAATTAAATAAAGGTATCTAAATGTCAAGCTGTGCTAGCATAATAACAGATGTCTTATGAACAAAAAATGGAATAAGGGATTAAAGTACATATCGTCAGAAATGATATAGGCATTATTTCTGTACACTTTTCATAATCTGACATTTATTTTGTGGTTTACCTAACCGCCAACGGCGCGCAGGCTATTATTTAAATACAGCGAAATTAATCGACATATACTTTCAAGCGCTCTAATGGTGAAATGCCAGCCCCGAAAAGGAAAACTCCTAAGGAATAAACGATAAACGCGGGAGGCTGAACGGCAAAGTATGGCGAAAATAAAAACGGTTACTGTGGATAACTAGAATTAATATGACGAAAAATGAAAACATTTCCCCATTGCCCGCAGCGACAGAGGGCAGCGTGTGGAAAAACTGGCAGGGCCTTCGCGGATGGAACTACTACTTCCTGATCAAATTCGCCCTGCTCTGGGGCGGCTATCTCAACTTTCATCCGCTGGCCAATCTGGTCTTCGTCGCCGCCGTACTTTTCCCTCTTCCCGCAGGAAAAATCCGAACGCTGCGCAATCTTATCGCCATCCCGGTAGGCCTGGCGCTGTTTTATTACGATACCTGGCTGCCCAGCCTCGACAGCATCATCAGCCTGCGCGGCCAGGCAACCAGCATGAGCCTGAGCTATGTGCTGGAGTTCCTACAGCGCTTCATCAACTGGAGCTGGGTAGGCGCCGCATTTGCCCTGTGGGTTGGCTACCTGTTTACCTCTCAATGGATCCGCTTTACGCCGTTCATCGTTGCGGCGCTCGTCTGGCTCAACGTCATCACGCTGGACGGCCCGGCCGTTTCCCTTCTACCGTCGGCAACGACAGCTCAGAACGTTACTGCGACGGAGGGCGCACAGCCGCCAGCAGCAGACGGCAAGGGGAGCGCGCCGGATGCCGCCGGACCGCCGACCGAACAAAACCTGTCGGCCTACTATGACGGCTTTATCCAACAGCAAAAGGGACTGCGTACCTCATTTCCAAGCGCATTACCGGCTGACGCGGTGCCGTTTGACCTGCTGATCGTCAACGTCTGCTCCCTTTCATGGTCGGACATGCAGGCCGCTGGCCTGACGGAACATCCGCTGTGGAAAAAGATGAACATCGTCTTTGACGACTTCAACTCGGCCACCTCTTACAGCGGCCCCGCAGCCATTCGCCTTGCTCGCGCCAGCTGCGGACAGACAACCCATACCGCCCTTTACAGTGCGGCGGACAGACAGTGCTATCTGTTCAATAACCTCGAACAGCTAGGGTTTAAAAATGCGCTGGTTATGGACCACTCAGGCAAGTTCGGCAACTACCTGCAGGAACTGCGCGACTATGCGGGAATTCAGGCACAGCCGCTGCCGCCGGGGAACGTCAAGCCTGAGCTGGTTTCCTTCGACGGTGAACCGCTGTACCGGGATCTCGGCATGCTGAAGTCGTGGCTGGACGCGCGCCAGAAAGATGCCTCCGAACGAACGGCCACGTTCTATAACACGATTGAGCTGCACGACGGCAACCGCAGTAGCGCCACTAACAAGCCAGTAGAGTACAAAAAGCGTCTGCAGGATCTGTTTGACGACCTCGATGAGTTTCTTGATGAGCTGGACAAGTCCGGCAGGAAAATCATGGTCGTTATCGTTCCTGAGCATGGAGCGGCGCTGGTTGGAGATAAAATGCAAGTTTCAGGCCTGCGCGATATTCCAAGCCCAAGCATCACTCACGTTCCGGCAGGCGTCCGCCTGATAGGCGATAAGGCGACGACGGTTCAGCCGCTTCATATAACGCAACCGAGCAGCTATCTGGCCATTTCCGAACTGGTAAACAGAACGCTGGACGGCAAGCTGTTCAACGCCGAGCAGATTGACTGGCAGGCCCTGACGGCGAACCTGCCGCAGACGCCGGCGGTATCGGAAACCTCCAACACCGTCGTGATGAAGTATCAGGATAAGTTCTACATCCGCCTCAAGGGCGCCAGCTGGACCCCTTATCCACAGTGATGAGCGAAAGCCTCTATACACAAACGCGAAATCATTCAAAAAACAAAATCCCCGGCGTACAGAGTACACCGGGGATTTTTAATTTGGTCGGCGAGAGAGGATTTGAACCTCCGACCCACACGTCCCGAACGTGTTGCGCTACCAGGCTGCGCTACTCGCCGTTAAGCTGGCCGCATGTTACTGCTGCTTTCACCTTTCGTCAATGCCTTATCCATATGAAAATAGCCGTTTGGTTAAGAAGTAACTCCTGAAATCGCTCAAGGTCAATGAAAATAAGTGATATCCTAAGCGGCGTTCTACCGTTACTCGCAGCGGCGGATACATCCCAGAAATATCGTAAAGTCACGCCTTCCCTTTTTTCTGCGAAGGCAGCAACACCGGTGAGGAAATATTCATGGCGGATTGGGTTACGGGCAAAGTGGTTAAGATCGATAACTGGACAGAAAGTTTATTTAGCCTAAAAATTAATGCCCCCGTTCACAGCTTTACCGCGGGGCAGTTTGCCAAGCTGGCTTTGGATGTTGAAGGCGAACGCGTGCAGCGCGCTTACTCCTACGTGAACTCCCCGACCAACCCCGAGCTTGAGTTTTATCTGGTTACCGTCCCCGAGGGCAGGCTAAGCCCCAAGCTACGCGCCCTGAAAGAAGGCGACGACGTACTGGTTACGACGGACGCCGCCGGCTTCTTCGTATTGGAAGAGGTTCCCTGTGCCGATACGCTGTGGATGCTGTCTACCGGTACCGCCATTGGCCCGTTCCTCTCCATCCTGCAGCTGGGCCAGGACCTGGAGCGCTTTAACAATATCGTACTGGTGCACGCCGTTCGTTATCAGCGGGATCTCAGCTACCTGCCGCTCATGCGCGAACTGGAAAAACGCTATCAGGGAAAGCTGCGTATTCAGACCGTCGTCAGCCGCGAACGCGCGGAAGGCTCGCTGCACGGGCGAATTCCCGCGCTTATCGAGAGCGGCGAGCTGGAGGAGAGCGTCGGCCTGAAGATTAGCCCTGAAAGCGGCCACGTTATGCTGTGCGGTAATCCGGAAATGACCAAGGACACTCAACAGCTGCTTAAACAGCAGCGCGGAATGGCAAAGCACCTGCGCCGTAAGCCGGGGCATATCACCAGCGAACAGTACTGGTAGCCGTCGGCGCACGCATTCTCAGGAACATGACATGTTGAAAAAAACAGGAACAATGTGCCTTCTGGCCTTCACGATGACGTTCGCAGCGATAGCATTCGCTCACGGCGAAGAGAAACCCGCGCCCGCACTCGGCGTAGGCCAGTCCGAGCCTGCCGTTGCGCCTTACCTGAGAGAAGAAGCCCCCGCGTTCAACCTGACGATTCAACAGTTCAGAGACAAGTTTAACGCTGCAAACCCCGGCCTCACGCTGGCGGAATACAAAATCATTAAACAGCAGGAAGATAAATCGCCGATCGTTCGCGCCGCAAGCCGCATCAACACGACGCTCTACTCTTCCGTGGCGCTGGAAAAGAGCCAGCGCCAAATAAAAAGCCTGCAGTTAACCTATCTGCCTGCAGCAACGGCGCTCTCCGTGCCGGAGACGGCCGAAAGCGCGGCCAAGCGAGAAAAGGCCGCCGCCGAGCTGATGACGAACTACATGGCCGCCTTCATACTGCTGTTTGAGCCCACCCAAACCCGGCAATCCTGCCGCCAAAAGGCCATTGAGCTGCTGAAAAGGGGTAAAGGAGAGCCGTTTTATCAACAAACGGAAGGCACACTCCGTTTTGTAATAGCGGATCGCGGTGAAAAGGGTATAACATTCGCACTTGAACCGATTAAGCTGTCGCTATCTGACAAGTAGCGCGGTAAAACCCAAATGGCTCACAGAGTGGGACAAAAAACCAAGCCTTCTGTATTGAGTCACTCTATACTATGAAACACGCCAGCGCGGCTGCGTTCGTACTGAAACTGCGCCGCGACTATCAAAGCTATCACCATAAAACACGATTGGAGAAAAAATATGCGTCATCCACTAGTTATGGGAAACTGGAAACTCAACGGCAGCAGACATATGGTCAATGAGTTGATAGCGGGTCTTCGTCAGGAACTGAGTAGCGTAGACGGCTGTGGCGTCGCTATTGCACCGCCGTTTATTTATCTGGACCAGGCGAAGCACGAGCTTGCCGGTAGCCGCATCGCCTTGGGTGCGCAAAACGTTGACGTTAACCTGTCCGGCGCGTTTACCGGCGAAACCTCTGCCAACATGCTTAAAGACATTGGCGCCAAATATATCATCATCGGCCACTCCGAGCGCCGCACTTATCATAAAGAGAGCGATGAAGTTATCGCTGAAAAATTCGCCATTCTGAAAGAGGCCGGCCTGATCCCCGTTCTGTGCATCGGTGAAACCGAAGCAGAAAACGAAGCTGGCCAAACGGAAGCCGTATGCGCCAGGCAGATTGACGCCGTATTAAAGACGCTGGGCGCTAAAGCGATGGAAGGCACCGTTATCGCCTATGAACCCGTATGGGCTATCGGTACCGGCAAGTCCGCCACCCCGGCCCAAGCGCAGGCGGTGCACAAGTTTATCCGCGATCACGTCGCTAAGCACGACGCGCAGGTCGCCGCCGGCCTTATCATTCAGTACGGCGGTTCCGTCAATGCGGCTAACGCGGCCGAGCTGTTCTCCCAGCCGGACATCGACGGCGCGCTGGTTGGCGGTGCATCGCTGAAGGCCGACGCGTTCGCAACTATCGTAAAAGCCGCTGCTGAAGCGAAAAAAGCGAAGTAAGATAGAGAGATAAATAAAAACGCCCGGCGCAGCTAGCGTCGGGCGTTTTTATTGGGCACGCGGCCTAAGTTAGTACAGCTCTTTTGCCGTCTTCAACCAGTCGCTCTTAAACGGACGCTTCATATTCTCAATCGCGTCGATGATGTCGTGATGCACCATCTTTTCGTTCTGAATGCCGACGCAGCGACCGCCATATCCCTGAAGCAGCAGGTCAATAGCATAAGCCCCCATGCGTGAGGCCAAAATTCGGTCATAGGCAACCGGAGAACCGCCGCGCTGGATGTGGCCCAGCACCGTCGCCCGCGTATCGCGATGGGTTTTTTCCTGAATGTATTTCGCCAGCTCATCGATGTCGCATACGTGCTCGGTAATGGCCACAATTGCGTGCTTCTTGCCCTTGCTGATGCCCGCCATGATCTCTTCCACCAAATCATCTGGCTTAAACTCGATCTCAGGCAGGACGATAAACTCACAGCCGCCGGCGATAGCCGCCGCCATCGTCAGATCGCCGCAGTGTCGCCCCATGACTTCTACGATGGAAATGCGTTGGTGAGATGAAGAGGTATCGCGCAGACGGTCAATGGCCTCAACCACGGTTTGCAGGGCGGTAAAGAAGCCGATGGTGTAGTCAGTACCGGCAACGTCGTTATCAATCGTTCCCGGCAGGCCGATGCAGGCAATGCCGCGTTCGGTCAACAGCTTGGCGCCCATATAAGAACCATCTCCACCGATAACGACAAGCGCATCTATTCCACGGTTTTTCAGGTTGTTTATGCCCTTTTCCCGCACCGCAGGGTCTTTAAACTCCGGATAGCGCACCGAACCTAAAAACGTGCCGCCGCGGTTAATAACGTCGGAGACGCTATAGCGATCCAGCCGCTCCATGCGGTCTTCACACAGCCCCTGATAGCCATCATAAATGCCGAAGACTTCCAGTCCTTGGGATAATGCCGAGCGAACGACGCCTCGAATAGCCGCATTCATCCCCGGAGCATCGCCCCCGCTCGTTAAAACGCCAATTCTTTTGATCATGACTACCTCTGAACTGAAGATGTTATTTTGAGATATCGTTTTACGACAAGCCACGTCAGACATAACGGTAAAGCTGGCAGAACCGGCCCTACGATAACAGGCCGTCGGCGGGAAAGCGTAGGGTAACCCGCTTTGACCAGAGTACGTTAAACGTACGGTCAGCCAACCGACGCGTACTGTGTATCAGTATAGCAAAGCGGATTGGCTGAATTGATTCAGTTTAAGCTAAAAAGCGTAACGATTTACAGCAATAAAACAACTATTTTTTCGCTACGCGAAAATAGTTTCTCATCGACTCTGCTCCGCCTCAGATCTGGAATCTTCCACTTTGGTCAGGAGGCACTACGGAATGAGGATCTTGGTGGATGATCACTTCCGAATCGGGAAAGCGTCGGCGCAGGTCTTGCTCAACCCTGTCTGCAATATGGTGCGCTTCCAATAAGGGAAGATCGTCGTCCATTTCGACGTGTAGCTGAATAAAACGCGTCGGCCCGGACTGGCGGGTCCTTAGATCGTGAGCGCCAATAATTCCCGGCCAGGAGAGCACGATCTTCATAATCTCTTCGCGCTCGCCGTCGGGCAAAGCGCGATCGAGCAGCGTCTGAACCGCATCATAAGCCATTCGCAGCGCGCTGTACAAAATATATCCACCGATAGCCAGCGCGAAGATGGCGTCGGCCATGATAAAACCATAGGCGCTTAGCCCCAGGGCCGCAAGGATCGCCGCATTCATAAAAATATCGGACTTGTAGTGCAGCATGTCCGCCTTAATCGCCAGGCTCTGTGTTTTCTTGACCACCCAACGCTGAAACAGCACCAGACACATCGTACAGAAGAGCGAAGCTACCGTTACCAGAATGCCCACGCCGGCTGCCTTGAGAGGCTGCGGGTTTAAAAGGTGTTGGAAACCGGTCAGAAACAGAAAAATGGCCGAACCGCTAATGAACATGCTTTGCGCCAGAGCGGCCAAGGATTCAGCCTTACCGTGACCAAAGGTATGCTGTTCGTCGGCCGGCTGCAGCGCATAGCGAATCACAAACAGGTTGGTCAGCGACGCGGCAATATCCACCAGCGAATCCACCAGACCGGCCAACAGGCTGACAGAGCCGCTGATCCACCAGGCAATCACCTTTATCAACAGCAGCAAAGACGCCGTCGCCGTCGCTAAAGCCGCTGCCCTTTTAACCCAGTGCCCATACTGCTCGCTCACGCCAAACTTCCTCATTTAAGGCCGATTTAAACCGCTAGTATAGTCAGTTAGCATTTTTCAGACAAAAAAAACCCCGCTGTTACGCGGGGAAGACATGGATGGTGTCTAAGGCAAGGAAAAACATACATCATAGGAACTACATACGACTACATACACTACTAGGGTTGGGAATCTTCATACTTCCGCAATTGGTCTAACTTCTGCTGAAGCCTGGCAACTTTCTCGGCGTGCTTTTGGTTAAACACGACCTTCTGTTCCGGCGTCAACAGGCTATAAAACTGGTGGCTTACCTTCGCTAACGCAACCTGCTTTTCAACCTGAGCCTGTGCAATCAATTCGGCCTGTCTGAAAGCGGCTGCCTCATCAAAGCTGTCTGAGATAATCAGCGAGTGCATCGCTTCAACGTTGTCCAGATACATTTTCGGCATCACGTCGTGATAGTTCTGCCTTATCAGGTCTCGCATCTGCTGACGCTGCTTTGCTGAAAGCTCTAATCCTTCAAACATCCCACGCTGTTGCATGACGCGGTCTCTTAACACATCGCTCCCGACGACCGAAGCCTGTATGGCGGTAACGCCCGGTTGCGAACACTCCGTTGGTTCTGCGCTTTCTGTATCTGCGGCTAACGCGCTGGATGTACTCAGAGCCAGCATTGATGCCATAATTAATACGTTCACTTTATGCATCATCGTCTCCACAAACATCATCGTATCGAACCGATGTAAAACAGTGTACTTTCGCGGATGAAAACTAGCGTCAGCGCATGTAAATGTGTGTAAAGTCATGGAATAACGCTACCTATTCAAGTAATTTTGCTTTCGGAGGAAACGCTATGAGTAAAATATTGCTTGTTGATGACGATCGTGAAATCACTTCACTACTAGAAGAACTACTCGAACTGGAAGGATTCGAAGTTGTTGTTGCTTATGATGGCGAACAGGCAATAAACATGCTGGATAACTCCATCGATCTTCTATTGTTAGACATCATGATGCCGAAGAAAAACGGTATCGATACCCTTAAAGAACTGCGCCAAAACTATCAGACGCCGGTCATTATGCTGACCGCTCGTGGCAGCGAGCTGGATCGCGTGCTCGGCCTGGAGCTCGGCGCAGACGACTATTTGCCCAAGCCGTTTAACGATCGCGAACTTATCGCCCGAATTCGCGCCATTCTTCGCCGTTCAAACTGGACGGAGCAGCAGCAGGAACCCGAGACCGGCAGCAATACGCTGCAGGTTGACCGACTGCGCCTCAATCCAGGGCGTCAGGAAGCCAGCTTTGACGGGCAGACGCTGGAGCTGACCGGCACCGAATTTACGCTGCTGTACCTGTTGGCCCAACGCCTGGGGCAGGTTGTCTCCCGTGAATATTTGAGCCAGGAAGTGCTGGGGAAACGCCTGACGCCGTTTGATCGCGCCATTGATATGCATATATCCAACCTTCGCCGTAAGCTGCCCGATCGCCACGACGGACTTCCCTGGTTTAAAACGCTACGCGGCCGCGGATATTTAATGGTGACCGCAACATGATGACCTTTAACAGCCTGACAACCCGCATCTTTGCCATTTTCTGGCTGACGCTGACGCTGGTGATGATGGTCGTTCTGATGGTGCCCAAGCTTGACTCTCGCCAGCTGGCGCCCGTTCTCGACAGCGAACGTCGCCAGGGGACCATGCTGGAGCAGCACGTGGAAGCGGAGCTGGCCAGTACGCCAAACAGCGATTTGATGTGGTGGCGCAGGCTGTTGCAGGCCATTGAAAAATGGTCGCCTCCCGGCCAGCGAATGCTGCTGGTCACGACTGAGGGCCGCATCGTCGGCGTTCTGAAACGTAATGAAATGCAGATGGTGCGTAACTTTATCGGCCAAGCCGATAACTCCGACTACCCTATGAAGAAAAAGTACGGCCTGACGGAAATGGTTGGCCCTTTTTCAGTACGGGATAGGGAAGAGCACTATCAGCTGTATCTGGTGCGCCCGGCAAACAGCGCCCAGTCCGACTTTATCAACCTGCTGTTTGACCGCCCGCTGATGCTGCTGGCGGTAACGATGGTCATCAGCATTCCGCTGCTTCTCTGGCTGGCGTGGAGCCTGGCCAAGCCCGCGCGTAAGCTTAAGCGAGCGGCAGATGAAGTAGCGAGAGGCAACCTTAAAGAATCCCCCGAGCTTGAGTTCGGCCCGCTGGAGTTCCGCGCCGCCGGGGCCAGCTTTAACCAGATGGTTTCAGGCCTGGACCGCATGGTTAAAGCCCAGCAGAGGCTGATTTCCGATATTTCCCACGAACTGCGCACGCCGCTAACCCGCCTTCAGTTGGCTACTGCGCTCATGCGCCGACGCCACGGCGAGTCAAAAGAGCTGCTCAGAATCGAGACCGAAGCCCAGCGGCTGGACCACATGATTAACCACCTGCTTGCCCTGTCGCGCAATCAGTACAAAAGCGAAATATCCAGAGAGCGCATGATGGCTGACGAACTCTGGGCCGACGTGCTGGACAACGCCAAGTTTGAGGCTGAAAACACCGGGAAAAAGCTTGAAATCGCCGTTCCTCCAGGTCCTTGGCCTATCTTCGGCAATCGCGCAGCCCTTGACAGCGCGCTGGAAAACGTCATTCGAAACGCGTTTCGCTACTGCCATAACCACATCGTCGTCTCATTTCACAGCGACGATAAAGGCATCGAAATCAACGTAGACGATGACGGCCCTGGCGTAGCTGAAGAAGATCGCGAGCAGATTTTCCGCCCCTTCTACCGCACCGACGAAGCGCGAGACCGCAACTCCGGCGGCTCCGGTCTGGGGCTTGCTATAGTAGAATCCGCCATCAACCAGCACGGTGGCTGGGCTAAGGCTGACAAAAGCCCGCTGGGCGGTCTGCGCCTGACGATTTGGCTGCCGGTCTACGTACGTTAAGATACGGCGGCCGTTCAGCTCGCGGCCGTTTTCTGCTATTCTGCGCCTCTCTTCGACTTGGAGGCGTATGTTAAACATCGTTTTATTTGAGCCTGAAATTCCGCCAAATACGGGCAATATTATCCGCCTGTGCGCCAACACCGGCTTTAAGCTTCACCTGATAGAGCCCTTGGGCTTTACCTGGGACGACAAGCGCCTGCGCCGCGCAGGGCTTGATTACCATGAGTTTGCCGCCGTCAAGCGCCACAGGAACTATCAGTCGTTTATCGACAGCGAGCGCCCGGCTCGCCTCTTTGCGCTAACAACCAAGGGAACCCCTGCCCACAGCGCCGTTGCCTATCAGGCCGGCGACTATTTGCTGTTCGGCCCCGAAACCAGAGGGCTACCTGCTTACATTCTGGATGCGTTGCCCAAAGAACAGAAGATACGCATTCCCATGCAGGCTGACAGCCGCAGCATGAACCTGTCAAATGCGGTATCGGTTGTGGTGTATGAGGCCTGGCGCCAGCTGGGGTATCAGGGCGCGCTGCTGCGAGAATAATTAAGGCCGATACAATCGGCCTTAATCAGAAATGCGTGGCGATAGAGAAACAGCGGCTCAATCGTCGAGGGAGAGATCCAGCTCGCCTCTGTCGCCGTTAAAGCTTTGGTCCATTTCCATTGAGGGCTTATCGCAGCCTGAACGGCCCACGATTTTTGCCGGGACGCCCGCTACCGTTGTATAAGGCGGTACGGCCTGCAATACGACAGAGCCCGCGCCGATCTTTGCTCCGCGCCCAACTTCAATATTGCCCAAAATTTTCGCGCCGGCGCCAATCATAACCCCCTCGCGGATCTTCGGATGGCGATCGCCGCCTTCTTTACCGGTACCGCCCAGCGTCACCGACTGAAGAATGGATACATCGTTTTCAACAACCGCCGTCTCGCCAATAACGATGCCGGTAGCATGGTCAAGCATGATGCCGTGGCCAATGTGAGCCGCCGGGTGAATATCAACGCCAAAGACGACGGAAACCTGATTTTGCAGATAGATTGCCAACGCCTTACGGTTCTGATTCCACAGCCAGTGCCCTACGCGGTAGGCCTGCAGCGCATGAAACCCTTTAAGGTAAAGCAGCGGCGTTGAATACTTGTCAACGGCCGGGTCGCGCTGTCGCACGGCCAGAATGTCGCGAGCGGCGCATTCCGTAATGTTGTCGTCAGACTTGACGGCGTCCTCAATGATTTCCCGGACGGAAATGGCCGGCATGGTCGCACTGGCCAGCTTGTTGGCAAGAATGTAGCTAAGAGCATTGCCCAGGAACTCGTGGTTCAGCAGCGTCGAATGGAAGAAGCTGGCAAGAATGGGTTCACACTCTACCAGTTTTCTCGCTTCCTGTTTGATTTCCAGCCAAACCTGCATTGACTCTGATGACATCTTTCAGCTCCTGATAACACCGCCGTACACAACAGATGAAGATAAAATGAAAAAGATAAGCGAACGCAGGGACAGGTGCGCGTTAGAGCGCGCTCTGTTCGTCCCGGCTTGTCCTGCCGAGCAGGGAAAGCGCCGCTTCGCGAGCGTTTTTACCAGCGTAAAGCACCTGATAAATCTGCTCGGTTATCGGCATTTCAACGCCGTAGCGCTGGGCCAGAATCCAGACCTCTTTGGTATTGCGATACCCTTCAACCACCTGACCAATCAGCGCTTGAGCTTCAGAAACCGACTTCCCTTCCCCCAGCATGATACCGAAGCGACGGTTGCGTGACTGATTGTCGGTACAGGTCAAGACCAGATCGCCCAGGCCCGCCATGCCCATAAAGGTAGAGGGTTCAGCGCCCAGCGCCGCGCCCAGGCGGCTCATTTCGGCCAGCCCGCGGGTAATCAACGCCGTGCGGGCGTTTGCGCCAAAGCCGATGCCGTCAGACATTCCTGCGCCTATCGCAATGACGTTCTTCACCGCGCCGCCGAGCTGAACGCCGATAAAGTCAGGGTTGCTGTACACGCGAAAGCTCTTCCCGCAGTGCAGCAGCTTTTGAAGATCTTCAGTAAAGTGGGGATCGGAGGAAGAAACGGCAATCGCCGTAGGCAGCCCCGCAGCCAGCTCTTTGGCAAAGGTTGGGCCTGAAATCACCGCCAGAGGAATATCGTTTCCCAGCGCCTCTCGGGCAACGTCCTGCAACAGCCGGCCGGTGTCAGCCTCCAGCCCTTTTGTCGCCCACACGATGCGGGCGTCGGGCCGCAGGAACGGTTTAACCTGACGTAATACGTCGCCAAAAACGTGGCTCGGCACGACGACGAGAATGTCGCGGCTGGCGCCAACGGCCTTTTCAAGAGAGCTTTCCAGCCGCAGGCTGTCGGGAAACGACACGTCCGGCAGGAAAGCCTGATTCTTTCTGTCCCGCTGGAGCCGGTCGATATGTTCAGGGTCATGCCCCCACAGAACGACCGAGTGCCCGTTACGCGCCAGCGTAATGGCCAGCGCCGTACCGTAAGATCCGGCCCCGATGACCGTCATATCGACCTGATTCACGCGAGCGTCCTTATTGTTGTGGGGCTTCAGCCTGTTCTGCTTCAGCCTGCTGCTGCAGATAGTTCATAAACAGCGCGTCAAAGTTAACCGGCGCCAGGTTCAACTGCGGGAAAGTACCGCGAGTAACCAGGCTGGTCACGCACTCACGCGCATAAGGGAACAGGATATTCGGGCAGTACGCGCCCAGGCAGTGCGCCATCTGGGAGCCATCAAGGCCGGTAACGTGGAAAATACCCGCCTGCTGAACTTCACACAGGAATGCGGTATCTTCGCCCAGCATTGACGTCACCGTCACGCGCAGCACAACTTCATAAACGTCTTCAGCCAGCTGGCTTGAGGCCGTGTCCAAATCCAGCTTGACTTCAGGCTCCCACTCTTTTTGGAAAACCAACGGCGCGCCCGGCGATTCAAAGGAAATGTCCTTCGTGTAAATGCGCTGGATCTGGAAGCTCATATCTGGATTGCTTTGCTCTGACATAAGAAATTACCTTTAAGTTAGATGTCCTTTGCCGAGCCGCCTTAATTTTTGCGTCAAAAAGCGGCCAGGCAGAATGCTAAAAGCGCACGCCGGGTGCGTTATTTACCACGAATCTATTTACCACGGACTAAGGGAAGATTTTCGCCGGTCCAGCCAGACAGGCCGTTTTTCAGCGTATAAACCCGAGAGAAGCCCTCTTTAACCAGCGCTTCCGCCGGCGCCTTAGAGGCCGTGCCGTTGGCGCACAGTACGATTACCGGGCGATCCCTGTGCTTATCCAGAACGGCAAGCGTTCCGTTTTTGATATCGGTAGGCGTCAGGTTGATAGCGCCGACGATGTGGCCCTTACGGAAATCATCGATCGTGCGGGTATCAACGACGACCGCTTCTTCGCTGTTGATAAGGCGCGTCAGGTCGGTATTGCCGATTTCTTTAACTTTTGAGGTCGCGCTCTTAAACGTTGTAAAAATAACGGCGATCAGCAAACCCAGCCATCCAAAGCTCAGGAGTGGGTGGTTGCTGACAAATTGCATAACTTGTTCCATGGAGGATAACAACTCGCTGTTTAGGATTAATCTCTAAGGTTATGGAGTATACCTGCGCCCGGCGTCAAATACAGCCCAAATCCCCAACGTGGTGCAGAAAATACGACATATCTCTAGAAATTCTATCAAGAGTTGTCAGTCATATATATTGAAAAATCGTAAAAATATTCCTGCGATTTCGATTTTTACGCTTATTTACCGCGAGTGTAGTAAAATTGGGCGTCTGGCTATAGCACTTATCGTTACTACCAATTTCCTAATATGGTATGAGACTGAGAAATTCGCGTTTTATCATTTATTACGAGGTTAATTGCATGTCGAGCACAAAGAAACCGATGGTTCTCGTCATCCTTGACGGCTACGGCTATCGGGAAGAGAAGCAGGATAACGCCATTGTTAACGCCAAAAGGCCCGTAATGGACGCCCTGTGGCAAAACTATCCGCATACGCTTATCGCCGCTTCCGGCCTGGACGTAGGCCTGCCCGATGGTCAAATGGGCAATTCGGAAGTCGGCCACGTCAATTTGGGCGCGGGGCGCATCGTTTATCAGGATCTCACTCGTCTGGATAAAGAAATCAAAGACGGCGACTTCTTTACCAACCCCGTATTAACCTCAGCGGTAGATAAAGCGGTTACGACCGGGAAAGCGCTTCACATTATGGGCCTGATGTCGCCTGGCGGCGTTCACAGCCATGAAGATCACATTATTGCGATGATCGAGCTAGCGGCAAAGCGCGGAGCTAAAGCCGTTTACCTGCACGCCTTTTTAGACGGACGCGACACCCCACCCCGTAGTGCGGAATCAACACTGAAACGATTCACTGAAAAATTTGCCGAGCTGGGTAACGGCCGCATTGCTTCGGTAGTCGGGCGCTACTACGCCATGGACCGCGACAACCGCTGGGATCGCGTTCAGCTGGCTTACGATCTGATGGTCGACGCTAAGGGCGAATTTAACGCCGAGGACGCCGTCAGCGCCCTGCAGGCTGCCTATGCGCGCGATGAAAACGACGAGTTCGTTAAGCCTACCGTCGTACAAAAAGCCGGCGAACCCTCCGCCGCCATGCAGGACGGCGACGTCATGGTATTCATGAACTTCCGCGCCGACCGCGCCCGTCAAATCACCCGCACCTTCATTAATCAGGATTTTGACGGCTTCAGGCGCAACCGCGTGATTAACTTTGGCGAATTCGTGATGCTGACGGAGTACGCCGCCGACATCAAGGCCAGCTGCGCCTACCCGCCGGAGTCGCTGAACAACACCTTCGGCGAATGGCTGATGAAGCATGACAAGACTCAGCTTCGCATTTCCGAGACTGAAAAATATGCCCACGTCACTTTCTTCTATAATGGTGGAGTGGAGCAGCCGTTTAACGGAGAAGATCGCATTTTGATCAATTCGCCGAAAGTCGCTACTTACGATCTTCAGCCGGAAATGAGCTCTGCCGAACTCACTGAGAAGCTGGTCGCCGCCATCGAAAGCGGAAAATACGACGCCATCATCTGTAACTATCCTAACGGCGACATGGTAGGACACACCGGCATTTACGACGCCGCGGTCAAAGCGATTGAAGCGCTTGATGACTGTATTGGACAGGTGGTTGACGCCGTCAAGCGCGCCGACGGCCAGTTGCTCATCACCGCCGACCACGGTAACGCCGAGCAGATGCGCGATCCGCAGACGGGCCAAGCGCATACCGCCCACACCAACCTGCCGGTACCGTTGATTTACGTAGGAAAAGCGGCCGAAACGGTAAACGGCGGCAAGCTTTCCGATCTGGCGCCCACCATGCTTAGCCTGATGGGAATGGAAATACCAAAAGAGATGACTGGCAAGCCCCTGTTCATCGTGAAATAATCCCTTCCCATGAAGGGAAAGGCTTTTACTTATTTATCTACCGCCAGGAGGTCGATTGTGCAGCCAGCGAAAAAGTTACCTGCACTGCACACATCGACCGGCCGACGCGGTTTATCTCTCCTGTGCGCCGGCGCAATCTATGCGGGCGCACAGCTCTTCTCTTTACCTCTTTACGCTGAAAACAACAAACAGCAGTTAGACAGCGTACTGCAAGATATCGCCGAAAAAGAACAAAACGTTAAGCGCCAGCAAAAGCAGCGGGAAGGACTACAGAGCCAACTGCAGGAGCAGGAAAAGACCATCGCTCAGTCAAGCCTGGCGCTGCGTAAAACGCAGAGCGCGTTAAAAACGCTGAGCGGCGAGATAGGCGCGCTCAACGTTAACATCAAGCGCCTGCAAAAACAGCAAAACGCACAGCAGGAACAGTTGGCCAAACAGCTCGACGCGGCTTTTCGCCTGGGGAAAAGCTCTGAGCTTCAGCTCATTCTTGAAAGCGAGGAGAGCCAGCGCAGTGAGCGCATTCTGGCCTACTATGGCTATCTAAATGAATCTCGCCAGAAAACGATCGGTCAGCTAAAAGAAACGCAAACCGATCTGGCGGAAGAAAAAAGTCGCCTACAGCAAAAGCAGACCGAACAGAAAAACCTGCTTGGCGAACAAAAAAGCCAGCAAGAGCAGCTGGAATTAGCCCGCCAGGCCCGCCAAAAAACCCTTAGCGAGTTGGACGCTTCCATTCAGGCTGACCAGCAAAAGCTGGCGGAACTAAAGAAAAACGAAGCCCGACTGCGCGATCAAATCGCCAAAGCGGAGCGAGAAGCCAAGGCCCGAGCAGAGCGCGAGCAGCGGGAAGCGGAAAAACTGCGCGCCAGGCAGCAGCAGGCGCAAAAATCCGGCTCGGTGTATAAGCCAACCGAAGAGGAACGCGCGCTGATGGCGCGTACCGGCGGGCTCGGACGACCGGCCGGCCAGGCGCTTTGGCCGGTTAAAGGCCGCGTAAGCCACAGCTTTGGCGAGGCCCTTCAGGGCGAGCTGCGCTGGAAGGGAATGGTCATCAACGCCCCAGAGGGCAGTGAAGTTCGCGCAATTGCCGATGGCCGCGTCCTGCTAGCCGACTGGCTTCAGGGCTATGGGCTGGTCGTGGTGGTTGAACACGGCAAAAGCGACATGAGCCTGTACGGCTACAACCAAAGCGCGCTGGTCAGCGTCGGCAGCCAGGTGAAGGCCGGGCAGCCCATTGCGCTAGTGGGCACCAGCGGCGGCCAGGGAGAGCCTTCGCTCTACTTTGAAATCCGTCGGCAGGGTAAAGCGGTCAATCCGCGCCCCTGGCTGGGAAATTAAGCATGTTTAAACGCATTATCCGTACCTTATTGCCAAGCGCGCTGATGTTTTACTGCCTCAGCGCATTTGCCGCTCCCGCCCGGTTGGCTATCGTTATCGACGACTTCGGCTATCGAAAACACAACGAAGAGCAGGTTTTGAGCCTGACGCCGGCGATTTCGGTCGCAATTTTACCCAACGCGCCGCTGTCAAAAGAGATGGCTCAGAAAGCCTATCAAAACGGCAACGAGATCCTTATCCACATGCCGATGGCGCCTATCAGTAAGCAGCCCCTCGAACGCGACACGCTCAAGCCTACGATGGGAATAGAAGAGATCCGCCGCATTATCGCTCAGGCCATACGCAACGTTCCCCACGCCAAAGGGATGAACAACCACATGGGTAGCGCCATGACGTCCGACCTTGAAGCGATGCGGCGCGTAATGAAAACCCTGAGCCACTATCAGCTCTACTTTCTGGACAGCATGACGATAGGCAGCAGTAAAGCGACGCAGGCGGCGGAAGGAACATCGGTACAGGTTGTTAAAAGAAAAGTATTTCTCGATGACGACCAGAGCGAAGCCGCCGTGCGTAAACAGTTTTTATTGGCGGTGAGGATGGCGCAGAAAAACGGTTCCGCCATCGCTATCGGCCACCCTCATCCTTCCACCGTGCGAACGCTGCAGTTGATGATCCCTGAACTTCCGGCCGACGTTAAGCTGGTTCCCGTCAGCGCCCTTCTGCCTTCAGCAAAACCACATTCGGAGCCAGAAGAATCACAGAAGAAAATGCCGGATTTAAGCGGCTTTCAGCAGTGTTCCGCCGCCCATAGCCATCTATCCTCTTTAGCCTATAAAACCGTAAAAACGGCGATCGGCGCTACGCCGGCCACGCTTTCTCTCGATGCCTATATGGGCTATTGCCAAAGAATCTCAGGGCCTGAAGCGCCGCAGACGGAAAACGCCGAGAAGCGGTAGGTCGAGCTTACGCACGCTGAATTGAACAAAACCGGCGGCTACGCTACTATCTACCCCCTCAATAAAAGGGAACCCATCCCCACTTTATTTATCAAAATAGATGAATCGCGCGGAAAGCGTTCAGACGATAAACGCTTTCTGACATACCTGAAAATGCCCCCGCAGCGCGGCATTAGACAACGAACCCTACGGGGACGGACGGTGGAACCATGATTATCGTAACGGGCGGCGCCGGATTTATCGGCAGCAACATCATCAAGGCACTAAACCAGACCGGCTACCAGGATATTCTGGTTGTCGATAACCTGAAAGACGGCACCAAGTTCGCCAATCTGGTGGATTTAGACATCGCCGACTACATGGATAAAGAAGAGTTTCTTGCCCACATCATCGCCGATGACGACTTGGGCGACATCGACGCCATTTTCCACGAAGGGGCTTGCTCTTCCACGACGGAGTGGGACGGCAAGTACATGATGGACAACAACTATCAGTACTCCAAAGATCTGCTTCACTACTGTCTCGATCGCCAGATCCCCTTTCTGTACGCCTCTTCTGCCGCCACCTACGGCGGACGCAGCGACAACTTTATTGAAGACCGGCAGTACGAACAGCCGCTGAACGTTTACGGCTACTCCAAATTCCTGTTCGATCAATACGTGCGCCAAATCCTGCCGCACGCCGAGTCGCAAATCTGCGGCTTCCGCTATTTCAACGTGTACGGCCCGCGGGAAAACCACAAGGGCAGCATGGCCAGCGTGGCCTTTCATCTGAATAATCAGATTAATAAAGGCGAAAATCCGAAGCTGTTTTCCGGCAGCGAAGGCTTCCGTCGCGACTTCATCTACGTCGGCGACGTCGCTCAGATGAATCTGTGGTTCTGGAAAAACGGCGCATCGGGCATATTCAACTGCGGAACCGGCCGCGCCGAGTCCTTCCAGGCGGTCGCCGATGCCGTACTGGCGTACCACAAGAAAGGGCAAGTCGAGTACATCCCCTTCCCTGAGCACCTAAAGGGCCGCTATCAGTCTTATACTCAGGCGGACTTGACCAAGCTGAAGGCAACGGGCTATGACCTGCCGTTTAAAACCGTAGCCGAAGGCGTTGCCGAATACATGGCCTGGCTTAACAGAGACGCCTAAGCCCCGCGCGCGCCCATAGGCGCGCTCGAAATTCAAAGCCCGAAATTAAACGTTTTCGGGCTTTTATTTTAACGCCATAATAATAAATTACGCATTGTCAGACCTGTGGGAAGAACGCATGAAAACGCTGATCATTGGCCCCTCTTGGGTTGGAGACATGATGATGTCTCAAAGCCTGTACCGAACGCTGAAGGCGGAAAACCCAGAGATTGACATCGACGTTATGGCGCCAGCCTGGTGTCGACCGCTGTTGGCGCGCATGCCGGAAGTCAGTCAGGCGATCCCCATGCCGCTGGGGCACGGCGCGCTGGCCGTGGGCGAGCGTTATCAGTTGGGCAAGCGGCTTCGCGACAGCGGCTACGAGCAGGCAATCGTCCTGCCGAACTCCCTCAAGTCGGCGTTAATCCCCTTTTTCGCAAAAATTCCTAAACGCACGGGCTGGCGCGGAGAAATGCGCTATGGCCTGCTCAACGACATCCGCACGCTGGATAAGGCCGCGTTTCCCCTGATGGTGCAGCGCTACGTCGCATTGGCCTATGACGGACGGCGCATTCAGAGAGCGGAAGACATCCCACAGCCGATCCTCTGGCCTCAGCTGCGCGTTGAGCCAGGTGAAGCCAAGCTGGCGCAGGAGGCGTTCCACCTGAACGCAGACCGCCCGGTTATCGGATTTTGCCCGGGCGCCGAATTCGGCCCGGCCAAACGCTGGCCCCACTATCACTATGCGGCGCTGGCAGGCTCTCTGATTGAGATGGGCTATCAAATCGCTCTGTTCGGCTCGGCAAAAGACAAAGAGGCGGGAGAAGAGATCCGCCGCGCGCTGGCCGAATCGCAGCGGGAGCGCTGTTACAACCTGGCGGGTGAAACGCAGCTCGAGCAAGCCGTGGCTTTGATTGCCGGCTGCCGCGCCGTCGTCACCAACGACTCAGGCCTGATGCACGTCGCGGCCGCGTTAAACCGGCCGCTGGTCGCGCTCTACGGCCCCAGCAGCCCGGACTTCACTCCGCCGCTGTCTCATGACGCGAAAGTGATTAGACTGATAACCGGCTACCACAAGGTGCGCAAAGGCGACGCCGCTCAGGGATATCACCAAAGCCTGATAGACATTCAGCCACAGCAGGTACTCACTGAACTTACGGCGTTGCTGAACAAGCCGGACAATAAGGAAGCTCAATAGATGCGGGTGCTTATTGTAAAGACCTCCTCGATGGGCGACGTGCTGCATACGCTTGCGGCGCTGACGGATGCGCAGCGGGCTATTGCGGACATTCGCTTCGACTGGGTAGTGGAAGAAGGCTTCGCTCAAATCCCTAGCTGGCACAGCGCCGTCGATCGCGTCATTCCGGTGGCAATCCGCCGCTGGCGCAAGTCGTGGTTCCACGCCCAGACGCGTAAAGAAAGGCAGGCGTTTAAGGCTCGCCTTCAGGAACGGCAGTACGACGCCGTTATTGACGCTCAGGGACTGATAAAAAGCGCCTTCCTGGTCACGCGCAAGGCCAGGGGCGTTAAGCACGGGCAGGATCGCCGCAGCGCCAGAGAACCTCTCGCCAGCTGTTTTTTCGACGTAAAGCATTACGTTGCCAAAAACCAGCACGCTGTAGAACGAACTCGACAGCTGTTCGCCCTGAGCCTCGGTTACCCCGCTCCCACTGAAGAAGGTGACTTTGCCATTGCCGAACGTTTTCTAAGCGTTCCTCCGCAGGACGCTAACCGCTATCTGGTCTTTCTGCACGCGACAACGCGTGACGACAAGCACTGGCCCGAGCGTCACTGGCGGGAGCTTATCGCCGCCATGGCGGATTGCGACCTTAAAATAAAGCTGCCGTGGGGCGCGCCCCGCGAACACGAAAGGGCGCTAAGGCTGGCGGAAGGCAATCCTAACGTCGAGGTGCTGCCCAAACTGACGCTTGAAGAAATCGCCCGCGTTTTGGCGGGCGCAAAGGCCGTCGTCTCCGTCGATACCGGCCTAAGCCACATGACGGCCGCGCTGGGAAGGCCGAACCTGACGCTATACGGCCCGACCGATCCGGGGCTTATCGGCGGCTACGGCAGCAATCAAAGTGAAATACTGGCGCCGGGGCAGGATCTCAATGCGCTAAGCGCACAAACGGTGAAAGAGCGCCTGTTACAGATAATCCAGCCCGGCGGCGACCGGCCGCTGGAATAATAAAAAAGTGTGACCCAGGTATGATATTATGCCCGTCACTCAATAATACCCGCTCTCGAAGCGGCTATTTATTTTAACGATCGGCCGATCAATGCGCCGTCGAGTGTGGATACGCTATGCTGAGGTTTATTTACTCATTTCTGCTTTATCTTCTACAGCCTTTCATCTGGCTGCGCCTCTTCCTGCGCGGGCGTAAAGCGCCGCAATACAGAAAGCGATGGGCAGAAAGATACGGGTTTTGTCGCGGTAAAGTTGAACCGGACGGCATTATGCTGCACTCCGTTTCCGTAGGAGAAACCCTGACGGCGATCCCGCTGGTTCGCGCCCTGCGCTATCGCTACCCTCGGCTGCCGATCACCGTCACCACCATGACGCCCACCGGGTCAGAGCGCGTGCTGTCGGCTTTTGGCGACGACGTCCACCACGTCTATCTGCCCTACGATCTGCCCGGATCGGTAAACCGCTTTTTAAATCAGGTTCGCCCCAAGCTTGTCATCATTATGGAAACGGAGCTGTGGCCCAATCTTATCCATCAGCTTAATCGCCGTCAGATACCGCTGGTCATCGCCAACGCGCGGCTCTCCGAGCGTTCCGCCAACGGTTACCAGAAGCTGGGTAAGACCATTCGGGACATGATGCGCAAAATTACGCTTATCGCCGCACAGAATCAGGAAGACGGCGAGCGATTTATTCAGCTTGGCCTGAAGCGCTCGCAGCTGGCGGTAACCGGTAGCCTGAAATTCGATATTTCCGTAACGCCCGAGCTCTCCTCCCGCGCGCTTAGCCTACGCCGACAGTGGGCTCCTCACCGTCCGGTGTGGATCGCCGCCAGTACGCATGACGGTGAAGAACAAATCGTTCTTAACGCCCATAAGGCGCTGCTTGAGCGCCATCCCGATCTGCTATTAATTCTGGTGCCCCGTCATCCGGAACGTTTCTCTACCGCCGAACAGCTGACCGCCGTGGCCGGGCTGAAGTTTATTACCCGCAGCAGCGGCAAAGTGCCGACCGGGGACGAACAGGTCGTTATCGGCGATACGATGGGCGAACTGATGTTGCTGTACGGCATCGCCGACGTGGCGTTTGTCGGCGGCAGCCTGGTTGAGCGAGGTGGGCATAATCCGCTGGAGCCCGCAGCCCACGGCGTACCGGTAGTCATGGGCCCGCACACGTTTAACTTCAAAGACATTTGCAGCAAGCTTCAGCAGGCAGAAGGCCTGATCGTCGCTACCGATGCGGACTCTCTGGCCGAATCGGTTGAAGGCCTGTTGAGCAATGAAGAGTACCGTCAACGCTGCGGACAAAACGCCACCAACGTGTTGATGCAAAATCAGGGCGCGCTGGAAAAGCTTTTGGCGCTGCTGGAGCCCTATTTACCAACGCGGATCCACTGAGTCCGCACGTCCGTTTAACGGCGCGTGCGGTATACTCACAGTAAGTTTGCTACGCAGGGGGCCGCCGGCTGCCCGAGGAGATGCCATGACGACTCAACGCGCTGAATATACCAAAGCCATCTATCCGGGAACGTTCGATCCGATGACCAACGGTCATCTGGATATCATCACCCGCAGCGTTCGCATGTTTGACCATCTGGTTATTGCTATCGCGCGCAGCCCGAGCAAAAGCCCGCTGTTTACGCTGGAAGAGCGAGTCGAACTCGCCAAGGCCGCCACGGCACACCTTCCCCGCGTAGAAGTCGTCGGATTTAGCGAACTGATGGCGCACTTTGCGCAAAAGCAGGGGGCGAACGTGCTGATCCGAGGGCTGAGGGCCATCTCCGACTTTGAGTACGAGCTTCAACTCGCCAGCATGAACCGACACCTGATGGCCGACTTGGAAAGTATTTTTCTGATGCCTTCAGAGAAGTGGTCTTTTGTCTCGTCGTCGCTGGTCAAAGAGGTGGCGCGCCACGGGGGCGATATCACCTCTTTTCTACCGCCGGTCGTTTCCGAAGCCTTGATAAAGAAGCTTGGCTAGCGGGCTACTTCTGGCAGCGCCGACAAAAGAACGTGGAGCGCTGCCCAAGCTTTTCGCTTTCTATCGCAGTGCCGCAAACCCGGCAGGGTTCTCCCACTCTGCCGTATACCTGAAGCTCTTGCGCAAAATAGCCGGGCTTTCCGTCCGCCTGCAGGAAGTCTTTCAGCGTCGTCCCGCCCTGCTCTATAGATCGGCTTAGAACGCGTTTTATCTCGGCGACTAAAATGGCACACTCCGCTTCCGTCAGCGATCCCGCCGGGCGAGTTGGCAATATTCGGGACTCAAACAGAGATTCGCTGGCGTAGATATTACCCACGCCGACAACCAGCTTGTTATCCATCAGCCAAGGCTTGACCTGCGTCTTTTTAGCGCGGGATTTCTTAAACAGATATTCCCCATCAAATTCGTCGCTCAAAGGCTCCGGGCCCAGATGCTTCAGCACGCCGCAGTCGGACAAATCGTCAGCCCAAAGCCAGGCGCCGAATCGGCGAGGGTCCGTATAGCGCAGGACTTTACCATTAGAGAGCACGAAGTCGACGTGATCGTGCTTGCCCGGAGCAATGGGTTCCGGCAGTACCCTCACGCTGCCCGACATGCCGAGATGGCCAATAATCCAACCGCCATCGAGCTCAATCAGCAGATATTTCGCCCTGCGCTGTACGCTCAGTACTTGCCTGTCCTTCAATGACAAAATCTGTGCGGATACCGGCCAGCGCAGCTTGGGCTGGCGCACGACGGCTTTGACAATGCAATATCCAACCAGGTGGGGCTCAATGCCGCGGCGGCTGGTTTCTATCTCCGGCAGTTCTGGCATTCGCCGAGTCTCCTTGAAATTAAATAGTGATGCACGGCGTTAAACAATATGTGAACCGAGCGCGTCATTCAACCGCTATGCCAGCGTCTTCCCTACCCACTCGCCGGAAACAGCAGCTAAAAATACCGAACGACGGAAACAAAAAAACCCGACCAAGGTCGGGTTTTTAGCATCACGCCGTATAACGAAGCTTACTTAATTTTGGCTTCTTTATAGATAACGTGCTGACGGACAACCGGATCGTACTTTTTCAGTTCCAGTTTTTCCGGCTTAGTGCGCTTGTTCTTCGTGGTGGTATAGTAGTGACCTGTACCAGCTGAAGAAACCAGCTTGATCTTCTCGCGAATACCTTTAGCCATGGTTCAGTTCCTTAAAACTTCTCACCGCGGGCACGAAGATCGGCTAACACCGCATCGATACCCTTCTTATCAATAACGCGCATACCTTTAGCAGATACACGTAAAGTTACAAAACGCTTTTCGCTCTCAACCCAGAAACGGTGTGAGTGCAGGTTCGGCAGGAAGCGACGCTTTGTGGCGTTCAACGCGTGAGAGCGGTTGTTGCCGTACATAGGGCGCTTGCCGGTAACTTGGCAGACTCGTGACATGTCAAAATTCTCCAAAAATCAATATCAGCTCGAGCTTCTTTAGGATGTTGGCGGCCTCGTCAGGCTTTAGAGCCAATCTCAGCATGCTCTGCTGAGGCGAGACGTCTACGGTCAGAACCTGCTGAGATAGGCTCGCATACCACATCCATAATTCTCAAAGGTGGCGTAGTATACGCTCTTAGCGAATACGGCTCAAGTACTGAAGGGAAAAGATCCTCAAGGATCGTAAAAAAGCGCTAAATCCAGCCCCGTTCGGCAAAAGAAACGTGCGCTCCTTGCCCCACCACTACGTGATCGAGCACCCGTATGTCTACGATCGCACAGGCATCTTGTATCCGCTGAGTGACTCTTCTGTCGGCCTGGCTGGGCTCAGCCCTACCGGACGGATGATTATGAGCCAGAATCACCGCAGCCGCGTTCGATTTTAACGCCTCGCGGACAATCTCTCTGGGATGGACCTCAACGCTGTTGAGCGTACCGCTGAACATCTCCTTATGGTAAAGCACCTGGTGCTGATTATCCAAAAAAATGACGACGAACACTTCCCGCTCCCGATGCGACAGCAGGTTTTGCAGGTAGCCGAAGGTCAGCGACGGGCTGCTTATCGGGCACATGACCTTTAGCTGGTGCCCGAGATACCGGCGGGACAGCTCAACCGTCGCATGCAGCTGTGCAAAACGCGCCAGCCCCAGTCCGTACCCCTGACAAAACTGGTTATAATCAGCCGACAGCAGCCCGTGGATAGACCCAAACTCCCTTAATATTCGGGCCGAGAAGTCCATAACGTGAAGCCCTCCTCGGCCAGTCTTAAAAAATACCGCCAGCAGTTCCCTATCAGAGAGCGCCTCTGCGCCATACGCCAGCAGCTTTTCTCTGGGCGCACAGCCACCTTCCCAAAACGGTGCATCTTTTTCTTTCATCTCCACCTCCTTGGTCAAATACATTGGCAACCTGGGGGAAATGAATCTACTCACTGTGAACAATGTCGGAACATACTTCCAATAAAATATTTTATTTACCAGTACATTACATACTATCGTGCGAGATACTTCGCGTTATGTTTTTCCTGCATTCAATAAACGGTATAAATACAAATCCTGAAACTCTATTTGTGCTAGTATATCGGCGTTACTGTATATATAATCAGTATTCTGATTCATTCTTTTCGCAATAAGAATGAGCAAGGAATGCTTGTTCTCTTCGCCCGATCGAAGGTTGTGATAAACTCCGCGGCATGCTTTCCAATTTCAGGGTTTTCCCTTAAAACAAGTCCGTTAAAACAAATCAGCGAAAACAAATCAGTGAAAACAGAATGAGGCGGCGATGATGGCAGCGCTAAACGGAAAAAAAATAGTATTAGGCATAGGCGGCGGCATCGCCGCCTATAAGTGCCCGGAAATCGTACGTCGCCTGCGCGACAAGGGCGCCGACGTGCGGGTTGTGATGACGCCAGCGGCAAAGGCCTTTATCACGCCGCTAACGCTGCAGGCCGTTTCCGGCCATCCCGTTTCTGACGATTTGCTGGACCCGGCGGCCGAAGCCGCTATGGGTCATATCGAGCTAGGCAAATGGGCGGATCTTATTCTACTGGCCCCTGCGACGGCCGACCTGTTGGCTCGCCTGGCCGCCGGAATGGCCAACGATCTGGTGACCACCCTGTGCCTTGCCAGCGCGGCTCCCGTCGCCGCTGCGCCTGCGATGAACCAGCAAATGTATCGCGCGCAGGCGACGCAGGATAATCTCAAAACGCTAGGAGCTCGGGGAGTCCACCTTCTAGGGCCAGACAGCGGCTCTCAGGCCTGCGGTGACGTCGGGCCGGGAAGAATGCTGGATCCTCAGGACATCATCGCGCGCTGTGAAGAAATACTGCATACGCCGCAGGACTTGGCTCACCTCAACGTTCTGCTTACCGCAGGCCCAACCCGCGAGGCGCTGGACCCCGTTCGATTCATCACCAACCACAGCTCCGGAAAAATGGGCTATTCCATCGCCCGCGCGGCGGCCGCGCGCGGCGCTAACGTCACGCTGGTTAGCGGCCCTGTAGATCTCGCGCCGCCCGCCAACGTTACAATCGTTAACGTCACCAGCGCGCTGGAAATGCGTGAAGCCGTCATGTCTCGCGCCGCAGGGCAAAATATTTTTATTGCCTGTGCTGCCGTTGCCGACTATCGTGCGCTCCACATTGCCGATGAGAAAATTAAAAAACAGGGCGACGAGCTCACCCTGAAAATGATAAAAAACCCCGATATCGTGGCTGAAGTCGCCGCTATGCCGGCTGCGCGCCCGTTCGTCGTGGGATTTGCCGCCGAAACGCAGAATGTGGAAGAATATGCGCGCTCAAAGCTGGCCCGCAAAAATCTTGACCTCATCTGCGCAAACGACGTGTCACGGCCGGGACAAGGATTTAACAGCGACAGCAATGCTCTGCATCTGTACTGGTCAAACGGCGAGATGAGCTTACCTTTAAGCGATAAATCTTTGCTTGGTCAAAAACTGATGGACGAAATCGTCAAACGCTATGAAGAAAAAAATTGATGTAAAAATTCTCGATCCCCGCATCGGGACAACCTTTCCGCTTCCCGCCTACGCAACGCCGGGCTCCGCCGGGCTGGATCTTCGCGCCTGTCTGGACGAAGCCGTTACGTTAAATCCGGGAGAAACGAAGCTGCTGCCGACGGGCCTGGCCATTCACGTTGCCGACCCGTCTCTCGCTGCGGTGATCCTGCCGCGTTCCGGGCTTGGCCATAAGCACGGCGTCGTGCTGGGCAACCTGGTCGGCCTTATCGACTCCGACTATCAGGGGCAGCTCATGGTTTCAGTCTGGAACCGCGGCCAGACGCCTTTCGTTATTGAACCGGGTGAACGTATTTCACAAATGGTTTTTGTTCCCGTCGTACAGGCTGAATTCAACATCGTTGAAGACTTTGAAAGCAGTGAGCGCGGCGAAGGCGGTTTCGGCCACTCCGGACGCCAGTAGCGTTTTCACCATAAAAAATAACGGTTATCAGGCCGGCTTACCGCCGGTCGGTTGGGCGTGGGCTGTATCCCGCCCTAATTTGGACGTCACTGGACATGGTAGAAAAAGTTACAAAGAAAAATCGTAAAGAAGACATTCTGCAGGCGTTAGCCCAGATGCTGGAGTCAAGCGACGGCAGCCAGCGCATTACGACCGCCAAGCTGGCAGCGAACGTTGGCGTGTCCGAAGCGGCGCTTTATCGCCACTTTCCCAGCAAAATGCGGATGTTTGACAGCCTGATCGAGTTTATTGAGGACAGCCTCAACAGCCGCATCAATCTGATACTGCAGGATGAAAAAGACACCTTTCACCGCATTCGCCTCATTATGCTTCTCATTCTGGGCTTTGCGGAAAAGAATCCGGGGTTGACGCGGATTATGACCGGCCACGCCCTGATGTTCGAACAGGACAGGCTTCAGGGAAGGATAAACCAGCTGTTTGAGCGGATAGAAACCCAGCTGCGGCAGGTGCTGCGGGAAAGAAAGCTGCGCGAAGGAGAGTCTTTTGCCTATGACGAAAGCCTGATAGCCAGCCAGCTGCTCGCCTTTTGTGAAGGTATGATGTCCCGCTTTGTACGCTCGGAGTTTCGCTACCGCCCGACGGAAGAGTTTGAGCTACGCTGGCCGATGCTGGCGCTTCAGCTTCAGTAGCCTATACGGCGCGACGCATATATGGAGAGGGGCGGTGTTAACACCGCCCCTCTTTATTTCCGAACTTGGAAACAGGTTATTTAGCAGCTGGCGATACCGATGCTGCGCCATAGAGCGGCGCGTTCACCTCTTCACGCACGTTGGCTACGTCCTTTTCCGTAACGGGTTCAGCCTTATTGCCCCAGCTGTTGCGAATAAAGTTGACCACGTCGGCCACCTGCTTATCCGTAAGTCGAGTAGCAAAGTCAGGCATAGCATAAGGCGTAGGCGCTTTAAACGTAGACGGCAGAGTTCCCCCTTTCAAAATGATATGAATCAGGGACGTTGCGTCTTTAGTGGCTAACGCGGAATTACCCGCCAACGCGGGGAAAACCTCCGCATAGCCTTTGCCGTCAGTACGGTGACAGGCGGCGCAGCTGTCAACGTATACGCTGGCGCCTACGGCGCTGTCGTCACCGTTAAACAGCGCCTTATAGGCCGTATCGTCATACTTAAACGGCTTTTGACCCGCATCAACCGGCGGCAGCGATTTAAGATAGCGGGCAATCGACGTCAGATCCTCCTGCGTCATGTACTGCATGCTCTGCGTCACCACGTCGCTCATGGCGCCGAAAACCGCCGTATGCTCGGTGCGGCCGGTACTCAAAAACTGCACCAGCTGCGCCTCGCTCCAGCTTCCCAGCCCGTCGCGCAGGTCGCCCCGCAGGTTTTTCCCTACCCAGCCTTCCATCGCATCGCCGCCGGATAGATAAAGCGCCCCCTCTTGCGCAGTCAGCGCTTTTTCCTGCATGCCGATGCCGCGAGGGCTATGGCATGCGCCACAGTGCCCTAATCCCTCAACGAGATAGGCGCCGCGGGCGATGACAGGATCCTGCCCGGACGCGGGTTCAAACGCCTTCACTTCCGGCGCAAACATCCAGCGCCAGGCCGTCAGCGGCCAGCGCATAGAGAGCGGCCAGGTGATATCCGTAGGCTTATTTACCTGATTTACCGGCTGCACGCCGTGCATAAAATAGGCATACAGCGCGCGCATGTCCGCATCGGTGACTCGAGCATAGGAAGGGTATGGCATCGCCGGGTAGAGAGTATGCTCCTTGCCGATACCGTGACGCACGGCGTTGTCGAAGTCCTCGAAGCTGTACTCGCCGATCCCGGTTTGCTTATCCGGCGTAATGTTAGTGGAATATATCGTTCCAACGGGTGATTCCATCGGCAGCCCACCGGCGAACGGCTTGCCGCCCGACGCCGTGTGGCAAGCGACGCAGTCGCCGGCGCGGGCCAAATATTCACCCTGTTTGATTAGCGTTGCGTCCTTATAGTCAACCGACTCAGCCGCGAAAAGCGGCGCGCTCAGCCCCAGAGCCAGCCCAGCGGCGAAAAGAAGTCTGTTCATCATCGTCTCCTCCTTACGCCTGAACCAGCGGGCCAGGATTTTTAAGATACTGTTCGCGAATCGCATTCGCAGACCAGTACGCCAGCGCACCGACCAACCCGGTTGGGTTATAGCCGAAGTTCTGTGGGAACACGCAGGCGCCCATCACGAACACGTTCGGCACGTCCCAGCTTTGCAGGTAGCGGTTAACCACGCTGCTGCTGGGATCGCTGCCCATAATCGCGCCGCCGGTGTTGTGGGTCGTCTGATAGGGCCGCGTATCGTACTGGGCGCCAAGCTTCTTCACATTGACCTTGTACGATTCCGGATTCATGGCTTTGGCAATCTCACCGGCTTTGTTAGTGGTGAACTGCGCCATCTTGATCTCGTTATCGTGCCAGTTAAAGGTCATTCTCAATAAGGGCTGGCCGTTACTGTCAGTATAATTAGGGTCTAGATCGAGGTAGCTATCGCGATAGGACATCACTGACCCCGAAGAACCGATGCTCATCGCGCGCTGATAGCTGTCCTGTATCGCTCCCTTCCATTCGCTGCCCCAGGCCGGCGTTCCGGCCGGTACCGTCGCCTGCTTGATCGGGCGACCGCCGGAGCGGTGGTGGTTAATGTTAGCGCCGCCGATAAAGCCGAGCGGGCCGTGATCGAAATTGTCGCCGTTAAAATCATCGATAGCCTGCCCGCCGGCGCCGGTGCCGATAAACGGGTTGAGCGTCGTTCCCTTAGGCATCATCACGCTTACGGACGTCAGCATCTGATAGGCGTAGTTGCGCCCGACGACGCCTTCATTGGTAATCGGATTATAGGGTTTCCCTATCTTGGAAAGCAGCAGCAGGCGCACGTTGTGCATCTGGAAGGCGCTCAGAATAACGATATTGGCCGGTTGCTCAATCTCTCGTCCCTGAGCGTCGATATAGGTCACGCCGGTCGCCTTTTTACCGGTCGAATCCAGATTTACGCGAATGACCTGAGAATGGGTGCGAAGCTCAAAGTTAGGCTTTCTTAACAAAACGGGCAGGATGGTCGTCTGCGGAGAGGCCTTGGAGTAAAGATAGCAGGCGTAGTGCTCGCAATAGCCGCAGAAGTTACAGGGGCCAAGGCGCACGCCATAGGGGTTGGTATAGGGCTCAGAGGCGTTGGATGCCGGAATAGGGAACGGCTTATAGCCCAGCTCCTGCGCAGCCTTGGCAAACAGCGTGGCGCTATAGACGTCTTTTAACGGCGGCAGCGGGTACTCTTTGCTGCGCGGCGCCTCAAGCTGGTTACCGCCCTCCTGCTTCTGCCCGTTAATGTTGCCCGCGCGCCCGGAGACGCCGCAAACGTATTCGAACTTGGTGAAATAGGGCTCCAGCTCGTCGTAGGTGACGCCGAAGTCCTGAATGGTCATACCCTCGGGAATGAAGCTCTTACCGTAGCGTTCCTCATAGTGGCTGCGAATTCTCAGCTCTTCCGGAAACGCGCGCCAGTGGAGGCCGTTCCAGTGGAAGCCTGCTCCACCTACCCCCGTTCCCAGCAGAAACGAGCCGTGCTGGCGATAGGGAACCGCCTGCTCGCCGGTCGAGTGGCGAATAGTGACCGTCTCCTTGGAGAGGTCCTGAAACAGCTTGCCGCGCACCGAATAGGCCAGCTCGTCGGCGACGTTTGGATATTTCCCTTCGGTGGGCGTGTCGTGCATTCCACCGCGCTCGAGCGCCAAAACGTTCAGGCCCGCTTCGGTCAACTCCTGCCCCATAATAGCGCCGGTCCAGCCGAAGCCCACCAGCACAACGTCCACAGGTTCTTTTTTAATTGTCATTTTCCATTACCCCCGTTCGCCGGAAATAGATACCGGCCCTAACGGATAAGGCCTGTCCGAATGTTCTACCCAGTCCATAAAGTCGGCCCGGGCGCCGGGGAAACCAATCATTTTCCATCCGGCCAAATGGCGATTGCCGCCGTACTGAGGATCGGCAAAATAGCCCTCTTTGGTATTTGCCAACAGGAATGAAAAAAAGGTTTTTGACGGGACGTCGGCCAGCTCAATCTTTCCGCTTTCCAGCTGTTTCAGGACGGCCGTCTGCGCCTCTTTATCCAGCTCGGCGAACGTCTTTTTATACTGCTGCTGGCACCACTTATCGCAGCCGGCGATGCCCAAACGATATACGTCTCTGGGCGCAAGTTTCAGCTGATAGCCGAACTCAGGCGCAGCATCCGGGTGAAACGGCCCCTTCATATACCAAAGCTCACCGCGACCGTAAGGCGTATCCATCTGCTTATCGATGAACTCCGGCACGCAGGCGGTAATAGCGCCTGCGCCGTACCGATCTTCAGGGATAAGTAGATCGCAGGCCGCCATAACAAAGGCCCATTCGGCTTCGGAAAAAAACGTAGGTCGGTATTTATTGAGAGGCGTGGGGGATTCTGCCTGGGCGATATTGCTCACTAATCCGCCGCCGGCAACGGCAACAACCGGGATGATTCCAAGCCCTTTGCGTAGAAAATCACGCCTGGCGTTGGAGTGTTTGGTCTCTGACATAGGCTTCCTCGCTGCTTTTTTGTTATTTCTGTTTTTTATTATCCGGTTAAGGCACAACAAAAACTCCCATAAATATTAACGATAAATTTACATTTCAAAGGAACATATTGTGCTAAAAAGGTAAAAATAACCTTATTAATTGTAGGCTGTTTTTAAGAGCAACGCTTAGCGTGGAAAAAAAGGTGCCGAAAAAAGGGGGATCAGAGAAAAGAAAAACGCTTTCACAATAGGCATAATGCAATTTAAAAGGCCCCGACAGAGCGATTCTGCCGGGGCCTCGTTTTCAAACGCGTTCAGGGATTATTTAAACTTCTGGAAGAAGTCATTGCCCTTGTCGTCAACCAGAATGAAGGCCGGGAAGTTTTCAACTTCAATCTTCCAAATGGCTTCCATATCCAGCTCCGGATAGGCTACGCACTCAAGCTTCTTAATGCTGTTTTGCGCCAGTACGGCAGCCGGGCCGCCGATGCTGCCCAGATAGAAACCGCCGTGCTTCTTACAGGCGTCGGTTACCTGCTGGCTACGGTTGCCCTTCGACAGCATGATCAGGCTTGCGCCGTGGGACTGGAAGGCATCAACATAGGAATCCATTCGGCCTGCGGTCGTTGGGCCTAATGAGCCAGACGCATATCCCTCCGGCTTCTTCGCCGGCCCCGCGTAGTAAATCGGGTGATCTTTAACGTACTGCGGCAGGTCCTCGCCTTTGTCCAACATTGCCTGCAGGCGCGCGTGAGCGATGTCGCGAGCAACGATGATGGTGCCGGTTAAGGATACGCGGGTAGAGACCGGATACTTCGACAGGTCAGCCAGCACTTCCTTCATTGGACGATTGAGATTGATGTGAACCGCTTCGCCTTCGCCAGCGTTACGGTACTCTTCTGGAATGTACTTGCTCGGATTATCTTCCAGCTTCTCGATCCAGATGCCGTCTTTGTTGATTTTTGCCTTGATGTTGCGGTCAGCGGAGCAGGAAACGCCCATGCCGATCGGACAGGAAGCGCCGTGACGCGGCAGGCGAATAACGCGGATGTCGTGTGCGAAGTACTTGCCGCCAAACTGAGCGCCGATGCCCAGTCCCTGCGCCGCCTTAAGCAACTTCTCTTCCATTTCCACGTCGCGGAAAGCGCGGCCGCCTTCGTTGCCGGTAGTCGGCAGTTCGTCGTAATACTTGGCGGAGGCCATCTTAACCACTTTCAGGTTAGTCTCAGCCGACGTGCCGCCGATAACGAAAGCAATATGGTAAGGAGGGCAGGCCGCCGTACCGAGGCTCTTCATTTTCTCAACCAGGTATTTTTCCAGCTTTTCAGGCGTCAGCAGCGCTTTGGTTTCCTGATATAGCATGGTTTTGTTGGCCGAGCCGCCGCCCTTAATGATGCACAGGAACTTGTATTCTGAACCTTCGGTGCTGTAAAGATCGATTTGCGCCGGCAGGTTACAGCAGGTGTTGATTTCGTCATACATGTTCAGCGGCGCGTTTTGAGAGTAGCGCAGGTTGTCGTTGACGAAAGTATTGAATACGCCGCGGGACAGCGCTTCTTCATCATCGCAGCCGGTCCAGACGTTTTGGCCTTTTTTGCCCATGATGATAGCGGTGCCGGTGTCCTGACAGAACGGCAGAATGCCCTTGGCCGCAATTTCCGCGTTGCGTAAAAACGTCAGCGCAACGTACTTATCGTTTTCGCTGGCTTCCGAGTCCGCCAGAATCTTGGCAACCTGCGCCTGGTGAGCCGGGCGAAGCAGGAAAGAGGCGTCATGAATGGCGTGCTGAGCGACCAGCGTCAGCGCTTCCGGTGCGACTTTAAGGATCTCATGCCCTTCGAATTCGCTAACGGAAACGTGATCTTTGGTCAGTAAATAGTATTCCGTTTTGTCCTCTCCCATCGGGAAAGGCTCTTGATATTTAAATTCAACGTTTGACATTGCTCCAGCCTTTTATTCGTTATTTAGAAATAGAATACGGTCATTTTAATTAGGATAGATGCCCGAGTACCACGGACACCATAAAGTAAGGGAATGCTTTAGACAATAGCCGATGGACAGATTTAGCCAGTAAAGCCAACAATCTCATAACCCATTAACTTTACTAACATTTATTTAATTTCATTATGAATTTAATGAACTTAAAAAATCTAAAAAACGCCTAAAGAAAAGCATTACAACGACCAACGCGCTTCTTCAAAATTACGTATTAAAACGCGTGCCGCTCACAAATAAGCGGCACGCAATTGCGCAATTACAGGAAGCCGTACAGGCCGGCGAATACCCAGCCAAATACGCACGATACGCCCACGCCAATTAACCCAGGCAGAATGAAGCTGTGGTTAATGACAAAACGACCGATGTGAGTGGTGCCTGAACGGTCGAACTGGATAGCGGCCAGGTCGCTCGGGTAGGTCGGCAGAATGTAGTAACCATAGCAGGCCGGCGCGGAAGCCACGATGTAAGCAGGATCGACGCCTATCGCCAGCGCAACGGGAACGATCGCCGCCAGCGCCGCAGCCTGAGAGTTTACAAACTTGGATACCAGCAGCAGAACGATAGCGTAAGCCCACGGATATTCTTTCACCATTTCGCCCAGCACGCCTTTAATCTCAGACATGTGCGCGCCAAACATGGTTTCCGCCATCCACGCGATGCCGTACACCGCAACGATAGCTATCATCCCCGAACGGAACACTTCGTTTTTAGAAATCGAAGCTGGGTTTGTTTTGGTAATGATAATAATCAGCGCGCCGGACAACAGCATGAACATCTGAATGACCAGCACCATCGACAGCGGCTTGTCCCCGAAGGAAGGACGCAGCTCGGAGAACGCGCCCAAAATAGCGACCACGGCAATAGAAGCCAGGAAGATCCACATGGCGACCCAGTTGCTGGTCGGCAACTTCTTATCCAACAGCGTTGCGGTATCGCCGTACACATAGTGGCGGTTCTCCGGCGTAGAAATGAACTTCTGGAACTCTTCGTCCTTATCCAGATCCTTACCGCGGAACCAGCTGAAAATGCCGATAGCCAGAATGCCCAGCAGCGTAGACGGAATGGTAATTGACAGAAGATCTAAAAACTCCAGATGCTTGCCGTTAAACGTAAAGTTGCCGAGCATCGCGACCAGCGAAACCACCGCAACGGAAACCGGGCTTGCAATAATACCCATCTGTGCGCCGATAGAGCTTGCCGCCATCGGGCGCTCGGGGCGGATATTGTTCTTAATGGCGACGTCATAAATAATCGGCAGGATCGTATACACCACGTGGCCGGTACCGCACAGAATGGTCAGCGTACAGGTAACGAACGGCGCAACAATAGAAACATACTTGGGGTTACGACGCAGAAGCTTTTCAGCAATCTGCAGCATAACGTCCAAACCGCCTGAAGCCTGCAACGTCGCCGATGCGGCCACGACGGCAATAATAACCAACATTACGTCAACCGGCGGCTTACCCGGCTGAAGATGAAATACAAAGACTAAAATAACCAGACCGATACCGCCTAAAAGGCCAAGCGCAATACCGCCTTTTCTGGCTCCGTAGAACAAACAAATCAATATAATAATTAGCTGTATAGCAAATTCCATGTATACCCCCGAGCAAACCCATTAACGTCAAAAAATTAAAAATCAAAAAAATGGCACTACGTTGTCGTTCGTTTTTTATTTATCAGCATCCCCCGTCACATTGCCTAGAGATAAAACGACTACATCACCTTTGTAAACTTAGGAAGTATTAATAAAAATAATTTCATGACCCCTTAAGCTCTTTTGACTATATAGCCTTTAAAATTTTTATTTTTTGATGCAGGTAAAATTTTTACCCATTAATGATTATTATCAATTAAATTCATTTAATATCAATAAGTTATGACAGAATAAACGGCTGAGCCACATTGGTTTCAAAAGTTAATTGCGTGTGAATGCGAGCCGATAATATTCAGACAACACGGTTACTTTATTAACTTAAAAATAACAATAACGAATGAAAATTTAAATCTGGATGATTAGAGAAGATAATACATGCGATAAAAAGAGACGCGTATCACTTTTATTCATAATAAAAAACACAATAAAAAGCAGAATGCAGGGATTTCTATAATAGAAAAATATCCCTTTTAATTAGAAAAGAGGCTCACTATTTCCTCTTAAAAAATGGGGTTACTATCGTTTTATCTTATGAGCTTTAGAAAAGGTTCCTCATTAAGCGTATATCCCCCTCGCTCTAAAGCGTTAGTGAAGAATACTCAATAGAAGTCATTTCTTCCCGTCATAACTCAATCCCAAAAGGTAAAAAGCAAGGCGGAGCACAGCCGCATCGACCAAGAGGAACGAAGCGCGACGCACGATCCACACAGGGATTTTCTGGGAGAGATGTATAAACCGATTGCAGCTTATCTTTTACTACTCACGCAGGTAGTATATACACGTACTTATTTTATGGAGCCCCTTATGACAAAGCCCCTTTCTGCCGATCAAGAGCTGATATCCGATATCGTCGCCTGCCAGCTGGTTATAAAGCAAATTCTTGATGTGCTTGACGTCATCGCCCCGGTCGAGGTGCGCAATAAGATGTCGGCCCAGCTAAAAAACATCAACTTTGCCGGCGGCGCGACGGAAGATCCCATCACGATGCGCGCGGTCCAAAAGGCTATTGCTCTGATTGAACTGAAGTTCGCCGAACAAAAATCAACCCACTAGTCGATGTCGTCACGCACGGACGCTACAGCCTTTATGGAGTATAAAGATGACGGACAAACAGCAACAATGGCAAACTCAGGCAATTGAGTTCGCCCAAAAAATTAACGCCTACGTCGCCAAAGGCATAAGCGAAGGCTGGGATAACGTGGGCGAACAGCCCAATTCTCCGCAGCTTGACGAAGCGCTGCCGACGCTGCTTGACGCCCTGCGCAAGGCTAACCAAGGCGACGTTCGTCAGGACGTCAAAGCGCTGTGGCCGATTTCATATGAAATGATCCACCCGCTTCTCGATGACAACGGGCAAAACATTTCGGCGCTTTGCGCACTGCCTGACGGCAGCCTGCTGGCGCGCATCGGAGCGACCTATGAGCCTGGCCGCGTGGTGCGTATCCGGGGCGATGAGGTTACCGAACTGGAAGATATAGAATTTTTTGGCCGCTGCCCGCAAAGACGTTTCTATGCTATAGCCAACGCACGGGGCATTATCGTCACCGACGGCTGGCAAGGCCCACAGGTTGCAACCTTCTCTTGGCCGCAGGGAGTTGAAGATCTCCCTGAAGGAATATCAGTCACGCCGCTATCCGGTATCCCGCGCCCAACCCAGCTTATCCCCTTCCCTGACGGAAAGCGGGTGCTTCTGGTTTCCAGCGACGGCATCTTTGTGCTGAGCCAAAGCGGCGTACGGCGCCTGTTCCCTACCTGCGCACAGCTTGAACAGCTGCGCGACGACCTCGCTCAGAATGAAGACTTTGCTGACGAAGAGCTGCCGCTGGGGCTATCAATGGAGCACGGCGCCATTTCTCCCGATGGAAAGCTTATTGCCGTAGGCGCTCAGGACGGTCGCCACGCAGTATTTAACGACGCTCTTGACTGCATCGCTCAGGTCGGACCGCACGGAGAATATCCTCACTATGCGCTGTTTAGCGCCGACGGGAGCCACTTGGCGATGAACGCCTGCCACTTTTACAACGGCGCAACCATCGCAATGCCGACGGAGCTGCTGCCCGGCACCGACTCTGACTACTACGAAGATATTGACGGTCTGACCGTTATTGAGCCCGGCGCGCGCGTTTATGCGGGCACGGCCCGAGGGGACGAATTTATTCTCGGCGACGCCTACGGCTACCTTCGCGCAGTCACCGCCGACGGTCAGAGCCGCTGGCAGCACTTTATCGGCTCAACCATAAACGCAGTAGACATCTCTGCGGACGGAAAAACGCTGTTTGCTTCAACCTGCGCAGGATTTATTTCCGTCATTGAGTTAGATGCTGGCCGACAGCAGCCCTATCAGATTGGCAACGGCGGCCACTACGAACATCGCCGATGGCTGTTCTGGAAAAGCGAAGATTTGCCGCTGGCGTGGTAGAAACCTGAAACGATGCGGGGTGAGTAAAGCATCCTCTACTCACCCCGCATTGTACAACCTTTAGACGAAGTTAAATTTTGCAACCTTCGCAGTCGCTTTCGTCAAAGGTTTGCTCTGGCAGCTCGCTGGCCTTCTCGGCCACCTTCTTTTCCGCCTCTTCTAATTCGGCGTCGATATCAAAGTCAAAAACGTCATCGCTCACGTAGTCGGTCTCCCCTTTAATTAACAAATGGATAGGCATATTGCCATTGAGGTAATGGCCTATAACGACCTATAGTATATCCCATCCTTCTCGTTACTCTGAAAGCAACGCATTCTATGGCTCTGTTTCTCAAATCCCTTATCGGCGCGGGCGTCGTTATTCTGATTTCGCTGCTGTCGAAGTCCAAGTACTACTATATCGCCGGGCTTGCGCCGCTGTTTCCCACCTTTGCGCTTATAGCCCACTACAGCGTCGGTTCAAGCCGCCCGGTCGCCGATCTGCGCGAAACCATCCTCTTTAGCGGCTTTGCCACCATCCCAATGCTGACCTATCTGGTCGCGCTGTATGCGCTGGTCGGCCACTTCCGACTGGTGCCTTCGCTGCTGATGGCCTGCCTGGCCTGGGGGATCGCCGCCTGGATTTTGGTCACCCTCTGGGGGCAGTTTCACGGCCACTAGTTAGGGTTTATCGGCGTTCGGCCTAGAGCGTCATCACCATTTCATGCCACGCCATGCCGCCGTGATCGGACTCAGAGGGCCTGACGTAGCTAAAGCCGAATTTAGCATACAGCGAGACGTGACGCTCCTTGCACATCAGGTGAATGGTCTTTTTCCCCATATCAGCCATGCGCTCAATAAACGCCTTCATTAGGAGGGATGAGTACCCCTTTCCCTGAGAATCAGGGTGAACCACGACCGACATAATAACGACGTTGGGCGCCTGCGGATCGTGCCCCACCAGCTCTTTAAACTCTTCGTCAGACATCACAACGTCGTAGGCGCAGCCGCTGTTAATAAAGCCGACCACGCCCTCAGGCGACTCCAGAACGATAAATCCTTCCGGATAAACCGCAATCCGCTTGGTGATTTTTTCAAGCGTTGCCGCTTCATCGCCCTCATACGCACCGATCTCAATGTCATAGCACCGGCCTGCGTCTTCGGCGCGCGCGGCTCTTATCACTAAATCTTCCACAGTGGATACCCTGTTCCTGTTTTAACCTGTCTTAACTAAAATTCAGCACGCTGCCGACGCCAACTTCCTTAACGTTCAGCGCGCCGGCCAGCGCTACCTTCGCGTTCAGGTCGGTACAGTGGCACGGATAAAGCGTATCGGGAGCATGTCGCCTTAGGCCCTCCACCGTACGAGCCATCAGCCCGTCTGCCGCCTTCTGCAGGTGGAATCCGCCGATAACCGCCTGTAGGCGATCGTCTCCGGTAACGGCGATGGCGTAGTCTACGATGTTACAGATGCCGGAATGGGAGCAGCCGGTGATCACCACGATGCCCTCTTTGCCGGTATAGACCAGCGCGCTGTCATCCAAAACCCTGTCGCCAACCAGGCCGCCGCTTTCGTCCTTAACCTGCCCGACCGGCCTTTGCGCCTCAAAATCATTTGCGCGAGGGATTTCGCCCAAAAAGATCAGGTTCTCGGTAACGCGGTAGGGCGCTTTAGTGACGACTTTATCGAGATAGTTTTCATAGCAGTCCGGCGGAAAGTTTACGCCAATCACCTTGTCGCCGTGATATTTGGCGATAAACGCATCCGGGTGGGCAATAAGCTTAATGCGCAGTTCAACCGGCCTGTCGCTGCGATCGAAATACTGCATCAGGTGCCCAAGCCCCCAGGTGTGATCGTTGTGACCGTGGGAAAGTACGATAGCCTCAACGCCCTGGAGATCGACGCCCAGCGTTTGCGCATTCGTGATAAAGACGTCGGAGTAACCGGTGTCCAGCAGAACGCGATGACCATCAACCTCGATGTGATAACACACCCCCGGTTCTCCCACCAGATAGCGATCGATAAGGGTATTATTGTCGAGCAAAACGGTAAGCTTCATGGGATCCCTCGTTCAGAAGCGCAAAAATGCACCTACGCACTATAAGAACTCAGTCTCAAGACCGCAAGCCGCTTTTGGAGTGTCAAGCAGACCGATATTTTCAATCGAGCCGACGCTACTTCACCACGCTGATTTTATCTATCGTCGCCACGTCGTTTGGCATTGTAAGCTCCAAAGCCACGCTATCACCCTCATTAATCCCCTGTAAAAGCGCCTTATCGACAATCGGGAACGGCATCGTCATCTCTTCCCAACCCAGGCTCTCAATCGGCGGATGATGAATAATGATAAGGCCCCTGTCGGCATCCACCTGCTTGACTATCCCTTTCGTATAGTGACGCTCTTCCCCTGCTTTCGGCCCACTGCTGACGGCTTTACTCTCGCCGTGATTCGCATGCTCCTCATGCGCATAGGCCTGCCCGGCCATTGACAGCGTAAACGCCAGCAGCGCAGATAAAACGGTAAACGGCTTTTTCATTATTAACGTCCTGATATTGATGAAAGAGGAATATCCACATCATACATAAACGGTAATGAGAATTGTTTGAAAAAATTTCATAAAGCGAAATTGATGCATTTATGTCCAAAAAAGCAGCGTTTCTTTGATATACGTTCTCTACAAGGCGCGCTAAAGCGGCTATTATCACCGCCAGTATTTAAACCCGCTCAAGACCCACAATGAAAAAATGTCTACTCTTGTTCGTTAGTGCAATATTACTCTGCGCCTGCGAGCAAACCGCAGGAGAAAAAGTGATGGGCTATCTCAACACGCGCGATAGCCATCTGCTGTCTCCCAGCATATCCGCCAAGTGCCCTGGCGGAATAGATAAGCTGGCGATGCTGGAACATAACCCGCTGCCTCCGGACAACGAGTACTACGCTCTCAGCCAGTACCTGTACGGGGAAATCACCTACAAAATCCGCTCTGAAAGAAAAGACGGCGATCGTATCATCGTCACCGTTGAGCAAATGATCCCACGCGAGCTCATCAACGCCGACTTTTTCAAGCAGGCCAAAGAGGGAAAGATTGACGACGCACATCTCAGGGTATATCAGCACCTTAAGTCGCTTTACGACAGTCGTAAGCTTAACGACCTGGCGAAAGAGCCCAACTACTTCAACTGGGTCGTGCTAAAAGACGGCGTCGCGCCGGAGCTGTCGCCGGGGCAGCTGACGCTGTGTAATCAAAGTGAGTAAAAGGGCGGCGTTTGGTCGCCTGCTATAGAAATCGCCCGGAGCAGGGCACTATTAATGGAATAATTGAAAGAGAATCAGTATGGATACAACACGACTAACCTTCACTATTGCCTCTTTGGCCGTTGGCGCGGTTTCAACCGGGCTAATATTCTTTTTACTGCATAGGCTCTATTTAAAAAAATGGCATGCGGTTGCTTTCCTCTATGGCGCAATATCCTCGCTTGCCTGTTCTGCCGTTACCTATGGAATAACGTCGACGATAGTATCAGTCCCCTCCATGATCGAAAAGCTATCGCTTCCCCACTATATTACGATCGTGACGCTATTTAACTCGCTGCTGCTGGCTCTGCCGGCGACGTACTTATTTAGAAACGGCACGATAAAAAATACGCTGTCTTTATTTGCTATAAATACGTTTATTTTATTTATATATAAAAAGCTCACCGGCGGAATGATTTCCTTAATGCTTTTCTATTTATTCTACGGCTGATATAGACGTTCAATTATCGCCTCGCCGTTGGCGGGGCTTCTTGCGTAACCCCTCCACTAAATAGAATTTTTTCATTTTTCATCAATTAGTTATTTAATTTACACAACAATAAAAATATAATAACCATCGTCGATTATCGACTTTTATTACTATTTTTTTATTAAGGATGATGGCAATGAAGAAGGCGATTTTAGCCGCTGTAGTACTTTTCTCTCTTAACGCATTCGGCACGGCCAGCGCGGGTGAACATACCGTCACGCTGGGCTATGCGCAAAGCGACGTTCAGGACTTCGACGATATTGACGGTATTAACGTCAAGTATCGCTATGAGTGGGATTCTCCGTTAAGCCTTATCGCATCGTTTACCTATATGAGCGGCGATGTCTCAAACGAGTATCGGTTAGACTATGACGCGGTAAAAAACAAAGGCGACATTGACTACTACTCTCTGGGCGTGGGTCCAGCCTACCGTATTAACGACATGTTCAGTATTTATGGACTGGTAGGTTTTAACGTTAACGACGTCAGCTATTCCAGCACCTGGTACAACAACGTTTACTACAGCGGCACGCCTGACTACGTTGGCAAGGTCAGCGGCAGCGAAACCAAAACCTCCTTCATGTACGGCGCTGGCGTGCAAATCAATCCGATGCCGAACCTGACGATTGACGCGGGTTATGAAGGCTCCCAGTTGGACGTTGACAGCAAAAGCTACTCGATCAACGGATTTAACGTTGGCGTAGGCTACCGCTTCTAATTTTTGCTCGTAAAAAAGCCCGCGGTTCAAACGAAGCGCGGGCTTTTTCTTAACCTATCAAAAGGTCACATCCCCAAACGCCCTTTAGCTTGCGCAATGGCGAGCGCCACCTGCGACGGCGCAACGCCGCCCTTGGCGCAGCGCTTCTCAAGGCAGGACTCCAGCGACAGCGCCGGGTAAACGTCCTCCTCAATCACCGGGCTAAACGCTTTCAGCGCATCAAGGGGTAACGCTTCCAGCGCCTTGCCCTGCTTAATTGCGCCGAGCACCGCCGCGCCGACGATGTGGTGCGCTTCGCGAAACGGAATGCCCTTAGCGACCAGATAGTCCGCCAGCTCGGTCGCGTTGGCGTAGCCCTGTTGGGCGGCCTCTTGGCAACGCGGGCGGCGCACCTGAATGCCGTCCAGCACCAGCGCGGCCATGTGCAGGCAGTCGAGCCAGGTGTCCAACGCGTCGAAAATGCCCTCTTTGTCTTCCTGCATGTCCTTGTTATAGGCCAGCGGCAGCCCTTTTAAGGTCATCATCATGCCGGTCAGCGCGCCTTGTACGCGGCCACACTTGCCGCGAATCAGCTCCAGCGCGTCCGGGTTCTTCTTCTGAGGCATCAGCGAAGAGCCGGAGGTTACGCGGTCGGACAGCTCGATAAAGCCGGATTCGCCGCTGTTAAAGAAAATCATGTCTTCGGCAAAGCGCGACAGGTGGATCATGCTGATAGAGGCGATAGAAAGCAGCTCCAGCACGTGATCGCGGTCGGAGACGCTGTCCAGGCTGTTGCGGGTAGCTGCGCCAAAGCCCAGCCAGCCGGCCAGCTGGTCGCGGTCGATAGCATAAGCGGTTCCCGCCAGCGCGCCACAGCCCAGCGGGCTGGTGTTCATGCGTTCAAGCGCGTCCTGAAGGCGGCTTTCGTCGCGCGCCAGCATCTCCACGTAGGCCAAGCTCCAGTGAGCGAAGGTGACCGGCTGAGCGCGCTGAAGGTGGGTATAGCCGGGCATCACGGCGTCCTGATTCTGCTCGGCGGTGGCTACCAGCGCCTGCTGCAGCTCTCTCACCGCAGTCAAGAGCACGTTGACCTGATCCTTACACCAAAGCTTCAGGTCGGTCGCCACCTGATCGTTGCGGCTGCGGCCGGTGTGAAGCTTCTTGCCCAGGTCGCCCACTTTGCCGATAAGCTTCTGCTCAACCCAGCTGTGGATATCTTCCGCATCGCTTTCCAAAATCGCCTGCGGTGCGCTGCGCACCTCGGCTAAAAGCTCATTTAGCGCCGCTTCGAGCGCCGCCTGTTCCTGTGCGCTCAGTACGTTCACCGTCACCAGCGCCTTTGACCACGCCACGGAGCCGATGATGTCCTGCTCGGCCAGACGATAATCGAAAGGTAAAGAGTCGTTAAACTGCTTAAAACGGTCGTCCGCCGCCTGACTAAACCTGCCGCCCCACAATGCCATCGCTTTCTACTCCTAAAAATCGGGGCGATAGTCACTATCGCCCCGGGCTTTTGTATTCGCCAAAGCATAACGCCTTCGCGGTAAAACGTTAATCGCTTTCTTAGAGCCTGCCCCATTAGGCGTATATTGTTGCAGGAATTTTGAACACGGACAGCGCGCAGCAACCGGAGCGTACACGTAGTACGTGAGGATTGCGAGCACTGCCCAGGTTCAAAATGACAAATAAAATAGCCCAATGGGGCTGGCTCTTATTCACGCCAAAATTCGGGTGCCCACCGGCACGCCGTTAAACAGCGCGGGCAGCTGCTCCGCATGGCGCCAGCTGGCGATGTCTACCGGGCGGCCCAGCGCTCGGGCCGCGTCCAGCGCCGCGTTGACCTTCACCACCATACCGTCGGTGATAATCCCCTGTTCAATCAGCTTTTCAGCCTTTTCCGCCGTCATTTCGGCGATCCGCTGGCCTTTACCGTCCAGAATGCCGCTCACGTCGGAAAGCAGCACCAGATCCGCCCCCAGCGTCGCCGCCAGCGCGGTGGCCGCCTGATCGGCGTTGACGTTCATTAGCTCGCCTTCGGGCGTAATGCCGATGGAACTTACGATGGGCAGAAAGCCGCCGGCCAACAGGGTTTGGATAAGCCCTTTGCTCCCCACCGTCGCTTCGCCCACGTGGCCCAGATCTTCAGACAGCCTGCGTACTTCCACCATGTTGCCGTCAGCCAGACACAGGCCGACCGCCTCAATGCCGTGCTTTCTGGCCGCCGCCTGCAGGGTTTTGTTCGCGGTGCCTGCCAGCGCGCCGGTAATGGTGCCTATCTGATCGGCGGGCGTCACCCGAAGACCGTTGCGGCGAACCACCGGCAGCGCCAGCTTTTTCATCAGCTCATCCACCACGCAGCCGCCGCCGTGCACAATCACCAGCTCGCGCTGATGCTTTTGCCGATAGGCCGCCAGTGCAGAGAACAGGCGCGCCATCGCTTCATCGCTGTCCAACAGGGCGCCGCCGAGTTTGATAATTAACGGATTCATTGCCTTCTCCCTAAATCAAGGACTGCGTTTCGTCAAAACCAAAGCGCAGGTTCATGCACTGCACGGCCTGGGCCGCTGCGCCTTTTAATAAGTTGTCTTCCGCCGCTACGACGATCAGATGCTGGCCGTCCACCGCAAGGCCGATATCACAAAACGGCTGGCAGATAACCGATTTTAGCGCCGGGAAGCCCTTTTCATAGACCCGCACCAGCGGCTTATTGTGATAGGCGCTATAAAACGCGCTTCTGACCTCATCCTCGCCCACGCCCGGCCTAAGCCGACAGGTAATGGTCGCCAGAATGCCCCGCGGGAAGCTGCCCAAGTGGGGGGTAAAGATAACCGGAATTCCCAGATGGGCGGCAATTTCCGGCTGATGGCGATGGGTAAACACGCCGTAAGGCTGTAGCGTCACCTCGCAAAAGCTGGTGGTCATGCTCGCCTTGCGCCCGGCGCCGCTGACGCCGCTGACGGCGTTAATCACCGGCCACTGCTGCTCGTCCAACAGGTTTGCCTCCACCAGCGGCTTAAGCGCCAGCTGTGACGCGGTAGGATAGCAGCCGGCCACCGCCACCAGGCGAGCCTGCTTGATTTTTTCCGCCTGCCATTCGGCCAAGCCGTAAACCGCTTCCGCCAGCAGGCCTTGATGCTGATGGGTAAAGCCGTAATACTGCGTATAGAAATCAGGGCGATTGACGCGAAACGCCCCCGACAGGTCGAACACCGCACAGCCGGCCGCCAAAAACTGCGGCGCCAAATCGTGGCTGACCTCGTGCGCCGTCGCCAAAAAGACCACGTCAATGCCCTTGGCAGCCTTGGCGACGTCGTCCAACGGGTTGAGGGGAAGATCCACCAGCCCCTTAAGCTGGGCATGTAAATCGGAGATCTTTTTCCCTGCGTCGGCGCTCTGCGCCGATACCCACAGGCTCTCAAGCTGAACGTTCGGGTGGCGCCGCAAATAGCTCGCCAGCTCCGCGCCGGTATAGCCGCTGGCACCTACAATAATGGTTTTAAGCATAGAAGATAGACCTGTCTGTACGCCCGGCGCATTTGGCAATCGCCGTGCGCTTACGGTAATGTGAATACAATGACGTTTAAGGTACGAAATTCTGTTCCCTTAGACAAGGGCTTAATGTATTTTTATGCAATAAAAATGAATTTATATTGGATTTATACTCCAAAAATAACTTAAAAGGCGGTCTGCAGTGAATAACCAGCTTCCCTCATTTATGGAGATCTATCGCCAGCTGATAGCGACCCCCAGCATCAGCGCTACCGATGCTTCGCTCGACCAAAGCAACGAAACGCTGATAGGCCTTTTAGCCGGTTGGTTCGAGTCTCTGGGATTTCGCGTTGACGTACAGCCGGTGCCGGAGACGCGCAATAAGTACAACCTGCTGGCTTCGCTCGGCGAAGGGCCCGGCGGGCTGCTGCTGACCGGCCATACCGATACCGTGCCGTTTGACGACGGCCGCTGGAGCCGCGATCCCTTTAAGCTCGTGGAGCACGACAATAGGCTTTACGGCCTGGGCTCCACCGATATGAAGGGCTTCTTCGCCTTTATTCTTGACGCGCTTAGGGATATCGACAGGGGCAAGCTGACGCGCCCGCTCTATGTGCTGGCCACCGCCGACGAAGAAACCTCGATGGCCGGCGCGCGCTACTTCGCCTCCTCCGCTAACATTAAGCCCGACTGCGCCATCATCGGCGAGCCCACGTCGCTCAAACCGGTGCGCGCTCACAAGGGCCACATGGCCGACGCCGTACGCATTGTCGGGCAGTCAGGCCACTCCAGCGATCCGGATCGCGGCGTCAACGCCATCGAAATCATGCATGACGCCATCGGCCGCCTGATGCAGCTCAGAGACAGCCTGAAAGAGCGCTATAGCCACCCAGCGTTCGCCATCCCCTATCCCACCATGAACTTCGGCCATATTCACGGCGGCGATGCGCCAAACCGCATCTGCGCCTGCTGCGAGCTGCACCTTGACGTGCGGCCGCTGCCCGGTATGACGCTGGCATCCGTCGATGAGCTGATAAGCCAGACGCTGGAGCCCGTTAGCCAGCGCTTTCCGGGGCGCGTCAGCGTTGAGCCTTTGCACGCCTCCGTTCCCGGCTACGAGTGCCCCGTCCACGCGCCGCTGGTTGAGGTAGTAGAAAAACTGGTCGGCGACCGGGCCCAAACCGTCAACTACTGCACCGAAGCGCCCTACCTTCAGCAGGTATGCCCAACGCTGGTGCTTGGCCCTGGTTCTATCGAACAGGCGCACCAGCCGGACGAGTTTTTAGCAACCTCCTTTATTCAGCCCACGCGTGCGCTGCTCACGCAGCTTATTCACCACTTTTGCCGTACGGCATAAGCGCGGCTCCCGCCCCTTCGGGCGGGTAGCCTATTTCCGCCTTTTCATCCTGATAAGTAGATTTTTTTGTTAACTTCGCCTATTGATAAGAAATGCTTAAAGGATTCAACAAAGGGGTGGAAATACGTATTTTGTGTGATACAACTCTAACTTTAGCGATCAAAATAGATCGACAACGCAGCAATCTTCATAACTATCCATAAAACCAAACGACACTAACCGGGCTGGAGACACATGAACGAACAATATTCCGCAATGCGAAGCAACGTCAGCATGCTCGGCACACTGCTTGGCGACACGATAAAAGACGCGCTGGGAGAAGAGATCCTCTCCCGAGTGGAGAGCATCCGTAAGCTGTCAAAGTCCTCCAGAGCAGGCAATGAAGCAAATCGTCAGGCCCTGCTGTCTACGCTGCAAAACCTGTCTAACGAACAGCTTTTGCCTGTCGCCAAAGCGTTTAACCAGTTTCTTAACTTCGCCAACACGGCAGAGCAGTACCACACTATTTCATCCCACGGCGAAGCGGCGAACAACCCAGAAGCGTTTGCCGAACTGTTCCGCCGCCTGAGGGAAAAGCACATCGACGATGCGGGAATTAAAAAGGCCATCGAACAGATTTCCATTGAGCTGGTGCTGACCGCCCACCCAACGGAAATCGCTCGCCGCACCATGATCCACAAGCTGGTTGAGGTCAATAACTGCTTAAGCCAGCTCGACCACAACGATCTCGCCGACTACGAGCGAGACAAAATCATGCGCCGCCTGCGCCAGCTGGTAGCCCAGTCGTGGCATACCGATGAGATCCGAAAGCTCAGACCGACGCCGATTGACGAAGCCAAGTGGGGCTTTGCCGTGGTGGAAAACAGCCTGTGGGAAGGCGTTCCCGCCTTTATGCGCGCGTTCAACGACCAGCTGGTTGAAGCCTTTGGCCAGCACCTGCCGGTCGAATCCGTGCCGGTGCGCTTCACCTCCTGGATGGGAGGAGACCGTGACGGCAACCCCAACGTCACCGCCAAAATTACCGAACACGTGATGCTGTACGGCCGCTGGAAGGCCGCAGAGCTGTTCCTAAACGACGTCCAGGTGCTGGTGTCCGAGCTGTCGATGTCCGACTGTACGCCGGAGCTGAGGGCGATGGCGGGCGGCGATGACGTGTTAGAGCCTTACCGCGAGATTATGAAAAAGCTTCGCGCGCAGCTGATTTCCACTCACGCCTACCTGACCGCCCGCGTCAACGGCGAGCGGGCCGCCCGCCCAGACGATCTGCTGGTCTACAACGAGCAGCTCTGGGAGCCGCTGTTTGCCTGCTATCAGTCCCTAAAGGCCTGCGGTATGAGCATTATCGCCAACGGCCAGCTGTTGGACACCCTGCGCCGCATCGGCTGTTTCGGCCTGCCGCTGGTGCGTATCGATATCCGTCAGGAAAGTACCCGCCACAGCGACGCCTTAGCCGAGCTGACGAACTATCTTGAGCTCGGCGACTACGACAGTTGGTCAGAGCAGGAAAAGCAGGCGTTTCTGGTCAAAGAGCTGCAGTCCAAGCGCCCACTGCTGCCGCGCGACTGGCAGCCCAGCGCCGAAACGCAGGAAATTCTCGATACCTGCAAAGTCATCGCTAAAGCGCCCAGGGGCTCCATCGCAGCCTACGTGATTTCCATGGCTCGCACGCCGTCGGACGTGCTGGCGGTCCACCTGCTGCTAAAAGAGGCAGGTTGCGACTTCGCGCTGCCGGTCTGCCCGCTGTTTGAAACGCTGGACGACCTGAACAACGCCAACGACGTGATGACCCAGCTGTTAAACATCGACTGGTACCGCAATTTTATCGGCGGTAAGCAGATGATCATGATCGGCTACTCCGACTCCTCGAAGGACGCCGGCGTGCTGGCCGCCTCTTGGGCGCAATACTACGCGCAGGAAGCGCTGATAAAAACCTGCGAAGCCTTTGGCGTCGAGCTGACGCTGTTCCACGGTCGCGGCGGCACCATCGGTCGGGGCGGCGCGCCGGCCCACGACGCGCTGCTGTCTCAGCCGCCTGGCTCGCTTAAGGGGGGCCTGCGCGTTACCGAACAGGGAGAAATGATCCGCTTCAAGTTCGGCCTGCCGGAAGTGACGGTCGCCAGCCTGACCAACTACGCCAGCGCGATCCTGGAGGCCAACCTGCTGCCGCCGCCGGATCCGAAGCCGCAGTGGCGCACCATCATGGACGAACTGTCAGCCTACTCCTGCAAAGAATATCGCAACGTCGTTCGCGAAGAGCCGGACTTCGTCCCCTACTTCCGCTCGGCAACGCCGGAGCAGGAATTAAGCAGGCTCCCGCTCGGCTCTCGCCCCGCCAAGCGAAACCCGAAAGGCGGCGTTGAGAGCCTGCGCGCCATCCCCTGGATCTTCGCCTGGACGCAAAACCGCCTGATGCTCCCCGCTTGGCTTGGGGCCGGAGCCGCACTGCGCCACGCCATTGAAAACGGCAGGCAGCAGGAACTGGAAGCCATGTGCCGCGACTGGCCGTTCTTCAACACCCGCATCAACATGCTGGAGATGGTCTACGCCAAGGCCGACCTGTGGCTGGCGGAGTACTACGACCTGAGGCTGGTGGACAAAAACCTGTGGCGCCTGGGACAGCGGCTTCGGACCCAGTTGGAAGAAGACATTGACGTGGTGCTCACGCTGGCTCACGACACGAAGCTGATGGAAAAGCTGCCGTGGATCGCCGAGTCGATTTCGCTGCGCAACATCTACACCGACCCGCTGAACGTACTGCAGGTTGAACTGCTGCACCGTTCCCGCCAGCAGGAAACCGCCGATCCGCGCGTTGAGCAGGCGCTGATGGTGACGATCGCCGGGATTGCGGCAGGGATGCGCAATACGGGGTAGTTCGAGGCCTTGTATAGAAAGGCCGCTCGCAAGAGCGGCCTGCTTACTCTACCCGATTTAAAATCCGTTCAAGAAAATCATCCAGCCCGTGCCGAGCTAAATACTCCCGCACTTCCCGCTCCCACGATTCGCCGCTGCCTAAAATCGCGCGGCTGCGGGTAGTCCCATGGCTGTAGCGGTCGTTATACAGGCCTATCAGCGCCTTATTAATGCTGTCTACGTTTTTTTCCGGTTTCTCAAGCTGCCGCTCAATTGCCTTGACGATCCGCGCCTGATGTTCCGGATCGGGCGGAATCACACTCTCCGACATCTCGGTAATCATCAGAAAATCAGGGGGAACGCCCTCTTCGATCGCCGCCTGTAAGCGGCAGTGGCCGTCCAGAATAACGTATGACGCAATCCCTGCGATATACCACACCAGCACCGGCGGCAGGCTGCCTTCCCGGCACTTTTTACGCCACCACTTAAGTCGACCATCGTCCGGCCTAACGGCGTAGCGGCCCCGTAGCAAATAGCCGCCCCACCACCAGTCGACGAAGGATACGCATTCCAGATTGAGTAAATCGGAAAAATCTTCACCATAGAGCGTCCAGCAAAAGTCGTGCGATGAATCCAGAGTGGGCGATTTAAAATGCCATTCTTCAACGGGCTGAGGCGGATTAAACTTATAGGGAGAAGAAGGAGGGCAATAGTACATAGGAAGCAACCGCCACCGACCTGCCGATAGCAAAGGAGACTCAACGTCGGCCAAACGCTCGGCGAAATAGCGGCTCCACCATGCCATCCTCTGCGCAGGATCGACACGCTTCGCCGCTTCGACGTCAGCGGAAGCCACATGCGGCAGCAGCGTCGACTGCACCCGATGATCCTCATTTATCACCAGCCATACGCCCGAGTGATCTTCCAGCACGGTAGCCCAAAACAGCGGCTCGCCGCCGATCCACAGCGACATGCGGCCCCGATGACCGCTGACCATTTCCATGGTTTTATCAGAACGTTCGCTGACGCCTATCGTCAATTCCAAGCCTTGCCAGCTCTGGGCACTATCCAAAACGTCCTTCCACCAACGGTGCGCCATTCTATGCTTCCCTATTTATTGCGCGTTTTCATCCAGACTTCACCGAACCCGGCTAGGGTAAGCCAAGAAACGGTAAAAACTCCAAACGGTAAGGATACTATGTTTATTGGTCATCTTCCCGCCGGTTACTTAATCGGCACAACGCTGGTAGAAAAGCTTGGCGTTGCCAAAGATAGTGTAAATCGCTTTTTAGGATGGTGCATGGTTGGCGCGCTTGCGCCGGATATCGATCTGCTCTATTTCTACCTGTTCGACCAGCGTCAGCATCATCACCACACCTACTTTACCCACTACCCGATCGTTTGGGCCGGGCTGCTGGCGATAGCGTTCGTCTGGTTCCGGCTGACGCCGAAGAAGTCAACGGCGGTGCTGGCCGTGGCGTTTTGCCTCAATGGATTCGTTCACCTGCTGTTGGACAGCATCGTCGGCGACGTTTGGTGGCTGATGCCGTTTATCGACCGGCCGTTCTCCCTGTTTCATATTGAGGGCAGATATCATCCGTGGTGGTTGAATTTCATCCTGAACTGGTCGTTTGTGCTGGAGCTGCTGCTGGTAACGGCTGCCGTATGGCGGTGGAGGAAGCGTTCCGCTGCGCTTCGGTTTGAGGAAACATAAAAAGTAATCAGACCAAAGGCCAAACTCTTAACCGCCGCTGACGACAGCGGCGGTTAAGTCCCGATGGATCGCGGCAAAGCCCCAACAACATCGCAGATGCCTTAATCAAACGGTATAAACTTGCCGTCGCGGCGAACGAATATCCGATTGGTCAGAGAATAGTCTTCCCCCTTGTACACAACGTCCGCCATCAATCGCAGCGCTTTGGCCTTTTCCGGCTCATTGCGCGTGAACATGAGCATGCTGCGGCAGGGAATAGCGACCAGCAGTTCACCTTCGCCTGGGGCAAACTGTTCGTTATCCCACAGCTCGTCCATCAGCAACATGCTGGCTTCATACGTTTCTCCTGCCGAGATAACGGAGAACGTTGACGTATGCTCGACGCTCACTTCTGACACACAGCTTCGCAGGTTAGTCATCGCCAATTCCCTCACCTCATCGGGCGAAAGCCCCAACGCTTCGATTTCGCTGCGCATGAGATAACGCATATTCTCGTCACGATCTTCTGCATAAACCACCAGCAGCTCATCATTATATACTTCGTAGGCGTAGTCTAACGAGGCTTCCAACGCGGTGGGATCTGACTCCAGCTGGCTTAGCTGTCGCCGGACGTCCTCCAGCCATCCTTTGTTTTTAATGACCGGAATAATACGCCCCTCGGCCTGTAACGCCATTCCATCTGGCTGCACGGCCTGAGCGATGGACTTAATAAACATTTCAACAATACCGGAAAGGGTTTCAGGATGAGATTGGTAGTGGGAAAAAGCATTATCAAGATGCATAACGAAAAACAGCCCTTGGTCGTTTTCGATACGAATCTCTCCTTCCGTAACAATCGTTACTTCCAAATCTGGCTGAGCCTGACGCAACGCTTTGGCGAAATGATCGGTGAAATCAACATAAGACATAGCCGCAGTTTTCCCAAACAAACGGCTGAACCATTTTTTCATTTATTTGATTCCTTTCATTAAGTTATATGTTGGTACTTTTATCGACAAAATTTCCCTAAAAGCACACGGCGCTCTCATTTAAGAAAAGCGCCGTCCAAGTATAACAAAATAGTTTCAGATGAGATAATTCACACCGGTCTTACCCCCAGCGTATGGCAAATCGCATAGCTCAGTTCGGCCCGGTTCAGGGTATAGAAGTGGAAATCCTTCACCCCTTCGCGACAGAGGATTTTCACCATGTCCATGGCGATGGAAGCGCCCACCAGCTTGCGGGTTTCCAAATCGTCGTCCAGCCCGTCGAACACCTGACTCATCCACTGCGGCACACGCACGTTGGTCATTTTGGCGAAACGCTGGAGCTGCTTAAAGTTGGACACCGGGAGAATGCCCGGCACGATTTCAACGTCGATGCCGGTCGCCACGCAGCGATCGCGAAAGCGCAGGTAGCTCTCCACGTCAAAGAAAAACTGCGTAATGGCGCGGTTAGCGCCAGCGTCGACTTTACGCTTAAGGTTGATCAAGTCCGCCTGAGCGCTTTTTGCCTCGGGGTGAACTTCCGGGTAGGCGGCGACCGAAATGTCGAAATCTCCGACGCCCCTTAGCAGCTCAACCAGATCGGCGGCGTACATTTCCGGCTGGCCGCCGCCCGGCGGCAGATCGCCGCGCAGCGCGACGATGTGGCGGATGCCGCTGTTCCAATAGTCTTTAGCGATGTCCAAAAGCTGCTCGCGCGTGGCGTCGATGCAGGTCAGGTGGGGCGCGGCGGTAAGCCCGGTCTTTTCTTTGATGCCTTTAATTATGCCGTGGGTGCGGTCGCGTTCGCCGGAGTTGGCGCCGTAGGTGACGGAGACGAACTTGGGCTTCAGCGTTTTCAGGCGGTCAATAGACTGCCACAGCGTTTGCTCCATTTCCGGCGTGCTCGGCGGAAAAAACTCGAAAGAGACGTTAATCTGGCCGTTCACTTCCGCCAGACTCTGGTTTAACGCTTCCCGCTGATTAGCATGAAAAAAGCTCATATCCATCCACCCTGTTTTTGTCGTGTTTGCTATAATTATACTTCTGAACGTTTAGACGTCTAAACATCCAAATAAGATGACTGAAGTTGCTGAGGCTGTCAACAGTAAAAATAAAGATAATAGGCAATAAATGGAAAAACGCCCGGAGGCCGATGCCGCCGGGCGTTTTATAAGAGCGTCGAAACAACGCTACAGCAGCTTCGCCAGCCGGTTGAGGTCAGACTGGATTGCCCCGGCCGTCACGTCTCGCCCGGCGCCGGGACCGCGAATAATCAGCGGATTGTCGCGATACCAGCGGCTCTCGATAGCGAACAGGTTATCGCACGGCAAAAGCGACGCCAGCGGATGATCCTCCCGCACCGCCTCCACGCCGACCCGCGCCTTGCCGTTCGCTTCATATCGGGCCACGTAGCGAAGCACCAGCCCCATCTCGCGCGCCGCTTCCAGACGCTCCAGCATTTGCGCGTTCAGCGTCTCTGCCTGCTCGAAGAAGTGGTCTACGGAGCCTTCCTGAGCGTCCTGAGCCACCAGCGACTCAACGCGCACCTGATCCGGCTCGATGTCGTAGCCCGCTTCGCGAGCCAGGATCACCAGCTTGCGCATGACGTCCTGCCCGGACAGGTCAACGCGGGGATCGGGTTCCGTCAGCCCCTGCTGCCACGCCTGTTCAACCAGCTCGGAGAACGGGATCGTGCCGTCAAACTGCAAGAACAGCCAGGAAAGGGTGCCTGAAAAAATCCCGCTTAAAGAGAGGATGGTATCGCCGCTGTCGCGCAGATCGCGCACGGTATAGTTAATCGGCAGGCCTGCGCCTACGGTAGCGTTGTAAAGCCAGTGGCGACCGGTCTTGGCGAAGGCGTCGCGGATCTGGCGATACTCGTCGCCCGAAGACGCGCCGGCCAGCTTGTTGGCGCTGACGACGTGGAAACCATAGCTTGCGAAATCGAGATAGCGAGAGGCTAATTCCTGGCTCGCGGTAATGTCCAGCACCACCAGATCGTCAAACGGATGATCGCGCATCCAGCCAAGCAGCGTCGCATCGTCCAGCGTCTGCGCCTCATCGTTAAAGAAGGCCAAAGCGCGGCTGGCATCCAGCCCCTGGTAGTCAAGCAGGCAGCGGCTGCTGTCCACCACGCCCGCCAGCAAGAATTCAAACCCGGTGCGGGCGGAGATATTCTTCTGCTCGCGGGCGAACAGCTCGAGCCAGCGCGAACCGATGTTGCCTTTGCCAAATAGCACTAGCCCTATACGCTTCTCGGCGCGAAACAGGCTGGCGTGCAGCCCCTGAATCAGGTGCTCCGTCGGCCCAACCCTGAGAACCGCCACAAGGCTGATGTCGTCTTCGGCGTGCCAAATAAACTCGACCGGCTGATCTTTTAACTGCTGATAAAAACGGTGGCTGTGCAGCGGGTTCTTACACACGCCCGCGCCGACCAACGCCACCAGCGACAGCCCTTCGCGAAGCTGAAGCCGCCCCGGCAGCCGCGCGTCGCCCAGAATGCTCAGTACGCTGTTGACCACTTCAGACGTATAGCACAGCTGAAGGAGGCTGCGGTCGGCGTGCACGCCGGTCGCCAACGGCTTAACTTGAACGCGGTTAAGAATGCGTTCCACCTCTTTATGGATCTGAACAAAGTCGTGCTGCGGTTCAACCTGTAGCTCAATCAGGCAAACGTCGTCGTGGCTGGTGACAATTTTTGCGCCGGTGCCCGAAGCAAGCACGCGCTCAATGCGGGTTGAACCCTGCTCCGGCTGATAGCTGCACCGCAGTTGGAGATCGATATCGCTGCCGGAAACCGGCTGCAGCGTGCGGGCGTGAAGCACCGGCGCGGCAAGGCGAGCCAGCTCGCTGGCTTCATCCAGCCTCAGTAGAGGCAGCAGGCAAGCGTCTTTGACCTTACGGGGATCGGCGCTGTAGACCCCGGCAACGTCGCTCCAGATGGTGACTTTATCTACGCCGGCCAGCGCGCCGATTTGGGTTGCCGAGTAGTCGCTGCCGTTGCGGCCCAGCAGTACGGTTTCCCCCGCCTCACTGCGGGAAATAAAGCCGGTCACCACCAGCCGCTTGCCGGGATGCTGAGTTAAAAGCTGTTGTAATAAAGGATAGGAACGGCCTTCATCCACCTGCGGCTGTGCGGAACGCTCTGCGCGCAGAAAGTCGCGGGCGTCGAGCCAGGCGGATGCCATCTTTTTCTGGTTCAGCACCGCAGACATCAGGCGCGCGGACCAAATCTCGCCGTGCCCGACCACTTCGGCATACGCCGCGTCGGTCATCTCGCCGTCAAGCAGCGCGGCCAGCCGCTCGAGGTCGGCAATCAGCCGCGTCGTCAGCTCCGCGGCTTCAGCTTCCGGCAGCAGCCCGCTTATCAGTCCGCTCTGATAGCGGCGAAGATCCTGCTGTACCTGATGAGCGGAAATCTTGTCATGCTGACTAAGCTGTAACCACTTAATCAACTGGTTAGTGGTGTTCCCCGCCGCGGATACCACCATCATGTCCCCTTCGCGGCTGTACTCCGCCATAATGCCCGCAACGCGCTGATAGCACTTACAGTCAGCCAGGCTGCTGCCGCCAAACTTGTGCAGTTGGCGGCTGGCCGAAAGGCCGGCGGTTCCCGAAATACTCATTACTTACCCCTTTGACTTAGGCTTTAAACGCCTGTTCCAAATCGGCAATCAGGTCATCGCCGTCTTCAATTCCTACCGAAATTCGCAGCAGCCGATCTGATATTCCCGCCGCCGCTCTCGCCTGTTCAGACATGCCCGCGTGCGTCATCGTCGCCGCGTGGGAAATAAGGCTCTCAACGCCGCCCAGCGATTCCGCCAGTGTAAACAGCTTCAGCGCGCTGATAAAGCGCCGCATCGCCGCTTCGTCGCCGTCAAATTCAAAGCTCAGCATGGCGCCGAAACCGGACTGCTGTCGACGGGCGACGTCGTGCCCCGCATTGCCGGGCAAAGAGGGATGATACAGCTTTTTCACCCGCGGCTGGGTTTGCAGATAGGCCACGACGTCCAGCGCGTTCTGCTGCTGTTGCTTCATACGCGGAGCCAGCGTCCGCAGGCCTCTGAGCAGCAGGTAGCTGTCAAACGCCGCCGCCGTCACGCCGATATTATTCGCCCACCACGCCAGATCTTCTCCCAGCGCTTCGTCTTTCACGATCGCAACGCCCGCCACCACGTCGGAGTGGCCGTTAAGGTATTTAGTGCAGGAGTGCAGCACGATGTCCGCCCCCAGCGCCAGCGGCTGCTGTAACACCGGGCTTAAGAACGTGTTGTCCACGGCGACCAGCGCTCCGGCCTGATGGGCGGCATGGCAGATTTTCGCAATATCGACCACCCGCAAAAGCGGATTGCTTGGCGTTTCCACCAGCACCAGCTTGGGCTTTTGCGCCAATGCCTGCGCCAGCGCCTCATCATTACCCTGATCGACAAACAGTACCCGATAGGCGCCGCGGCGCGTTTGGCTGTCAAATAGCCGGTAGCTGCCGCCGTAGCAGTCGTGAGGAGCCACAAGCAGGTCGCCTGGCTTAAGCAGCGCGGTGCAAATAAGGTGAATCGCCGACATGCCGCTGCCGGTCAAAACTGCCCGACTCCCCCCCTCCAGCTCGGCCAGCGCGGCCTGAGCAACGTCTCTGGTCGGATTGCCGCGGCGAGAGTAGTCATGAGCGCGAGGTTGATTAAAATCGATGAAGTTATAAGTGCTGGAAAGATGGATCGGAGGAACAACGCAGCCGTACTGTTCATCTGAGTTGAGCCCGCCGCGTACCGCTATGGTTGCCTGTTTGCGCGTCACCTGAACTACCCCTTATGAAAGGAATCATAAACAATAGCGGATAAGATAATATCGAAAACAATAGACGTCAATACTTCCAGACGTCTAAACTTCTTGCCGTGTAGATTGAGGATAGCAAAAATATCCGCTAAAATTGTCATGGTATAGATATTAACTCGGTAAAGTGTGTTCCCTGTGAACTCACTTTCAAACTATCAGAAGGTCAATGATTAAGGTGCCCCATGGCTGAGTGGAACGGCGAATATGTCAGCCCCTATGCTGAACATGGTAAAAAAAGCGAACAGGTCAAGAAGATCACGGTATCCATCCCGCTGAAAGTCTTGAAAATCCTGACCGATGAACGAACTCGCCGCCAGATCAACAATCTGCGGCATGCGACTAACAGCGAACTGCTTTGTGAAGCGTTCCTGCACGCGTTTACCGGCCAGCCTTTACCGGACGATAACGATCTTCGCAAAGAGCGCAGCGATGAAATTCCGGAAGTGGCGAAAGTGCAGATGAGAGAGAAAGGTCTCGATCCCGATACGTGGGATTATTAATCTTAAGCGTCGCGGCCGCAGAAAAATAAATAACGCAGCGGCTGCGGGACGTTGCTCGGCGCCGTTTTAAGCTTAAGTGAGAACGAATAGACAGAATCAGTAAAAATGAAAAAGGCGCCGAATCGCGGCGCCTTTTTTCGTGCTCAAGTAAATATTACTTAGAGCCGCCAACCATATTGAAACGCTTGTTGAAGCGATCGACACGGCCGCCGGTCGCAACGTCACGCTGCTTGCCGGTGTAGAACGGATGGCATTCGCCACATACGTCCAGGTTCAGGTCGTGACCTACGGTTGAGTGAGTTTTGATGACATTACCGCAAGAACAGGTTGCCGTAATCTCTTTGTATTCTGGATGGATACCTTGTTTCATGATGAAACCTCTCTAAAGTCGTATCGCTATACGGTCACCGATTTGCCGTACACCATACGAGATAAATAATGGGTGAGTGGTTTGACCCTCATTGAGAATCAAAGGCCGCAGATTATACAGGCTAGAGATGAACCACGCAAGCGGCAAGGCATTCGGCAGTTGCGGCAGCTTATGTTATGCTGTGGCGCTTCACCGTTTTTTAATCGTCAGGACAGCCTCGGCATGCGCGTTGTTAAGGTCGTTTTCCCCGTACCTTTGGACAGATCGTTCGACTATCTTCTTCCCGAAGGGGAAAAGGCGATCGTCGGCGCCAGGGTCAGCGCGCCCTTTGGGCCAAGGAAAGCTATCGGCATCATTGTCGCAAACTCCGCAGGCAGCGACTACCCTCTCTCGCAGCTAAAGACGATTCATCACCTTATTGATAACGAATCCCTGTTTACGCCTACGCTTTGGAAAACTCTGAACTGGGCGGCGTCCTACTATCAGTTTCCGCTGGGCGAAGTGCTTTTTCACGCGCTGCCGGTGCTGCTGCGGCAGGGAAAACCGGCCGAAGAGCCGCCTATCTGGCGATGGCTGGCAACGGAGGCCGGCCAGGCCGTCGACCTGTCCGAACTCAAGCGCGCGCCCAAGCAACAGCAGGCGCTGGCGGCCTTGCGAAAAAGCCCCATCTATCGCCATCAAATCGCCGAGCTGGACCTGAACGAAGGCGCATTTAAAGCGTTAAAAGACAAGGGGCTGGCTGAACTCCAGCCTACGGCGCCGGCATCGACGCACTGGTTGGCGTCACACGCCGTCACGGGAGAACGGCTTAAGCTCAATACCGAGCAGGCCACCGCCGTCGGCGCTATTCGCAGCGACGACCGAGGTTTTAACGTCTGGCTATTGGAAGGCATCACCGGTTCTGGGAAAACGGAAGTCTACCTCAGCGTGCTGGAAAACGTGCTCGCTCAGGGACGCCAGGCGCTGGTGCTGGTGCCGGAAATCGGACTAACTCCCCAGACCATCGCCCGCTTTCGCGCGCGTTTCAACGCCCCCGTCGACGTCGTTCACTCCGGCCTTAACGATAGCGAAAGGCTGGCAGTCTGGCTGCGGGCGCGGCGAGGAGAAACGGCTATCGTCATCGGCACCCGCTCGGCGCTTTTCACGCCGTTTGAACGATTGGGCATCATCATTATCGATGAAGAGCACGACAGCTCCTACAAGCAGCAGGAAGGTTGGCGCTATCACGCCCGGGATCTGGCGGTGCTGCACGCGCACCAGGAACATATTCCCATCGTTCTTGGTTCGGCCACGCCCGCGGTAGAGAGCCTGCACAATGCCAAATCGGGAAAATATCGCCACCTGCGCTTAACCCTACGCGCAGGCAGCGCCCGCCCGGCAACACAGCACCTGATTGACCTAAAGGGCCAGACGCTGACCGCCGGGCTTTCAGCTCCGCTGCTAAAGCGCATGCGGGAGCACCTGAAGGCCAACAACCAGGTCATGCTGTTTCTCAACCGTCGGGGCTACGCGCCGGCGCTGCTCTGCCATGAATGCGGCTGGATCGCCGAATGTCCACGCTGCGAGCAGTATTACACGCTGCATCAAAACCAGCGTCAGCTGCGCTGCCACCACTGCGACAGCCAGCGTCCAATCCCCTACCAGTGCCCCCAGTGCGGCTCCACCCATCTGGTACCGGTAGGAGTGGGTACCGAGCAGCTCGACAGCGAGCTGGCGCAGCTGTTTCCCGACGTTCCCATCACCCGCGTCGATCGCGACACCACCAGCAGAAAAGGGGCGCTAGAGCAGCATCTTTCCGATATTCACCGGGGCGGAGCCCGCATTCTGATCGGCACGCAAATGTTGGCTAAAGGCCACCACTTTCCCGACGTCACTATGGTCGGCCTGATTGACGTCGACGGGGCGCTGTTTTGCGCCGACTTCCGTTCCGCGGAGCGCTTCGCTCAGCTTTACACGCAGGTGTCCGGCCGCGCGGGCCGCGCCGGAAAACAGGGGGAAGTGCTGTTGCAAACCCACCACCCTGACCATCCGCTGCTGCAAACGCTTCTCCATCAGGGCTATGACGCATTTGCCCAGCAGACGCTGACGGAAAGAAAAACGGTGTTTTTACCGCCGTTCACCCATCACGCCATGTTCCGCGCCGACGATCACGATAATCGCCAGGCCAGTCAGTTCTTACAGCAGCTGCGCGAACGCCTGTCCGCCGTACAGGCGGAGGACGGCGCCCTTTGGGTACTGGGGCCGGTACCGGCGCTGGCGGCTAAAAGAGGCGGACGCTTCCGCTGGCAGTTGCTGTTACAACACCCATCCAGACAGCGGCTACAGCAGATCCTGAGCGAGCTGCGCCGCCAGATTTCGTCCATGCCGCAGGCGCCCAAAGTAAAATGGACGCTGGATGTCGATCCCATAGAGAGTTAGTCCACATATTATTGGGAGCCTGCTCTAAAAAACTTAGCAAGTGCATACTCTTTAGAAGAAAAATCGCTTACAACTATTGATAATTACTCTAAATAATTCGAGTAAACGGTAGGTGATAAAAGCCATAGCGCTGAATCTCTCTGGGAGTACCCTATCTTGGAACAGTTAAAAACGCTTGCGGGCGTCACGATGAAAGACGTGGCGGCGCACGCCGGTGTCTCGACGGCGACCGTTTCGAGAACGCTGATGATGCCGGACAAAGTCTCAGCACAGACGCGCGATAAGGTTGAACAGGCCATCGCCCTGATGGGATACGTTCCCGCCTCGCAAACTAAAAGCGCCCGCCAAAAGGGCAACCGCGTTCTACTGGTGATGGCGCAGGACATTACCGATCCCTTTTCAACCGACGTAATGCAGGGGATCCAGGAAACGGCGGCGGAATTCGGCTATACCGTGCTGTTTCTGGACAACCGACGCCAGCCGGTCGATAGGGAAACGCTGTCCACCATCATGCGACAGGCCAACGGCGCAATCCTTCTGGGCGCCAACTTCCCGTTCGCTCTGAGCGCTGAAGAGAGCTCGCAGTTCCCACCGATGGTCATGGCCAACGAATATCTGCCCGAGCTAAAGCTGCCGACGATTCACATAGACAACCTGACCGCAGCCTTCAACGCAGTAAGCTACTTACAACACATCGGCCATAGCCGCATCGCCTGCATCTGCGGCCCGGCGCACCTGCATTTGAGCCACTATCGGCAACAGGGCTACGTTCAGGCGCTCCAGCGCGGCGGCATTGCAATAGAGAGAAGCTACATTCTGGAAGGTCCTCTCTCGTTTGAAAGCGGCGCCAGCGCGCTGTCTCGGCTCATGGCGCTCCCCCAGCCGCCCAGCGCTATTTTTTGCCACAGCGATATCGTCGCCATCGGCGCAATCCATCAGGCTAAAAAGCAGGGGTTAAAGATCCCGCAGGATCTCTCTATCATCGGCTTTGACGACATCGCCCTGGCAAGATACGCCGACCCGCCGCTAACCACGGTTGCCCAGCCGCGCTACCAAATAGGCCAGCAGGCGGTACTAATGCTGCTGGAACAGCTGAGAGGAAGCCCGTCGAAAAGAAACTCTGTGCTGCTCGACAGCGAGCTTATCGTTCGCGAAAGCACGGCATCGCTATAGCCGCGCCCGGTAAAAACGAGGTGGTAACGTTAGGTAACTAAACACAATCTAGCCAAGGTCTTGCATATTACGTACTATAAGGCACCGTTTTATTCATTTTCGACAATAGACAAGAGTCATAGTGGCACAACGAGATTACGTCAGCCGCGGCCGTTCAAGCTCGCGGGGCAAAAAAAACAGTAAAAGCAAAAAGAAAAAAAGCGCATCGGGAGCGGCTTCTAAGCTGATGATTGTGCTCGCCGTTGCCGTTTTGGTCGTCTTCGCCGGCGGCCTTTACTACATTACGCAAAATAAATCCGTACCGGAACCGCAGACGAGCGGCCCGGCCGCAACGCAAGGCAACGGGCTGCCGCCAAGGCCGACCAACCGCTGGACCTACATTGAAGAACTGGAAAATCGCCAGGTAACCAACTCGCCAAACTCGGGAGCCGCTCAGCCGCCGCTTTCACAGCAGCCGCAGCTCACGGCGGAACAGCGTAAGGCGCTGGAGCAGATCCAGTCCGATATGCAAAAGCCGCCTGCGTCTCAACCCCGCACCGAGGCAGCCACTAATCCGGCGACGTCCAGAGACGGCGGCAGCAGGCCTGCATTAAACGCGACGGAGTCCAACGCGCCCAAATCAACGACGCCTCCGGCGCCGACCGTCCAAACTACCGCGCAGGCTAAAAATCAGCGCTGGACTATCCAGTGTGGCTCTTTCCGTACCGCAGAGCAGGCGGATTCGGTAAAGGTGAAGCTCGCGTTTGCGGGCTTTGAGAGCCGCATTAGCGCCAGCGGCGGGTGGAATCGCGTCATACTTGGTCCATACTCTAATCGGGACGGCGCAGACAAAACTTTACAACGGCTGAAAAGCGCCGGAATGGGCAGCTGCATTCCCGTTGCAGCAGGAAACTAGCCCTTTTATTTCAATTAATTGCTAATCATGGCCCGGTAGGAACATCCGACGGGCCAGCGTGGCTACGCCCGCTTAGGGTAAAAGATTGTTCGCGCGCTAGGGTTGAAATCCCCGCTTCGCTTCCCCATCTACATTTCCAATACCCTGCTCCATTTAACGCAGGCCTCTTTTCCTATCAGCTAGCGAGGATAAACACGTGACAACAATTGTAAGCGTCCGCCGTAACGGTCATGTGGTAATAGGTGGTGATGGTCAGGTCACACTGGGCAACACCGTAATGAAAGGGAATGCCCGTAAAGTCCGTCGCCTGTACAACGAGCGCGTTATCGCCGGTTTTGCCGGCGGCACTGCGGACGCCTTTACGCTGTTTGAACGCTTCGAACGCAAGCTGGAAATGCATCAGGGCCACCTGACCAAAGCGGCGGTGGAGCTAGCGAAAGACTGGCGGACCGACCGCATGCTGCGTCGCCTTGAAGCGCTGCTGGCCGTTGCGGATGAAACCGCGTCGCTCATCATTACCGGCAACGGAGACGTCGTGCAGCCAGAAAACGACCTGATCGCCATCGGTTCCGGCGGCCCCTACGCGCAATCCGCCGCCAGAGCGCTGTTGGAAAATACTGACCTGAGCGCGCGCGACATCGTCGAAAAATCGCTGTCCATTGCCGGCGACATCTGTATCTATACCAACCGTTTCCAAACGATTGAAGAACTCAGCTCTAAAGAATAAGGATCGGTATCATGTCTGAAATGACTCCTCGCGAGATAGTCAGCGAACTCGACGGCTACATTATCGGCCAGGGCAAAGCCAAGCGCGCCGTGGCCATCGCGCTGCGTAACCGCTGGCGCCGCATGCAGCTTAACGACGAGCTGCGCCACGAAGTGACGCCCAAAAACATTCTGATGATCGGGCCTACCGGCGTCGGTAAAACCGAAATCGCCCGCCGTCTGGCGAAACTCGCCAACGCGCCTTTTATTAAGGTTGAAGCGACCAAGTTCACCGAAGTGGGCTACGTCGGCAAAGAGGTTGACTCTATTATCCGCGATCTTGCCGATGCGGCCGTTAAGATGGTGCGCCAGCAGTCGGTGGAAAAGATGCGCTACCGCGCCGAAGAGCTGGCGGAAGAGCGTATTTTAGACGTGCTTATCCCGCCAGCCCGCGACAACTGGGGCCAGACGGAAAGCAATCAGGAAAGCTCTACCGCCCGTCAAGCGTTTCGCAAAAAGCTGCGCGAAGGCCAGCTGGACGATAAAGAGATTGAAATCGAGCTGACCGCAGTGCCGATGGGCGTTGAAATCATGGCGCCTCCGGGCATGGAAGAGATGACCAACCAGCTCCAGTCCATGTTCCAAAACCTCGGCGGCCAGAAGCAGAAGCCGCGCAAGATGAAGATCAAGGACGCCTTCAAGGCGCTTATCGAAGAAGAGGCCGGTAAGCTGGTTAACCCCGAAGAGCTAAAACAGCAGGCTATCGACGCCGTTGAACAGCACGGTATCGTGTTTATCGACGAGATCGATAAAATCTGTAAGCGCGGCGAAGTCTCCGGGCCGGACGTTTCCCGCGAAGGCGTTCAGCGCGACCTGCTGCCACTGGTGGAAGGCTGTACGGTCTCGACCAAGCACGGTATGGTAAAAACCGACCACATTCTGTTTATCGCCTCCGGCGCGTTCCAGACGGCAAGCCCATCCGATCTGATCCCTGAACTGCAAGGACGTCTGCCCATCCGCGTTGAGCTGCAGGCGCTGACGACGGAAGACTTTGAGCGCATCCTGACCGAGCCCAGCGCGTCGCTGACCGAACAGTACAAAGCGCTGATGGCGACGGAGGGCGTAACGGTGAACTTCCAGCCTGACGGCATTCGCCGCATCGCCGAAGCCGCCTGGCAGGTTAACGAAAGTACGGAAAACATCGGCGCGCGTCGCTTGCATACGGTTATGGAACGCCTGATGGAAGAAATTTCCTACGACGCCAGCGAGAGCGGCGGCGCGGTCATCACTATCGACGCGCAGTACGTCGGCGATCACCTGGACGAACTGGTGGCCGATGAGGACCTGAGCCGCTTTATTCTATAACCAATCTCTCCCTGCTATTTACGGGAAGCCCCCGCTTCCCGTAAACTTACCCGCTTTCCCGGTTTTATCACTAAAATACGTTGCTCCTAAGTCCATTTGCGCCTCTATGGACGAATTATTTGGCGGATATGCCCCGGAATCAAAGCAAGCTCTCGTTAATTTTCCTATAATACGCGTATAATTAGCGGTTAGCTGTTCATTACGCACTGAAGTTTATATTTAAAAACCATGAGCCAAACTCACTCAACAAGTCAAGCTACCGCCTGGATTGAGAGCCTGCGGCCTCGTACGCTTCCGCTGGCCTTAGCCTCGATCGTTACGGGATCCGCACTCGCCGCCTGGATGAACCACTTTAGCCTGGGCATTGCGCTTATGGCGCTTTTAACCGCTGCGCTGCTGCAGATTCTATCTAACCTGGCGAACGACTACGGCGATGCCGTGAAGGGCAGCGATACCGAAGCGCGCATCGGCCCCAACCGCGGCATGCAAAAGGGGCTTATCACCCTGCCTCAAATGAAGCGGGCGCTGTGGCTTGTCATCGGCCTGACGGTGCTTTCCGGCATTGGCCTTATCGCCATTGCCTGCCAAAAGCCGGAAGACATTATCGGCTTTTTGGTGCTCGGGCTTTTGGCCATCGTCGCGTCCATCACCTATACCGTCGGACGCAAGCCTTACGGCTATATGGGACTTGGCGACATTTCCGTACTGATTTTCTTTGGCTGGCTGAGCGTAGCCGGCACCTACTACCTTCAGGCCGGCACGTTCGACACGGTTGTCATGCTGCCCGCAACGGCCTGCGGCCTGCTGGCGGTCGCGGTGTTGAACATCAACAACCTGCGTGATATCGATAACGACCGCATGAACGGCAAAAATACGCTGGCCGTGCGCTTAGGCCCCGTATGGGCGCGGCGCTATCACTTCCTGTTGCTGGCAGGCGCCCTGCTTTGTCTGGTGCTGTTCGCCCTGTTTGACCTGCGCAGCTGGAGCGGCTGGCTGTTCATTCTGGCGGCCCCGCTGCTGTTTCGCCACGCGGTATACGTGCTCCACGAACAAACGGCAATCGCCATGCGCCCGATGCTTGAGCAAATGGTTAAGGGCGCGCTGCTGACCAACATCCTTTTTGCCATCGGCGTCGTGCTCAGCTAAACGCGCCAATTTTGCACTATGTCCCCAAAGTCAGGCGGATGGCTTTGCTATCCGCTTAAGCTGTGGGCTATACTGGCATTTCCGACGGTAAACCAACGACACCAACAGGCGACGATATTTATGAAATATGATACTTCCGAGCTTTGTGACATTTACCACGAAGAAGTCAACGTTGTGGAACCGCTGTTTTCCAACTTCGGCGGGCGCCCCTCTTTCGGCGGGCAGATAACCACCATCAAGTGCTTCGAAGACAACGGCCTGATTTACGAGCTGCTGGAAGAAAACGGTCTGGGTCGCATTCTGCTGATTGACGGCGGAGGTTCCGTACGCAGAGCGCTCATCGACGCGGAACTGGCGCGGCTGGCGGTGCAAAACGAGTGGGAAGGTCTGGTGGTCTATGGCGCAGTGCGTCAGGTAGACGAGCTTGAAGAGCTGGACATCGGCATTCAGGCGTTAGCTTCCATCCCCGTCGGCGCGGACTCCCAGGGCATTGGGGAAAGCGATATTCGCGTCAACTTCGGTGGCGTCACCTTCTTCTCCGGCGATCACCTCTATGCGGACAATACCGGCATCATTCTTTGTGAAGAGCCGCTGGATATTGAATAGCGAAAGCGTCTGCCGCATCACCGAATAAAGAAAAACGCCGCGTTATACAACGCGGCGTTTTCATTTGGAAGAAAGGCAAACCTTAATCAGTTTACTTCATCCATTTTCCCTAACAGGAGACGAAGACGCTCCTGCCAGGCCTGTTGTTCTTGCTTGAGCTGCGCGTTTTCGTTTACCAACGCTTCACGGCCGCCGGCAGCCGCATCAAGATCGCGAACCAGCGTATTGTTTTTCGCTTTCAGATCTTCAATTTCCATCTGCAAAAGGGTGATGGTATCAATCGCCTGCTGGACTTTAGCTTCCAGTTTTTCAAACACTTCAAATGACATTATTTCGTCCTCATATAGACATAACCGCAAAGCGGAAAATCGAAAATCATTAACGGTCGCTAGCGGTAATATAGACGAGCATATTCCGTTAGTGGTTCACTCACCCGATTGTATTAACCTGACCGTACGCTGTCCAGCCATAGACCCTCAGAAAGCGCGAATGTTCAGAAATTTTAACTTAACAAAATGCGCTTCACGCGCCAAAAAATAGAAAAGACGCTCGTCTTCATCCATTTGCATTCATAAAGTGGATTGCACCCATCACTTTTCGAACAAAAAAGATCAATTATTTGACCGAATACACAGAATTACACTTTCGTTATTTTTCGATATGGCGCGATAACGATAAAATCAGTTCCCCACCGCTATTAATTTATAACCTGACGGTAACAATGGCAGTAACAAGTCAGGAAATATTAGGTGGCTAACACTACTTCTTACCTACTTTTCCCAACACGGGGTAATGCTTATGAGTCAAACCACAGGCCCAACGCTAAAAGGGCAATGCATCGCTGAATTTCTTGGAACAGGGCTTTTTCTGTTCTTCGGTATCGGCTGCGTCGCCGGGCTGAAAGTCGCCGGAGCAAGCTTTGGTCAATGGGAAATCAGCATCATTTGGGGCCTGGCCGTGGCCCTTGGCGTCTACTTAACCGCCGGCGTTTCCGGCGCGCACCTTAATCCGGCCGTAACTATTGCGCTGTGGCTGTTCGCCTGCTTCGACAAGAAAAAGGTCGTTCCCTATATTATCGCTCAGACCGCAGGCGCGTTCTGCGGCGCTGCTCTGGTCTATGCCCTCTACTTCAGCCTGTTCCACGAAGTCGAGCAGGCCCAGCACATCGTTCGCGGCAGCGTGGAGAGCCTATCTCTGGCGGGAACCTTCTCCACTTATCCTCACCCGGCCATTAACGTCTTCCAGGCCTTCGGCGTTGAGTTCGTCATCACCGCCGTACTGATGTGCCTGATTCTGGCGCTGACCGACGACGGCAACGGCGTACCGCGCGGCTCGCTGGCCCCACTGCTTATCGGCATTCTGGTCGCGGTCATCGGCGCCTCTATGGGGCCGCTCACCGGGTTTGCCATGAACCCCGCTCGCGACTTCGGACCAAAACTGTTTGCCTACGTCGCCGGCTGGGGCAATATGGCCTTGACCGGAGGGCGCGATATCCCCTACTTCATCATACCTATCGTCGGACCCATCCTCGGCGCCTGCGCTGGCGCTATGGGCTATCGCATATTTATCGGCCGCAACCTGCCGTGCGACGCCTGCAAGATTGATGAATAGATAAAACACGCTTCCGTTCGGCCGAACGCATTTCGGCCAACGTTTAGCCGCTTTAACGTCAATAAACGGAGTATTCCAAATGACGACTGAACCAAAATACATTGTCGCGCTCGATCAGGGCACTACCAGTTCACGCGCGGTCATTCTAGATCACGACGCCAACGTGATCGGCGTGGCTCAAAAGGAGTTTACCCAGCACTATCCGCACGCGGGCTGGGTCGAGCACGACCCGATGGAGATTTGGGCGACGCAGAGTTCCGTTCTGGTTGAGGTTCTGGCTCAAACCGGCATCAGCTCCGACATGGTGGCCGCCATCGGCATCACCAACCAGCGTGAAACCACCATCGTTTGGGACAAAGAAACCGGCAAGCCGATTTACAACGCTATCGTCTGGCAGTGCCGCCGCACCGCCAGCATCTGCGAGCAGCTCAAAAAAGACGGCATGACCGACTACATCCGCGAAAACACCGGCCTGGTCGTTGACCCCTACTTCTCCGGCACCAAGGTGAAGTGGATCCTGGACAACGTCGAAGGCGCCCGCGAGCGCGCCAAGCGCGGCGAACTGCTGTTTGGCACCGTAGACACCTGGCTTGTGTGGAACATGACGCAGGGCCGCGCCCACGTCACCGACTACACCAACGCTTCCCGCACCATGCTGTTTAACATCAAAACGCTGGACTGGGACGACAAGATGCTGGAAGTGCTGGACATCCCGCGCGCCATGCTGCCGGACGTTCGTCCGTCGTCTGAGGTTTACGGCAAAACCAACATCGGCGGCAAGGGCGGAACGCGTATTCCTATCTCCGGGATGGCGGGCGACCAGCAGGCCGCGCTGTTCGGCCACCTGTGCGTCCAGCCGGGCATGGCGAAAAACACCTACGGCACCGGCTGCTTCCTGCTGATGAACACCGGCAAGGACGTCGTGAAGTCCGATCACGGCCTGCTGACCACCATCGCCTGCGGCCCGCGCGGCGAAGTGAACTATGCGCTGGAAGGCGCAGTGTTCATCGGCGGCGCCTCCATCCAGTGGCTGCGCGACGAGCTTAAGCTGTTCAGCGACGCGATGGACTCCGAGTACTTCGCCACCAAGGTCAAAGACAGCAACGGCGTTTACGTCGTTCCCGCCTTTACCGGCCTGGGCGCGCCGTACTGGGACCCGTACGCCCGCGGCGCCATCCTGGGCCTTACGCGCGGCGTAAACTCTAACCACATCATCCGCGCCACGCTGGAATCAATAGCCTATCAAACCCGCGACGTGCTGGACGCCATGCAGGCCGACTCCGGCGCTCGCCTTCAGGCCCTGAGGGTCGACGGCGGCGCGGTGTCCAACAACTTCCTGATGCAGTTCCAGTCCGACATTCTCGGCACCTCGGTTGAGCGCCCCGCCGTTCGCGAAGTGACCGCGCTAGGCGCCGCCTACCTGGCCGGATTAGCCGTCGGCTTCTGGAACGACCTGGACGAAGTGAAAAGCAAGGCGGAAATCGAGCGCACCTTTAAGCCGGGTATCGAAACCACCGAGCGCAACTATCGCTACAAGGGCTGGCAGAAGGCCGTCGCTCGCGCCCGCGATTGGGAAGAGCACGAGTAATTACTTAAAATCTAGAGACTATTTCATCTCTGTTTTCGGGCCCCTTCGCGGGCCCGCTTTTTTATGGAAAATTCTCCCGCCGGTTATGGAGAATTCTCCAATATCCCTGCGGGACTGTGATAAAATTCGCCCAATTTTTCTTCCCCCCTTTTTAAAACCAAAACGTAACGGACCCCTGACATGAAACGTGAACTGGCAATCGAATTTTCCCGCGTAACGGAAGCCGCCGCACTGGCCGGCTACCGCTATCTTGGGCGCGGTGACAAAAACAAGGCCGACGGCGCCGCCGTTGAAGCGATGCGCATCGTCCTGAATCAGGTCAACATCGACGGTGAAATCGTCATCGGCGAGGGCGAAATTGACGAAGCGCCGATGCTTTATATTGGTGAAAAAGTAGGTACCGGTCAGGGCGATGCGGTAGACATCGCGGTTGACCCCATCGAAGGCACCCGCATGACCGCCATGGGTCAGGCCAACGCGCTGGCGGTGCTGGCCGTCGCCGAAAAGGGCGCATTTTTGCACGCGCCGGACATGTATATGGAAAAGCTGGTCGTCGGCCCCGGCGCCAAGGACACCATCGACTTGGACCTGCCGCTGACGGAAAACCTTAAGCGCATCGCCATCAAGCTCAACAAGCCGCTGGAAAAGCTTACGGTCATCACGCTGGCCAAGCCGCGCCATGACGCAATCATTGCCGAAATGCAGCAGCTGGGCGTGCGGGTATTCGCCATTCCTGACGGCGACGTAGCGGCCTCAATTCTTACCTGCATGCCGGACAGCGAAGTTGACGTGATGTACGGCATCGGCGGCGCGCCGGAGGGCGTGATTTCCGCCGCGGTGATCCGCGCGCTGGACGGCGACATGCAGGCCCGCCTGCTGGCTCGCCATCAGGTGAAGGGCGACACGGAAGAAAACCGCCGCATCGGCGAAGAAGAGCTGGCGCGCTGCCGCAAGATGGGGCTAACTCCCGGCGACGTGCTGAAGCTCGGCGACATGGCCCGCAACGACAACATCATCTTCTCCGCTACCGGCATCACCAAGGGCGATCTGCTGGGCGGCATCCAGCGTACCGGCAACATGGCGACGACGGAAACCCTGATGGTGCGCGGCAAGTCCCGCACCATCCGCCGCATCCAGTCTATCCACTATCTGGACAGGAAAGACCCGGCGCTGTGCGATATTCTGCTGTAGCAACGCGCTGAAATAGCATAGAAGAGCGCCCTCTCTAAACGAGGGCGTTTGTTTTTTCAGACATAGTTAAAAAAATGGCGAAAAATAAGGCATCTTAGGCACGTATTGTTCATAAATTAGCCGATTTTAGGCGAATACTAAAGTTAGAAAAAGCATATGACCGTCATCAATCACGAAGTGACAAGGGGGTATGCTATGGAGACACAAAACTTACAGTCGGTAAAAAATTTCGACTTTCTGGCACGCTGTCTGGCCCAAATGTATGCACAGGGGAGACCGGTAAACGTTCAGGCAGTGATTGGCAATATGAACGAGGAACAAAAGGCGTGGTTCCAAAAGCGCTACAACAGCTACCTAAAGCAGGCCGAGCGGGCAAGAGTCACGGGGATGGATTCCTAACGGCGCCAGCGGAGAGCCTGACGGCTCGCTGGCGTTGATTAGCCGATGCTTCGAGCATCGGCTTTTTTAACGTCTCTTTATAACGCCTGAGCTAAACGCCATACTCCGCACGATAGGCGTTGATCGCCGCCAGTTCCTTCGCCATTTCCGGTTTTTCGCCCAAGTATTCGACCAGATCGTCCAGGGTGATAATGGTGATCACTTCACACTGGTAGTCGCGCTGCACTTCCTGAATCGCCGACAGCTCCCCGGTTCCGCGCTCCTGGCGGTCCAAACAGATCAGAACGCCGCTCAGCGTTGCATTCTGCGCGCGGATCGTCGTCATGGACTCACGGATAGCCGTTCCGGCGGTGATCACGTCGTCAACCAGCATCACGCGGCCAACCAGCGGGCTACCCACCAGATTGCCGCCCTCGCCGTGGTCTTTCGCCTCTTTGCGGTTAAAGCAGTAGGGAGTATCGATATCGTGATGCTCGGACAGCGCGACAGCCGTAGTGGTGGCGATAGGGATGCCCTTATAGGCGGGGCCAAACAGCACGTCGAACTCGATGCCGGAATCCACCAGCGCCGAGGCGTAAAAGCGGCCCAGCAGCGCCAAGTCGCGACCGGTGTTAAACAGCCCGGCGTTAAAAAAGTAAGGGCTGACCCGCCCGGACTTCAGGTGAAACTCGCCGAACCTTAAAACCTGCTTGTTTAGCGCAAACTCAATAAACTGGCGCTGATAGTGTTTCATAGCCGATGCATCCTCACGCTTCATTCTGTCTTACATTCATTAGTCATAAAAAAGGCGACTACGTCGCCTTTTTCAAAATCACTGCCGTTCGAGCGCTGCCTTCTGCGCTGCCATGATGGTGTCTATGCCGCCTCGGGCGAGCTCCAGCAGGGTCAACAGCTCTTCGTGGCTGAAGGGCTCGCCTTCAGCCGTGCCCTGCACTTCGATCATACGGCCGTCTTCGGTCATTACGACGTTCATGTCGGTTTCTGCTGCGGAATCCTCAACGTACTCGAGGTCGCACACCGCTTCGCCGTTAACGATACCAACGGAGACCGCAGCCACCAGGCCCTTCATCGGATTCTTGGCCAGACGCTTATTGGCCACCATGGCGTTGAGGGCGTCGGCCAGCGCCACGCAGGCGCCGGTGATGGAAGCAGTGCGCGTGCCGCCGTCGGCCTGAAGCACGTCGCAGTCCAGCGTCACGGTGTATTCACCGAGGAGCTTCAAATCTATCGCAGCGCGCAGGGAGCGGGCGATCAGGCGCTGGATCTCCAGCGTGCGGCCACCCTGCTTGCCCTTGGCCGCTTCGCGCGGGTTGCGGGTGTGGGTCGAGCGCGGCAGCATGCCGTACTCCGCCGTCACCCATCCCTGCCCCTGGCCTTTCAGAAAGCGCGGCACGCCCTCTTCCACGGTGGCGGTACACAGCACTTTGGTGTCGCCAAACTCTACCAGCACGGAGCCTTCCGCATGCTTCGTATAGTGACGAGTCAGGGTTATTGGGCGCACCTGCTGTGCACTTCGGCCTTCTGGACGCATGAAATTCTCTCCGGAGGTTAGGTCAGACGGGTTCAGCTGGCCGTTTACGTGCGCCTTTGGCAAGGGCTTTGGCGTTCGCTGATGTTATTGACCGCGCATTATACTGATTTTCAGGCCTCATGCCTACGGGCGAATGGGTAAAGCGCGCGCGGCAAATCGCAACGCCCGCCGTAAATGGTGATATACTCGAGCTTATTTTCTTCAATCGGGTACTCGACTATGATCCGCAGCATGACCGCCTACGCCCGCCACGAAACCCAAGGCGAATGGGGCTCAGCCTCCTGGGAGCTTCGCTCCGTCAACCAACGCTATCTGGAAACCTATATCCGCCTGCCGGAGCAGTTCCGAAGCCTCGAGCCGATGATCCGCGAGCGCCTGAGAGCGCGCCTGACCCGCGGAAAAATCGAATGCAACCTGCGCTTTGACCTCGACCCGGCCTACCAGACCGAGCTGATGCTCAACAAAGAGCTCGCCCAGCAGCTAGTGCAGGCCGCCAACTGGGTCAAGATGCAGAGCGACGAAGGGGAAATCAACCCGCTGGACATTCTGCGCTGGCCGGGAGTCATGTCGGCGAAAAGTCAGGATCTGGACGCCATCGCCACCGAACTGATGGCATCGTTAGAGACCGCCCTGACCGACTTTATCGACAGCCGCGAACGCGAAGGCAGCGCGCTGAAGGCGCTGATTGAGCAGCGGCTTGAAGGCGTGATGGTCGAAGTCGGTAAGGTGCGCGAGCGCATGCCGGAAGTGCTGGTCTGGCAGCGCGAGCGCCTGATGAGCAAGTTGGAAGAAGCGGCGGTCCAACTGGACAGCAACCGACTGGAGCAGGAGCTGATTATGCTCGCCCAGCGCGTCGACGTCGCCGAAGAGCTGGACAGGCTGGAAGCTCACGTCAAAGAAACCTACGCCATTCTGAAAAAGAAAGAGGCCGTCGGCCGCCGGCTGGACTTTATGATGCAGGAATTCAACCGCGAGTCGAATACGCTGGCGTCGAAGTCTATCAATGCGGATATCACGGCGTCGGCGATTGAGCTGAAGGTGTTGATTGAGCAAATGCGGGAGCAGATTCAAAACATCGAGTAGGGTTTCACTTAAACTCACCAAGTCTCACAATGCCCCACAAAAATCTATAAGCCAGTGTAAATACTGGCTTTTTTAATTCCACAAAGTCTCATATAATACCACTGAAGCGCGTATTTACCGTGTACATATTTGTGTACATAATGGTGTATATGTACATGAAGATTATGTACACACAAAGGTAATATTGGAGTGAGACATGCCTAAATTAACCGATATACAGATCAAGGCTTGGATAAAGTCAGGAGAGCGTTTTGAAGGCCGCTCTGATGGAAATGGACTGTACCTATGTTTTCCTAAAAACTATGCCATCCCATTTTGGCGCTTTCGCTATCGGTTTGTGGGTAAGCAGCGAGCAATGGTGATTGGCACTTATGCTGAGCTTTCACTTGCCAAAGCGCGTGAAACAGCTAAATCACTTTCAGCACAGGTGGCATTAGGTCACGATGTAGCTGGTGAAAAGCAAGAACGCAAAGCCCAAGCCATAAAGAAAATAGAAGAAGAAAAGAATGCATTAAAGGTATCAGAGCTAGCACAAGAATACTTTGAGCGCCAGATACTAGGTCGTTGGAAGCATCCGGATATCCTACGCCGCCGTATTGAGAAAGATATTGCCCCTAATATTGGGCATCTTAAAGCTGAAGACGTCCGTCCCCGAGACATTGATGCAATGATCCAGAAAATCAACGCTCGTGGTGCTCGTACAGTTGCCAATGATGTTCTTCGCTGGACACGGCGCATCTTTGACTACGGCATTAAACGGCATATTCTAGAGACTAATCCAACAACTGCTTTTGATACTTCAGATGCTGGTGGTAAAGAAAAGCCTCGTGAACGATGGCTAACCCAAGAAGAACTGGCTAAGTTCTTTCAGGCAATGCAGATTACCAAAGGATTTTCCCGTCAAAATGAACTAACAATGAAGCTATTACTTGCTCTCTGCTGTAGAAAGATGGAGTTGTGCGGTGCCCGGTGGGATGAGTTTGATTTAGAGAATGCCATTTGGCATTTACCTGCTGAGCGGGTAAAGAATGGCGATGCTATTGATATCCCTTTACCAGCAGTAACCGTTGAATGGCTTTTAGAACTGCGCCAAATGTCTCTCAACAGCCAGTGGGTCTTGCCTGCACGTAAAATGCAGCACAAAATGATCCCTCACATTCAGGAAAGCACCCTACCCGTAGCGCTGGCAAAAGTACGCAGTAACCTCCCTGATATACCAAATTTCACCATCCATGACTTCCGCCGCACTGGTCGCTCGCATTTGGCCGCCTTAGGCGTTGATCCTGTCGTCGCTGAGCGCTGTTTGAATCACCGAATCAAAGGCGTTGAAGGTATCTATAACCGTTATGAGTACTTCAAAGAGCGTAAGACAGCTCTGGAACAATGGACTGCGTTGTTAGTAGCCTTGGAACAGGGTGAGGATTATAATGTGGTGCCGATGAAGAAATTAAAGTAACAAGCTATCATGTAAACCGTAAATTCAGTAACAATAAGGATCGTAAATATGCATAGTGAGGGTAATACTGAAAAATACCAAGACATAATAAAACAATTATCTCTTATTGATAATCTTGAAGACTGGCATTGGTATATACCTTCATCGGAGCTACAAAAAGAAGATAAAAAGCATATCTACGAATCTGCTGAACGACTATGGATAAAACGTAAAATATCTGACGGTAGCCTACTTATTCATCCAGATGTACGAGAGGAGTTAATCGAAAGAGAATACAATCCATTGCCCATCCACAAAAGAATGATTTGGTCTAGCTTGCTAGCATCTTACAACGGAACCGATAGAAGCGACTATTTAAAAAAAATAAGAGAAAAAATAACTAAAAAATATGGGCGTGAGTGGTGGGATGATATTGATAGAAGAATAAAGCCTACTTATATCGCAAGGCGGCGACTGTTAAAACAAAACAATTCCACAGGGCCAGCTTTAAAATATGCAGCATCGCAAAGTATGTTTTTTGGGAGTCTTTTAAGCGAATCTCGTGATGATGTTTTAAGAATGATTCCGAAAGAATAAATAAAGCTAAAGGGCTATGCTGTCTACATAGCCTATCCAGCTAAAAAATGAATATTATATTTGGCCGTTGATGGTAATGCTATGGCGTTATCTGTACTCGCCGGATATAGAGTTAGCAGCATTCAACCCACAATAACTATTACACCCATCCGCAGCCGTCACCTGTACCTTTTTATTGCCCCACTCAAGTGTTATTTTGCACTGATTAGCATCTTGCCATTGGAGCTGGGTAAATGCCTTACTATCAGATACGGCATCTGCGATGCCTTCAATGTTACAGGCATGCATATCGACGTTGGTAACGATCTCAAATTTAGCCTGATCGGGATGACCTTGTACTTGAGATATAGCGATTTCGCCATCAGATTTCCTATACACCAAAGCATCACCCTTTTTAACCGCACCATGTACGGGGAGGCTTAGCGTTGTTAAGGCTAATAGTGCGTAAGTGGTTATTTTATTCATGGTGCTTCTCTACCCTATGTAAGCTATGATCTGATCCTGGAATAAATTCCACAATAACCCTAGCATATCTAAAAAGGTCAATAATCCAATAATAATGAGTGCTGTTACCCACCAACCTTTATTTTTTGCTGTTAACGTATTTCTTACACCTTTAAAAGCGGTAATGCCAATATAAATAGAAGCTATATCTAATAGGATAATATGGAATGATTTTTCTACAAAAAAATAGAGAGCTCCGATAAAAATCGAGAGCAAAAACCAATAAATCCAGAATGTTTTTGCTAATCCCCACTTTCCCTGAAGTAGGGTCTGGAAACCAATGTTAGCTTGTTCTTCGCTGTTTTTTTGATGCTCTTTTAGTTTATTGAAAATTGACATATTAACTCCTTATTTAATGGGGGTGTTATTGAGTTTAACTTGCCTATACAGACGCATCGCATGGGCATAATCTATATTGAAATAGCGTTGTATCCCTTTGGCACTAACTGACTTTAACCCTTGATTTAAAATAAAGTTAATCGCCATGCAATATAACGGATCTATTTTGGCAGTTTTATTTCCAAGTTCTTTGGTTACTCGACTGTTGTTTTCAGACATATATTTACCCCCACTATTGGCAATGACTTTATTCAGTGAATTACGATGTCTGAAATTTAACTTACTTACCCCGATGAATTATCATTTGATGATGGAGGTGGCTGTGTTTTGTTTTCCGGTGATGTTGAGGGCTTGTTTTGCGCATCCTCTAGCTTCTCAACCCGGCGAGTAAGCTGAATTACCTGCCATGTACACACAGCAAGAGTACCAATGATTACACCGGTTAACAGACTCATAGTGTCCTTCCTTTGTTATAAAAATAATTAATTTATCCGAATGTTCTTGATAATTTTCCCCGGCGTCAGCGGTCGTCGTTTCTCTACGTAAAAGTAAGCAACGTTGAAAGCGGATTTTTTATGGTTTCCCTGCCCCAATGAAGGCCAGTCCCGAAAAGCTTCAATCTGTTGTTCTGTAAATGGCGTAGCCGAGAAGTCAAACAGCACCAGTAAGGCCTTACCGTCATACTTCATCAGCTTTTTCATTTCAGTCGAGTTTACATACGCGGAGAGCGTCGCTTTAGGGGCATCAGGCCGCCTGACGGCAAACTCTACGGCAACATCATCAATGACAAAATCAATGTAACCGTTGCCCGTGAGTGCGCCGGGGAGTTGTGCCTGTACCTCTGGTGTCAGGTTGTCACCAAACCAGCCTAAGAGGTAGCACCTTACCAGTGGTAAGAGTTCCCGTTCGTTACACTCATTCAGGCGCAGTGTTTTAACAAACTCCTGCCGGTAGAGGGAACTGAACAGGTATTCAAAGCTTTCAACAACGGCTTTTATCGTGGTCGCCATATTGTATTAAATCCGTTTAATCGTACAGAAAAGCAGAGTATTAACTACCGTTGACATGGTATTTTGTCGGGCTTTTCTTACAGGGTTGGCCTATTGACGCTACGGCACCACAGTAGATGCACTTTCGTTTCCCGTTATCAACGACATGACAAGCCGTTGGGCTTTTCCTACAGGGTTGACCAGCATTTGCCGTTGAACCGCAATATTTACACTTAGCCAAAGGCGCTCCCTCCTTTTAAAGCCATCCTTTTGAATGAAATGTCCGTAAGCGAGTATTTTTATTATTGTTACACTAATAATGATGTTTATACAAGTGTAAACGTAGCCGAAAATTTCACTTACCAGGTAAAGCACAATGCTAAGGTAGGTGGCACCATGTCAAAACTCGCGGTAACAGAGGCTGATAAGCTTATCGGGAAGCGCATTCAGCAGCGACGAAAGGAAAAGAAGCTAACGGCAGATCAACTATCTTATAAAATTGGGGTTTCTCAGCAGCAGCTCTCACGTTATGAACGGGGAGCCAATAAGATTAACGTGACTCACCTGATTGACATTGCCGCCTATCTGGAAACGCCGATTAGCTGGTTTTTTCTTAGCCAAGGTGAAGATAGCGAGCTGGAGTCTGAAGGGGTACACCAGAGTCTAAAAGACGAAGAGTTAAAGGCACAGTTAGATCTCTTATGGGAAAAACTTACCCCTGAACAGCAAAAAGCTTTTATTGTGCTTCTCAATAAGCTAACCAATTGATAATAAGAATTATTTGTATTTGAGTATTGGTTTTGATATAATGCCAAAAGTGGCAATAATGTATTTTATTTATTTCCATCAATCAAAAGTATATTCAAAATCAAACAAAGGGATTATCTATTGGGAATTAATAGAGGGTTACGTGCGTCCCAACAAGGCCACTTAGACTGTTTATGTGGTATATATAGTTTGGTTAACGTACTGACTTATTTATACGATGGTCGGGTGAAAAGGAAACCGCTAATTAATGCATTGTTACGGGAGTATAAATATCACTATGATATTTACGACCTGTTAATGGGCGGAATGGATGATGATGAGATGGATTATCTTATCCAGTCAGTCCTTCAGCAGGGATATTACTACAAACACCATCCTGTTATTATCACCAAGCCCTATCAGAAGCAAACACACCTTCGCACTAAAAAGATTATTAATGATATCTCCGCTTTTATTAACTGCCCGGATAATTGCTACCAACGAGTAGTATTAATTGGAACGCAAGAGCACTGGTCAATTATTATTGGTGCGGACAATAAATATTTCTACTTCTTCGATAGTAGCGGTAATATAAAAGCGCAACACAACTCCTTCTCACTAATTCCTCAAAAAACACGCCACACGCTATTCTCCACTTCCATCTATTTTATTGAACGACCGTTTTAGATGAGGCTAGCCATGTTATTTCAATCAACGAAAGAAAAGGGCTATTACATAATTAACCAGCCCGTTACTGAACAAGATATTTTAGATATAGCCAATACGGTGCTAGCCAGACAATTCAAACGGCGTACCAAGTTAACCTCACCCAATCAAACCCGTGAATATTTTAAATTAAAGCTGGCATCCTATGAGTATGAGGTATTTTGCGGCATGTTTCTTAATAACCAGAACCAAGTGTTAGCGTTTGAGGAGCTGTTTCGAGGGACGATTAACGAAACTGCTATCTACCCCAGAGAAGTCGTCAAGCAAGCGTTATCGTTGAATGCCGCTGCAATCATTTTTGTGCATAATCACCCAAGCGGCGATCCTGAGCCAAGCAAGGCTGACAAGCATATTACGTTAAAGCTGAAATATGCCCTTGAGTTGGTGGGGGTCAGGGTGCTGGACCACTTTATTGTTGCAGGTGGTAGCTCTATATCGATGGCTGAGCGGGGTCTGTTGTGACGTTGATTTTTTGTTAATATACGTCGGTGATATTTTTCTTACTCATTTCTTCTTGACCCCACTTTGAGTTTCCTCCCGCGAAATACCATCTAGATTTTCCATGGTTTGGATGATCCAACGATAATCTTGAAGTTGCTCAAGATCATCATTCGACCAGCCTTTTCCATTAACAGCGGTTTTCCCTTTTCTAATATCTTTAGGTTTTGCATATTCTTTGGATAAGGTGTTTTTTAATTTTATTAAAGTTATGCTGGGATCTTTATTTAACTCAAAATATCTCTCATAAAGTTTTTTAAGCGTTTTAGCCGCTTTAGTTTTGGGTTCATAAATATTATCGATATAAACCATATTTATCAGGTTACTAATTGTTTTGTGGAATACATGTCCTTTAGTTTGTTTTAGTTCTTCATAGTGAAAACGGTCAAGCCACTGAGCTATCTCGACTAACCTCTCCCTGCTGTCAAGATGCAAATTTAAGTTTGCTACGGGCCCAAATTTTTCTACAAGGGAGTCACGACTATTTTTTTTCACGGTGTGCTGTTCTGAACCATCTTTATCTTTCTTCATGCTTACTCCTATAACAGTCATTTTATGATTAGGTTACCTATGACGGTCATCACCTGATTAAGGATTCTAGTGTATGACGGTCATAGCTAGCTTCCTATGACCGTCATCACAGAGTAAGACATTCAATGACTGTCATTGCTATCCAATATTTCTGAATGACAGTCATTCAATGCAGAAAATGACTAAAAATCAATTGTTTTAAATGCCGTTGCTCTAGAAGCAGCTCAAAGGAGCAAAGGTATGAACAACGATCGTATTTTACGTAACAAAGAAGTCCTCCATCTTACTGGAATCTCAAAAGCAACACTCTACCGTCTCATTGCTAAGGGGAGATTCCCGTTGTCAAGAAAGTTAACGGGAGAGGGAGGCCGTGCCGTTGGCTGGCTTGAGTCGGAGATCAATACGTGGATTAGCAGTCGTAAATAGTAGGCCTGTATCTAGCGTCTATGACATTTTCCATTATTAAAAATGGAAAAAACACACTAACCCATTGAATGTGGTGAGGTAGTAAAAACCGTGCTAGCACCGCTGACAAGCGCTCTGCTAAAGGGTTTCCTGTATCAGACAAGGTCATTGCTCAGCAATATAGAGGATTTACTACACATAATGGGGGGAGCAAGGCCTCCGCCCATTTAACCATTCTATCCTCCCATCCCATTAAAACACTTATTAATTTAATGAATTAGGGGATAACTCAATGAAGATGAAATCGTTTTAAAGAGCAGCCGGTGCCGCTGGTGGGTGCGCCTCCAAGCGCAAACCCAGACCATGCGGGGACGAGGCTGCTCTGTGAAATAACGCAGGAAATACGTATGAATAACAGGAAAATCCCGAAATGGGTCTATGATCGGATTCAGGAAATCTGCAACATGGTTGTAGATGATGGTCAAATGAGGGTTAATCGCAGGCAATGTTTAAGACGCTTCCTTGTTCATATTTGGCTGGAAAGCGATGAAGATGGTTGGACAATAGTTACAAAACGCACTATTCGTACCGATTTTAATGCGTTAGACAGACATTGGCATATATTAGTTAAAGGAAGAAGAATGCACGTACTTCCTTTAGAAATATTTCCTAAGCTGATACCTGAACTGGAGTTTCATGCAGGAAAAGCAGCTAAAGACGGTAATAAACGTAAATCTGATCGCTGGCAATTTGATCTCAAACGGCCAAGCAGCGATATAGGGCACCTTTTGCTGGTAGATGTGGATACTGGTGAAACCTTCGACGTATGGAAACAACTAAGGAAAATAGGAAAAGCTCCACAGCATAACTTTGATCTCATCCCTAAAAGCCAATATGAGCTAAAAAAGCGGGAAAAGCAGTGGTTAAAAGGTGTCCCAAGGGGCAGGATGCATCTGAGCTTTATCGAACAACTGAAAGAACAGCTTCCGATATCTTACTACAAGATGGGGATCCGCAGTCTTAACCATCTGTATAACGCCAAAGTTGAGGGTGATTATGTTACCTACGATCATACCTATAAGCTGACATTTGGCGGCAGATATTACGATAAGGCGTATCAAAACTTACCTGGCGACTTGAAAGCTAGCTTTCGCAATGGGTTGTTGAACTACGATATCGCAGGATGCTGTCTGGCTTGTCTAAATACGCTCTTTAAGCGCTATGACATAACCTATCGAGTTGATAGTGTTCTGTATCAAACCATCATGGAAAAATCAGGGCTTGAACGTAAACAGTGCAAAAAGCTTGTTCTTGCGACAATCTATAGGATTGGAAAGGTAACCATTGGTATACAAAACGGTATAGGGGAAGATGTCTATCATTGGCTCGGAAACGATGAAGCGAAAGCCAAGGAGTTGCTTGCTTGGTGGAAACAGAAAGCAAAACCTCTACGTATGGCGTTAGGTAGGCTGGTTCGCCACATTAAACGACAGCACCGTCAAAAGTGTGCATCACCACGCCAGTATCATCTATACCCCAATGATATTGGATTGGTGCTGAATTTGAAGCAAGAAAAGTATGAGCGAAAGCGAAAAAACAACAGTGGAAGCATAACTTACAGTAAATTCGCACAAAATAAAGGGTTACTAACACACATGGTTACGGGCGTTGAACAAGCTTACATACGAGAGGTTATACGGTTAAATCCCAAGAAAATTTGCATGTTAGACCATGATGGATTTGCTGCGATTGATGAGATTATTCAACCTGACCATGAGTTTATTAGGTTGGAGGTAAAATAACGAAAAATAAACTAATGGTAGGGAAGTATATGCTACCCTACCATTACTCATTTTCAATGTATCGATCCAATAGCCAAAGCGCCGCAAGTGAAATAGTTAGCTTATTACACATATGCAAATAATTCGCGTATGTGATATTCCTTTCCTGCCCTGCACCACCGCTACGATAGAATACTTTCTCACCATCTTTCCAGATAGCAGCATGATGTGAACCATTTCGAAGCGAACTATCTAAATCATCAGAGAATACAAAAAACTCCGGGGTATTTTCGAAGGGTTTAGCTCTCTTAGCTTTCTCAACATCCTTAATATATTTATTAAGAGACATTGATTTAAACTCATCAAACTTTCGTGAATTCTTTATATTGTTCAATGCAGCTAACGTCACAAAGGAACTGGTAATTGTCTCATATGCTTGACCATAATATAGTTTTACATCATCAAAAGATTTAGAACCAACTATTTTATCATCAACATCACTTTCGTTTATACGTGCATGAACCATTAATTGCCCAAGTTGACTGTGAATTTTAAAGAAATCAGAAAAAATAGAAACATAACGTATATATTGTTCATTTTTTATATCATTCTTAAAAAAAACCACAAATCGGGAGAATTCATCTGGGAATGATTTTTTAATATCAGTCACTAGCTTTAACGCTGGTTCTAAAAGTTGATTAATTCTTGGGTAAAAAAGGCTGTCTAGAAAATTAAAAAGAGCATCATGAGGCGTTAATATTATAGTGTTATTAACATATTTATTTCTTTGTTTTTCGTAATTTTTAATTGTTTTTTGTAAAATTTTCCTCTGCTCTTTTTTTGACTCCAATGTTAAAATGTTCTTTACTAATCCCCACAATTCTTTTGTATTTGGTATATCAAATTGAGTTGCTGTATCTTGAAGCTTTGAATTTGGTATCAATCTCAAATGTGGGATAATTCTCTCATTATATTCTATAGACGGAAACGCCTTCTCATCATGCAAACTCTTCAAAGTAAAAGCAAAATTTGGATGTAAATTTATAACTATATAATCATCCTCAATAATTCCGCATAATGATATATTATCCTCAGCTTCAAAATGAGCTTCTGGAGGCTTTGCCCGAACGGCAATAACAATAGGCAGTTCGCAACTACGGCAGTCAAAATGGTGTAATTGATACTTCTCTACTCCAACCCCAGCTCTCAACATGTAACCTGTATTACAAGTATTACATTTACCATAGCCACGAATTACCATTACAATTTTCCTTTTACTGCCCCATTATATTTAAAGTTTAATTAATACATAAACCAACTATAAATCATGTTAAAACTTAAAAGGAACAACAATATCATCATAGCCATCATTAATATCTGGAGCATATTTGATACCTGATATATCTGATAATAACTCAGGTTTCACTTTAAATTTCTCGGCTAACATTTCAAAAGATATACCCAGTTGTTCTTTCAAAATTATTAAGCTCTCCTCAAGCACATGAGGTTCTTCTAAAGGAATTTGGTCGTCAAGTTTCTCTTTTTTAGTTTGTCTCGTTTGACTAAACCAAACATTAGCACTTCTATATTGCTGAGCATTAATGAAGCCTAAAAAATGCGCCCTATAAATAATTGCTCTAGCGCTTACTTTCCAGCGAACTTTTAAGTTATAAACCTTCTTCCAGTCAATTGTACCACCAGCACCCAGGCAAACAGGAAACTCTCTTGCAAATGATTTACGAGGAAACAGAAAAGCACTCGCAAAAGCATCCGCTTCTCTCTCTGTCTGTTTACATCCGGTTTCAATACCATCGTGCATGATTAAGTGGCCACATTCATGAGCCAAGTCAAAACGCATTCGACATGCACTTTCTTTCGCTGTATTACGAATTATTATTGGAAATTTTCTATTAACTGATAAAGCATCTACTTTTTCAGAAACACCATCAAAACAGGTAACGATGGCTCCCTGATTTTCGACAACATTAACCATATTATCTATGGGGGCATCAGGTGTTAATCCCCAACGAACACGAGCACCCTCAGCAATCTTCTCAATCAATGGAGGTGTTAGTTCTACAATTTTACTGTTATCTATCAAATTAAAACCATTTTCGGGCATATCTAAGTGCTCATGCAGCTCAGCGACGAGCTGTTCAAGAATGGTACTGTATGCTTGAACCCGTTCTTTCACTCCCGCAGGAGTTGTCAGTCTCTTACGAAAATGGCATTGCTCAGGTTTAACATCACCAGAGAGAGGTAAACCAAAAAACTCAGGAGACACCTGTAGAAATTCAGCCAAGGCATTCCGAACATCATTTGCAGGTGCTCTAACATCACTTTCGTATTGATGTATGCTTTGTCGGGTCACAGAAACTGCATCGCCGAGCTCTTGTAGAGTATACCCTTTTAACAAACGAGCGAGCCGAAGCCGCTCGCCATAAAATGCTATAGCCATAACTTACTAACCATTATTCGAATCATCATTCTCCGCCTTTTTGTCTTTCCTTTTAACAGAGACTGGTGCTTTCTGAGTTTTGACTGGCTCAGGTAATTCAGCATCAATTGAGCTGAAAGCAGGAACTCTCTCATCCAGAGGAATTTCCCAGCATGAAACCTGCACTCCTTCTAAAAAGCCAGTAAATGTTACACGCTCTACATAACGGAAATCATCAACTTCAACTGCAAAAAACCAAAGTACAGAAGCAGCATTACCTACTTCTACAGGTAATAAGCTCATCTGACTCAGTGCTTCCACACAAGGTATCAGCCTACGCTCCTCCGGACGATTAGGCCCTCCACGATATAAACGAACAGGTACTGAATCAATAGAAAAAGTGAACTTACCATCGTCTTTTACTATGCCCAGCCAAGGCCATTCTTCGTGTTGAGTGGCAGCACGAATTATCCTCGTCCGGCAACACTCATAAGCCCTCAATCCCGTGGAACGAGCAGAATCGCCAAGATCTTCATTATGTAAATCAATTACATCATCCCTGACATTTCGAATCAGAGACGCCAGTTGTTTAAGTCGCTCTAATGTTAGAGCAGGGTTTAATTCCCAAGGTTGCTTCATTATAACAGCTGTCCTCATGCGTAGAGTTATGTAGCCCTTAAAGGGGTTCGGTGAAATATCTGCCAATAATCCTGCATTTTTTATTATTTGTCAAGCTGAATCAAGAAAGTAACCTTAACAATGAAATGTAAATAAAAAATTTAATATACTGATTAATAATCAAAAATTATTAAATTTGAATAAAAACAATATTAAAAGTACAATTTAAATGTACACCTTAGGAGACACATCATGCGTACATATACCTCAACCCAAGCTCGCGCCAATATTGCAGAAGTGCTGGATGCTGCAACGCACGGCGAACCGGTTGAAATCACTCGCAGAGACGGCAGCTCAGCGGTAGTTATCAGCAAAGCCGAATTTGAGTCATATCAGAATGCTAAGTTGGATGCAGAGTTTGATGTGATTATGCAACGTCATGGTCATACCGTAGAGGCGCTGACAAATCGATGATCTGGGTTAGTGCGCAGGAAGTTATCGCTTTCCATGACCGTATATTACAACGGCTTCCCGGTGTCGCTGGTATGTCTGACCCCGGCAGAGCCGAAGCACTTATCTATCGGGTACAAAACCGTTCACATTATGAAGGTGTTACGGATGTATTTGAGCTGGCCGCCACTTACTGGGTAGCTATAGCTCGTGGTCATATCTTTAATGACGGTAATAAACGTACAGCGTTTTTTGTTACGATGACCTTTCTCTACCGCAACGGTATCAAGATCCGAGATAACGACAATACGCTGGAGAACTTAACGGTAGAAGCTGCTACGGGCGAGAAAACTGTTAGCCAGCTAGCGCAACATTTACGGGAGCTAGTAGACAATTTCAGCCCAACTCGTTAAGCACCCTCGCATTCCGTGTACTTAAGCGTGTACTTACCCCAAAGATAGATTGATAAAAACCCAATAAAATCAATATAAATAAGCTATCACTCAATATTCAGATTCAAATAGCGCTTTGCTTTAATTCAATAAGAACGTGCCGATGCGCTTATAGCGCGATCGGCACGATAAACATCCTACTTTTCGCTCCCCAATAAGCCCGGTATCCCCTCCTTCAACCCCTTAAAGGCCTGCTTTACCTGCTTAATCTGCTTACGTAGTTCATGCACCTCATCATTGTCAGGAATCAGCACAATGCAGTCTCCGGCAATCTTTACGGTGACGCCAACGCCGGTCTCGAACCCGGCCTCTCTAAGCCACTTCCCGCTCAGGTGCAGGGCGGGCGTGCTGGTGTCGCCATGATTGGGCTCATAGCCGACGGTGTAGCGGCGCTGGGTTTTCGCGGGAGATGTGGATGACGAGCGAGTTTGGGTTGGGGTTGTAGCCATGGTGGGCAGCCTCCGATAAGTAATTTAATGACCACCACTGGAAATGCTAACTTCACGGGTGGTGGACTGGACAGAGTTAGCATTACCGGCCTTATCGGATACCGGCGCACCTTTCGGTGCCCCCGCCCAGCCCACCATAGAGATGTAGCCGAACACACGACATAAAAAAAGACGCTGACGCGTCGTATGTCGCCGATAAGATTAGTCAGGATGCTAAACCCGGCGCCTGATTTTGCAGGCGCCGAGAAAAGATACTTTGAACCGCCTCAGGCGGCAAGGGGATTTATCTGAAGGTGTCTCACAGAAATAGAATAATGTGGTGATGGCAGGCCAGCCCGTGAAAAATGATAGCTCCAAACTGGCTGATTCTGATTATGTAGAAACAATAAACTGCAACATGGGATAACGTTCCATCCACCGTTTTGCGGCAACGCGCTGCTTAAAAACCGTCAACTTTTCACGTTCAAATGGTGGGGTTGGCCGTAGGCGTAGCTCAAACAGATCGTCGAGCCCATAGGGCGCAATAATTTCAATAAGGTTCGAATCACCTACTCTGACTGCGACAGCCGTAGCCGTCTCAGGCCAATACCGCAGCGCATTTTCTGTTGAGAGATAAGGGCTATCGCCGTTACGCTGATGCATTCTGGCTTGATTCTTCACCGACCAGTTGAACGTAGAAGGCCGTTGGCTAAGCCGCTCTTCCAAGTCGCTATCGTGAGCGGGATTACGGCGTTCTGAATCGAACCAGACAACGTCCACATCTCCAGAGACGGCTCTTTGCCCATATCCGTGTAAGCGATTCCATACCGCATCGCGCACAAAACCAGCGCCGATCCATCCATCACTGAGTTTCAATGCCCGAACGGCGTAAAGCGCCTTCATCCTTATCGGGTCATCTAACAATAATTTCTGCAATGCTTCCTGATACTTCATCATTTTCCCTCAAATCCTCAACGTATCTATCACTGCCCGCAGCGCGGGCGACACGTTGCGATGAGGATAATAGAGAAAAGCGCCTTCCAGCCGCTGGCTGTAACGCTGCAGGACTCTGATAAGCGCGCCCCGCTCCAGGTCGTCGGCGACCAGCTCCTGCGGGACATAGGCCAGGCCCAGTCCCAGGCGGGCGGCTTTCGCTTCCATATAGCTGTCGGCAAAAGCCCACTGCCCCTGAGGCCGGTGGATAATTTTTTTACCCTGCTCATTAAGCTCCCAGGCGTAAAGGCTACCGTCGCCAAACTGGTAAGCGATACAGGGATGGACGACCAGATCCGCTGGCGTTTGCGGGAAACCGTAGCGGCGAAAATGCTCGGGCGTGCCGACAACCGCCATCTCCATATCGGGCGAAATGCGCACTGCGACCATGCCGCCGCCGACCTCCGGCCCAAGACGCACCCCGGCATCAAACCGCTCTGCAATAATATCGACAAACCGACTTTCGCTAATAAGTTCCAGCCGGATATCAGGATAGCGTTGCTTGAACACCGCCAGCTTCGGCAGAAGGACTTTATCAATCGCGTGCTGGCTGGCGTTAATGCGGACGGTGCCGGAAGGCGTGTTGCGATAATACGCCAGAGTGGAAAGCCCCGAATCTAATGCATCAAAGCCCGCTTCTACCGTTCGATAGAGCTGCTCGCCGGCCTGGGTGAGCGAAAGTTTACGGGTCGTGCGCACCAGAAGCTGCACACCGAGCCTTTCTTCAAGTTCGCGTACGGCGCGGCTGACGCCGGATTGCGCCAGCCCAAGCCGCTGCGCGGCGGCGGTAAAGCTCCCTTCCCGCACCACCAGCATAAACAGGTACAGGTCGTTATAGTTTTCTCGTTTCGCCACCATTTCCCCCCGCTGCCGCTTCGAGATTTATAACAATATGATATTAATCTTAGCACTTTTACTCCTCTAATCAGCACTCTGACTGCTAACTATAATCAGCGCATACAACAAAGCACAGCAGCGTTGTCCGTATGAAACCTGTATCAGGAACCTGTTTTAAGGGAAATATTGATGAAAACGTTCACCAGAAAACTGACGGCCGTCATGCCAGCCATGCTGCTATGCGCATCATTAAGTGGAGTTACAACCATGAGCTATGCCGATACAACCAATCCGAACGCGCCCGTTTCGCAGATCGAAACCTGGGACAAAACCTTTGCGAAAAGCGCGAAAGTCGATCACCGCAAGGTGACCTTCCAGAACCGCTACGGGATCACCCTGATCGGCGATCTCTACATCCCTAAAGATCGCGGCGAGCGCAAGCTGGCGGCGATTGCAGTAAGCGGCCCCTTCGGCGCGGTAAAAGAGCAGTCCAGCGGGCTGTATGCCCAGACCCTGGCAGAGCGGGGCTTTGTCACCCTCGCCTTAGATCCTTCGTACACGGGGGAAAGCGGTGGCCATCCGCGTAACGTTGCCTCTCCAGATATCAACACTGAGGATTTCAGCGCGGCGGTGGATTTCTTAGGATTGCAAAACGAAGTGGATCGCAACCGAATCGGCCTGATCGGCATCTGCGGCTGGGGCGGCATGGCGCTGAACAACGCCGCGATGGATACTCGCGTCAAAGCAGTGGCCACCAGCGTCATGTACGATATGAGCCGCGCGATGGGCCATGGCGTTGGCGACGGTAAAGACCGTTATACCACCGCCGATCGCCGCGCCGTACTGCAATATCTGAATGCGCAGCGCTGGAAAGATGCGGAAAGCGGTACCTTCGCACCGGGCGGACATGACATTTATGTCGATAAGAAAGGCAACGCCAGCGCGGGCGATCGTATCCTGCCGGAAACCCTGCCTGCCAACCCGAACCCGGTATTGAAAGAGTTCTTTGATTATTACCGCATGCCGCGCGGTTTCCACGCCCGCTCCGTCAACTCAACCGACGCGTGGAACGCGACCATGCCGCTGTCGTTTATGAATATGCCGCTGCTGAGCTATGCCAATGAAGTCGCCATCCCGACGCTGATCGTAACCGGTGAAAATGCCCACTCACGCTATTTTGCCGAAGACGCCTTTAAGGCTATCGGCAGCAAAGAGAAAGAGCTGGTGATTGTCCCCGGCGCGAACCATGTCGATCTCTATGACAATGCGGCCGGTAAAATCCCGTTTGCCAGATTTGAACAGTTTTTCAAAACCAACCTGAGATAACGGCCGGAAGCCGCCCGATCTTCGCGGGCGGCTTTTCATTGCCCGCACTTCTTTCTTACCCACGTTTTTGTCGCTATTCCATAAATAGCAGCCGCGTCTGAACCTGGCCGGGAAAATAGAGATAATGTCTACACTTAGTCATGATACACCGCACGCCCACTGGGGCGGCGTCTTTGCCATGACGCTGTGCGTTTTTGTCCTCATCGCTTCCGAATTTCTGCCGGTCAGCCTGCTGACGCCGATCGCCGGAGAGCTAAACATCACCGAGGGGCTGGCAGGCCAAGGCATTGCGATTTCCGGCGCCCTGGCAGTGCTGACCAGCCTGACTATCTCTAACCTTGCCGGAAGTCTGAATCGTAAACACCTTCTGCTGGGGCTGACGGTTCTGATGGCGGTGTCGGGAATGATTGTTGCCCTGGCCCACAGCTATGCAGTTTATATGACGGGAAGAGCCCTGATTGGCATCGTTATCGGTGGATTCTGGTCGATGTCGGCGGCCACCGCCATCAGGCTGGTCCCCGCGCACCAGGTTCCCCGCGCGCTGGCGATTTTCAACGGCGGTAACGCGCTGGCGACCGTCGTAGCGGCGCCGCTTGGTAGCTATCTGGGAGCTACCGTCGGCTGGCGCGGCGCTTTTTTCTGCCTCGTGCCGCTGGCGATAGCCGCATTCATCTGGCAGTGCGTCAGCCTGCCGGCGATGGAAAGCGCCAAAGCGAGTCGGCCGCGCGGTGCCGTGCTTCGTCTGTTCAGCCGTCCCATCGTCGCCATCGGCCTGCTGGCCTGCGGACTTTTCTTTATGGGCCAGTTTGCCTTATTTACCTACGTGCGGCCGTTTCTGGAAACGGTAACCCACATCAGCGCCTCAGGCCTGTCCCTGATTCTGCTCGCTATCGGCGTCGCGGGTTTTATCGGCACCCTGAGCGTTTCGACTCTCCTCAACGCCCAGTTTTATCAGACCTTAATCACCCTCCCGTTGCTGATGGCGGCGATTGCCGCAACGCTGCTTCTGGTCGGGCACCACGTCTGGCCCGTTGCCGTACTGTTAAGCTTATGGGGGATGCTGGCGACGGCTGCGCCAACCGGCTGGTGGACGTGGATAGCGCGGACCCTGCCCAATGATGCCGAGGCGGGTGGCGGCCTGATGGTCGCCGTCATTCAGCTGTCGATCGCGCTGGGTTCAACCGCTGGAGGTTGGGCATTCGACCGCCTGGGGTGGCAAAGCGCGTTTGGCTTAAGCGGCATACTGCTGCTTGCCGCGGTTGGGATGGCTTTTGTCACCAGCCGTCAAAACGGCAAAGCATGTTAACTCAACCTTACAAACTATAATTCATCACCTATTTTCACTATGATGTAATACCTAACCAGGCTCCATTTCCCCAACCTGTCTACTATCGATAATGTACAAAAAATACTTCCCTGAATGTGATATCAATGGACCGATTGAGCCTCCTGCTCCATTTGAGCATTTGGGTATGCGTGGCGCAGTCCCTGCAAAATGCGTAAGTTGCTCCAATCTATTCGAAGGTGGATGTACTCGCCATATGGAAACGGTGGGGGATTATCTACATCTGGACCATGGGCCTTGCGGCATCAACGGGCCAAGCAACCCGGTGGTTTATGAAGATGCCTTTATTCAATCGAAGGTGACCGTTCCACGAAAATGTTCGACATGCCGATTTCTTTCAGTAAATCCTATTTCCGGATTTCAATGCGATCAAGATGCCGAGAAATGGGGGGATTTTAACCGCGGGCTCGATTGGGGAGCATGGAAACCCGACGTCATTTATCTTCAACTTCCACACCCCAAAATAACAACAAAAGCGCTTTCACAGGCCGTCTTCGAAAACGACCAAATCGCCTTCATCCGCGAGTATCGAAGGGTTAATCCTGCGCTGTCAATCAACGAAGCGAAGTCGGATTTCACCGCCTTGAGGAAACGGATAACTAATGATTTATGAAAGGCCTGCTCCTGAATTAACACCACAAGGGCGACGAGGGAATTTATCTGAAGGCATCTCGCAGAACTAAAAGAATGTGGTGATACAAACCGTAAATATTATTTATCGTGCATTCCTGAACGCTTATACATAAACAACTAAGACAGACGGCTTTGAATATTGGTCGGCCAGAGATCTGGCGCCGCTGTTAGACTATAAAGATTGGAGAAACTTCTTAAGAGTCCTATCAAAGGCGATACAGGCTTGCGAAATCCGTGGATTAGCCTATTCGGACCATTTCGTTGAAGCCACCAAAATGGTCCCCTTGACCTCAAGCCCCGCCAACCTCACTTCTCATTCCCATGCGCCCTATCCTTCCAATTCCACCACTTCGTCAACTCCCCTTCTCGCTCCCCCGTCTCGGCGGCATAAACCGCGCAGCGATAGGTATACAGCACGCAGGGGTCGACTCGCATGCCTGCCCGCTGACAGGAGCGTTCATACAGGTCGAGAGGGTTTTGGCCGATAAGATCGCTCGGCGTTTCAATGCCGATCTCCTCAAGCATTTTCGCCATTCTCTTGCCGATGGACGGCAGCGCCGTGAGATCGTGAGACATCGCATTTACTCCTTATACGCTTTCATCAATAGCTTCGGCGGGGTTGCCGCATAAAGCCGCAACCGCCGCCGAAACTTTCTGAAAAGCCCGTTACACGAAACGATGGCTAGAACTGGTATTTGATCCCCAGCATGCCGCCCGTATCGCGAAAGCCCTTGTTGCCCGCCTGTTGGGCCACGTTGCCCCACACGCTAAGGCCCTGAGTCAAGCGCCCTTCGACGCCCACTTTCACTTCGCCGACGTTTCGGCTTCCCTGAATGTGGGTACTGGTATCTTTCATCCTAACGCCGTACTGCTTTGAATTATATATCCAGTTCGCCTCAATGAAGGGCTCAAACTCACGTGCGGTGTTTTTATCCAACGCGCTTTTGCCATTGACGTAAAGGCGCATGCCCAGACGGGTCTGAACGTTATCGTTGCCCTGCCCCTGAACCCGCGTGCCGTTTCTCTCCGTATGGTCGTCAGCCCTCACGCCCATCCAGGTAACCTGCGCCTGCGGGCGAATATAGACGTTATTCGCCATGTCGCCCTCCGTCGCGAATGAACCAATATGGAAGGCGTAGCCCGACTCTATAGACGCCGTCAGCCCCTTGCTTTTGTAGCTTTCACTGGCAATTTCATCGCCCTTAACCGTATTGTCAAACCAGTTATAGAGCATCCAGGAGTCAACGTACAGGCCGGTTTTCTCCGTCGCATTCTGATACCAGGTTCCGTACAGGCCGGCGCTGTAGCCGCTCATATCGCCCTGAGAACGGTAGCCCGACAGGCGGTTATGGGTGTTGCTGTCCTGCCGGCCATAGCCCGCCATCGCCCCCAGATGATAGCGGTCCGTACCGTTCACGCTCCCCTTGGCCAGATCGCCGCCAAGCTGCACCACAACGCGGTTGGCCGAAGACTTATTCTGGCCGTCTGACATCCGCCCCTGGCTGTGCCCGCCTGACGTTCGCAGCCACATGCTGGTCATATGGCGCTCCCCGGTGACGGGGTCGGTATACCAGGAGCCGCCCTGACGGTCGTGCAGTCGAGTATTAAACAGCGTATTGGCCGCCGCCAGGTTGCTGGCATAGCTTCCGCCTTCAGGACGATAGGTATGGACAGAATGAGAGGGATCGCTAGAGCCTACCCTGTCGGTCATGCTGGTCAAATACCAACTATTCATATCTTCACCAAGAGCCGTTCCCTGCTGTACGCGGTATTCATAGCTGCCCGCCACGATGCGGCCGCGCTGCACGAAGGCATCCTCCGTAGATCCGCCGGTCTCAACGATTTTAATCCCTTCATGCAGCAGAGCGCCTGAGCCGTTCTCGTTGCTGACCTCCACATAGGTCGTGCCGGAGGCATTACCGGTGACCACCAGCCTGTCCGTCAGGCTGCTGTCGCCGCCGAGAACGGTACCCAGTGAAAGGCTGCCGCCGTCACCGACGTAGTCACCGTTGATAGTCAGCGTATTTCCGGCGCTGGTCGCGCTGTTGTTGAGAATAATGCTGCCGCCGTTGGTCACGTCGCCAACAAGCGTAACGCTAAGCGGGGAAGAAGGTGGAACGCCGTAGTCATCAATCAGCAGGGTGCCGCGGTTATCCAACGCGTTGACGGTCTGGCCGTTTCCGTTGAGGTTCAGCGTCCCTGCTTCGCCGATCGTCACGCCGGAGGTATGGGCGAATGCGTTCGACGTCGTGGTCTTCAGCATGCCTTCATTGATGTGGGTTGAGCCCGTATAGGTATTTTCCGCTGACAGTATCAGGGTGCCCTTCCCGGCCTTGGTCAGGCTTTTGCCGTCCCAGGATGGGTTAGTATGGACAGCGTTATCCGCCAGCGCAACGCCGAGGTTGAAGCTGCTTCCCTCATCCAGCGTGAACGTCCCGTGGGCGTCGGAATCCTGGCCGTTCCAGTACAGGGAATATTTAATGGTCTGGGAGCCAGTGTTGATGTAGGCAAAGTCGGGCTGGCTCATGCCCGCCACGAGGGCGTTATTATAAGAGAACGTTCCCGTAATGCCGTTCGTCGTTTCAACCAGCAGAATGTCATGCTGATCCCAGTGAAGGATATTTGCATTAAGAGAAGCGTCAGCCCCGACGGAAACGGACTCCGCCTTAAGGCTAACGCCGCCGCCGAGCGTTAACGACGCCCCTTCGGCAAACGTCGCGCTTCCTGAAAATTCAATCGGCTGCTCGGTAAGGGTCACGCCAGCCCATTGACCAACCGACAGGCCGCCGTTGATGGCTCTATTTCCTTCATCGTTTCCGACGATGCGCAGCGTCGTCGCGCTTTCGCTCGTGCCGTCGGCCAGCGTAATATCGCCGGTGATGTTTGAGCCGGTATTCAGCGTCAGCGAGCTGCTGCCGCCGGTAAGGCTGATGGCGGTGGCTTTTTCACCGCTGTTCCCGCCGCGAGTTCCCCCGGTGATAGCGCTATTGTTGACGATCGTCAGATTACTGCCGGATATGCCCGCGCCGCCGTTGCCATAAGCACCTCCGTTTGAACCAACATCGCCCTTACCGCCAACGATAGAACCACTGTTGTTAATCGTCAGGCTATCACCGGATATTCCGGCGGCGCCGTTGCCGCCGTCGCTACTATTGGTATTATCTCTACTGCCGCTGTAATATCCCGCTCCGCCGGTAATCGTACCGCTGGCCAGATTATTGATTGTCAGGTTGTTGCCAAATATTCCTGCGCCACCATCCGCGCCGTCAGGGCTTGTCGTCTCGCCGCCCGCAAAGCCGCCAACTCCGCCGGTGACAGAGCCAGCGTTGGTTATTTTCAAATTATCGCCGAGTATTCCCACTCCACCGGCGGCAGGCATCGTAGCGCCGCCGACGCCGTCCAGACCGCCGTAGCCGCCCTCTCCGCCGGTAATTGAACCACCAGCAATATTATCAATCGTCATATCGCTGCCGGATATGCCCGCGCCGCCAACGCCTGCGGTACTCTCACCGTAACCGAAGCCGCCCTTGCCGCCGGTAATAGACTCGCTGTTGGTAATTTTCAGGCCGGAACCGAATATCCCATCACCGCCGGCTCCGCCGGAGTTACCCTCTCCACCGAGAATGCGTCGGTTATTGATTATCGTCAGGTCGCTGCCGGATATGCCCGCACCGCCCATGCTGTTAGCGCCGCTGTTGTCAGCGTAGCCAAAGCTGCCATAGGCGCCGACAATCTTACCGTTATTGATTATCGTCATGTCGCTGCCGGAAATGCCTGCGCCGCTCCTACCGCCCTCGGCGCCCTGGCCGCCGCTAATCGTGCCTGAACTGTTATTGGTTATCGACAGGCCGTTGCCCGATATTCCCGCACCGCCCGCACCGCCAGCGTCGTCGGAGTTAGCATAGAGGTAGCCGCCCTTACCGCCGGTAATCGATCCGCCGTTGGTGATATCCAAGCCGCTGCCGAATATTCCTGCGCCGCCAGAACCGCTGTCGCCACTGTTATAGCCACTGGTCCCTCCGGCGCCACCGGTAATCGCGCCGCTATTATTGGCTATCGACAGATTGCTGCCGGATATGCCCGCGCCACCGTCACCGCCGTCACCATCGTTGCCGCTTGGAATTCCGCCGATCCCCCCCGTCACCGAGCCACCGGCGTTGGTGATGGTCAGATTGCTGCCGGTCATTCCAGCACCGCCATGGCCCCCAACGTAACCGACGCCGCCGACGATCTTCACACCGCTGCCAACGCTTACGAGGTTGTCTGCGGCGGTAGACCCTGGAGCCGTCAGAAATACATACCCAGCCCCGGCGCCTTCGCTGCCCCCGTTCATCCCATGGGTTCCCATATTGGATTGGGTCACGTAGGGGTAGGGCCCCTCGACCTGAATAGTGGCGCCCACTGCTGGCCCAGCGGATACAAAAACTGATGCGATAAGAAAGGTAATTTTATTTATATTAAAGCGTTGCATTTATATTCATCCCTGCTGAATTTTAAGGTTTTCAATTAAATTAAAATGGGTTTTTAACTAAAATGAATTTTTAAATTCAATTAAATAAATCAAAATGATTTAATATTGAAACAATTTTTATTTGAAGTAATTTTTTTTAGTTAGCGATAACTATACTTTCAAATTATCAGATTAATTTTATTATGTAAACGATCTAAAAATTTATTAAAAAATAGTTAATTAGATTTTTATACCAAAATCATAGGGCAACTCTAGTTAATAAATTGATAACGTAAGTTTAAAATTCCATCCATTGAGCTTATTTAGTGTGGAAATATAAACACTAAGCAGAGCTTTTTAGTTAATTTTAGATAAAAGCAAGATTTTATGATCGTGTGAGGTTTTAAGAATTAAATAACCCCAAAATTAACATGCCATTTAAATATATTTTCAAATATCAAATAAGTTGCAAAATTAATAAATAAATTCATATTTTATCTCAACCCAAACGGTCACACCGTTTCCCGCGCTAAATCCCCAACCACCGCCGAAACTTCTTATACCGCAAAACCAACAGCAGCGCCGCCCCCAGCGCATACATCACCGGCTGGGGCGAGAGGATTTTTACCGACCAGACGTAGTGCGCCACCGCAAGCATAAGCGCCAGATAGACGAAGTTGTGCAGCGTCTGCCACCGTTTGCCCAGCCGGTTCTGGGCAAAGCGAGTCGAGGTTATAGCCAAAAGAAACAGGATAATCCAACCGGCAGCGCCCAACAGAAGATAGGGCCGCTTTGCGATTTCGCTCCACAAGAGCGACAGGTTGTTCACCCCCAGTTCAAGCAGCAGGTAGCTCGCCAAGTGCAGCGCCGCCCAGGCGAAGCACCATAGCCCCAAAAGGCGGCGGGTGCGCACCAGCAGCGGCTCTTTAGCGAACTTGGCCAGAGGGGAAACCGCCAGCGTCGCCAGCAGCAGCTTGAGCGCCATTCGGCCGGTAAAGTGCTGGATGTCCTTCGCCGGATCGGCGCTAAACCCGCCGGAATTGACGGCGAAAAACAGCCATACCAGCGGTAAAAAGGCGGCCAGATGCAGCAGCGCCTTCAGCCACATAACTCGCTTTACCGTCAGCCGCACGGTTAGAAGTTCTCCTTGAGATCCAGCCCCTGATAAAGCGAAGCGACCTGTTCAGCGTAGCCGTTAAACATCATCGTCGGCTGGCGCTGCACGTTCAGGAGGCCGCCCGCGCCAATGACCCGCTCCGTCGCCTGCGACCAGCGCGGGTGGTCGACCTGAGGATTGACGTTAGCGTAAAAGCCGTACTCGTTGGGTGCGCCCAGGTTCCAGGTGGTCGGCGGGCGCTCTTTGGTCAGCGTAATGCTGACAATCGACTTGATGCTCTTAAAGCCATACTTCCACGGCACCACCAGACGAACGGGCGCGCCGTTTTGCGGCGGCAGCGCTTTGCCATAGACGCCGACGGCCAGAAAGGCCAGCGGGTGCATCGCCTCGTCGAGCCGCAGCCCCTCGACGTAAGGGTATTTCAGCCCTCCGCCGACGAAGGCGCTCTTCTGCCCCGGCATGTTTTCAGGGTCGTAAAGCGTCTGGAAGGCCACGTACTTGGCGTTCCCGGTCGGCTGCGCCATGCTCAGGAGGCTGGACAGCGGAAAGCCAACCCAGGGGACCACCATCGACCACGCCTCGACGCAGCGCAGCCGGTAAATGCGCTCCTCCAGCGGGAACTTTCGATAGAGATCGTCCAAACCCAGCGTAAAGGGTTTACCCGCCTCTCCGCCAATGTTCACTTTCCAAGGATCGGTTTTCAGCGTTCCGGCGTTCGCCGCCGGGTCGGACTTATCCAACCCGAACTCATAGAAGTTGTTGTAGCCAATCACCTTATCTTCCGGCGTTAGCGAAAGGTCGCTTCGCCACTGCTCGGGCTTGGTGAAGTCGAGAGGCCGACGGGGCGGGCTCGGTGGCGGTTCATCGCCCTTAAACCACGAGAAGGCGTTCGCTTTGGCCAGCGGCGCAAGCGCCATCGCCGGCGCAGATAGAGCTAACAGCTTCACCAGCCGACGGCGTGGCATGAAGAAAACCGATTCGGACGTCACGTCGGCCTCTGTTAGCGGCGGTATCTTTTTCATCTCTGCATCCTCCCAATGGCCCTTACGGCGTCGCTCTATAATGATAGCCGCGAATTTAACGGGCGGGTGAGCAGGCGAGGTTCTCCTCTTGGGCAGCGCGCCTGCCGCGCTCGCCTTTCAGGTAGTCCATCACGCTGCCCGCCGTCAGCTTAAACGTTGGGCTGATGTCCATCCCCGCGCTTTTCAGCCCCTTGGCCGTCCACTTGTTGCAGGTATTGGATATCGAATAGCGGCCCTTGGCGTCGTAGAACTGGCTGTCGCCGTAAATGCCTCTTTTCATCATAATCAGGCGCTGCGCTTTATCGCGCTCGAAGCTTTGGGCGATAAAGGCCAACAGGCTGTTTAACTCCGCGTCGGTCAGCTTAACGGCAATCAGTTCGCTGTTGGGAAAGTATCGCCCAACCGACATAGGAATAGAAACGACGTGCATCACGGCGCCGGAAGACCAAAACATCGCCTGCATCGTCAGGCCGGAGGTCACCTCCTGCGCCTGATAAAACCCTTTATCCCCCCACCCCATCTCGTACCACTGCCCGCCGCTGAAGCGCTCGGCCAGCGCCGGCAATACTTTGTTCATCTCCCTTGCGGGAACGACGATGCCGGTGTGCCAACCGTGGCTGGTGACGTAGATACGGTGAACGGCGGGGGTTGGTGAGCCGCTTTCGGGTAAAACGACGTGGGGTTGGGATGAGCAGCCGACGATAAGAAAGGCCAGGCTGATAATAAGTCCTTTAATATTCACGTTCCCTCTCTGTACTCCGCATCGGTCCAAGACAATTTTCTTGCAGAAGAATACGCCCGTATCTATCGGTATCACATGACGTTTTCTCTCTTTTACAAAAATGCCTGGCTCAAAATGGTTAACCATATTTATCACATCAAAAAAGAGGAGGCGATGAGTATAAAGCTCTGCGCATGATAACCAGAAATGGATGACCTTAATTTATTCACAGCTCGTCACCCTTACATTAAAAACATATAGCAATATGTTTAATAAAATAATATCTACAAAAATCATCTATATCCACACGCCAAATAGATATTAAATGGTCAACCATTTAATCGATCTCCATCACAGATCCGCAATTTATCTGGACGACCATCTTCTTATCTCGATCTCCCTGTGATTATATTGGTTAACCATTTAACGAGCTGTTTGAAAAAAACACAGATAACGGGAATACATTCATGACAGAAATAACGCAAAAACTGGAGACGCTTGCCGATCGCGCCTACGCCATTCGGCATCACGCGCTGCGTATGGGCGAAGTTCAGGGGCAGGGCTACGTGGGTCAGGCGTTGGACATCGCCGACGCGCTGGCGGTCGCCTACTTCCACGCCATGACCTACCGCCCACAGGAGCCAGAGTGGGAAGGCCGCGATCGGTTCCTGCTCTCTATCGGCCACTACGCCATCGGGCTGTACGCGGCGCTGATTGAAGCCGGAGTCCTGTCCAAAGACCAAATCGAAGAGTACGGCGCCGACGGCAGCCAGCTGCCGATGTCCGGCATGGCGGCCTACACGCCGGGGATGGAAATTACCGGCGGTTCGTTGGGGCACGGGCTTGGCATCGCCGTCGGCATGGCGCTGGGCTTAAAGCGCAAGGGCAATCCGGCGTTTGTCTACAACCTGCTCTCCGACGGCGAGCTGGACGAAGGCTCCACTTGGGAAGCGGCTATGTCCTCCAGCCACTGGAAGCTCAACAATCTGATAGCGCTGGTCGACGTCAACCGCCAGCAGGCGGACGGCAACAGCCAGGACATCCTGAAAACCGAGCCGGTCGATAAGAAATTCGAGGCCTTCGGCTGGTTCGTTCAGCGCGTCAACGGGCACGACCTCAAGGCATTGGTCGACGCGTTCGACAACGCCAGAAATCACCAGGGCGACCAGCCGCGCGTCATCGTTCTGGATACGCTTATGGGCAAAGGCGTTCCCTTCCTTGAAACGCGCGACAAAACCCACTTTATCCGCGTCGCGGACGACGAATGGCAGCTGGCGCTGCGTCAGCTGCAGCGCCATATCTAAGGCGCTGCGCGTATTTCACTGAACACGTTTTTATGAGGTTTAAGATGTCTACCAAAAAACTCACTACGTCCGCCATGATCGCCTCCATCGCCGAAGAGGGTCAGGAGACGCACTCCGCGCCGTTTGGCCACGCGCTGGTGGAGCTGGCGAAAAAACATGACGACATCGTCGGCATGTCCGCCGATCTGGCGGCCTACACCGATCTGCATATTTTCTCCCGCGAGTTCCCCGAGCGCTTCTATCAAATGGGCATGGCCGAGCAGCTGCTGATGAGCGCCGCCGCCGGCATGGCGCGGGAAGGCGCTACGCCGTTTATCACCACCTACGCCGTGTTTGCCTCGCGCCGCGCCTACGACTTTATCTGCATGGCCATCGCGGAAGAAAACCTGAACGTCAAAATCGCCTGCGCCCTGCCGGGGCTCACCACCGGCTACGGCCCAAGCCATCAGGCGACGGAAGACATCGCCATTTTCCGCGGCATGCCGAACCTGACCATTATCGACCCGTGCGACGCCATCGACATCGAGCAGGCGGTGCCGGCGATTTATGAGCATCAGGGCCCCGTCTACATGCGCCTGCTGCGCGGCAAGGTGCCGGTTATCCTCGACCGCTTCCCCGACTATCGCTTTGAAGTCGGCAAGGCCAAGCTGCTGACCGAAGGGCAGGACGTGCTTATCGTCTCAAGCGGGCTGATGACCATGCGCGCCGTACAGGCGCGCGACATGCTGGAAAAAGAGGGCATCAGCGTCGCCGTGCTGCACTCGCCGACCATTAAGCCGCTGGACGAAGAGACCATCGTTAAAGAAGCGCAGGCCAGAAACTGCCTGGTGGTCACGGCGGAAAACCACACCGTCGTCGGCGGGCTGGGGGAAGCGGTGGCATCTGCGCTGATGCGCAACGGCGTTCACCGCTCCTTCAGGCAGATCGGCCTGCCGGACGAATTCCTGGCGGCAGGCGCGCTGCCGACCCTGCACGATCGATACGGCATTTCAGCCAAGGCGGTCGCGGAAAGCGTCAAGCGCTGGCTCGGCAAATAGCGCGCCATTCCGGCTCAAACGCTCTTGCGTTCGGGCCGGAACCTGTTCAAGCTGGATATTGATGGAACACACACATATGAAAAAACAAAATAACAGGATGAGTCAGTATCGCTGGTGCGTCATGGCGCTGATCTTCGTCATTTTTATGGTCGCCCAGGCTGACCGGGCGAACATCGGCTTTGCCATTCCCTTTATGCAAAAAGAGTTCGACCTCACCAACACCGAGGTCGGCATTATTATCAGCCTGTTCTTTGCCGGTTACGGCTTTTGCCAAATTCCTGCCGGATACCTGATTCGCAAAACGGGCATCCGCTTCTCCTACGCTCTGGGCATGATCCTGACCTCGGTCTTTACCTTCATGATGGGCCGGGTCGACTCGGTGCTGCACCTGAAAATGCTCAGAACCCTGATCGGCGTCAGCGAAGCGCCGGTGGTCATCAGCTCCACCGTCACTATCAACAACTGGTTCCCCAGCAAAGAGAAAGGCACCGCCACCGGGATTTTCCTCGCCGGCTCCAAGTTCGGCCCGCTGCTGGTGCCGCCGATCTGCGCCTGGATATTGCTCAACTACGACTGGCGGCACATCTTCCTGTTCTTCTCGATCCCCGGTATCGTGCTCGGCGTGATTTGGTATCTGCTGGTCAGAAACAGGCCGTCGGAAAGCCCCTTCGTCAACCAGCAGGAAGCGGACTACATCAACGAAGTCGCGCCGCAGAGCGGCGAGCAAAAAACGGCTTCGCGGCTCAAAGCCCGTCCGTTCAAGTTCGGCCTGATAGACCGCCTGATAAGAACCCGCAGGCTTACCCAGCTGCAAACCTCCAAAGAGATTTTCTCCAGCTGGGACATCTACGGCGCGGCCATGGGCTACATGTGCATGGTGGGCATCGTCGACGGCGTGCTGATGTCGTGGCTGCCTAAGTACCTGCTGCAAGAGCACAACTTCAACATCGTCAACTCCGCCCTGCTCGCCTCCGCGCCGTTTGCCGGCAACGTGCTGGGCAACCTGCTCGGCGGCTGGCTGTCGGACAACGTCTTCGGCAAGAGAAGAAAGCCGCTGATGCTGGTTAGCGCCTTTTGCACCATCATCATGATGGGCTTTATGCTGGTCGCGCCGCACAACCAGCTGGCGCTGGGCGCGCTGCTGTTTTGCATCGGCTTTCTGCTGTCTTTGGGCTATTCGGCCTATTCGGTCTACGCCATGGGGCGCGCATCGAAGGAGTGCTACCCGGTCGCCTACGCCATCATCAACATGGGCGGCCAGATTGGCGCGGTCTGTATGCCGCTTATCGTCGGCGTGCTGCTCGACAGCTACAGCTGGAACGCGGTGTTTATCGCACTGGCCATCGCCGCCGCCGTCTGCCTGACGGTGGTGCTCACCATCAGGGAGCCGCTGCCGGCGGGCGCATCGATGCCGGAGTAGTTAGCAAGCAAAACGGGAGCGCCTGACGTCAGGCGCTCCCGTTTCTTCCATTCTTAAGATTACATTCAGCGCAGTACGCCGTCGGCTAAAATCTTACTTCTGATTCAAAATCACGTTAATCAGTAAATTCTCTCGCTCCCACTGCTCAAAGTGGGCCTTCATCGCTCGCTTGGCAAGCTCTGGGGCCCGCTTGGCGATGGCGTCGACGATATCGCTATGGTTGCTGTTGATGCGGGTCTTGTCGTCGCTGACTTCGTTAATGATAGAGCGCCGCTTGCGCAGAATGTCGCGCATAAACGAGGCGATGCTCTGGAAAAACAGCACGATAACCGGGTTGCGCGTCATGCCGGCAAGCTGAAGGTGGAAGCTGTAGTCGGCCTCGATTTTTTCGTCAAAGCCGTTCGCCTCGGTCATCACGCTGCACAGGCGGGCGAGCTCCGACACCTCATCGTCGGTGGCGTTTTTAGCCGCCTCCTCCACGATAATAATCTCGAACAGCTCCCGCGCTTTCTCAATGGTCTCCAGCGAGATATAGCCCAGCTGAATGGCGATTTCAAAATAGACGTTGGCGAAAGAGAGGTTGGGAATTTTGATATAGGTGCCGCTGCCCTGATTGCGCTCAATAAAACCGAAAAACTCCAGCGCGGAGAGCGCGTTTCTTATCGTTGAGCGCTGCAGGTTCATCTTCTCGGCCAGCGTTCGTTCCGCCGGCAGTTTAAACACGCCCGACTTGTCCACGCTGGCGGTAGCCAGTATTTCTTTAATCAGCTTAACGCTGTCTTCCAGGGTATTTGACATAGTAAACAGGGATAAAGTGAATGCTGGCCGCGAGTATACCACCATCGGGAAAGAAAAATAAAAATGGCGCACCAACTGACCGTCAGCCGATGCGCCATGCCAAACCAGAATGCTGGGCTAGAACGCCGTTTCCATCTCCTCCAGCACGTTATAGCCCTCATCCACCAAATAAATGGTTTTCCACTTATCGAAGGTAATACAGGGGTGAGAGGTGCCGAACACCAGCAGATCGCCCACCTGAAGCGACAGCCCTTCGCCGTAGCGCAGCATGGCGTGCTGGTCCATCAGGTTTTCGGTATGAGCGGAACTTGTCTCAAACGGCATTTTCTGCCCATTGCGATAAAGCGCTATCGGCTGCGGCAGGCCGGTGTCAAAGGCCACGTCGCGCTTGCCGAAGCCGACAATCGCCAGCCCCGGTTCCGGTAGCGACTGAACGCAGGCGATAAGCTCCAATGCGGAAGCCAGATCGCCGCCCAAGTCGCATGAGAGCGGATCGCGCGCTCGCAGCGCTTCCTGCGCCTGCGCATACACGCCGCGATCGTGGGTGATATAGCAGCCGGGGCGGATCGCGTAGCGAAAGCCGGTCGGCAAGTCGGCCTGCTTCATCTGCCGACAAACCACGTCGTACCACACCGTACCTGCGCCGGTGAGCAGCGCTTCGTCAACGTCGGCGAACGCGCCGTCGGCGGCTAGCCGCTGCGTGACGGACAGCACTCGCTTAAGGAAAGCGTCGATAATTGCCAGATCGGCGCGTTCGTCATCGCTGTGGATAACGCCCTCGTAAAACTCGATGCCGCACAGCGTCAGGCCGGGCAGTTGCCGAATCAGCGCTGCCAGCGCGTAGGCTTCCTCTTCGGTACGGCAGCCGCAGCGGCCGCCAGGAACGCCCAGCTCCAGCAGCACCCGCATTTTCTGCCCCTGAGAGGCGAAATAGTCTGACAGCTGACGAGCGTTGGCTTCGCTGTCTATGCAGCAGTAAATCGGCGTTGAGGAATGCTTCATCAGCTGAGAAACCAGCCTGATATTAGCCTTGCCCACCAGCTGGTTGGCCATAATGACGTTCGGCACGCCCGCCTCGATCGCCACCTTGGCCTGAAACGCCGTGCCGACGCCAATGCCCCAGGCTCCGGCCTCAACCTGACGGCGGAAGATGGCGGGAGTCATGGTCGTTTTGCCGTGGGGCGCGAGGGAAACGTCGCTGCTGGCCGCATAGCGCTGCATCCAGCGGATGTTGTTGTCCAGCGCTCTCGCCTTCACCACTACCGCCGGCAGGCAGACATCCTCATCGATAACGCTTATCTTATCGGCCGTTGCCGGCAGCGCCGCCGCCTTGTGCTCCGCATTCACGGGCAGTTTATTAGCTGCTGTCATTTTATTCTCCTCTCGTTCTACCCTAATGCGCGTGCACCGAGGGGGATAGCCCCTCGGCTTTAAAGCGAAATGCGTTTCGCCGAATTACCGGGTATTCTCCCGCTCGTCGGTGATAAGCTTCAGCGCCTCTTCACGCGTCAGCTTATTCTTCGGCGTGGCCAGCGTAACGACCACCGCACAGATCAAGCTCACCAGCACCGACGGCACGCACGGGTTGCCCCACCAGGCCAACCAGCTATCGTTCATTAACATGGCGACCGAAGCGCCCGCACCGCCCACCAGCGCAACCAGCGCCCCTTGCCAGTTAAAACGCAGCCAGAAACGCCCCAACATGGAACACACGAACAGGCCGGACATCAGCGTGGCGATCATTTTGGTGATGTAGCTGATGATGTCGTTGGAGGTTAGCGCGAAAACCGTCGCCAGACCAATGACAAACACCAGGAACCAGCGGGACAGCGAAATGGCTTTGCGCCCTTCCGGCATTCTCCCGGTCACCAGCGTATAGAGATCGCGCATGATGATAGACACGCTGGCGATAGCGTCAGAGCTGGCGGAAGACATCGTGGCGGAAAGCCCGGCAATCAGCACAACCAAACCAAGAATGCTCGGCAGAAAGCTGGTGGCAAACAAAAACGCATAGTTGCTGTTTTCCAGCGAAGGATTCATGGTAAAGGCCGCCATGCCGATAATGGCCGGTAAGATGGAAAAGAAGAGGTAGAGCACGCCGGTATAGACAAAGGAACGACGTACGGACGACACGTCTTTGCCGGAATAAATACGCTGACGATAGGACGGCGTTGCCAGCACGCCCACACAAATCACCATCGCCATCGAAAATGCCGGCAGTACGCCAAGCTTATCAACGGCAAACGGGCTCATTGCCGCCGGATCCACGGCCTGCTGGATAGCGTCCCAGCCGCCGACGTGATGTACCGCCAGCACGGCCATTAAGATAAAGCCAAAGAACAGAATTAGCGCCTGAATGGTATCCGTCCAGACCACGGCAGAATAGCCGCCGATAATCACATACACCGCAAACGCAAAGGCGATAATCAGCTTGGCCCACGTCAGATCGAGGCCCGTAGCCCAGGCTAAATACATGCTGCCGCCAAGAATATGAGCGCCCAACCAGCCTATAGAGGCCACGAAAATCAAAATACCGACGATATTTTTAATCAGATGACTGCCGCCGGTATAGTAGGAGAGCTCTTCGCTCATCGTCATAAAGCGCAGCTTGCGCACCGGGGTAAACCACCACGCAACCAGCAATATGCCAATTGCGCCGCCCGCGCCGTACAGTACGCCCGCCCAGCCGTTACTGTAGCCGAGACCTACTGCCCCCATGCTTGACCCGGTTCCCACCATGGTCGCTACCGTCGACCCCAGCGTTAAAAACATCGGCAGTGAACGGCCGCCCAGTAAGAAGTCTTCGCCATCTTTCTGATGACGCGACACATACCAGCCAAGCCATATCATAGCGAGAACATAAATAATGAATCCGATAAGAAAAATATGACTGTTCATCACGTATTTCCAGACAGTTATTAACGATCTCCGCCCTGGCTAATCGTTGTTGAGTTGATTGATTTGGCCTCTAAAAAAGCAAAGGAACCCGATGGCGCTCACAAACAGGAATGCCATAACCGTTTTTGCTTTAACGCCCAGCCCAATAGGTGCAACCGGCGTCAGCGAGGCCTCTGTCTCAGGAACAGAGGGAAGGGAACGTTACCTTCTATCCGCCCGATAGCAGGTCATATCCACTTCCACCATGCAGTCGACCACCAGATCCGCCACGCAGCAGACCCTGGCCGGCGGATGCTCGGCAAAGAAGCCCTTAAACACTTTATTGAACGACTGGAAGTAGCGGGCATCGCTTAAAAATACCTTCATATGAACGATGTCCTCTTTGCCGAATCCCGCCTCGGTCATGATGTCCAGGCAGTTTTGGATCGCCTGAGTCGACTGAGCGATGATGCCGCCGTCGATGATTTCACCGTCGACCATCGGCGTCTGCCCGGAAACGTACAGCCAGCCGCCGGCCTCAACCGCTTTAGCGAAAGGCAGCGCCTGTCCGCCCGTGCCCTTGCCGCCCTCTACGCCGTATCTTTTAATCATGTTGTCCCCCGTTTTTTACATTGTTATCTTTGGTTAAAAATCTGCCGGCGCGATGGCCCGTCATCTGCTTATCGCGATAGGTCAGGGTGCCGTTGACGAAGACATACTCGATGCCTTCGGCCTTTTGTTTTGGATTTTGGAAAGTGCCCGACTCGTTGACCCTGTCGGCATCGAAAATCACGATGTCGGCGAAGTAGTTCTCTTTTATCAGTCCCCGCGCTTCAAGCGAGAAGCGTGCCGCCGACATGCCGGTCATCTTGTGTACCGCCGTGGACAGCGGGAACAGCTTCTCGTCGCGGCTGTAGTAGCCGAGCACGCGCGGGAAGGTGCCCCACAGTCTGGGATGCGGATTGGGGTCGCAGGGCAGGCCGTCGGAGCCAATCATCGAGCTGGGATGCTTAAGCACGCGCCTGACGTCGTCTTCGTGCATCTGGAAGTAGATAGCGCCAGCGGGAAGGAGCTTCGCCGCTGCGGCGTGAACGTCGACGCCCCACGCCTGGCCTATCTCCTGTAAGGTTTTGCCCGCCATCTCAGGGTGCGGCGTCGACCAGGTGATCAGGATGTCGTAGTCTTCGGTCACCTGGCTCAGGTCGAGGTTGGACGAACCGGCGCGGTACGGGTAGCAGTCGCAGTTGATGTCCTGCATCGCCTGATACTTCTCAATCAGCGCCAGCGTTTCCACCGTGCGGCCCCAGTTCTTGGCGCCCGCGCACTTGTGGTGGGAAATCTGCACCGGCACCTTGGCATGACGGCCAATAGAAAACGCTTCGTGCATGGCGTCGATAATGCCGTCGTACTCGGTGCGCATATGGGTGGTGTAGAGACCGCCGGCGTCGGCCAGCAGTTCGGACAGCGCGCAAACCTCTTCGGTCGACGAGTTGATGGCGTTGCCATAGGACAGCCCGGTGCTCAATCCCAGCGCGCCCTGCTCCAACGCCAGCTTCAGCGTCTTGCGCATCTCGGCGATGTCTTTTTCTTTCGCCGGCTCAAGCAGCGTTTCTACGCAGTTGTTGCGAAGCGTGGTGTGGCCAATCAGCGTACCAACGTTCACCGACGGCGTAACCTGCGTAATTTTTTCCCGGTAGCTCGCCACGTCCGGATAATGAAACTCATCGAGCTCGCCCAGCAGGTTGATAGGGTCCGGCACCTCGTCTTTCATCACCGCGCAGGCCGCGCTGATGCCGCAGTTGCCGACGATAAGGCTGGTAACGCCTTGGGAGGTTTTCTCCACGTAGTCGGGGTGCTTAATCACGATCAGGTCGTCGTGGGTATGAACGTCGATAAAGCCGGGGGACAGCACCAGGCCGGTACAGTCGATAACCGTTTCAGCCGCATCGCCGATGGAAGGCGCGATGCGAACGATGCGATCTCCTTTGACCGCCACGTCGGCAACGTATCCGGCGCCGCCGGAGCCGTCGATGACGGTCGCGTTTTTAAACAGGTAATCATGCTGCATAACAATTCCTCATGAATACTTAAGCAAAATGAGCGCGTTAGCGTGTCGCCGTGGCCTGCCGATAGGCATCGATAAACGCCTTGGCCTGAAGCCGCGTTTTTTCAGGCTGTTGCCCGGCCTTATAGAGATCTCCCCCCAGCCCGGCGCCGACGCAGCCGGCGCTCAGGTAGTCAGACAGGCTGCCTGGCGTCACGCCGCCAACGGCGAAGACCTGTACATCCTTGGGCAAGACGGACTTCAGCGCGCGAACGTAGTCCGGGCCGAAAACGCTGGACGGGAACAGCTTGATGCTCTTCGCGCCCGCTTCAATAGCGCTGAACGCCTCGGTCGCCGTCGCGCATCCGGGCAGCACCACCATACCGTAGTCAACCGCCCTGCGGATGACGTCCGGATTGGTGTTAGGGGTGACAATAAGCCGACAGCCCAGCTCCGACAGCCGGTCTACGCTGGCGACGTTAAGCACCGTGCCAGCCCCGATAAGCGCCCTGGAGCCGAAGCGTTCAACCGCCAGCCGGATGCTGGTTTCCCACTCGGGGGAGTTCAGTGGGATCTCGATGGCGTCGAACCCTTCCTCGATAAGCAGAGAAACGTGCGCCTCCACTTCACTCGGCGTGATGCCTCTGAGAATGGCGACCAGAGGCGTTTTCATCGTGTTATTCATATCGTTGTCTCCAAAACGTTACGGCGCGGCGCGAAGCGCGGCCACACCGTCCGCCCCGGCTATCGCTTTCATCACTTCAATCGCGCCCAGCCCCGACAGCGGGCGGCGGGCGTCTTCATCAACCAAAACGAGCTCGCCGCGAAAGAACGGATCGCGCTCAATCAGCCTGGCTAGCGCCTCTTTCATAATGGCCTTGCCGCTGACGACGACCGTCGTCGACGGCGTAAGGGCGAGCGCTCGGCTGTTCTTAATCGCCAGCAGGTCGGAATAGAGCACCGCGCCCAACAGGAAGTTGGCCCGCTGGTTGACCGATGCCGAAGTAAAGAGATCGAGAATGCGGACGGAAAAGCAGCTGCGGGCGATGCCGACGTCTCTACAGGCGTCCGCGCCCTTTAGCAGATACTCGTCGTCGATGTCGTCGGCAAACCGGTGCTCCAGAGAATTGGCCAGGATCGTCTGGTGGGTCAGCACGTCCAGCAGCTCACCGGCCACGGTGGTGGCGCAGCCCGCGATGCGCTGCTCCTCGTCAATGCGGATAAACTTGGAGTGGGAGCCGGGCAACACCAGCAGCGCGGGGCCACGCACGCCGTGCGCAGCCAGCAGGCCGAAGGTTTCCACCTCTTCGCCGCGCATGACGTCCATGCCGTCGCAGTTGTCCAAACTGACGGCCTCAACGGCGTTTTTAACGCCGGGAATAAACCAGATGGGGCTGTCGCTGATTTCGGGAATAACGCGCGCCACTGCGCCTTGCGCCAGCGCGCCCAGCGAAACTGGCGCCGTCAGGTGTGGGATATGGCAAAGCCCGACGTCGGAGGTGATCATCCCCGATGCAACCATCGTGATTGACCGCTTGTCCTGTTCGTCAACGGTGGCCAACGTGGCTTCCAGCGTATTGCGGATCCCCTTGATCAACGCCTCCGGGCTGCCGGTTTTGGCCGTATCCCTGACGCCGACGGATTCACTGGCGGAGGCGATGACTTCGCCGTTTTTCCACACTTTGACTCTCGTATTAGTCGTACCGGAGTCAATGGTTACAATAAGCATGCTGTTTCCCCAGAGTAGAAACTCAGAACCCAATAAAATGGAATGTCATTCCGTTTTTGAAGATTAGATCTATTTTGATGGAATGTCGTTCCGTTTTTGATAGAATCGTGAGACGCATCACAACGCAGTCGCAACACGTTGAAGGCAGGTGGCGGAAAACGCTAAACAAGAAGGCCGTTTAGCGTCCGTCGCTATCGGTGATAGAATGCGCTTCAGGCTGGTAACTACGCGTTTTGCCAGCGAAAAAATTGTAGGTACAATGGGAACGTGTTTAATTCGGGGAAACGGCGATGTCGAAAAACGAAAGTATGAATTCCTCTAACATCGACAAGGTGTTAACCATTCTTGAGGAAATCAGCAACCACTCTGACGGAGTCTCGCTGGCGGAGCTGGTCAAGCAGACGGACATCCCTAAAACCACCGCCTTTCGCATACTGGAAACGCTCAAGGAGCGGCAGTACGTCACGCTGGACGTCATCACCGAGCGCTACATTCTGGATTTGAAAAGCCTTGAGCTGGGCATGAAGGGATTGATGAACGTTAACCTGGTTGAGGTCGCCATTCCCTATCTGAAAAAGCTCTCCAGCAAAACGGCTGAAACCTGCTTTTTGGGCGTCTACAACGCGGGCTTTGTCGTTTATCTCTATAAAAGCGAAGGGACGCTCTCCATTCAGACCAACGCCAAACTGGGCGCTCGCCTGCCCGCGTTCTGCACCGGCATCGGCAAGGCGCTGCTCGCCTTCCAGCCGCAGGAAGAGATCGACCGCGTGCTCAACGAGCCGCTAACCCGCTTTACCGAACGCACCATCGTCGACAGAGTGGCGCTGTACGAAACGCTGGCCGATATTCGCCTTAAGGGATACTCGCTGGATAACGAAGAGAACGAAGAGGGCCTAACCTGCGTCGCCCGGCCGGTGTTTAACTATACCGGCAGCGTGGTCGGCGCCATCAGCGTCGCGGGGCCGACTCACCGCATGCTGCGCAAAATAGACGAGGTCAACGACGAGCTGGCGCAGGTCTGCACGCTGATTTCTCGCCGCCTAGGGCATATTCCGAGCTGACGCGTCGGCTTTTTACCAGCGGTACCCAACGGACAGTACGCCAGCAACGCTGGCGTAATCGTCTTTACCAAACAGCGTCTCCACCTGCCCCAGAAGCTTCCACCGCGGGCCGAGCTGCGCCTGAGCGCCCAGCGTCGCGCCATAGCGATCGCGAGGCGTCCCCTGCTCAAGGCTAACCCGATCAAACGACAGCGAATCGCCGCTTTGGCGATGCCGCCAGTTCATTTCAATAAACGGGCCGAGTGCGTCCAGGCCGCCGTTAGAAAACGTTTTAGCAAGGCGAACGCCCGTACGGCTTTGCCACCCGCCGCCTTTGGCGTCAACGGTCGCCTTTCCGCCGCTTTCCCGGAGCGCATCCTGCGAATAGTCGCTGTAAATGACCTGCAGCTGCGGCTCTATATAGGCATCATTTCCCTTCGCCGAGGGCAAGCTTAGGCGATAGCCCGCCTCCAGCGAGGCGCTAAAAATGCGGCTGTCGTAATTTTCCTGCGCCAGCTGCGCGCCGCTAACATCGTTGTCAAACCAGGCGTATTGCCACCAGCTGTCCACATAAAATCTCTCATCGTACCGATAGGTCGCATAGGCTCCCGCGTTATAGCCGCTCACCGTACCGTAAGCGCTGTGGGCGTTGCCCTGCACCGATGACTTACTGTGGCCGCGCCCATACCCGGCCATTACGCCGCTAACGACCTGATGTTTTCCCTGCTGCCAGCGCCAGGCGTCCAGCCCTGACTCCAGCATGAACGTCTGGCTGCTGAGGGTAAATTCATTGGGGGAATATTGCGTATCGCTGCCGCGCGTTCGCAGCCAAAAGCCGTTCTGATGCAGGCTGCCCTCCTGACGGTCGCGCCAGGTGCGCATAAACAGCTGCTCCGCCACGCTGAGGTTAGCCAAATAGGCGCCGGGCTCCGGGCGCAGCAGCGGCGCGGAAGCGATAGGCGACGAAGCAGACTGTAGATACCAACCGCCGTCGGTAGCGTTCTGTCGCAGCTGATATTCATAAGGCCCAGCCACTACACGGTTTTGCAGGCTGAACGTCCCCCGCGACTCTCCGCCGACGCTGATGACCTCGATGCCTTTTTGCGTTTGTGCGCCGCTTCCGCCCGCATTGTGAACAACCACGCCGGTATTGCCGCTGCTGTCGCCGTCAATCACCAGCTTGTCCGTCGCGGAGTCATCGCCGCCCAGTGCGGTGCTGAGGGTCAGCGTGCCGCCGCCCGCATAGTTTCCCCGAACGTGAAGCACGCTGGCGGGTACGGGGCTCGCCATCAGCAGCGCGCCCTGGTTACTGAGGTTTCCGCCGATGGTAAATACTCCAGCGGGCATTTGCGAAAAAGAGGTCACGGCGTCCGCTACTGCCAGGGTTCCCGCATTGTTGACATCCCCCGCGACGGCGCCGTAGCCGCCCAGAAGCGCGCCGGGCGCCACGTCGACCCTTGACGTTGCGCTAAGCCGTGCGTTATCCGTCAGCAAAAGCGAGCCTCGGCTAACGCGAGTTTCGCCTAGATAGGGCTGATCGTGATTGAACGTCAGCGCGCCGTCACCGTCTTGCTCCAGCATACCCGCGCCCTGAATGGTATAAAGAAACGGCAGGTCGCCGGCGTGTTGAAAGCGCAGCAGGCCATCGTTGGCGACGTTACCGTTGAGCCGACCGCCCTCTTTCAGCGTCACACGCGCTCCGGGCTCAATGGCAACCTGCAGTGCGTTAATCGCGCCGGTGAACGTCAATCCCCCGGCCAGCCGCAGTTCACCGCCAACGCTGTCGACGTTACCGCTGAACGTGGCGTCGGTCGCCTTTAACCCACCGCCGCCCATGCCAATCTGGACGTGGCGCGCGCTCTGAACGCCGCTTTGTTGAAACTGCAGCGTGCCGCCGTTGTCCAACGCTACGCCCGCGCTCTGAAGCCCCAAGCTTGCGTCGCTGCTCGCCAGCAGTACGCCGCCGTCAACCCGCGTGCCGCCCTGATAGTCGTTATTGCCGCTGAGGCCGAGTATGCCGCTGCCGGTTTTACGCACCCCGCCGCTGCCGCCGATAGCCGCATCAACGTCAGCCCTCGCGCCGTCATCAACCTGAACGGACAGCGTTGGCGCATCGGCTATCAGCGCGTGGCCGTTTCCCACAATGCGATAGCCGTCGGTGATGAACTGCATGCCCTGTACGTGAACGTCGTTCGCCAGCGTTACCGTTCCCGCGCTGGCGGAAAAAATGGCGGTTTTTCCTGCCCAGGCGTAGTTTCCGCCTCCGCCGTCGACGGCCCAGTTAGTCTGAACCGCGTCCCAAACGCCGTCACCGCCGTCGATCGCGCCGTTGGGGCTGCTTTGACCGCCGTCCCAGAAGGCCAATTCCCCTGGCGACACCAACACATTAACCTGATTTACAATGCCGGTTTGCAGCGCAATCTGATAGCCAACGGGAACATCGCCAACCAGCAGGCCGCTATCGCTCAGCGCGCCGCTGTAATTGATAAGGCGATACACCCCAGGCGTAAACCCCGACAGCGCGTCCACGTTCAAAACGCCGCCAAGCGTCAGGGCGCCATTGACGTTCAGCAACGCGCCGGACGGATCCGGAGTACCCAGCAGCACCCGCAGTTTGGCATCGGGCAGCAGCGAAAAGTCGCCGTTAACGGTCAGCGCCCCGCCGCTGTCGCCCAGGATAAAGGTCGCTCCCTCGCCAATGTTGACGCTGCCGTTTAGCACGCTGTCACCGGTCAGCGCCGCGCCGGAAAGCACCTGAACCAAGGGCGTCGAGGTAACGCCTTCAATTCGCAGTATGCCGCCTGCAACGGTGGTGATGCCCGCGTAGTCGTTCACGCCGCTTAATACCAGCTCCGATGCGCCCATCTTCGTTAAATCGCCGCTGCCCGTGATGTGGCCGCTGTAGTTGTAGTTCGAACGGTTATAAATAAGCCGCCCGTTATTAATAATATCGCCGAGTATTGTTCCATCATTGACGCCGTCGCCCACGCTCAGCGTTCCCTGTTCAATCGTCGTCGTCCCCTGCGCAACGCTGTTGTTCAACAAATACAGCGTGCCGCTGCCGCGTTTGACGGTATCGCCAACGCCCTCAATTCGACCGGTAAAGGAAAAGTTATCGCTGCGGTTGAAAACCAGCGCACCGTTATTGACGATGTCGAAGTCCACCATGCCGCTGCTGCCGCCGTTACCGATTTGCAGCACCGCGCCGTCGTTGACCGTTGTTCCGCCGTAGTGGCCAATATTCCCCGCTACGATCATCGTACCGTCGATAGCCAGCCTGCCGCCAAAGCTGGCGTCGCCGTTCAGGACAAGCGTCCCCCCGCCGGTTTTGAACAGGTTGTTTTCAACGCCAAAGGATTGCTGCTCGAGCGACGCATTTATCGTGGCCGTTACGCCGTCGGCGCTGTCAATCGTGAAATCGCCCAGAAACGTTAAGCCGGAATCACCGCTTTGAGCATTAAGCACGTAGCCGTCGAAAATAAATCGCAGACGCTGGGTCAGCAGTTTGTCGCTAATAACGACGACGCCCGCACCGGAAGAAAATACCGCCTCATCCAGCCCCCACACCGCATTCGTCAGGCCATCGGCGGTCGTCCAGTTAGTCGAACCGCTGCTCCAAACGCCCGAACCGCCGGCCACGATGCCGTCGTTTTCCGCCCCCGCACCATCCCAATACTGCGTAGCCGCCTGAAGCGACGAAATACCAAGCCCGAAGGCCATAAGCAATGCCAGAGGCACCGTTGGCAAACCGTCTTTTCCGCGCCTTATCCTGTTCATAAAACAATCAAACCCGCAAATTGATTTATAGGTACTAGTTACATAATAGATGAAAGCGGCAAAGCCGCCGCCGCGGGGAAATAGTGGCGTTGATAGCGCGATGTTCGCAGGAATTGCGGCAGCAAAATCTCGCTGCCGGTTATAAAGAAGGGAATATAGAAAACGCCGCAATGGCGGCGTTTTACTTACTGCTTGCGGGTAAAATCGGTTACCTTTTCTTTATCACTCGCGCCTGCTGCTCTTCAACCTTTTCGGCCAGCGGCTGCACCACCTTTTTCCCCTGTTCGCCAAAGAACTGATACAGCGTATCGGAGGCGGACTTGGTCAACACCATGATCTCAATGCGGCGGTTCTCGGCGCCGCCGGGATCCTGACTGTCCAGCAGCATGCGGTCCGCCATCGCGCTGACCTGCATAACCTTGTCTTCCGGCATTCCCGCCTTCTCCAGCACGCGGCGGGCGGACAATGCCCTGTCCCCCGACAGGTTCCAGTTGTTGTAGGCATCCCGATTTTTATAGCGCATCGAGTCGGTATGGCCGGTGATGATGATTTTGTTGTCCAATGAGTCCAGCACCGGCGCAAGCTCGGTCAGCAGCGAATCAAAAAACGGCATGATCCTCGCGCTGCCCCGTTCAAACATATTGCTGTTTTTGTCGTCTTTAATAAGGATCCGCAGCCCCTGAGGCACAATTTCCATTTCCAGATTGGCCTCCATGTGGGCTCTCTGGGCAATCAGATTTATATCAGCCGCTAAATCACCCAGCTCGCGTTCCGAGACCTGCTGCGCGGTGACCGCATGGCCGCTGCCGGTTTGCCCGCTGCGGCTGTCGCCAACCTTCGCCGTCGCGCTTGAAGGACGCGCTCTGTTAGGCTTATTGGGCTTTTCAGGTTTTGTTGTCGAAGCGGCAACCGCCTTCACGTTCAGCTTGCTCAAGGGCACGATGCCGCCGCCGGCAAAAATAGACTGGGTGCGCATGGCGGCGACCACCTTTTCGCGCTCCTTTTGGCTCACGCTGTTGACTATCCACAGCGTCATAAACAGCGCCATCATCGCCAGCGTAAAGTCGGCAAAGGCCACCTTCCACGCGCCGCCGTGGTGCGCCGCATGTCCCTTTTTAATCTGACGACGAATAATCGTCGTGTGGCCCCCGCGATCGCGTTTGTTTGACGGCTTTTTCATGCTTATTCTCGCTCTAACATTGCGTCAACCCAGGCATCCAGATTGGCGAAAGTGGGCTTCGATGCAAGGTGCAGCAGCTTACGTCCGGCGTCTACGGCCAAAAGCGTCGGCTTGCCGCCCGCCTGCGCGACCAGCACGGTACGCACGCACTCCAGCAGAGAGTGTTCGGCGCGCGCCTGCTGTTCCATCGCGTTGGCCAGCGGGTCCATCAGGCAGTAACAGATAAATACGCCGAGGAAGGTTCCGACCAGCGCCGAAGCCACTTTCAGGCCGATGACCGCAATGGAGCCGTCGATAGACTGCATGGTGATAATAATCCCGAGCACCGCCGCGCAAATGCCGAAGCCCGGCATAGCTTCCGCCGTACGCTGGAAGGAGCGGGAAGGCGCCATCAGCTCTTCTTCCACCGTATCTAGCTCCTGATCGAGGATCCCTTCCAGCTCGTGGGCGTCGATTTTCCCCATCGCCATCAGGCGAAAGTTGTCGGCAATAAAGGTCACCAGGCGCTTTTGCTTAAGCACCAGCGGGTATTTTTGGAAAACGGTGCTCTCCTCCGGCTGCTCAATGTGCTGATCGAGCACCCGCAGGCCTTCGTTTTGCACCATCTCCAGCAGTTCATACAGGCACATAAGAAGCTGGCGTTGAAAGTCGGCGCCCATGTTCTTTTTGCTGAGCACGCCCTTAATCTGGTGCGCAATCTCTTTTAATACGTGCAGCGGGTTACCGATAATCATGGCGCCAAACCCGGCGCCGAGAATGATCACGATTTCGGCCGGCTGCCATATGGCGATCATGTGCCCACCGGCGGCAAAATAGCCGCCAAACACGCAGCCAAGCACCACGACTAAGCCTAAAATCTTTTGCATAAAATCCTCTAATCATTCAACGGGAAAGGTTGATAGTTTGGTAAAAACAAGGGGGAAATCGCTAATCGAAAAACTCGCGAATCTTTTCCGAGATTTTCTTGTTCATTTGGCAAACGCGGGCTTCGGTAACGTCGAGCACCAGCGCGATTTCTTTTAAATTCATGTCCTGCTGGTAGTACATCATCAGCACCAGCCGCTCTTTTTCCGACAGCGTATCCAGCGCTTCTTTCAGCATCCGCTGAGTGATGAACTGATCGTCAAGCCGACGGCCCTCCAGCGACAGCGAGCCGCTGCCGCCTTCGCCGTCAAGAATTTCGTCAAGGCTTGCCAGAGAGGCGGCGCTTTCCAGCTGAAGATACTCCTGGTAGTCCTCTACGCTTACGCCCTGCGCTGCGATCTCTTCCCACTCTGGCTCTCTGCCCAACTGCTTACGCAGTTCGCGCAGCAGGTCGCTAAGCTGATGGCACTTTTGCCTTAGCTGGCGCGGGCGCCAGTCCAGGCTTCTAAGCTCGTCCAAAATCGCGCCGCGCACGCGCTGCGCGGCATAGCTGCCGAACGCTTCGTCTGGCGCGCCGTAGCGGCGGATTGCGTTCAGTAGCCCGATAAGGGCTATCTGTTCCATATCCTGACGGTCGATCACGCTGGAACACTGCGGCGCCAGCTGGCGTACAATTTTCCGCACTAAAGGAAGGTATGCCTGTAAGTAACGGTTTTCTTCTTCCGGAGTTAAGACGGTTAACTCCTCAGAACAATAGGCTGCCTGCATCCTCGTACCCTCTATTCGTTTAGCCGGCTTACTGAAAGACCACTTTTTTAACCAGCACGTCGGAGTAAGGCACCGTGATTTCTCTGGCCTTAAGCTCTTTGTCTAGCGCGCTCATCAAGAGGGTTCGGATCTCGGAGATTTTCAGGCTGCGCACCTGCTCGTAGCTCATATCCATCAGCGTATTAACCACGATGCTCTGATAGAGCGGCTCGTCGGCCTTGATGCGGTCGGCTCCCGGCTTGGCGTCGGTCACCATGACCAGCTCCAGTACGATGTAGCGATCGTCATTTGCGCTGTCTTGCAAAGTGATAATGGCTTCCGGCAGCGACACAAACATATTGGTGCGCTCTTCACCCTTAGACTTGGCTTTTTCCGGTTCGGCCTTAGCGCCGCTTACCGGCATTGATTTTTGCATATAGTGCATAACGCCAAACGCCGCACCGCCGCCGACAACGGCTGCCAGCAGAGCGCTGAACAGCCCGATCAATAAGATTTTCTTCATAGTTTTGATTACACTTTTATCAGCACGGACTCATTCCGCGCGTTGTCCTTGTCATCCTGCGACAGCGTAGCGGCGGACAAAACGTCCTCCTCCTGGCGCTGTCGCTCCCCGCGTTCCTGCTGCTGACGCGACTGTCCGTCCGATGAAACCTGAACGTTAACCTGCACAAAATTCTGCTCCATCAGGTGCTGACGCAGCCCTTCGCTAAACTGCTGCAGCGAGCGATAAACGTCGCCTTGGTTTGCATCGATGTGTACCGTCAAACGCCCCGCGTCAAACTGAATGGCGATCTCCAGTTTTCCCAACGACGGGGGATCGAGACGAATGGTTGATACCTGCTGCTGCTGGCTAATCTGAAACTGAATGCGGTCTTTCAGCAGCGACCCCAGCTTCTCTTCCCAATCGTCGGACTGCCCTGCCGGCGCCGCGACGGCCTTTGTCTCTAGCGGCTGCGCGCGAACCTCTATTCGGTTTTGGCGAACGTCGGGCAGGGGCAGTTCAGGCCGCTCAGGCGACGAAGACTTTTCTTCCACCTTGGCGGCTACGACGCCGCGCCGCGCCGCCTTTGCGTCTTCCGCCCGAGCGGCGTCAATGCGAAGGTGAGCGCCGTCTTCAGACGGCGCAACGGCCTGAAGATTTTGTGCGGCGAACGTTGAAAGACGCGCCTGTTGCTCCGGCGTTGCGAGAGTCGGCGCGTTTTGCGCTTCCAGCGTGGCCATCAAGGCCTGAAGCTTCGGCGCGAGCGCCGTATCGCCGCCAGCCTGTGAGAGGTCATGCGAAGCATTCTTCACCGCGTCCTGTACGCCTAACGCTGCGTCACTCGGCGCCTGGGCCTGCGCTTGGGCACGCAGCTGTAGCGGCGATTGAGGCTGGGACGGAAGCTGTGATTGAACCTGAGAAAGCGCCTGCAGCAGGCGGTTCCCATCCGGCGTGGAGGCATCGGACGTCGTCGGAATACGTTCCGGCTGAGCCAATAGCATCGCCATCAGCGCCTGAAGCTCGGCGCCCTGCGGCTCCTCCTGTGCTGAACGACGTTCGCGGTCGGCCTCTTTTGCGGCCCGCAGGCGCGACGCCGCTTCGGCAAGGGGCTGCGGCAGGGAAAACTCGCGCTTCCCCTGTCCATCCTCGCCCAGCGCGTTGTCCAACGCCGCCAGGACGTCGCTGCCCTCGTTTGGCGTTAGTGGCGCTGTTGCCAGAGAAACGTTTTTCATGACTGCTCCGAAAATAGGTTAACCATCGAATAGGCCAGCATGCCTTCCTTACCGTTACGCAGCTTTTCCATTCTTTGCTGCAACACCTCTGCGCGCAGTCGCCGACGCTCGATGAGCCCCTGAAAGCCTTCACGCAGCCGGCTTTTTAGCTCAACCAGTTCCGCGTCGGGCGGAACCAGTTGAACGTATTGATCGAACAGCATCATGATGCGCTGATGCAGCGCGGGCAGACGCCGCCAGCGCTGTTTATCCAACGCTTCATTCATGGCGTCCAATAGGGTGTATATTTCGCGTCTAAGCGCTTCGCTATCCATTCTTTATCCCAGCCTTTTAGACAACCCTTCCCAGCCCTCACGCAGATTGCCAAGAATAGTGATGACCTCATCGATCTTATCGGCAGACATCTGGCCGCTGGCCTCGTAGAGCCGGTAAACGCAGTGGTCGTACAGCCGCGCCAGGTTCAACACCAGCTCACCGCCGGTATCAAACTCCAGCGAGCTGGTTAAGGCATTCAGAATATCGATACACTTGTTGATGCTCTGCGCCTTGCGATCGAAGCGTTTGTTTTCAATATGGCTCTTTGCCCGCTCCAGTTCGTCCATCAGTCCGGTATAAAGCACCAGCACCAGATCCAACGGTGACGCCGACGCGGTGCGTGACGTCAGGTCTATCTCTTTATATAGGTCATAGCCGTTTTGTGAACCGTACATAACTGTCATTTCTCCTATGGCTCAGTACCTTTACGAAAAGGCCGCCATGCTCTCTTCCATGCTGGTTATTTCGATCAGCGTCTGCGTATACTCATTCAGATAGCGGTCATAGGTCGTGTTATAGGTATTCGTCAGCTGATCGACCTGATCGTCAATTTTTTCCTGCTTATCAGAAAGGGTGCTTTGCCGCTGTGCGATGATGCCGTCGCTGCTGTCCAGATAGGTATCGAGCAGCGAGTCCATCTGAGCCACCATGCTGTCGTCACCGACGAAAATGGACGTCAGGCCCTCAGGGTTTTCTTTCATCGCCTCGCTAAACTGATCGGAATCAATCTCCAGATGGCCATCGCTGTCCAGCGCAATGCCGTAATCAAGAATGGAGACGTCGCCGTAGGTGGCGTGGGTAATGTCGTTGAGCCGGCGCTCCAAAGAGGAGAGCCCCGCATCACCGGCAAACACGCCTGCGTTACCGTTGCTGTCGTAGCCGGTCAAAGAATCCAGCGTATCCACCAGCGTGTTGTAGGCATCGACGAAGGTTTGCACCTTCTCTTGCGACGCGCTGGTGTCCTCTGCGACGGTGAAGGTCATCGGCGTGGTTGACGCTTCGGTGAACGTAATGGAAACGCCGGGGATCAGGTCGTCAAAGGTGTTGTCGCTGCTGGTGATGGGAATGCCGTCATCGGGGGAACTTCCCAGGTAGATCAGGGCATCCTGTGCGGTAGACAGATCTTTAGGGGTATTGATTTGTTGGTAAAACTCAGAGGAGGTATCCACTCCGCTGACGCTGACCGTGAACGCGTTTGCTTCTCCGGTCTCTTCGGACGTCAGCATCAGCGTGGTCGCCCCGCCGGTATTAACAATAGTCGCGCTCACGCCCGGATTGTCTTCACTGTGGTTAATCGCATCCGCCAGCTCGCTAACGGTGACAGTGCCATCGCCGTCTTCATCGGACTGAGAAAGATCGATATCCATCTCGCTGTCGCCCATGGTGATAGTGAACGTACCGGAGGAAGGGATCGAGCCGTCGCTGAATGAAAACGTGGTCTGCTGGGCGGTCGCCAGCGTGTCGACATAAAAGGTATATTTCCCCGGCTGTGCCTGGGAGTTAGCGGAAATCGTCGCAGAGTCATCGGTAGACGTGGCGGAATACACTACCGGCCCCGCCGTATCGCTGTCTAACGCGTCAATGGCGCTTTGAAAGTCGTCCAGCGCATCTTCCAACGTCGACAGCGCGCTGCTTTCAGTATCCAGATCGTTTTGCTGCTGCTGGAGCTGATTTGCACGCGTAGCGACGCTTGCGTAGGCCAGCTCTTGAGCCACTGTTCTTGGGTTAATCATTGTCTACTCTCCGGGAAGTGACTTACTGCTTGCTCTCTTGTTAGCAACCTCCGTGCCAAAAATACGCGCTATATAAATCAATGGGCTACAGAAATGAGGAAGTCCATTTTCCGCCAAAGCGGAAAACGCGTTTCGGGAAAGGTCGCTGACGTGTACGAGCCAATGGGTATAAAAAGCAACACCGCCCACAGGCGGTGTTGAACTCGTCGTCTTAAGTAGCCATACGGGCAACAATCGACAATTATTGCAGCAGGCTGGAGACCATGCTGGACATGCTGTTGGACTGTTTCAGCATGGTGATGCCGGTTTGCATCAGCACTTGTTGCTTGGTCATGTTAGACGCTTCCGTCGCGTAGTCGGTATCCATGATGTTACCGATAGCCACTTCAGTGTTGTCTTGCATGTTTTGCAGGTTAGCTGCGGTGTCGTTCAGACGGTTGATAGAAGCACCCAGAGTAGACTGGATCTTACCGATATCGCTCATCACGCCTTGGATTGCGCTGATGGTGTCAGTTGCAGAAGCAGACGTCATCAGTTCAGAACCGCCGGATACTGTGCCGCCGGCGCCGTCTGTACCGTAGTCAGAAGAGAACGCTGCGCTCAGTGAGCTCAGAGAAGTAGCCAGATCTTCGATTTGGCTAGAAATGTTAACCGTCATTTGGTCAGTTGATTCAGAACCGACCTGGAAGGTTACGCCGCTGGTGTTAGTGAACAGGCCGCTGGCAGACTTGTTGAACAGGTTAGTACCGCCGTAGGTGGTGTTTTGCAGCATGTCTGACATTTGCTGACCCAGTTCGTCGAACTCGGACTGCATCGCTGCACGGTCGTCATCGCTGTACGTTCCGTTCGCTGCTTGTGTAGACAGGTCTTTCATACGGCCCAGGATGTCGTTCATTTCGTCGAACATGCCGTCAGCAGTTTGCAGCATTGCAGTTGCGTCAGAGATGTTACGTTGAGCAACGGCCATACCGCTGGACTGTGCGGTCAGACGGTTAGCGATTTGTTTACCAGCGGCGTCATCAGCAGAAGAGTTGATGCGGTTACCGGTAGCCAGGCGTTCCATAGAGGTAGCCAGTGAAGCGTTACTTTTGTTGATTGCGTTTACTGATGCCATTGATGCGGCGTTGGTGTTCATAGATAACATGGTACTACTCCTTGGTTAGATAATCGTGCTCAATCACGTTACTCCAGTAAAGCGGCCCCTCCGGCGGGGAAATTAAGTCGGGTAGAAAAAATTTTTTAGATTGGGATTAAAACAGGCCGCTGCGCGAGGGGATTTTGGTCCCTAAATTAAGGGGAAGGGGTTATAAAATAAGAAGATTGTTCGCATAAAAACAATTTTCGTTTTACCTGTCTTACATTGATGTTTATCTGATAACGAGGATATCGACGGGCCAGATGCGTTCCTGACAATTGATCTACCGCTTACCGTTTCGACGCAATCTTGAATGGTCTGTATATAAATAAGGCAGGAAAAATAAAAGCCACGTACACTTACCTATGCTTTTATTTATTTTGAAAATCTCTTTCCTGTAGGCTAAAGCTAAAACATCGAACAACTATAAATTACATTCACTTACAGATAACGAGCCTCATTGCATTGTTTTATATATATTTTTTAACTACTATCTCCCGCACTATTTTTATCTGACATTGAATTAACCAGCGGATAGGCTAAGCTCAGTATGAACGCCCCCTTTCAACAGAAAAATGACTAAAAATATAAAGATAATGTTAAAAACGTTGCATGCAATTTAAAATTATCATTCACCCGTTATTAATAAAACAGATTGTTCAGGCCAACCGCTAGTGTGCCTGCGCCGCAAAATGAGACAAATACGGGAGCCTATTCCCCATATGACGCCAGGAACTATTGTCGCCAGAGGCGTTGCAACTTTTAATCATGGTCCGATAAGCGTCACATAATGAGCATAAGCGTTAATAATAGAAAACTGGAACCGTCCCTGAGCGCCCTCATCCATAGCCAGACCGGAGAAATTTGTCGTCTTGGAGAGTTCCATTACATCTTGCTGGAAACTCTGATCGCCAACGCGGATCGGGTGCTGTCGCGCAGCTTCCTGATTAATGAAGTGTGGAAAAACCGCGTCGTCGGCAATAACAGCCTTCCCACGGCCATTCACGCCCTGCGCCTGGCGTTAGGGGATGACGGCAAGCAGCAAGAGATCATAAAAACGGTGCCCAAAAAGGGCTATATCTTCAACAGCGACTGGGTCGTTGAACTGCCGGACGACCCCGTCGATGAACAAGAGGCGTCTACATTACCGGAACCCGCGCCAGTGCCGGAAATAGAGCCAGAGCCGGAACTTAAACCGGTAGAGGAAGCTGACCAACAGGAAGAGGCCTCTCTTCCCCCACGGGAACAATTGACCGACGGCGCCAACCTTGCCGCAGTACCGGCCGTAACCGTAGCCGATGCCGCGCCAACCGCCTCGCCCCGCCGCTTTGCTTATGCCAAACCGTTCATGCTGCTGCTTGCGATACTGTGCATAGTTGCCGTGGGGGCTACGTTCTATATGAAAGGGGGAGAAGGACAGGCGTCTTCAGCAATAGAGAACGAGTCCCACATTATTCATGAGCCCTCTCCGGGAACGAGCAGCATTAGCGTTTATCACGTCTATCAGACAGACGCCAACGAGACAAAAAGCACGACGCTGGCGGAGCACCTTCCCAATACGCTAAAGCAGATAGACGCAACGCTCAAACAAAAGAATGCAACGATGACGCTGTACTACCATACAACGCTGCTGCGCCTTTCTTTTGACGCACTGCTCACCAACGGTTGCCAACACACTTACCAGCTCGCCATCAACGTCGACAACTGGCAGGACAACAATGAACAGGTTGGCGAGTTACTCCATCAAGAAGTGGAAAGAACATTAAATGAAATGCCTGCATGTAAATAATACCGCACGGTTCATCCTGTTTGCGGCGTTGAGCCTGTCGCCGCTTTTTGGCTATGCCGCCATCGAGCGTACGCAGTTTATTCATTATGATATGACGACATCAGAAAGAAACGTCTACGACCTGACGTTCATTCCCCAACCGCAGGAAACCGTCATCGTGGTTAACAGGCCCGACGACGCAACGCCGTTGCTCACCGCTGCAGTAACCCACTGCGTGGTAAAAAAATCGGATACGGTCGCCTTCGGTCTGGCAAAGTTCAACACTCAATCAAAAGGGGCGGACGCACGCCTGTCGCGCTTTATCAACTTCGTCAAAGAGCACAGCCTGCGCACCCACCTACAGCCGATTGATCAACAGCGGCAGCTGCTGTTGTTAAATGACGTCAACGGAATTATCACGCTGGATTATCCGCTTTCGGTGATGGGGGATAAGGAATGCCGGTAGGCCGAGAGACGTAAGCTAAAAGAATGGAGATACACAAAGAAATTATCGGAAGGCAGATCGCAGAAAACAAAAAACCCTACTGGTGAGGTAGGGTTCTTTATTTTTTGCCCTCAGGCTGTAAATACCAGCCTAAGCGACAATGCGTGATAATTATACTCAGCGCAAGCAGTTTAGCCTGTTTAATGCACCATTGCAAATACGCTACAGGCCCTTATAATCCCCAACGCTGGGATTGGCATGCTTCAGGCCAGACCGATTTTAAGTCCTGGCTGCCAGACGGGTGGTGCCGCAGGCAGCGCCCCGGTCTGGAGCGTGATAATTACACTCAGCACCTGTATACCCCGCGCCGACAGGCAGTGTATGGGTAAAGCGCGGGCGTTGCGCTCCTTTTAAAAGGAGAGCGGATGGACACGCTGATGCATAAGCTGATTGTGCTCATCGCCGTACTGGAGCTTTTACTAGCTCTATTGCGGCTGATTGATCTGCTGAAATAGTTCTCAGATTGAAACGCACCTAAGAGGGAACGCCAGTTCCCTCTTTAATAAAGGCGCGCCAGAGAAGATATGGCCTTCTCGATATTGAGGTAGGTAGGAAATCTTTAATGGCCCCTTCCCGCGCCGCTGCCTTTAGCGGCGCGGGAAGGGTTCGATAATACGACTTACGACAACAAACTCCGCACCGTCAGATGCGAAAGCCTCGCCTGACCGTTGACCGCCTGTTGCAGCACCTGATAGTTATGGCTCGCTTCGTCAAGCTGCCCCGCCAGCGCGGAAGAGGCGTCAATCGCGCTCTGCGTCTGGGGGAAGCGCGCCATGCCGTCGACCAGACGGCGAGCCTTTTCCTGCTGCGTCGCCAACCCTAGGCGCTGTTCGCTAATCTGTTCAAGCGCGCTCTGAATGGCCTGATTGGCCGATGCGCCGCTCGTCGACATCGCCGTTTGCAGCGTTTCTGACAGCGCCGGTTCGGCCGCGGTCTCTATCATCGTGGGCTCGCCATCAAAGCGAACGCCTTCGCCCTTGACGCTAAACGATGCCTTGAGCTGCGGCCAGTCGGTCTCTGCGGTGGCAAAGGCGTCGCCGCTCAGCTTGCCTGAAACAGAGACTTTTTGCACCCCGACCCGCCGAAGCGCGTTGTTCACCACAGTTTGGTACTGGCGAGGCGCCATTTCGCCGTCAACGGATACCGCCGACAGGCGCGTTTTACCGCCGTCCTGCACGCTAAACAGCAGCGTCTCACGGGATTCCGGCTTTGAAAGCGCCTGAGCAAGCCGAGGCGCCTGAAAAACCACCTGCGCCTGCCCTTGCAGGACGGGCTTCAGTTGGCGGTCAACCGTACCGCCGCACAGCGTCGTCCGGTTCTGTAACAGCTTTTCGATCTCCTGCGCCGAATTCTTGGCAACGGAAATATCGCCGCCTCGGCGCGCCGAATGACGATAGTCCACCAGCTTTTGTTCCAGCTGGCCTAAATAGCGGTCGGCCTGCTGAAGCGCCGTAAGCTGGTCGTTAAGCTGAACGCTGTAGCGCTGGGGGCGCGTAGAAATCAGCGGCGAAGCCGGATAGTCGGCAGTCGCTTGCTGCGCCTCGACGACGGCGGTTTTCTCTACGTTCGCCGTCTGCGACAGGACAGAAGACGGCGTAAGCGCGCCGGAGCCGGTAAGCGAGGATGAATTAAAACCTATCTGCATGACAATTTCGCTCAAAGCGCCGGGCCGCGCTATAGCTCCCGGCGCGTGGGTTAAATAGCGTTAAACAGATTCAGTTCGCTCACCTTAGCGTACGTTTTCATCGTGGCTTCCATCGCCAACTGTAATCCAGTAAAAGTAATCGTGGCAGGACCGTAGTCCAGATCGCCCAGTTGCCCAATCAGCTCGTCATTAGCGGTTGATACGCCGGTCTGCGCGTCGCTGAGCATCGTCATAGTATTTTGCCTTTCACCCAGGCTCGCCATTGCCGAGTTCAGGGAGTCGGAAGCTTCGTCGACGCTATCAACGGCGCTTTGAATGTCCGCCTGCACCTGCGGATCGGTAGGATCGACGCTCGGATCCTGAAGTTCGGTCGCCAGGTCGTTAAGCGAATTAAGCACGTTCAGGCTGTCGCCGAACATCTCGCCGACCGACACGTTAGTGTCAATTTCTACGCCGTTGGAGACGGTCGCGGTGCGGTGCTCGTCGTTGCCCTGATACACGTATTCATCCGGCTCGCCGTCGCCGTCCGTGTCCTGATACACAATGGGCGGCTGGTCGTTTACCGTACCGCCGAAAATATAGTGGCCATCTTCGTCCTGATAGTTCAGCGCCGCAACGATAGTCTGCGTCAGCGACTGTATCTCCTGCCCGTATCCGGAGAGGTCATCCGCCGTATTGGTGCCGTTCGCCGCCTGCAAGAGGTCGTCCCGAATGGCCAGCAGATCGTTGTTGACCCCGTCCATAATGGATTCCTGCTGGCTCATGCTGGAAGAGACGGTCTCAATATTCGACTGATACTGCTCAATCGAAGACTGCTGGCGGTTAAGCTGGGTAATGCGCGTCGCCGCAATGGGGTCGTCCGAGGGCAAATTCACCCGCTTGCCGGTCGCCATTTGGGTAACGACCTGCTCCAACTGTGCTGAAAGCTTGTCAAAGCTGTTCGTCATTGACGTATAAGACTGCTGTGTACTGACTCTCATCGTAATTTACTCCCGCTGGCTCAACACATTTCCAGGACCGAGTCGAAAATCTCGGCGCCGGTGGAAATCACTTTCAGGTTGGCTTGGTACACTTGGGTATAGGTAATCAGGTTGACCGCTTCTTCGTCCATGTTGACGCCGCTGACGCTGCTGCGCTGATTTTGCGCTTCGCTATATACCGTACTGGCGGACTGCGCTTCGGTCTGGTTCTGACGGCTGTAGATACCGATGTCGCTGATAATGCTGGTACAGGCGTTACCCACCGTCACGCTGCCCATGTTGGCGATGTCCAACGGCTCGGTTGAAATATCAATCAGCGCCTGCAGGTTGTCGCCGTTACCGGATTCGTCCGGTGAAGAGGAGAACGCCAGCTCGTCGGGAGAAATGTCCGGGTTCACCAGCATCGGGCCGTCCGGGTCGGTAGGATCGTAGATAAACAGCGGCGCGCCCGGATTACCGTTAAGGTCATAGCCTTGGGCCAGCTGATCGTTTATCGCGTTGGTAAACTGCTCGGCGATGCTGTTGACGGTGTCCGACAGCGGCGTCAGCACGTCGCTCTGATAGTCGAACAGCGCCCCCAGCGAACCGCCGGTGTCCATGGTCATGTTGTATTCCGTACCGGCAAAGGTCAGCGTCATGCTCTGCGAGCCGTCGTCGTTGCTTTTCAGAGCGATAGTCGAGCTGCTCTGGCCGCTGACCAGCGGCTGGCCGTTATTCAACGCGACGTTGTAGTTGCCGGCATCGTCGACGGTCACCTGTACGTCCATCATGCCGCTGAGCTCTTCGACCATCTCATCGCGCTGGTCGTACAGCGCTGAGGCATTGTCGCCGTTCGCTTCCGCTTCGGTAATTTCCTGATTGCAGGTAGCGATACCGGAAGTCAGGGTATTGATCTGAGAAATCGTTGCCTGTTCCTGGCTTACCAGCTCGCTGCTCTGGGACTGAACGTAGTCGAGCGTGTTATCAACCCGCAGCGCCAGCGCGCTCGCTTCGCTGATAACCTGAGAGCGCAGCGCCGAGTCGTCCGGCGTTGTCGTGGCGGCGTTCAGCGCGGCGAAAAAGTTGTCAAAGCCGGTGCTCAGGCTGCTGTTGTCGTCGCTGAGCACGGTTTCAAGCTGGGTCAAATACTGCTGCTGGGTGCTGTAGTAGCCGTTATCGCTGGCGGAAGTCCATACCTGATTGACCAGATACTGGTTGGAAACGCGGCAGATACTGTCGACCTGAACGCCGTTGCCGGCGCTGTTGGGCACGCCGGAGCTGGCGCCGACGGCGCTGGTTATCACGACCTGACGCGTATAGCCTGGCGTCATCGCATTCGCGGTGTTTTCCGCCGTTACGTTAAGCTGGGCCTGCGCCGCGCTCGCGCCGCTGTAGCCAATATTAATCATGTCCATCGGTTTTTCCTTTCCGGGGGGCTCCCGGTAAAACGTCGTTCAGTATTTAGGGTATAAAACGGCGCCTGGCTGAAAATTCTTAAGCTGCGCTATTCGCCTTTCGTGACGGACGGCGACAGCTGCTTGACGATCGCCGCGGCGATGCCGATACCCTGGCTCTTAGCCAGCACGTTACACAGCGTGTCGTCATAAAAAGACTGCATCGTCTTTACGGAATCGCCGCCAAGCGGATCGTCTTTAGACTCGAACAGCTCGTTGGTCTTGCGCATCTCTTTAAGCATGCTGCGTAAAAAGATGGCCTCAAACTGCTGCGCCGCCTGCTTAAGGTCGTTAGCCTTTATTTTCGGCCCCATCAGCGGATCGGCGCCGTCCGAGCCGCCCGGCAGGGCCATATTGACTCTCTGCATTTAGATAACCTCCAAATCAGCATCCAGCGCGCCCGCTTCGTGCAGCGCCTGAAGAATCGACATGATGTCGTCAGGAGACGCGCCAAGGCCGTTAAGCACGCTGACCAGCGTTTTCAGGCTGCTGGATTCAGGCAGTGAAATTACCCGCGGGCGGGCGCTGTCGACGTTGATATCGCTTTGCGGCGTCGTCACCGTTCTGCCGCCGGCAAGCGCGTTGGGCTGGCTGACGTTGCGGCTTTCGGTAATGGAAACCGTCAGGTTGCCGTGCGATACCGCCGCGGCGTGCAGAACCACGCCATCGCCCATAACTACCGTACCGGTACGCGAGTTGAACACCACCCTGGCGCGAACCCGCTCGGCCTGAATCTGTACGTCGTCGAGCCGAGACATAAAGGCTACGCGCTCGCCCGGATCGGCGGGTGCGGTAACGGCAACGCTGGTAGAGCTTTTCGCCGTGGCGATCCCGCCGCCGAAGGCGCGATTGACGGCAATGGCAATGTTATTGGCGTCCTTAAAGCTAGGGCGTTTCAGGTTCAGCGTAATCACGCCGTTCATGTTGAAATCGCTGGGGATCTCACGCTCTACCGTCGCGCCGTTGGGGATAAGCCCCGCCGTCGGCGTATTGACGGTAACGCTGGAACCGTCGTGCCCGGCGGCGCTCACGCCCCCGACGACCACGCTCCCCTGCGCCAGCGCATACACTTCGCCATCGGCGCCGTGCAGCTGGGTCAGCAGCAGCGTACCGCCGCGCAGGCTTTTGGCGTCGCCAATAGATGAAACCGTCACGTCGATGGTTTGCCCCCGCGCGTACATGGGCGGAAGGTTCGCGCTCACCGCGACGGCGGCGACGTTTTTCACTTTAGGATCGATTTTGCTCGGCAGCTGCACGCCAAACTGGCGCAGCATGTTGGTGATCGTCTGGTTGGTAAACTTCACCTGGTTTTTATCCCCGGTGCCGTTAAGGCCAACTACCAGGCTATAGCCCACCAGCTGGTTGTCGCGGATGCCCTGAACGTTGACCAGAGACTCCAGGCTCTGAGCCATCGCGACCTCCGGCTGAACCAGCGCAAGCGCGATAAAAAGCGCAGCCGTCAGGCCGTGGCGTAAACGCCCGTGAATGTGCATGTCGTTCTCCGGATTAAATAGGGAACAGAGGATGGTTAAACAGGCGCGTCAGCCAGCCTGCGGAGTTCGCATCGCTTAGCGCCCCGCGTCCGGCATAGGAGATACGCGCATTGCCGATACGCTGAGACGATACGGTGTTGTCGTTTTGAACGTCGTCTGCGCGCACCAGGCCGCTCAGGCGAATGTATTCGTCACCCTGATTGAGGGTCAGCCATTTTTCACCGCGAATTTCCATCATTCCGTTAGGCATCACCTGATGAACCGAAACGGTGATAGAGCCGCGCAGGCTGTTTTGCTGTTGCGAAGAGGCGCTGCCGTCGAAGTCGCGCGAGGCGTCGCCTTCCGCCTCCAGATTGCCTTTAACTTTGCCAAACACCGTCGGCGCACCGATGGACAGGCCGCTGCTCTTACCAAAGCCGGTCTTGGCCTGCTTGCTGGACTGGGTCGACTCTTCCAAAATTACGGTCAGGATGTCGCCCACGCGATAGGCTCGCCGATCGGCGGTTAACGACCAGTTGTAACCGGTTTCAAACAGCCCGCCCGCACGCCCTGCGGGCGTAGGTTCCGGCGCCATTTTAGGCGGAGCGAAGTCCTTGTCGTCTTTTTGCACCAACATCGCCGGTGATTCACAGCCCGACAGCAGGGGAATCAGGAGCGTTAACCAAAGATACTTTTTCACGGACGTACCACTTTACTTAAGAGGGCGACGCCGTCGCCCGTTAAAACAGAGAAAACCGATTACAGATTTTGGTTGACGTACTGCAGCATTTCGTCAGCCGCAGACACCATTTTGGCGTTCATCTCATAGGCACGCTGCACGGTGATCATCGCTACCATTTCGTTGACGATGTCCACGTTAGAGCCTTCCAGAGCGCCGCCCTTGAGCGTTCCAAGCCCGTCCTCGCCCGCCACGCCTTCAATCGGCTGGCCGCTGGCGGCGGTTTCCAGATACAGGTTGTCGCCTTCCGCCTGAAGCCCCGCCGGGTTGGTGAAGTTCACCAGCGTCAGCTGGCCGAGCTCGGTCGGATCGCTGTCGCCCGCCAGTACGGCAGTGACGGTGCCGTCTTCACCAAAGGTGATGCTCGTCGCGCCCTGCGGAATATTGATTTCCGGCTGGATCGGCAGCCCCTGAGAGTTGGTCAGTACGCCGTCGGCGTTAACCTGCAGGTTGCCGTCGCGGGTGTAGGCGATATCGCCGTTGGCCTTCTGCACCTGTATAAACCCCTGCCCCATGATGGCGACGTTCATTGAGTTATCGGTGGTTTCGATATTGCCTTCGGTAAAAATCTTCTGGGTGCCGACGATGCGCACGCCGCTACCGTACTGGATGCCGCTCGGCAACACGTTGTTTTGATCCAACATGCCGCCCGGCGCTTCCTGAGTCTGATAGAACAGATCCTGAAACATCGCGTTATCGCGCTTAAAGCCGTTGGTGTTAACGTTGGCAATATTGTTGGCGATAGTGCTCATTTCAGCATCTTCGGCTGAAAGGCCGGTTTTGCTTATCCATAACGCTGAATTCATTGTTTATCTCCTACCGGACGTTCCATCAGGAACCGCGCAGTAACCGGTTGCCTGCGTCGCTTAAGTCTTCAGCAGTCTTCATCATTTTGATCTGCGCTTCAAACTGGCGATTGAGTGAAATGGAGGCCGTCATTTCAGTGATGGCCGATACGTTGCTGCCTTCCAAATAACCGCCGCTGACTTTGATGTTCTCGTCGCGCTGGGCCGGGCGACCGTCGGCGGTCACCAGCATGCCCTGGGCGTTCTTAGTCAGGTTGTTGACCGGAATGTTGACAAGCTTTAGCCGGTCAACGTCCATCGTGGCGGTGACGTCGCCGTCGTCCGGCGTGACGGAAATCGTGCCGTCGCTGCCAAAGGAGGCAATCGCGTTCGGCGGCAGGATAATCGGGCCGTTGTCGCCAACCACCGGGTAACCGTTAACGGTCAGCATTCCCTGATCGTTTTGCTGAATGTTGCCGTTGCGGGTATACACCTCACGACCGCCTTCGCCTTGAACGGCGATATAGCCCTCACCCTGAATGGCAACGTCCAGCGGACGCTCCGTACGTTCAGCGACGCCGGGAGCGTCGTTAACGGCGCTTTTTTCTTCCTGCGACATAAAGCGCGTAGCAAAGCCGTTTCCGCGCACCTGATTGCTCTGCGAGAGCTCCAGATCGCGACGAAAGCCCGCGGTGTTCACGTTCGCCAGGTTATTGGCGCTGACCTGCTGCTCCATCAGCGCATGGCGGGCGCCGCTAAGCGCCGTAAAAATCAAACGATCCATTGGTCGCCGCCCCTTACATTGCCTGGAACAGCGCTTGGTCGAGTTCGGTACTGGCCGATATCACCTTGGTGTTAGCCTGATAGTTGCGCTGCGCCGTCATCAGCTCCACCAGCTCGCTGGTGATGTCGACGTTGGAGCTTTCCAACACGCCGGAAGAGAGCGAGCCTAATGAACCGGTTCCTGGCGCGCCAATAATCGGCGTACCGGACTCTCCGGTTTCAACCCATGAGGTGCCGCTGACCGCTTCCAACCCGTCTTCATTCGGGAACGTCGCCAGCACGACCTGCCCTTGCAGCATGCGTTCGCCGTTGCTGTAGGTCGCATACACGTCGCCGTTGTCGTCGATCTGCACGCCGTTTTGCTGAGCGGAGGCATAGCCGTTGGCCGTGTTGGTAGCGACGGAAAATTCTGAGCCGTACTGGGTACAGCTGGAATAGTCGAGCGTCATGGTAATAGGCGCCGCGTCATCGCAAGGGAACGTCAGAGAAATCGGCCCGGTCGGTGAGGTCAGCTGTCCGGTGTTGGGATCGAACGTCAGGGTCGTGGTCGTGCCCGTCTGCTCCTGGCCGTCGAAGCTGTAGTGAACTTCCCAAGTGTTGCTGTCGGTTTTGACAAAGTACTGGCTGACCGAGTGCTCATTGCCCAGCGAGTCGTACACTGACGTGGTATAGGTAGAAGTATAGGAATTCGCGTCGGTTGGGCTAAACGGCACGGCGGCAGTATCGATCGCATCAGAACTGGCGTCCAGGTTGGCGGAAAACGTCATGCTGTCGGTGGCTTCTGCGGGGATGTTGCCGGTTTTAATCTGAAGATCGGCAACCGTACCGGTTTGCAAGGTGCCGTCGGCGTTAGCCGGATAGCCCTGTAAGTAGTCGCCTGACGGATTGACGATATAGCCGTTTTTATCCGTCGTAAACGAACCGGCACGGGTATAGCTGACGTTGCCCGCCGCGTCGCGCATGACAAAAAAGCCGTCGTCGTTGATGGCGAGATCCAGCGCGTTGCCGGTAGAAACCATTGAACCGCCGCGGGAGATGCTCTGCGCGGTGCCAGCCACGCTGACCCCCATCGCCTGCGAGCCCGCATACATGGAAGAAAACTGGGTCGTGGTCGACTTATACCCTACCGTTCCGGCGTTGGCGATATTGTTACTGATGCCGTCCAGCTGTTCGTTTACGGCGTTAAGGCCGGTTGCTGCTATTTCATAGCTCATGGTTCACTAATCTCTTATTAAAAATAATCAAAAACGGTATTAGGCCGTCGTATCCGTGGAATCATCGTCCGGTGTGCCGAACTGACTAATCATGGTGAACGGCACTTCGCCTACGCCCGTGACGTTCAGTACCGGCGTGCCGCCGTCGAGCGGAATGCGAACGTCGGTCACCATGCCGGCTACTTCTACCGGCACTTCCTCTTCGCCGGTGTTGGTCACGACGGAAACCTGATAGGAGCCCGGCGGGATGCCGTAGTCGGCAGGATCGATATCAAAGTCGACCTGCCCCGGAGACTGTTCTCCCAAATCGACCGTGTAGTCGTCCCCGGCGTCGTCGGTAAAGTGCAGCGTTACGTTGGTACAGGCATCGGACAGAGTGACTCGCCCGTGGATCGTCTGGTCGCTTACGTCAACCGACGTGGTCTGCACCATGATTTCATCGCCCACCATGTTGCCGAGCGCCATCACCTGCAGGTTGCTCATCAGCACCGAGTTAGTGTTCATTTCAACCGACATCTCTTCCGCCATCGCCACCTGAGCCATAGAAGAAAGCTGATCGATATATTCCGTCGGGTCCGTTGGATCGGTCGGATCCTGATTTTGAATTTCTGCGACAAACAGCGTCAGAAAGGTATCCGCCATTGAAGCGCTGTCGTCGGTCGTCGTGGTCGTTGTCGCGCTCGATGAACTGCTGTTTGAGTTTGAAGAGGCGCTGTCGCTGGTTAAATTGCCGTTGGTCGACTCTGCGCCCAGCGTATTGCCGGCCACCGTCGACGCGCTGTCGGACTGCGTTTTTTCAGCCGATGCCGCTAATAAGGCTACGCTGCTCATGCTCCATCCCCCAGCTTCAGCAGGCTTTGTTGCATGCTTTTTACGTTGTTAAGCACGTCGACGTTGGTTTCGAAGTCCCTTGATGCGGACATCATGTCGGCCATTTGGTCGACAACGTTAACGTCGGGGTAATACACATAGCCGTCGCGGTCCGCCAGCGGATGGTGCGGCTCGAAGCGTTTCACCGACCCGCCGCTTTGCAGTACGTCCATTACGCGAACGCTGGCGCCATCGATGTCATGACGCCCCTGAGCGATAAGCCCGTTGTTATAGACGGCGGCGAACACCGGGCTGCGCGCCTTATAGACGTCCTTTGCGCTCGCCGCAGGGGACTGTGCGTTAGCCAGATTGCTCGCGATGGTATTAAGCCTGACGGTTTGCGCCGTCATCGCCGAGCCAGATATCTGATAAATGTCGTTAAAAGACATGACTTATTTCCCTTCAATAGCGGACCGTAATCCGCTGATTTGCATATTTAAAAAGGTCAAACTGGTTTGATAATCCAAACTGTTTTGCGAGAATGCGGCCTGCTCGGTGTTAATCTCTACGGTATTGCCGTCTTCCGAGGCTTGCATCGGTACGCGATACTTCACCGTCGGGGTTGACATTTCTCCCGTTTGATTTAATCGTTGCATCTCGGCGGCAAAATCAATATCTTTAGCCTTGAAGTTTGGCGTATCGACGTTCGCCAAATTCGCGGTAAGCACCTCGGTCCTCTCAAGACGAAGCTTTACCGCCTGTGGGTGAACACCCCACGCTTGTTGAAAACTCATTCCCATAACGTTGACATCTCTTAGGCTAAACATGAACGCGCAGGTCGAGTACGCAAATTGCGTGCCAGTTTTTAACTGATTGACAGGTAACGTGTTTATGAAAGTCGCCTTTCCCAAGAGGAAAAATCGTTTCCGCCTGACGGCGGAAAGCGCGCTGTTTACTGCCCTTTTCGGCATGACGTTTTCCGCCCTTTGTGCACCCGCGCTTCCGCAGGCTGCCGCGCAGAGCGCCCGGCAGCAGGTTAACGCCGCCGTAATCAAAAAGGCCGGGGACGAAATCGACAGTCTGGCCAAGCAGAATCGCTGGCAGGACTACTACTACAAAATGAACGTTTTCATTCCGGCATCCGTTGCCAACGTGCCCTTTTGTAACGCAGCCCTTAAGGTCGATGCGCCGGCTCATGCGTCCGGTTCGCTTAACCGCCTCAACTATGACGTAAGCTGTGCCGATGGCGCAGGCTGGCATATCCGCGTCGACGTAAAGCCCGACGTGTACGTGTCGGTCCTTATGCCGCGTGAAGAAATCACGCGCGGAACGGTGATAACGGAAGACGAGCTGGTGTCTAAAAAGTACAACCTCAGCCACCAGCACGGCGACCTCGTCGTCAACGACGACGAGGTGGTCGGCATGACCGCAGGGCGCACTCTGCTGCCGCTACGCCCTATCGCCAAAGGCGCGCTACAGTCGCCTATACTGGTTAAGAGGGACGATGAGGTCAGCCTTATTTCAAGCATCGACAACGTGACCGCCCAAACGGAGGGTATCGCGTTGAAAAACGGACGCAAAGGCGACGTCATTAAAGTACGCAATGAAAGCAGCCAGAGAACGGTCAGCGCAGTCGTTACCGATAAGGGCGTCGTTAAGGCGGTAGCCGCGGGCTCCTGACCGGCGAACATGTTTGAAAAAAACATTTAAGTTTTGTAACTGCCGCGCCGCTTTAGTTGAGTACACTCATATATAAAGCGAAACAACAATGCGTGAGGTCCGTATGAAAATTACGCCAATGCCAATTGCCAACCAGGCGGCTCGTCTACAGACGCAAAAAGACACAAAGGCCACGACCGCATCGGCACAAACGCCCGTGCCCGCGACGCCCTCGGCTGACGACATCGTCCAGCTGGGCCTGCAGTCCGCTCAGGAAACCCTGAGCAGCGACGACAGCGATATCGACGCGGCAAAGGTGGATGCCATGCGCACCGCGCTTGCCAACGGCGAGCTGACGGTCGACAGCGACGATCTGGCCAAATCTATGCTCAACTTTTTTTCTCACAACGAGTAGACCAACGTGAACGATAAGCTTCAATCGGTAAAAGCGCTGCTGCATGGCATCGTACTTGACGACGAACGTTATCTGACGCTGCGCCACCTGCTGGAACGCCAGCGCCTGTGCATTATCAAGCGCGACTGCGACGAGCTGGCAAGCGTCAACGACCAAATCACCGACAGCTATGAACAGCTGAAAGAGGGTACGCGGCTGCGCCGTACGCTGCTTACGCAGCTTGGCGTAACGCTGGACAAGAACGGAATGGAACAGGTTTTCTCCTGGCTGCCCGCGGAACAAAAGCGCAGAGCGCAGGGCGCTTGGAAACAGCTGGAAAAACGCGTTTCCGGTTGCAAAGCGTGGAATGAAAAAAATGGCGAACTGCTAACCATGCAAAACGCCTTTGCGCAGTCTTTTTTAGGTACCGAACCGGACTTCCTCTACCACCCTTAGAACGCTCGTACAAAAAACCAAGCGCCTCAATCGGCCGCGATGAACGTCCTGGCCGAGGGCGCGCTGCGCCTGCGCTTCCCCAAGCCTGAAAGCCGTTTGTAAGGAAGTTCCATTTCCCCTACTTCCCTCAAAATAAATAACCAGTTGAATAATAAAAGTAAAATAATTGGCACATCAATTGCTATGACCTTAGCACGCCCCTTACGGGCAACGTCTATCCCTATGCCCTGAACATGCGAGTTGTAAAACTGCGGGCATATACAAAAAGAGCAAAACGCGATGAGTCAGATTGAGTGCTACGAGCCAGAATTCGTTCGGCAATACCTTAACAATAATTCCCAGACCGCGAGCAAACCGCTGTCCCTGTGCTGGCAACACGAAGTCCGCCTGAGCCTGCCGTTAAACGACAGCGAGCGCTGCCGTGCGCTGCTTGCCTCAAGCAGCGCACTGGAACTAAACGTCTCCATGCGGGAAGCGTCGGCGGACTTCCCTGCCCTGCCCGACTGGGCTCAATCACTCAATCAGGCCTCGCTCGACGCCGTGGGCCTCCCCGGCCTTACGCCGGAAGCGCGACTTTATGCCCTCGGCATTCTCCTTTCCTACGCCGCCAAGCTGGACAAAGAAGAGGTGACGACGCCGGAGGTCATTGCCACGCTGCCGAAAAAGCTTGAAGAGCTTGTGCGCGAAGGGGCGCTACAGTGCCAGTTTAACGAACTTCCCTCTATTCCGACGCTGCAGCGCCAGCTCACCGGCGCGTTGGGAACATTCTCTTTTGACTGGAGCCTCCTGCCGGAAAGCCCGCGCAAGCAGGCCGTACAGCTACAAATCGGCCTGTTCCAGATGCAGGACGACAACGGCCTTTCACGCCTGCATCAGCAAATGATGGACGTCTGGCGGGAGCGCGGCGTTCCCCGGTTTGCCGACATGCCCTGGGTCTTTATCAACTACCTTTACTATCGCCTGTATCACGAGACGTTTCCCCATCACGATACGCAGCCAATGCCCGCACGCTACCTGACGTTAGTCAGCGACTACTTCCTGCTTCGCAGCCTGCTTTGCCTGTGGATGATGGACGGCGACGACTTGAGCGACGACGTTCTCGTCAGCCTGGTGGCGATGTTTGAAGCCTGGCGCTGCGGCCCGCTGGCCGACGAGGAAAAAGAGGCGCTTCTGGCGCCGCACAGGCAGGATGAAATCCTCAGCGCCATTTCCCTACTCACAAACTAAACGCAAAGACTATTCGCATGAAAGCCATATCCACAGAAAACCGTCGGTCGCTGCCGTTTGTCAGCGTCGTCACGCCGACGTTTAACCGTGCCGAATTTTTGCCCTACCTGCTGTATATGTACCGCTATCAGGACTATCCGGCAGAATGTAGGGAGCTGGTTATTTTGGACGACTCGCCGAAAAGCCATCAGGACATTATTAATACCCTGACGCAAGGCCGCCCCGAAAGCTTCAACATTCGCTATATTCACCACCCGGAGCGCCTGGCGCTCGGCAAAAAGCGCAACATGCTCAACGAGCTGGCGCAGGGGGAATATATCCTCTGTATGGATGATGACGACTACTACCCGGCGGATAAAATCAGCTACACCATCGAGATGATGCAAAAGCACGGGGCAACCATCTCCGGTTCGGATCAGATCCCCATTTGGTATAGCCACATTAACCGCCTGTTCAAGACCCACAGCTTCGGCAACCAGCACATTCTGAACGGTACGTTCTGCTATCACCGCAACTACCTGAAAAAGCATCGCTATGACGATGACTGCAATCTGGGCGAAGAGCTGGCGTTTACCAACGGATTTACCGTTTCGCCGCTGCAGCTGCCGGGGGAGCGCACAATCATGTGCGTATCCCACAGTCACAACACCTTCGACAAAGACTTCGTGCTCGGCAACAGCGAATCGCTCGACGCGGCGCTGGACGACGTCGTCAGCGACGCCATGCTCAAAAACTGGTACCAGAGCCTGCACAACGCCACCCACAGCCGCCCGATCGAGTGGGGATTTATCGATAAGGTGGTGGTCATCAACCTGGACCGCCGAACGGATCGCTGGCGGCAAATAAGCGAAGAGCTCGCACAGCTTCAAGCGCCGACCGATAAAATCGTTCGCCTCAGCGCCTGCGAAGACGACGACGGCCACGCCGGTCGCCGACGCTCGCATCTGGAAGCGCTGAAAATGGCGCAGCGGGAAGGCTGGAAAAACTATCTGCTGCTGGAAGACGACGCCGTGCTGCTCAAGCAGGAAAAGTACGTCAACGCCCTGAACGGGCTTTCCAATTCGCTTTCCGCTCTGGGCTGGCAGGCCGTCATTCTGGGCGGACAAATAAACCGAGGCCGACCGCTCAACAGCCTGCCCGGAATAGTACACGCCGCCGACTGCCAGCGCGTTTGTGCCTATCTGGTCAACGCGCCCTACTATGCGACGCTCGCCCAGCAAATGACCCTTGACCCTTCGGCCACGCTTGAAGAACAGTGGCGACCGCTGCTTGAACAGGGAAAATGGCTGGCGTGCAGCCCAAGCCTCAGCTATCAGCGGGCCGGCTACAGCGATATTGAGAAAAAAGAGAGCGACAACGTTCGCTTCTACTTTAACCGAGTTAATAAAAACCACCGGACGGAGAAGCTACAGGCCAACCAGCAGCCGATAGCCAACCTGCTGGGTGAAAAGATCGGCTTTTATATTGGCAACCCTTTTCACTATCAGCTCTATCGCACCGTGTTGCCAGTGCTTCAGGCTGCGGGCTACGCTTGCGATCTGCTCCTTGACGACGCCCAGCCGCCGGAGCGCCTTGACGGCATTAAGCGACTGCTGGCATCGTTGGAAAACCGCGAACTGAGCGGCAGCCCGCTTAGCGAAGTCAAAAATCGCCGGCAGCGCTATGCCTGCCTGGTCAGCCCGTTCTACACGCCTAAAATAAAGGGGCTGGCGGAAGTCAACGTTCGAGCCATGCCGACGCAGACAAACGCGGTCTGGAACTTCGCCTGGTGGAACCTGTTCTATCAGCGCCAGCTCTGTTACAGCAGCTACGACAGGCGCGCGCTCTCCATTAACGACAGCGCCGTCATCGTCGGCGATCCGCGCTTTGACGACTGGCATCAGGATCGCGTCGACCTGAGCACGCTGTCCTCCCTTCGCCTCGACGAACGCAAGCCAACCCTGCTCTACGCGCCGTCGCTGGACGCGCGAGCGTCGATGCTCCAATGGGCGGAGCAGTTGGAGCCGCTGAGCCAGGAGTTCAATCTGGTGACGCTCTTGCACAACGACGACGACCTGCGCGCCCGCTCTCCGCTGGCTTCGTTTAAACGCCTGTATAAACGCGCGGTTAACGACGACGCGCTGCTTCTGCCGCTGCTCAAAAAGGCCGACGTGGTGCTCTCCGACGACGACGCCCGCCTTTTCGATGCTCTCCACGCGGGTAAACGCGCCATCGTGCTGCAGGCGCAGGAGCAGTCGACCATTCAAACGGCCGACGACGCTTCGCGTGAACTGCGTGCCCATCTGCCCGCCGCCCGCGACGTTGCGGAACTGCGACAACGCCTGGCCGAGCCGAGCGGCGCCGATATGGAAGATTTACGACGCAGGTACTGCGACGCCTATATGGACGGACGAGCGGGGGAGCGCGCGGCGCAGGAGATTATTAGGGCGCTTGAGGAGAACAAGGAAGAGCACGTCCTGCTCGAGAGTATAAAAAGCAAGCTGTTTAACTAATCGGAACGGCCAACCGCATCCCGAATTTACCGATAAATTCGGGATGCGGCATTAGGAAAACGATGATGAGCCGTCCGCTTATTCCTGCCCCACCACTTCCGACAGCGGCTTAAAAAACAGCTCGCGGTAGTCCACCACGCCCTTTTCAATATCGCTGTAGTCTGCGGCCTGATAGGCAACGTTGGGGAAAAGCCCCAGCCAGCAGTCTTTCTCCATCAGGGACCACCAGTTTACGTCCAGCGCGTAGCGGCTCGGCAAGCCGCCGCGCTCAAGGTGATAAAGGCTTTGCAAATAGTTTTCCAACAGGATGGGATAGTAGTCACGCTGGACCAGGTAAGCGCAGGCGCACCATGCTTTATTGACGCGCACCAGATAGTTGACGTGCTTAAACGGGGTGACGCGATAGTGGTGTGCGGCCAGGAAGGCGACGGTCCACTTTACGTTTTTCAGCGTCTGAAACAGGCGATTGATGAGCACGCGAGCGCTCTCTTCATGGATAAACGTCACGTCGTCCTCAAGGATAAGGACGTTGTTCCACTTTTCCTTCATCGCCAACAGCAGAACGGCGATGTGAGACTTAACGCAGCCGATATAGCCGGGAGATTCTTCAATCGCGTTAAAGCGCAGAACCTTCTCTTTGCTTATACCCAGAGCCACCAGCTGCTTTTGCAGCTGTTCATTGCGATCGCGCCTTTTCGCCAGGTTGATATAGACCACTTTGTCGACAAACTGCCAATCAATCGAACTCAAAACAGCCCCCGCATCCTCCGCTGCCAGCACTGGCCGGCAATTTCATCGATCGTCTTCTGCTGCTTGATGTCCGCGTCGTGGGCCAGCGCCTCTTGCCGTTCCTCAAGCGCAACGGCAATGCCCTTCTCCCTACAGGCGGCGTCAGTCAGGTCGCTTTGAATGCGCTCTTCTTTCACCTTAGCCAGCGCCTTCTCCTGCTTTTGCCATTCGATAACCCGCTGAAGGCTGCCCTTATAGCCGGACAGGTTTTTCAACGCCTCCGCATTAGACGAGCCGGCGCCGCCGACGTCGTTCTTTTGCAGCAAATAGCCCAGCGCCTTGATGTTGTTATCGTAACGGATGCCAACCTGCTTCTGCTTGGCCAGCTCAACGGTCATTTCGGTAACCGCTTTACCGCGCAGCCGCTTGAGGTGCATCAGCGTCATGACTGTCTGATTCATTGACTACTCTCCGCTTTACCGGACGGAAACAGCGTCGCCAGCCGCGTTTGCACCTGCTCAAGCGGCGCGCTTTCTGCGACGTCCTGACGTAAAAAACGTTCAATTGACGGATAGACCTTCACCGCCCGATCGACGGACGGATCGGCTCCAGCCACGTAGCCGCCGAGGGGAATAAGCGGCTTAATCTCCATATAGGAGGCATAGTTCTGCTTTAGCTGCCGCGCTGAACGCAGGTGCTCGGGGCTTGTGACCTGCGACATGCATCGGCTTATCGACTGAGCGATATCGATCGCCGGGTAGTGCCCGGATTCCGCCAGCTTGCGGGTCAATACGATGTGACCATCCAGCACGGCGCGGGCGCAGTCGACGATCGGGTCCTGCTGGTCGTCGCCTTCGGCCAGTACGGTATAAATGGCCGTCATGGAACCTTGGCTTTCGCTGTTGCCGGCACTTTCAACCAGTTTAGGAATAAGGCCGAAGGCCGACGGGGGATAACCTTTGGTGGCGGGCGGCTCCCCTAAAGAAAGGGCGATCTCCCGCTGCGCCATTGCGTAACGGGTCAAGGAGTCCACCAGCAGCAGCACGTCTTTACCGCTGTCGCGAAACCAAGCGGCAATCGCATGGCACAGCTCCGTCGCCTTCAGGCGCATCAGCGGCGATTCGTCGGCGGGCGCGGCGACCACGATAGACTTGGCCATCCCCTCTGCCCCCAGAGAATGGTCAATAAACTCTTTCACTTCACGGCCGCGTTCGCCGATAAGCCCAACCACCACGACCTGCGCGCGGGTGTGGCGCGTTATCATGCCCAGCAGCACGCTTTTACCCACGCCGCTGCCGGCCATCAGCCCCACGCGCTGCCCCTTGCCGATGGTCAGTAGGCCGTTGATGGCCCTAACGCCGACGTCGAGCGGCTCGTTAACGGAGCGACGGGTCAATGGATTCACCGAGGGTGCGATAGGGGACAGCACGCAGCTGCCCGTAAGCCGTCCCTTGCCGTCAATCGGTTCGCCGAGGCCGTTAACCACCCGGCCAAGCCAGCCTTCGCCTATGGTGATGTCCTGCGCTTTATCTTCGGGGAACACCCGTGCGCCGGCCATCAGCCCCACCGGCTGCTTAAACGGCATCAGGTAGGTGATATCGCGGTTAAACCCTACCGCCTGCGCTTCTATCATCGAGCGGTCGGCGCCCTCGACGCGACAAAGCTGCCCTGTTGCTAGCGGGCAGCCGACGCTTTCAAGCAGAATGCCGTTGACTCTCACCAGCCTGCCGGCGACTCGCGCCAGCGGGATGGATTCAATCGACTTCAGCGCGCTGCCGAAAAGCGAGGCGTCACTCATCGCCCGCCTCCGGCGTCAGGGTGTCCTTCAGCGCCGACATGCATTGTTCAAGCCGCTGTTCGCAGCCGACGTCCAGCTCTGCGGTATCGGTCACGATGCGGCACTCCCCGGCGCCAAGGTCCGCGCTGGGGGTTAGCCCCCATTCGCTGACCTTGTCCGGCGCGACGTTCTGGATGCGCTCAAACTCTTCGCGGCTTAACAGCACCTGCAGCGAAGCGGGCGCCGACGGCAGGGCGCCGAGCGCCTCTTCCACCAGCGCCAGCAGCTGGGTAGGCTGAAGCGCGAGTTCGCAGCGGATCACCTGACGCGTAACCTTCTCTACCAGCGTCAGCAGCTCTTCGCGCTGCTTGCGCTCGATGTGCGCCAGATAGTCGTTCAGGCTCGAGACGGCGGCATCCAGCGGCTTGGCGGCGACGGTGAAGGCGTTAAGCCCTTCGCGCTGCCCGGCGAGGCTGCCCTCGGCGTAGCCTTCGCGCATGCCTTCGTCGTAGCCTTTTTGGCGACCTTCGCTAAAGCCCTGCTCCTGGCCCTCTTGCATGCCCTGTTCAAAGCCTTTTTGCATCCCCTCCTGAAAGCCGTCCATCAGGCGGCGCTGAAAGTCTGCCGACGACAGGCCAGGCTCCAGCTCCACGTGCAGACGACTGCGAGGAGGAAAGCGGTGCAGGCGATAGCGCCCGCGCAGTGTTTCCAACGCCATGGTTTATTACTCCGCCGTTCTTTCGGTAAACAGCTGCAGCGAGATGTCGCCCGCCTCTTCCAGCTCGCGGGCAACCTGCATAATGTCGCGGCGAGCCTGTTCGATACGGCTGACCGGGACCGGCCCAAGGCGAGAGGTAATGCCTTCCAACTGCTGGACCTGCCGTTTCGGCATGACGCCGAAAATCGCACGCCGCAGCGGCGCCTCGGTGCCTTTGAGCGCCACGGCCCATTCGTCCATCGGCACTTCTTCCAGCAGGCGACGGCGAACGTCTTCGGTCTGGCGCACCAGAATGAAGAAGTCGTACATTTCGTCCTGCAGCTGCTCGAGCACCTCTTCGTCCAGCTCGCGCAGATGTTCGAGGATCTGCTGCTGGTTGCCCTGAATGCGGTTGACGATGTCAGCCGCCTGTTTGATGCCCTTCACTTTGGAGCCGTGCTCCGCCAGCAGGGACAGGCCGCGATCGATTAAGCGATCCAGCTCGTCCACCACGTCGCGGTTGACGTCGCTCAGCTTGGCGACGCGATAGAGGATCTCGTTTTGAATCGGCTCGTTCATAAAAAACAGCACTTCGGCGGCGATTTCCGGCGTAAGGAAGGCCAGAAAAACCGCCTGAAGCTGCAGGTGCTCTTCAGAAATCAGCGCCGCCAGCTGGCGAGGCTCAATCCACTGCAGGCGCGCCATGCGGGTGCGAATTTCGTCGCCGTAAATACCGTTAATCACGCTGCTGGCGATTTCACCGCCCAGCGCCTTGTTCAAAATGCCCTGAAGCATCGAACGGGACGCGCCGTTGATGCCGCTCTGCTCGCGGAACTCATCGAGAAAGTGGTTGATGACGCGCCTCGCCTGGCTGGTCTTCACGCCCGACAGCCGCGCCATGTGCTCGCTCAGGCGAACCACCTCTTCACGGCTTAGCTTTTGCATCACCGTCGCGGCAGCCTCTTCTCCGAGGCACAGCAGCAGAATCGCCGCCTGATCCAGATAGCTGGTGCCGCTCTTACTTGTTGTCAATTCGCTCATTGCTGGTAATCCACTGTCTGATGACTTCGGCGACGCGATCGGTATCGTTTATCGCCAGCTTCTTCAAGAATTCCACCTTGGTCTCCAGGCCGGAACTTTGCGGCGGCAGGCCGTCATCGCCGGAGAACGAAGGCAGATCGACGTTTTTGCGCTCATCTTCTCCGGAAGGATCGGCGTTACGTTCATCGCTCTCTTGCGGCAAGGCGGAGGCCGGTTCTTCGCTGAGGGGCGCTCGCTCTTTCGGCGCGGACAGCCGTTTAATCAACGGACGAATCACGACGAACAGCAGCACCAGCACCAACAGGATCCCGCCGCCCAGCCGCGCCCAGGCCAGAATGCCCGCGTTCTGCCACCAGGGCTCTTTCTCCTCAACCGGCTGAGCGGCGGGCAGGAAGGAGAGCGTTGACAGAGAAAGCTTATCGCCGCGTTCGGCGTTAATGCCCGCGGCGCTGTTAAGCAGCGCCGTCACCTGCTCGCGCTGTTCCGGCGTCCAGCCTTTCACCGTTGGCGAATCCTGATTAAGCACGACCGCGACGTTCAGGCGCTTAATTTCAAAGCCCTGATGTTGGATGTGCTGTACCGTGCGGTCGTAGGCGTAGTCGCGCTGGCTTTCCGTATGTTGGGAAAGGGCCTGTGACGGCGCATTAGCGGCATCGCCGCCGTTTTGTCCGGCTGCCGGGGCGGCAGCGCCGGTTTCCGGCGGACGGTTGCTTAAGGAGCCGGGAATACCCATCGCCAGCTTGTCGGTATTATGCTCCTGAGAGCTTTTCTCGTGGCTGACCTTCGGCGTATCGCCCAGGCGCTCCTGCGTTTCGTCTATTTGGCTGAGATCCAGCTGCGGCATGACGCTGACGCGGAAGTTGTTTTGGCCGACCAGCGAAACCAGTACGTTGGAGAGGCTGGCACGCGTTTTGTCCTGAATGTCTTTCAGCAGGCGGTCTCTTTTACGCGTGGCGCCGGCGGACTGCGCCTCTTCGCTGACGCCGTCAGAAAGCAGATTGCCCGCCTGATCCACCACGCTTACGCGCGAAGGCTTGAGGCCGGGAATGCTGCCCGACACCAGGTGGATGATGGCGTTGACGTTGTCGTCGGTCAGAGTGACGCCATAGCGCAGCCGCACCACGACGGAGGCGCTGTTCTCCGGCTGGTTGTTAATGACAAAGGAGCTTTCTTCATTCAGCGCCAGCTGAACGCGGGCGCTTTCCACCGCGTTGAGCGTCATGATGCTCTGCGCCAGCTCGCCTTCAAGGCTTCGCTTATAGCGCACGTTCTGAACGAACTGGCTGCTGCCAAGCACTTCGTCTTTATCCATCAGCTCGTAGCCGCTGGGCAAAATGGCCTGAACGCCCTTTGCCGCAAGCGTCATGCGCGTTTTCGACAGCGCGGCTCGCGGCACGAGAATTTGTCCGCTGTTGGGGTCAATGCGGTATTCAAGCTTTTCCCCGTCCAGTACGGTAACGATCTGGGAGGTCGGCAGGTTTTCCTGCGCGCCGTACAGCGCCGTATAGTCCCCTTCGCCGTTCCACAGCAGGGCGACGATCGCCGCTGTCGCTGCAAACGCCGCGAGGCCCAGCAGGCCCCACTTTATCAGGCCGTCGGCCTTCGGCAGTTTCCCCAGCAGAGGTCCCGCCAGGTCTTTCAATGAGGTGAGTTTCATAATGATTACACAGACATGCTCATCAGATCGTTAAAACCGCTTGCGACTTTATTACGCACCTGTACCAGCGCGGAGAAGGTTAGCGATGCCTGTTGGCTGGCGATCATGGCGCCGGCCAGATCGTCGCTCTGTCCCATTTCAACGGCGGTTTGGCTCTCCAACGCCGTCCGCTGCGCCTCGTCGACGCGCCCGAGGGCGGAATTCATCACCTGGCTGAACGAAACGTCACCGCTCGCTTTTGAGGCTAACGGCGTATCCAAAGAGGAAGCGGGGCTCACCGGCGATTCCGCCAGCGTTTTCATTCGACCCATTTCCTGCGTCAGCTGAGACTCAATGGCGCTGCCGGTCGTGATTATCATGGTATTGATCCTGTTTGATTCAAAAGCGGAACGTGACGAAAAAGCAAATCAGGCTTAGGAAAACTGCACTTCAATGCCGTTTTTACGCATGGAGGCCAACCGATAGCGCAGCGCCCGCGGCGTAATGCCCAAGAGGTCGGCGATTTTTCCTCTATTGCCGTGGTATTTGCGCATGAGGTCTGCAATGTACTGGTACTGAGCAAAACGGCCGTGTTCCCCCAGGCTGTCGCTCTCCTGCGGCTGCGACTGCGGGCAAATAGCGATATGGGAAATGTTCTCTTTGTACGGCTGTTCTACATAAGAAGAGGAGGTTGATGCAGGCAGGCCCAGCGAATCCGGAACGATGACGCCGTCCCGGCTTAAAATCATGCCGCGCTGAATGGTGTTTTCCAACTGGCGAACGTTGCCCGGCCAGCCGTACTTCAAAAGCGCCGTTTTGGCTGATTCAGAGAGCGTAGCCTGACGGCCGAAGGCCGTGGCGTATTTTTGTATAAACCGTTCGGCCAAAGGCAAAATGTCGCCGACCCTTTCGCGCAGCGGCGGAATAGAAATCGGCACAACGGAAAGGCGATAGTAAAGGTCTTCCCGAAAGCGCCCGGCGGCCACTTCGGCCTCCAGGTTTTTATTGGTGCAGGCAATAAGGCGGAAGTTCAGGCGGATCGAACGATTGCTGCCGAGGCGCTCAACCTGATGCTCTTGCAGCACGCGCAAAATCTTCGCCTGCAGGGCCAGCGGCATATCGCCAATTTCATCAAGCAGCAGCGTGCCGCCGTTAGCCATCTCAAGCTTACCGGGGACCGCAGACACCGCGCCGGTAAACGCGCCTTTCTCATAGCCAAACAGCGTCGCTTCCAGCATGTTTTCCGGAATAGCGGCGCAGTTGACGCCGATGTAAGGAGCATCCTGAGGTTCAGGAAACGCCAGAGAATGAATGAGCTTGGCGATGCACTCTTTACCCGTTCCCGTTTCGCCCTGAACTAATACAGGTATATTAAAAGAAGCTACGCGTTTGGCCAGTGACAATACTTTGATGCTGGCGGACGCTTCGGCGATAAATCCCGACATCTTTAATCCTATTCAGTTGTTTGGTTAATAAGAAATACACGATAAAGTAAAACAGCCGCCATAAACTCACGCGGTCGCTCTTTCACTTATTTGCCACCCAACGCATTCACACTCACGTTTGCTACAACGCTTAACTCAAAATTGAGATGAATAAGGACACATTCAAAATCAGATAAAAAAGAATGTATATGAGCATGAAGCAAAGGGCGTTATTCTTTTTCCGTTCATTTCTATAATGAAAGAAAACTCAGAACGAGCAGGATAGTACCATCGTAATCAAAAGAGTGTTGACATAAATGAATAATTAAAAAATTAATTAATAATATTCAATAAGATAGACGCAGAAAATCGTATCAGCGCCGGAAGATGAGCTAATATCAAGAATATGAAAATTATTTATTTATAATATATTAAAGCCTTTTACCCATTGCCATAACAATAGACTTGCTGTTAAATACCGCCTTCGTTTCAGTCGAAGACTTTATCTGTAAACACGATTTCCTTCTCTCCACTATTAATAGCTGCATTTAATGAACAAAACTTAAATGCAAAAATAAATATTTTTTAGCGGTGAGTAAAAAGCACAATTAACCATACAACTTATGTCATTATTCAGAGAGTGAACGCCATGCTGAAATACAGCCAAACCCCGGGCATATTTAAGCTCGAAGGAAACAGACTTGGCCGACCTTATCACCGTCTTCCAACCATGTTTATGAGTAAGTTTGACGTTATTGACTCCCGACTGAATAACTACTTTTTGAAAAAACATCGCACCAGCATTACGTTAAAAAAGATCGACTGCGAAATGGATGTTACCAACAAAACCGCCGAGTTGATGGCCTCGCAGGTCGGCCACTTGGCCTTTGACATCGACCGCCCTTTACTGCTGACGCTTTTGAGCAACTTCTATGGGCTGGAAGAGGCCAGAGACGACGCGTCGCCCGACCGCCCGACAAAAACCGAAATGCGGCTAAAAAGCCGCCTGGCGATGGACATCTGCAGCCTTATCTTTCATAAGGATACGCTTGGCATACCGCTGTCTATCAAGATAGACACCAGTACGGTATGCACGCGCTGGGCCTATCAGATAGCCCTCAACCTGACTGACGATGAAAACGGACGCTTTTACATTCTGTTGGATGACGCTCACACCGACCACATTCTCAACTTCCTGCGTAAAAAAGAGACGGCTCGTACGCCGGAAGACGCCCGGCAGCGCCTGGAAAACAGACGCGCGGCGGTTGACGCACTCGCCAATACGCTGCCGCTGACTCTTCGAGTAAACGTCGCCCAGTTCCCCCTAAGCGTGGCGGATTTAGCGACGCTGAAAGCGGGCGACATTTTGCCCATCAGCCTGCCGGAGACCTTTCCCGTCTATATCGGGAAATCAGAAATATTTCACGCTCTGATTGTTGAAGATCGGGAAAAACTTTACCTGTCAGAAATTACGGAAACCACCACTGAGAAATCCTATGAGTAACCAAGAAGATTCACTTGAGCAAGGGTTGGAACTCAACGTTGAGGACGCCGCCAGCGCATCCCCACGCCGCACGCCTTCGGCGTCGACGCCGGATGCAGTCAGGCTTACGGACTCTATGCCACTTCTAAAGCGTATCCCCGTCACGCTCACGCTGGAGGTCGCCTCGGTGGAGATCGTGCTGGCTGACCTGCTCAACGTCGACGACGATACGGTGATTGAGCTAGACAAGCTGGCCGGCGAACCGCTGGACATCAAGGTCAATAACATCCTGCTTGGAAAGGCGGAGGTGGTGGTCGTTAATGAAAAATACGGCCTGAGGGTACTGGAATTCAATACGAACAGCATTGACGACTTGAACCCATGAAAAAATCGACCCTTATCGGTTCGGCAATAGGCCTCGTTCTGATGGTCGCGTCGCCGTTTGTCTTAGCCAAGGGCGGCGATATTTCACTTTTGAACGTCGCAACCCACGGCGACACGCAGGAATACAGCGTCAACATTCAGGTGCTCATCCTGATGACGCTGGTCGGCCTGCTGCCGACGATGGTGCTGATGATGACGAGCTTCACGCGCTTCATTATCGTTCTGTCGCTTTTGCGTCAGGCGCTCGGCCTACAGCAGACGCCGCCAAACCGAATACTGATAGGCATCGCGCTGTCGCTGACGATGCTGGTAATGCGCCCTATCTGGATAAACATCTACGACAACGCGGTCGTGCCGTTTGAAAACGATCAGATAACCATGTCGCAGGCGCTCGACAAGGCCGCCTCGCCGCTCAAACGCTTTATGCTGGCGCAAACCAACAAGAAGGCGATGGCGCAGGTGATGACCATCGCCAACGCGAAAGGCGAAGCGGCGGATCAGGATCTTTCCATCGTCGTTCCGGCCTATGTGCTTAGCGAGCTGAAAACCGCCTTCCAGATAGGCTTTATGATCTACATTCCGTTTCTGGTCATCGATCTGATTGTCTCCAGCGTCCTGATGGCGATGGGGATGATGATGCTGTCGCCGCTTATCGTCTCGCTGCCCTTCAAGCTGATGCTGTTCGTGCTGATTGACGGCTGGGGTTTGACCGTCGGCACGCTGACGGCCAGCATTCGCGGTCTGGGACTAGGGTAGGAGCCGCTATGTTAACCATTGACGTCGCCGCCGACATCGTCGGCAGCGGTATTAAAATAGTGATTATCCTGGTTTCCGTTATGGTGGTGCCAAGCCTGCTGGTCGGGCTTTGCGTCAGCGTTTTTCAGGCAATCACGCAAATCAACGAGCAGACGCTCAGCTTCCTGCCTCGCCTTATCGTCACGCTGGTAGTACTGGCCGTATGCGGTAAGTGGATGCTCATTCAGCTGCACGATCTCTGCATGCACCTGTTTACTCAAGCGGCAACGCTGGTGAATTGACATGATCCAGACGGATATCACAACGCTCAGCAACCTGGTGCTGGGGCTTTGGTACCCCTTTGTGCGCATAATGACCTTTATTCGCTTTAGCCCGGTGCTGGACAACACGGCCCTGACTTCGCGCGTACGGGTTCTGCTGGCGCTGGCGCTGGCCGTCATCATTACGCCGCTGGTGCCGCACCCGGTTCCCACCGGGCTGCTCAGCCTGCACACGCTGGTGCTGACGGTAGAGCAAATCCTTTGGGGCATGATGTTCGGCCTGATGTTTCAGTTTATCTTTCTTGCCCTGCAGCTGGCGGGGCAGATCCTCTCGTTCAACATGGGCATGAGCATGGCGGTAATGAACGATCCGTCCAGCGGAGCGTCCGTTACCGTGCTGTCCCAGTTTATTTATATCTACGCCGCACTGCTGTTTTTCATTATGGACGGCCACCTGCTGCTGGTTAGCGTGCTGTACAAAAGCTTCACCTATTGGCCCATCGGCAACGCGTTGACGCCCCAGTCGCTTCGCAGCATCGCGCTGGCGATGACCTGGACGTTCGGCGCGGCAACGCTTTTGGCCCTGCCCACCACCTTCGTGATGCTTATCGTTCAGGGCTGCTTTGGCCTGCTCAACCGCGTGTCGCCGGCGCTCAACCTGTATTCGTTAGGCTTTCCCATCAACATGCTGTTCGGGCTGGTGTGCTTCGCCGCCCTGCTTTACTGCATGCCGGATCGCTATCTGCATCTGGTCAACTTTGTTCTGCAACAGCTCGATGCGCTGAGGGTTCCCGCTCATGGCTGATAACGGCAGCGAAGAAAAAAGCGAGAAACCCTCCGCCCAGAAGCTTCGCAAAGCGCGCGAAGAGGGGCAGGTCGCCCGCTCCAAAGACGTGAGCCTGGCCGCAGGGCTGTTCGCCGCGTATTTGGTGCTCAGCACCAGTTTCCCGTGGTACTGCGACTTTATTCGCGAAGGGTTCATTACCGTACACCAGTTTGCGCAGCAGGTCGGCGACGACGCCATCATCGGCCAATTTTTACTGCATAACCTGCTCGTCTTAAGCAAGTTCATCCTGACGCTGCTGCCGATACCGCTGGCGGCGTCAGCGGCATCGCTGGTGCCGGGCGGCTGGATCGTCGTACCGAAAAAAATTCTGCCTGACTTCGGCAAAATCAATCCGCTAAAAGGGTTTGGCAAACTGTTTTCCAAAGAGCATACGGTAGAAACCGGCAAGATGGCGCTCAAGGCGATTATCGTTTTGGTAATGCTGGGGCTGAGCCTGCGCAGCAACTTCCACAGCTTTCTTAATCTGCAAAACCACTTTTTCTATCAGGCCGTTACCACTGGCCTGTCGCTGTATGCCGGCATCATGCTCAACTTCATTATTCTCTTCGCCTTTTTCGCACTCTTGGACGCTCCGCTGGCGAAGTTCATGTTCACCCGCGGGCTGAAGATGACCAAGCAGGAAGTGAAAGAAGAGTACAAAAACCAGGAAGGCAAGCCGGAAGTCAAAGCGAAAATCAGGCGGCTACAGCGGCAAATGGCGATGGGGCAAATTCGCAAAGTGGTGCCGAGCGCCGACGTGGTGATCGTCAACCCGACCCACTTCGCGGTCGCGCTGCGCTATGACCAATCACGCGCCGCCGCGCCGTTCGTCGTCGCTAAAGGCACCGACGAGATTGCGCTGTTTATCCGTCAGGTGGCGAAAGAGAGCGGCATCGAAGTCGTCGAGTTTCCAAAGCTCGCGCGCGCCGTCTACTACACCACGCGGATTAACCAGCAGATCCCCTTCCAGCTTTACCGGGCCATCGCTCACGTGCTGACTTACACGCTGCAGCTGAAGAGCTGGCGCGCCGGCCAGCAGGATCGCCCGCACCTAAACCAACACATATCCATCCCTCAAGAGGCGTTGAAACAGGATACAGAAAATGATTAAACGAGTGCTGACAGCCTTACGGGGCGGACGCCTTGGCGTTCCTCTGGTACTGCTGTGTATTTTGGCGATGGTTATCCTACCGCTGCCGCCGATGCTGCTGGACATACTGTTCACCTTCAACATCGTGCTGGCGGTGCTGGTGCTGCTGGTCAGCGTCTCCACCAAGCGGCCGCTGGACTTCAGCCTGTTCCCAACCGTACTGCTGATAACCACACTGATGCGCCTGACGCTCAACGTGGCGTCGACCCGCGTGGTCCTGCTGTTCGGCCACGAGGGCGTAGGCGCGGCGGGTAAGGTGATTGAATCCTTCGGTCAGGTGGTGATCGGCGGCAACTTCGTGGTCGGTTTTGTGGTGTTCATCATCCTGATGATCATCAACTTTATCGTCGTCACCAAGGGCGCCGAGCGTATTTCCGAGGTTTCCGCGCGCTTTACTCTGGACGCCATGCCGGGCAAGCAGATGGCTATCGACGCCGACCTGAACGCCGGGCTTATCAACCAGGCGCAGGCGCAGGCCAGACGTAAAGAAGTGGCGGGAGAAGCCGACTTCTACGGTGCGATGGACGGCGCCTCGAAGTTTGTGCGCGGCGACGCCATCGCCGGGATGATGATCCTCGCCATCAACATGATTGGCGGTATCTGCATCGGCATCTTCAAACACAACCTCAGCGCCGAAGCGGCCTTCCAACAGTACGTGCTGATGACCATCGGTGACGGTCTGGTAGCGCAAATTCCTTCGCTGCTGCTGTCTACCGCCGCCGCCGTTATCGTGACCCGCATCAGCGACAGCGGCGATATCGCGACCGACGTGCGTTCGCAGCTTTTGGCAACCCCGTCGATACTCTACACCGCCGCCGGCGTTATGTTCGTGCTGGCCATCGTGCCCGGTATGCCCCACCTGCCGTTCCTGGCCTTTACCGCCCTGCTGTGCTTTGTCGCATGGCGCCAGAGTAAGCGCCCTCAGGTAGCGGAGACGGATGAAAAAAGCCTGGCCGACCTGAGCAAGTCCATCACCGAAACGGCGGAGCAGCAGGTCAGTTGGGAAACCATTCCGCTGATTGAGCCCATCAGCCTGAGCCTCGGCTACAAGCTGGTTTCGCTGGTGGATAAGACCAAGGGCAACCCGCTGACCCAGCGCATTCGAGGCGTGCGGCAGGTGATATCCGACAACAACGGCGTTCTTCTGCCGGAAATTCGCATACGGGAAAACTTCCGCCTCAAGCCGACGCAGTACGCCATCTACATCAACGGCATTAACGCCGCCGAGGGGGAAGTCCCTGCCGACAGGCTGATGGCGCTGCCTTCCAGCGAAACCTACGGAGAAATCGACGGCGTTTTAGGCACCGATCCGGCCTACGGTATGCCGGTCACCTGGATACAGCCCACGCAGAAGGCCAAAGCGCTCAATCTCGGCTATCAGGTTATCGACACCGCCAGCGTTATCGCGACGCACGTTAACAAAACCGTGCGCAACTACATTCCCGAGCTCTTCAACTACGACGACATCACCTATCTGCACAACCGATTGGGCTCGATGGCGCCAAGGCTTGCCGAAGACCTCGGCGCGGCGCTGAACTATGGCCAGCTGCTAAAGGTGTATCGTCAGCTTCTCACCGAGGGCGTTTCGCTTAGGGATATCGTCACCGTCGCAACGGTGCTGGTCACCGCTAGCGTAAACACCAAGGACCCGATCCTCCTTACCTCGGACGTGCGCCTGGCGATGCGCCGAAGCATTACGCAGTCTCTGGCCCGCCACCGCGAGCTGTCGGTCTATACCTTAAACAACGAGCTGGAAAACCTGCTTCTCAGCGTCGTCAACCAGGCCCAGCAGGGCGGCAAGACGTCGCTGGACAGCGTACCGGTCGATCCCAACATGCTCAGCCAGTTCCAGACCAACATGCCGCAGATACAAGAGCAGATGAAGGCCGCCGGCAAAGAGCCGGTGCTGCTGGTCGCCCCGCTACTGCGCCCGCTGCTGTCGCGCTACGCGCGGCTGTTTGCGCCGGGGTTGCAGGTGCTCTCCTATAACGAAGTGCCGGACGAGCTGGAGTTGAAGATATTGGGGTCGTTGACGTAGGTTTTTTCTTTTTCGTTCATGTAGGCGTTAGTGGATATTCCGATTGGTCGCGATGGCTGGTCGGAATATTTTTTTGCGTTGGCGCGCCTGAGGCCGTTTGATGAGCTTCAGAAACAGAGGCTGGCGGTGGCGCTACCACGAATACGCCAGTCATCAACAAGCAACATTGCTATTCTGCCCCCATCCGCTAAACTATCTCAATATTCCTATTTTTTGAGATAGTTCTCCATGGCGATTAAACGACCTCCCGCGCTCGTCCCATTGAGCCATATCACCGGCGAACAGCTGGCGTCTTACGCCTCCTGGTCACGCGTTGTCGATGATAAAGGGCGCTATCTCCCATGGGACGAGTTTCAGTTCCGCGTTAACAAAGGGCAGGACCCGGTTCTTGCCTGGAGCTTCACCCGGCGCGCGCGTAGCGCCGCGATGCAGTTTCTCAACTATGCCAATGAGCAGGGTGAACGCGCAGGGTTTAATAACACGCCGCTGATGTCGGAAGTGTGCGAACGGGTGGATAAATACGCAACGGCCCAGGCCCTGCTTCAACAGCAGCAGCGGCTACAGGATATTGGCGCGATGCTAAGCCAACTGCGACTCGATGAGGCCATTACCAGCGCCCAGTTGGAAGGGGCCAACACCACCACGCAGGTGGCGAAAAACATGCTGGAAACGGGGCGCAAGCCGCGCACGGAGAGCGAACAGATGATCGTCGGCAACGCCCGGCTGATGGGCGAAATTTCCGCACGCCTTGATGAACAGCTCACTCCCGCGCTTATTCGCCATTTTCATTCGGTCGGCATGACGGGCATTGACGACAGGAAGTACGCACCGGGCCACTTTCGGACCACTGACGACGTTGTTATCGCCGATTATGACGGCAACGTCGTTCATCAACCGCCAAAGGCCGAGCATATTGACGAACGGCTCGAGCGGGTATGTGCATGGGTAAATGCGGATGCCGAAACCTACGTTCATCCGCTGGTTCGCGCCTGTATCCTGCATTTCATGATTGCACACGAGCATCCTTTCCGGGATGGCAATGGGCGAACCGCGCGGGCCCTGTTTTACTGGTTTATGCTGAAATCAGGGTACGAGGCGTTTCGCTATATTTCTATCAGCAGTTTGCTTTACGCGGCGTCGACTAAATATGCCTATAGCTATCAGTACACTGAAACGGACGGCATGGATTTAACCTATTTTCTCGAATATCAGCTGGGCATCGTGAAGCGGGCGTTAGATAAATTCTATGGCCACATCGATACCGTCATAAAGCGCCGCGCACGACTCGACAGAACGCTTTTTGACTCAGGGGCGTTACAACGCCTGACGCAGCGGCAGGTCACTTTGCTGAACATTATGCTGGCCGACGAAAGTCAGGGGATTACCGTAGCGCACATCGCCGAACGGTTAGGCGTGTCGGACAACACCGCGCGCAGCGATCTTAAAACGCTGGTCCGTGAAGGCTTTGCCGAAGCGCGTAAGGCCAATATGCAGCAGACGGTTTATTTTGCGGCGTTGACGTGATGCGGCGTCGGCTCCATTGACGCGGGTACTGGCGTACCCGGCTCGGCCTCATCACGGGAATATCAGCGTCTGCGGGTATTACAAAAAGCGCCTGGATTTATAGGGTCGGATCCAGTTTAATAACACTCAGGATTATTCCTATAAGGTTTTGGTATGAAATCAAATAAATTTGACGGTCTCCTAAAAGACATAAGCGATGCTTTTTATGATAAAAACTATAAATATATTCAGGAATCTTCATCAAAGGTATTTGGAACCCATGAAGAAGCTTTTTTACTTTCAGAATTAGCGGAAAACCTTCCTTATAGCATTTTTGAAGCTTTTTTATTGATTAATTTGAATTTTTTATTAGAAAAATCTCATGAAGAATTAGAAAGTATAATTACCACATCAAATAATAAAAATAAGAAACTAGCTCTATACCATATAATACAATTTTTAAAATCCCATAGTGATATAAAAAACGAACACCTTATAAGGCTGGGGATTAAATTAGATAACATAGGTTATACATTCAATGATAATGTTCCGTACAAAGGATTAGATAAAGTAAATCAGACATTGTATTTCACATATAATATACAGAAAGAAAAAATATCAAAATTCAAAAAACTCTTTTCATATTCTTAATGGTTGCATCAAGCTGCCCAGTAAATGTCTTCATCTGAAAGCTTAATGCCATCCTCAGCTTCAACGTGATTAACATCTTGAATCAGAATATCAGCCGGTATACCCAACCCCTTATGCAGCCGCCTTATCATTGACAGACTGAGGCGACGCTTGTAATTAAGCACTTCCGAAACTTTGGATGCAGAACCCATGAACCGGGTCATGTCAGATTGGGTTAAGCCCTGCTGCTCCATCCTAAATTTGATAGCCTCAATGGGGTCTGGCTTATCCATCGGGAACTTGGATTCTTCATAATGCCCAACAAGCAGGCTGAGTAGTTCGAACTCATCAAAATCATCGGTATCGGGCTGAAGATCGCTATTAGCAAGCTGCAATAAGCGATCCATTCCACGCTCATAGTCATCGTGGGTCTTGAAGATGCGCCAATTTTGCTGTGCCATTAGAGCCTCCACTTATCATACTCGGCGTGGGTGCCAATTTTTTCAATTACAACTACGCCTGCAATGTAGACAACCAGCACAACCAAGCGATAGTTGTTACCTTTTATATTAAAAATGACTTTGTTATTAGCAAGGAAGTCGGCGCTTGGGAACCTGTTCTTTATGTCTTGAGGTGTTTTCCAAGTCGCTCTGCAAACTTCATCATACCAAGCATCTAAGGCACTTCTAGCTCGATTATGCCGTTGGCTGAAATCATGAATCTTCCCTAATCCTCTGACTCTCATTTTGACTGAAAATTCCCTATTTGGGAAGTATCTGTGATTTTCCCTAAAAGATAAAATGATAGCTTAACGAATACGGCGACCAGGCCGCCCCAAGGCCTATATTATGGCTACTCGCAGAGTATGAGTAAGGGCATGCCTCTGGCCTTTCTTAAGTCTAAGGATTTAGTATCTCTTCCCAACGGCAGCGCGGTAAGCCTCCTGCGTCAGCCACTCGCCTTTCGACCAGCAAGAAAAATGAAAAGTAATGAGCTGGATTGGTTAGAACCTGTAGCCATAAGATAGTCTCCAACGAGCGATTAATAAAAAGACGCTCACTCGCCCCACGCCGCCGGCGGTTTATTATTCAGAAAACCAATCCCGATGCCTACTTTCGCGGGCACGATGCGACGATACTGCGGCTAACGATCCGCAACAAGAAAAGGAATTTAGAGTCTGGAGATGTCCCGCAAAATATCGGCTTTGCCCCGCCGTTTCACGCTATAGGCCAATTTAGTCCAAATCCCAATTAAGTTTCCCGCCCCCCGCGTCGCTTATATCAATCAGCGATGCCCACTCGGACGACGGGATCTCAACGCCTCTCGCCCGCACGAACAAAAACGACAGAAAAGCAACACAGGGAACAAGGCGAAATGATTTCTCTCTCTGGCGCAGGCCAAAACGATCAACCGACGCCGACGGGAAGGCTTTCAATGACGAACGGCGCCAGAAGCGCCCCTGTGCCGGAAACGGTGACCCCACAGGCCGATGCCGACGACGGCGTGCTGAACAAGGCCATTCTGCTAGCGGCCACGCAAATACTGTTAACCACCGGCTCCGGTTCATCAAAAGAGGAAGATGCAAGCGCCGCCCTGCTCTACAGCCGTACCATAGCGGCGGTGGAAAAAATAAGCACCGAGCGCCGCCTTGCCGCTCCGGTGGAGTTAAACAAGGTTGAGCTTCAAAAGCTCAGAATCAAGCTGATACGACAGCTGGGCTCTTCCGCCAGCGCCTCGCTCCAACTGGCCAAAGAGGGCATTCAGACCGACGACGGGATTGAAGAAGTGAAGGTCAGGCCGTATGCGTCCCCGACGCTGGCCGAATTTGCCCAGCGGCGAGACGTCGAGCGCTCTAGCGGTAAAATCATCGATGAACGCCGCGTCGAATCGACGACGGATAAGGCTGAGCACCGGCCGGAACACGTTCCCTTCCCACCCTCACAGGCTCAGGATGAGAAAGGAAAGGCAGGACTTTTTAACGCGTTTGTCTTCACCGTTGCCGCGATAATTACCGGCTTTTTGCTGTATTTAACGCTGCTTTATTAATCACGGGAGGTGGCGGCGTAGCCCCCTAAAGCACCGTATCTTCAGACAGCACCCTGCGAGCGCCCAGATAGTGATCCTGCCAGAAGTCGTTGCTGAAGTCGCTGATGCGAATGCGCTCTCCGGTGCGCGGCGCTTCGATAAAGCGACCATTGCCCAGATAAACGCCCACGTGGTCGGCATGGTCCGTCGAATGGATATGGAAAAAGATTAAGTCGCCGCGGCGAAGCGCCCCTTTGTTCACCGGTCGGGCTCGAGGATAGTGGTACATTTGGTCAGCAGTGCGCGGCAGCTTTGCCGCCAGCAGGCGGTTATAGGCGTAAAACACCAGGCCGCTGCAGTCAAAGCCCTCCTGCGGCGTCTCTCCGCCCCACACATAGGGCTTCCCTAGCTGATCTTCCAGCCGGGTGATGGCCTTATCCGTCACGTTCTGAACGTATTCGCTGTCGGCCGGCTCATGGGATTCGGGCGCTCGATAGGGCGCAAACCATTCGGGATGCTGCTCAACCAGCTTACGGTTCTGCGCCCTTACGACCGACTTGGTGGCAAACACCACGCCCTTCATCTTTTCCTTTTTCTGTTCCTGCAAGGTGTGATACTTCGCCAGCAGCATTTCCCGATTGTGCATACGCTGCAGCGCGGCGTGGCTAAAAACCGGTTGGACGACGTGAGCAGGCGGCTTGTGCGGATGCGCGTGGGCGACCTTATACGCTTTAGCCTTAACTTTCGCCGTCGACGTCGTCTGCTTGGCCGCTAGCGGGCAGGCAAGCGTCAGCGCAAACAAAAATACGCCAAGGCGCTTTGTTCGACCAAAGGGAAAATGTAAACGATAGCGTGTGTCTGTCATTGTTTAGGAGGTAATAACGATCGCGGAGACCAAATAATTAACGGCCAACAACCTAACATGCGTGGGGGTTTGAAAGGGTTATTATGGAATTATTAAAATATTATTTATTATATATTAGTAGGTTACCACTAATTCCAATAAGAATGTCGGGCGGTTTCCGCTCTAAATATCCAAACAAAACCAAACTGCGTGGCCGCTATAGACATCCCCTCCGTTAAACGCCAAAGTGAAGATCCCCACCTCTACCGGAGAACGTCATGCTCATTTACGCCTACCCCTTCAGCCGCTCTACCCGCGCCCTATGGACCGCCGAAGAGCTTGGGCTCAGCTATGAAACCCAGTTTATCGACGTCAAAAACAAAAGCCGCATCGCCCCCGGCCACGGCAGCCCGCATCCTTTAACCAAGGTACCGGCGCTGATTGACGACGACGTTCGCCTGTTCGAATCCGTCGCCATTTGTAAATACCTGGCCGAAAACTACGGCGACGGTCGGCTTTATCCGGCAGAAAAAAAGAGACGGGCTGAGGTCGATATGTGGCTGTCCTACGCCGTGACGGATCTGGAGCAGCCGCTGTGGACCATGCTCAAGCACGGAATGCTGCTGCCCGAAGCGCAGCGCGTTCCCGCCATCGCGCCCGTCGCCCGGCGCGAATTTGAGCTTGCTTATCAAGCCTTGCCGAACACGCAGTCACCCACGGGTGAAAGTTTTACGCTCGCGGATATTTTTATTAGCCACGTGCTCTCTTGGGCAAAAGGCTTGGGCATTACGCTATCAGAACCGCATGAAGAATACGTCAGCCGCTGCCAGAACAGGCCCGCGTTTCTTAAGGCCCGCCAGCGAGAAGCCGAAGGGGTGGAGCAGCTAAAGCACCATTAGTTTAGCGTCTAGAGTTTAACGTCTAGTTTCACTTTGGCTATTGCTCATTCATAACTTATGAGTTATTAAAATCATAACTTATATTATTTACGCTTCCCATCCGGTCTCGTACGAAAGAAGAGGAATTCTCCATGACGTCAATCACCCCAGACCAGCTCCGCGCCTGGCGCAGGCAAATCCACCGGTATCCTGAAATAGGCTGGACGGAGTTCGTCACCACCGCAACGATTATTCAAACCCTGCGCAGCATGGGGCTTTCGGTCAAAACCGGCCCGCAGATCGTGCGTCGGGAAAGCATTCTCGGCCGCGACGAACAGTTGGTTGCGCGGGCGATTGACGCGGCCAGGGAACAGGGCGTTTCTCAAGCGCTGTTGGACGAAATGGACGGACTCACCGGCTGCATGGCCGAGCTGGATACCGGCGTTCCCGGCCCCACCTTCGGCTTTCGTTTCGACATTGACTGCGTCGCGGTACAGGAATCCAATAAGCAAGAACACCGCCCGGCCAAAGAAGGCTTCGCCTCCCGCTGCGACGGCCTGATGCACGCCTGCGGCCACGACGGGCACAGCGCCATCGGGCTCGGCGTCGCCGTCTGGCTGTGTAAAAATCGGGCCGGGCTTCGCGGCAGGTTCAAGCTGATTTTTCAGCCGGCGGAAGAGGGCGTCCGCGGCGCTCGCCCAATCAGCGACAGCGGCGTGCTGGACGACGTCGACTACCTGATGGGCATGCACCTGGGCTGTAATCTGAAAATGGGAGAAGTCGCCCTAGACCCGAAGGACTTCCTCTGCACCACCAAGCTCGACGTCTACTTTGAGGGCAAGCCGGCTCACGCGGGCGCAGACCCGGAAAAAGGCCACAACGCGCTGACGGGCGCCTGCCTGGCCGCCGGGCAAATCATGGCGGCGCCTCGCCACAGCGGCGGCATGTCGCGCATCAACGTCGGCACGCTGCGGGCCGGAGAAGGCCGCAACGTTATCCCGGCGACGGCGAAAATGGAAATCGAAGTGCGCGGGCAAACGGCAGAAATCACCCAATATCTGGTCGACTACGTCGAGCGCTGCGCGCTGGGCGCGGCCCAAATCCACCAGCTCACTACTAAAATAGAGAAAACCGGCGAAGCGCTGGATTTTACTAACGACCCAGAGATGGTTGACGTTATGCAGGGCGTCGTCGATGGCCTCACCGCTCTGACCAACGTCAGCGCTTCAATGGGCGGCAGCGAAGACGTCTCGCTGATGGTCAGGCGCGTACAGGAGCACGGCGGCAAGGCGATTTTCTTTATCGTCGGCGCGTCTCAAACCGCCGGCCACCACCACGCCCGCTTTGACATCGACGAGGCGGCGCTAACGACCGGGCTGACGCTGTTCACCGAAGGGATTCAGGCCATTCTGGAACGACCATAGCCCTCTCAGAGCGGCGAGGAAAACGCGTCGCTTTCAGGCTGACGGGCGCGCAGAAAGTCGATGTAGCGCTGGGTGTCGCCGTCGGCCGCTTTTCGACTGAAGCAGACGATTTCGCTCTGGATTTCCGGTAAAAACGGCCGATAGCAAACGGTCGACGAATTCGGCAGCGGAAACGCGCTGACCAGGCTTAGCCCCAGCCCTGCCTCGACAAACGTCAGAGCGCTTTCCAGATCGGAGACCTCCGCAACCCGACGCGGCTCGGCGCCCGATTTGGCCAGCGCCCGATCCAGCAGATCGCGGCCAATGTTGTTTTTGATGAGGGCGATAAAGGGAAGACCGTGAAGGGAGGCGGGAGTAATTTCAGGCGTCTCGCAAAGCGGGTGCCCGACGGGCAGCGCACAGACGATGCGGGTTTTGCGAACGGGCGTCTGGCTAAGGCTGTAGTTGTCGTTATAGGCCACAGCGTCGGCTATCGCGACGTCCGCCTGCCCCTGCGCCATCATCGCCGGGATCTGCTCGCTGCGCACGATCTCCAGGTAGACGGTAATTTCAGGATAAGCCTGCATAAACTCGGCAGTTATGCGATTTACAAAGCCGTGGGCCAGCGTCGACGGCGCCAGAATGCGAAGCGGCGCCCGGCGCTGACGCTGCTGAAACTGGGTCAGCCGGCTAAATGACTCGGCGATAATGCCTATTTCCTGATAAAGCGTTAGCGCGTCGGCGGTTGGGCTGAGGCGGTTACCCTCCCGCAGGAACAGTGGACGGCCGCAGCGGGTCTCTATCTGGTTGAGCGTGCGGCTCACCGCCGGTTGAGAAATCCCCAACCGCTCCGCCGCGCCGGTTACGCTGCCGGCGTCTATCACCGTTTGCACAATTTCCAGATCGCGCAGGGTCGCCCATCCGCCCGCCCAGGACGCCCGCTTTATCGTTGTCGTCATGACTGTTGCTCGTGAAAAAGTCGTGATGTGCAGTATACCCAGACGAGCCGCATTCTGTCCGTTCATCTTTAGTAAAAAGCGAGCCGTCCCGCAATGAAAGATTCCGGTTTAAGCGGCTATCAGAATGTCTTACCATAGTGGCTGTTTTTTTATTCTGCCGCCTACGGATGTGACATGCGCTATCTGACTCTCTTTCTGCCCCTATTCCTGTTGCTCACCGCCTGTAGCAGCAAGCCCGACCTCAGCGCCAAAAGCGAATTGGAGAGTTCCACGTCCGGCGGCTTTAAGCTGGACCCAGAGCACAGCGTTCATCCGTTGACGGGCGACTTTTCCGGCAATCCGAATGCGGAGCGCTTTATCGACAACATGGTAAATACCCACGGCTTCGACCGGCAGCAGCTTCACGACGTTCTGGCCCAGACCAAGCGCTTGGACTACGTTTTAAACCTGATGGAGCAGCAGGCGCCGACACCTAAAACCACGCCGCAAACGCCGAGCGTGCCGGTGCCTAACGGCGCCTGGATCCGCTATCGCAACAAGTTCATCACGACCGATAACGTGCAAAAAGGGGTGGAGTTCTGGAACCAGTACGAAGATGCGCTTAAGCGGGCAGAGAAAACGTACGGCGTGCCGCCGGAAATCATCGTCGGCATTATTGGCGTAGAAACCCGCTGGGGCCGAGTGATGGGAAAAACCCGCATTATCGATGCGCTAGCGACGCTCTCCTTTGACTACCCGCGCCGGGCAGCCTACTTTACCAAAGAGCTGGAAATTTACCTGCTGATGGCGCGCGCAGAAGGTAGGGATCCGCTGTCGCTACAGGGTTCCTATGCCGGCGCTATGGGCTACGGCCAGTTTATGCCGTCATCCTTCAAGGACTACGCCGTCGACTTCAACGGCGACGGGCACGTCAACCTGTGGGACCCGGTTGACGCCATTGGCAGCGTCGCGAACTACTTTAAGGCCCACGGCTGGCAGCCGGGCGAAAAAGTGGCCATCGTCGCTCAGGGCGACGCCCCCATGCTGAAGCACGGCTTCAACACGCGCTACACCGCGACCGCTCTTGCCGCCGCCAAACTCAGGCCTACGGCTCCGTTGGGGAACTATAAGGAAACCAGCCTGCTTAGACTGGATATGGGAAAAAGCTTTCAGTACTGGTACGGATTGCCCAACTTCTACGCCATTACGCGCTACAACCACAGTACCCACTATGCCATGGCCGTCTGGCAGCTCGGTCAGGAAGTCTCCGTCAGTCGCCGCATGAAGTAAGCGCCGGCACGCGGCCTATCGGGAATCAATAGAGATGCGGTTTCGCCCGCTTCTCTTCGCCCGATACAGCTGGCTGTCGGCCGAGCGGTAGATATCTTCCGGCGTCATCATGTCTTTATCCGGCGTAATCACCGTTACGCCGATGCTTATTGTCAAAGAGATCCGAGCGCCGTCCGTCGAGGTGAATTCATGGCGTTGAACGCGTTTACACAGGCGACTGGCGCTGCTAAAGGCCTCGATTCGCGTCAGGTTCGGCAACAGCAGCGCGAACTCCTCTCCGCCGATGCGCCCGACAATGTCGCCGCTTCTTACCGTGCCCTTCACCAGCTTGACGACGTCCACCAGCACCCGATCGCCGCTGTCATGCCCGTAGGTATCGTTGACGGACTTAAAGTAGTCGATATCGATAATCATCATGGCGAACGTCATTCGCTCAGCCGTCGCCTGCTGTTTTAATCCCTGCAGGTGGGCAAAAAAGGAACGTCGGTTAATGGCGGACGTTAAGCTGTCGCTATCGGCAATCACTTCCAGCTCCTGAAAGCTGCCGCCGCGAATGTACTCACCGATATATCCCCAAAACAGCGATAGCGCGATGGCTCCCAACAGGTTGAGCAACGCCACATAGCTCTGGTTGAATATCGGCCAGCTGCCCAAATGGGTTAACATAATCGTCAGAATAACGAGAAAATAGCAGACGCTGTAGGCAGACCCCTGCTTTCCGCCCAAGAGAAGGAAGGCAAAGCCCGCCGGGATCACCAGATAGGCGCTGATTTGGTATTCCCCTTGAAGCGCCCAGAACACGATGATGACCAGCAGAGAGGTCAATATTACGGTAAACCACACGCTCTGCTTTAAGCGCCCTCTCATCCACAGATCGACCAGAATAATAATGCTAAGAAAACCGCACACCGCATTACACAGCGCGGCAAGCCAGCTTTGAGCGCCAAACAGGTGAACCGGCACGAACGCAAAAGCGCCAATGGCGGTAAAGACCGTGGTATAGATGACGTGCTTCACCTTTCGCTCATCCTCGATGCGGTCTATCGACATCGAATGGGCGATAACGCGTTGAATCAACCTGTTATAGAGAAAGGAGATAAACTTTTTCATGAATGACGTTATCAATGAGTGAGTGAAAATCGCCAAAACTGACGGCGAATAACCGCATCCTGCGCGCGATCCTCCCTCCCTGTAAGCCTCTTCGAATAACGATTGACGCAGTCAGAAGACACAGCCTAATGATAATCTATAAATCAGCCATTCACTGGAAAAAGGCGAATTGAGGAAAATTGCAGCGACGTAAATAGGCGCTACAGAGCGATGAACGCGAGAATTAATACGCTGGCGCTTTCCACAGGCTGCACACTTCTTTACAGTATCTCCATTTTTTCTCCACCTTTTTTTGTGAGGGACGGAGTAAAATGGCGGCAATATTGACAAATATGCTGACAAACAGTCTTCAATAAAAAGGCGTTACCTGATGAGAAGCAGTATCCATGGCTAACTTTTTTACCGACCGCCCCATCTTTGCCTGGGTTATCGCTATTATTCTCAGCCTGTCCGGGCTGCTTGCCCTCAATTCACTGCCGGTAGAACAGTATCCAAACCTGGCGCCGCCGACGGTCAGAATTTCCGCCAGCTATCCGGGCGCATCGGCCCAAACGCTGGAAAACACGGTCACCCAAATCATTGAACAGAGCATGACCGGGCTCGACAACCTGATGTACATGTCGTCCCAGAGCAGCAACACCGGCAGCGCATCCATCACGCTCACCTTTACCGCTGGTACTGACCCCAACGAAGCGATGCAGCAGGTGCAAAACAAGCTGCAAAGCGCCACCCGAAAGCTGCCTCAGGACGTACAGCAGCAGGGCGTCACCGTGTCGAAATCCGGCGACAGCTCGCTGATGACCGTCGCCTTTGTGTCAACCGATCACAGCATGAGCCGTCAGGATATTGCCGACTACGTCGCCAGTAATTTGCAGGACCCTATCAGCCGTATCAACGGCGTTGGCAGCGTGGACGCCTACGGTTCGCAATACGCCATGCGGATTTGGCTCGATCCGAACAAGCTCAATAGCTATAGGCTGACGGCGCAAAACGTCGTCGACGCCATCTCTTCACAAAACAAGCAAATCGCCGTCGGTCAGGTTGGCGGCACGCCGTCGGTAGCCGGCCAGACGCTCAACGCCACCATGAACGCACAGGCCCAGCTGCAGACGGCGGAGCAGTTTCGCGCCATCACGCTGCGAGTAAATCAGGACGGCTCCTTCGTTACGCTGGGCGACGTCGCCACCGTTGAACTGGGCGCGGAAAAGTACGACTACCTGAGCCGCTATAACGGCATGCCCGCCTCCGGCATGGGGATTAAGCTGGCGTCCGGCGCCAACGAGCTGGCGACCGACAAGCTGGTAAAAGACAAGATTGCCGAACTGTCGCACTACTTCCCTCACGGGCTGAAGGCGGAATACGCTTATGAAACCACGCCGTTCGTTGAAGCCTCCATCAAAGACGTCGTAAAGACGCTGTTTGAAGCGGTTTTGTTAGTTTTCCTGGTAATGTATCTGTTTTTACAGAACTTTCGGGCAACGCTCATTCCTACCATCGCCGTCCCGGTCGTACTGCTGGGAACATTTTCCGTCCTCTACCTCTTCGGCTTTAGCGTCAATACGCTGACTATGTTCGCCATGGTGCTGGCGATCGGACTTTTGGTCGACGACGCCATCGTCGTCGTAGAAAACGTCGAGCGCGTCATGGCGGTGGAAGGGCTTTCGCCCCGAGAGGCAACGCGTAAGTCAATGGGGCAAATCCAAAGCGCGCTGGTCGGCATCGCGCTGGTGCTGTCGGCGGTATTCGTCCCCATGGCGTTTTTAGGCGGCACTACCGGCGCAATCTATCGTCAATTTTCTATCACTATCGTCTCCGCAATGGTGCTGTCGGTACTGGTTGCGCTTATTCTGACGCCGGCGCTGTGCGCCACGATGCTTAAGCCCATCCCCAGCGGACATATCCACACTCGGCGGGGCTTTTTTGGCTGGTTTAATCGCTCCTTTGACAAAAGCGCCCACTGCTACGAGCGCGGCGTCACTAACGTTATCCACCGCAGCGGACGCACTATCCTGATTTACGTACTGATAGTCGGCGGGCTGGCTTGGCTGTTCATGAAATTGCCAACCTCGTTTCTTCCCCTTGAAGACCGCGGCGTATTCATGGTCCAGGTACAGCTCCCGGTGGGTTCGACGCAGCAACAAACGCTGAAAGTCGTTGAAAAAGTAGAAAAATACCTGCTGGATGATGAAAAGAAAAACGTGCTGTCGGCTTTTGCTATCGTAGGTTCCGGCCCCGGAGGAAACGGCCAAAACGTTGCGCGCCTGTTCGTTCGCTTGAAAGACTGGAAGGAACGCACCTCGTCGGAAGACAGCTCGTTCGCCATCATTGAGCGCGCCACCCGCGCCTTCAATAAAATTAGCGAGGCCCGCGTATTCGCCAGCAGCCCGCCGGCCATCTCCGGCTTAGGCAGCTCTTCCGGTTTTGATATGGAGCTACAGGACTTCGCCGGGCTTGGGCACGATGCGCTGATGAAGGCACGCGATACGCTGCTGGAAGCCGCCGCTAAAGAGCCGTCGCTCACCCGCGTACGGCACAACGGCCTGGACGACAGCCCGGAACTTCAGGTCGATATTGACCAGCGCAAGGCGCAGGCGCTGAGCATCAAGATTGACGATATCAACAACACGCTGAAAACCGCCTGGGGTTCGACCTACGTCAACGACTTTCTCGATCGCGGTCGAGTCAAAAAGGTTTACGTCCAAAGCGCAGCGCCTTACCGCATGCAGCCCGACGATATCAACCGCTGGTACGTCAACAACGCAAACGGCGACATGGTGCCGTTCTCCGAGTTCGCTTCAACCCGCTGGGTTTACGGCTCGCCAAGGCTAGAGCGCTATAACGGCAACGCTGCGGTGGAAATCCTTGGCGAAGCTGCGCCTAACGTCAGCAGCGGCACCGCGATGGACACCATGGAGAAACTGGTCGCACAGCTGCCGGACGGCATCGGATTGGACTGGACCGGCATGTCCTATCAGGAACGCCTATCCGGATCGCAGGCACCGGTACTGTACGCGATTTCCCTACTGGTCGTTTTCCTCTGCCTCGCCGCACTGTATGAGAGTTGGTCAATTCCGTTCTCGGTCATGCTGGTAGTGCCTCTTGGCATACTCGGCGCCGTGGTGGCGACGTCGCTGCGTGGGTTAGAAAATGACGTGTACTTCCAGGTCGGGATCCTGACGATTATCGGCCTGTCGGCCAAGAACGCCATCCTCATCGTCGAATTCGCCAACGATCTTAACCGCGCAGGCAAAGACCTGATGACGGCAACGCTGGAAGCCTGCCGCTACCGCCTGCGGCCAATACTGATGACCTCGATGGCGTTTATCTTCGGCGTGCTGCCGATGGCCATCAGCAACGGCGCGGGCTCCGGCAGCCAGCACGCCGTCGGCACCGGGGTACTGGGCGGTATGCTGACCGCCACCTTCCTGGCCATCTTCTTCGTACCGCTGTTCTTCGTGCTGGTGCGCAAGCGCTTCCCCTACCGGCCCCGCATCAAGGCGGAAGAGTCGGTCGAGTGATAAGCTAAAACCCAAGCCGCGGCAAAACGCCGTGGCTTGGGTGGTTAATCTAGTGGGGCCGGTGAAGAAGATGACTGGCAGGGATCTGACTTTGATGTAAAACAGCCAAGATGACTATTCCGGTGGAGTGCCTTGCATAATAAATTATGTGGCTAGAATAAGGAAAACTGTAAACGTTCAAACCAAACTCATCTTCTCTACTTTTTCCTATTGCTGGTGCATCGGCTAAGTTTTGTAGAGTGCGCTGCATTTGGGAAAGGTAACTAACGGATTGACGGTTACCCCATTGTTCACGCGTATACCTACGAATATCTACTAAGTCCTTTTGAGCTTCCGCTGTTAAAACATATCGTCCCATTAGTCTCGGGGGCCAGTTAAAAGTTCGGAAAAGAACTGTTCCCCATCAACCATATCACCATTAGCAATATCCCCTTTCGCTCGTTGCAATTTCTCTACCAACCTCTGTCTCTTAATCATTTCCATATGCTGATACTCCTCAATTGAAATAACAACCGCAACGGGTTTACCGTTACGGCTAATTTGCACAGGCTCCCGTTGCACCTTAAGCAGCATATCGCCAAACTGTGTCTTAGCTTCATTTGCAGTTAACGTTTGCATTAGCGTCATCCTTTTAATTAGATCGATTAAATCGTTCGATTCGTTCATTATAATCCACAATATAAAAGTATGACAGCTTCACTCAAGCCTACGCATCTTCCCAACTTAGCCTTCACGCCTGACTTCAGGTATACTAGCCAAAAACGTTTCATTTCTACCGTTATCCATTAATTTAAAAGGTTTTATCGTGTTGTACCGCATTCGCCCGATGGCCGAGGACGACATTAAAAACGTCCTGCGCATACAGGCTGCCGTTTACTCCCCCGACATTTTAGAAAGCGCCGCCTTCTTCGAAAACCGCCTCTCGCTCTCGGCCGACAGCTGCTGGGTCGCGGCGAACGGCGCTGAGCCGTCAGGCTCTCTGCTTGGCTACCTGATATCCTACCCCTGGCAACGCGCCTTCCCGCCCGAGCTGGACGGAACGCTGGACGCGCTGCCAAAGTTCGCTGACAGCTGGTTCGTTCACGACTGCGCCATTGCGCCTAACGCCCAGCGGCTCGGCGTTGGTAAGGCACTGTTTAACGCCGCTCGCCGCAGCGCGAAGCGGCAGGGTCTTAGCCACACCAGCCTGGTGTCTCTGGCGCAGGCTAAAAGCTATTGGCAAAATCAGGGGTATCGGCCCGTAGCCGAAACGCCGCGGCTGCGGGAAAAGCTAAAGGCCTACGGCGAAGGCGCATGCTATATGCACCGAGAGCCGACGAGCGAAGCGTGCTAAAAGCCTTCAATGCCTTCATCCTTAAGGCGCGCGATAACGGCCAGCAGTTCGGGATGATGAACGAATTCAAACGCCCTGTGCGCGCCGCTCTCGCTTAAGCCCGCCTCCTGTCGCCACGCCAACTCGTCTCTGGCGGCAAGACGTTCCCAACCGGTTTCGCGGATGTGGGACAGCGACACAAAGGTCATACCCAACCCGCGTAGCCACAGCGCGGCGTCTTGCTTCTTCGCTCTGGCGATTTGCTCATACAGCCGGTTCGCCGCGCGCGGGCCGTAGCCGGGTAGAGACTCAATCTCCTCGCGGGTTAGGGACAGCCACGACGCCAGGTCCGGCGCTTTTCCGCCATCCACTAGCCTTTGCCAGCTTTTTTCGCTAAGGCCGCTGAGGCCCAGCCCCTGCTTTCCACTTAGCCAGACCAAGCGGGAAACGTACTGCTCCCGACATTCCTCCTCTTCGATGCGCCAGCAGCTTAAGCGGTGGTAGCGGGATGGATCCGGAGCGGAAACCTCACCCCTTTCCTCCGTTCGCCAAACGACCCGATTCACGTGCGGAATGCCCTGCCCGGCGAGAGTAAGCGCAACGACGTCGCCGGGGCGAACGTCAAGCGCACGCCAGCGAGACAGCGTACCCAACGCCACGCGTTTTACCCGCTTATCTCCCAGCGTAACCGGCCTCAGGTGGGCCACCGCAGACGTCCTTCCCGTTCGCCCTACGTTAAAGGAAATCGCCGTCACTTCCGCCGTCTGCTGCGGCGGAGGGTACTTCCACGCGGCGGCCCAAATGGGCGATCGCGCGGCCCAGCCGTCACCCGGAGGGCGCTCTCCCTGACGAATGACGACGCCGTCGCTGGCGAAAGGCTGAGAGTGCTCGAACCAGTATTTCCGCAGGTCGACGGCGTCGTCAAATGAGGAAATCCGGCGCGTATCCTCAGGCCCGGCGCCGAACGTAAAGCCCATCGCCGCCAATCCTGCCAGCCGTTCGCTCATGCTCTCAGGCCCGTTTGGCCACTCCCAGACCCAGAAGGCGACGCGCTGTGCCGCCTGCGAGGAGGTCGTTTTGCTCATCATTGCGCCGGCGACCTTCGCTCTGGCGTTTTGCCCGCCGTCCCGCTTCTGAACGTGGGAGCCCAGCCGCCAAAACAGCTCTCCCTGCACAACAACCAGCGGCAAGGAGGTATTGATTCGCTGCGGGACGCCGGGCAGCTCCCGCGCCCTCGCAGTCCAGTCCTCCCCGCGCTCGCCGTCGCCTCGGCTGACGGCGGACACCAACCGGCCGTTCTGATACGTCAGCGTTGCGGCCACGCCGTCAATCTTCGGCTGTAGCCACAGGTCTTGTCGCTTCGCTATCCACATCTTTACCGCTCGCTCGTCCTCCAGCTTGTTCAACCCCGTATGGACGACCGGATGCACCACGGGATAAGCGCGCGGCGGCGGTAAGCTATTGCGTCTTTTGCTCTCTATCTCGGGAAAACAGGCGCGCCAGCGCTCCCGCTGCGCCGCCAGCTGGTCGTAAACCTCATCCTCAATCAGGGAAACGCCGTTCTGGCGATAGGCGCTATCCCAACGGTTCAGGGCCGACGTCAGCGCGTCCATTTCCTTTGTCGCTCGCTTCGCGCTCCACGGCGGGCAGCCGCCGTTTTCCTTCGCCAGCGCAGCGTGGTTTAGCGAAAAAACCAGCAGCCCGGCCAGCACCAGCCTTATGATTAATAACACGTTCGGTCTCCCTTTATTGACTGGCGCCATTAAAATCCGACCAATCGCAAGCGGCCAGTGAAAAACGGCAAAAGAGGAAAACGCGTCGAAAAGAAAAAAGGTATTTCATGTAATGCCGCTTTATTTTGCGAAGCAGCTCGAAATAGAAACTTTCCGCTGCACAAAATAAAAATAAGAAGGTTATGGTGTGACGAGGTTTTATGCGTAATGGCGACGGTGTATACTATTAGGGGATTTTTTACGCCTTTATATTCGATATGCGCTAAGTGAACGGCAATCTCATCCGGTTCGCTTCGGGCTATTGTTCAATATATTCAAGACCAAACGACGGCAGCAGCGAGCAAGTACAACGATAGCGAAGGGTTCGATGGCAAAAGGTACGCTTTATATTATTTCCGCTCCCAGCGGCGCGGGAAAATCCAGCCTGATTCAGGCACTGTTAAAAACGCAGCCGACGTACGATATGCAGGTTTCCATTTCCCACACCACTCGGGAAAAGCGGCCGGGAGAGGCCGAAGGCGAGCACTACTACTACGTTAGCACTGAGGAATTTAAGCGCCTCATCGCAGAAGACGCGTTTTTAGAATATGCGGAAGTGTTCGGCAACTACTACGGCACTTCGCGGGCAAAAATCGAGCGTGCGCTTTCTCAGGGCATTGACGTCTTTTTGGACATCGACTGGCAGGGCGCCCGCCAGATCCGGGAAAAAATGCCGCAAAGCCGCAGCGTATTCATTCTTCCGCCCTCTAAGGATGAACTGGTCCGCCGCCTTCAGGGACGCGGCCAGGACAGCGATGAAGTGATCGCCGGGCGTATGGATAAGGCAGTAAGGGAGATGTCCCACTATGATGAGTACGACTATCTGCTCATCAACGACGATTTCGATCTCGCTTTGCACGATCTGAGGGCCATCATTCGCAGCGAACGCCTGCGTCTGGACCGCCAGAAACTGCGAAATGAAGCGTTAATCAGTAAACTATTGGCAGACTGAGGCCGGTTTCAGTATGATGCCCAGTCCGTTTTTCATCTGTGGAGTGATACATTTATGGCACGCGTAACCGTTCAAGACGCTGTAGAAAAAATTGGCAACCGCTTTGACCTGGTTCTGGTCGCGGCTCGTCGCGCTCGTCAAATCCAAACCCAGGGCAAAGATCCTCTGGTGCCGGAAGAAAACGATAAGTACACCGTTATCGCCCTGCGTGAAATCGAAGAAGGCCTGATCAACAGCCAAATTCTGGATTCCCAGGCCCGTCAGGAACAGCAAGAGCAGGATGCCGCTGAAATGCAAGCCGTCGCCGCTATTGCTGAAGGTCGTCGTTAATAGCTGGCGGACTTGCCCTTGTATCTGTTTGAAAGCCTAAACACACTGGCGAAACAGTACCTGCCGGAAGAACAGATAGAGTGCCTTAAGCAGGCATTCGTCGTCGCGCGCGACGCCCATGAGGGGCAAGCGCGTTCCAGCGGTGAGCCTTACATTACCCACCCCGTCGCCGTCGCCTGCATTCTGGCGGGCATGCGGCTGGACTATGAAACGCTTATCGCCGCGCTGCTTCATGACGTGATTGAAGACACGCCCACCACCTATCAGGACATCGAAAGCCAGTTTGGCAAAAGCGTGGCTGAACTGGTGGAAGGCGTCTCCAAGCTCGATAAGCTGAAGTTTCGCGATAAAAAAGAGGCGCAGGCGGAAAACTTCCGCAAGATGATTATGGCGATGGTGCAAGACATCCGCGTCATTCTCATCAAGCTCGCCGACCGAACTCACAACATGCGCACGCTGGGGTCTTTGCGCCCTGACAAGCGCCGCCGCATCGCGCGGGAAACGCTGGAAATTTACAGCCCCCTGGCGCACCGACTCGGCATCCATCATTTGAAGATCGAGCTCGAAGAGCTCGGTTTTGAAGCGCTCTATCCCAATCGCTATCGCGTCATCAAAGAAGTGGTGAAAGCCGCGCGCGGCAACCGTAAAGAGATGATCCAACGCATCCTGTCCGAGATCGACGGGCGGATTAAAGAGGCGGGCATCCCCTGCCGCGTTAACGGTCGGGAAAAGCATCTGTATTCGATCTATCGCAAGATGCACCTTAAAGAGCAGCGCTTTCACTCCATTATGGACATCTACGCCTTTCGCATCATCGTCAGCGACGTAGATACCTGTTATCGCGTTCTGGGGCAGGTTCACAGCCTGTACAAGCCGCGCCCGGGCCGGGTTAAAGACTATATCGCGATCCCTAAGGCCAACGGCTACCAGTCGCTGCATACCTCGCTCATTGGCCCGCACGGCGTTCCGGTCGAGGTGCAGATCCGCACCGAAGACATGGACCAGATGGCCGAGATGGGCGTCGCCGCCCACTGGGCTTACAAACAGGCGGGTGAGTCAGGCACAGCCGCGCAGATCCGCGCCCAGCGCTGGATGCAAAGCCTGCTGGAGCTTCAGCAAAGCGCCGGCAGCTCGTTTGAATTTATCGAAAGCGTAAAATCCGACCTGCTGCCGGACGAAATATACGTTTTCACACCTAAAGGGCGCATCGTTGAGCTTCAGGCAGGCTCCACGGCGGTGGACTTCGCCTATGCTGTACATACCGACATCGGCCACGCCTGCGTCGGCGCTCGCGTCGACAGGCAGCCCTATCCGCTGTCGCAGGAGCTGCACAACGGCCAGACGGTGGAGATCATCACCGCGCCGGGCGCCAGGCCCAACGCCGCTTGGCTAAACTTTGTCGTCACCTCCAAGGCGCGAACCAAAATCCGCCAAATGCTGAAAAACCTCAAGCGCGATGATGCCGTAGGCTTAGGGCGCAGGCTCCTCAACCACGCGTTAGGCCAAGGGCGTAAGGTCAGCGACATCGACGCGAAAAGCCTCAACCGCGAGCTTAAGCGCCTCAAGCTTGCCACCCTTGACGACCTGCTGGCCGAAGTAGGCTTAGGCAACGTCATGAGCATCATGATCGCCAAAAACCTGCTTAACGACGCAGAGGCGCAGGACGAAGAGCCGGCCATCAACGGGCGCAAGCTGGCTATTCGCGGCGCGGACGGCGTGCTGCTGACGTTCGCCAAGTGCTGCCGCCCGATCCCCGGCGACCCAATCATCGGCCACGTCAGCCCTGGTAAAGGGCTGGTCATTCACCATGAGTCTTGCCGAAACATTCGCGGCTACCAGAAAGAGCCGGAAAAGTTCATGGCGGTCGAGTGGGCGGAAGACACCGAGCAGGAGTTTATCGCCGAAATCAAGGTGGAGATGTTCAACCACCAGGGCGTGCTCGCCAACCTGACGGCAGAAATCAACTCGGCCAAGTCCAATATTCAAAGCCTGAATACGGAAGAGAAGGACGGGCGGGTCTACATAGCCTACATTCGGCTGACCACCCACAACCGCGTGCATCTGGCAAACATCATGCGCAAAATTCGCATCATGCCGGACGTCATTAAAGTCACCCGTAACAGAAACTAAGCGTTATGTCTCCAGAACGTTACGCCCGCATACGCCATATGCTGGCCACCAGGCAGACCGATCTGACGGTCTGCCTTGAGCAGGTTCACAAGCCCCACAACGTGTCCGCCATTATCCGCACCGCTGACGCCGTCGGCGTACACGAAGTGCACGCGGTTTGGCCCCATGAGCGCATGCGCACGCAGGTCGCCAGCGCCGCGGGCAGCAACAGCTGGGTAAAGGTGAAAACCCATCGCGATATTCAGAGCGCCGTCGGCCACCTTAAGCAGCAGGGCATGCAGATTCTGGCGACCAACCTGTCGGACAGCGCCGTCGACTTTCGCGACATCGACTACACCCGCCCAACCTGCATCCTGCTGGGGCAGGAAAAAAGCGGCATCACCAAAGAAGCGCTGGCGCTGGCCGATCGGGATATCATTATTCCGATGATCGGTATGGTGCAGTCGCTCAACGTGTCGGTCGCCTCGGCCCTGATCCTGTATGAGGCCCAGCGCCAACGCCAGAACGCCGGCATGTACCGGCGGGAAGGCAGCACGCTGAACATTGAAGAACAGCAGCGCTTTCTATTTGAAGGCGGCTATCCGGTGTTGGCCAACGTCGCCAAGCGCAAGGGGTTGCCTCAGCCGCTCATTGATGAAAACGGCGAGATCGTCGCCGACGACGCCTGGTGGGCCGCCATGCAGGCGCTCAAGCCTAAGAGTAGGAAGGACTAAGCCATGAAGGGCCGCCTGCTGGACGCCGTTCCTCTCAGCGCCCTCTCCGGAGTCGGCGCCAGCCAGTCGGCGAAGCTGGCCAAGCTCGGCCTGTTCACCGTACAGGACCTACTGTTCCACCTCCCCATGCGCTACGAAGACCGTACGCGCCTTTATCCTATTGGCGAGCTGCTGCCGGGGCTCCACGCCACCGTCGAGGGCGAAGTCGTTCGCTGCGACATCGTTTTTGGCCGCCGCCGCATGCTGACGTGTCAGATTACCGACGGCACCGGCGTGCTTACCATGCGCTTTTTCAACTTCAACGCCGCAATGAAAAACGGCCTGTCGGCGGGCCGGCGGGTCAAGGCCTACGGTGAAGTAAAGCGCGGTACGCACGGCGCAGAGATCCTCCATCCGGAATACCGAATTCAAGGCGATCGGGACGCCATCGAGTTAGAAGAAAACCTGACGCCGGTTTACCCCACCACCGAAGGGGTACGACAGGCAACGCTGCGCAAATTGACCGATCAGGCCCTTTCGCTGCTGGACACCTGCGCCGTCGTTGAGCTGCTGCCCGCCGAGCTTCTGGGCAACCTCATCAGCCTGCCGCAGGCGCTGAAAACCCTTCACCGTCCGCCGCCGGACATTCAGCTCGCCACCCTTGAACAGGGCCAACACCCCGCACAGCGGCGGCTGATTTTGGAAGAGCTGCTGGCCCACAATCTCAGCATGCTGGCCACGCGCACCGGCGCGCAAAGCTATCGCGCACAGGCGTTGGCGGGCGGCGAGGCGTTGAAAAAACGCCTGCTGTCCTCACTGCCGTTTAGCCCTACCGGCGCGCAGACGCGCGTTGTCGCAGAAATTGAGCAAGACTTGGCGAAGCCCTACCCCATGATGCGGCTGGTGCAGGGCGACGTCGGCTCCGGCAAGACGCTGGTCGCAGCGCTGGCGGCGCTGGCAGCGATAGAAAGCGGCAAACAGGTCGCGCTGATGGCGCCGACCGAGCTTTTGGCCGAACAGCACGCCAACGGCTTTCGCCAGTGGTTTGAGCCGCTGGGCATCAAGGTCGGCTGGCTGGCCGGCAAGCAAAAGGGCAAGGCGCGCCAGGAGCAGATGGCCGCCGTCGCTTCGGGCGAAGTGTCTATGGTGATCGGCACTCACGCCATCTTCCAGGAGCAGGTGAAATTTTCGTCACTGGCGCTGGTTATCATCGATGAACAGCACCGCTTTGGCGTCCACCAGCGGCTGGCGCTGTGGGAAAAGGGCGAAGAACAGGGGTTCCACCCGCACCAGCTGGTGATGACCGCCACCCCGATCCCCCGCACGCTGGCGATGACCGCCTATGCGGACATGGACACCTCGGTTATCGACGAGCTGCCGCCGGGGCGTACGCCGGTCACCACGGTTGCTATCCCCGACTCGCGGCGCGATGACGTGATTGCCCGCGTGCAGGGCGCCTGTAAGCAGGAAGGCCGCCAGGCCTACTGGGTGTGTACCCTGATTGAAGAGTCCGACGTGCTGGAAGCTCAGGCGGCGGAAGCAACCGCCGAAGAGTTGAAGTCCGTCCTGCCGGAGCTGAGCATCGGTCTGGTGCACGGCCGCATGAAGTCGCAGGAAAAGCAGGCGGTCATGCAGTCCTTTAAGCAGGGCGAGCTACAGCTGCTGGTCGCTACGACGGTTATTGAGGTCGGCGTCGACGTGCCAAACGCCAGCCTGATGATTATCGAAAACCCTGAACGCCTGGGGCTTGCCCAGCTCCATCAGCTGCGCGGGCGAGTAGGCCGCGGCGCCGTTGCCTCCCACTGCGTGCTGCTGTACAAAACGCCGCTGAGCAAAACGGCGCAAAAGCGCCTGCAGGTGCTGCGCGACAGCAACGACGGCTTCGTTATCGCCCAGAAAGATCTGGAGATTCGCGGCCCCGGCGAGCTGCTGGGAACCAGACAAACCGGCATTACCGAGTTTAAAGTGGCGGACCTGCTGCGCGACCAGTCCATGATCCCGGAAGTCCAGCGCGTCGCCCGCTATATCCACCAAAATCACCCCGACAGCGCCAGCGCCCTGATTGAGCGCTGGCTGCCGGAGAGCGCGAAGTACACCCACGCCTGACGATCTATGCCTCTATGCCGCCAAACCGTCGTCCACCAGCCGCCGACAGGCTTCTACCGCGCTGAGCGCGGCCAGCATCGACGTTTTCGGATTGCTGGAAAGCGTATTGCCGTTAAGCTCAATATGAAACTCGCCGAACGCGCCCGCCGCCTGAATGCGGTGGGTATTGCGTCGGGTGTGGGGGTCAACGCGAAGCTGCACCCGGGTGTTGTCCATACCGATACCCATCAGGGCGATAGTGGCCGCTACGTTAGCGTTCGCGGGGAAGGTCTGCGCCGCCTCGCGGGCCGAGCCTTCAAAAAACACCGTTGCTTCACTGACGTTATCGAGATTGACAAGCTGTTCCGCCGGGCTTCCTCGCCAGCTTGCCGGGCTTTTGTTGGAGACGTAGGTAACACTTTCCAGCCCACCTTCCCGCGCCGCCGCCAGCCCATCCATGCCGGCCACCGCGCCAGAGAGGATCGTCAGCTTTGCGTGATTAATCCGCGCCCTAGTGCGCAGCGTTTCGAGCAGTTGAGCCTGCGCCAGCGCGCCGGTGGAGGCCAACGCTAAATCCCAGCCTCGGCTTAGCACCGCTTCGCCGAACTCTTTCACCGCCTGCTGGCTGGCGCATTCCAGTACCAGATCGGGGCGTTCGCTACACTCGATAGGATGTGAAATGGCTTTTATCGCTCCTCCGCTGAGCTGGGCGATCGCCGCATGGTGGCGCTCGCGGGCGACAATCCAGCCAACGGAAACGCCCTGCGGCAGTCGAGCTATCACCTCATGCGCCATGCCGCCAAAACCGATGAGCATTATCTTTTTCATTCTTTACTCCGACTGTTTTTATCGAGAATGGGCCAAACCGACGCCCGATTCAACCGATTCGCGACGCCCGTAGCCAAATGCCATTTTCTTTAAATCAGCAAACGTATGCGCAAACGGTTGCGATAAATTTTAATTCGATTAAAATGCCCACTTTGTAACTTCAGAGGTTTTCTTTCCCCTATGAGCAGCGCCGATCTCATCCCGGATTCTACCCCCGTTGTCCGCGCAGAGCCGCAAGCCAAATCCTCGCGCAGTGAACTTATCTACCACCTTGAGGACCGTCCGCCGCTGGCGCAGACCCTGTTTGCCGCGCTGCAGCACCTGCTGGCGATGTTTGTCGCCGTCATCACGCCGGCCATGCTTATTTGTCAAGCGCTGGGGCTTCCCGCACAGGACACCCAACATATCATCAGCATGTCGCTGTTCGCTTCCGGACTTGCCTCTCTGTTACAAATCCGCACCTGGGGGCCGGTCGGTTCAGGCCTGCTGTCTATTCAGGGCACCAGCTTTAACTTCGTCGCCCCGCTGATTATGGGCGGAACGGCGCTGAAAAACGGCGGCGCGGACGTGCCGACCATGATGGCCACGCTGTTCGGCACGCTGATGCTGGCCTCCTGTACCGAAATCTTCCTTTCGCGCATTCTGCATCTGGCCCAGCGCATCATTACGCCGCTGGTTTCCGGCATCGTGGTGATGATTATCGGCCTGTCGCTAATTCAGGTCGGCCTGATCTCTATCGGCGGCGGCTACGGCGCCATGTCCGAAACCAATAACACCTTCGGTTCGCCAAGCAACCTGCTTTTGGCCGGCGTCGTATTGGCGACTATCATTCTGCTTAACCGCCAGCGCAATCCGTACCTGCGGGTTTCTTCGCTGGTGATCGCGATGGCCATCGGCTACCTGCTGGCCTGGGCGATGGGTATGCTGCCGGAGCAGGCCAAGGTGGAAAGCGAGCTGATTATGGTGCCAACGCCGCTTTACTACGGCTTAGGTATAGACTGGACGCTGCTTATCCCTCTTATGCTGGTGTTTATGATCACTTCGCTGGAAACCATCGGCGATATTACCGCCACCTCTGACGTATCCGAGCAGCCTGTGACCGGCCCGGTCTACATGAAGCGCCTGAAGGGCGGCGTACTGGCCAACGGCTTGAACTCTATGCTGTCTGCGGTGTTTAACACCTTTCCGAACTCCTGCTTCGGCCAAAACAACGGCGTTATCCAGCTGACCGGCGTAGCCAGCCGCTACGTAGGCTACGTGGTTGCCATCATGCTGGTGCTGCTCGGCCTGTTCCCGGTCGTCAGCCAGTTCGTTCTCAGCATTCCGGAACCTGTGCTGGGCGGCGCGACCATCGTGATGTTCGGTACTATCGCCGCATCGGGCGTGCGCATCGTTTCTCGCGAGAAGCTTAACCGCCGCGCCATCATGATTATGGCGCTGTCGCTGGCGGTCGGCCTCGGTGTTTCTCAACAGCCGCAGATCCTGCAGTTCGCCCCCGAATGGCTGAAAACCCTGCTATCCTCCGGCATCGCGGCTGGCGGCATTACCGCCATCGTGCTGAACCTGGTGTTTCCGCACGAGAAGTAAATTCTGTCCTACGACAAGCGGTTACAATGCCGCTTGTCGCCCTTTCCTTGCGCTCATCCCCAAACCGACCCCACGACCCGCAGTGAGTAACGCAAAGCGGCGGCTTCAACCGCGTTTTCTGATTTCCACGCTTCACACCATAAGGCCTTCAGTATGAGTATGATTTATGTTGTCGTCTTAAATTACGTCAAACCCCTGAGCGAAATTGATGAACAAATACCGGCTCACGTTGAGTGGCTGAAACAGGGCTATGCCGACGGCGTATTTCTTGCCTCGGGCCGAAAAATCCCTCGAACCGGCGGCGTGATCCTCGCTAAAAGCGACAGTATTGAAAGCCTGCATCGCCGTCTACAAATGGACCCTTTCCAACGTTTAGGCCTAGCGACCGCCGAGGTCATTCCTTTTGAGGCCAGCCTGTGTGCAGACGAGCTAAAGGGGCTTTTATAGTTCCTTAACGAACGGCTGATAACGGCAGCTCGTTAAGGAAAAACCGCGTTCTTTCTCGAAATCCTCGACGTCATCATTGAGATTCCTCGCCAAATGGGGCATAAAATATGCCTATCATCAGCTACCGTGGTTTAAATCCGGCTATGGCACTTATCCGTAAAGCTTTTTACACGCTTCTTATCGTCATCGTTCTGGGCGTCGCTGCGCTCTATTTTATTGCGCAAACCGGCTACGCCGCGGGATGGATAAGCCAATGGATAAGCAACAACTCGCCCTACCGGTTGGCTTTCAGCAATCTGGACTACAGCCTGAGCTCGCCCTTCAGGCTGACGCTGAATCAGGCCGAGTTTGGCGTAAAAGAGCGTGAGCCGCTGGTAAAGGCGCAGAAACTCACCGTCGACTTAGGCGATGACTTCTGGCAAACGCCGCTCAGCTTTGCCTCACTGGAAGTGGACGGAGGAACGCTCACGCTTTCGGCCGATAAAACCGGCGCGCCGGACGTCAGGAGCCAACGCCTGCAGCTGCGAAACGTGTCCGTCGACGTTAAAACGCCCGAGATAGCGCTGAAAGGCGAAGGCGTCAACGGCGGCTTTCTTCCGTGGAGGCTGACGTCCGGCCTGATTCCAACCGACAACGCCCACTTTGAGTTCAGCGCTTCGAAGCTTTGGCTAAACGAGCTGGAAACCGCTAACGTTCTGATTCAGGGCGACGTACGGGATAACCAGCTGCTGCTCACCAACGTCGGCGCCGATCTGGCCGGAGGCCTGCTGACCGGCAGCGCCAAACGCGCGCCGGACGGCCGTTGGACGATAGACTACTTTCGCCTGAGCGACGTCAAGTATCAAAGCCATCAGGCGCTGCCTGCGCTTTTAACGCAAATAGACAACTACGTTGACGGCGTAAGCCTAACGCTAAATCGCGCCGACCTTATCAACACTAACATACAGGGCGACGGCTGGGCGCTTAGCGACTTCTCACTGTCTTTAAAAGACCTCCGGCGAGAAGGCGGCCTATGGCAGGCTGACGCCGGCAGCGCGCTGTTCAACGCCTATGACATCGTGCTGGGCGACCAGCATCTGGTGAATCCGGTGCTAAACCTGGAGCTGGAAGGCGATACGCTAAAAATCAAACAGTTCAGCAGCCGCTGGCAGGACGGCCTGGTGCGCGCTACCGGCGCCTGGTCGCGTAAAGACCATACCCTGCGGCTTGACGACGTCGCGCTGACTTCTTTGCTCTATACGCTGCCGCAAAGCTGGAAAAGCGCCCTTTTGGAGCCGATGCCCGATTGGCTTCGCGAACTGTACGTCAATAAGTTCGCCGTCAATCGCAGCATTATCATTGATATCAATCCCGACTTTCCGTTCCAGTTCACCTCTGTCGACAGCAGCGGCAGCGATTTACATCTCGTCAAAGACCGCCAATTTGGCCTGTGGAAAGGCAACCTGACCGTTAACGCCTCTGCGGCGACGCTGAATAAAACCGATCTGCGCCACCCGTCCACCGTTGTAAGCGCTGACGCCAACGCGATTACCTTTAGCGACACCAGCGCCTTCACCGCGACCGGGCTGCTGGAAGGGCAGGCAACCATCGGCCAGAGCAGCGACAGGCCGCTCGATCTCTCGCTAAGCGGGCGCGGCGTTTCGGTGAATATCTTACAAAACTGGGGCTGGGAGCCGGTGCCGCTGAAGGGAAACGGCAGCCTCAAACTAACGCTGAAGGGAAGCCTTAAGGGCGCTGAAGCGAAGCCCGATTTGAAAAGCTCGCTGTCTATTCAGGGCGACGACGGCCAGCGCTATCCGGACGAGCAAAACGCCACGCCGCAGCAAGAAGCACCAACGCAGCCGTCACAGGAAGAAAGCCCGGCTCCGCAGCCTTTGTTTTAGGAAGGGGAAAGGGGCGCTAATGCGCTTCTGGAAGCACCATATAGGTTCCTTCAAACACGCAGCCGACGTCCCCATCTCCGGCAACGTGCACTTCGAGCTGTACTCGGGCCTTGCGCCCTTTCGCCAAGCGGTCCAGATCTCCTTTAACCGAGCCTCGCTCGGCGGTTGCGATCGCCCGGCCGCTGACCGGCTTATGATAGCGAACGTGGGCATCCACCAACACGATGGCTCCGCCTAGCCGCTGCTCCTGAAGCAGCAGCCAAATCAGCCCCCAGCCGGTCAGGGTCGCTAGCGAAAACAGGCTGCCGGCAAACTGAGTCTGATGCAGGTTGGTATTAACGCTCTGGGACATGGTGGTGATAAACCGCTGGCCGGTGTACTGAACAATGCGAACGCCCATCTTTTCGCTGAGGGGAATCGAGCCGTGCCAGGCGTTTTGCAGCTCTGCGCACCAGTCGGGATGGTGGAGAATATCGTCCAGCGAGGCGACGGGCTTACGCATCAGAAAATGGCGTACCGGCGTGGTCAACGGCGCAGTGACTTCTCCCTGATTGACGAAGCCAAGCTTTTCAAAAAAGGAGACCGTTTCTTCGCGCGCTCGGCAGACGATCCGCTTTACCCCTTCCTGACGCGCTATCGACTCCAGCGTCATCGCCAGAAGCGTTCCCAGCCCCTTATAGCGGACGTCCTCCGCCACCGCCAGAAAGCGAATGGACCCCTCATTGTCCGCATTCACGTATAGCCGCCCTACCGCCACCACCCGGCCCTGGGCATCGATAATCATCTGATGGTAGGCCGTCAGGTCGTAACCGTCCTTCTCCGAGCCAATCGGCTGATTCAGCGGCTTACGCAGCATTTCCCAACGAAACTGATAGTAGTCGTTTAGCTCTTGTTCGGTAGCGGGGACGCGCAGGTGGTACATAAAGGCTCTCTGGTTGTTGTTGTGGTTATAGTTTTTTTATATTGATAGCGCGTTCAGGGGGAAAGGGCAATGGGGGGAGCCAAAAGGCAACGCAAAAATGCGGCGCTTTGGCTTTATAAGCATTCACAGTTAGCTTCCGGTAGGTCACCTTGGCGTTCCGGCTGGTTTTAGCGTCACGTTGATTAAAAGCGTAAAAGCGCGGCTAATTTCTATAAAAAGATGGAGTATCTTTCCTAATTCGAAATTTAATTGTTGTTGAAGATGATATTTTTTATCAAGTTTCATTACAGATATCGAGATATCTTATTAGCACAAGAGATAATTTCATCAGCTTTAACGAAAAAAATGAATCACCAATGGAGTAATAAAATCAACGTTTAAGAATAAATCATGCAGTTTATATAAATACGGTCAGCCTAACTATCATTCAGCCAATGAGCTAAGTTATTTCTCTTCTATGATTTATCTGACTTCTAAATTTTAAAAATTATATCAACGAGATGGAGCCTCACCAAGACAGAGAAAATCTATTGAATAATCATATTTTGATATTGTGGTATAAAATAATTCAGCCTAAAAAGGGTGGGGCCTCATATAGAAAAAGCTGCATTTAAAAATATAAAAGCCGAGTTCCATCACAGAAAATTCTTAATTGTGCTTGTTATATTCTTTTTAAGAACAGTGCTAATTAAAAAACATTCTCCCATGTTGTTAAACGGTAAGAGCGTAATAAAAAGATATTCCATATAGCCGTAATAATCGTACATACCCAACGCGGCTTTATGACGTCACTTCCTCTGGATAGGAGTTTGAAATGAATAATCCCGCTACCATTCCCTCCATTTTCTCACACGTCACCCACCCTGATTCCTGTACTACCATTCTTGTCGGCAGCCAGGCGACGACTGACGGTTCCAGAATTATCGCCCGTACGGAAGATCACGATCCCTGCCTGTCGAAAGTGCTGTTGGTTCATCCTGCGAGAAAAAATGCCGGTAACACGTTTCGGGCAAATGAAAACCGGTTCACCTACCCCATTCCTAAAACCGCCTTTGGCTATACCTCTTTCTCCAACGGGCTACCCGGCAAAAGCGCTGACGAAATGACCTGGGGCGCCGCGGGTTTTAACGATAAGGGCGTCGGCATGACGGCGACAGAAACCATTTTTGCCAGCGACGCCGCGCTGAAAAACGATCCTTACCTGCCGGATACCGGTATCACGGAAGACAGCATCACCGACGTCATTCTGCCCTATATCACCAGCGCGAAAGAAGGTGCGGCAAAGCTGGGTAAAATCATCGATGAAAAGGGTGCGGGCGAAGGCTTCGGCGTCGCGTTTGTCGATGAAAAAGAAATTTGGTATCTGGAAACCGGCAGCGGCCACCAATGGCTGGCAACGCGCATACCCGATGACAGCTACTTCGTGACCGGCAATCAGGGCCGGCTGCGCCAGTACAGGCCAAACGACACCAGTCACTTTATGGCCTCGAAGACGCTGGTTAAATACGCCGTCGACAACGGGCTGTATAACCCTAAGGTCGACGGCGAATTCGATTTTGAAAAGGCCTATACGCTCCACGACGATGCTAAAGACCGCTACTACAACTACCCGCGGGTCTATGCGCTGCAGCATCTGTACACGAAAGGGATCAAAACCCGTCTGGAAAAACCCGATGGCTTTAACGTATTTGAGAAACCGTCCGCCAAAATGGATATCGACGCGGTAAAGGCGGGGCTTAGAAACACCTACGAGAATCTGGGCAGAATGCCGTACACCGCCATGCCGGACTATACCCTGCGGCCAATCTCGCTGTTTCGCACTCAGCAGTCGCACATTTTGCAGTCAAGAAACGGCCTGCCGGTACAGATCGCCAACGTGGAATACGTCTCCTACGGCATGCCGTCTATTTCTATCTACATTCCGTTCTACCCAGGCTGCCTGACGGACTTCCCCGATGGGTACAAAAAGGTCACGGACGGCAGTGCGGACTCGGAATCGGCCCAGTGGAAGTTCAGAAAGCTTCAGACGCTGGTCATGGTTGACTACCACAAGTACGCCCCCATCGTTCAGAAAGGGTATCGCGACGCCGAAATGCAGTTTGCGCGAATGCAGAAAAAGCTAGAGAAAGCCTTTATCGCCGAATCCGACTCAAGTAAGGCGCTCGGATTGGTCAATGCGTTCGAAAATAAGGTATTCACTCAAGCGCTGGAGGTGACGGAGAAGCTAACGAATCAGCTATTCACGCTGCTGGCTAACGACCTGAACCAGAGATACAAGTTTGCTGGCGCGTAGCGAAGCCTTTTATTTCTCCCTTTGGCGTTACTCTTTTGCCAAGAGTAACGCCAAATATGCACTCCGGTGAGTATGGGAAGTTACAGCACGCCCGGTATATAAACCACTCCGCCAGGATCGGAGACCTCAATAAAAAGCAGGTCGGGTTCAAAAGACTCAGGCACGCTCATTCTGACGGAGATAATCCAACCCTTTCGGCCACCGTCAGAAAATAGCTTATTCTCTGCGTAGTGCGCGTGCAGCGTTTCTAACAGATAATGGGCTTTATCACCCGCTAATGCCTGCTAGGCTAGGCTGAAGACCGTTTCTTCATCAACTTTTTCATATTCCATTGGAAATGCCCAAGGCGCTTAATTTATCCGGGCATAAAAGAAATGCTCTTCATACGAAAAGATAACTCTATCGTCATTCGGAATAACGATAGCGCTGCTTTCATCACTGGGATAAAAAAAATCGTCCCACGATGCGATAAAAACGTCGACGGGGAGCGTTGCACCTGCGTTACGTCCCCAGAGAAAATGAATAGCGTCCACGCCCTGCAGCCTGTCGGTAAAAAACAGGGATGACGTCTCGACGTCATCAAAGTCCAGCGTTCTCTTTTCCAACACGGTACAAAATGAACGTGGCATTTCCATTAAGTGGCTAAAGGGGAAAATCGAATCCCAAAGCCGCCGTGCCTGCACGGCATTCAGCAGGGTGATTCGCCTTTTCTCACCTGACGACAGGCGACAGTCTTTTGAGTTCAGCCGCCAAGCTACCGGATAGAGAACTTCATCAAATTCGATATCGTTCATAGAGAAAAATCACCCTTCGTTTCGCTACTTCCCGTGCGACAGCGTCATCACTCTGCCGTTCTCTTTGTCGATCTCGATAAGAAAAACGCCGCCGGTCATGTCCGGTGGCAGGTAGCCCTCTATCCGCCAGTAGCGACCTTTGTCGGTTACGTAAAAAGGGCGTTCTTTCTCAACGCACTCTTTGCCATAAACGTGCATGACATAGATTTCCGCCAGCTCTACCGCCATTCCGGCATTAACCAAGTCTATTTTTCCGAGCCCTTTTTGCTTGCTGTACTCTGAGAAAAGAATCCCTTCCCCATCATAAGCATCAACCATAAGACTCTTTTCATCGGCGTAGGCCTGAAACAACGGCCAGAACAGCGTCAAGAAAAACAGGACGAACTTCATTGAAAGACTCCTTTCCTACGCTCTTTCCTATCGAATTACAGCGCTCGCGCAAGGCTACGCAAAAAGGCGCGAAACGCGTTGTTGTACTCCGTATCGCCGCTAAAATAAACGTAACCTATAAACGCCAGCGCCACCGCGCCAAGAATCATCCATTTCCTGCTATTAAACATCGTCCCTCGCCCTAAATTTGCAGGCTAAACGTCACCGGCCCGTCGTTGACCAAGGAAACCTTCATATCGGCAGCGAAAACGCCGGTTTGGGTTGGCACCTTTTCTTTGCAGCGTTCCACGAAGTCGAGGTACAGGCGCTCGGCGTCCGCAGGGGTCGCTCCGCGAGAAAAGCTTGGGCGCATGCCCTTTTGCGTATCGGCCACCAGCGTAAACTGGGAAACTACCAGCACGCTGCCGCCGGCCTGCTGCACGTTCAGGTTCATCTTGCCCTGTTCGTCGCTAAAAATTCGATAGCCCAGCACCCGCTCGCACAGGCGCGCCGACTTTTCCGGCGTGTCGTCCTTCTCTACGCCCAGCAGCACCAAAAGCCCGCTATCGATAGCGCCGACGGTTTGGCCGTCTACCACCACGCTCGCCTGCGCTACTCGCTGAATCAGTGCGATCATATTTTTATTGCTTCCGCTCGCTACGATGAAAAAGGGAGTGCCATAATACACCGCGCCGCCGAGGGAAAAAATGACCGGCTTCAATCACCCAATCGAGTAAGATAACGGTAAGAAAGAGGGAAAACGTCATGCCTGACCTGTTAAATCGATATCGAGGATGCCTGCTGGGGCTGGCAAGCGGTGACGCCGTGGGCACCACCGTTGAGTTCAGCCCTAAAGATTCCTTTCCTGAAGTCACGGAGATGACGGGCGGCGGCCCGTTTAACTTACAGGCCGGGCAGTGGACCGACGATACATCCATGGCCCTGTGTCTGGCGGAAAGCCTGATTCTGCGTAAAGGATTTGACGCGCGCGACCAAATGAACCGCTATCTGAACTGGTGGCAATGGGGCTACTTCAGCTCCACCGGCCAGTGCTTTGATATCGGCGCAACGACGGCCGAGGCGCTGAGGCGATTCTCTCTGGACGGTAATCCCTTTGCCGGTTCTGTCGATCCTAAAACGGCGGGCAATGGCTCTTTGATGCGGCTCGCGCCCGCGGTGCTTTACTATTATCCCCATCCTGAGCAAACGCTGCGCTATGCGGCCGACTCTTCGCGCACAACGCATGCGGCTCCCGAAGCGGTGGAAAGCTGCCGCCTGTTCGCTCAGATGTTGATGAATGCGCTCAGCGGGAAAGACAAAAGGCGCGTTCTGACGGATATTGCCGAACTGCCGGAGCAAGAAAACCTGCGCCAGATAGCCGAGGGCCGATACCTCGATAAGCCGCGCTCGGCCATCTTCGGTACGGGCTATTGCGTACAAAGCCTGGAGGCCGCGCTGTGGTGCTTTGCCCAAAGCGACAGCTTTGAACAAACCGTTCTGGCCGCGGCAAATCTGGGCGACGACGCAGACACCACCGCCGCTATTGCCGGGCAGATCGCAGGGGCTTACTACGGCGCCCAAGGCATACCAAGCGACTGGCTCGGTAAGCTGTGGCTCTATGAGGATATCGACAGGCTTGCGCAGCAGCTACTGGAGAAATAACCCGTTGCCCGCAGGGCGTTAGCGAAAATAGTCCGGCACCGTCCGCCGGTCGATAACGTGTACCGTGGGCAGGCCAATCGACCGGGCACTAAGAACGTTGTCGCGGTGATCGTCGAAGAACAGCGCGTCTTCCGGCTTAGCGCCTTCCTGCCTGAGCACGTGGAGATAAATGTCCACCTCGGGCTTTCGCATGCCAAGCTCTTGGGAGAGGTAGATCCTGTCGGCGGAGGCGCCGACGTCGGGGAAGCGTGCGGGCCAGTAGCTACAGTGCAGCGCGTTGGTGTTGGACAGGATCACCACCCGATTCCCCTCTTGGCGCAGCCGCTGCATGACCGCCAGCGTATCGTCGCGCTGATCGATAAAGATCGCCTGCCAGCCCTCGGCAAACTGCGCAAAGCTCAGCGGCATCTCCATTTCTTCGCACAGCAGGTCGGCGAACGCCTCGTCGCTGATTTCGCCTCGTTCGTGCATTTCGAAAGGTTTTCCCATGCGAAAGCGCTCGGACAGCGTCGCCAGAGGAATGCCGCTCAGTCGGCTCCACACGCCCAACACTCTTTTGAAATCGATGTCGACGATTACGTTACCCAAGTCGAAAATGTACAGCATGGTGCACCTACCTCAATGCGAACCTATCCGTAGGCCTACGCTATCACACCGTATTGAGGTTAAGAAGAGGGAACTCAAGACATTTCATTTCTACTTCACGCCGAGAAGCCAGACAGAAAAACGCGCGCATTTTAGGCGCTCTCCGGTATAATCCTTCGCGATTTTGTTTAACGTCCGAATTGTGCACCATCTGCCTTCGGCTCACGCCGGGCGTTTATCAAAAGTCATTTTCAAGAGGCAGGGCAGGGAGCTTTCCTCACAAAACGGGCATCGGGAGTTATCACAATGAGTTTATTAGACCAGCTGGGCGGCATGCTCGGCGGCAACGGCGCTTCTAAAGGCGGCGTTGACTATATGGCCATTCTTCAATGGCTTGAGCAGCAGGGCGGCCTTTCCGGCCTGCTGGAAACATTCCGCCAGGGCGGCCTCGCCGAGCTGGTTCAGTCCTGGATTGGCACCGGCGCTAACCTGCCCATCAGCGCAGATCAGGTGCGCGACGTCATCAGCCAGGCCGCAATGGAACAGCTTTCCGCTAAATTAGGCATGGATAACGGTCATGCATCGGCGATTATCGCCCAATACCTGCCGGACATCGTCGACAAGCTGTCGCCGAAGGGCGAAGAGCCGGTCAACCCGGACATGCTGTCTCTGGGTATGGCGCTGCTTAAAGGGAAACTGTTCGGTTAACGTTCGATTCCGGCGAAGGCATTCGTCTTCGCCGCTTCCCCCGCCAGACATCTCTTCTTAATAACAAGGACGATAAGAAAACAGCGATGATTTACTTCACCTCAGACACCCACTTCTGCCATTCCAACATCATCAACCTGTGCGGCAGGCCGTTTGAAAGCGTGCGCCATATGAACGATACGCTTATCCACAACTGGAATGCCCTCGTCACCGAACGGGATGAGATTTATATTCTGGGCGACTTCCTTTTTCGCGGCACGGGGCAGGACGCCAATCAAATCCTGCGCAGGCTTAACGGCAAGAAATACCTGATTCGCGGCAACCACGACAAGTTTTTAGACGACCCGGAGTTCGACACATCAATGTTTGAATGGGTCAAAGACTACTACGAGCTGGATTACCAAAAGCAGAAGATAGTGATGTTCCACTATCCGATTTTAGAGTGGCAGGGCTATTTCAGAGACGCTATCCATCTTTACGGGCACGTCCACAACTCGGGCAAAGACCCGGAACAGCGCAAGCGACTAAGCGCGCTGGGGCCAAGGGCGATAAACGTCGGCGTGGACGTTAACCGCTTCTTTCCTGTCAGCATTAACGCCGTGTTGAAGCAGGCGCAGAAATAAGCGTTGTTCCTTCAATCTAACGCAAGCGTTCAAAAAGCAAAGGGGCCTTACGGCCCCTCTGTATCTATCGGACTGTATCTACAACCCGTTACTCTTTCCCGCTGCGGTAAGCGCGCTTACGGTCGTTTTCCGTCAGGTGACGTTTGCGCAGGCGGATAGACTGCGGCGTCACTTCGACCAGCTCATCGTCATCGATAAACTCGAGCGCTTGCTCAAGGGTCATCTTGATTGCCGGAGACAGCGTCGTCGCTTCATCGGTGCCCGATGCGCGAACGTTGGTCAGCTTCTTACCGGTCAGGCAGTTGACCGTCAGGTCGTTAGAACGGGTGTGAATGCCGATGATCTGGCCTTCGTACACTTCTACGCCGTGGCCCAGGAACAGGCGGCCGCGATCTTGCAGGCTGTAGAGCGCGTAAGCCAACGCTTTACCCGTACCGTTGGAAATCATAACGCCGTTGTTGCGCTGGCCGATTTCGCCCGGACGAATGTCGTCGTAGTGGCTGAAGGTGGAGTACAGCAGGCCGGTACCGGAAGTCATGGTCATGAACTCGGTACGGAAGCCGATAAGCCCGCGGCTTGGGATCACGTAGTCTAAACGCACGCGGCCTTTGCCGTCCGGCACCATGTCGCGCAGTTCGCCCTTACGCAGGCCCAGCGCTTCCATCAGAGGCCCCTGATGCTGCTCTTCGATATCTACAGTCACCTGCTCAAACGGTTCCTGTTTGCCGCGGAAGATAACCTTCGGGCGAGATACCGCCAGCTCGTAGCCTTCACGACGCATGTTTTCGATAAGAACGGACAGGTGAAGCTCGCCGCGGCCGGAAACGCGGAACGCATCCGGGTCTTCGGTTTCTTCTACGCGCAGCGCCACGTTGTGCACCAGCTCTTTACGCAGGCGGTCGAGGATCTGACGCGACGTCACGTATTTACCCTCTTTGCCGCAGAACGGCGAGGTGTTGACGCAGAAGAACATGGTGACCGTCGGTTCGTCGACCGTCAGCGGCGGCAGCGCTTCAGGCGTAGAAACGTCACAGACCGTATCGGAGATGTTCAGCTCGCCTAGGCCGGTGATAGCGACGATATCGCCCGCTTCCGCCACGTCGGCTTCATAGCGCTTCAGGCCCATGTGGCCCAGCACCTGGCCAATCTTGCCGTTACGACGCTGGCCTTCGCTGTCGATGATGGTGACCTGCTGGTTCGGCTTCACTTTACCGCGCTTGATGCGGCCTACGCCGATAACGCCAACGTAACTGTTGTAGTCCAGCTGGGAAATCTGCATCTGGAACGGACCGTCGAGGTCGACGGCCGGCGGCGCAACGTGTTTGACGATCGCTTCAAACAGCGGGTCCATGTTGTCAGCCAGGTCGTTGTGGTCCAGACCGGCGACGCCGTTAAGCGCCGATGCGAAAATAATCGGGAAGTCCAGTTGCTCGTCGGTCGCGCCCAGGTTGACGAACAGGTCAAAAACCTGATCTACAACCCAGTCAGGGCGCGCGCCGGGGCGGTCAACCTTGTTGACGACGACGATAGGCTTAAGGCCGTAGGCAAACGCCTTTTGCGTAACGAAGCGCGTTTGGGGCATCGGCCCGTCCATCGCGTCAACCAGCAGCAAAACGGAGTCAACCATTGACATCACCCGCTCAACTTCGCCGCCAAAGTCGGCGTGTCCGGGAGTATCAACGATGTTAATACGATAGTTATTCCAGGTGATGGCCGTGTTCTTGGCCAAGATAGTGATCCCACGTTCTTTTTCGAGATCGCCGGAGTCCATAACGCGCTCGCCTGCGTCGTTACGCTCCCCTAATGTTCCTGACAGTTGCAGCAGCTTGTCAACCAGGGTGGTTTTACCATGGTCTACGTGCGCGATAATGGCGATGTTACGCAGATTTTCAATCACAGATTTGCCTCAGGCATAAGAAATAGCGCGCTATTGTACACACTTTAGGCGCAGTAAAAAAACAAGATCATAAAGATTCGTGAAAAACAACGCCTACACGAACAGGTTGTGATCGTATTCACGATTGAAAAAACGACAAAAAACGCCTTGTCGCACCAAAAAGCGGCGACGCATAAAAAAACGCACTAAAATAGTGCAATTTGGGATGCAAAATTTGCATTTTCGTTCATACTCATAGCCCGTAGCCGCAGGAAAAACGGCCTGTTAACGAAGAGTAAATAAACTGGCATGATTATCGCATAGCCTTTGCTTATAGCAGCGGGCTTGGCGACATTAGGCCTGCATAGTAAAGGCCCATCCCCTACGGGGATTACTCTAAGCGAAATTCGTCACCGGGAGAATAACCATGTCCACAGAACACGTTTTGACTATGCTTAATGAGCATGAAGTAAAGTTTGTAGACCTGCGCTTTACCGATACCAAGGGTAAAGAGCAGCACATTACCATTCCCGCTCATCAGGTCGACGCTGACTTCTTTGAAGACGGAAAAATGTTCGACGGTTCTTCTATCGCCGGTTGGAAAGGCATTAACGAATCCGACATGGTGCTGATGCCCGATCCGAGCACCGCGCTGCTGGACCCGTTCTTCGAAGAGACGACGCTGATTATCCGCTGCGATATCCTTGAGCCCGGCACCATGCAAGGCTACGAGCGCGACCCGCGTTCCATCTCCAAGCGCGCTGAAGATTTTCTGCGCTCTTCCGGCATCGCTGACTGCGTGCTGTTTGGGCCTGAACCCGAGTTCTTCCTGTTTGACGATATCCGCTTTGGCAACAGCATCGCCGGCGCCTACTATCACATCGACGATATCGAAGCGGCGTGGAATACCGGCACCAAGTACGAAGGCGGCAACAAGGGCCACCGTCCGGGCGTTAAGGGCGGCTACTTCCCGGTTCCTCCGGTCGACTCTTCACAGGACCTGCGCTCCGCCATGTGTCTGACGATGGAAGAGATGGGGCTGGTCGTTGAAGCGCACCACCACGAAGTGGCCACCGCCGGCCAGAACGAAGTGGCTACCCGTTTTAACACCATGACCAAAAAAGCGGACGAAACCCAGATTTACAAGTATGTGGTTCACAACGTCGCCCACGCGTTTGGCAAAACCGCTACCTTTATGCCTAAGCCGCTGGTCGGCGATAACGGTTCCGGCATGCACTGCCACATGTCGCTGTCCAAGAACGGCACCAACCTGTTCGCTGGCGACAAGTACGGCGGCCTGTCTGAAACGGCGCTGTACTACATCGGCGGCGTTATCAAGCACGCTAAGGCCATCAACGCGCTGGCCAACCCGACCACCAACTCCTACAAGCGTCTGGTGCCGGGTTTCGAAGCGCCGGTTATGCTGGCCTATTCTGCGCGCAACCGCTCTGCGTCAATCCGCATTCCGGTCGTCGCCAGCCCGAAAGCTCGCCGCATTGAGGTTCGCTTCCCGGATCCGGCCGCTAACCCGTACCTGGCCTTCGCCGCGCTGCTGATGGCCGGCCTCGACGGCATCATCAACAAAATCCATCCGGGCGACGCCATGGATAAGAACCTGTACGACCTGCCGCCGGAAGAAGCCAAGAACATTCCGACCGTCGCCGGTTCTCTGGAAGAAGCGCTCGCCTGTCTGGACGCCGATCGCGAGTTCCTGACCCGCGGCAACGTCTTCACCAACGATGCGATTGACGCCTATATCGAAGTGAAGCAGGAAGAGATGAACCGCGTACGCATGGCGCCGCACCCGCTGGAGTTTGAGCTGTACTATAGCGTTTAATAACGAAGCGTTATTAACCAGAGCCCATCGTGAGATGGGCTCAACTAACCTGTTAAATCGGCACCAGTGGATATTCCGGCCGTAAATACGACCTGCCTATATAACCATCGTGCTCGGCCGGAAGGACGCTTGTATTAGCTTTGGGAGTGCGTCGGGCATAGCCTTCCTAGGGGCGCTTCGTTGGCTTACGCCAAGTCGACCCCAACGGAAGACTCTCCCTCCGTTTAACTCCTCAAATTGTTCAGGATTAACCTCGAGAGTTAAGCCTGCATCAATGAACGCCCCGACTTGGTGCAAAGGAGTTATCCATGGCGAGCCAAACGCTGCCCGATACGGAGCAAATCCTGAATTCGCAGGTTACCTGCGTGCTGATTCTCGATCTCTCTTTGTCAATCCTTTACGCCAACCCTTCGGCGCAGCAGCTGCTGGTTCAAAGCTCGCGCAAGCTGTTCGGCACGCCTTTGCCGGATTTGGTGGACTATCTGTCCCTTGACGTTCCACTTATGTGGTCCAGCCTGAGCGAAGACCAAGGCTTTACCGATAACGAAGTTTCCATGGTCATTGACGGTCACCTACACGTGCTGACCCTAAGCGCGCAGAAGCTGGCCGACGACCATATTCTGATGGAGCTGTCAGCGCTGGATAACCACCGTCGCCTGAGTCAGGAACAGCTTCAGCATTCACAGCAGGCGGCGGCCAGAGAGCTGGTTCGCGGCCTGGCTCACGAGATCAAAAACCCGCTGGGCGGCCTGCGCGGCGCGGCCCAGCTGCTGGCGAAGGCGCTTCCTGACCCTCAGTTGACGGAATATACCCGCGTCATCATCGAGCAGGCAGATCGCCTGCGCAACCTCGTCGACCGCCTTCTTGGGCCGCAGCATCCCGGCCAGTGGGTGGAACAGAACATTCATCAGGTGTCCGAACGCGTTTACCAGCTTCTGACGCTGGAGAAGCCCGATAACGTTTCTCTGGTGCGCGACTATGACCCGAGCATGCCGGAGCTGAGCCACGACCCGGAACAGATTGAACAGGTGCTGCTCAACATCGCCAGAAACGCCATGCAGGCGCTGGCGAGTCAGGGCGGTACTATCATCATCAGGACGCGAACCGCGTCCCAGATGACGCTGCACGGCGAACGCTATCGCCTGTGCGCCCGAATCGACATTGAAGACAACGGGCCCGGCATTGCGCCGCAGCTGCAGGATACGATTTTTTATCCGATGGTCAGCGGGCGCGAAGGCGGCTCCGGGCTTGGGCTTTCCATCGCCCGCAGCCTGATTGACCGGCACCGGGGAAAAATTGAGTTTAACAGTTGGCCGGGCCACACCGAGTTTTCGGTCTACTTGCCTATCCGTAAATAGGGGGAACGATGAGTCAGGATACCGTCTGGATAGTCGATGACGACAGCGCCATTCGCTGGGTTCTCGAGCGCGCGTTAACCGGCGCCAGCGTAAAATGCGTTAGCTTCGACAGCGCCGACAGCGCGCTCGCCGCCCTAAACGACGACGAGCCTGACGTGCTGATCTCCGATATCCGCATGCCCGGCATCGACGGGCTGACGCTGCTGCAAAAAATCAAGCTGCAGCGCCCCCTGCTGCCGGTCATCATTATGACCGCCCACTCCGACCTCGACGCCGCCGTCAGCGCCTACCAGTTCGGCGCCTTTGACTATCTGCCCAAGCCGTTTGACGTCGACGACGCCGTTGCCCTGGTTGAGCGCGCCATTGGGCACTATCGGGAAATACGCCAGCCGGAAAGCGTTAACCATAACGCAAGCCCGACGACGGACATTATCGGGGAAGCCCCGGCAATGCAGGAGGTCTACCGCATCATCGGTCGTCTTTCGCTCTCCTCTATCAGCGTATTAATCAACGGGGAGTCTGGAACGGGGAAAGAGCTCGTAGCCCACGCGCTGCACCGCCACAGCCCCCGCGCCGCGGGCAAGTTTATCGCCCTCAACATGGCGGCGATCCCCAAAGACCTGATTGAATCAGAGCTGTTTGGCCACGAAAAGGGCGCATTCACCGGCGCCGGGCAGATCCGCCAGGGCCGCTTCGAGCAGGCAGACGGCGGAACGCTGTTTTTAGACGAAATCGGTGATATGCCGTTGGAAGTCCAGACTCGGCTGCTGCGGGTGTTGGCCGACGGCCAGTTTTACCGCGTGGGCGGCTACGATCCGATTAAAGTCGACGTGAGGATTATCGCCGCGACCCACCAAAACCTTGAGCTGCTGGTTAAAGAGCACAAGTTTCGCGAGGACCTGTTCCACCGGCTCAACGTGATCCGCATTAATTTACCTCCGCTGCGGGAGCGGCGCGAGGACATCCCTCGCCTGGCCCGCCACTTTCTGTTGATGACCGCGCAGGAGCTGGGCGTTGAGGCGAAAGTGCTTCATCCTGATACCGAGAAGGCCCTGAGCCAAATGGGCTGGTCCGGCAACGTGCGCCAGTTGGAAAACACCTGTCGCTGGCTGACGGTAATGGCCGCAGGTAAAGAAGTTCTGCCTCAGGATCTGCCGCCGGAGCTGTTCGGCAATGCCGAAGACGCGCCGAAGCCTCCCGCATCGGCGACGTTCGACGGCCACTGGACGACGCTGTTGGAACGGTGGGCCGAGCAGGCGCTGAGCGCAGGGAAAACGGACCTGCTGTCAGAAGCGCTGCCGGACATGGAGCGCATTCTCCTTACAGTCGCTCTGCGCCATACTCACGGCCACAAGCAGGAAGCGGCACAGCTGCTGGGCTGGGGAAGAAACACGCTGACCCGTAAGCTCAAAGAGCTGGGCATGGAATAACGCACCGTACGGGCGAAGGCATTTATCGCCCGTTTTTTGTAATCTGGCGCGCATTTTTTTGCCAAAATTCTGATATCCTTTAGCCGGCTTAGCCCACTACGTGAATCGTATCGGCAGCGCTTGGCGCGCCGTATTCAAGACAGTGGCCAAAACGCGGCAGATACAGCCTAAAACCCTTTAAAAGACCTGCGCGCGTCTACCTTTTGGGTCCGCATGGAGTATGGTTATGTTGGAAAGTCTCTATTCACTGCTTCAGTCCGGCGCAGAAATTGGCTCAGCGGCCGGGCAATCGCCACAGACCGGTTTAGCCGCCGTGCTGTGCGTTATTATGTTTGTGCTGTTCTCCTGACGGCTATCGCGTCACGAAACGACAAACGGCCGCATTTGCGGCCGTTTGTTTTTTCTGACGTTCTTTAAATCACGCGCGAGAACTGCTGCCTGCGCGCCTGCTGGCGCAGGTAGGTGTCAAAGCACATGCAGATATTGCGTATAAGCAGCCGCCCTTTACCGGTCACGTCAATGCCCGCTTCGTCGATAGTCACCAGGCCGTCTTTCGCCAGCGGTGCGAGCAGCGCCAGGTCTTGCGCGAAGTGCTCAACGAAGCGAATGCCGTAGGCCCGCTCAATGTCGGCAAAGCGCAGGTGGAAGTTACAAATCAGCGTCTTGATGACGTCGCGGCGCAGGCAGTCGTCTTCCGTCATGGCGAGGCCTTTCCACAGGGCGTTGCCCTTCTCCTCAATGCTGGCGTAGTAGGCCTTCAGGTCTTTCTGGTTCTGCGCATAGGTATCGCCAAGCATGCTGATGGCGGAAACCCCAAGGCCCAGCAGGTCGCTATCGCCGTGAGTGGTGTAACCCTGAAAGTTGCGGTGCAGCTTGCCTTCACGCTGGGCCACGGCCAGCTCGTCGTCCGGGCGGGCAAAGTGGTCCATACCGATAAACTGATAGCCTGCCTCTGTCAGGAACGCGATGGTTTCCTGCAGGATAGAAAGCTTGTCATTAGCCGACGGCAGGTCGTCATCCTTAATCTTCATCTGTGCGGCAAAGCGGCTCGGCAGGTGAGCGTAGTTAAACACGCTCAGGCGGTCCGGGCTCAGCTCGGCGACGCGCTTAAGCGTCAGCGCAAAGCTCTCCGGCGTTTGCTTCGGCAGGCCGTAAATCAGATCAATATTGGTCGAGCGGAAGCCGAGCTCTTTGGCGTGCCGGATCAGAGAGAAGATAAACTCTTCGTCCTGCTCGCGGTTAACCAGACGCTGAACGTCTTTGTCGAAGTCCTGAACGCCCATGCTCATGCGGTTAAAGCCTTCAGCGCGAAGGTGGTCGAGAATATCGAGTTCGATTTCACGAGGGTCTATCTCGATTGATACTTCCGCTTCCGGCTGGAAGTGGAAATGCTTGCGCAGCAGGCCGTTAAGGCGGGTAATCTGCTCTTTGTTCAGATAGGTGGGCGTACCGCCACCCCAGTGCATTTGCGACACGTGGCGGGAGGCAAACAGCGGCGCACGTCGTTCTATCTCTTTTTCCAGCATGTCGAGATAGCGTTCCACCTTATGCCCCTGGCGAGTGACTATTTTATTACAGCCGCAGAAATAGCACAGCTTGTGACAGAAAGGGATATGAACGTACAGAGAAAGCGGACGCGAAGGATAACGTTCGGCCGCCGAAGCGAAATCACCTTCGCCGTAGCTTTCGCTAAACTCAAGGGCGGTTGGATAAGAGGTATACCGAGGGCCGGAATAGTTGTATTTCTGAATAAGGGCCAGATCCCAGTCAATCAACTGCGAAGACATTTGCTCACTCCGTCTTGTTTTTTCTTCTCCGCGGTCGCGTCGTTGTTATAGGTGCCTTTGTGCCGCGGGAGTATTTTGCCGAATAGCGGCGATCTTTCAGCCGATTCAGCCACAACAGCCGGCCTAACAGCCAGACCAGATAGCATGCCAGCAGCAGCCCAACAAACGGAAACAGCCACTGCATAGCGCGGACGACTCTCTTAGCCTTTATTCTTCAGTAGGTTAAGAATATTCTCCTTCTGTTCGGGAGACTCTTCTTCCTCATCGCCATCGCCCAGATCGATGCCCAACTGTACCATTAATTCGTCAATGCGATCGAGCGTATCGTTAACGTAGTCGTGCTCTTCGTCCGACAGCGCCTTTCCTGCTTCCAGTGCGTCCAGCAGCTCGTTCAAACGCTCGTCGTTCTCAAGCCGGGCCAGCTCTTTTTCCGCAGACAGAGGCTCGGCGCGATGCGCGCGCTCTTCTTTTAACACCGTTTTCTGAACTTTCGCTTCATCGGAAACCGTCAGCTGCACGGGGGTTTTGCTGCCGATGCGCGGGTCTTTTGCGCCCCCCTTCCGAGACGAATTTTGGGAAGCGGATGAACCATTGGCGCGAGAACCCGCCGCGTTGCCGCGATGCTTTTTCTGACGCTTGCGCTCTTTGCCTTCGGCGTTCAGCTCTTCGCGGCTTTTGCGCTTTGCTTTTGGAGTCTTGATATTGCCTTTTGGGGCCTGCTGCGGCTGCTTCATAGTGGGTTCTCAAACAGAGGGGATTAACTTTCGCGGAATCTACCAGAAACAAAGAAAAAAGGCGACAGATAACTCTGTCGCCCTAATGCAATTGTCGTGCTCCATCCCTGTGAGTCAATTGACGTCCCGGTCTATCCTTTTGCTTTACTGCCCAATCCCTGGAAAATCGTCCCTTATCTCGTCCTGAAGAATAAAAGTCGTCCCTGGCGCTTTCCTTAGCCGTTCATCCTGAACTACGCTTGCGCGTTTCCCTTAATTTCCCTATTGCGCGTTATGCTATCCTGATAACGCTTTCCCACATCCTGTGGGTCATTCCCTTTTGCTCGTCGCATCGTCCTGATGCTCCCTGAGCCGAAGCGCACGTCCTGTGAACTTCGTTCCTCGCGTTCCCTTGCTTGATGTGTAATTTACCCCTTTGCGCGCGCCGAACAAGGTAGCCAGAGCGTGTAATCCGAGCCAATTTTTACCTGTCAAAATTAACACGCTGAAAATAAAGATATTCATCTCAAAACGAAGATAAAAAAGACGATATTGCCCTACGCGGCAATGGCAAATGTCTCACACGCTCACGGTGGCAATTCTCAGCCTTTCTGCTAGTGCCCAAGCCGCTCCGCAAGAAATTCCCCCTTTATGGCGGTAAATAAGTATAATTGCCGCCGAAACGATGACCGAAGGAGACGCACGCTTTGACGATAAAAAATCTTAACTACCAGCAGACGCATTTCGTCACCAGCGCGCCGGACATTCGGCATTTGCCGGAGGATATCGGCATTGAGATAGCCTTTGCCGGCCGCTCTAATGCGGGTAAGTCCAGCGCGCTGAATACGCTGACTAACCAAAAGAGCCTGGCGCGGACCAGTAAGACGCCGGGGCGAACCCAGCTGATAAACCTGTTTCGGGTGGAAGAAAACCTGCACCTGGTCGACCTGCCGGGCTACGGATATGCTGAGGTTCCAGAGGAAATGAAGCACAAATGGCAGCGCGCGCTGGGGGAATACCTGCAAAAGCGCGAATGCCTGAAGGGGCTGGTTGTTCTGATGGACATCCGCCATCCGCTAAAAGACCTCGACCAGCAGATGATCCAGTGGGCGGTCGACTCAGGCCTTCCCGTGATGCTGCTTTTAACCAAAGCCGACAAGCTGGCGCAGGGCGCCCGCAGAGCGCAGGTCAACATGGTGCGCGAAGCCATCCTGCCCTTCCAGGGCGATATTCAGGTGGAAGCCTTCTCTTCTTTGAAAAAGTTCGGCGTCGACAAGCTGCGCCAAAAGTTGGACGAATGGTTTAGCCTTACGGACGAAGCGCCCGCAGAAGAAGCGGAATGAGTGATATAAGGACGCGCTGGGACGAGAGCGACTTTGAACAGATGGGCTGGCACGACGTGCATATACATGCCGTCGTCCCCTACGCCGACGTTTTACAGCTGCGTTTGGATATTGATTACATTCTGGGGTGGATAACGCCGCCAACAAACGAGGAATGCTGTTTCCATTTTCAGCTTGCTCCCGCAACCATGATCTTCGATCTGGCCTCAGACGTTAAGTTAAATATTAACGCAGGCCCGCCGCATCTTTTTATTTACGAGCTTCATCAGTCAGCGCCAATCCCGGGAATATTTCCAGAAAGCCCCTGTTCCTATGATTACCGACTGGAGCTTGGAGGAGGCGACATCACATTTAACGCCAGCGGATTTCGCATGTACCTCCGCCAGCCGCCGCAGGTACATACCGGGCAACGGTTGGATTTACGCCAAAGAGGCGGCGTTTGCGTTGAAGTTCCGGAAGGTTACCGGGATGAAGACGAGAGAATATGGAACGAGGTTAAAAGCTGGTATCACAGTTAATAACTGAATCTCAAAGCGTTTTACGCCGTAAAGCTTCTACGTTTCATTTTGCAGATAAAAAAACGCCCCGTTCAAACGAACGGGGCGGCTAATATAGAGCCAATCCTATTACAGGGTTGAAAAATAGAACATCTTACCTCTGTACCCTACGCCGGTTACTTTACTCCATTTGTTCACTCTGGAGAAGTTATTTTGTAGTAAAATTACAAAAAACATGCCCAACATCGTTAGATACGTCACAAATTTGACAGGCATTTATGTAATTTTTCTACAAAAACATCCATCCATCATGAAAAAAGATATAAAAAAATCAATAGGGTATAGAAATGCTATTGGATGCACTATTAAAAAACACAGGCGCTAATAAGCGCCTGTGTTTAAATCGGACTGAGTCAGTTAACAACGATCCGTTGGGAAGACCGATTATAGACCTTGTGAACGGACGCCAAACTTGTCGCGATAGTCAGCAATGTTGTCTTCGATGTCTTCACGACCTAATGCAAACCCGCCGACGGTACCATACACTAAGCCAACAATGCCACCAACGATAACGCCAGCCAGGCTACCGAAAAGTCCAAAGCCCAGTACGCCACCGCCAGCCCCGCCGCCGATTTGAGTACCTACGGCCATACCGGTAGCCATCGCGTCGCCGGCGCCGAATAATGCACCTTCAACCGCGTCGCTGATGCTCTTAGCCCAGCCGCCGTTAACCATTTCCACTTCATTAGTATTAAGTTCACGCTGTGGGGAGGTGATCAATTCTGCATAGCTGAGGGGGAAGCCTGGCGACGCGGTGCGCGGCTTGTGGTGCGGGTTGCGGGAGAGTTCAGGGATTTTGCATAGAATTTTTAAAAATGACCAAAAAGGCAGTTTTTTGCATTATATTTTGCATAACTATAATCAAAAATCAGCCTCCTTTTAATCGCCTTTTAAACGGTTTTAATACTCAACCTAACTAAATGAAAAGTAATAAAAATTAATCCATTGGTCATTATCTTATTTTTTAACTAAACATCTTGTAACCAAGTTTTTTTCTTTCTCTAAGAAAAGAACCGTTTATAGATTTATTCTGACGTTCGGTTTTTTGTGATTAATCTATTGATATATATGATTAATTTATTGTTTTTCAGTTTGTAAAATACTGACAGAAAAAACCGCATAAAAAACCTATCTACGGTTTTTTGTCTACTCTTTATGGAACATTGTTAGTTCTGTTTAATATGAATAACACCATATTTTTTTTACTTTTTTCTGGTAGCGAAAAGTAAAAAACAACTGACTTTTTACTTTTCGTAATTAATTGATTTTAAATGAATAACACAAAAGGAGAATAGAGGGAAAAGAAAGCGTTTTAGTGTCGCTTTTTTCTTTGTGGTACCAGCCCTCCTCAAAAAGAAATAATTATGCTCGGCCTAGCTAAGCATCAGCCTGCTTTTGTCTTTTTTTCCTGTTGGCCTGTTACGGTTTGCTGGGATGAGGTGATTCGTTCACTTTGCACATATTTTGATAATATCTCTCTCGCATAAGCTTCTGGCAAAGAAAACAACATAATTAATGAGGATATACGCTTACGATCCAACCCTATATCTATTAGTGTCTCTTTTAATCGATCTCGGGTTTTATCATCGACCCACGGGGCATTGGGATTCTGGTTATCACTAGTAGATTCGGGAATGCTGTCGAGAAACTCACCCCATGGGATTGTTGATTGTTGATTACTCATTGAATACGAAGATATTAATCTCAGTAAGCTATTCAATCCCTCCCGTTGGATGAAATTCACAATGATATTTTTTTCATCTTCGCTTAAAGCCTTTAACATATCCCAAAGTTTATTACTGCTATAAGTATCATTCGTGCTTATCGCTCTAATACCTAATGCTTTTTGGGCTTCATCAGGGAATGATGACACATGATATTCATACGCAATACCTTTGACGCCTGTCTTTTTCTGCTCACGCCATTCTTGTTGTTTTGCTTTTCTATGAATAGTAGAAAAAGCTCCCTTCAACCCTGGTAGTTGTAAGTCTGTTAGTTCCTTGATGGTAAACCATTCTTTTTTTGAATCCACAGTCACTCCCTTTCAGTTCATATAATGAAATTAAATTCAATTTGAAATGAAAAATAAACAACATAAATATCAATGATATATGTGAAAAATGCTGATTTTGTCATTTCATTTGTCATTTCATTTATTGACATGAAAATGAAATGACACTAAATTTCTTTATAGCTAGCCGAGTACTTTAGCAGCTAGCTATCGAGTTAATCCTTAAGGATGGCATGAAATGAAGATCGAAAAAAGAGTGAACATGCATAGAGCAGATGTGATCGCGGCACTGAGAAAAAAAAATCTGTCTCTATCGGGATTAGGGCGTATGCATGGCTTATCACCGTACACCTTAAAAAACGCGTTAGATAAGCATTATCCGAAAGGCGAACAAATAATATCCGATGCGATTGGCTTATCGCCCCAAGAGATCTGGCCGGAAAGGTATTGATATGACAACGTTAAACGTTTGGATGACAACATTGGAGATGAAAGGACTACCTGGTTTACCAGCGTCTGTCAGCTCCATAATCAGAAAAGCACAGAAAGAAAACTGGCTTTTTCGTCAACGTTCGGGCGTTAAAGGCGTTACGTTTGAATATCATATTGATTGCTTACCTTCCGAGGCTCGCGAGGCTGTTATTGAACGCCACTATCACTCGGTGCTGGCTACGGCACGCGTAGCGCCAAAACCCGCCACCATAAAAACCACTATCGCCAAGTCTAAGACCGAGCTTGAGTTGGTGCGCCAATGCCCGGCCCTACTTGAGAGTAAGACGGCGGAGCTTACCGACGCCCAGCGCGCGATCGCTGATTCCCGCTGTGCCTTAGTGGCGGAAGTGTTGCGGCTGGAGGCTGACGGCTTATCACGCATCAAAGCGATTAATTTCATTTGTGACCGGTCACGCACTCGTAGTTTACCGGATACCCTGCAGCAGCACTCCGAACGAGCCAACGCCCGGCGCGGGACTAGCCGTGTAGGCGTTAGCGTTCGGTCGCTAAATTCGTGGGTTGTGGACTATTGCCGCGCCCAGAACGGCGCGGAACGGTTAGCCCTATTAGCGCCCGGACATCATAAACAAACGAAACCTGAGCAGATTAAATGGCTCCCTCAATTCCTGGCGCACTGGCGCAATCTGAACGGCCCCACGATCGCCAGTGCCTATGAATCATTTTGTGATGAATGGGCGGAGCTGTACGCCGATCAGCCTGCGATGTTAGCCGTTTGCCCGTCATATGATGCCGTTCGGCGAGCAATGAAGAAACTCCCCCGGCGTGAAAAAGCGCGAGGCCGTCTTACTGGATCTGCCGCGCGAGCGCTGGAAACCTACGTTAAACGCGATTGGTCAACGATGCCAGTGAATGGGTGTTGGATCTCGGATGGTAAATCTTTGAATATGAAAGTCGCACACCCTATCCACGGCCGCCCATTCACGCCAGAGCTGACGCTCGTTATTGATGGCCGTAGCCGGTTCGTTGTTGGCTGGAGTTTGGCTCTATCTGAGAACGCGATCGCTGTGGCAGACGCTTACCGTTATGCGATGGGCTTGTACGGTAAGCCGCTGTTTGTCTATTCGGACAACGGCGGCGGCGAAACGAACAAAACTCTGGACGCCGATATTACTGGTATTTTCCCCCGATTGGGGATCCAGCACATGACCAGTATCCCAGGTAATCCACAGTCTCGCGGGATTATCGAGCGGCTAAACGCCGTTATCCCTCGCGCTATTGCTCAAAAATACCAAACCTATAACGGCCTCGGGGCTGACCGCGAAAACGTACGCGTCACTGGCCGCGCGATTGAGTCCGCAGTACGAGCCATTGAGAACGGCAAGCCTCTGGATAATCGCCAGCAAAAGGCGATCGTCAAGCTTCCCTCCTGGCAACAACTGTTAGATGTGATAGCCGAAGAGGTCGATAAATATAACTACGGTCATCGCCATAGCGAATTGCCGAAACTGGACGGTAAACACATGACACCAGCAGAGGCCCGCCGTTCTGCGTTAGAGGCTGAAGGCGATGAAATCGAATACCTAAGCGAGATAGAACTGCGCGATATGTTCATGCCTGAACAGATCCGTACGGCGCAGCGCGGCTGGCTGGAGCTGATGAATAACCAATATTTTGCCGAAGAACTTATCGGAGTTGACGGTGACGAGGTTCGGGTTGCTTACGACATTCACGATGCTAGCCGCGTTATCGTTCGCCGCCTTAATGGCGACTATGTTTGTGACGCTGTCTGGGACGGCAACAAGCGTGCGGCTATCCCTGTTAACGCTATGCAGGACGCGATGGAAAAACGCCGTAAACGTCGCCTGAAGCTTAACGAACAGCACCGCCAGGAAATCGAAGCCGAAGCACGGCCACTGATTGAGGCCAAACCTATTAACTCTTTAAGTGAGTTTCTGGGAACCCCCGAACTTATCCCCGCTGAAGATAAGCAATTCTTCTTTTTAGAGAGCGATCGGGATGAGTATTTACGAAAAAATGGAACGCATAAGTAGGAGCAATCACCATGATTAGAACCGAGTTAGCCGATTTGATCGCCCGTAAAGGATGGTCTCAAACTCAGGTCGCCCGCGCTATTGGCAAAAGTCCGGCCGTTATTAACCAATATTTATTGAGTAAGTATCAGGGCGACGTTGAGAGCCTGGAGGCCGACGTCCAGGGCTTTCTGAATCGCGAGAATGAGAAGGAAAAGACCCAGAACCAAAAGATTAGCATTGCATTTGTGCCGACCTACACCGCCCGGCGTGGCTTAGATGTTATCAAAATGGCCCACCTTGACGGGGAAATTAACGTTATCTACGGCGATGCCGGCTTAGGTAAAACGATGATCATGCGTCAGTACGTGGCAGAAAACCGCGACGCAATCCTCATTGAAGCGGATCCGGGATACACGGCCCGTGTTGTTCTTGAGGAACTCAGCGCCAAGTTAGGGTTAAACCGTCGCGGCAACCTGCACGATCTTAGCGACGCGTGTATTAACGCGCTGCGTGGCTCTGGGCGGGCGCTGCTGATTGACGAAGCAGAGAACCTGCCTTATCGAGCGCTAGAGACGATCCGCCGTATCCACGATAAAGCGGGAATCGGTGTCGTTCTGGCTGGTATGCCGCGCCTGATTGTTAACCTTAAAGGCCGCCGCGGCGAATATAAACAGCTCTATAGCCGCGTGGCGTTCGCGTTACCGCTCGGCGACGAACTGCCACGTAACGACATCGACGAAATCGCCGTTAGCGTGTTACCAAGCGCGGCAGAGCCGACCGTTAGTGATGCCCTATTTACGGCCTCACGCGGCAACGCGCGCCGGTTGTTTAAGTTGCTGCGCGGCGTACATCGTCACAGCACGATCAGCGGCGAAGCAGTAAGCGCTGGCGCGGTGCGTAAGTTCTCGGAAATGCTGATTAACTAACGGAGGCTATCACCATGAATGAAGAATTAATGCTGTCGGCGCTTGAGCGTGCCGGAGCTGTAGCAAGACAGCTCGTTAAGAATGGCGCAACGCTCAGAGGTATCAGCGTTCACGATGGCCGCCCTGTTATCAGGATCCAGCGCTGCGGTTATAGCGATCGACTTATCGAGTCGGGCGTAGCGTTTTATCAGAACTTTGGTTGTGGCCCTAGTGGCCCCTATAAGCAAGGTGCATTTATGGTAGACGGCTGCAAGGTCGTCTGGTCGGAGTCGTTACATTAACACTTAGGAGGGAACAGAACGTGGCCGGAGTCCTGGAAGTTGAGGTCATTTGTGATGAAGAAACAGGCGCGGTGATGGTGAATTATCGCCAGGGCGGAACGGAGGACATCAACAAGTTAGAACTTAACTTAATCAACCAATCAAAGGCCCATTGCGAATATCTTTTTCAGCAGTTATCGCATGGGACATATCAAATAGTAGACGCAAAAATCATTCAATAGGAGAACGTTATGACAGAGAAAAACCAACAATCAATCCCTGAAGGGTACATGGCCGACCGTAAGGGCCGACTGGTTCCCGTCGATATGGTGCCACCTTACGATCTCGAAATGGACGCCTTTGTCCGCGCCCAGGTCGACGCGGCTAAAAAGCTTCAGCGCGCCATGATCGACTTTAAAACGTCGGCGTTTAATGACTGCTACGCGTTTATCGATTTAGTGGCCGAAAAATACAACCGCCAGCCGGGCGGAATTAAAGGAAACATCACTTTTAGCAGCTACGACGGCAGCCACCAAATCCAGATAAAGGTTCAGGACTCGCTGGCGTTCGGGCCAGAGCTTCAGGTTGCTAAGTCAATTATTGACGAATGTCTCCATGAGTGGTCAGAGGGAGCTAATGATAACCTCCGCGCTCTAGTGTCTGATGCGTTCGCCGTAGACAAAGAAGGCCAGCTTAACACTGGGCGCATTCTGTCTCTGCGACGTATCAAAATTGACGACGAGCGCTGGCTCCAAGCAATGGACGCTATCGCCGATTCGCTGATGGTGGCAACGTCGAAAACGTATATCAATTTCCGAGAGAAGGACGACAGCGGGAAATTAATTGCGATCCCATTGGATATCGCGGCGGTGTGATATGACGGCGAAAGAGTTTAATCGTCAGTATCCAGTAGGCCAGCAATTCGGCTACTGCCCTCACCCAGCATTACGAGGAATGAGCATTGTCAGAACGGTAGCTGCTGCGGTTGATTGTAAGAACGGCCCGGTCGTTGAAATTAATTTAGCCCCCTATTTTGTGAGGTGTGAGAAGTTAAAACCACTTTAATTAAGCGCAATTTAAACCTTATTTAAAACGTAATTAACTTTTTATATGGCGTAACCAGCCAGGGGCCGGCTTACGCCTAAAACAAGGAAATGGCAAATGTTTATAAAAACGCTTGATCTATTTTTCGCGCTTTTAAGCGTCGGTGTTTGTCTTGGTATGGGTGCCTATATAGGAGTGGCAACGGCCATTAATGGCAAGGATTTAATTCATAAGCTGACTAAGAAAATTAGTAGCAAAAGGAGTTAATCGTCATGAATAAAGAAAAATATCTCCAAAAGATTAAAAAGCTGCTGAACCTGGCTCGCCGCAGTACGAACCCTCACGAAGCGGCCAACGCCATTAGCCAGGCGTTTGGCGTTCGCTGTTATTACTCCTTCCGTTATACCGGCTATCGCGGGATCCCGAAACGCATAGTTATCTTTTACGGCCCCGCAGAACGCCCCCAAATCGCCGCTTATACGTTTGACGTTCTGTCGCGTCAAATGATGGCCGCGCGGCGTGAGTATATCGGCACTATGCGTAAAAACATTAAGCCAGAAACGAAGACGGCCCGCGCGGATACGTTCTGCGAGAGCTGGGTGCATGGTGCTTATGAAGTGCTTCAGGAATTTGCCGTAACGCAGCCGGAAGAAGCGCTAATGGAGGCGTATCACGCTCGAATGACTGAAACAGGCATGAAGACCGGCGAGAGCCGAGCGGCTAAAAAATGCCGAGGTGCCGATCATGCTGCGGTATCCGGTTATGCGTCTGGGTTGACAGCGAAACTAGGACACGCGATCGGCGGTTCGTCGGACGTTGAGCGAATTGGGAGATCGTCATGATTAACGCGGAATTGTTGGATGTGGCGAGCGCCGCCGTAGAACTGGAGAAAGATGCACTTTACGAAGCGGCTATCCCTCTCTGGCTTCAGGCAAAAGCAACGGCGAAGGCTCCCGCAAACGTCGAATATTACCACCACCGCGCCCAATACTGTTTAACCGCGATTGAGCGCCGCTGGGGAACGGAGGCCGCCGTATGACACCTGTCATTTTTATCTCTGGCCCTATGACGGGCTTGCCGGAGTTTAACCGGCCAGCATTCAATGAAGCCGCAACCACATTGAGGAATCGCAGCTTCATTGTATTAAACCCGGCTATTTTTCCTGACGGCCTGACGCATGACCAGTATCTGGCTATGTCGCTTTCCATGCTCGATCAGGCTGACGCGATTTATTTACTTAAGGGCTGGGAGAAAAGCAAAGGCGCGGTGATGGAGTTCGACCGAGCCAAACAACGCGATTTACTGTTTATGTATGAAGACATGAACGTTTTTCGCATGGCTGCGGCCCGTAGCCGTCGGCAACACGGGAAAGAATACGAGGAGAATTCATCATGTTATTAACCGTCACAGGGTGTGAATACCAGCAGAACGGAGAAAAGCGCGTTTACAGCTTAAGCAATCGGTCTGTCGTCGTTGAGTTCCCGAACTACCCGACAAAATCGCGTTTACGTTTCTATGACTCACGCGGCTACGCCATCAATAAGGCGAGTTTAAAGCGTGAAATGAAGGCCAAGGTCGAACAATTCAAAGCGACGCGGGGGATCCGTTAATGAAGACACTACGCAATATCAGCGCTGAACGTTTTAACGAACTGTATCCAGTCGGCGCACTGTTCCGTTACTACCATATCCGGGGCGTTCCTGACTATACGACTGTTACTACGCGGACGCCTGCCTGGGCTCTGGGGCATGGTGCGGTCGTTGTGAGCGTCTCTGGTCGTGCGGGCGGCGTCTCTATCGAACACCTGGAGCCGATCCCTGTCGCTAAATGCAAGGTTTGTGGCTGTGACGACCATCACGCCTGCGTATCCGACGCCGGCGTGCCGTGTCACTGGGTGCAGATTAACCGCGAAAAAGGAACGGGGATCTGTTCACAGTGTGCGGAGCAGCTAAACCAAAGCAATCTAATTGCAGCATCAAAATAACCGGATTGGTGCCGTATGAAAAATGAACTTGTTGGGATGGTGGCCTTTAGGCAGTTGGTGGAAAGCGGCGGCGTTGATGAGTTTGTGATCCAGCGCTTTAACGGAGTCTATCACCTGTTTGCTATTAACCGCAATTGCGGCGTTTCGTACTACCTGCGCGAACGGCGCGGTGACTACAAGACGTGGACGACGTTAGACCGGGCCGCCGCGTTTTTGTACGGCATCAATGTTACTCGTTTTTCAGTGCGTAGCGCCTGATCCGTAAGGGAACGTGATATGAAAAATACGCTTGAAGACCTTAATAATCACCTGTTTGCCCAGATAGAACGGCTTGGAGACGAAAGTTTGACGGTGGAGCAACTGGAGACAGAGTTAAAACGCTCTCGTGAGATAGCCTGCATTGCGTCAAAAATCGTAGATAACGGGCGGTTGGCGCTGGATGTTCAGCGCGCATTAGGAGCCGATAAAGCCGAGGTTATGCCGCGCTTTTTAGAGGTTAAAAAATAATGACTCGCTTTGTCTATACGCCCGCAATGCGGGCCTGGATCCGGAATAATTATCTACTACCACTGCCAGAGCTAACCACGTTGTTTAATCGGGCGTTTGGTACTGATAGAACAAAAGAGGCCATCAACGGGATCCGTAAAAACATGGGCCTTAAAACGGGGCGCTCTGGTCAATTTTCCACAGGACACAAACCATTCAACGCCGGGACTAAAGGGCTAGTGAAAGCCAACGCCGGCTCGTTTAAAAAGGGCCAGCTACCGCACAACCATTTACCCGTTGGTACTGAAATCACCAATGAGGACGGCTATCTGGAAATAAAAGTCGCAGAGCCGAACCAATGGAAATTTAAACATCGTCTACTGTGGGAACAGGCAAACGGAGAGATACCCGCAGGGATGATAGTTGTGTTTAGGGATAACGATCGCTTGAACTGTTGCCTTGAAAATTTGGAGTTGGTATCACGCCAGGATCATGCCGTGTTTAACCGCTGGCACGGCGACACACCAACTGAATATAAGACGGTCGGGCGTTCTCTCGCGTCGCTGCGTCGGTCGATGGCTAACGCTAAAAAGCGGGGTAAATAACTGTGGCATTAATAAAGAATCGTTTAATTGGCGCAGTAAAGGCAGGTCAAGCCGCGCTCGGCTGGGACGATGAAACCTACCGCGCCGTGATTGCCCGCCTGGCTGGCGGTAAAACCAGCGCGGCAAAATGCACGCTCGAAGAGTTGGAGGCTATCAAAGAGTACATGCATGAACAGGGTTTCCCGCGCCGTTCGTCCAAGCACGGCCGCCGCCCGAAGGTCGCCGCCAAGCGTAAGGCTATTTTAAGCAAGATTGAGGCGCTATTGGCTGACGCTGGCCGGTCTTGGAAGTATGCCGAAGCGATGGCCGGGCATATGTACGGCCAGCTTGTTATCGAGTGGCTTACTGATGAGCAACTTAACGGCGTATTAGTGGCGCTGATTAAGGACGCAAAAAGGCGGAACGCATGAACAATCCAGACTTTGAACAACTACGCGATCTGCTACCGCCGGTCGTGCTGGATATCATCGATTTAATCGGATACCGTGACACGGAAACCCTGATTAAAAAGCTGGGCGGCGTCTCGTTCCCGGTCGGCGTTAGCGCCCGTAAGCGTGGCAACCGTCGCGCGGCGGTCTTAATCGATACGTTAGGAGCCGACGTGGCCACGAAGATAGAACAGCGGTTTGGCGGTGAGGTGCTTTATATTCCACGTTGTGAAGCTGCGCTACGCGAATGGCGAAACCGTGCCTTTATCGCGCAATACCGGCAGAAGATCGCCGCCGGCGAGTCTGGCCGGTTCGCATTAATGGAGTTATGCCCGCGCTTTAACTTAAGCGATCGTCAAGCTCAAAAAATTATCGCCCAGGGTGACGGGGCTCAAGAACAAATGAGGCTGTTATGATGGATATTTTAGACTTTATCGATGAGTGCCAAAAAGCTAACCCGGCCGCTAAGGTGATGTTCTTTATAGAAAGCCATACGGTGTGTATCCAATGGCGGTGGACGATAAAAGATAAAGCGTATACTTATGAAGTGGTAGTGAGTATTCGTCAATTACGCGATAGAGATTATGCATCGTTTTATCTTAAGTCCCGTTTGCAGAGCGCTGTTGACAATATGTCGCGTTGTGGTTGTGATGAGGAAAACAACCAATTAAGATAGTTTGACAGTCACTTGATTAATGTGACGAACCTCTTCCACTGATACCCACCTCCCCATTTTGTAACACTGGCGCTATCTAAGATTTTGAGATAGCGCCATGAATTACCCCACTCAAGAGCAATTACGCCAAGCGGCCAGTTTATCGTTATCCTTAACGGTTCGCTGGTATAACCACGTCATGTACGCCATGCAGGAGTTCGGCATTGATACGCCGGCACGCCAGGCGGCCTTTATTGCGCAGATTTTCGTTGAATCAGCCGGCTTTACCCGCACCGTCGAAAACCTCAACTATTCCCCGGCGGGCCTTATCGCCACGTTTCCCCGTAAGCGTATCAGCACCGCCCAGGCTAACGCGCTAGGCCGTCAGCCTGGCGAGAAGGTTGTCCCGACCGAACGCCAGCGGCAGATAGCTAACCTGGTTTACGGCGGCCGTTACGGCAACGACGGCCCGGACGACGGCTGGCGTTTTCGCGGTCGTGGGCTTAAGCAAATCACCTTTTACGATAACTACCTCCAGTGCGGCCACGCGCTGGAGCTGGATTTAATCGCCCAGCCCGAACTATTGGAGAACGATGAACTGGCGGCCCGTTCGGCCGGGTGGTTCTGGTATGCCAATAACTGCAATCAATTTGCCGACGCTCGCGACATTGAAGGACTTACGCGGCGTATTAACGGCGGTTTAAACGGTATTAACGAGCGCGTTAAACAGTATCAAACCGCCTGGGGGGTGTTATGCGGCTAAAAGAGCTGATAGCCAGCCCCACTGGCCGCCTCTCCACGTCCGACACCATTCTAATGGGCGCGTTCCTGGTGAGTTCGTTCGCCATGATTTGGGAAACTCTCTGCGGCCGTCTGGCCGAGTGGCACATCGCCGCCTATCTGGGTGCGTGGGTGATTCAGTCCCAGGGGGCCAAATGGCAAGCCCTGAAGCGAGACAGGGAGGTTGAGAAAAATGTTTAAGGCGCTGCTGTCTTTCTTAAAAGAGTATTGGGTGGCGCTTGTGATTGCCGCCGCGCTGGCCGGTTTGTCCTGGAAAGTGGGGTTTAACGAGGGTATCGCCGGCAGTGAGTACCGCCTACGAACGGCTAATGACCAGATCCACGAACTACAGCGACAAATCACCGGCTATGAGCGAGAAAAGCGCGAGGCGACAGAACGGCACAATATTGCCCTTGCCGCCAGCGTTCAAAAAATCCAAGAACAGGCCGCCCGCGCGGAAAAAATCGCCGCCGACCTTGTAACCGCACAGCAACAGCTCAACGACCTAAAACAGAAGCTAAAAAGGCGAAATCATGACGCAGTTAAAAAGGATCCTGATGTGTTTACCGGTCTTGGCCCTGACAGCCTGCGCGCCTACCGCGCCGCGCTCGGATATCCCGACACCGGAAACCTGTCCCAAAATCCCGGCAGCGCTGCTGGTCATTCCACCCATGCCGCCAGCGCCGGCGAAGGATTACCACCCATAGATCTGTTAAACCACGCGGCCGATTACGGCCCGTGGTGCATGGGGCTATACACCCAGCTAAACCAGATCAAAGCCTGGAGCGAGGGGAAATGAACGTGGCCCTAACAATGGATTTAGCGTTTCAAGTCGCCCTTGGAATTGTGGCGTGTCTTGGCGGCCTATGGCTGAGAAACACTCATGCAGACCTTAAGGAACTGCAAAAAGAAATTAAAGATATCCGCGAAAAGTACCAGCGCCGGGATGATGCGGCGCGCGACGTCACCCAGATCATGGACAACCTTCAGGAGATGCGGCGCGGGATAGAACGGATTGAATCGAAATTGGACAGGAAGGCGGACAAACAATGACCACCACAAGGAAAAAGGCGCGCCCGGCCCCGGCAGTATCGCCGGAACTGGCGTTAATGCAGGAAATGAATGACCGCCTTAAGCGCATAGAGGCCAGCGTTGACGAGGTTAAAGCAGCAGCGGTTAAACAAGGGGCGGTCGCCGGGGCTGTATCTGGCGGCATCGCCGGGGGAATGGTAACGGCGGTCGTATTGCTGATTAAAGCCAAGATGGGGTTCTGATGGCACACCCACAGGAAACGCGTGAACAGCTGCGCCGGGCCTACGTAATGGACGGCCTGTCGTTGGACGTCTCCGCCAAAATGGTGGGGATTGCCTACGGCACCGCGCAACGCTGGAAAAACGCGGCCAGGGACGCCGGCGACGACTGGGACAAAGTACGCGCTGCGCGCGTATTCGCCGGGGGAAGTCTGGAAGAGCTGGGGCGAACGATGATCACTGCGCTAATCATTCAGTTCAACTCAACAATGGAACGGCTGGAGAACGCCGACGCGAACGGCGAAGAACTGCCGGCGGCCGACCGGGTAAAACTGCTGGTTAGCCTGACCGACGCGCTGAATAAAGCGGTTGCCAGCAGTAAGCGGTTATTACCGGAAACCAGTCAATTGGCTACCGCGTTGGAAGTCCTGCAGCAGTTGTCCGTTTTTATCAAAGAGCGATACCCGCAACACCTCCAGGCGTTCGACGACATTCTGGAGCCGTTCGGGCACGAAATAGAGAGGCTATATGGCTAAGTTAATTCAAATCAAACAAGAACAATACATCGCCGCCAATAGTGTGGCCGGGGTGGAGCTTAACTGTAATCGTGAGGTTGTTGTGACCCTTACCGACGGCCAGCGGCTACACGCGGATCGGGGCTATAACGAAACCCCATACCAGGCAATGGATCGCATCGTTCAGGCTATCAATGCGGAGCAAGACGAATGACCCAAAAGCAGGTGATAGGCGCGGCCACGCTCTATTGTGGCGATAGTCTGGAGATTTTACAGACGTTGCCGCCGGCATCTTTCGCCGGCTTAATTACGGATCCACCCTACAGTAGCGGCGGGTTGCATATTGGCAGCCGACAACAGCGCCCACATGATAAATACACGGGCCGTACTGAAACCGGCTATAACGTCGACTTTTACGGCGACAACCGAGACGCCCGCTCCTGGGGATATTGGACAATGTGCTGGCTCGGCCAGGCGTTCCACCTGCTGGAGCCTGGCGCGTATTCCATGATTTTTACCGACTGGCGACAGCTCCCCACCTTAACCGACGTTTTCCAGGGCGGTGGCTTCACTTGGCGCGGGATTGTGCCCTGGGATAAGACGTCATCAAGCCGCGCGCCTCATACCGGCTATTTTCGCCACCAATGCGAATATGTGGTTTGGGGAAGTAAGGGCGCGTTATCAAAGGCTGACCACGGCGGCCCCTGGCCGGGGTTGATTAGCCAGCGCGTGATCCCGGCTGAAAAACTGCATATGACAGGGAAACCGGTTCCCGTGATGACTGACCTTATCGCCCCGATTCGACCAGGCGGCACAATTCTCGATCCGTTTATGGGCTCCGCCTCCACCGGCGTGGCCGCGCTGATGTCCGGGCATCCTTTTGTCGGGATCGAAATGAGCACCCACTATTTTGATGTAGCGTGTAAGCGTCTGGAAGCCGCGCAGGCGACGGCGGAGTCGTAACCAATGGCAAAGTTTACCGGACGCGAATTTCTTAAAGAGCTGGCCGCTATACGGCAGGCATTAAGAAAAGACATTAAGGCGCATAGCACCGGTCTGGATCCGGCTCCTGAAGCGATAGCAGAACGTCGCCGCCGCGTTCTGGGCGGTGATTTCGAGTTTTTCGCGTATACCTATTTCCCGCACCATATCAGGGGCGAGAAGTCGCTATTTCACGCGCATTTTTGCCAGCGTTACCCGCAATTACTCCAACGCCCTGGCGGCTGTATGGAGTGGTGGATAGCGCCCCGCGGCGAGGCTAAATCGTCCCTGTTAACGAAAATCGGCCCGCTCTGGTGCGCAGTACAAGGGCTACATCAACGTGATGACGTTCGCCAGGCGTTAGGGTTTACAGGCGAACGGCCGCCGTTTATTGACTACATCATTCTGTTAGGCGCTGAAACCAAACTTCCTAGCAAACTTTTAGAAGTGGTGAAAACAGAGTTGATCGTTAACGCCGCGTTGATGCTGGATTTCCCGGAAATCTGCGGCAAGGGGCCGATGTGGAAAATCGGCGAGTTCATCACGTCCAACGGCGTAAAAGTTGAATCGTTCGGTGCAGAGCAGGCAATACGCGGAACGTTTCACGGCGCGAGCCGCCCTAAACTGCTGCTAGGGGATGACTTGATCACCGACGCCGAAGCCAAGAGCCCAACGGAGCGGGAGAACCGCTGGAACTGGCTTTCAAAAGCGATCGACTACTTGGGGCCGCCTGATGGCTCAGTAAAATATATGGGTGTCGGTACGGTACTGAATAAAGACGATCCCATATCCAGGGCAAAACGTACCATAGGCCACATTGTCCACCATTTCCGCGCGATCGTGACCCTCCCCACTCATATGGAGTTGTGGGATAGGTGCGTTGAAATCATGCTCAATGACGATAAACAGGCGCAGGAACAGGCCAAAGAGCTGGATTTAGACTTGCCCGACGATAAATTGCCGTCTTACCGCTTCTATCTCGACAATAAAGCCGCAATGGACGAAGGCGCGGTCACGTCCTGGCCCGCCGTTCGCCCGCTGTTCTGGCTAATGCGCCAGCGGGCAAAAAATAATAAGGCGTTCTCAACGGAAATGCAGGGCGACCCGCGAACCGATGAAGACCGCACATTCACGAACATTCAATTTTATGTGCAGACCTGGCGCGAATGGCTGATTTTTGGCGCGTGTGACCCGTCGATGGGTAAAGGCCAGAAGGCCGACCCGTCGTCAATTATCGTCGGTGGCTATGACCTCCATAAACAGCGGCTAAACGTTATGGAGGCCGAGAGTAAACGCCGTCTACCGTCCAAATTAGAGGCGGATTTAATCGACGTTCAACGGCGTTTTAAATGCCATGCCATCGGCTTTGAAAACAATAACGCCTATGAGCATTCGCGCCAGACGTTTGTCCAGGCAGGATTACGCCAAGGCGTAGCACTCCCTTTAGTGGGTGTAACTGCGTCCGTACCGCTGGAAGTGCGTGTCGACTCTCTGGAGCCCTACATCAATGACCGGTTTAACCCCCGGATCCTGTTTCATCCTGGGCTGTTATCAATGATATCCCAGCTCGAAGAGTGGCCGGAACCGCAAACCGGCCACCACTTCGACAACCTTTCGGCTCTCCATATCCTTTGGATGATTGCCGTTTCCCGTTCTGTGGGTTTTGAGTGGCAACCGATCGCCCGGCAAACGTCCCAAAGCTCCCGATTTTTTGATTTTGATGACGACGACGCCGAGGACGACGGCGGCTTCGGTTTACGGTGGTAAAAATGAAGAGCGTTAAAAGCGTTATTGTTGATATTAATGGAAAGCCTATCGAGCGCAGCATTTTAACCGAGCCGCAATCGTCGCACGTTCAATCGCTGCAAAACATCTACGCCGAACACCCCAGCGTTCGCCTAACGCCGCGCGCGCTTCAGGCAATTCTAGACGAAGCGGAACAGGGAAACTTAATGCGCCAGGCCGATCTCTTTACCGACATGGAAGAGCGCGACCCTCACCTGTTCGCCGAGATGCAAAAGCGCAAACGGGCGCTATTAACCGTTAATTCCGTTGTTGTACCACCGCCAAAACCGACGCCTGAAGAAAGAGCGGACGCCGCTTGGCTGGGTGAATTCATCACCGAGCTGGACGAATGGGAAGACCTGATCATCGATATGATGGACGCGCTAGGCCAGGGGTTCAGTAATAGCGAGATTAACTGGATGCGCTACGGCCCGGAATGGTATCCGCGCGCGTTCGACTATCGCCCGGCGTCATGGTTTCAGTTAGACCGTAACAATCAAAACGAGCTGTTACTGCGTACCGATGACGGCCAAGGCGAAAAATTGCGGCCGTTCGGCTGGATAAGCCATCGCCATAAGTCGCGATCCGGCTATGTTGCCCGTGCTGGTCTGATGCGAACGCTATCGTGGCCGTATATCTACCGTAATCTGGGCGCTCAATCGCTGGCCGAACTGCTGGAAATCTACGGGATCCCATTGCGTATCGGTAAATACCCGTCAGGCATCGGTAAAAAAGAAAAAATGGAGCTGATGCGCGCCGTTACCGAGCTGGGCCGTTATGCCGGCGGTATTATTCCCACTGAAATGGAAATTGAAATCAAAGACGCCGTTAGCGGTTCAGCCGCGCCGCACCTGGCGTTAACCGAGTGGGCGGAAAAGTCGATGTCTAAAGCCATTCTAGGCGGCACCCTTACGACCCAGGCGGACGGCAAAACCTCAACTAACGCCCTGGGTGTTATTCATGAGGGGGTACGAGACGATCTACTGATTTCTGACTTCAAACAAGTTGCCGCCACGTTGCGCCGCGATCTGTTCTATCCCATGATTGTGTTAAACCGCCGAGGCCACGCCGACCCGCGCCGAACGCCGCGCCTGAAGTCGCCCCAGTTAGAAGAATTGATACAAAGGAAAAGTTTTGCCGTTAATCCCCCGACGCCAGCGCCTGCGGCGACCAAGAGCATAAAGCCGGGCGCGGTAGCCGCCCTGGTAAAGATGTTATTGAGCCGAAACACCACGGAAGACCCTATCCAACGCGGCGTCGACGCCGGCGTTGATAAGGTCTTACAGAGCGACGAACCGGCCGACGCCTTAATCGTATTGTTAGAGCCCGCCTTGGCGGCACTGTCGCGGGTAGACAATGAAGCGGAACTGCTGGCCGCGCTGGCTGAAGCATTCCCCACAATGGATCCGGCGTTGCTTCAAGCAAGTCTGGGCGATACGAACACGATAGCGCGCTTAATCGGTCATGCCGCCGGGCAGAGTAACGAATAATGCCGTTAACCGTCGCCGAAGTTAGCGCCCTGTTTACCATGCCCCCGGCCGGGGCATTGCGCTATTTAAAAAACAAGGGCTACCGGATCCGCACCGACGCGGAAAACATGGGCGCGGCGGATCATGCCTACGCGTTCGGGTTCGCCAATCTTACGCGCCTGGATATCGCTCAAGATATCGTTAACGGCCTGCGAGAGTCGATGAAAGCTGGCCAATCAGTGACGTGGTTTAAAAACAATCTGGCTCCCATTCTGAAGAAAAAAGGATGGTGGGGAACGGACGAACGCATCGACTTAACCACCGGCGAAATCACTAAAAAGCAGCTAGGTAATCCGGCCAGGCTGGGGACTATCTACCGAACGACGACACAAAGCGCACTCATGGCCGGCCGCTATGAGTCGATGGTAGCCAACGCCAAAAATCGCCCCTACTGGCGCTATGTAGCAGTGATGGACGCGAAGACGCGCCCTAGCCATGCCAAGTTGCACAACAAAGTTTTTCATTACCTGGATCCGATTTGGCAATTCATTTTCCCGCCCAACGGCTTTAACTGCCGCTGCCGCGTCGAAGCGTTGACAGAGGCCGAGGTTAAAGCGCTGGGCCTGGTGATATCCAAAACGGACAGTGAAATTACTCAACAGGTCATGACCGGCGAGGACGAGAACGGCCAGCCCATCTTTACGCCCGTTCGCGGGGTTCGCTTTACCGATAAAGGGGAAACTATCACGTTTTTCCCGGACGTTGGGTTTGACAACAATCCCGGTCGTGAGGTCTGGAAAGCCAATCTGGATAAGTACGACATCGAACTGGCGCGACCGTACATCGCCGCCGGCCTCAATGGGCCGGAGTTAACCAAAATGTTAGCCAATGCCAGAGCAAACGAGGCCACCGGCGACATGCTGGCCGGGGCCGTTCTGTCGGCTCAGGAAGTGGGCGCGCTTAAACTTGCCGGGCGAACGTGCTGGCTAACCGAGCATGGCCTGGCGCGACAGATACAGGCCAAGACGTTGCCGCCCGTTGATGAGTTGTTCCAGGTACAAGATGTTATTGAGTCCGCCGGCGTCGTGGTATCAGATAACGCCGCCTTGCACTTTTTTAAAGCCAGGGCGGCCGGTGATTGGTATCAGGCGACGGTAGACACTCAACAGACGATCGCCCAGTTTGTGATCGTCACTGCAGCGGAGCTGGCGACGATTGAGAAGAACGGCCAAATTCTGAAGGATGCGCGATAATGTCAAAGATTACCGTTACATTAGACGATAAGGCGCTACGGGACAGGCTAACGCAGGTTTCAGGCGCGGTAGAGAAGCCGCGAGCGTTGATGTTAAGCGTTGCCGAAACGCTCCACGCCCAGTCAATGAAACTGTTTCATGATGAAGGCTACCCAGCCAGGAGCTGGCAGGACTTACGCCCACAAACCAAAAAGCAACGGGCCGCTAAGGGCCACTGGCCCGGAAAAATTCTCCAGGTATCCGGGCACCTGGCATCCTCCATTCAAACCGACAGCGGCGACAATTTCGCCCAACTCAGCACGAACCTAATCTATGCCCGTATTCAATATAAAGGCGGCGTGATTAATCGCTCTGGCGTCGTTCGCCTGCGTACGAACGCGGACGGCACCCTGAAACGACAGGAAAATCATAAGAACCTGGCACGATTCGCCAAACGCAGCCATAAGCGCGCCGTGGCCCGCGCGGTCAATTATCAAATCACTATCCCGTCGCGCCGGTTCTATCCTCTCACCGCCGACGACAAGCTGATTACGCCCGCGTATGACGCGTTAATGACGACGTTACAAGATGCATTATTGAAATCGTGATGAACGCGCCTAAAACGCGATTTAAGCGACTTTCTATTATTCGGGTATCGTTCATCGCCTAAAAATAGTTAAAAACGCACAGAGAGATTTAAAAGGGGTTTAACAGCTATCAAATCGGTGTACTATAAAAACGCTTCATTTCTCCCCCTCTCATAATGTGACGAATCCCATCCTCTGATTACGTTTTTTCGTGCGCTCGATAATCGTTCGCATGAAAAAGACATCCCAAATCGCCGTCGCGGCATGTTCATTTGAAATCAGCACCACCGGGAACCGGATCCAGTTGTTCCCGGCGGGCAACTTCCGATCCGTCGATAGACGGCCGGAAGATTGCGCCCATTGGGTTATGACCGAAGCCGTTGCGAAACGGATCATCGCGAAGCTTTCCGCCCGCAAAAACAAAATCGTCATTGATTACGAACATCAAACCCTCTTTACCCAGCAAAACGGCAAAGATGCGCCGGCCGCCGGTTGGTGGCATGGCTCAAAAGTCGTTTGGGAGGATGCCGGCCTTTTCGTTGATGACGTCGAATGGACGCCCCGCGCTGCCGAGCTTATCCGCAACAAAGAATACCTCTATATCTCCCCGGTTTTCTCTTATACCCCAAAAACCGGGGAAATTCTGGACGTCTATCACGCAGCCCTGACCAACGATCCCGGCCTGGACGGCATGAAAGAAGTCACCACCGCAGCCAGCCGCCTGGCGCTGGCGTCACAACTACCCCCACGGGAGAACCCAATGAACGAAGAACTACTGGCGCTGCTGCGAAAGCTGCTGGGGTTGGCGGAGGACGCCACCGAGGCGGACATTCTGGCCGCACTGCAAGAAGCCGCCGCAAAAATGCCGACACCGGAGGGCGAGAGCGCAAGCGCCAGCCTGACGCGCGTCTTAACCCTTCTTACCGATAAAGATAAGGAAATTACCGCTTTGAAAACTGCCGCATTAGCCGCGCAGCAAAAAGGCAACGGTGATCCGGATCCGGCCAAGTTCGTGCCGATCGGCGTCGTGACGGACATGCAAAAGCAAATGGCCGCGCTCACCAGCCGTTTGGATTCCGGCGAGCTGGAAACGCTGGTTAAGGGGGCGTTAGACGATGGCCGCCTGTTGCCCTCAATGGAAGCCTGGGCGCGTGAACTGGGTGGAAAAGATATTGCGGCGCTTCGTTCGTTTGTGACCGCAGCGGCCCCGATTGCGGCGCTGACCGGCAGCCAAACCGAAGGCAAGCCCCCCGCAGGAGATAAACACGGCTTAACGCAAGTTGAGCTACAGGTGGCGGCACTCACCGGGGTTACTCCGGAAGAATTCGCAGCAACAAAGAAGAGCCTTTACGGAGACGCTAAATAATGATTATCACCCCAGATACGCTTAAAGCGCTGTCGGTCACATTTAATAAATCGTTCCAAGACGGCATTAAACTGGCTGATTCAACCTACAAGGACGTGGCAATGGTTGTGCCGTCGTCTGCGGCGTCTAACGTCTACGGCTGGCTGGGCCAGTTCCCGCAGATGAAAGCATGGAACGGCGGTTCCAGGACGCTACGTGATATGGCGTCACACGGCTATACCATCGATAACCTGAAATACGAATCGACGGTTTCTGTAGATCGCGTGGCTATCGAAGACGACAACATCGGATTATATGGCCCCATTTTCCAGATGCAGGGCAAAGAGTCCGAGGTTTACCCGAACCGACACGTTTTCGGGTTGTTGAAAGTCGGTGAAAGCCAATTGTGTTACGACGGTCAAAACTTTTTTGACACCGATCACCCTGTCTACCCCAACGTAGATGGCACCGGCACGCCTACGGCGGTGAGTAACTATTTTGCCGGCACAAGTACGGCCTGGTATCTGATGGATACTACACAACCCTTGAAACCGTTCATTTTTCAAGAACGCACCAAGCCGCAAATCACGAACAAACTCAGCGATCAAACCTCCGATAAGGTCTTTATGGACGACGTATTCCTGTACGGGATCCGCGCCCGTTCGGCGGTGGGTTTCGGTTTGTGGCAAATGTGCGTTAAGTCAACTAAACCGCTGACGCCGGAGAACTACCAGGAAGCCTATCAGGCACTACGCGCTATGAAGGCTGACGGCGGCGATCCGTTGAACATTAATCCGGCATTACTGGTTGTTCCGTCTACCCTGGTGCCGGCGGCTAAAACCATCGTGGAAAAACAGTTCCTGGCCGGCGGTGAAGATAACCCTAACTACGGGTTAAGCAAGATCCTGGACTGCGCCTGGTTGAACTAAATCGACGTAATCAACGGCGTGGCGCAGGTCACGCCGTCAACTTGATAAATGGAGAGCCTCCAACATGGCAAAAGAAACAACCCCCACCGCCGACACGTCCGCGACTACAGCTGAAGGAACAACGGCCACCGTTACCACGCCAGCGACTACTGCTGAAGGGGCAACGACCACCGAAGCCCCAAAGAAACCGACTGAACCAGTTTATCTCGTTCGCGCTGTCGGCCTGCCGCGTCGTATGCGCGGCGGGATGATGTTTTCCGCTGAAGGTGAACGCGTCCGCAAATCCCAGTTCAGCAAAGCGCAATGGAAAGCCATCAACGACGACGATCACCTGAAGGTTAAGGTCGTCGACGATAACGCCGCCGACGACCAGGAACAGGACGACGAATAATGGGCTATTGCACGCAAGACGATTTGATCGAGGCGTTTGGTGAGAAGGAGATCAGGCAACTCTCCGACCGAGCCAGCCCGCCGACCGGCCAAATTGATAGCGCTGTAGTTAACAACGCTATTAGCGACGCCGATTCAGAGATCAACATGTATCTGGAGGGGCGCGGGCTGCTGCCGTTAAAAAGCGTTCCTGAAGTTCTGCGTCGGATTGCGTGCGATTTAGCCCGTTTTTATCTCTACCAGAACCCCAAAGACGATTCCCCTGTGGCGAAAACCTACGGCCGCCGAGTGAAACAGCTCGAAGGCGTTGCTGCCGGGCGGTTGTCTTTGGGCCTGGACTCGGCCGGCGAAGTGATGGAGCCGGAGGACACGGTGATGTTTAGCTCTGGGCGAAACATGTTTAAGCGAGATACGGGATTATGGTGACCGATTACCTTTTCAGCGAACCGCTAATCATCAAGCGTCTACGCGAAACCCTCCCCGATTTGAGGGAAATCACCGGCGCGGCGGGCCTGGCGCAAATTCAGGAAGAGAACATCCCCGCCCCGGCGGCGTATGTGCTCTATCTGGGCGACTCTATCAGCGCGACCCCCGCCGCAACCGGCGGCATTCAGGCGCGCCAACAGTTCGTCACCCAGCTCTGGGCCGTCGTCGTGGTTGTGTATTACGCCGATGGGCGCGGCATGGGTGAGGAAATCAACAGCGAGGCCGGCCCGTATCTGTCACGCGTGATAGAGGCGTTAAGCGGCTGGAAACCGGAGATCGGGAGCTGCCCCCCTGTAAGACGCCACCCGCAGCAGTTACCGGCCCAGTATGAGGACGGCTACGGCTTTTTCCCATTAGTGTTTCAAGTGCAGATCCCGGCATCCCTGGGGGGCTACAAGTGAAAATTACGTTAATCAAACCACATACGCACGCCGGGCAACCTTACCAGCCCGGCGCCGAATTGGACGTTGACGACCTGACCGGCCGCTGGCTGAAAGACCAGCAGATCGGCAAACCGTCGAAGACCAAAACCCAACCGGCGAAAGCCGACAACAACGAGGATCCGCAATGAGTCAGGAAACGTATTACTACGGCCAGGGCAAAGTCTATCTGGCCCTACGCAATGAACAGGGCCAGCCGCTGGCCTGGCGCTGGGTGGGCGATGTGGATTCTCTGTCCGTCGCGCTGTCCGTCGAAAACTTCGACCACAAAGAGAGCTACACCGGCCAACGTTCGGCCGTTCGACGCATCAATACCGGCAAAGACGGCACCGTCAACTCCACCTGGTACGAGTATTCACCGGAAAACCTGGCGACGCTGCTTTACGGGGAACAAGTCGCCGACGCGTCGGGCTCAGTTACCGGCGAAGCACTGCCGCTCAATATCAAAGCGGGCGATCGCTACTCCCTGCAACACCAACAGGTCAGCGCGGTAGTGATTGGGTCGCTGGTCGAGGGCACCGATTACACGGTCGATCCGGAATTCGGCGCTATTGAGTTTTTAACCGCCCAAGCCGGGCCGACAACGGTTAACTACTCACACGGCAGTTCTATCAACAGCACTATGTTTACGCAGCCGGTTAAAGAGCTGGCGATGCGTTACGAGGGCATGAACCTGGCCGAAGATAACGCCAAAATCATCGTTGAGCTGTACAAAATCCAGTTTGACCCAGTTGCGGCGCTCAACCTCATTAACACCGATACCTCCCTCTCTGGTCTGGAAACCACCGCCGGGGTATTGATGGACACCCAGCGCCCGTCAGATAGCGCGCTGGGCCGTTACGGGCGAATTATCCACGTCGGGAGCGCCGCGTAAATGGATGACTCCTTGAATACGATGTTTCCTGAACGCCACGCCGAGATCAACGGCGTGGCCGTCCAGATCCACGAATACACGCTGGCGGAGCAGTTACGGCACCGCCAGCCGTTAAAAGCCATCACCGACGCATTCGCACAACTCCTGACGGCTCAGACGCCGCAAAGCGCTATCTCGCTTGATGCGCTCTACGACGTTCTGGCAACGCTCGAAAATGAAGTTATAGAAGCGGTCGCGATCGCGTGCAGTCAGAAGAAGGAATGGGTAGCGGCATTAAGCGGCCCAGACAGCGAAACGCTTCTACTCCTTTGGTGGGGGGTTAACGCTGATTTTTTTACCCGCAGCGCCCTGCGGCCCGCACTGGAAAACATGGCGCGCCAGGCAATGGCAAGCCGCCAGAATGGGGAGCCGTCTTTCAATGCCTTATCGACCACGGGCACCGATTCGACGACCTGAAGAACTACACCGCGCGCCAGGTCATCCTCTTTTATGACCAGGCGCAACAACGGGAATTAGAGGCGCGATTGCATTGGACGCTCGACAACCGAGCCGGCCAGGCAGATGGCAAATCATTTAAAGGGTATCTAGAGGCATTTAAAAAGGCGTTAAGCCGCCGTTAAAGCCTCTTAAAAGGTAACAAGACATGGCAAGCGGCAACGGCAACATTGAACTACAGCTACGGATCCAGGCTGATTTAAAAGGCGCACAGCAAGCCCTTAAAGGCTTGCAGAATACGCTAGCCGGGGCGAGTTCCAGTAGTAAGACGCTGGGCCAGTCTGGCAACGTGGCCGCCGCCGGTCTTGATCACCTCCAAAACTCCGCCAACGCGGCAACAAGAAGCCTTAACAAAACCGATCAGAGCGTCGATAAAATTGGCGCATCACTAACGCGATTAAAAACGATAGCCGGCGCAGTCACCGGCCTAACGTTGGGCGCTGGCCTAGCTAAAAGCCTGGCGGGCGTCTCTGATGAATACACCAGCCTAGCCGCCCGGATCCGCCTTGTATCGACGACCAACGAACAGGCCGCAACAACCTTTAAATCGGTTACTCAACTGGCAAGCGACACCGGCCAGCAAATCGCCTCTACTGCTGAACTTTATACCCGCCTGGCGCGGTCGTTGAAAGGCAGCGGCGCGTCTCAGTCTGAACTATTGCGCGTCACCGAAACCATTAACAAAGCGGCCGTTGTATCTGGCGCAACGGCGCAGGAATCTAGTGCTGCGATCATTCAACTTTCCCAGGGCTTGGCGTCCGGTACGTTGCGCGGTGAGGAGTTCAACTCGGTATCTGAACAGATGCCCCGCATCATGGAAATGCTGCAAACGTCGCTAGGTAAGACTCGCGGCGAACTGCGCAAGCTGGCCGAGGACGGGAAGCTCACCACGGAAGTAGTATTTAGGGCGCTGAAGGAAGGCGCGGCGGACATTGACAAAGAATTCGCACAAATGCCGCTCACAATCGGCCGTGCCGTGACTGAAATGTCTAACGCCTGGGTGGATTTCGTGGGCGGCACTAACGACGCGTTAGGCGCATCAAAAGCCGTTGCGGCGGTGATTTCCGGGCTTGCCAATAACCTGTCTGGCCTGATGGCTGCCGCGACCGGCGTTGCCGTTATGATGGCCGGGCGCAAGGTTGCCGCGCTGGCCTCCGCTGCAATCGCCTCCCGTAAGCTGACGGCGGAAACACAACAGCTCGCCGCCGCAGAACTGGCCGAAGCAAAAGCCGCCGTGACGGCCACGCAGGCTGAAATGGCCCGCGCCCGCGTGGGTGGCGTGTTAAATCCCGTCGCCCAGGCGAAAGCAGAAGATGCCCTAACGGCTGCGTTACTCCGCCAAGCCGCCGCCGAAAAGGCGCTAGGAGCGTCGAAAAAAAGCCGGTCGATGATATCGTCGTTAGGATCCGGCGCGATGGGCCTCTTTGGCGGCCCGGCAGGACTCGCGATCACCGGCGTTACGATGGCCGTTACCGCTTTGGGGGCTGCTTATGCAGCGGTTCGCGAACGGGAAGCCGCGCTGGAGCAACAGCACCGCCAAACCATCCAGACATTAGAAGACCAGCGCAAAAAAACGCTGGAACTGGTCGACGCGCACGGCAAGTTAAGCGGCGCGGTGTCAACGTCCGACGCGCTGACCCAACAGAAAGGCAATACCAGCGTTTTAGAGCAGGATTCTAAAAAGCTCCAGGAGCTACAAGAACAGGCCGCCACGCTAAAGCAGCAAATCGATCACCTTTTTGAAAGTCCGGCAGAATCCGGACTTATGATCATGCTTGCCGAAAGCAAGCTTGAGAAAGTCAACAAGCAAATCGAAGAGTTAACGCCCAAATTTGAATCACTGACCGCCGCTCAGGGCATTTTATCCAATGGGTTAGACCAACGTTTGGCCCGTGCGTTGGAAACCGTCAATAAAGAAGGTAAAACGTTAAGCCAAACGCTGGATGAGATGTTCGAAAACGGCCCCGTAAAGGGGACGAACTGGAGCACAGAACTGGCGCGGGCGGTCGGTGCAAACGAAGCGACGGTGGAGGCATTAACGGGGCAAGCGGACAAGTTAAAGACCAAATTGGAGAAAGAACTGGCCGATGCGACCTACACGGCCGCCGAACAGTTAGCCATTTTACGCGATAACGTGATAGCCGCAGCGGTCGCCGCCGGCCAGGCTCCGGACGATATTGACAAACTCCGCGCCAGCATGGAATCGCTGATCAACCTGCAAAAGCAGGTTGACGCCGCCAAAGACAACAGGAAGCGCGCCAACGCAGCCGCCAGCGCCGCCAAGTCGGCGGCCAATGCTAACGAAAATTACGTAAAAAGCCTGGAAAAACAGGCGGCGCTCTTGGGTAAAAACCAGGCACAGGTTCGGGCCTATGAGCTGGCCGAAAAAGGTTTAACTGGAGCCCTAAAGGCCCGCGCTGAAGCTGCGATGTTAGTTATCCAGACGGAAGAACAAAAGCAGCAGGCCGACGCCAACGCAACGCGCAATATTCAGCTCCAAATCGACTATTTAAGAGAGCTGGGCGACGTTGAAGGATCCGGGCTGTTGGAAGTCCGGTCGCAAATGGCCGAGCTGCGAAAAGAGTTTGAGAAAACAGGAAATACCGAGGGCTTAAACTGGATTGATAAGCTGTTACCGCTCCAGGAAACCAAAGTCCGCGTCGATGCCATAAAGAAAGAAATCGATGACCTGTCAACGTATCGCAGCCAGCGAGAAACCAGCATACAAGCCCAGGTTCAGGGTGGGTTGTTGTCTGAAATGGAAGGCCGCCGGCAACTGGTAGATCTTCACACCGAGGTCGGCCAGAAAATCGAAGAGTATTTACCCCAGTTACGCGAAATGGCCGACTTACCCGGCCAAGCGGGAGAAAATACCCGCGAGCTGATAGCAAGCCTTGAGTCCGAAATGATGCGCCTGAAGGACACCTCCGACAGCCTGACCAGCGCATTTACAAACGGCCTTCAAAACGGCATTGAGAGCAGTTTAAACGGCTTGGCCGACGGGACAGACAACTTAAGCGACGCGCTCCTGAATCTAGCTAAATCCGTTGTTAGCTCAATGGCCCAGATGGCATCCCGCAACCTGGGCGAGATGGCAATGCAGGGCTTAAGCTCGGTCGGTGGTCAATTATCAAGCCTATTCGGTATGGGTTCAGCGGCCGCGCCGGCAGCAGCTACGGCGGCCACCACCGCAACAACAACGGCGACAAACGTTGCCGGGGATACGGCCTCCGCGACCGCCGGCGCGGCAACTTACGCCACGGCGATCACTACGGCCTCAACCACCGGGGCCACAGCGATGGGAACGTCATTAACGGCGGGCTCTACAGCCTTTACTACGGCGTTTACTACCGCCATGACAACCGGCGTGACGGCGTTAACCACCGCGTTAACTACGGCGTTTACTGCCGGCGCGGCAACGCTGTCAACCGCGATCGCGTCCGCAACTGCTGGCAGCGGTGCGGCGTCAGGCGCTGCGTCAGCCGTATCAGTTGCAGCCGCAACGGGCGGCCACATTACCGGCCCCGGAACATCGACGTCCGACAGTATCCCGGCATGGTTATCCAATGGTGAATTCGTCATGAAAACCAGAGCGGTACAGCGTTACGGCGTGGGTTTTATGCACGCGTTGAACAACGGCCAGTTACCCAAGTTCGCCAGCGGTGGTCTGGTATCGTCACCCACACCACAAAGCTATTCACGCGTTAACGAAAGCCCGGAGAAGTTAAAAGCCATCGCGCCCGGAGATAGCCAGGCACAAGCGCCGGTTATACAACAAACGTTAGTGTTAGACAGTGCGGAAGCCTTCAGCGCTGGGATTAATACCGTCGGCGGCAAACGTAGCATGATGACGTTTATCCGGGCGAACGCTCAGACGCTACGCCAGGAACTGGGGATCAAGTCATGACGGCCCATCTTCCTTGGTTAGCGGCTCCAGATTGGGCCGACGGCATCACTGAGACGTTGGAATGGAAAACCGACATTCTCCAATCACAAAGCGGCGCGGAGCAGCGTATCGCCCGCCGTTTGTCCCCGCGCCGCCTATTTGAATTTAGCTATGTGGCCGCCAGCCAAGAGCGCGCCACGTTTGAAAACGCATTAGCGCGTGCCGGCGCGATGCGGTGGCTTATGCCCATATGGCAGGATATCGCCTGGTTAAATGCGCCGCTGCCGGTTGGCGCGTCGTTTATTCCACTCGCCACCAACGGCCGCGATTACCAGGCCGGAACGTCCGTTCTATTACAGTCTACGCAGTCCTGGCTTGCGGAGTATGAAGTCGCCACCGTTGCGGCCGTCAGCGATGCGGGCCTAACGTTAACGGCTCCGCTAGCGCGAGCCTGGGCGACAGGAACGGCGATTTATCCGCTCTATGCCGCCGAACTGACCGACCCGCCAACCATCGCCCGTCGTTCCAGCTCAGTTATCCGCGCTCAAGTGCGCTTTCGCCTGGTCGGTGGTCATGACTCCCCGGAGCAAGCCCCCGGCACAATGTACCGAGGGCACCCCGTTCTGGAGCATGACGCCGAGTGGATAGACGATTTAAGCGCGGAGTATTCGCGCATGTTGTTAGAACTGGACAACAGCACCGGGATCCCGTTTAGAACCGATACCGCGCAACAGGCGTTTATTGTACTGCAGCATACCTGGGTTGCCGCCGGGCGTGGAACGCAGGGACAGTTACGGGCCTTATTCTATTATTTACGCGGTTGTCAGCGTCCCCTCTGGATGCAGGGGCCAGCCTCCGACCTTGAGCCCGTGAGCGATGCGAACGGCAACCACCTGGACGTACAGTTTACCGGCCTCAGCACTTACGGACTGACTTCAGGCCGCCGAGATATTGCCATTACTTTGACGGACGGCTCCCGCGTATACCGTCGCATAATCAACGTTAGCCGGCTTTCTAATGACGTTGAACGCTTAAGCCTGGATGGATCCGCCCTCCATATTCCTTTATCACAAATCACTAACCTGTCGTTTATGGGGCTGTTTCGTTTGAACGCTGACGCCGTGCAATGGGAACACCTAACGGACGCCGACGGCGTGGCGACAGTATCCGCCCAATTTAGGAGCCTGCGCGATGAGCTGGAATGAGTTCGAAATGTCTGTCGCTAACGGTCGTCCGGTTGAGTTCTACGAGTTTAGCCGCGATGACACGCGATTTTACCGCTACACCAACGCCGACAGGGATATGGCATTTAACGGCTACACCTGGGAGGCGGCCGCAATCCAGTGTCCAGGCGTGACCGTCGGCACCAGTGACGGGCTGGAAATTACCGTGCCGGCAACCAACCCCGTCGCGTTGATGTTTCGCGGGGCTCCACCGTCTAGTTCTGTACGCCTGCGCGTTTTTCGCAATCAGGCGGACGACACCAGCGGCGATTACCGGATCGTCTGGGTGGGAACGGTCACGGAAGCAAAACGGGAAGCGACCGATCGTGTGAAGCTGATAACCAACAGTATCGCCAGTACCTTTACGCGTAACGGCTTACGGCTCACTTGGGGGCGAAACTGCCCCTATTCGCTGTACGACCACAACTGCCGGGTTGATAAAACCAAATTTGCCGCTACGAGCCTGACCGTTTTAGCCCTGGACGGTGCCAGCTTGACGATCGCACTTCCTGGCTCGCTTCCGGACGGCTGGTTTTCAGGCGGCTTCATCGAATGGACGGTTGACGGCCTCACAGAACGGCGCGGCCTGAAGGGACAGAACGGCAACACGATCGGCATCTTTGGCGGCACTGCCGGCTTTAGCGTTGGTCAGGTGGTCACGCTTTATCCGGGCTGCGATCGCATTATTAACACCTGTTCAAGCAAGTTTAACAACCATTTGAACTACGGCGGACAACCCCAGATGCCGGGCGTGTCGCCGTTCGGAATTATCAAACTTTTTTAAGGAGATCGCCATGTGGTGGGCTGTTGCCAAATTCGTTGCCGTTCTTGTCGCGTCTTATGTCTTAAATCAGGCATTAACGCCCAGGAATAAAAATACCACGCCAGAAGCGGCGACCGAGGACGACTGGCAATTACCACAGCCGGAAGAAGGTACGCCGCAATGCATCTTTTTTGGCGACTGCTGGACAGAGGATTGGTTTGTTTTGGCGTTCGGTAACTATCGCTATTCAGCGATTAAGAAGTAAGGGGGAGCCATGAAAATTACGATGGAACACATACGAAACGGCGGCGGGTGCGCCTGGGGATTACGTAACTTTTTTGCCCGGTACAACCTGGATCTGGACGCGTTCCTGCGCGATGGCTTCATCGATTCCGAAACGTTAGAGGCCACCGGCGACGAGCTGGCCCTACGCGTCATTAGGAAGGCGCAAGAAACCGAGGGCGGCGAATAATGGGCGGCAGTAAGGGAAGTAAAAAAGTCACGGTAGGCTATCGCTATTATTGGGACATTCAATCTGGCTTAGGCCGTGGCCCGGTTAATGAAATCGTGGCGATCAGTGCAGATAAGAAATGCGTATTTGCAGGCACAGAAGGCCAGATAAGCGCCAGCACATATATTTATATCAACAAGCCGAACCTATTCGGCGGTGAGGATACCGGCGGCGAAGGCGGGATCAAGGGCGTGTTAGAAGTTGCAATGGGTGACGCAGACCAACAACCATCCCCCAGTTTAAACAGCATTATGTCGGGCCTCATTCCCGGTTTCCGTGGCCTGGTGACAACGTTTTTTAGTGGCCTGGTAAGTTGCTACAGCGCCGCCCCTAAGCCGTGGTCGTTTCGCGTTCGGCGCTCAACCAGGGGCTGGGACAACGGCCCGGCCTGGTATCCGGAGAAAGCCATGATAAAACTGTCTAATCCTGACGCTACGCTTGAGAACGACAGTGACTTAACCGACGCCCAGCGGGCTAACCTGCGCAGTATCCACGCCATGAACCCGGCGCATATTTTGATTGAGTGCGCCACAAATCGCGACTGGGGGCGCGGCCTGTCGTATGACGATATCAACATAGCCAGTTACGTTAAAGCCGCTGATACGCTCTATAACGAGGGATTTGGGCTGTGTTTTCGGTATAACCGCCAGGACAGCCTGGACACGTTCATACAGCAGGTTTTAGACCATATCAGCGCGGCGCAGTATGCCGATCTCAATACGGGTAAGTTAAACTTGGTCTTAATCCGGGCGGACTATAACCCTAATGATTTACCGTTATTTACTCTAGATAACGGCATTATCGAAGTGCAAGACGACGATAACACCAGCACGGACAACGCCGTTAATGAGGTGGTCATCACCTATCACGATCCGGTCACGCATACCGACGGCGAGGCCCGCGCCCAGAATCTGGGTTCGATAACGTCCGTAGGATTAATTAGTAGCGCCATCGAATATAAAGCACTACCAACGTATGACCTGGCCGCCCGCGTCGCACAACGGGAGTTAGAGGTTGGCGCGTCCGGGATAGCCCGCCTGGTTATCAAGTTCGATCGCAGGGGGAGCGAATTAGCGCCGGCGTCCTGTTTCCGCGTAAGTCTTCCCGATCGCAATATCGATAACATGGTGTTACGCGTTGGCAAAATCGAAGAAGGCGACGACGGGGCGCTAACAATAACGGCCGTGCAAGACGTTTTCGGGATGCCGGCGACGGTATGGAGCAGCGGACAGCAGGACAGTATCTGGGTACCTTCTGACGCAACCGCCCGCCCGGTAGAACTAAGCCGAGCGATTGAGCAACCCTATATTTCCCTGGCAGCGTATTTGACGCCGGCAGAGCTTAACGCCGTATTACCCAGTAGCTGTTATCTCGGCGTTCTGGCCGCTGCGCCGTCGTCGGCATCCATTAACTATCAGCTCTACACCCACGCCGAGGGCGCGGACTGGGCTAATCATGGGAACGGTGACTGGCTGTTGTCTGCCGAATTAGACAGAGCAGCCGGCAACCTGGACACCGTATTTTATCTAAAAGAGCTGATAGCGGCCCCGCCGGTCGGGCTGTCAGCGTTCATTAACGATGAGCTAGTCAGGATAGACGGCGTCGACCTGGTCGCGCGCACGTTAACCGTTGGGCGTGGCTGTGGCGATTCACTCCCCGCCGCCCACGCAAAAGGAAGCGTGCTGTGGCTTATCACCGACATGGAGTCCGATCGCGTTGAATACGTAGCAGGTGAAACCGTCGAAGCCAAGCTATTAACCCAGACAAGCGGCGAAGTGTTGCCGTTCACATCGGCGCCGGTTCTCTCTCATACAATGGCCCAACGCCAGGCGCGCCCGTATCCGCCGAGTAACATAAAGGTTAATGGGGTAAGTTGGCCGGCGAGCATTGCTGAAGCGTCAACGTATAGCGTTACCTGGTCATATCGCGATCGCGTACTACAAGCCGATCAACTCATTGATTGCCTGGCGGGGAACATAGGCCCAGAACTGGGGACAATCTACCGCCTGGAAATCGTCAGAAAAGACACTGCCGCCGTGGTCTGGTCGGCTGAAACTACGCTAAACGCATTCACTGTCCCCTATACAGCCTCATCAAGCGGCCAGGCGCACATTCTCAGGATAGGAAGCCGTCGCGATGGCCTGGCATCGTTTTATCACTACACCGCCGAATTGCCGCGCGGATATGAGGGGGCATGATGTCCGGTAATAACTACTATTACGGCCAGGGCCGCGTGTATCTCTCCCCCTGTATTAACGGCGTGGCGAATGCCTGGCGATGGGTGGGCGACGTCGGGGAATTAACGGTAGAGCTAACCCACGAAACCCAATATCAAAAGCAGTCAATAAACGGTCGTATCGGGAATATTGATAACCATATCGTTAGCCAGGAAGGTGTCATGAAGGCGGTATGGTTCGACCGTTCGCCGGCTAACCTGGCGTTATTACTGTATGGAAAAAACGTTGTCCGTTCAGCCCGTGCAATATCAGAAACACTACGACCAGGCGTTAAGGCTGGCGGCCGCTATACGTTGGAATATTCCAGCGTCTGGGATGTTTCTATTTCGGGTTTAACTGCCGGCACGGATTACACCGTTGACGAACGGTGGGGAGCCATTGAGTTTTTAAAAACTCCTATCGTTCAGCCGGTCACGGTGAAGTACAAACATGCAGGAAATACCAGCATACCGCTACTAAATGAACCTCCGCATAAGGTGGCGTTACGTTATGAAGGCGTAAATCTGGCCGAGAACGAAGCGCCGGTACTCGTTGAACTCTTCAGGCTCCAGTTCGATCCCGTGGGTGTTATTGACCTTATCAATAATGATTCGGCCCTGTCAGGGCTAGAAGTTCAAGCCGATGTATTGCTGGACATATCACGATCGCCTCATGACGTATTCGGCCAGTATGGCCGCTACGTTATCTGCCCGGTTATGGACAGTTCCAGCGGGACATTGACTATTACTACCACGACCGCCGGTTACGGCGGCGAAATTACCACTATATACCCCAAGTAAGGCAACGCTATGAAAACTTTTTATACGATACTCACTAATTACGGAAAACAAGCGTTAGCCGATGCGTTAGCCGCACAACAACCTTTGAAAATCCCGGCGATGGGCGCGGGTGATGGGGGCGGCGCGTATTATGAGCCGACCGACGATCAAACGAATTTACGCAATGAGCTATGGCGCGGAAATCTGAATGATTTACGAACGGATGACGATAATCAAAACAACGTTATCGCTGAAGCCGTTATCCCTCAAGATATAGACGGCGACTGGGTAGTTCGTGAGGTGGGCTTATATGACGATAAAGGCGGGTTAATTGCTGTTGGTAAATATCCTGAAACCTATATCCCCGCCTTGGCGTTTGGTTCAGCAAAACAAGTTTATATCAATATCGTGGTCAAGGTTGATAACGTCGCAGCCGTCGAACTCGTCGTTGACCATGATACCGTTTTAGCCAGCAAACAATTCGTAATGAATAAGGGCTACGGAACAGTAGGCAGCTTTGAGGCGGGGCTGTTTGAAATTAAAGCGTTAACGAATCAGTTTCAATTAGTTATTTTTGAGTCTGAAAACAGCTTATACCGCTGGGATGGGGCATTTCCTAAAACAGTTCCAACAGGTTCAACCCCTGACTCTACAGGGGGAATAGGCCAAGGGGCATGGATTGGTATTAGTGATGCTGCCTTACGTAAGGATTTAGCTAATGGGAATGGTTCTCTCATTGGTACAAACATAGGTACATTGGATGAGGCTATAACATTTGTAACGCCTGAAATGTTCGGCGCGATTGGTGATGGAGTGGCTGATGATACTCAGGCGATTCTTGATGCCATTCAGTATGTATTACCTAAACACATGGATGTGATTGGATATCAAACCTATAAAATATCCAACACCCTAGAAATTAGGGAAACCGCTAATTTACCCCCCGAGCTAGAGGATTTTAGTGTTACAAAATTAAAGCTACAGAAACTGATATACACCCCATCTTCAGGTACGGCTGTAAGAGTTAAAAGCCCAGCATGTCAAATTATCATAGGACATTTAGTAGGAACATCCACAGAAATCATTGGATTGGATCAGACAATAGGTCTTGAAGTCGCAGGGATGGGATGTTCACCTCACTATATTAATTATATTGGGGGGTTCGGAACAAACATAAAGTTTTCTGACGCGTATACAAATGAAGTTCATGTTGGTTGGTGTCATGATGCATTCCGTGGGGTTCGCGGGGTTAATTCTAACGCTAATAAAATTTATGGTCGGATTGGTGGCCCATACGGAACGGTTGATATTATTCCGTCCAGTTGTGACGTTGGCGTTGAGTGGGACTCTACAAGCAATACCAACGAGGTATACGCAACTATTGAATATTGTAAACGTAGCGTATATTCAAAGCCGTTTGAAGATCATGGGCTGGCGAATAAATTTTATGGATACATTGAGGCGTGTTCTCAACCTGGTGTATTGATGGGGACGGAAAATAAATATCAGGTAATGAACGGCGGGAATACTACGCGTGGGCCGTATGGCTTCTTAGTTAGTGGTGCAGGTAATAGTTATGAAATCCTTTTATCTAGGGCCACTTATGGGGAAAATGTAACCGGCGCAACAGCGACGCTAACCTTTAAAAACCTACAGCCGATACAGTCTACAAATAACCATGCTAAAGTTTTTGGTTCTGGACATAAAGAAATACTTTCATCTCCAACTATCAATCAACTGTTAGTGTACTCTAACGATTTAGGTAATTCAGCATGGTATAAAGGAGTGCTAGGAAGCGCATCATTATCTGATTTAACATTCACTTATGGGAATTATAATTCAAATAGTTCGAATGGATACGCGTATGGGACTAAAATAAATATATCAAGAGCCGCCACATCTGAAGCTGATATTTATGTTATATCACAAAATGTTACAACTACTTTTAGTAGTGATTTATCATTAGGTATTGCCGTTCAAGTTCTAACAGGTGATGTGGATGTTTTTATTAAAGCGCAAGGCGTAACGAGCGGCAAGATATATAGTAAAGAGATTAGATTGCTTGGTGGTAGCAAAATTGTTGAGCTTTCCCATAGTTCCCCTAGCGCTTATGGATTGACAGAGCAAACAGTCTATGAAATAGAACTTAGAGCGTGGTCGGCATCATCATTAATCGTTTATAACACGCACCTATGCGCGGCGGCGCAGGTAACAAGAGCGCCTGCTAGTATCGGGGATACAGCTACCCCGTTTACACCCATTTATGATTCTGGATATGTCAGCCGGCGATCTATCAGTAAATTTATAGGCGTTCCAACTACCATGACACAATATGATTTTGATACGTATTTGGTTTACGCAATGGATGGTAACATTAGTTTATTTGGCGGATATGACGGTCTAACAGTGACATTTCATAAGCCAGGCATATCGAATACTAATTTGCTGTCAGCCGAACCATACGGTATTAATGGCTCTGGTTTATATTCTATTTCCGCAAACAACAAGACCGTTACATTACAGTATTCAGTTAATGCTCAAGGCTGGATAGTCATCAGCTCTACTAACTAGCAAAGCGTAACACCTATAAAGCCCCATTCATCGTGGGGCTTTTTTATCTATAAGTGGCGTTGAGGCGTTCAATTTTGCATAATGCAAAATCAGCATTTTTTTGGCGTTCTTGTTATGCAAAATACCACGCCGAACTATGCATAAAATTTCGCCGCGCTACAACGCATGTGATTCTTTTCCCTTTAATGTACGAATTAATTAATCCGCCTTTATTATTTTTAATTGGAAATAGCTTAGTTTTTCCATTAAAAAATCAGGCATTGAGAGCCTATCAGCGCAAAATAATAAAGTTTAGCTCTTTTTATTTATTTTATTTCGATGACAACGAAGGCATAAGTAACAGCCTATCAAGATTAAGAATAATGAATTACAAAAATAAAAAACATTAGCTAATACTTATAGTCAACCTATCTTTATCGATATATTAAAGAAAAAAGACATTAATCCAATAAAAATCCCCGATATGCCTATCGGGGATTTAAATAAAAGAGTAGTCAATATATCAAAAGGCCATTAATGCGCTTCGTCCCAATTGATACCGCTGCCTACGTCCACCTTCAGCGGAATTTTTAACGTAACGCACTGCTCCATGATGTTACGCACCTTCTCACCGCATTCGGCAAGCTCCGCTTCATGAACTTCAAACACCAGTTCATCGTGTACCTGCATGATCATTTTGACTCGCGGCGCTTCTTCTCTAAGCCAGCTGTCGACGTCAATCATCGCCGTTTTAATAATATCGGCCGCCGTCCCCTGCATCGGCGCGTTAATTGCCGCACGCTCGGCGCCCTTGCGGCGCATGCCGTTGCTGGACTTGATGTCAGGCAGATACAGCCGACGGCCAAACAGGGTTTCAACGTAGCCCTGCTCCGACGCCTGCACGCGAGTGCGCTCCATGTAGGAGAGAACGCCAGGATAGCGCTCAAAGTAGAGATCCATATAGCGCTGCGCTTCACCGCGAGGGATCCCCAACTGGCGCGCCAGACCAAAGGCGCTCATGCCGTAAATCAGACCGAAGTTTATCGCCTTGGCACTGCGGCGCTGTTCTCCCGTCACCTGTTCAAGCGGGGTGCCGAACACTTCGGACGCCGTCGCGCGGTGAATGTCCTTCCCCTGTGCGAATGCGTCCAGCAGCCCCTTATCATCGGAAAGGTGCGCCATAATGCGCAGCTCAATCTGCGAATAGTCCGCCGCCATAATGCGATAGCCTTCCGGTGCAATAAAGGCCTGGCGAATGCGTCGCCCTTCTTCATTGCGAACCGGAATATTCTGCAGGTTAGGATCGCTGGACGACAGGCGACCGGTTGCCGTCACCGCCTGGTGAAACGAGGTATGCACGCGCCCGGAGACCGGGTTAATCATCTGCGGCAGCTTGTCGGTATAGGTCGACTTCAGCTTGGCCAAACCGCGGTGTTCCAAAATCACCTTCGGCAGCGGGTAGTCGAGAGCCAGCTCGGCCAGCACCTCTTCGTTGGTTGAAGGCGCTCCGCCCGGGGTTTTCTTTAACACCGGCAGCTTTTGCTTTTCATAAAAAATCGCCTGAAGCTGCTTGGTGGACGACAGGTTAAACGGCTCGCCCGCCAGCTCGTGTGCCTCGACCTCAAGCGCCGCAAGGCGCTCCGCCAGCTCGACGGAGTGTTGGTTTAAAATACCGCTGTCGATCAGCACGCCCGTTCGCTCCATGTGAGACAGTACCGGCACCAGCGGCATCTCAATATCGCAGAATACTTTCTTAAGCCCCGGTTCCGCCTCAAGCTTAGGCCACATGGCCTGATGCAGGCAAAGCGTGACGTCAGCGTCTTCCGCCGCGTAGACGCCCGCTTCTTCAAGCGCCAGTTGGTTAAAGGTCAGCTGATTTTTGCCCTTCCCCGCGATTTCCTCAAAGCTGATGGTTTTATGGCCCAGATAGCGATCGGCCAGGCTGTCCATATCATGGCGACCGGCGACGCTGTCGAGCACGTAGGACTCCAGCATAGTGTCAAACGCAATGCCTTTGAGTTCGATGCCGTAGCGCGCCAGCATGCTTTGATCAAACTTCAGGTTCTGGCCAATCTTTCTAATAGAGGCATCTTCAAGCCACGGCTTGAGCGCATTGAGCACTTCGTCGCACTGAAGCTGCTCCGGCGCGCCAATGTAGTCATGGCCAAAGGGAACGTATACCCCCTTACCGCGCTCGATGGCGAAGGAAACGCCGACCAGATTGGCGCTCATGTAGTCCAGCCCGTCGGTTTCCGTATCAAAAGCGACGTTGTCCGCCTTGGCGAGCAGGGCAAGCCAGTGGTCAAAACGCGCCTTGTCCAGAACCGTTTCATAGCCGTCGCGCGCAAGGCTAACGCTCGCAGGCGCCTTTTCTACCGGCGCCGACTGGTAGGAGGTTGGCGCGCTTTTGCCGTTTTTCGCTCCCGCGCTCACCGTTCCGGTGGTTTCAAGCTCCGTCAGCCAGCGTTTGAATTCGTAGCGGGCAAACAGATCGCGAAGCTGATCCACATCCGGTTCGCCCAGCGTGAGGGCGTCTTCCGTCACGTCCAGCTCTACGTCCGTCTTAATCGTCGCCAGCTGATAGGAGAGATAGGCAGCGTCTTTATGCTGTTCCAGCTTCGCCGCCATCGTTTTAGCCCCGCGAAAGCTCAGCTCGGCGATTTTATCCAGCTGGCCATAAATGCTGCTGATACTGCCGATTCCCTGCAACAGAGCCTGAGCGGTCTTTTCACCAACGCCGGGAACGCCGGGGATGTTGTCCGACGAGTCGCCCATCAGCGCCAGGAAGTCGATAATCAGCTCCGGCGGCACGCCGTATTTGTCGCAGACTTCCTGCGGACCAAGCAGGGTATTGTTCATGGTGTTAATCAGCGTAATCTGGGGCGTCACCAACTGGGCCATATCCTTATCGCCGGTGCTTATCAGTACGTCGCGCCCCTTTGCCGCCGCGGCCTTCGCCAGCGTACCGATAACGTCGTCCGCCTCAACGCCCGGCACAACCAACAGCGGGAACCCCATCGCCCGCACCATTTGGTGCAGCGGCTCTATCTGGGCGCGCAGATCATCAGGCATCGGCGGGCGGTGGGACTTATATTCGGCAAACAGCTCGTCACGAAACGTTTTACCCTTCGCGTCAAACACCACGGCAATATGGCTAGGGCTGCTTTGGGCCACCAGGCTGCGCAGCATATTCATTACGCCATACATGGCGCCGGTGGGCTCTCCATGGCGGTTAGTCAACGGCGGAAAGGCGTGAAACGCCCGGTAGAGATAGGAAGAACCGTCAACGAGGACAAACGAATTTTCTGCTATTTTAGCCATGGTATTTATTCTTCGCGGTTGGAGTCGTGAATGAGGTTGGCGATATGAGTCCATTATACACAGCGCTGACGCAGGACCAAAAAACCTTGCCCAATACGGAACATATCGCACGCGGCAATAGGCTGCCTAAGCGCGCTGCAACCAACGGCGGGAAGTAGAGATAAAATGCCCGGTGGAAAACGTCAAAAAAGCGTCATAAAAAGACGCGTGCCTGTGGATAAGTCTGTGACTAAAATTAAGTTAATCTGATACAGCAATGTCAAATTAGCTTTATGTGAAAATTAATTAACGTTGAATCATATAGATACAATTAACTTACTTATTTTTTTGCCATTAACAACACGATCTTCAACTGTGGATATTTGATTTACCAGTCATTCATATCTGTCAAGGGGGAGAGGTAGACTTCCTGACAATTTACTGAATAATCCCATCAACCGGCAGGATATCAGCGCGTTCATCTAAAACCACTCCTAAGGCCAAAAGATCGGGGCAACGTTTAGCGCTTTTAATAATAGTTCACGCTAACGCTTTCTGGGTTCCCTGCAAACGGCTTAATACCCCAACCTGTTGCATCAGGCTAAGATTGCAGCAAAAATTTATCATACTTTTCGCTTTCTGTTAGAATTAGCCCTAATTTAGCGCCTCGCCTATTTTCACATTTTTAACGACAACAATGAAAGCCACGACATGCCAAACCTGTTTGCTCCGTTTATATTTTTATACTCAACAGCGTTAACGATTATTTTTACCGCACTGTGTTCAGTGCCGATGGCCGTCGCCGGAGTTTTCAAACTTTTACTGCCTTTCCCTGCCGTTCACCGCGGCGTCAGCGCCTTTTGCAACGTAATGATGTACTGCTGGTGCCTCTCTTTAGCCTTTATTCTTAAAACAAATGGACGTATAGAGTGGGACATCGAAGGTACGGAAAATCTGAGCAAAGACAGCTGGTATCTGCTTATCAGCAACCATAAAAGCTGGACGGACATCGTAGTGCTCTGCGTCGCCCTGCGCGATCGCATTCCCATGCACAAATACTTTCTTAAGCAGCAGCTGGCCTGGGTGCCGTTCATCGGCCTGGCGTGCTGGGCGATGGACATGCCGTTTATGCGCAGATATTCCCGCGCCTATCTGCTAAAGCATCCGGAAAAGCGAGGTAAGGATATTGAGACCACCCGCCGCTCCTGCGAAAAGTTTCGCCATACTCCGACCACCATCGTTAACTTTGTAGAGGGTTCTCGCTTTACGGAACAAAAGAGGCTGGAAAACAATTCCCCCTATGAAAACCTGCTGCCCCCGAAGTCAGCGGGCATCGCGCTGGCGCTTAACGTGCTGGGTTCGCAGTTCGACAGAATTCTCAACGTCACGCTGTTCTATCCTGATAATCAGAAAAAGCCGTTTATCGACCTGCTCTGCGGCCGGATGAAGCGCATCGTTATGCGTATTGAAACCCTGCCGGTAGATGACAGCATTCGCGGCGACTATCTGAACGACAAAGCCTACAAGCGCCAGTTTCAGCTGTGGCTGCACGAAACCTGGCAACGTAAGGACGAGCAGCTTAACGAGCTAAAGGCGTCGTTTAGCGACCGCCCTTAATGAAAAAGCCGCTTAACGCGGCTTTTTATCCTTTCGCAGCAGTTACCAGTAGCCCAGCCACTTCCACCACGCGCCGCCGACAACCGCCCAGATGGTCAGGTTGACCACGCTGAGAATAAAGCCGACCTTCCACCATTCAGAAAGCGTTGCGTAGCCAGAGCCGAAGATAATAGGCGCCGTGCCCGTACCGTAGTGGGTTAGCGACATCATCAGCGAGGAGGCGAACGCCAGCATCAGCCCAAGCAGAGCCGGCGGCGCGCCCAACGCGAGCCCGGCGGCGAAAAACGCGGCGAACATGGCGGTAATGTGCGCCGTCGTACTGGCAAAGAAGTAATGCGAGTAGACATAGACCAGTATCAGCAAAAGCGTTCCGCCAATCCAACCGATGCCGAGGCTGCCTATTGCGGCGCCGACGGATTGAGAAAGCCAGCTGATAAGCCCCAGCTTACCCAAAAACGTCGCCATCATGACCAGCGCGGCAAACCAGGTTATCGTATCCCACGCGCCCTTATGCTTGAGTATGTCTTCCCAGCTCAGTACGCCGGTCATCAGCAAAACAGCCAGGCCAATGAACGCCGCCGTAGTCGGGTTAACCGCCCACGAGTCGCCGAAGAAAAAGACGGGAATACCGGCCCACAGAGCCAGCAGCAGAGCGAAAACCGCCAGCGTTATCTTTTCTGACAGCGATATGGGCCCAAGCTCCCGCAGCTTCTCTTTGGCAAATACCGGCGCGTTCGGCGTGCTTTTAATTTCTGGTGGATAAATCCAGTAGATCACCAACGGCACGACGAGCAGCGAAACGATGGCCGGCGCTATCGCCGCAATAGCCCACATGCCCCAGGTCAGCTCAATACTGGGATCGGTGCCTTTGATAATCAGCGCCACGATAAGCGGGTTCGGCGCGGTCGCGGTGATAAACATCGCCGACGTAATCGGGTTGATGTTGTAGTTGACCAAAGAAAGATAGCGACCGATTTTTTCCGTAGAGCCCGGCTCAGGCTTGGAGTTAAAGCTATCGGCGATGGAGCGCATGATAGGGTGAATGATGCCCCCGCCGCGCGCGGTGTTGCTGGGCGTCACCGGCGCCAGCGTCGTCTCGGCGATGGCTAACGCGTACGCAATTCCCAGCGTCTTTTTACCGAACAGTGAAATGAAATAGTAGCCGATGCGCGCCCCCAGACCGGTTTTACTCAGGCTCAAGGAGACCATCATCGAAATGCCGATAAGCCAAATAAGCTGATTGGAAAAGCCGCTCAGCGCGTCGTTAAGCGCCGCGCCCGGCTTGCCTGGATTGGTGACCCCCGTTAACGCCACCAGCGCAATGGCGATAATAGAAAGCGCGCCTATCGGCATGGCTTTGCCGATAATAGCCACAATCGTGCCGACAAACAGCGCTAAAAGCTGCCAGGCATTGGGCGTCACGCCCTCAGGGACAGGAATAACAAACCAGATAAGGAGCGTAACGGCGATTGCAATCAGGGATGGAACTGGCTTTAGTGGCGTCATTTTTTCCATAAATAATCCCACTCTGATAAACAGGAAATAGTGAAAAAGAAAGCGGAAATAGAGATAAGCCCGCTTGGCGAAAAATGAAAAGCTGCCCATAAGGCTGCTGATGAAATAATATCCTTTTAATTAATTTTAGGTAGAAATATTGTTAAAAAATGTCGTAGCGGTTACAAAAAATAACGCCGCCGAACCATAAATATCAGTAAATTATGGTTCAGCGGCGTAGGGCAGGATTAGGCTTTACTCAGTACAGAGATATCGGCCACTTTCAAGAACAGCTCGCGCAGCTTGCTGAGCATGGTCAAGCGATTAACCCGCAGGCTTTCATCCTCGGCCATCACCATGACGTTATCAAAGAAGGCGTCGACGAACTCGCGCAGCTCCGCCAGCTCGACCAGCGCTTCCTGATAGCGCCCTTCCTCAAACAGCGGTTCCAGCTTGTCGCGCATGACGGCAAGGTGCGCCGCCAAATGCACTTCCGCCGGCTCCTTCAAAAGCGCCGCGTTGGTTCTTTCGTGCAGCGTATCCGTCGACTTGGACAGAATGTTGGAGACGCGCTTGTTGGCCTCCGCCAGAGAGGTCGCGGCATCCAAGGTACGGAAGTGGGACACCGCCTTCACGCGGGCGTCGAAGTCTGCCGGGCGGGTAGGACGACGCGCCAGAACGGCGAGAATAACGTCCGTCGTGTAGCCCTCATCCTGATACCAGGCGCGGAAGCGGCCCAGCATGAACTCCACCACGCCGTCGACCGTATTGCCGTTGGTCAGCTTGCCGCCGTACAGGCGAACGGCCTCTGCGGTCAGGGTAGCCAAATCCAGCGGCAGGGACTTCTCGACGATAATGCGAAGCACGCCCAGCGCGGCGCGGCGCAGCGCAAACGGATCTTTATCCCCTTTCGGATGCTGGCCAATGCCGAAAATGCCCGCCAGCGTATCCATCTTGTCGGCGATGGCAACACAGCAGGCCACCAGCGAATCCGGCAGGCTATCGCCGGCGAAGCGCGGCATGTACTGCTCGTTTAGCGCCTGCGCCACCTCTTCGTCTTCACCGTCAAAGCGCGCGTAGTGCATGCCCATCACACCCTGCGTATCGGTGAACTCGAACACCATGTTAGTCATCAGGTCGCACTTGGACAGCAGGCCCGCGCGGGTCGCTTTATTCACGTCGGCGCCAATCTGCTCGGCTACCCAGCCGGCCAGCGCCTGAATGCGATCGGTTTTGTCGCGCAGCGTGCCCAGCTGCTGTTGGAACAGCACGGTTTCAAGACGCGGCAGGCGGTCTTCCAAGCGATGCTTGCGGTCGGTATTAAAGAAGAACTCGGCGTCCGCCAGGCGCGGGCGTACGACCTTCTCATTACCGGAAATAATTTGCTGCGGATCTTTGGACTCAATGTTGCTGACGAAGATAAAGTTCGGCATTAGGCGTCCCTGCGCGTCATACACCGGGAAGTACTTCTGGTCGCCCTTCATGGTGTGCACCAGCGCTTCCGACGGCACGGCCAGGAACTTTTCTTCAAACTTGGCCGTCAGCACCACCGGCCACTCAACCAGGGAGGTCACCTCTTCCAGCAGGCTGTCGCTGATGTCGGCGATGCCGCCAAGCTTAAGCGCGGCCGCTTCGGCATCGCGCTTGATAAGAAGCTTACGGGTATCGTAATCGGCAATGACCTTACCGCGCTCTTTTAATACCTGCGGATACTGCTCGGCGCTTTCCAGCGTAATTTCCGGCTCGCCCATAAAGCGGTGGCCGCGAATAACGCGGGAAGACTCAATGCCGAGAACGGAACCGGCAATCAGTTCGCTGCCGTAGAGCATCGTTACGGTATGCACCGGGCGGATAAACTGAGTTTCTTTATCGCCCCAGCGCATCGGCTTGGGGATAGGCAGCTTAGCCAGCGCCTGTGCGACAAGCCCGGCCAGCATGTCCTGCACCGGTTGCCCTTTAACCTGAGCGCGATACAGCAGCCATTCGCCCTTGTCGGTCGTCAGGCGTTCGGCCTGATCTACGGTAATTCCACAGCCGCGGGCCCAGCCCTCGGCGGCCTTGCTCGGCTTACCGTCGGCGTCAAACGCCTGCGCAACGGCGGGACCGCGCTTTTCTACTTCACGATCGGGCTGCGATGCGCTGAGCCCGGCTACTTTTAGCGCCAGCCGACGCGGCGCGGCGAACCACTCTACTGCGCCGTGAGCCAGAGAGGCCGCGTCCAGCTCGGCGGTAAAGTTAGCGGCAAATGATTCGGCAAGAGAGCGAAGCGCTTTCGGTGGCAACTCTTCCGTGCCGATTTCCACAAGGAAAGTCTGTTGAGTCATGGCGTTCTCTTAAACCTTTTTCTTATCTGATGAAGAGTGACACATCGGGAAGCCCAGCGCCTCGCGAGACGCATAGTAGGCTTCGGCGACCGACTTGGTCAGCGTGCGAATGCGCAGAATGTAGCGCTGGCGCTCCGTAACGGAGATGGCCTTGCGCGCGTCCAGCAGGTTGAAGCTGTGCGCCGCTTTCAAAATGCGCTCATAGGCAGGCAAAGGCAGCGGCGTTTCCAGCGCCAGCAGGCTTTGAGCTTCCTTTTCATACTGCTCAAAGCAGCTGAACAGGAAGTCGGTGTCCGCATACTCAAAGTTGTAGGTCGACTGCTCTACTTCGTTCTGATGGTAGATATCGCCATAGGTCGTTCTGCCGAACGGACCGTCGCTCCAAACCAGATCGTAGACGCTGTCGACGCCCTGAATGTACATCGCCAGACGCTCCAACCCGTAGGTGATCTCGCCGGTCACCGGCTTACACTCCAGGCCGCCGACCTGCTGGAAGTAGGTAAACTGCGTAACTTCCATGCCGTTGAGCCATACTTCCCAACCGAGGCCCCAGGCGCCCAGCGTCGGGTTTTCCCAGTTGTCTTCAACGAATCGAATATCGTGCACGGTCGGATCCAGCCCCAGCTCCTTCAGCGAGCCCAGATAGAGCTCCTGAATGTTGTCCGGAGAAGGCTTGATGATCACCTGAAACTGATAGTAGTGCTGCAGGCGGTTGGGGTTCTCGCCGTAGCGCCCGTCGGTAGGACGACGCGATGGCTGAACGTAAGCGGCAGCGATCGGCTCTGGGCCAAGCGCCCGCAGGCAGGTTATTGGGTGAGACGTACCGGCGCCCACTTCCATATCAAGTGGTTGAACGATGGTACAGCCCTGACGCGACCAATAATCCTGTAGCGTAAGGATTAATCCCTGAAAGGTTTTAGTATCAAACTTCTGCATGTTGGATCCGCGCACGATAGAATGGGGTTAAATTAGTGTAGTTAATCAGTATAACCTATATAACCTATAGATTTCGAGCGGCAACGGGCAGGAGAAAGGCGATAAATAGCCATAAACAGAGGGCAAAATCTCAATTCTCGCGCCAAACGCAAACCAACGTCAGGAGAGAACGTTATGCAACGCTGTAGCTGGGTGAGCCAAGACCCACTTTACATCGCCTATCACGATGAAGAGTGGGGCGTCCCCGTCTTTGACGGTCAGAAACTGTTTGAAAAGCTGTGCCTTGAGGGGCAACAGGCCGGGCTATCCTGGATAACGGTGTTAAAAAAGCGCGAAGCCTATCGCCAGTGCTTTCATCAGTTTGCGCCGGAAAAAGTGGCCGCCATGACCGATGCCGACGTTGAACGCCTGCTGCAAAACCCGGGCCTTATTCGCCACCGCGGCAAGCTTCAAGCCATTATCAACAACGCCAAAGCCTATCTGGCGATGCGCGAGAATGGTGAAGACTTCGCTGACTTTATCTGGTCGTTCGTCAACCATGCGCCGGTTATTAACCACTATTCATTAAAGGACGTCGCGGGGCTGCCGGCCTCAACGCCGACCTCCGACGCCATGGCCAAAGCCCTGAAAAAGCGCGGCTTCAAGTTTGTAGGCACCACTATCTGCTACGCTTACATGCAGTCGATGGGGCTTATCAACGATCATATGATTGAGTGTTTTTGCCACCCGGAACACGGGGCATGATCCGACCGTTTCAGGCGGACAGGCTGGACGCGCTGATGTCTCTATGGCTGACAACCACCATAGAGGCTCACCCGTTTGTCGATAAATCGTATTGGCTGGAGAGCGAAGCGCTGGTGCGCGACGTCTATCTACCCGACGCCGAGACCTGGATTGCTGAAAAAGACGGCGCGCTGCTGGGCTTTATCAGCATTATGAAACGGCAGTTTATCGGCGCGCTGTTCGTTACCCGCGCGGCGCAAGGCTACGGCGTCGGCAGCGCGTTGATTGAAAAGGCGAAGACGCTTTATCCCATACTGCTGTTAGAAGTGTATAAAGAGAACGCCAACGCCGTCGGCTTTTATCTAAAACACGGATTTAACGCCGTAGCCGAACAGCCCCATCCGGAAACGGGCCAAACCACTTACGTCATGCGCTGGCACGCCACTCATCTATCTAAAAGATAACAAAAGAAGAACCTGTTACATTTTCTTCAATTTTTATAGAGATATGCTCAATACACTGAAAATAAACAGATATTCTTTGTTAAAGAAACGTCGCGCAAGTGAAAAGTTTGCGTAAAGAATCTTCCCTTTTGTTAGAATTGATCTTTAATCAATGTATCTAAACGCTGATTCTTGTTGAGGAACAGACCATGAAAACATTGATTGCAACCGTTGTGCTGGTCGCCGCATCCACGCTAACTTTAGCGGGTTGCACTAACCCTTATGGCGGCGGCAACCAGAATAACAATCAGGCGGCTAACGTCGGCGTAGGCGCTGGCGTTGGCGCCGTAGTCGGTGCGGGCGTAGGCGCGCTTTCTTCGTCGCATAAAGATTACAAGAAAGGCGCGCTTATCGGCGCGGCCGCTGGCGCTGCGGTAGGCGCAGCCTCAGGCGCTATTCTGGGCAGTAGCTCAAATCAGTAATTCGTAAGGAATGAACATGAAAAAATCGACAATCGCGCTTGCCGCACTGCTGAGCGGCACGTTGGTTATCTCCGGATGTACCACCAATCCTTATACCGGTGAATCCCAGGCCGGTAAAGCCGGCATCGGCGCAGGCATCGGCGCGGCCGTGGGCGCCGGCGTAGGCGCGCTTTCCTCCTCGAAGAAAGATCGCGGCAAGGGCGCCCTTATCGGCGCAGCCGCCGGCGCGCTGCTGGGCGGAGGCGCGGGTTACTATATGGACGTGCAGGAAGCCAAACTGCGTGAAAAGATGGCCGGAACCGGCGTTAGCGTCACGCGTAACGGCGACCAGATTATCCTGAACATGCCTGATAACGTCACCTTCGATACCGGCAGCAGCTCTCTGAAGCCTGCTGGAGCCAATACGCTGGTTGGTGTCGCGATGGTGCTGAAAGAGTATGACAAAACCGCCGTTAACGTCGTTGGCCACACCGACAGCACCGGCTCGCGCGCGACCAACATGCGGCTTTCACAGCAGCGTGCCGACAGCGTCGCCAGCTCGTTGATTACTCAGGGCGTATCTGCCGGCCGTATCCGTACGGCGGGCGTCGGTCCGGATCAGCCGGTAGCCTCTAACAGTACCGAACAGGGCAAGGCGCAAAACCGCCGCGTGACCATCACGCTCAGCCCGCTGTAATCACCGTTCGTTACACACTAGGCGCCGACAAACCTTTGTCGGCGTTTTTATTTCTTGCTGGGGCTATTCCTCATTTTCCTCATAGAGCCTGAGCATAAGCTCCCCGTCTTTGCCAAAGGCCGCCAGTTCGCCGTCGATATCCAGCCAACTCTGATATTTCCTGTTCTCAGGATCGTCCAGACGATATCCGCATCGCGTATAGACGCCTTTTAGATCGAAAACATCGTTCGCTGGCGTCTGTACCGAGAGCGTAAATTCAAACGCTACGCCCGTACGAACCAGAATCACATGTTTAGCATCTTCACCCTCGCTCCGTCCGCCTGTCAGCCACTGCGGCGTCGACGTCACCTGAAAAGACAGCAAGCGCGAACCGGCCACCGACTGGCACAGCAGTGACTCAACGTCAGTCCTGATTGCCGGGAAGGGCTCGTCGGCCAACCATTTAAACATGTGCTCGGTATCTAAAAGCGGGGAAAAATCGTCCATTGAGCGTTCTAAACCGTATTTATAAAAGAGAATGACATCATTGCAGAAAAGCCATTAAAAGCTATTCTTTTTCATGGAATGCAGGCCGCATTGTGCTGAAAAAACAGTCATATTCTGCCCATTTTATATGCTATTGTTTATCGTTACGTTCCTACTCTGTTCTCTACGTTTTATTCCATGAGGAGACGTCATGAAACCCTCGATCGTCTGTTATAAAAAGCTGCCTGCCGAACTCAAACAAAAACTGGAAAAGCGCTTTAACGTTACCGCCTTTGACGCTATCAACGACGACAACTTTCCCGAATTCCTCGCATCGCTTGAGCACGCAGACGGGCTTATCGGCGCAGGGTTAACTATCGACAGAGACCTGCTGCAAAGAGCGCCCAGGCTGCGGGCCGTGTCCACCATTTCCGCCGGATACGACAACTTTGACGTTGAGGCGCTTACCGAGAGGCGCATCCCGCTGATGCACACCCCCGGCGCGCTGACCGACACGGTCGCGGACACCATTATGGCGCTGGTGCTGGCCTGCGGCAGGCGCATCGTCAACGTCGCTGAACGGGTAAAAGCGGGAGAGTGGAAAGGCAGCGTTGACGAAAGCTGGTTCGGCACCGACGTACATCATAAAACCATGGGCATTATCGGTTTGGGTAGAATAGGCACCGCGTTGGCGCAGCGCGCCCACTTCGGCTTTGATATGAAAATCATTTACCACACGCGCACCCGCAATGCCGAAGCGGAAGATCGGTTTAACGCCATCTATATGGATTTGGACAAGCTGATGTCGACCGCCGACTACGTGTGCCTGATCCTGCCTTTGTCGCCGCAGACCCATCATCTCATCAACGCCGAGAAGCTGGCGCTGATGAAGCCCGACGCCTATTTTATCAACGCCGGGCGCGGCCCCGTGGTCGACGAAAATGCGCTGATTGACGCCCTCTCGCAGGGGAAAATCGCCGGCGCCGGGCTGGACGTCTTCGAGCGAGAACCGTTGCCCACGGACTCTCCGCTGCTTTCCATGCCCAACGTCGTGGCCGTCCCCCACGTCGGCTCCGCCACCTTTGAGGCCCGCTACGCTATGGCGAAATCCGCCGTGGACAACCTGATCGCCGCCATGGCCGACAGTATCAGCGACAACTGCGTAAACCCACAGGTCATCCGCTAAGCCCTTTTGCGCCGCTTAACCAAACGCTTTTTGATACAGGTTAGGTTAAGCGGCACTTTTTCCTCCAGCACAAACGCAACGTTTTTTTCGCTCCCCATTCCCAATCGGTTTACGACCGGCGGATATCGCCGAAAATATCACCAAATAGAAAGGCAAATGCAGCATTTACGCCAAGCGACGGCGGCACATCCCCCCTTGCGGCCCCGTTGCATCGGCCTTTGCCTATCGGTTATTGTTACCGGCTATGTTTTCTCACCCTGACTTTTAACGTATACCCATGACTTTTTCTTCTTTTGGCAATAAGTTCACCCGCTTTTCCGGCATTACCCAGTTAATGAGCGACCTGAATGACGGCTTACGCACGCCCGGCGCAATTATGCTCGGCGGCGGCAACCCTGCGCAGATCCCCGCCATGCAAAGCTACTTTGAGACGCTCTGCGCCGACCTGCTAAAAGAAGGCAAACTGACCGAGTCATTGTGCAACTACGACGGCCCGCAGGGGAAAAACGCTTTTTTAACGGCCCTGGCCGAGCTGTTAAGCCAAACCCTAGGCTGGCCGATTGAGGCAAAAAATATCGCCTTAACCAACGGCAGCCAAAGCGCATTTTTCTACCTGTTTAACCTGTTTGCCGGGCATCGGCCGGACGGTCAGGTAAAAAAGGTGCTGTTCCCGATGGCGCCGGAGTACGTCGGCTATGCGGACGTCGGCCTTGAGGACGACCTGCTGGTCTCTTACAAGCCCACCATTGAGCTGCTGCCGGACGGCATGTTCAAATACCACGTCGACTTCGACCACCTTCAGGTTGGCGACGATATCGGCCTAATGTGCGTCTCGCGACCGACCAACCCGACCGGCAACGTGCTGACGGACGAAGAGCTTACCCGCCTCGACGCCATCGCTCGCCAAAAAGGGATCCCGCTCATCATCGATAACGCCTACGGCGTGCCTTTCCCCGGCATCATTTTCAGCCAGGCGACGCCCTTGTGGAACGCCAACACGATCCTGTGTATGAGCCTGTCCAAGCTTGGGTTGCCGGGCACGCGCTGCGGCATCGTTATCGCCAATGAAGAGATAATCACAGCCCTCGGCAACCTGAACGGCATTATCAGCCTGGCGCCGGGCAGCGTCGGCCCCGCGCTGGCGTTGGAAATGATTCAGCGCGGCGATTTGTTAAAGCTGTCGCAACAGGTTATCGGGCCGTTTTATCAGGCCAGAGTGAAACAAACGCTCGGCATCCTTCGCCGCTACCTGTCGCCGGAGCGCTGTCTCATCCACAAGCCGGAAGGCGCTATCTTTCTGTGGCTGTGGTTTAAAGACCTGCCGATTACCAGCCAAACGCTGTATGAACGCCTCAAAGCTCGCGGCGTGCTGATGGTGCCTGGTCAGCACTTCTTTCCCGGATTGGATAGGGCGTGGCCGCACACCCAGCAGTGCATGCGCATGAACTACGTTCCCGCTCCCGAGCTGATAGAAAAGGGCATCGCCATTCTGGCCGAAGAGATCGAGCGAGCTCACGCCGAAGGCTGATTTTGCTTAAAGAAAAGGCGAAGCCTTACGGCTTCGCCTTTTTTATTTCTGGGCCGTCAGCGCTATTGCTGAACGTCGATCGCCGGCGTTTCTACCTTCGTGCCAATCGCTATCCGCTGCGCCTGCAGCGCTTCCGGCACCTGGCGCACGATATCAATGTGCAGCAGCCCCAGCTCAAACTTGGCTTCGGAAACGTGCATGTGGTCCGCCAGCGTGAAGCTCAGCTCAAACGCCTTGCAGGACAAGCCCTGATGGAGGTATTTAACCTCTTTTTCGACCTGCGTCGGATTGCCGCGAACGGTCAGGCGCTGGCCTTCCGCTTCGATTTCCAGGTCGTCTTGTTTAAACCCGGCCAACGCGAGCGTAATGCGGTAGTGGTTATCGTCGCTTTTCTCAATATTGTACGGAGGGAAGTTCGAGTCGGCGCTTCCCTGCAGGGCATTAGCCAGTTTGTCAAAGCCGATCCACTGACGAAGTAAGGGTGATAAATCATAGTTACGCATGGTATTAACTCCTTCTTTGAAGCGAGTAAAGTTTGCCCCCGTTACGGCAGGCGATTAAATCTCTTCGGCTTTTGCCAAGCCTTAATTACTTAATGTCGATACGGCGCGGCTTGGAGGCCTCAGGGATAACGCGCGCCAGCTCGATATAGAGCAGGCCGTTTTCCAAATGGGCGCCTTCTACCTGAATATGCTCGGCCAGTTGGAATTTGCGCTCGAAATTGCGCTCGGCGATCCCCTGATAGAGATAGGTCTTTTCCGGCTGCTGCCCCTGCTTTGCGCCACGTACGATCAACATATTCGGTTGGGCGGTGATGTCCAGCTCGCTTTCGGCAAAGCCCGCAACCGCAATCGCAATGCGGTAGTGGTGCTCGTCGACCAGCTCGACGTTATAGGGAGGATAGCCGCCGTTGCCCTGATTTAATCCAGACTCAAGGGTGTTTAACAGGCGGTCGAAACCAATGGCGGAACGAAACAGCGGGGACAGGTCAAAGTTACGCATAGATACAAAGCCTCCTAACTCATCAGCGAGGTGATAATTCCCGTTCTCCACCATTGGACGAACGGTTTAAATAGCGGTTTACCCTCATTCGGCATAAACCTTCTCAGCTACACTTAATAAATGGGGACACCGGGACGCATTTCAATAGTGGACTTTGATTTTCTTCTCAGGCTGCGCCCCGCCTAATTAATGACGGCGGCGTAGCATTATGAGATATCGCTTATTCTCATTTTCTGAGATGAATGTTATAACTCTGTGTCTTCGAACTTCAGGGAACGAATCCGGCCTTAATAACCGATTTGTGGGTGGCAACGAATGGTGGTTAGCATAAAACGTACGCTATTGACGACTTTCGCCAGCGCAACGATGTTTTCACTGTCGGGCTGTTCCAGCATCATGGGCCACGTCGCGCCCTACGAAGGCTACTACCCCGGCGTCGAACACAACGTCAATGAGCTCCAGAACGATAACAGCGGCTGGCTGATGCGCTCGCTGGTGGTTCTCGACATGCCGTTTACCGCCGTTCTCGACACCGTACTGTTGCCCTACGACTACTACCGCTCCACCAACGGGCGAGAATCCTCCCGAAAAAAGGTGTCCGAATCAGACAAACAGAAGCGGGCCAGCGGGCAGATGAGGGATTCGGGGTATAAGAAGCCTGAGGCTAAGAAGTAGCTAAGTCAGGCTCTGATAAAAAGATACGCACTGTTCCCACGCCCTTTTCTCAAACCTCCAGCCGGGATGCGCTATCCAAAGGATATTTTCATCCCGCTGTAAAAAGCGGTTCACATAGTTCCTACAGCGCATCAGCCGCTCTTCGTCCCAGCGTTCGCTCACCCAGCCTCGCCACCGTTCGCCAAACCGCAGCATCCCAGACATCACCTCATCTTCATTGTTCATGCCTACGGGCTGAAACAGGCCGATACCGTCCCAATGCACTGTCTCTGCCTCTTTACGAACTTTAGCGACAATAACCAGACAGCTTAAGTCCAGATCGTCTTCACAGACCAGAATCGGCACGTTTTGCGTTAATGGGCTTTGCAGCAGCTCCTGAATAAATAGCCGCTCTCCTCGACACATCATTTCCGGCCCCCAGGCCGGATACAGCCCTTTTAGACTCTTAAGAGGAGGCAGGGCATCGTGTTTGCTCTCTGAAACCCACTGTTCCAGACAATCAACGATAGGGATACCGTCTATGGTCAGATAGTCTTCACTATATCCATGAGGCGTCGGAGCGGCACAAATATCAATGTGATTCATGACAATGGCTATATTAAGGGCCCTTGTTTATATAAGAAAGGCAGCCCACAGGCTGCCTTTCTGCTTTTACTCTTAGGCAATCGCCCCGCTACACGTCGAGGTTCGCCACCTTCAGCGCGTTCTCTTCGATAAAGGCGCGGCGTGGTTCAACTTCATCGCCCATCAGCGTGGTGAACAGCTGGTCAGCGGCGATGGCGTCCTTGATGGTCACCTGAAGCATGCGGCGGCCCTGCGGGTCCATGGTGGTTTCCCACAGCTGTTCGGGGTTCATCTCGCCCAGTCCTTTATAGCGCTGGATAGTCAGGCCGCGGCGCGACTCTTTCACCAGCCAGTCGATCGCCTGCGCGAAGCTGGCTACCGGCTGGCGGCGCTCGCCGCGTTCGATGAAGGCGCCGTCTTCGATAAGTTCGCGCAGCTGTTCGCCGAGCTGGCAAATCTTGCGGTATTCGCTGCCGAGCACAAAATCGACGGTCAGCGGGTAGTTGGTATCTACCCCGTGGGTGCGAACGCCAATAACCGGCTCAAATACGCCGCGCTCGGCGTTTTCACGCACGTCGGCGATATAAGCGCTGCCGTGCTGCTCGCGCTCGTTCAGCGTCGCTACGGTTGCATCGACCCAGGACTGAACCGACGCCCTGTCGGCCATCAGCGTTTCCGTCAGCGTAGGTTGGTATACCAACTGGTTCAGCAGCGCCATCGGCGTGCGGCGCTCCATGCGCTTAAACATCTTCTCAATTGCATAGTACTCGGCAACCAGGCGCTCCAACGGTTCGCCGGCCAGCGCGGGCGCATGCGGGTTAACGTGCAGCGCAGCGCCGTCCAGTGCAGTGGTAATCTGATACTGATCCATCGCCTCGTCGTCTTTGATGTACTGCTCCTGCTTGCCTTTCTTCACCTTGTACAGCGGCGGCTGAGCGATATAGACATAGCCGCGCTCGATGACTTCCGGCATTTGACGATAGAAGAACGTCAGCAGCAGCGTACGGATGTGCGAGCCGTCGACGTCGGCATCGGTCATGATGATGATGCTGTGATAGCGCAGCTTGTCCGGATTGTACTCGTCGCGACCAATGCCGCAGCCCAGTGCGGTAATCAGCGTCGCGACTTCCTGCGAGGAGAGCATCTTGTCAAAGCGCGCCTTCTCGACGTTGAGGATCTTGCCCTTCAGCGGCAGGATCGCCTGATTCTTACGGTTACGCCCCTGCTTGGCAGAGCCGCCCGCCGAGTCCCCTTCCACCAGATAGAGTTCAGACAGCGCCGGGTCGCGCTCCTGGCAGTCCGCCAGCTTGCCGGGCAGGCCGCCCAAGTCCAGCGCGCCCTTGCGGCGAGTCATCTCCCGCGCCTTACGGGCGGCTTCGCGCGCGCGCGCGGCGTCGATAATCTTGCCGACGACGATTTTAGCGTCGCTGGGGTTTTCCAGCAGGTATTCAGACAGCTTTTCCGCCATAACGGATTCAACGGCAGACTTCACTTCGGAAGACACCAGCTTGTCTTTGGTCTGAGAGGAGAACTTGGGATCCGGCACCTTAACGGAAACAACGGCAACCAGGCCTTCACGGGCGTCGTCGCCAGTGGCGCTGATTTTCGCCTTTTTGCTATAGCCTTCCGCTTCCATATAGTTATTCAGCGTGCGGGTCATCGCGGCGCGGAAGCCGGCCAGGTGAGTACCGCCGTCGCGCTGCGGAATGTTGTTGGTAAAGCAGTAGATATTTTCCTGGAAGCCGTCGTTCCACTGCAGAGAAACCTCTACGTTGATGCCTTCTTTATTCTCGTTGGAGAAATAAAACACCGACGGATGGATCGGATTCTTGTTGCGGTTCAGGTAGTCGACAAACGCCTTGATGCCGCCTTCATAGTGGAAGTGATCGTGCTTATCGTCGCGCTCATCGTTTAGCTTGATAGAAACGCCGGAGTTCAAAAACGACAGCTCGCGCAGGCGCTTGGCCAGAATGTCGTACTGGAATTCCAGATTGCTGGAAAAGGTGTCCGGGCTTGGCCAGAAGCGAATGCGGGTACCGGTTTTATCGCTCTCGCCGATAGGCGCAAGCGGCGCTTCCGGCACGCCGTGACGATAGATTTGTCGGTAGACCTTGCCGCCGCGATCGATAACCATCTCCAGCTTATCGGACAGCGCGTTCACTACCGATACCCCTACGCCGTGCAGGCCGCCGGAAACTTTATACGAGTTATCGTCAAACTTGCCGCCGGCGTGCAGTACGGTCATGATAACCTCCGCCGCCGACACGCCCTCTTCGGGGTGGATGTCCGTCGGAATACCGCGGCCGTCGTCCTGTACGGAGACAGAGTTATCGCTGTGGATGGTGACTACGATATCCTTACAGTAACCCGCCAGCGCCTCGTCGATCGCGTTATCGACAACCTCAAATACCATGTGGTGCAGGCCGGTTCCGTCGTCCGTGTCACCGATGTACATTCCCGGTCGCTTACGAACCGCGTCCAGACCTTTTAACACCTTGATACTTGAGGAATCATATGTATTCGACATTAGCGTTTCTCGCTCACTCTAAATCCTGTGGTTGATGCTGTATTTTGCCATGTTCTACTAAGAACATCCTGCCATTTTTGTCCATCATGTCAGCAATCTGCTCAGCGCTGACGGCGCTGACAAACACCTGTGCGCCGGTCGCTTTCAGGCGGTCAGCCAACAGCTTGCGGCGCTGAACGTCAAGCTCAGAGGCAAAATCATCGATAAGATACAGGCAACGGCGTCCGCTCTGGCGAGTAAGGAACTCACCCTGAGCCAAGCGCAGTGCGCACATCAGTAACTTAAGCTGCCCGCGAGACAGCATATCTTCGACCGGCACGCCGTCCGCCCGAATGCGGAAATCCGCCTTGTGCGGGCCGGACGCCGTATAGGTCAACGCCCGATCGCGCTCAAACTGCCGTTCGAGCAGTTCGCCATAGTCGCACTCTTTATCCCAACCGCGCTGAAAAGAGAACGACAGCGAAAACTCCGGTAAAAACGCGCTGCAGGTTTGAGTAATATCCTGCGCGATTGCCTCGGCGTAGGCCGCGCGCCACTCGCTCACCTGCGTCGCCAGCGGGACGATCTCTTTGTCCCACGGGCGGATCTGCGAATAGCGTTGGGTTTGACGCAGCGCGGCGTTACGCTGCTTCAGCAGCCGCCTGAGGTTATTCCAGCCGTGAAAGAAATGGGGCTCGCTGTGAAAACATCCCCAGTCCAAAAAGGCCCGACGGTACTTCGGCCCGCCGTTCAATAGCGTAAAGCCTTCCGGCGTTATCAGCTGGATAGGTAAAAGCTGAGCCAATTCAGACACTTTGTGCCCGTCGCTGCCGTCAATACGCACCAGCGTATCCCCCAACCGACTTTTACGCAGACCAATCGACAGCTCGCGTTCGCCGCCGTCGGCTATTCTACCATGTAATACAAATTCCTGCTGCTCATGCCGCACTACGCGCCCGGTTTGCAGGCTGCGAAAGGCGCGACCGTGCCCCAGCGCGTATACCGCTTCTAATACGCTGGTCTTTCCGCTGCCGTTAGGGCCAATAAAAAAATTAAAGCCGGCAGACGGAGTCAGGTCTGCCGACATAATGTTGCGGAAATCGTTGATCAGTAAGCGGGTTAATGCCATTTAAATACGACGTGAGCTCCGCTTACAGGCGCATAGGCATAACAACGTAGGCTGCGCTGACGTTATCGCAGTCTTCCAGCTGTACGCTGGACACCGAGTCCGTCAACAGCATTCTCACCTCTTCGCACTTCAGGGCGTTGAGCACGTCCAGCACGTAGCTGACGTTAAAGCCGATTTCCAGATCGGTGCCGTCGTAGCGTACGTCGAGGATCTCTTCCGCCTCTTCCTGCTCCGGGTTGTTGGCCGTGATCTTCAGTTGGTTCTGATTCAGATGCAGCCGCACGCCGCGGAACTTCTCGTTAGAGAGGATGGCCGCGCGAGAAAACGCCTGCTTGAGCTCATCGCAGTTGGCTTCCAGCGTTTTGTCCGGATTTTTGGGCAGAACGCGACGATAGTCGGGGAAGCGGCCGTCGACCAGCTTGGAGGTGAAGATAAAGTCGCCGACGTGGGCGCGAATGTTGTTGCTGCCGATTTGCAGCCTGACGTCGTTGCTGTTGTCCAGCAGGCGGAACAGCTCCAGAACGCCTTTGCGCGGCACGATAACGTCGTGAGGCGGCAGCTTCTGGCCGACGGACATCGAGCAGACCGCCAGGCGGTGGCCGTCCGTCGCGACGGTGCGCAGCTCTTCCCCTTCGGTTTCAAACATCATACCGTTGAGGTAGTAGCGCACGTCCTGATGGGCCATAGAGAACTGGGTCGCTTCAATCAGGCGCTTGAGCGTCGCCTGCGGCAGCGTAAACTCTACGTCGCTCTTCCAGTCGTCCAGATTCGGGTAGTCCGCCGCCGGCAGCGTAGAAAGCGAGAAGCGGCTGCGCCCGGAGCGAACCAGCACGCGGTCGTTTTCCAGCGTAAAGCTGATTTCCGCGCCGTCGGGCAGGCCGCGGCAAATATCGAGAAACTTCCGCGCCGGCACGGTGATAGCGCCCGGTTCATGGGGCTGCGTCAGGCTAATACGTGCGACCATCTCCATTTCCAGGTCAGTACCGGTTAGCAGTAAATAGCCTTCCGTCACTTGAATCAGAAGATTGCCGAGAATGGGCAGCGTAGGACGGCCACCCAGCGGGCTGCTAACCTGTTGCAGCGGCTTTAACAAATGTTCGCGGTCAATGATAAATTTCATAAGCGTTATGATGATAGTGTTCTGATTAAGTTAGAGAAATCTTCTTTAATGTCGTGGCTTTCTTCACGCAGCTGCTCAATTTTACGACAAGCGTGCAGCACCGTAGTGTGATCCCGACCGCCAAACGCGTCGCCGATTTCCGGCAGGCTGTGGTTGGTCAACTCTTTTGCCAGCGCCATTGCCATTTGGCGCGGTCGGGCGACCGAACGGGAGCGGCGCTTGGAAAGCAGGTCGGCGATTTTGATTTTATAGTATTCGGCGACGGTTTTCTGAATGTTATCGATAGTCACCAGCTTTTCTTGTAAAGCCAGCAGGTCGCGCAGCGCTTCGCGCACGAAGTCGATGGTAATTGCGCGGCCGGTAAAGTTGGCGTTGGCGATAACCCGGTTGAGCGCGCCCTCCAGCTCCCGCACGTTGGAACGCAGGCGCTTGGCGATGAAAAACGCCACTTCCGCCGGCAGGCGAATGTCGTTCTCATCGGCCTTTTTCATCAGGATAGCCACACGGGTTTCCAGCTCCGGCGGCTCGATCGCCACCGTCAGGCCCCAGCCGAAGCGGGATTTCAGACGATCCTCAACGCCGTTGATCTCTTTCGGGTAGCGATCGGAGGTCAAAATGATCTGCTGGTTACCTTCTAGCAGCGCGTTGAAGGTGTGGAAAAACTCTTCCTGCGAGCGCTCTTTGTTGGCAAAAAACTGAATGTCGTCGATAAGCAGCGCGTCAACGGAACGGTAGTAGCGCTTAAATTCTTCTATCGCATTGTTTTGCAGCGCCTTCACCATGTCCTGAACGAAGCGCTCGGAGTGCATGTAAACCACTTTAGCGTTGGGCTTACGTTCGATAATGCCGTTGCCGACCGCGTGCAGCAGGTGGGTTTTACCCAAACCGGTGCCGCCGTATAAGAACAGCGGATTGTAGGCGCCGCCGGGGTTATCGGCCACCTGGCGCGCCGCGGCTCTCGCCAACTGGTTGGATTTACCCTCGACAAAGTTGTCGAACTGATGCTTGGGATTAACGCCGGAGCGGTAGGCCAGCTCGGGCTGAGACGACGCGTTCTCCCAGCTTGGCCGCACGGCCGCCGAGCGAGCGCTTTCCGCCGGCTCTGCGCCGCTGGGCGCCGCCTTCTTCACGCCGCGAGCGGGAGCCACCGACTTGGCTCCGACCTCAAAACGAAGCTTTGGGACTTCAGTCCCACAAAAGTCGTTAAGCAGCGCGTTGATGTTGTTCAGATACTTATCGCGAACCCAGTCGAGCACAAAGCGATTGGGCGCGTAAAGAGCGAGCGTATTGTCACTCAGTTCCGCCTGCAGCGGGCGGATCCACATGCTGAATTCTGTGGCAGGTAATTCATCTTGCAGTCGGGCAAGGCACTGCTGCCAAAGAGAAAGTGACAC